>CAWIOV010000001.1:0-2170444 GCA_963837875.1 uncultured Chloroflexia bacterium
GTAGGATACTTAATCCTAAAGGTGGTAAGGATTGATACAATGCAATTTACATCTCCTCCTGACCCCATCATCTTCAACCACCAGGTCTGGGATATCGTCCGCCTGGTCCCGCCCGGGAAAGTTGTTACCTATGGGCAGGTTGCGAAAATGATGCCCCTTCCAGAGGGTATGTACGTAAAGGCATATTTGGCCTTCGCACCGCGCTGGGTGGGCGGGGCCATGGCAGCCTGCCCTGACGATGTGCCCTGGCAGCGCGTCATAAACTCCAAGGGCGAGATCAGTCCGCGTCCGGGAGCGCAGAAACAGCGTCAACTGCTCGAAGAGGAAGGCATTGAATTCGATGAACGCGGTAGAATTGACTTGAAGATCTTTGGCTGGCAGAATTCCCCCGGGGAGCCCGAACAGCCGCACTTACTTTGATACAGGAGCAAAAATGTTTCTTGCATCTGCAAACCGTTACGACACCATGAAGTACAACCGCACTGGGCGGAGCGGGCTGAAACTTCCGGCCATCTCACTCGGCTGGTGGTACAACTTTGGCGGCCTGGATCTGCTCGAGAACGGGCGCGCAATTGCCCGCTCGGCCTTCGAGCACGGCGTGACCCATTTTGACCTGGCCAACAACTATGGCCCTCCGCCCGGCTCGGCCGAGGAGACGTTCGGTCGGCTGCTCGCGCGAGGACTTCGCCCCCTACCGTGATGAACTTATTATCTCCACCAAGGCTGGCTACGACATGTGGTCCGGCCCGTATGGGGAATGGGGCTCGCGCAAGTACATGCTTGCCAGCCTTGACCAGTCCCTCAAACGCATGGGGCTGGAATACGTGGATATCTTCTACAGCCACCGTCCCGACCCGGAGACGCCCCTGGAAGAGACCATGGGTGCGCTCGCCAGCGCCGTGCGCCAGGGTAAGGCTCTCTACGTCGGCATTTCGAACTATCAACCCGAACAGACCCGCCAGGCCGCCCGCATCCTGCGCGAGCTTGGCACACCCTGTTTGATCCACCAGCCCAGGTACAATATGCTTGATCGCTGGGTGGAGAATGGCTTGCTGGATACGCTCGCAGAAGAGGGTATTGGTTCGATCGTTTTTTCACCTCTTGCGCAGGGACAACTGACCGACCGTTACCTGCATGGCATCCCGGAAGGCGCGCGTGCCACCAAGACCGAGCGCGTCTGGTTGACGCCCGACGATGTGAAGCAAAACCTGCCAAAGATCCAAAAATTGAACGAAATTGCCCGGCAGCGCGGGCAATCGCTGGCGCAGATGGCTATCGCCTGGGTGCTGCGTAAGCCGCAGGTCACCTCGGCGTTGATCGGGGCCAGCAGCGTCAAACAACTGGAGACGAACCTGGCTGCTTTGAAAAACCTGCAATTTGCGGAAGAAGAATTAAAAGCCATCGAGACTGTTTTGAAAGGATAAACGAAGCGGACCAGAGTATTGTTGTTGGCGAAGATTGGCAGGTGATAAAATATTCTATATGGACGAACCCGCCCTTATCCTTGACGCCCAGCACGGCAGCCTGGAGGCCTTTAACACTCTGGTGCTTGCCTATCAGGACGCGCTTTATAACACCGCTCTGCGTATTCTCAATGATGATGAGCAGGCTGCCGATGCAGTGCAGGAGGCTTTTATCTCCGCCTTCCGCGCCCTGAATTCTTATCGTGGCGGTTCCTTTCGTGCCTGGCTGTTGCGCACCGTCACGAATGCCTGTTACGATGAGTTACGCCGCAAAAAACGCCGTCCCACCACGCCGCTCGAACCCGAAACCGCAGACGGCGACGAAATCGAGTCCCCAGGCTGGCTGATTGACCAGGCTGCCTCGCCCGAAGAAAGGCTGGATCAGGCCGAACTCGAACACGCCGTCCAGCATTGCCTGGAAAACCTGCCCCCCGATTTCCGCACAGTGGTCGTTCTGGCCGATATCCAGGGCTTGGATTATAGCGAAATCGCCATTGCTGTCAAAAAACCGCTTGGCACGATAAAATCCCGGCTTGCGCGTGCCCGCTTGCGTCTGCGTGAATGTCTGCAAGGCTTTCGGGAACTTTTACCGGCTGCCTTCCGTCTGGAAGAGGAGCATAGCTTATGAAATCTCCTTCTTTCCGCGACTTGGAACAACTTTCGGCATACCTTGACGGGCAGATCCCCCAGTCAGAGCGAACGCGCCTGGAGAGCACTATTAAATCAGACCCGGCCTTGGCGTCGGCTCTGGAAGAACTCCGCCAGACGCGGGCGCTGCTCCACCGTACCCCCCAGCGTCGCGCTCCGCGCAATTTTACATTGACACCTCGGATGGCGGGTATCCGGCCCCCGGTTCCGCGCCTCGTTCCGGTGCTCTCGTGGGCCTCGGCGGTAGCCATGCTTTTGTTCATCTTTACGCTGGGGGCCGGCTTGGTCGGGCAGCTTTCCCTGGGCGCCGCTTCGAGTGCACCTATGATGGCGGCTGTTTCAGGTGTACCTGGCGGAAGCCCGAAACCTGAAGCTGCCTCTGTTACAATGCTTTCCCCCACCACTGTTGCCCCTGCTCTGATAAATCCTGCCGCCACTCCTGTTGTGCAAACCCCCGCAGCCGATAATACGCTCCTGGCAACGCCGACTGAAAATACTCTCAGCATGGCCGTTCCCGCAGCAACACTGCCCGTTGAAACGCGTGCTTCTCGACGA
The DNA here is from genome assembly GCA_963837875.1 of uncultured Chloroflexia bacterium. Classification (GTDB taxonomy): domain Bacteria; phylum Chloroflexota; class Anaerolineae; order Anaerolineales; family Villigracilaceae; genus UBA877. Next base: position 2,667 of record CAWIOV010000001.1, read on the forward strand.
CCGCTCATGCCAAACCCTCAACCCAGGCCGTTAAACCTCTTGCTCATCATCTGGCTAAGTTTGGCTGTGTTGCTTGGCGCTTCGGCCATCCTCCTCCGCTGGTTGAACAAGCGGGCTTTCCAGCGAAAAAACCCGCGTGGGTGACCTCCACCAACAATAAATTGTTCACGAACAGAATACCACTCTCTTTTCGTGCTAAAATACTGCCTGCTGCGCAGCAGCAATAGTGAACAAGGAGGCCTGTATGGCGACTATTGCACCGGTTCGTCCTTCTCCCTTGGCTGGAACATGGTACGAGGGCAATCCCAAGGCACTTGCGCGTGCCGTCGATCAATATCTTGACCAGGCCGAGCTGCCTGAATTGCCCGGAGATGTGGTGGCTGTCATTGCCCCACACGCCGGACACGTTTACTCCGGTCCGGTGGCCGGATATGCCTTCGCAACGGTACGCGGAAAGACACCTGACTTGGTCGCCGTGCTCTCTCCCATGCACCAAGCCTACTATGAGCCGTTGCTCACCACCGCCCACGCGGCCTACTCCACCCCGCTGGGCCAGATTCAGGTGGATGATGGTGCCGTTTCAGAGCTGGATGCTCATCTCAAGGAAACTTTGGGTTACGGATTGACACGTGTGGCTTATGACCAGGAACATTCCCTTGAAATCGAGTTACCCTTCCTCCAACGAGCCCTGACCGGGGATTTTAAACTCCTGCCAGTGATGGTGCGTGCTCAATCGCCAAAAGTTTCTGAACAGCTTGGCGTGCTCCTGGCTAAGACCCTGCGTGGCAGGAACGCCCTTCTGGTTGCTTCCACGGATCTTTCACACTTTTACACACAGACAGAAGCACTTTCCTTCGACACCGAGATGTTACGCCGGATAGAATCCTTCTCGCCGGAGGATGTCTTCTGTGCCGAAGAAGAAGAAAAAGGCTTTGCCTGTGGTTTGGGTGCCTTGACGGCCGTATTATGGGCTGCCAAAGCCTTGGGCGCAGATTCCATCAAGGTGCTGCGCCATGCCACCTCCGGCGACGTAACCGGGGATTACAGCCGGGTGGTGGGGTATGGGGCAGCCGTAGTGCTGAAAACCAAGTAACAAAATCGATGACCGTCTTTGCTAGAATATCTGTCAATGTTCCCTCGGTAATGGGGGGGTTCGATTATTCCCTGCCTTCTGGGATGGAAGGGAAAATCGGCCCTGGGCATTTGGTTACCGTACCTTTTGGCAAGCAGATCGTCCAGGGGGTGGTGTTGGAACTCCTCAGTCGGCCCTCGGTCGCCGAAACAAAACCCATCCTCGACTTGCTTGATCCGCTACCCGTCCTGACCGGCGTGCAACTTGAATTGGCGAAGCAGCTGGCAGGGTCCACGCTTAACCCCTTGGCCGCGATGATTGACATGCTTCTGCCGTCTGGCTTGAGCCAGCAAGCCGACCAGATAATTGAGATCAGGGATCAGGGTGCAGTGGCAGGGGATCTGCCAGGAACCAGTATACAGACTCGCCTCCTCAAGCTATTGTCCGAAAAAGGTCCCTTGCGCGGCCGCCAGATTGATCGCCACTTCAGCCGGGTGGACTGGCGCAAGACCGCGCAGTATCTGGTGCGCAGCGGCGTGCTTACCAGCCAGTCTGTCCTCCCGCCTCCCACTGTTCGCCCCAAGTTCATCCGAACAGCTCAACTGGCTGTCCCGCCGGAACAGGCCGAAGCAGCCTTGCCGGATTTGGGCAAGACAGAAGCCACGCGAACGCGCCGCCAGTCTGCCCTGCGCTTCCTGATGCGGGAACCGGATGCCGTCAATGTTTCGTGGGTGTATGCCGAATCGGGTTGTACCCTCTCCGATTTGCAGGAACTGGATGAGCGCGGGTTGATTGTCTTGCGGGAAACGGAGATCTGGCGGGATTCATTGGAAAAAATCGGGAATCAGGCAGCCGGTAACCAGGAATTGGTGCTGACTTCGGAGCAGGAAGCCGCATTAAACCAAATCTTACACGCCTTTCAGCCCGCCTTACCCGATTCTACACTGCTTGGTAACCTTTTCCTTCTCCACGGTGTGACTGGCTCAGGCAAAACCGAAATTTACCTGCGTGCGACCGCCGAGGCCATCCGGCGTGGAAAACAGGCTATCATCCTCGTCCCGGAGATCGCCATCACCCCGCAGATGGTACGCCGTTTTATGGCACGCTTCCCCGGCCAGGTGGGGCTGATTCACTCGCGCCTCTCGGATGGGGAACGCTATGATACCTGGCGGCGCGCCCGCCTGGGCCTGCTGAAAGTGGTTATCGGGCCGCGCTCGGCGCTCTTCTCACCCCTTCCAGCTGTTGGGCTGATCGTGGCAGATGAGTGCCACGATGGCTCGTATTACCAATCCGAACCGCCGTTCTATCATGCGGTCGAAGCGGCCGCCATCTATGCCCGGCTGTGCGGAGCGGTATGCATCCTGGGGTCAGCCACCCCCACCATCCAGCAACGCTATCAAGCTGAAATTGGGGGAAACCAGCGGTTGGAGTTGCCAAAACGTATCCATACCTCCATCAACCTGAGCGACCACGCCGGGCTGCCATCTGTCTCGATCATTGATATGCGTGAAGAACTTAAATCCGGCCGGCGCGGCATCTTTAGCCAGGCGTTGGTGGATGGGCTGGATGAGTCGCTAAAGAAAGGCCAGCAAGCCATTCTCTTTCTCAACCGGCGCGGTACGGCCACCTACGTTTTTTGCCGGGAATGTGGAACCGTGGCAAAGTGCCCGCAGTGCGATACCCCGCTTACGTTACATGTTGACGCGCCGGCAAACCAGCCTGAGGAGCGTGAAAATAAACGCCCTGCCGATATACTCATCTGTCACAAATGTGGCTACCACCGCCAAATGCCAAAAGCTTGCCCAAAGTGTGGCAGCAACCAGATGCGCGCCTATGGGTTGGGTAGCGAGAAAGTCGAGACCGATGTGCAGGCGCTGTTCCCGTCAGCACGCGTGTTGCGCTGGGATTGGGAGACAACCCGCCAGAAAGATGCGCACGAAATCATCCTGGGCCACTTTGTTGCCCACCGCGCCGATATTTTGGTGGGTACGCAGATGCTGGCAAAAGGCCTCGACCTGCCGCTGGTGACACTGGTGGGGATTGTGCTGGCCGATGTGGGTCTCAATCTGCCCGACCCGTTCGCAGCAGAGCGCACTTTCAACCTGCTGACCCAGGTTGCAGGACGCGCCGGTCGTTCAGCCCTGGGGGGGCGGGTGGTGCTGCAAACCTTCCAGCCGGAACATTACGCCATTCAAGCCGCCTCCCGCCACGATTATGCCGGTTTCTATGCGCGGGAATTGGAAGAGCGTCGCAAGTTGGGTTATCCGCCGTTCAGCCGGCTGCTGCGGTTGGAGTACCGGGCTTTGGACCCGGCCAAAGCCGAGGCCGAGGCGCGTGCGCTTGCGAAGCGCTTATCAATGGACATTGTCACAGATGCGCGGATCCAGACGGATTTGATCGGGCCGGTACCATGCTTTTTTGCCAAAGTGGGGGGTTGGTACCGTTGGCAGATCGTAGTGCGCGGGCCGGATCCGGCCATGTTGGTGAGAGGCAGGAAATTGGAAGGCTGGCGGGTAGAAGTTAGCCCGGTTTCTTTGCTTTAGGCTGACAGCCGCTGTTTTTTTTATTCAGCCGGCTTGGCCGGTGCGACATCAGCCGGATCGCTTGGGGCAACCACCGGTTGGGTCCCGAAGCGGGTCATCAGGACTGCACCGAGCGCCGCCATGCTTATCAGGAAGGGTGCTAGCCAGCCAATACAATTTACGCCGGGTACATACGTTAAACAAGTTGCGACCAGGGTCAGGGCAAAAGTTCCCAAGCCCGCCGAAAAGACGGGGGACCATTCCTGGTGAATGGCCTGGGTAAAGCGCTGGCCGATCTCATATCCCACTGCGATCCAACCAAACAGGACTGCCATTCCCAGCGCTATCGAAATAATGATGATGAGCGGTACCGTTATGACCAGGGTGATAATGAGGATACTGAGCAGGCCAAGAGCTACCAGGATCACCGGGACAACCACCAAGGTCAGCAATCCAAGGCCGCCTGCGGCGACAGGTTGGGAAATGATGGCATGCGCGACACGGTCTGCTCTCGGGGCCAGGAAGAGCATCAGCAGCATGGCCAATAATCCAAGGAAAATGGATTGCCCGAAGGCATTGGTAACCCCGGTCAGCACGCTCAGCATTGGATTGAAGGCTTTATACCAGAAATTAAACGGATTGAACGGCATCACGGTTGGCGGGATAGTCCCACTCCGCCCTTCTCCAAAATGATTGTTGGCGGTGTTAACCTGGCCATCCACCAGGGCACCCTCGGCCCGGTCCAATGTGGAACTGAGGGTGGAAAGGTTGCCGAGAATATGGGCCGTAGCGCCGAGAGTGGCTGTACCGCCGAAGATGACCGCATCCTGGTTCACATTGCCATTGATGGTCAAACTTCCGCCGAAGACCACCACATTCCCATTCACCGTGGCTCCTTTTTCAATAGTGGCAGAACCGCCAAAGATCATTAAGTCACCCTGCATGGTCTGGCCGTCTCTTAGTGTGAAAGACTGGCCAAAAATGAACTGGCCTGGAATGGTGACGCCAGATGCGGCGGCGGCCGGGAATAGAGGTAGGATGGCCAGGAATGCCACCAGGATAAGGCTGATCATTCTGAATTTATGGTTCATAGCTACGCTCCTTGCGGTAACTTGGTAAATTTAATCAAAGAGAAAACCCATAAAAGACTCCAGCCACCGCCAGCCAGCAGGAGGATGATCCAAACATAAACCGGTATAAAGCCAGGCACAACTTTGAGGATTACCCGGCCACCTTGGAATAGGGCTTGCAGGCTGGCCCAGATCGAAACGAGCAGGGCGAGCCAGGAGGTGAATAGATTGACAGGTGACTGGAAAAAACTGCTCAGAACAGGCCAGGCGATCCAGCCTAGAACACTCAAAGCGCTCAACGTCAGGAGCAGGAAACCCCAGAAGTTCCTGTGACGCAGTTCCTGCTTGCACGCTGCCAGCCGCACCTGGAAACGGTCGGCAAAGCCGGCTGCGGGTTCGGCCATTTTGACCGATTTCAGCGCCAGATTTACCTCGGCCAAGGCGGTGCAGGAGGAACAGCCCTGCAAATGAACATTTAGTTGCCGTTTTTCGTCGGCAGATAGGGTTTGGTTATTGAGAAGCCAGTCTTCAAAAGGCCGGTGATCCATAGGGCTTCCTTTCGTGACGCATATGCGCCTTTTTTTCTTTTTCTTCCCAGAGGTTCGCCAATGCCCGGCGGGCTCGGTGCAGGCGGCTCTTGACTGCCGGTACGGTCAGTTTGAGGGCTTGGGCGATCTCCACTTCCGAGTAGTCCTGCCAGTAGCGCATGATGACGGCGGCGCGGTCAGTGGGGTCAAGAGACTGCAAACAACCCTGCAGGCGTTCGCGGGTCTGTTTTCGGACGGCTTCAGTTTCCGGGTCCGGGGCGGAACGGTCGGGTAGTTCGGTCTGGCCTTCTTCATCCTCGTCAATTGAAAACGAGGTAAATTTCTTTCGGCGGAGCCTGTCGATGCAGTGGTGGGCGGCAATGGAGAGCAGCCAGGTGGCAAAGGAACGCTCTGGGTCGTAGCGGGCCAGATTCTGGTAAGCCTTGAGGAAGGTCTCCTGAGCCGCGTCTTCGGCGGCCTCAGGTTCGCCGAGCATCCGATAACACAGGTTGTAGACCGGTTTCTGGTACGTCTCGACCAGGTTGGTAAAGGCTGCATCATCGCCTTTTTGGGCCTGGCGTACCCAGGCCATTTCGTCAGTCACTGTGGTTCCTCGTTGGTTGTTCTGATGGGATATACGCACAGGCTTGCAAAGAGTTGCAGAGGATTACTTGATATGCCCTTTCAGGAACGCACCGGTATAGGAGCCAGGGACAGACAGGATGTGTTCGGGGGTTCCCTCAGCCACCAGTTCCCCGCCGCGATCGCCGCCCTCGGGGCCCAGGTCTATGATCCAGTCGGACACTTTAATGATCTCCAAGTTGTGTTCGATGATGAGCACCGAATTGCCCGCATCCACGAGGCGCTGGAGTACCTCGATTAGTTTGTGTACATCCGCGGCATGCAAGCCAACCGAAGGTTCATCGAGCACGTATAGGGTCCGGCCGGTGGCGCGCCGGGAAAGTTCCTTGGCCAGTTTGACGCGCTGGGCTTCCCCACCCGAAAGTGTATTGCCGGGCTGCCCGATCTTGATGTACCCCAGGCCGACTTCTTGGAGAAGGGTAAGTTTGCTGAGCATGTGCGGGAGGGCGGAGAACTGTTCGAGCGCCTGGTCCACGGTCATGTCGAGCACCTCGGCGATGCTATGGCCTTTGAAGTGGACCTGCAGGGTCTCGCGGTTGAAACGGGTGCCGTGACAGACGTCACACGGGACGTAAATATCCGGCAGGAACTGCATTTCGATGCGCAGTTCGCCCTGGCCCTGACAGGCTTCGCAGCGCCCGCCGTGTACATTGAACGAGAAACGGCCGGGCTTGTAGCCACGCACCTTGCTCTCCGGCAGTTCGGCGAAGAGCTTGCGGATCTCCTCGAACAGGCTGGTGTAGGTGGCCGGGTTGGAACGTGGCGTGCGCCCGATGGGGGATTGGTCAATGTTGACGATCTTATCGAGATGCTCGAGGCCGTCAATGCGGGTGTGTTCGCCGGGTTGGGTGTGTGCTCCATTCAACTTGGCTGCCAGGGCATTGTAGAGCACATCGCTCATCAGAGAGGACTTCCCCGACCCGGAGACGCCGGTGATGCAGACGAACATGCCGAGCGGGATGGCAACGGTGATATCTTTCAGGTTGTTGGCACGCGCTCCCACGACGGTGAGGATTTTCCCGTTGCCGGTACGGCGTTTCTTCGGCACCGGGATGTGCTTGCGGCCCGAAAGGTAGGCGCCGGTGAGCGATTTGGGATGGGCTATGATCTGTTCCGGCGTGCCTTCGGCGATGATATAACCGCCGTGTTCGCCCGCGCCGGGGCCCAGGTCAATCACCCAATCGGCGGTGCGGATGGTGTCGTCATCATGCTCCACTACCAGGACAGTGTTGCCGATGTCGCGCAGCCCCTTGAGCGTGGTCAGCAGGCGGTCGTTGTCGCGCGGGTGCAGCCCGATGGAAGGCTCATCCAGCACATACAACACCCCCACCAGGCGGGAGCCGACTTGCGTGGCCAGGCGGATCCGCTGGGCTTCCCCGCCCGAAAGCGAGCCGGCCGAGCGGTGCAGGGTGAGGTACTCCAGGCCCACATTCACCAGGAAGCCCAGGCGCGAGACGATCTCCTTGAGGATGCGGTCGGAGATGGCCTGCTGGCGGGAGGTGAGCGGGGTTTTCGGCCCGGCCAACTGCCTGGCCCATTCGAGCGAGCGCAGCACCGGCCATTCGGTGATCTGCAAAATGTTTACACCATCCACGGTCACGGCCAGCGCTTCGGGGCGCAGGCGTTTGCCCTGGCAGGTGGGGCAAGGCCGGTCGCTCATGTATTCCGAGATCTTTTCGCGGATATATTCCGAGTTGGTCTCGCGGTAACGGCGTTCCAGGTTGCCGATGACGCCCTCGAAGGCGGCGTCAAAGGTGGCCTGACGCCCATCCCGGTTATGGTAGTGCAGGCGGACCTTTTCGCCGCGCGTGCCATGCAGGACCAGTTCACGCTGGTCGGGAGACAGATCCTTGAAAGGTTTGTTCATGTCAATGTGGTAATGCTGCGCCATGGCTTCCAGCATTTGCCAGTAATAGCCGGGATTCTCTTCATCGCGACTGTTATTCCATTCCATAGCGATCAGCGCGCCGTCACAGAGGGATTTCTCCGGGTCAAGGACGCGGTCGGGGTCAATTTCCAGCTTGCTGCCCAGCCCCTGGCAATCGGGGCAGGCGCCGTGCGGGGTGTTGAATGAGAAGGTGCGCGGCTCGATCTCAGGGATGCTGATGCCGTGTTCCGGGCAGGCCAGGTGCTCGGAGAAATGCAAGTCGTGATTATCTTCAACTTTCGCTGCCAGAACCTGCACGGTAAGATAGCCATCCCCAAACTTGAGGGCGGTCTCGACCAAATCGGTCAGGCGGGTTTGGTTGGCTTCCTGTTCCTGGTCAGGCCCGGAGTTGGATATCACCAGGCGGTCCACAACCGCCTCGATCGTGTGGATCTTGTAGCGGTCGAGGCTGATCTCCTCATCCAGGTTGAAAACCGTGCCGTCCACCCGGGCGCGTGCAAACCCGGCCTTGCGGACTTCCTCAAAAACGGCCTGGTAGGTGCCTTTGCGGCCGCGCACCACCGGGGCAAGCACCAGGATGCGGGTGCCTTCCGGCAGGGCCTGGACGGAATCCACGATCTCCTGGGCGGACTGCTTGACGACCTCGCGGCCGCAGACAGGACAATGTGGGATGCCGACGCGCGCGAACAGCAGGCGCAGGTAATCGTAGATCTCGGTGACCGTGCCAACGGTGGAACGCGGGTTATGGGAAGTGCCTTTCTGGTCAATCGAAACAGCCGGGGAAAGGCCTTCGATGTAATCCACGTCCGGTTTTTGCATTTGACCGAGGAACTGGCGGGCGTAAGCCGAGAGCAACTCGACGTAGCGGCGCTGGCCCTCGGCGAAGATGGTATCGAAGGCCAGCGAGGATTTGCCGGAGCCGGAAAGTCCGGTGATAACCACCAGCTTGTCACGCGGAATCTCGACGGTGACGTTCTTGAGGTTGTGTTCGCGTGCCCCCACAACGCGGATAACATTAGATGACATGGCTGCCTCCCGGTGAAATGGGCCAATTATAGCACAAATGTTTTGTTTTGCGCCGAGCGCGGCGCAACCGGTAATTATACCAGGGGGACAAGTTTGAAAGGTCGGACAAGTCTGGGCTGTATGGGTATCGCCGGGATGAGGAAGCATGTTGAGGCTGGCCCCCATATCTTCCCCTATTTCCCGGCGATTCCCTATGAACCAAAATTGCGGCGAAAAGTCAGCGGCCGAAGATGCCCTGGCGGTTACAGGTAAATCAGCCTACGCTGATACCCAATCGGGTACACGTCAAGCTTCATGCCGGCGGGTACTGCCTCGTGAAGGGGCTTCAAGCCCGATCTATCGGGCGCGGTCTGGAGCGGCGGCGGACGAGTAGGAGCACCAGCCCGGCTGCCAGGAACGGCCCCCAGATCACCCCCACCTGGCTTAGGGAGCCCCAAAGAGGCGCGAGATGGATATCCGCGGTGATATTCGAGGCGATGGCGCCAAAGGCCAGCCAGGGCAGCAGGAAACGGCTGAGATCGGATTCCGGCAGCAGCACGGCCGGCGCGATGACCCAGGTGATGTACCATGGCTGGAACCAGAAGGAGGCGACGCCGATGAAGAGCAGGCTGGTGACGACCAGCGCTTGCAGCAGCCGGGTTTCCGCTTCAGCGGGAGCAATGGCATCCCTGCGCCAGCGGCGGGGGCGCAGATTGAATAGCCATAGCAAGGCCAGGCCGGCCGCGATGGCGAACAGGATGAGTGGCAGGTTCCGGCTGAGGAAGGAAGTGATAGGCCCCGGCCATTTCCAGTAGTGCGAGCAGATATAGTTCAGCACCTGCCAGATGGAATTCCCCAGGTAGAGCGTCCGATCGTGCAGCTGGCGCGGCAGGCTGCTCCAGCCGCCGAAGGGGGCATACAATATCCAGGAAAGCAGGACGGAGACGGCCGCGGCGGCGCTGGAGATCTTCAGGGCCTGCTTCCAGCCCCACCGCCAGAATATCCACAGCCCGAAGGCCGGCAGCCAGATCAGGGCGGTCAGCTTGACATGCGCTGCCAGGATCAGGACCAGCAGGCTCCAGAATGGTCGTTTACGCAGGAGCAGGAAGACGGCCAGCAAGAACAGAGCCAGCAGCATGGAGTCGTTGTGGCCGCCCAGGGCGGAGGAGATCAGCATCAAGGGGTTAAGCAGCCAGCCCGCCAGGGCCAGTGGGACGAGTTGCTTATCCCTGGCCGCCACGATCCGTGCCACCAACCAACCCGAAAGGCCGGTCATTCCTATCTCCAGTAGGCGGTATGCCTCCACATATACGATCAGCAGGCGACAGGAGAGTGGGGAGTACGGGCAGCCCAGATAGCCGGGCTGCCACCAGTCCATGCGTTGGGCCAGCCAGCGCACTCCGCCGGAGACGGCGAAACTGGCCAGGTTCCAGAGCGGACCATAGGCATCCACGCTTTTGTACCAGGCCGCGTAGCTGTAATACGGGACAGCGTAGCCGAGAGTGGCTGGCGTGTAAACCAGCGGATTGAGGCGGTATTCAGCCATCATGCGGCCGCGGACAATGTAGTCGAAGATATCGTGCGATTCTCCGTTGGGGGTGACTGGCAGCATGGCCAACGAGCAGGCCAGCCAGGCGGCGAGCAACATGAGCACCACCCAGCGCTGCCAGCCGGCCAGTTCCTGGCGGTATTTTCTCAACGCCAGCAGCAGCCCGAAAAAGAGCAGTCCCACGGCAAGATAGACTGCCAGGTGTTGGATGAGGTTCCATGGAGTGGCGCCCACCTGGCTCATCCAGCTACCGCGCGGGTGTTGCAGGTTGGGGGCAATGGGGTAGCGATAGGCCAGCCACAGGTAGAAGCCAAGCGGCAAAATGGCCAGGCCGGCCACCAGCAGGAATTTCCTGGCAGGGGTAACGCTGCCTGGCAGTTTCGAATTCTGCATGTCGATCCTTTATGGAATGGAATTAAGCGCTCCTGCTCGCGCAGGAAGGCTGGCGGTATTATAAATGGGCGAGTGTCTTTTCGGGTTTCGAGTTGGGGCTCTGCCACTTAGTGTCTACACGGAGAGGCGCGGAGTTTTTTTGCAGAAGAAGGAGATTGCACGGAGAACACGGAGAAAGCACTAAGATGCGGCACGCAGCAGGTAGCCGAGCGCCTGTTTGCCGTCCATGCCGATCTCGAGGCGGCAGCCGGGGCGTTCGGTGGGGATGTGGACCAGCTTGAGGCAGCGCCCGGCCTGGTTTAGATCCGGGAACAAGCGCGGCATCTGGTCGGCGGCCTGGCGGATGAAATCCAGGTTCAGGCTGTCGCCGGGCTGCTCCTGCGAGATTGCCAGCGGATAGATTTGCGTTTCGACCAGGTCCTGGAAGAAATGTGTCCCGTAAGACGGTTCGGAGGAGTAGCCGCCTTTTTTGCTGGCCAGTTCCACCAGGGCGCGGGCGTTGAAGATATCGGCATAGGTGACCGGCACGCCCTGCATGGCGTCTGAAGAGCCCCAGCGGCCCGGGCCCATCAGGATGAAGGCATGCCCTTCGAGCGCCTTATTGACCTGCCCGACCCAGCGGGCCACCTCGGTGTAATCCTGCGGGCTGTCCAATTGATGGTAGGCTTCGGGGTCAACGTAGGCGATGTACTCCACCTGGCTGACGTGCCCTTCGGGGACCAGGCGCGTGCAGAGGAAAAGCTTGTCCTGCTCCGGTAGGTCCCTGGGGATGGGTTGGACGGCTTTGCCATCCGAACTGCCCCGGTTCTGCGGCCGGCACTGTAAAAGATGGAAGGCCAGTTCCGGTTTGGAGCTCCCAGCGGGAGTCAGCGAGACCGTAAATTCCACGTCCACGGGCAGTTGGTATTGTTCGGCCAGACGGGACAGAACGGTTTTGAGCAAAGGCACAAAGCCGCTGCGCTGCAGCAGGCCATCGAAGGTGAGGACCAGCTTTTTGGGATCGAGCTCCAGCCCAACGGAGAGGGGCGGGCGCAGGGTATCCCCATCGTCCACCGAGGCGACCCAGCGCAGGGAGGAAAAATCCGAGCCCAGCACCGTCTCCGCCGGCAGGGTGCTCAGTTCATTTTTTTCCAGGTCGAGCAGGTCTACAAAATGCTGGGAATAATAGCGGATGGTCTGGCGGGTGCCTTCGGGGCGCAGTTGGGGGTGGCTGAGGTTGACCATGCGCGGATAATCGCTACCCAGGCGCTCGACGGCGCGCGTGCCCAGGCCCATGACGAGGCGCATGAAACCTTCCTCCCGGCGCAAGCGCGGGCTCCAGACAAAGGGGCTGTAGCTGTAGGCCACACCGGCCAGGGCCGGGAAGTAGTACTGTCGGTGGCGCTGACCCTGCACTTCCTGCAGCAGGATGGCCATGCGCTCGTCGTAATCCAACAGCCCCATGCGCTTGCGATACATGAGCGGGTCGGGGCTGTACACGCTGGCATAGATGCGGCGGATGGCCAGGGTCAGGTCGCGCAGGTTCTCCTTGGGGCTGCCCTGGTTGGGGCAGAAGAAACTGGAATATTTGCCTGCGAAGGAGGTGCCAAAATTATCCTCCAGCAGGCTGGAGGAACGCACGATCAGCGGCGTTTTACCTACTTCGCGCAGGATGGCGCGCAACTGGTCGGCGATATCCTCGGGGAAACGGGCGCGGGCATACTTGGCCTGGATATCGGGAAATTCAGTGCGGATCTGTTCGGCGGATTTGTATTTCTGGGCGACGAATTCGACATGGTTCTCTGCCATGAAATCGTAAAATACATTTGCCCCCACAAAATAGGAACGCGGCAGGACGATCTGCTTGAAGATCTCCGGGGCGGTGTTTTGCAGGATCTTGTAAGCCAGCAACATGCCGGCGGCTTTTCCGCCGATCTTGCCTGTGCCGATGCGGTGTTCCAACACGTAACTGAAGTCAGCCGTTGTGAACCATTGCTTGGCAATGCGGATGAAGGCCAACTGGTCGCTGACTAGGCTTTTCAGCAGCACGACGCGCAGTTCCTGCAGTTGGTGGTCCACCAGGAGACGTTGTTTCTCCGGGAGGGCCTCGTATTTTTCGGCCTGTTTCAGCACCATTTCGAGGGGTGCCAGCTCCGGGTTGAAGCGCAGGCGCAGTTCTGGTGATTCGTCGCTCGAACGTTCCGCCAGCAGCCCGTCAATGATGTTGTGGAGGATCTCCAGGGGCAGGTTATAGGCGAAATAAAAATCGGTCAGGGTGCGCTGCACCCGGTGGACGCGCAGGTCCCATTGGGCTGCCCCTTCCTCCTGCAAGGGGACGAATAGGCCTTCGCGCTGCTGGGAAAGCACGGCCTTTTCGCGCACCTCTGCCTCGAAGCGTTCGGGCGTAATGATGCCGCGCTGGAAGAGCTCCTGGCGCATCTGGTGGCGGATGTGGGAGGCCAGCATGGGATACTGGGCAATTAGAAGGTAGATATCCGAAATTTTTGAGGATTCTGGTGGTGTAAATGGCATAAGAAAACCTCGCCGGGTTGGCCGGAAATTCCTGGTACTATACACCCATCTGTTTTACGCGGCAATGGTTGCGGGATGGCAGTCTGGGCAAGCCGGAGAGCCTGCCGGGGATAAACCCATTCCCTGTTATGCGGGGGTGGGCCCCGCTTCGGCTGCCGGCGCTGCCCCGTGATTAGGGATGTCCAGTTCCACTCGCCGGATCAAAGGGGTGAACAGAGCAAAGACCGCCACGCCTACCGTGAGCACTCCCACCAGGCTGATCAAGACCCCGATGCCGCGGCTGGCGCCTACCCCGAAGATCGGACCCAACAGGCGCGCCAGAATCCCATCCGCTTGCATGCCGGGTTTGAAGATGTAGTCGGCCAGCGGAGCGGCCAGCAGCGGCGCGATCAGTCCGGCGCACCAGGCGATGGTGCGCCGGACTGCGAAGACCCGCCCCTGCACATCCGGGGCCACCTTAGCCTGCCAAATGGCCTGGCTGCAGGCGTTCATGAACGGACTGCAAAACATCACCCCGACCCCGCAAACGCACAGCAAGGGCAGAGAGGTGCGCAATCCCACGGCGGTTAGGAACAGGCCCATTAAGACCCCAAACCCGAGCAGGGTATAGATCTTGTGCCGGCCCCCGCCCCAGGCGCTCATCACCAGTGTACCGGCCAGCATCCCCACCCCCATTAAGGTGCTGATGTATCCAAGGGTGCTGGCATCCCAGGTATCCAGGATGAGCGGCACGAGCAGCGGGCTCATCACCCCGGAAAGGAAGTTGGTGGCCATAAAGAAGAGCAACAGCCCCAGCAAGCCTTTGCGTGCGGTAACGTAATCCCAGCCAAAACGCATCTCCTTCCAGAATGAGCCTCGGATCTTATCATCCGCGCTGGTATGCGGCGGGTTGGGAATGCGCACGAAGAACAGCATTAAGAGCACTGAAAAGGCATAGGTGCTGAAATCGATCAGGGCCATGTTGCCGAGGTGGATGGCAACGTATAACGCGCCGGCCATGGCCGGCCCGGCGATCTGCGGCACGGCTTCGCCCAACTGCACGAAACCGTTGGCCCGCCCGTAATGCTGCCTGGGCACCAGCAGGGTCACCGCCGCGGTCAGGGATGGCCACATGAGCGTATTAAAGGAAGCCATCCACAGGTTGATGGGAATGACCATCCAGAACTGGAGCTGGTGGGTTATATACAGGAGCCCGGCCGCCAGCACGGACAGCCCGGCCCCGGCATCGCTGACCATCATGGCCGTGCGCCGGTTCCAGCGGTCTGCTAGCACCCCGGCGACTGGCGAAAGCAGGACATACGGCGCCTGGGCTGCCACCTGCACCAGGGCCAGCATCAAAACCGACCTGGTCTGGGTGTAGACCCAGACCCCCATGGCAAAGCCGGTGAGCTGCGAACCGACCAGGGAAACAAGCTGGCCGGACCAGATGGTAAAAAAAGTGCGCAAGCCGTGCGCAGGCTGGGTCTGTGATTCCATACATTCTCTCCGCGCCAGCAATTATACATGCAGGCAAGACCCCCCCGTTTCCCGTTAAGAAACGGCGGGTTGCTTACCCCGCCGTATCCGCAACGGCCAGACCATCCCGGTGGATGGTTGCGTCGGAACCATTAATGTGTGGGATCACGATCAGAAGGTTTTTTTATAAATGGAGATATTTAAGCACTTCGTAGACAAGAATGGCGGGCCAGACCAGGCCTTTGAAAAATCCCAGCACACCGATCCAGAAGGTCGCAGCATGGGTGAAATAATAGATCCAGGCGCCAAACAGGCCAAATCCATAGACGGCTTCGGAAGCGCCGGTTTGGCGGGTGCCCTTTGGTTTCCGTTCGGCTTTCGCAGGGGGGGGCGTTTCTGTGTTCATTTTTTCTCCTATTTTTCTTCTTCGAATGGTCACATTTGTTTAACGAATCGATGGCATGCTTTATTCGGTTCCGCTGAGACCAATTTCCCGCGAGAACCTATTCAATATTAAGAAAATCGATAACGTTGTTACGATAAGGTAAATCAACCTTTGATCGGTTGACACCTTTTTTATCGATGGCTCACTGTGAAAACAATAACGATAATGGGTATGCTGCGTACATATTGCAACAGGAGATGGTATAACCCCCCAAGGAGCCTCGCGGATGTTTGGCCAGGCTCATAAATAATTTTGCTCGATTCTTTATGGAAAGAGGCTGGTTGGGTCGCGCAATTTGTTTGGTCGAAAAGCCATTGATAGGATCACTCTTCCTTATCCTTCAGTACTATCAGATTGGTCAGGATCGCCGGCGGTAGAGCAACAATGATCATCCAACCCAGCAATAGCAGGGTTGGTCCCTGGTCGAAACTGATGATCGGCAGATCGGTCGATAGGTTCCCAAAAATAAGCGCAAACCTCCAAGTCCCTGCCAGGGCGGTGAAGAGCGCAACCAGGGAGAGACCGATCTGCCCTACGCGGGAGTGCAGCTGGGCAGCGAGGGCAAATCCGAACGCGATCCACAGGCAGCCGGCTGGGAGGAACAGTCCGGTCGGCGGCGTGTTCAGTGCCAGGACATCGTAGACGAACATGCCGCCGGATAAAGCCACGCCTCCGATCACGCCCGCGATAATCGTACCCAGGAGAACACTTTTCCCCCAGTAACGGCTGGCTAGATGGTGCGTTAATGCAAGACCGAACCCGAAGAAAGCCCCCAGGTAGATCCCGGTCGTGATCGAAGCGCTGATTCCGACCAGATCGAGCAAGTGGCCAGGATAGCGATACGAATATGCCAGATACGCATACACCCCAAATCCAAGGAAGGCACCCAGGAATGCCACCCCGTAGCCCGCCAGCAGTCTCCCGGGATGGACAAAGAGGCGGTGCATGATCCACGTAACGGATACCCCCAGCCGCACTCGCGCCGGGGTCTTCGCCGGGAGGCTGCCGGCTATTTGCTGGATGAGTAATAGAACATTGTCACGTTGCTCTTCGGCTGGGTCTTGAAGGATTATTTCCACCGCGCGCCGCGAACGCAGGCGTCCGATCAGTTCAGCCGCCTGCCTGCTCTGGGCGGTACCGGCGAGAGCCAGGCGGGCAAGCGCTTCATCCTGTTCCGGGCTGAACGCCACTTCGCGCCATTCTGGTGAGGTGGGTGCCAGGCTTTTAAGCGCTTCCATCCCCATTTCTTGTAAAAAAGGATCATCCCCTCTGGATGCCAGCTCCAGTAGGGCGCCTGTCGTCTCCTTAGGGATCAGATCCGTGCTTTTGCCCAGCTCAGGGTCATGGGTCAGATGGGAGACCACTCGTGCCGCGACTATTTCAATGTGTCCTTGTAAAAGCGCAGTCGCAACCACCAGCCGCTCACGCAGGCTGGTCAGCTGGTTCCACCAGATATCATCGTTGTAACCATACGTAAGCGTGTGCAGCAGCATGAAACGTAGTACGCCAACCGGCGCGCGATTGAGTGAGGTTTGTCGAAGAGTCGTGTCGATCAATGCAAATTTGGTCAAGCTGAGGACAGGTCCTTTTGTTAGCAACCAATTTCTTAGCGCGCCTTTCATCAGGAGCTGGGCGTCGATTCTGCGAAGTGCGGCTTCATCCCGGGATCCAGCCGCGGATGAGGCAGCTGGAGCTTGATTGAAGAGGCTGAGGATGAACCGCATTGCCTCCCCTGCGGTAGGGGGCCGGGCCGCCGGGTCAGCAGAGGTCATGGCACGCAAAACTTTCACCAATGCCACAGGCAGGTCCGGATTGACCTCGCGCGGGTCAGGGATTTCAACCGGGGAAGACAACTGCTGCATCCCCAGGACTTTTTCCCCGTTCCAGGGTAGCTGGCCCGTGAAGAGTTCGTATAGCGTGACTCCAAAGCTGAAGATATCCGACTGAGGCGTCATGTGCGACATGGTATGCTGTTCGGGCGATGCATAGGGTGGTGTCCCCTGCCCGGTGTGCAATATCTCGGTGGTGGAAGAGATGAATCGTGCCAGATCAAAATCAGCCACGTAGACATTCCGGCTCAGATTCATCAAGACATTGCCTGGCTTTAGGTCGCGGTGAACCACCCCTTGGGAATGCAAGTAATCCAATGCCGTAGCGATCTCGGTGGCGATGCCCAGGACTTCGGCGAAGGTGAAGGGGTCCTTCCTAAGCCTGTCCTGGAGCGTGCCGCCGGGCATATAGGGAGAGACCAGGTATTGGATCTGCCCTGACCTTCCATATTGGTAGAGCGGTAGGATGTGGGGATGCCTGAGCTCGACCAGCCGATCCATCTGGTGGATGAAGGCCTGATCCTCCTTGTTTTCCGGACCCGAAATGGGGATCTCATGGAACTTGATGGCGACGATCAACTGGTGGAGGCTGTCCAGTGCGGACCATACCACTCCCTGCCCACCCGAGCCGATCTCTTCCAGCAGTTGGTATTGCTGGAAGGTGAAGCCAGGGTGGATGTCGTTCAGCCGGATCGTTACAAGGTCGGTCATCGGTCAAAAGGATCTCTGGATAATGGCAGCAGTACCCCAAGCCGGCAGCGTTCGGGAAAGAGGCTAACCGCACTTGTCGCGCTCAAAGGGTGCCCTTGCTGGGAAAAGAATTCTTGAATTGGGTAGCGATCGGTGCTCTCGCGCCGGGTGTTTCTTTAGGGTATTAAGGGATGCTGAAGGTCCGGGTATAAACATCCGAGTTGCCATCCACGCCCACCGCTCGGACATACATGACATAATTGCCGCTGGGCAGGCTGGAGAAAGCCGTTGGCCCATAGGTGTCGTTCACACGATTGCAGGAGCTATTGCCACCGAATGCGCAATACCGAACCTCACTTTCCTTACGGGGTGAACCAGCGCTTGGTAATGGAGCGATTGGCGCCCCGGCATAGGTGAACCAGAAATAGACATTGTAAATTCCCTGCCCGTTTCCGGTTCCTACGGATGTATCCCAGGCCTTGGCTTCGAATCGAGTCTGCCAGTTGCCGTTAACAATGGCTCCATTGGAGGACGGCACCAGGATTCGCACCAGCACCTGGTTGGGGATCGAGGTGTCGGTCGGTAGTGGAGTATTGGTCGGCAGGATGGGTGTGTCGGACGGGATCGGGGTGTCGGTCGGCGGGATGGGCGTGTCGGTTGGGATCGGGGTATCGGTCGGCGGGATGGGTGTGTCGGTCGGGATGGGTGTGTCGGTCGGGATTGGAGTATTGGTAGGCGGGATGGGTGTATCGGTTGGGATCGGGGTGTTGGTCGGGATCGGAGTATTGGTGGGACGCGGAGTATTGGTCGGCGGGATCGGGGTGTTCGTTGCGGTGAAGACGGAGGTGTCAGTTGCCGTGGGCGCTCCGATGGGTGTTTTGGTGAGGGTGGGGGTCGTTGTCGGGGTCGGCAGGGTACCGGTCGGGGTGATGGTCGGCGTCTGGGTGGGAGAGCCGGCCACGGTCTGGGTCATCGTTTGTGCGGCGGGAAGTGTGATCGTGGAGACGGTCGCAGTTGAACTCATCCCGGTCGGGGTGGCGAGACCGGCCTCGACTGTCGCCTGGGCCTCACCCGGACTGACAGGCGTGATCTGGTTCGGGGCGCAGTACTCGTCTCCCATGCTGCAGGCCAGGTTGAACTCATCCGTCGAGAGCGGCTCGGGCGTGGTTGGCGGGCCGACCGCATCCGACCCATCCGGGCCTCCCAACGGGACGCTGACTTGCTGGCCGGCGCCGAAGTATTGCTGCTGTCCCTGGGAGGTGATCTCGCCTGAGCCGCTGTACAGGCTGACCTGCATTTCCCCGTTCTTGGAGGCTTTAAGGCTGGCATTCCCAGCCAGGGTCAGCTCGGTGCCGTTGACCATGAATTGCACGCCCTGTCCTTTCGGCATGGTGATCATGATGCCGTCCAGATTGACCTTATTGCAGACGATCTGCCCGAACTGGCTGGAAAAATGGAATGCCTCCAGGTTGCCGGAGCTATTGTCCAGTTGGGTGTTGCCGAAGACGAGCAGCGTCACCGTTTCGCCGGGCAGGGAGTCGGGCAGATTGGCGAGCACTTTGAAGACGGCGATCCCCCACTGATTCTTATCAAGTTCGAGCGGGGAAGCGGATAAGCCGCGCAGCACGCTGAGATCCACCACATCGCCGCGTTGCGTGAAACGCTCGGAGGTCGACGGATTGAGATCGGCCTTAAGGATGTTATTCCCGTAGCAGACCTTGTTGGAGCCGATCTGCTGGCAGGAGTTTCCGGAGGCCTGTACCGCCTGCTGGACCAGCGCCTCACAGGTTTTCTCATTGGAAGCGAGGGAGGTCCTGGATAGTACGCCGGCACGCGCGATGGCGAAGCCCACCATGGCGAGGCAGACCAGGCTGACGATGACGGTCGCCGTGACCAGCAGGTACTGCGATGTTTTTTTCTTCTTCTTTGGTTTTTTGAGGCTCGCCCTGCCGGGGGCAGGTGGGGTCCGGGCCGGAGCCCTCCCAGGCAGGGGTTGATTGGCCTCTGACAAGACTTGTGTGGGGATCGCGAATACGGGCTTGATCTCGGCCAACTGCAACTTGGCCCAGGGGTGGTCCGGCCGCAGGGCGAGGATGGACTTCAGAATGAAGGTCTTCTCTGCCTGGTTTGGGGCGGCATGAAAAAGAAGTTCCCAGGCCCGCAGGTTGTTTCGGTCGGCGATCAACACTTCACGCAATAGCTCACGCGCCTCAGTTTGCCTTCCGGTACTGATCAACTCGGCGGCCCGACTAAGTTTTTCCTCGGCAGATGGATTCGAACTACTCATGCTCACCAACTGAAGGTCCCGGGCTTGCGCTCATCTTGGTGCTCAGGAACTGGCAGACATTTCTTGATAGTACACAAAGATCCGCATCTTGCCCAGGTAGATCTCGGCGCCATTTTCGAGCGGAAATGGCTTATCGGGGCTTAACCGTTTCTTGTTTAACCAGGTTCCGTTGGAGGAACCTATATCAAGGATCTCGTAGCTTTGGCCGGTCCGGCGGATCAGAGCGTGCCGGCGCGAGACACCGTCTTCATAACCGCCAAAGGGTTTGAGATCGACAAAACCCTCCTTTACTTCTTCGCCTGTGGAACGCCCGAGTATGAATTCACCCTCCTGGATCATAACGATCGGTTCTGCGTACTCCTTCACATAGATGGCGATCCCTTCTTCGGGAGGCTTGGGAGGCTTTCTTAGCATTTCCTCGATGGTCAGAGGCAGAATGGTTGTTTCCACATCCTTGCGCGTGACGCGTAGCGTAGAGGGCTGGTTTTCATGGCTGAATTCGAGAGGCGACCCGCAATAGGCACACACCTTGGCGCTGGGTTCGTTCTTACTTTTACAGACGGGGCAGAATTTGGCGGAAAAAGAATCCATTCGTCACTCCTAACAGTACGAGCAACCAGGACACTTGTGGAATGGCACTGGCGGATACAGGGCTACCGGGATTCCATGTTGAGATCAGGTAACCATTAATTTCGCCCAAACCGCGCGAAAACTTAGCCTAATCCAGCCTAAGTGTAGCATTGTTTTTACCATTTCACAATGATTTTTCGCAGCCAATTGCTCAGAACTTACCATTTTGAAAGGTTTTCATCCTCCCGATGCAGGCGGCTGCGCGGCTGCGCTGGTTCGGAGGCTGGAGGCGGAGGCCATTACTGGGGAGAGGGAGTTCGAAGTCCTCGATGGGTAGGTCGGGATTGAGTGGTTGTGAATGCCAGACCCCATTTCATCGCAGGGATGGCCCTTTCCGGGAAGCGGGCGGCCGACTGGTCATTTCTACAAGCCTGACAGTGTGGCTTGCCTGCCGCCGATTTGACCGAGACAAGACTGCGGAAAACTACTTTTTCTGCCGAATGGCTGCCACGGACCGCGCCGGAGGCTGTCAGGCGGAGCCGGTGTTGGGCTGCACTAATTATTTGCCAGTGTCTTCGCTATATCCTCTGCTTTTTTTCTTGATTCCTTGGCTTTACTCGGATTATTTATATACGCGGAATTAAGAAAATCGATGACATCGTTACGATTAGGTAAATCAACCTGCAATTCATCCGAAAAGATGGTTATGATACCTATTGGTTTTCCGAAGCTATTACAATCAACAAGAGCTTTAAATTCAACGGTCAATTGATCAGTTGACAACTTTTTTATCGATGACTCGCTGTCAAAACAATAACAATAAATTACCCCATCGATTTTCATTGCTGCTAGTGCACGGATTGCTTTTAATAGCTGGCTGGCCCATTTCCCAATAACTTTTCCATGATCAAATTCGATTGTGATGATTTGATCATTTTTTTTGAGAAGACCATCAGGCAAAACCCATTGCCTTGTTTTCTGATTGCGGTCTCTTTCGAGTATGGGAAAGCCATAGTGCCAAACTTCTTCGCTTTCCTGCTTTTCCAAATAAGTTTTTACTCCTTCAGCTAGGAAAGATTCTGATTTCAAGGTAGTTCCTAGCTCATAAGAGACTGCTTGATCCCATAATTCTAATTGGTGGTTTACCGATGAATCCTGGATTACTCTTACCACGCCTGATGCGAACGAAAATGAGGATGCGATTGCATTTCTGAATTTTCTACCCGTACCATCAGAAAATAGATGGCTGAACGAGGTGATGTTAGAGCCAGTACTATCCAAATTTACCATGGCGATCCCTTTCTTTACTGCCCAAAGGGCGGGCGAGACTATTTCTCAATTATGGCACATTTCAGGCAAATCTCATATGCGCGCCGCGGCGTAGCCGCTATCCGCTGAAGCCGGTAGCCGCTGCTTTAGAACTAATTTACTCTTGCTTTCCCTCAGATTTTTCTAGCCAAGTCTCAAGAGACCCGATAGCACCGTCAACCAACCCATTCACTTTGTTCAATGCGGGCAATCCTTTCTTCAGGGCATCTAGCTCTTCTGCAAGATCGTCCGATATTGATTCCGGAGTATCATGCTTTAGAGCAGCCATTTTTCCCGTAAGATAGTAAAGCCTTTCTAGTTTTGCTGCGTGCTTCGCCCGTCTTGCTGATCGCTCGGAGAGCAACGATGTAACAACAGTTGTTAGTAGGCTGCTTACCAGTGCGATTCCTGCCCCTACAAGGAGAATAGTCAATTCTTCGTTGAATGTCATGTTCACCTCCAAGGTGGCTAACGGATTGACTCAGCGTCAGCAGCGGGACTGGTGAGACAACTCACATTATCGCGCCGCTTCTGGAAACGCCCTGCTGATTCGAGCGGCGGAGCCGCTGCCCGCGCAGAGCGTAGCGAAGCGTCCGCCTGCCTGCCCTGACGTTTTTTAGCCGCCGGTTTCTTCTGGCCAAATATATTCAACTAAGCGTTGGCGCTCTATTCTGACCGATACGGCGCCTGACGATCAATATTGCCCACAAACTGCGCCAAACGGCTGTGTCCAAGCTCTTGCCGGATGGCCATGTTTTCACCAATGTGATACCAGTAATGGTAGATCACCCGTTGTAAAAGATTGCCGTACATCCGAGTCGTGGGCTTGCCCTTATGGATCGCATATTGTTTAAGGCTGGCTGAGGTCAAACTGTCCAACCACGGATCGGCTGCTTTGGTGATCGTATGCCAGGCGTCCAATACTTCTTTGAGCGGCGGTGTGCTGCCCGGAGCGCCATACGCAAAGCTCACGTTGATGTCCGGCAGGAGCATTTGGCCCTGACCAAAATACAGGAAATAGCGTTGCTCTTGCCATGCCAAATGCCCGATATTCCAACTGATGCAATTCATCGGTAACAGACGCTTGCGAGCATCCTGATCGCTCACGCCTTTGATGGCTCGCAGGAATTCTCTGCGTGTAAATCGCAACTGGTCGACGAGCGGATGCGACATAGTCAAAACCTCCACGATGATCAACAAGTATCAATAATTCTTACGATGGTGGATACCAAATTAAGGGTTGATGCGGCGGGAAGGGTGAAAGTTGAAACAACGGTAGACGGTACCGCTGGATTATACACCTGCCACGGTAGGGGCGCAGCAGGACTTGATGCACTCTTTGTTGTGCTCCAGACACGCTGCGCCCTTTTGGGATACCCCTAGGTTTTCTTCACCCTGTCCAGGGCTTTCTTAAAGTCGTGAAATAAGGGACAGCGCCGAGGAAGGGTTGGCATCGAACATGCGTCTGGCTTGGGCATGATTGGAAAAGCCATGTATATTCAAAAGGGCAATAACCAGATTATTGATGATTGCCATCGAGCGAGCCATTGTTTTGTGCGTCATCCTGGTTTTGTCTTCATGAAAAGTAGTATCGCGGCGATAATGCAATCCATTTTCGATGCCCCATTCTGAGCGAACAAGTTCGAGCATTTTATCCGGGTTAGCATCTTCTGCTGGTAGGCTGGTGATGCCATATTGAGTTTCTTGGTGTACTTCGCCAGTGCCTATATGGGTAAAATGGCGCTCCATTTTGAAAACTTGTTGCACCCAAGGCCAATCTAGATAATCGTTTAACAGCCGGCTAATGGTAATTGTGCGTTCTTCCAATCGTCCGTGATCCTTGTCGATGGTTTTAGCTGTTTGAAAATCTTGCGGTGGGCATCCCTGTCCAGGCTTAGCTTTCTCGGGGGTAAACAATACCTCGATTGCCTGACGTATACTGCGGTGGTTGTCTTTGACAATCCAGACAAAGTTGCCTTCTGCACCCACGATCTGGCTCGATAATGCTCTTTGGGTTTGCATGGCATCACCGAGAACGATTTTTCCCTGTAGCTTCAAACTCGCAAGCAGTGTTGGAGCGACAACAATTTCATTTTCTTTCTCCTTTTCAACTGGCAAATGCTTCAATGGGATGCCCGTCTCCGGCAAATAGGCAGTCAAGAGATGCAACCCAAATGGATCATCTGGTGTGATAGTGCCACGTACTGTTTTCCCGTCAATGGTGATCACCTGATACTGTTTCTTCTCAGCCAGTTGCATCAGAAATGACGTGACAACACGATCCAACTCACTCTCATAGGTCACCATGATACGTCGATATGTACTGTGGTGCGGCATCTTCGAATAGTTCAGCGATAAAGATTCACGCAGCCACTCATTGCGATTCTTTGCCCAATCTGCGATCCCGTAGGGCGTATCTTGCCCACATAGCTTCGCTAAGACCACAAGCAACAAAACAACTGACAGGTTGTATCGGATACCCCGTTTCTTGCGAACATCCGCTATCTTCTGAAAATAATCGTATAAACTACCTGCATCAAAAATAAATTCAGTTGTGTTACACTCCATTTCGGCCTTCCTCGGTTCTGATTTGGTGGTGGAACTCCAAATTTACCGGAGAAGGCCTTTTTATTCAATTTCCTTGACTTTAAGAAACCCCTGTCACCCTGTCAAGCCGACCTTGACAAAATAGAACAAATGTTTTATGTTTAACCCATGCTCTACCAGGCCGTTCACCCGCCCTACCCATCCCGCATGTCTGTCTTTCTCCAGGAAAGCCAGATGGATCCTTCTTCTTACGTTTTACCCTCTCCCGATTTGTTTCTCCTTTGTTCCTCGGAAACAAATGTCATTTTCACCCTTTCCACTCCCTATTCGTTTTTTTTTCGATACGCGGAACGAATGCCCCATTCTCCCTTCGCCTCTCTCCAAACCCCAAGGACTGGGAGCGCGGCGGAAAAATTTCTCCAGATATGGGGGCAGGCTATTCGTTTCACATTCGTTTTTTTTCTAGGAATGAAATTTTCCTGGTTGCCGAATGTTCTAATATTATTCTAGCCAGTATATGCTATCATCCTGGTAGGATTTCTTTACCGGTACACGCAAAAGGAGACTGACATGTCAAAGATCATCCAACAGACCGTCACCTTTAAAGCTTCGCCGCACGCGCTGTATGAAGCTTTGATGGATTCGGAAAAGCACGCCGCTTTCACCGGCGGCAAGGCCGAGATCAGCCGGGAAGCCGGCGGCGGGATCAACGCCTACGATGGGTACATCGCCGGGAAGAACGTCGAGCTGGTGCCCGACCAAAAGATCGTCCAGGACTGGCGGGCGGTGGACTGGCCGGAAGGGCTTTTTTCGCGCGTGACGTTCGTCCTCACTGCCGTCCCGGAGGGCACGCGCCTCGATTTCACCCATAGCGGCCTGCCGGAAGGCACAGAGGCCGAATTCACCCAGGGCTGGATCGAGAATTACTGGGACCCGCTGAAAGTTTACCTGGAAAAGTAGAGCGGAACCGGCATGGATCCATTTTTCCTTAAGATCTTCATGGCGCTGAACACCTTCGCCATCCGGGCCAGCCGGGGCCTGATCGGCAGCCGGCTGGGCACACAGACCATCCTGCTCCTGCACAGCCGCGGGCGCAGGTCCGGCAAGGAGCACGTCACGCCGGTGGCCTATTTTTACACGCAGGGTTTCTACTTCCTGGTCGGCTCGAACTGGGGCAAGGAGCGCAACGCGGCCTGGTACCATAACCTGCTGGCGCAGCCGCGCACGCTCATCGAGGTGAAAGGGAAACGCATCCCGGTCGAGGCCAGCCAGGCCACTGGGGCGGAATACGAGCGCCTCTGGAAATATGCCGTCGAACACCACCCGCCTTACCGGCATTACCAGGAAATGACGAAGCGTCCCATCCCGATCATGTTGTTGAAGCCGGTGGCCTGAACTCGGGTAAAATACTTTTATGCCCAGCCTGACCCTCAAACCCGGCCGTGAAAAATCGCTCCAGCGCTGCCACCCGTGGATCTTCTCCGGCGCGGTGGCGCGTGTGGAGGGGGAACCGGCCTCCGGCGCGACCGTGGAGCTGCTCTCGGCCGATGGGCAGTTCCTGGCCCGAGCCGCTTACAGCCCCAGCTCGCAGATCCGGGCGCGTGTCTGGAGCTTCGATCCGGACGAGCCGGTCGAGGCGGATTTCTTCCGGAACCGGATAAAGGCTGCCATGGCCGCGCGGGCTGCCTGGCGCACGCCGGACGACACGGATGCGCTGCGGCTCATCTACGCCGAATCCGATGGGCTGCCCGGCCTGATCGTGGACCGGTATGCGCAGGTACTGGTGGCGCAGTTCCTCTCCGCCGGAGCCGAGGCATGGCGCGAGACCATTGCCGATATCCTGCTCGAAGAAACCGGCCTGGACTGCCTTTATGAACGCTCGGATGCGGACGTGCGCGAGCTGGAAGGCCTGGCGCAGCGCAGCGGTCCCTTGCGCGGCATCCTTCCCGAACCTTTGCCCCCCATCCACGAACACGGCCTGTCCTTCAATGTCAATATCTCCCAGGGCCACAAGACCGGCTTCTACCTCGACCAGCGGGTGAACCGCCGGCGCGTGAGTGAGCTGGCCGAAGGGCGGGACGTGCTGGACTGCTTCTGCTACACGGGCGGGTTCAGCGTCAATGCCTTGGCGGGCGGGGCAAGATCGGTGCTCTCCGTGGATTCTTCGGCGGATGCGCTGGCTTTATGCCGGGAAAACGTGCTCCTGAACCGGCTGCCGGATGACCGTCACGCCGTCCTGGAGGGGGATGTTTTCAGCCTGCTGCGGAAATTCCGGGATGAAGCCCGCGCCTTCGACCTGATCATCCTCGACCCGCCCAAGTTTGCCCCCACGGCGGCCCAGGCCGAAAAAGCGGCCCGCGGTTACAAGGATATCAACCGGCTGGCCTTCAAGCTGCTGCGCCCGGGCGGGATCCTGGCCAGCTTCTCCTGCTCCGGCGGCGTGGAGGCGGCCCTGTTCCAGAAGATCGTCGCTTCGGCGGCCCTGGATGCGGGCGTGGAGGCCCAGATCCTGGAATATCTGTCCCAAGCTCCCGACCACCCGGTCGCGCTGGCATTCCCGGAGGCAGCCTACTTGAAAGGGTTGGTCTGCCGGCGAGCCTGAGCGGCCGGCGTGCGGGTGCCCCCACGGAGCCAGACATGCCCCTGCCCATGGTCCATCTGTCCGTCGCTGTAAGCCTGTCCGAAGCCGCAGGGCATTTCCCCGGCCCGGATTTCCTGTTGGGGAACCTTGCCCCGGATTCCATTCACATGCGCCCGCATTCGGAAAGACGCGATAAAGAGCACGTCCATCTGAGGGATTTGGGCGTCTCTTCCCGGGAACTGGTGCAAATCTTCCGGGAGCGCCATGGGATGGACGGATCGCCGCTATTGGGGTTTGCCGGGGGATATTTGACGCACCTGCTGACCGACCACCTCTGGTGGGAGATGGTCATCGCTCCCTTCCACAAAAAATTTCCCCCAAGCTTCCCGGAGGCGGAACTCCGCTCCTTATACTACCGGGACACCGACCAGATCGACGTGGACCTGTACAGGCGGATGCCGTGGAGGCCGCAGGCCTGGGCCAGCCTGGAAGCGGCCACTGCGGCGGATTTTGGCTCTCTTTTAACCGGGGCAGAGATCATGCAATGGCGCGACCGGACGCTGCGCTGGTTCGACGACCCCGCTCACGACCCGAAGGCCGAACCGGTAAATATCTCCCGCCAGGATACGCAGGCCTTCATCGAATGGGCAGCCAGGGAAATTGCCGGGATATTCTCGCAGACCAACCAGCCGGACCCTACCAGTTCAAGGCCTGGCCGTCCGCTGTAACGTAGATCGGTCCATCTAGGCCCGGCGGATCCAGCACCAGTTTTACGATCTGCTCCGCCGCTTGCGCTGGAGTGATGGGCGCTTCTTCTCCACCCATATCCGAGCTGAACCAGCCCGGATGCAAGGCCAGAACCTTGAGGCCTTCTTTTCTCAGGTCATTTTGCAGTATCCGGCTGGCCATATTAAGGGCTGCCTTCGACATGCAATAGGAATACTCGCTGACGCGACTGCACGACTCGATCGAACCGGCCTCCGACGAAACATTGACGATCAGTTTGGCGTGCCCTTTGCGCAGCAGTGGCAGGGCATATTTGACCACCATCAGGGGGCCGAGGACATTAACCTGGTAGGTGGGCAAATAGACCGAGAAATCCACCTGTTCCAGCACTGGGCGGGAATGTTCCAGGTGGACGGCGGCATTGTTCAGCACGATATCGAGCGTGCCGGTGCGGGTGGTGATCATTTCCAGCGTCCGCTGGATGGAACTCTCATCGCGCACATCGCCGGAATAGAGCCATAAGCTGCCGGGATATTTTTCCTGCAATTGCAATATTGCGAGGCTTTCCCGGCGGTTGATGGCATGGACATGCTGCCCGCCAGCCAGGAATTTTTCGGTCAATGCCAGGCCCAGCCCGCGGTTTGCACCGGTGATCAGGATCTCGTAGTTCATGTTGTTATTCCTTATATTGGATCGGTTCGACCGGCCGCGGTGCGGACCGGCCGGGCATTTCCACGCCATGCGGGTAGTAGAAGGTCTGGCGTAAATCCCAGTCCCATTCCAACGAGCGGCGGTAGCCTCGGTAAGTGCCCCAGAATTGGGCGGCCCGGTACCAGAGTATGCTCAAGGCGTTCTTCCAGAAAAGGTTCTGCCTGCCGGCATGCCACAGGTCGCTGGCGATGTT
Source organism: uncultured Chloroflexia bacterium (assembly GCA_963837875.1). Classification (GTDB taxonomy): domain Bacteria; phylum Chloroflexota; class Anaerolineae; order Anaerolineales; family Villigracilaceae; genus UBA877. The sequence goes on from CAWIOV010000001.1 coordinate 31,188, forward strand.
GGCCGAGGTCAGGCGGGCAAAGTCATACAGGCTGAAATGTGCTTCCGGGTAGATACGCTTGAAGGCCATGCCCTCGCGCCGGTAACGGTTATACACGCCGCTGCGGGTCTCGTTGTGGATGTGGATGATACCGGCCTCGGCCACGTAGGCAATGCCGTAGCCCGCGCCAAGCGCCCATTTGGCCCAGGCCAAGTCTTCCAGCCCGGTCAGGGTCTCATCATAGGGATGCGCCTGCCAGGCTGCCAGGCGTACCGCCGCGTTGGCATTGTTGCAAAATGGATGCGCCTGGTGCAAGTCGGATTGCTCCGGGTACCAACGCTTGTAAACTTGCCGTTCCGAGAAATGCGCTGAAGCAGGCGCACGTTGCTGGCCGTACGCCAGGGCAATCTGCGGATCGGCGAACGGATCCAGCAGGCGCTCCAGCCAATCGGGATAGACCGGGTAAACGTGGGCGCTGGCGATAACAGCCAGGTCACGCGTGGCGGCGGCCAGGCCCAGGTTCAGCGAACGCCCAAAGGTGAAGTCCGTCGGGGAGATGTGCAACACCCGGGCGCCGGCCGCTGCGGCCATCTCCACGGTCGAGTCGCTCGAGCCAGAGTCCACCAGGATGATCTCCACATCACCAACCGTCTGGCGGGAAATGCCCTCCAGCAGGCGTCCGATGTGAGCGGATTCATTATAAGCACGGATTACTATCGAGCAATTAGGCATCCAGTTCGAAGCGCTTGCCGTGTAACAACCCATCCTGCAGGGCGTGTGCGGTGGCCGATCTTTCCAAAGCCCGCCAGGAGAATTTTTTCAGACGCACGTAGCCGGTGGGGGCTGTGGATTCAATAAATTCGCCAAAAGGCAGGGAGAAGCGATAATAGCGGTAATACATGAATCGGCGGGTGTTCCTGACCGCCTGCTCCGGGACCGCAAGCCGGTCTGCGCTTAATAATAATTCCACCCGGCGCAGGTAGGCTGCCCGGTCGTACTCGAAAAAGACGGTATCGAAATCCACAAAAGGCGCCTGGCCTGCACCCAGAGCCGGAACACCCATCAACAAGGCCTCAAGGCCAATTTGGGAATTATACGTCAGCACAAATTTGGAGAGCCGGATAAGTTCATACGAACTGATGCGTTCCTGCGGCGGGATAAAGAATGTGTTGGGCAGCGCGGCGGCCTTTTGCTCGAACCACATTGCGACAGACTCGCGGCTGGCCTTGCCCGGACGGGCCTCATCCGGGTGGGCGCGCAGAACGAAGAGCGTCTCCGGATGGGTCTTGAAAACTCCCAACAGCTCATCCAGCCAGGCGAACATATCCGCGAAAACGATATTGGCGTGCAGTTGGGTGGTATCGAAGATCACGTTGGTAAAGACGGCCGCCACCTGTTTGAACCCGGCGGCTTTTTGAACCAGTTCCTCCGGCAAGGAGCGCATTTCCTTCCAGAACTGGATGCCTGCCATGCTGAAATTTCCCTGGAACCGTTTCTGCAGGTCGGCATCCAGGCGGGCATTCTGCTCTGGCGTAAGCTCCACGTCCGGGATGGTGATGGGATAAGTGGTCACGTCACCCGCCACAAAATAACCGCTGAACGGTTGGAAACCCGATTCATGCGTGATCACACGCACGCCGCGCTGGCGGCAAAGCCAGGCCGCAGTTGCTTCGGGAAAATGCATCCCGTTGAACAGGACGGCTGCCTGGGGTTTGACGTTTTCCAATAGGGCGCTGAACTTGCGCGCCACGTTCCAGGCCGAGAGCATGAACTCGCGGCAGATAAAACGGGTCGGCTCATCATCGGTGAGGGTCTGGAGGCGCAACCTCCAGCGCAGGGAAGGCAGGACCAGTTTGCCCAGCGGGAGCGTCCCGCCAACCTCCGGCAAGGGCTGTTCATAGCGGATGAGTTCATCGAGGCTGAGATTCTGCAGGGTCGCGGCCAGTTCGTCATCCGGCTCCCAGGTGAAAATGCGCTTTTCCGCCGCACGGGTATTCACCCTGGACTGGCGCATGCATAATTTGCACGGCATGGCCTGTTCAGGGGCATCCTGGTCGGTGCCAAGAACGCAGCGGCTCATCCCAGCCCAGCATATAAAATGGATCACCCGTACCCCGGCCAGGCGCACTGCCCAGGATGCCAGCAGCGCAAAAGCAGCGTTCTGACTGTGCCCGCGGATGCGCGTGGAGGCATTGAAGAAAACCACCGGCAGCCGCCCCTGGTCTCTTTGAGCGTGGTTTGCTACCTGATGTGCCATGCGGATGGTCTGCCAGTCATTTTTCAGGCTGTTCGAAGCAGTCTGGATGCGTGCAAACAGGCTCATGGCTGATTCCCTTTTGCCTCTTCTTCACGGGCCTTGGCATACGCCTCGGAGAGACGCTGGACGGCTAGGATGAAGCCCTGCCCGGCATGTTGGTGCCCGCGCCAGATCTCGGGGATCATGGTGCTGTGATAATCCTTTGTAATGTGGAAGAAACGGACCCAGTCAATGTTGCCCTCGCCAATTTGCAGGCCTTCCCCGTCCAGGCCGGAAGCGTCCGAGATGTGCAGATGATGGGTATATGGCAAGAGGGTCAGCACCTGCTCGTAGAAGTCCATGTGCGCCCAGTTGCAATAGAGCTTGGAATGGCTTGTATCAAAGCAGATGTTCAGCTTGCGTGGGAGGATGAAATCCCGGATCTCTTTGGCATCCATGAAGGCGTTGGTGAGCCACTGACCACCGAAGTACCAGGGGTGGGGCGGCAGGTTTTCCAGCAGGATTTCCACACCTTCGGATTCGATCTGTTCCACCGAGCGGCCCAAATTTTCGTACAGGGGGCGATTGTCCTTAATAGGTTGGTCGAGCGTCATTCCTCCGGTATGCACAATCACCTTGGGCTTGCCTTTGAAATGATTGGCCATCGTGCGCGCCAGGTCAATGGATTTTTGGATCAGTGCGACGGAATCGAGGCGTTGCTTTTTATCCTTTGCGCACAAGTCCACCAAGGTGCGTTCCCAGAACTCAGGAGCATGCACCACCAGCGGCATATCGTAATCGGCGCCAGGATATTTTTCGTTCAGGTCGGCATCCGTGAAATGAAATTCCAGGAAGTGGGGTTTGTATACCATCAGCTCTTCGTAGTCACGGAAGCGGACGGTAAAACCCCACTGCATGGGTAGCGTGTGTTCCAAATCCAGTTCGGGATGAATCCCAAGATCGCTCTCGTTGAAGGGCTCGTCTATCTCAATGGTCCGTTCGACGCGCCGGCCAACCAATTCGGGATAGCGTTGCGGGGAAAGGCCCAATCCGGGCCCTTTGACAGCGACCATCTCCTCTGTAATGATCTCGCCTGGTTCGATCTGGCGCGCTGCCACCAGACTCTTCGCCAGGGTTTCGCGGTTAAGCACTTCCCCGCGCGAAAAGTATTTCTCCTCCCCGGTTCCCAAAGCCAGTGATACCATGCGGATATCCCGCACCATTTTCTTAAATCCCTGTGGCTCCAGGCTGGCGGCATGGTCGGGACCATCCATGGTCCGATCCAGGGTGATGTGCCGTTCGATGATATTGGCTCCCAACGCAGCCGCGACCGTGGAGACGGCAATGCCGCGTTCGTGACCGGAATATCCCACCGGCACACCGTATTTGCGTAGTTGATCCATATAGCGCAAATTGATATCTTCAAAAGCGGCTGGGTATGTGCTATTGCAGTGCAGCAAGGCAAACTGCGCCCCGCGCTGCTTGAGATATTTGATCGAGAATTCCATCTCATCCGGACGGCACATGCCGGTGGATAGGATGAGCGGTTTATTTTTCTTAATCAGGTGGTCAAGCAGGGGTAGGTTGGTCAAGTCCGCCGAGGCCACTTTGAAGGCCGGAACGCCCAGGGTTTCCAAAAAGTCGGCGCTTTGCCTGTCAAATGCCGAGCACAAGAAAGTGATGCCTTTTTTCTGGCAGTGCTCCACGATCTCGTAATAGGTACTTTCCGGCAACTCCACCTGTTGCAGGATGGGGAGCAGGTATCGCAGACTTTTTTCCCCCGCGTTGGCATTATCCAGATATTTTTGAGGGTAGATATTTTTTAGATTGCGCTTTTGAAATTTAACGGCATCCGCACCGGCATCTACGGCGATATCAATTAACTCGAAAGCCAATTGTGGGATGCCATTATGGTTGACGCCGACTTCCGCAACGATATAAGTAGGGTGACCATCACCAATGAGACGTTCACCTATTTTGATTTCAGCCACAGCGGCCTCCTAAGGATAAATGTGTGCTAATACGTATCTACGCTAACTCAATTCACTCGATATGCAGATCACTTGCTTAATCCGTAAACATATTCCTCTTCGCTGACGTGCAGCAGATGTAGTCCAAGAGCTTGGATCTCGCTGTCAATACTTGAATACGCTTGATAGCGCGAGGCATCCACCACCACGTAAGCCACACCCAACTTCCTAAGCAGGTTCACGCTTGCCTGGGATGGGAAAGCCTCCATGACCGGTTGGATGCGTGCGTACTGTTCGGGTGTGTTGGCATTGAAATTGCCGCCCAGGAAGGGTTTCTGATATACCAATGTGTCGTACACCTGTGTCTGGTTGCCTTCCTCATCAAAGGGGAATTGCGCCACGGCACCGGTGTTCGGCTGCGCCGCCAACCAGGTATCCACCGGGCGGGCCTGGATCGGGTGGAAATCCGATGCCTGCAAGCCGGGATAGAAATCTATGCAGACCAGCACCAGCAGGCCGATCCCGACCCAGCGCCTGACATTGGAGGAGGCCGATTTCGTCAACAGGTAGGTCCCCAGGCCGGCCATCAGGCTGGTAAATATCAAGGTGAACAGCCCAAAGCGCATCATCACCCGCATTTTGGAGAAATAGGGCAGGTAGCGGTACAGGTAATAAGATGGCAGGTAGAATTTGGGCATGCCCTTGGTGGTTCCCAACCAGTGCAACTGTATTCCCAGGGCAAGCACAAACCCGGCTGCTGCCACTAGCATGGCGATATCCAGCAATTCCGGATAGCGGAACTGGCGGCGTTTCACCCACGCGATGATCGCCAGCACGAACGCGACTGCCCCGATATACAGGGTGGCCTCCTGGAAAATACCCGGGTGGAAGGTTCTATCAATCCAATTTCCCCACAGGAACTGCTTGATGGATGGGATGAAAAAGTCGGTCAGGCTGGCCGAATAACGGTTCATAAGCTGTAGCGAGTGTGTTTGCAGGCCATTCTGCGCGTTCAAGTCGAGATATGGCCACATCGAAAGCCCCACCAGGAAGCCTGCCACTAGCCCGTATGCCACCAAGCTTTTCCAAAACGCTGCCTGCTTCAGTCGTTGGTATCCTTTGAAAAGGATGTATGCCAGCAGGAAGATCACCGATATCAGCATGGTCATGTAGACATAGTACGGGCTGGTCAAACCAATCAGTCCGGCGGCGATGCCGGCCAGCAGGACCGGCTTCCAGGAAAATTTTTCCTGTTTGAGCAGGTTGAACAGGCCCCAGAAATAGAACGGAAACCATTGTGTTCCTGCCAGGCTTAAGTGCCCGACAAAAAAATGGGTCATGCGGTATGGCAGAAAGGCGAAGACCGTCCCAGCGACCAGGCCGGCGTATGGGTCATCCGTCAGGTGTTTTACCCACAAATACATGCTCCAGCCGGAGAGGATGAAGCTGAGCAACATGGCAAAGTTGAACCCCCAGGTGGGGTTGTTGAAGAGCAAACTCCCAGGCAGCGCCAGCGCCACCATGGCCGGCGTAACGTCGGTGCTTGCCAGATCAAAGCCCTGGGGATAATTCAGATAGGGGTCGAAGAACGGCGAGATCTTCAACTGGAACATCGCCTTTTGGTACCAGCGGATGAGCCAGATGAAGTAGGTTCCGTCACCCCCTCCGCCAAGCGCAGCAGTACCCATCTTGGCGATCAATGGATAGGTCATACCGATACTCATGACAACGAAATAGATCAACGCCAGAAAAGATGGCTTTCGTATAAATGTCAGGAGTTTTTTTGAGAAGGTTTGCATATATTTTTGGGAATGCAATTTTCCAACAGGAGCCTTTATCCACTACCAAACCGGCTCTCCGGCCTTTCAGCCGGCCTTCGCTGGGATTAATCCATTCCGAACAACGCCTGTTCCACCATTCCGCACAGGACATGCCAGACGAACTCGTGAACTTCCTGCACCCGGGGGGTATCTGCGGATGGAACGACCAGGCAAAGATCGCACTTTGGCGCCATCGTAAGGCGCCCTTTTTCACCGGTAAAGCCGATCGTCTTAACGCCGCGTTCGTGGGCCACTTCCAGCGCCTTGAGAACGTTGGGGGAGCCACCGCTCGTACTGATGGCGGCCAAGGTGTCACCAGGCCGGCCCAGGGCTTCCACCTGGCGCGAAAAGGTATATTCATAGGACGAATCATTCCCGATGGCCGTCAGTATGGAGGTGTCCACTGTCAATGCGATGGCGGGCAGGGCAGCCCGGTCAATGCGGAAGCGGTTGACGAATTCGGCCACCATGTGCTGCGAATCGGCGGCACTGCCGCCGTTGCCGCACAACATGACTTTGTTCCCTTGGCGGAAGCATTCCACCAAGCTTTCGGCAATGGCACGGATGACCGGCGAGCACTGCACGACGGTCTCTTCCATGATGCGGGTGTGGCTTGTTAATTCCTCTTCAAGTTTGGTCGAATTCATCACGATCTGCTTTCCATAAGTATATCTGTGCCTGGTACTACCGGACTATGTCTGGTCTTACCAGCAGCTTCGTCCGCCGTCGACAACCAGGTTGGCGCCGGTCATGTAGGAAGAAGCCTCCGAACACAGGAAAAGGATGGCGGCCTGGTATTCATTGGCGTTCGCCATGCGGCCCAAAGGAATCAGATTGGTGAGGCGTTCGACGAAATCATCCGGTTGGTTGTTGTACACGCCGCCGGGGGAGATGGCGTTGACACGGATGCCGCTGTCGGCCCAGTAGGTGGCCAAATAGCGTGTGAGGCCGATCAGGCCGGTCTTCACTACCGAGTAGGTCACCGGCTTGACCGGCTGTTTCTCCTCAGGCAGGCCCGGCTTGCGATAAAGACGTTGGTCGGGTGCGATAACTGCCAGGTCGGAGGCCACGTTGACGATTACGCCCTGCTTGCGGCGGGCCATTTCGCTGCCGATAACCTGGGAGCACAGGAACGCGCCTTTCAACCCGACGTTCAGGTCGGCATCCCATTGTTCGAGGGGGAAAAACTCGAACCGGGAAAATTCCACTTCCGCCTTGTTTTCCACCTTGGGATTATTGGCGGCATTGTTGACCAGGATATCGATCCGTCCGAACTTGTCCAAGACGGTCGCCAGCATCTTTTTGACGCTTTCCGAGCTGGTAATATCGGTCTGGATGGCACAGGCTTGTTCGCCGAAACGCTCTTTCCACGGATGGCCTTGTGGATCAACCCCATTGATACGAATATCCGCCAGAACGGGAATCCCACCGGCCCGGGCAATTGCCTCGGCATGTTGCTGGCCCAGCAGCCCGGTCCCGCCGGTGATAACCGCCACCCGGCCGGTCAGATCGAATAAATTCTTTATGTTCTCCATTTACGCTTACCTTTCAAGTGCAATAATATTCCCGGTAATCATGGATTCCTTGGCGGCGAGGGCCATGCGCAAGCTTTGAGCGCCGTCCTCCAGGCTGACCAGGGAGTTTTTGCCCCCTTGCATGCATTCCAGGAAATCTTTCAGTTCGTCCAAAAAGAGCTGGTTCCTTTCAAAGCCTGCGTAGGAAGTGAGTTCAACCTGTTGCCCATTGCCGTCGAAGACGGTGACACTAAGGGCGCGCAAATCCACCAGGATTTTCCCGCTGTCACCGATGACCTGGCAGGTCCGGCTGGGTGGGTGTTGAACGTAATCCAGGTGCAAACTCACCGGAAGCAGATGACCATCCCAGCCATATTCCATCAGGATTTCAACGGTATCTTCAACATCTATTTCCAAACTGCTCAAATGGCCGCCCAGGGCAAACACGCGCCGGGGAAGGCCGAAAAGCCAGTACAAGTAATCCAGTTCGTGGATCTGGGAAAGGATGGCTCCGCCTCCCAAATCCTGCCTGGATCCATAGGTATTGCGATAATCCTCGTAGGTATGCCAGCCTGGTAAATACTCACCCACTTCTGCCCGCACAGACAGGACACGACCGATGGCTTGCTGTTGCAAGAGGCTGCGCAGGCGCAACAGGCAGGGGTGATAGCGCATCTGATAACCGACCACCACTTTGATATTGCAGGCCTGCGACAGCGCAAGCAATTCATCAATATGCTCATAATTATGCGAAAGTGGTTTTTCGATAAAAAGGTGACAACCTGCTTGGGCAGCCTTTAGCGCTGTGGGGATGTGCATGCTGCTGGGATTGCACACAAACACAGCCTCCGGTTTTAAATCCAAGGCCTGGTCAAGGTCATGGAAAACTTTCAGGTTGTATTTTGATTCCAGGTTGCTCCCCTCTTCGATCTTCAGGGTATCTGTCAATGCTTCCGGGTTCCCACGCACGCGGTATGCCAGGATCTCAACATCCGCGCCCATTAAAGTACGCATGTTGCGGAGGTGGCGTTGTCCGATCGCACCCAGACCCGCTATCAGGATTTTCATTGTATATCATCCTTCCATGTTTAAACGATCAAATGGTGCACAAATGTTCCTTGATAAATTCACGGTTCCGTTTTGCCCAGGCCAGTTCATCCCCACTGGTACCGCGGGCAGCTTCCAGGACAAAATCGCCCGCATAGCTGATCCCTTTCAGACCATCTGATATGATCTTAAAATCCGCATTGCCTGTTCCCAGAGGCACCGTGCCATCTCCACGCAGACGGTCCTTAACATGAACGCTTCCGATCCTCGGACCATAAGCCTTAAATTCTTCCCGTGGATCATATCCGAGCGAAGCGCTGTTGCCGGTGTCATAATTGATTTTGACTTGGGATGGCAATTCAGCCAGGAAGGCTGCCAACCGGAGTGGCTCCAGGGAACTTTCCAGCAGGATGTCAATGCCAGCTTGGTCAGCTACTGGCACGACACGATTTAACACGTTAACAACGCTTTTAAGTTCTGCTTCTGTTTCAATCCGGGAAGCATCCAGGAATGGCAGGATCACCCGCTTTATGCCAATCTTCTGACTCTGCTTTAACAGCCAGAATAAAGCATTTATATGCTGCTCAAGTTCTGATGAATTTACCCTGACCAGCAGATTCTCCATGAAGTAATTGGCACATAAAGAGAGCACCTGCACGTTGTTTTGCCTGGCGAGGTCCTTGATCCGCTGTATTCCTTCGTCTGTCGCAAGCGGATTTACATCTGCCCCATAGACATCGTAAATCCACTCAATGCAGTCAATTTGGGCCCTGGCAGCCAGCTCGAACTCTTTGGCCCAATCCTTACGTGGAAAGTGGAAGATCGTGTTGTCAACGGGCGGCAAAAGCCGCCCTTGCATCATACCAATTCGCGCCATTTTTTTATAAACCGCTGCCCTTGGTATCGACGCGGCGCAGTTTCTTCATGATCGGCACTTCGCGTTCAACCAGGCGCTTGACTCCATCCCCGAGAGAGGTCTCGACCAGACGGATGTCCCGAACCATGTGGGTGAAGCCCTGCGGTTCCACAGAAGCAGCCTGATCCGAACCCCACATAGCCCGGTCCAAAGTGATATGCCGTTCCACTACACAGGCCCCCAAGGCGACCGTGGTGACCGAGGTGGAAAGCCCGGTTTCATGCCCGGAATACCCGATCGGGATGCCATAGCGCTGGTGAAGCATGGGGATGACGCGCAAATTTAGCTCCTCATACAAAGCCGGGTAAGTGCTGGTGGTATGCATGACAACCAGGTCCTTTTTCCCGACCACTTCGACCGCATGGTCGATCTGTTCCAATGTACTCATACCGGTGGACATCAGGATCGGGCGTCCCTGGCTGCGCGTATAGCGGAGTAGGTCATCATCTGTCATGGAGGCCGAGGCGATCTTATAGCACGGTACGTCAAACTGTTCTATGAAATCCACCGACTGTTCATCCCAGCAGGATGCAAACCAGGCAATATTGTTTTTCTTGCAATATAGATCGATCTCGGTGTATTCCTCTTTGCCGAATTCTAGGCCATATTTCAGATCGCCATTGGTTGTGCCAAAGGGACTTTCACGCGGACGAGCCAGTTCCTCGGCAGAATAAACCACGTCGACCGTCCTCTTCTGGAATTTAACCGCGTTGCATTTGGCCGCTACGGCCACGTCGATCAATTTTTTGGCAATGTTAATATCGCCGTTATGGTTGATCCCGATCTCTGCAACGATGTAACAAGGCTGTCCGTCGCCGACCAACTGGTTTCCAATCTTAATTTCTGTCATTCCATTTCTCCGCAATAATGATTTTTTCGTATCACCTCAATATGATGGGGAGCGGAAGATTGCCGCAACCTCCCATACCTATTGATAAGGATACCTATACTCCCAACCGGTTGAAAAATGATCCATCCGGCGGCATAACGCGCACTATTGTAATTCAGAAGTCGCCCTCTGTGTTGAGAACAAGTTGTTTGACAAACGTTCAATGATCAGATCACACAACTCACGAACCGCCGCGTGACCTCCGGGCCTCGTCAGTACAAAATCAGCCTGATGGGCAACCTCGGGCATGGCGTCCGCCACTGCCACGGCCCAGCCCACCAGGGGGAAACATGGCAAGTCGTTGACATCGTTCCCCAGAAAGATAGCTTCGTTTGCATCAATCTTGCGCTCCAGCAGTAGGTTCTTCAATGCGGCCGCTTTATCGTTCTCTCCCTGGATCCAGGGAGTATTCATCTTACGACAGCGTGCGGCGACAACCGGATTGGTTTCCATCGAAATCACGACCGTTTCCACCCCGGCCTGACGAAGCCGGCTGATACCCAGGCTGTCACTGCGATTGGCTGCCACCATTTCGCGCCCATCCTGATCCACCCAAACGCGGTTATCGGTCAGAACACCGTCAAAATCGAGCACCAGCAAGCGGACTTTCTCAGGCATGTGGCGGGGCGTTTTTCCCGGCCAAACCATTTTCGGGCATTCCTGCAGCACTTTTTGTTCGGCATGTTTCCAGTCTTGCAGGGTATCCAAGTCGGCATCGTAACCCGCATCAAACAGGAGCGGCAGGATTGTGTGACCGCTCATTGAATTTAATTTCAGGATGGTAACTGGGCGAATTGTGTCAATCAAACCGGTGTGGGCGTAAACCATTGGTAAAGCCTGACGTGGGGAGTTGTATGGCTCGGCGACCCCGGGTACCTCCGTCACCGGATAAATGGGTTTATCTTCTGCCTCCATCAGCCACATCTTGAATGGGGTTTGGTGGGCAGGCGTTATTCCGCGCACGGAGTCCGCTTCGGGATGGGCCAGTAACAAGGCAACAGACCGATCCACCAGATCCACAGGACGGATGGGGGTGGTCGGGCGCAGGTGCACAATAATGTCGGGGTGATACCCTTCATGCCCGGCCAGCCATTCCAGGGCATGCTGGAAGACCGGCAGGTCGGTTGTGCGGTCCTGGGCCAACTCGGACGGGCGCATGAATGGAACCTCGGCTCCGTAATTGCGAGCAACCCCGGCGATCTCTTCATCATCTGTCGTCACAACCACACGTGTTACTGTTCCTGCCTGCAAAGCCGCCGCAATGCTGTACGCAATCAATGGGTAACCTGCGAATGGTCGGATGTTCTTCCGTGGAATGCCTTTCGATCCGCCACGCGCCGGGATAAGAGCGAGTACTTCAGGGCTGGTCATTTTGCGCCTCCGGCCAGACCATCTCCAGGGTGCCTTTGCCAACCACCCATTCTCCATATTCCCAATCGGCCAGGGTATCCATATCCAATTCATAGCGGGGGTCGATAACCAGCGGTAGGATGACGGAGCCGGTCATCGACCCTGCCAGGATGGTAGCAGGACGAATCGCGTTCACGTGGCCGGTCTGCAAATACGCGGCGGGGAGGGATTGTCGCGGGGTATTATATGGTTCGGCAATGCCTGGAATGCTCAACAAAGGCAACATATGGCCGGTCTGGGCATCGATCCGCCACATTTTATACGGGGTTTGAAGAGGGGGAACCACTCCGCGCACCGCATTAGCCTCCGGATGCTCCAGCAGGAGGCGAACTGCCTGGTCCAGGCAGCCAGGCGGGCGGGCCGGGCTGGTGGGGTGCAAGTGAATAACGATCTCCGGATGATAATCCTCGTGCTCGGCCAGCCACTTCAGCGCGTGCTGGAAGACCGGCAGGTCGGTCGTCCGGTCCGCGGCTAACTCGGCCGGGCGCAGGAACGGGGTCCCGGCTCCATATTTACGCGCCACCCCGGCAATCTCTTCGTCATCCGTTGACACGATCACGCGCGTCACCGTTTTCGCCTGCAAAGCCGCCGCGATGCTGTAGGCGACCAACGGATAGCCTGCAAAAGGCCGGATGTTTTTGCGCGGAATGCTCTTGGATCCGCCGCGTGCCGGTATTACAACAAGAACTTCGGGAACAGTCATAGATTGGATTCCTTGATGAGACGGAGTAGGTATTCGCCGGTACGCCTCCCGGCGCTGCCGTCAATGTAAGTACACTCGGCCTGGATGAACTTGCAGCGTTGCTCGCGGTCGGCAGCCGGATCCTTCAGGTAGAAATTGACCAGTTCACGGATCTGCTCTTTGCTGGCGGCCACCCGCCCTGCCCCCGATTGGCGGAAGCGCTGGTGAGTGGGCCAGTCGCCGATGGCCGTCAACGGCAGGGAATAAACATCCTTCCTATTCCAGCCGCCGGGTGTATCAATGGTAACGCTGATAATCGGCCGGTCGTGGATGGCTGCCTCCACGATCATGGTGGAATAGACAGTCAGGAAAACATCCGACCAAGCCATCATGGAGGCCTTCTCTGGCATATCTTCGCCGGAATAATGGCCCAGCCCCCCGCCCAGCGAAACCGGTTCGACGATATGTACATGCGGCATATTCTTTACATATTCGGCTACCCTTTTCCTTTCCTCTTCAAAACGCGAACCAGCGATAAAGTGGTTGGGATGGAAACGGATCAGCAATTGGCAAGGTTCGGCCAACTCATTGTTGTTGACCAAATCAATGATCGCAGCCAAGTTGGGGAAGTTAGGGTGGAGGGTCTCAAAGCTGCAAGCATAGGAAAGCAACTTCCGCTGCGAATCGAGACCGTGCTGGCGGAAGTATTCATCGCGCGGAATTAACCAGGAGCGCAGGAAATAGCCGTCATAGGCCGGAACGCCAGAGATGTTCACCCGCTGGGGATCCCAGTCCGAGCCAAGTACCAGTTCTTCTTTCTGGATCTCAGACCAGCAGGTGATATTGTTTACTGGAGCACCGTTCTGGGTATAAGAGGATGGGTTATCCCAGCCGACGATCACCGCGGCGGTGGGGATACCGCGCCGTGCCGCCTCACGCAGAACATAGCGGTCCAGCCGCCAGCCGGGAGTGCGCGAAACGACGAGGCTAGGGTGGTATTTCTCGAAAAGATCCCCGTAAATGTTCGCCGTAAAACGATACTGGAAACGGATGATGATGCTGCGCAGGAGGCGGGAGCGGCGCATCAGCCATACCATGGCCCGCAGGAAAGGCAAAACCAGCCGGCTATAGCCGGTATACCCGGTAGTGATGAGATGGTAATTGCCATCCATGGCGGTGGTGTTGATGCGTTTGGAACCACCTGTCCAGCGCAGCAGATCCAGCCAACGTTGGAGAACCGGGCTGACCGTGCGGTAATACTCCTGGCACTTATCCAAACGCATGCCTTCGAAGATCAGACCGGATTGCTGAAAGCGCGCTTGGATGGCTGGGAGAGCCTGATCATCCACGAGCATGACTACTTCCACACCGGCTTTCAGCAGGGTGGTGATGACATCGGATTGGAGAAAGTAAATCAGCGCCAAGCCATGGTCGACACCAACAAAAATCCTTTTATGCATAGCGTTATTTTGCGTAAAACTCGAATAGCAGATTATAGACGCGTCGCAAAAACGTATCAATGAAAGCCAACTTGGATATTCGCCTCAGAAGGGAAAAAACAGTCTGTTTCGACCGGCTGACGCTGGCCGGGAGCGAACGAGCGCGCTGGTTTCCGGAAGAAAGGAGCACATTTTCCAAGCCAAGGCGGTCTATCTCGCGGTGGGTCCAGTCATCCAGCCGGTTACCAACATGAAAAGTGAACGGCTCAAAGGTGGAAAGTTGCAATAAACCGAGTTCATCTACCCGGCGGTTGAAGGCACTGTCCTCGATCGGACTTAAAGCCAATTGGGCTGGCAAGGGAATGATACGCCTTGCAACCTCGCGCCGGACAAGAAACTGATTGTGCGCGCCTGCCACCACAGCGCGTATGCCGCTGGATTTTTCTTCGGCTACACACACGGTCGTTTCCAGCAACTCTTTCTCCAATTCTGAGTTAATACCAAACCCCCAAGTGTATTCCCGCACCGTCTCAGCGGGAACAATTACATTGGATAATCGGTAACGTGCGTCTGCTTCAAGTTGATGTTGTGCCTGCCCGGTGCCTCGCAGGGTATCGAATAGGGTGGGTTGTGCAAAAACCAACCCGGCGGATGGAAACGCATCGAAAATGGCCAGGCTATTTTCCAACCAACCCGGGCGGAAGAACATATCACCGTCTGAATAACATATCCAGTCATTGGGCATCGCGGATAAGAGCCAATTAATTGCCCCAACTTTTCCAACATTAAACTGTGAAAGAAAAAGGATATGGATAAGATTGTTTGTGTATAACCGGAGCAGTTCTTCGCGGACCTCCGGACAGGAACCGTTATCGAATACCAGCAAGTCAAAGTCGGATGTGGCCGCGTGTAGGCTGGCGATCTGGTACCTCAAAATCTCCAGAGAGTTTTTAAAATAGCCTTCCTGGTTGGGGATGTAAGATAACAAAGCCACTCCGAGTTGTTTTGCCTGGTAAGCCTTAAGGCCCATCTTGGCAGGGTTTTGTCCTTGGCGCATACTGTAAATCCTTCTTCATACACATGAATCGATATCTGGCGCGAATGATCCGATCACTCTTTTACCGAGCACTTCTCGCCTCAAGAATGGTCGCAGAGGCGTGTTGTTGATGCCACTGGTTTCTCATACCTACTACATATTCCCCTCGATAAAATGTGTCTGCTATTAAAATTTTTGGCTGAGAAGCGGTCAGGTCCAACACTGGGTGATTCACGCCTTATCAATTCTTTTCTTCCTTCTTATACCCGAGCAGCCTAATTACCTCGGGATTAATGAGATCGTTAAGTTCTTGCAAACCTTCTCGCGTGTAATTGTGCAAATACTGTTTGCTTACGTAGTAGCTTCTCCTATCAATCGAGAATTCTTTGGATTGGGGCACTTTAAATACGGTACTCGAACGGAGCAGGGAGAAAAATTTCTTTTTGAGGTGCATCTTTAATTCCAAGCGTTTTAACTCCTGGTCGGGATCTCGCAGTAAGTCGATATACTTAACGAATAGGATCCTTTCCGTTTGCCGGGAGAATTCCAACCATTTTCCATAGAAGAGGTTGTATTCCAAAATATAATGAAATGAGACAGTTGGCCAGTCGCATTTCCTGGCCCATTCGGTATAGCTTAAGAACCAGCTATATGGGTCTTTGGATATTATAAGATAATAATCGGGGGTGGTTTCAAGCAATTGTTCAAAGTCGTTGAAGGTGGCTATTTTGAACTCATTATAAAATTTGGGCTCCGGGATAATATCCTTCTGATCGTAAAGCCGAAAATGTTTATGCAATACAGAAGACCGATCTGGATGAATTCCAGCTATGTTACCATTCAAGAATTGAACCTGGTATTTTTTTGTAATAAGCGATTCGAGATAATTCGTTCCACTTCGCTGTAGGCCGTAATGTAGTAATTTCATCAAAAATAGTATCCCTTCACTTAACTAAAAAGCGACAACCCTTCCAACAAGGCCGGGAAGTGTGAGAATCTATTGGCACCATATTCCTGATAGAAAGTTAGAAGTTCGTGATTGTGTTCGTAACTGGGCTTAATCTTCATCACAGAAAGAGCATTCGATAGCCAGACTTCATTTGGATCCAACTGTAGAAATGTTGCGAGATCGACAAGCATCCTTCGCGATATATCATGCTCAAAATAATAAAAGAAGCGACTTGGAAATCGTTCTTTAAGTTCCGCGAACCAATATATCTCTTCCAAAATTGCCCGCGTTACTTCAATAACCGACGAATTTCTGGTTAGGCCATCAAACATCGTCACATGACCGGTATGCAGGTTCGATATGGCGCAATCCATTGGGTTTCGAATCGGTAATAAGAATCGCAGCTTGTTATTCTTTTGGAAAATATTGTCTAAATCAACGTGTTTTTCACGGATCAGGTTGGATGTTCTGTGGGACTCTTTCCAAAACAGACACTTGATGTGTTCTTTTACCAGACTTTCCCCGGTTTTTTGATATATTTCTTTTGTTTGATATTTGGAATCAAAAGCATGTGAAACCGTTATGGTGCCGCCTCGATCGCCTCTATATCCTTTGGTAGAGATTTTGATCGCAAATTGAATGAACCGTTTGAACCTCTCTTCGCTGTAATCCGACAAGAAATCTATCTGTTTATTTCCGAAAATTCGCGTTCCCGCATGGTTAAGAACCTGACAATTGGGGTGCAAGAATAGCGTCGCCGCTGTCAGAGTAGTTAAGTTTCCTCTCGGCCCGAGAGCAAGGCAGACTGACTCACATTCGCTGATATCTATGGATCGACACATAATCAGGTCGATACTATCTGTCAGTTTTATCTCTTCTTCGCCAATAAGCTTTGTGATTTTCTTTATCCGATTTTGCATTATCTTAATTCCTTTGTCGCTTAAAATTAAACAGCGAAAGCGCCGTTTTTAGCCTAATTGTTCAAATTTATCTTGACAGCAAATTGAAAACAAGGGATATAAACACCCAATAGGATGAATTTCTTGCATTATATCCCATCCGTCCTAAACTGTGATTGTTCCGCTCCGGTGGCATTAGACCTCTTGCAAAAGTATCCAGCAACAGCAACTTCGCTCGCCAAACATACGCTATTTCTCTCCTCACTCTGGCGACTCCCAGAGAGCCTTGGAATCGTCGGGTATAGGGTTATAAAATGGTGTAAAATTAGTGCTCATTCTTAAATGGGATGCAGGATTAATCCTGCAAGTTGTGCAGCATGTTTTGAACCCAAATTCTCTTTTGCTCTTGCTTCCTGGCACCGAAAATTCATTAATAAATATAAGCCAGGAGTAGGAATACGTACACGTGAGTTTTAACCGGTCATAAAGGATACCCATGAACTACCTCGATGAACTCGAAAATACCAGCATTCGGATCCTGCGGGAGGCATATGCGAACTTCAAAAGTCTCGGTATGCTTTGGTCAATGGGCAAGGATAGCACTGTCCTGCTCTGGCTTGTCCGCAAATCCTTCTTTGGGCACGTACCCTTTCCTTTGATCCACATTGATACCAAGTTCAAGATCCCCGAAATGATAAGCTACCGCGACCGGATGGTGCGTGAGTTGCGCTTGCCGATGATCGTCGGAGTTAATGAAGAGGCTTTGGCTGCCCATAATACCTTCCCGGATGGGAAGATCAGCCGGATCGCCTGCTGCCAATTGCTCAAGACCACTGCCCTGACGGATACCATTAACGGCACGGGAGTGCGCTATCGTTTCAACCATGCCAGCGATCGTTATGAGCGTGAGACGAATCCAGCACCATTCCACGGGATCATCGCCGGAGCACGAGCCGACGAGGAGGGCTCCCGTTCCAAAGAGCGCTACTTCTCTCCGCGGGATGTACGTAATGAGTGGGATATCGGCGACCAGCCGCCTGAATTCTGGAATCAGTTCAAGACTGACTTCGCCCCAGGTACCAATGTGCGTATCCATCCGCTGTTGGACTGGACCGAGTTAAACATCTGGGAGTATATCGAACGGGAGAACATCCCGACCGTCTCCCTATACTATAACCATGGTGATGGCAAGCGCTACCGCTCGCTGGGCTGCTACCCCTGCACTACTCCGGTTGAGTCGCAGGCCAGCACGGTGGCAGAGATCGTCGAGGAACTGCGCTCAGGCAAGTTCTCCCGGGTGGCGGAACGCTCCGGCAGGGCCCAGGATGCAGAGGACGGTGGCGGTTTGGAAACTCTTCGCCGGGAAGGGTACATGTAGAAATGGAAGCCTCCGACCTCGAAAAAATGAATATCGTCATTGTGGGGCACGTTGACCACGGTAAGAGCACTGTCATCGGGCGGCTTTTGGCTGACACAGGATCGCTGCCAAAAGGAAAGTTGGAACAGATCCAAGAGTACTGTGAGCGGAATTCCATGCCGTTCGAGTACGCCTTCCTGATTGACGCTCTGAAAGATGAACGCCGCCAAAATATTACCATCAACTCGGCGCGTGTTTTCTTCAAATCTTCCAAGAGACATTACATCATTATAGATGCCCCCGGACATATCGAGTTCGTCAAGAACATGGTCACCGGGGCGGCCCGGGCCGAGGCGGCCCTGCTGGTAATCGATGCCCAGGAGGGTGTGCAGGAGAATTCCCGTCGCCATGGCAACCTGCTCTCGCTGCTGGGCATCCGGCAACTGATCGTCCTGATCAACAAGATGGATCTAGTGGGTTTTAGCCAGGCCCGTTTTGTTGAAATCCGCAATGAATATACTGCGTTCCTTGATCAGGTTGGGTTGAAACCCGATCAGTTCATCCCGGTCAGCGCCCGCCAGGGTGATAACATCAGCCTGCCAAGCGGAAATATGCCCTGGTATACAGGACCGACCACCCTAGAGGCTCTGGATGCCTTTCATAAAGAAAAGACCCTCACAGATCTGCCTTTCCGTATGCCGGTCCAGGATGTCTACCGTTTTACCCAGTTCGGTGACAGCCGCCGCATTATTGCCGGGACGATCAGCAGTGGCCGGATTCAAGTGAATGACGAGGTCACTTTCTTTCCATCCGGAAAGTGGAGCACGATCCAGACGATCGAGTCGATGGAAAAACCCGGGCAGACGGAGCTCGTTTCCGGGCAGGCGGCTGGGTTCACGCTCGGCCAGCAGATCTATGTCAAGCGCGGCGATATTGCAGTTCGGTCCAGTGAAACGCCTCCGCATGTGGCCAAGCGCTTGCGCGTCAGCATATTTTGGTTAGGCAAAGAACCGTTCGTCCCGCATAAGACCTATATCTTGAAGATAGGCACGACCCGAACCCGCTTCCAGATCGAAGAAATCCTGCGGGTTGTCAATACCTCCAGCCTGGAGAATAACGCAGGGCAGGAGCAGGTGGATCAGCACGAAGTGGCGGAATGCGTTTTGTCGTTGGAACGCGCCATTGCCTTCGATTATGCAAGTGAACTTCCGGAGACGGGCCGGTTCGTGATCGTGGATGGTTACGAAATCCGAGGCGGCGGGATCGTTCTGGAGAGCCTTCCCGATACCGAATCAGGAGTGCGGGAAACTGTCTTCCAGCGTAATGTCCACTGGATTCTGAGTGATGTGACGGAAGAGGAACGGTCAGAGCGCTACAAGCAGCGCGCATGTTTGTTGATTATCACCGGCCGGCAAGGCATCGGCCGCAAACGGCTGGCACGTTCGTTGGAATCCCACCTGTTTCATGCCGGAAATACTGTCTATTACTTGGGGATGGGGAGTGTGGTCTATGGAGTGGATGCCGATATCCATGGTCATCCTGATATCCAGAACCGTCGCGAGCATGTCCGCCGCATCGCTGAGATCGCCAATATCTTTCTGGACTCCGGGATGATTTTGATTGTGACTGCCGTCGAATTAACCCAGGCTGACTTGGAACTGTTCCAAGCCATTGTTGATCCGACCAAGATAACTACAATTTGGGTGGGCGACCCGGTCAGTACAGACATCCAGCATCAGCTTAAACTGGAGGAGAACCAACCTCCCGAACAATCCCTGCTGCGCATCCTGGGTCTGCTAAAGGAAAAAGGATTCATCGGCGGCTTTTTCGATTCGGCCGGGTAATATTGGAACAGATTGTGGTTGTATTCCGGTGAATGTCACAGGGCTCTTTTAACCTGCAGGAAACCGTTTTTTTCCAGGTAAAGTATAATCCTGTCGACATTTCCTTCCACGCTGACATTGACGGTATTCAATCTAATTTCGGGATCTAATGGTGGCTCATAGGGATCGTCAACACCGGTAAAAGTGGTGATCTCGCCGCGGCGGGCACGCGCATACATTCCCTTGACATCGCGTTGTTCACAAACTTCCAAGGGGGTATCCACGAAAACCTCGATGAAATGCTCCCTTCCCACCATTCTGCGGACTTCTTCACGGGTGGTACGGTAGGGGCTGATTGCCGCAGTAATCACCGCACCTCCGTGCCGGATGATCTCCGCGGCGACAAATCCGATCCGCAGAATGTTCGTATCCCGGTCTGCGCGTGAAAACCCCAGTCCTTTGGATAAATGCGTTCTGACAATATCGCCATCCAGGTATGTCACTGTTCGGCCACGCTCGCTGAGCTTTCCAAGCAGCCTCTCAGCGGTGGTGGATTTACCGGAACCGCTGAGACCAGTGAACCAGACGCAAAAGCCCTTGTTCCCTTGATCTTTTTGGGCTTCAAAGGTGTTCTGGCGGCTGGTTGGGCGGCCGGGCTGAGCTTTTTTTAGGCTTCCTGTCATTCCATTGCCTTTGCTTGGAATCCGTATCAACTCAATAACTTGGGGAATGGGGGTGTGCGGGCGGCGGAGTTGCCCGCACACCCCCTATCTTCCCCTTCTTTTTGAGAAGATACTGGAATCCCTGCTAAAATTGGCCTGCGAGATAAGCGTGTGTACGCTCCTGTTGCGGTTGCTCGAACACTTGCTGCGCCGGACCACATTCTACCATCTCTCCCAGATACATGAAGATTACATAATCGGCCAGCCGCTTGGCTTGGCGCAGAATGTGGGTAACAAGCACGATAGTATATTCCTGCTTCAAAGCGATCAAGCGCTGCTCGATATGCTGGGCGGAAATTGGATCCAGAGCCGAAGTTGGTTCGTCGCCCAAGAGGACCGCCGGGTTTACAGCCAGGCCACGCGCCAGGCACAACCGTTGCTGCTGCCCAATCGAAAGGGCCGTGGCCGGTTTGTGCAGCCGGTCTTTGACCTCTTCCCACAGGCCGGCTTCCTCCAGATAATGCTGCACTTTGGCATCCATCTCTGGACCATTCCGGTACATCTGATGGATACGCATTCCATAGGCCACATTATCATAGATTGACATAGGCAGTGGATATGGACGCTGCGCCAGCAGGCCGACATTTTTACGGATCTCGGTCACATCCACATCCGGGGCGTAAATATCCTGGTTGTCAATCAGCACGTGGCCGCTGACGTGGGCGTCATCCACCAACTCCAAAAAACGGTTGATCCCTTTTAGCAACGTAGTCTTCCCACACCCGGACGGCCCCATGATAACCGTGATCTGCCGGCGTGGAAATTCCAGGTTGATGTTGTCTAATACCACCTGCTCCCCGTAACGAACGCTCAAATCTCTGATTTTTATATGAGTATCCATGGTTCAGTCCAATACTTAACCTAAGGGTAAGGATAATCTAGCTAACGGATCACATTTTTGTTCAACCGACCGGCCAGCCAGCGTGACCCGAGGCTGACTGCCAAAACAATGATGGTAAGTATCAGTGCTGCTGCATAGGCACGCTTCTGGACCTCCGGGTAAGGCATGCTCAATTGGAAATAAACTGCCAGCGGCAGCGATGCAGCCGGCTGCAGCAGGGAGGTGGGGATCCGGTCGGTATATCCAGCAGTGAATAGCACTGATGCGGCATCTCCAATCCCACGTCCGAAGGCGAGCAAGATAGCCGTCACAATACCCGGCAGCATCTGGCGTGTGACAACCTGAAGGGCCACTTCCAGGCGGGTGGAACCAAGCGCCAGAGCGGCTTGCTCCAAATCATTGGGCATCATGCGGATAATTTCATCCATGGCACGTGTCATGATCGGCAGTTCGAGCAGGGCTAGGATGATGATCCCGCCCAACATGGAAGCGCGCATCCCGATTGCCAGCATAAAAATAAAACCGAAGGCACCGTAAACAATTGATGGAATTCCCCATAAGACATCCAACGCCAGGCGGACATACCGCCCCCAGGCTAAATTGCCCAGGTAGGTTTCCAGATAAAGCGCAATCGGTAAACCGAAAATGAGCGCCAGCAAGGTTCCGCCGCCTGCCATGTAAAGAGATCCCAGGATAGCGTTCAATATGCCCCCTGTTTTACCCAGGTAGTAACCGCCATTTGGTGTCTGGGTAAGCATTGCCCAATTCAGAGCCGGCAGGCCTTTGCTGATGATCGTCCACAAAATGAGTGCCAGGCTTCCCGAAACCAAGCCAAAGGAAATGATCATGAAGACCTTGAAAATGGCTTCAGCGATATGCCGTCTTGCCCAGCGTTTTTTCATACCCACTTCCTTCCCAGCACACGTTGCAACACCAATGCGGAAGCGATATTAAACATTAAGATGATAACCAGCAAAATCAATGCAGCGGTCATGAGAGCCGAATCGTACAGCGGGATGGACATCATTTCCCCGTAATTGTTGGCTATCAGGGCCGGGAGCGGGTAGGCTGCATCCAGGAAAGAATGGGGCACCTGGATAACGTTCCCGACCACCATCATGACCGCCATGGTTTCGCCCAGCGCGCGCGATGCGCCGAGCACAATCCCGGCCACCAACCCAGGCATTACGCGTGGCAGGATCGCCCAGCGGACGGTCTGCAATTTGGTAGTCCCAACCGCCAGGGAAGCCTCCTTAAGACCCTTTGGAACGTTTTCCAGAATTTCATAAAGCACCGCGATAATGAACGGTACGATCATGATAGCAAGAACGATCGCCCCTGCCAGGATGCCATACCCGGTCGGATTCTGGCTGCTGAGGAGTGGAACATTCTTAAAATGTTGCTGGATAAATGGATTGAGGTAATTTTGAATGAGCGGAACAATCGCTAGGGTGCCCCATACGCCGTAGACCACCGACGGGATGGCAGCCAGCAAATCGAGCAGAGGTTTCATAAATGTGCGCAAACCGCGACTGGCATATTCCGAAAGATAGATTGCCGTCAACAGGCAGGGCGGAACGGCTAACACGAGCGCGCCCAGAGTCACCCAAAATGTCCCAGTAATGAAAGGCCAGAAGCCGAACAGCCCCTGCTCTGGTTTCCAAACCTGGCCGAACAGCAACTGCCAGATGGGATGGAGCCTGAGAAGGGGC
Organism: uncultured Chloroflexia bacterium; assembly: GCA_963837875.1. Classification (GTDB taxonomy): domain Bacteria; phylum Chloroflexota; class Anaerolineae; order Anaerolineales; family Villigracilaceae; genus UBA877. Next base: position 54,429 of record CAWIOV010000001.1, read on the forward strand.
CAGGATTTATAGACCAGCATTACCAGGATCAGGATTGCCAAAGCGACCGGGATGGCAGAAAAGACAAAGAACAACTGTCCGGCCAGTTGGTCGCTGCGGCGACGCGAAATAGGGGAAGGCCGGTTTTCACGGCCCTCCCCGAAATGCTTGGGTTTTGCTTGGCTCATTTCACTTTGGCGAGTGCCTGGGCAAGCAGGTCTGGCGTGAGCTGGACAAAGCCAGCTTCGGGGACGAATTTCTGTCCATCCGTCAGCAGCCAAACCATGAATGCCTGGGTCAAACCCGAGGGTTTCCCTTTCGTGACAAGATTTTCAACGCGCGCCGGAGGGGAAGGATACTTACCGGTGGCAACGGCATTGGTAGCTTGCACCAGCGTAGAGATAACTTCATCCGGGTCCGCGATTCCGTTATTGTTAACATCGATCGGTACTACTATCGCTCCGGCGGGCAATTGGCCGGTCGAAAGATCAAATGCATAACCGAGGTTATTGTACCCGATTCCAAGCGGGTCCTTGATAACTGCATCGAGCAAACCTGGGTCTCCATTTACCCCAATACCTTTAAGGTCAGCTTGGCCTGTCCCGCCCATGAACTGCGCCCATACATCCGATGCGCCGGCAGCGTCAGAGCGGGTATAGATATGGATCGCGTCTGTGACTTCTGGTTTGCCAACCACCTGGCCCCAGGTGGTAATTTCGCCGGTGATGAAAATCTTGCGGAAGGTATCTTTCGTAATTCCCTTTACCATGATGTCTGCGATGACCGGATTCTTGGCATTTACCACGGGAAAGACTGCATCCTTGACAACGGCGACGCCATAGGCGCCCTGGCTCACTTCTGAAGCCTTGATGGCTCTCGAAACCATGCCGATATCTACCGCACCGGAGAGGGCGTCCGTCATGCCTTTGCCGGCTCCGCCACCGGAAATGTTAAATTGAACATTCGGGTGGATCTTTTGAAACTGCTCTGACCAAACGGTCATCATCGGGTAGAGAGCAAAAGCACCCGAGATCGTGATGGTGCCCTTCAATGTATCAGCCTGTGGTGTGGGTGTTGTGGGTGCGGCCTGGCCACATGCGCTTAGCACGAGGGCAACGGCTGTGAGCACGAGCAAGAAACGAAAAGCTTTTTGCATGATCATTCTCCATTCTTTTGAAATGTTTATAAAGTCTATAGTTCCAGTAGACTTTATTGGCCTAAAAAAACTGTCCGAAGACAGGGAAGAACTGCTCTATTCCTTCGTCTTACCCAGGCTATCCCGGGTTTCATTCATTCGCCGGGCCATATCTGCCAGGCTTGTGTTATCCAGGATGCTAGCGATGGCGTTGCGGACATCTCCCATAACCATCCGCAAGCCGCAGGTCTCCTCATTCGGACAATCGCAGGGTTCATAAGCCATTTGGGAGACACACCGGACAGGAGCCAGCGGCCCATCCAGGACCCGGACGATTTGGCCCAGGTTGATCTCAGTAGCCGGCCTAGCCAGATGGTAGCCGCCGCCAAAACCCATCTTGCTTTGCAGCAAGCCAGCGTTTTTGAGTGCCAGCAGGATCTGCTCGAGGAACTTGGAGGGGATATTTTCCCGTTCGGAGATATCCTTAATCTGCATTAAAGGAAATGGTTTATCCGGGTCGGTATTATCGGCCAGGCTGATCATCGCTCGTAACCCGTATTCACCACGTTTGGAAAGGCGCATTGTTTATAATGAAATCTATAAAGTCTATTATACTAGTAGGACTTTTGATAATATTTTACCGGTACAACTTTATTTTGTCAAGGTATTATGGCTGCATGGAAATCGCTGGGATGAGGAACCAAATTGAGGCTGGCCCCATCTCTTCCCCTTTCAGCTTTTATCCCATACCCATTGAGGGAATAAGCGTTCGAGAAAATGGCGCCAGAGCATACCGATCCTGCGTTTAGAAGCCACCCATGTTTCTCGGCGCAGGCGGAATTGTCCTTGTGAATCAGACCTTGGGCGTGCCAGCAAGGTGATATATAGCGGCAGCCAGGCTGACCGCGGCCTGCCATGCTGCTCCAGTCGGATAATCTCAAAACCGGCTTTCTCCAATGTCTGCCGCAAGGTGTGAGAGCTGTATGCCACCAGGTGGGCCGTTTCAAATGAATCGTGCGCATAGAGGTTGGGGACTTCGATGAGCAGCCAGCCTTCCGGGTCCAGAAGCGTTTCGCGCAGGTGGGCCAGGTATCTGACCGGGTCCGGCAGGTGCTCGAGAACATGCACCAGACTGACCAAGTCGAAGCGAGTATGTTCATTTTGCTCAAGTTCTTCAAGCGAGGGGTAAACTGCCAGCCCTTCCCGGATGGCTTGATTACGATGCGCTTCGCCCGGCTCTATACCAACAGAATGACAGTGATAGGCATCCTCGAACCGTTTCAACAGGATCCCCATCGAACAACCGATATCCAAGTGGCAGGCGAGTTGGCCAATCAACGGCCGCACAAAAACCGCCATCGACTCGGCCCGGGCACGTTGTACAGATATATTGCGGGCAGTCGGAGTAACACTGCCCTCGTTGAGCAGGCGATACTCGGTTGCATAAAAAGTGGCCGCCTCAGCCTCGTCCATGCAGGGAGATTGGTAGACCAGGCCACAATTAAGACAAATGCGGTTGACAACCTCCCGATCATGGAATAATCTCCGCTCAAAGAATTTGGAGCGGTCACTACCGCACAAAGGGCAGAATTGGACAATTTTACTCATGGTGATCCTTTAGATGATGCTCTGCTATTACCTCCTGAATGAGCTCCCCAAGCCACCTTCCTCTCACTTTCCAGTTCAATTCGAGTTCATAGCGTTCCCTGGATGTGCGGCAGAGCTGGTAGTAGACCTCTGGATTGGCGATAAGTTCTTTTATCTTCTCAACGTACTTTTCGGCAGGACTCCCGCGCGGTAGGACAATCCCTGAGACACCGTCTTTCACCGTCGTGGCGAGGCCACCTGCGTTGTTCGTAATGGTAGGGGTACCGAATGCGGCTGCTTCGCCGGGCACAATACCGGCGGCTTCAAAATAAGCTGGATGGATAAGCAAATGTGCCTGCCGATACCATTCGACATATTCTTTCAGTTCCTTGGGATCGCTCTTCTTATACTGCCCCACAAACTTGATAAACTGGTCCGACTGGCCCTGGGTACCGCAAATGGTCAACTCAGCCGGGATACCATCGGCATTAAGCATGCGGGTTACATCCATGGCTATATCCATGCCTTTGCGGCGATAATCGCGTCCAACCATTAGTAAACGGAAAGGGCCCTGGAGTGCTTTCCAGCTAGGAATGTCGGCTCTTTCCGGGACAATCTCCATTGGCAAAGCGCTTGGCATGGGATAAAACCGAATCCGTTCTTTCGGAACATTATAGATCCTGGCAAGAATATTCCTCGACCACTCACTGGTCGTAATTACTCTTGCACAATGGCGATAAGCATGTTTTTCCTGCCACATGCTTGCCCAAAGGCCCAACTTCCCATAAGTTGGCCAGAATTCCTCCACACCGTAAAATGTAGTATCCAGCCTGTAGATACAGGGTGCTTGCTCCTTGTAAAAAATCAATGGAAAGGGAACTATCGTAAAGACAAGGTCTGGCTTCCATTCCCGGACGGCCAGGTTGGTAGCCTGGGATGCCACCCAGGCCGTAGTCATCTTAAATTTGGGATAGCGATTACCGGTTCTCTGGTACAACCTCTCAGCAAGACGTTCAAGCGGAATGGGACGATCAGCAAAGGGACCGATCACCTTCACTTCGAAACCGTTATCACAAATGGCCTTGTAATGAAAATAATCCGACCCGCTTGCCAAGTCCATTACAGTTGGTTCATGGAAGGCCACGAACAATACTTTTGGTTTTATTTCCATAAACAACGTACCAGAGTTCATTCCACATTGAAAAAGTATAACCGAAAGATCTGATTATTTAACCACAGCAATACGTGCCGGATACCTGGCAACCATAGGAAACGTTGCAGCAAACTCTTGCGCTTCGGCTTGGATGTAGAAACAAGGCGGGCAGATTTTGGCAAGCGGTTGCCCATATGCAAAACAAACGCTTTTTCTGTGGTCAATCGCAAATAACCAGCCTCATTAACAGCAACATCCAAGGCACGTTCTCCACGCATGGGTTGCTCAGATGGTAGAGGAATGATTTTCTGAAGCAGGTCGCGCCGGGTCATGAATTGAAAATGGCTTGCACCAATGTAAGCGACTTTACCCTGGTAGGTTAAACGATAGTCACTTCCTTTCGCATAACCTTCGTGCGCACGGGCCTCCGATATGCCAATGCTGCGACTATGTTCCCAGACTGTTTCCCAATCCACGAATTTGCCTTCCTCGAACACACCCGGGCCTTGCTGGCGTGCCCATTCAATTGTGGCATCAGAATATTTTTTGGATCCCCGGTACGGTCGTGCCGTCACCATGCCGACACCAGGAAAAGTCTCAAAGAGTTCCAGGGAGACTTGCAGCCAGCCGGGGCGGAAAAGAATGTCCCCATCTGAAAAAACCACATATTTTCCTTGGGCTGCACCGAACATGGTATTCCAGGCACCGATTTTACCGATATTGGTATCGGAGAGGAGCAAATATTGGATCTTGCCCTGTTCGCTGGCCTCTTTCAAGTACTCGCGCACTTCTGCACAAGAATGGTTATCAAAAAGCATTACATCGTACGGATGGGCCATATCACGAGTGGCATTCAGACTGTTTATCACATTTTTAAGAACATCCAAGCTCTCTTCATAATAGCCACTCAAAAAAGGAATACAGTTCACCACCGTCACGGTTATTTCGGCGGGTTGGAGCACTTTTTCAACAAATCGGGCTGGATTATGTCCTATGCGCATAGATTTACCTCCTCGGTTTGATCGCCAATGGTCGTTGCATCCGTTGGAGCCGCAAAGAGATTGCCCACCCCCAGCCCTTTTGTTCATCATTGATAAAGATATGCTCTAGCTGCCGCAGTATGCGCACAAGCCTAACCTGCGGCCGGCGGATGCGACCACGAACCAGTTCCCGGTTAGTGTCCAGAATGTTGTACATGTGTTTCCGGCCACCCGCTTTGCCTAAGTTCGATATGGAGGCATCCAAGCCATAGTGCGGTTTGTTGCCGGGCAGGTGACTGTAGTCGTGGTTCTGATGAACGGCGAGTATCTCCCGCGATGCATCAATCGCCAAGCCAAAAGTAGCGCGGGCGTGATATACCATCCAGTTATCCCAGGATGCACGCCCAATGGTGAAATCTGGCACATCGGTATAGAGATGGCGCGGGAAGACAAAGTAATCAATGCCCCAGGGCGAATAGAACTTACCGCGCTGCGCCACATCCAACCGCAACCGGGTCTCCCAATCGTTGCTAAAATCCAGTGGCTCGTTCTGCTCCAAGTTCCAGCGCTGACCAACTACTAAAAAGTTGCCGGCCTGTTCCGAAATCCGCCGTGCAGCTCTAACGAGGTCCGACATCAGGAGCATGTCAGCATTGGCATAGCACAGCAGTGGACTGGTGCTGTAATCATGGCCAATTTTCATCACAGAATTGACAAGCGGTACGCCTTTTTCATCGCGCTCTGCCTCCGGTACAAGCCTGACGCCAAATTCTTTCGCCACATCTGGAATGCCAGGTTCGTCGCCAATCAAAATGACCTCCACATCCTCCAAATGCATCCAGGACTGAATCGCGTTGCGTTGGATGATGTTGATGTGTGGATTGGTGAATGGCTTGGAAGCCGTAAAGATCGTGAGAAAAGCCATTACTTTTGATCCATGCCCAATTTCCGGGCCACCCGTTCCTCAATCCAGGGATAGGTACGCGCAAGACCTGCTTCCAGCGTAAGCTGCGGTTCCCATTGGAGCACTTCGCGCAGGCGTGTATTATCCGAATTGCGGCCGCGTACACCCTGAGGTCCGGGGATATGCTTGATGGTGATCTCAATCCCGGCAATCTCGGCAATAATGTGTGCCAGTTCATTGATCGTTACCATGCGATCCGAGCCCAGGTTCAACGGGAATACGTGATCGGAGCGCATCAGGCGATAGATGCCTTCCAGGCAATCGCTGATATGGCAGAAAGAGCGGGTCTGCTCGCCATCGCCCCACATTTCGATCTCGTGATCGCCAGTCAACTTGGCAACTGCGATCTTGCGGGAGAGCGCTGCCGGAGCTTTTTCGCGGCCTCCCTCCCAGGTGCCTTCCTCACCGAAAATGTTGTGGAAACGGACGATACGGGTCTCCAGTCCATAATCTTCCCGGTAATGCGTGCACAGCCGTTCCATAACCAGCTTTTCCCAGCCATAGGCATCCTGTGGCATGGCAGGATAGGCATCTTCTTCTTTTAGGGGTATAACGTTGGTTTCGGTCTGCTTGAATTCCGGGTAAACGCAGGCGGAAGATGTGTAAAAGTAGCGCTTTGCGCCATTGATACGCGCTGCTTCGAGCGTATGGGTATTGATCAGGGAATTATTGTGTAATATTTGTGAGTGGTGAGAGGAAATAAAGCCCATCCCGCCCATGTCGGCAGCCAGACCGTAGACCTCTTCGATACCGCATGTGGCCTGGAGACAATTATCCCAGCGCCGCAGGTCAAGCACTTCAAACTCATCCGCATCCACCATGCTGAATTCAGGATTCTTGATATCAACCCCCCGGACCCAATAGCCTTTTTTGCGCAGAAAGGTTACGAGGTGATGTCCGATAAAGCCCCCTGCACCGGTAACGAGAACACGAGTCTGAGCCATAATTTTCTCCTCGTTGCTTTATTTGTAAATACCAAATTCCAATCTTGTATGGATACCTTTTTAAGGAATCCTTTTACCAATCCGGAAGTGTACCGGCCAGCTGCTGAAAGGTTTTTCCAAATTCAGCTTGCCCGGCCGGGCTGAGCACGTAAGCCATCGAATCCCGCTTAATATCTTTAGATATTTTTTCAATATGCCAGGGAAATGGGAGGGGGTACTCTTTGAAGAATAGGTAGGCGTAATTCCAGGCCACTTCGATCTGCTGCTCGGTCAGCCGGTGGCCGGGCAGGTCATCCAGGGCCGCCTCCAGCAAACCAAAGTACTCATCCCAGGTATCAGCATCCAGCGTGAAACCTTTCTTCCGGTAATGTGTGCGCCCGCTGATGAGCACCGGGATACCCCTTAACGCAATCTCAAGCCCGGCAGTAGTAGTGTAAACCAGCGCCAGGTCGGCTATATCCATAAGATCGTATGTGTTGACCTGATCGGTTGATCCAATCAGGTGGATGTGAGATGGTAAAGACGGCATGGCTTTTTGAAAGATTTCGGCCACTGAAGGCCCCACCGTCCAAGCTTCAGCTGGATGGATGCGCACCACCCATTGCACCTGGGAGTGGGATACAAAAAAAGGCACTAAATTTTCGATCCAATCCGCCATGCTCTCACTGAAGATAGCCCTGCCAAGGGTTGCAGTATCACCCAGCACATTGGTCGGGAGGAGCACAACGGGCCGGTCATCCAACCCGAGGCTGGAGCGGATGAGATCGGCACCGGCCCGCGTGGCCGTTTGGAACAGGTGGGCAAACGCCTCTCCAACCTGGACGCTTTGCCGGGCTTTTAGGAAGCCCTCCATCCAGGCGCGCTGTTCCTGATCGAGCACCCTCTCGCGACATTTTTCCCAGGCTTTGTCAGTAAAAAGATACATGACCACTTTGTTCTGTGCCAACCAGGTGCGCCGGTCCTGTTCGCCAAATTCGTAAGTGACCGCCGGGATGCCGAGCAAACGGGCAGCCGAGTATACCGCGCCATATTCCTGGATCATTCCATTCGGGACGATGACGATATCCGGACGATTCTTCTGGAAGTAGGCATAGGCTTTGCGGGCAGCCTCCATGTTGCGCTCAAGGCGGAGTTGATAGAGCGGCTCGGCCTTGTTTACATCCTCCCGCTGGAGCGTATATTGGACATCAAACAAAGTGGCCTGCTCCACATCTTTGATCAATGCATCGGGAATCTGGCGCGCTGGCTCAACCTCCAGGAAGGGAATTATCTTCAGGAGAGGCTCAGCGTTTTTTAGAATGTCGCGGGCATATAGATCCTGTCGGCGCAGGTCAAAGCGATTGACAGGCTGGTCGTAAAAGCCATAGGGAAGGTAGCCAAGGCTGACATCATGGCCTAATCCGCGCAGGGCTAGGCCGCATAATGTTGTGTGCATGATCCATAAATGCCAGGACGCAAACAGGAATATTTTTCTGCCCTGCGGCGCTCCTTCAGTATATGGAAGCACCTCTGCAACAATTTCCTTAAGATGCTTTTCAAGGAAGGTCATTTTGAAGCAACTCTTTAGACCTTTTTGGCGCAGACGCAAATACCAATCCAACTCGGCTGTGAAGGGCAGCCCGCCCAGGATGTCTTTTACCGACGTTTTTGACTTCATTTCTTCTCAATTTTCCATTCAAAGCGTGGCCGCAAGGTGCCCGGGCGCGGTTCCGACCACTGCATTCCCGGTGCCCCGGAAGGATCCACGTTGAAAGCCAAGGCTTGCTCATCCATGAAATATCGCCGTAAACGATAAGAACTGGCATTCACACCGATGATAAAACGCCCGTTATTTAAAAGATCCTTGGGAAACTCACACCGGCTGATGTAGTGCCCGGCGGGACGGGACCGGTATTGCTCAAAACGGGCTCCATCATCGGTATCGAAGGTTGTCAATATCTGGTCACCGCGGGCTGAGTTGAGGTATAAGCCAATCCGCAGGCCAGACAGAGGTGCCGACAACCTGTATTCCACCTCTATAGTCCATGGTTCCACCGAACGAACGGTCTCAGCCACATTGCCCCGATGATCGCGCAGGCGTAGTGCAATAGGACGGAAGGGCGCCGCGTCGGCAGGAATCTCGTGATCTTCCCAGATACGTTCCCCGGCATTCGCATTACCCGCTGACAGGTAGTACTCCACTGCTTGCGGTGTGGGTGCGCGCAGCGCTACTCGACCCTTTTCAATAACAATAAACTCTTGCGTCAGACGCAAAACCGCTGACATGTTATGGCTTACGAACAACACCGTTCGGCCATGCTGGGCCACATCGCTCATTTTTCCAAGGCACTTGCGTTGGAATTCGGCGTCACCAACAGCCAGCACCTCATCGACCACCAGGATCTCCGGCTCGAGATGGGCGGCCACTGCAAAGGCCAGGCGTACATACATGCCTGAGGAATAGCGTTTAACAGGTGTATCAATGAACTGCTCAACCTCGGAAAAATCCAGGATTTCATCGAATTTGCGGTCAATTTCGGATCGTTTCATTCCCAGGATGGCACCGTTGAGATAGATATTTTCCCGGCCAGTCAATTCGGGATTAAATCCCGTTCCCACTTCGAGCAGGCTGGCAATCCGTCCCCACACCTGAATCTGTCCGCTGGTAGGAGCAGTGACACGTGAGAGAATTTTCAGTATGGTGCTTTTTCCGGCCCCATTCTTGCCGATAATCCCTAGTACAGTACCCTGCTCAACGGTAAAACTGACGTTCCTCAACGCCCAGAGAATTTCACCTTCCCGATTCCCAAAATCTTCCTGCCCAACCTTCAGAAGAGGGTTAGGCTTGCCGCGCGCTTTCGCCCACCAGACCTTGATATCGTCGGAAAGTGTACGGGAGTTGAACTGTCCCAAGCGGTAGGCTTTGGATATATCTTCCACGCTAATAACTATATTGCTCATACTGTATCCATGAAAGTCGCTTCAACTTGATTGAAAAGTATCACGCCTACCACAATGGCGACCAGCATCACCCCAAAACTATAGATCAGGTCCACTGGTTCGGCCGATCCCGCTCCCAGGTAGGAGTAGCGAAACATATCAACGATCGAGGTAAGGGGATTTAACCGGATCAAGGCTTGGTATTTCGGGGACATATAAGAGAGCGGATAAATCACGGGGGTCACATACTGCAACAGTTGCACACCAAATTGGACCAAGAAACGCAGGTCCCGATACTTTGTCGTCACGGACGAAACGATAATTCCGAAACCCAAGCCCAGTCCGGCCATCATCAAGAGTAAGACAGGTGTCAAAAGAATCCACCAGTTCGGATGCAATGGTGCCTTCTTCAACACAAAATATCCCATAAAGAACAGAAAAAAAACAAACTGGATAAAGAAGGCTATCAGGCTGGATATCAGAATGGATACCGGCACTGACAGACGCGAGAAATACACTTTTCCGAAAAGGCTGGAATTGTCGGTGAACACGGTCGAGGTCTTAGACAGGCAGGTCGCGAAAAAAGAAAAAATCAACGTGCCCGACATATAGAACAGGAAGGACGGCAGACCATCTGTAGGCAGCTTGGCAATATTTCCAAAGACGACCGTGAATACAATGGTTGTCAGTAGAGGTTGGATCAAGTACCAGAGTGGTCCCAGGATGGTCTGTTTATAAACGGTGATAAAGTCGCGCTGCACGAATAGCATGATAAGGTCGCGCGAATGCCACAACTCTCGCAAGCGGAGATCGAGCAAGTTGCGCTGCGGACGAATGACCATATACCAATCCGTTGCTTGGGATTGTTGTTGAGTAGATGCGTTCTTCTTCAAGAGTTGCTCCGTCTTGCTGGATTATTCAAATACCATTCGATCGTCCGGCGTAAACCAACCTCGAACGACGTAATGGCGCGGAAACCAAAAAGCGCCTCGGCGCGACTGGTATCCAGGCCACGGCGCGGCTGGCCGTTGGGCTTGCTCTTATCCCAAACCAGCGTGCCGTCAAAACCGGTCAGGCGGGCGATCATCTCGGTCAGATCTTTAATGGAAATTTCGTGACCAGAACCCAGGTTGACTGGATCTGGCCCATTATATTTTTCAGAGGCCAGCAGGATCCCTTCAGCAGCATCATCCACATACAGAAACTCGCGCGTTGGGGAGCCATCGCCCCAGACAATGATTTCCTTCTTACCCCGTTCCTCGGCTTCGATGCATTTGCGGATTAAGGCCGGGATGACGTGGGAAGAGGCTGGATCAAAGTTATCGCGCGGCCCGTACAGATTAACTGGCAACAGAAAGATGGCGTTATACCCATACTGCTGGCGATATGCTTGCGCCTGGACAAGCAACATCTTCTTGGCCAGGCCGTAAGGCGCATTGGTTTCCTCCGGGTAGCCGTTCCACAAATCATCCTCATGAAAAGGTACAGGAGTGAACTTCGGATAAGCGCACACTGTTCCCAACGCGATGAATTTCCCCACGCCTTGCTGCCAGGCTTGGTGGATTAACTGAGCCCCCATCATTAGATTATCGTAAAAGAAGTCCGCTGGGTGCTCACGATTTGCGCCTATGCCACCAACCCGCGCAGCCAGGTGAATGATTATCAAGTCAGAAGGTTTGAAGTTCGGAAGAAGAGAAGAGTGAAAGCCTCTAGGAAGAAGATGAACTGGGCGTTTGTCTGGTGGCAGCAAGGCATCTTGTAAGAGACGGCGGATATCCTCGCTGTTCACCAGATTGTAATATTCTACACGCGGAATCAGAATATCCGCCACGCCGCGCTGGATCAGTTTCTCTACCAGGAACGATCCAAGGAATCCGGCCCCCCCGGTAACAACTACTCGTTTATCTTTCCAAAAGTTTTCTGCCATAGTTTGTTCTGTCATCGCCTATTGAATTATGAACCGGGCATTGGTGTATTTTTCATCCTGCGGATTGCGGATGATGCCTGTCCGCAGCGCATGGACAACTTCACGGACACCATCATCCACGGTCATTTTCGCCGCAAACCCTAGAGCACTGCGGATTTTATCGAATGAAACAGTAATATCGCGAATATCGCCGCCAAATGTCAGGTTCTTATACGTGACCACTGTTTCCGGCAGTCGCTTGATAACCAGGCCAACGATTTCATCTTTTGTATAATTACCGTTCTCTGTGCCCAGGTTATAGACTTGGCCGGAAATTTCCGATGTAAGCGCGTTCAGGCCTAATATGATGCCGCCTACCACATCCCGTACGTGTATAAACGAACGTGTATAGCCGCGCTGGTAAATTATAAGCTCGCGCTTGGTGTAAGCATCTAGCACAAATTGGTTAACAACCAGATCAAAGCGTGGGCGTGGCGAAATTCCATAAAGTGTTGCCAAACGAAAAATGAGTGGTGCAGTAGCATACTTTTTCTGTGCCAGTAGATATTCCTCGGCTGCAATCTTGGTCTCTGCATAAAGCGACTGCGGTGTGAGGGGCGCTTCCTCCGTTACCGGTCTACCATCCGCCGATGGGCCATAGGCACTATATGTCGAAGCGAACACGAATCTGGCAGTCCCCAATTCTGAAGCCTGCTCGTAGACACGCTTTACTGCCTCGACGTTCTGCCTCCAGGCTGCTTGTTTTCCAATTGCCTGGCAGGCTGGGAAACCCACAATCCCAGCGAGGTGTACAATGGCATCCGGTTTTGGCCAAGTGCGGGTCAGCGCGGGACGGATGGAACCCGGCTCGCTGGCATCGGCTTTGGTGAAATGGAAATCAGGGTGAGCCATAAAACTTAATAGCGCTTCGCCACCATAGAGCAGGTTATCCACCACTGTCACATAGTTCCCGTTGCGCAACAGTTCCGAGGTCAGGAGGGAACCGATATACCCTGCTCCTCCTGTGATTAGGATATGCTTCTTATCTTTCATGGCTGCCATCCAGGTGCAAAATCACCTTCAAACCGACAATTTCAAGTACCGGCGCATTACCATCAGTAGTGATGGCGATATTCTGCTCCAGGCAGGAGAGCCGGCAAATATCGGCTACATCGCCTTCACCTTGGATGGACACTTCTTTATACCCACTTCCCTTTACCTGTTCCAAATGTTTGCGGACGCACTGGCGCGTATTTCGGTAAAGCAGGAACTGCTGTTCAATATAATCCACCGTGAGAAGGGTGCGCAAAGCGATGCCTTCAGGCGTGATTATATAAAGTAGTTTCCTGCGTTCGGCGCGTTTGATCTTGACATACCCTTTCTCGATCAGACGTTTGAGATGCCAGTTTACCGTTCCGACTGCCACGCCGAGTTGGGTGGCAAGGGAGGCCTGGGTCACATCTGGATTGTTCTCGATATGCTCAAGCAGCGCCAGTTCGCGGGCTGTTTCTGACGGGATGCTCATGGAAATCTACAGTTTTTCCTTTAACCTTTTTAGATCGGATTCAACCATCATCGCAACCAAGTCTTGGAACTTTACTTTCGGTTCCCAACCAAGTTTCTGGCGGGCTTTCGTCGAATCGGAAATAAGTACATCCACTTCTGAAGGACGCATGAAATTTGCATCTTGAACGATGTAATCTTGGTAATTTAAACCAACATATTTGAATGCCATATCAACAAACTCACGCACGGAATGTGTTTCTCCGGTGCCAATTACAAAATCTTCGGGTGTTTCCTGCTGGAGCATTTTCCACATCGCCTGGACATATTCCCCGGCAAAGCCCCAATCCCGGCGGGCCTCCAGGTTGCCCAGGTGGAGTTCCTTGCTCAACCCTAATTTGATATTGGCCACTCCACACGAGATCTTGCGCGTGACGAATTCCAGACCCCGCCGCGGGCTTTCGTGGTTGAAGAGAATACCCGAAACAGTATATAAGCCGTAGGATTCGCGGTAATTGACAGTAATCCAATGTCCATATACTTTTGCAACCCCATAAGGGCTACGTGGATAAAATGATGTCGTTTCCCGTTGAGGTGTTTCTGTCACCTTGCCAAACATTTCACTGGAGGAGGCCTGGTAGAAATGCGCTTTTGGGTTTACTGACCGGATGGCTTCCAATAACCGGGTAACACCCAAAGCCGTCACCTCACCGGTCAATACAGCCTGGCTCCAGGATGTGGCAACAAACGACTGAGCCGCCAGATTATAGATTTCATCCGGTTTGTATTGCTCAAGGGCGGCCACCAACGAACTCTGATCATGTAAGTCGCCTTGTGCAATGTCAATATCGTTCTGGATGTGCTGGATGCGCTCGAAAGTCACGGTACTCGATCGCCGTACCATGCCAACCACACTGTATCCCTTTGAAAGTAAAAGTTCGGCAAGATACGAGCCATCCTGACCGGTAATGCCGGTAATTAAAGCAGTAGGCATAATCCTCACTCCTCATTGATATTCAGTCGCTGAATTATAAGTCCAAACGGGAATCCGTCAAGTACACTGGTCGCTTCGGGCAATTTTGCCAGTGCGGTTTGAATTATTCTATGGGCGCTGGACCCGGCTTGTAAAATGTCAGCATCATGTGACGGACCACAATAATGATGACAACTAAAAGAGCCAGAGCCAGAACGGGCTGTGGGAAAACGTCGGTGCCGAAAAGGAATGGCTCATATATAAAGAAGGAGATCAGATTGGCCGCCAGCGGAATATAAAAATAACCCGGGAAGAAAAATCCAAACACAATGGAAAAAACATCGGATGGATAAAAATAGCGGTCGTGTGTTTTAGGCAGAAAATAGGGCACGAGCAGGGCGGAAACGAAAGCCAGCTGAACGATCAAATGGCTTGACAGGCGAACATGGCTTTTCAGAACCACCACCACGTAGATAAAGCAAAGGCTTACTGCCAAGATGACACCGGCCGGATATAACATATCGGTCATACTTGCCGGCAGCCAGGTATACAAATTCGGGGCATTGTGCACCAGGCCCGTATAGCCTCCCACTTGGCCAATGTAGATGGTCAATAAATCCGCCAAAGGCCGGCCAGCTATCCAAGCTGGAATGATCGAAATAAAATAAACAGCCGGGATGACCAGTACCTGTTTCCAGGAAACCACCTTCTTCAGCAGCAACACCACCAACAAAGGAGCCAAATAGATTGATTGTAGTTTGACAGAGAATGCGATACCAAAGGCTATACAGGCAAGCCAGTTCTGTTTTTTCAATACGTAATAAAGGAAGGCAATTAAGGCTGCCGTATAAATACTTTCGATCTGACCCCAGGCAGAACTGTTGAGGACAACGGTCGGAGCGAACAGAATGGCAAAGAAGGCAAAGATTGGGACCGGGCCTTTCTCGTATTTCAAGCGGACAATCCGGTAAACATACCAGGCACAAATAAAGTCACAAATAATGGAAGGCAACTTAACCGCCGTGACGGTCGCTAATTTTGGCAGGAAAATGGATACACCGTACAGCATATACAACCACAGCGGAGTATAGTTCGAAAAACTCTTTCCAAGGGCGCCGAAACCCTGCTTACGGATGATCGTATACCACGCCCGGAAGAAATTCAGGTAGTCTTGTGATTCGAATGTTCTGAGACTGAAGCGCAGTAAGAGCGCCAGCAAGATTCCTGAAAAAACAATGAGAACATCTACATATGAAACCTGGCGCATACACGAGGCCAAGCGCTCTTTCATGCTATTCCAGAAAGAAGCAAATCGTTTATCGTTGTTTTTTTTGATTGGTTTCATAAGTAAGGTTTTTTCTCTTTATATGGGTTTTAGGGGATTTTGATGTTCTGTTGAAAAATGGAATATTCAAACGCGAAAAAATGATTTTACTCAGGGTTTTATAAGCCTGTAGATAACGTTCCCTTCGATAACCTTTTCCACTTTATAATGAGATTGAATAAATGCAAAAACCTGGTTCACATTGCTGGCACGGCCCACAAATAACCCTTTCTTATCATCAATTTGTTGCTGGCGTATTGCCGGGTTTATGGAAAGGACATCATCCGGAGCTACCAAATAGGCATCCACGATGATCTCCGGGGGATGGCTTGTGATATCTTGATAAAATCCGTCTACAAGCTGAGGGGTAATCCGCGAAGGCAGGTATTCTGGATACCAAAGATAGGCGGTTGGTGCATCCCGTTGAGACATGTAGTTGATCCCGGAATTTCCCCAATCCAGCACTTTATCACTAGGCTTAGTATTACGGCGAATGTATAACGAGACCAAGTCGATATCTTCTACCCCATATTTTCGGTCGAACAATACGGCTTTAAGAGTATGCGAATAATCCACGACCCTGCCGTAACCTAAAACCATCGCGAACAAGACAGCTATGGTCAGGGGTATCTTTTCTGTATTCAGGAAGGAGATTGATTTATATGATAGAAGCACCGGGGCGGCCAAATGATATAAATAACCACTCAGGAGCGCAACTGCCGGTAGCCAGTTGACGAAATAGTGCATGTAGCCTCTGCCTGACAATGCACTTAGCACAATTTCAATCGGCCATAATACGATCAGGATGATTATGAAAGGATCAAACGTTTTTGTGCGCAGCATCCTGAAAATGGAAAATACCGCTGCACCGTACCCAAGCAGGGCGATCCAAGCCACCATCCCGAGATAGGAAAAACCGGGAAAAATGCTTGATGAGAGTTTGGCGTGATTCCCTATATAAGAGAAATTATATAGGATTGCCGCATTCCAGGCAGCGACGAGAATTCCTTCATGCCATAAAAAGATTGCAGTACATAAGAAGGCCAGGCCGCATCCAGCTAGCATCATTCCCAATCGTTTCATCATTAAAGCGAACTGTTTCTGAACCATTCCAATGATTACCCAGGCAGTGACAATGGCAATCCCCATACCAATATTGTTTGCCCGGAAGAGAAAGCTTAGCACGGTCATGACCCCAATTAGAAGGTCATACCATCTTTTCCTTGGATTTCGAATTCCCAGCCAAAAAAAGGATAAGGCCGCCATGCTGAACAACATGGGATATTCTTCGACAAGATTACCTTTCCAGAATACCCAGTCGAGTCCCCACACCCAGATAATCATTCCAAAGACCGCTGCCCCGGGCTCCCAGACTTTTCTAAGCAGGCGGTACCCGATTATTGCGGCCGAATACAGAAAAAGAAATTCGAGCAGCCAGACTCCCCAGCGGGTACCCCGGCCTATAAAAAGCCCCAATGCATTAATATAAAATATGGCTGGCGGTTTACTATCCCAGGCATTGATATAGGGCACTTCTCCGCGCAATATCAATCGGCCAACATATAAATAGCAGCCGCTATCCCGGGTGGGGAGGGTGGTATAGGGATTGGCTTGCCCAAGCACAAGAAGTACAAGCAGCGCTAAAGCGAGGAAGGGCACTGATCGCACAAAACCTGATATCAACTTGCTCTTCATTCCAATAACCTCATTATCCTAACAAATTTCCTAGGACTATTTACATTCTGAGACATCTAACAACCTTCGCCAATCGTCGGATGGTACATCGCCGACCTTCTGAATGGTTCGCACGCATGTCTGGTTGAGAGAACCTTGTTGCGCAAGAGTAAGCTTGTTCCACCACGTATTGTCCATGTAAATATACCTGTAACCAGCCGCCGAAACGGCGCTAGGGTTCGGATTCTTGATTAAAGCCCTCCATTCCGGGTAGGTGCTGAAATCCACCGGGGCAGAGGCCGGGCTGGAGCGACTGGGACGGCCATATAAGGTAACCGCGCGGTAGGGTATCCGGTCAAGTATCCAGGATCCGGGTTCGATCTGATTCCAGCCCAGGGCACTCATTCTGCCATCCTGGATATCAATAAAATAACTTAGTTGGGGAGTGGTAATCGCTGTGAAAAAAATTGCAAATGTTACAATCCCACCTATTATGGAAAGCCCGAATCCCCCAACGATCAAGTTCCGCACGTTTGCTTTTCCTTGTTTCAAGAGAAGTGTCAATGCAGGTACGCTTACTATCAGGAAAGTTTGCAATCCATAACTGGTGATCCGGGTAGTATCGCGTTCTACGTTGTAATGTATAAAGAACGGTATGATAAATCCGAGAAAACCCGATAAGCCCAATCCCGCTTCTATCCAATGCCCTCGTTTTCCAAGTTTCCATACCCAAATGACAACAATGGGGATGAGAAGAATCGCGGGACCTATTTCAGCCAGGCTGACAATTATCTGAGCGGGGTTAAATATCGATAAAGGTTGGAAATAGTCAGCTATCAATGCGGGGGGCCATCGAAAAAAGAAGCCGGCTGTTCCCAAGCCATTCACTGCTTTACCGGAGTTACCAAGAAACAAATTCTGGAACAATATTGTGAATACGCCTCCCTGGAATATTACAATTACCAAGGAAAGGGTGAGAGTGGCGAGGATACGTCCCATCCCGTGAAAAAACTCTTTTTTTCTACGCCATTTCCAGAACGCAAAAACCAGAAGGATCAATAACACCCCTGCTAAAAATAACCCATACACTTCTTCCGCGTTCAGGGCGATTAATGAAAGCACTAACCCGGAAACCAGGATAGGGATTACTGAAAACCGTTTGCGCTCGTTTTCCAATAACAATAAAAATATACAGACCAAGTACAAGGAAGCAGTTCCATTCCAGTTAACTGTAACTGGAACAAAAAGGCTGCCTAAAAAGGAAAATGGTGTTTGGAGGAACGGCCCTCCCTCGAATCGAAAAGGACGGGATAAGTTTGCTGCCAACGAGGGGCCTGAAGCCACGGCAGAATTGGCAAGCGGGGCATGATTTGAGACCCAAATAAGCAACCTGTCGGGCAGTAAGGACAATAACCAAAGCGTTCCACCTCCAAAAGTCAATAGAGTAGCGCCAAAATGAGCCGATAAATCACTCTTGGTTACGCGCTTGAACCATAGCCATGCAATTACAATTGCAAGGGCTGTGGTAAACCCTCTGGCCAGATCCCATGCGCTCCATGGCGTGAGACCGCCCATCGCCGCCATGCTGGCCGCAAATACATGTAATCCATAATGATAAGACAATGGCAAAGACGGATCCAGATAATATTTTGGGGGCAGGTTGCCGGCAGCCATGGTCGAGACAATCGGTAGATTATGATAGTCATCCCATATCGCCAGGCCTCTTAATGTCAGAGTGAATACGGTTCCGATAATAAAAATAGAAAGCATCTGTGGCCAGGCCTGGAGGTCGCTCAGATGGAACCAGGGTGCATTGGACCTCCACGCAGAAATTATGCCCAGCCCGAGCACAACAACTGCAGCTAAAATGAAGGCCCAGGTACTTCCCACTAGGTAAGCCAGTAGATTGCACAAGGCTGTATATAGAACCACGCCTGTCGCCAGGCCGGCTACTAATCGTTCCCGGCCCCGAACACGCAGGGCATGCGTCGCGAGCAACCAGCCACCTATCCACGAAACTAAGAACAAGGCAACAAAGGGGGTTATATGGGAAATACTCTGCCTGAACCAGTACATGCCGTCTCTTGTCAACAAGAAATATATCAGGAATTAAGGATTTACCTAGCGAATGCAGGTTGTTTGGTCATTTTTTTATTTTTTAGGGATATATACATGATAAATGCCATAATTATAAGCGTTGAAACTCAAGCCTCTAACAATTGGAGGCTGTTCTTGGTATAGTACATACACAGTTGTTGGGTCTTTGGAACAATTTTCCAACCCAAAAGTATATCGGCCGAGGGAAATAACATTTCTGCTTATCGAATTTGGGTACACATATTTTATGGTATCCAAATATTGAGAGGGTGCCTTTTGTTCGCTAAACAGAACATAAATATAGGGGGCACGGTTATTGCCGGTTACGCAAATCGGATTATTCCCCGCCTTATCTGCAAATTTCAAGGCAGAAAGCAAACCTTCGGCAAAAGGCTCGCTCGCTTGTTTTTGATAATCTGCCCCATGATACGCAAGATTGAAAGCTGTAAAACTTAGCAGGTAAATGCCAGTCAATATTACTAAAATAACCTTGTTCTGTTTTCCTAACCAGATGAGAAAAGCAGCCGTGCAGAGAATGATGGGAATAAATATCAAACCAATTCTGTTTATGTTTACGGGTTGAAATAGCCCAATGCTTAAAGCTGCAAACAGCCATGCCAGAGCCAGAAGCTTTTCAGGGATTTGCTTCACTCTGTACGATAAAAGTAGAAGGAATGCTCCAATGATGGTAAAAGGGAAACTAAAAACATACAAATATCCATAGGAATCAACAACATTCCATATATTACCATCCGATTGCGTAATAAATAAAAGCTTGATCATCGCCCAAGCGTTTTTTATCATTGTCAGGACAAAATTGTTGTGCGATGATGCAGTCATCACCAGAAAACGGGCATCCAAAGGCAAGCGAGGAATTGTAAAGATACCTAATCGAACTGTATTCAAATCCCATTTATTGATGATGACATATATCACAAGGGGAAATCCTAATAATGTAATAAGCACTAGGCCAATCAATACGTCACGAACATTGACGCGCTTAGATTTCAGCAAAATCGGAATAGCACAGGCAAGGAAAACAGGCACTGCAACATATAACGCAGCATATGCGTATAAACTTAACCCAAAGAATACCATGGATACGATAAACCACTTATTAGCTTTTGTGGAGAGCACAACGCAGGCGAACCCAAGCGCGAAGACAAAGGGTACAATGTTTTCGTCATGTCCCCAGCGCGATAAGATGATATGCCAGGGGCTGATTGCAAGCAAGAACATTGACACCAAGGCAAAATTAATTCCCCAAATCTTCTTTGCAATAAAAAATAGAAGGGGCAGAGTTAATATTCCTGATAACAAGATCGGCAATCTGACAGTAACAGGAGTAAGCCCAAAAACCATAAATGGAATAAGTATGTATCCTTCAAGGGCATCCATCCCGCTCCCCCATGATACAAAATATACGGGAAAGGAATCTCCGTTTCTATCTACTCCAAAGTGATAAAGATCATAAGCCTCCAGGCCTATGGAGGCCTCATCCACATTTATTCCAGGCGGTACTTTAGAGAACTCCCAGACGTGTGGAACGATCCCTAAAACCATAATAAGGATGAACAAGATCGGGGCAAAAAGAGGTTTTTGCCATAAAGTTGCTAAGGGGTGTAACCCCCCTCCCATGCTTTCTCTTAACGTGCCTGTCTGGAAGATTGAAGGAGGTCGCTGGCTTTTTATGAGAGGTTGTGTGTCACTCATAATAGGGATCATCTATTTGCAAGGTTGTTCACTCGGCACATACAACGCTGTTCCCGAATATGGCAATATATAGGCTGGGCTATAATAACACAACACAGGGATGGAAACATCCTGTACCCACAGATCGTTTTCCTCGCCGAAGGAACTTTTTCTCCCATAATAATGGATCCTCTGCTCATCCGCGACAATTAACGCAAACCGGTGTGCCTTTAAATCGGCTTGGAACTGATCGAGATAAGCACGGTTATGCGACATCACCATTTCCATCAGGTAATCCTGCTCATAATCAGGCACAAGCGGTACATTTATTGTTTTCAGCGCCAGGAACTGGCGTTCGGAGATGAATAATACCTCCCCACCTTGTCTGGATATGGTCTCCGCCTCACTCTTTAAGATGGATACCTCCTGGTTTGCCTGCTGATGGTCCCATGGAAGTATCGGCCTTCCATATTGTAAAGCAAACCCAACTGGCACAACTATTCCCAGGATGAACAGGAATATGGATAGCCGGCGTTGATCGGCAAGAAAAGGTTTAAGCTTTCCTGGTTCCGGCCTGGAAGTGCCAAAGAACAGGTATACAGCCACCAGCAGCAGCAGGATAAGATAAGCGTCCAGGTTGTGAAGGTCCGACCCGCCGCCAATCTTCGCACTGACCACCAGGCCTCCGATGCACAAAACCAGCAAGCTGCCCAAAATGCCCACCAGCCGCACGGGTCGGAATGCCCCCCGTCCCTGGCGAAGCGCAAAAATGATCGCCAGGATCAGGGGGATGGAAACAAGCAAAAGGTCCGGTAAAACACCGTGGGGATAAGTTGGGTTTGGGAGCAGGCGATACCAAAGCATATCGGAAGTCAGGCTGGAAGTGAAATTACCGCCTCCCCCGTTACCGGACCAGCTCATATAAAACACATTGCTGGCAATTGCCACCAGGGTACCGGTTAAAAACCAGAGCATCGGCTTCCAGAGATACGCGAACCAGCGTTTTGGTTGTGTTATCGGGTTCTCCAACAGGTAGAGTACTGATGCGATGAGCGACGGTACAGGAAACCAGTTAATGCGACACCAGCCAGCCCATACCGATGCGACCAGAACGATGATGGTGGTACGCCAGAAGCGCTCCGGTTTTACGGCGAATATGACTATGATGGCGCAAGCCAGTAAATGAACCAGGATTATCCCCTGCATCAAGAACAGGAACGCCCATCCCGTCATCAAATAGACCTGGAGCCGGCTACGCAATCCCAGGCGTTTTACCACCCCCAGCGCAAGCACACCCGTTAGTCCAACTTGTAATATCACCTGCCAGGAACGATAAACCCAGATCTGGTTACTTCCGAACAGGAATGGCGCTGCCAGCATAAGATGCCAGGCCGGGTGGAGGACCGACAGCGGAAATTTAGCCCCGTAAAGTTGCTGTGAGAAAAACAGAGAAGCTCCGTAAATGCGACTGACTTCGGACCAACCACGCGCAAAGGGATAGTTGCTGACCGTGGAAATACTGACGGCCACCCTGTAAATAAAACCCATTATTAATCCGGAAACGGCCAACGTGCCAAGCCAGGATAAATCTTTTCTGATAACCCTTACACAGAACATGCCTGCCAGAGCCAGGCACCAGAAAAGGGCCAGGCGGGCTAAATATCCGGAGAGATAATATTTTCCCGCATAAGGATTAAAAATGGCAGTCGCAAATATAATGGGCAAGGCGATTACTGCCAACCCGGCTGGCACTTTCCACCATTTGCTGGCTCGCTGGATAACCGCTTCGGGCCATTCGGCCAGCGTAGCCCCCTGGTCAATCCAGGAAATAACAATTAATGCCAAAATAGCCGCAATAAAAAGGGCGACCACTACAATCAGGTAAATCCAATTCGAATGTAGAATCTGAATTTTATAGCTTCTGGCAATCTGGACCATTTGAATGGTGCCTGCCAGCACGAATGCGACTGTCAGGATATAAATAGTTTGCCAAAAGGGTAATTTTAACCTTGGGTTCATTTTATTCCTTACAATGGAAAAAACACGCTGACATTATCAATTGCCATATTTGAAGCCTACAGCGGTATTTGCTTTCCTGGTGAATATCCTCAAGTAAGTATTTGCTTCACAGTTTAAAGGAATTTTCGGTGCTTGCAGTTCCACAAATGCAGAGGTATTCAAATACGACTGCCAACTCGGAAAATCAACTTGTTGAATGATAATTACATTTGATTTCTCACGCCAAATTTTTGCCAGATCATCGTTCCATAAACCGAGGCGGGCAAGTGTATCACTATCGCCTCCATGATAGAAATTCCATTGTTCATCCAATTGTTGAGGAAAAATATGTATATTGGGAACATATAGCAGGACTGCAACCGCGTTCCCGCCATCCCAGTATACTTGGCTCCCCACCGGAATATTCCTGGCGAGATAATCCCCTACCTGTGCGTATTCAGTGATCACATTTCCGCCGCAATTCCACTGCGTAAGACCACCTCCAAGCACGCCAGTGGGTGCAAGAACAGCGCCAATCATCAGGAAAAACAGCATGGTAATAAAAGCCATTGAATACACTGAGATTCGTCGGCGCCGAAGCAAAGCCCAAATCCCCCAGGCGATGCCGAGAATTAACAAACCGGCTATTAGCCCAGCCACCTCTGGGACTATCATCCTGGAAGAATTATGGAGAATTCCAAAGGTATCGTTCAAATATTCCCATAGAGGTACTTGTCCGGGCATAAGGTGGCCGCTGGTAAAAAAAGTTTTAATTCGTGGGATCTTGATGTTTATCAGTTGATCGCCAAATACATCAAAACCGCCAAACCCTATTCCAGTCGCAAAGGCCAGAACCACTGCAAACACCAAGAATAGACGGATCCCAGATCGGTGTTTCTCTAAAAATTGGAAGATTGCGACAAAAACCAGGATGCCCAGATAGTTAAAGTAAGCCACGTAAGGGCTAAAAGTAAAAGTATTGTAATCGTTTCCTTCTCCGAAACCGAGGCCGGCCCAGGCGTGCAAACCTAGTAGGATTAAAAATAAAACGGACAAGAAAACGATCGCGCGGAATAGCTCTGTATCTTTCCAGGCGGCCTTTTCGGGCCAGAATATCAGACTTGCTGTGAAGCCGGTCAGTGACAGGAAATTGAAGCGAATGCCTTCCAGAAAACCATAAATTCTGGCAGATGCGTTGGGCGTGGTTCCCATTGCCATGGTGGCTCCGGCAGGTACCCGCCAATTATCGAGGAAAGGCGTTAGTGCGGCTGGGAGCCAGGGCGCCCACATGCTGAGAATCCCTGGCCAGAAGGCCAGGTGAGCAGCCAGCAGGGTAATGCTCCCTGCCAGCACCGCAATCCAGCCTTGCTTTTTGCCATATTGCCAAAAAATATAAAGGACCAATAGAGGCAAAACCGGTGCCATATTCTGGCGCGTGAAAAGTAAAATACCCGCCAGGATCGTTCCTGCAGTGATCTGCCAATTAGGCCGGCTCTTTTTCAGGGAAAGCACTAAAATCCACATTAAAAGGCAAGCTACGAGCCCTTCATCAACCCCAAAACTGTAGTTGTGGATAATCCCCGGGTTAAGAGCGCTTGCCCAGACTGCGGCAGCGCCCCACCAATACCCTGCTAGCCTGTGGGCCACCAGCCAAAGCCCAATGAGAGCTAGTATCCCGCTGATAACCCCAAATAGGCGGCCTGTCAGCACGCTGGGGCCAAACATGCGTTGAATATAACCAGGAATGAGATAGGCGAGAGGCCCATATTGTGTTCTGGGTCCATACTCCTGAAAAGGATAATACATCCCCGAAACGAATAAGGTACCTTTATACTGATAAAGTCCTTCATCAATGGTGGAACGTTGCGTGAAAGCGTACCTTACCGATAAAATCGAGTAAAGAATCACCCCAGCAATAGCCAGCAAGATGGCGACTTTGTTACTCGAGGAGGACTGCCTTATCCACTTTTTCATTTTACATTTCTGCTTAAACAAGCTGTTAATTTTATTCCTTTTGCACTGGCTTGATGGCTCGTCGGTGCCTGTAATTTTCCCAGAGCCAATCGCCGGCGAGGATGGCTGCACTGACAACCCCGATGGCTGCGAAAACGGTAAAGACACCAAAGATTTTCAAACCCAGGTGAGAATTGCGACTGAAGTACCAGTAACCGAACAGCAGCAGGAAAACCCCTTCAACCGCCAGGATACGTCCCAGCCAGCGGTCATGGGTGGCACGTTGCTGGACCAGAGCTATGGCAGCCAGAGCTGCTTGGAACATCAGCAGGATAACCCGGTAACGCGGGTTATCCCACTGGTCTCCGCCGGCGCGGGCGGAGGCCAGAATGATCCAAAACCAGGCGGCCAGCCACAGCCATAGCCATGCCATGCGCGCGCGTTTATCAGCCATTTTCCAGATTGGCCGCAGGCTGTAGAGCAGGAGAGGTAATAACGCATACCACCCCAGCCCGCGCAGGATACCGAGCAGGCGCACCGGCCAGACACCCCGGTCTATGATGGCAGCTGGCAGGACCGGCTGCGCGATCCCATAGGTGACGATGAATGGCAGATCCAGGGATTTCGGCATGGCCCTGAAGGTCGTTTGCAGCCAGCCGGAATTCATAGTAGTTACAGCCGCGCCGAAATTCATCGAGTATTTCAACCAGGTAGTCAGGTTCGTCAGCGGGCCGCCATGCACCTTGAGGGTACCTACTACGATCTGGCTGAACAATAAGCCGGCCACTACAATAATGGCTGCTGCTCCCACCACCCACCACCAGCGGATATTAATTTCCCGGCGTGCCAGCCAGACCCAAACTCCTAGCACGACCAGCGCCGCTACTGCGATGCCCGGTGAGAACAGGAGCAGCCCCAGGATTCCTCCCGCTAGCCAGATCCAGGTTGTACGCTGGCGCTTTTCCTGCCAGGTCGCGGCTGCCCAGAATAGCATCGCAATGAATAATAACAGGAATGGTTCGCGAATTTGGGAACTGCCTGAAAGCAGCGATTCTGGGTAGAGCGCCATGATCCAACCCATCACCAGAGCCACTTTTTCGCCCCAGGCCTGACGCGCCCCTTTCCAGGCTATCGCCACACCCATCGCTCCGATCAAGGCGGCGAGTAAAATGGTCAGCCATGGGCGGTGTGCATCCGGGCTTAACAGCCGATAAGTTAGGCTGAGGGTGAAGGTCAGCCCGCCGTACTGCTCCTCGATACCTGATGAACGGTCAAATGCCTCCCAAAGCGGCTTACCCGAGCTGGCCAAACCCCAAGCCTGGGTATCATAAGTAGATGCATCCCGGTAAATGTAACCTCCCTGGTGGACTACGCTGTCATTCCCATAAATAGGTAGCACAACGGAAAAGAATATCCCTATCCCAAGGCGAAGAACCAGGGACAAAGCCAGCATCCACCCCAGGGCGCGCGCTGAACCAGCCGAGCGCCAGAGTGCCGAAAGCGCCAGCATGCCAAGTATGAGCAGAACGGAATAGGCCAGCCAGCCGATCCACCAAATTCCTGGACTGAAGAGCGAAAGCACCGCCCCCAGCACCAGACTGCCGGGGAAAATCCAAAACAAATCACGTAGAGATTTCATAAAATCCTTCCAGAACGCGTTGTGCACGCCTTATCCAGGAGTATTGTTCAACAGCCGCTCGGGCGCGTTGGCCGAAAGCCTGCCGGCGTTGTGCGTCGGCCAACAGCCCGCCCAGAGCAGATTCCCAGGCATCCATATCATCCAGTTCACAGAAAACTGCCATCGTCTCATCCAGCACTTCGTGAAGTACAGGTAGATCGCTGGATAGGATGGCGCGCCCGGCGGCCATATATTCGAACATTTTCATTGGGCTGCAAATTTCAGCGGTATTCCCACCGCTGGATGTGGAGACCGTCCGTTCATATGGCATCAATAGCACATCCGCTGCAGACTGGTAGAGCGGGATCTGTTCATTTGGCACAAACCCGGTAAAGATAACGTTGGTCAGGTTGGCCGAGCGACTCTTCCAGGCCTCCACGTATCCCAGGCGGCCTCCCACCCAGACAAAACTGGCCTGGGGAAATTTCGTTGCCAGCCTCAGGAACAAGTCCGCGCCGCGGCCTGCGTAGAGGTGACCGGTGCAAAGCACGGTTGGAGCTTCGGGAAGGGTCAATTGGTGGCGAATGGAGGTTGCATCTGGTAAGTCTTGGTACCGTTCAATATCTACCCCATCCGGGGCAACGACGGTTTGTTCTTCTGGCAAGCGCAGGGCTTGCTGCAAGGCTTTGGTGATGGGCAGCAGGCGTTTCCGTCCAGGAAAGAACAGAAAAAGGCGCAGCCAGAGCGGCCCAAATTGTCCACGGGGAAAGTCGTGCAATTCCAACATACATGCCATCCCGGCCAATCCGCCAAGCACGGCCGACGGTAGTGGCCAGACATACAGCAGGTCCGCTCCAAGACGCCGTGCTTGCCAGGCAGCTTTCCACGGGAACAGGCGACGGCTGTGGATAGGCAGCCATTGGATCGGGAAGGTTGCCTGCAAGCCATAATGGCTTTGGAGTTGCTCGTGGCTGATTTCTGTTGGCTGTTTTCCCGGCACAAGCAGCGTGACAGTATGCCCCAATTGCACGAAAGCCTGGCAAACCTTCATCACTTGGATACTATTGGCAGTATCTGAAGGAATTTGCGCCGCTGAGATACAGATGATTCTCATTTTTCGTCGCGCTCTTTCCCCATATCCAGCAGGCCCATGCGCATGGAAGAGAGCTGCTCGGCAAGCAAGCCAAAGAAGAAACAAAACAGGCCGGTCACGATTGCCAGCATCGCTCCCACACTGACGCCGCGGGCGCGCAACATGATCGGGGTGCCCCAGGCAAGCCCAAACCCAATGCAAAATACGGAAAGCGGTAAAAAGATGCGCAGCGGGTTGAACAGCATGGCGATGTTGATGATTTCCATGATGGTCTGGATGGCGGTAAAGGTGGTTATGGTGCTCTTCCCGGCCACTCTCTGCTTGATGGTGATGGGATGTTCCAGCACCAGGTGGCGTTTCTTGATAAAGATCAAGGTGATCACATCACTGAACGCCATCGAGTTGGGACAGATGGATAAATATCTCTGCACAAGGTCGGTGCGGTAGAGTTTGAAGCCGGAGTTCAAATCCGAGATATGGATTGGCATAAGCACAGCTGCAAACCTGCGGATGAGCCACCTGCCAATAGTACGGTATAGACTGGAGCGGACTCCTTTGCTGCGTTTGCCCACCAGCAGATCGGCATCTTTTTCGAGCATAAAACCAAGCAGCAAATCAATATCGCCCAATTCGTGCTGACCATCGGCATCCATGCTCAGAGCGTAGTGGGTATCTGCTACCAGAAGCCCTGTTTTCAGCGCCCCGCCATAGCCGCGGTTGAGTTTGTGGTGAAGGATGGCTACATTTGGGAATCCTTCGTATTCTTTCAGGATGGCAGGAGTATTGTCGCTGGAACCGTCATCAACCAGGATCAGCTTCCAGTTCCGCAAGTGACAGTAGGGGATCAATTCATCCAGCAGGTCCGACAGGCAATCCGCCTCGTTGTAGATAGGGATAACGACGGAAAGTAGAGACAATTCTTGTAAGGTGTTATTCTCGTTAGGCATGGCCAGGCTCAATTCTATCCAATAACGGGGCACTAATGCAATTTTAGCAGGAGATAGCCACTATTTTGCATTACCACGTGCTCTGGAAGGCTGCTCAAAACCTCTGGTGCGACCTTGAAATCCACCACCAGATAGTCGGCTTTGAGACTCTCGGCCAGCGGCAGCAGATCTTTCAAGCGTTCCACTGGATCACTGATGGCTCGCAGGGTATCCATCTGTTTGGTGGTATCCAGCCAACTTGACAGAGCCGAACGGTTGCTGTAACCCAGGAGACCACTATCCCGCAACGAATACACAAGTGGGCGCAAGGCCGCGTAGCGTACGCTCAAGGACTGCGATGTGTAAGCAACATTCTCGTTAAAAAATAATACGCTTTTTCCTGGCTGCGTCTGGGTGCGCAGAGTGCTGATAAGTTCATCCAGCGGACTTGGCGCCGGGCAGACCAGCTGTCCCTTGGTGAAACATACCAACGTTTGCGCCATGTCGCGCACATCTGGTCGGTTGGTGGCGCCCCAGAAGCCAACGAGGATAATTCCCAGTACAATGACTGCCTGGCGGGCATTCGGTTTGATGGGCCGCTCGCTCCATTCCACCAAAGGCCAGAGCCAGAACAAAAGCAGCAGTGGCACGAAATAACGGATGCAGCGCACCAATTCGGTCTCGAATGGCAGAACGTGGAGGCGTTGTTCGATTATTTGCTCACCGAAGGGTATCAGGATGCTGACGATAAAAATTCCTGCCATCCAAAGTAAAACCACCTTGACCGGCGTACGGTCGCTTTTCTTCAGAAACCAGGTGGCGACAAAACCAGTCAGCGCAACCGGAAGGAGCAGGTTGAGGGTCATATTCCATAGGAATCCCCCCAGCGCCGCCGGAATGTTGAGTAAATTGGCAGGCGAATAGGTTTTCAGGATTGCCATCACCATGTTGTAGTCTGCAGCCTGATCACGCCCGCGGTATGAAAGGTAATTGAGTGCAAACGGGGTCAGCACTGCCAGGAACAGGATACCCAACCCCAGCATGACCAGACTGCGCCGTCTCCAATTCCAGCCTTTGGGTTGCAGCAGCCACAGACTGAGCCAGATGGCCAGTCCCCAGGCCGGGGCGCTTACTGGGTGAACATAAACCAGCAGCCCGGCGAAAACCATCAGCCAGGGCCAGCGCCCCGGGCGGTCTTTCCAGACCAGAGTCAGCGCCAGCAGGAAAGGCAGTAACGACTGGAAGGTGACGCGCGGCAGGGCGTCCTGCCAGACACCCCAAATTTCGCCCAGGCCGATATTGATGACCGTCATGGCGGTCAGGAAAGCCAGCAAAAAGGACCAGAAACGCTTCTTGAACAATACCCGGCCCAGGATGTAAAAGCCAAGCAGTTGCAGGAAAGTTTCTGGCAGCACCAGCCAAGCATACGCCAGTCCGTAATCACCGGTCAGGTGGTTCAATGCGCTAATCAGGGGAATGTGGATAGTGGCGTAAATGCCGATATTGTTTGAGTTACCCAGGGCTGGGTCAGACTGGAACCAACTGGGATGATCCATGGCGGCCGCGTAACTGGCGATATTGCCGCCGTCGCCGGTCAGGATAACCATCGGATAGTTTCCCTGTAAACGACCCAGGAAATAAATCCCTGCGAAAGCCAGGAAGATGAGCACAAACAGCCAGTCCCAACGGTTTACATATTTTTTCATGGTTGATACCCGTCCGCCATTCGCCGGCGCCGAACCTCCCATAGGCCCCGCAAGCTGATGAAACCATTCGAGATGATGAAGTAACCCGTAAGGATTGCACCCATCATCAGGTATCCATACCGCGGAACCAGGGTGACGATCAAGGCTAATTCGATCACGCCTGTCAGAACCAATACTAACACCGGATAGCCGGCTTTTCCCAGGGACAACATTAGCGAACGGTTCCACTGGAAGATGCCGGCGAACCCATAACCCAGGAGCAGGATCAGCAAGATTGGATAGACCGGGCGTGCCTGTGGTTTATAGACGAAGGGGATGAGCCACCAGCCTGTTAGCGCCCAAAAACCGGTGATTGCCAGGACGATCCCGCTGGCGAGGACAGTAACCCGCTGGAGCAAGCGCAGGGTCGTATCCCACTCCAGCTTGGCGACCGTGCGGGCAATTTCGCTGTAGGTTGGTGCAATGAGAGGGTCAAGGATCAGGGTAATGGTGGATGTTAATGTAAATGCAATATCAAAGTAACCCACCTGGGTGGTGGAGAGCAATGCGCCCAAGTAGAGCGGGATATTATCCCGGAAAATAAGGTTGACCGTCCCGTTTAAATTGGTGTTCAAGGCAAAAAGTGCCAGGGCCCACTTTCCGGTTAATAATTTCAAGGAGGTGCGCCACCAATCCGGGCCTAGTGAACCATTCACCTCTCGCAAGGCGATGGCTACCAGCGAAATGTTGTAATACGCTTTCCCAATCACATAGGCCAGGAGCACCGCCGGGACCAGGTAGGGAGCCAGGGTTTGCGTGGCTACCCACCGGTACAAAATGTAGATACCCACAATGATTGAAAAAGTTATCACAGCCTGGATTAAGGTAAAACGTGCCAGGTTATTGAAACGATGCGTTGCCTGCAGGACCCCGGTGGATGTTTCGTATACCAGGTTGATTAGCAGGATAAGACCGTAAAAAATAAACCAGGGTGTGATGGAAGCGTCGTGAGCGATCACCCTGGAAGCCCAGGGAGCAAGAAGAACGAGGACAAGAAATGCCAGGAGGGATACCGTCGCCTCGGTCAAGCCGGCTGCTTTGACAAGCGCCGCTGCCTCTGTTTTTTTATCATCTGCCAGAGCCGGGCCAAGGTGTTTTACGACCACCTCGCTCATGCGAAAAGAAAGCAGCCGGTTGATATTCGATGCAAAGGTCTGAATGACGACGACCAGGCCCAAGCTGGTCACGCCGATCAGGCGGATAATGACAATCCCTTGTAAGAAGGTCAGTCCGGAGGAAAACACGTTGCTGCCGAACAGATAACTACTGTTCCGTATCACCCGCTGCAACAGGTTATCTTCCTTCCAGATCGCCGAAAGCTTTTGGAATATGGTCACCGTTCCATCCTCTGGCTTGTCCGGGATCGCTTAGCGACAAGACCATCTACGCCTGTGACGAGGAACTGTGCCATAACTTAGTTTTTATACCAAATAACGCGGCTAGAGCCTGACCACTTTGGGACTGTTCTTACCCATGTTTCCGAGGGCATTGCGGCTGTCGAAGATGAACTTGGCCGCATCCAGGATGGCCTTGTAATCATAGTCCTTGTGGTCTGTTGTGATAACAACGCAATCTGCAGCGCGCACAGCCGCCATCAGGTCTGGTACGGAGCGCATTTCCATACCCTCGTGGGTCTTCAAGGTCGGGATGTATGGATCGTGATATTCAACCGTTGCACCCTTTTTCTGAAGCAGGCCGATCACATCCAGCGCGGGTGACTCGCGGATATCGTCAATATTTGGTTTGTAGGCCACACCCAGGACAAGGCAGTGCGAACCATTCAGGATTTGTCCGCGCTCGTTTAGGGCATCCAGGATCCGCGTAACGACATAGCGCGGCATGTTGGTGTTGATATCAGAAGCCAGTTCGATAAAGCGTGCCGTGTACTGGTAGGCTTTCATCTTCCAGGAAAGATAGAGCGGGTCGATCGGGATGCAATGCCCGCCCAGGCCGGGGCCGGGAGTGAACTTCATAAAGCCGAAGGGCTTGGTGGCGGCAGCATCGATCACTTCCCACACATCCACTCCCATGCGCTCACACATGATTGCCAATTCATTGACCAGGCCGATATTGATCATCCGGAAGGTGTTTTCGAGCAGTTTTGCCATCTCGGCTGCTTCCGCCGAGGATACCAGATGAACGTGCTGGATGGCCCCGCCGTACCAGGCAGCAGAAACTTCGGTGCAGGCAGATGTGATGCCGCCGATCACCTTTGGGGTGTTGAGCGTGGTGAAATCTTCGCGTCCGGGATCCACTCGTTCTGGCGAGAAGGCCAGGAACCAATCCTCGCCAACGGTCAGCCCGTTAGCTTCTCCCAGCATGGGCAGGAGAATCTCACGCGTCGTGCCGGGGTAGGTGCTGGATTCAAGACACACAGCCATGCCCTTGTGCATATACTTGGCCAGTTGCTCGGTGGCAGACAGGATGAACGACATATCCGGGTCGCCGGTTTTGCGCAGTGGCGTTGGAACACAGATACTGGCTGCATCCATCTCCTTCAGCACAGAAAAATCGGTAGTGGCGGTCAGGTTTCCCGATTTGACCAGCGGAGCGAGCCTTTCGGTGGAAATATCCGGGATATAACTGACACCCTTGTTCACAGATTCGGATTTGCGCGCATCTGGGTCAATACCTGTAACAATGAAACCTGCCTCGGCAAAAACCACTGCCAGCGGCAGGCCCACATACCCTAATCCCAAAATGGCAATCCGGGCCGTCTTGTCATTCATTTTTTTAATGATGTTTTCTTTGATGTTCATGGGTTCCTTTCAGCCTGATAGATCAAAATTAATTTGTCTATCAAAAAAGGCTTAATTGCTTTGGTTCTTCCTTCGGTTCTTCAACTACTACCTGTGCCGGAACAGGATGCTTAAGCGCAGTACGCGCCTGTTCGAGCAACTGCGGCAACTGGCCAAAATCCTTCAGAATGGCCGGTTTGAGTGCCGCCTGGTGCAAAGCTGCAGCCGGGTGGAACATGGCGATCACAAAGCGTTCTCCTACCCGCCGCATCTGCCCATGCACGGAACTGATCTTGGCTCCGGGCATGAACTTGCCCATCGAATAACGCCCGAGGGTGATGATGATCTTTGGGTTGATCGCGGCAATCTGCCGCTCCTGGTATTCATTGCAGGCTTCCAATTCCTCGGGCAGCGGGTCACGATTACCAGGCGGACGGCATTTTACCACGTTACCGATCCACACGTCGGAACGTTTCAGACCCGCCTCAGCCAGTAGCTCGTTCAGGAAACTGCCCGCCGCACCGACGAAAGGCCGTCCTTGCTCATTTTCATTGAAACCCGGTCCCTCACCGATGAACATGATCTCTGCATTTGCCGGTCCTTCCCCTGGAACAGACTTCTTGCGGGAGTGATATAGCGCACACTTTTGGCAAACCGACACTTCTTTCGCAACCTGGGCAAGAACTTCCTCGGCGCTCATTCGGCCTCCAGATAATCGAATTTCTCCAAGTTCATCAGCAAGGCATCCTCATTATTATCCTTGTAATAACCTGGGCGGACGCCTGCCACTTCAAAACCATATTTTTTGTACATTGCCTGGGCGGCAGCATTCCCGGCGCGCACTTCCAGGAAAGCCCGCCGCGCTCCTTCACCTTCGGCAGCCCGCAAAGCGTGACACAAGATCTGTTCGCCAATGCCCTGCCGGCGGAAATCCGGGTGGACGGCGATGGTGGCTATATGGGCTTCGTCAACGATAAACCACAGCACCAGCATGGCGGCAATCCGCCCATCCACTTCGGCCACCCAGGCCCGCGAGACCGGATTCTGGGTCAACTCAAACCGGAACGAACGCTCTGTCCAAGGCAAACTAAACGAGAGCGTGTCAATCTCGTGGACTGCCGGAATATCCTCCACTAGCATGCGGCGGAAAAGCATGTTCACGCGGGCAGGCCTCCAGCCACATGCAAATAGATGGGGGCGAGCGTGGCTGCCGGATCAATTTTGCCGGCCTGCCATTTTTGCCAGGCCAACTCCGCCAGGATGCCAGGCCTGCGGACACATTGCGCCGGGGAGGCCAAGGTTACATTTTTAAACTTGCGCGCCAGCCGTTGGCGTTGTTCAGCAGACATTTCACCACAAACAATGACCGGTTTATGGATCGATTCTGCCATTTCATCGGTCGTTGTCACTGTGACCGGGCCGTCTGTCAGCCACTCATTTTCTCCGGCTTTATACCAGCCGAGTGCCAGACGGCCGCGTCCGGCCGGTACTACAGCCGCCAACTGCCTCTCCGAGATCGGCACTGCCGCGGCGACAATGTCCAGCGTGGGGATGCCGACAACCGGCAGGTGACGTGCAAGCACCAGCCCTTTTACAAACGCCAATCCCACGCGCAGACTGGTAAACGAGCCTGGCCCGATTGCCACGCCTAGTGCAGTCACGGCCTCCATCTTAATATCCACGCGGTTCAGAAGATCGGCTAATCCCGGAGCAAGTTCCTGGGTATGGTGGAGCCCGCTGCGCCAGACAAATTCAGCGGGAATGCTCATCCCGTCATAGAGTGCCAAGCCAATCTGGGCAGTGGATGTGTCAATTGCCAGTAGCATCAGTCCCCTCCATAAATAGTATGACGGAGATGGTCAAGCAAGGTTTCGTACCGCTCTCCACACGCCGCAAATCGCATGGTGCGGTGTTCTTCGGATTCGTATTCCAGCCAGGCCCACAACCGTTCGGCAGGCAGGATTGGTTCAACCCGCTCCGGCCATTCGACCACCAGTGGCCCCTGGGCAAGCAAGGTATCCATATCCAATTCTTCGGCCTCGCCGAGCGAGTCGATCCGGTAGGCATCAAAATGAAAAAGTTGGCTGCCATCCGGCCGGCGGTACGCATTCACCAGCACAAAGGTTGGGCTGGAGACGGCATCCAGCGCTCCCCAGCCTTGCGCCAGACCCTGGACAAGCGTGGTTTTGCCGGCTCCCAGGTTGCCCTGGAGACATACCAGGTCGCCAGGCTGCAACAACGCGCCCATGCGCATCCCCAGGCGCCGGGTTTGTTCCGGGGATCGGCTGAAGAATTCAAATGTGTGCACGTCCAAGATGGGCATAACGAAGGGATTATACTACACGGATTTTGGCGAGCTTTCATTCGTAAGAGGGGCATTAATCTTTCGCAGGTGCCACCCCTTGCTCCCTTCGAGAAACCGACCCGCGTCCTTATATATTTAACCTGTGGAAACTTCCAGCGGTTCGTCGGTCAGGCCAACCTGCTTTGCCAGGACGAGCGCAATCTGTTTGGTGGCATCCGGGCGGGCGGCGCGGCGACAGGCTTTCACCACCACCTCCCGTTCGGATGGACGGCAGACCCAGCGCGTCAGCGTGCGTACCACCACCTGCGACTCCGGAGCCCAGACACCTGCCCCCTCGGAAACAACAAAATCCACGTTGCCATCTTCCTGGCCTGGTAGTTTGGCATATAGGATGATCGGCAGTTGGGCTATCAGCGCCTCGGCAATCGTCCCCGGCCCGGCTTTGGTGACGATGACATCCGCGGCCCGCATAAAATCTGGCATATCATGCGTAAAACCGTATACGAAGGTTTTATTTTCCCAGGTTTGTTCCTTCAATTCTGCTTCAAGTTTGCTGTTCCGCCCGGCTACGATGACCATGCACACATCCAGCCCCGATTCGTCGATGGCGCGCGCCGTTTCGGCCAGCGGGCCCATCCCGTCCCCACCGCCCACTAATAAAACCGTGAACTTATCCTGCGGCCAGCCCAAACCGTTACGGAGGCTGGCTTTGTCGCCGATGGGAGCACTGCAACGCAGGGAGACCGGCTGCCCGATCACGCGCACTTTTTCGGATGGCATTTTGTAGTGGATTGCGTTCTCGCGGGCCATTTCTGTTGGAACAAGGATCAGGTCGGCGCCTTTATCGAACCACAACGCATGCGTGGAAACCAGATCCGTTACAACGGTGATGAACGGCGGATGGTTCTCGCCCAGCGCTTTCAGGACAAAAGAGTTGGCTATGGGGTGTACAGATACCAGCATGTCACTATGATGGTCGCGCACCAACCGGTGAAGGGCGCGCCGGACGTAAGGCCAGAAGGTCGAGGTCACAAAGCGCGCCTGCGGCCGCCCGTCGCTGATATCGAACATGGCTCCCCACAGTTCCGGTGCGCGCACCAGGTCCGGATAGAGTTCAGGCAGGTGGTTGAACGGCTCCGGGGCATAGTCTTTTAGGAAGTCCACCATTTCCGTGATTACCGCATCGCCGAATTCGGCATGCAGCGCCTCGATGATGGCTTCGCTGGCTGCCCGGTGCCCGCCCCCTGTATCCGAAAAAAGGAAGGTTATATGGGGTTTGTCAGTCTGAAATTTGGCCATGGGGTTCCTCCGATAAAATGGCCTTTATTCGCCGGGCCAGTTCACGGCGCGTTAACATCACCCGCCGCTTGCAAACTTTGCATTCCAGGCCGATATCCGCACCCAGGCGGACAACGGTCCATTCGTAAGATCCGCACGGATGTGGTTTGCGTAATCGCAGGTGATCGTTGAGTTGCAAATCAGGAAGCATACAGGTGAATAAATAAATCTTCCGGGTGAACAAGCTTTGTTAGGAAATTTATTATACCGTAAGAGGCCCATTGCTCGAAATGTGTGATAAACTATCGCCGAAACCTGTTTTGGAGAATGTCCATGCCTGCTCATGAAACCTACGATATTGAAATTGCCGGTCTTAAGCGCAGCCTGCGCCTATTTGAGATCAAGCCCGGCCTGAAGATCGCCATCCTCAACATCCTTGGTGATACCGAACTGGTCCAGGCCTGCGCCAAAGCCTTGCATGAGAAGCTCCAGGATCTGACGTTCGATGTTATTGTAACCGCCGAAGCCAAATCCATCCCGCTGGCGTATGCGCTCTCGGTGGAAACGAAAAAACCCTATGTCATCCTGCGCAAATCCTACAAGCCCTACATGGGCGCTGCGCTCATTGCTGAAACGCTTTCCATCACCACCGGCGAACCCCAAACCTTGATTATGGATGAGAAGGATCAGGTCGATGTCAAAGGCAAGTTCGCCGTGATTGTGGACGATGTCATCAGCACCGGCTCGACCCTGCAAGGGATGCGCATGATCATGGAAAAAGCCGGGGCGCAGATTGTCGGTGAGGCCGCCATCCTGACGGAAGGCGAGCGCGCCAAGTGGGAAAAGATCATCTCTCTCGGGCATCTTCCACTATTTACCAATTAATTTTCATATCATTTCAATAACTTCGGGAGTGGGGGTGTGCGGGCGGCGGAGCCGCCCGCACACCCCCTATCTTCCGCTTATTTTTGAGAAGATACTAATTTTTGTTTTTTGAGACGCGAGAGAGCCTTGATGGCTCTTTCCCGTTTTAAAGCCGCAGCTTTATCCGGCAGTTCTTCCACGTGTACCAATCGGACCGGACGCCGGCTGCGCGTATAGCGTGCACCTTTCCCGCGGTTGTGTTGCTCCAGTCGCCGTTGCGGGTCGGTGCTCCAGCCGGTGTAATAGCTGCCGTCGGAACATTCCAGGATATAACAATAGAAGGCCATCTGCTGATAGATTGCTAACTTTCATCGTCTGCTGCCTGCAGGGCCGCCAGCAGGCGCTCGGTGTGTGTGCCCGGATTGGGAAGATGGGGATCATGGTGCCGACGGATCAGTTCCACGGTCTCTTTCGATGCGCCGGCTTGGGAGACCAGGTTTGCGCCCCATTCGGCGTGATGTTCAGCCACAACAAATGGCAGACGCAGCCCATGTGGAGTTCCTTCGGCCCAGCGCTGCGCTGTGTGCCGGAAGAGTCGTTTTCCCAGCACGATCATCATGCGGTCAAAGATGGAAAGGGGGATCTGAATTTTTCCCACGTCGTGCAGGAGCGCAGCCGTCAGCAGGTCCGGAGTGGCTTGTTCGCTGATTTTCAGGCGTTTGAATAGCTGGTATGCATGTACCTGTTCTGCCGGCTGCATCCGGCGGAACAGGATCAGTTGGATGGAACTGAGATAGGGAAGAATGGCCTCACTCGGGATGTACTTGCGGGGGCTGAGCAGGGCATTCCAGAATTGGCGGGAGCGGTACGTCAGGCGGGATATCATCGCGGCCTCACCCGGCAGAGCTTGCGGGTGGATGAATTATAACATTGTGATAGAATCGCGAGAGCCGGGGACGCCGACCCCGGCTCTCTTGAAAGGAGGAGAAGAGAAATCGCCTTACATATGTATGTTACCATCCTGGTCAAAAATGTACTTGACGCCTTCCCTACGCTTACCCTACTATTGTCTGACAATTCTGTAAGCGCTTTTTTATCAACTATTAATGTAAAGAGAATACCCTCTCAAAAAGAAAGGGAAGATAAGGGGTAACCCCCCACTCCCCAAGTTATTGAGATGATACAAAAGAGGCACCCATGCAAGAGCATTCTGGATTGTATTTTGGCGAGACCGATGACACTCCCATCGGCAAACTCTGGCTGGCAGGCTCAGACCTCGGGCTGGTGGCAGTCGAATGGGGCCTGAGCCGGGCCGAATTTGAGACCTGGCTGGCTAAACGCTTTAAACGCAGTGTGGAATATGCCCCGGACCGTGTTCGGGAAGCCGCCTTGCAGATAGGCAACTATCTCTCCGCCCGGCAGCGTGGTTTTACCCTGCCCGTGGACTGGACCGTGCTGCGGCCTTTCCAGCAGTCCGTCCTGCGGGCCACCTGTGAGATCCCCTACGGCGAAACACGCACGTACAAGCAAATTGCCGAAGGCATTGGCCATCCACGCGCCGCGCGCGCCGTTGGCCGCGCCGAGGCCACCAACCCAATGCCGCTGGTGTTGCCGTGTCACCGCGTCATCGGCGTGGATGGGAAACTGCATGGCTATGGATTGGGGGAGGGGGTCAAGACGAAGGAATGGCTGTTGAAGATGGAAGGGGCAGTGATCGCGTAAATAATGTAAGTGGTATTGCCTATCGATTCCGTGATAAACTCACCTCATACTCGTATCCTTTGGTGTTCCTTCGTGGTTAAAAATGCCTGATTTCCGCTCCGGTTTCATCGCCATTCTCGGCAAGCCCAACGTGGGCAAGTCCACGCTGGTCAATGCCATCCTCGGCCAGAAGATCGCCGCCGTCTCCCCGCGCCCGCAGACCACCCGCCGCCGCCAGCTCGGCATCCTGACCCTGCCGGATGCCCAGCTCGTTTTCGTGGATACCCCCGGTGTCCACGCGCCCAAGCACAAACTCGGCCAGTTCTTCAACCAGGAAGCCGAGGAAGCCCTGGATGGAGTGGATGTGGTGCTGTTCCTGGTGGATGCCAGCCTCGAACCGGACGATGAGGATCGCCAGGCCGCCAGCCTCCTCTGGAGCCTGCGCCGCCGCCCGGACTTGGTCCTGGGCCTCAACAAAATTGACAAGGTTCCGGCCCCGGCG
Source organism: uncultured Chloroflexia bacterium (assembly GCA_963837875.1). Classification (GTDB taxonomy): domain Bacteria; phylum Chloroflexota; class Anaerolineae; order Anaerolineales; family Villigracilaceae; genus UBA877. The sequence goes on from CAWIOV010000001.1 coordinate 93,980, forward strand.
TTGGAGTTGGTCCGGGGTCTTTACCAGGCCCTTGTCCCGGATGCCCCGGCGCTGGCCTTTTCGGCTGCTTCCCGCCAGGGGCTTCCGGAACTGCTCGAAGCTCTCACCGCCCGCCTGCCCGTCCGTCCGGCCGAGTTCCCCGCCGAACAAATTACCGACCTGTACGAACGCGAAATTGCCGCAGAATTGATCCGGGAAGCTGCCCTGGTTTTCCTGCGGGATGAAGTCCCGCACGCCCTGGCCGTCCGTATGGATGAGTTCAGCGAGCGCGAGAACGGCAACGCTTACATCTCTGCCACCCTCCTGGTGGAGCACGAATCGCAGAAGGGTATCGTCATCGGCGAAAAAGCCGCTATGCTGAAAAAGATCGGCTCCGCCGCCCGCATGGAGATCGAAGCCATGAGCGGGCGGAAAGTTTTTCTCGAGTTGCGCGTCAAGGTGGATAAAGACTGGCGCGATGATGAGAACGCCCTGCGGCGTCTCGGCTATAAGATCAAAGGCAAAAAATGATCCCCGGCTTCATCCTGATGTTCCTGGTGGCTGCCATTGACTGGCTGGCTGTTGCGAAAGATTGGAAGAAGGTCGAGTATGTTGCCAAGCCGGCTGCCATGCTCGTTCTTTTGGGGCTTCTGGGGTGGATTGGCGGCTTCCGCTCGGTGCCTTTGGTCTGCTTCAGCCTGGGGATATTCTTCTCACTGGTCGGAGATATATTCCTGATGATATCCTCCAAGCGCTGGTTTATTCCAGGGCTGGCGGCTTTTTTTCTGGCGCATATCGCCTATATCATCGGCCTGAATACTCCTTTGCCGGACGTTTCCCCGCTCTTGTCCCTGGGACTGGCCGTCATCCTGGCGCTGACCGCCGCGCGCATCCTGCGGCGCATCATCGTTGCGGCCCGCCAGAAGGGCTTGGAGAGCATGGTGCGCCCGATCGGATTCTATGGGCTGGTCATCACCTTGATGCTGCTCTCTGCCTTGCTGACATTCGATAATCTCGCTTGGAATGCCTCTGCCGCGGGCCTGGTTGCCGGCGGGGCCATTCTTTTTTATTTTTCCGATATTATCCTGGCCTGGGACAAGTTTGTTAATCCGATCAAGCACGGGCGCCTGGCAGACATGATCCTTTATCATGTGGGACAGGCTGCATTGGTGGCGGGGGTATTGATCCAGTTCTCGAAATGATTCAAGCGCCCGGTTTTTTGAACGGCTGAAACCCTTCCCCCAGCGCCTCGTGCGCCTGTCCGATCACCATGAATGCTTTCGGATCGCTTTCGTGGATGATTGTCTTCAATTGCTGGATCTCAGAGCGGTTCACTACGCAATACAATACCGGTCGCGCTGCGCCTGTGTAGGCGCCTGTCCCGTTCAGGATGGTTACCCCCCGCTCCATCTCGTACAGGATGCGCCGCGCCACCGTCTCTGACTGGCTGCTCACGATCATTGCCGTGCGGACGGTGCCCGCCCCCTCGAGCGTGTTGTCCACCACCAGGCCGCTTACGTACAGAACGATGATCGCGTACAAGGCCCTTTGCCAGCCAAAGACAAATCCCGCTGCCAGCACAACCAGCGCGTCGGTCATCAAATAACTTTGCGTCATCGGGATGCCGCGCCAGCGGTTCAGGATGCGCGCCAAGATGTCGGAGCCTCCGCTGGTGCCTTGTGCCCGGTAGACCAGGCCATAGCCGATCCCGCTGACCACCGCCCCGTAGAGTGAGTTCAGCACCAGGTCGTCCGTCAGGCCGTTCTTGGGAAAGAAGGGCAGCAGCAGGAGCAGGTCGGTGAAAAGCGCGTAGGCCGCCACCGCCACGACCGTCCGCAGCACGAAACGCCGCCCCCCCAGGAGACGCCAGCCCAACAGAAGCAGGGGCAGGTTGCCGACCAGAACCATCACGCCGATTGGCCAGGCCGTGTAATGGTTGATGAGTTGCGCAATCCCGCTGATCCCACCTGAAGCCAGGTTCGCCGGGACGAGGAACAGGCGCAGGGCCACCGCCTGGAGCAATGCTCCGGCCACGATCAGGGCGTAGTCGCGCACAGTCGACCAGGAAAATCGCAAAGAATTCATTTGATTTCTCTCGATCCTTCGTTTCCCGTGAGGTTAGATCCCTAATTCCACTCCCGCCAACTGCTCGATTATCCCGATCACTGCCGAATTATCCAGCCCACCCATGCCGTTCTGGAGCATGGCGTTGTAAAGCTGCGCATCCACCGCCGCAGAGGGCAGTGGGATGCCGTACTCGCGCGCCGTTTCCAGGATGATATTCAGGTCTTTGGCCTGCATGTGTGCCTTGAAGCCCGGATTGCGGTTTCCGGCGAAGAGTCGCGGCGGTTTGACATCCAAGGTCCAGCACTGCGCCGCACCGCCCTTGATGGCCTCCACCACTTTCTGCGGGTCCACGCCAGCCTTCTGCGCGAAGATCAGCAGTTCACCCATTGCCACCATCTGCGCCGCCACCATGATCTGGTTGGCAGCCTTGGCTACCTGTCCGGCTCCCGCCTCGCCAACGTGCGTGACCGTCTTGCCCATCGCCTGGAAAACCGGCCGGACTTTCTCCAGCGCTTCCGCCGGGCCGCCCACCATGATGGCCAGCGTCCCATTGCGCGCCCCGATGTCGCCCCCTGAGACCGGGGCGTCCAGGCTGAACACGCCCTGCTCCAGTAGGCGGGCGGCCAGGCTGCGGGCAGTGGCCGGTTTGATGGTTGAGTTATCCACAAAGATCAAGCCGGAATGTGCGCCGGCGAGAATGCCTTTCTCTCCCAGCACCACCTTTTCCACGTCGGGCGTGTCTGGCAGGTTGGTGAAGACCACGTCTGCTTGTGCAGCCACCTCTGCGGGCGAGGTCGCCGCTTTTGCGCCCTCGGCCATCAGTTCTTCCACTGCCGCCTGCGAGCGGTTGTGGACAACTAGCGGGAATCCGGCTTTGTGAATATTCCGGGCGATGGATTTTCCCATCAGCCCCAGGCCAATGTAACCGACAGTCAGCATGGCAGAGCTCCTCTAAAAAAGTGTGCCGAAATTATAAACCTCCCCCCTTGCAAAAGCGGGGGAGGTTTGGGGCTGGAATGAATGGTCCAGGATCAGAATGGTGGTTATTTCAATCCGTAAACGATGGTTACGCTGGTCGTGATCTGCATGGATCCGGCCTGCACCGGGACGCTGGCGCCCGCATTGACCATATCGGCCCTGGGTAATTGGAGTGTCACAGGGGTGGTGCTGTCGTAGTAGGAGATCGTCTGCACATCTCCCAAAACAACATTGCTGGCCTTGGTCAACTCGTCGGCCTGCTTGTGGGCATCCGCCACCGCAGCCAGCCGGGCTTGCGAGAGCGCAGCGGTCTTGTCGGCTACATCGAACTGGATGCTGTTGATATTGTTTGCTCCTGCGCTGACGGCAGAGTCCAGCAGGTCGCCCAGCTTGCTCAGGTCGCGCACGGTCACGTAGACTGTGTTATCCACTGCGTAATTAATGATACCGGTCGGCTTGCCGTTCGTATCAGTCTCTTGCTGTGGAGAGACGCTGAAATCGGTGGTCTGGATATCCTTGTCGGCGATGCCGAAGCCCTTGATGGCGGCGATCACGGCCTGGGCTTGGGTGTTGTTACCGTCTACGGCATCCTTGGCGCTGGTATTCTCGGTATGCACGCCGATGGAGATGTAGGCGATATCGGGTGTCAGCGTGACCTTGCCTGTTCCGGTCACGGTGACCGTCCGCTGGGGCGGCTGGGGTTGGATGGCGATACTGGCCGGCCCGCACGCGCTCAGCACGGTGCCGAGTATCAAGACGGCGAACAGAATGATGATTTTGGTTTTCATGGAAAGCTCCTTGTGAGATAATGGGTTGACAATGTGAAGACGCATTGCTATGGAAGATTGTTCCCGGCAGGCTTGTTTTTAAGCGTTTTGCTTGTAGAATTGAGACAAATGTTCTAGGATGCCGCGCGGCAGCGTAAGGAATCGGGCAATGGCTCTGAACTTCCAGCAAGTATTCGAGAAAATTCGCCAGATCGGCTTGGGGGCGCGGGCGCGCCAGGCAGCGCAGAATGAATTGCGCCAGCAGGCCCGTTCGCTGTTGGATGCCTGGGCGGATAAGCCTGCAGAACTGCGCGACAAGCTGGAACGCGCCCGCCAGGCCGATCCATCCCTGCGCTGTGCCATCCCGCTGGACGAACGCCTGGATGCGTCCTTCCCGGAACCCCCTGACCGAAAACCGGTTACGTTGCTTGCCGCGGATGGGTCGCAAATTCTGCCCGACCGCCATGCCGCATTGCAGTATTCTCTGGTCAACGTTGGCGCCATTGCTATCCAGTCCGGGTCCGGAGCGACTCCCGAGGTTTTCACGGACAGCCACCTGCTCTTCGGCGACGAACTCTTTACCGAGACCGGACTGGTGACCGGGGAAGCCATCGAACAGCGCCGTGACATTGCCGAGCGCCGCAAGCTGCTCGAACTGGCTCCGGATTACCCCGCCCCTGTCCTGGCCCTGACGGATGGACCGGTCGAACTATGGGGCGCAAAGGGCGGCGGCGAGGAAGATTACCGCAAGAATTTGGAGATCCACAAATCGGTCCTGTCGCAGTTGCAAGCGAAAAACGTGACCGTTGCCGGGTACGTGGACAAACCCGGTGCTGATCTGGTTGTTCGCACGCTCGAAGTTGCCCGGCTATCCACCGAAGAAGAATTTAAGAACATCCGTAAACTTCATGCCCTGCGCGGCGTGACCGACCGTTGGCTCTATAGCTTCCTGCCCGGTGGTCACCGTTCGGCCGTATTTGGCTTGCAATCAAGTTCGCGCGCGCATTATACCGGCGACCTGGCCCTGCACTTCTTTTACCTGAATGTGGGTGATACGGAGCATCCGTGGCTGGTGCGGGTTGAAATTCCCAAGTGGGTTGCCGGAGACCGGGAAAAACTTGACCTGCTTCATACGGCCCTGCTGGAACAATGCAAAATTATGGGAGTGAAACCCTACCCATACATTTTGCATCGCGCCCATGAGGTTGCCGTGGTCAAGTTCGAGGAGAAACAGCAGGTGGAGCAGATGCTGGAGTTGGAGCTTCGCCAGGCCGGCGGCGAAATGGACACGGAATCGAACAAGCAATCTGCTAAGAACTTGAAAGGCAGATCCAGGAAGTAGTCCGCCGGGCCGGTTTTGCCGGATCGGAACGCGAAAAGGATAGGAAATATGCCCGCAATCCAGATTGGTCACTTGCTTCATTCAAGTACAACGCAATTTGTCGCCGGTTGTTCTGTCTCGCAGTTGGATGCCCCGGCTTTCGGTGCGCTTGTGCGCGCCCCGCTCGATCGGGACTATAGCGTCTACGGGTTGATCTATGATATCCACATTGACGACGATGGGCTGGTGCGCCAGTTGGTTACCGCCGGCAATGTCAGCCCGGAAGTGATGCATGACAACCGCGAACGCCGCATCGTGCCGGTCGAAATGTCCGTGCTGGCGGTGGGCTTCGAGCAGGCCGGGCAGGTTTCGCATCTCCTGCCGCCCCGCCCGCCTCTCAGCCTGGATGTGATCTACCTGTGCCCGGATCCCGAACTGGCCAGGTTTACCGGCGCGGGCCGTTTCGGTTACTTCCGCCACATCCTGCAGGCCCAGGATATCCCCACAGGCGAGTTGCTGGCCGCGCATATCCTGCAGGTAAAACAAAGAACAAAGAATGAAAAGTGGGTGGAGGCCGCCACCCAGGAACTGATCACCCTGCTGCGGGACGATTACCCCACCCTCATGTCGGTGCTGAGCGCGTTGGGAGAGGTGGTTTAAAAGGCCACTTTGCGGTAAAAAATGTCTTCCAACCGAAAATCAACTCAAACCAGTGCATTTGGTTCCCCCGGACGGGCCGGCCATGATTCCTCGGCTTTTTATGCCGGCAAACTCTACCACGGCCAGTTGCAGGGGCAGGATGTGCCCTATGTTGAGAATGCCCTCCCCCCGATTCGCTCAACCGCATCTTCTGCCATTCCGCCGAAAGGATGTCTGAACTGCCGGATTGCTCGGTGCACCTGGTGGTCACCTCGCCGCCCTACAATGTCGGCAAGGAATATGATCAGGATCTGCCGCTGGAGGAGTACCTGGCCTTCCTCCAGCGCGTCTGGCAGGAGACCCGCCGCGTGCTCGTCCCCGGCGGGCGCATGTGCATCAACGTGGCGAATCTGGGCCGCAAGCCCTATATCCCGCTGCACGCCTTTATTGCCGAACAGGCCATCCAATTGGGCTTCCTGATGCGCGGCGAGATCATCTGGAACAAGGCCGCCAGCGCCTCCCCGTCCACGGCCTGGGGTTCGTGGAAATCCGCCGGCAACCCCACCCTGCGGGACGTGCATGAGTACATCCTGGTCTTCTGCAAGGATACCTTCAAGCGCCAGAACCCGGCCGAACGGGCCAGCACCATCACGCGCGATGAATTCCTCGAATATAACAAGTCCATCTGGAATTTTTCCGCCGAGTCGGCCCGCAAGATTGGGCACCCCGCCCCCTTCCCGGTCGAACTGCCGCGCCGCCTGATCCAGCTTTACACTTTCGAGAACGAGATCGTTTTGGATCCCTTTATGGGTAGTGGACAGACCGCTATTGCCGCGCTCAAAAGCAGCCGGCATTATGTCGGCTATGAGATTAACGAGGAGTATATTACCCTGGCGGAACACAGGATTCAGGAGAACACACATGCCTCCCTCCAAGGAAAATGATCCGCAGTATCTGAAAGTACAGTATAAGGATGCTGCAAATGTAGATGCGCGCATCCGGTTGCACCAACGCTTCAGCGTGAATAAATATGGCTGGCACCCTTGGGTCTTCGATCAATTCGATTTGCCTCCCCGCTGCCGGATATTGGAGTTGGGCTGCGGTCCTGGCTATTTATGGCTGGATAATCTTGACCGCATTCCCGCCGGTTGGGAGATCACCCTGTCTGATTTTTCTGCCGGGATGCTGGAAGGAACCCGGCGGAATCTGGAAGCGCAGCGTCCATTCCAGTACAAAGTCATTGATGCCCAATCCATCCCACTGGAGAGTGGCTATTTCGATGCCGTTATCGCCAATCACATGCTCTATCACGTCCCCGACAGACCGAATGCATTCTCGGAGATCCGCCGTGTTTTGAAACCGGAAGGGTGTTTCTACGCTTCCACGGTCGGGGAAGGACATATGCGTGAGATGAGGGACCTGATATACAAATTCGATGCTGGACTGGTTTCCTGGGGCAGGGCGGCTGACTCGTTCACGCTTGAGAATGGAATGGTGCAGCTTTCACAACAGTTCATTAATATCAAGTTATACCGTTACGAGGATGCTTTGGAAGTGACCGAAGTTGCTCCATTGGTGGATTACATTCTGTCCGGGTGGGCCGATCCATTGGAGAAAAGGCGGGACCAGTTCACAGAATTTGTGGCCTGTGAAATGGAAGCGCAAGGCAGCGTTTTCCATATCACCAAGGATTCCGGTCTATTCGCGTCTTCCTGAAAATACGAGATTGGCATGAAAGGGAACGGTTTCGTTCAAAAAGAGCTTGCCCTGTTCCCGGCTGAAAGTTTTTTTAACAAAAGCAATCGCAGGATGATTGCTGAGAATATCACAAACGCATTATTGGTTGCAGATTAAGATAATAGAATGATGATTAGCCTGGTTATTTTGGAAACTTCTTATGGATGCTGAAGAATTAAAGTGGAGAACGAAGAAATTCGGTCTGGATGTGATCACCTTGGTGGAATCCTTGCCCTCCACCCAAACAGGCAAGGTGATCGGAAACCAATTATTGCGTTCAGCGTTGTCGGTCGGAGCAAATTACCGCGCTGCCTGCCGGGGGCGTTCGAAAGCCGATTTTATCTCGAAACTTGGCATCACCATCGAAGAAGCCGACGAATCCCAGCACTGGCTGGAGATGCTGGCCGAAGCCGGGATTGTCAAACCAGACAAACTCAAACTGCTTATGCAAGAATCCGATGAACTCGTTGCCATTCTCACCGCATCCGCCAAGACCGCCCGCGATAATCTCAACCGGCGGCCTCAAGTCAAGTAATCAGAGTCAACTCGATCCAGGAATCCAATCTCCAATTCACAATCATCACTCTTCAACCAAAATTCGCGAGGTTCAAATGCCCCAATCCTCAATTACCAATCACCAATCACCAATCACCGATCCTCAATCCTCAATCGGTTACATCGTCGGCGGCGGATTGAAAGAATCCTTGCGCGCCCGGCTGACCGTCCCCTCCCAGGAAGTGCAGGAGGGCGCCTTCGTTGTCATCCCCAGCGGCGACTGGCAGTTCTACGGTCTGGTCACCGATCTGCAGCTCGGCGCTACTGACCCGCGTTTCGCGGATGAAAACAGCGAAACGCGCCTGCCGCCCGCCCTGGCCCAGGCCCTGCACGGCCAGACCCTCTACACCAACCTCGAGATCCTGCCCGCCCTGATGCTCGAGCGCGGCCCCGAGCCCGGCGCGCCGGAATACCCGGCCTGGGCCAGGGAGCACGCCGAAAAGCCGCCCCGCCCGCTCCCGGTCAAGACCGTTCCGCCGCACCACACTCCGGTGCGCCTGGCCTCCGGTGGCGATATCGCCGAGATCTTCGGCGACCCTTCCGATAAGGGCAACTTCGTTATCGGCTACACGCGCGAACAGGGCCACCCCGTCTGCATCAATCTGGACAGGTTCGTCCAGCGTTCAGCCGGCGTCTTTGGCGCCACCGGCACCGGCAAATCCTTCCTGACCCGCATCGTGCTGGCCGGGCTGATGTACTACGGTAAGGCCTCGGTTCTGGTCTTCGATATGCACAACGAATACGGCTATGACGACACCGCCTCGGATACCGGGCTGCGCGTCACCGGGCTGAAGACCAAGTTCGCCAGCCGCCTGCGCGTGGTCGGGTTGGGCGCCGGTACGACCATCCGCGGCTCCACGCCAGATTTCAACCTGGAGATTGCCATGGCCGATATCACTCCCGCCGATATCGAGCTTCTGACGCGTGAGCTGAACCTCAAAGAGACCACCCCCACCACCCTGCACGCCCTGACCGTCTCCTTTGGCCGGGATTGGTTCCGCCATTTCAAGGAAATGAACCGCGATGAGGTCGAGGTGGTGGATGAGAAGACCGGCAAGGTCAGGAAGGTCCCGCATCCCGGCAGCGTGGCCGCCTGGGCGGAGGAATCCGGCGTGAACGTCATGGCCGCCGAGGCCCTGCACGATAAACTGCGCCGCCTGTTCGACAAGGATTACATCGTCGAGAAGCCCGCCGCCGATTCCATCGGCGAGACCACAAGATCCCTCGAGGCTGGAAAACACGTTATCCTTTCGTTCGGGCAGGCCTACGAGACCGACCTGGATTACCTGTTGGTCTCGAACCTGCTCACCCGTAAGATCAAGCAGGCCTGGGAGAACAAGACCAACGCCTTCCGTTCCTCCGGCCAGGATGAACCCCGCCAACTGGTCATCGTGGTCGAGGAAGCCCACAAGCTGCTCAACCGCGAGATGGCCGGGCAGACCACCTTCGCCGGCATTGCGCGTGAAATGCGTAAATATTACGTCACCCTGCTGATCATTGACCAGCGCCCCTCCCAGATCTACGACGAGGTGCTCTCGCAGTTGGGCACTCGCATCTCCGGTTGGCTGGGCGATGAAGATGATATCCATGCCGTGCTCTCCGGTCTCTCCGGGCGCGAATCCCTGCGCGGCATGTTGGCCCGCCTCCAGCCCAGGGAGGAAGTGCTCCTGCTGGGGTGGGGCGTCCCCATGCCCCTGCCGGTCCGCTCCCGCCGCTATGACGAAGCTTTCTGGCGCGAGCTCTTCGGCGCAGGCGGCAAAAAGGACGAGGCGCAGATATTGAAGGAGCTGGGATTTTGATTGACAATCCATCCGCTTTGCAGTATATTTCCATTGATCGATTGATCAATTGATTAATAAGGAGATAAAATGAACCAAACTGTCAGCGCAACCGAAGCACGCGTCCACTTTGGCGAGATCATGCGCCGGGCAAAATCCGGCCCTGTGATCGTGGAACGGGATGGAAAGGCGGATGTGGTGATCATTTCCAAACAGGAGTATGACCAAATGGTATCTGCTACGCCAAAACTAGATTGGTGGAGCATGGTTGAGGGACTCCAGGCAAAACTGCGGGTTGAGTTGGCAGGGCGCACTCTGCCCGATCCCGCTGAAATGATCCGCCAGGGACGCGAGGAACGTGATGAGCAACTCTTTAACAGTTTGCGTTGATGCCAGTATCGTTATCCGATTCACTATCGGCCAGGATGATGTGGCAGTAATGCAGCTTTGGAAATCCTGGGCATCGCAAGAAGCTCATATGGTCGCACCTACCCTGCTTTTTTATGAAGTGACGAATGGATTGTACCAGCAGCAAAAAAACGGCCGATTGAGTCCTGGATTTGTTCGTGAAGCCTTGGATGTCATCCTTGCGTTCCCAATAGAACTGATTGGCGACCCTGCCTTGCAAAGGCGTGCTCGTGAACTGGCCGCCCGTTACAATCTCCCCGCATCCTACGATGCCCATTATCTGGCCCTGGCCGACCGGATGGGCATCGAACTATGGACTGCCGACGCCCGCCTGGTCAAAGCCTTGTTGCCTTTCAAGCTTGACTGGGTAAAACTGGCGGCAGGATAAGTATTTTGCTACTCCCATGTCCCAGATCATCCCCACTGCCGAACCATTCCTGTTCCCCGGCCGGCCAGGCAACCCGGGTTGTTTACTGGTCCATGGCTTTACCAGCACACCGAAGGAAATGCGTTGGATGGGAGAGTACCTCAACCGGCAGGGCTTCAGTGCTCTTGGCGTGCGTGTGGCCGGTCATGCCACCTGTCTGGCCGACCTGGCCCATACGCGCCTGGCAGACTGGTTGGCCTGCGTGGAAGACGGCTTCCATCTGTTGTCCGGCCTGACAGATGTCATCTTCCTGATCGGGTTGTCCATGGGGGGCAACCTTACCCTTCTGTCATCCACTTGGCTGGATGTGGTCGGGGTGGTGGCCATGTCCACGCCCTTTCCCCGGCGGCGTGATATGCTATTTCGTTTTGCCAGTCCTTTGAGCCTGGTGCTGCCTGTGTTGCCCAAGCCGGAAGGCCGGCGGGGTTCCGGAGGTTGGTTCGGGGATGCCTGGAAGGAACATGTTTCCTATCCGGTTTACCCCCTGCGATCGGTATGTGAAATGAGCTGGTTGCTGGCGCGTATGCGCGCGGCCCTGCCAGATGTCAAGGTTCCGGTCTTGCTCATCCAGTCCCGTGATGATCACCCTGTTATTCGTGACAGCATGCCGAAGATCCATGCCCGTCTCGGTAGCACAAACAAACAAATGCTCTGGATGGAAGGCAGCGGCCATACCCTTACGGAAGAACCGCCGCGCGAGCAGGTCTTCCAGGCCGCCACGGAGTTCATCTGGAACGTGAGCCGGGCAGGGTTATAATTTATTGGTGCCTCCTTTCATCGATCTTATTTTCTCCATAATCTAATTCTCCACCTACCCATGCCCCAGATCATCCCCACTGCCGAACCCTTCTTCTTCCCCGGATCGGGCGAAAACGCCGGGACCGGCTGCCTGGTCACGCACGGTTTCACGGGCGCGCCCAAGGAAATGCGTGGGCTGGGCGAATACCTCAACCGCCAGGGCTACACTGTCTGTGGGATGCGTTTGGCGGGGCACGCCACCCGCCCCGAGGACATGATCCGCTCGCGCGGACAGGACTGGCTGCTTTCGGTGGAGGATGGCTACAACCTGCTGCGTTCCTGCACCGGCCAGGTCTTCCTGCTTGGCCTGTCCATGGGCGGGGTGCTCTCCCTGACCGCCGCGGCCCGCCTGGATGTGCGTGCAGTGGTGGCCATGTCCACGCCTTACGATCTCCCTGGCATCCCCCTGCCGCTCTGGGCGCTGCGTTTCCTGAGCCGTTTCAAACCCTATTTGTCGAAAGGGGGCGCGCCCGGCAGCGGCTGGTACGATCCGGCCGCCTGCGCCCGGCACGTCGCCTACCCGATGAACCCGCTGCGCTCCGCCGTGGAATTGAAACTGCTCATCCGGGAAATGCACGCCGCTTTGCCGGAGATCAAGGTGCCGGTCCTGCTGATCCATTCCCGCGACGATGATTACGTGATGCGCGACAGCATGGAACAGATCTATAACCACCTGGGTAGTTCCGATAAGCGCATGTTCTGGGTGGCCGGCGGCGGGCACGTCATCACCGAAGATGCGACCCGCGCAGCCGTCTACTCGGCCGCTGCGGATTTTATCCGCCGTCTCTCCCCACCGGTATGAGCATGGACCTCGTCCTGCTCTCCGTCTCGCTGTGTGCCTGGGGGCTGGGCGAGGGCATGTTCCTGTATTTCCAGCCCATCTACTTGCAGCAGTTGGGGGCCAATACCATGACCATTGCCTGGGTGCTCAGCCTGGCCGGCCTGGCGATGATGCTCGCGCACATCCCGGCCGGCCACCTGGCCGACCGCATCGGGCGCAAACCCCTGCTCGTGACCGCCTGGATCATCGGTGTGTTGGCTGCCGGGGTGATGGCCCTGGCCCGGGCGCTGCCGCTTTTCATTGTGGGGCTGCTGCTCTACGGCCTCACCGCCTTTGTTTCCTCCCCGCTGAATAGCTACGTCACCGCCGCCCACGGCCGCCTGTCCCCGGTGCGCGCCATGACCCTGGTCTCGGCCGCCTACAACCTGGGGGCCATTCTCGGGCCTGTCAGCGGCGGCTGGATCGGTGCGTATCTCGGCCTGCGCACGGTCTACCTGGTCTCCACCTGCATTTTCAGCGTCTCCACCCTGCTGCTGCTCTTCCTGCGCCCCCAGCCCTGCGAGGAACATGACCCGGCCGCCCCGCCCGAAAGCCTCTGGAAGAACACCCGCTTTGTCAGCTTCCTGGGTGTTGTCTTCCTGGCCATGTTTGTCATGTACCTGCCCCAGCCGCTCGCTCCGCGCTTCCTGCAGAACGAGCGCGGCCTCTCCCTCGAAAATATCGGTCTGCTCGGCTCGGTCAATGGCCTGGGGAACACCCTGCTGGCCCTGCTGTTGGGACTGTTCGCCGCCCGCACCGGCTTCCTGCTCGCCCAGCTCTCGGTGGCGGCCTTCGCCCTCCTGCTCTGGAAAGGCAGCGGCCTGGGCTGGTACGCCGTGGGCTACTTCCTGCTGGGCGGCTACCGCTCGGCCCGCTACTTGATCTTCGCCCAGATCCGCCCGCTCATCCATCCGTCCCAGATGGGCCTGGCCTACGGTGTCTCCGAAACCGTCAACGCCCTGGCTGTCATGCTGGCGCCCCTCCTGGCCGGCGTGCTCTATACCCCGCAGCCGGGCCGGGTCTATTGGGTCAGTGCCGGCCTGATCGCGCTTACGCTGCTCCTGGCGTGGATCTTCGCCCCGCGTGAGAAGATCAAAACTGAAGTTTCGCAAGTTTCATTAATGCCGGAACCCTGACCGGGCAGTGTGTATCTTCTTTCCTCGATTTAAAATTACAAGAACTGCTATATTCACAACGTTGTCTGAGAGAATGTGATAGAAACGCGCTCCTATAATTTCCAAATATTGCTAATGAGGAGGCAACCGCTATGTCCAAGGCTATTCTCGAAAAGCGCATCCGCTACTGGATTATATTCTTTATGATTGCTCTCAGCATAAGCGGGCTGACGGCCATCCCATTGGTTTGGGAAGTCACTCTCTTGCACGACTTGCTGGGACCGGGAACAGCCTTCGCGAACATTTGGCCTGCCATGTCCCAATGGGTGCTGGCTGTATACACAGGCATTACTGCAACAGCCCGGGACTACCCCTTTATGCTCTATGGCACGGATTGGCTGGCTTTTGCGCATGTGGTTATTGCCATTGCCTTCATCGGCCCGCTGCGCGATCCGCTCCGGAATCGCTGGGTGATTGAGTTCGGAATGATCGCCTGCATCCTGATCATCCCTTGGGGAATCATTTTTGGAGCAATCCGGGGCATTCCACCGTTTTGGTCCGTGATAGATTTTTCTTTCGGCATTTTTGGATTGATTCCCCTCTGGCTGGTGCGAAAGTACATCCTGCAGCTTGCCAAGCAATAATTCCTCGTGTGGAACCCGGATTTTTCATTGGCGCCTGGCGAACCACCGCCCGGGCAGGAACGGAAAGATAACGTCAGATTATGTCACCGTTCAAATTCGTTCTCGCCGAAATGCGCCAATCCCGTTTTAAGGAGCAATAACCCTAAAAAGGATTGACAAATTAGAACATATGTTTTATTATACCTGCGCGGAAAGGATTTCCCGCCAGGGACGCTTGGCCGCTTTTTCCAGGCACATTAAAAACAGAACATCTGCTCCCGGCTCGCCTCGGCTGCCATTCCTGCTTTTGGAATGGCGGCTGGGAGAGAAATATTCGTTTCTCCGTCGTTCAGAGGTTCGAATATCTTCTACAACCAACCACCAATTATTTCGATAATGTACCATATCAAGGCGCAGAGAAAACCTTTCACCACCAAGTGCACAAAGGCGCACCAAGGCAGACAAAAAAAGTGTTTCCTTTGTTTTCCTTCGTGTTACTTTGTGTTAAATGAACTCTTCTACTTAGAAATGCGCCAGGATTGCTTGGAGGATCAGCAGCGCCGCCATCCCCGCCACGATCGTCAAAATGACGTTCTTCGTCTTCCATGCCACTAGGATCGCCACCGCCCCCGCCATCAGCTCCGGGTTGCGCCAGGAAAGGAACAGGCTGCCGTTCGGATTGGTCAGCTCCGGCAGGATGATCGCCGAGAGCACCGCCGCCGGCACGAAGCGCAGTCCGCGCCGAAACCACTCCGGCGCCTTGATCCGCTCCAGCAGCAGGATGAACGAGAGCCGGGTGGCGTAGGTCAGCAGGCCCGCGATCAGCATCGTGATCCAGATGTTCATTTCGTTTTCCCCTCCACCACCAACCCGGTCAGGATGCCGATCAGCGCCGCCGCCAGGAGCCCCGTTTTGTAGGGGAAGTTTGTCGCCAGCAGCCCGATCAGTCCGGCGGACAGCGCCGCTGCCACGCCCGCCCGGTCCTTCAGCGCCGGGACGACCAGGGCGATGAACGTCAACGGCAGGATGAAACCGAGCGGCCAACTGGCCGGGATCTGCGCCCCGATGAAGATTCCAATCGCGGTGCTGGCCTGCCAGGCGCTCCACAAGGTCAGCCCGGCCCCCAGGAAATACCAGTGCCGCTCCGGCCCGTCCCCTCCCGGTTGTAGTGCGTGATCGTGACGGCGTACACCTCGTCCGTCAGCAGGTACGCCAGCAGCAGCTTCCAGCCTGTCTTGAGATGCCTGACGTGCGGGGCCACCGAGGCGCTGTACAAGGCGTGCCGCAGGTTGACCACAAAGACGACCATCAGGATCACCACCCCGGCTGTCCCCGTCCCGACCAATTGCGCCGCGATGAGCTGGGCCGAACCCGCAAAAATGATCGCCGACATGGCCTGGGCCGCCAGGCTCGACAGTTGCGCGCCGATCGCCAGCGCCCCGAAAAGCAGCCCGAACGGCACCACCCCCAACAAGATCGGCGCTTCATCTCGAACGCCACCCCAAAATTCCTGTTTCCGTGTCTTTGCGATCATGCCTCGCCTCTCAGCCAGCCTGCAAAATTCGTTCCATTATACCCGCCGCTTTCGCCGCGCGCTCAGATAATATTGATAGTTCATTGGGCATCGCCGGGATATAGGGCAAGATATGGGGGCCAGCCCCCTATTTCTCCCATCACTCCGGCGACTCCCATAGAGCCTTATTGATTCGCGGTGTATAATTTTAATAGCTAAATCCTGATGCGCCGAGAAATTCTTTTACCACTACACCCGTGAAGAAACGGGTGCAGGTGTGTGCAAAGGTGCACATGTGTGCCTGCGGCACAGTGCAGGCAAAGGAAGACAAAAAAAGTGTTTCCTTCGAGTTAATTTGTGCCCGCCTATACCCAATACTCCACTGGTGTCGCGGTTAAAAACGCAAATGGACCATTGTCAAGATGATTTCTTGTAGAATTAATAGACTTCATCATATACTGTTCCAACAGGAGCATCCCCATGACAAAAATTGATACCCTTGTGAAAGATTTCCTGGCGCAGAAGAAGATCGCCGTGATAGGCGTATCCGACAAGCGCGAGACTGGCTGCAACATGGGCTACAAAAAGTTCAAGGAAGCCGGCTACCAGGTCTATGCGGTCAACCCTCACATCACCACCTTTGAAGGCGATCCATGCTATCCGGATTTGAAATCCCTGCCGGAAAAGCCTGAAGCTGTTTTCATCCTTGCCAACCCCAAAGTGACCGATCTGATCGTCCAGCAATGTGTGGACCTTGGCGTCAAGCACGTCTGGATGCACTGCATGATGGGCACCAAGCCTGGCCTCGGAACCGGCACATCCAGTGTTTCACCCGACGCCGTGCGTTTATGCCGGGAAAACGACATTGCGGTCATTCCCGGCACCTGCCCGAACCAGTTCATCCAGCCGGATTTCTTTCATGGCATGATGCACAGTCTGTGGCGTACATTTGGGTTCCTCACTGTGGAGTAGAAGTATTACTACGCAGTATTTTGTATGCATGGGGCTTTGAAAACCGTATGCCTCTACCCGAATGGTGAAGTACCCGAAGGGTAAAGCCGGTTTACAGCCCGCTTTCGCGTAGCACCCTTTAGGGCAGCGGGCTTTGTCATCTGAGCCGGGGGCTTTCGCACAGCACTCAGTAGGGACAGCCCCCGGCGAAAATGGCAACGAGTTACTGAATGCTTTCTGAACAAAGAAAATCTTTTACCACTAAGGGCACGAAGGGGCACACGTGTGCCTGCAGCACGGTGCCTGCAAAGGCTCACTAAGGTAGACAAAAAAGTGTTTCCTTCGTGCCTGTGCACCCGGTACTCCACGGGTGTCGCGATAAAAAAAGCAAATGGAAAATCCACTTCGTTCATAGCTTAAAAAGCTCCTCACCCCTCCCTCCTAAAACCCCCATTTCGGTTATACTTTCCTCGCTATGACTTCCCATATCCGCAACTTCTGCATCATCGCCCACGTTGACCACGGCAAATCCACCCTGGCCGACCGGTTGTTGCATCTTACCGGCACGGTCCCCGACCGGGATACCACCGAGCAGATTCTCAATTCGATGGATTTGGAACGCGAGAAGGGCGTCACCATCAAAGCCTCCGCCGTGCGCATGAGCTATACTGCCCGGGATGGCAATCCCTACGAACTGAACCTGATCGACACCCCCGGACACGTGGATTTCGGCTACGAGGTCAGCCGGGCGTTGAACGCCTGCGAGGGCGCCGTGCTCGTGGTGGATGCCACCCAGGGCATCGAAGCCCAGACCCTTGCCAACCTGTATTCCGCCCTGGGCGCCGACCTCGTCATCATCCCTGTCATTAACAAGATCGACCTGGTGACCGCCCGCCCTGATGAGGTGGCCGAGGATATCGGCAGCCTGCTGGGTGTTTCGCCGGCGGACGTATTGCGTGTCTCGGCTAAGGATGGGACGAACGTTGCCTCTGTGCTGGAAGCCATCGTGCAGAAGATCCCGCCTCCCAGCGGTGGGGCGGAGCTGCCTCTGCGGGCGCTGATCTTTGATTCGCACTACAACTCCTACAAGGGCGTTATCGCCTATGTACGCGTGGTCGAAGGCCAGGTTACCGCGGAAGAGACTATACGGATGATGGCGACCGGTGTGGATGTCAAACCCATCGAAGTCGGCATCTTTGCCCCCACTATGAAACCGGTCACCGGCCTGGCCGCCGGCGAGGTCGGTTACGTTGCCACCGGCCTGAAGACGGTGCACGACGCGCGCGTCGGTGATACCATCACCAGCGCCCTCCGGCCCGCCACCGAACCGCTGCCGGGCTACCGCATCCCCAAGCCCATGGTCTTCGCCGGGATCTATCCCTCCGAAGCCGACGATTACCAGAACCTGCGCGAGGCCCTGGATAAGCTGCAATTGAACGATGCTTCGCTGACCTTCCAGCCGGAGACTTCACAGGCGCTCGGTTTCGGTTTCCGGGCCGGTTTCCTGGGCCTGTTCCATATGGAGATCATCCAGGAACGCCTGGAGCGCGAATACGACCTCGAGATGGTTTTCACCGCCCCCACGGTCGCTTACGAAGTCCTCCTGCATACCGGCGCGACGAAAATTGTCGCCTCCCCGGCCGATCTGCCCCAGGATGACCTGATCGCCGAGATCCGCGAACCCTGGATGAACATCGAGATCATCACTCCCACGGAGTACTACGGCCCGATCATGGAACTGGTCACCAAGCGGCGCGGCATCTACAAGAGCCAGGAATATCCCGCCCCGCACCGGGTCCAGTTGAATTACGAAATTCCCCTTTCCGAGATCATCATTGATTTTTTCGATGAACTCAAGAGCCGCACGCGCGGATATGCCTCGCTGGATTACCAGTTCCTCGAGTACCGCGCCGATAAGTTGCAGAAGCTCGAGATCCTGGTCAACGGCGAGCCGGTGGATGCCCTGGCGGCGATCGTCCATGAGAAGGACGCCTACCATAAGGGCCAGCGTTTTATCACCAAGCTCAAGGAACTTATCCCGCGCCAACTGTTCGACGTGGCCATCCAGGCCTCCTCCGGCGGGCGCATCATCAGCCGTGCCAACGTCAAGGCCACCCGCAAGGATGTGTTGGCCAAATGCTATGGTGGTGACATATCTCGCAAGAAGAAACTGCTCGAAAAACAAAAGAAAGGCAAGAAACGCCTGAAGATGGTCGGCAATGTGGAGATCCCACAGGAAGCCTTCATGGCGGTATTGAGTTTGGAAGAGGAATGAAATCTAATTTTTGGAAATCTGCCAGCCGCTGGTTGCCCGGGCTTGTCATCAGCCTGATCGCCATTGCGGCGATTGTCCACTTTGTGGACTTGGATCGCTTTATCAAAGCCATCCGCTCCGCCAATTACTGGCTGTTGCTGGCTTTCCTTGCCTCCTCAATAATCTGGTTGATGGTGCGCGGCATTGTTTGGCGCACCCTGTTGCGTGAGCGTGCCTCCTATAGGGATGTCTTCTGGACGCTCTGCGAGGGCTACCTGCTGAACAACTTCCTGCCCTTCCGCCTGGGAGAAGTGGGCCGCGCCTTCCTGCTCGGGCGCAAAGCCAAATTGGGCTTCATGGATGTGCTCTCCACCATTGTCATCGAGCGTGTTCTGGATGTGGCTTTTTCAGCCGCCATCCTGCTCAGCGCGGTCCCGTTTGTGGTCGGCGCAGCCGGCGCGGGACGCATTGCCATCGCCATCGGGGTGTTGGTGGTGATCGGGATGGTTATTCTTTACCTGCTCGCGCGCAACCGGGAATGGGCTTTGGGTTGGTTCCATCGTCTTAGCGCCCGCTGGCCAAAATTGCAGGAAATGGGGGGAAGCCTGCTGGATTCGCTTTTCTCCGGCCTGGCCATCCTTACCGATGGCTGGCTGTTCCTGCGCTTTATGCTCTGGATGACGCTCAACTGGGCCATCGCCATTTTTCAGCTCTTTCTCCTGCTGTTGGCGTTCTTCCCGCAGGCCCGCTTGCTCTGGTCCCTGTTCGGGTTGGGGGCGGTCGCCTTCGGCAATGCCATCCCATCCCTGCCCGGTGCGGTCGGCACCTATGAGGGCGCGCTGGCTGGCGCCCTGACCATCCTCTCCCAGGATCAGTCCACATCTTTTGCGGCCGCTCTGACCTCGCACCTGATCGGTATTATCGCCAACAGCCTGCTTGGGGCATTTGCCCTCTCGCAGGAAGGTGAGACCTTGATGGGGGTTTACCGCCAGTTGCGCAACCGGCCGGAGCAGGAACATCCTGGCGAAGGCAGTCTCTGAGAAATATAAATTTTTATGCCAACGGCCATTCCTGAAGGTATCGTCACAGCCAGGGCCGGGACAAACCCTACCGTAATTTGCCGGGTTTCGTCCGGCTGGGCGGTCTTATGCAATATGCAATACCTGCGTGGCTATACCATCCTCCTGGCAGACCCGGTTGTTGCTTCGATCAACGACTTGGATGATTCGCAGCGGGCGGAGTTCCTGCACGATATGGCCTTGATCGGCGATGCCTTGCTGGAAGTGACCGGTGCATATCGCATTAATTATTGCATCATGGGGAATAGCGATCCCTACCTGCATGCTCATATCATCCCGCGTTTTATGGCTGAACCTGATGAATATCGCCAGGGGGGATTCTGGTCCTATCCAAGCAGCCTTGTGGATGCCGCCCCTTTCGATCCTGCGCGCGACAAAAAGCTCATGCAGCAGATAGCCGCCGCCATCCAAGGGCGTTTGTGAAGCGTTATTTTCCTGACTGTTCGCAGTGAGCTGTTTGCCGGGGTAGGTTATAATCGGGCAGTCCTGACCTATGGCAGACGCTCACATGCATATTTCTGACCTGAGTCGTTCCACCATCCGGCGCTTGGCACTATTCTTGGGATTGCTATGCCACCCTGCAACTGGAGTGTGAAGGTTGTACTGCGCTATTATTGTCAATAGCCACAACCAATAACCATGCATATTCTTACCGGCTTGACCTATTACCGCCCGTATACCTCCGGCCTGACCGTTTACGCCGAGCGGATGGCGTGCGCCTTTGCCCGGCGCGGCCATGAGGTGACTGTCCTGACTTCCCAATTTGACCGTCAATTGCCGCGCCTTGATACCCTGGATGGTGTAACGGTGGTACGTGTGCCGCCGCTGATGCGCGTCAGCAAAGGCTTGCTCATGCCTGCCATGCCTTTCGAAGCCTGGAAACTGATGCGCTGGGCTGACGTGGTCAACCTCCACATGCCGCAGCTTGACGCAGCTTACATTGCCTGGATCGGCAAAATAATGCACAAGCCGGTGGTGCTGACCTACCACTGCGACCTGCGCCTGCCGCACGGGCTGATCCATGCGGTTGCCAATCAGGTCTCGCACGCTGCCAACCATGTGGCTGCCTGGGGTAGCGATGCCATTGTCAGTCTCACGCAGGATTACGCCGATCATTCGAACTATCTTACCCGCTACAAAGACAAACTGCACGTTTTGGATGCACCGGTGGAGCTGGCCCCGGCCAGCGAAGCAGATATCCAAGCGTTTCGCGAGAAATTTGGCATTCATGCCGGCCAGCGGATTATTGGCATGGCTGCACGCTTGGCCACCGAGAAGGGTGTCGAGTACCTGGTTCAGGCATTGCCGCAGGTGTTGGAGCGTATTCCGGATGCGCGCCTCCTGTTTGTCGGCTCGTATCAGAACGTGGTTGGGGAGGAGCAGTACGCTGCCCGTATTCTGCCCCTCATTGATGGCTTCAAAGATCATTGGTCTCTCCTGGGCAACCTGTCGCCGGTTGAGATGACGGCTTTTTTCAAAACATGCGAGGTGCTGGTTATGCCCAGCCTGAACAGTACGGAGGCCTTCGGCTTGGTGCAGGTTGAAGCGATGAGCTGTGGAACTCCGGTGATAGCCACGGATCTGCCAGGCGTGCGCGTCCCCGTAAAGATGAGTGGCATGGGCAGGATTGTCCCGGTGGCGGATGCCGGAGCGATTGCAAAAGCCATACTGGATATTTTGACCGAACCGGAGCACTTTCGTGGCAACTATGCCGAGATCAAGCATAGATATTCCCCCGATGTGATTGCAGCCGGCTACGAAAAGATCTTCGAAGATATTCTGAAGGAGCGCAACTAGCCTATGGCCTTCGACGAAAAATATTTCAGTACCAATGCCTATCAGGATGTTTCGTTCGCCAGGTATAGCCAGTACTGGTGGTCGAACCGATTTTACGCCATCCTGGCGCGCCGCTATGGGAAGCGCTCCACGCGCCTGCTGGAAATTGGCTCCGGACTCGGGCACCTGGTTGGGCAATTGGATGGGATGTTCACGACCGCCGCGGTGGATGTCAATCACTGGGCGCTGGTCCAGTCGAAGCAGGTTGCCCCGCATACCTTGCTGCAGGTTGCCAGCGCTGAAGAGTTGCCTTTTGCCGATGGTCTCTTTGGAGTCATTATCATTAAACATGTTGTCGAGCATCTTCCACACCCCGAAAAGGCCGTTGCCGAACTGGGGCGTGTGATGGCTCCGGGTGGTGCGCTCATTTTTGCCACCCCCAACCTGGCTTCCCTGTCCAGGTCATCGAAAGGGGAAAAGTGGATTGGCTACCATGATCCGACCCACATCTCGCTCAAACCGCCATCCGAATGGCTGGGCATGCTGAAGAGCGCCGGATTTAAAGTGTTGCGCGTTTCTGCGGATGGCTTCTGGGATGCTCCTTATGTTCCACTGGTCCCGAAGTCCTTGCAGAAACTTTTTTTCGGCTCCCTGGGCGGTTTGCAGGCGATTAGTGGAGTGGTGTTCTTGCCAATGCGTTGGGGTGAGAGTATCATAGCGGTCGCGAAAAAAAATTAATCCAAGAGAGAGTTATCCATGCCTGAAGAACCAAGTATCCTTGACTATCTCAAATCCAGACTGAAGTTTTGGGAACGCGGCGGAAAGATTGAGCTCCCCGCCGAGCCTGAACCGCCAAAGGAAAGTTCCACGGGCGCATCTCAGGCTGTTGTAAGCGAACCCGCCGCAGTTCCGCAGGGGCCTGTTGCAGTGGAACCTGCCGTTCTGCCGCAGCAGCCGGTCGCAGTGGAACCTGCCACACTGCCACAGGGGCCAGCCACGCTGGAACGCGCTCCCTTGCCTGTTGAGCCGCTCCCAATCGAGGAACCGCCTCAGAAAAAATCTCCAGAATCCAACCGCTGGCCCTGGCGTTCCCTCCTTGCTTTGGTCATGGCTCTGTTTGCCCAACGCGCCTGGGAACCCTCGCAAGACCGGACGGCCACCGCCGGCTTAGTGCTTTATGCGATCAGTCTCGCCTTCCTGATTTGGGCATATTTGAGCAAAGAATGGGCCCTCGCGCCTTTACCGGAGACCGGATCGGCCTCGGATACGCTGCGCGTCCGGCGGTTGCCGCTCTTCCTGGCGATTCCGCTGATGCTGGCTGCCTTCCTTACTCTTGGCGGAAACCTCTTCACCCCCTTGAATGTTACGCTTTGGGTTCTTGCCATTATCTGCTTCGTCTGGGCTTTTTGGCTGCCTGGAAACGGTGCTCTGTTGTTCTGGAGAAATGTCAAGGCTTTCTTCTCAGGCGGCACCTGGCAGATCAAGGTTACTCGCGCTACGTTGCTTATCCTGGTGATGGTTGCAGTTATTGGCTTCTTTCGCATCTATAACTTGACTGGCGTTCCTTCCGAACCGACCAGCGATCATGCCGAGAAGCTCCTGGATGTGTATGATGTATCCCAGGGCCTGACGCATATTTTCTTCCCACGCAATACTGGCCGTGAAGCCGACCAGATGTACCTGACCCTGGTTGTCTCATGGATCTTTGGCACGGGGCTGTCTTACCTGAGTTTGAAAATTGGGACGGTCATCTGCGGACTGTTAACGCTGCCTTACATGTATTTGCTCGGTAAGGAGTTGGGCAACAAGCGCATTGGCTTGCTGGCAGTATTTTTTACAGGGATAGCTTACTGGGCGAACATCGTCAGCCGGTTTGGGCTGCGCTTCCCACTCTACCCTTTGTTTGTCGCGCCTACGCTCTATTATCTTTTCCGCGGTTTGCGGTCTCGCAACCGCAACGATTTCATCCTTTCCGGCCTGTTCCTGGGTTTCGGTTTGCACGGGTATACCCCCATGCGGATAGTGCCGATCGTTCTGGTGATTGCGATCGGTGTATATCTGTTGCATTCCCAGTCCAAGGGTAACCGCAAGCAGGCGTTGGCTTGGTTGTGCATTCTGGCATTGATCTCGTTCGTCGTTTTTCTACCCCTGGCGCGCTACTGGATGGATAACCCGGATGTGTTCTCTTTTCGGGCGTTCAGCCGCCTGGGCGCCGCTGGAACCCCGCTACCCGGCCCGATCTGGCAGATTTTTATCTCGAACACCTGGAATGCCCTGCGCATGTTCAACTGGAACGATGGCGAAACCTGGGTCACTGCGGTGGTTTTTCGCCCGGCGTTGGATGTGATTTCTGGAGCGCTTTTCATCATCGGGGTCGCCTTGGTGCTTATCCGCTACATTCGCCGGCGGCACTGGCTTGACCTGTTCCTCCTGCTTTCCATTCCGTTATTGGAGCTTCCATCAATCCTTTCCCTTGCCTTTCCGAATGAGAACCCGGTCCTGAGCCGCGCCGGGGCTGCCTATATACCCGTTTTCCTGATCGTGGCAATGGCGCTGGATGGGCTGCTGTCAGGCATCCAGGCCAGAATGAAACGCCGCACCGGGACTGTCCTCGCCTGGGTGGTGATCCTTTTCCTGGCAGGCTGCTCCATCTACCAGAACTATGACCTGTTTTTTCACCAGTATGCGGACGAATACACAGCCTCTGCTTGGAACACCTCGGAGCTGGGTGCAGTCATTAGACAGTTTGACCAGGTATATGGAACGACCGACTCCGTCTGGATTGTGGCATATCCTTATTGGGTGGACACGCGTCTGCCGGGTGACACCATAGGTATCCCGAATCGGGATTTTGCCATCTGGCCCCAGGATTTCAATACAACCTTGAATGTTAAAGGCCCCAAGTTATTCATGATCAAGGTGGATGACACAAAGGATGCGCAGGCGCTGAAACAATTGTATCCGCAAGGTGAACTGAGTACATTCCACTCGGCCACCGATATACCAGGCATGAATTTTATGATCCTGTTTGTACCATCGAACGGTTAACCGAGGCTTTTTATGACAAATGGCAGCAGCTCCAATCCGGAAAAGAAACGCCTCTGGCTGTATGATGTCTTGCTGATCGGCGTTCTCCTCGTGGGTGCATATTTTCGCTTTTCAGGCAGTGCCTGGGGTGAACTCCAGTACCAGCACCCGGACGAATTGTTTCTGACCTCGGTCACGTATAATATCCAGCCGGTGCATAGCCTGGCCGAATACTTCGATACCGCCAAATCAACCCTTAACCCCAATAACACCGGGGCCAGTTTCTTCGTTTATGGCACACTGCCTGTTTTCATTGTACGCGGGCTGGCCGACGCGACCCACCAGTTGGACAATCTTCAACTCTTTGGGCGGGAGATGTCTGCGCTGGCGGATCTGGCAACGGTAGCGCTGTTGTATTTCTTGGTGAAGCGGCTGTATGGCCCACGTGTGGGTATCCTGGCAGCCATGTTCTCGGCGTTGGCTGTGATGCAAATCCAGCAGTCGCATTTTTATACCACGGATAACTTCGCCACCTTTTTTATGCTCCTGGCTGCCTATTTTGCGGTGGAGCTTATGGTGGGAGAGAACCGTGCATCTACAGCGGTGGCAGAGCCGGCAGCCCTGGAAATAGAGCCAAAGCCAGTTGCCCAGGCAGGCGAGATTGATCAGCCGGCCTCGCAGGAGAGTACATCTAAGCAGATTGGAACATATTTCTCCCGTCTTTTTGCCGACCGTCTCTTCTGGATGAGTGCTGCATTTGGGTTGGCGCTGGGCATGGCAGTGGCTTCAAAACTGAACGCCTTCCCCCTGGCTATCCTGCTGCCTGTTGCGCTGGCGGTACGCTATTTTGGCAGGAAGGATGAAGGACCGAATCCCAACGGTTTGGCGCGCCTGTCCTTTGAAGGCTTTCTTGCCAAAATGTTCGTGTTTATGGTGGTTGGCGCGCTGTTTTCACTGCTTGCCTTCCGTATCTTCCAACCCTATGCTTTCTCCGGCCTGGGACTTAATCCGAAGTGGATACTCAAACATCCAGGAACAGCAAGCCGATGCCAGCCCGAATGCCGGTTTGTTGTGGAATTTACAATGGGCCCGCCGCACGCATCTTTACTCCTTCGAAAACCTGACAGTCTGGGGCCTCGGCCTGCCGCTCGGTATCCTTGCCTGGGCCGGTTTTCTCTGGATGGGCTGGCGCATGCTCAAAGGCGAGTGGCGGCAGCATATCCTTCTCTGGAGCTGGACGGCCATCTATTTCATCTGGCAGTCGCTCCAGTACAACCCGAACATGCGCTATCAACTGCCCATCTATCCCCTGCTGGCGATGATAGCGGCCTGGGCGGTTTTTGATTGGGCGCGTCCGCGTCTTCCCGCATTGAAGCTGAAGCGTCTCAACTGGCCGGCGATCCTGGCCGGGACGGTTGGTATAGTCGTTCTGTTGCTTACCTTTGGCTGGGCCTATGCCTTCAGCCGTATTTACCTCCGGCCGGAAACGCGTGTGGCTGCCTCGCGCTGGATTTATCAAAATGTTCCCGGCCCCATCGATCTGCAGATCCAGACTGCTGCTAAAACCACCTACCAGCAACCCCTACCTTTCCAGGCCGGCAGCGTTGTCCAGGCAAGCACTCCATATCAAGCAGCTTTTACTGCCCAGACAGATGGCACGTTGACCGAGGTTCTGCTTCCGCATGTGACGAACCATCTCCTGCGGGTCACCATTTCGCAAAACCCATCCGCCCCACAAACACTGGCCTCCGGGTTCCTGTTGGTTGCTCCCACGCTGAGTGGCGCAGTCAATCCAGCCCCGCAAAGATTAATTTTTGACCAGTTGCCCACTCTCTCTGCCCAACAGGGTTACCTTATCAGTGTGAATGTGCCTGATCCAACATTCCAGGTGGATCTTTGTGGCCCACTTCAATTATCTGTTGCGGCCTCCAACGGCCCGGCCGACCAGACAATTGATCCTCCATCCCAGTGTATCGCGAGTGCCAACCAGCCATACCAGGCTGAGTTTATCGCCCAGACAGATGGACCGCTGACGCAATTGACCTTTACCCATGTGGCAGATGCCAGCCCTTCCGATGCGCAGACCCTCCACTTGGACCTTTCCTCAGGGCCGGATTTCTCTTCCAGCCAGGTCCTTGCCAGCGCCTCGGTCACGGCGGATTTTGTTCCCAATCAAGACTCGCGTGGCAATCCTGTAAAATTGGTTCTCGACCACCCCGCTCTGCTAAAGAAGAATGTCACGTATTACCTGCGCTTTGATACCAACGGCATTGCCCTTTCATTCAATGGCGCGGCCATCTCCAATGAGACGGATATTGACTGGAACCTGCCTTTCCGCCTGGACGGATACGATGGTTTCAACGGCATTTACCGCGGCGACCTCAACTTGCAAGTCTACGATAATGATGATGCCAATAAACTGGCGCGTTATGAAAGTTACCTCGATCAAACCGATTACATCTTTATCCCCACTGCCCACCAATATATGCAAACCACCCGCATTCCTGAGCGGTACCCACTGACGACAGCCTATTACCGTCAATTGCTGGGTTGCCCGGCAGATAAGGATATTATTTGGTGTTATCGGACAGCTGAGCCGGGTATGTTTAAGGGCAGCCTTGGGTTTGACCTGGTCGCAACTTTCGAATCGTATCCGACCCTTGGCCCTGTGGTTATTAACGATCAGAATAGTGAAGAATCCTTCACATTCTATGATCATCCAAAGGTGCTTATATTCCGGAAGGAACCAAATTTCAACCCTGCCATGGTACAGGCCGCATTGGGGAACGTGGATTTGAGCAATGTTATCCAGCTCACGCCGGGCCAGGCCGATACGTACAAAAGTCTGATGCTGCCTGCGAACCAGTTGGCAATCCAGCAGGCCGGAGGCACCTGGTCGGACCTTTTCAATCCCAATGCCATTTATAACCGTTATCCCGGCCTGGGCGTTGTGCTCTGGTACCTGGTCATCTTTTTGCTTGGATTGTTTGCTTATCCATTGGTCCGGGCGGCCTTGCCTGGCCTGGCTGACCATGGTTACCCGCTGGCGCGTGTCGTTGGCCTGTTACTCTGGGCCTGGCTGGCCTGGCTGGCCGGCTCTGCCGGTCTTACCTACAGCAAGCTGACCATTGCCGTGGCTCTTGGCTTGATTGTGTTGTTGGGATTGTGGCAGGCTTGGCGCCAGCGCGAGGAACTGAAACAGGAGTTCAGGGAACGCTGGAAATATTTCCTGATGGTGGAAGTTATCTTCCTATCCTTCTTCTTGGTTGACCTTCTCATCCGCCTCGGAAATTCGGACCTCTGGCATCCTTCCAAAG
This sequence comes from uncultured Chloroflexia bacterium, assembly GCA_963837875.1. GTDB lineage: Bacteria > Chloroflexota > Anaerolineae > Anaerolineales > Villigracilaceae > UBA877. The sequence continues at coordinate 121,909 of CAWIOV010000001.1, forward strand.
GCGGCGAGCGCCCGATGGACTTCTCATACTTTAACGCCATCCTGAAGAGCACCAGCTTCCCGCCGTACGATCCGTGGTTTGCGGGCGGCTATATTAACTATTATTACTACGGCTACGTGATTGTCGGGACGCCGGTCAAATTGCTTGGCATTGTCCCATCCATCGCCTATAACTTCATCCTGCCTACACTGTTTGCATGTGTAGCCGCCGCGGCTTTCTCGGTGGGTTGGAATCTTCTCCACGGTATTCGTGAGATCTGGGCCGAAATGCACCCGCAGCCTGAATCCCCTGAGATCAGCCCCAAAGTCCATTCGTCGCTCTTTGATGCTCGCTTCATCGCCGGGATTTCCGCCTCCTCAGCCATGGTTTTGCTTGGCAACCTCGGCATCGTTCGAATGGTGTACCAGGGCTTCCAGCAGGTAGCTGCACCTGGCGGACTGGTTGATAAAGCCAATATTTTCCAGCGCACCCTGTGGGCCATTGAAGGTTTCTTCATGGTCTTTGCTGGAAAGATGCAACTGCCTTATGGATTTGGCGATTGGTATTGGATTCCCAGCCGGGCTTTGCCGGATTCGTCTGGCGGCCCTATCACTGAATTCCCACTCTTTACCTTCATTTATTCCGACCTGCATGCCCATATGATCGCCCTCATGATAACAGTGCTGGCGATCGCCTGGGCGCTCTCTGTTTTGGCTGCCAGAGGCAGGTGGAAGAACCCTCTCGATACCGCGACCGGCCTCCTTCTAGGCGGCCTGATCATCGGGGCGCTCAAGCCTACCAATACCTGGGACTTTTATACCTACCTGGTCCTGGGTATCGTCGTTTTGGCCTACGCTGTCTGGCGGTACGCGGATCTTGCTCGCTTCCCGGTTGCTGTTCCGGACTGGATCAAGCGTCTATTATTGGCAGCCGGCGCGGTTGTAGTCCTGGTCGGCGCTTCGATCCTGTTCTATCAACCGTACACACACTGGTACTTGCTCGACCCGACCTATACCAAATTCGGCCCCTGGACAGGCGGCCGGTCGGACCTGCCGTCCTACCTGATCCACTGGGGTGTGTTCTTGTTCTTCATCGTCTCCTGGATGGCCTGGGAGACGCGCCAGTGGTTGGCCGGAACGCCTGTCTCCGCGCTGCGCAAACTGCGGCCCTATCGTGACCTTATCATTGCCGTATTAGTCGTCTTTGTCTTGGTACTGGTAGCCCAACAACTCTGGGTGATGAGTCCCAGCCAGGATACTCCCTGGAAGAACGTCACCATCCTCTGGCTGGCCCTTCCGCTGGCTGTCTGGGCAGCCATCCTTTTGTTCCGACCCGGCATCCCAGACCGCAAACGCCTGGTGTTATTCATGGTGGGTACGGGTTTGCTGCTGACGATGATTGTGGAAATGATTGTCCTGGGTGGTGACATTGGCCGTATGAATACGGTTTTCAAAATATATTACCAGGCCTGGACTCTGCTGGGCATCAGCGCGGCTGCATCTTTCGGCTTCCTTCTCTGGGAGTTCCGTAAGTGGTCGCACAATTGGCGGATTGCCTGGCAGGTCATTGCCGTTGCCCTGGTGGCCGGGGCCGCCTTATTCCTCATAGTGGGCGGGTCGTCTAAGATCCAGGACCGCATGGCCTCGAATACGCCGCATACCCTCGACAGCATGACCTATATGGATTATTCCACTTACAATGAACGTGGTACAAACCTGGACCTGAGCGCGGATTACCGCGCCATCCGCTGGATGCAGGATAATGTCAAGGGCTCGCCGGTGATCGCAGAAGCGCCCTCGGCCGGGATCCAGTACGAGTGGTTCAACCGGTTCTCGATTTATACCGGCCTGCCGGATGTGGTCGGTTGGGAGTGGCATCAGGAACAGCAGCGCGTGATGTTTACTGATACTGTCAGGGCCCGTGGCGTGGAAGAAGATGCCTTCTACACTACAACGGATATCCAGGCCTCCCTGAATTTCATTCACAAATATAATGTGCGTTACATCATTGTCGGCCAGTTGGAGCGCGCTAAGTATAAACCTGGCGGGACCTTCAACCTTACCCCTGCAGGCGGCCCGGATGGCTTGGCGAAATTCGAGTTGTATAACGGGAAATACTGGCATGCTGTTTACCGGGATGGCACTACGGTAATCTATGAGGTGAACCCTTGAGCGATTTCATCCTCCATGCTACTTCCCGTAACGCTTGGTCTGCCGCGCAAAAAAGCGGGGAGTATGTCGCCAACTCGCTGGCAGGGCAGGGCTTTATCCACTGCTCTAAAGCGGAGCAAATAGTGCGTGTAGCAAATCTTGCTTTTTCTGGTCAGCATGGCTTAGTGTTGTTGGTGATAGACCCGCTGCGTTTGACCTCGAAACTGCGCTGGGAACCGGGTGCGGACCTTGCGACGGAACTATTTCCCCATGTCTACGGCCCGATCAACTTGGATGCCGTAGTGCGCAGCCTCGATTTCGAACCCGACGCGGATGGGCAATTCCACTTACCTAAGACTCTGGAATTTGCTGATCGCTGATAGCAGGCAGCCCTACTATGCTTAACTTCTTCGCCTGGTACCTTCTGATTACCTTTATTGGTTGGCTGACTTTCCCGTTGGCCTATACCCTCCTCCCGGCGCTGGCAGACCGGGGCTTCAGCTTTGTACGTGTTCTCGGTATGCTGGTCTGGGGCTACATTTTTTGGATAATGGCCTCGTTGGGCCTCATCCAAAATGACGGTGGTGGGTTGCTGCTGGCGTTGCTGGTACTGGTAGCAGTCTCCGGGATCGTTTTGGCGCAGAAGGAGAGGCGGAAAGCCTTGCGGGAGTGGATCAAGTCGAACGGTCGGATGATCGTTATTATCGAGGTACTGTTCTTCCTGGCGTTTGCAGCTTGGGCTTTTGTGCGTGCCTCCAATCCGAACATTGAAGTTGCCGGCGGCGAAAAGACCATGGAACTGGCCTTCATCAATGCCATCATGCGTTCACCCACGTTCCCCCCGCACGATCCCTGGCTTTCAGGGTATGCAATTTCGTATTATTACTTTGGTTATGTTATGACGGCCATGCTGGCTGAAGCCACCGGTACGCTTGGCAGCGTGGCGCATAACTTGATGAGCGCATTGGTTTTCGCCATGAGTTTCACCGGGGCATATGGTATTCTCTACAACCTCCTGGCGGTCTGGCGTAGCCGTCAACCGGCTGCTCTTCCAAAAGGCGATGGACAGCTTGGCGAAGGCCGGCCATCTCTTTCCCTTGGCTTGCCCTTGCTTGGACCGCTTTTCCTGCTGTTTGTCTCCAACTTGGAAGGTTTTCTGGAAGTTTTGCACAGCAAAGGGATCTTCTGGAAGATGAACCCGGATGGCACGGGCACCTCCGCTTTTTGGACATGGTTGGGAATTAAAAACCTGGTTGATCCGCCTGCTCTACCGTTATCATGGATTCCAAGCCGGTTCATCTGGTGGTGGCAGGCCTCCCGTGTGATCCAGGATTATGACCTGGCGCATAATTTTCGTGAAATCATTGATGAATTTCCGGCTTTTTCTTACTTGCTTGGTGACTTGCATCCACATGTCCTGGCCATGCCGTTTGACCTCCTGACGGTTGCGGTTGCGCTCAACCTTTTCCTGGGCGGCTGGAAAGGACAGACGAATCTGCGCTTCTACCGGCTATCCATTGGACTGTCTGGTTTGTTCTTTGGGGGGCTCCTTGTGGGTGGTTTGGCCTTCCTGAATACCTGGGATATTCTTCTGGGGTTTGCACTGCTGGCAGGCGCGTATGTTCTGTCTCGGGCGGTTGAAAACGGCTGGACCTGGGAACGGCTGGGAGACCTCTTTGCCATCGGTGTGCCAATGGGACTCCTGGCAATCGTTCTCTACCTGCCATTCTACGTTGGCTTCCAATCCCAGGCTGGCGGTATCCTGCCCAACTTGGACAGCCCGACGCGTGGCGTGCAGTTATGGGTCATGTTTGCACCGCTATTCCTGGCATTGCTGGCTTACTTGGTTTATCTTTGGCGGATGGAAAAACGCCCGGCGAATTGGACGTTGGGATTCGGACTGGCCGCCGGCTTGATCGTTCTCCTATGGCTCTTTTCCTGGGCATTGGCTTTCCTGATAATGTGGCTTAGACCTGTGTTGGCCGCAAGTTTTCTCGATTCGGAGTGCTCGGGAAGCGTCGCGCTTTGTTTTACCCTGACATCCATGCGCCGTCTTTCTTATTTAGGCGGCTTGTTGACTCTCTTTGGTTTGCTTGGTATTGCGCTGGCATTCATAATAAAGGTCGGAAACCGGAAATCGGAAACGGAGCAATCACTATCATCGTCGCTGGTTGGTCAGCCTTCGCCTTTCATTTTACTTCTCATCATTCTCGGTACCGTGCTTGTCATTGCACCTGAATTTGTTTTCTTACTCGACTTATTTGTCAACCGCATGAATACCATTTTTAAGTTCTATTATCAAGCCTGGTTAATGTGGAGTATGGTGGCAGCTTTCAGCGTGGCGGTCCTCTTGCAGAAACTGCGCCGAGCCTGGGCGTGGGTCTTCGGATCCGTGCTGGTGCTGGTTCTTGTCATGGCGCTGAGCTATCCGGCTTTCGGTCTGCCGAATAAGACCAGCGATTTTCAGATCCCTGCTTTCGCACAAAGCCTGAAGGCGGCCCAGGCTGCCGGGTCTCCGGCTGCATTACAGACCGCCGCGCGGGTCTGGACATTGGATGGGGCCCAGTTGTTCCAGAGCCAATATCCCAACGATGCCGCTGCAGCTCGCTGGCTGTGGACTGCACCGGAAGGCGTGATTATTGAAGCCTTCAATAAATCCTCTTCTTATAGCGATTATGCGCGTATGTCCGTTTATTCTGGCGATCCCACCGTATTGGGCTGGTGGTACCATGAATGGCAATGGCGTGGCAGTGTGGATGAACAAGTTTCCCCAATTAAAGATCTGGCTTGTAAGGCGAAAGATTCAGATTCATACGATTCCCGGCGGATGCGTTCCGACGATATCAGTTGCCTGTATGAAGCCACGAATTGGGATGTTGTCTCCGAGGTTATTGCCCAATATAATATTCGCTACGTGATCATTGGGACACTTGAAAGGCGTGATTATCACATCAACGAGTCGCTTTTCCAGCAGCACCTCAAGCCTGTCTTCCAACAGGGACAAGTTGTGATTTACGAAGTCCCATAGGTATTGCCGCTACCATGTTAAAATAAGCCACCATGAAAAAATTTGAACCCACCCTCGAACATGCCTTTTATGCACTGGCATTTGCCATTGCCGTTGGCCTGCGCTTCCTGCATCTCGGCGCTCTGCCTCTCTCCGATTACGAAGCCGATTGGGCGTTTCAGGCCCTGCGAATTACCCAGGGTCTCAGGCCTGCCATCGGTCCCAACCCGGCTTACGTTCACCTGACCGCTATCCTGTTCTATATTTTCGGCGCTTCGAACTTCTGGGCACGTTTCTGGCCTGCCTTGGCCGGGTGTGCCCTGGTACTCGCTGCATGGCCTTTGCGCGATCGCCTCGGACGTGTCCCGGCTCTCATCCTGGCTTTTGGTCTGGCAATTGACCCCGGATTGGTGGCAATGTCGCATCTGGCTGGAGGGCCCATGTTGTCGATTACTTTCTTGGCCCTTACCGCACTGATGATTTTGGATGATCGCCGCGCCGCTGCCGGTCTTTTTGGCGGCATGGCATTGCTTTCCGGACCCTCGGTTTGGTTCGGCCTGTTGGGGGTTGGGCTGGCTTGGGGGTTAGGTTCGGGCATTGTAAAAAAGGCACCTGCGCAGGCGGAAGCCCAAGACGCGCCTGCCGAGGCTGGCGCTAGTTCCGCACACGTTCGCTTGCAGGAATGGCGCCCGGCGCTTTTCTGGGGGATCGGGACTCTGCTAATTGCCGGCACTCTGTGCTTCTTTTCTCCGACAGGATTACCAGCATTTGTTGCCTCGTTTGGAACCTTCCTGCGTGGCTGGTGGACTCAATCAGGTGTTGAACTCTGGCGTCCATTGCTGGCCCTTCCGGCTTACGAAATCCTGCCTTTGGCATTCGGTATTGCTGGAGCGGTACGTGCTATTTTGAAAAGGGATATCGGCGCAATCCGCCTTGGGATATGGGTGCTCGTGGCCCTCGTGCTGGCTTTGATTTATCCCGGAAGGCAGACTGGCGATTTGGTTTGGGCGCTCCTGCCTCTTTGGATGCTGGCAGCCATGGAACTTAGCCAACATTTCGATTTTGAAAGCGTCAACCATTGGGAACTGGCTGCCACGATAACGGTCGTGTTTGCCTTCCTGGTCTTTGCGTGGCTCAACCTTGCCAGCTTGACGAATATGGATTTAGGCAGTAGCTTGGTTCATACACGGCTGTGGCTGTTGGCAGCCGTGGTACTCTTGATTGCCTTAAGTTTGTTGCTGGTGGGAACAGGCTGGTCGGTTTCTGTGGCCCGCTTGGGCGGGGTCTGGGCTGGCCTGATTGCGCTGACACTCTTTACAATTGCCATGACAACCGGCGCTGCGGGTCTGCGGCAGCCATTGACAGTTGAACTCTGGCAGCCGGAACCGCACACCGGCCGGGTGGATATCCTTCTGGAAGTCGCCAGCCAGATCTCCGACATAAATCGCACTGGTGCAACTCCGTTGCCATTGACTATCCTCAAGGAAGACTCCCCCGCGCTGCATTGGCTGTTCCGCGACTGGCAGGTGCAGGATGTGAATGAACTGGCTCCGAGTGCCACTCCTGCGTTGATCATTACCCCCCCTGGGAATATTAGCCTGTCGGTGAAGTATCGTGGCGAGGGGTTGGTCCTGTATGAAACTGCCACCTGGGATAAGGCCACTTCCTCAGATTGGTTGAAATGGTTCATGTATCGCCAGATGCCATTGCATCAAGATAATGTTATCTTATGGGTGCGTAGTGACCTGATGCTTGACAGCCAGGATACTGCTCCGGCTCCCTGATCCCTGGCTATTTTTTCTCTTATGCCCATTCCAAACAGTATTGCCATTGATGGCCCAGCCGCTTCGGGTAAATCCACTCTGGGGCGGCGCTTGGCTGATTCCCTGGGGTATCTTTTCTTTGATACTGGTGTTATGTACCGTGCCGTCACTTGGGTTACTCTCCAGCGAGGCGTGGAAGTAAAGGATGAATTAGCCGTGACACATCTGGCCGAAACGGTCCAAATTGATGTGCTTCCCCCATCTAAAGAAGATGGTCGGGCGTGTGATGTGTTGGCTGATGGTATTGATATTACCTGGGAAACCCGTACGCCCGAAGTGGATGCCAATGTCTCTCCTGTATCGACATACAAAGGTGTGCGCCAGGCACTCGCCTCCCAACAACGCCGGATTGGCTTGCGTGGACGGGTGGTTATGGTGGGTCGTGATATTGGCACGGTTGTCCTTCCGGAAGCCAGCCTGAAGATTTACCTGGATGCATCGGCAGAGCAGCGCGCCCACCGGAGATATACCGAAATCATCAATCGCGGTGGAGAAGCCAATTACGATCAGATCCTGGCCGGGGTGCGTATGCGCGATGAAATTAACTCGACGCGTGCTTTCTCGCCTCTGCGGCCGGCCACGGATGCCATACTCCTTGATTCCGATAATCTGAATGCAGATGAGGTTTTTGTAAAAGTGGAGGCATTATGCCGATAGAGCAATATCAACTGGCATGGTGGCGGCGCTGGCTGGCCCGTCCCTTTGTGCGTGTTGTGCTTCGCCTGATTTTTCATATCCTTGCCTCGGTGAAGGTTACTGGCAAGGAAAACGTTCCATTGCGCACGCCCTACATCGCCGCCATCAACCATGTCTCCCTTTTTGAAGCACCCTTGGTGGGCGCTTTCTGGCCGGAGCAAATCGAGGCCCTGGGAGCCTCGGATGTTTGGGATCGCCCAGGGCAGAACATTCTTGCCCGCTTGTGGGGAGGCATACCGGTCCACCGCGGCGATTATGATCGCGCCGCATTGGAAGGTGTTATTTCCGCTTTGCGCGGCGGGTTTGCACTTTTAATTGCCCCTGAGGGCGGGCGTTCTCATGCGCCCGGGTTGCGGCAGGCCAAGCTGGGCATCGCTTACATTGCCGAGCAGACCGGCATGCCGGTTATTCCGGTCGGGATCGTTGGCACAACTGACGATTTCTGGCAGAAGGCTTCCAAAGGCAAGCGCCCGCGCGTGGAGATGCGGATTGGCAAACCCATCCAACTGCCACTGGTGGAAGGCAAAGGAACCGAACGGCGTGAGTCTCGCCAGCGCAACGCTGATCTGGTGATGCGTTCCATTGCCGGGTTACTGCCCGAAGAATACCGCGGCATTTATGCGGAAACCGCCATCTCCCCGGACTCTAAAACCACGTAGGGAGGCCTGGCAGCCGGCACTGCTGCCTTTGATCGCCGCATTTTTTGCGGGCTGTCTGCGAATTGCCTGAGAGAGGTAATACATGGGGGTTGTTTCAGGGTATTCAGAGGCTTTTGTAATAAATTGTTATGTGCGTTATGACAGGTTATTTTGAGAAGCAGTATAATAATTCTGTCGCCCAACCATGACGCCTATTCTGACGTTATTATCCAACCCTATTTATCTGGCCCCGCTCAATTCTTTCTTGGGTTGGGTGGGCTGGTTTGTTCTTTTGGCGTTGATTATTACAACGGTTGTAAGCTGCCGCGATTTGCAAAGGCGGAATAAACCACGCGGATCTTTATTGGCCCTTTTCATGGTGCTGGCGCTGCTTGCCAACCTGTTTTTGGGGGTAAGGGTGTCATCTGGTGTAGCCTTGCCGGAGCCGGGCATTCCTTCTGGCCCATACAACCCGGCCTTGATGGTTTTTTCAGCCTTGCCTTGGATGTTGGCGGCCGGCTTTCTGGGACCGGTGGATGCCTTAATTGTTGGAATATTTACAGGACTGATCCGTTGCCTGTGGGATACACATAACCTTTTTACTATTCTTGAATTGGCCGCATTGGCCGTGATTTTTAGTGTGGCTACCCGTCAGCGGTATCGCACCTTGTTCTACCGGGCCATCCGTCAGCCTTTGTTTATTGGGGTGTGCCTGGTTCCCGTGTATGCCCTTATTTTTACATATAGTTCGATTCTCCTGGTTTCGGGTGGGCTGGCCGCGCGTCTGGATTTTGCCCTTACCAATCTAAGCCCTGCGATCCTGGCAACCGGGGGAGAATTGTTGGTGGCGGGCCTGTTCGTACAAGTGATTGCGGTTGCCCTGCCACGCCTCTGGGGGCGAGAGCTACCCCTTCAGCCTTCGCCGGGGGAACGCAGCTTGCAAACTCGCATCCTTGCCGGCGGCGGCGCGTTTATTGCCATTCTGCTTGTCTCGGTTATTCTGGGCGACTGGATTGTCGCCGGGAACGCTGCCCGTCGCATGCTGAGCGATCGTCTGGCCAGCACAGCCCAGGCCGCCTCCGAGAGCGTGCCTTTCTTCCTGGAGACTGGGCAGAACCTGGTCACCGAGTGGGCGGCTGATCCGCGTTTGCTGACTGAATCCGGTAATGCACTGAGCGCTACTCTGGGCCAACAAATGCATGCGGTATCTTATTTCAATGGGTTATTTGTGCTCGATCCCCACGGCAACTTGCTGGCTGCCTATCCTTCCAATGCTGCAACTTCTTTTGGATTGACACAACAGGAAAAACTGGGCTTAAGCCTGGCCGTTCATGGCGTTGCGGTTCAAACATATACCCTCCCGCCCGGGCAGGGGGATACTGCTGCAGGAGTTTCCTTCATGGCTTCCGTTGAGGATGAAAAAGGCCTGACTCAACGTATCTTCTTGGGCCACAGCCAGCTAGCCGTTAACCCGCTTATCCAACCGCTTATCAATAATCTGCGCGCGGTAGGATTACAGGGCGGGGAAGGAGAACTGCTTGATGAACAGGGCCGTGTGCTTTTCAGTTCAAACGTGGATGATTTGATGACTGTCTATACCGGTCAAACCGGCCAGACTGCGCAGTTCTACGATGCCCCTGCCCCGAATGGCACCCGCAACCTGGTCTATTATCAGCCGGTGGTTGGACGTTCTTGGGCGGTTGTTCTGAGCGTTCCGGCGGAACAGGCCCAGCAACTGGCCTTGGATATCGCTACCCCGCTGGCCATTCTCGTCCTCATCCTGGCGGTGATAGGATTGCTTTTTTTGCGGCTCAGCCTCCGGGTTGTAACTGCTTCGTTACAAAATTTGGTGAGCGAGGCCGGGCGTATCGCCCAAGGGCAGTTGGACCATCCTCTCCAGGTGGAAGGCGTGGATGAGGTCGGTCAGGTAGGGCGCGCCTTTGAGCAAATGCGCATTAGTCTGCACGCCCGCCTGGAGGAACTCAACCAACTTTTGTTGGTTAGCCAGGGCGTGGCTTCCACGTTGGAAATGGAGGGCGCTGTTCAGCCAATCCTTGAAGCGGTTCTTGCCTCCGGTGCAAGTGCTGTTAGGGTGGCCTTGATGCCCTCTGCCCAACTGCAGGAGGATGCTCCCTTGCGGTTTGCTCTTGGCCCGGACAAAAACCTGTACGCTTCCCTGGATGGAACCATCCTGGCCCTGGCACAGAAACAAGCCCGCCTGGTTTTCAACAACTTAAGTCGGGGGCATGGCCTCGACATTCCTGAAGACCAGCCGCGCCCGGCCGCGCTTGCTGCGGTGGCCCTTTATCATGAGAATCGCTATTATGGCGTGTTATGGGCCGCTTTCACACAACCGCACCAATTTACGGAAGAAAACATGCGTTTTCTCTCCACCCTGGCCGGGCAGGCTGCTCTGGCGGCTGCCAATGCCCGCCTTTTCCGGACTGCTGAGGTTGGACGTCAGCGGCTGGGCGCCATCCTTGCATCTACTCCTGATCCGGTCTTGGTCACAGACCAGGAAAACCGTCTTATTCTTGCCAACCCGGCGGCAAAACGCGCCCTCGGCGCAATGGCAGGTTCAGCGGAAGGACAGCCGACCGAACGTGTCATCAGCCAGCAGGAATTGCGTGGCCTGTTGCAGGAGCTGGAAAGTGGCAAGAAATCCGCCGAGGTGGTTATGCCGGATGGAAAGGTCTACTTTGCTACTGCCTCCTCTGTTATCGCGGACGGGCGGCCGGTGGGGCGTGTCTGTGTAATGAGAGATGTGACCCACTTCAAAGAGCTTGACGCTCTGAAATCAGATTTCGTTTCCACGGTTAGTCATGACTTGCGTTCCCCGCTAACCTTGATGCGCGGGTATGCCACCATGTTGGAAATGGTAGGCATATTAAATGACCAGCAAAAAGGGTATGTCGCCAAGATTGTTGTTGGTGTGGAAAGTATGTCTCGCATGGTCAATAACTTGCTCGACCTGGGTCGTATCGATGCCGGGGTGGGCTTGCAGGTTGAAAAAACCGTCGTGATGGATATTGTAAATGCTGTCATGGAGACTCTCCAATTGCAAGCCGACCAGAAAAATATTCAGCTTGGACATGAAGAGCTCCCCGACCTGCCAAAGTCAATTGACGCCGACCGCGCCCTGCTCCAGCAGGCGGTTTATAACTTGGTGGAAAACGCCATTAAGTACACGCCTGAGAACGGCTCGGTGACTCTGCGGGTCGGGTTCCGCCAGGAGGGTATTCAGTTTGAAGTTCAGGATACCGGTATTGGCATTTCTCCGGCGGATCTACCGCGTCTCTTTGAGAAGTTCTTCCGCGGCAGCCAGCGCGAGGCGCGTGCCCAGCGCGGTTCCGGGTTGGGTTTGGCCATTGTCCACTCGATTGCCGAACGGCATGGCGGCAATGTCTGGGTGGAGAGCGTGTTGGGGAAGGGCAGTACCTTTTTCTTATTTATCCCCTTTAATCCTCCAGATGCCTCCAAGAAGAAACCAAAGTAGTTTGACCGAATCACCCCACTGGGTTATAATTGCCACCCGTCCCTATCCCGTGAGATGACCGGGATTATCCCGTGAAGGTACCGGGTTTATCGAAAACCCCGGCGGAAATTCCGCTGTTTGGTGTTTTAATAATTTTTTTCGAGGTTAGTGCATGGCAACAAAACGTACTTATCAACCCAAGATCCGCCGGCGCGTGCGTGTGCATGGCTTTCGCCAGCGTATGTCCACTGCAGATGGTCGCCAGGTGCTCAAGCGGCGCCGTCTGAGAGGCCGCATCCGGCTGACCGTTCGCAGTAACAACCATGTAAAGCACGTCCGCTGGTAGGCGTTCACCAGCGCGGCGGAGCAATGTTCGCGCAGGATAATGTGAGGTGCAGGTGAAGCGGCGTTTTCGCCTGACCCGGTCAATCGATTTCAAGCGGGTGCGGCGTTCTGGCAAGTCGTATGCCCACCCGCTTGTTGTATTGTATGCCCTGAAATCGGACCAGGTCAATGTTCGGGTGGGGGTGAGCGCCGGTCTGGCGGTTGGGAATGCAGTCAAACGCAACCGGGCCAAGCGCCTGCTGCGAGCGGCGATGAACGGGCTTTTGCCGCAAACAGTCCCTGGATCCGATCTGCTGTTGATTGCCCGTTCCAGCTTGCCCGAATCGGACCTCCAACAGACCCGCATGGCCTTGTCTAATTTGCTCCATCGAGCTGGTCTTCTTTCTGAAACACATGACGCTTGAATATTTGCCCAGTGATTACTCCAGTGAGCCGCGCTTGCGCGATTTGCCACGCACAGTTTGGAATTGGCCGCGCTTGGCCCTGCTGGGACTCATCCGCCTATACCAGATGACCTTTTCCAAAACCTTGCCGCCCAATACCTGCCGCTTCTATCCTTCCTGTTCGCATTATGCTTACCAGGCGGTCTATAAATTTGGTATCTGGAAGGGCGGGGTGAAAGCCGTCTGGCGGGTGCTGCGCTGTAATCCGTTTAATCCCGGGGGCTACGACCCCGTTCAGTAGGAGAATAACTGCTCCATGAAAATTAAATACCTTGTTTTTATCGGCCTGTTGCTTGTCCTGGCCGTAGCCTTGAGCGGGTGCACGGCGCTCCCAACTTCCTGGCCTGGAGTGTCTGCGGATACCAAGAATGCTTATATTGCTGGCGGCCCCTATGTCTACGCGGTAAATTTACAGACCGGCAAGCAGGTTTGGCGCTTTCCCGCCTCGTCTTCGGCCGCCAACCCCTTTTATGCCACCCCGGTGCTGACCTCCGATGGGCAGTTGGTTGTTGGCGGGTTCGATAAAAAGCTTTACAGCCTCAATCCGCAGACCGGCCAATCCACTTGGCAGTTTACAGATGCCCACGGTATCTGGGTCGCGGCCGTATTGGTGGACAATAATATGATTTATGCCCCCAATGCGGATTACAATCTCTACGCTTTGAACCTGCAAGGCCAACTCCAGTGGACCTTTGCAGCCGACCAATCTATTTGGGGAGCGCCTGTCACGGATGAGACCAATATCTACTTCGGCACGCTTGGCAAGAAGGTATACGCTATAAGTGAACAGACCGGCAAACAGGTCTGGGTGCAGACACTGGACGGGGCGGTGCTCGGCTCGCCCGTGCTTGGAAGCAACAGCACACTCTACGTTGGCTCGTATGGTGGTACGGTTTATGCCTTAAATACGGACACCGGGGGGACGCGTTGGAAGGTTTCGACTTCCTCCTGGATCTGGTCCGGCCCTGTATTGAGCGGCGGCGATCTATATGTTGGCGATGCCAATGGGAAATTCTGGGCTTTCTCTGCTTTGGACGGGAGCAAGCAGTGGGAGACGGATTTGATAGGCGCTATCATTGGTTCCCCCTTCGTCGACGGCAACATGCTCGTGGTGGGAACGGAAGTGCCTAATGCCGATACGGGGTATGTCTACTTTCTTGACAATACCGGCAAGATTGTTCATACCATGCCTTTGTCCGGTAAATCCCAGTTGTATGCAACCCCCGAGGGCGCTGGAAAACTTGTGTTGGTTGCTCCAACCGGTGATGCCACCGATCCGATTCTGTTGGCGCTCGACTCGACCGGGACGATCAAGTGGCCCTTTATTCCTCCCAAATAGGATGTGAGTCATGTGGGAAACCATCATTGTTCAACCTTTTACTAATATCCTGCTGGTGATCAATACATTGACCGGTGGGAATTTCGGGATCGCGATTATCCTGTTCACCATCCTTATCCGCCTGGTAACGCACCCCTTGATGGCCTCGCAAATCAAGGGTAGCACCAAGATGCAGGAAATGCAGAATTCGAAAGAATGGCAGGAAATCCAGAAAAAATATAAGGATGATAAAGAAAAACTGGCCCAGGAGCAGATGAAGTATTACAAGGATATTGGTTATAATCCTTTATCCGCCTGCATTCCGTCTTTGATCCAGCTCCCGCTCATCCTCGGCCTGTACCAGAGCATCACGCGCGCCAATGCCGCTGCGCCCTTGCAGTTGATCACTTTGACGAGGACAGTATATTCTTTCTTCGATACTTTCTTTCACCTGCGTCTGGCTGCCATGGTGCCGCTTAACAGCCAGTTCCTCTGGATGAATCTGGGCCAGCCGGAGCGCATTTATGCCTTTGGCTTGGCTATTCCGTCCCTGGCGATCATCGTGGCCATCACCACGTATATACAGGCCAAAATTACCATGCCCGCCGCAACGAACCCGAACGATCAGAGCGCCATGATGGGCAGTATGATGACTCTTTATATGCCTCTCATGCTCGCATATTTTGCCTATACCTATGCCTCGGGCCTGGCGGTTTATTTCATCGTCGGCAATGTTATCGGCATTGCACAATATGCCCTTCTGGGAAAAGTTAACTGGAGCGCCTTGTTACCTGGCAAGAAACCTGCTCAGAAACCTGCTCCGGTACCGGCAAAGAGGAAAAAATGAACGAACGTACCACCCTTGAAAAGATTGCTCCAAATGTGGAAGAGGCCATTGCACAAGGCTTGGCCGAGCTTGGCTTGGGTAAAGAGGCCGTGGATGTGGAAGTGTTGGATGAAGGTAGCCGGGGCTTGTTGGGTATTGGGGGCCGGCAGGCGCGTGTCCGCTTGACGGTCAGGCTGGATCAGTCCGACCCAGCGGTTGTTGTCCCCGGAAAACCGGAGAAACCTCCGGTTATGCCGCAGCCTCAGCCAATCGAAGGTGCCCAAGCCACGGAAGCCGATTTTAGTGTATTGGACGACAATCTCCTCTTCGTCTCGCGCCAGACCGTGGCGGAACTGCTGGAGAAGATGAAAATTCCGGCCCGCGTCGAAGTTCGTTACGGCGAACCGGACGAAGAAGGCCAGCATCCAGTACAAGTGGATATTCACGGGAACGATCTGGGCGTTCTGATTGGCCGCCGGGCCGAGATTTTGAACGCCATGCAATATATAGTTAATCTCATCGTCAGCAAGCAAGTGGAACACTGGGTGCAGGTCGTCGTGGATGTGGAAGGCTACCGCGCCCGCCGGGAACGCCAGTTGCGCCAGATGGCGAACCGCATGGCCGACCAGGCCATCAAGACCGGTCGCCGCCAGGTGCTGGAACCCATGACGGCCTCGGAACGCCGCGTTGTGCACTTGGAACTGCGCGACCATCCCAAGGTGGCCACCCAATCCATCGGCGAAGAACCCGCCCGTAAAGTCACTATTGTCCCAAAATAGCTCATCCAGAGGATGCACCAACAATTCGCTCCAAAAAGCAGGGCGGGATACCATCCCGCCCTGCTTTTGGTTAATACAAATTTGGAGACCGTTCCATCTGGTGGCCTCCAAATGTTTTACAACATTTTTACTTAATAAAAGGTGAATATCAGTTCAGCTCGAAACCGGATACGCTTTCCCAGAATTGTGTAATAATTGGGAAAGAGTTTCTCCGGTTCCATTGCTTTCGCTGGAACCGGAACGCCTGTGCGCGTGCGGTGGAAGGGTCCAGGCGACATATCAATCATAAGGAGAAAACAAGACGATGACCAAGATTACTTTTATGGGAGCCGGTAGCACCGTATTCGCCAAGAATGTCCTTGGGGATTGCATGTGCAGCGAGGTATTGCAGGATGCTCATTTTGCCTTGTACGATATTGATGGAAAACGGCTGGCAGAATCCCAAATGATGCTGGAAAGCCTGAATAAGAATATCAATGCGAATCGCGCCCGGATCACCACGCATCTGGGAATTCCCAACCGCCGGGAAGCGTTGGCAGGCGCCAGTTATGTCGTCAATGCCATCCAGCAGGGCGGCTATGAACCCGCCACGGTAATAGATTTTGAAGTCCCCAAAAAGTACGGCCTGCGCCAGACCATCGGAGATACCCTCGGGATCGGCGGCATTTTCCGGGCATTACGTACCATTCCGGTTTGCCTGGATTTTGCCCATGATATGGAAGCCGTTTGTCCGGAGGCCTGGTTCTTGAACTACGTCAATCCCATGGCGATGGTGACCGGGGGAATGCTACGCGGCTCCGGTATCCGCACTGTTGGGCTGTGTCATTCCGTCCAGGTCTGTGCGGAAGGATTATTGCGCGGCGTCGATTTGTGGGAAAGTGTCCAGAAACTGCAATGGAAGATTGCCGGGATTAACCACCAGGCCTGGCTGTTGGAAATTACGGATGCTGGCAAAGACCTTTATCCTGAGATCAAAAAAAGGGCAGCCGAGAAAAATCGTCTGGCCCGGCAGCCTGGCGCGGAAAAGCACACCGATATGGTGCGTTATGAGATCATGGGACAATTCGGCTATTATGTAACCGAATCTTCGGAACATTCTGCCGAGTATTTGCCTTACTGGATCAGGAGCCAGTTCCCGGAACTGATCCAGGAATTTAACATTCCTTTGGACGAGTATCCCCGGCGGTGTATAAAGCAAATTGCGGATTGGGAGAAATTGCGCCTGCAGTTGGTGGATAACCAGGCATTGACTCATCACCGCACGAGCGAATTTGGCTCCTATATTATGGAAGCCATGGAAACGGGTATCCCTTGCCGGATAGCCGGCAATGTACTGAACACCGGCCTGATCCCAAATTTGCCAGCCAATGCCATAGTGGAAGTCCCGTGCCTGGTGGATCGGAATGGAGTCCAGGGCTGTTATTCCGGCGATTTACCCGAGCAATTGGCTGCTCTCAATCGCACCAATATCAATGTGCAGTTATTGGCTGTTGAAGCTGCGCTGACGCATAAACGCGAAACTGTGTACCACGCCGCCATGCTGGATCCGCATACTTCAACGGAGTTGACGCTCGACCAGATCCGCAATTTGTGCGATGACTTGATTGTAGCGCATGGAATGGAAGCCATGTTCGCAGCCTAGAATGGTTATGGCATGGATAAAATCGAACCGAATAAATCGTACCGCCTGTTCGTTAACATATAAGAGCGTTCGGCGCCTGTTCGTAGTGATGCATTGGCCTGCACCCGTTAATCTGCCCCCGTTATTTTGGGGTTGGGTGTTCGGACTGTGCGGGAGTGCGTCTCAGTTCCATTGGAAGCAGAATCGGTTACCGAGCCTATTCGTATAAGAGGAGAAGAGACAATGAGTGTGCAGAAGGCGGCGGTTAATGCGGTTGATCCGGACGGGAAATGGTTGTATCGCGTGGGCGGCATCTCCGCACTCGCCTTGGGGATAGCCTATATCATCATCATTGCGTTGTATGTTCCCATGGGAACTCCGCCGAGCGGGGCCGAGGCGCGCCTTGCGAATATGGCCGGGCATACAACGTTGTGGCGGGCTATCCTCGGCCTCTCCGTCCTGACGGACTTTCTCTTCGTACCGGTTGCATTATCGCTCTACCTGGCCTTGAAAGGGATCAACCGGAACGCGATGCTGCTGGCAACCACGTGTGTGGGGTTGTTCATTGTCCTGGACCTGGCAGTTACCTGGACCAACTATGCCGCCCTCATCCTTCTCAGCGGTAGCTACGCCGCCGCCACGGATGCTGCGCAAAAGACGGTCATCGTCGCGGCTGCAAATTATCCAGCCGCGCTGCTGGGATCCAGCCTGTTATTTGTCTACAATTCACTTACCCTCGCCGTTGGGATTCTCATAACCGGCCTCGTCATGAGAAAGGGCGTCTTCAGCAAGGCTACGGCTTATCTGGGCTTGGTCACGGGCATCCTTGGGGTCATTGCGGTAGTAGGCTCCCTTTTTGTAAGTTTTTTGAGTGTAGTCATCGTTCTCGCCTCCGTTCTAACTACGATCTGGGCCTTTTTTGTGGGCTACAGGCTTTACGGGCTAGGTCAGCTATGAACACAACTACCAAAACATCCAGAGTTTTAGGAGTTGCATTTCTTCTTCAGGCACTTACATCTTTGATCAGTAATGCAATTTTCCTGAATCCATTGATCGTACCTGGAAGCATAAGTGGAAGTATGCTCAATATTGCGAATAAGCCCTGGTTGATGAGAGCATACATTCTAGGGGAAAATATCACTGCCGCTGGGATCATCTTCTTAGGCGCCATTCTTTTTATTACCCTGAGGAAACAGAATGAGAAAACGGCCCTGGTCGCCATGGGTATTTATATATTGGAAGCGGCGCTGCTGGCTGCCAGCACGATCGCTGCTTTCTTTCTCTTACACATAAGCCAGGAATTTATTCCAGCCGGACAACCCGCCTATTTGCAGGCCATGGGCAATCTCGCATTGGAATCCAGTAATTTTGGATCCACGCTGGCTATGTTGGCTTTCTGTCTTGGCGCCATACCCTTTTACTACTTGTTGGACAAATCGAGGATCGTTCCTCGTGTTCTGTCTCTCTGGGGCCTGATCGCAGTTTTCCCCTGCCTGGTGGCGACGCTGTCGGCTATATTTGGTCAGGCCTTGCCTTTTTTTGTATACATTCCCTACGCTCCCTTTGAATTTGTAATTGCCATTTGGATTTTGGTCAAAGGCATCCGGGATAACTCAGAAACGAAGGTGCACATGGTGCACGCAAACGCGACAATCTGAGTACATCAAAAAGAAAGGGGGAAAATAGTTATCCCGGTGGAACATTAAGAATAAATTCAAGCAGAAGAACCGCCATTATTTTGGGCATATCTAATCTTCAGCGTTGGGTTTTATACATATGACCCATTTGAGGAAAGGATGCAAGCCGATTTTATATGATCTAAAATCGCTCCATACAAGCGCCGCTCCGTCCGACTGAAATGGATAGCAGTTTTTTCACACATCTTCATAACTGTTATCCTGAAAGGTACCATTGCACAGCACATAGGAGGTGAACCATGAAAAACGGACTGTATAAATTCTGCGTGGGAGTGCTGGATTTGTTTCTGTGGGGTGGGGAGTTGATCGGGGGGGAAAACCTGCCCCGGCGTGGACCGGCGGTTTTCATTGCCAATCACCTGGAAGCCACCGGTCCGATTGCGGCTGCCTGTTCGATCCCGTTGCGGATGGTTTCCTGGGCCGTGGCGGACATGCTGGACGAGCAAAAAGCTGCCGCTTGGTTAAAGTGGGATTTCGTTGAGCGGACTCTGCATCTCAAGCCTCCGCTCAGTGCCTGGGTGGCAAAGATACTTTCCAAAATTACCGTGCCGATGCTGCGTTCCCTGGGCTGCATCCCGGTCTACAAGGGTGACTATGACCGGATGGCCGATACCTTGCGCTTGAGCATGGATGTATTGCGGCAACGCGGATTTCTGCTGATCTTCCCCGAGGAGATTTCGTTTCCCATAGACCCGGAGACGAAAATGCGGCCATTCCAGCATAGTTTCGCCCGCCTGGGTGAAATGGTTTATGCCCAGACCGGCCAGCGGTTGGATTTCTATCCGGTGGCAATTCACCCATCCGGGTACGTGATGGTTGGGAAGGCCGTGACTTTTAATCCAAATCGTGCCTTGGGAGTCGAACGACATCGGTTAAAATATCTATTGGAAGGCACGATCCGGGCGATGTACTTGCAAATGGAGCATGCACCCGTTTCCGAAGCGGCAGAATTCAATCTTCAGCACAAGAGGAACCAGATTTGAGGAATGGCATGAAAAAACTCTCCACTCGGCACCTGATCCTGGCCGTCATTCTCGTTTTATCCATCCTGGGCGGTATTATTGACATCTATGCCACGGCCCATGGCCCGTGGGGATATAACGATCCTGTGGAATACATCTCCACCGCCCACAGCCTGGATGTGGGACAGGGATTGGGCTACGTTCAGGGCAATGGAAGGTTTTCACCCATCCGCATTCACCCGCCCTTTTACTCCCTGGTGCTGGCTGCCATTGGGCTTTTTAAGGCAGACCTGATTGTCGCCTCCCGTTGGCTGAATATCCTCGCCTTTGTAGCCTGCATATTCATAGCCGGATGGATCTTCTACCGTTACAGCCGCGCCCCGGCCATGGGGATCATCACCAGCGCGCTCCTGCTCACATTCCCCAATATGTTGTGGATGTTCAGTTCAGCCTACTCTGAGCCGCTTTTCATATTCTTGATCTTATCCGGGGGGTTATGCCTGCTGGCATATATCCACAAGGAACGCGCCGCCTTGCTCATCGCCAGCGCCGTATTGATTGGCCTGATTGCGGTTACCCGTTATGCCGGGATTGCTATGATCGCCGCCGGCGCAGTGAGTGTCCTGTTTTTTGCCTCGGGGAAAGCCTGGACCAGGCTCAGGAAAGCCATCCTGTTCGGCCTCATCGCCAGCCTGCCGGTCCTGGTCTGGTTGGTCTGGGTATATTTTAACAGCGCCCATAGCCTGGGAGGGCGCAGTATCGGCCTGAATTGGATGGGGATGGTTGCCCATTTCGGGACCTTTCGGGGCTTGTTCATGGATACCGTGGGAAGGTGGATTCCCTTCCAGAACAACAAATCCGGCCTGACCTATCGCTTCCGCTTCCTCCTGGCGGGCGCCGGAGTGGCTGGCATTTTGGCGCTTTCCCTCTGGGCTATCCTGCGCCTGCGGAAAAAAGCGCCCGCGCCGGAGCAGCTCTCCGATTTGCCCATCTTTACCTTCTTCGGCCTGTCGGCTGTATTCTTCCTGGTGGTGTTACTTCTGACATACCTGTTCACCCTCCCCGTAATCGATATTGATAACCGCATGCTCCTGCCGTTTTTTGTCTGCTGTGTGATGACCCTTTACGGGGCCTTTGCCCTGTGGCAGGCGGCCTGGTCCAGGGACGGGAAACTGGCTGTCTTGAAAGCAGCCTTTTCTAAAGGTTGGAAATCCACCGTGCGGCAGACGGCCTGGTCCAGAGTCTTTAAAGTTGCCATCCAGATCCTGGCCTGGTTGGTTGCAGTGGCTTGTCTGGCCTGGTATATCCCCCAGGAGCGCAGCTATGTGATCTCTTATCACGCCGGCGAGGGATTGACGGCTTATCACTGGGGCAAATCGCAGATCATCCAGGCCGTGGAGGCCCTCCCGCCGGGGCAACCGGTCATTTCTAATGACTGGCAGTTGCTTCTGCTCTGGACGGGCCGCCCGATCCATGGGATGTGGGTCTCGTTCCCCACCACTCTGCCGGTGCAAACGACATCTTATGGCACGCTCCAGAGCGACCCGGCTCAGGCTGCCTTCTGTTCCCGCGGTGGTGCATTGGTGGTTTTTAATGATTTCTCATCCGAGATCCCAAGCCGGCTACGCAGCGCATCTGCCCAAATGCAAAGCCTGTTCGATGGATTGAAAGTCTACGGGACCTACCCGGATGGAACGATCTATCTTTGTCCTTGAAGCATGAACTCTGCCTGGTAAAGCAACGGGGCGGCCAACCGGCCGCCCCGTTGCTTTATTCTTTAATGCTGGTGATCTTCTCCATGGACATGACCATGGTCCAGTTCTTCATCGGTTGCCGGGCGCAGACCGGCGATCTTCACGGCAAAATGCAATTCCTTGCCCGCCAACGGATGGTTAAGATCTAGCCGCACGCTCTCCCCGCCGACCTGCACCATGCGAGCATACACTGGCTGACCGGACTCGTTCTGCAATTCGATCTGCGTACCGACTTCCATCAGGATATCGTCGGGAAACTGGTCACGGGGTACATCCATGAAAGCTTCCTGGTCCATTTCTCCGTAAGCTTCCCCCGCGGGGACAATTACATCCTTGTTTTCTCCTACGACCATGCCATACAGGGCGCGCTCCAGGCCGGGGATGATATTCCCCACTCCCTGCAGGAATTCGATCGGCCCGTGGCCCTCGGATGTGTCAATTATCTCTCCATCCACTTTCAAGGTATATTCCATGACCACTACCTGGCCGTCTGCCACCGTCAAAGTTGCATTCATTCCATCTCCTTAATTGTCGTTAGCCAGCAAGAACCCCATTTTACCCGAAATTAATTGCCCCTGGCAAGCATGTTCAGGAATGCCTCCACAACGCCCGGATCGAAATGCTTGCCGGATTCCGCACGGATATATTCGATGGTTTTCTCCTTCGTCCAGGCCGATTTATAGGGACGGTCGTTCGTCAGCGCATCGTACACATCCACGATGGCGAATATGCGTGCATACAGCGGAATTTGCTCGCCTTTCAGCCCCTCCGGATAGCCGCTTCCGTCCCACTTTTCGTGGTGGTAATGAGGGATATCGAGCGCCGGCCGCAGGTACGCAATGGAAGAGAGCATTTGGTAGGCCATCACAGGGTGCTGGCGCATGATCATCCACTCTTCCTTCGTGAGCTTGCCTGGTTTGAGCAGGATGGAATCCGGAATCCCCATTTTACCAATATCGTGCAGGAGCGTGCCACGCCGGACGTGTTCCAGTTCCGCATCGGGAACGCCGAGGATCTGCGCCAATTGTACGGTGCGTTCGGTGACGCGCTGGGCATGACCTTCGGTTTCTTTATCGCGCAGTTCGAGCGCCTGCGACCAGCCCTGGATGGTGGCATCGTAGGCCAGAACGATGTTTGTTTTGGAACGTTGCAGATCATCAAATAGATTGGCGTTGTCAATGGCAATGGCCGCCTGGCGGGAGAGTGTTTCCAGAAAGGTGAACCATTCATCATCCGGCTGGAATGGGGAGCGCTTGAAAACTTCCAATACACCGTGTACCTGGCCCTTGATGAGCAGCGGAACGGCATGCTCGGCCACGAACCCCTCGCCATCGTATATATTGAAAGCCGGTTTATGGCCCTCTGGTGAGGCAGTGCCATCCTGCAAGCCGGATGCGCTCTGTATTTGCCGTTGCAGCGCTGTCTGGCCTGCCAGGCCGGCGCCCAATGGGATATGCATCCCGTTCAACTGGTGGGCACGGAAACCCCGGCTGGCGGCATATTCCAATGACCGGCCGAGCGGGTTGAGCAGGAGCACGGCTGCCGCATCCACATTTAATCCGGAAACTGTTTGCTCAAGCAGTACATCCAGGGTGACGTGGATATCCACGCTGGCGCTGATGGCGGTATCAATGGCATGCAAGGCCGCCAGGTTGCGCAGCCGTTTTTGCGTCTCGGAAAACAGCCGGGCGTTCTCTATATCCACTGCGGCCGTGTTCGCCACCAGGGATAACAGATCCGCATCCGCCTGGCTGAAACGGTTCAAAGTGGTACTCTGCGCCTGCATGACGCCGATCACCCGCCCGTGTACGAGCATAGGAACGTACAATCCGGATTGCGAGTTCATCCCATCTCCGCTGCCCACATCCATTTTGAAGCTGACCTGCTTAAGCTGTTCCCTTAAATCGTTAATGATGACCGGCTGGCGGGTATGCACCGCCTCGCTCTGCGTGCCTGCGCCGGGCGGCTCCAGCGGTGCCGGCGGCAGGCTGGCGGCATCCAGATTCTCTTTATCGTTCCTTATCCAGGCGCAGATGAACTGTTTTTTATCGGCGTCGTAAAGTGCAATGGCGACCAGCGAGATATTATCCAGCAACTGCCAGACAACCTGGTCCAGTTTTGTATAGATTTGGTCAAGATCGAGCGTTTCGGCCAGGACGCGCCCCATGCTGTTGATGGCCAGCAATTCTTCGGCATGCCGAAGAGCCTGGTCGTGCATGGCCGCCCTCTGGAGCGCATTGGCAGCCAGGTCGGCGATGGAAGTCAGCAACTGCATTTCATCGGATGTAAAGGGTTGCGGGCTTTCCGCTTCGCTCTTGCCTGTCCGGCCGATCCACAGGGAACCGATGAATTGTCCCTGCACCAGCAGCGGCACGCCTGCCAGCGCTTCATCCCCATCCGAAAATTCCACCTTCGTTAGGCGCTCTTCCTGGTGGATGTTGTTGCTCTGGTAGGGTTGCAGCGTCTCCGCCAGCAGGCCGCTCAAGCCCTCGCCGGGTTCCAGGTGCAGTCCGATCTTTTTCTCCCATTCCCCGCGCGCAGCCTCGATCCGGTTGCTGCCGGTGCTGGGATCGTAGGCCACCAGGCTGGCGTCATCCGTGTGGAACAGGCCCATCATCAATTGGTCCAGGATGGCTGAGATAATTTCGGAACGATCCTGCGCGCTGCGCATGGCCGATGAGACATCCGTCAGCGCACCCAATTCTTCCACCTGGTGGAGCACCTCTTCTAACAGGCGCGCATTTTCAATTGCAATGCTGGCCTGGGCCGCCAGTGTTTTCAACAGGCGTTCGTCGTCTTCCGAAAATGCGTCCGCCTGTTCGCTTTCCACGCCGATCACGCCGACCGCGTGGTCACCCACCAGCATGGGTACGTACAGGCCGGACTGGATTCCTTTAAATGTCCTGAGAAATCGCGCGTCGGTGCCCACGTTCCCATTGCGGATGGACTGGCCGTGCTGGACGACCCAGCCGCTAAAGCCTTCGCCAGGTTTAATGATTTTATTCAGGCGGTGTATTTCGGCTTGCAGTTCCGCCTTGCTCAGGCCGGGACGGTTGAATACTAACAGCTCGAGGCGCTGTGTTTCGGGGTGGTACAGGCGCACCGAAGCGTGCCGCCAGGATAACTTTTCGGCCAGGGTCTCGATCACCTTTTGGCCGATCTCTTTCGGATCCAGCAGGCGGTTGATGCTCAGGCCGGTTTCGTAGAGCACTTCCAGCTCGTTGACACGCTGCCGGATATTCTCCTCGGCGCGTTTGCGCTCCGTGATATCCATCAGGATTCCCAGGGAGCCGGTTGGATTTTCGTCAGCATCCTTTATTTGCACGGCATGGTCGGCCAGCCAAACCAGCGAGCCATCTTTGCGCTCGAACAGGTAATCCTCGCGCCATTCTTTGATCTCTTTGCCCTGCCGGGCCAGGCGGATGTGCTCCTCGTGCGGAATATCTGCATGCTCCCCGAACGATTGGACCTGGCGTAGGCGTGTGTTAAACAATGAGCCGGTCATCTCCGTGGGGGGGTAGCCTGTCAGGCTTTCTATGCCCTCGCCCAGGAAAGCGTAGGCATCGCTGTCGTAGTTCCTCTGATACGGGACGCCTCCGGTGCGCGTAATGGCCTGGCGGTAGATGCGCTCGGTTGTTATAAGCGTTTCCTCGGCCTTTTTCCGTTCGGTGACATCGTGCAGATTAAGGACTATTGCGTTCACTGCCGTTTCCCCCAGCAGGTTGGTGGCCGTGGCCTCCAACCAGCGCCACGAACCATCCTTGTGTTGGAGACGGAAGGTGGCGCTCCGGATCCCGATCGGGTTCTGGATGAACTCATTCAGTATGCCGGCAACGTCTCCCCGGTCATCCGGGTGCAGATACTCGAAACTGCTCCGGCCGATGCGCTCGCCGGTGAACCTTCCGGTTATCTTGCCATAGGCTGGGCTTTCATATAATACCCGCCCGCGCGGATCGATCAGGACGATGGCATCCGTATTGTTCTCGATCAAGGCGCGGAAGCGCTTTTCGCTCAATTCCAGCGTGGCCTGGGTCTTTTTGCGCTCGCTGATATCGCGCCCCGAAGCCAGGATGGCCAGCGGTTGCCCCCGGGAAGCGCGGATGAGCGAAAAAGTGGTCTCGCTCCAGAAGGTGCTGCCATCCTGCTTGGTATACTCCAGCTCGAGCGTGCCAGAGATGTGCAGATCGGCCTGCGCCAGCCGTTCGGGGGCCAGTTCCGTGTTAAAGAACTTCACAAAACGCAGGAATGACTCGGGTTTCATCTGCTGGTCGAGCGGAATGGTATTGAGGTCATCCAGCCTATAGCCGCGTAGTCTGGTCACCGAGGGGCTGATGTAGGTGGTCCGCAGGTTTAAATCCATCAGGCTGACGGTGTCGGTTGTGTTCTCGGCCAACATGCGGTAACGCTCTTCGCTGGCATGCAATTCGGCCTCCGCCTGCTTGCGCTCGGTGATATCGGTGACAAAACCTTCCAGCGCCAGCAGGTCTCCTCCTGTCCCATAGACACCCTGGCCCTGCTCCCAGACCCACTTTTCTTTCCCATTGGATGTGATAATGCGGTATTCCAGTTGATAAGGCTGCTTTTTCTCAATTTCAGCCTGAATCAAATCCCAAACCATCTGGCGGTCATCCGGATGGATCATCTGCGCGTAGGATAGCCGGAGATTATCAATCAGGTCGGCCGGCTGATAACCGGTTAGAGGATAACAGCCCTGGCTGATGAACTCCATGGTCCAATCAGGATCGTTTTTACAGCGGTATGCCAGGCCGGGCAGGTTCCCCATCAAAGTTGCCAGGCGCCGCTGGCTTTCGTGCAATTCAGCCTCCGCCTGCTTGCGCTCGGTGATGTCGCGCACAATGGAGACATAGAATTCGCCGGAAGGCAATGTCATCTGCCCGATACTGATTTCCACAGGGATGCGCCGTCCGCTGCGATGGAGATCCAGCCCCTCGAACAAGGCGTTGCCATGGAGCGCCAGTTCATTTTTGAGCACATCCCCAGATGCCCTGACTTCCGGAGCCTGCAAGTCTCGAACCCGCATCTTCAAAAGTTCGTCGCGGCTGTAGCCTAGCATCTCGCACATGCGCGAATTAACCGCGATTAACTCATCGTTGGCATTTGTGAAATTGATGCCATCGTTAGCCTTTTCAAAGATGACCCGGAAGCGCTCTTCGCTCTCCCGCAAGGCTTCTTCTGCCTGCCTGCGCTCGGTGATGTCGCGGTCAATCCCGATTAGCAGTTCGCGCCCCCCGATCTGGATGAGCGTCGAAGAAACTTCAATGGGAAAAATGCTGCCGTTCTTATGGCGATGGTGGAATTCGCGTTTTATAATCCCGGCCTTCCGCAGCCGTCTGATAAAAGCGCTTCGTTCCGCCTCTGATTCGGGCTTCTCATCCAAAATATCAATGGACTGCCCGATTAATTCATCTCGGCGATAGCCATTCATGGCGCAGGCAGCCGCATTGCAATCAATGATTGGCCACGCGATCTTGCGATTATGTGGGTCAATCAGCACGACCGCATCCGGGGACAGATCGAACAGGCTCCGGAACAGGGTTTCGCTTTGTTGCCGGGCATCTTCCGCCTGCCTGCGTTCGGTGATATTTTCGATCATCACCAAATAGAACAGGATTTTTCCCTCACTATCGGTGATCTTCGAAAGGGTCAAAGACCCCCAGATGACAGCCTTGTTTTTCGAAATGTACCGTTTTTCGGTTTTATAAATGGGGATTTCCCCTCTTTCCAATTCTTGAACTTTTTCGACCGAATCGCCCAGGTCGTCTGGGTGGGTGATATCTTTGAACGAGAGGCTGGTCAATTCTTGTTCGCTATATCCCAGCATCTGGCAGAACGAAGGATTCGCCTGAACAAAGCGATAGCTCTTGTCCGAGAGCGCCATGCCCATTGGCCCATTATCGAACACCTTTCTAAAGCGCTCTTCACTTTCTTGCAGGGTTTCTTCCGCGGCCTTCTTTTCACCCGCCCGTTGGATGGACAGGACCAGTTGGTCCACATCGCAGGGTTTCTGGAAATACGCATACGCCCCGGCGTTGATCGCCTCGATGGCCGAACCCTGCGAAGCGTGGCCGGTCAGTAGGATGCACTCGCTGCCCGGAGAATTTGTCTTTAGGGCGCGCAGCAAATCCAACCCGGATATATCCTCCAATTGGAGATCGATCAGGGCCACGTCAATGTCTTGTTCCGCTGCCCGCGCCAGCGCAGCCGATCCCGTCGCTGCCTGGACCGGCGCGAAGCCCTTGGCTAGGAGGATGTCGTGCAAAGTAGTCCGCAGGCTGGGGTCATCATCTACGATCAGGATGTGCACAGGTTTTTGTTCCATCTGTGTCTCGGATCAGTCGCCCGGCCGCGTCTGTGAGCGCAACAGTGTTACGGTCATGGTGGTACCCTGTCTGAGTACGCTTTCCACCTTAATACTCCCGCCCAGTTCTTCGACGATGGATTTGACAATATACAAGCCGATGCCACTGCCGGGAATTTCGGCGATCGTGACGTTCCGGCCCCTGAAGAACCGTTCGCACAAGTGCGGGATATCCTCCGCCGGGATCCCCATGCCGTGGTCTGTAATACCCACCCGGACTTCTTGCGCCCCCACCGATACGTTTACCTCCACGGAAGTCCTTTGCGGCGAAAACTTGACCGCATTATTGATCAGGTTGATGAAGACCTGCTGCAAGCCGCTTTTATCCCCCAGTATGATGATCGGTCCGGCCGGCATGGAGACCAGGATGCGGATCGCTTTCTTGTTGGCAAACAACTTCACTGCTAGGATGGATTCGTCCAGGATGGACGCCAGGTCGATCGGGGCGCTCTCCAGCTTCACCGCCCGGCCTTCCAGGCGGCCGGCCATCAGCAGGCGCTCGATCAGGACCTTCTGGCGGTCCAGCTCGCTGGCCAGGATACTCCAATATTCTTTAAGCTCTGCCGGTGTTCCGCCTTCCTGGATCAGGTTCACCATCAGGATGGCATTTGTAAGCGGCATGCGCAGTTCATGCGAAGCCCGGTTGATGAAATCCGATTTCATCTCATTCAGCTTGGCCTGTTCGGTGATATCTCGTACGATCAGCAGGGCTTCCTGCGCCGCGATCGGGGCCAGGCGCGCTTCGTATGTTCGCGTACTTAAGGGCAGTTCGAATTCTTTCAGGTGATGCGGTTCCGTAAAGGCCGTCTCACGGTTGCCTCCCATGAGTTGACCGGCGATCTCCTTCGGCCAGATCTCGGAAAGCTGCCTTCCAACCACGGCATCGTGCGGCTGGAAGAGCGGATGGTCCGGCCTCGCGTTGTAATCCAGGATCTTCCCCCTGGCATCCATGCGGATGATTAGGTCGGGCAGGGCGTTAATGATCGTCCGGTTGCGGGCCTCGCTCGCCAGTAACGCTTCTTCATGCTGGTTGCGCTGCCAGGCCGCTCCGATCAAATTGGCTGCGATTTGGAGCGCCTCGCCTTGGGCGGGCAGCCAGGCCTCCACATCCTCGGGATACAACAGGCCCAGGAATACGCGCGAACCGCTCCTCCCGATGATCTGCACGGTTGCCACGGAGCGGGCCGATGGAATATCCAGGTTCGTGGAAAAGAGAGCCGTCTGGCTGCTTAAGATGGCTTCCAGGCTGGCTGCCAGGCTTTTGGCGATGTCCAACCGGAAGGAGCTTTCTTTTTTCCATTGGAAGAGTACGTAAGGAGTAGCCGGGCCGGGAGTTAGTCTGACTTCGACGATAAAACACGTTGTCGCTCCGCTGGCCTGGCCGAGCGTCTCCAGGACTCCGCCGATATTATTTTCGAGGTGAGTGGATTGGAGTAGGCGTGTGCTGGCCGTATTGATGGCTGCCATGATCTGGCTGCGCCGCTGCAGGGCCCGCTCCACTTCCTTGCGCCTGGATATATCCCTTACAATGCTCTGTATATAGGCCGGCTCGCCCTTTTCATCATAAATAATGGAAGTGCTGATCTCCACCGGTACCAGGCTGCCGTCTTTTCGCCGCAGCACCCGTTCCACCAGGTTCGAGTTTTCCTCCTGTACGGTCTCCTGGCCAAGCGCCTGGACCTCACTGACCGGCTTGTCAACCAGTTCGCTTTCCTTGTAACCCAATAAACGGCAGGCCTGTGGGTTGGCCGCCATGTAACGCAGGCTCAGGCTGATGATAAAGATACAGTCATCCGACTGTTCGAACAGGGCCCGGTAATGGAAATCCTTCCCCCACACTTTGATGCTGGTGCTCGGTAAGGATTGCGCGGCGCGTGGCTTGTTCGGCAGGGACGTGGTGACCGGAACCGCTTTTTTATCCATAGGCCGGATCTTTGGAGGTGCGCCCCGGCAGATACAAGCCCACCCGGCAGCCTTTGGGCGCATCCACAATGCGGATGCTGCCGCCCAGCTCCTCCATGACCGCCTTTGCAATCGCCAGGCCCACCCCCAGGCCTTCGTACTCGCGCGAGTTGCCCTGGCTGAGCTGGAAAAATCGTTCAAAGACCTTCTCCCGCAGCTCGGGTGGGATGCCCGGGCCTTCGTCGCTTACTCCCAGCGTGGTATTGCCGGCGGTATCCGTCGCTATGGATAACTCTACCTTGCCGCCCTCCGGGCTGAATTTAAAGGCGTTATCGAGCAGGTGCAGCACAGCGTGGGTGAATTCCTTGCGGGGCGCGCTGATTTCCCCTTGCAGGGCCACATGCGTAATGAGTTGGAGATGCTTGTTTTGATAGCGCTCCATCCGCCGGTACGCCGGCGTCAGGATGTGCAGGTTCACGTCGATCGGCTGGCGGACGGTATTCAGGTCTCCCTGGTCAATATTGGTCAGCAGGATGAAATCCGTCGTGAGCGCTTCCAGGCGGTCCGCGTTCGAGAGCGCCATCCGGATAAAGCGGGCTTGCTCCTCGGGTTGGTCGAACTTTTCCTTCATGGCGGCTTCCAGCGACAGGAGGATGTTGGTCAGGGGAGTGCGCAGTTCGTGGTGGAAATTCTGCAGGATTTCATGCCTGAATTTTTCCATCTCCTGCTCGGAGATGCTTTTCATCTGTTCGCGCCCGCGTGCCTGTTCCATCTCAACCCGTCTGAACACGGCTTCCACGCGTGCCACCAGTTCCTTGGGGTCGAAAGGCTTGGTGATGTAATCGTCCGCCCCCTTGTCGATCCCGCTTACCCGGTCTTCGATCCCGCTGCGGGCGGTCAGGAAGATGAAGGGGATATCCGCCAGAGCCGGGTCCAGGGTCAGCAATCTACGCAGCTCGAACCCATCCGGAGGCGGCATCATCACGTCGCACAAGATAATATCCGGCCTGGATCCACGCGCCTTTTCCAACCCGGCTTGCCCGTTCCCGGCTGCCGTGACCGCATAGCCCCTGCGCTGCAAGGTGGCAGCCAACCCGATCCGCAAGGCCTCATCATCGTCAATGATGAGGATGCTGCGTTTATTTTCCATTCGCCTTGTCCCGGCGCTCCGGGGTCAGAGCCCGTGTTGCAATAACGGAATTGGTGGCGATCTTCGGGTTGTTGTTCACGAACATGAACTGGACTCCCGCCAGGGAGATCAAATCCCCTGAATTGAGCAAGCACTTTTCAACCCGGCGGTTATTGACAAAAGTGCCCGCTGTCGAGTGTAGATCGTTCAGGATATATTTGCCGTCTTCGCAGCGGATCTCGGCGTGGGTGCGCGAGACCGAGACCTCCTGGAAAACAACGTCGTTGTCCAATTGCCGGCCCAGCCGGGTCACCTCTTTGGACAACGGGGTGATCTGTTGGTTAATGATGAGGAAAACGTTTTTTCCGGTCGAAATTCCGTCCTTGTTTTGAGCATCCATCTTCCACCTCACTTATACACTATTTATTCTTAATAACCTTCCTCAGCCTTTTCAGTTGAAAATCCGCCAGGGTTTGCAAAAGCATGGGGATTTCCAGTGGCTTATACAGGCAGGTGAACGCGTTGATCTCCAGCGCCGCCTGGATGGCCGCCTGCATTTCCTCGCGGTACGCTGTTACCATCAGGACCGGCAGGTCAGGGTAACGCCGCCGGATATCCCTGAGCACATCCAGCCCGCTCAGGCCGTTCAGCTTCATGTCCAGTAGCAGCACCTGCGCATCGGAAGCCAGTAGTTCCACGTCCACTCGCGGGTCGCAGAATTGCAGGGTGCTGAAGCCGCGCTGCCGCAGGATATCGCTGAGGGTTTTACAGAAGTCCGGGTCGTCATCCACGATCACGATGGAACGCTGCCTGGCCAGCGAGTGGAAGAACCCCAGCATACTGTTGATATCCAGCGGTTTATCGAAGACTCCCACCACGCCCTCCTCCAGCCCCTTGCGGATGATCTCGTCGGAGGCGTAGGCGGTCATCAACATCACCGGCAGGCCGGGCAGGCTCTGGCGCAGTTGCCGGTGCAGTTCCACGCCATCCATCCCCGGCATGCGCACATCCGTCAGAACGCAGTCGAAAGGTTGCTTGCGGGCCAGTTCGAGCGCCTCTGCGCCGGAAGCGGCCTCCACCGGCAGGTGACCCGACATGGATAAAATGTCGGCCAGGGTGCGCGTCATGCGCCGGTCGTCGTCTACCACGAGGATGCGAAGTTTTTGCTCCACTTGAACATTTCCTCTTTTGCATTATGTTTGTAGTGCGTTACGCAGCGCAGCGGAGTAACGCCCGCGCGCCCTTCACTACTCTGTCTTTCCACCTACGTACACAGGCAAATACACAGTAAATGTGCTCCCCTCTCCCGGCTTGCTCTGCACCTCGATCCGGCCGCCGTTGGCTTCGGTCAGTTTCTGGCTGACCGCCAGCCCCAGCCCGATCCCCTTGAGTTTGGTGGTAAAGAGCGGCTCGAAGAGTTTGCCCATATTTTCCGGTAAAATGCCTGCACCGGTATCTTGGACAGATATACTAATCATACCACCACTTTGTTCTTTAGCCGAAAGGGTCAATTGTCCTATATCATCAATCGCCTGGCAGGCATTCGTCACCAGGTTGCCCAGCACCTGCACTACTTGGCGCGAGTCTGCGTAGATCATCGGCAGATCCGCCGGGATATCCAGCACCACTTTTATGGGATCCGGCGCCGGGTAGCGTTCCAGCGTCTGGCGCACCAGCTCGGAGACGTCCGCCGGCTCGCGTTCCACCGATTTGATGCGGGTAAAGTCCAGCAGGTCGGTCACGATCTTGTCGGAGATGCGCGTCTCTTTATCGATAATATCCAGGTATTCTAGGATGGTATCGTTGGCCTCCGGCTGGGTCATCTTCAGGAAATAGACCGCATTCGAGATGACTCCCAGCGGGTTGCGCAGTTCGTGCCCCACACTGCCGGCCAGTTGCCCCAGCGTGGCCAGGCGTTCCTGCCGCACCATTTTTTCCTGGGCCTCTTTCAATGCATGCGTGCGTTCATCCACCGTTTCTTCGAGCTTTTCATTGTAGGCGGCCAGTTGCTGCTCAGCCCGCTTTTGTGCGCTGATATCGTAGCCGCACCCGATCACTTTGGTGACTTTGCCGGCCTGGTCAACGATTGGGATGAAGAGATTATCCAGCCAGGTGTCCCCGCTGGAATCTTCCCAGCGCACCATTTGACCGGTCGCAACGGCTTCGGCAAAACGGCTTTTTCGTCTCGCGGCCACCTCCGCCGGGAAAAACTCCGCCGCGTGGCGTCCAAGCAGCACCGTTCGGGGTTGTCCAAACCGCCGGGCCAGGGTTTCATTGCAGTCGATCACCAGCCCCTCCGGCGTCAGCAGCATGATGGAGGCGGTCGGCAGGTCCAGCAGCATTCGGGCGGTCAATTCGCTCTCTCGCAGGGCCTCATCTGCGTGCGCCGCCAGCAGCACCTGCGAGGTGGCCTGTGCAATGCTCTGCAGGAATATATCTTCATCTGCTGAGATGACTTTTTGGCTGAAAAGCGCCAGCACGCCCAGGGGAGTGCCGTTGGGATCAACCAGCCGGTAGCCGGCAAACGACACCAGCCCAAGTTCTTTGGCCCAGGCATGCTCGTGCACGCGTTCATCGGTCGTCACTGCGTTGGTCAGGAAACTGGCTATCTCTCCGGAAGCGATCAGGCCGATCTTGTAAATGCCGAAAGGTACCCGCCCATGCACCCTTCCATCTGTATGGGTATAGCGTCCGGAACTGCTCACCAGGTGCAGGCAGCGCTCCCGGAAGCGGCAGGCGTGTGGCCCCTCCGTCACTTGCGCATGCATGCAGCCGGTCTCACAGCGGTCACCCGGTTTGATCACCCAGATCCTGGCAAAGTCTGCCCCCAGCGCCTGCACGATGGTCTCGGTGACGAGTTTGAGCTTTTGCTCGACCGGGTTCGGCTGCAGCAGCCGCCCTTGAAGCTCATTGAGGGCTTGCACCCGTTCCTGGCTGGATTTCAACCTCTCTTCCGCCTGTATACGTCCGCTGATATCGCGGATGTTGCACTGTACCACCTTGTGGTGGTCCACCTGGTAAACATTGCTGACGAACTCCACGTACAGTTTCCGTCCGTCCGCCGTCTCCAGCGGCAGGTTCTCGTAGCGGATGTATCCCTTTTGCTGCAATTCCAGGAAGTTGGCCTGGCTGGCGGCGATATCCTTGAAGAAACCCAGTTCCCAGAGCTGTTTTCCGATGATTTCTTCCTGTGGGAACCCCAGCATCTCCACCAGGAACGGATTCGCATCCATCACCACCCCGCTATCCGCTTCCAGGATCAAAATGCCGTCCCGGGCCGCCTCGAACAGGCACCGGTAGCGCACCTCCGAGGCGATCAACTGCTGCTCGGCCTGCTTGCGCTCGCTGATATCGCGTACGATCCCCTGCAGGCGCCCATCCGGCAAGGTTTTGGCGCTGATCTCCACCGGCACAAGCCGCCCGTCCTTGTGGATCATCCGGCGTTCGCTTATGATGGCTTTGCCGGATTGCAGATCCTCGAACTGGAAAGGCTTGGTGGTCAATTCCTCCGGGGCCACCAGGTCCTGCATGGATTTTGCCAGGATTTCCGCGCGCGTATATCCCAGCAGGGCGCAGCCGCGCGGGTTGACCTCCACGTACCTTCCTCTGGCGTCCGCGATGAAAATGCCATCCGAGGCGTTTTCGACCAGTTCCTGGTATTCTTCCTGAGTCCTCCGCAGCGCCTCGACGGTCTCGAACCGGGAGCGGTAATAGCGCACGCGCTGCTGCCGCCAGACCAGCAGCAGCCCCGCCCCGCCCGCCAGAGCCAGCACGCCCAGGAAGAGCACCGTCTGCCACAGGTGCGCTTGCAGCGGGGCGTAGACTTCGGCGGTATCCATGCGCGCCACCAGGAACCAGGGCGAACCCGGCACGGCGGTTACGTAGCCGATCGCCGGAACTCCGCGGTAATCCACTCCTTCCACGATGCCGGTCTGCCCCAACACGGCTTTCACCGCCAGCACCTGCGTCTGCGTCAGCGGGATTCGCAGGGTCAGGGCCGTGTTTGGCTCGAACCGCAGGGTATTCAGGAACAGAACATCCTCCCCATCCCGGCGCACCAGCAGGGTCTCGGCCGTGCTGCTCGGGGCGGGCCACTCTTGGATGAAAGGATACAAGGATACGCTCGGGTCAACCTGCAGGACGACCACACCCAGCGGGGAGCCGCTGGTTCCACCGGCATAAATGGGTACCAGCAGCGATAGGGATATTGGGCTGCCAGGCGCATCCCGCTGGAAATCCGTGAATGTGACTTGGCCCAGCCCCAGGGCTGCAACAGCCTGTCCCGATAGGTAAGTGCTGACCGGCGCGGCGGGCTCCGGCGAGACCATCCGTTCCACTCCGTGCGTATCCAACAGGAAGACCCGCTCGTAATGTTCGCCGGTACGGACGGCCTCCAGCCAGGCCTGTACCTGTGCCCTGGCCTGCCCATCGCCCGGGTCAGCCAGGCAGCTTTGTACCAGTGCCGCGAATGCGGGATTATGGTAAAAAACATTCGCATCCCCCAGCCGTTCGGAGCGCCAGCTTTCCAATTCGTTCACTTTTAATGCTGCTACGGCGGTTAACTGCCCATCCACTTGCGCCCGGAACTGCTCTGCATAATTTTGATACGACATGGAGCCGACCGCGCCGATCCCGCTGGCGAACAGGATGAATATGAAAATGAAAAGCGTCAGGGAACGAGTCTCGCGCGCCTCCGGCCGAGGCAACGCTACCGTCTTTTCCCGCATGGGGCTGCGCTTCAGGAATTGGAATCGGAAGATTGCCAGGGCATACAGCCCGGTGCCAATTCCGATGCTGGGGATGAACGGGTTGGCGGCTCCCGGCGGGAGCAGGTTCAAAACCGGGAGCAGGCTCGCCACCAGGACGATCAACGCCCCGCCTGCCAGGAGCAGTCCCTGCCGGCGCTCTTCCCGCCGCGTGCGCCAGGCGGCCAGGACGATCACCACCATCCCGGCCAGCAGCAGCGCCAGGCTGTAGAACGAGTGCACCAGGAACCAGACGGCTGGGATGCGCACGCTCGTGTCGCTCATCCAGAAGGGCCCGGCCTGGGTAAAGCCCACATCCTGTCTCACCCACAATCCGTGCAAGCCGGGCGCCCAGATGATCACCTGCGAAAGCGCCGGGATGATGCAGCCCAGTCCCAGCAGGGTTTTGGAAAGCCAGCCCCGGTATCCATAATATTCCAGCGCAAAGATCAGGAAGAGCACCGGTATGATCCCCGTGAAAACGAAGCGCAGGTTGAACCAGAACTGCGCCTGCGCCGGCGTCCGGCTGGTCATCGAAAGGATCTCCACCAGCGCCAGCAGGCTTTCCCCCAGCGCCATCCCGGCATACGCGCCCGCCCCCGCCAAAGCCTTCCGCCGCCAGGCATACCCGGCTAGGAACCCGGTCAGCCCGAGAGTCAGCAGCACACAGATAAAATATAGAATCGTTTGGATATTCATATATTGTCATTGCATGCATGTGCCGCATGCTCCCGTGCGAGCCGGTGTTCTTCCGCTAATATTGTCATTGCGATCCGGTGATTTTCCGCAATATTGTCATTGCGAAGGCGGTGCTCTTCCGCCCGAAGCAATCTCCTCTTCCTCGTGATTGCTTCGTTGCACAGTACGCTCCTCGCAATGATAATAAATATTTAAAAGAATTCATCAAACAAATCCTTCCATTCAGGGTTCATACTGTTCACCAACTCAATTTTCTTCCTTCGCGGACCTGCCTTGATCTGTTTCTCTCGTAAAATGGCAAAGTTCACATCCTCGCCACAGTCAAAATACACCAGCTTGGTGACATTATACTTTTTAACGAACTTACTTCCTGTACCGGATTTATGTTCAAGAACTCTCCACTGTAAACAATTGGTCACACCAGTGTACAAAACAGTATTATGAGCATTGGTCATGATGTAGACGCAGTATTGCCTGTCTCTCATAAACTATCCTCTGTGCTGTTGTCATTGCTAGGGCGGTGCTCTTCCGCCCGAAGCAATCCCCAACTTGCGGGGACCTTCCCCTCTTCCCTTGGATTCCTTCGTCGCACAGTGCGCTCCTCAATAACATCCTCATTCTTTCACCGGTAAATATACCGTGAATGTACTTCCCTTTCCAGGTTCACTCTCCACCTCGATCCGCCCGCCGTTCGC
This sequence comes from uncultured Chloroflexia bacterium, assembly GCA_963837875.1. GTDB lineage: Bacteria > Chloroflexota > Anaerolineae > Anaerolineales > Villigracilaceae > UBA877. Next base: position 158,971 of record CAWIOV010000001.1, read on the forward strand.
CTCGGCCAGCTTCTGGCTGACCACCAGCCCCAGCCCGATCCCTCTGGCCTTGGTGGTGAAAAGCGGCTCGAACAGCTTCTGCATATTCTCGGGCGTAATACCCCATCCCGTATCTTTCACCCGGATCAGGACCCACTGTTCCTGGTCCACTGATGCCTGCTCACTGATAACGGATAATGTTCCCCCCTCCCGCATCGCCTGGCAGGCATTCGTGGTCAGGTTTCCCAACACCTGCTCCATTTGCGCTTGGTCAACAAAGACTGGCGGCAGATCTTCCGGCAGTTCGAGCACCGTCGTAATGGATTCTGGCACCGGGAAACGCTCCAGGGCGCGCCGCACCAGTTCGCGCACCGCCACCTGTTCCTGCTCCACGGCTATCACGCGTGCAAAGTCCAGCAGGTCGGTGATGATCTTCTCGGCGGTATGCACCTCGTGTTCGATCAAGCCGTGGTATTGCTTGACCTTTTCGTCCGCTTCTGGCTGGACCATTTTCAGGTAGTAGACCGCGTTGTTGATCGCGGCCAGCGGGTTGCGCAGTTCGTGCCCCACGCTCCCGGCCATTTGCCCGAGCACGGCCAGCTTCTCTTGCCGGACGAGCTTCTCGTGTGCCTCGCTCAAGGCGCGTGTGCGTTCCGCCACTATTTCTTCCAGGTGCTCGGAATAGCGCTCGAGCGCCTGTTCGGCGGTCTTGATGCGCAAATAGGCTTGCATGCGCGCCAGCAGTTCGCGGTTGGCGATCGGGCGGGCAATATACCCATCCGCGCCGCCCTCCATCCCCTCGGCCTGGTCATCGCTCCCGGTGCGTATTCCCGAAAGCAGGATCACAAATATGCCGTTCGTTTGCGGGTCGGCCTTGATGCGGCGGCAGACCTCCGTGCCTTTAATGTCCGGCAGCATAACGTCCAGCAGGACCAGGTCGGGGTGCTGCGCTTCCACCAAGCGGAAAGTCTCTTCTGCGTTGGCGGCCGTAAAGACTTCGTAGCCGTTCGTCCGCAGCAGGTGCTCCATCGCCTTCAGGGAAAGCGGCTCATCGTCGGTGACAAGGATGCGGGCGCTCAAAATCGCCATGGTTTTTCCCTTCGTGTCCTGCATGTTAAAAGTCTTTTTCATGCCGTCACCGGTAAATATACGCTAAACGTGCTCCCCGCGCCCACCTGGCTTTCCACCCGGATGCGCCCGCCATGTCCTTCGACGATGCGCTTGACGATGACCAGCCCCAGCCCGGTGCTCTTCTCGCCGCCACTGCTTTTGACGCTGGTGCGCTGGAATGGTTTGAAAAGGGTCTCCAGTTCATCCGGAGGAATGCCGGGCCCTTCATCTTTGACGGAAAGCAGGATTTCTGTCTCTGCAGCCCGGAGGCTTATCTGTACCCGGCTGCCGGGCGGCGAAAACTTGATTGCATTGGTCACCAGGTTGTCCAGCACCTGTTCGATCTTGGCGGCATCCAACAGGAGCGCCGGGATGGGCGCCGCTTCCAGGTCGAGCGCGATGGCTTTGCGGGCAGAGATCATCCGGTTGCGCGAAAGGTTCGCCTGTGTCAGGTGCACCAGGTCGGTTGGGCTAAGATCAAGCTGAAGTTTGCCCGATTCGATCGCGGCCACGTCCAGCAGGTCGTTGACCAGGCGTGCCATGAACTGGCTCTGGTCACGGATGGCGGTCAGGAATTCTTTATGCTCGGCGCTCAGCTCCCCGGCCAGCTCATCCAGCAGGAAATCGCTGTAAGACAGGATGCCTTGCAGTGGGTTGCGCAGGTCGTGCGCAGCCATGCCCAGGAACTGGTTCTTCAATTCGTTCAGGCGCGCCAGCTCGGCATTTTTTCGCGCCAGTTCGCGCTGCATGGACACCAGCTCATTATTCAGGCGGCTGATTTCATCGTACTGGCTCAAGTCTGGCTCTCTTCGGGATGTCCCGGCGTTGTCTTTCAGAGCCAGGCGAAGCATGTCCATCTGCTCATTGTTGATGCGGAGCATATCTTCGTAAAGGCGCGCTGCCAATGTGCCGTTGGTGCTGGCGGTGATCAGCAGCAGGTCGCCGGCCTGTCCGGCCGCAAAGTGCAGGGTGACCACGCCATTCCTGCCGGGAACGTTCATTTCCCAATCCAGCAGCGCTCCCTGCGCCTTGACCTCGGTCAGAAAGTTTAAAGCCTTGGCGCGGCTGGCGCTATCCACGATCCGGAAGAAAGTCTGGCCTGGCAGGGCCTCTGCCAGGTCGAGATCGTTGCGCAGCACCTGCTGGATCAGGCCTTGCGCATCGCACAGCAAAGCCAGGCCGTGCGCGTGCTTCTCATTCATCTGATCAATCTTTCTGCCACAGCCAGGGCCTGCTGGGCGTCGCTTGCATAGCCATCCGCCCCGACCGTCTTCCACAGCTCCGGGGCGATATTGAACGGATAGCCGCCTGCCAGCACCTTGGTGCGGCCTTCCAGCCCGGCGCTCCGCAGTCCGGCGATCAGCTCGCTTACTTTGCTAATGTGGAATGTCATCGTGGCCGAAATGGCCAGCACATCCGCCTGCCGTTCGGCGACGGTCCGCAGGACGCTCTCCATGGGCGTGTTCGCGCCCAGGAAATAGGTATCCCAGCCGTCCATTTCGAAGAAATCCGCCACCATGCGTGCCCCGATCTCGTGCAGTTCGCCGCCCACGCAGGTGGCCACCATCCGCCGGCCTTTCCTTTCGGATGCGAAAATATACGGGTAAAGCTGCGACATGACCAACTGCGTCGCCGCCGTGCAGAAATGCTCCTGCGCCACGCCGATCTGGTTGGTCTGCCACAGCCGTCCGATCTCACGCTGGCTGCGCTGGAAAACGTGCAGGTAAATATCCTTGATGGGCGTGCCTTGCCGGGCCGCTTCCAGGATCATCTGGCTGGCAGAGGCGCGCTCACCCTGCAGGAGCGCCTCCAGGTAACGCCGCGCCAGCCTGGCCAGCGGGGCATCCGCCTCGATATAACTCTCCAGTCGGGCGGGCGCACCGGCTAGGCTCTGCAAGCCCCTATCCAGGTATTCCAGGGCGGCTTGCCGGCTTTCCGCCGGCAATTTTTCCTCCAGCACCTGGCGGGTGGTTTCCAGAGTGACTGCCAGCACATCTTCCCGGAATTTCAACCCGGCGAAGAGCACCTTGGCCCAGGCCAGATATTCGTTGAAGAGCGCTGTGTCCCCGGCCGCCAGGGCTTCGCTCAAGTAGGTCAGGTGATAGCCTTCATCGCGTACGCTTTTGGCGCGTCCCGGGTTGCCGAGTGGCTCCCACACCTCTGCCTGGCGGGCATACTGGCGGGCCACGATCGCTTCCGCCAGTTCAGCCTGCCTCTCCCGGATGGCGTGTGCAGCTTGCTCTTGCATCGTGGGCATACAACCTCCTTTTAACTGTCATTGTATGAACTGTGCCGCAGGCTCCCGTGCGAGCTGGTGCTTGCCTGCCCCGTTGATTTTTTGGGGTCCGGCGATCGCGTAGCATTCCCGATAGGTTAAGCAATCCCCTCGATGCTGGGATTGCTTCGTCGCACAGAACGCTCCTCGCAATGACATCAATATTCTTTCACTGGCAAATATACCGTGAATGTACTTCCTTTTCCAGGTTCACTCTCCACCTCGATCCGCCCCCCGTTCGCCTCGGCCAGCTTCTTGCTGACCGCCAGCCCCAACCCGATGCCCCTGGGCTTGGTGGTGAAAAGCGGCTCGAACAGCTTCTGCATATGCTCGGGCGTAATACCCAATCCCGTATCTTTCACCCGGATCAGGACCCACTGTCCCTGTTCCACTGATGCCTGCTCACTGATAATGGATAAAGTTCCCCCCTCCCGCATCGCCTGGCAGGCATTCGTGGTCAGGTTCCCCAGCACCTGCTCCATTTGCGCCTGGTCAACGAATACCCGCGGCAGGTTAGCCGGCAGATCGAGCACCGTTGTAATGGATTCTGGCACAGGGAAACGCTCCAGCACGCGCTTCACCAGTTCGCGCACCGCCACTTGCTCCCGCTCTACGGATTTCACGCGTGCAAAGTCCAGCAGGTCGGTGATGATCTTCTCGGCGGTGTGCACCTCGTGTTCGATCAAGCCGTGGTATTGCTTGACCTTTTCGTCCGCTTCTGGCTGGACCATTTTCAGGTAGTAGACCGCATTGTTGATCGCGGCCAGCGGGTTACGCAGTTCGTGCCCCACCCCGCCCGCCAGTTGCCCCAGCACGGCCAGCTTCTCCTGCCGGACAAGCTTCTCCTGCGCCTCGCTCAAGGCGCGCGTGCGTTCGGCCACGTCCGCCTCCAGGCGGGTGTTGTAATTCCGCAATTTCTCTTCGGCCCGCTTGCGTTCGGTGATGTCGCTCACGATATGTACTGCGCCGCTATATTGGCCGTTCGCATCCAGGATCGGGTCCGCACTGACGCTGAACCAACCCTCGCCGATCCGCAGTTCCATGCTTTCCCGCTGAAGGCTGCTCCTTGCCCGGATGAGCGGACATTCCGGGATCGGTCCCGACGTGCAGTGCACGATCTCCCAGCAGTGCCTGCCGATATACGCATGGTTTGGGGTGTGGAAGATCTGCTCCGCCGCCTTGTTGGAGCGCGCCACGCGCTGTTCTTGGTCGAGCAGCCAGATTGCGTCATTGGCGGCGTCAAAGGTGGTTTGCTACTCGCGCGCCACCTGGATGAGTTTTTCCTCCGCCTGCTTGGCCTCGGTGACGTCATTGATGGTGGTCATCAAGTACAGCGGCTGGCCGTTCTCATCCCGCCGTAAGGTGGTTCCTATATCGCCCCACACAACCGAGCCATTCTTATGAATGAATCTCTTGGTGACGCGCACCGCCTCTTTTTCACCGGAAAGGAGCGTGTTGATTAAATTTTGGGTTAATTCCACATCCTCGGGATGCGTGATCTCTGGCCATCTCCTCTGGAGGAATTCCTCGCGCGTATAGCCCAGCATGTCACACAGGGTCTGGTTCACCTCCATCTCGCCTGAAATCCGGGTGAGAGACATTCCGCTGACCGAATAATCGAACACGTGCTTGAATTTATCCTCGCTGGCGCGCAGCGCCTGCTCGGCCAGTTCGTGCGCCGTCTGGGTCCGCAGGGCCCGCACTCCGTAAGCCAGGTCATTGCCTAGTTCTTCCAGCAATTTAACTTCGTCCGGATCGAATACCTCCGGCTGGCTTGCGTATATATTCAGCGCGCCCAGGGGCTGCCCTTCCGAGAGCAGCGGGATGGCGATCGAGGCGGCATAACCGTGCTGGATGGCCTGCTCCCGCCACGGTTCATAGTCCGGTTGGTACAGCAAATTTTGCGCAATGGCGGTCTTCCCGCTCCGGATGGCCGTGCCGGTTGGGCCGGCGCCGCGCTCGTTATCCTCCCAACTAATGTGCAAGCTTTCCAGGTAACTTTCTTCCACCCCATAACAAGCCGCCGGGCGCACGCTTTTGGCTTCGTCCTGTTCCGCAAATCCCACCCAGGCGAATTGGTATCCGCCCACCTCGACAATACACCGGCATACCCCGATGAGCAGGCTGGCCTCCTCTTCAGCGCGCACAATGATCTCGTTTGCTTCGCTGATCGCCCGCAGGTACCGGTTGAGCCGCCGGATCTTTTGATCGGCCTGCTTGTGCTCCGCTTTCCGTACTCTTTCCTCCAGGCGTTTCCGTTCAGTCACGTCGTGCAGGAAGACGATCCTGCCCTCCGGCAGACCCTCCCGGTTGGAAAAAGAGGAACTATCCAGCTCATAATCCCGGATCTCACCGCCGTGCGGCAGTTTGATTTCATTTCCCTTTTGCGTAATCCAGCGGGTGCGTTCGCCCAACAGCACCCGTCCGGCAATGAGCTGTTCCAATCGCTTGCCGACCAACTCCTGCTCCTCGGGGCCAAGGATGGCCTGGGCGGCCGGGTTACCCTCCACGATGCGGTCCTGGTTGTCGAGGACGATTAACCCATCCGCCATGCCCGCGATCACGGCTGCATGTGCGATGGGCTTGATATTGAATAAGCCCCATTGGAACATGCCGGTTGCCAGTAGGATGCCGGTAATGCCGAAAGCCAGTGGGGTCAGGTCCAGGTTCCGGGTTAGATTAACGTGCAGCACGTACAGGATATTGGCAGCCCACGGCGCCAGGATCCCGATCGCAACCATGCTGTTCTGCCAGCGGAAGATTCGTTTCGATGCCAGCGCGGAACGGATGATCAAAACCGTGGCAGCCAGCAGGAGCAGGTAGCTGTATCCCCAATAGATCCAAAAGACCGGGCCGTACGTTTTTTCAGAATACGCCAATCCATTTTGCAGGTAAGGAACGTACTCGGCCCAGATCAACCCGTGGTTTCCATTTGTCCAGGCCAATATCAGGGTCACCGCCGGTATCACCGCCAGCCAGGCCAGGCGTTTTCCGGTCAAGCGCTGGGGCGTACCGGAATGGTTCAGCACGTATGCCAATACCAGCAAAGGCACGCTGACAACGCCAATATATTCGATCTTTGCCCACAGCATTTTATGGGCAAGGTTCTGGTCCAGCATGCCCAAAGCGGTCGCGACGATCCATTCGATGATCCCTGCCAGCATCAGGGTCAACGGGATCGTCTCGGAGTTTTGCCGGTAGCGCAGCCAGACATATCCGGCAATGAACGCGCAGATCACGGCTGCTACCAGCATGATGAGCACGTACGGCGATAGGATGGGATTCATTTTATTTCACCGGTAAAAAGACCGTGAGCGTACTGCCATTGCTGGGCCACTCTCCACCTTGCTCCGCCCGCCGGTGCATCTTTTGTTCCCATATGCCACCTTTTGACGGGTGCGCGCACCTCACACTGAGGCGCGCCGGCACCCTGCTATCATTGTACAACGAATCATGCCATTTTGCCTGCCCCCTACTCGACACTATTATTAGGTTACCCCCTTCACTCTTCATCCGTACTCTGAAAACACTGCGCAATCCTTTTTGGAATGCCCCTTTCTGCGCCCGCTCCCTACCTTTCCTGCTCCTCCAATCCGGTGATCCCCTTGCGTAAAGCGTACAATGCCGCCTGCGTGCGGTTGGCAAGATGCAGTTTCTCCAGGATGCTGCTGACATACTTCGCAATGGTCCGTTCGTCAACGACCAGTTTATTGGCAATTTCCTGGTTGCTCAGGCCGCGCGCGATCAAGCGGATGGTATCCAATTCACGTGGGGTCAGGGGATCAGCGGTATAGAGCAGTTCGGGCGGATTATTGATATCCTGGATCAGTCTGATCGCAATGGAAGGCTGCAGGGAGGCCCTGCCCTGCGCCACGTCCCGGATGGCCTGTAACAATTGTTCGCGTGTGGCATCCTTAAGGATATAACCCAAAGCCCCGGCCTTGATTGCCTGGTAAACCCGGTCGTTATCATCGAAGCCGGTTACAACCAGGATGTGTACGTTCGGCGCGATTTCCCTGATCTTCGGAATGGTGGCAAGTCCATCTTGGTTAGGCATGACCATATCAAGCAGCACAACATCCACCTTGTCCTGTTTGACCATTTCCACTGCCTGCAACCCATCCCCTGCTTGGCCGGTCACTTCAATGTCTGAATAATTGGCCAGGATGGCAGCCAATCCTTCCCGCACTACTGTCTGGTCATCTACTATAAGTAAACGAATTTTTTTCATTGCTTCTCTTGGTCAAAATCACTGGCGGGACTTTGTTTTCACCCACACTGGCAATTATTTTGGTTCCTTTTCCCGGGGCTGACCGGATGGTTACTTTCCCATCCACTTTGTTTACCCGTTCCTGCATGATCTTTAATCCCATGCCGCCTTTATCGGCAGTCTTGGGATCGAAGCCGCAGCCGTCATCCACCACCTCAAGTATAACAGAAGTTTTTCGCCGCTTCAATAGTACTGTTACTGATCTGGCATCCGTGTGCTTGATAACGTTATTTAATGCTTCCACAGCGATATTATATAAGATGGCTTCTTTTTCGATGGACAATTGGATGTTTTCATCCACCAACACCCGCGCTTTTATATTGGCTCGGCCTTCCACCGCCGCCAACCGTTCGTTCAGAGCCAACACAAGCCCCTTGCTTTCCAGTTCCACGGGCTTCATTTGGTAAAGGAACAGCCGCATCTCCTTCAATGCCTGTCGGGCGCGCTCGCCGATCCGGGAAATGTCAGTTGCCTGCACGGGGGTGCCGGTTTCCAGGCTGGCTTGGGCGGCTTCGGTTAAGCTCACCAGGCTGTAGAGTTTTTGTGCGATGGAATCATGCAGATCCCGCACCAGGCTCAGGCGCTCCTCTTGCGCGATCGCCTCCTGGCGGATGCGGTCGTTTCGGATGAACGAGGCCAGTTCTTCGGCAACAATGCTGAGGCGGGTGATCTCTTCCTTTCCAAATGCAAGTGTTTTCTCCCGGCATGCCAGGCCGATCACCCCCAAGACATCTTCTCCGGTCTTTAATGGCAGCATCAACAGGCACTTGATGCCCGCTGGTTGCAAGGGAACTGGAAAGCGTGGATCTGTGCTGATATCCGGGACATAGAACAGTTCATCCGCTTGGATGATTTGTGTCACGATCCTGGCTACTTCTGGCGAGACGGCCAGGTACTCAACCTCTTTGCGCCCGATTCCGTGGTGCGCTGCCAAACTGATCTTGGGCGCGCTCCGCTTCGAAGTGTCTTCCAGTAGGTAGACCAGGCCGGCTTGGCTGTGAAAGAAATATACGATCTGGGAAATGGACTCTGTCAAAAATTCGTTCAGTGTTGTGGTATGGAAAGCGATATCGGAGATGGTGTGCAGGAACACGAACATTTCTTCCCTGGCGCGCTGCCGGGCATTATCCAACTTTTTGCCTTCGGTGATATCGCGCCATAAAAGCAGCCTGCCGATCGGCTTTTCCGGAGGGCGTATCAAGGGAAGGATGCGCACGCTAAGGTAGGACACCTTGCCTTGCAATTTTATGCTTGCTCTGGTTTCCAATTCACGGTCAGTCGGTACCTGGTCCAGCTTGAGCCAATTCGGCAAGATGGTTTCCGCCGGTTGGCCAAAGATTTTTTCGCGTGAAATTTCCAGGAATGTCTCGGCGGCCCGGTTTAGATCCACGATCCGGTCATTTGCATCCAATACGATCCAGCCATCGCCCATACTTTCGAGCACCATTTCATGGGCGATCGGGGCAATATCCAGTAAATTGAACCGGTGGAAACCGTAAATGAGCAAAATACCCGTAATGGCAAAAGAGATCATCGGCAATTCTGGGCTGATCAACGGGACTTCAGCCAGGTTTATCATTGTCGCGATGATCGGGATAAGGATTGCAATGATTACCGGAATGTAATGGAGCAGATAGCGCTTTGGTTTGTGGAAAAATGTCCCGGATAACAGGATCAGCGCAAAGATCATCAAACCATCCGAATAGGCCGCGTTGATCCAGTACCAGGGGCTGGAAACCAAAAAAATTCCTTTGTCTCTGACGATAAAACCGGTATCGAAATAGGTATGCCAGTGGCTGTTCCAGAACAATACCTGTGTTGCCAGGGGTTCCAGCCCCAGTACGATGAATACCCACTTGTTGACCCATTCTCTGTGGCCGGTATAAGCCAGCGTGAATGTCAGGATGGCCGTTGCAGTAATGGTTGCGCTCAAAGTGCTCAACGCCAGCCAGAGCTGTCCCCCCGTTTTTGTCTTATACAGGAGCAGGTCCGCGCAGGCCCAAATCATCACCGCACATGTAAAAATAATCAGGCTGGGGGCCCCCTGGAATTTCCACTTTCGCTGGATTGATCCGGTAATGATTACAGCTGTTCCGATGGCTGATACGATTACTGTAATGAGTGGTACAACGATACCGGTTTGCATGTGCAGAGCCCTTCCCGAAGAAATCTGATCTAAAAATAGCTAGCGTGGTCCGAAGTCTCCCGACCTCTGACTTCAGACTCCATTATAGCATCGCGGGCGCGCTTCATGACATGGTATAAATGACCAAGCCCATACCCCGCTCACATCCGTTTATTGAGATATTATTTGCCATTGAAATCCACCACCCGGTGCCTGAAGGCCCAGAAATCCGGGGCCTGCTGGGATAGTTCGATTGCTTCTTCCCTTGTCAGCCAGAGTATGGCCCGGATGGCGTAATCCACAAAATATTCCCGGCGTATATTCAGGGCGCGGTACGCGTTTGCCCCCGCTTTCCCGCCCCCCCGTGACAGGCCGGTGACGGAATAAACCGCCTGCTCCCGCTGCGGGTCATGGGAAAGCAGCCGCGCAATATCGAAATGCTCTTCATCCACCGGAAAGGACACTATTTTTTGGCCGATCTCTGCCAGGCGTTTTTCCAGCGCCAGTTCCGCCTTGCCGCGCACTTCTTCTGATTCATAGGAGGCCAGCAATATGGAAGGCCGTTGCCATTGGATTGCCAACGAAAGCTCTTCAAAGAGCATGCCAATGCGCTCCTCAAAGGACTCGCCTTGTTCGGTTTTCTTACTGCTAGATTTCCTTGGTCTGCTCATCCGCTGGTCTCCGAGCACATTTCATTATACACTGCTAAATACACACCCGGTTTGCAGCCTCATCCCGGTGATTTCCGAACAGCTCGCCTTCGGTCTTTCCCCTTCCCGCGGTTTGGAGATGGGGGGATTGATAAAAACGCATTTTTTTTGCCCAAAAACACATCAAAACTGCCATTTTTTACCCCGATTCCCGAGGATCAATTCTAGACAAACACTTCGTATAACCGATTAAACCGCAGTTCCCGTCCCACTTTCCTCTAAAAATAAGCCAAATTCTGCATAAAAAAGCCAATTTCCTTATCCTTCCTCCCACTTTGCCCCGAAATTCCGTCCGCCCCGGGAATTGTTCCTCGTTGTTTTGTACCAATGCGCGCGCGAAACCCGAAAAAACGGCTTTTTCACCCCTGTGCCCGTTACTCCTTACTTGTACCGCTTCCCTTCTCCATTCTTACCCAATCACCATCTTCCCCCGGTTTAATATACAATAGGGCTATGAAGAAAACCTCCCGCCTGCGCCTGTCCGTCGGCTGCCTGCTCGGAATGGCCCTCCTGCTTCTGGGCACTGCCTCCTGCGCCGCCTTGCCGTTCAACCCACCCTGGGTGTACACCGATCTGCGCGCCCTCGGCTCGCTGGACGCTCCCAGCCCTGCCACTGATATCCTGGCAGTCTATACCCGTACCACTGACCTGACCGTCGATATCCGCGTCGATCTGCTGGATATTAACCCCGGTGATGACTACAGCCTTAAACTTGTTTTGTGGGATGACCGGAATTTCTCCCACAATCCTTTAACGATTGATCTTGCCTCCACCGGCCAGGTCCAGACCACCGGGATCAGCGCCGGCCAGCCGGATATCTGGCCGCGTGTTATCCAGGATTTTGGGCTGGATACGGTTACGGTTAGCCTGAACCGGGCCTTCATCGGCGCGCACTACCGCTTGAATGTGTTCACATACACAACTACCCCGCCTGCGTTGGCGGACCAGATCCTAAATGTCCGTTCGGATGCCCAACCGCCGGCGCAACGTGCCCATCTCTTGGTGGCCTTCTCGGATGCCTTTCCGGTTACTACGCCTGCCCAGGCCTTACGCCGCTGGGATGGGGCGCATACTGGTCCGCTTGGCGGGCGTCATGGCCTTAAATATGTACTCGATGCCGCCGGAAAGTCTGACATCCCGGTTGCTCTGCTCGACCTTAAGAATCCTGCCAGCCTGGCTGCTTTGAGCTTCATGGGGGATATTCCCGAAATTAAATATATGATCACGGGCGGATTGCTCATCCTGCCGGATGTGGTTTATGGCGAACCGGCGGATGTCGCCTTGGCGTCCAGCCGTCGTGCCGCAGTCGGGTTTGGCCTGCCCTCCAGCCAATTCGTTTACACTCTTTCGTCCAACCCTTCCGTCTTGGCGGGGTACCCCGCCCGCTTCATGCCGCTCTCGGATAATACCCATCTGGCAAGCTCCGCTGGGACACGTCTCATTCCCCTTCCATCTGCTGAGGTTGCCGAAGCCACCGCCGATGGCCCAGCGCTGGATGTGCGCCGTACCCTTTTCACAGCCGCCCTTTCTCCAGACCCGGCTACCCTGGTGGTGTTGGGTGGCAGCCTGCCAAATTCCACCTGGGGAGAAGCGGATATGGCTTACCCCACTTTTGCATGGATTGCCGCTCACCCGTGGATCCAACCTCTTACAGGCCAGGATCTATTGACTTTCCCCACCCGCGCCTACCCGGCAGCTTCCCTGCCTGGGACAACGGCGCATCCCTGGTTGAAGGCTTTGCAGGCCGCCCCCGATAATATTGCCACACGCTCTGCCTGGCAGGCGTACCTGACCCTTACCGCCCCCGGCGCGGATACGCAGTTGCAGGCCCTCCGTAGCACCTATCTTGGTCAGGTGGGTGAACTCCTGGCAGCCGCCAACTGGGCAAAAAAACCGGCTCCCCGGGCTGATTGTACGCATGATTTGAAAGCCGATGGCCAGCTCGAATGTATCCTGGCGAACCGGACTTTTTTCGCCGTTCTGGAGCCTGACGGAGCCCGGTTGACACAATTCTTCTATCTCGATGCATCTGGTCCGCATCAATTGGTCGGGCCATCCTCGCAGTTTGCGGTCGGATTAAGCGATCCGTCTGAATGGGAACCGCAGAACGGTGAGGCGGCTGATCCGAGTGTTATTCCTGGCGCATTTACAGACGATATGGATACTTGGATGGATTACACCCCCACCCCGCATGCCGGCGCGATTACCTTCACCAGCCCGGATGGCAGCCGTGTTAAACCTACCGGCTGGAGGCATCGGGCATCGAAGTGGATTATCAAGGTTCCGCGAAGGGCACGCTGGGCACCCGCATCCCGCTGGCTTTGGAACCGCAGGCGTTCTATTTTGGCCCGACCCATTATCAGGCCGCCCTCACGCCCCATTCCTGGACTTGGAACTTGGCTGGCAGGGGTTCTGTCGAGGCTACCACCAACGCGCTCCTTTCCGCTCAGGGTTTTATCTCCGCGCTGCCTTTTACAGGCTTGTCTGAAGATCCAAATCTGGAGTACCCGCAGGGAAATTATCTCCCGTTCCCTCTGTCGGTCGTTACCGTCCAGGGGATTGGAAACTTTAGCGTACAGATAATTTATAAATGAAGAATTGCACAATCGAGCCGTTTATGGTAAAGTTTGTTAAGAAAATTATGTTTGGGAGCAGGCTATGAAAAAGCAAGAAATTCCCGATATTATCGTCAGTAGACTCCCGGTTTACCTGCGCGCCCTCCGCCGTATGCAGGCGCTGAACCAACGAACCACCTCTTCGCAGGAATTGGGCGAGCAGGTGGGCATCTCGGCTGCACAAATCCGCAAGGATCTTTCGCAATTCGGAGGGTTCGGCAAACAGGGCACCGGTTATGATATTGCTTTTCTGGTTGGTAAACTGAGAGAAATCCTGCAAGTGGAGCGCGTCTGGGAAGTGGCATTGGTTGGCATGGGTGATATGGGTCATGCCTTGGCTCGCTACCAGGGCTTTAGTGACCGTGGTTTCCGTGTGGCGATGGTCTTCGACAATGACCCATCCAAGGTTGGTGAACAGGTGGGTGAATTCGTTGTTCAGGATACAAGCGAGATGGGGAAAGCTATTCGGGAAGCCGGGATCAAGGTCGCTATGCTGTGCGTTCCGGCGGCGGTGGCCCAGTCAGTGGCCATCCAACTGGCGGAGGCGGGCATAAAAGCCATCTTGAACTATGCGCCCATCAGTTTGAGCGTTCCGGCAGGTGTGCGGGTGCAATATCTTGACCCGTCAATCGGTTTACAAAGGATGACGTATTACTTGGACTGAAATGTTCTTATAAGACCGGCACCACCGCGAAGCCTAGTCCATTCGGGCCAACGTGCGTTCCAATTGCAGTAGTGACATTGACCATCAAAGGGGGAACCGCCACTTTTGACCTGACCATATCCAGCAGTTGCCCCGCGGCCAATTCGGCATTGGTGTGGAGCACGGCTAGCCGCTCCAAGGTTCCGCAGGAATTGAGCGTTTCGATCAGCCGCTCGATACCCTGTGTGCGGGTGCGTGCGTGTCCAAGTCGGTAGACCATGCCATAGCGCAGTTCAACCAAAGGTTGCAGGTGCAGCACTTCGCCGATCATGGCGGTTGCCCAAGAAACACGCCCGCTGCGCCGGACGTATTCGATGGTGTCCAGCAGGGCTGTTAGCCGCACGCGACTGCGCACGCTTTTCACTAGAGCCAGCACTTCCTCCTGAATGGCCCCTTGTGTGGCTGCTTCCGCAGCCAGGATAACCTGATAACCCAGGCCTAGGCTGAGTTGTCCGCTGTCCAACACTTGGACACGTTGGCCGAATTCCTGCGCCGCCAACCGGGCGGCGTTGAAAATACCGCTCAACCCGTTCGGAGGATGGATGGACATGATGGACTCTGCTCCGGCGTGGAGTAATTTCTCGTAACGTTCCTGAAACACGCCGACCGAGGGGCTTGAAGTGGTCGGCAGGGGTATCAGGCTTGGCAGGCGGGTATAGAACTCTTCCCGGCTGATTTCCAATCCGTCCTTATAACTCTTCCCCTTAATATTGACCAATGCCGGAACAACCTCGATGCCATATTGTTCAGCCAGATAAATGGGTATGTCTGAGGTGCTATCTGTGACAAGCCCTATTTTCATTTTCCGCCACTAATCCGTAGAGTCCAAAACAACCAACCCGACACTATGTGGGCCGAACAGCGCTGCGAGGTGCGGCTGGATTGTGTGCTCGCTGAAGAACGCCTCAGGAAAAGTATCGTTAACAAACTGGCGGATTGGGTTGTTTTGCATGCTGCTGCGTCCTAAGCTGCGTATCAGGGCAACCTGGGATGGGGCTTCGAACTCACTCATAAATTCCTGAAAAACCTCGAACAAGTGGCGCGGGGTGCGCGCCTTTTCCATCGGTACCAGCCGCCCTTCCTCAAAGGTAAAAATGGGCAACATCCCTGTCATCTCGCCAACTAATGCCTGGGCAAAATTCATTTGGCCGGAATTTGCCAAGTATGTCAGTTCCGGGATACACAATAGCATGTAGATGCGTGGAATGTTGGCCCGCAACCGTTGGTCGATCTCCTTCAGCGTTGCCCCCTCTGATGCTGCGCTGGCTGCTATTTGGACAAGCATCCCCAATCCGCTGGAGGTTGTCTGTGAATCGATCACTTCCACTGGTGCAGAATTATTATAGGGTTCATTGGGAATCGCCTGGATATGGGGGGATGTATGCGGCGTTGGGCGGACTTCGCCTGCCCAACGCCTCAAGTTTACTTCCTCATCCCGGTAATTCCCAGGCAGCCTATTATATTGGTCCGCAGCCCCCAGAGCATTCAGCATGGTGGGATTAAGCTGAGCGGAAAGCGTGAGCACAAGGATCGAGTCATATACGTGGCTCAATCTGGCATACCACTGGATGAATTTCTGCGGGGAGGGAGGTATTAACTGCTTTTGGGCAGAAATACAACTTGACAGAAACTCGCCTTCTGGCCGGATGACATTTTGGAGACTGGACGGAATAATGTACACACGCTCATGCCCGGGGAAATTGGACCGCGTGAACTGGACTGTGCTGTCAGTGAGGATGCAGACGTTGGGCATAGGTTGGCTGTTCGGCAGGATACTAACCATCCTGCCAAATGCTCGTTCATTCTACTGAAATGATAAACTGGTAATGCGGTTGGCCGCCATCCTGTAATTCGATTTCCTGTGCAGGATATGCCGCACGTACCAGATCCACAATACGATTGGCTTCAGTTGCCGACAGATCCACACCATAAAAGAGCGTGATTAGTTCGCGGTCTGCAGTTCCGGCTTTTTCCAACGCGCCCAGGCAGGCCGCCTCCACCGAAACTGCTGAAACAGCCAGTTTTCCGTCCACCAACGCGATAACCTGCCCTTGCTCTACAGAGACGCCATCTATATCCACCGATCGCGTGGCGGTCGTGATTTCAATGGTTGTCACATCATCAATGGATTTGCTCATCCTGGCAGCCACCGCTTCCACATCCCCATCCGGGTTCAAGTGCATCATGGCTGCCAGGCCCTGCGGGATGCTCCGGCTGGGAATAATATATACTTTCTTGACAGTTACTTCCTTGGCCTGTTGTGCTGCCAGGATAATGTTCTTGTTATTGGGCAGAATGATGATTTTATCAGTCGGCAGGTTCTCAAAGGCATCCAGGATATCCTTTATGGATGGATTCATCGTCTGGCCCCCCTCAACAATGCCTGCCACCCCCAGGCTGGCGAAGACGCGTGAAATACCTCGTCCCGGCGAAACGGAAACCACTGCAATCTGACCCGGCTCGACGGTGGCCAGTTCGATGCGACTCAAGGCGGATTTTTTGCCAATCTCTTCCATTTGGGCTACCAGGTTTTCCATCGCGACCTTGGTAATGGTACCTAGCCCCATAATGTAATCAACCGGTTTGTTGCGATTCTCATTCGGAACATGGATATGCATCCGGTACATACCTTCCCCCTCGCCCACCTGGATGGATGTCCCCATTGTTTCCAGTTCAGCATAAAAATTCCGCAGATTAAGTTCCTTGGCAGGCACAAAATCCACTACCACTTCAAAATCCTGGCCTGGCTCTATATCCTCCATAACATTATTCAGATTCATGGACGAGAGTGGCCGGACAGTTGCAATAGGCGTATCCAGCGGCTCGCCGTTGGTGTAACGCAGCATTCCTTCCAGGATAAAAAAGAAGCCCTTGCCACCCGAGTCGACCACACCAGCTTGCTTGAGGACCGGGAGCAGATCCGGGGTTCGTTCCACTGAATCACCAGCTGCCTGGACAACGCGCGCCAGTATTTCGAAAGGATCATCCGTCTCACGCAGCGCGTCTTCTGCCGCCGTCGCGGCATCCTTGGCAACGGTCAAAATGGTCCCTTCCACCGGCCGGACAACGCCTTTATAAGCAGTATCTCGCCCTTCTGCAAAAGCCCGCACCAGGGCCGGACCATCCAGAATTTCCTGATTGTGAAGAGCGCGTGCAAAGCCGCGCCATAATTGGGAAAGTATGACGCCCGAATTTCCGCGAGCTCCCATCAATGCCCCTTGGGACACAGCCGCAGCCATCTGGCCGACGCTATGATAGCCGAGTTTGTCAATCTCGTTGTAGGCCGACTGCATGGTCAGAACCATGTTCGTGCCAGTGTCGCCATCAGGAACAGGAAAAACATTGAGCAAGTTAACTACCTGCTGATTGGCCCTCAACCAAGTTAGCCCCGCTTCAACCAGTTTCTTAAGGGTCTGCCCGTCAATCGGCGTGGATTTTAGACGCTCCAGCCGCGCTTGAACATCCGGATTCATACTAATAAATTCTCCTCAAATTAATCGGAATTACTGATGCGCAGACCTTGAATATGTACATTAACGTGGTGGATCGGCATACCCAGCGCCTTCTCCACTTGATAGCGCACCGCGTCGGCTACACTATCGGCCACTGATGTAATCCGGGTGCCATATTCAATGATGATATGAACATCAATATTTATCTCTTCCCCATTATAGTTCACAGAAACGCCGCGCGCCGGCTCGTGTGTGATGGTCATCGCCAGGCCTTCAGCCAGATTTTTGGGAGCCAACCCCACTACGCCATAGGATGTCAAGGTGGCATGGTAGGCAATGGTTGCCAGGGCACTTGGCGAAATGGAAATGGTGCCCAAAGTAGTCGTTTCTTCGCCCATAGTTTTTCCTCTGTTTATTAACAGACTTAACACTTGACTTGTACAAGGGTGCGATTCATGGTAGAATACGCCGCCTGTCCAAGATAGGCTGGTATTATTCGGTTAGAAAGGAAATTAAAAAAATGGCAAAATGCGCTCATTGTGGTAAGTCCACAACCTTTGGTCACGCTGTCTCATTCTCCAAACGGACAACCAATCGTCCATTCAATCCCAACCTGCAAAAGGTGACAATCATTGAAAATGGTCGGAAAGTGCGAAAGACATTGTGCACCAAGTGCATCCGCACCTTGGCAAAAACAGCGTAATCAGTTTTTAATCTGCTGAAACAAGGTCACGGCGCAAGCCGTGATTTTTGTTTTATAAACACTACGTTGCTATTACGCTCTTCAACGCTTGGATACCTGCCGCGATACCGTTCGGGTGTTTAAAAATAGCCTTCGCGGCAACAAAGACATCTGCCCCGGCTTCCCAGACTTGGAAAATGGTCTGAGCCGAGATGCCGCCATCTACCTCCAGCCAGGCAGGCGAACCAATTTCATCCAATCTGCGGCGTACTTCAGCAATCTTCGGCACTTGCTCGCTGATGAATTCCTGACCTGAATAACCGGGATGGACAGTCAGCACCAGGACGATGTCTGCCAATGGCAAGGCAGCTTCGAGACTTCTGGCGGGTGTATCCGGGTTAAGCGTTACGCCGGCCTTACAACCAAAACCCTTGATCATCTTCAAGGTGTTGACAATCTCCGGGCAGGCTTCCACATGTACGATCAGATGGCTGGCTCCAGCTTTTGCAAATGCTTCCAGCAGGCTCTCCGGGTGTTCAACCATCAGATGAACATTAAGCGGCAATTTTGTGACCCGGCGGCAGGCTTCTACGATGAATGGGCCCATCGTCAGGTTGGGCACAAAATGTCCATCCATGACATCCACATGGATCCAGTTCGCTCCGGCCGCTTCGGCTTCTGCAATTTGTTCGCCTAGGCGGGTAAAATCTGCCGATAGGATGGATGGGGCGATCAAGAAGCGTTTTGACATTTTGCTTTGTAAAACCGTTTCACCGGATGGGCGGATTATACACGAAATAAACCCATAGCCAGAACGGAACTAGTCCCAAGACTGCCACAAGCGCAACCAGTCCCAGGCCAACCGAAATCCAGTCAATCTCAGGGCTGATGGCTGGAGCAGGCACGGGGCTGTTCGGAATGGGTGTGGTTGCAGGGAAGGTTTCAGGGGTCAGGGTAAGTACCGGAGAAGATTTGGTGTTACCGAAATTCAGCAAGACGCGACCAAGCTGATCCGCTGTACGGTAACGCTGGGAAGGTTCTTTCGATAGAACTTTTGCCAGGATCTGTTCAAGCGCCGGAGGAATATTCGGTAGCAACTCGGCGACTGGCACCGGTTCGGCTTCGATGTGCAGGCGGGCCAGTTCAGCGGCGGTATCGGCGTGGAAAGGCAGGGAACCGGTCAGCGTTTCATACATAATGACACCCAACGAATACACATCTGAAGCGGGGGAAGGCGCTGCACCAGATGCCTGTTCGGGAGAGAAATATTGCGGTGAACCCCAGATTATGTCGCTCTGCTCCTCAGGGTGAATGGTAGACAGCGCACGGGCAATGCCGAAGTCAGTGACTTTGAGACGCATATCCGGTGTGACTAACATATTTTGCGGCTTTACATCGCAGTGTACCAACCCAGCACGGTGAGCATATCCGATGCCTGCACAAGCCTGGGTGAGTAGCGGCAAAGCCTCCTCGGGAGAAAACCGGCCGCGCTGCTTGATGAGCGTTTTTAGATCCGTGCCTGGGACGTATTCCATAACGATAAATAATTGTCCTTTGTCCAGCCCGAAGTCATGGACCGTAACAATGTTCGGATGAGACAGATTGGCGGACGCTTTGGCTTCCTGGCGGAACCGATCCAGGAATGCCGGGTCGCGCGAATAGTCATCGCGCAGGACTTTTACCGCCACCGAGCGCTCTAGCATGGTATCGCGGGCACGATATACAATGGCCATGCCGCCTTTTCCGAGCTGTTCAAGGATAAGATAGCGATTGTTGAGCAAGCGAGGTTCTTTCATGAATTACCTGTTGGAATTATAACACGGCACTTTTATGCTCCATCATTTATAATAAAGGCATGGCCGATTCACTGCTTACTTACAATCCAACTGTTGGCCTATAACAAAGCGAAAAGACCTCCCCTCAATAAACTTGGGAGCGGTGTAGGATGAAAAATATTCTCAACGGCAGAGTACTGATTGCGATGGTTATAATTGCCGGGGTGTTGCTTTGCGGCAGTTTGACATATATCCTGGCATTGCGCCCCTCGGCTGCCTCAAACCCGGCTCTGGCAGCAGCCACCCCTGTGCTAACCATTATCCCCGCACCAACATCCACGCCGCTTCCTCTGGCTCCTACATTAACGCCCTTCCCACCCACTCCGGCGCCATCTTCCACTCCAGCACCTGGCCAGGTTGCTATTGGCGTGTATGTCCAGCCCAGCACCGGGGGCCTGGGGCTGCGCATCCACACGCAACCGAGCCTGAGCGCGGATTTTTTCTCGGCATTTGATTCAGAGGTTTTTTTAGTGACGAAAGGCCCGGAACAGGCCGATGGCTATATATGGTGGTATCTTACTGCTTCGTACGATGAGACGCGTGCGGGTTGGGCTGCACAAGATTATCTTAAGGTAATTCCTTCTCCCTAATGTTGCGCTATGAAACCCACCTCAATCACTGCCAATCGCGAGAAAAAAGAATTAACAGTTCTCTGGGATGATGGACATGCCAGCTGGTATTCGTTTTCCTTGTTGCGGGCAGGCTGCCCATGCGCTGAATGCCGCGGCGGGCACGCTCAGATGGGCGATATTCCCAACCCGGCTGTGTTTGAAACGCCCGTTTCCGATTCTTCCACCACTCGCCTGAAGGCGATTGCCCCGGTTGGCTCATACGCTATTACGCTGGTCTGGGAGGATGGGCATGATTCTGGAATTTACCAGTGGCGATATCTGCGGGCTTTATGTCCGTGTGATGAATGCAAGAATAAGAAATTTTAACGAACTTGCCTTGATCGCAAAACGATTCCCCAAATGAAATTATCGGGAGACCGCCACAGACAGAGCGGTTTCTCGGCTTTTCCAGAGATTTTTATAGGATTGCTCCATTTACCAATACCAACCGTAACGAATAAGACCATATCAGGGTTATATGGCACAAGGACGATCATTCCGTCCTCAAGGAGACTTAAACCATGTATACCCATCTTGCTCCAACCCTGCTCAATCGTAGCCTGCCACGCCTGGATAGCCGCGTACGTGACATCCTTTTGGTTATCGGTGGAAGCCTGTTCGTAGCCGGAATGGCTCAGATCAGAATACCACTCCCATTTACTCCTGTCCCAATCACCGGCCAAACTTTCGCCGTCCTGCTGGTGGGGGCCGTGTTTGGAACTCGCCGTGGTATTGCCAGCTTGTTACTCTATCTCGCCCTGGGCATAATGGGCCTACCTTTTTTTGCGGGTGGAGCGCGCGGCCTGGCCTATTTGCTCGGACCAACCGGCGGCTACCTGGTCGGGTTCGTCATTGCAGCCGGCTTGGTAGGCATGTTGGCAGCGCGCGGTATGGACCGGCGTATTCCCAGTGCTCTGCTGGCTTTTTTGGCTGGTGAGATTGTTATTTATCTTTTTGGAGTTGCCTGGCTGAGCGTTTTCCTTGGAATCCAGCGGGCAATAGTAGGAGGATTGCTTCCTTTTCTCATCGGAGACGCAATCAAATTGGTAGCCGCTGGGTTTGTCACGCCTGCGGGTTGGGCATTGGTGAAATAATTCACAGCCGTAACCGCGCCCATAAAAGAGTGTTTTACATCAAGAGATATTAATAAATATGTACAGACAAGATGCCCTTTTAAGCAAAGTTATGTAAAAGAGCACATCGAAAAACCCTGACATTGCTAAGTCCGAAGACACTATGGATTGAACAGTTGTACAAGCTGCAACTGGTAGTTTCGTATTGGTAAATGGAATAACCAGGTACAAAGTCTTTGAGGCAAAAACAAATATATGGAAAATAGGATCGATTCCTTAGAAAAAATCCGTACGGAAGCCAGCTTGGGCGGAGGGGATACGCGTATTGCTGCGCAGCATACCAAGAACAAGCTGACGGCGCGTGAGCGCATCGATTTGTTGATTGATCCTGGTACTTTCCAGGAAATTGGCATGTTCGTTACCCACCGTGCCAGCGGGTTCGGGATGGAAAAAAGCCACCCTTATACCGACGGCGTGGTGACTGGCTGGGGCAAGGTGGATGGACGGGTGGTTTATATCTTTGCCCAAGACTTCACCATTATGGGCGGCTCAGTGGGGGAAGCTCACGGGATGAAAATTGCCAACCTGCTGGATCTGGCCCGCCAGAACGGCGCACCGATCATCGGCCTGAATGATTCGGGCGGGGCACGCATCCAGGAAGGCGTGGAAGCCCTGGCCGGGTATGGACAGATCTTTTACCGCAACGTTCAGTCTTCAGGCGTGGTGCCACAAATCTCTGTAATCCTTGGTCCCTGCGCCGGTGGCGCGGTCTACTCGCCCGCCATTACCGATTTCATTTTCATGGTCGAAAAAACAGCTCACATGTTCATCACCGGGCCGGAAGTGGTTAAGGCCGTCACACACCAGGAGGTTACCTTTGACCAGTTGGGTGGTGCTGCCATCCACCGCGAGCAGAGCGGTGTTGCCCATTTTACCGCCCCGGACGAGGAGACCTTGCTCTCTAACGTACGTTGGTTACTGTCCTTCCTGCCAGCCAATAACTTAACCCCGCCTCCCTATCAACCCACCAACGATGATCCCCAGCGGGCCCTCCCGGAATTGGCCCAGATAGTACCGGCTGATTCGCAACAGCCTTATGATGTCCGCAGTGTGATTGAAGCAATGGTGGATGATCGGGAATTTTTGGAAGTCCAGAGCGAATACGCCGCCAATTTGGTAATTGGTTTCGCCCACATGGAGGGGTACCCGGTTGGGATCGTTGCAAATCAGCCGCTGCACTTGGCAGGTGTACTGGATATCAACTCTTCCGACAAAGGTGCGCGCTTTATCCGCTTTTGCGATGCTTTCCATATCCCGTTGGTTACGCTGGTGGATACTCCCGGATTCCTACCCGGTACGGACCAGGAATACGGCGGCGTGATTCGTCATGGGGCCAAATTGGCCTATGCCTATTCCGAAGCGACCGTTGCAAAAGTCACGCTGATCCTTCGCAAGGCCTACGGTGGCGCTTATATCGTCATGGGTTCCAAGCACTTGGGTGGGGACTATAATCTGGCCTGGGCCAGCGCTGAGATCGCCGTGATGGGACCGGAAGGGGCCGTCAGCATTGTCTTTTCCAAAGATATTGGGGCAGCGGAGAACCCGGCTGTAGAACGCGAGCGGTTGATCGAGAATTATCGGGCTGAATTTGCCACCCCACTGATCGCAGCCAGCCGCGGTTACTTGGACGATGTGATTGATCCGTCCGAGAGTCGTGCCCGCATCACCCGTGCCCTGGAAACTCTGCGTGAGAAGCGCCAGACCACGCCTTCCCGCAAGCATGGGAATATCCCGCTTTAGATAGCTGATATGAAAAAAATGAAAGTACTGGTTGCCAACCGGGGAGAAATCGCTGTTCGAGTTTTGCGCGCCTGCCGGGAGATGGGTTTGCCTTCCGTAGCAATCTTCACGAATGTGGATGAATTTGCCTTGCATGTACGCTATGCGGATGAAGCAATTGCGATTGGGGAAAAACAAAAATACCTGGATATTCCATCTATTCTGGAAGCCGCCCGCCAGAGCGGCGCGACCGCTATCCACCCAGGGTACGGATTTCTAGCTGAGAATGCCTATTTTGCGCAGTGTGTGGAGGAACAAGGGCTCACCTTCATCGGACCACGCCCCGAAACGGTTGCCATGATGGGCGACAAATTGGCCGCCCGAAAGTTTTCACGTCAAGCCGGCCTGCCTGTCATTGCTGGGACGGATGAACCGTTGCCGGCCGAGCTTTCACTTGATATGGCCGAAAAAGTTCAATACCCGGTGCTAGTTAAAGCGGCCGCTGGCGGCGGCGGGCGCGGGATTCGCCTGGCACTCTCTCCGGCCGAATTGCCCGCCATGATCGATGCAGCTCGCCGGGAAGCCAAGGCAGCTTTCAACGATGATACCGTCTTTCTGGAATCGCTTGTCCAGCAAGCACGCCACATCGAGGTGCAAATCCTGGGTAATGGCGAGGGGAAGGTTATCTGCTTGGGCGAGCGCGAATGTTCCATCCAGCGCCGGCGCCAGAAGTTGATCGAAGAGGCCCCAGCCAACGGTCTCTCCTCAGGGCTACGCCATCAGGTACACGAAGCCGCGCTCAGGTTGGGGAAAGCATTGAAATATCGCAGTCTCGGGACGGTCGAGTTCTTGCTGGACAAGAAAAACCGCTTCTATTTTATTGAAGTTAACCCTCGCATCCAGGTGGAGCATCCGGTGACAGAAATGGTTACAGGTGTGGACATTGTCAAGGAGCAGATCATGCTCGCACTGGGAGAACCGATGCGTTTCTTCCCGGAAGAGATCATACCGCGCGGCGCAGCCATCGAAGCGCGCATCCTTGCCGAGGATAGTCAGGCTGGCTTCCTGCCTTCCACTGGGCAGGTGCTTTACCTGAAAGAACCGGGCGGTCTTGGTGTGCGGATCGACTCGGCCCTTTACCAGGGCATGAATGTTGGCACGGAGTACGATTCTCTGGTCGCAAAGGTGATTGTATGGGGTGAGAACCGTGCAATCGCCATACAACGTTTGCGGCGTGCCTTGCATGAGTACCAAATTGGCGGTCTGAGCACTGACATTGATTTTATCCTGCAGATCATTGAAAGCCCGAAATTCCTCAGCGGCGATGTAACCACTACCTACTTGGAAACTTTCCAACCTTTACCTCAAAGCACTGAGCCAGGATTGGAACGTGACTTGGCTTGGGCCGCTGCATTATTTGCCCATCAGCAGCGTAATGCTAATATCGTAACGGCAACCTCTCAGGGAAGCGCTTGGCAGATGGTTGCATGGAAAGAACAGATGAATAAGTAAATACCAGCCCCTCCTGCTTTTTCCTGGGAATGTAAAGGAGTAGCACACAGAGGAGAAAACCATGTCTCTCTATACTGTCACAATTGAGGATCGTATCTATCAGGTAAGCATCTCCGGTGACCATTGCACAGTCAACGGTGAGAAAGTGGATGCCAGGGTGTTGTCGTTGAATCGCAATGGTTTGCATGTATTGCATCGCGGCAAACAGGCTACCGAAGTCTTTTTGAGCAACCAGGAAGCCGACACTTACCAAATGTTCATGTTAGGCGGGCGCCGGATCGTCACACAGATCACAGCGCGTGTGAAAAAACATCTTAAGGCGGAGGAAGATGGCAATACTGCCTCCCTGGTTGCGCCTATGCACGGGTTGGTGGTGGATGTGCCTGTCCATGTGGGCGATACGGTAGATAAGGGCCAGACCCTGGTGGTACTCGAGTCCATGAAAATGCAGATGCAGTTGCGTTCTCCGCGTGCAGGCAAAGTCGCCAAAGTAACGGTACAGCCTGGTGTCCAGGTAGAAAAGGGAGCTTTTTTGGTACAGTTTGAGTGAAATTCATCAGATCCTATCCGAAAATTCCGGAGGAGTTCGTATTTTTAGTCCCCGCACTCAAAATGGATACTTTTATAATTTTCGGATTCATTATAGGTTATTCGCCAAAGAGGAGCACTATGATTGAAACTACAGCCATTGCTATTGTCGGCGTAGGTGCCATCCTACCGGATGCGCCTGACGTGCATACATTTTGGAAGAACATTCAGGCCGGTCGGTATTCTATCACCGACGTAACCTCCGACCGTTGGAAGGCGGAACTCTTTTATAATCCCGACCCATCGGCCCTGGATAAAACCTACAGCAAGATTGGCGGCTGGGTGCGCGACTTCATCTTTGAGCCTACTAAGATGGGAATTGCTATCCCACCCCGCATACAAGGACAGATTGACGAGGCCCAACAATGGGCGATTTCCGCCTGTTACCAGGCGCTGAAAGACTATGGGTACCCTTCCCGGTTTCTGGACCCCGAGCGTGTTGCTGTAATACTAGGCAACGCAATGGGTGGTGAAAGGCATTATCTTTCTACAATCCGAATACATCTGCCAGAATATATTGATTCTTTATCTGCCTCAGTAGCCTTTCAAGCTCTTTCGCCGGAGGTGCAGACTGCACTGGTGGCCGGGCTGACTGCCGGGGTTCAATCAAGGATCTCTGCAATTACCGAAGATACTATGCCGGGCGAACTTTCAAACATTATCGCCGGACGGGTAGCGAATGTCTTCAATTTTACCGGTCCAAACTTCGTAACTGACGCTGCTTGCGCGTCTTCCTTGGCAGCATTACAGAGCGCTGTTGATGGATTGCGCTTTGGCCAATTCGACGCGGTCCTGACTGGCGGTGTGGATCGTAACATGGGCGTCGAATCCTTCGTTAAGTTTAGCAAGATTGGTGCGCTCAGTCCGGATGGTTCCCGCCCTTACGCAGAGGGTGCCAATGGCTTTGTGATGGGCGAAGGTGCGGCCATTTTCCTGCTCAAGCGCCTGGTGGATGCCGAGCGCGACGGCGATAAAGTTTATGCTGTCATTCGTGCCATCGGAGGCAGCAGTGATGGCAAGGGCAAAGGGATCACTGCACCCAACCCTCTCGGCCAGCAACGTGCCATCCAGCGTGCCTGGAAGAACGCGGCTATTCCACCCTCCAGCATCGGCCTGATCGAAGGACATGGTACTTCCACGCCTGTTGGCGATTTGGCTGAAGTGGCCAGCCTCAATGTCATTTTCGGGCAGTATGACCTAAAGCCGGGCAGTGTGGCGCTCGGCTCTGTCAAATCTAATTTCGGGCACCTCAAAAGCGCGGCTGGTGCGGCTGGTATGCTCAAAGCAACCCTGGCACTGAACGATCACATTTTGCCTCCTTCAGCCAACTTCGACCGGCCCAATTCAAGGATAGATTTTTTGCGATCTCCTTTCTATGTCAACACCCAGGCACATCCTTGGGAAGTTCTCTCTGGTGAGGTGCGACGGGCTGGCGTCAGCGCCTTTGGCTTTGGTGGAACCAATTTTCATGTTATTTTGGAAGAATATGTGCCAGGGGTACTGACAAAAGAATCTACCCTCTTCCCTGGTGCAGACTTGCGGACCATTGCCCAGACTATTCCGACCCAACCGGTTCCCGTGGACATCAAACCCTACCGTGGGTTGCTATTCCTGGGCGCAGGGTCCGCCGCAGAGCTGAGCGAGTCGCTCGCTAAAATCCTCCACCAAGCCAAACTCGGCCATCTCCCGGAGAGCATTTGCCCAACCCCCGCCCAATTGAGCCAGCCTGAACGGCTCGTAATTGATTACGAAAACTTGAAAGAATTCATACCACGCCTGGAAAAGGCGCTCAAAGCCATCGAGACCGATGCTCCCGCTGGCTGGCAGTCTCCGGGTATGCAGGGTATCTACCGCGGCAGCGGGCGGCCTGGCAAGGTAGCCTTCCTGTTTCCCGGACAAGGCTCGCAATATGTCAACATGCTGCGCGACCTGCGCGTGATCGAGCCATTGGTGGCCGAGACGTTCCGGGAAGCCGACACGGTCATGACTCCCATTCTAGGCCGATCTATCTCAAGTTATGTTTTTGTGGATGGGAAGGATGACGCTATCATCCAGGCAGAGTTGAAACTGCGCAGCACTGAAATCACCCAACCGGCTCTGCTTGCAGTACACGTCTCGCTGCTGCGGGTACTGGCAAAATACGGATTCAAGCCCGATATGGTTATCGGACACAGTTTGGGAGAGTATGCCGCCCTGGTGGCATCCGAAGTCTTGAACCTCACCGAGGCCTTGCAAGTGGTCAGCGCGCGTGGACAGGAAATGGCCAAAGTAGCCGCCGATGACAACGGCTGCATGGCGGCTGTCTCGGCACCGTTGGCCGAGGTGGAACGTATCCTGAAAACCATCCAGGGCTACGTTGTTATTGCCAATATCAACAGCCCGGTACAATGCGTCATTGGAGGGGCTACTGCTTCGGTGGAGGCTGCAATTTCGGCTTTCCTGGCGGAAGACATGCAAGCCGTCAAAATCCCGGTCTCGCACGCTTTCCATACCAGAATTGTTGCCCCGGCCAGCCAGCCACTGCGCAAGGTTATTGCCCGCATGAATGTGCAGGCACCGAAAATACCGATCATTGCTAACATAAATGGCAAGCCCTATCCCACCAGTCGTGAGGAAATTCTCGATATCCTAGCTGCCCAAGTGGCTTCGCCGGTCCAGTTCGTGCAGGGCGTCACCGCATTGTACGAAAAGGGCGCTCGCATCTTCGTCGAGGTAGGCCCAAAACGCGTCTTGAGCGGACTGGTAACAGATATTCTAAAAGAACATAAAGATATTATCGTGCTTTCCACCAACCATCCCCGCAAGGGCGACATTCCCAGCATCAACGAAGCCTTGGGCCGGTTATATGCCGCGGGTGTGAATGGCTTCGCCGAGGAGATGCCTGGCGAAGTTCCGTCAGCGCCGGTTATTACAGTAAACCAGACTGTACCTATCGCCGATAATGCTCCCTTTCAAATCGCAATCCCTGGTATAGAAGTAGAACTGGCAACCACCCCACAAGGAGCTAGTATGGAAGGTCGGCTGCCACTGACTGGTTCGGTTGTTATCAGTGGAGCTGGCTTGGGCTTGCCCGGGCGCGGTAAGCACGTTTTCGATGATCATAATATTCTTGATATCCTGAACGGGGAAATGCGCATTGAGCCGTTGTCTATCGAAACCCGTCAGGGTATGCTCGATAAACACCCCACTCGCCTGGTCAAGAGCGAAGCCGGGGCGATCATGCAGACGATTGACGATATGGAACTGACACTCAAACTCGCCGGCCAGCGCGGCACGTTCGACCCGGCGAGCGAGTTTGGGATTCCGCAGGATCGCTTGGAAGCGATTGACATTTCCACCCAACTGGCAATAGCTGCCGGGATTGAAGCCCTGCGGGATGCTGGCATTCCGCTTGTTATGGCTTACAAGCAGACCAGCACAGGTTCCTCCCTGCCGGATCGCTGGAAACTGCCCGAATCCATGGCCGATGAAACAGGTATCATTTTTGCCTCGGCCTTCCCGGGTCTCGATCGCATGGCTGACGAAGCCGACAAGTACTATCAAAGCCAGATGGTTGTTAAGCAGATTGAGGAACTGCGCCACATGGCCAGTCTGATTCCGGCGCAACAAACAGACCTGAAAGCTTCTTTCGAAAAACGCATTGCCGAACTGGAGGCTGAAGCTGCCCGTCTCGATTACCACTTCGACCGGCGCTACATCTTCCGGGTCTTGACGATGGGCCACTCGCAGTTCGCCGAGTATATTGGAGCGCGTGGCCCCAATACGCACGTCAATGCCGCTTGCGCTTCCACCACTCAGGCCATAGCCATTGCTGAGGATTGGATCCGCCTTGGACGTGCGCGGCGCGTGGTTATTGTCGCCGGGGACGATGTCATCAGCGGTAGCCTCTCACAATGGATCGGCACCTCGCTGATGGCCAGCGGCGCTGCCACTCCAGAAGGCAACCTGCGCATGGCTGCCCTGCCTTTTGACCGTCGCCGCAACGGCATGATCATTGGCATGGGCGCTGCTGCTCTGGTGGTTGAGTCGGAAGATGCCGTGCGGGAACGCGGCATGCGTGCAATCTGTGAAGTGCTTTCTTCCAATATAGCCAACAGCGCCTACCACGGCACTCGCCTGAACGTGAATCACGTTAGCCAGGTGATGGAGACGCTCCTCCGGACTGCTGAACGGCGTTTCGGCATCTCCCGTAGCCAGATCGCCGCCGAAACTATGTTCGTCTCGCACGAAACCTATACACCCGCCCGTGGCGGTAGCGCAGCCGCCGAGATCCATGCCCTGCGCAGCGCGTTCGGCGAGCAGGCCAACCAGGTTATCATCGCCAACACCAAGGGTTTCACCGGCCATACCATGGGCGTGGGTGTGGAAGATGTGGTGGCCGTAAAGGCGCTTGAGTACGGCATTGTCCCCCCTATCGCGCATATTCAGGATGGTTTCGAGCCGGACCCCGAATTGGGCGATCTGAACCTATCGCGTGGCGGCAAATACCCGATCCAGTATTCCCTGCGCCTGGGTGCTGGTTTCGGCTCCCAGGTTGCCATGACCCTCCTGCGCAAGATCCCCGGCGAGGGCGAGCGGGCGAATAAAACCATCTACAACCGTTGGCTCTCGGATGTTTCCGGATATACAACCACGGAATTGGAAACCATCCAGCGGACTCTCCGCATCAAGAACCAGGGTGTACCGGCCCAAAAACCGGCCTCTTCCCGCTGGCAATTTGGCCAGGGCCCAACTTTGTGGGCAACAAAGCTAAAGGATGTCATCCCGGTCGTCTCGGTCAACGTTCCACAAACAAGTCCTCAATCCGCAATTCTCCACCCCGGCCAAGTCAATCCGCCGGGGACATTATCCCAACCTGTTGTTAGTACGGAAGATATCAAAACCTATGTGCTCTCTGTTGTCAGTGAGAAGACCGGTTACCCGGTGGAAGTACTTGATCTGGATCTTGACCTGGAAGCTGACCTCGGCGTCGACACTGTAAAGCAGGCTGAACTCTTTGCATCCATCCGCGGCCAGTACGGCATCGCCCGGCGTGAAGACTTGCGTCTATCGAATTACAATACGCTTGCCAAAGTGATCACGTTTGTTAAAGATTCTCTTGGCTCCACTTCCATGCCAGTGCCATTACCCCAGCCAATGATCCAGGCAGTCGCGCCGGTTTCCATCCCAATGGGACTGTCCAGCGCACCTATACAGGCAACTGCTTCTGCAGTGCCCATTTTTGCTAATGTCGCGGATATTAAGACATATGTTCTTTCCTCGGTCAGTGAGAAGACTGGCTACCCAACCGAAGTACTCGAGCTGGATCTCGATCTCGAAGCGGACCTGGGCGTAGATACTGTCAAGCAGGCTGAGTTGTTTGCTGCCATACGCGCTAAATATGGGATTGCCCGGCGTGAAGACTTGCGCTTATCGGATTACAACACGCTTGCCAAAGTGATTCGGTTTATAGAGGAATCCTTGGAGCCAGGTGCCTATCAGAAAACAAAAAGCAAGCCTGATATCCCGGTCGCCGTAGGAACTGTTAAGCCACATGTATCCGCTGAGTCGAGCGGTATACTGGCCAGTTCCGATATCAGGTACGACGAAATCAAAGCCTATGTTTTATCGGCGGTCAGTGAGAAGACTGGCTACCCCACCGAAGTACTTGACCTTGACCTGGATTTGGAAGCCGACTTGGGCATTGACACCGTCAAACAAGCTGAGCTATTCGCTTCCATCCGCGAACATTTTGATATTCCGCGGCGAGAAGATTTGCGTCTTTCCGATTACAACACGCTCGCCAAACTGCTGGCTTTCGTGGAAGTGGAGCTCAAGGCGAGCCGGGATGCTGCCGACCAGGTTACTGCGCCGGTTCCCTTGCCGGTTGTTACATCCGGCTTGGCCATAGCGGAGGTCCAAACCAGCATTGTGCGGCGTGTCCCCGCACCATCTCTGCGTCCGCGCCTGGATTTGTGTATCCCGACCGGTGTGGAACTGGGCGAAGGCCAGCGGGTGCTCGTGGTAGAAAGCCAAGCCAAAATCGCCGATGTACTTGCCCGGAAACTCACGTCCCGCAAAGTGAATGTGCTGCGCCTAAGCGCAAAACTTGCCTCCGAGGTAATTAGTGCCAAGTTAAGTGCCTGGCTCGCAGAAGGTCCAATCGCGGGTGTTTACTTCCTGCCTGCGCTGGAGATCGAACCAAAACTAGCCGAGATGAACGCCAATGACTGGCAAGCGGCTTTGGAAGAACGCCTGTACAGCCTATATGCCATCATAAAAGTGCTGTCTAAAGAAACCTTCCTCGTATGTGCCACGCGCCTGGGCGGATTACACGGCTATTCCCCCGAAGGAGCTTCTGCGCCGCTGGGTGGCGCCGTCAGCGGCTTTGCCAAAGCTGTGGCGCGGGAACGGGAAAAGGCTTTCGTTAAGATCGTGGATTTCGAAACCAGCGCCAGCGCGACCGCTATCGCCTCTCGTTTGATCGAAGAGACCTTGCAGGACCCTGGCGCGTTGGAGGTCGGCTGGGAAGATGATCTACGCTATGGTATCGCCACACTGGAACAACCTTTGCCAGAACTAAAGAACTTTACCTTGGAGGATGGTAGTGTGTTCCTGATCTCTGGCGGTTCCAGCGGGATCATCCGCCCGATTGTCGAAGACCTGGCACGCTCCGTACATGGCATCTTCTACCTGCTTGACCGCTCGCCACTGCCTGCTTCGGATGATCCGGATATCCTTCGCCTTGCCAGCGATCGCACAGGATTAAAAAACGAATTGTTCATACGTCTCACCAAAGATGGCAAGAAACCAACCCCGGTGCAGCTGGATGGGGCCTTGTTCAGAATCGAACGTGCCGCAACCACCCTGCAAACGTTGGGAATTATCAAGCAATTGGGCAGCCAGGTGCATTATCTTGTCTGTGATGTTACCAATGCTGCGCTCGTTGGAGAAGCCATCCAGAAGGTTAAGGATACCGAAGGCCATATTGACATATTCCTGCACGCCGCCGGGATGGAACGCAGCCGTAAGCTGGAGATGAAACCCATCCAG
Organism: uncultured Chloroflexia bacterium; assembly: GCA_963837875.1. GTDB lineage: Bacteria > Chloroflexota > Anaerolineae > Anaerolineales > Villigracilaceae > UBA877. Next base: position 191,322 of record CAWIOV010000001.1, read on the forward strand.
GAGTTCCGCCAGGTCGTATCCGTCAAAGCCGATGGCTTTTTCAACCTGTTCAAGGCCATGGAATCCAAAGGTATCCTGCCACGCGGAATGGTCTTCTTCTCATCTGTTTCTGGACGCTTCGGAAACTCCGGACAAACTGATTACAGCGCCGCTAACGATCTGCTCTGCAAAATTGCTTCCGCTATCCGCAACCAGTATCCTGGGATCAAGGCAATTGCCATTGACTGGAGTGCCTGGGGTGGAGTTGGCATGGCCACGCGTGGCAACATCCCGGCTCTGATGAAGGAGGCTGGTATTGATATGGTTCCTCCCGGACAAGCTGCGCCGATGGTGCGCGCTGAACTATTGGGCGGTAACGGGGAAGCCATTATCGCCGGTTCATTGGGGGTGCTGTTGGAACCACGTTGCCAGAATGGCGGATTGGATGTCATTAAGGCAAATATTGCCTTGCGCGCTTGTAAGCCGATGCATACCATGCTCAGCCACGTAACCGGCTTCAATCCCAATCAGGGTTTGACCTTGGAGGCCGAACTCGATCCAAAAATACAGCCCTTCTTGTACGATCACACTTTGAGAGGATTACCGGTTCTGCCAGGCGTGATGGGCATCGAGGGCTTCTCCGTAGCTGCCAGGCACATCGGTTCAGTTCTGGCTTCGAGTAAAGGTGGGCTCGAGGTCGGGAAACTGGAAGATATCCACTTCCTGGCCGCTTTTAAGTTCTACGGTAACGCGCCACGCCGGGTTACCTGGGTTGCACGCGCTATGCGAGAAAGCTTGGGGCTTGTCGTTTACGTCACACTCGAATCATCCCGTGTTCTTAAAACAGGTGCGAACAAACAAATCGAACATTTTAGCGGGAAGGTATATCTGAAACCGCCGGAAACAGAAACCCAGGCAATCAGCCTCTATATGCCCAAATGGAATGGCAACTATACGGTCAAGGCCGAAGACATTTACCACCTATATTTCCACGGCCCGGCCTTCCAAGTGCTGGAAGGAGTGCAACGTTCCGGGGATATTCTGATTGGCAAGTTGAATAAAAAACTTCCTGCCATCACCAGCCAGGACCATAACATGTTGAGCACGCCTACCTTGGTGGAGTTATGCTTCCAAACTGCTGGTATCTGGGAAATTGGCAAGACCGGCATCATGGCTCTGCCGCGTTCCATCCAAACGCTCACCTTGCACCGGCAAAATGTCAACGGCGCGGCAGTCTACGCCGAAGTCAGGCCGGTCTATTCTAGGAACGAAGAGGCCCATTTTGACGCCCGTGTGGTAGACTCTGAAGGTCGGATCTACTTGGAGATGAAGGAGTATCGTACCAGCCCCATTTCAGGGGCAGTAGAACCGAACCTGTTGACACCCTTGCAGGAATTAATGAGAGACTCCTGACCGATACGCAAGAATGACTACGCCCGCAGCTAACTGCGGGCGTTCTTCTGCCAAACAAGCATTATGACTAACACCGTTTATTGGATGAAGGTTGATTTTAGCCAAGCGCCGCTGGAAACCCAGGGATACCTTTCCCTTTTGGAGCTCCAAAAGTTATCTACCTTTCGTTTCCCCAAACGGCGCGATGAATGGCTGCTAGGACGCTGGACGGCCAAAGCCTTGGCGCACAGCCTTCCCAATTACAGTCATTACCATCTGGATCAAATCGAGATTCGTAACACCCCGGAGGGAGCTCCTTATATCCAATTGCCTGGTGATACCAAACCGGCCGGCTGCCTGGCCATAAGCCACAGCAACCATTTCGCATTATGTGCGCTATCGCCGGGTTTGAACCTGCGGATCGGTGTTGATCTTGAGAAGATCGAAACACGCACTGAAACGTTCATCTTGGATTACTTTACACCTGCGGAACGGCGGCTTGTGGATGCTTACCCTGCGGAAACCCGGTCCATCCTGGTCACCTTGATCTGGAGTGCGAAGGAATCCATGTTGAAAGCGCTGGGTGTTGGCTTGCGTTGGGATACACGTTCGGTGGAAATTAGTGGCCTGGATGGTATCCAACACGCGCAGGATATTCCTGGCAAGTGGCGAATGATCCAGGTGGGCGAACAGATTGGCAGCACCCGGGCTTGGGCGGCTTGGTGGCAGTGCCAGGGCCAGTTCATCCTCACATTGGCAGGATTCGCTGCCACGCCGGCAGGTATCCAGTCTACCAGGTTGATAGAGCAGCAGATCGAAAAGAAATAGCCAGCCAGGAGCTTTTTCCCTCGCAAAAAAGACGGGTAATCCAAAATAGAAGAGGCACGAACAATGTGCCTCTCCTGATTGCCTTTATAGTCACACGGCCAGGCAAAAAACCGGCTGATATTGAGTACTAACTTTTTGGAGGCTCCACGTTGACGACGAAGGCAGGTGACTGAGTAATACGATACGTATTGCCTGCAGAATTTATATAAATACCACGCACGTAGACTCTTAGATAGACTTGTCCACTGCCCTCAGGTACCAAATACCAGGAGATCGTACAAGTACTCCTAGAGTCCAGGTTGGCGGTAGTGGGGCAATCACTATACATGTTCTGGCTTTCTCCCCAACCATCCGGGATGTCAAGATTGGCAACAACTTCCAAAGGAACATTGCCAAGGTTTTCAACTTGGGCCCGGAAGATGAGTGTTTGTTTGGCATATATAGTTACTCCGTATGTACTGAGGCCGTTGCCTACGAGCGTTACATTCATATTAGGATTCAGTCCCGAATCCCCAGAGACCGTTGAACCTGAATTATTATTGGTTATGTACACAGCTTGAAGTGTATCCGTTGGCGTGCTGGATGGCTGGGGCAGGGGAGTATCCGTAATAAGCGGAGTATCGGTCGCTTCCGGGGTGGGGGAAGCCATGGGGGTGCTGGTAGACATAGGGGCGCTGGTAGCTGACGGCACAGCTTGTGCTGTCTGCGCTTGAGATGCGTAAATGGTCGCCGCGGCCTGTGTAAAGATTGGGGCCGTGTCAACGGTGGGCGCGGCCGGCGCGCTTCCGCCACAAGCAGAAAGGACGAGCAGGGCAAATGCCATCAGGCACCAGGTTATTTTTGTAAGGCGTTTCATTCTAAATCTCCGTTTCAATAGATTCTGCCGAGGGGAATATAACCCTTCAGAGTGGCGTTCTCATTATAACAGAATCAGCCAGGATGGAAAAAAAGCCCCGAACGTATTCCGCTCAGACAACCGGTTACGCCTGGTTTTTGTCACTGAGTGAATTGGGTGGGGATATATCGCCGCAAAGTCGCCGGGAAAGATACGCCCTGCATCTCCAACGACCGGACCCGGTACAGGCTTGCGCAGCCCCGCAGGATGTGTATAGCCACATCCACCACGCTGCGTTTTTTGGGATCTTCGAGGTATGTACCTTTTACCCATTGGTTGAACGCCCCCATGGCTGGTCCGGTCCAAATCTGGTAATCCATCTCGCGGCCTTTTTCACCAGCCACGGACCAGCGTGATGAAAGTCCCAGATACCAGCGAAAGACCAGTGCCATCTTATCCTTTGGGTTGGCTTCCCCGCGTTCCACTTGGCGCGGGTCACGTTCGTTAAAGAATTTGACCGTATCCGCCCAGATGGAGGCAAAGTCACGCTTGAAGACTGTCTTCTCCAGTTTTTCGCGCTCGGGAGCAGGGATTTCCTCCCAGGCATTGTAGCGGGTATAGAGTTCATACAGCTTTTGGGCGCGCATGGCGAACATGGTGCCCCGCTTGAGCACCTGCACTTTCACACCCATCTCGAACATATCCCCAGCAGGTGCCATGGCCACATCCGCCATGTCCATCTGTGCCAGCAGGTTGCGGGTATGCTCCGAAGCCCCTGATTCAATGCAGGCCTGGTTGACCGATCCGGTAACTACATAGGCTGCCCCCAGCGAAAAAGCCGCCAGTGCAGCCTCCGGTGTGCCGATCCCACCCCCTGCACCGATCCGCACCGGCTGGGCATATTGACGAATCGTCTGCACTTGGTCACGCAATGCGATGAAAGCCGGGAGCATGCATACCAGGGGACGGTTGTCGGTATGCCCGCCCGAATCGGCTTCCACGGTGATATCGTCAACCATCGGGACCCTTTGGGCGAGTTCGGCCTGTTGTGGTGTGACCTTCCCATCCGCCACTAACTTGCTCAAGATATCGCCTGGCGCGGGTTCCAGGAAGCGCTGCGCCATCTCCAGGCGCGAGAGTTTGCCAATGACGCGATTGTCTATTACCACGTTGCCATCCATACCCTGGGAAAGGCCTGCCACGCGATATTGCACCAAAGGGCCGGTCATGGCGAGATAAGCGGACGCCTCGATCACATGGATGCCGTATTTTAAGTACAACTCGACCGCCCTCTGTTCCAGCGGCGGCTCGTTGGGATTATTGAGTAAGTTGAAAGCATAGGGACCGTCTGGCAGGGCAGCCTTGATCTTCTGGATGGCTGCTTCGATGCGTGTTGGGGATACGCCTCCTGCCCCAAATGAGCCCATCCAACCCGCCTTGCCCAGGGCAATCACCAGTTCTTCCGATGCGATTCCACTTGCCATAGATCCGGCATAATAGGCGTGCCGTGTGCCGTAGGTCGTGCAAAAGGTTGGGTCGCCCAGCATGTCCATGCGCAAGGCCGGAGCCAGGCCTAAGACGTTCGGCCCTGCGTCTGCCAGACTAGGCTTTCCTCCGGTAACAAGGCCGATGTTTCCCTGCTCCTCGATCACCCAAATGGGTTTGTCGAGTTCCAATAAGGCGCTGCGAACGGTTTCAACGGTAAAATTAATATTCTTTTTCTCGCCCTCCCAGGCCAGCCCTGTCAACCCTTTTACGCCATAAAAAGCAAGTGCGGTATCCAATAGCATCTCCTAACCTTTTTGGGATAAGTTTTATACAATAACCCTGAGTTGGCTGGTTCGGTGCGCGACCGAAGGAAAGGCTACTCGTAACCCTCAATACAATGAAGAGCGGTGTGTAACCCATCCTTCCAAAAAACAAAAAGTGCGACCAGCTTGAAAAATCATCAAAGGAGAAGGATAAATACAGAAGTGCAGGCCACCCCAAGGGGTGGCCTGCACTTCTGTTTTAACCCGAGTTATGAACAAAGATTTTGTGTCTTTGCGAGGGTGGTGCTCTCCAACCCGATCACGTAGCTTACCGGAGGTAAGCAATCTTCGACTGATTTGAAGCTTGTTTCGCCGGTCAATTACCCATACACACAACCGCTAAACACCTTGCCTGCTATTCCCTACTTTGCATAATCAACCGCACGTGTCTCGCGGATCACTGTAACTCGGATCTGGCCGGGATACTGCATGGTTTCCTCGATCTTCTTGGCGATGTCGCGTGCCAGGCGGGTTGCCTCCAGGTCATCGATCTCCTCCGGCTTGACGATAATGCGTACTTCACGCCCGGCCTGGATGGCATAGGCTTGCGAGACGCCTTTGAAGGCGGTGGCCATATCCTCAAGGGTACGGATGCGTTTAATATCGGCTTCCAGGTCCTCGCGGCGGGCGCCGGGGCGCGCCCCGGAAATGGCATCCGCCAATTCGGCAATGACCGCTTCCACGCTTTCCTGCTCAACCTCATGATGGTGCGCGGCGATAGCGTTGACCACAATGGCAGCTACGCCATATCGTTTGGCAAATTCTGCACCCAACAAAGCGTGCGTGCCTTCCTGGTTATGATCCATCGCCTTGCCAAGATCATGCAGGAAGCCGGCCTGACGGGCCACTTCTTCATTCGCGCCCAGTTCGGCAGCCAAGATCCCGGAAAGCTTGGCAACTTCAACTGCGTGGGATAATTGGTTCTGGCCATAGGATGTGCGGTATTTGAGCCGCCCCATCATGCGGATCACTTCCGGGTGCAGGCCGGTAACTCCGGCGTCAAAGGTGGCCTGTTCTCCCGCCTCGGCGATAACCTTGTCAACAGCTTTCTGTTCATCATCCAGCACTTTTTCGATATGCGCTGGATGGATGCGCCCATCCAGGATCAGTTTTGACAAGGCCCGCCGGGCCACTTCACGCCGGACCGGTTCGAAGCAGGAGATGGTTACGGCTTCGGGGGTATCGTCTACGATGACATCCACTCCGGCGGCTTGCTCAAAGGCGCGGATATTCCGCCCATTGCGCCCCACAATGCGGCCCTTCATTTCTTCGTTCGGCAGCGGCACCAGCGAGGTGGTAAATTCTGCTACATTATCTGTTGCCACACGCTGGATGGAATCGGCAATCAGCTTGCGGGCACGCTTCTCACCCTCTTCACGCGCCTCGGTTTCGATCTGGCGGATGATTCGGGCCATGTCGTCGCGTGCGTCTTTTTCAACCTCGGCCAACAGGATACCGCGGGCTTCCTCTGTGTTCATCTGGGCCACGCGCTGGAGTTCTTCCAATTGCTGTTGGTGCATTTTCTCGATCTCGTTGGCGCGCCGGTCCACCGCGCTCTGGCGTTTATTTACTGCCTGCTCGCGTTGTTCCAGGCGTTCCACGCGGCCATCCAGTTCGGCCCGGCGGTGCTGTAGGCGCTCCTCCTCACGGGTTAGCTCGGAGCGTAGCCGGGTGATCTCTGCTTCCGCCGCCTGGGAGATCTTCAGGGCGTTGTCACGCGCCTGGAGTTCAATGACGCGCGCCTGTTCACGCGCTTCCGCCGCCATCTTGTCAGTCTTTTCACGCTCCTGGATCTGGGCTTTTTCAGCCCGGTTGCGGCTGATGAAAAGACCGATGACCAGGCCTACAACCAGCGTCAGGCCGGCGATCACGATCGTAACGATGTAGTTCATGGTTATTCCTCTTTATCAGATAGACTCCCGGCGTCCGCCGTCTGGGTTTCTTTCCAGACTTCAGAGACAACCGGGGCCAGGGTACTATACGAAAAGCCGCGCCGGGCAAGAAAACCGCCCAGCTTCTGGCGAAATTCGGGCCATTCCAGCCCGGCCAATCTTCGCGCATATTTTCGGGCAGCCTCAAATGCCAGGGCGGCCTCGTTGCCTTGCGTATCCAACACGGATTGAACGATCTCATCGCTGAGACCTTTCCGCCGCAGTTCCATCCGCAGAGCCGTTTTGCCGCGCGGGCGGAAAGTGTTGCGGTTTTCCACCCAGGCTCGGGCAAAGTCCTCATCATTGACCAACCCGGCGCTCTTCAGGCGGTTTACGGTCTCTTGCATAAGGGACTCAGAAATGCCACGTTTCAAAAGATTCTGGCGCACTTCCGCCGAGGTGCGCGGCCGATAACTCAGGAAGTGCAGGGCTTTCTGATAGGTGCTCTCGTTCTCATCCTCGGCTTTCAGGCGGACAATTTTCTCCTCATCCAGTTCCTGCCCTACCCTGAGCCAGGCCGCTACAATGGCTGCCAGGCCAAAGGCGAACTCCCCATCCAGGTAAATGTTCACCCGCTGGGGATTCTTTTGCTGAGGTTCAATCGCCGTAACCCGTTGCGCCATGTTAAAAAACACACAACCGCAGACCGCCTTTTATGGGGGCCACGGCTGTGGTAAAAATTGACCTGGGTATCACCTGTGCCTGCACCCCGCCCTTGGCAAAGACACAGAGAGCTTTTCGAGAGACGGAAATAGATCCGTACCTGTCAGCGGGAAGGTTGGGTTGTCATTTGTCTTTCAATACAAACCTGTTCCATTGATTTCGAAATTTCATTTTTAGTTCAGACGTTCCGACTTCCCAAAGAAACTGTCCTGATTTCGGATCAGGACGAAACCGTGATTTTCCAGGAATTCCATTTTACAAGCCATGACCGCTGTTGCATTGGTATTCTTCTTAAAGCGGCAACCATTTCATGCATATTGTGCCCTATTATACACGAAATCATCATAATTTTGCGGAATTCAGCCACTCTACTTCTTCTTTGCCGCGTTCGCCTTGATCAACGCCACCAGCCCCTTCAGCAGGTGACCGTTCATTAACATCAGCAACGCCTCCAGCATGGCGCGGCTCATTCCGGCTCCGCCCAGCATCAGCATGCCGCGCAGCGGCATTTCCTTCACCATGGCGGTCACCATCCGGCCCGTCGGCGTGTCTTCGCTGCCCAGGATCATCTTGTGCATCTGCTTGGACATCATGGCGTAGAACTGCCGGCCGATGAGCGAGTCGTGCATGTCGCCCACCGGGGTGTTGAATGTGTAGCCGCCCATGTGCGGGCCTTGCGAGGGCGGCACCGGCCGGCCGAGCAGCGCCGCGAAGGCCGGCTGGCCGACCGGCTGGCCCTTGGGGAAGGCGTAATAGGCCGCCAACGCCTCCCGGTTTGCTACGGGAGGAACAGCCTGGGAGGAGGCAATCTGGATGGTCACCCGCAGGCGGATATCTTGCGAGGAGGCCCCGGCCAGGATCTCGAAATCGCCCGCTTCGACAACCCATTCCTTGCACTGGGTATCGTAATAGGCGAAGGCCCGCCGATCCAGTTCGATGCTGACGGCCTGCTCTTCGCCCGGTCCCAGTTCCACTTTGGCAAAGCCCTTTAATTCCTTCTCCGGACGGAAGGGCGTGGCCTGCACGTCATGCACGTACACCTGGACGATCTCCTGGCCGGCTGTGCCTCCAACGTTCTTCACCTTGCACGTTACCGTCACGTTCTGCTCCTCTGCTCCCGGCTGCTTCACCTCCAGGTCGGAATACTCGAAGCGCGTGTAGCTCAGCCCGTGTCCGAACGGGAACAGCACAGCCTGCCCGACCGTATCGTAATAGCGGTAGCCCACAAAAAGGCTCTCGCGATATTCGACCGTCACCGGCCCGCCCGGGAAATAGGCATAGGAGGGGTTGTCCTCCAGGCGCAGCGGGAAGGTCTCGGCCAGCTTGCCGCTCGGGTTCACCTTCCCGTAGAGAATGTCCGCGATGGCCCCCGCGCCCGCCTGGCCGCCCAGGTAGCCTTCCAGGATGGCCAGCACAGCCTGAGCCCACGGCATTTCCACCGGGGAGCCGTTGCTCAGCACCACCACCACACGGGCATGGGCGGCGGCCAGCCGCTGGATCAGCGCGTCATGGCCGGGCGGCATGCGCATGTGCTTCCGGTCCAGGCCTTCGGTCTCGTACCGGTCGGTCAGGCCGGCCGAAACGACCACCACTTCCGCAGCGCTGGCGGCTGCCAGGGCTTCCTGGATCAGGGTTTCATCCGCCTGGTCACCTGATTCGGTGTAACCGGGCGCGTAGCTGATCTGCTCCGCCCCGGCCAGGCTCACCATTTCATCGTACAGGCAATCCAGCCGGGTCGGGTTGATCAGCGAGCTGCCGCCACCCTGGTAGCGCGGCGTCTTGGCGAAGCGGCCGATCAGGGCCACCCGGGCCGTCGGCTGCAGCGGCAGGAGGCCGGCTTCGTTCTTGAGGAGCACCGCCCCCGCGCCCGCCACACGGCGGGCGAGGGCGTGATGGGCCTGGCTGTCGTAGGTGAAATCCCGCGCCAGGGTTTCCTGCGCTTTAAAGATCAGGGTCAGGATGTGTTCGGCCGCCCGGTCCAGCACGGCTTCCTCCAACTCCCCGGCGCGCACCGCCGCCACGATCATTTCATCATCTCCGTTGGGCATCCCAGGCATTTCCAATTCCACGCCCGCTTTCAACGCGGGCACGCGTTCGTCCATCGCGCCCCAGTCCGTCACTACCAAGCCTGCGTGCGTCCATTCTCCCTTGAGAATTTCGGCAATCAGGTGCTCGTTCTCGCTGCAGAAGATGCCGTTGACCCGGTTATAGGCGCACATCACCGTCCAGGGCTGGGCGCTCTTGACGGCCCGCTCGAACCCGGCCAAGTAGATCTCGCGCAGGGCGCGCTCATCCACCACCGCGTCGATGCTCATGCGGCGAGTCTCCTGATTGTTGACCGCGTAATGCTTGAGGGATGCGCCGATGCCCTGGCTCTGCACGCCGCGGATGTGGCTGGCGGCCATCTCGCCGGCCAGGAAGGGGTCTTCGGAAAAGTACTCGAAGTTGCGCCCGCAGAGTGGCGAGCGCTTGATGTTGGCGCCCGGCCCCAGGATGACACCCACTTTTTCCTGCCGGCATTCCTCGCCCAGCGCCTGCCCCACCTGCTGGACCAGTGCGCGATCCCAGGTGGCCGCCAAGGCCGAAGCGGTGGGGAAGCAGGTGGCCGGGACGCTCTTGGTGATCTCGATCATGTCAACCTCCGCGGCCTGCTTGCGCAGCCCATGCGGTCCGTCCGTCACCATGATGGAAGGGACACCCAGCCGCTCCAGCCCCTTCAGGTACCAGAAATTCTTCCCCGAACACAGCGAGGCCTTTTCTTCCAGCGTCATTTGCGCGAGCAGTTCCTTGCTATTTTCCATTTCCTGTTCCTTTCGATGAATTTATAGTGCATCTCGTTCGGATCTACTGCTGCATTTCCAGCTTCAAATAATACTCTATTCCCATTGCCCGCAGGCCTGACCGGAACAGCGCCGGAAAAGCCGCCAGCCCCAGCTCCTTATCAATGAATTCGGGCCGGGCCAGGGCGTATTCTTTCTCCTTCCAGAGCAGCGAACAGCCCCCTTTTGCCAGTACGTTTTCACACCAATCCACCTTCCGGCCGTAGGTCAGGGCGACCACGAAGCCATTTTCCACCGGCTCGGCGATCACGGGGATGCGATAGAGTTTGCCGCTTTTGCGGCCAACATGGCTCAAAACCACAAAATGCCCGAAGCGCTTCCCGGCGATCCGGATCATGATCTTATTGGTGACATGTTTGTTGAGCACGCGGATGCGATCCAACCAGGCTTGTTTCATCGTCACTCCTTGGAATGGGCATACTTTGGCGCAAAGCCTTGTGAATGCGGAAGTGGCGGACCCCTGTCAAACCCCAAGTGCGCGCCACCCGAAGAATGTGAGAATTATGAGGACGTCTGAAAATCCTCGCCGATGGTTTGGCCCGGTAGCATGGCGAACAGGGAAAGGATCAATGAATTGAGCATGGCGCCGTAAGAGGTCAGGATTTTGATCTGCCGTTCCAGGGCCGCCTGTGCATTGATCCCCCCGGCAGGCGCGATGGAGATGACCGCGAAGATCACCCAAAACAGGGTGGCCTCCGTCCCTGCCAATGCATTGAAGAAGTTGGAATACCCTGCCGGGATCATGGTTAAATTATAACGGAGATTCCGCCTCAAAATAATTTAATTTATTGGCTTTATTGACGTGGAATATTCGAACCTAGGAACGACGGAGAAACGAATATTCCTTTTGTTTTTTTTTGCCCCTCTTCTGTCTCCTCCCCCAATCCGAAGGATTGGTAGAAGGGAGAAAGAGAAGGGAGAACGGGTAAGGGCAGGCACAGGATGATCCTTTCATAAGAACGGCACGGCAAGGCCTTAAACAGGTACACGGCAAGGTGTGGGCCTTGCCGTGCCTGCAATAATCCTAGAACATATTTTCTATTTTGTCAAGGGTTGGCTTGACAGGGTTGGCTTGACAGGGTTGGCTTGACAGGGTGAAGAGAACAAATTAAAACCATCCACGAATTTTAAAGGTACGTATCCGGCATCAGGCGGAACAAGAAAGAAGCGGGCCTGCCCCGCTTCTTCCCGGCCTTGTTCGTTCCAGTAGGAATTAACTATTCGACTAAGGTAGTTTATTGCCGGCAGCCAGGTAGATGTCGTACCACTCCTGGTGGGTAAGCGTTACGCCGGAGGCCTGGCAGGCGTCCTTCAGGCGGCCGGGGTTGGTGGTGCCGAGGATGGGCTGCATGTGGGCCGGATGGCGCAGGATCCAGGCAACCGCGATGGCGGTATTCGTCACGCCTCGGGAGGCGGCAATGGCAGCGATCGTACGGTTGAGTTCAGGGAACCTGTCATTATCCAGAAAAACACCCTCGAAAAAGCCAAATTGGAACGGCGACCAGGGCTGGATGGTAATGTCGTGCAGGCGGCAATAATCCAGGATACCGCCATCCCGGTCAATGGAGCGATCAACCTGCATGTTGACGTTAATGCCTGCATCGATCATGCCGGTGTTGGTGATGCTGAACTGAAGCTGGTTGAAAAGGAGCTTCTGCTTGACGGATTTTTTCAACAACTCAATTTGCATGGGATTCTGGTTGCTGACCCCAAAATAGCGCACCTTGCCACTGCTTTCCAACGCATCAAAAGCTTCGGCGACCTGTTCCGGTTCCACCAGGGCATCCGGGCGGTGCAGGAGCAGCACGTCCAGGTGGTCGGTCCGCAGCCGCTTGAGACTGCCGTCCACTGCTTCCAGGATGTGGGCTTTGGAAAAATCATAACTTGACTGGTGAATACCAACTTTGGTCTGGAGCAGCATGCGATCCCGCAAAGCCGGATCCATGCCGAGGGCCTCGGAAAATTTCTCTTCACACTTTCCGCCCCCGTAAACATCGGCATGGTCAAAAAAATTGATACCCTGGTCGAGAGCGGTATGGACCAGGGTTGAGACCTGCGGGTTGGTCAATTGCGAGAGGCGCATGCAGCCCAGCGCGATTTCGGATACATTCAAATCACTGTTGGGAATTTTTATGGTTTTCATTGCAACTCCTTTCCTTAATGGAATCCTTGATGAGGCCGGTTATTCGATTTCCAGACTATAGCATAAATTTCTCCGTTTTGCATCATTTTTTGCGATCTTTTCATAAATTCAGACTTTGGAAACAATTTTTTCCAGCCCGATTAATAAAGTGGGCGCGCCTGTGCGGAGGATGGATGCAACGCAGCAGTGCCACATATGGCGCCGGCACAGGTCCGGTTGCCGGGGCGTTTATCTGGGCTCGTCCGCCTGCTCCATTTGGATGACGACCTTTCCCCGGGCGTGCCCGGCGCCCAGGTAGCGGAGCGCTTCCGCCGCCTGGCCGAACGGGTAGGTCCTGTCAATGACCGGGACGATCCGGCCGGCTTCGAGGAGGTCTTTGAGCAGGAACAGGTCCGGCTGGCTTCTTTTTGCCGACGCGCCTGCCATTTTTTTGCCTCCGATGCGTGACATCCACGACCCCAGCAGCATGGCCTCGAAGATCTGCCGGGGAGTTCCGCCTGCCATGACATAGGTGCCACCGGGGACCAGGGCGCGCTGATAGGCTGCGAGCGGGTGATATCCGTTGACCGCCAGGATCAGGTCATACTTCTGGCCATTCCGGGTGAAATCCTCTTTGGTGTAGTCCATGACATGGCTGGCCCCGAGCGAGCGCGCCAGATCCAGGTTGCGCGGGCTGCAGACCGCCGTGACTTCGGCGCCGAAATATTTGGCGAGCTGCACGGCAAAGGTGCCCACACCGCCGGAAGCGCCGTTGATCAGCACCGTCTGCCCGGCCTGGACCTGCCCGGTATCCCGCAGGGCCTGCAGGGCGGTGAGCGCGGCCATGGGCACCGCGGCGGCCTGCTCGAAGGTCAGGTTGGACGGCTTGTGCGCAAGCGCCTTTTCGGGAGCGCAGCAATATTCGGCAAAACTGGCATAGCCGAGACCATAGACCGCCACGCCCGGCTTGAACTGCCCGGCATTCCGGCCGGCCGCTTCGACCTGGCCGGCCAGGTCGGCGCCCATCCGGGTGTCTTTTGGCTTGAAAAATCCCCCGCCCATGAAGCGGACCAGGAATATATCCGCGCTGAGCAGGTGCCAATCGTAGGCGTTGACGGAGGCTGCCCGGACTTTTACCAGGACTTCGCCTTCCCCGGGGACGGGTTTTTCCACGTCCCTGTACTGGATGACATCGGCCGATCCGTATTTCTCATGTACCATCGCTTTCATTGGGAGCCTTCCTTATCTTGATCTAGGGTTCATTGAGAATCGCCGGGAAATAGGGGAAGGTATGGGGGCCAGCCCCTATTTCTCCCATCACTCAGGCGACTCCCAGAGAGCCTGATTTAGGGAACGTTCGGAAACACCTCACGAGTCCATGGACCATAGTCTACTTTACAATTGTGAATTAAATGTGAAGGGAAGATGAACAGGCTGTGGAGAATAAACCGCAACCCGTAACATCCTTTCGGGGGACATTTTTTCGAATAAACCAACTTATACCACCTTTGGAACGTTCCTGCGCGTATGCCCTGGTTAACTCATGCTATACTCAAGATTGAGCATTCGGAAACTCATTCGAGGAGAAAAATGAAATCTCCAAAAAGAAAGTCAAATGGTTTTTTGAAGGTGGCTGCCGTGGCAGGCGGGCTGCTGGCGGCCGGAGGCGTGGCCCGGCAGGTATATAACCAGATCGGCCGGAATTTCCGGCCGGCCCGGGCCAGGGCGTACCTGGATAGCATCCTGCCCAGCCCAGCGCCTGAGACCTTAACCAATATCATCGTCATCCTTTGCGACGACCTGGGCCTGGGAGACCTGGAGTCGCCTGCCATCAGAACGCCCAACCTGAAACGCATGGCGGCAGAGGGCGCTTCGCTGACGGGCTTTTATGCTGCCGCCTCGGTCTGCAGCCCTTCGCGGGCGGGCTTGCTGACCGGCCGGTACCCGGCGCGCACCCTCATCAGCACCCCACTGTTGGCGACCTCCAACCCGTTGAATATCGTCATGGATCTTATGGGACGCTATTCCTATAATGTACAGGGCATCCCCAGAGATGAGGTGCTCCTGCCCGAGGTCCTGCAGCGCCGGGGGTACCGTACCGGCCTGGTGGGCAAATGGCATCTGGGCGGGACGCCCGGCTGCCTTCCCAATGATCGCGGCTTCGACTCGTTCTACGGGGCTTTGTGGAGCAACGATGACAAGCCGTACGCGATCTACCGCGACCGGCAGGTAGAGGTAACCGCCCCGGCGGACCAGGATGCCCTGACGCATGATTTCACCCGCGCCGCGCAGGCTTTCATCCGCTCCAACCGGGACCAGCCGATCTTCCTGTACCTGGCGCACGCCATGCCGCACTTCCCGGTGCACGCCTCGGCGGCTTTCCGGGGAAAGTCACAGGCGGGCTTGTACGGAGACACGGTCGAGGAGCTGGATTGGAGCGTGGGCCAGATCTTCAATACCCTCGAACAATTGGGGCTGGATGAAAAGACGCTGGTGATCTTTAGCTGCGACCACGGCCCGTGGATGCAGGGCAACCCGGGGCCACGGCGTGGCCGGAAACTGACCTGGTTCGAAGGCGGATTCCGGGTGCCGTTCCTGGCCAGGTGGCCGGGAGTCATACCGCCCGGTGCGCTCATCCCCGGGATGAGCATCAACTTCGATATCTTCACGACCTGCCTGCAGGTCGCAGGCGCGCCTCTGCCGCAGGACCGCAGCATCGAAGGCAAGGACATCCTGCCGCTCTTGAAAGGGGAAGCGCCGGCGCCGCACGAGGTCTTTTTTTACTACAATACGCGCACGCCGGTGGCCGTCAGGTACGGGCGCTGGAAGTATTGCCGGCGGGCCCTGACCGATATCGGGCCGTATTGGCCGACCCGGCAAGGCCCATTCCTCTTCGACCTGGAAAAGGACCCGAATGAATCCTACAGCCTGATCGAATCGGAGCCCGAACGGGCAGCACAGCTTTCTGCCATGCTGGACGATTTCGAGGCAAGCATGAAAGCCAACTTGCGCGGTTGGCGCTAGGGCGGGCGCAGGCGGGTACCCATGCCAGGCACAGCTCCCATCCCCGCGGCTTTCAGCCTTTTGATCAAGCCAGCCGGCGCGGCCTGCAACCTGGCTTGCGAATACTGCTTCTACCTGGGCAGGCAGCAGCTTTACCCCGGCAGCCGCCTGCGCATGCCTGATGAAGTGCTGCAGGCGGCCATCCGGCAAATGCTAGACGGAGGGCCCGGCCGGGAGGTCTGCCTAGCCTGGCAGGGCGGGGAACCTACCCTGATGGGGCTGGATTTCTTCGAACGCTCGGTGGAGCTGGTCAATAAATATAAGACGCCTGGCCAGCGCGTCACCTACAGCTTCCAGACCAACGGCGTCCTTCTGGATGAAGAATGGTGCGCCTTTTTCAAGCAACACGATTTCCTGGTGGGGCTCAGCCTGGACGGGCCGGCTGAAATGCACAACCGCTACCGGGTGGACAAGGGCGGGCAGGGGAGTTTTGCGCGGGTACGCCGGGCTTGGGACCGGCTGCAGAAACACCATGTGGACACGAACATCCTGTGCGCGCTGCACGCCGCCAATATTTCCCGGCCCCTGGAAGTGTATCGCTTTTTCAGGGATGAGCTTCGGGCGACCTTCATCCAATTCATCCCGGTCGTGGAGAGGCTGGCCAGCCCTGGCAACCCGGTCAGCCAACGCTCGCTGAAACCCGGGCAGTACGGCGCTTTCCTGATTGAGGTTTTCGATGAATGGGTGCGCCGGGATGTCGGCACGGTGTTCATCCAGACCTTCAATTCCGCCCTGGCGAGTTGGTGCCGCCTGCCGGCCAGCCTGTGCATTTTCCAAGAGGTGTGCGGATCGGCGCTGGTCCTGGAACATAACGGCGACCTGTATTCGTGTGACCACTTCGTCGGGCCGGAGCATCGCCTGGGGAACATTCTGGATAGCCCCATGGCTGAACTGGCGGGATCCTCCGTCCAGGGCCGGTTCGGGTTGGAGAAACGCGACCGGCTGCCGGCGTGTTGCCGGGCCTGTGAAGTGCGCTTCGCCTGCCAGGGGGAATGCCCGCGCAACCGTTTCATGCAGACCCCGGGGGGCGAAGCCGGGCTGAACTACTTATGCGGCGACTACCGGCTGTTCTTCCAACACGTGGCCGCGCCGATGAGCAGCATGGCGGCCCTTTTGCAGATGGGCCGCGCCCCGGCAGAGATCATGAAGATGTAGGATAAACCGCTACTCGCTATCAACTATCAACTACCTGCTCTTTCGCCTTGCGCCGGAACTGCGTCTCGTACAGGCGGGCATACAGACCCTTCTGCGCCAACAACTCCACATGCGTGCCGCGCTCCACGATCTTGCCGCGGTCCATCACCAGGATCAAATCAGCGGCCTGGATGGTGCTCAGGCGGTGGGCGATCACGATGCTGGTCCGCCCGGCCATCACGCGTTTGAGGGCTTCCTGGATCAGGATCTCGGATTCGCTGTCCAGCGAGCTGGTGGCCTCATCCAGCACCAGGATGCGCGGGTCCTTCAATATCACACGCGCCAGCGCCAAGCGCTGTTTCTCGCCGCCGCTCAGCCGGTAGCCGCGTTCGCCCGCGATGGTCTCGTAGCCGTTCGGCAGCCCCATCACAAAATCGTGGATGTTGGCCGCACGGGCGGCCGCAACCACTTCTTCCTGGCTGGCGTCTTCACGGGCGTACAGCAGGTTGACCCGGATCGAGTCGTGGAACAGGTAGGTCTCCTGGGTCACCATGCCGATCTGGGAGGTCAGGGAGGCCAGCGTCACGTCCCGCAGGTCATGGCCATCGATCTGGATACGCCCGGTGGTCGGGTCGTACAAGCGTGGGATCAGGTAGGTCATGGTGGTCTTGCCGGCCCCGCTCGGCCCCACCAGCGCCACCAGTTGGCCGGGCTCGGCCCGGAAGGAGATGTGCTCGAGCACTTCGTCGCGCGCCTGGGTGTGCAGGGCCAGCGCCGCCTCCTCGCCATTCCCGTCGTTGCGGGGTTTCTCATCCCGTTCGCCCGAGAGCACCGCCTTGACGTCCTGCATCTGCCCGAACCGGCGCACATCCTTCAGCAGGCTTTTCTCCTCGATGGTGTAGCGGAAGCCCACATCCACGAATTCCAGCACTCCCTGCACGGCTTGCAATTCCAGCGCATCGGGTTTCTCGGCCACCTCGAGCGGCAAGTCCATCACCTCAAAAACGCGCTCGAAGCTGACGATGGAGGTGGCGAAGTCCACGGGTGCATTCGTAAGGGTCTGCAGGGAACTGTACAGGCTGCCCAGGTAGGCTCCCATTGCGACGATGGTCCCGATGGTCAGGCTGCTCTTGATCACCAGGAACCCGCCCACACCGTACACCAGCGCCATGCCGATGGCGCTTAACAGCCCGATGCTGGCGAAGAAGAGCGAGCCCATGACCGCCCGCCGGACGCCGACTTCGCGCACATCCTTGGCCCGGTCGTTGAAGCGTTCATCCTCCTGGGAGGTGCGGCCGAACAGCTTGACCAGCAGCGCCCCGCTGATGTTGAGCAATTCGTTCAACACCGCGTTCATCTTCGCATTCAAGTCCAATTGCTCGCGGGCCACGTCCCGCAGGCGGTTCCCCAACTGACGCGCCGCCACCAGGAAGAAAGGCAGGATGGCAATGCTGATCAGGGTCAGCCGCCACTCCAGCGTGAGCATGACCACCAGGGTCGCGACCGCCTGGATCAGGCTGGTGACAATATTGACAAAAGTGTTGCTGATGGCGCTCTGTGCACCAACCACATCGTTGTTGAAGCGGCTGATCAATTCCCCCACCTTGGTGTGCGTAAAGAAACTCAGCGACATGCGCTGCAAATGCGCGAACAGGTTCGCGCGCAGGTCATAGGTCACACCCTCGCCCACGCGTGCGTTCAGTTGCCGCAAGAACACGTTCAACCCGCTGGTCGCCAGCGGAATGGCCAGCAGGGCCACCACCAGCCAGGCCAGGCGGTTCAGGTCCTTGTCTGGCAGGGTCCGGTCGATCAGGTCCCGCAGGATCAGGGGGTTCAAAAGCGCCAGCCCGGAGGTCACCAGGGTCAGGAACAACATCGCCAGGACCAGCCAGATATATGGACGCCCGTAATCCATCACGCGTTTCATTAGTTTCCAGGTCACCTGGGGTTTTTCCGTTGTGGAATTAACGATCCCCCACACACCGCCGTGCCCACCGCCGCCACCCCGGCCGCCGCCGCCACCATACATCATATTTTTTTATCCTTTAATATTAGTTGAATATTGAAATAGTTTAGTTACTTAACTAGTATAATTCCCCTGGCATGGCTTGTCAATGCCGTTTTTAATTTAGACCCTATCCGAAAATTCAGGGCTCTCAGGAAGTCGCCGGAGTGATGGGAGAAATTGGGGGGTGGCCCCCATATCTTCCCCTATTTCCCGGCGCTTTCCAATGAACCAAATTCAGGAGGAGTTCGCATTTTGAGTATGTGCGGCATCAACGCACATACTCAAAATGCAGTACTTCTATAATTATCGGATAGATTAAACCCCTGCATGGATGATCCCCGGTTCATCCACGCAGCCCAGCCGCCAGCCACGCCCGTCCCGCCCGAGCAATTGGTCCGCCTCCGCCGGGCCCCAACTGCCAACCGGATAGACCACCAGCCCCGGGATGGATTGCTTCTCCCAACCCTGGATGAGCGGGTCCAGCAAGCGCCAGGCCGACTCGATCGAGTCGCTCCGGGTGAAAAGCGAAGCATCGCCCGCCAGGGCATCCATCAACAGGCGCTGGTAGGCTTCCGGCAAGGAGCCATCGAACGAGGAGCGGTAATGGAAATCCATATCCACCGAGCGCATGGCCTGCTCGCCGTCCGGCACCTTGGCTTCGAAGCGCAGGTGGATGCCTTCGTCCGGCTGGATGCACAGCGAAAGGATGTTGGGCGTGATCTCGCTGCCCTCCGGCAGGTGGAACATCAGGTGCGGTGGGCTCTGGAACTCGATCACGATCTCGGAAGTCTTGCGCAGCAGGGCCTTGCCCGAGCGCAGGTAGAACGGCACGCCCTGCCAGCGCCAGTTGTCTATATACAGCTTGATGGCCGCGTAGGTGGGCGTTCGCGAACCGGGGGCCACCCCTTCCGCTTTGGCATACCCGGCATACTGGCCGCGCACCGTATCCGCAAGGGCGATCGGGCGGATGCTCTCGAACAGCTTGGCCTTCTCGTTGCGGACGGCATCCGCGTTGAATGAACTGGGCGGCTCCATCGCCACCAGCGCCAGCAGTTGCAGCAGGTGGTTTTGGAACATGTCCCGCACCACCCCGGCGCTGTCGTAATACCCCGCCCGTTGGCCCACGTCCACATCCTCGGCCACCGTCACCTGCACGTTGTTAACATACCGGCGGTTCCAGACCGGCTCGAAGATGGTGTTGGCGAAGCGGAAGAACAGGATGTTCTGGGCGGTTTCCTTGCCCAGATAATGGTCAATGCGGTAGACCTGGCTCTCGTCGAAGACGGCATGCACGGCCTGGTTGAGTTCGCGCGCCGAAGCGAGGTCGCGTCCAAAAGGTTTCTCGATGACGATCCGCCGCCAGCCCACCGACTGGGCGGCCATTCCAGCCGCGCCCAACTCGCTGGCCACCAGCGCATAATGCTCCGGCGCGGTTGCCAGGTAATACAGCCGGTTGGATGGGTCGCACTCCAACTCGGTCAGAAAGGAATCCAGCCTGGGGAAATCCTCCGCCACATCCAGGTTCCCCTGGAAGTAGTGCACCTGGCGGGCAAAGGTTTCCCAGGTGGCCGGGTCGAACGTCTCCGGCGAGAACTGGGCCGTACCCTCCCGCAGGTGCGCCCGGAAAGAATCGTCCGTCAGCGGGCGGCGCGCAAAGCCAACAATGTGTGCGCATTCCGCCAGGCGGCCCTTCTTGAAGTTGTTGTAGAGCGCCGGCACCAGCTTGCGCCAGGTCAGGTCGCCGGAAGCGCCGAAGATGACAATGGTGGTGTCAGGGTGGGCGTCCATCATGATGGCTTTGTCTTCACGGCGTGACCGCCGAACTCGTTCCGCATGGCGGCCAGCAATTTGGCGGCGTAACTTTCGGTCTGGCGGCTGATGAAACGCTGCTGGAGCGAAAGCGTGATGATCGGGGCGGGCACATCCAGGTCAACCGCCTCGGCCACCGTCCAGCGCCCTTCACCGCTGTCGGCCACCCAGCCCTGGATGCCGCTCAGGTCCTGGTCCTTCGACAGGGCGTCTGCGGTCAGGTCCAGCAGCCACGAGCGGACCACGCTGCCATACCGCCAGATCTGAGCCACCTGCTCCAGGTCCAGCGCGAAGTCCTGCTTGGCGTGCATGATCTCGAAGCCCTCGGCGTAGGCCTGCATCAGGCCATACTCGATGCCGTTGTGGATCATCTTGACGAAATGGCCAGCTCCCACCGGCCCAACCCGTCCCCAGCCGCGCTCGGGGCTGGGTGCGAG
Organism: uncultured Chloroflexia bacterium; assembly: GCA_963837875.1. Lineage (GTDB taxonomy): Bacteria > Chloroflexota > Anaerolineae > Anaerolineales > Villigracilaceae > UBA877. Next base: position 212,174 of record CAWIOV010000001.1, read on the forward strand.
CGTCTCGAAGATCGGGCGCAGCATTTCCACCACCTGTTCCTCGCCGCCGATCATCAGGCTATAGCCTTCGGCCAGTCCCCAGACGCCCCCGCTGGTGCCCGCGTCCACGTAATGGATGCCTTTTGGGCGGAGGGCCTCGGCCCGGCGGATATCATCCTTGTAGAAGGTATTGCCACCGTCAATGATGACATCGCCGGGAGAGAGCAGCCCTGCCAGTTCCTCCACCACGGACTCGGTGGCCGCCCCGGAAGGGACCATCAGCCAAAAGACACGCGGCTTTGGCAGAGCCGCAACCGCTTCGGCGGTTGAAAAGGCCGGCGTCAATCCGTGTTCTTTCGCCATCTTGCGGGTCAGTTCCGCAGACTGGTCCACCCCGACCACCCGCTGCCCACCCTTGAGCAGGCGTTGGGCCATGTTGCCGCCCATCTTTCCAAGACCGATGATTGCAATATCCATATACTTTTCTCCTATTGTTGCTGCTATTGCAGACCACAGGTCTGCACTCAACTGCTCCACCATGTTCTACAACCACTCGATCAATTCTCGAGCGTCCTCCTTCTGGACCGCATTCAGGTCAAGGTCTATGGACATGGCAAGGTTAGTTTACTCGCTTATCTTCAAACCGGGAAGCGTTCAAGCTGCGGGGATATTACCAGACGAGGCAGTAAAAGGCGCAGGTTACCTGCCCCAGGCAAGCCGTTTACAAGAAACGTTCCAAAATCTTATTCAAGCATGCGCGGTATAAAACCATTGCCAATGATACAATAATCCCGTGATCCCCATCCTTCTTAAACTCTCCGGTTTCCTGTCGTATCGTGAGCCGGTCGAAGTGGATTTCAGCCGCTTCGACCTGGCGTGTATCTCCGGCTCGAACGGGGCCGGGAAATCCTCGCTTCTGGACGCGATGACGTGGGCGTTGTTCGGCCAGGCGCGCAAGCGGGACGAGGCCATCATCAACCTGCAGTCCAAGGCGGCGGATGTGGCCTTCACGTTCGCGTATGAGAGCAGTATTTACCGGGTCATCCGGAGCCTGGTGCGCGGCAAGACCACCACGGTGGAATTCCAGATCCAGGGTGCCGGGGAGAGCGGCCAGCCAGCCGAGTGGAGGCCGTTGACCGAACGGACCGCGCGGGATACCCAGGCGCGCATCGAGCATACGCTGCGCCTAGATTACGACACTTTTGTCAACGTCTCGTTCTTCCTGCAAGGGCGGGCGGACCAGTTCGCCCAGCAGCCGCCCACCCGTCGCAAGGAAATCCTGGGAGCCATCCTCGGGCTGGAAGCCTGGGAGGTTTACCGGGAACGCGCGGCGGAGCGGCGCAAAAAGGTGGAAAGCGAACTCGCTACGCTGGACGGCCACGTGGCAGAGATCGAGGCCGAACTGGCCGAGGAGGAACCCCGCAAGGTCCACCTGGCTGGACTGGAAAGCCAGCTTAAAGTGCTGGCGGCCAGCCGCAAGGTGCAGGAGGCGGCCCTGGCGAATGCCAAACAGGTGCGGGCGGCCTTGGACAACCAACGCGAACTGGTGCGCAGCCTGGGACAGGCCCTGGAGCGCGCGCAGGCGAACCTGGCTGGAGTGCAATCCCGGCTGGCTTTGAAAGAGACCGAGCGCAGCCAGCACGCCGAACTGGCCGGGCGCGGCGAGGCGGTGGAAACCGCTTACGCGGCCCTGCAAAAGGCGCGGCTCGACCTGGAGCAGTGGGAGCAGGTGGCCGGGCGCTTTCGCGAATACGATCAGCGCCGCCAGCCCCGGTTGCGTGAGATCGAGAGTGAGCGGGCCCGCCTGGAGCAGGAGAAGGCCGGATTGGAGCAACAACATTCAGCCATCCGTGCCCAGCAATCTGCTTCGGTGGGGTTGGAGGCAGATCTGGCAGCGGCAAAAAAGGCACTGGAGCAGGCGGAGACCAAGCTAACCGATCGCATTGCGTTGGAAAAACAGGCCCAGGCGGCGCGCGAAAGGCAGGCCGGGCTGCGGGTCGAGAATGTGGCTTTAAAGGCTGAAATGGATGAGCTGAAAGGCCGAATCGAAAAACTCTCTGCGGCAGAGGGGGCGCTTTGCCCTCTGTGTGGACAATCGCTCAGCCCGGAGCATCGCCGGTCCACGCTGGAGCAGTTCCAGGCGGATGGCAGAAGCCTGGGCGACCGCTGGCGGACGAACAAGGCGGCCATGGAAGAACTGGCAAACCAAATAACCGACTCCGAAACCCAGATCACGCATTCCGCCTCTGCGGAGGCCGAGCGGCTGAACGCCTCCAATAGCATTGCCCAACTAGCAGAACGGCTGGAGAGCTTCCGGAAACAATCCGGCGAGTGGGAGCAGGCAGGCGAGAAACGACTGGCCGAAGTGACAGAGGTACTTGAACAAGAGACATTCGCGGCGCAGGCCCGCCGGGAACTGGCAGGAGTGGATCAGGAACTGGCATCCCTGGGCTATGATGCGGCTGCACACGATACCGCCCGCCAAAGTGAAATGCAGGCGCGCCCGGCCGAGGCTGAATACCGGGCGCTCGCGTCTGCCCGGGCGGCGCTCAAGCCACTGGATGACGAGATCGCTAATTTGGAGGCAGCGATCCGCGATCAGGAATCAGCGGTCAATGCCCAGGAACAAGAATACGCTAAAACAGTTTCTGCGCTGTCTGCAATGGAATCCCAGGCTCCCGATCTGGAGGCGGCCGAGCGCAGCCTTCAGGATGTACAGGAGCGCGAGAACCAGTTACACCAGGAAGTGGGGGCGGCGCGCCAAAAGGTCAATGTGCTGGAGGACCTGCGCAAGCGCAAGAAAGCGCTGGAGGCCGAACGCGGCGAGCTGGCCAGGCAGGCCGGGCAGTACAAGTCCCTGGAGCGCGCCTTTGGCAAAGACGGTGTCCCAGCGCTGCTAATCGAGCAGGCCCTGCCGGAGATCGAAATGAAGGCCAATCAGATCCTCGGACGCCTGAGCGATGATGCCATGCACCTGCATTTCGAGACCCAGGCCAAATACAAGGATGAGAAACGCAAAGAGCTGCGCGAGACGCTCGAGATCCAGGTCAGCGACGGGGCCGGGCTGCGCGATTACGAGATGTACTCTGGCGGGGAGGCTTTCCGGGTCAACTTTGCGATCCGGCTGGCGCTCTCGGAAGTGCTGGCGCAGCGCAAAGGGGCGCGCCTGCAAATGTTGGTGATAGATGAGGGTTTCGGTTCCCAGGATGCGCTGGGCCGCCAGCGCCTGATCCAGGCCATCCACGCCGTGAAAGACGATTTTGCCAAGATCCTGGTCATCACGCATTTGGAGGAGTTGAAAGATGCCTTCCCCACACGCATCGAGGTGGAGAAGGGGGAGGGGGGGTCGAGGGTGGAGGTGATGTAACGTTTACCGTTTTATTCTGATAGCCCCTGATAGCCTGCTAAGATAAAATTATCGGGAAGGAGAACCTTATGCGACCAGTTGCCATCCTTGGCATCGGACAGACCATCATTGACGAACAGTGGGAGAAATCCCTACGCGACATTGCCGCCGAGGCAGTGATCAGCGCCATGCACGATGCCGGGCGCGAGACCGCCGAAGGCGTTTTCGTGGGTAACATGATGTCGGGAATCATCAACGGCCAGAATAACCTGGGCCCGCTGGTGGCGGATTGGGCCGGGCTGCGCGGCGGGGATGCCGTCAAAGTGGAGGCGGCCTGCGCTTCGGGCGCGGCGGCCTTCCGCTCCGGGCTAATGGCAGTCGCTTCCGGGGAACTGGAATCGGCCATTGTGGTGGGGGTTGAAAAAATGACCGACCGCCACCCTCACGAGGTCACCGCCGCACTAGCTACGGCTGCGGATGCCGATTATGAAGGAGATATGGGGGTTTCGTTTGTTGGCTTGAACGCGCTGGTCATGCGGCGATACATGTATGAGTACGGTTGGAAGCACGCCGATTTCGCCCCGTTCGCCATCAACGCCCACGCCAACGCTGTGCACAACCCATTTGCGCGCCTGCGCCATACGATCACGGTGGAGGATTTTGAGAAATCTGCCATGATCGCGACGCCCATCAACCTGCTGGATGCTTCCCCGATCGGGGATGGTGCGGCGGCGGCCTATCTTATCCCGGCCGACAGCCTGGTCTCTGGGGCAAGCATCCGGGTGGTCGCTTCGGCCTCTGCCACGGATACGATTGCCATCCATGACCGGCCCGAAGCATTATTCCTGACGGCGGCCTACCAGTCCGCACGGGAGGCGTACCGGCAGGCTGGGGTGGAAGCGGCGGATATTGATGTGTTCGAACTGCACGATGCCTTTACGATCATGTCGGCGCTCTCGCTGGAAGCCTGTGGCTTTGCTGAACGCGGCAAGGGCGTGCAGCTTGGCTTGAATGGTGAGATCACCCCAACCGGGCGCATCCCGATAACGACGCGCGGCGGGCTTAAGGCGCGCGGACACCCGGTGGGCGCGACGGGGGTCTACCAGATCGTCGAGGTGGTGCAACAACTGCGTGGCGCTTGTGGCGAGACCCAGGTGCCGGATGCGCGCCTCGGCATGGCGCAGAATATAGGGGGGAGCGGGGCGACGATCATCACGCACATTTTAAAGGCCGAATAGAATAAACCCAAAACGGGCGTACCGACCGCCCGTTTTTTATTGTACAATAGCAGCCATGAATTTTAAATTCACCCGTTTTGCCATCCGCGTCCTGTTACGCCTGTTTACGCACGTTGAAGTGCAGGGCAAGGAGAATATCCCGGATAGCCGGAGCGCGGGTAACTTTATCATTGCATCCAACCATCTGGGGCTGGTGGACGCCTTGCTGCCGTTCTACGTGCTCGATCATAATAACCTGGTGCTGATGGTAGGCGAAAAGTGGAAAAAAATGGCGATCATGCGCTGGCTAGGCCGCCGTTTGAATTTTATTTTCGTCGACCGTTTCAACCCGGACATTAAAGCCATCCGGGCAATCGTCACACGCATGAAGCAGGGCGAAGTACTTGTCATCACGCCCGAGGGGACGCGCTCGAAGGTCGGCCATTTGATCGAGGGGAAAGCGGGGGTCAGTTACCTGGCCGCAAAAATGGAATATCCGCTGATGCCGGCCGGAATCTCCGGCACTTCTGACGAAATATTTTTTGGCCAATTAAAGCGGCTGCGCCGCCCACATATTTCCATCCAAATCGGGCCGCTTTTCCGCCTGCCAGCCCTGCCGGGTGATGGCCAGGAGCGCGACGAGGCCCTAAAAGCCGATACCGACGAGATCATGTGCCGGATCGCAGCGCTCCTTCCGGAGGAAAACCGCGGCGTTTATGCCGAGCACCCTCGATTGAAAGAAATCCTTGCAAAAACGGAAAATTTCTAGCCATCCACCGGCAGCCCCTCGATCTCCATTATCTTGAGGGCGTTGGTAGTGGGGCTCGGCCCGGGGCGCAGAAGGTAATCGAAGGCCAGTTTTCCCCCGGCGACCTCGTCTCGGAAGTGAAGATTGCGGGCTTGCGGGTAACCATCCACCAGTGTGGCCAGTTCCAAATCGTGCGTGGCAATCAGTCCCACACCAGGAGCGCCGATCAAGGCTTTCACATAAGCGCGGCTGCCGATCAGGCGTTCGCGATTGTTGGTGCCGCGGAAGATTTCATCCACCAGGTAAAGTAAGGGCAGGCCGGATGGATCGGGCTGTAGCGCTTCCAACAATCCCTTCAGTCGCTTCACCTCGGCATAGAAATAGGAAAACCCGTCGCCAAGCAAATCGCTGATGCGGATGCAGGTGTACAGGCGGAAAGGCAGCGTTTGGAGCGCCGCCGCGTCGACCGGCCCGCCGGCATAGGCCAGGCACAGGTTGATCCCGACCGTGCGGATGAAGGTGCTTTTGCCGGCCATGTTCGAGCCGGTGATGATCAATAACTCACCAAGCGCCTCGATCTGCAGGTCGTTACACACCTTGCGGTCGGAAGGCAGCAACGGATGGCCCATCTGGCGGGCTGCAAAGACCGGTGCCGGCCGGCGGCCGGTTTCGGCAGCATCCAGAGAAGGCGGCTTGAGCGGGGTGATTTCGGGAAAGGCATAGTGTGGGTGCAGCGCGGCGAACTCTCCCAGCGAGATGAGCGCCTCCAATTCGTGAAACGCATCCAACCAGGCGGGCAGCAGGGCAGCCATCCGCTGGCGCTGGCGGGAAGCCAGCCAGGCGACCCAAAAATCCCATGGGGTGAGGATATTGAGCACCAGCCCCAACACCGGATTCATGCGCAGACCTGCCAGGGCGGTCACGAGCTGCACCCGGCGCAGCCGCTGCGACGGCCGGGCGGGCCCGGCCAGAAACGGGGCGCATTGCTGCTGCAAGGCTGGCCTGGTTCCATACGGGAAAGTCTCCAGGTAGCGCAAAAGTGGCTGGAATTTGTCCAACTCGCCATTCAGCCGGGTCAGCGCGGCCAGAAATTCGCCGAGGATCGCCTGGCTGGTAAAATACACCCCCGCATACGCCAGCGTCGAGAGAATCCAGACCGGCGGCAGCCGCCCGACTACAAATAGCACGAACAGGGCGACATTTCCCAGCGCCAGCAGGGTAGCCCAGGGTAGAACCTGGCGCAGCCGGGTCTCGGGGTATGGCGTTCGCAGCCAGGCGAGCAATTGGTCGCCATCGAGCGGTTCCCGGCTGAGCTGGCGAAAAATGAGCGCCAAGCGGTTGCGAAAGCGCGGCAGACCGGCCAGAGACCGTACTACGGCCTGGCGGGCGGCGATTTTCTGCGGATCGGGTGTGCCGATAGTGAGCCAGCCGGCCAGCCGGCGGCTGCCCTGGCGCGAGATGGTAGTGTCAAGCAGGGCTTGCAGCGAATGCGCCCCGGTCAGATCGAGGTCAAGCGCCAGCGGGGAGCTTGGTTCCCCGGCAGAGGCGGCGGGCACGGGAATGTTATTCCAGTCCAAGGCCAGCCGGGCGGCCTTTTCTCGGTAAAGCGCCTGCCATATGCGGAAAGATCTTGCCCAATGATCCAAGCGGTTATGCTGGATCACGATACCGCCGAACAGAATTGCTGCGACGATAAGGACGATCCAGCCTGTGCGTGGGCCAAGGAGAACGGCCGCACCCCAGGCAGCCGCACCGCCCGCCAGGAATACCGCCAAGCGCGCCCACGAATAACGGCGGCTGATGGCTTCACAGTGAGCCAGTATGCGTTCCAGGCGCTGGATGTGACGTTGGAAAAGGAGGCTTTGATCCATGTACGTATTGTACCGGCAATCCCTAGCTTCTATGGCAGATCAATTTCTATTACACTCGCAGCAACCAAGGCTGCAGCCTTCTTTTGGGAGTAGCCTCCGGCGAGATAGGCCAATACCGCCCCGGCGGCGAAAAGCGTAATATTCAGGATAAAGGGCAGGTTCTTATTCATTTGGGAGAGCACCCCGGCGATCCAGCCGAAGGGGGAAGTGAGCAGGATAACCCCCACGTATAAAATTGACTGGATCCTGGCACGTTCCTGTGGGGCGACGGTGCGCACGGTCATCTGGTCCACCAAGGGACTGACGGTGGCCAGACTGCATGCTTCCAGCAGGATGCTGACCAGCAGCAGCCCGTAGCTTTTTTCCGGGATCGTGATCAGCAGCAACTGGCTCAGGATATAGCCAGCAAAGCCCAGCATCATGGGAATTTTGAAATGCAATGCCCGCATGCGCGGGATGAAAGCGAAAAAGAATACCAACATGATAACGGACCTGACGAACGGGAAGATCGCCAGGTTCTGGGTGGGGATATGCAGTTTCTCGGTCACAAGGATAGCCCAGAAGGTGCCATTAATCAAAGTGCAGATGCTCATAACCAGCATGATCCCGGCCGTAAAGAGCGTTTGAGGGGTGTGCAGGATTTCCTGAAGAACCTGCTTATATTCGCCCAAAACCGTGAAGACACTCTGGTACCGGGTAATGCCCATGCGCACCTGGCCCTGTGCGGTTTCCCCGGTCAGGCGGTAGGTCGTGATGGCCTTGACCGCGAACATGACCGAAGCGAACAGGTACAGGCCACGCATGGCCGGAACCAGCGTAAAAGATTTGATCAACAAGCCGGCCAACGGGGCAAAAAAGGCCACCAGCAGCCCGGAAATATAAACCCATGAATAAATATCCACCAACTGGGCCGGATCGGTATCCTCCACCATCAGGCACGTCCAGGAATTGGCACTGACCCGCCAGACGCTGTTAATGATCGCGGCACCCAGAAAATACCAATAATTTTGGGCAATGGCCGAGATGAGGGCAGGAATACTCCAGGAGATGATATCGGAGATCAACGTGGTGAGCCGGCGGCCCAGTTTATCGGTGATAACGCCGCTCATCAGCGCAAAGAAGATCTGGAAAACCCAGCCGATTGAAACGGTCAAGCCGATCTGTTTATCAGACAGGCCGAGCGCGAGCATATAGACCGAAATATACGGCAGATACAGGTTATATGGAATTCCCCATAAGGGCTCCGTATACACGCAGCCGCGCGCGTTGCCTTTGAATTCCTTCAGCGATGTGAAAAGGGAGGGAGTTTTCAAAAAATTTTACTCTACAAGACGGCTGCACCCGATTGGCGCGGCAGAAATTGGCCCATGCCGCGACGACCCAGCCACTTCTCTCCATCCACGATCAAATTTCCGCGCAGGAAGACCCTATCGGGGTAACCGGTCAGTTCCCAGCCCTCGTACAGGTTGTAATCCGTGCGCTGGGCAGAGTGCGCCAGGCCAAATTTAACCTGCTTGTGCGGGTCCCAGATGAGGATATCCGCGTCCGAGCCGGGCAACAAAGCACCCTTGCGCGGGTACAGGCCAAAGATCCTGGCAGGCTGGGTGGATGTGAGCGCGACGAACTGTTGCGCGGTGATTTTTCCGGACCCGACACCGGCCGTCCAAAGCACCGGCAGACGGTCACCCACGCCGGGCAGGCCATTTGGGATCTTGGTGAAATCTTCCCGGCCAAGCTCCTTGCCGGGGATGGCGATGGATTGGCCCTCGTATTGGATCGGTCGGGTGCCATCGAAGAAGAACGGACAGTGGTCCGTGGCGATGGTCTGGAGCGTACCGGCTGCCAGGCCTTCCCACAGGCGGGCGTTATCGGCCTGGGTGCGCATGGGCGGTGAGCAGATCCACTTGGCCCCGTCCGGGCGGCGCAGGTCAGCTTCGGTAAAGAAGAGGTACTGCGGGCAGGTCTCGCCCATCGCTTTGACGGCATGCTCGCGGGCATATTGCAGCATATCCACTTCACCGGCTACATTCATGTGAACGATGTACAACGCGGCCCCGGCCTGAGCAGCCAGGGAGCAGGCCCGCAGGGTAGCTTCGACCGCGCCCCAGGCCGGGCGGGTTTTGGCGTGCCATTCAGGAGTCAGGTGCCCCGCTCCCAGCGCCTCGGCTGTGAGGGTTTCAATCACGTCGCCGTTCTCTGCGTGGAGCATGACCAGCATTTCATTGTCACGGGCGATCCGCATGGCTTGGAATATATCGCCATCCGGGAGGCGCAGGCGGTTGTTGTAGGCAGTAAAAGTTTTTAGCGTGGTGATGCCCAGGCCGGGCAGGCAGGGATATCGGCGGCGACCTTCCCGTCGAAGCGGGTCAGGTTCATGTGGGCGGAGTAATCCACAGCGGCCTTTTCGGCCTTTGCATGCCAAGCCTGCACCGATTCGCCCAATGTGGGGAAATCGAAGGAGACAAAGTCAATCACTGTGGTTGTCCCGCCGAAAGCGGCCGCCTTCGTTCCGCTGTAATGGTCGTCGGACGAAACCGTGCCGGCCATGGGCAGGTCGAGATGAACGTGCGGATCCACGCCGCCGGGGAGGATGAGCTTGCTAGTCGCATCCACCACTTCGGCATCCGGGGCTTGCAAGCCCGGGCCGACAGCGACAATTTTTCCGTCGCGAACGAGGATATCGGCTGCAAAGGTATCTTTATCCGTAACGAGCGTACCATGGGTAATCAGAAGAGTGGACATAATCTATCAACCTTTACAAAGCGTCATTTGGCCATAAAATATTATCAGCTTCGGGCTGGTTCTTCTGCCTCCAGACGATACACTGTTCAGCGATCCTGGAAGCGAAGTCATAATAATAAGGTTCATTCCTTCTTTTCCGCTCGTATTCCACATACGGTTTGAGTTTGTACCATGACTTGGCAATCATGGGGTGCATCCAGGGCATGATCATGTCTTCGGGTATCCATCCGGCCTGGGTCAGGAAAGCCACGTGGTCGAGGCTGTTCAAGACGGCCTTGATCGCATCCCGGCCCTCCGGGAGCATTGATTGTATTCCTTCTGCCGGATCGCCTGGTAATTTCTGGAACACCCACCGGCGCGCCTCGATATTCTCTTTGGAATTTAACTCGTCGAACAGTTTGTTCGCCACATCAATGTAGCGGCTATTGTAAACCTCATTTAATTCCTTATAAGCAACGAATACAGTCCCCAGGACGGCGGATGCAGCGACTGCTGTGGCAATGGCTTCCACCATCGTCCAATAATCTGTACCGATGCCGGTTTTCTTAATAAATGCCCAAAAAGCGAGAATTAGTCCAAGCCCGACAAGAAAAGCGATCAAGGTAATCCCTAAAAAGATAATAATGATCGAATACTTCGAGTAAAATTTTTTCATGCAGCTACTCCTTTTGAGCTTTGCCATTGGTAACCAGAAACATCCCATGGGATCGTCTTGTGACCTGACAATTCTTCACTCTTCATTATTTTACTGTATAAATCAAAAGATTAAGTAGCTTTTACAGTAGATAGAAATCGCAGCGAGAATGGTGAGAACCAAATCACACTCAGCGAAATTTGGAGTACACTACGAGGAATCAAAAACGGGCGACCGGCTTTAGGCTGGTCGCCCGTTTTGTTGAATAAGTGTTAGGCGTCGCGGACTTCGCCGTCGATTACGTCGCCGTCGCTGTTGCCAGCAGCGGGCGGGGGCGTTTGCGGGCCGGCCTGGCCTGGGGCGCCCTCGGGTGGTTTCTGGCCCTGGGCATACATCTGCTGGGTCAAGGCGTAGAACATATTCTGGAGTTCATCGGTGGCTTTCTTGATGCGGTTCAGGTCATCGCCCTGGGCAGCCTGCTTGAGATCGTTGATCTTGCCTTCAATCTTGCCGCGCTCCTCGGAAGAGACTTTTTCACCCAGGTCGCGCAGGGATTTCTCGGTCTGGTAGACCAGGTTGTCGGCGTTGTTGCGGGCATCTATGACTTCCCGGCGCTTCTTATCTTCGGCCTCGTATTTCTTGGCTTCCTCAACCTTGCGGGCAATATCATCTTTGTTCAGGTTGGTCGAGGCTGTCACAGTGATCTTTTGTTCCTTGCCGGTGGCCTTGTCCCTGGCGGTCACATTGAGGATGCCGTTGGCATCAATATCAAAAGTGACTTCAACCTGCGGGATGCCACGCGGGGCGGGCGGGATGCCATCCAGCCGGAAGCGGCCCAGCGACATGTTGTCACCAGCCATGGGACGTTCGCCTTGCAGGATGTGGATATCCACGGCCGTCTGGCCGTCCGCGGCGGTGGAATAGGTCTCGGTCTTGCGGACCGGGATGGTGGTGTTGCGCTCGATCATCTTGGTCATGACGCTGCCCATGGTTTCCACGCCCAGGGAGAGCGGGGTCACATCCAACAGGAGGATATCCTTGACTTCGCCGCCCAGCACACCACCTTGGATGGCCGCGCCGACCGCGACGACTTCGTCGGGATTGACGCCCTTGTTGGGTTCCTTGCCATTTGTCAAGGTGCGCACAAGTTCCTGCACCATCGGCATGCGGCTGGAACCGCCCACCAGTACCACCTCATTCAGGTCGGAAGCCTTCAGGTTGGCGTCCTTCAAGGCGTTCTCAAAAGGATGGCGGCAGCGGGCCAGCAAGTCTTCAGTCATCTGTTCGAATTTGGCACGCGTCAGTTTGAGCACCAGGTGCTTGGGGCCACTGGCATCTGCGGTGATGTAAGGCAGGTTGATCTCGGTCTCCATCATGCTGGAGAGTTCAATCTTGGCCTTCTCGGCGGCTTCGCGCAGGCGTTGGAGGGCCTGGCGGTCCTGGCGCAGGTCAATGCCTTCCTGCTTCTTGAATTCATCCGCAGCCCAATTGGTGACACGCTGGTCCCAGTCATCGCCACCCAGGTGGGTGTCGCCGTTGGTGGATTTGACCTCGATGACGCCCTCACCCACATCCAGAATGGAAACATCGAAGGTACCGCCGCCCAGGTCGAAGACCAGGATGGTCTCATTCTTCTTCTTGTCCAGGCCGTAGGCCAAAGCCGAAGCGGTGGGCTCGTTGATGATGCGTTTCACATCCAGCCCGGCGATCTTGCCGGCGTCCTTGGTGGCCTGGCGTTGGCTGTCATTAAAATAGGCCGGAACAGTGATGACCGCATCGGTGACGGGCTGGCCCAGGTAGGCTTCGGCATCCGCCTTTAGCTTGGCCAGGATCATGGCCGAGATCTCCTGCGGGCTGTACTCGCGGTCGGTAACCGGGATCTTGACCCGCGCTTCGTCCGATGGCCCGGCCACGACCGCGTAGGGCACCATCTTGCGCTCGGTGGCCACCTCTTCGTAGCGGCGGCCCATGAAACGCTTGATGGAATAGATGGTATTTTCTGAGTTAATTACGGCCTGGCGTTTGGCGGTCTGGCCGACCATGCGTTCGTTGCTTTTGGTAAAAGCCACCACGGATGGGCACAAACGCCCACCTTCGGCAGTGGTGATGACGGTGGGCTGGCCGCCTTCCATGACGGCCACAACGCTGTTGGTGGTTCCCAAATCAATTCCGATGATTTTTCCCATAACAAATCTCCTTTTGGTAATGAGCGCACCATGAGGTGCGCAAGATTTCAACTTCCATAAGGATACTGCATAGGTGCAAGAAAAACGTTAACGCTTTGTAGAAATTATATTATTGGGGCTGCGCAATCCCATAAATCCTCACGATCACGCCACACGCCAATAAAAAGCTCATTTGTTAACCGGCCCCTGCGTTTTTTCACCTTCTTAATAGCACACACCAAATACTAAAGACTTCCGATGCCTAAAAGACTTTGGAAGTTTATTGGTGGAGATGGCGGGAATCGGATATTATCCCCTTATGGGGGCCCCATCCGAAATGGAAAACGCACCCCGAAAGGTGCGTTTTCTTGAGTGGAGATGGCGGGAATCGAACCCGCGTCCGAAAAACTCGACCCTCGGAAATCTACGAGCGTAGCCGGTTGGGCATGTCGCCGCAGGTCACTCAGCCGGCAAACTTAACCTGCGACCAGCCGCTTGGGCCCGAAAGCCCGCTTTCGCGCAGTCAGCAGCATCATGCGCGGCACTCCACCTTTGTGACGCCCAATCCCATCACCGGGTGGAGTACGGGACGGGTGGACGCGGCCTCATCTAGGAGACCGGCTGATCAGCAGCTCGCTTATGCAGCGAGGGGCATAGCAGCGTATGAAGTGCGGTTGGCACTTGATTGTTTGCACTGATTTTACGAGTTCGGCGCCTCTCGGCTCGCATTCCGGGACCAGCCTCTTCCGTCGAAGCCTGTCATCCCCAAAAATACAGGGATTTTCCCCAAAGTACGGAGATTCGCCCGGGGCCCAGATTATAGCACATTTCGAATATGATATACTTTGTCGGGAAACATCTGAAACTTCTGAATCCCGGCGGGGTTATGTTATAAAGACCCTTCCGGTAAGGTGAGATAAGTGCCGGAGTTTGAAGAAAAGGAAATCCTGGCCCGTGCATCGCAGGGCGACCGGGAGGCCTTCGGTGCACTGTACGAGCAGTATGTGGAGCGCATTTTCAACTACGTTTACTACCGTACAGGCAATGTGCACGAAGCCGAAGACCTGACCGCGCGTGTTTTTTATCGCGCCTTGTACCACATCCAGAGCTATACCGACCGGGGTGTGCCATTCTCGGCTTGGCTATACCGGATCGCTCACAACCTGATCGCCAATTGGCATCGCGACCGCAGCCGTCACCAGGAAATCCCGCTCGATGATGCTCCGAGCCTGCACTATAAAGGTGAGCCACCCGAAGTGGCTCTGATAGAGGGCCAGGACCAGGATGCGCTCCTGAAAATGATCCGCCACCTGCCGGCCGAACGCCAGCACTTGCTTATCCTGAAATTCGTCGAGCACATGTCGAACGCCGAGATCGGCGAAACCATGAACCGGAGCGAGGGCGCAGTGAAAAGCCTTTACCACCGGACCCTTCTGGCACTGCGTGATGAATTGGAAGGCGTCAATTTGGAAGGAGAATAACGCATGGTACGGATCGTCACAGACGGTGCAGCAGATATGCCGGCCGGATGGGAAAAAGAATACGATATTCAAATGATACCTATCAACATCCAATTCGGAGATAAAACGTATCTGCAAGGTGTGGATCTGTCCAATGAAGATTTCTACCGGTTGGTAGAAGAGAGTGGAAAAATCCCCAAGACCTCCCAGCCTTCTCCGTTTCAATTCAAGGAATTTTACGAGCGCGTGGCGCAGGCGGGCGATACGATCCTCTCCCTGCACGTGACCGGCAAATTGTCCGGAACGTTTGAATCGGCGGTCAGAGCTGCTAGTGAATTATCCGGCAAGTTTAACGTGATTCCTTTCAATTCGGGCTCTGGATCGGCTGCGCTGGGTATGATGTGCCGCGAGGCGCGCTTGATGGAGCGCGCCGGATTGGACGCCCAGCAAATTGTTGAACGGATGTACGAGATCCGCCGCAATGTTCAAGTTGTGCTGACCATGGATAAATTGGATTATGCCCGCATGAGCGGCCGGGTGGGGACGCTACAGGCAGCCCTAGCTTCCGCGCTCAATGTCAAACCGATTATTGTGCTGCGGGATGGGCTGTTGGATATGGCCGAGCGGGTGCGGACACGCGGCAAAGCCCTCGACCGGGTGTTGGAGATATTACATGCCCGGTTCGAGAAAGAGCCGGTCAACGTGGCAGCTGTGCATGCACGCGACTTGCCATCTGCCCAGGCCTTGTTTGAACGGGCCAGGAAAGTTTTAATACAAGGCAACTGATCATCACGGAACTATCCGTGGCGGTGGCTGCCAATTTGGGGCCGGGAACGGTTGGTCTGATCGTTTACCCGGCGGGAGAGTGAAATCATGGGAATGGGAAAAAAGTTTGCAGATGCCTCGATGGCAAAGATTTCTTCGATGGAAAACCGGTTGTCCGGCACATTGAAGCCGGTCCGGCCACGCCAGGAATTCGTACATGGCCTTGGCAACCGTATCCAGTCCGGGAACCGAGCCGATTTTGTGGAACACATCGCGAGTTGGCCGATTCTGGCAATGCTGATTGCCGGTTTCGTTTCCCTGGCAGTGCTCCTGGCAATGGTGAGCCGGGCATTGCTGGCGCTGGCAGAGAAGAAGCGCATAGCATAATTTTTTAAAGCTCTATGCCCAGCTTTTTGGCAAGCTCGTCACTGGAAGGCTCGGTCAACGAGGAACCATCTGGCCAGACAATCGTCGGTACGCTGCGATTGCCGTGGTTAAGACTCTCAACGTATTTGGCGGCCTGTTCGTCCTCGTCAATATCCACCCAACGATAAGGGATATGGTGCTGGTCGAATAAAAGCCGGGCCCGGCGGGAACCTCCGCACCAGCCATTACCGTACAAAGTAATTTCAGGGATAGCGTTCATCCAATTCTCCAATCAGTTTGCGAGCATCTGCAATAAGGTCGGCATCCACCGGTAGGGTGAATGTCTTAGTGAGAGGCGTTATTAAGTGAATGGCGGCCGTGCGCAGGTCCTGGGCAAGGCCGGGAAATTCTGCCAGCACTTGCAAAGCTGCATAAGCACTTTTGTCACGCGGCCCGGCGTTGTGATGGATGAGGAAATTCCGGGCTGCCAGACCGGCCGCCCGGCGGGCACAAACACGCGCCTTGCCCTCGTTCCCGTTTCGGCGGGCACGTTCGGCGTTCTCCAGTTCGGATTCCATATCTATAGTTACTTGCGCCATTTACGCAAAATACCTGGAAAGCTGGAAATAAACCAACAGGATAACCCCTGCAATTACGGCCAAATAGAGCAATAACCGCCCCGTACCGCATAGCCATACCGGCAAAGTGTGTTTCCGCACATCATTAAAGGGCCAAAAAAACGGGACTCCCTCTTCTGTCAGCCCATCCGCAAGGATATGCCAAAGCCAGCCCCAACCGAAAGCCAGTCCCCAAGCCCAGGGCAACCAGAAATACCAGAAAACCCAGCAGGCTGCCAACGTCACCCCCAAAGCGAAAATGATGGAGTGCAGCGGCCCGCGATGGTGCAGACTTTTGTAGAGCAACCCGGAAAGTAGCATCAATCCGAGCGCCACACAAAGTGAAATGAGCGCCCACCGGAGGATATTCACGCCCAAGATAAAACCGGTTAATTTTGTCCATGTGCCAAAAACGTCTTGCGTGGTGAACAGTGCCCCCACGGCAGCCAGCACCGGGATGGCCAGGATGACCAAGGCAATCCGGATGATGTGTGAAGGAATACTGTTGCTAATGAAGGATTTGGGGTGATCCAGGTCTGTGGCAATGGACCCGGTTCCGACAAGTAGCGCTCCCATTCCAAGCGTTATGAGCGGGAGCGGGGATAGGCCGAATGCCTCCGCCACCGCAACGCCCAGACCAGCCGTTCCAACTCCTATCATGGCGTGATGAATATAATTCATGTGCCGATTCTATCACGCGCGGGTTGAATCCTACTTCGGATGTGAAGTTAATAGGCATTAAGCTAAAGAAATGGGTTGTGCAACCCTTGTAAAAAATGAACGTTAGTTCTATGATATGGAGTACATATCCTTAATTCTCAAGTGCTTGTTGCCAAAAAGGACTGCCCATGCCAGCTTCGGATTATTTCCTACCCCGGCCGCCCATTGAGCCATCTTCCGCACGCGATGCGGCCTTTGAGAAGTTGTTCCACTCTACCCCGGCCGGGAGTTTGATTGACTATGAACTGTCCTATCCCAAATGGCAGTACTTATCTTGGCTTTGTGTGACGAAAGAACTGGTTCTGCACGGCTCGCAAAACCCATCCATTGACGAAGTGGAGCCCCGCCAGGCCGAGGATAAAAAAGCCTTCAGCAACCAGAAAGCCATATATGCCACGACGGATGGCATCTGGGTATTGTATTTTGCCATTATTGACCGTAAAAAATACACGGGGATTGCCCTGTTCAACTCCTGCCTGCAAACCCGGGCTCCCGGCGGCGAGTGGAGGGAACCGGTGTACTTCTTCTCGATCAGCCAGTTCGCCCTAGTTCAGGAACCCTGGTGCGAAGGCGTGGTCTACGTCCTGCCGCGCCGGACCTTCGAGCAGGAAGCCCACCATCAGGCCCAAGGGCTGGAAATTGCTCTCCCACACTGGATCAGCCCCGTCGCGGCGCGGCCGGTCGCCAAGCTGCGTGTCGGGCCGCACGATTTTCCGTTCCTGGCGCAGGTCCACGGTCACGATGATAAGAAACTGGTTCAACTTGCCATGTCTGATCCCAATGGTTTTCCCTGGCCGGCTGCACTGGTCAGTTAGCCGGAGGTTCCCATGAACATCGCTCAAAAAATCAAGGGACAAATAACCGACACCTTCAATATGGTCTCCGGGAGCATGCGTTCCGCACGCGGCGATCCACAGGCTTGGGAGGCCAGCATCCGCCGCTTCGAAGCTTGGGAACGTCTCCACCCTTGCCCTACGGATGCCATCCTGTTTACCGGCAGTTCCAGTATTACCTTTTGGTCCAGCCTGGCAGAAGATATGACGCCCCTGCTGGCGCTTAACCGTGGCTTCGGGGGCGCTAAAATCGAGGATATAGTCCACTATGCCGGACGGATCGTGGTGCCATGCCGGCCCCAGGCAGTTGTCCTATTTGCCGGGACCAATGATATTGCCGGCAATAAGCCTGCCACGGCGCAGCAGGTCTTTGCAGGCTACCTGGCTTTTGTGAAAACCATCCAGGCGGCGCTGCCTGCCATGCCTATTTATTACATCTCGATCACACCCACGCCTCTGCGCTGGAAACTCTGGCCGGTTGTTCAGGAGGCCAATCGCCTGATCCGAAAACAGACCGAGATCGACCCGCGTTTGCACTTCATTGATATTACTGGCGCATTCCTGGCTACGGATGGTTGTCCGGACCGCAGCCTGTTCCGCAGCGACCGGCTTCACCCAAATGCCAGGGGCTATAAAAAATGGACGGAGTGCATCAGGCCGGTTCTACTGAAGGATTTCTTGCCCGGGTAGGTGATCTATTGGATTTTTCAGCGGCAAATTGCAAAATATCTGAAGCCGACCAGCGCGCCGAGATGGGGCAGTAGGAATCGGGAATTCGCTCGCGCTTATCCATGCTGATATGATGTGGTGGCTGGCTTATACCCGTTGGTGGTATTGACGGGTGCTTAACTTAGCCTAGTGGGAATACAGCCGGGCGTAGACCCCATTGTTTTCCAGCAATTGTGCATGGTCGCCAAACTCGGCGATCCGGCCTGCCTCCATCACGATGATCCGGTCGGCGTTCCGGATGGTGGACAGACGATGGGCTACCACGAAGGTTGTCCGGCCGCGCATCAGGTGCTCAAGCGCCTCCTGGATCAAAGCCTCAGATTCTGTGTCGAGGGCCGAGGTGGCCTCGTCCAGGATGAGTACACGCGGGTCGCGGATCAGTGCCCGCGCGATTGCCAGACGCTGCTTTTGGCCTCCGGAAAGCCGGGCGCCCTTTTCCCCAAGATTGGTTTCCAGCCCCAGTGGGAGGTGTTCAACGAAATCCAGGGCATTGGCATCCCGTAATGCGTTTTCGACAGCCGCCTCGCTAAAAAATTTCAGACCGTAGGTAATGTTCTCGCGTACTGTGCCATCGAAAAGGATGGTATCTTGGGAGACCACTGACAGGAAACGTCGATACGTACGCAGGTCGAGACTTTCCATGTCTGTGCCATCCAGCCGCAGCCTGCCGGTTGTTGGCCGGATGAAACCGATCACCAGGTTCAAGACGGTTGTCTTTCCCGACCCGGATGGCCCCACCAGTGCGACTGTTTCCCCCGGGCGCACGGTCAGCGAGAAATCACGCACGGCATCCGCCTCCCCATCCGGGTAGCGGAAAGATACATTCTCGAAGACTACTTCCCCGCGCACGCGCTCGACAGCCTGTTTTCCCTGGTTGTGTTCCAGATCTGGAGATTGCAGCACCTCGCCGATCGAACGGATTGATTCAAAGCCCTTGGCTATATCGGGAACCGTGTTCGTCAATTGCAAGACTGAGTTGGTCAGGGAGTTGAAGTAGCCGGTCAGCAGAACGAT
Organism: uncultured Chloroflexia bacterium; assembly: GCA_963837875.1. Taxonomy (GTDB): domain Bacteria; phylum Chloroflexota; class Anaerolineae; order Anaerolineales; family Villigracilaceae; genus UBA877. The sequence continues at coordinate 231,380 of CAWIOV010000001.1, forward strand.
GTCGCCAATGCTGATGGGGATAAAGCGGGTGTAATACGACCAGGCAGTAAAAACCAGACAACCGATATTGAATAGATTGAAGGTTACCCAGGATACTCCGCTGAAAACGGCAGTGGTTGCATCCAATTCCAGGCCGGCGTGTTTGACCTCCGACAAAGTTGCATCTACCCGCTCGATCTCATCCTCTTCCAGGCCGTGGGCGCGCGTGATTGGGATCAGGTGCGTCATCTCGATGACACGCACCGACATGCGCTCCAATTCAACCCGGAAGGCTGCATTGCGTTCTGTCATCGCCCCGCGCAGGCTACGCAGAACCGCCGCCGCCACTGGCACGGTTACCAGGAATACCAGCAAGAAGGCGGGCGCGCGTATGCTGGTGGTGATGATGGCGATGATCATGGCGAAGATCGCCCCCAGCCCCGTATCATAAAGCGTGCGCGTCAGGGTCTCGATCAACTCAACATCCCGGAGAACCTTGTTCTGCAAGCGACCGGCGCTCTGACTTTTATAATAATCAATGGAAAGCTGCTGCAAGCGATGGACGATGGCCGAGCGCAGTTGTGTGCTCATGGAGCGCACTGCCTGGCTGATCTGGCGTACATACAGGTAATGCATCGGGATGTTCTGGATCAGCATTGCTGCCAGGATCAAGGCAGTCAACCAGAGGTTTTCCAATGTTTTCGGGCCGCCGTTGGCGACCAGGTCTATGATATGGGCAGTAACGAGCGGCATGGCCCAAACCGGGCTGGCCTTGATAAAGTATAGCAGAACCGCCAGCACCAGGCGGCCACGCTGGTCGCCATACAAGTACATAAAGGTGCGTACCGGGTTTTCGCCCTGGTAGTTGCGCTCCTGGGCGGCTTGGGATTCGGAATGGCGGTTGTTCATTCACCGGGTTTCCAGAAATTCACACCCATTTTTTCCAAGCGCTCCAATAAACTTGCCAATCGCTTTGAGAAATCCTGGAAATCCCTTGCAGCGGGTTCAGACCACATCCGCTCGGCCAGTGCGGAAGCGCGTGGATATGCCATGTACTCGGCGCGCTGGGGTGTTGGGACGAACTCCGTCCACAAATTGCCCTGGGCTCCCAGCACATGGATCGCTTCTGCCGGCGAAAGGCTGGCCGGAACAGGCTCAAATTCATAGGCTTTATCCAAGGGTAAATACTCCATCCATTTTGGGAGGTTTTCATCCAAATTTCTTGACTGGGGATAGTCGAGATAGCAATGGCTGGTTGGAGACATTACCACATCATGGCCTGCCTGCACCGCTTTAAGGCCGCCTTCCATGCCGCGCCAGCTCATCACGGTTGCGTTTGGCGCCAGCCCGCCTTCCAGGATTTCATCCCAACCGACCATGCGCCGGGCATGGGCATTTAGGAATTTTTCGATTCGCTGAACAAAAAAACTTTGCAGGCTATCTTCGTCTTTCAAGTCATGGCGTTTGATGGCAGTCTGGCATTTTTGGCAGGCTTTCCAGCGTTCCTTTGGACATTCGTCTCCGCCGATGTGAATGAACTCGCTGGGGAACAAGTCGAGCACCTCACTGAGCACATCTTCCAGAAATGCAAAGGTGTTTTTATTTCCGGCGCAAAAAGTATCCATTTCGATGCCCCACTTTGTTCGCACTGCATAAGGACCACCCGTGCAGCCTAATTCCGGGTAACTGGCCAGTGCAGCCGCCGCATGCCCGGGCATTTCGATCTCGGGCACCACCCTGACGAAACGGCTGGCTGCATAAGCGACGATTTCCCTGATTTGCTCCTGGGTATAGAATCCACCGTACGGTTGGCCATCCGTTTTTTCCATTTTACCCGGCAGGGGCGAGGCTGCCCGCCAGGAACCGGTTCCCGTCAGATTCGGATACTGCTTGATTTCGATGCGCCAGCCCTGATCTTCGGTCAGGTGCCAGTGGAATACATTCATCTTGTGCATTGCCATCAGGTCAATATAGCGTTTGATGAAATCCACGGAGAACATGTGCCGCCCCACATCCAGCATCATGCCGCGCCATGCGAAGCGCGGCCGGTCCTTGATCTTTACGGCTGGTGCGCTCCATAATATGCCATCCACCCTTTCACGCGACTCAATCTCCGCAGGCAGAAGTTGGCGGAAGGTCTGTATACCATAAAAAATTCCCGCCGGCCGGGGGGCACACACCACCACCGTGCCGGGGGCAATCGTTAATTCGTAGCCCTCGTCGCCGAGGGATGGATCAGCATGAGATGTGGTCAGCTGGATTGTATCCGGTTCACTATCTTTGTCCCTGGTACCTTCGACAGTAAAAGGATATCCGCTGGCTGGCTGCAGAAATTCGTGCAGGAATTTTCCGATTTCTCTTGTTTCTTCCGATACCAGGATGCGCGTGGTTGGTTTGAGTTCAAAGACCCCCTCGGACTCTGTCATCTGAATTGGTTTTGGAATGATACAAACTGCTTGCATCTTGATAGCCTCGCTTTCGGCGTCATGCCAGGTTTTTGGGTAATTCTGGATTGCAAGTTTATCATTGTTGATAGTTGCTAACGAAGCGAATTTTACGCGCAAAAAGTACAAAACGATAAAAAACGATAGAACAATAAAAGCCTCAGATTTCTGGTATCATCAGCTTATTGCCAACAATAGACGAAGAGATTGCTGATCGTATCGATAAGGTCTTGAACGCGGTTATATTCTATTTTTTCAACCTTAATTGTCTAATAAGGAGCAAACCATGAACGAAAAAATACGCATAGGCCTGATTGGCGTGGGCCAGATCGGACAAGTCCACCTGGATAATTACAAGACCATCCCGGATGTTGAAGTGGTGGCGATTGCCGATATCAACCGGGAGCATGCTCAAAGCGTGGCAGGCCGTTACGGCGTTCCCAATGTATACACCGATTTTCGTGAACTGCTGGCTCGCCAGGATATCCAGGCGGTGGATGTCTGCCTGCATAACAACCTGCATATGCCCGTCAGCGTGGCCGCGCTGGAGGCCGGGAAACATGTCTACTGCGAAAAGCCCATGGCAGGCTCCTACCAGGACGCCGAAAAGATGTACCAGACTGCCCGCGCCCGGGGGCTGAAGCTGTCCATCCAGCTTGCGACCCTGTTCTCGTGGGAGACCCGGGCTGCCAAAATGCTGATCGAGCAGGGCTGCCTGGGCAAACCCTATCACGCCCGCTCGGTCGGATTCCGCCGGCGCGGCCGCCCGTATGTGGATGGATATGGTAGCCCGCCTTTCGTTCAGAAACACAATTCCGGAGGTGGGGCTTTGTATGATGTAGGCGTTTACCACATCGCCAGCTTGTTGTACCTGCTGGGCAATCCCCAGGTTCTGCGCGTTTCAGGCCAGGTTTACCAGGAGACAGAGATGGATGCTCCGCGCCGGGAAGCCAGTGGCTATGACGTGGAGGAACTCGGGCTGGGCTTCGTCAGGCTGGCAGATGGGATTACGCTCGATATTATCGAGGCTTGGGCGATCCACCTGGGCGCGCTGGAAGGCAGCAGCCTGGTGGGGAACAAGGGCGGCTTACGGCTGGAGCCGTTCGGCTTTTTCCAGAACCTGGGCGACCTGGACTTGGATACAACTGTTAACCTGGAGTCATTTGCCCGCAGGACGCATGATCTGCGCGCCAAGACTGGCATCGGCGACAGCCCACAGCAGCATTGGGTCGCTGCACTGAAAGGGCGTGTTGAACTTCTACCGACCGCTGAACTAGCTTTGAATACCATGCTGATCTCCGAAGCCATTTACCTATCCGACCGGCTGGGGCGCGAGGTCACAGCCAAGGAAGTTGTGCAGGCTTCCGTCAGCACGGCAGTATTATTATCTGATGTTACGCAGTCTTGAGGGCTTGAAGTTCATCAAAGGCCACACAAACGGCTTTGAGAAACAGTTAGGCCTGTTTTTTTTCCAATTACCAGCCGGAATCAGATCCAGTGGAGTCCTCATATACTTCAGGGGCCTCTTTTATTCCCAGCAGCGCCATCAGCACCTGCTGGGGGAGTTCCGCATCAGGTAAATCGGCTTGGTAGTGTTGCTCATTGGCGGCGCGTTCGCGCAGGGATTGCCACAGGAGTTGGCGTTCATCGCTCTGGACGACCAGGTCGTTAAGAGTTTGCGCTTTCAGAAGATATTCCCTGGTGGTATAGAGGAAGGTAAGGCGTCTCCATTTATCCGCGCTGACCGGATGCGGCAGCCTTTCCAGCGGACCAAGTTGGATCTTGAAATATTCCTCGCCGGCGCGCGGATGCTCCGGCTCGTCGCGCAGGAGTTCGCGGCGCGTGGTCAGTTCGTGGCCGCGTACCCGGGCAAGGAACTCGATCTGTCCGCCGGAATCACCAAAGGTTCCAGGCTGATAAAAGGCCAGGGCATCCACTGCGATCACTTTGGGGGCTGTGCGGAATGGGATGCGGTACCAGCCCAGCAGGCGCGCGATTTCCAGGTCACGCGGGCTTGGCAAAACGCATACAAGGATCAAATCAGTCGGTGTAAGCATGTTCCCATCCTTGAGCAACTTTTATAGAAAGAGCGGTCCAGTATCAAGAGAAATGCCTTAGATGGCTGATATAATAACGCAAATTTTCCATAAAAACACCTTCTATAACGATCAAAGAACTCTTCCGGCTGGCACTCCCATCGTTCTTCCGTTGCCTGGCTCTCCGAGGCTGTGAACGGACGGCTGCATTTGAACTGGGTGGTAACGGGTGTTGAGGAGGCCCAGCAAGGTGACTTATTGAAGCTTTCCACGATCTCCAATGCGGCGCATACGCTGGCGCGGGCCTGGGAGTTGGGATTGCAATCCAGTTTGCCAGACCTGATGGGGGGGGCCAAAAGGTGATCCTGAAACACGCCTGGCAGCGCAACTGGCCATGCATACCTTCCGCATGATGGAAAAAACGGGAGCCTGACATGTTAATTACTGAATTCTAACATCCCTCTTATTGACGCTGTTCTCAGGGACATGGTATCATTATTCCAGTTTATTTAGCACTCTTCATGTGAGACTGCTAATGATAAATTGTTTGTGAACCTGTCCCCGTCTATCCCTGTTCTTTTTTGGGTCCTCTGGGGAATTGGATGCTGGATTGATACCATGAATGATCTGACTGAACGCCAGCGATTCATCCTCGCACTAGTGGTGCGTGACTATATCGAGAAGGCCAAGCCGGTAGGTTCGGAGCGGCTGGGCGAGGAATACAAGCTCGAGCTGTCCTCGGCCACCATCCGCAACGAGTTAGCCGCTTTAACCGAGATGGGCTACCTGCGCCAGCCGCATATCTCGGCCGGGCGTGTACCAACCGAGGAAGGCTATCGCTATTTTGTCACACACATGGTCTATCAGACCGATCTGCCTGGATCGGCGCGCGATACCATCTCGCACCAGTTCTACCAGGCCCGCCAGGATGTGGAACAGTGGATGCCTCTGGCGGCGTCGATCTTGGCGCACTACAGTCGGGCGGCATCCATCATCACGGCACCTCACTCGGAGCGTTCGTATTTCAAACATGTTGAGTTGATCGGCACCCAGGGACGCCAGGTTCTGATGGTGCTGGTGCTGGCCGGTGGCGAGGTAAGCCAGCAAATCCTGACCCTGGCCGAGCCGGTCAGGCAGGAGCACCTGTCGCTGGCGGCGGATCGACTGAACCAGGTTTGCCTGGGCAAGACAACCGACGAAATTGCCGCTTTGCCGCCAAGAACCGATAGCCTCGAGAAGGATGTACTGACGCTTGTCTTGCAAGATATGAGCCGGGGTGAACAGCGTGTATCAGGCGAAATCTTTTTGGATGGCCTGACGAACGTTCTGTCCGAACCTGAATTCTTCGAATCTGGCGATGCCCGGAGGGCGGTGCACTTATTCGAAGAGCGTTCGCTGTTGCAAGATCTGCTAGCGCGTACCACGGATAATGCGACCGTGGGAGGTGTGCAGGTATTGATCGGCGGCGAAGGCAAATGGGAAGATCTAAAACAGTGTTCGGTGGTGCTGGCGCGCTATGGCATCCCCGGTCTGATCACCGGTACGCTGGGTGTATTTGGCCCGATGCGCATGTCCTATGGGCGTACCATCCCGACTGTGCGTTTTATGGCCGACCTGTTGAGCGGCCTGGTATCTGAAACAATGGTAGGAGAAGAAAATGAGCAGTAAGAAAATGAACCAACCCAAAGCAGGGGCGGAAGAAATCCCTGAAGATTCCATGGAGCAGCAAAGCGATGCTGCAACCGAAGCGACCGCTCAGGTTGCCCCAGGTATCAGTGCAATGGCCGAACTCAAAAAGAGCTTGGCTGAAGTCCAGTCACAAGCTGCCGAATATAAGGAAGGCTGGCAGCGTTCCGTAGCTGATTTCCAGAACTACCGGCGGCGGATGGAGGCTGAAAAGGCCGAAACCTACCAACTGGCGGTTTGCAACGTCCTGAAGCGCTACCTGCCTGTGCTGGATGACATGGAACGTGCCATGGATAGCCGTCCGGCGGACCTGGCTTGGGCAAACGGGATCGAATTGATCTGCCGAAAATTAGAGTCCATCCTGGAAGCCGAAGGGCTAAAACGGATCGAGGCGGAGGGACAGAAGTTCGACCCGAATTTTCACGAGGCGATTTCCCAGGAACCCGCCGAAGGCGTGGAGAGCGGAACAGTGATTGCAGTTGTCCGAAATGGGTATATGCTGGGTGAGCACGTGATCAGGCCGGCGATGGTGAGAGTGGCGCAGTAATCCAGTGTCGGGTACCTTTTGCACTTGTCATGGGTAAAGAGAATATTTTTTAAGCAGGAGAAAGCATGTCAAAAATCATTGGAATTGACCTGGGTACGACCAACTCCGTCGGTGCAGTGATGCAGGGGGCCGAACCGATGGTAATCCCATCCTCGGAAGGGGAGCGGCTGGTGCCATCGGTGGTGGCGATCAACAAGAATCACGAGCGCCTGGTGGGGCGGGTGGCGCGCAACCAGGGCGTCGTCAACTCGCAGAACACCATTTTTTCCATTAAACGCTTCATGGGCCGCAAATACGAAGACCCGGAAGTGCAGCGGACCCTGCCGCGCATTCCGTACACGGTTCTGCCGGCCGACAACGGGGATGTGCGCGTCAAGATGGATGATAAGGAATATTCCCCACCGGAGGTCTCGGCCATGATCCTGGCCAAGATCAAGGCGGATGCCGAAGCATACCTGGGCGAGCCGGTGACGCAGGCTGTCATCACCGTGCCGGCCTATTTCAACGATGCCCAACGCAACGCCACCAAGGATGCCGGCAGGATTGCCGGCCTGGATGTGTTGCGTATCATCAATGAACCAACGGCTTCTTCCCTGGCATATGGCTTGGACAAGAAAACCAATGAGATCATTGCTGTCTATGACCTGGGCGGTGGCACATTCGATATCTCCATCCTGGATGTGGGGGAAGGCGTCTTCCAAGTACGTTCCACCAATGGGAATACCTTCCTGGGCGGGGATGATTTCGATCAGCGGATCATGGATTATTTTATCCAGGAATTCCAGAAAGAGAACGGGATTGATCTGCGGCAGGATAAACAAGCCATCCAGCGCCTGCGCGAAGCGGCCGAGAAGGCCAAGATCGAACTCTCGACCATGCTGCAGACCGAAGTCAATCTGCCATACCTGACCGCGGATGCATCCGGTCCGAAGCACCTGGCTATAACCATGACGCGCTCCAAATTGGAGCAACTTACGGCCGACCTGGTGGGGGGTACGCTTATTCCGCTCAAACGAGCTTTGGAGGACGCGGGCCTTAAACCTGCGGACATCCACGAAGTTGTCATGGTGGGCGGTATGACGCGCATGCCGGCTGTACAGGAAGCCGTGCGGAGTTTTTTTGGCAAGGAACCGCACAAGGGTGTGAATCCTGACGAGGTGGTGGCAGTGGGCGCAGCCATCCAGGCAGGTGTGCTGGGCGGAGATGTGAAGGATATCCTGTTGCTGGACGTCACCCCACTTACGCTCTCCATCGAGACACTGGGGGGAGTGGCTACGCCGCAAATCGAACGCAATACCACCATCCCGACCCGAAAGAGCCAGGTTTTCTCAACCGCCTCGGACAGCCAGACGCAAGTCGAAATCCATGTGCTGCAGGGCGAGCGCCCAATGGCGCTGGATAACAAGTCGCTCGGCAAATTCATCCTGGATGGCATCCCACCAGCGCCGCGCGGCATTCCACAGATCGAAGTGACCTTCGACATTGATGCCAACGGCATCCTAAAAGTGACCGCGGCGGACAAGGCTTCGGGACGCTCCCAGCACATTACCATCACGGCTTCGTCCGGGCTGGCGAAGGATGAAGTTGAACGGATGCGCAAGGAAGCCGAAGCACACGCAGCCGAGGATAAAAAACGGCATGATCTAATCGAGGCTAAAAACACTGCCGATACTTCCATTTACGGGGCTGAGAAAACCTTGAGCGAACTGGGCGACAAGGTCCCGGCGGAACTGAAGGCGCAGGTTCAGGCTGCCGTGGAGGAGGTCAGAAAATTGAAGGACAGCGAGGATGAATCAGCCATCCGCAAAGCGGTGGATGCGCTCAGCCAGGTTGTTCAAAAAGTCGGCGTGGCGGCTTACCAGGGAAAGCCAGAAGATGGATCCAATCAGAAACCCGGCGATGACAATGTGGTTGATGGTGAAGTGAAGGAATAGGTTTACGGAAATTTTATGGCATCCAATCGCGACTACTATGAAGTACTTGGCATTCCGAAGAACGCCTCCACGGATGATATCAAATCCGCTTTCCGCAAGCTAGCGCGGCAATACCACCCGGATGTGAGCAAGGAACAGGATGCCGAGGAAAGATTTAAGGAAATCAACGAAGCTTATGGCATCCTCTCGGATCCGCAGAAGCGCGCTCGTTACGACCAGTATGGGCGGGCCGGCCTGGGTGAGATGGGTGGCATGCCCGATTATGCCACCATGGATTTCAATGATATCTTCGAAGAAATCCTGGGCGGTTTCGGCTTTGGAATGGGTGGAGGTGGCCGGAATTCGCGCCGTCCGCACCGGGGCCGCGACCTGCAGGTGCGCGTGGACCTGACCTTCGAGGAAGCTGTCTTCGGCGTGGAGAAGCCAATCGAGGTAACGCGCAACGAGGCGTGCGGAACCTGCCACGGTTCCGGTGCAGAACCAGGCACCAGCCCGCAGCGCTGCAGCACCTGCGGTGGGCGCGGCGAGGTACGCCAGGTGCGTCAGACCATTTTTGGATCGATGATGCAATCCGGGCCATGCCCCACGTGCGGTGGGCGCGGCGAGGTCATCTCCACGCCCTGTCACACATGCCGCGGACAGGGACAGGAGCGTAAAACGGTCAAAAAGGTGGTGCCGATCCCGGCGGGGGTGGATAACGGCAACCAGATCCGTCTGGCAGGGGAGGGTGAGCCAGGTGCCAATGGCGGACCGATGGGCAACCTATACCTAGTGGTGAATGTCCAGCCGCACAAGTTCTTCCAGCGGCGCGAGAACGATATTTTGCTCAACCTGGATATCAACATTGCCCAGGCAGTCCTGGGCGCGGAAATCGAAGTTCCCACTGTGAATGGCAAGGAAACCCTAAAAATTCCTGCCGGAACCCAGCCGGGCAAGATCTTCACGCTCAAAGCGCGTGGTGTGCCCTATATCCGTAAATCCGGCCGCGGCGACGAACTGGTGATCGTTAATGTGGATATCCCGACCAAGCTGACGAAGGAACAAAAAGATCTATTCGAGAAACTATCCGCAACGCTGGGGGCGGCGGTCAAGCCAAAGGAGAAGGGTTTCCTTGACTGGCTGAACGAAGCGCTGGGAGGCTAGGAACTCATTGGGTCCACTCGATCTGGGACAAATCAAGTGCGTTGTATTTGATTTTGGCAACACGTTGTCGCCGGATTATTATTTTAAGATTGCCCCGCCCGGCTGCCCGCAATGGTATGAGACCATTCAAGAGGAAATTTTTGAGGTACCTTCCATCGTCATTTCATGGATGGAAGGGAAATTGACCAGCCTGGATATTGCCGGGATCCTCTCAAAGCGCATCCCTCTGGATATCCCCACGATCATGTCAATCATGGAAATAGGTTGTGAGCATTTGATTTTTAATCAAGCGGTGTGGGACTTCGCGGTTGCGCAGAAAGTTGCCCACCGAAAAGCCGCTCTGGTGACAGACAACATGGATGTATTCAGCAAAGTGGTTGTCCCGGCGCACGGCCTGGACCAGCTATTTGACGTGATTGTGAATTCTTCCGATTTCCACGAAATTGACAAGGAAGCTCTCTGGCCGATCGCCTTTGAACGCCTGGGAGGCGGGATCGGCTATGCCAACAGCCTGTTGGTCGAAGATGGGGAGCACGAGCCGAGATTGTTCCAGGCGCTGGGTGGATATGCCCACCAATATTCCAACGACGCAACCTTTTTGGAATGGCTGGATTCTATCCATTGGAGTGAGCGGCTGTGAAGAGGCTGCTCCTGCGCATATGGAGGCTCATGCCCAAGTGGATGGAAGATATTGCTTCGGCGATCGTCCGTCCATATTACCATGTGGTAGTATCAGCAATGATATTTAACGAACAGGACCAGCTCTTACTTTGCGAGCACACGTACCGCCGGTTGTTTCCGTGGGGCCTGCCAGGGGGTGATATCAAATTCGGTGAGCACCCGGCAGAAGCCATCCGGCGAGAATTGCGGGAGGAAACCGGCTTGTCAGTGCAAGGGACCAGGCTTTTGCTGATTGAAAGCTCCACAAAGGTAAGGAAGGTCACTCTTATCTACCTGTGTACGGGAGTAAGCGGCACGTTCATCCCGAATGAAGAGGTGTCCGCCATCCGGTATTTTGATACTGGTAAGATGCCAGCCTTAACCGTGGAGCAGCGGACAACCATTGAGAAGGCCCTTGTAAACCTTAATTCCGAGGTGATCTTATGAACTGGCTTGAAGTTTCCTTAACTGTTAACGGTGAACTGGCCGAGGCCGTGGCGGATGTGCTGGCCCGTTTTGCGCCCAACGGTGTGACCACCCAGCAGGCTGTGGATTTTACCGACGAAGAGGATGTTGGCACGCCGGTTGGGCCGATCACCGTGCGGGCGTACCTGCCAGCCGATGCGGCGCTGGAAGAGACTCGCCAGAAATTGGAAGAGAGCCTTTACTATCTAGGGATGATCCAGCCCTTGCCGGCCCCGACCTTTACCCCTCTGGCGGACCAGAACTGGATGGATGCCTGGAAGGAACGCTACCAGCCAATCCCGGTGGGGAAAAAGCTTATCATCGTGCCAGCCTGGCTGGAGTCGCCGGATGCAGCGCGTATTTCCATCAAGATAGATCCAGGCATGGCCTTTGGCACCGGCACGCACCCCACCACCCAACTCTGCCTCGAACTGCTTGAAAAAAGTTTTGACGAACTTTCCGCGTCCGCCAACCATCCTGCTGTAATCATAGATGTGGGTTGTGGTTCCGGGATCCTGTCCATCGGTGCGCTGAAACTCGGCGCAGGCTTTGCACTGGGAATGGATATTGATGAAGCCTCGGTGAAGGCCAGCCGCGAGAACGCAAATGTCAACGATATCCCGCTGGAACGCTTTGCGATTGGCCTGGGTTCGGTGGCAGATGTTTTGGAGGGTAAATTTCAGATACAGCAGGCAGAGTTGGTGCTGGCGAATATCCTTGCACCGGTTATCATCCGCCTGTTTGGCATGGGCCTGGCTGACCTGGTGGTGCCGGGCGGTGTGCTGATCCTTTCCGGGATCCTGGCGGAGCAGGCCGAGGCAGTTGAATCGGCGGCACAAGAGCATGGAGTCCATTTTGTTGAGAAGTGCGGGATGGGGGATTGGGTGGCGTTGATGTACCGGCGTTAAAACGTTAGAATAAACGTTGAAACGTTGCGCGTTTTTGTGCTATCATTCAGGCAGCATGAAATCACGGCGGCGACTGTTTTACTACCTCCTGATCAATATTTTTGTCTCCGCCTTGGTGGCGGGGGCCGTAATTTTTTACTATGATCACTTCCACCGTGTCGTTTGTTATCCGGCCTTGCCGAATGTCGCGACTGCCATCCCTGACAGCGGTAACATAAATGTGAATATCCTGGGTATTATTGGTACGGGAACGCTCCAGGATGAACAAATGATCATCCAAAACGATGGCACGGGAGAACTGGGGTTGACTGGTTGGATCCTTACCGATAATAAGGGAAATCTCTATACATTTCCCCAGTTAACGCTCCATCCGGGTGTGAAAGTGCAATTGCACACGATGGCCGGCAAAGACAGCCCCACCGATCTTTACTGGGGGCGGCCCGCCCCCGTATGGAGTTCCGGCGAATTGGCTATCCTCTACGATGCGCACGGCATTGCACGCGCCTTCTATCGTGTTCCTTGATTGAGAATGGCTTAAAGCTGATATGACCAAAGCTCTTTATAACAAATGGCGTCCACAGAAGTGGGATGAAGTCGTCGGGCAACAACACATCATCCAGACGTTGCGCAACGCGGTCGTGAGCGGGCGCGTGGCGCATGCCTACCTGTTTGCAGGCCCGCGTGGCACCGGCAAGACCACGGCTGCCCGCCTCCTGGCAAAGGCCGTCAATTGCCTGGACCCTGACCCGGCGGCGCGCCCATGTAACGAGTGCGCCCATTGTGTAGCCGTCAACGAAGGCCAATTCCTCGACCTGATCGAGATTGATGCTGCTTCCAACACTTCCGTCGAAGATGTGCGCGATCTGCGCGACAAGATCAACTTCACCCCCAACCAGGGGCAATACAAAGTTTACATCATTGACGAAGTCCACATGCTCTCCACAGCGGCCTTCAATGCCCTGTTGAAAACGCTGGAGGAACCACCTGCCCATGCCATTTTTATCCTGGCCACCACCGAGATACACAAAATCCCGGCAACTGTGCTTTCGCGTTGCCAGCGGCACGAGTTCCGGCGCGTTCCGGTGGATGAGATCGTTGGTCAATTAAGGCGCATAGCCGAAGCTGAAAACCTGAGCGCAAAACCGGAAGCATTAACATTGATCGCCCGCCAATCGGCAGGCGGGATGCGGGATGCCATCTCCCTGCTTGACCAGATGGCTTCGACCGGAAAAGAGATCACGCTTGGCCTCACGCAGACCGTGCTTGGAACAGCCACCAGCCAGACCGTGATCGCGCTGGTCGAGGCGGTGCTGGAGCGGGTGCCGGCTGCGGGTATGGACGCCATCCACTCTGCCTTGGATGCCGGCACGGATCCGCGCCTGTTGGCCCGCCAGGTGGTGGATTACCTGCGGGCGCTGCTGCTGATCCAAATGGGCAATGGTTCCCAAGTGGATCTTGCGGCAGATACGCGTGTGCAGGCCGAAAAACACGCCGGGGCCTTTCCCCCGAGCGATGTGCTGCGAATGATCAAATCCTTCAATGCGGCTGCCACGGACTTGCGGGGAGGCTGGCAGCCGTCCCTGCCGCTGGAACTGGCGTTGGCCGAGGTGATGGAAATGTCGGCCCAGGCTGCCGGGGGCGAGGCCAAGCCAAAACCGAAACCTGCGATGGAACCGAAGACTGAGAAACCGGCTGTCCGGCAGCCTGTCCGGGAAAACACGGAAATGCCGCCGGTAAAGCTGGTAGTAACCGGGACTGTAGGCAGCCAAGCTCCTGTTACGCTGGAGCAGGTGACAAAAGTCTGGAAGCAGGTGTGCGCCTCGATCAAGCAGTCAAACCCTTCGCTGAACGCCTTGCTGAACTCGGCCAGGCTGCTTGAAGTGAAAGACGGGGTGCTGGTACTGGGTTTCCAAAGTGATCTGTTACGCTCCAAGGCCGATACGCCGGAGCAAATGAAGGTTACCCGCGCAAGCTTGGCAGAAGCGCTGGGTGAGAATGTGCCGGTACGCTGCGTGGTCACGAATGCAAAACAGACTACTCCCCCGGATATTAAAGCGGATGGGATGGTAGCCGCGGCTCTCAAAGCTGGCGGCGAAATTGTAGATACACAGGAGTAAATTATGGCCAAAGGTTTTAATCGCCCCGCTGGCGGGGGGCAGTCCGGAATGATGCAGCAGATTCAGCGTCTCCAGCAGCAAATGGCCGAGGCGCAGGAAAAATTGGCTTTGGAATCTGTCAGCGCCAGCGCGGGCGGCGGCGCGGTCAAGGTGACGATGACCGGGGATCAAAAATGCCAATCGGTCGATATCGCTCCTGAACTATTGAAAGACGCGGATGCCGAAATGCTCCAGGACCTGGTACTGACGGCGGTGAACCTGGCGCTGGATAAATCGCGTGAACTCCAGGAGCAGGCCATGGGACCGCTGGCGGGCGGGTTGCCGTTCTAGGAATTCTCCGGTGTCACTTTTTTTAGTGCCATGTGCTCCCGCCTAGGGGTTGTGAAATGGGAATGCTTGCCACATTAATCCATGACGCTGAATAATTTGATACAGGGACACACCATGCTACCTGACCCGATCCAAAACCTTATCTCTGCGCTGGAACGCCTGCCGGGCATCGGCCCGAAGACGGCCTCGCGACTGGCATTCTATCTGCTGCGCGCACCGGAGGAAGTTTCCGGCAGCCTGGCGGAGGCGCTGACGGATATCAAGACCCGCATCGCTTTCTGCCAGGAATGTTTCAATATTACAACCGCCGGACGTGAGCGTTGCGAGATCTGTGAGAGCAGCCAGCGGGATAGCGCAACCATCTGTGTGGTCGAAGAACCACTGGATGTGCTGGCGTTCGAACGCATCGGCGCATATAAAGGCAAGTACCACATTTTACAAGGAGTCCTTTCTCCCATTGAAGGCATCGGCCCGGACGATCTGAAGATCCGGGCGTTGTTGGAACGGCTCCAGCGCGGCGGGGTAAAGGAAGTCATCCTCGCAACCAACCCATCCATGGAGGGAGAGGCCACGGCGCAATACTTGCATCCGCGCTTGCAGGCCTTGGGTGTGCGGGTAACGCGCCTGGCGCGTGGCCTGCCTGTTGGCGGCGATCTGGAGTATGCCGACCAGAACACGTTGTTGCGAGCCCTGTCGGGGAGGCAGGAGATGGAGTAGAGCGACTCCAACCTTAAAAAATCGAAATTGGTCTTGAAATTGCTTGACAACTTCGCCCGTATGCGTATAATAGGCAAGCACATTAGCCCCAACGAGATCTTGTCCGAAAGGACAGATCGTTTACAACAGAGCAGACGCCCCACGTCAGAGAAACACAGCAGCACAAGTTGCAGCCTGACGAGCCGATGTTGAAAGAGAAACATCGGCGATTTTGTCTCTCTGCCCCTTGACGGGGCTGGCGCTTGCGGGTAGAATACAGCCCGCTTCGTTAACAGGACCTTAACAACTGAAATGTGATAGGAAGTAAGCCTGTCGTTCTATCCGTAATAACTTAACACCTCGCAAGAGGTGATTTTTTGCGGAGAGTTTGATCCTGGCTCAGGATGAACGCTGGCGGCGTGCTTAATACATGCAAGTCGAACGAAGTTTCTGTAGCAATACGGATACTTAGTGGCGAACGGGTGCGTAACGCGTTGGTGACCTGCCCCGAAGTGTGGGATAACAGTTCGAAAGGACTGCTAATACCGCATGTGATCCTCGGTTTTAGAATCCGATGATTAAAGCAGTAATGCGCTTTGGGAGGGACCTGCGTCCCATCAGCTTGTTGGTGAGGTAACGGCCCACCAAGGCTACGACGGGTAGGGGACCTGAGAGGGTGGTCCCCCACACTGGCACTGAAACACGGGCCAGACACCTACGGGTGGCAGCAGTAGGGAATATTGGGCAATGGGCGAAAGCCTGACCCAGCAACGCCGCGTGCACGATGAAGGTCTTCGGATCGTAAAGTGCTTTTCTGAGAGATGAGAAAGGACAGTATCTCAGGAATAAGTCTCGGCTAACTACGTGCCAGCAGCCGCGGTAACACGTAGGAGGCAAGCGTTATCCGGATTTACTGGGCGTAAAGCGCATGCAGGTGGTTCGGTAAGTTGGATGTGAAAGCTCCCGGCTCAACTGGGAGAGGTCGTTCAATACTACCGGACTTGAGAGCAGTAGAGGGAGGTGGAATTCCCGGTGTAGTGGTGAAATGCGTAGATATCGGGAGGAACACCAGTGGCGAAAGCGGCCTCCTGGACTGTTTCTGACACTCATATGCGAAAGCTAGGGTAGCAAACGGGATTAGAGACCCCGGTAGTCCTAGCTGTAAACGATGTGAACTTGGCGTCGGCGGGTTCAAAGCCGTCGGTGCCGAAGCTAACGCGATAAGTTCACCGCCTGGGGACTACGGCCGCAAGGTTAAAACTCAAAGGAATTGACGGGTCCCCGCACAAGCAGCGGAGCGTGTGGTTTAATTCGATGTTACACGAAGAACCTTACCCAGGTTTGACATGTTGGTGGTAGGGAAGCGAAAGCAGACCGACCCGCAAGGGAGCCTTCACAGGTGTTGCATGGCTGTCGTCAGCTCGTGTCGTGAGATGTTCGGTTAAGTCCGCCAACGAGCGCAACCCTCGCCGTATGTTACAAGTGTCATACGGGACCGCCGGTATCAAGCCGGAGGAAGGTGGGGATGACGTCAAGTCAGCATGGCCTTTATATCTGGGGCTACACACACGCTACAATGGCCGGTACAATGGGTCGCTAAGCCGCGAGGTAGAGCCAATCCCTAAAGCCGGCCTCAGTTCAGATCACAGGCTGCAACCCGCCTGTGTGAAGTCGGAGTTGCTAGTAAACGCGCGTCAGCTATAGTGCGTTGAATACGTTCCCGGGGATTGTACACACCGCCCGTCACGTCATGGGAGCTGGCAACACCTGAAGCCAGTAGCCTAACCGCAAGGAGGGCGCTGTCGAGGGTGGGGTCGGTGACTGGGACGAAGTCGTAACAAGGTAGGTGTACCGGAAGGTGCGCCTGGATCACCTCCTTTCTAGAGTACCGAACAAAGGTCCAGCATTCGTGCAGACCTGCGTTCTACTTCCAAATCTCCCGTCCGCGGTGGACGAGAGTCGATGGTGCAAGCTTCCTATCACTTTTCAGTTGTCAAGGCCTGGCCTGAGCGGGCCTGTAGCTCAGATGGTTAGAGCACAGTCCTGATAAGACTGGGGTCACTGGTTCGAGTCCAGTCAGGCCCACCTGAATTATTCAGGAGTGCTCGGGGATGTAGCTCAGCGGGAGAGCAGCGCCTTTGCAAGGCGAAGGTCGCGGGTTCAAATCCCGCCATCTCCACTGAGCCTGTGTATGAAAGGATGATAAAAAGTTTGAAGTTGGCGATCCTGCAAGGAAATTAGGTAGTTGAGCTCAGAACGCTTGGGAGTAATACGCGGCCCGGCGATGAGCCGGGTCGCTCCGTCGAAAGAAATATGTTGAAAGCCGATCGGTGTGCTTGACAAATGTGAAGCACAGCGGTCGCCGGTCAACGGCGAAATAGAACCTTGACAACTGAATAGTTATTGA
The DNA here is from genome assembly GCA_963837875.1 of uncultured Chloroflexia bacterium. Taxonomy (GTDB): domain Bacteria; phylum Chloroflexota; class Anaerolineae; order Anaerolineales; family Villigracilaceae; genus UBA877. The sequence continues at coordinate 248,732 of CAWIOV010000001.1, forward strand.
TCTTTTTGATGTAGGCCGAACAGTATTGAATTCTCCGCATCACGTGGAGAAGCTACTAAGAGCTTACGGTGGATGCCTTGGCGCCAAGTGCCGATGAAGGACGTGGGACACTGCGATAAGCTCCGGTTAGCCGTGAACAGGCGTTTGACCCGGAGATTTCCGAATGGGGAAACCCGCTGCGGCGAACCCGCAGCGTCCCCGGTTGAATACATAGACCGATGGACGGGCACCTGGGGAACTGAAACATCTAAGTACCCAGAGGAAAAGAGACCATTTCCCTAGTAGTGGCGAGCGAACGGGAATCAGCCTAAACCGCCCGTGCTTGCACGGACGGGGTTGTAGGGTCCGGCACATGGAAGTTACAAATCAGTCTGTTAGCAGAATGGTATGGGAAAGCCAACCAAAGAGGGTAACAGTCCCGTATGCGAAAATGGACTGACTTCCGCTGGATACCTGAGTACTGCCGGGCACGCTAATCCGGCAGGAATCTGGGGAGTCCACTCTCCAAGGCTAAATACACTTGGCGACCGATAGTGAACAAGTACCGTGAGGGAAAGGTGAAAAGTCCCCCTGTTAGGGGAGTGAAATAGAACCTGAAACCGTAAGCTTACAAGCAGTCGAAGGGCTAATGGCGTGTCGGTGCCCTGGGGAAACCCGGGAGCGCGGCGCTATGCCTGACGGCGTGCCTCTTGGAGAATGAGCCTGCGAGTTAATCTCAGCGGCAAGGTTAAGGGAGTAACACCCGTAGCCGTAGCGAAAGCGAGTCTGAATAAGGCACATAGTCGTTGGGATTAGACCCGAAACCGGGTGAGCTACCCATGGCCAAGGTGAAGCGAGTCTAAACGCTCGTGGAGGCCTGAACCTACTAATGTTGCAAAATTAGGGGATGAGCTGTGGGTAGAGGTGATATGCCAAACGAACTCGGATATAGCTGGTTCTCCCCGAAATAGCTTTAGGGCTAGCGTCATGTATTTAGTATCGGAGGTAGAGCACTGGATGAGCTAGAGGGCTTACTGCTTATCGAACTCAACCAAACTCCGAATGCCGATACTCCATAACATGGCAGTCGGACTCCGGGAGATGAGTTTCGGGGTCGAAAGGGAAACAGCCCAGATCATCAGCTAAGGTCCCTAAATCCAAGCTAAGTGGGAAACGAGGTGAGGTTACTTGAACAACCAGGAGGTTGGCTTAGAAGCAGCCACCCTTTAAAGAGTGCGTAATAGCTCACTGGTCCAGTGACCTTGCGCGGAAAACTTAACGGGGCTAAGCTTGGTACCGAAGCTATGGGATTTGCGCAAGCAAATCGGTAGGGGAGCGTTCCGCCAGCAGTGAAGGTCGACCGTAAGGACGGCTGGAGCGGGCGGAAGTGAGAATGCAGGCATGAGTAGCGTACAAACACGTGAGAACCGTGTTCGCCGTAAATCTAAGGTTTCCGACGCCAGGTCATTCCGCGTCGGGTTAGTCGGGTCCTTAGCCGAGGCCGAGAGGCGTAGGTGATGGACATCCGGTCAACATTCCGGAACCGTCTGGAAGGAGCGATGAGGGGACGCAACGAGGTAGGCCAGCCAGCGATTGGTTGTGCTGGTGCGATCCGTTTAGGCGTTGAGGCTTGTAGGAAAATCCGCAAGCTGAGCTGAGACGATAGCGAGCCCTTGAGGTGTAAGTGGTTGAGCCTTGTTGCCGAGAAAAGCCTCTAAGCGTTGAGATCCAGATGCCCGTACCGCAATCCGACACCGGTAGATGGGTAGAGTATACCAAGGCGAGCGGGAGAACCTTCGTTAAGGAACTAGGCAATTTAACCCCGTAACTTCGGGATAAGGGGTGCCCTCTGGCGTGTATGCGCTGGTGGGTCGCAGTGAAATGGTTCTAGTGACTGGTTAACAAAACCACAGGTCTCTGCTAAGCCGTAAGGCGAAGTATAGGGGCTGACGCGTGCCCAGTGCCGGAAGGTTAAAGGGAGAGGTTAGACGCAAGTCGAAGCTTTGAACTGAAGCCCCGGTGAACGGCGGCCGTAACTATAACGGTCCTAAGGTAGCGAAATTCCTTGTCGGGTAAGTTCCGACCCGCACGAACCGCGTAACAACTAGAATAGTGTCTCAACGAGGGACCCGGTGAAATTGAAATGGCTGTGAAGATGCGGCCTACCCGCAGTAGGACAAAAAGACCCCGTGGAGCTTTACTGTATCTTGGCATTGAGTTTGGGTGTGATCTGTGTAGTATAGGTGGGAGGCTTTGAAGCTGGAGCGCTAGCTTCGGTGGAGCCACTAGTGAAATACCACCCTGATTACATTTAGACCCTAACCCCGCACCGTCATCCGGGCGGGGGACCGTGCCAGGTGGGCAGTTTGACTGGGGCGGTCGCCTCCTAAAAAGTAACGGAGGCGCCCAAAGGTTCCCTCAGGGTGAATGGAAACCACCCAAAGAGTGTAAAGGCATAAGGGAGCTTGACTGCAAGACCAACGCGTCGAGCAGAGACGAAAGTCGGGCTTAGTGATCCCACGGATCTGTGTGGAAGGGCCGTGGCTACCGGATAAAAGCTACCCCGGGGATAACAGGCTGGTGAAGTCCAAGAGTCCATATCGACGACTTCGCTCGGCACCTCGATGTCGGCTCATCGCATCCTGGGGCTGTATAAGGTCCCAAGGGTCGGGCTGTTCGCCCGTTAAAGCGGTACGCGAGCTGGGTTCAGACCGTCGTGAGACAGGTCGGTCTCTATCCACTGTGGGCGTAAGGGATTTGCGAGGATCTGCTCCTAGTACGAGAGGACCGGAGTGGACAGACCTCTGGTGTGCCAGTTGTCGTGCCAACGGCATTGCTGGGTAGCTACGTCTGGCAAAGATAACCGCTGAAAGCATCTAAGTGGGAAACTTGCCTCAAGATAGATCCCTGTATCCGTCATGGAGTAAGACCGCAGATAGACTATCTGCTTAATAGGCGGTATGTGTAAGCGCAGTAATGCGTTGAGCTAAACCGTACTAATGGTCGAGGGCTTATTTGCGTGGTGCGGAGAACTTAATACTGTTCATACATCGTCAATGACTATTCTGGATCAATTGAGGAAATAAGTCTCTTTGGTGATTTGAGCGACGAGGGTACACCCGGTCCCATCCCGAACCCGGAAGTTAAGCTCGTCAGCGCCGATGGTACTTGGCGGGTAACCGCCTGGGAGAGTAGGTCATTGCCAAAGGGACTTTTTCTATTTCTCTTCCCAGCTAATCTTTCCTGGGGTATAATTCTTTTGTTCACAGATCAGCACGTGCATGATTGCTGCTTTGATGGTTATTTTCGGCAGGCAAGGAGTGTCCAGCTAAAATTCGTGATCCGCTTTTTTTATGTGGTTTTCGGGTTTTGCGCGTGCTCGGCTGTGTCTGTGACAAGCCGAGTTTTTTTATTTTATTCCTCCACGGGAGGAGGTGATTAGGTTGACGGTCGTAAATTTGCGTAGCAATGAGTCTCAGGATATGCTGCTTAAACGATTTCGAAAGAAGATCGTCAAAAGCGGCATTTTGAGCACGGTACGCCGCAAGCGCTGGTTTGTGTCCAAGAGTGAGCAACGCCGCATGGAGAAGAAGAAAGCAATCCGCCGGATCAAGCGACGCCAGTACAAGGATTTTGAATAGACCGGCAAACGGAACTGGAGGCAGTTTATGTCAAATGAGGATAAGATTCAGGTGGAAGGTTTGGTTGTCGAAGCGTTACCCGGAACCCAATTTCGGGTGCGGCTCGATAACGGGCATGAGATCTTGGCCTATCTGGCAGGTAAGATGCGCAAGTATTATATCCGCATCTTGCTGGGAGATCGCGTTAAGGTGGAAATGTCCCCGTATGACCTGACGCGCGGTCGAATTACTTTCCGTCACCGGAAAGCCGACCCGATTCCTACTGAAGAGTGACCAGTTCTGTCTAGCACTTATCATAACAAAAAGAAGCCCCTGCGAGTTTTGCAGGGGCTTCTTTTTTTATTAGAAGGAGCGAACGAATTATGGTAGAGACTTGAAAGAATGCAGGGCTTTCATATAGTTCGCACGTTCAAACGCGGCCGGTTCTTTGACCGATTTCTGGCTTAAGCTGCCCTTCATTTGCTGGATAGAGGTATATTCATGGTCAACCATCCATTTTTCAATATCGGCCAGGATGGCAGGAATGCGCCCGAAGCCGTTTTGGAGCAACTCTGAGGTCATCATGGACACACTCGCACCCGCCATCATGGCTTTGAGTACATCCTCGTAGGTGTGGATACCGCTGGTAATTGCCAGGTCAGCCTGTATGCGTCCATACAGGATAGCCGTCCAGCGCAGAGGTAGGCGCATGTCATTTGAATTGCTCAGTACGAGGTTCGGAACAACTTCGAGAGCTTCCAGATCAATATCGGGCTGGTAGAAACGATTGAAAAGGACCAGTCCTTTTGCTCCGGCATTCGCCAGACGATTGGCTATATTGGGAATGGCGCTGAGGAATGGGCTCAGTTTAACGGCAACCGGAATTTTAATACTTTTACAAACATCCCTAACGAGTGTGACGTAGCTTTCTTCCAGTTCACTGCCGGTGATGGTTGGATCGGTTGCCAGATAGTACAGGTTGAGTTCGAGCGCGTCTGCGCCGGCCTCTTCGATTTTACGGGCGTATTTGATCCAACCGCCCGTGGAAACGCCATTCAAACTGCCGATAACGGGAATCTTGACGGCATTTTTGGTTTTGTGTACGGCTTCAACGTATGCTTCCGGTGCAAGGGTAAAATTACCGGCTTCGGGATAATAGCTCATTACTTCTGGCGAGATTTCAGAACCGACGGACAGATAATGGTCAAGTTCCAGGCTTTCATGAATAATCTGTTCCTCGAAGAGGGAGTACATCACCACTGCGGCGACCCCGGCTTCTTCCAGCCTTTTTACTTTTTCCACTTTATCCGAAATTGGTTGGGCAGCTGATGCCACGAGGGGGTTCTTTAGTTTCAGGCCAAGATAGGTTGTTGTCAGGTCAGCCATAATATTTTCTCCTTGTTACAGATATTTTCGGTAAATCAGGAAACAGGCGACTAAAGTCGCTGCTACAAGTCTTTAGGTGAAAAACAGTTAATGCTGATGAAAAGGAGCAAAGGGATCAACCTTTGCTCCTTTTATTATTGGATTCTCACTTTCGCTCGTTATTTTCGTCATAGTGCATGGCGGCCATCTGGGAATAGAAATTCCAGCGGGCCCTGGCATCTTCACGGGACAGGTTGAGCAGGGTCTCGGCGCGTGCCTCATCACTTTGCACCAACATGCGGAAGCGGGTTTCGTTGTACATGTACTGGTCAACGGGAATGGTGGGTTCCTTGTAGTCTATCAACAGGGGGTTTTTGCCAGCCACAGCCAGACGAGGATCGTAGCGGTATAACGGCCACAGACCGCACTGAACGGCCAGTTTCTGCTGTTCCAGCCCCTTGGCCATATCGATGCCATGGGAAATACAGTGGCTATAGGCGATAATAATGGAGGGACCATCATAGGATTCGGCGTCGATAAAAGCTTTCAGGGTATGTTGGTCGTTGAAACCCATGGCAACGCGGGCTACATAAACGTAACCGTAGGCGATAGCCATCAGGCCCAGATCTTTCTTCGAGAGACCCTTGCCTTGGGCTGCGAAGCGCGCCACGGCGCCGCGTGGGGTGGATTTAGAAGCCTGACCGCCGGTATTCGAGTAAACCTCGGTGTCCAGTACCAGCAGGTTCACATTGCGTCCAGTAGAGAGAACGTGGTCGAGGCCACCGTAACCGATATCGTATGCCCAGCCATCGCCGCCGACAATCCAGACAGATTTCTTAACCAGTGCATCGGCCACTGCTGCCAGGTTCCTGGCTTGCGGGAGCTTGGATTCGACCAGTTTCGTCTTGAGAGCGTCCACACGGTCGCGTTGTTGCTTGATACCCCGGTCAGTGGTTTGATCGGCTTTCAATAGATCATCAATCAAGTCCTGTCCAAGTTCGCTAACGAAAGAAGGTAGAATATCGCGGGCATATTCAATCTGCTTATCCAATGTCAGCCGGAAGCCCAGGCCGAATTCAGCATTATCTTCGAAGAGGGAGTTGGACCAGGTTGGGCCGCGGCCTTCCTTATTGGTTGTATAGGGAGTAGTCGGCAAGTTGCCGCCGTAGATCGAAGAGCAGCCGGTAGCGTTGGCGATAATGGCCCGATCGCCGAATAGTTGCGTCATCAGTTTGACATAAGGCGTTTCGCCGCAGCCTGAACAGGCGCCAGAGAACTCGAATAGAGGTTCAAGAAGTTGCGAATTCTTGATGGTACCAACGCTGAAAGTAGTGCGATCTGCCTCAGGCAGACCGAGGAAGAACTCCCAGTTGGCAGCTTCCGATTCGCGCAGGGGTGGCTGTGCAGCCATATTGATGGACTTGCGGGACGGGTTGGTCTTGTCTTTAGCCGGGCAGGCTTCAATGCACAAGGCGCAGCCTGTGCAATCCTCAGGGGCCACCTGAACAGAATAAGCCATCCCGGGGAACTCCTTGAACTTGGAGTCCATATACTTGAAGGTCGCCGGAGCTTTCTCAAGGAACTTCTTATCAAAAACTTTGTGCCGGATGACTGCATGCGGGCAGACAAAGACGCACTTGCCGCACTGGATGCACAAGTCGGACTCCCAGACCGGGATTTCCAAGGCGATGTTGCGCTTCTCCCACTTGGTCGTGCCGGTGGGGAATGTGCCGTCCACAGGCATGGCAGAAACCGGAACGGTATCACCTTCAAAAGCGATGATAGGCCCGAGTACTTCTCGAACAAAAGCGGGCGCCTCGGCAGCGACCGGGGGACGCCGGGTGAGAGTGCTAGTAACTTTGCCTGGTACTTTGACCTCGTGCAGGTTGGCTAGGGATTGATCCACCGCCGCAAAGTTTTTCTGGACGACTGCTTCGCCGCGCTTGCCATAGGTTTTCTGGATGGCTTTCTTGATCTGGGCAATGGCTTCGTCGCGCGGCAGGATGCCGGAAATGGCAAAGAAGCAGGTCTGCATGATGGTGTTCACACGGCTGCCCATGCCGGTCTTTTCAGCAACATCGTAGGCGTTGATGGTATAGAACTTGAGCTTCTTTTCGATAATGTCTTTCTGTACTTCTTGAGGCAGTTTATCCCAGATTTCATCCGGGCCATACAGGCTGTTCACAAGGAAGACGCCACCAGGTTGAGCATACTTGGTGAAGTCAAAGCGCTCGAGGAAGGTGAACTGGTGGCAGGCAACAAAGTTGGCTGTGTTGGGCGTGATCAGATAGGGGGCCTGAATTGGCTTTGGGCCAAAACGCAGGTGTGAAACTGTCAGTGTGCCGGCTTTCTTGGAGTCGTAGTAGAAATATCCTTGTGCGTTGTTGTTGGTATCTTCACCAATGATCTTGATCGAATTTTTATTGGCACCGACTGTACCATCCGAACCCAGGCCGAAGAAGAGACAGCGGACCGTTTCTGGGTGCTCCACCGAGAAGTTCTCATCATAATCCAAGCTGGAGTGGGTCACATCTTCATTGATACCAACCACGAAATGGTGTTTCGGTTCAGGCTTCAGGAGTTCATCGAAGACGGCTTTAACCATGGCGGGAGTAAATTCTTTTGACGACAAGCCATAGCGCCCGCCGAGAACTTTGATATCCTTACGATCTCCTTCAAACAGCGCATTGACAACATCGAGATAGAGCGGATCGCCGGCTGCACCGGGTTCCTTAGTACGATCCATTACGGCAATTGATTTAACTGTCTTGGGCAGGGCTTTGAGGAAATATTCCGCGGAGAATGGGCGGTACAGGCGTACACGGATAACACCGACCTTTTCATCCCTTGCCATAAGGTAACGCACGGTCGCTTCAGCCGTTTCACCGCCGGAGGCCATGATAATCACCACACGCTCGGCATCCGGTGCACCGATGTAATCAAACAGGTGGTAGGCGCGGCCGGTCAGTTTGGCGAACTTGTCCATGGCTTTCTGGACAATCCCCGGCACAGCGGTGTAGAACTGATTATTGGTTTCACGAGCCTGGAAGAATACATCCGGGTTCTGGGCAGTGCCTCGCAGGACCGGGTGGTCGGGCGACATGGCGCGGGCCCGATGGGCACGTACGAGTTCATCGTCAATCATCGCCCGCAAATCATCATCTGTCAACTGTTCGATTTTAGCTACTTCGTGCGAGGTGCGGAACCCGTCAAAGAAATGCACGAATGGTACACGCGCTTCCAACGTGGAGGCTTGGGCAATCAAGGCAAAATCGTGAGCCTCCTGTACGGAACCAGAAGCCAGCATTGCCCAGCCGGTTTGGCGGCAAGCCATCACATCCGAGTGATCGCCAAAAATGGAAAGAGCATGCGTTGCCACTGTACGGGCGGAAACATGGAAGACCGTGCTGGTCAATTCCCCGGCGATCTTGAACATATTAGGGATCATCAATAGCAGACCCTGGCTAGCGGTAAAGGTGGTGGTTAGTGCACCGGTCTGGAGTGCTCCATGCACTGCCCCGGAAGCGCCACCTTCAGACTGCATCTCCATCACCAGTGGAACCGTTCCCCAGATATTCTTACGTTTGATTGTCGACCAATCGTCGGCAAATTCTCCCATTGGGGATGAAGGTGTAATGGGGTAGATGGCGCAAATTTCGTTTATGCGGTGGGCAACCGAAGCGGTGGCTTCGTTCCCATCAATCGTAACCATTTTACGTTCCATGAAGCATACTCCTTATAAGTAGAATAACAGAGCAATCTCTGTATGTTGGCTCATTCCGACCCTTCAGTGTATTCCTTCAATTCTTCCAGCGATAGTTATTTAATGCACGAATTCCCCTGCGACATGTCATGAATAAATTATGGCATTATTTATCCGAAATAAAGACAGGGAAAGCTTTACTTGCGCTTTTCCAAGCGCGTTTGTGCCAAAAATAACGCTGCCAGTGATTTTGCATCCGGCATTTTGGCATGCCTGGCGACTGTTAGCGCCTCGGCCAATGGGACAACCTCGACGGTAAGAAATTCATCCGCGTCGGCTTCCAGAGGATCGGAATGCAGGTCGGTTGCCATGTAAACATGCATGAATTCCGTAGAGTAGCCGGGAGCCAGGTAGAATCCGCCCAGATATTCCAATTGCCCGGCTGCCAGGCCGGTCTCTTCTCGCACTTCGCGCCTGGCACATGCTTCAGGTGTCTCGTCTTCGTCCAGGGTTCCGGCGGGCAGTTCAAGGAGATCCAACCCGGCAGCGTGTCGGTATTGCCGGACAAAGACCAGATTGCCCTGATCATCCACAGGGATGATGATAACCGACCCAGGATGTTCAACGATGTCAAATTCGGATTGATGACCATCGGGCAGGCGCAAGGTATCACGGCGGACGGTAAAAGCGCGGCCCGGATAGACAATTTCGGATTTCAGGAGTTCGAAAGGCATACCTGTTCTCCAAAATAACACCCAGGCGAAGTTTCTTCGCCTGGGTGAATGAGAAGTATCCTACTGGTTTAAGGGATGTTCAAAGTTTGCCCGGTTGTCAGCGTAGAAGATAAAGACAGATTATTTGCGGCCGCGATGGCGGAAGGATCAACATCACCAAAGTAGCAGGCGATGCTGTAGAATGTGTCATTGACAGCAACAGTATATGTAGTCGGGTGTGAGTGCAGGGCACGGTCGCCGGGGAAAGGACCAGTCTGTGGGATGTTTAATACCAGGCCGGGTTGGAGGGTTTGTCCATCGGTTAAGCCATTTAGAACTCAATAATTCGTTAGGATCAACATTGAAACGGCGTGCAATACACCAAGGGAATTCTCCGGATTGTAAGGTGTAGGTTGCCGGGTGGCCGGGTGTAGGCGTGGGCACAATTACTGCCGGCGTGGTCCCGGGCATGGGAGTGTCCGTGGCTATACCTGCGACAACGGTCCCTACACCGGTAGGTGGAACCATCGGCGTGGATGTTGTGCCTGCCGGGTTAGCTGTCGAACTGGTCTGAGGTGCCCCTGAAGTGGGGACAGCGGTGAATAAACCCGTTGCCACCTCTGTTTGGATATAAATGGCAGTAGATGTTCCCCATGCTTCCATCAGGCTCATGCCAGTAGGTAGAGGCGTAGCAAGAACACTGCCCCCGGAAGTTGGCGTAGCCTGGACTGCTCCCACTGGTGATTGGGGTGCAAGACGGTTACAGGCGGCCAAAGTGAAAATGACTGCCACGGCGATCGAAAAAACAATTAAAACCTTTTTGTACATATGCTCCTCCTCAGGAACTACGTGGTTGAGAAATACAAAGTGATACTAGCACAACCTTTCTAAAGCGTCAAGCAAAGATTTTGCTTCAAAACATCTAGAGAAGAGGCTTTATTTTTCCAGCCAAATTGTTACCGGCCCATCGTTTTCAATTTCTACCAGCATGCGTGCGCCGAAAATGCCTTTCTGCGTGGGGATACCCAGGGTGGATAATATATCTGCGAATTTATCTACGAGCGGGGCGGCGACCTCGGGCGGGGCTGCATCGGTGAAGGATGGCCGGCGTCCCTTGTGTGTGTCGGCGTAAAGGGTGAACTGGGAAACTACGATAGCCGCTCCGCCTGTATCGAGAATGGATTGGTTAAATTTGCCCTTGCTATCTTCAAAAATACGCAGAGTGGTTATTTTTTCGGCCAGGAAGCGGGCTTGCTCTTCGTTATCACCCTGACCAATGCCAAGCAGGATAACCAATCCATGGGCGATTTCGGCGACGATTCGGTTATCTACGCTTACCTTCCCGGATTTAACTCGCTGAATGAGTGCGCGCATGCCTAGGGAAGTTGCACAGCTGCCCTGACCTCTTCCATCGTCTTTTCTGCGATGACACGAGCGCGCCGTGCGCCATCGGCGAGAACAGAAGGCACAAGCTCCGGTTGTGCGGCGATCTCGGCGCGTTTGGCTCGGAAAGGTTCCAAGGCTTTGTTCAGGTTCTCGGCGAACATCTTCTTACAGTCTACGCAGCCTATGCCGGCCCGGCGGCATTCAATGTTGATCATTTGCACATCGGTTTGAGGGGTAAAGACCTTGTGCATAGTGAAGACGTTGCACACATCCGGATTACCTGGGTCGGTACGCTTTATTCGCTGTGGGTCGGTAACCATAAGCATAACCCGTTGGCGCGTCTCCTCGGGCGTGGCAGAGATCTCGATGTGGTTATTAAGGCTCTTGCCCATCTTTTCCTTGCCGTCAATGCCAAGAACCTTGGGAATCTCGGTATTTTTCATACCCGGTTCAATCAGCACGTTAGTATGGTAGCGATAATTAAAGGAACGAACCACTTCGCGTGTGAATTCGATATGTGGGGCTTGGTCAATTCCAACCGGGACCACATCGGTTTTATATAATACGATATCGGCGGCCATCAGGACCGGGTAACCTACCAGCCCATAGTTGACATTATTGGGGTTTTGACGCACTTTTTCCTTGAAAGTAGGCAGGTCGGTCAGCTTGCCGAGCGGAGTGACCATTGATAGCATGGTATGCAATTCAGTGACCTGTGGAACGTGACTCTGCACAAAGAGTATGGTCTCCTCCGGGCGGATTCCAACGGCCAGAAGATCCAGAGCCAGGTCATATGTGTTTTGCTTCAAGTTTTCCGTATCTTCAACGGTGGTTAATGCGTGTAAATCGACAATGCAATAGACGCACTCATAATCATTCTGCAAAGCGACATAATTATTGAAGGCACCCAGATAATTTCCAAGATGAGCACGCCCGGTTGGACGGATGCCGGAAAAGACGCGGCCTTTCTTAGCCATGATTTCCTCGCATTATTTTATGTAGTGACAGGTACAGCTTTCGCGTAGCGACAAGGCTCGTCACGATTTCTTTCTGCTGAGTTTCTGAACCATCCCGACAATTTCACCAGGCTCGGGGTGACGTCCTGTCTGAAGTTTGGAGTAGATCAACTGCCCGTTTACGCTGATTTCGAAACGGCCTCCGCCGGATGGAACGAGAGTTATGCTTTCAATCTCCGATTCAAAATTCTTGAGCAAATCGCCTGCCAGGCTCACGGCCTGGTCGGTGTAGTGTCAAACCGCGCAGTAAATGATCTGGATTTTCATCATAATGCCATCTCCTTATTTGTAAATTAATCAATAATTATACTGCTTCCTGGACAAAGTCGTAGTATCGGTTTAATGGTTCATGGGAAATCGCCGGGAAATGGGGGAAGATATGGGGATGTTGAGCAGGTAAGCCCTCCTCAATGCTGCTTTTATTACTATCTCGCCCGGTGGTTTTTCGATTGCATGGTAATGTATGAATTTGGTGGTCACCGAACCTTTGACGCATGACGACCTTCCATGTATAATCGTTTTGCATATCATACCCTTTTGGGACATTTTTGAGGCTCAGCATGGCTCTGCGCGGCAACCTGCGCGACTTTACTATCACCCAATTGTTGAATTTGATTAACCTGGCCAGCAAAACTGGAACCCTTGTCGTTGAAGGTCCCAGTGAGACGGCCAAAGTTGCGTTCCGGGATGGAAAGTTGGCTTATGCCGAAATTGGAAACGAAGATAGCGATCTTGCCGCTATCCTGCATCGTGCCAAGAAGCTTTCCTCGGGCCAGTATAAATCCATCCGGCAGGGTGCAGCCCACATTCCTGATAAGGAATTAGGGTTATTGCTTATCAATGCTGGTTATCTTTCCCAGGAAGATATTCTCACTAATCTTCAGCAGCATTTTACAGATATTGTCCAGCGTTTGTTCACGTGGGTGGAAGGCTTTTTTCATTTTGACAATGATTTATTGCCGCCGGATGAACGCATCAGCGTCCGTCTGGACCTTGAAAACCTGATCATTGAGGGTTCACGTCAGTTGCGCGAGTGGGAGCAACTGCAGGATGAAATCCCCAGCCTGGATATGGCGTTAAAGTTTACCGATCGCCCAGGAACAAATCTGCGAAATGTCAATCTGAGTGTTGAGGAATGGCGGGTTGTTTCTTACATAAACCCACGTAACACAATGCGACAGATAGCCAGCGCTACGAAAATGAATGATATAGAAATCCGGCGCATTGTCTATGGTCTTCTGCAGGCTGGCTTGGTAGAGGTAACCCGGCAAATGGGGACAGCTGCCCCAACTCCATCTGTACGCGTTTTCCCGTCAGATGATAAGGAAGAACAGAAATCTTTGGTTAACCGCCTTATTAGTCGAATTCGCTCGTTATGATACTTCTTTGATATTTTTTTAAGGATTGTTATTATGCAAACAGTTAAAATGGTTGTTACAGGTCCTTTCAGCGCCGGTAAGACCGAGTTTATCCGCTCTGTCAGTGAAATTGATGTTGTTTCGACGGAACGCAAGGTCAGTTCCAGCCATGAAAAAACGGTCAAGGAAGCGACTACGGTGGCAATGGATTTCGGACGTATTACGGTGGACGATGATTTGGTATTGTACTTGTTTGGGACGCCCGGCCAGCGCCGCTTTGATTTCATGTGGGAAATACTGTCGGAAGGGATGCTGGGGTTTGTTGTGATGGTGGATAGCACCCGCCCGGAAACTTTCCGTGAAGCCCGTTCCATCCTCGAAACTTTCCGCGCCTATGCGCCAACTCCCTACGTGGTGGCTGCCAATAAGCAAGATATGAAGGATGCGTGGGAAGTGGAGGATATGCGCCACGCTCTCCGGCTCAATTCGAAGGTTAAACTTGTTTCCTGCACTGCCACCGACCGTGACTCGGTAAAGGCGATTTTGTTGGAATTGCTGTACAGCATTTTAAATGAAATGGAGAATGGAGAGAAATAATCTCTCCATTTTGTTATAACTGCCGTGTCATCTATCACTACTGACCAAGGCATTGTCCATTATGAAGTTTATGGGCGCGGACGCCCGGTTATCCTTTTACATGGCTGGCTGGGCTCCTGGGCGCTTTGGCAGGAAACCATGGTCTATTTGGGGGCTTACTATCGTACTTACGCACTGGATTTCTGGGGCTTTGGTGAATCTGGCAAGAAGCGTGAAAGTTATTCGGTACAGGATTTTGTCAGTCTCGTGGATCAGTTTATGGATAGTTTGGGTATTGACCGTGCGCCGTTGGTGGGGCACAGCATGGGCGGCACGGTCAGCCTGTCTGTTGCAGTTCAGCATCCAGAGCGGGCCAGCAAGGTAGTCGTGGTCGGTTCGCCGATAGTAGGTTCATCGCTGGCCTTCGCCTTGAAAATGGCCGGGCAAAGGCCAATAGCAGTAGTTCTGTTTAATATGATGTGGGCATTCCGCCTGGGTATGCGCGTATATTCGCCCTTAATTTGCCGCGACCCGCGTTTCCCCGCCATGATGGATAAGGATTTATCCCGTACGACGGTAGAATCTTTCCTGCTTAGCATTGCTTCTCTGCATCGGACCGACTTGCGCCCGGTTCTTCCACAAATTAAGATACCGGCAATGGGTATGTATGGAGGCAAGGATATTATTGTCAGTCCGACACAGTGGAAACCGATGCAGGAAGGCATCCCGACCGCTCGCATTGAGTTGTTTCCGAAGGCAGGGCATTTTATCATGTTGGATGACGCAAACCCTTTCATGTACAAACTCAAAGAATTTTTGGACCAAGCAGAGCCAAATCCATGATATCTGTACTGCTACATTGATACCTACGCAAACCTGCCATTTTGAGATCCAGTTTCTATAACAATTATGGATAAAAACACAGACTTGCTCGATCATTCAGACAATAAGCAGTATTTTTACCCAAACCGAATGGGGCGGGTTGTGCTATTGGCTATGGAAGAAATTCTTGGGCATAGTGGGGTGAACGCTGTGCTGAATCTCGTCAATCTTTCTGGGTATATTAATGATTACCCACCATATAACCAGGATCTTAAATTCCCCTTCAAACATGTTACCCAATTGCAAGTTGGCCTCGAATCCGCTTACGGACCTCGAGCTGGTCGTGGCTTGGCCGTACGCATTGGCCGGGCGTGCCTAAAGTATGGTTTGCGTGAGTTTGGTCCTGAACTTGGCTTGACCGACCTGGCTTTTCGTCTGCTGCCGCTCCAGGCGAAACTTACAACAGGGAGCGATGCTCTTGCAGCTTTGTTCAACGACTATACTGACCAGCGAGTCCGCCTGGAAAGAGATGAGAAATACATCTATTGGCACATCGAGCGCTGCCCACTGTGTTGGGAGAGACAGGCGGATGGGCCATGTTGTCATCTGGCGGTCGGATTACTCCAGGAGGCCCTGTTTTGGGTCAGTGGGGGAAAGTACTTCGAAGTTGAAGAAAAAAAGTGTATTGCATGTGGGGATAGTACGTGTACAATATTGATCGACCGGAATCCAATGGGTTGATTCCATGCTTAAGGTGATCCTGCAAGCTCCCCGCCATATTCCTCCTTTCAATGAGGCGGCGCGCGATCTACGCATCCAGAACAAACCGCTCTGGCTCAACCAGCGCGACTTGCTTGCCCCTTATGTGACGCGTGAAATTGAACTTGCTCCTGGGGCACACCTGCCGCAATCGCACGAGCCGATGATCGTCTATCGCGACAACCTGTTTTTTGATGTGTATTATATAACCGAGTTTATGAGTTGGGCCATGAAACGTGGCCGCGCTGTACGGGCGGCTTTTTCTATGAACGATGCTGCTTTCCGTGAGCATGCTTTGCCTCTCTCGGTCTCATATACCCCGGCTGGAAACCTGTACTATGCAGACTTATGGTACTATCCGCATGGCCCTCAAGCGGATGTGGAGCCGCTGGTGGTTGATATGCAGGCCAGGGAGATTGGCTATTATCACGTTCCAACCTATATGGCCTCTGAAAGCGGTGACCTCGTCTATCAGGTGCCACTCCGTGCCATGCTTGCCATTGATTGCTGGACGCACATCTTTATAGCAGATGGCGTCTTCGGCTTGTTTTCGCGCGGCGCACGCTTCGAAGATCGCCTGAACAAAGACGTTCTATTTAAATTGGATTTATTCTTGAAATCCCTCTATGAGGGTAAGCAATTGCTGGAATGCTCGAAACTGGTCACTATTGGCAAGAATTGTGTGATCGATCCATCGGCCATTATCCATGGTCCGACTACCATCGGAGATAATGTTACTGTCAATGCGGGGGCAGTAATTGAGAATTGCATTATTGGCAGTAATGTTAATGTTTCTCAAGACTGCCAGTTGATGCTTTCTGTAGTAGGAGATGGTACCTTTTTACCCTTCCGTGCCTCTCTGTTTATGACCACAATCATGGAAAATGGCATGGTTGCTCAAAATACTTGCCTGCAGATGTGCGTGATTGGCCGCAATACTTTCATTGGTGCTGGGAATACATTCACCGATTACAACCTGATTCCTTCGGCGATCCGAGCGATGGATGGCAATGGCAAGTTGACCGAGGCCAACCGTCCTGTTTTAGGCGGTTGTGTGGGGCATAATTGCCGTATTGGAGCAGGGATGGTGATCTTCCCGGCCCGCACCATTGAATCGGATGTGGTGCTGTTTGCTTCCAAAGAGCGTCGAATTATTGATCGTGATGTTAAATATGAAGATAGCGATCACCATAAACTAAAAGATGCCAGCAAGCACCCGCGGCGTTATCCGCGCCAGGGTGAATCAGACCTCACATCATGGTAGCCGTGTGGATACTTTTGCCTTTATCATTCACCCGATTGACCCCAAGCGGGATGTCAGTCGAAAATTTCCATTTCTAGGCCGCCATCTCACGGAGCGGCAGATTGATTTTTTCTCCACTTTTTTCCCGCCTGTCTACATATCTGAAATAGAAGGGATTACGTCGCAGGCGACGGGCAAACAAGTGAAAGGTTGGTTCATCGCCTGTCCGTATACACCTCGACGAATGTTGGAGTTGCCAGAACGGACAGTTTATCGTAAGATTATTGAGACAGGACATTTTGCCGAGAGACTCGGTGCGCAAATGCTTGGCCTGGGAGCATTCACATCGGTGATTGGTGATGCGGGTGTTACCATTGCAAAGGCACTTGATATTCCTGTCACCACAGGCGATTCTTACACGGTGGCCATTGCCGTGCAGGCTATCCGTGATGCGGCCCGTGTCATGGATATCTCACTCGGTCAGGCAACTGCCGCAGTGGTTGGAGCGACCGGTTCGATTGGACGGGTCTGTGCGGAACTATTGGCTGACGACGTGGCTGAATTGATCTTGATTGGCCGTCAGGAGGATGCGCTATCTGCATTGAGCCAGCGGCTACAGGGTGCGGGGAAGGCAAGAATCCGCACCAGCTCATATGTAGATGAAATTGCCAAGGCACAGTTGATCCTGACGGTTACCAATGCCGTTCACGCGATCATTCATCCGGAGCAGCTCCAGCCCGGCAGTGTGGTCTGTGATGTTGCCCGCCCTCGTGACGTTTCTGCAATGGTGGCGGCAACGAGAAATGATATATTAGTGATTGACGGAGGCATGGTGGATGTGCCGGGCTCCGTTGATTTCCATTTTAACTTTGGTTTTCCTCCGGGCAAGGCATATGCCTGTATGGCTGAAACCATTACTCTGGCTTTGGAAGGCAGGTTCGAGGATTATACTTTGGGAAAAGAAATTACCCGCCAGCGTGTGGAAGAGATCAGCACTCTGGCTGCAAAACATGGCTTCCGGTTGAGCGGATTCCGCTCATTTGAGCGCGATGTAACCGAAGAACAAATCGAAACTGTACGCCAACGCGCACATCAGTCGCGTAGAAGTGGTTGAGGAGGTTCTATGGGAAAAGCACGCCTTTTGATTGTTGAAGATGATAATGATATCTCCAACATGCTGAAGATCTATTTCAGTAGCTTGGGTTATGACGTGGATGTGGCTCCACGCGGCTCAGAAGCTCTGGAGAAAACACGCACTGTGTTGCCTCATCTAATCGTGCTGGATATTATGCTCCCCGATATCGATGGGTACGAGGTCTGCCGTAAATTGCGCCAGAGTACCCGGAGCAGCCATATCCCGGTTATTTTCCTGACCCAGAAGGATGAGCGCAGCGACAAACTGCAGGGCCTCGAGTTGGGTGCGGACGATTACATAACCAAACCCTTCGATATTGAGGAGCTGAAATTGCGCGTCCAGGGTGCCATTCGTCGCTCTGAGCGCGAAGCACTGACTGATCCACACTCCGGTCTACCGGCGGGTCGGTTGATTGAAGAGCAGTTGCGCCTGACCATTCGCAGGAGCGGCTGGGCGTATATGGATATCCGGATCAATCACTTCGATCAGTTCAAGGATGTTTATGGATTTGTTGCGGCGGACGATGTTCTCCGTTTTGCAGCCATGTTAATGAGTGAAGTAGTGGATCAGGTAGGCTCGGCAAGCGATTTCATCGGTCATGCCGGGGGTGATAATTTTATCATTATCACTAGCGAAGATATTGCTGGCAAAATTCGTGACCGGCTTAAAGCGCGTTTTGCGGAAGAGGTACAGACGCATTACAACTTTATGGATCGCCAACAAGGGTTCATCATGGCTGCTAATGCAGAAAACCAGATGGAAAAGACGCCGCTTATGACCTTCTCCATTGGGATAGTGACCCCGAAACAACAATCTTTTGCTGACATTCGTGAAATAACCGAACTGGCTGCGGATGTTCGCCGACAAGATATTCCTGGAGTTCCATCCAGGGAATAACGCGGTCTTATTATGTCTCTTGATTCGGTATCCTTGGGGATGCTCCTGCTCCTGACCGGGGGGGTAATCTATCTCCTGGTCTGGGGCTTGCCGCGTCTTCTCCACAGGGTGCCGACCAGCCCCACGCCGGTAAATCCCCCCCGGAATCCGGCAGACGCTTCTCGACCTAACCAGGCAGTGATGATCGTTCAATCTGGCGGGCGGGTGAACTACATCAATGCCACGGCGCGTCAGTGGCTTGATTTGCACGAGGGAGAACAACCCAACCTGGAAATGCTGGCGCGGCGGGTCCGTCCCAGTGATGATTTCCTCAGGTTATGCACAAAGGAATGGCAGACGCGTTTCTCGGTGAACGGACGTCCGATGGAGGCCGTTTCTTATCAAGTACCTGGACCAATCCCGTCTTTGCTCATTTCTCTGCGCCGCGTCGATACTGCCTTTGCGCTGGCAGGTGATCCGAAAGAACTGTCCGGATCGGTATTGAAAATTCTAACCAGTTTAAGTCAGTCGGTAGCCGCAAGCCCGGGGCTTTCGGCTACCATCCAGGCTCTTCTGGAAAATTTGGAACGGCTTGTGCCTGCTGATGTACTGGAGATCAAGCTCTGGAATGCTGAGGATCAGACGGTCACTCCTTATCGCATTGGATCTGAACCTGGCCCCGAAAGGCGTCTCGAAAAAGGTTCTCCGCAAGCTCCGGGTGGATATTCCAGCGTGTTGGTTGAAAGCCGCCAGACCTTGTTTATACCTGATACCAGTAAATATAAAATTGTCCCCGCAAATAGTGAACAGGCTTCTTTATTTTCGTATCTTGGATTGCCATTGTTGGCTGGGAACGATCTAGTTGGCACATTGGAAGTGGGGTTAACCAAAACAGATGTTCTCACGCAGGATGAAATGGATGTACTGCAACTGGTGGTAGGACAGGCGGCTGCAGCCATCCGCAATGCATCCATGTTGGAGGCCGAGCGGCGGCGGTCGGCGGAATTAAGCGGCTTGGCGAACCTGGCACAGGCGCTCGGTTCTACCCGCGATGCGCGTGATTTGTTTGCCCGCTTGGTGGAAAGCATTGCACCATTGTTTGAAGTGGAAGTCTTGGGCTTCCTGGTCTACAATGAAAGCCGGCGTGCCCTCGAAGCCCAGGTGCCATTTGCCGGTATGCCGGCCCAAGTGGTGGAGCTTTATCGCGTGCCGATGGCATCGGGGAGTCCAGCCGAGGAACGTTTCCTGAAACAGGAAGAATTGACCACCCGGAATGCCATGGAAGATGAACTGTGGCGTGAAATGGGCTTCCAGGATTATGCCCGGGCTGCTTCGTGGCGTGATACCGCCCTTATTCCACTTGTATCTTCCGGTCGCCCGCTCGGATACTTGCAAATCTCCAATCATCCCAAACCGGAGCTGGCCTTCTCGCAGGAGGAGATGCGTCTCCTGAACATTGTGGCCAACCAGGCTGCCCCTATTATAGAAAACTTGACTTTGGTGCAGCAGGCACGCCTACGTGCCCAGCGCTCAGAAGCACTGCGGCGCATTGCCAGTCTAGCTTCCTCCTCGGCAACAACGGACGAAGTGCTGCGTTACACAGTGCAGGAACTTGCCCGTTTGTTGCAGGCAGACATGGCCGCCATCTTTCTGCTGGATGAATCCCGCGGTGTTCTGCGCTTGCATGATCCTTCATTATTTGGACTGCAAGTCGAATCGACCGGATCACTTTCTCAGCTTTTCGTAGATGAAGCCCAATTTCACTTCACGGTAACGGGCAGCCTGAAGCCGTTCCTTTCGGGCCATCTTTCTGAGGATCAGCAGCTTCTCTCCGTATACCGGCCCATTTTTAATAAATTAGAGATGGAATCAGCCATCATTGTCCCACTGGCGGCGCGTGAACAGGGCCTTGGCGAGTTGATACTTGCCAGTAAAAAGTTGGATTTCTTCAATACCTACGATTTGCAAGTTGTTTCTACCGCTTCGGGCCAATTAGCCTCTGTGGTTGAAGGTGCTTCGCTAAGTAACCTGACCGATGAAAGTATGCGCCAGCAGGTTGATCATCTGGTGGAATTGACGCATATCAGCCGTGAGCTGCATACGACGATGGAATGGAAACATCTCTTGCAGCTTGTTTACGATGAAAGCCTGCGAGTCTCTCACGCAGACTGCGGTACCATCCTGCTCTTCGAGTTGGATAAATCGGCAAAAGAACCCAAAACAATTTTTCATATGGGTGATGAACCTGACCAGGCTTTATACCCCATCGAGCGTGCCGTGCTTAAACGTGCCGAAGCAATTCTGGTGGCCGATTTCTCCAGCAATGAATATAAACCGACTCACGAAGGTGTTCGTTCTGCGCTGGTTGTGCCGATTGCTTATCAGGATCAAATTGCTGGTCTTATCCACCTACATTCCTTAACTCCTGCTCGTTTTGACAAGAGCACACTTGAAATTGTGCAGATCCTGGCAGTCCAAGCCGCAATCGCCCTGGGGAATGCACAACGCTTCCAGGAACAAGTTTCCCGCAACGAAGTTTTAAGCCGGCGGGCTGATACACTTTGGAACTTGTTTGAGATGGTTTCTATTCAGGCAGTTAACCAGCCTCTCGAGCAATCCCTTCAGATTTTGGCACAGGGTATTCAGGAGGCAACTCCTTTTCAGGTTGTGCTGATCAGCATCATCGAGCCGGAAACCTTGATGCAGAACCGCGTGGCGGGTGTGGGCATGCCCATAGAAACGCTGAATGCCCTCAAGTCTCACCAACAGCCTTGGGAATCTCTGGCCCAGTTGTTGCGTCCCGATTACAAAATGGGGCAGGGTTACTTCATTCCGCACAATAAACGCCCGGTCGTCTCCAGCGATGTCCAACTTGTGGTTGTGATGGAAAAGGGGGCGCAGGGACAAAATGCCTGGCATCCCGAGGATGCGCTTTTCTATCCTCTTTATGATGATGCTGGAAAACCGATTGGGTTGATCAGTTTGGACGCGCCGCGGGATGGCCAACGCCCGGCCCCGAGCACGCTCGAGATCGTCGAAATTTTTGCCGTGCAAGTTGCCTTGGTTATCCAGAGTAGGCGCAGTCTCGCAACCTATCAAGCGCAGGTCGAAACTCTTACCACCAGCCTTGATCGCCAGCAGCAATTGCTTTCCATCAGCCAGAGTCATTTGCCCAACCTCCTTCACAAGGATCTGGAACAAATGATCTCCATCCGCAATCTTGACCGGCGCGCCAGCCGCATCCGCGCCGGATTGGAAATTACTGATGTGATCAACCGGCAAGTGGATGGACCTTCTGCGCTGCTGGCGCTGGGACGCGAAATATTGACCCGGTTGGATATGAGCGTTTCTATCGTAGCGGAAACCACGGCTGAGGGTCCACGCCTGTTGCATGTTTTGGGGAGCATCCCACGCAGTACCAATCCTGAGGCTTTATTTGGTCAACGCAATCCTCTGCGCACCTGTCTCCAGACAGGTGAGACTCTCCTTTCCATGAACATGGAACAGGATGAAACCTGGCGTGATACCCCCTTGCTTACCAGCCTGCATGCCAAAGGTTTCATCTGCTTGCCTATTTTTGTGGATGAGAAACCGGTGGCGGGTGTTCTGGCGATCAGCTCTGAACCGATGCCTACCCTTACTGAAGAAGATCAAAAGACGTATTATCAGATCTCCAGCCAGGTTTCCATCATTCTTCAGAATATCAGCCTGCTTACCGAAACTCGCCGCCGCTTGCGTGAAGTTAACCTGTTGCTCGACTTCAGCCGGCAGTTAGGCGGCCTTGACCCTGATAGTATTGTTAAAGCCTTACTGGAAAGCGCCCTGCGCGTTGTTACAACCGCACATGCCGGCGTTGTATTGCTGTATAGTGAGAAAGAAAATTGCCTTAGAGCGCATGCAGCCTCCGGTTATGCCGATACTGGTAGCCTGATGGGAATTGTCTACCATCCGGGGGAAGCCTTGCCGGGGCGTGTATTTTCCGATAAAAGACCCCGGCGCGTGGATGAGGTCAACTTCGCACGCGATTACAACTTACCGGCCGAACACCTGTTGCGCTATCGCGAAGCCACGGCCGGCCGGTTGCCGGTTTCCAGCCTGCTCATTCCCATCCAAACTAGCGGGCGGATCTTGGGTGTATTGCTCTTGGATAATTTCAATACCACGGCCGTATTTACAACTGAAGATGAAGTGTTGCTGCTCTCGTTAACTCAACAGGTGGCGCTGTCGCTGGAAAACGTCCGTCTGGTACAGGCTTCCCAGGAACGCGCCATGCAATTGCAGGCTTTAACTGATGTTTCAGCGAATTTAACCTCCAGTTTGAAATCGAGCCAATTGGTGGCCGGCCTGCTTGACCGCCTGGATGAAGTATTGCCCTATGATACGGCCATCTTGTGGCTGCGTGAAGCGGAACACATGTCTGTTGCGGCGGCGCGTGGTTTCTCTGATAATGAGGAGCGGGTGGGGCTGACCGTAATGATTTCCGATTCGGTCCTGCTGGCCGAGATGAACCGGACTTCGCAAGGCATTGTCGTGGGGGATGTACGTACAGACGCCCGTTTCCCGACCCTGATGGAGGCCGAACGCCTTTCATGGCTGGGTATTCCGCTTGTTTCCAAAGGGGAAGTGGAGGGCGTTATTGCGCTTGAGAAAACCGAGGCCAACTTCTTCACGCTTGAATTGGTCCAACTGGTGACCACTTTTGCCAGCCAGGCGGCGGTTGCGCTAGAGAATGCCCGCTTGTATGAAGATAGCTTGCGCCGCGCTGCGGAACTGGATGAACGCTCCCAACGTTTGGCGCTGCTTAACCGTCTCTCTGCCGACTTGAGCGGTTCCCTGAACGATGAACAGATCTTACGCTTGACCGCTCAAGAACTCCAGCAGGCCCTGTCGGTCAAGAAAGTTTCCATGATTACTTTTGACCGCTTCGGCCTTCCTTTGCTTCGGGTGGTGGTGCCATATGGCGAGAAAACTCAGCCCAGGAACCTGAAGCCTGCGCCGATTTTTGCCCGGCTGAAGGAATCGCTGGGTGTCTTTAGCACCGATGATATCGCGAACGAGCCGGACCTCGGCCTTCTGGCCGAGTGGCTCAAGGGGACACGCTCCCTGTTAATTCTTCCGCTTGCCAGCGGGCAAGTGCTCCGTGCCTTGGCATTTGCCCACATGGACGATGTTTACCATTTTTCGGCGGCGGATATTGATCTGGCCCGCATTATCAGCAACCAGGCTGCCGTAGCACTGGAAAGCGCCCGCCTTTATCAGGCGACTGTTTTGCGTGCAGAACAGTTGGCCACGCTCAACCGCGCTTCTTACGAAATTGGCCTCAGCCTGGATGCCGAGGATATCTACGCGGCCATCCAGCGCGCTGCCAGCCAGTTGATGCCCGTGGAGTCTTTTGTTATTTCCCTGTTGGATGAAGAAAAGGGTGATATTGATGGCGTCTACCTTTTGGATCCGAATGGCCGTGCCCCCAACCAGCGGTTATCGCTTGGGCATGGTATCAGCGGGCGGGTGATTGCAACTGGCGAACCTTTGTTGATCCAGGATAGTGAGCAGGTGGAAGCGCAAGGCGGAGAAACGTATGGCGAGGGGCAACCGCGTTCGATTGTAGCAGTGCCCCTCATGATTGGCGGTAAGGTTAGCGGTATGCTCTCGGCGCAAAGTTACGAATCAAACATCTATACCGAAGATGAGCAGCAGATCCTCAGCACGTTGGCCAACCAGGCTGCCGTTGCCATACAGAACGGACAACTCTTTACCGAGACACGCCGCCTGGCCGAAGAACTCGAACAGCGCGTGGTTGAGCGTACGGCGGAACTGACGCGAGAACAGCGCAATACCGAGACCCTCTTGCGTATCCTGACCGAGGCATCCTCCACCCTTGACCTGGACCGCGCCCTCAACCGGACCCTGGCTTTGCTCAATGATGCCCTTGGTGCCGAGCAGGGCAGTATCATGATGGTCAATCCAGAGGATAACACGATCCAATATCGGGCCGGATACGGTTATCTCACGCCGGTTATGACCGAGGGAGCGCGCCCGACTGCGCTAAAAGTTGGGGAAGGGTTGGCAGGTTGGGTCATTAAGCATCGCGAGCCGGTCCGGGTTGACGATGTTCGCAAGGATGATCGCTGGGTCAAAATTCCACTCAGCTCTTCAAGTCACCGCAGTGTGATCGCTGCGCCGTTGATGGTTGGCGAGGATGCGATTGGTGCCATTCTTGTTTTCCATCGCAAGGTGGGTTATTTCACGTCCGATGCCATGAACCTGGTGCAAGCCATCGGTAACCAGGTGGCAGTTGCGATTAACAATGCCCAGTTGTACCATCTCATCCGAGACCAGGCCGAACGCTTGGGATTGATGCTGCGCAATCAGCAGGTTGAAGCCAGCCGCCAGCAGGCTATTTTGGAAGCTGTTGCCGATGGTGTTTTGGTTACCGACCCAGGCAATGTGATTACCTTCACCAACTCGTCTGTTGAACGTATCATGGATTTGAAAGGTAGTCAGATCAACGGGCAATCATTGGATAATTTCGTCGGGCTATTTGGCAAGGCCGCCCAGGCCTGGAAACAGACGATTCACTCCTGGTCGGAAGACCCCGCCAGCCACCAGCTCGGCGATACGTATGCCGAACAGTTGACCCTGGAAACCGGCCGGGTGGTCCTCGTGCACCTGGCCCCGGTCATCTGGCGCAACGAATTTCTCGGCACCGTTTCCATCTTCCGTGATATTACGCATGAGGTGGAGGTTGATCGGCTCAAATCTGAGTTTGTGGCAACGGTCAGCCACGAGTTGCGTACGCCGATGACTTCGATTAAGGGGTACGTGGACATTTTATTGATGGGTGCGGCTGGCGCGTTGAACGAGAATCAATTGCACTTCCTTGACATCGTTCGTACCAACACCGACCGTTTGAGCGTGCTGGTCAATGACCTGCTCGATATCTCGCGTATCGAGGCTGGACGGATCAGCCTCTCGCTCGAGTCAATTGACTTGCGCGAGGTGGCAGACGATGTAATGGCAGATATCTTGCGCCGTTCGCAAGAAGAGAATAAGCCGATGGGATTGACCCTGGATGTACCTGCTGAATTGCCACATGTCAGCGGCGACATCGAGCGGGTACGCCAGATCCTGGGGAACCTGGTGGATAATGCTTACCACTACACGCCCGCGAACGGGCAAATAATCATCCACTTGCGGCCTGTGGAAGATTCGATACAAGTTGACGTGCAGGATAATGGCATCGGGATTGACTCTCTGGATGCAGAGCGTATCTTTGAGCGGTTCTTCAGGGGCGAAGATCCTCTCGTTTTGTCAACGCCTGGTACGGGTCTCGGCCTGGCCATTGTTAAGCAACTGGTCACCATGCACAAAGGCCGCATCTGGATGACAAGCAAAGGGATACCGGGCGAAGGTAGCACGTTCTCCTTTACCCTGCCTGTGTACCGTGCTGAGGAGTAACACCAATGGCAAAGATTTTAATTGCAGAGGACGAACGCGATATCCGCGACCTGATTAACTTTACTTTGAGTTTTGCCGGTTTCGAAGTGGTTGCCGCTGCCAACGGAGAAGAGGCCGTTAATTTAGCGCGCCAGGAAATGCCCGACCTGATCCTGATGGATGTACGTATGCCGCGTATGACCGGGTATGAAGCCTGTACGGTCATAAAAGCCGACCCGAAATTACAAAATATCCCCGTGATCTTTCTCTCAGCGAAAGGACAGGATTCCGAGATACAGACCGGCCTAAAGGTGGGGGCGGTGGATTATTTGTTGAAACCGTTTGCGCCCGACCAGTTGACGGCGCGTATTCAGGCGGTGCTGGATCAGTTGGGCAAGTAAACCTGGATGATATATGAGTGCGATACTCCTTGACGAAAGGATAGTGCATTACGAAGTGCTCGGTCGTGGCCGTCCGATCATCTTCCTGCACGGCTGGGTCGGTTCCTGGCGTTACTGGGTTCCGGCGATGCAGGTCGCAGCCATATCCTTCCGCGCCTACGCTCTCGACTTGTGGGGGTTCGGAGATACTGCCCACGATCCGGTCCTCTATCCCCTGGAGCAGCAGGTTAATCTGCTTGACCGTTTTATCCAGGAAATGGGAATGGGCAAGGTGGCTCTCGTGGGCCACGGCCTGGGTGCACTGACGGCCATTCTCTTCGCTAAAAAATACCCTCAGGTGGTTGACCGCCTGATGGCAGTGAATGTACCGATGAGCGGCCAATTGGTTGCCAACCGGCTGCGCTCGCCGGCCTCCCCGGCGGACCTGGCAGACTGGTTGCTCGGAAAGGGTCCGATCACCGAGCCGGCTCGCACCGATGCTCCCAAAGCCGATCCGCTTGCCATTACCAATTCCTTTAGGAGCTTGAATGACACGGATTTCATCTCGATCATGGATGCGATGGCGACCCCCTGCTTGATTGTGCATGGCCAGGCTGATCCGGCGATCCGCACGCTGGAATATGAACGCTTCGTGTCCATGTCGAACCAGGTCCACCAGGTTGTGCTGGAAGACTCCGGCCACTTCCCGATGTTGGATGAAAGTCCCCGCTTCAACCGCCTGATGACGGATTTCCTGGCGCTGATCTCGGGGGACAGCCCGCGTGAACTGCAATTAAAAGAGGAATGGAAGCGCCGGGTGCGCTAAAAGCAGCCAGCTCCTTCCACTTGTCATGGAACGCAGTACATAGTAAACTTCAACCAATGAACGCCGCCGTTATGATGATGTCCCGTCTTCTCTTGCAGTTCAACGCCAGATGAACTGCGGGACGGTTTTTTGCCGCCTGATGACGCTGCTGGCGAAAGCCGGCAGTTTTGTTTCCTGCCCTGGAGGTATCCATGCCCGAAAATATCCTGATCGCAATTGCCTGGCCCTATGCCAATGCCGAGATCCATGTCGGCAATATCACCGGTTCGCACCTGCCCGGTGACATTGTCGCGCGCTACCACCGCCTGAAGGGCGACAACGTGTTGATGGTCTCCGGCACCGATTCGCACGGTACCCCGGTCACGATCGCGGCCGACAAGGAAGGCAAGACGGTCGAAGAAGTCTATAAAAAATATCACAACGGCTTCCTGGATCTGTTCCAGCAGATCGGCATTACCTTCGACCTTTTCACCACCACGCACACCGAAAACCATTTCAAGGTTTCCCAGTCCATCTTCCTGGCGCTCAAGCAGAACGGCTTTCTTTACACGCAGAAATCCATGCAGTGGTATTCGCCCTCGGCGAAAAAATTCCTGCCGGACCGTTACGTGGAAGGCACCTGCTACATCTGCGGCGACCCGGGGCGCGTTCGGACCAGTGCGACAAATGCGGCAACGTGCTCGAACCCGAAAAACTGATCAACCCGCGCAGCAAGATTGACGGCTCCACGCCCGAACTGCGCGAGACCGAGCATTTCTATATGGACCTCTCCAAGCAGGAGCCGGATGTGATTGATTTCCTGCGCCAGCGCTCCGGCTATATGCGTGAGACCGTCCTGGGTGAATCGCTCCGCAAGATCGAAGCCGAAGGGCTGAAACCCCGCCCGATCACGCGCGACCTGGACTGGGGTATCCCGGTGCCGGTGGAGGGCTGGGACGACAAGCGCCTGTACGTCTGGTTCGAGGCGGTCATCGGCTATCTCTCGGCGGCGGTCGAGTGGGCCCGGGTCAGCGGCCAGCCTGAACGTTGGAAGGATTGGTGGGTCAACCCGTCAGCGCGCGCCTACTATTTTATTGGAAAAGACAATATCTTCTTCCATACCGCCATGTGGCCGGCCGAGCTGATGGGCGCGGGCGAGCAGTTCCTGCAGATCTTTGCCGAGGAAAAAGGTACGCTGACCCTGCCTTTCGATGTGCCCGCCAACCAGTTCATGAACCTGGAAGGCCAGAAGATCTCCGGCTCGCGCAATTGGGCTGTCTGGGGCCGGGATGCCCTCACCCGTTACGACCCGGATGCCCTGCGCTATTACCTGACCATCAACATGCCGGAGAACCACGATTCCGATTGGGACTGGAAGGAATTTGTCACCCGCAACAACGGCGAACTCGTGGCCACCTGGGGCAACCTGGCCAACCGGGTGCTGGCCTTCTGTTACAAGCACTGGGATGGGCACGTGCCCGCGATTGACCCGGCTGCGCTGCGCCCGGCTGACCTGGAGTTGCTGGCTGCCATTGAAGCCGGCTTCCAATCGGTCGGCAGGGAGCTGGAGGCCGTGCACCTGCGGGCGGCCCTGCAGGAGGCCATCCGGCTGGCCAGCGAGGTCAATAAATATCTGGATACCTCCGCGCCCTGGTTCGAGATCAAGACGGACAAGGAAGCGGCCGCCAAGAGCGTCTATACCGCCCTGAAGGCGATCGACTCGCTCAAGCTGCTCTTCGCGCCCTTCCTGCCGTTCACCAGCGAAAAACTGCATGGCTTCTTCGGTTACGAAACCCCGCTCTTCGGCGGGCAGTACACGGAGACGGTGACCGACTCGCTCGGCGAGCACACTGTTCTGCGCTATCGCGGCGTGCCGGGCGTGCAGTGGCAGCCCAGCGACCTGAAACCCGGCGCGCAGCTCAACCAGCCCGCCCCGCTCTTCAAGAAGCTGGAAGAGAGCGTGATCGAAGAGGAGCGGGCCAGGCTGGGAAAATAAACGCTATCAGCATACCTCCAAATCCTAATGAATTCGGAGGTATGCTGCGGGCCGCCCGGCCCGGTAAAAAAGCCTTTTCCGCGCCCAAAATGGGCGAAACGATAAAAAACGATGGAAAATAGGGCAGGCTGCATTGCCAGGGGCGCCGGCCCCGCTATTGACCACGAGTACTCTTGGGGGAGGAGGTACGCTGTTATGGCCGCTTAATTGTATATACATTTGTGCATATTAATTGAAAGACCGTATTTTGAGAGTGTGCGGCGAAGCCGCACACTCTCAAAATACGAACTCCTCCGATTTTTCGGATAAATACTAAAAATAGCTTGTCTTTTCAGATTTTATGAAATGGTAAACCCGCCTGGCTTCGCAGTAGCCATAAAAGACAAAAGTTCTTTCTCATTCGGACAATTGTGTGCGCCCCGTTTCGTAAGGTTGAGTGCGGCAGCGGCACAGCCCGTTTGATTGGCAGATTGGATCGGTTTTCCTTTACTGAGCGCCCATAAGAAACCGCTATTGAAGGCGTCACCCGCGCCTAATGTGTCCACCACCTCAACGGAGAAGGCCCCACTTCCATATTCCCCCAAACTATCAAAAGCGATGGATCCTTTATCCCCCATCCGACATACTACGGTTCGCTTTTTGGTAACCAGTGACTTTGCCGCTTTGATCGGGTCACTGATTCCGGTGAGTGGAACGATCTCGTCTATACCGGAACCGAGCAGATAGTCGGCGCATTCCATCGCTTGATATAAGTATTTTCGATCCAGATTTGCAATTTCGATGCGGAAGTTGATATCCAGGGAAATCCCTTTCCCTTGCCTGGCGCACTTTTCGAGAAAGCGGCAAACGGTTCCAGCGGCAGGCTCCTCGAATAGCATCAGGCCGGTCGTGTGAACAAAGGAGATCTGCTCCAAAACATCCTCTGGAATATCGGCGTCATAGAGCTCAAGGTAGCTTGATTTCTCCCGGGGAATCCGAAATGGGAAACGATCATTATTCTCATCGATCACGACCATGATCATCACCGAGGATAGATCCTTGTCGAGGATGAAATATTTCGTATCCACACCGTCTTTTTCGAGCGCAGTTTTCATTGTGCGACCAAAATAGTCCTCACCCGCTTTACCAAGGAAGGCGCAAGAAGCACCCAGCTTCCCAAGCCCGGAAGCAGTATTTGCCGAGGCGCCTCCACAAGTGAATTCTGGCGCTGCATTCATGCCTTTTTTAGCCGTGCCGTATGGAATAATGATATCGGCGCAGGCATCGCCGAGACAAAGGATCTGCTTCATAGCCCGAGTTCTGCGGCCGCTTCTTTTGCATTCTTGACGAAGAGGCGCACTTTTTCAGGATTTTTTCTCGTACTGCCGTCGGGAAGTCGATCGCTTGTCCGGGTAAATGAATCGACTCCCCATGGCCGGACTGTTTTGATCGCCGCGGCAACATTATCGGGTCCAAGCCCGCCGGCAAGGATGACTCGACAGTGCGCCTTGCGCACAATTTCTGCATCGAGCGCCCAGTCGTGAGTGACACCGGCTGCACCGATGCCCGCGATCCTGGGATCCACTAAATCCAGAATAAGCATGTCACAAAACTCCGCAAAGTGAAGGGCCTGCTCGATGGCCTCCGGGCCGGTCATTGGGATGGCTTGCAACACCTCCACGCCGGGGCAAAGCTCTTTTGCTTTTGAAACAAAATCCGGCGTGGCGAAAAATTCGTTTCCACAGATATGGATCACTTGTGGGCAGAGGCGGGAAAGTGGACCATACACTTCCTCTCCCGTTTTCGTGACCGCGATGAGCACTTTTGCCACTTTATTCCCGGCAGCGTCGAAGATCTGCCGGCACTTCTCTTCGCTCACTTGCGCCGGGAGGCTTATCCCTGTATCCACAGCAACCCCGATCCTGTCCGCGCCCGCCTCGACGCATACCAACGCTTCTGCCACCGTCTGGATCGAATATATCTGAGTGATCATACCTTGGTCACCTTCTCCGCCCGCAGCAGCGGCTCCCCGCGCCCGGCATCCATTTCGACCATTCCGGTCACCAATAGCGGCGCGGAGCCGTGGATAGCCTCTTTCGATTTGCGGTAAACATCCGGGAACAGCACCACATCCAGCATCCCGGAGAGATCCTCCAGGGTCAGGAACATCATCGCCTCGCCTTTGGCGGTGCGGCTGCGGTGCCCGCTCTGGCGCAGGCCGGCCACGGTCACACGCTGCCCGACCCTCTCGGCTGCCTCCATGGCGCTGATGGCCCCGGCCGCCCGGATGGATTCCGCCGCCAGTTCCAGCGGATGGGCCTCCAGGCTGATGCCGAGCAGTTCCTCCTGGGCCGCCACCTTCTGCGGCAGTGTCCAATCTTCTCCGGCATTTTCATCCGGCCTGTCGCCATACGGATACTCGAACAGGCTGGGCTGTCCGGGCAGCCAGCCCCCGCCGGTTACCCGCCGCAGGAGGGCCGGGATGCTTCCAAACCCTTCCAGCGCCCCCACACGTGCCAGGTTCTCGGCTTCCTGTAAGCGTGGATCGGCCCGCACCAGGAAATCCTCCAGCGACCGGAACGGCCGGCCGCGCAGGCTGCGCTCGATCGTCCGCCGGGTCAAACCCCGCACCTGGTCCAGCCCCATGAACAAGGTCTTTTCTCCCTGTTCGTTCTGTGTATAGGCAAAGTTGCGTCCCGAAAAAGCTACATGCGGCGGGCGGACTCGCAGCCCCAGCCGGCGCGCCTCCGTCAGGTAGACCCGCTGGCTGTAGTAGCCGCCCCAGTTCGCCAGCACGGCGGCCATGAACTCGCCCGGGAAGTGCGTCTTGCACCAGGCGGAACGCCAGGAGACCTGTGCATACGAGGCCGCGTGCGCCTTGGGGAAGCCGTACCCGGCGAAAGCCGCCATCATCTCCCAGATCTGCCCGCCGGTTTCCGGCGGCACGTTATTGCGGGCCTGCGACTCGGCGATGAACTTCTGCTGCAGCGCCTGCATCTGCCGGCCGGGGTCGAAATGGCTCATGGCCCGCCGCAGCAGGTCCGCCTCGGCCAGGCTGAACCCGGCCAGTTCGTGGGCGATCCGCAGCACCTGCTCCTGGTACAGGATCACCCCGAAGGTCTCGTCCAGCAGCGGAGCCAGGGCCGGGTGCAGGTGTTGCACCGGCTCCTCGCCCTTGAACCGGCGGACGAAGGCATCCTTCAACCCGCCGCTGAGCGGGCCCGGCCGGTAGAGCGCCAGGGCGGCCATGATGTCATCCGGACTGCGGGCGTGGATCTCCCGCAAGGTGGCCCGCATGCCGGGGCTTTCGATCTGGAAGCAGCCGATCGTCCCGCCGCTCTCGATCCGGTCGGAGGTCGCCGGGTCCCCCGCCGGGGTTGCATCCAGCACCGCCAGCGGGTTGGCGTATTCCGTTGGGCGGCCGGCCTGGATGAATTCCGCCACGTCCCCCAGCACCGTCAGGCCGCGGATGCCCAGCAGGTCGATCTTGACCAGCCCGAGCGCTTCCACCGCCTCCAGGTCGAACTGGGTGATCGTGACGCCCTTGCTGCCCGAGCGCATCACCGGCGCCAGGTCGGTCAACTGGCCGGGCGCCACCACCACTCCACCGGGGTGGACGGAGAGGTGGCGCGGCAGCTTGAGCAGGGCTTCCGCCTCAGCGAAGATCTGCTGGTATTCCGGGGAAGGCTGGGCCAGGCGCAGTTCGGCAAAAGAAGAGGGCGGCTCTTCATGGCCTTCTTCCCCTTCGTTCGCAGCCTCCATGCGGGCCCAGAACCCGTACGGCAGTTGGGTCGTCATCTCCCGGATCTTTCCGGCCGGCAGGCCGTGCGCCTTGGCCACGTCCCCCAGGGCCGAGCGCGGCCGGAAGCGGTTGATCGTCCCGACCATGGCCACCCGTTCCGCTCCGTAGGTGTCGAAAACATGCTGGATGACCCCATCCCGCCGGCGCGAACACAGGTCGGTATCGATGTCCGGCGGGGTGCTGCGGGCCGGGTTGAGGAAGCGCTCGAAGAACAGGTTCAGGCGCAGTGGGTCCGGGCCGGTGATGCCCAGGCAGTGCGCCACCAGCGAAGAGGCCGCCGAGCCGCGCGAGTAGAAGGGCACGCTGGTCCGGCGGGCGAAGTCCAGGAGGTCCTCCACGATCAGGAAGATCGGCTCATAGCCCATGCGGGCGATCACTTCCAGTTCGTGGTCGAGCCGCTGGCGGACTGCCGGGGTAATTCCTCCGTACAGGCGCTGCGCCCCCTCTTCGGCTTTCCGGCGCAGGAGTTCGCTGGCGCTGACGCCGGGCGGGAGCGGGACAGTGGGCATGTGCGCCACGCCCAGCGGCAGGTCGAACTTGCAGCGGGCGGCGATCTCCAGGGTGGCCGCCAGGGCCGCCGGAGAGTGGGAAAACCGGGCCTCCATTTCGCCTGGACTGGTGAAGGTTGCACCCTTCGGCGCGACCGCCTGCTCCGGCAGCCGGTCGAGCGGCTGGATCAGCCGGATGGCCGCCAGAGTGCGCTGCAGCCCGGCCTGTTCGGGCGCCAGGTAGTAGACCGGCTGGGTGACGGCGCTGGGCAGCTTCAGCCGCTGCGCGACCTGCGCAAGCGGGATGGTGCGGGCCGGATCGCTCAGGGCCACGTAGAACCGCTCCCGGAAGATCTCCTTGAGCGTCCCCATCCGGCTTGCGCCCGCTTCCCCGCACAGCCCGATCAGGTCGCCGGAATACCGGGCCAGCAGTTCCACGGGACAGGCGGATTCGGGCGCATCCCGCAGCGCCAGGGCGCTGCTCAGGCGGCACAGGTTCGCCCAACCGGCCATGTTCATCGCCAGGAGCGACAGCCGGCCGGTCTCCAGGTCGACCTCCAGCCCCAGCACCGGCTGCACTCCAACTTCCTTGCACGCCTTGACGAATTCGACCGCGCCGGAGAGCAGCCGGTGATCGGTCAGGCCGAGCGCCGGCATGCCGGCCGCCGCGGCCACGCGGGCCAGTTCGGCGGGCAGGGGCAATCCTTCCTGCAGGGAATAGGCGGAGTGGGTGGTGAGATGGATGTACATCGGGACTATTCTACTGCTTCTTACGGGGTTCACCAATGCAGCTGCCTGAAATTGCCGAATTGCCTTTTCAATTCGGCGTTTTGTCCCCGCAAGGTTTGGATGACGGCCTCTCGTTTCATGTTTCCATTATGGTTCATTGGGAATCGCCGAGAAACAGGGGAAGATATGGGGCCAGCCCCTATTTCTCCCATCACTCCGGCGACTCCCAGAGAGCCATTCTGCTTAGGCGAATCAGCGTAAGGCAATCCGTGTATAATCAACACAATGCCATGGCGTAAGGTGAATGAATAAACCGCATTGGTTCCAGAATTTAGACATCAATGACAGGCAGCGTCCTGCCTCTGGCAGGAGATGTGGGTGCAGAATCCCACTGGCAGCAAGGTGGCTGGGATTTCCAGTAGCACACCGCCGCATGGAATAAGTTCATGCGGCGGCTTTTCGTCACCTTGGCCATGAATCCAGGCTTTGTAGAGGATGTTCAGGTGGCCCTTCGGGCTCTCGAAATTCGGTCATGAAATGGCGCTCTGACACAGGTGCTCAAAGCCTGGCGGGAACGCCGCTTTATCCTGCTGGCATCGCCAGCTATTATTACCGAAGTGGCAAAGACGTTGGCAGGTTTTATTGGCCACTCACCTTATACTGTTTCACATACAGATTTCGGTCATTGCCCAGACGGCTTTTGCATTTGGAAGATACTCACCTGGTTGCTGGTATCTACTGCATATAAATTATTCTGATTATCAACAGCGATCTCGGTTCCGATCCCTTGAATGGCATTCAGATATTTACCCGAAGGATCATACACCAGGACATATCCATAGCCATCTATCGCGATGCCTTCCGATCAGCGTTTTACCACTGCAAGGATTTGGATAACGCCCTCTTGTTTCATGTTTCCGTTGAAGAAAAAGAGCATGGCTGAGGGTAGAAACGAGCGGCGATCAGACTTGTAAATAACGAATGCTTTAGGCCATTTAAGGTTCCACGTCGAAGAAAAAGGCCGGAGATTGGGTAATGCGCTGTGCATTACCATAATAATCCGTGTAAAAGCCACACGCATAAACTCTCACATAAGCCAGCCCGCTGACCTGTGGAATGAATATCCAGGTAAACGTACAAATGCTCCCGGCAGCCAGGTTGGTCGGGCAATCATTATATTGATCGTTTACCTCCCAACCAGAGGGGGGCGTCAGGTTGGCAACAATTTGTAAAGGTACATCTCCGTTATTTCGGACTTTGGTCTGAAAAGTGAGTTGTGTGCCGACATAGGCCATTGCCCCGTAGTAACTGCTGCCAACAAGGGGTGTCACGACCATACTGGGAAACCAAAAGGTCGCTGGAGCTATCCAGGGAAAAGGATTGGTAGTTATGTATGGTTGGCAATATGGGGGGCAGTAATTTTGTGGCTGGGCGAAAGGTCCAGGCCCGCCGGGGATATTCAGCACTTGCCCGGGGTAGATATAACGCTGGTAAACCACATCGGGATTGGCAGCGTATAGCGCAGACAAGCTGACACCACACCGTTCGGCGATCCTGGACAGCCAGTCGCCTGGTTGCACGATATAGGTGCTTCCGCACGGACCCATGGCAGAGGCGCTGCGAGGAGTTGCAAAGCAGGCAACCAGAACAGCCATTGTCAGGGTGATTTGGAGTAACCGTTTTGCAAACATTGGATCATCCTCCTTGTCGAAAAACAAAGCAATCGATGAATCCATTATATAACTTTATCGCTGGAAATACATCAATTCTTCTTTGGCTATCTGGGAATCGCCGGGATGAGGAAGCAAATTGGGGGTATTAATACCCCCATATCTTCCCCGCTGGCGTTTAAGGCGGTTTATGGTGGAGCGACCAAAGCAGGGGATGTTTCGCCTTTTTCCATTATGAATGGTAAATATCCTCGAGGAACTGCTTCAGCGCGGGCATATATCCATCGAAGCGCGTGCGGCGGATGTCGTGAGTTGCATTATCCAGTTGGACCACCTGGACCCCGGCATTACGCTTGACAATCTCTGCCGCGGTCTGCTTGGAGACGATGGACATCTTTGTCTTTTCCTTATCACCGATAAAAAGCAGGACCGGCGCCTGGACCTTCTCGAAAGCCGCCAGGGAGTCGGAGGCATTGAAATCCAGCTTGTCCATGGAATTCAGGAAGTCGAAACTCATCCTTTCCTTGGCTCTCACCCAGGGAAGGATCTCATCATCCGGATAGGAAGGGTTCCCTTTTCGGGCCATGCGGATGGCAACAAATCCGGGCAACAGCTTGAACAACAGCATGAATTGCCGCATCATCTTGCCGGCATCCCTGCCTTTGGTCATCTCGCTGTCGAACAGCGCTTCCCCGGGAAGGGTGACGGGCGGGTCTTCCAGAAAGATGGCCCTTGCCATCTGCGGGAACTCCGCAGCCAGGCGAAGGGAGGTGTCCGCCCCCATGGAGTGGCCGCCCACCACCGGCTTTTCGAGCTGCAAGGCCTGGATCAAACCGGCCAGGTCGGCCACCCGGGCCCGGGTGGAATAATCCTTCTTCCCGGAGGCCGATTTTCCGTGGCCGCGTGCATCCACCATGATCACGTCATAATCGTTTTCCAATTCCCTGGCAACGCGTGTCCAACACAGCCCATCATCGCCCGCTCCGTGGTTGAAGATCACTTTCGGTTTATCCCCTCCCGTCCGGTAATAATGGATCTTTAATCCATTGGCAGTCACGTAGCCGTCCGACCATGTAGACATATTGATCTCCTTTTAGGTGGCTTTTTGAAAACCCTTGACACTTTTGATCGGGATGATTGCCGGCGCACCCGGAACGGCCGGGCCCCACCCCAGATGAACAGGGTGGTATACCCTCCAAGCAGGGTGATGATCATGACAGCGATGAAAGGAGCAGCGCGGCCGCGCTGCCTGCCGCATTCTCATCCAAGCCATCGAGCGATCCTGTCCAACTTTCTGGATCATAGAAAGTATTACATAATTGTTCTGGTTGCAGACACACAGAAAGTAAAGAGTTACTGGTACAAATCGCGTAGAATGGTTTTATTTTGTGAAGCGTAGCAGAGAAAAAGGCAGAGTTTGCGCATAGAGGTTTATCTTGAACTTGTCGCAGGGATAAAATCGGGAAAGAATCAGAGCAGTTTTTCGAGCATCGGAATCAAGGGCGGCAAGTCGTTTTGAACGGTATCCCACAAAAGTTTTTCGTCGACCTGGAAGTAGACATGTACAATGCGATTCCGCATGGCGCGCATAAGACTCCAGGGTATTTTGGGATACTTTTCCTCCACTTCTGCCGGGATTTGATTGGCCGATTCTCCAATAATGATGAAGTTCATTTCGATTGCACGGATGGACCGATCATCTACGCGGAAGGTTTCGTAATCCATGCCGCGCGTGAATTTCTGGATTTCTGCAATTGCACCCAGAATATCCCGGATGCGTTCCCGCCAGTCTCTAGGTGACACGGATCAATTCCCCCATCACGCGTTCCCGCATGCGCGGTTTCAGGCTGGCGGGCGTGCCCAGGTCAACCGGGCAGCCGAGCAGTTTTTCCAGGTGATCCTGCAAAGCGAACAGGCCAAAATAGCCAACCGGACGATCGAATTCAACCAGCAGATCTACGTCACTGGTAGAACTGGCCTCGTCCCTGGCTACTGAACCAAACAGCAGCAATGTTTTCACGCCGAATTGCCTCTTCAATTCGGCGGTTTGTCCCTGCAAGGTTTGGATAACAGCATCTCGTTTCATGTTTCCATTATACCCGCAAGGGCGGATGGCAAAAAGTGCTATAATTTTTGGAGCGCTTCGTGAAAGGATCAAATAATGGGTATCCAGGAACTCGAACAAGCCGTGACTGACCTGCCTCCCAAAGAACTGGCGCGCTTTCGCGAATGGTTCGATGAATTCGATGCACAGGCCTGGGATAAGCAGATGGAAGCCGATGCAGGATCGGGTAAATTCGATAAAATTGCAGAGCAGGCTGGTAACGATTGTCAAGCCGGTAAAGCCAAAGAGGCATGAAGCACTGGGCCAGCCCATCCTTTTGGTAAATTTTCGGATAGACTCTTATTCCATTTTCTCTTCATCTCTTGACATTGAGATTAATCGTAGGCAACCGGATAATTAAGAAGTTCCCATTCTGCAAGAGCTAACCCTGCGGCGGCCGCGTTGTCTAAAGAGATGTAGATTTTAATATCATCTAAGCGCGTCCAAGGAACTTGAACCCTTGGTGGGAGCTTAGCAAAGATGCGGCTATCGAAGGGGCAGTGGGCAAAGAGGCTGCTTCGGGCTTTGGCCCGATCAAGAACTTCCCTGTTCCGGGTCGGATCCCGGGGTGCGATTATCGTTCTCCAAGCGTTGAATTGCATTTTCGAGCCACACCCCGCGGTTGCCTTGCGGGTACTTCTGGCGCTCAAAAGCGATCAGTCGTTCGGCAGCGGCGCGGTCGCCGGCGACTTTGGTCAAAAGATCATTGAACAAGCCAGCCTGGTTGATGGATGCGCCGAACAACTCATCCACCGGATAAGGTTTTTTCGTCAGCCGCCGGATAAGGGCGCCAAGCTTGTTCTCGTGTGCGAGCGGAGGGCGAACAAGCTGCGGGGCGGATTGACCGCGATCATTATCATCCGGCTCATAGACGTTGACGCCGCAATGGGGGCAGCGGGTGAGTTCGTAATAGAAGTATGCGCCACACCGACCACATTCAATTTCATTCTCAGCGGGTTGGGGGTCAATGCTGACAGGCATAATTGCTCCGATTTTTTTATAAAGCATTTCACAGTTGGGTAAAGCTCGTGCAACCAACGCAGAGGCTCCTGGCGATTATAGTCTTCATTGTATTCCCTTTCTGTGTTGCTACCGCGGTGCGGGCGACAATAAGATGAGTAGTGCTGCCGTTGGAGAGGAAATTTAAAAAGCGATGGGATTGGTGCAATAGGTGGGCCTGGCAGGACGTGCACCCCGCCAGGGGTAGTCGGATACATCCCCTGTAGGGGCCTGCGGCCAACTTTCGTAAGAGGAAAAAGGTGGGCCCGGCAGGAGTCGGACCTGCGACCAAACGATTATGAGTTGTCTGCGCTAACCACTGCGCCACGGGCCCCGGTTCCAAAATTATAGCATGACTGGCGCTGGTGTGCAGCTTTTGTTTCAAAAAAGGTCGTTTTTATTTGTCAAAAACGCCCTTTTTTCTTCATTTTTACCCCGATTCCGGAGGAACAACTATCCCAGATATGGCGAGAAACCGCCAGGATGGCATTTTTCGCCACCCCTGTGCATATTTTTATCCATTTCCAGGATTGTTCCTCGTTGTTTTGAACCAACGCTCCCGCGAACCTCGAAAAATCGGCTTTTTTTGCCCCGCCGTGGGCCTTTTCCCCTGCCCCGGCAATCTTCACATTTCCATTCTCTTCGATACCGGAAGGGATAAATTCGCACGGCTGGGGCTATGAAAACTGCATGCTTGTACCCGGAGGCATGGCTTGTTTTCAGCCCGCTTTAGCGGGCTTTGTATTCTGAGCCGGGGGCTTTAGCCCCCCGGCGGACAGGATTAAAAATGGTACTCCCGCACTGCCTCCACCACCCTGGCCAGGTCCGCCTCCGTCAGCGCATTATGGAAGGGCAGGCGCACCAACTGGTCGCTGGCGCACTCGGTCACCGGGCAATCGCCGGCCTGCCCGCCGAAACGCCGGCCCATGTCCGAGAGGTGCAGCGGCAGGTAATGGAACACGCTTTCGATGCCGCGCTGGCGCAGATGGGCGATCAGCCCCTGGCGCAGCGCCAGCGTGGGCAGCAGCATGTAGAACATGTGGTAGGCCTGCTCGCAGTACGCCGGGATATACGGCAGCCGCACTTCGTGCGCCAGCGCCCAATCCTGCAGGTGCGCCTGGTAGAATTCCCAGACCTTGCGGCGCTGCGCCTGCACCGGCTGGCGCTGTTCGAGCTGGGCCAGCAGGAAGGCCGCCAGGATGTCCGACGGCAGGTAGCTCGAACCCACGTCCACCCAGGTGTACTTGTCCACCTGGCCGCGGAAGAAGCGGCTGCGGTTGGTGCCTTTTTCACGGATGATCTCGGCGCGTTCCACCAGGGCCGGGTCATTGACCAGCAGCGCGCCGCCCTCGCCGCAGGTGAAATTCTTGGTCTCGTGGAAACTCTGGGCTGCCAAAGCCCCGAACGTGCCGAGATAGCGGCCCTTGTACTTGCCGAACAGGCCATGCGCGTTGTCTTCCGCCACGGCAATGGCATGGCGGCGGGCGATCTCCAGGATGGCCTCCATTTCGCAGCCCACCCCGGCATAATGTACCGGCACGATGGCTTTCGTGCGCGGGCCGATCAGGGCTTCCAGGCGGGATTCGTCCAGGTTAAGCGTATCCGGCCGCACGTCTGCAAAGACCGGGCGGGCGCCGCGCAGCACGAAGGCGTTCACGGTCGAAACGAAGGTGAAGGATGGCAGGATGACTTCATCGCCGGGCTGGATGTCCAGCAGGAAGGCGAACATCTCCAGCGCGTGCGTGCAGGAAGTGGTCAGCAGTACCTTCGGGACGCCCAGTTCCTGCTCGAGCAGTCCGCTGGCCTTGCGCGTGAAAGGCCCGTCGCCGGAGAGCTTGGCGCCGGCCATGGCCTGCGCCATGTATTCGTTCTCTTTGCCCACCCTGACGGGGTGGTTGAAACTGACCAGCAGGGGCGGATTTTCAGGCATACTCTACCTTGCAATATACTTCATGGCATCCGGGCCGGTCATGAACAACAGGTCCAGGATGGAGATGTGGGGATCGAAGGGCGGGTATAGTTGCGGATATTCCGGATAATTGTAATCCATGTATTCCAGTGTGATCCCGGCCGAAGCAAATTTTTCAGCCTCGATGTACTCCCCGGCGGATGGCCCGCTGATATAGTGGCTTGCGCCCAATTGGGTCAGGATCTGCACGAGCCGGTCGGTCTTTTGCCCGCTGGCTTGCAGCTCCGACGAACGGACGAAGCGCGTCCGCCGGATGCCCAGCGCGCCTGCCAGGGCCACCGTCAGCTCGATGGTGAGGTCCGCCAGGAACACGTCTTTGCGCTGGTAGAAGGGTTCGAGCAGCCCGGCATATTCCTGAAAAAAAGGCGCCCGCCCATACGCAAAGGTCAGGGCCTTCCAGTGGGCTTTGTTCCATGGCTTGCTCCAATCGATCTCCACCTGCCTGATCGGGATGGACTTTTCCACCACGCCGCCGCTGTGCACCGGGATCGTCAGCCACTGCCGGCCCTGGGCGGTCTTGATCTGGTTGCGGTTGCGCCAGCCGTGCTTATCGTACTGCACATCGTCATAAAAAACAAATACATCCGCCCGGTTGATCTGGTCGAAATACCCCCGCCATGGGATGTAAGAGGGCTGCAGGATGACACAATTCATGGTCTCACGGGCTTTGGGGCGGCGTCTCCGCGGTGGTGCGGGCAACTATATAGGGCCGGCGGCCGGCCGTCCGTTCGAAAACGCGCGCCAGGTATTCGCCGATGATCCCCAGCGCAAAGAGCTGCACGCCGCTGAAGACCATGATCGCAGAGGCCAGGAAGGGGAAACCGGGCACGGAACCGGCCACAAAGTAAACCGTGGTCACATAAATGAATCCGATAAAACCCAGCAATGTAAAGAAGAAACCGACGATGTTGCTGAAGCGCAGCGGCTTGGTGCTGAAGTTGGTCAGATAGAGCAGCGACATGCGCAGGAGCTTGTCCATGTTGTAGTTGGATTCCCCGACGCTGCGGGGTTGCTCATCCACCGGCACCGTGGCAAAGTGGGTCGTCCCCCACGAGAGCAGCACATCGATCATCACGTCCGGGTTGTCATAGCCGTCGAACGCCAGCCGCAGTTCGGTCCGGAAGGCCCGGAAGGCGCTCACATCCCGCACCGTCTTGAGGCCGATCGCCGAAGCCACCATGAATTTGGTCAGGATGGATCCGAGGTTGCGCCACCAGGAATGTGGCAGTTTTTTGGGTACGCCATAGACAACATCGTAGCCTTCCTCCAGCTTCTCCACGAGGAAATGCAACTGCTCCGGCGGGTGCTGGAGGTCGTCGTCCAACGTAACGATCACTTCGTAGCGGGCGGCGCGGATTCCGCACAGGGTGGCGTTATGCTGCCCGGCGTTGCGCATCAGGTCGATCCCGCGCACGCAGGCGTAGCGCCTGGCCAGGTCCGTGATGGCCTCCCAGCTCTGGTCGGGGCTGTCGTCATTCACCAGGATCACTTCGTACTGCCCGCTCTGCCCGGCCAGGCCGGCCAACACCCTATCCAGCCTCTCCACCAATTCTGGCAGTGTGGCTTGACTTTTGTAAACCGGGATGACGACGGAATAATTCATGGTGGGTCCGATAAAAAATGCGTAGCCGTTGGCTTTTAGCGGTTAGCTACCCTGCCAATCGCTAATTGCTAACGGCTAACCGCTACGGAAAGAGCGGGTGATCGGATTCGAACCGACGATATCTTGCTTGGAGGGCAAGCGTTCTACCACTGAACTACACCCGCGGGACACTTATTTTACCGTGAGCGGCGCGGAAGGTCAACCTGTGCATCAAAAATAAATGTGTCAGATCCCCTTGATTAATTAGAACATTAGTGCTAATATTAACGTGCCTATGCAAAAGCCCGCTTCCTCCCGCATTCCTTTCTTCCCGTCCGTTGGGATAAACCAGGCAGCCTTGCCCGCCCTGGTTTGTTCCCCTATTTTTCCCATCACTCCGGCGACTCCCAGAGAGCCAAAAAACTTGCCGGGGGGCTAGTCGTTTCTCCGTCGTTCCGAGGAACGAATATCGGTACCGCAAGGGATCACCCCGGAAGATCCCAACCGCCCCACGTTTCAAGCGGATTGGGCGTACAATTGGGGTGGAGTAAATATATGAAAAACATCCGTATTCTGTTTACGTTTCTCTTCCTGGCTCTTTTCCTGGTCCACCCCATCCAGGCGGCGGCCTCCTCCGGACCGGTGGTGATGGTCATGACCATTGATGGGGCCATTTCCCAGTCCACTCAGCAATACCTGGCGCGCGGCATCCAGACCGCCGAGCAAAACGATGCGCAGGCGCTCATCCTGCAACTCAACACTCCCGGCGGTGACATCCTTTCGATGACCGCCATGACCCAGGCGATGCGCGCCAGTACGGTGCCGGTGGTGGTTTATGTGACCCCGAGCGGCGGCATGGCGGCCTCCGCCGGGACGGTCATCACGCTGGCCGCCCACGCCTCCGCCATGGCGCCCGAAACGATCATCGGCGCAGCCAGCCCGGTTGGATCGGGAGGCGAGGACCTGGAGCAGACCGAAAAGGCCAAGACAACCAATGCCATGGTCGCCATGGTGGACACCTTCACCGAGCGGCGCGGGCCTGCGGCCATGGCGTTGGCCGAGGCGACCATCAAGGATGCCAAGGCCGTCTCCGCAACCGAGGCCCTCAACGCTCACCTGGTGGATTTCATTGCCACCGACCTGAACGACCTGCTCGCCAAGCTGGATGGGTTCACGGTCCAGATGGCGGACGGCCCACGCACCCTGCATACGGCCGGCGCGGTCCAGCAAGAACTGTCCATGTCCATTCTCGAGCAATTGCTTCAATATCTGATCGACCCCAATATTGTTTTCCTGCTGCTGGCGGTGGGCCTGCAGGCCCTGCTGATCGAATTGACCCATCCGGGTGGCTGGGTGCCGGCCATCGTCGGCGTGGTGTGTCTTGCCCTGGCAGCCTACGGGCTGGGCTACCTGCCGGTCAACTGGTTTGGGCTGGTCTTTATCGTCACGGCGTTTGTGCTTTTCATCGTGGATATCAAAGCCCCGACGCATGGCGCATTGACCATCACCGGGGTGGTTTCCTTTATTATCGGCGCGCTGGTATTGTTCAATTCACCCGGGACGCCCCGCTTTGAACAAGTGTCGCTGCCGCTGGTGGTCTTTGTGGGCGTTTTCATCGGCCTGATCTTTGCGGTCATTCTGGGATACGCCCTGGGCGCCCAACGCCGGCCGGTCATTACCGGGCGGGAGCGCCTGAGCGGCGCGACCGGTTTCGCGGTCAGCGAGATCGACCCGACCGGGCAAGCCCAGGTTGCCGGCGAGCTTTGGAGCGCCGATGCGGTGGATGGCGCCGGGACGATCCACAAGGGGGATAAGGTGGAAGTGGTAAAAGTGGAAGGATTACGCCTGAAGGTCAGGAAGAAGGAATAACCTGGGATCTTTCTGCCTCCCAGGCGCGCACCTTTTCCAACAGGCTGCCG
This sequence comes from uncultured Chloroflexia bacterium, assembly GCA_963837875.1. Lineage (GTDB taxonomy): Bacteria > Chloroflexota > Anaerolineae > Anaerolineales > Villigracilaceae > UBA877. Next base: position 293,142 of record CAWIOV010000001.1, read on the forward strand.
AGCGGATTCAGTTCATATATGGGAACGAACAGATTTTTCAGGCGCGTGCGGCCGGACAGGCTGGTTTGTGCTCCGGCGTTCAACACCTGGGCCTTGCGGCGAAATTCCGCATGGGTCAGCCAGCCGGCCAGCAGGATGTTCATTCCATAGATATGGATATTCCCCCATGCGTGGGGCGGGAGGATATGCGGCTGCGCGTGCTCCGGGCTGTGCAACCCCAGACTTCCGTCAGGTGGCCGCCCGGCGAGAACGTAAGCCAGGCTGTAGAATTCCTTCGGCGCCTCGACCCGCTGGCCTGGCGGCAGGTTCATTGCGGCGGTGAGGAAGCTGCGATTCGCGTCCAACCCGCCGATCTCAACCGGCAGGGCGCTTTCGCATTCGCTTCTCAGGGCCAGCTTTTCAAGCGGCCGCCAGGTGGATGGATGTCTCCATCTTTCCGGCAGGGGCTGGATCAGGCCGACCGGTTGGCCGGCGGCCAGCGCTTTCTTACCATCCGCCTGTGTCGCTGCCACAACCCCCAACAAAAAAAGGAACAGATGCAGGTCCTCCGGCTTGTGAGCCTCGGCAACGAACTGCTCAAGCGGGATAAGCGCAGGCGCCTGGAGCAGGCTGCCCGGCTCCCGGCGGAGCTGCGCGATCCGGCTGCGCCGGCTGACCAGGCTGCTCTGCAGATCACAGCGATGTCCCCCCAGCGCGACATCGTAACGCTCGGGGTGGGTAAAAGGAGTGGCGCCCAGCACGTGGAATGGGATGGTCTGCTCCCCCAGATAGCGCCGGAAAGCCAGTTCTCCGGCCACACCGGCGGCAATACTCCGCAGCCGCGGCATGGGCGAACTGCCCAAAGTCTCGGATGTGCCGGCCAGCCAGCGGCAGGCATAGGCAATGCCCGCCGCGCTCAGGTCGGGGGTGTAGGGGAGATGGATGAGGTCAGAGGAAGTAAGTATGGTTCTTCCTGAATTCCAAACAAATTCTCATGCAAGTCCAGAAAAATCAACCGCCTTGTCTGACCAATCCTTGGCCTGCAAGGAAAGCAAAAGACGCTGCCGGGGATCCAGGCTGGCGGTTTCCCACGCTTTCAGCCAGACGGTCAGAAGGATTTGGATACGTACCAACTCGGCGGCTACTTCCGGATCGGCCTCGCCAGCCGTCCATTCGATCAGCCATCTGGCTTCGTCAAGTTGGTCAGAAACAACGGCAGGATCGGAACTTTTCCTGGCAGAGGAAGAAATCCGTCCAAAAGTGGCTGCCAACCCGCCCAGGCGGCGGGGCAGCGGGTCGCGCAAAAAGCGCTCACGTAGTTTTTCCCTGTCCATCATTGTGCACCTCCCAGAATTTCCCGTGTGATGGATTCAACCTGCCTGCGAATGGCTTCATCCTGGATCAGGATATTTCGATTTCCCTGGCGTGGGCGGATATTGATCAACGATTCAAATTCCACGCGCTTTCCATCCGGATACCAATTTGCCCCCCAGAGATCATCCTGTTCGCTGCCATCTTCAAGCAAAACATTTTCGCAGTCGGAGTGCATTTCTCCACCGCCTGACAAAATCCGGCGGCGAATATCCACTACGATCTTGATCATCCTTTCGTATCTCTGGAGCATTTCCTGCATTTGGATGGAAGTGGCCGGTTCTGTCAGTACGTAGATCATAGCGCCTCTACAAGGTATTATAACGTTCAGGCAATAGAATCCATGCCTGGTCACTCGTTTCTAAACTGCAAACAATAGTGATGGAAGGTATTACTCACCCAGGCAGAGCCCAGCCCGTAGGGCGCCAGGCGCTGGTTATCCTGCAGCCAGATTTTTTCATCCTTGAGCGTATATACCTTGCCAAGTTTGCGGGCCAGGTCCCAGGCCAGCGGATAGATCCGGCCGCCCTTTTTCACATTCTTGACGATGATGGTGAGATAAGCCTTCTCCCGCACGATGGGCTTCAGCCCGGTGTAGATGTCCACCAGTTTTTGCAGGAATTCATCGTAATCATCCAGGTTGCCCAGGTCATTCGGATCATCCGAGTAGAAAACATCCAATGCCTCGGATGCGCGGCGCTTCTCCTGCGTTTCAGCGCCTTTGGCCCGCAGCATATCCCAGTAGGGCGGGGAAGTCAAAATGTAGTCAAAGACCGGAAGCCCAAAGTCAAGCGCCTGTGAGGCGTCTCCCGTGATGACGTTCGAGATCAGTTCTTTGGCAGATTTTCCCAGCGCCAGGCGTTCTGCCTCCACGGCCTGGCGGGCCATGTGGGCATATTTGAGGTTTAACTCGATCCCATACGAATTTCGTCCGGCGCGCAGGGCCGCGATCAGGGTCGAGCCGGTCCCAACCATCGGGTCGAGCACCGTTTCACCGCGCTTGGTAAAAAATTCAATGAATTCCTGCGCCAATGTTTCCGGGAACTTGGCCGGGTGGGCCAGCACACCTTTCTTGCGCGGCGGCGGGTTGTGGATGAACCAGGACTTCTGGAACTTGAGCCAGGTTTTTGAGTCGAGATCGTTGAGTTTATTTTTCATGGGGTTGGGGTACTACTGGATACAGGAGTCCGGGATGGGATCGGCGAAGGCGGCGGGGCAATGTAAAAAACCGAATAAACGGACAGGTTGGAGAAGGAGATGGTGACGGGCGTCTTCCCGTTGGCATAAGCGAAAAAGCCGATCGTCCCGGTGGAAAAGACCGGGTCGGATTGGCTGAACTGGTAGTTGTCGTTCAGGAAGACGCGTATCTCCTTGCCGGCCACCCAGACGCCCAGCTTGACCTGCGCGGGCACACCCAAGGGAGCATCCCCGCTGGAGAGCCAGTCGAGCAGTGGATAGATCACTCCAGCGCGCACACGTTCCAGGCGCTCCTGGCCATTGCAGTTGAGGACGAAACGGTAGTAGTTCCCGCCCGACGTGCCCCGCAAGAGCATCCCGTATTGATCCTTTTCATTGCACAGACTGATATCCACAGTGGCCTCGGCGTAGAAATCGCCCAACAATGGCTGGCTGCGCAGGCTGACAATGGAGAGCGGCCCCGGCCCGTCGACGGTTAATACCAGCCGATTACGGGTCAGCATGGCGCTGGCCTGCGCTGAACTGGCCGTATCCCACAGTTCGGGCTGGTCAAATGAATCCGAGAAGATCAAGCTGCCCAGGCCGGGGCGAAAATCTTGCGTTGGGGCGGCTGACTGCGTGGGGAAAAAGGTGGGAGTATCCGTGGACGGGAACCAGACGATGGTATCTGTGGGGGTTTCGGTGGGGAGAGGCGTGGGTGTCCCGGTTGGCGTAAGGATCGGGCCCGAGCAGGCAGCCAGGAGCAGCCCGCACGCGGCCAGGCAAATGGTTAAAGGATGCTGTGTCAGAATGGTGAGTTTCATCGTGCTAAAAACCGGAAGAATTGTTGTTCAAGTTGTCGTACAATTCCCTGGAACAGGAAACGTCGTAGCCTTCATTCTACTGCGTCTTGCCCGAATCGGGTAATTCTTTTTTCTCCCGCCAACAAGCGGAAGGCGGGTTGTGTCGATTTTCCTTCACAGGAAAACCCTAGAGTTGTGCTGGCGTATCGTCTAACGAAAAGGAGAATCTTATGAGCGAAAAAGCTGTCCTGGTGACCGGGGCGTGTGGCGAGATCGGTCAGGCGCTAGTACAAAACCTGGCCCAGCGGGGAGGTTTTCGGATCGTGACGGTTGATTTGGCACCGTTGCCGGAAACCATCCGGCCGCTTTCGGCGGAACATATCCAGGGGGACCTGGTCAACAAGGTTAAGATATTCTATGATTACGATTTCGACATCATCTTTCACCTGGCAGCCTCGCTCTCATCCAAGGCTGAAATATCCACCGAGGAGGCCCATCGCATCAATGTGGAAGGGACCATGCAGTTACTGATGCTGGCGGCCCATCGCTCGGAGAAGTACAAAAAAGAAGTAAAGTTCCTGTTTCCCAGTTCCATTGCGGTGTATGGTTTCCCTGATTTGGCTGCCAAACAGGCGGCCGGGCGCGTGAAGGAAGATGAATGCAACACGCCTCACACGATGTATGGCTGCAATAAACTGTACTGCGAGAAACTTGGCATGTACTACAGCCGCTATAATGGCCAGCGCCACCTGGACCCACAGCCGCCGGTGATGTGCGACTTCCGCGCCATCCGCTTCCCCGGGTTGATCAGCGCTTTCACTTTGCCCAGCGGTGGGACGAGCGACTATGGCCCGGATATGCTGCATGCCGCCGCAGAGGGCCGGCCGTATGCCTGTTTCGTGCGGCCGGACACCAAGATTTCTTTTATGGCTATGCCGGATGCCATCAAGGCCCTGCTGATGCTGGCGGATGCACCCCGCCAGAACTTATCGCACGTTGTCTACAACATAGCCAGTTTCAGCCTGACCGCCGGCGAATTTCGCCAAAGGGCGCTGCAGGCCTTCCCCACGGCACAGATTTCCTTCCAACCGAACCCGCGTCGCCAGGGTATTGTGGATTCCTGGCCGGAGGATGTGGATGACTCACTGGCCCGGCACGAATGGGGCTGGCAGCCGGATTACGATGAGGATAAATTCTTCGATGAATACTTCATCCCGGAGATCAAAAAGCGTTACCGGCGATCAAGTATGCGCACGAACGAGTAACTGAATTTCCCATTTATAACAGCCGGTCTCCCACCTGAACTGCGTCCACGCGGAAGTGGCAGCCGCGGCTCTGGCGATTGTGGCGGGCGGCCTGGGCCACGATCAACGCCACCTCGACTGCGTTGCGCAGGCCGATCAAGCCATCACTTAATTTGGTGCGCCGGTAAAACGTCTCGATCTCGTTCTGCATATGGCGCAGTTCCCGGATGGCACGCGACAGGCGTTCGCCGGAACGTACCAACCCTACGTAGTGCCACATAACGTTTTGGATGGTCTGCATGTCTCCCTGGATCAGGGCAGGATCAGAGTCGGTCGTCAGGCCGCTCTCGTCCCAGGTGGGCACGTCCTCGAGAGTGGGAGGAATGGGCAGGGAATCTGAGGAGAGCCGAGCTTCTATATCGCAGGCGGCGCGGTTGCCCCATACCAGCCCTTCCAGCAGGGAAGTCGAAGCCAGCCGGTTGGCCCCGTGCAGGCCGGTGCAACTGACTTCGCCGACCGCATACAATTTCTGGATGCTGGTGCGTCCCCACTCATCCACGGCTACACCACCGCAGAAGTAATGCGCAGCCGGGACGACCGGGATGGGTTCGCGAGTGATGTCAACCCCGACGCGCTGGCATTCGGCAAGGATATTGGGGAAGCGCGTCCTGATCTGATCGGCTGGCATGTGCGAGGCAATATCCAGCAGTACGTATGAATAGCCGTTGGTTTCCATTTCTGTGTGAATGGCGCGTGCCACCACGTCGCGCGGGGCCAGGTCTTTCCATTCAGGCGAATATTTCTCCATGAAAGGTTGACCATCCGGTGTGAGCAGCACACCGCCTTCGCCGCGCACTGCCTCGCTGATGAGAAAGCCCTCTGCTCCCGGTACTGCGAGCGCAGTGGGGTGGAATTGGATATACTCGGCGTTCGTGATCCGGGCACCGGCACGACTGGCCATGGCGAGGCCATCCCCACGTGCACCCACCGGGTTGGTGGTATTGCGGTAGATGCGTCCCAACCCGCCGGTGGCTAGAATGGTGGCAGCCGCCAGTGTGCGGTGGACGGTCCTGGCGGAGCGGTCAAAGACATACGCACCATGGCAGGCAATCGGCTGATACGCTGCAAGCGGGTCGCGGGCATGATGGGGATACGTGATCAGGTCAACGGCGGTGAAGTTTGTTTCCATTTCAACGTTTGGCATGCGCTTCAATGCCGCCACCAGCCCATCCATGATGGCCCGGCCGGTTCCGTCGCCAACGTGCAGGATGCGCCGGCGGGAGTGGGCGCCTTCCTGGCCCCAATCTGGATCACCATTGCTCTCATGGTCAAATGCGATGCCGGCGGTTTTTACCAGGATCTCCTCCAGCAGGAGAGGGCCTTCCTCGGCCAGGATGCGCGCGGCTTTTGGCAGGGAAGCGCCTGCCCCGGCCGCCAGGATATCCTCCACCAGCAGGTCGGCGCTATCGTCCGTGCCGCGCCCAATAATACCGCCCTGGGCGTAGCGTGAATTGGATTCGTGTGGGTCGGGATCTCGGGTGAGCAGCAGGACCCGCCGATGCGGGTTCTGGGCCAGCTTGAGCGCGGCGGTTGCCCCGGCGATACCGGAGCCGATGATGAGTACGTCAGTGTTTTTCATATTTAACCAATTTCAATCATTCTCTGCACAGCCCGGTACGCTTTCACCCGGATATCTTCGGGGACTTCGATAACATAGCGGTTAAACTTTAGGGCAGCGCGGGTTTCTTCCAACGTGATGGTATTCATGTGCGGGCAGCGCACCATGCAAAGCCGCAGCATGTCTTTTTCAGGGTTGGCGGCGGCGATATTATCACCCATGGCGCACTCGGTCAGCACCAGGTAACGCTGAGCTTGCGTTTCTTTTACATAGCGGATCATGGCATTCGTACTGCCGGAGAAATCGGAAGCAGCGACAACCTCCGGACTGCACTCAGGATGGGTCAAAACAACCACGTCCGGGAACTGGGCGCGCACAGCCTGGATATCCGCCACGGTAAACTTTTCATGCACCTCACAGCGTCCGTGCCAGCCGATCATCTGATAATCGAGAACTTCGTCTTCCCCGGCTACTGCCCCAAAGGAGGATGGGTGAGATGCGAGGGCCGGGAAGATAATATGTTTCCCGGTCTCAATAGCGACGTTCTTCGCCAGGTATTCATCCGGCAGGAAGATGACCGTATCCGTCTTGAGCGATTCGACTACTGCGATGGCATTGGAGGATGTACAGCAGATATCCGATTCGGCTTTCACATCTGCATAGGTGTTGACGTATGTCACTACAGGCACGCCCGGGTACTTTGCTTTGAGCATGCGCACATCCTGTGCGGTGATACTGGCTGCCAGGGAACAACCCGCCTTTTGCGCCGGCAGGAGTACCGTCTTGGCAGGGTTCAGGATCTTGGCCGTCTCGGCCATGAAGCGCACGCCGCAGAAGACGATGACACTTTTATCAGTCTGGGCAGCCTTGCGGCTCAAGTCGAGCGAATCACCCGTAAAATCAGGAATGGAATAAAACAAAGCCGGTTCCATGTAATTGTGACCGAGGATAACGGCATTCTTCTGTACTTTTAGTTCTTCAATCTCAACGGCAATCTCGGCCTTGATACGCAGTTCCACATCCGGAACGATTTTTTCAAGCCGGGATTTCATCTTTTCGTACATTTCCTGTGAGTTCATATTTTCCTTATATAATCAAATGACACATCGAAGACCCTGGCCGAATGGGTCAAGGCGCCGGCGGAGATATAATCCACGCCGGTCTCCGCGATGCGCCGAACCGTTTCCAATGTAACGTTGCCGGAAGCTTCCAGCTTGGCGCGCCCGGCGGTGAGCTTTACCGCCTCGGCCATCTGCTCCGGAGTCATATTATCGAGCAGGATGCGCTCCACATGAACCGCCAGCGCCTCCTGTACATCCTCCAGCGTACGGGCCTCCACTTCGATCTCCAAGCTGGAGGCGGCGCGGCGGGCTCTCCGGACGGCTTCGGTAATGGAGCCAGCATAGTCAATGTGATTATCCTTGATCAGGATCATGTCATACAGACCAAAGCGGTGGTTCTGCCCGCCTCCGCGCGACACGGCCAGTTTATCCAAGCTGCGAAGGCCCGGGGCGGTCTTGCGTGTATCGAGAATGATCGCTTTCGTCCCGGCAACCGCCTGCACGAACTGGCGGGTCAAAGTGGCGATGCCCGACATGCGACCCAAGAAATTTAGAGCGGTGCGTTCAGCAGTTAGCAGGCTGCGGGTCGGGCCGGAGACCAGGGCCAAACCCTGGCGGTTTTCCACCTGGCTGCCTTCCTGTACTTGAGGTTGGAAATCCACCCGCGGGTCCACTGTCATGTAAACGGCCTGGGCAATATCCAGCCCGGCGACTATCCCAGCCTGCTTGGCGATGATATGGCCGCGCATACTCACTTCCGCCGGGATAATACTTTGTGTGGTTGCGTCGCCAGAGCCGATATCTTCCGCCAGGGCACGTTGGATGGATTCCAAAATATCAAGGGGTAGGGTTGGGTTTAGTGTCATTTTTACACTTATTGGCTTCAAATAAAAACAGGCTTGCGCCAAAATTATTCTACCTGCCTTGTCCGATTTGTCAAGAGTGGGATGATTCGATAACGCCCAAAACTATTGGCAGGATACCACCTGGTGCAACATAGAACATGACATGAGTGCCAGTTAGTGACAGCCCCCCAAAACCGGCGAGGATATTCACGATGCCGCTGATCGGGTCAGAACACCGAAGGCCGTGGACAAGCCGGTTTTTGTGAACTGGCGACCAGGGAAGGTCCAGGATTGTTCAAAATACAGCTCCTTCAAAAGATGTTGGTGGGGTAGGAGTGTATATGCATGTCCTGTAAGGAAGTTGTTCTATCAAACGGCGGATTGCGGTTTATCTACTATATCCAGGGCTCCGTATTGCCCGAACAGGTGCGCGTAAACCAAAAGAACATAAATGCCGGCGGCCAATCCGACCACCAATGCAACCAGTTGCCCCAGGCAGGGAATCCAGCCGAGCAACCCTCCAACAATCCCGGCGACAAGGGAGGCGCCAATCGAGACGCCCAGATATACTCCCCAAGCGGTGAAGAAAGCTCCCACATTCTTTCCTATCTGTGCGAAGATATTTTTGAAATGGAAGCAAGATGCAAAGGTCCCCTTGAGCGCATACTCAACGTAGATGGCCGGGAACATCACCGATAACGCCAGCCCGTATAAGATGAATATACAGGTCAGGCACAGGATAACTATGCTACCCGCGGTGGCGAAAATGTTGGCAATGTCTTGCGAGCTGCCGTTCCCAGCCAGAATGGCGGGCACGATCATTAATGCCAAAGGTACTCCGATCAGGATAATGACTGGCAGAGCGTATACCAGGCTGGCAAGGAAGAGATACAGCCCATCCATGAATTTTCTACCCAGATCTTCCCAGCCCGGCATGGGCAAGGGATCACCCTTGATTACCCGGCGCATGAGTTCAATAATATAACCCAGCAAGGCGAAATTCAGGATCGGAATAATGGAAATCAATGCTCCCAGCCCGATCTTGCTTGCCCACTGCTTATCATCAAATGGATAGGTCAGCGCTTTTTCGAGGTTCATCGGCCTCTCCTTACACTTGGAATACCATAATTATAGCTGGTTTCCCCTTGTTAGCTACGTTCATCTCCTGTTATTCTTAATACTTGCCTTACTCTTTTGCTTTGTATGATAAAACCAAAGAAGCCCGCCGCAAGGCAGGCTTCTCATCGGTAAATTTAATCTCTACGCGATCCAGTGCTGGCCGCGCAGGAATTTGGTGAGGACTGGCACCTCGAAATATTTTCCTTGATAAGCAAGGACAGCCGGCCAGATCATGAGCAACCAAAGAACAGGATCGCAAATGGCCAGGATCACAGTGATCGAGATGATGAGGATAACAACCCATAACACTACGTTAAGGGCAAGTGCCTGGACAGCGTGGAACTTAATAAACGGCCGGTCTTTCTTCCCTTCCACAAAAAGCATGATAAGGGCAATGATAAAGATGGGATAGCCAAGCGCGGCCCAGAGCTTATCATCACTGGTTATATCGGAATTCATCGGTTCTTGAGTCATTTGTGCCTCCTGAGGGTTTAATTAGGTGCCTGAATTTTCTATAATTTTACAACACAATCGGACAAAAAGCAACCAATTTAGGCTACTTTCGTCATGGTTCATCGGGAATCCCAGGGATGGATTTGAAAATATGCTAGAATTGCGCCATGATTTCCCCGATTCGAATTGTCTTCATGGGGTCCCCGGATTTCGCCGTTCCGGCGTTGGAAGCGTTGGCCAGCCGTTACCTGCTGGTGGGCGTGGTGTCTCAGCCCGATCGTCCAGCCGGGCGGGGTGGCACCCTGAAACCGCCGGCTGTCAAGGTGGCGGCGCTGCGCCTCGGCGTTCCCATCATCCAACCTGAAAAGCTCCGCCAGCCTGAAGCCACGCAACAGTTGCGAGACTGGGCTCCCGATTTGATCGTAGTGGCCGCTTTCGGGCAGATCCTGCGCCCGGAAGTGCTTGACCTGCCGAAATGGGGTTGCATCAACATTCATGGATCGCTCCTGCCGCGTGGACGTGGCGCGGCACCCATCCAGGCCGCCATCCTGGCAGGCGATCAAGAGACCGGCATCACCATCATGAAAATGGATCCCGGCGTGGATACCGGCCCAATGCTCAGCCAGCGCTCCATCCCAATCTCACTGGAAGATACCGCCGGGACGCTCTTCGAAAAACTTGCTCCCATCGGCGCGAACCTGTTGCTCGAGACCTTAGCGCGCTACCTTTCCGGGGAGTTGGTGCCACAACCCCAGCCTGCCAGTGGCATAACCTACGCACCCATGCTCAAAAAGGAAGATGGTTTGCTTGATTTTACCCAGCCTGCCATTGCCCTGGAACGGCGCGTACGGGCGTATAACCCGTGGCCGGGCACCTGGTTCGAGTGGAACGGCACGCCGCTGAAAGTGTTGCACGCACGGTACAGTGCAGAAAAAAATCCAGGCGCGGGGCACAGGCTCACAGTTGCAGGATATCCTGCCCTTGGTACGGGGGATGGGATTCTCGTCCTGGATGAAATCCAACCAGCCGGCAAAAAGCCCATGCCCGGGAAGGCTTTTCTGGCCGGGGCAAGAGACTGGGATCAGCACGAATGATGACGACGCAAAAATCCGATGCGTATCCTATCCTCGAAATCCTGGCGGACCGGCACAGGCTTAACTTGGGCTAAATGGTAAAATAGCTTCTCATGCCTGACAACTCTCTCTTCCATATTACTTTCCTGCGGCACGGAGAATCCGTTGGAAATGCCGAAGACCGCTTCCAAGGTCAGGCCGATTTTCCATTGACCGAAAAGGGCCGCGCCCAGGCCCGGGCACTGGCCAACCGTTGGCAGACTGAAGGTGTTACCTTCGATAAGTGCATCGCCAGCCCGCTCTTGCGTGCCTGCCAGACCGCCGAAATTATCGCCGGGATGCTTGCCATTCCGCTGGAATTGGATCCGGACTGGATGGAAATAAACAATGGTCTTATAGCCGGTCTGACGACTGAACAGGCGGTGCAGGTGGCCCCTCGCCCGGGTTTCATGACCCCCTATACGCATTTTGGGAAGACTGGCGAAAGCCGCTGGGAAGTGTACCTGCGCGCCGGACGGGCCATCCAACATATCCTGGACGGCCACACAGGACGGTACCTGGTGGCCGCTCACGCCGGGGTTCTGAATATGGCATTGTATGCCATTCTAGGTATTCCGGTACAGGCGGATGACTTTGGTCCGCGCTTTAGTTTTCACAACACAACCTTCGCAACCTTCACTTATGAGCCAGACCGTCACATTTGGCGTATGTTGAATCTGGATGACCGCCGCCATTGGAAGGAAGATTGAGGTGGTAAAAGAACCCATGGACGATAAAATCCGATCCATTGCCCCACGTTACAATGTAGAGGTCAACCTGCCGGATGGCCGCGTGCTTTCCGGGCCGCGTGGAACGAGTGCCGGCGCTTTTTTGGCAACAGGATACCCATCCGATGCCGCACCGCTGGTGGCTGCCATTATCAACGGTGACCTGCGCGAACTTACCTACCCTATCCAAATGGAAGCCAGCCTTGCTCCAGTGAGTATGGCCGATGCGGATGGGGCGCGGATCTACCGTCGCTCACTGACCTTCCTGCTTAGTGCTGCTTTCGCCAATCTCTTCCCCGGAAACCATCTGACGATCGATCATTCGGTTTCATCGGGAGGGTATTTTTGCCAGGTCACTGACCGGCCTTCCCTCAGCAATGCTGAATTGGCCTCGCTCGATCGGTATATGCGGGATTGGGTTAATAAAGATGAGCCTTTCCGCCGCCAGGAAGTCTCCCTGGCGGAAGCGACTGCATATTTTGAAAGCCAGGGCTATCACGACAAAGTTCAGTTGCTATCCTATCGGCAGAAGGATTATGTCACACTGTATCAACTGGATGATTACCGTGATTATCACCAAGGCTATATGGTACCCTCCACAGGCTACCTGAAATGGTTTGACCTCGTCCCGGCCGGGGACGGTTTCATCTTGCATTACCCCCGTCAGCGCTCGCCAACCAGCATTTTGCCCTTGCCTGAATACCCCAAGTTGCTGGCAACCTTTCGCCAGTATGGTGAGTGGCTGGATCGCCTGGGAATCGGGTCAGTTGGGGCATTGAACGATGCGATCCAGGCTGGACGCAGCCGGGAGGTTATTCTCGTCTCAGAGGCCTTGCATGAACAGAATATTGCCGAGATCGCCCGCCAGATCGCCGGGCGCGGCGAACATGCACGCGTGGTATTGATCGCTGGTCCCTCTTCTTCCGGAAAAACGACTTTCTCCCGGCGGCTTGCCATCCAATTACTCGCCCTGGGCCTTTCGCCCTTTGCCTTGGAACTGGACAATTTTTTCGTCGACCGGGAAAAAACGCCGCTGGGCGAGGATGGCCAGTTCGATTTTGAAGCTCTCGAAGCTCTCGATCTGGATCTGCTGGGAGAGGATTTGTCCCGCTTGATTGTCGGGGATGCCGTCCAACTGCCAAAATATAATTTCAAGGCCGGAAAACGCGAGGCTGGCGAGACAGTCAAGCTGGGAGGAGAACATATCATCATCATGGAAGGCATCCATGGATTGGACCCGCGCCTTGTGCCAGGGGCGGTGGCTGAACGCGCCTACCGAATTTATGTTTCCGCACTGACTCAGCTCAACCTCGACCGCCACAACCGTGTCTCCACCACAGACACCCGCCTGATCCGGCGCATTGTCCGGGATACGCGTGAGCGTGGCTATACAGCCGTACAGACCATCAGCCGTTGGGAATCGGTACAGCGGGGTGAAAAAAAATACATCTTCCCCTACCAGGAAAACGCCGATGCGATGTTCAACTCGGCGCTAGTATTCGAGCTTTCCACCCTTAAACCGTTCGCCGAGCCAATCCTGCGCCAGGTTCCGCACGGTACCCCGGAATATATCGAAGCCAAACGTTTGCTGGCTTTCCTGGAATGGTTCCTTTCCGTGGATATGGATTTGATACCGGATAATTCCATTTTGCGCGAGTTCGTTGGGGGCTCCATTTTGAAGGATTTTACCATTTGGAAAGCATAATCCTGCCTGGGCGGCTGGATGGTTCAGCCTGTTGTTGCCAGAGGGCATGCCTGCGCAGGGTGAAATGAGCTTTTTTGAGATACTCCTGATCGCTCTCAGCATGTCCATGGATGCCTTTGCGATCTGCCTGGCGGCTGGTACACAGGCGCGCACAACCGGCCGGCGCCCGATCTTCCGGCTCGCATTCCATTTTGGGCTGTTCCAGTTCTTCATGCCTGTCATCGGTTGGTTTGCCGGAACAAGCATTCTTCGTTACATCACTGCTTACGATTATTGGGTGGCTTTTGGCGTTTTGGCTTTCGTGGGCATACGCATGATCCGCTCCGGCTTTGACCTGCAAGACGCACAACCAAAAAATGATCCCTCACGCGGCTGGAATCTGGTACTTCTTTCCTTTGCCACCAGCATTGACGCTCTGGCAATCGGTTTCAGCCTGGGTTTGGTGGGGGTAACCATCTGGTACCCGGCTGTTGTTATTGGGATAGTCACTGGTTTGGTTTCCTGGATGGGCATATTGCTGGGAAACCGTCTGGGTGCAAAGTTCGGGAAGCGTATGGAAATAACCGGGGGAATTGTTTTGATAATAATGGGCGTCTGGATCTTGCTATCCCATTTTCTGAGATAGTGTAAATAAAATCACCCCGCCAAAAATATCGGCGGGGTGATAATAAATATCCGTCCCGGCATTTACGCGTACAATTGACGCCGGATCTGTCCCACCTGGGTGCGCAGCCGATCATCCCGCTCCAACAAGTCGGCCACCTTATCACAGGCATACATGACTGTGGTGTGGTCACGTCCGCCCAGGGCCTGCCCAATTTGCGGCAGAGAAACATTCGTCTCGCGCATCAGATACATGGCAATCTGGCGCGGCAGGGCCACATCGTGCGAACGGTCGGGGGAGAGCAGGCGCTCAACGGTCAGGTTGAAGGCTTTGGCAACCATACCCACCACTGCATCAGGTTTCACGTCACTGCGCTGGGGCAGCAGATCTGCCAAAGCCACCTCCGCCAATTGCGGCGTGAGGGCCAGGCCGCTCAAGTCGCCAAAGGCCACAATACGGTTCAAGGCTCCTTCCAATTCGCGGATGTTGGACTGGATTCGGCGTGCGATCATTTCCATGATCTCAGGGGGTACGGTTTGGCCCAGCCGTTCGGCCTTGGAACCCAGGATGGCCAGGCGGGTCTCCAGATCAGGCAATTGGATATCAGCCGTCAGGCCCCATTCGAAGCGCGAGCGCAGGCGTTCTTCCAGTGTTACCAAGCTCTTGGGCGGGCGGTCCGATGAAATAATGATCTGCTTATTCTGACCATGCAAGGTATTGAAAGTATGGAAGAATTCCTCCTGTGTGGATTCTTTCCCGGCGATAAACTGGATATCATCCACCAGCAGCACATCCGCGGAACGATATTTTTCCCTGAAAGCCTGGGTGGTATGCGACCGGATGGCGCCGATCATGTCGTTGGTAAACTCTTCAGAAGAAACGTAAAGCACATTCTGGCCGTGTTCCTGGCAATAATTTCCAATCGCATGTAACAAATGCGTTTTACCCAACCCCACGCCGCCATACAGGAAAAGTGGATTGTAAGCCGTGGCTGGGTTTTCTGCCACGGCCTGGGAAGCGGCATGCGCCAGCCGGTTGTTTGGGCCAACGACAAAATTCTCGAAGGTGTAACGCGGATTTAGGGAGGCGCTCCTTGGATGAGGAGCCGGCATTTCGTCCGCTGTGGCGTAGGTTTCCCCTGTTGTGGTAGTGGCGACCGCAGGAATATCTCCATCGCTTTCGTTACCATGGACAACAAAAGCCACTTCCACGGAACGGTTCATGATGCCCATCAGGAGGCGTGTCACCGTGCTTGAAAGACGGCTTTCAAGCCAATCGCGTGCATACGCATTCCGTACTGTAACGGTGAATAAGCCATCCTCGTAAGATGCGATCTGGGTATCGCGTACCCAGGTATCAAAGGATGCTTTTGGCATCTCCATCTGGAGTTGCCCCAGTGCTGACTGCCAGGCCTGCTCGGCGTCCATCATTTCTTCCTCCAGGGTTGTAGTTTTGACTTAAAGTACAGGGACAGAAGCCCACTGCCTGCGCAGTGGGAAAGTCCTTTGTTCCATGAAATTGATCTTCTTGCGGTCTTGCTTTTTTGAGGATAGTGCCCGCTATCCATCTACGTAGAAACATTCTAGCAGAAAAAAAGCTTTTATTCCATACGTCCAACCTACGCAACCTTAAAAACATGTGAATCTTTAAGACGGACAAAATCTTAAAAAAGTTTTCTGAAACTTGCTGGCATGTCATTTCCAATCCCTACCGTGCCTCCCCCCACCACCACGGGTTTGGCAGGGTGTTCCGCCATAGCTTGGGGCAGGGCGGGCGCACTTCCCCACGAACTGGAGGAGTCCCTGATAAACCTTAATAAAACCTTTTTAGAATAAAACCTGGCCTTCGATTTGTGAAACGCAGAAAATTGGGCTTCGTAAGTCCTGCATGTGTGGCTTAAGAAGGTTCTTGCGTTTGTGTACGCGGCACCCAGGCGAGAATGGTCGTCCCCTCCTTGGGAGCGGTGATGATATCCAGATCTCCGCCCACATTGGCCACGCGCGTCTGCATATTTGCCAAGCCGTGACCGACCGTCTTGTTGGCCTTTTCCAGGTCAAAACCATCTCCATTGTCATGGATCTCGAGCAAGGCCCGGTCAGACGTGCTCCACAGGTCAATCGTGACTTTGCTGGCGTTGGCGTGCTTGGCAATATTTGCCAAAGCTTCCTGGCAGATATGGAACAAAGCCATTGCATTTACCTGCTGCAGGTTAGAAAGAGGCTCTTTTGGTCCGGCCAGGGTCACCTCGAGCTTGGTATTCTGCCGGAACTCCGAGACCAGCCGGCCTAGGCCTTCGATCAGGCTTTCTCCACGCAACTGGCGCGGGCGCAAGTCCAGGATGTAGGTGCGAATGTCACGAATAGTGCGGTTCAGGTCTTCCATCGCCTTTTGGAGACGTTTCTCGGCTGATTCGGGATCTTCCCGTAGTACTGCACGCACATTCTCAAGCGCCAACCCCACCCCATAAATGGATTGGATAACGCCATCGTGCAGATCCATACCGATGCGCTCCCGTTCCTCCAGGATGGTGACCCGGCGAACATTGAAATGCAGGCGGGCATTTTCAATGGCTGTTCCCGCTCCAGCCGCCACCGAGACAAGTAACTCGAGTTCATCATTGGAAATTGCTTTCTTGCTGCGGGTGGCAATGGTAAGCACGCCAATGATATCGCCATGCGCCGTTAAAGGGATGCAGGCAATCTGTCTAAACCCGGCCTTGACCACCGCCTGACGGGTGACCCGGGCATCTTTTTCGAGATGATGGCTGATAACCGGCTTTTTCGTCTGCGCCGCTTGGCCGACCATGCCCTCGCCGATTTTATAGCGGTTGCGGGACCAGAAGGCTTCTGCAGCTTCCCCGCGGTGCAGTACCAGGCGCAGCGTCTCACCGTCTTTTTCAAGCAGGAAAATTTCCCCGGCCTCCACTTTGAAATGCGCCATCAGCAAGGCCAGGGCTTTATTCATGATTTCGTCAAGGTCGAGCGAAGAGGCCAGGGCCGTACCAATTTGATTCAGCAGGGCCAGTTCCTCGTTGCGCCGGGTCAGGACCTGGTCGCGTTCCTGCAGGTTTTCATAAAGACGGGCGTTATCAATCGCAACCGCGGCGTAGGCTGCCAGCATTTCAATGATGGTTTCGTCGTCGAGGGTGAACTCGGCCGCGCCGATCTTTTCGCTCAAATAGATCTGGCCTAATTGCCGGCTTCCCTGGCGGATAGGCACACCCAGTAACGAGTGCATTTCGGGGTGACCGGGAGGAAAACCAACCGAACGGGGGTCGTTGGCGATCTCCGGCATGCGCATGGTGCCGCTGTCCCCGCGCATCAAGGCGCCGATCAACCCAAACCCGCGCGGCGGGTGGGGGATGCGTTTGGTCTCTTCAGAACTCATGCCTACAGTGATGAACTGTTTGAGTTTCCCCTCCTCATCCAGTACGCCCAGAGCCCCATATTTGGCGCCGGCTTGCTCGCAAGCCAACGTGACTATCCGCTCCAGCAGCGTTTCGAGGGAGACGTCTTTTACCAGTTCCAAGCTGGCCCGATGTATTGCAAATAATCTCTCTTGAAGCTCTTCACGCGTCAGGAGCATGTAGTCACCTCGGCAATCCAGACAATTTTACTCCAGATGTCCATAATATTACAAGTTTGCTCCCGGGCTTTATGGGAATCGCCGGAGTTACGGGAGAAATAGGGGGCTGGCCCGCATATCTTTCCTTAATCACGGCAATGGCCAGAATGGAGCATTAAAGGGCGATTTTGATAGCTTTTGCCAGAGGGGTACGATAAAATACAGATTACTACACCTTCTACGAAAAAGATGGAAATATGACCACTTCCCGTATTCCTGGGTTTTATAACCTGCCCCTTGACGAACGCCTGAATATACTGGCCGAAGCCGCCGGACTCTCCAGCGAGGATATCGCCGCGCTGCAAATGGCGCACGGGCTGACAGACGGACAGGCTGACCATATGGTCGAAAACGCCGTTGGGGTCTTCGGCCTGCCGCTTGGCATCGGACTGAACTTTGTCGTCAACGGACGGGAAGTGCTTGTGCCGATGGTGATCGAGGAACCCTCCGTAGTGGCGGGCGCCTCCTTTATGGCAAAATTGGCACGGGCCGGCGGCGGTTTCATTGCCAGCATGTCTGCGGCGGAAATGATTGGGCAGATGCAGGTGCTGGATGTCAGAGATTTGATGGCTGCCAGCCTGAAACTGTACGAACACAAAGCTGAACTTCTGGCCGATGCCGATGCGGTCGACCCTTTGCTCAAGAAATTTGGCGGCGGAGCGCGCGATTTGGAAGTGCGCATCATCGAAGAATCGCCCATCGGGCCATTCCTGGTTGTCCATCTCATCTACGATGTGCGGGATGCCATGGGCGCCAACGCCGTCAACACGGCTTGCGAGAAGCTGGCTGCGCGGGTTGAAGAGATCACTGGTGGGCGGGTCCACTTGAAGATCCTCTCGAACCTGGCAGACCGGCGGCTGGCGAATGCCCGTTGCACCATTCCGTTGAAGGAATTGGCGTTTGAATCCTACACTGGCGAACAGGTGCGGGATGGCATTATTGAAGCCTGGGCCTTTGCTGTAGCGGATCCCTATCGGGCGGCTACTCACAACAAAGGCATCATGAACGGCGTGGATGCGGTTGTGATCGCAACCGGCAATGACTGGCGCGCCATCGAAGCCGGGGCGCACGCCTATGCCGCCCGGTGCGGTCGCTATACCAGCCTGAGCACCTGGAGCCGGGATGCAGACGGCAATCTCACCGGCGAATTGGAGATGCCGATGGCCGTTGGCATTGTTGGCGGGGCGACCAAAGTGCACCCGGCAGCCAAAGCCGCGCTGAAATTGATGGGCGTGACCAGCGCGGCCGAATTGGCCGGGATCATCGCTTCGGTTGGCTTGGCACAGAACCTGGCGGCCTTGCGTGCCCTGGCGACCGAAGGCATCCAGCGCGGCCACATGTCCCTGCATGCCCGCCAGGTGGCCATTGCCGCTGGAGCGGTTGGTGACCAGATCGAAAAGGTGGCTGCACAGATGGTGGCGGAGAAAGTTGTCAGGATCGACCGGGCGGAAGAGATAGTAGCATCCTGGAAATAGGATCTATAAAAATGGCGGTCCCCCATTGCAAGCCTGTGTGAGTGATGCACGGAATATTGAAAAGTAATTAAAACAATCATTGAAACGATAGGTTGTAGGGCCGAACCGAATGATCCGCTACCAACCAGTAGCCAGTCCGGCCCCACCAGGAGAACCAGCATGACCGAATCCAATACCCTTTAAAACCCTCCCGCCCCGTTGGCATTATTGGCTACGGGGCTTACGTGCCGCGCTACCGCCTGCCGGCGAAGGAAGTGGCCCGCATTTGGACCGGCGGCAAGGCTTCCGGCCTGCCCATCAAGGAGAAAGCCGTTCCCGGGCAGGATGAGGACGTGGTGACCATGTCGCTCGAAGCGGTGCGCAATGCCATGAAACGCGCCGGGGTGGACCCGGCCGAGATCCGGGCGGTCTGGATCGGCTCCGAATCGCACCCGTATGCGGTCAAGCCCACCTCCACGATCGTTGCGGAAGCCATCGGGGCCGCACCGCACGTCCAGGCCGCGGACATGGAGTTCGCCTGCAAAGCCGGCACCGAAGCCATGGTCATGGCCATGGGGCTGGTTGGCTCCGGGATGGCGCGCTATGCCGTCGCGGCGGGCCTGGATACCGCCCAGGGCAAGCCCGGCGACGCACTGGAGTACACCGCGGCAGCCGGCGGGGCGGCCTTCGTGATCGGCCCAGCCGAGGAGAGCCTGGCGATCATTAACTCTTCATACTCTTTCGTCACCGACACGCCGGATTTCTGGCGGCGCGAATACCAGCGCTACCCGGAACACGGCCAGCGCTTCACCGGCGAACCGGCCTACTTCAAGCATATTAACGAGGCCGGCAAGGCCATGCTGGAAGCCAGCGGCACGACCGCAAAGGATTACCAGTGGGCAGTCTTCCACCAACCGAATGCCAAATTCCCGCAACGGGCTGCCTCCCTGCTTGGCTTTACCCCGGAGCAGATCGCGCCCGGGCTGCTCTCGCCGGTGATCGGCAACACCTACGCCGGGGCCGCAATCATTGGCCTGACGGCTATCCTGGATGTGGCCAAACCCGGTGACCGCATCCTGATGGTTTCGTTCGGCTCCGGGGCCGGGTCAGATGCCTTCGACATCCGGGTGACGGATAAGTTGCTCGAACGGCGTGACAAAGCCCCGAAGACCCAGGATTACATCGCCCGCCGCACCGAAATTGATTATGCCACCTATGCCCGCCAGCGTGGGAAGATCGCGATGAAATAGCTGTAAGCCATAAGCTTTACAAGGAAAACCATTATGGATGTTGTGATAGCTGGAATTGCGCAAACGCCCGTCGGCGAACACTGGGAGGTGTCCCTGCGCTCGCTGGCGGTGAAAGTCATCCTGGCCGCCATTCAGGATGCGGGCGGCCTGCGCCCACAGGCGCTCTATGTTGGCAACATGCTGGCAGCCAACCTGTCCCACCAGGCCCACCTGGCTACCCTGCTGGCCGATTTCGCCGGGCTGCGTTTCGATGAAAAGGGGCAACGCGCCGGGATCGAAGCGGAAACGGTCGAGGCGGGCGGCGCTTCCGGCGGCGCGGCCCTACGCCAGGGCTATATGGCCGTGGCGAGCGGTTTTGTGGATGTGGCGTTGGTGGTGGGGGTGGAAAAGTTCACGGATATGGTCGGCCCGGAAGTGGAGGCAGCCCTTGCCACCGCGACGGACAGCGATTTCGAGTCCATCCAGGGTCTGACTCCGACCGCCCAGGCGGCCTTGCTGGCGCAGCGTTACATGCACGAGTTCAATGTGCCCGCGGATGGATTGGCGGGTTTCCCGCTGAACGCGCATGCCAACGGAGCAGGCAACAAGAATGCCATGTTCCGCAAGGCCATTACGCTGGAGACATATCAGAAAGCCGAACCGGTCAGCGACCCGCTCAATATGTTCGACGTGGCCCCGAATGCGGATGGGGCGGCGGCGCTGCTCCTGACCCGGCGTGAGCTTCTGCCGAGGGATTATTCCCACCCACTGGTACGGATAGCCGCCTCCGCCAGCGCCTCCGATACGCTCGGCCTGCACAACCGGATCGACCCGCTCTGGTTTGCGGCTGCGCAGGTCTCGGTGGAGCAGGCGCTCCGGAAGGCCGGGATGCGGCGGGAACAGGTGGACCTATTCGAATACCACGATGTTTATTCGATCTATGCGGCGCTGTGCCTGGAGGCGGCCAGGTTCGCTCCCAGCGGACAGGGTTGGAAATTGGCTGCGGATGGATCGATCGCTTTGACCGGCCAGATCCCGTGCGGCACACTCGGCGGCTCGAAGGCGCGCGGGAATCCAGGCGGCGCGACGGGGGCGTACCAGGCTGTTGAAGCCGTCTTGCAGTTACAGGGGCGCGCCGGCTCGAACCAGATCACCGGCGCGAAGGTTGCCATGATCCAGTGCCTGGGCGGACCGGCCTCCACCGCCGTCACGCATCTCCTGGAGCGCCTGGAATAGACTATTCAAAGCCGCCAGGTAGTTTGATAGTTCCTGATAGCCCACCGGAATAGAATTATAGGTGAAACCAATAAGGAGAAACATGACACTATGGAAATTCCCCGCCACTGGCGACTGAAACAACAACGATATGGATTGGTGGGCGAAGTATGCCCACACTGCGCAGCCAAGATCTTCCCGCCACGGGATGTCTGCCCGAACTGCGGAGGCGAAGCCAAAACAACCTTCGCCTTCAGCGGAAAGGGAGAAGTGTTTTCGTATACCACCATTTACGAAGCCCCGGCCGGTTTTGACGACACCACGCCCTACACGGTGGCGCTGGTCAAACTGGAAGAGGGCCCGCTCGTGACCGCTCAACTGACCGATCTGGGCAGCCAGCCGGTCGAGATCGGCATGCCGGTCGAGATGGTCACCCGGCGCCTGCGCCAGGATGGAGATGAGCGCGGGATGTTGATCTACGGGTATAAGTTCAGGCCGAGGATGTAGGAGACCTTTTCTAAAAATTATTGTAGTCCCTGGCTGAATATCTCTGCCGGGGATTTTTGTTACCATTCACATATTACCATATTGGTAACGCGTGATATAATTGCATCATGCGAATCATCAGCCGGCGCATCTTGCGGGAGTTCTGGGAAAGGCATTCGGATGTGACCGTTGCCTTGCAGACCTGGTTCTATGATGTGGAACAGGCGACTTGGAACAGCCCAACGGATATCAAGGCAGTGTATAGGAATGCCAGTTTCGTTGCAAATAATCGGGTGGTTTTTAATATCAAAGGGAACCATTACCGGCTGGTGGTAGTGGTAGTTTACCAGTACAGTCTGGTGTACATTCGTTTTGTCGGTACGCACGAAGAGTATGACCGTATCGATGCAACCAGTATATAGGAGTTGAGAATATGGAAATCAAGCCTATCCGCAGCGAAGATGATTATCAAGCAGCATTGAAGGAGATCGAAGCACATCTGGATGCTCTGCCTGGCAACTTGGAAAGCGACCGGTTGGAAGTGATGATCACACTGGTGGAAGCATATGAAGCCGCCCACTTTCCTATCCCGGAGCCGAATGACCCGGTGGAAGTACTGGAATATTACATGGAAAGCCGGGGGCTCAGCCGGGCCGATCTGATCCCTTATCTTGGCAGCAAAGAGAGGGTTTCGGAAGTGCTCAACCGCAAGCGCGGGCTTTCTCTGGGCATGATTCGGATGCTTCATGCCGGTCTGGACATTCCGACGGATGTATTGGTGGGGAAACCCAAGCAGACTGTCGCTCATCGGCCTGTCATTCCAAAAGACGGTTCATCCGGCGCGAGGTCGGTGGCAGGATGACATTCAGACTCTGATGATGATTATTTCCGCGCGGCATATATCCGATTTACGGGTAAAGTCCCCCGAAGGGGGATAAGTTCAGGCCGGTGCTGCAAGCCTAGAACAAAGAGAATGTGAATTTCAAGCGCCTTCCGTTTCTGGAGGGCGCTTTTTTGATTCCATGGCGGTTTGTCAGAAATGAGGTTCCTTTAACCGAATAAAAAGCACAACCCTCTCGTTTAATAAGTATGCAAGCAGCGCAAAGGTGGGGACGAATCCCCACAAAAGGTTCTGGTAGTACTAACTTCAGTCGCTCATTCGAGAAAAGAAGGGAATCCCATGCAAACGACGCCCAAGCCAAAAAACAGGCTGACATCACTGGGGACGGTGGGTACGTTCTTCAAGGTGGGGACCTGATCAAACACCCTGTTGAGAGTTCTCAACCAGGCATACGATCAACCGATGGAGATCGAGGAACACGCCGCCGACCTCCTGGCTGGGGGACTGATGCGCGGCTACCAGTGCGGCATGGTGTGGGGCGCGGCGCTCGCGGCGGGGGCGCAGGTTTACCGGACTTTTGGCAAGGGGCCGCAGGCGGAAGCCAGGGCGATCCTGTCCGCGCAGCGGATGGTGGAATCCTTCCGCAGCCTGAATAAAAGTGTGGACTGCCGCGAAATAACCGGCATCGACCTCGGTTCCCCGTCAATGTGGAGTATCACGAGGTTTCTCGTAAAAAGCATGCCCACCGGCACATGCTTCGGCATGGCCGCACGATATGCGCCGGTGGCATTTCAGGAGATCAATACGGCCCTTTCAGAGGAGAGAATTGGAAACCCCAATTCCCCCGTGAGCTGCGCGGCCTGCGTGGCGCAGAAGATGGGCGCGTCGGACCAGCAAACGGTCATGGCGGCCGGCTTCGCGGGCGGCATCGGCTTGAGCGGCGGCGCCTGCGGGGCCCTGGGCGCGGCGATATGGATCACCAGCATGAACGCCATCCGGGAAGGGGAAGGGACAATCGGGAACAACCTGGCCGGAGCCGGGAAGGTGATCGCCGGGTTCTTGCAGGTCACTGGCGGAAAATCCGAGTGTTCCGAAATCGTCGGGCGGAAGTTCGAGGACGCCAGCGACCATGCCGGTTACCTGCGTGAAGGCGGCTGCGCGGAGATCATCCAGGCGCTGGCCGGAAGGGATTATTAGCGCTGGCAGATGAAAATGAAGCCGGTATCAGGCGATGGGAAGTCTCGAAAAGCGCTCTAGCCCGCCTCGTAAAACGGCCCTGCTTGCCCCGGTCCCTGTGGTCAGAGGGTTGAAAATCCCTGCACCTGTTCCCGGGCAGCCAGGTAGCCTGCATCTATAATGCCGGCATAACGGTCAAATTCCAGCAGCCCGAATTCCTGCACCGGCACCTTGATCAGCAGGTCGGCGCAGCGCCAGACATTATTGAGGTGATAGCGGTTGGCGTTCTCCATCAGGCCGGCCACAACATTAAGCAGGTTGGGGGCTTTCAACTTCCGGGAGCCGGGGGACAAGCGTGAAAGCAGCGCCTGCCAGCCGGACAGGCTGTCCCCAAAGTTATACTCCCCGCTGACCGAGCTGCTGGTGACCAGGTCCACCCCGATCACTTTCCCGGCCGGGCACATTTCCCGCATCCGGTCAACCGGCAGGTTGTTGACTGCTCCGCCGTCGATCAGTACCGCGCCTTCATCATAGATCGGGGCGAAGATGACGGGGAAGGCCATGCTGGCGCGCACGGCTTTCCACAGCGGACCGCTGACATGCACCCGCTCGGTATTGGTTGTCAGGTTGGAGGAAACGCAGAAGAAAGGCTGCCAGGTATCTTCGATATTGGCGCCTTCATACAGTTCCTGCAACATGCGGGTGATATAGCGGGTGGAGGTGATGGACGTGTAGGGGAAGGTATAGTCGAGCAGCTTCCTGGGGTTGGAGAACCGCATGGCCAGCCTCTGCATCCGCTCGCACGGCCAGCCGAGCGCAAAGCCGGCCGCGACGATGGCGCCCATGCTGGCTCCGGCGATCCAGTCCACCTCAATGTTGGCTTCCTGCAAGGCTTGCATGACGCCCAAGTGCGCCCAGCCGCGCGCACCGCCTCCTGACAGGGTCAGCCCGACCGGTTTCCCGGCGATACGGCGGGCCAGCCGCCGGAAGTCGGCCTGATTTCCCATGCGGACGTGGTGATGGGCCTGCACCGGAAAGGCTCCCTCCCGGCGCGGCGACAGCCAATCCGCCGTGCCGGCCGCGAGCGGGCAATCACAGGGGTGGATCAGCGCCAGCTCCAGCCGCGCCCGGCTTTCTGCCTGTAGCAGGCCCGTTTCAAGCACGCCGGGGGCGGGATCCTGGCCGTCTTCCCCCACCAGCAAAAGAATATCCGCATCTTCCACGCAGCGCTGGGCCCACTGGGTCAGGCTGCCGGAGCCGTCCAGCCCCGGCGAGACGTCATAGATGGTATGGGCATGTTCCCGCTCGCGTTCGTCCAGCCAGTTATTGATCACCAGGCTGATCGGATGATCGAGCGGGGTGGCGGACGCGCCGGTTTTTCCGTAGAGCTGTTCGAACCGGGCTGAGTCCAGCAGCAGGGTCGGGCCGAGCAGGGTCAGGGCCTCTACCAATTGGCCGGCGAAAGCCTCCAGCCTCTGCCCCGGCCGGGTGGGCAGCAGGGTGATGACGAGGTTGTTCTCTGCCGCGGAGACCGGCTGCCCGATGGTGGTGGCCCGTCGCACGATCTGGCGGGTCAGGTTGAGCAAGGCCTGGGGGAACTGGCAGATCAAGCCTTCGAAGACCGTGCGGCTGATAACGATCAGGTCGGTCTGGCGGGTGGCGTAGATGGTGGCAGTGCGCAGGCTTTCCGGGGAGCCGCGTTGCGCCAGCAGGGCGAACTCGCCGATGCATTCGCCCGCGCCCACCTCGCCCAGCACGCGCTGGCCCCCGTTCGCGTTCACCAGCAGGCGCAGGCGGCCCTGCACGATGATATACATCTCTTCGCCCGGCTCACCCTGGTGGAAGAGAGTCTGCCCGCTCTTCAGGCGGCGCCAGCCCAGTTTTCCGAGCAGCTCGTGCAGCAGGTCGTCGTCCAGTTTGCCGAACAAACGCGTCAGAGCCAGGTTGGTCTGCACCTGCTGGAAGCGCGGCAACAACTGGTCGACCATCCCCGAAAGCAGGGCCGGGTATTTTTGCGCCAGCCGCTCGAAGGCGGTCTGGGTCAGGCAGAGCAACTCGCTCTCTTCAATCACCGTGACCGTGGCGTTGCGCGGCTGGCCCGTCAGGAGGGCCATCTCGCCGGTACAGTCCCCGCTGCCCAGCTCGTTGACAACGGTTTCCCCGCCTTCGCCGGTATGTACACTGACGCGGAGCTTGCCGGAAACGATCAGGTAGATGGCATCCCCCGGGTCGCCCTGGGAAAATAGGACCGCTCCCGCCGGGAGCGTCTTCTTTTCCAGTTCCAATGAGAGCGCCTGCGCAGCCGGCTTATCCAGGTGTTTAAAGATGGGCAGGCAGCCTACAAAATCAAGCAGGTCCATGTTTTATCCTCTCCGCGGTAAAAACTCAACTTCCCTATTTTAATCCATTACAATAGGCCTATGGAATGGGAAAGGGGGAAATATTGGGAGAGGAGCGATATTCGTTCCGCGTATCGAAAAAAACGAATGGGAGGGTGGGAAATGAACCTTGTCACGGTTCACGCTCCTTTTGGGATAGGCGGCAGCCGGCATTGAAGGATTGCCCGGGAGGGGGCTTTGGCTGAAGGGTAAGGGCGGTTTTTGCGTGCGCCAGGACACCTTTGTTGATCACGGTTCGTGGCAAGCGAAAGCCGGGTGCACGCAAAGAAGACCCGCCCCTACGCCCCGATGTGTTCCTGCCTTTCTCCCGTCCACATCGTCCAATTTTTTGCTTTTTTTGTCCAAAAATGCCCTATAAACGCCCAAAAACCACCATTTTTTACCCCAATTCCCGCGGATCAATTCCACAAAGCAATTCGCATAACCGAAAATATCGCGACTTCCGTCCCACTTTGGCCTTAAAAACCGCCCAAAGTCCCCCTAAGATCGCCATTTTTTCGACCTTTCCTCCCATTTTGCCCCCAAACCCCGCCTTTCCCGGGAATTGTTCCTCGTTGTTTTGAACTAACGCGCCCGCGGAAGCCGAAAAAACGGGTTTTCCGGCGCGGCGGCGGGTTCATTGGGATTCGCCGGGATAAAGGCGAAATTTCGAACAAAAAGCAACCCTTGGGTCGCAAACGGCTTCCCGCAAAAAAGATTCCACAGCTTCTCTGAACCCATCCTTGACTAATGGTATTGGAGGATTTATCATAGAAAGGTCATAAGCAGGCAGGTGACGAACGAGTTCCGGTTTCAAAACAAATTGGTTTAGTCAAGGATATTAATTAAAATGATTATTACAAGATCGGAGAATGGCCGATGAAGCCGCACTTTAGTTATTCGCCGAAGCCTGTTCTCACGGCACAACCCGATTGTCCCTGGGCGGATACCATGGTGCTCAACCCGGCCATCCTGGCTGTTCCCGGTTCATCCGATTTACTGATGTTATTCCGTGCAACGGGTCCCTGGCCGCAGAAACAGCTCGAAGGCTATCCCATGCCGTATCCTATTTTCCTGGGGTACGCCGTCAGTCACGATAATGGGGTCACCTGGGAACCCGACTTTTCGCGACCGGCGCTTTCTCCTGCACTTGAATACGAGGCGGAGGGGATCTTTACCACCAACCTATATGGGGAGCGGGTGCCAAACTACGCCAACGGCTGCATCGAAGATCCGCGCCTTTTTATGATGGAGGGGGAAGTTTACATGACGGCCGCCTGCCGCATGTTCCCACCCGGAACCTATTGGGTAAAAGACGTGCCGGAGCAATGCGTACCCGAATGGGGGCTTCGAAAGGATAATCCCTTCGGGCGGGCTGCATGGGGAAATGTCAGCGTGAGCGTGCTCTACAAAGTGAATATTGAAGAATTACAGGCGCATGCCTACGAGAAGGCGTTTACCTTCGTTACCCATCTGACCGACCCGGAACGGGGTGAAAACCGGGATGTGTTCCTATTTCCCGAAAAGATGAACATCTTTGGAAAGCAGCAATATATCGGTTTGCACCGTCCCTGGGAAACGCACTGGTTCACTGACGATCCGGATGTCAAGCAGGTATCCATTTTCCTAAGCTCGGCAGACGCTCTGGTCGATTTCCCGGGTCCGCGTGCGCGCCATACGCTTTTGGCGGAACGTACCTTTCCGTGGGAAGCCGAACGGGTGGGCGGAAGCTGGCCGCCCATTAAGATATCCAAGGATGAATGGCTATTTGGATATCATGGCAAACAAGATGCGGCTGTGGGCTATTCCCAATCTTTCATGATCCTTCGCAAGGAAGATGAGGGGTTTCCCAAGATCATCCACCGGTGCTCTGAACGGTTGATGTACCCTCAGCAGCCCTGGGAACTCAATGGCCGTTTTAAGACGCCATGCCTGTTCACATGCGCGGGCATCGTTGTCAATGGAGAGTTGATCATGAGTTATGGCGCTGCAGATGAAAAGATCGGTATTGCAAGGGTGAATTTCGAAGAACTGGTGAACTATGTCAGGCTATTTGACCATAAAGGCAACAAGACGCGTGACTGACAAGAACCTCAGGTGAGTAAGTTCAATTCTCAAAATCACGATGGAGATTAAAATGGAATTCATAAAAGTTATTGACAAAGCCGAGTTACCTCCCAACAAGATGGTCATCGTTATGGTGAGTGGCAAGGAAGTCCTCCTGGCGAATGTGGAGGGTTCCTACTATGCCATTGCTAATACATGCACACATGCCGGAGGTTCGCTGGCACAAGGCAGCCTGGAAGGAAGCATTGTCACGTGCCCCAGGCATGGCGCTCGATTCGATCTAAAATCAGGCCAGGCCGTCGGGGAAGCGAAGATCGCATTCCTGAAAATGCGGGTTAAAGATGAAAAGAAGTACGAGGTTAAGGTCGAAGGAACAGACATTCTGGTAGGAAAACCCGAGTAAAGGGTAAAGCATGAAACTGGCAGGCCGTGGCAGATCGGATCCTAGCCTGGTTAATGAACGCGGCTTGTAAGAACCGCCCCCGGAATCCCCAACCCTGGTTGCAGCGATTCACTGATCGCCGGATAAGAACCGGCTGATCTTCTCCGCCCGCTCCGGCAGTCCGCGGCGCCGGCTCACTTCAAGTTGCAGATCAAGCGGTGGCAGGCGGATCTCTTTTCCGCGCCACTCGACAACTTCCAGCCTTTTCGCGGCGGCCGGACCAAAATCAACCAGTTGCGGACTATCAGCGCTTGCATTAACCCTCCCCACCCATTCCAGGCGGGCATACCAGAAGGCCCGGCCAAACCAGTTCCAGATCCATCCTGGAGAAGGCTGAAGCGGTTCGACCAGATGATCCAATAGCAGTTCGCCCAATTTGGAAGCGCCGGCATCATCAACCACCAAATCCAAGTCTCCCGGAAGGATATCCAACCCGCGGACTGCCAGGGCGGCACTGCCAGTAAGCCACCAATTAATATTTGCACCTTCGATCGCTTGCAGAAATGCAGACAAGGCCTTATCCCATTCTACAGGATGCACTCTGGCCGCCTGTAAAACCATTTCTTGAGCGGATTGTTCAAAGTTGCGATAAATGTGCTCGAGGTGGGGTGTATCCGCCGGGTAGGTTTTGCCAAACCCACCCGCGATAGGGCCATAGTACAAGCCACGGACCGCATCCAGATAGGCTGGTTCCACATCGGTGACGATGAATGAGGTTTGTGAGCCTTCCGTTTTGCAAGCCGTTTTCATAAAGTGCCCGCATACATTTATTCTATGAATGAATAACGTTATATCATACCTTAAGCATAGCATATATCCTCATAATCCCAATTCGTAGTATAGTAGGCCCATGCCCAACGAACCCACCCGTCCCGATCCCGATGCGCTGCTGGCGCAGATCCAGGCCGAAGAGCAAACCCAGAAACGCGGCCACCTGAAGATCTTCCTGGGCTATGCCGCCGGGGTAGGGAAGACCTTTGCCATGCTGGAAGCCGCCCACCAGCGCAAGAAAGAGGCGGTGGATGTGGTGGTGGGGTACGTGGAGACCCATAAACGGGCTGAGACCGAGGCACTTGTCAACGGGCTGGAGGTTATCCCGCCCCGGCAGATGCTATACCACAACATCCAGTTGGCCGAGATGGATATTGACGCCATCCTGAAACGCAAGCCCCAACTCGTCCTGGTGGATGAACTTGCCCACACCAACGTACCCGGTTCCCGGCATGCCAAGCGTCACGCAGATGTGGAAGAACTGCTGGATGCCGGCATAGATGTGTATACCACCCTAAACGTCCAACATATCGAGAGCCTGAACGATGTGGTGGCCCAGATCACCGGGATGACGGTGCGCGAAACCGTTCCCGACAGCGTGATAGACGCTGTCACCGATATCGAATTGGTTGACCTGCCGCCGGATGAGTTGATCAAGCGCCTGCAGGATGGCAAAGTGTACATCCCCGACCAGGCCCAGCGCGCCATCGAGAAATTTTTCCGCAAAGGTAACCTGACCGCCCTGCGCGAGCTGGCCATGCGGCGCGCCGCCGAACGGGTGGATGACCAGATGCGTGACTACATGCACACGAGCGCCATCCCGGGACCCTGGCCGGCCAGCGAACGCCTGCTGGTGTGTATCAGCCCGGGAGCGCTCGGCGAACGCCTGATCCGGACTGCCCGGCGACTGGCCGATGAACTGAATGCCGAATGGTTTGCCATCTACGTGGAGACGCCTGACCAAGCCAGGATTCCCCAGGAGGAGCGCGACCAGGTGGCGCGTTCGCTGCGCCTGGCCGAGGAGCTGGGGGCACGCACGGTTTCCGTGCCGGGCGAGTCGGTCGCCAGCAGCGTGCTGGCCTACGCGCACCGCCATAATGTCACCAAGATCATCGCCGGGAAACCAGTTTCCTCGCGCTGGTTCCACCTGCTGCGCGGTTCGGTGGTTGATCACTTGATCCGGTTGAGCGGGGATATTGACGTTTATGTTATCAGCAGTGATGCTGAACCGCAAACCCGCAAGATCGTGGAAGGCTGGCGCCCGCATCGTCCCTTCGGACGTTATCTGCTGGGACTGTTGCTCGTGGCAGCCGCGACCGGGTTGAGCGCCCTGGTGGCTCCGTATATCCACCCCACCAACCTGGTTGTCATCTACCTGCTCTCGGTTGTCCTTGCAGCCATTTATCTGGGGCGTGGCCCGTCCATCCTGGTTTCCATCCTGTCCGTGGTGGCTTTCGATTTCTTCTTCGTGCCGCCGCGACTGACCCTGGCCGTATCCGATACCGAGTATCTGCTCACCTTCGTCGGACTGCTGGCGGTCAGCCTGGTGATCAGCCAGTTGACCGGCATGGTACGCGGGCAGGCCGAGTCCGTCCAGCGGCGTGAAGTGGAAACCGTCGAGTTGTATGAACTAGGCCGGGACCTGACCGTGGCCGCCAACCTGGATGCGGTTGCCCAGGCAGCCATTTCGCACGTGGGCCAGACCTTCAGCCGGGAAGTGGCCGTTTTCCTGCCGGCTGGGAACGGCTTGAAAGTGTATGCTGCCAGCCCCGGCCTGGCCATCTCCGATAACGACCAGGCCGTGGCTGCGTGGGTCTTCGAACACGGCCAGGAGGCCGGTCGTGGAACGCAGACCCTGCCGGAAGCTTCCATGCGATACCAGCCGCTCAAAACCACCCAGGGCGTGGTGGGCGTGCTGGCGGTCAAGCCGATCGACCCGGCCCGGCATTTGACGCGCGAACAATTGCGGACCCTGGGTGCATTTGTCAACCAGATCGCGCTGGCGATCGAACGCGCCAGCCTGGCCGGACAGGCCCGCCAGGCCGAAATGCTGGAAATCACGGAAAAACTCCAGACCGCCCTACTCAATTCCATCTCGCATGACCTGCGCACGCCGTTGGTCTCCATCACAGGCGCCCTGAGCAGCCTGGCGGATGACCGGATCATCCTGGATGCCTCTGCCCGGCGTAGCCTGATCGAGACGGCTGGCGAGGAAGCCGACCGGCTCAACCGCCTGGTGGGCAACCTGCTGGACATGACCCGCCTGGAATCGGGAGCCATGCGTGTCAAGAAGGAGACCTGCGATATCCAGGATGTGATCGGCTCGGCGCTGGAGGAATTGGGCAACCGCATCGGAAACCGCTCCATTCTTGTGGATGTCCCTGGCGATTTACCGCTCGTCCAGATGGATTTTGTACTGGTCGAACGGGTGCTGGTGAACGTGATCGACAATGCCCTGAAATATTCCCCGGCTGACAAGCCCATTGAGATCAATGTCCATGCCGCTGGCGCCTTCCTGGAAATAGAGGTGGCTGACCGGGGCACGGGCATTCCACCGGAAGATCTGACGCGGGTCTTCGATAAATTCTACCGTGTCCAGCGTCCCGACAACGTCAGCGGGACCGGCCTGGGTCTCTCCATCAGCAAGGGCATCCTCCAGGCCCAGGGCGGCTTTATTGCTGCTGAAAATCGCTCCGGCGGGGGTACAATTATCAGCATATCCATCCCGATGTAGTGAGTGCCATGGCTGAAACCGATCTGCGCGTACTGGTGGTGGATGATGAGCGTTCGATCCGCCGTTTTTTAAAAGCCTCCCTGGGAAGCCAGTTCGTGATCCTGGAGGCCGAAAACGGGGCGGAGACTCTCACCGCCGTCGCCACCCAACATCCCGATATTGTTATCCTGGACCTGGGACTCCCCGACATGGACGGGGTGGAGGTGACCCGCCGCCTGCGCGAATGGACACAGGTCCCCATCATCATTGTCTCGGTGCGCGAGCAGGAAAAAGACAAGATCGCCGCCCTGGATGCGGGCGCAGACGATTACCTTACTAAGCCGTTCAGCGTGGGTGAATTGATGGCGCGCTTGCGGGTGGCGTTGCGCCGTTCGGCCCAAACCGGTAATGAACCGGTCTTCAGCACCGGCAAGCTGGTAGTGGATATGAACCAGCGCGAAGTCCGGGTGGATGGACAAGCGCTGGCGCTGACACCGACCGAATATGACCTGCTGCGCACACTGGTAAAATACGCCGGGAAAGTGTTGACGCATGACCAGTTGTTGCGCGCCGTATGGGGGACTGCCTACGAAAGTGAAACCCACATGTTACAGGTCAACATCAGCAACCTGCGCCGCAAGATCGAACCGGATCCCTCCAGACCGGTGTATATTGTTACAGAGCCGGGGGTGGGATACCGGCTGAAAATCCTTTAGATTAGCTCGGAGTAGCGCCCGCAATCGTAATTCACGTTCCGATTTCCCCCGGGGGGCGGAGTACGTCCTGGCAAAATCATCCCTTGCTCTGGCAGAGTTGTAAAACTTCTGCACTCGTTCTTCCCTCTGCCACCACCACCAGCACATCGCCGGAGCGCAGCACGGTCTCGCCGCGCGGTATGATCACGCGGGCCCCACGGCGCAACGAGGCGACCAGGCTGCCGGCCGGCCAGGGAATTTCCTTCATCTTTTTGCCAACCAAGATGGAATCGGGCGCAATGACGGCTTCGGTTACATTAACGCTCTCGGGTGTGGTCGCATCCAGCTTTGTCTGTTCGGCCTGGTGTTGCTGTGCAGCCCGGCGGGTCAGGGCGATGGCATAAGCATGGATCACATCCGCCCGGCGCAACATTCCGAGCAACTTTTTTGGATTTGCCCGGTCAACGACCGGCAGGCGTCCAAAATCGTCCTGGCTCATCCGGAGCAGGGCCGAAGCGAGCGTCTCATCTGGGTAGGCCACCTGCAAATTCCGTGAGCAGACCTCGCCGACGGAGGTTTTTCCTTTGCCATCCGCAAAAGCTCGATCGATATCCTGAAGGGTCAGGATACCAACCAGCTCACCCTGCCGGTTGACCACCGCCATGCCATGATTGTGCGTCTGTGAGAATATTTCCGCAGCGATTACCAGGGAAGTGGATTCTTTCAGCGGGCGGACATCCGGCTGCATGATCTCAGCCAGCGTGACCGCCTGCAAGACTTCGATATCCCGGCCGCGATTCAGGCGAATGCCTTGGCGTGCCAATCCCATCATATAGATCGAGTCGCGCTGGATGCGCTGTGAGACCAGCAAGCTGACCGCCACCGAAAACATCAGCGGCAGGATGATGCGGTAATCATTGGTCATCTCAAACAAGAGCAGGATGGCGGTGAGAGGAGCGTGGGCGGTGCCTGCCAGGACAGCTGCCATCCCAACCAGGGCAAACGCAGGCGGACTGATGTTCAAGCCCGGAAAGATCCTGGCAGCCAGAATTCCGAACGCCCCACCCAGGGTAGCACCGATGAAGAGGGTAGGTGCAAATACGCCGCCGAAGAATCCGCCTCCCAGGCTGACGGATGTCAGAACCATTTTGGCGACCAGCAGGATCAACAAAGCCCCAATGACCAGATCGTTTTTATTCAGGATCTCCCCAATCGTATCATAACCGACCCCAAAGATCCTGGGCAGGAAAATGCCGGTCACTCCCACGGCCAGCCCGGCGCAGGCCGTCTGGAACCAGCCAGGCGCCTGCCAGGCATGGAACAAATCCTGGACACGGTAAAAGAGCCGGATAAAGATAGCAGAAACCGGTCCCGCGAGCAAGCCCAGGCCGAGATAGAGCGGCAATTCCCAGACAGAGTTGAAAGAATAGGCAGGGATCGGAAAAGCCGGCTGAATACCGCTGACTGCCTGCGTGAAGACCGCCGATACCACTGCCGCAATCACAATCAGGCCGAGCGCGCCGCCGCTGATCTCCCCAAGGATGATCTCCAGGGCAAAGAAGACCCCCGCAATGGGTGCATTGAAGGCGGCCGCGATCCCGGAAGCTGCCCCGGCTGCCACCAGGGTGCGCATGCGCTCATCAGACATGTGCAGCCATTGGCCGAACATGGAGCCAACGTTCGCGCCGATCTGCACCGAGGGGTCTTCGGGGCCGACTGAAGCGCCTGTTCCAATTGAAAGGGCCGCCGCCACGGCTTTGGCAGGTAGATGTTGGTAGCGCAAACGCCCGCCGGCCAGGGCGGTCAACTCCATGATGCCGGCCGTGCCGTGCACCCGTTCCGCTCCAATAAAGTAATGTGCAATCAGGCCAACTGCAATCCCCCCCAAAACCGGAAGGACCGCGACGGTCCAGCCACCCAATGGCGCGAGCAGCTTCCCCGCCTGCCCGAACGCAAGTAGGTTAAACAGGTCTATCAAGCGTTTGAAGAGCCAAACCCCCCCGCCGGTGATCAATCCGATCAAGACTGCTCCCCCTAAAGAGGTCAGGCTTTCGCTTTTGGAAATGTTGCTAAACCAATGCGAGAGAGTTTTCATTTTTCACTGCGCGAATAACGCTGAGGCACTTCTACCTCGATCCCTTTCAAAGCCCTATTATAGGATAGATTTATTAGAATTTGGGAAAAACAAAATTGCCGGAACAGGCTGGCCTGTTCCGGCATTAATCCCGGCAAAGTGGTTTCAAAGGATATGCATTAGCGTGCCGGCGCACGCAGTTTGCGGGCCGCGTTGGCCGCCAGCAATTCCGCCTGGCGGCGTTTTTCCCCTTTTCGCAGGCCCAACAGCACCAGCCAGTAAACCGTCAGGAACAGCACCGCCAAGCCGGACACCTCGTAGAGGATGCGCATACTCGGCAGGGCCGTATCGGTGCCGGAGAAATAGCCGTGCAGGGTTACACCGATATACCCAAGCAGGCTGAGAATGTGAATGCTCCGGAAGGCGCGCGTCCCGATCCGGTTGCGCAGGTAAAAGGTCACCGTCACCAGTACCATGATGTAAAAAGCAATCACACCCACACCCACCCAAAAGGGACGGTAAGGCGAAATGAAGGGCACCAGAATCTGCGCCAGCGAATAGGGCATATAAAGGTCGAAGGTCAGGACGATCACGTGCACCAGCGTGAAGGCCACGGCAA
The DNA here is from genome assembly GCA_963837875.1 of uncultured Chloroflexia bacterium. Taxonomy (GTDB): domain Bacteria; phylum Chloroflexota; class Anaerolineae; order Anaerolineales; family Villigracilaceae; genus UBA877. The sequence goes on from CAWIOV010000001.1 coordinate 328,744, forward strand.
GCAGGGAAATGAATTCATGGAAATCATACGTGAACAGGCGGTCCAACATACCGTCCAGGTATTTACTGGTGACGGCCAGGCCGAGCACGGTGGAAAACCAAAGCAGCAGGTAGGCGAGGATCCCGGAAGCGCGCGTCACATACCACCAGACCTGAACGCTATCCAGCGCAAAAAGCCAGCGCAAAAAAGTTCCCAGACTCTGCCCGGCCGGGGTCATGGCAACCACGGCCACCACCAGGATGCTTCCGATGACCAAAAAAGTAGCCAGTATACTGATAATGACCTGCCAAGTGGAATACTTTCGAACTTGATTAACCGGCAGTTGTGTTGACATATGAAATCTCCTGATTTTCCTGGTTGCCCCAGATTTTCTTCGCCTGGTCAACTGCCAGGTAGGTGAATTGGATGCCGCTAATACGGGCAATTTCTTCCGCTTCCAGCGGCCCGGCGATGAGCAGGGCCTTGGCGTAGACTTCCGCTTCGCAGGCGTGCGGAGCCACCACGGTGACGCTGATCCATTCAGAAACCGCCGGTTCGCCCGTGCGGGGATCAATGATGTGGTGACGCGACTTGCCAGCCTGTCCCCAGACGCGTTTTGTCAGCGTGGATGTGGCAACAGCGCCCGGATCAACCTGCAAGGAGGTCAAGGTGCTGGCGGGCTGGAGCGGGTCTTCCAAGGCCACCGGCCACTGCTCCAGGCCATCCGGCAATCCCACCAGGAACATATCGCCACCGGCATCCACGGCGCAGGCGGTTGCATAACGGGAAAGGATTTGGGCAGCCTGTTCGGCGATCCAGCCCTTGGCGATCCCGCCCAGGTCGAGGGCCATACCCGGCGGCAGCAGGATGGTTTGCTCTGATTCGTCCAGATCGATTTCGCTGAAGGATGGATGTTCGCTCGCCAGCAGGGATTCGAACAAGGGCACTGAACCTTCTGCCCGTATCACATCCATGCTACGGTCATACCCGGCCCGCTTCAAGTCCGGCAGGATGGATGGGTCAAACAAGCCACGCGTCATGTGAAAGAACCGGCGGGCCAAAGCGACTACAGAGAACAACTCCGGGGATGCCCGGAACTTTTTCCCGGCTGAGCGGTTAAGTGCAGATAATTCGCTTTCCTCCGAGAAGCGAGTGAAACGCTTCTCACCCGCCTGGATGAACTGCCCGGCCTGTTCGAATCCGGCCTGCAGCCGGTCAGGTTGCCCTTCGGCTGCCAGCAGGATGCCGGTGTTCATGGCGCGCATACGGATCGTTTGCATTTCAGGACCCGCGTGTGATTAATAACGGCATCCCCGAGCCAGGCTGGGGATTAGCCTGGGGAGCTGCCTGGCCAATGTTCGAGAAAAAAGGGATGCCGCTGGCATTCACGCTGCTGCCGTACGCCTGGATAGGAGGCAAGGTTGGGAGAGCAACCGCCGGTTGGGCGGCTAGCCCCTGAACCGGCTTGGGGGAATGGGCCAGAATCACCCACCCGCCCAGGAAGGTGAGCAGGCTGGCGATGCCAATCCAATAGCGCAGTGCTTTCCTGAATAGCTTCATTCTAGAACTCCTTAATTTCCAGATGAACCGGCGATGACCGTGACCTGGCCCTGGCTGTCAATCTGGATCAGGCCATGGTTTTGCAGGTAGACCAACAACTGCTGGACCATTTGCATTTCCTGGGAGGCCTGGCTCAACTGCTGGTTGTCGCTGGCAAGGGCGGCCTGGTATTGCTGTTCGCGCGCCTGATACTGGGCCACCTGGCTTTGCAATTGGGCAATCTGGGCCTGGGTGGAGTTCGGGCTGGCGGAGCCAACGACAGTAGCTGTGCTGGAGGAATTCGAGGCTGCCACTCCGTTGGGGTTGTTGGCCGCATTTACGCCCACCACCAGCATGGACAGGGCAACCATCGCAGTGATTATGAATGCAGAAAGAAAGGCAATGACTTGTTTACGCATGTTTTTTCTCCTTTGTTTTGGCTTTTGGGAATGACTTTGGAAAGGGGAATATTTTCCTCTTCCACGGTATTTCCCATTGGCCCGTAAGCCTGGTTTAGTATCCATCCGAAAATTATGAAGAACTTCTCCTGAATTTTCCTTAGTATCTATCCGAAAATTCGGAGGAGTTCGCATTTTGAGAGTGTGCGGCGAAGCCGCACACTCTCAAAATGCGGTCTTTCAATAATTTTCGGATAGGTTCTTAGTATATAAAACCAAGATGAATATACGATGAATTGTCCAAATATTTGAATCCGTTCGATGCCTCGCGGAGTATTCCAAATCTTTCATCAAATGGTCATGTTTGCGTGCTACAATTTACACATAATGGAGAACAGATATGCGGATATTGCTGGTGGAAGATAATCGTCGCTTGAGCAACTCCCTGCGGCTGATCCTGCAGGACGATGGCTATGCCGTGGATGCCGCCTATGATGGCCTAGAGGGCGAGGAAGCCGGCATGATCTCCGGTTACGACGTGATCATCCTGGATATCATGTTACCGGGAAAAAACGGGCTGGAGGTTTGCAAGGAACTGCGCAACCGCCGTATCACCACACCGATCCTGATGCTGACGGCCCGGGATGCCCTGGAAGACCGCGTGGTCGGGCTGGACAGCGGCGCGGATGATTACCTGGTCAAGCCATTCGAAGTAGATGAACTGCGGGCCCGCATCCGCGCCCTGCTGCGGCGGGAATCCCCCAGCAAAACCGGCATCCTGTGTATCGCCGACCTGGAGCTAGACCCGGCCTCCCATACCGCCAAGCGAGCCGGCCAGGCAATCGACCTGACCGCCAAGGAGTTCTCCATCCTGGAATACCTGATGCGCCATCCCAACCGGCTGATCACGCGTGAGATGGCCGAAGAGCATTTATGGAGTTATGACCATATTGTTGCCTCCAACGTGGTGGATGTATACATCCGCAGGCTGCGCCGTAAAATTGACGATCCCTGGCCGGTCAAGCTGCTCGAGACCGTGCGCGGGGCCGGCTACCGCATCCGCGTTCCGGAGGCAGAGTGAGCGTACAAAGTCCCGTACCTTTCCGCAAGCAGGTCGCCTCGATCCTTCACAGTATCCGTTTCCGGCTGGTGCTGTGGTTTACCGCCATCCTGGCGCTGGTCCTGCTTGCATTCAGCATATTTATTTACCTGAATGAGGCCCGTGATATTCTTGGGGATTCAGAATTCCGCCTGGAACACAAATTGGCCGCCCTGGAAGTAACCCTGACCATCACACCCGGTGGGATCCTGGTGCCACCGGGCGTTTTGCAGGATACGGATGTGCTTGTTTTTGTGGCACCAAACGGCCAGGTACTGGCCAGCCACGGCCCCCTGCCTGCCCAGGAAACCCTCAGCCTGGCCACGCATGCCCGGGAGGAGTTTGCCAACAGGACTACACCCGTCAGCGCCATCTCCTGGACGCAAGGAAGCGCTTCCACACATACCAATTACATGTTCGTCACCGTTCCATTGCAAAATGGATTGGGCCAGAGTGGGCTGGTAATTTTGGGAAGTCCGGCCGACCCGTACGGTCTGGGCCAGCGCCTGGTGTTGGCGCTGGCAGCCGGCAGCCTGATGACCCTGATAATCGCCCTGCTGGGCGGCTATTGGCTGGCCGACCGGGCCATGCGCCCCGTCCATACCATCACGCAAGCCGCGCGTACCATCGGTGAAACCGACCTGAGCCGCCGCCTGAATATGAAAAGCAAGGATGAACTGGGCGAACTGGCGAATACGTTCGATGGCATGCTTGGGCGTTTGCAGGCTGCCTTCGAGCGCCAGCGCCAGTTCGTTGCGGATGCCAGCCATGAACTACGCACCCCGCTGACCATCGTCAACCTGGAAACCAGCCGCGCCCTGGCATCCTCGCGCAAACCGGAGGATTACCGGAATGCCTTGACGATCATTCACAGCGAGAATGACTTCATGACCAGTTTGGTTAACGACCTGCTGACCATGGCCCGCATGGACGCCGGCCAGGCCGCCATACAACATCTCCCGGTAGACCTGAGCGACGTGGCCGTGGAGACCCTGGAGCGGCTTACCCCGCTGGCAGCCCGCAGTGGGGTCCGCCTGGAAGCCGGCGACCTGCCTGAGACGCGCATCCTGGGCGACCGCCAGCACCTCGTTCAGATGGTCAGCAACCTGGTTGATAACGGCATCAAGTACACCGCCGGGGAGGATAAAAAAGTTTCCATCGAAACTGGAACGACTGGTGAGACAGCCTGGGTGCGGGTCTCGGATAACGGCCCGGGTATCGCCCCGGAACACCTGCCGCACTTGTTCGACCGTTTCTACCGCATCGACCAATCACGCACGCGCACGGGCGATGGAACAACCGGTTTGCAATCCCCCGCGGGCAGCGGGCTGGGACTCTCGATCGTCCAGTGGATCGCACGCTCGCACGGCGGCGAGATCAAGGTGGAGAGCCAGGTGGGCGCCGGCACCACATTCGAAGTGCGCTTCAAGGCGGTTTGACCCCTCCGGTCGTGGCCGGCCATTCCAATTCCCCGGTACCTTCATAGCCGGGGAATTTTCTTCGACAAATTTAATCCATGTTCATCGCAATTTCATCTTGTGGCTCTAAAATGTACAGCATAGAGCAAAATCATTAAAAAATAACCCTTTCAAGGAGGTTCCTATGACAAAAAATCGCATTTTGTATCTCTTACTGGTCATCCTGTTGGCCGGCGCGGCTGCACTCACCGGCGCGGCTGCCGGTGGGACGGCGGTTTACGAGGTCATGAGCCGGGTCGATACAGCCCGGCCGGCCGCGGTTGCGCCGGTAATCGAATCGATCCCTGCCAGCAGTGAGAGCCAGAACAAAAATCCCACCCTGCTGGTTAATTCCACCCAGGTCGAGACCACCATCACCCAGGCGGTCCAGAAAGTTGGCCCATCGGTTGTCACCGTGTCAGGCAATGTTCCGGGGGAACTCACTCCCTTTGGGGTGAGCAACAGCGGGACGGTCAGCGGCAGCGGCGTGTTCATTTCCGCCCAGGGCTACATCCTGACCAATAACCACGTTGTGGCCGGCACTCAGGGAGACCTGACCATTACCCTATCGGATGGGAGCCAGGAAAAAGCCACCATCGTTGGGGCCGACCAGTATTCCGATATCGCCGTCCTGAAAACGACCGGGAAAGTCCCGGCTGTGGCAACCCTGGGCAATTCGGATGTGCTCAACCCGGGCGAAACGGCCATCGCCATCGGCTCGCCGCTGGGTGATTTCAAGAATACCGTTACGGTTGGCGTTATCAGTGCCACGGGCCGCTCGATCGATACCGGCAATGGTTATTCCATCGATAACCTGATCCAGACGGATGCGGCCATCAACCAAGGCAACTCGGGTGGACCGCTGGTCAACCTGGCCGGCGAAGTGATCGCCATCAATACTTTGATCGTGCGCAACAGCGGCAGCGGGACAGTCGCAGAGGGGCTCGGTTTTGCCATCCCGATCAACACCGCCAAAGCGGTGGCCGAACAGCTCATCCAGAACGGCTCAGTCACGCACCCCTACCTGGGCATCAACTTCCAGCCCATCACCCCGGATATTGCCAATGCGTATAACTTACCCGCGCAATGGGGCGTCTATATCACCGATGTAGCCGCCAACAGCCCGGCCAGCCAGGCCGGCCTACAGCAGGGCGACATCATCACCAGCCTGGGCGGTATTGCCCTGGACGCGACACACTCCTACGTCAACACCTTGTTCAACTTCAAGCCCGGCGATAAGATCACCCTGGAATACATCCACAATGGTAAAACCCTGCAGGTGCAGGTTACCCTGGGAAGCGTGAATTCAAATTAGCCAATTCCCTACCCTGGAATCCGACCAAAACGAACGACATCCCCTGCCGAGGCAGGGGATGTCTGTTCTAGAGCTTTTGGCAGGGTGAAAAACAGCGCCCAAACAACCACCTATATAACCGTCCATTTGAAACTTGAGATCGGTTCCATTGTTTGGGTCAGCAAAAGAAAGTTGTTATTTGACGGAACGGAGAATTTGACGCCCCCATCTCCTGATCGATACCATCACTGGATTCGTGTACGTCCATTTCCATATAGGCTTCCAGGGCTTCACCCTGCCGGCTGCCACATCATTTTTCCATTGTATCAGATCTCTCCAGGCCATTCCACTGCGATCGACCAGGTCATTTCCGCTGGTATCATTCAACGCCGTCGAAAGAAGGGGATTTTCTACTGAATATCCATCATAAAACCCAGCCCGCAGCGTGCGATAATTCCACATATTCGGCAGTGTACATTCAAATACCACCTCGCCACCCGTTCCGGTCCCCTGGGGATTGGAGGGAACAACCTCAATTATTTTGGCTTCAACGGAACCATTGGTATACAAGTCTATCGCCGGATTTCCCTTGGCATCTTTGAAGATATTTGCCCAAGTACCGAGCACATCTCCATTGGGCAGCAGGAAAGCACTGCCACGGATCGCCGAAAAGGTGTCTGAGCCATTTTCCTTACCGTATTCCCATACCTGCTCAACGGTCATGGCTGCTTCATTGATGCGGTAGTGGACCACCCTGCTATACGATTGGGATGGCGATACGGCCTTGGATGGCTGGAAACTGCGGTACATGCCATTATCGAACAATAATATATCAATGGATTGGTCTCCCGGTGGATCCTGTCCATATAGGGTGGCATGGTGCTGTGACCAGGGCCATTCAAAATTAGTCCCGACCGGAGTGAGCAGATAAGGCTGGTATTTTGGACTCCAATTGTCATGCGGTCCAAGGATCCATTGGATTTGCATGCCCGGGTACGTCATTTTTACAACCGCCGACTGCTCCCTGCCGGATAGGATGATCGATTTATCGGTGGGATCGTAGACGATGGAATTTAAATGGAGCCAGTCTTTTGGTTCAGCACCCGGGAGGGGGGGACGGTTTGGGTCAAGGATACTTTTTAGATCGAATTGCCTGACAATGTGGCCGCTGCTCCGGTCAACCTCGGCAATATTATCATCTAGACCTGAAGTGGTGATCAGCAGATTTCCATTGGGAAGCTCGTAAATGTCATGGCTGATGCCATCAGCAATATTGTAAATGGCATAGATCTTCCCCAGCAGATCCTGTTCCATCACGAGGTTGCCTACCACCTTGCCAGTTGTATAAGTGAACAGGAACCGCCCGTCCTTCAACGGGGTGAAAACGTAAAACGAATCTTGGGTGGAATACCAGCGCACATTTCCATCAATATCGAAAACCGGTTTCTGATCCAGGGTCGTGAAATTGAACCCAGGGCTGTATTTGGCCCGGTCCACCTTATCCACCTGAAATTTCTGCATATCAGTGGGCAACGGTTCAGTTTGCAGGTCAATCACGGTCTGTTTATTTACGCCATCCTGCGTTTTCATGCTCATCACCACGTGGTTGAGCGTGTCGGCATACAACCCGTATACAGGGATCTCATGGTGCTGCTGGTATCCCGGAAAAGTAAAATCCACCGCAGCCTGGGGAGTTTTACCCGGCACGTGGATGGAGATCTGGCTATTCTCAGGCGTGTCAAAGATCACCAGGGCGGTCAGGGGGGCCGATTGATACGGGTCCTGCACCACCAGGGGTGCATTGAAGGTGAACTTGCCTGCCCGGTAAGCGGCAAGCAAATCCGCCTCGATCTTTTGCTGTTTGACAACTGCTGCATGTACAAACGAAACGATATCGGCGGGGACAGAGTAAGCCGGGTTTAGATAAAGAAAAGCCAGGATGAGCAGACATAAAGTGCCTACGACTGCACCCACCCAGATAAGAACTTTTTTCAAGTTGAAGGGATTGCGCACGCGTTTACGGGCCATGAAGGATATTTCTCCTATTTCGCCTGGATCATATAAAATCTGTCGCCTTAAAATGAATGCGTCAGGCGCAATTGACCCTCAATCTCTTGCTGAAGGTCGGCAGCGATGGATGGCTTTGTCCTGGACAGATCTTGCAGTTCCTCAGGATCGTTCGTTAGATCAAATAATTCAGGCGCAGGGGTTATCGGATATCCCCGGTAATAGATAAGCTTGTAGTTCTCTTTTACCAAAGCCACGCTCACTTTATTAAGAGGCCCCTGTTTCGGGCTACTTTTTGCCTCCACCGCGAAGACACTCCGGCTATCCTGCGCCGGCTCATCCCTGAAACCAGGCAGGACTTCTCCTTCAACCCATTCCGGGGCGGTTTGTCCGGTGAGTTTGGACAGGGTAGGCAGCAAATCCACACAACTGGTATTAGAAAATACATCCTGTCGCTGAGTTTGTCCGGGGACAGAGATCAAGAGCGGTATGTGGATAAGAGGCTCATACAAGACTGGGGTTTGGTGTCCCCAGATCCCCCTTTCGAACAGCTCGCCATGATCCGCAGTGATCATCACAACCGTATTATCAAGGATGCCTTTCTGGAGCATGGCATCGTACAAGCGACCAAACTCTGCATCGGCATACGCCAGGTATTCATCATATTCCATGCGATACTCATTGACGGATTCATCCGAAAACCCACTTGAGAAAGGGCTAGGCGGTTTGGCAACCGGTGTAAAGCCGTCCTGGAACCTACCGATAAAATCCTTACGGGGGCAAAAAGATTCATGAGGGGGTAAAACATGAAAATAACCCAAGAAAGGCTTGCGAGCAACAGAGAGCTCGCGGATCAGCCAATTAATTGCATCTTCAAGGATAAAGTAAACATCATTTAGATTCGGTATTCCGCGTGGGAATTGGGCCGCGTAAACGCTGGCCAACTTTCTTTCCTCAGATAATTGCAAAAAGCGAAACAAAAGGCTGCCGAATAATGAACTGGGTTGAGTACCGCCGCCGCGTAAGATCTCTTGCTCACTCCATGAAGAAACATTGTAGTCAGAAGGGAATAAACGATCCGAATATTCAGGGTCCTCAAGCGCCAGCTCACGAGTGCGCTTAAATAAATTTATATTGGCACGAAATTGTTGCAAGAGAGACTCGGCCAGGTAATTATGGGTATAAGCATATGTAAACCCATCTTTCGGATATGTGGAGAAAATATTGCGGCTGCCAAAAGAATCCAGGGCGGTTCCTTGCTCTTGAATGGCTCGATGCGTCCAAGGATAAACGCCTGTCAGTAAGGAAGCAGTGCCCGGAGTAGTAAAATTACCACCGGAGTGGTGTGAATGATATACTGTGGCTCGTTCGGCGAAACGGGCTAAATTGGGGGTAGTATTGCGTGGATAGCCAAAAATCGGCATGTTCCGGGCGGAAAGCGCATCAAAAACGAAGATGAGAATATTCTGCTGGTGTGAGGCCTGAAAGCTTGGTGGGGGTTCGGCCAGGCTTTTCGGGAGTCGCAGGGAGAGCAGAGGCAGAATAGAGACGAGTTTGAGGAAATCCCGTCGAGTTATGGGGTAGCTCATGGGTTGCCCTTTCAAAGGTTTCGAATGATTATGACAACCAGGCCTAGCAGATCGAATATTATATAAAAATAAGTAAGGACTGCCAGCCCTTGGGTAAGTTTCTTGATCCACCCCTCCAAGCTTCCATTCCGTTGCACCAACCAGGTAACGAGCGCAAATGAAAATGCCATCAAAAGCAATCCTGGAATTATCTGTTCCGGCCCCCACCGTATGATTTGTTCATAAATAAATTGAACCAACACCGCCCAGGCAACCAACAACCACACCAGGATACTGCTTAAAGCCACAAATTTATCTGCCAGCCACTTCCTGGGCAGCACGAAACTTAATAAAACCAGCCCTATCCAGAGGAGGCTGCTTTCCAGTAAAGCCTCCACCAACGGATAACTGATGGCTCCTGCCAGCTCCCAGATGGATGCGCGCAGCAACCAGGCCGGTAAAATGGCCAGGAGATTAATGATTGCCCAGACATGTATTGGAAATGCGATCGCCCCAAAAGACAGCGATAAATCCCCTGGTGACAACCTTCGGCTTTTAAAGATACCCAAGGCTCTTTAACCTTTCTTCAACGATCTCTTGATCTTCATTCCCCGAAGTTGGCGGCGGTAGGATCGCGCCTCTTTTTTCAACATTCTTGCCTATACTCAAGGCAGGAATATCCCGATAAGAAGGATGCGGAAAATTCGCCAAACCCTGATTGCAGAAAAGGACACCCGGGACCGCATCCGGAGCAATACAATGATCGGCACCCCAATGGTCTGAATTGGATTCGAAAATGTCGTCTTCCCAGGAACCCAAACCGGTCTGGGAGGAGGCCCGGTAGCCCGGGGCGTATCCCACCAAGAGATCGGGACCATATTCGGTCAGCGGACCATCGAAGGCTTCTTTCTGCAAGCTGACTTGCTGGACAGCCTGCCGACCATCCGGACCTTTAAGTGCCAAAAGTTCCCCACGGATTTTTTCACTCAAGGGTTCGCGCTGATCGGGAGAAACGCATCCTTGTGATTCACGATCTTGTAAATTCAGGTACAGGCTATTTAAACCGACTGCATAAGCCTGCGTCTGGGACCAATCTGCAGAGTGTAGACTTTGAATCTGTTGGCCTGGCTTGAGCGTGATATACCCTTTTTCGAGCAACCAACGGTTCAAATGCACTTTGTGGTCAAAGCGAGTAAAGCCATGGTCTGAGACAATAATGATGCGGGTATCCTGCCAGCCTTTGCTCTCTACCAATTGTCCGGCTAATCCAACCAATTCATCGAATTTCTGATACCAGGACTCGATCACATCGGGGCGGTCACGCAAGAACATATGCTGCACCCGATCCAACGAGTCAAATACGCTTGCAAAAAGACCTTCGCTGAAAGTCTTCAGGTGGTATAAGAAAATATTGCGGCGAGTACTGTAGATAGAGTCACACAATTGTAGGAATTGATCGTCTGTGATCCATTTCTCTTCCAGACCGGTGGTATCTTGAGGCCAGCCGAGACTTAAGAATGAGCCGCAAGAATTCCAGGTCTGCCGGACAAATCCCGGCGGAGTGGCATACGGCCAGGGTGAATGTAGAGGGTGGATCTGTAAGGGGAGAAAGTAAAGGCTCGGTTCCGGACTTACCTGGTTCATCACAACGCGCGTGATGGCGTGTAAACTCGCCAGGAAACCGAGCTTGAACACAATTTCGAAAATTGGACTCCATTTTCCCTTGGTTAATGTGAGCGTTTGATTTCCGATGGACAGACGGGCTGACTGATCATCCACCACATCCAACTGGAATTCCAGGTTTACTCCTTGAAATTGATTGCCTTTCTGCTGGGCCGGACCTTTCAAGAAGCCTGAATATCGCCCCCTGCCAACCTGTTTCAAAGACTCCAGCGGGGTTTTGAGTTTCTCGTTTTTCGATGCGGGATCGAGAGAATATGCAGCGCCTACCCCCAGGCGGCCATGGATATCAGGGGTCCCCAAACCTGGAATATTCTGGACGGGGGAAGCAAGATGGGCAGGGAATGTGGCCGGCCACCATAAGGCTGTGGCAGGGAATCCTTCCTGGGTAGCTTGATCGAAGATCGTAGGTGCATTGTGAGGATAAGTGAACGAAGTGCCAAGCACGCTTTTCTTGGTAGGCAGGAGAGAAACATTTAAAGCGTAACTGGCCGGGTCCCGGTGAACAAAATCGAACATTCCATGCCCACCCGGGTTTAGACCGGTCGCGATGCTGGTCCAGGATATTTCACTCTGAGGCGGGTTCGCAACCGCAAACCGGGCATAGCCATCCTTGTGAGCGAATTTACTCAGGTGGGGGAGCTTGCCTGCCTCAACCATGCGCTCGACAATGCCAGGATCAAACGCATCCAAGCCAATGATCAACGTATGCATATTCGACTCCGCTGCAATTTTATAAAGGAATCACACGATACTCAGACAGCCGGAGGGGGAGTTTCGTCACTAGATATCGTTTTTTCGGATTCGGGCTTGGCTCGCTCACGCATTTTGCGCCGAAGTTTTGCGAAAGCTATTCGAATCCTGCCGGAAAAAAGCAAGATGACCGCGGAAAATACCCCAAATAAAACCACAAAAATCTGGAATAACATACCTCCAGTATTCGGATCAATATACATATCGCCTCTTTATTTTAATAGATATCGCGGATGGCTCGTGGAATTTCTACCTGTCTGTAGATGGAAGAGCTGTCCTTTTCGTACACATAAACGCAATTCTATCACGGATAGAACCCGGCAGGGTGCAGAGGCATTGTGTAAAAACTTCCGTAAAGATCAGCCCGATCGTCTCTCCCGGTAGAGATCCCGATCAACCACTTGAAGCATCGACTTTATATCGAGATCTTTGCCAAGAAATTGAATGATCCGATTTAGATCAGGCTCGGGATCCCGTACAATTTGATTATAACTGATATAAAGCGTACTCATGTTGGGCTGTTGCTCAAGCCAGGTTCCTATTTTCTTGAGATGATTTTCATAGAGTTCAGCCAGCTTTCCATCGGGTACTTCATCATCGTGTTTGCCGTCTCGTACCAGCATCTGGCGCTGTGAGGATAAAATCTCATCCATATTCCGGCGCATGAAAATGATCTTATACTGGTATTGATTCGGTAAATATTCCAGCAGCGCTGAGATGACTTTTACAACCTTACCCTGAGCCGTCGAAAGCCAATCGAAATCCCCGGCTTTGAGCTTCTTGACCCTCTCGAATTCGTAGTACCCTTTTGGGTTATTTGCATCCGCGGTTCTCAGGTTGTCTGTTAATATTTCGAGGCCAGCCAATTCAAGCATTTTCATCATCATCGATGTACCTGACCTGGGCAGCCCTGAAACAATAATAATCACCTTGGTACCTTCGGGTTTTCTGAAGAGCTTTGATACGCTAAACGGCATATATGTTTATACCCTTTCTTTTATCAGGTCAATAGGATGGCAATGACCGGTATTGCGGGAATCAGGGTTTTCTTTTTCACTATCACTTCTGCAGCACGATTTCCTGCTGGCTTCCTTCGGCTGTATATGCCAGGGTCAACTCCCCCTTTGCAGCCGAGGCCGGGATTTCGTAGCCCAGCCAGCCGGTATATTGCCCCAGGCGCAGCTCCAACCCGGTGATACGCGGCGTATATGCTGCATACTGTTCCAGAAAAGCGTCATTTGCAAGCCGGTGGTACGTATTCCCGGAGGCATCCTGGACCACCAACCACTGCCAATCGAAGGGAGTGGCGGACTGGATATTGTTCTTGTTGATGCTGACATTCATGATCAGATAGACATCGCCGGCATCCGGGCTTTGCATGAGCACCTGGTCCGTTTTCGATCCGTTGTACCCGGTCACCGTTTTAATCCCGCTTAAGCTGTTCTTGATTTCGAACTTGGTAACCTGTATTTGCCAGGCAAGGGCTGCGTCCGGCGTGAGGGTGGGCATTGTTTTCGAACCCTGGCAGCCAGACAGGCTCAGAGCCAAACAGAGAAAAAGAAGAGTGACTTCTGGTAAGAAATTTGTTTTTTGCATGATCTTTTCCATCTTTTTGAGAGAGAATGTGTGCCGACCGATTATATCTCAGCACAACGGTTCATCCGCAACTTCCTTCCAAAGCCCTTTCGCCTACCAGATACTCATTCAATAGCCTACTATCCTACAGAAGGGGATAAGGATGTAAGGCACAAGATTGTGACAACTGACAACCACCAATGCCATTTCAGATTGTGGGTTACAGAGATACCATCGCCGGGTCGCCAATTTCAAAACGGCAGTAATCCGCCCCGCAGGCCCGGCACTCGGTCTCCCGGATCTGATAAACCTGCCCGGTTGCCCAGCGGACAGCTTCCCCAAGTGTCCCTACATAAAGATAACACAACGGTTTGTCGCCATGGCGTTCACAGCAGATGGAACAGGTTCCGTCAATATAATAGATCCGCCCATCACTTTCTTCCACAATAATCCTGACCAGGGAATTGGTCTTCCTGAGCGCATTGGCCATACTGTTAAGTGCCAACAGGATGCGCTGTTTGGGAGGCAGCACTTTCAGGGCCAGTCCCGCCAAGCCCAACACGGCGGACTGTTCCCGCAATCCATATTGAAAGGATGCCTTGCCGACCCGCTGCAGTATGCCTTTCCCGCCGCGTCCATATAAGCTCTCGATCGCTTCGTTAAGGCGGGCATAATCGGAGGAATGGACGGATGGGTTCAAATCATCCGGCGGCATCTGGTCAATATACTGATCAAGCTTCGATGCACGCAGAACCGCCACGAGGCCATTCTTTCCCATGACTTCTTCAACGGCTACAAGGGCCTGGCGCATGAGCGCGTTGATAATGACGAGGTCTTTGTCGTTTTCCATAATCGCCCTTTCTGTGCACTTGATCCAAGAATGGCTTATTCGCCATCATCTCAATAACGTAGGGGACGGGGGAGTGCGGGCGGCTCTGCCGCCCGCACTCCCCCGATCTTCCCCTTCTGGTTGAGAAAATACCTTATTCGGATAAGGTGGACTGTCTCTCAATATCGTGTGCAAATCCAGATACAATAACCAAGGGTTGCAATAAAACGCCGATAACCAGGAAGGACCACAAAGTATATTCAACGATGGTGGGCGTTCTGTATGAAATGGAAGGCTGTGACAAGACCAACCAGATGCCGATGGCGATCAGGATCACCGAGTAATCGCTAATCAATATTGCCAACCATGCTTTAGCCAAGCAATTCTTAATCTTATCGTGTATCCTTTTTTCCCACCAGGTTAATGGTTTGTCGATTTGCGTGGATACCGCCCAGGTCAGGATAATGAATACCGTCTGGGCAACCCCGCCGCCCACCAGGAAAAGGAGGATCGAAAGCGCCAAAAAAACGCTTGGGCCGTTTTTCGTGTGGATAAAGCCAATTGTCCACAGAATAACAGCCAGAGCCACCACGATCGCGGCAATCCCCGTAATGAGATAGTTATGGATAAGGGTGAAAATTCCAAGGGGTAACAAGTATCCACCGGTGGGGATATTCCCCTGGAGAGCAGCGAATATCCCGTGAACCATTCCCGCCAATCCAACCACAATGCCCTGGATCAATGCATAGATCCAGGTGCTTTTATTTTTTCCCTGCAAAAATGGTTGTCCTTGACGAAACGGTAGTGCGCTCATTTTTTTTGGTATATTCAAAAGCTGGGCGGCGCGCCGCCCAGCCAGGGAGTGAATTTATAAAATTCAGGCTGCCTTACGGTTTTAATCCGTCCAGCGCCAGGTTGAGTTCCAGTACGTTGACACGCGGCTCCCCCAGGAAGCCGAGCTGGCGTCCCTGGGTGTATTGGTCCACCAGGGCGCGCACGGCAGATTGGCTCAGGCCGCGCAGGCGCGCCACGCGCGGAATCTGGTAAAGGGCGGCGGCGACGCTGATATCCGGGTCGAGGCCGGAGCCGGAGGATGTGACCAGGTCAACGGGGATTGGCTGAGTGTTGGATGGGTCGGCGGCATGCAAGGCAGCGATGCGGGCCTTGGCTTCGTCCAACAGGGCCGGGTTGGTCGGTCCGAGGTTGGAACCGGAGGATGAGGCGGCGTTATACGGGTACGGGCCGGTGGCCGAAATCCGTCCCCAGAAATATTTGGGATCGCTGAATTGCTGGCCGATCAAACTCGAGCCAACGGTCTGGCCATTGCGGACGATCAGGCTGCCATTGGCCTGGTGCGGGAAAACAAGCTGGGCGATCCCGGTCACGACCAGGGGGTACACCAGGCCGGTCAGGATCGTAAAAATGAGCAACATCATTAAAGCTGGTCGAATTTGGGAACGCATATTTTTACCTTTTATTTCTGGACAGATGGATTGGGCAGTGTGCCCTGGAAATGTCTTTCGGCCTCGAACTGGTAGGTGCGTTCGAAAGCACGCGCCGCCTGCAAGGCAAAGTTCTGGAGCAGGGGGCCATCCTGTGACGGCAGTTCCGAATATGGGCCGGCCCAAATCTGGATCTCGCCGACCAGGCCCCAGGAATTCACAATGGGCAGGAGGCGGTTGGGCTGGTCCTTGCCTGTGCCATTCTCCGGCGTACTGGCAACAACGCCCGGAGTATTTTTTTCAGGGTGGAAAGTCACGTTGACCAACCTGGCTTGAAACAATTGCTGGATCTGTTTGGAAACCACGTATGCAACAGCTTCCGGCGTGCGCTGGCCGCACAGGGCCGCGCTCATTTCGTACATAAACACGGCTTCACGCGCCTTGGTGAGGCTGGTCTGGATGCGTTCCACCACCCAAATGGCGACGCCCAGGAAAATGACCAGCACCAGCCAGCCTTCCAACCGGGCCACGGCAAAAGTATAGAAGGGCGGGATAAAGAGGAAGTCAAACGCCAGGGCGGCCGTCAGTGCAGCGCTGATCCCGGGCAACTGGCCCCAGCGGTTGGCGCTCCAGGCCACCGGTACCAGGTACAACAAGGCAATCACGGCTTCCCCAAGGGTGTCCCGCCCGATCAGGAAGAGGATAAGGGTGGTAACGATCACCGTCAATACGGCCAACAGGCTGGTGATGATGAATCTGGCTATGGTTGAGAAGCGGTTTTCGTTCATAGGATGTCTCCAGTTATAAATCTTCTTTAATGCCTTTCAAAAGAAAGATCGCCACGCCGCCGGAAGAACATCAGCGGCTCGCAATGACCCAGGCTGCGGAAATCACACGAGATGCAATGCCACCAGCAGCATATCAATCAGCTTGATGCCGATGAAGGGGGCGATCAGGCCGCCGACGCCATAGATGAGCAGGTTGTCGCGCAGCAGGCGGGCTGCCCCAACCGCCCGGTATGGCACACCCCTGAGCGCCAGAGGAATGAGGGCGATGATGATCAGGGCATTGAAGATGACGGCCGAGAGGATGGCGCTCTGCGGGGTGGCCAGGTGCATGACGTTCAGTACACCCAGGGCTGGGTAGGTGGTGGCGAAGGCGGCCGGGATGATGGCGAAGTACTTGGAGACATCGTTGGCGATGCTGAAGGTGGTCAGGGCGCCGCGCGTCATCAGGAGTTGTTTGCCGATCTCCACGATCTCGATCAGCTTGGTGGGGTTGCTATCCAGGTCAACCATGTTGGCGGCCTCCCGGGCGGGCTGGGTGCCGGTATTCATCGCCACGGCCACGTCCGCTTGGGCCAGGGCCGGGGCGTCATTGGTACCGTCACCGGTCATGGCAACTAGCCGCCCACCGGCCTGGGAATCCCGGATCAGCTTGAGTTTGGCCTCGGGAGTTGCCTGGGCCAGGAAATCATCCACGCCAGCTTCGGCAGCGATGGCGGCAGCCGTAAGCGGATTGTCGCCGGTGATCATGATGGTCTTTATACCCATCTTGCGCAACTGTGCGAAGCGTTCCTTGATGCCGCCCTTGACGATATCCTTCAGGTGAACCACGCCCAAAGCCTCGCTATTACGAACCACCACCAGGGGTGTCCCGCCGCCGCGCGCGATACGCTCAACCGTAGATTTCAGATCTTCGGGCACCGGACGGCCGTTTTCCTGAAGTAAGGCATACATGGAGTCGGGCGCACCCTTGCGGATGGATGTGCCGTCGAAATCCACGCCTGACATGCGAGTCTGGGCAGTGAACGGGATGAAATGCATCCCCTGGGGAGCGGCTTCACTCGGGCCCATGGTCTGGCCGCGCAAGCCATACTTTTCCTTGGCCAGCACGACGATCGAACGGCCTTCGGGCGTCTCATCGGATAAGGAAGCCAATTGGGCGGCCTCGGCCAATGCCTGAGCAGGCACGCCCTTGACCGGGATCAATTCGACCGCCTGGCGGTTGCCCAGGGTAATTGTGCCGGTCTTATCGAGCAGGAGCACATCCACATCCCCGGCGGCTTCCACCGCCCGGCCAGACATGGCAATAACGTTGCGCTGGATCATACGGTCCATCCCGGCGATGCCAATGGCGGAGAGCAGCCCGCCGATGGTTGTGGGGATCAGGCAGACCAGCAAGGCCACCAGCACCGTGATGGTGATGGGCGTACCGTGTCCGGCCGTCTGTACGCTGTAAAGTGAGAAAGGCAACAGGGTGGCGCAGACGATCAGGAAGATGAGCGTGAATCCAGCCAGCAGGATATCCAGTGCGATCTCGTTGGGGGTCTTTTGGCGCTTGGCGCCTTCCACCAGGCTGATCATACGGTCGAGGAAGCCCTCGCCGGGGTCGGCGGTCACGCGCACGATCAGCCAGTCGGAGAGCAGGCGCGTGCCGCCGGTGACAGCGCTGCGGTCCCCGCCCGATTCGCGGATCACGGGGGCGCTTTCACCGGTGACGGCACTCTCATCCACCGAGGCAATCCCCTGGACGATCTCCCCATCCACGGGCAGGATGTCGCCGGCTTCCACCAGGAACAGATCGTTCTTGTGCAAAGCCGTCGAGGCGACCAACTCGTACTTGGCATGGCGGTCCGGGCGGGGCAGTTGCTTGGCCTGAGTGGTCTGGCGGGTCTTGCGCAGCGCCTCAGCCTGGGCCTTGCCGCGCCCTTCGGCCACGGCCTCGGAGAAGTTGGCGAACAGGACGGTGAACCACAGCCACAGGGCCACCCCGCCGATGAAACCGGCCGGGGCTTCGCCTTTGCCGAAGAGCGCCTGGATCCACAAGACGGTAGTGAGCAGGCTGCCCACTTCCACCACGAACATAACCGGGTTGCGCACCATTTTGCGCGGGTTAAGCTTTACGAAAGAATCCATGATCGCACGCTGGTACAGTTCCCGCTGAAACGCGGATCGTTTTTTGAGTTGAGTGGTCATACCTAAATCCCTTGCCTAATGGAATATCATTAAATGTTCGACGATCGGTCCCAACGCCAGGGCGGGCAAGAAGCCCAGCGCGCCGACGATGATGACGACCGCGATCAACCAGGCGATAAAGAGCGGTGTGTGCGTTTCCAGCGTGCCGGCACCGGCCACCGGGACTTTCTTCTTGAGCGCCAGCGAACCGCCAATAGCCAGGGCTGGAATTACCAGCCAGAAGCGGGCGAAGAACATGGTAACGCCCAGGGCGGTGTTATAAAACGGGGTATTCACATTCAGGCCTGCGAAGGCGCTGCCGTTGTTGGCGGTGGCAGACGAAAAGGCATACAGGATCTCGCTGAAGCCATGCGGGCCGGGGTTAAGTACGCCTGCCTGCCCCGCGGCGGTCGTGACGCCGATAGCGGTGCCGACCAGGGCGGTGAATACCGGGATGAGTAGGATCAGCGAGGCCATCTTCATCTCGTAGGCCTCGATCTTCTTGCCCAGGTATTCGGGCGTGCGCCCGACCATCAGCCCAGCTACAAAGACCGCAACAATTATGAAGGCCAACATGCCATACAGGCCGGAGCCGACCCCGCCATAGAGCACCTCACCTAAATGCAACTGCCACATGGGGAACATGCCGCCCAGCGGCATATTTGAGTCGAGCATCGAGTTGACCGAACCGTTGGAAGCGGCGGTGGTAGCCGCATCCCACAAGGCTGAGTTGGCGATGCCAAAGCGCAACTCCTTGCCTTCCATGTTCCCGCCCGGGTTAATATTGGACTGTTTGATATCCACTCCCAGCGAGGCGATGGCGGGGTTACCGGTCTGCTCGGCCCAGACCGTCACCGACAGCAGCACCACGAAAATAATGGTCATGGCCGCCAGGATGGCCCAGCCCTGGCGCGTGTCCCCGACCATCTTGCCGAAAGTGTAAACAAGGGCGGCCGGGATGAGCAGGATGGAGAGCATTTCCAGGAAATTGGAGAGAGGCGTCGGGTTTTCGAAGGGGTGCGCTGAGTTGACGTTAAAGAAACCGCCGCCGTTGGTGCCCAACTGTTTGATGGCGATCTGCGAAGCGGCCGGACCGACCGCGAGCGTCTGGCTGGTCTGCTGGACCGTAAGCATAACCGGGTTGCCGGAGGCATCCTTGACCGGGTTGCCACTGGCATCCGTCTGCGCCTGCTGGTAACTCGTAGGTTGCAGCAAAGTGGCAGCTTTATATTGGCCGAAGGTCTGCACCACGCCCTGGGAGACGAGTGCCAAGGCCAGGACAAAGGCCAGCGGCAGGAGGATATACAGAACCGAGCGGGTCAGGTCCACCCAGAAATTGCCGATGGTCTTGGATGTATGGCGCATAATGCCACGGATCAAGGCGATCAAAACGGCCATGCCGGTGGCAGCCGAGACGAAGTTCTGGGTGGTCAGCGCCAGCATCTGGGTCAGGTAGCTCATGGTGGTTTCGCCGCCATAGCCCTGCCAGTTGGTGTTGGTGGCAAAGCTGACGGCGGTGTTCCAGGAAGAGTCCGGGGAGACCGCGCCAAGACCCTGCGGGTTGAGCGGCAGGAAACCCTGCAGGCGCTGCAGCGCGTAAACGACCAGCAGTCCCAAGACATTGAAGAGCATCACTGCGATGGCGTAGACCTTCCAGTTCATCTCTTCGTCCGGGTGCACACCGCTCAAGCGGTAGATCAGTTTCTCAACCGGACGCAGGACCGGGTCAAGGAAAGTCCGTTCACCCTGGTAGACCCTGGCCATGAACGTGCCGAGCGGCTTGGCCAGGGCGATCAGAACGACCATATAAAAGATCAGTTGAAACCAGCTAGCAATATTCATTCGAACCACTCCGGTTTTAGAAGGGCGATCACAAGGTAGATGAAAAGGGCCAGTGTGATCAAGCCGACGATGAGATAAAGTATGTTCATTTCTTCTTCTCCTCCATCAACCGCTCGCAGGCGACGATAAAGCCCCAGGATAAGGCCAGAAATACGATGGTCAATACGATATACAGAAGGTCAGTCATTGGGTTCCTCCGGGATCAATTCCATTATCACGAGCAAAGAATATACACATTTTCCTGTCATATTCGACACAAAAAAACACTTGAATTTATCAAGAAATAATCAAAAAGGGGGAAAGATCAGAAGAAGGGAGATAATTGAATGAAATGAGGAACCTTTTTTATCGCTCTTTGGCCCGTTCCTCTTTAGCATCAACTGCCGGTAAAAAGCCTTCCTTGCTTAATTCGAGGTCAATTTCCATGCCCAATTCACTGAGAACCTCCTGGGAGATGATCCCATCCCGGAACAGACCCAGTAGCGCACTGCGTTGGGCACGCAAGGCTTCCCGGCGGGCAGTGTCGAGTTCCTCGGCTTCAAGGTCCGGGGCAGCTTTGAGAGTCTGGCGGACTTCAGCGGTACAAGCCAGGACTTGTTTTTCATATTCTGGCCGCAGGATCTCCCAGGCATGTGTGGATAGTAGACCATCCTTATGAAGCTTATCCAAGTGATTCAGGGCCGCCCGCATGGAAGTCAGGCGCGCGTGACGTTTCTCATATTCCAGCCGGGATGGATTGCGGGTGATAATCCCCAGCCATTGGATCAATGGGCGCATGGTGGTGCTCTGCACCAGTAGCGTGAACAAGACCACTCCGAACGCCATCAGGCGGAACTGGTCACGGTTGGCAAAATTGGGTGGCAGGCTGAGGACAAGCGCCAAGGCAATGGCCCCGCGTAATCCACCCCAATTCAGCACATGCAGCCAACGTTTTGGGATTGGATCTGCAAATTTATTAACTATCCATCCCAGGCCATAGACAACCACTGCGCGGGCTGCCAAGACTGCCAGGATTGCCCAGAGGACGAATGGCCAGGAAGCCAGCAGTGCCGGAATATTCACCTGCAAGCCAAGCAGCAAAAAAATCAGCGAGTTCGCCAGGAAGGCGACATACTCCCAGAAGTTGAACAGGACGATACGGGTGGTCGGGCTCATCCCACGCGGACCTAGGTTGCCGCAAATGAGGCCCGCAGCGACGACTGCCAGGACACCACTGAAATGCAGGCGCTCGGCCAGGAGGTAAGAACCAAAAGCCAGCAGGGTTGTCAAAGTCGTCTCGATCAGGTAATCATCCACCCTTGAGATCAAGAAAGATATTATCCAGCCAAGTAGAAGGCCAACCAGCACGCCTCCGATCGAGACGCTCAGAAAATCTCCCAGGCTGGTCAGCAGGTTAAATTTACCGGTCAGGACGACCGCCAAGGCCAGGTTGTAAAGGACAATAGCCGTACCATCATTGAACAGGCTTTCCCCCTCGATCAGTACCGAGAGGCGTTTGGGAACACCCAGTGTCCGGAAGATGGCGACCACCGATATGGGATCCGTGGCGGCGATCAAGGCACCAAAAACCAACGTAGCCGCCAGGCTCAGGCCGGTACCAACGGCCAGTAAACCCCCAACGATCAGCATAGTCAAGATGACACCCGGCACGGCCAGCACCAAAATGCCCGCCAGGTTACGGCGCAAATCCTGGAAATTGATGTGAAATGCCGCCTCGAAAGCCAGCGGTGGAACGAAGAGAGCCAGGATCAATTCAGGCGTCAGGCTTATCTTTGCCGGCGCTCGTAATGCAAGCAGCAGCCCCATGACGACAAGCGCCACGGTGTAAGGAATATTAAACCGTCTGACCGCCAATGCAACCACGGTCACGACCAGGAGCAGTTCAATGACAATCGTTTCGGTCGAAAGAAACTGGCTCATGCTCGCCTGTCTTTCAATGGCATCCTGCACATTTGATAGTCATATTTTACTGTCAAATTCGGCACAATGAAGGGTCTGAATGTATCAAGAGACAATCAAAAGGGGGTAGCCTCGAAAGGGAGATATTCGAACCTCGGAACGACGGAGAAACGAATATTCCTTTTTAAAAGGTACGCGGCAAGGTGAGGGCCTTGCCGTGCCTGCAGGCTATTTTAGAACTATTGTTCTAAAATGTCAAGGGTAAAGATGGCCTGGCCAGAGGATGGCTTAGATGGCCTGTCCCTTGAACTGGCTGAGGTAAAGATGGTGGTAGAAACCTTTTTTATCCAGTAATTCCTGGTGGGTGCCCTGCTCGACGATCTCGCCGTTGTTGATCACAAGAACGTGGTCGGCATCCCGGATGGTGCTCAGGCGGTGGGCGATGACGAAACTGGTGCGGCCGGCCATCAGGCGCAGCAGGGCCTTCTGGATACGGGCCTCGGTGCGCGTGTCCACACTGCTGGTGGCTTCATCCAAAATCAGGATGGATGGATCGGCGAGGATGGCGCGCGCGATCGCAAGTAACTGGCGCTGCCCCTGGCTAAGGTTGCTGGCACGTTCCGAGAGCAGGGTATCGTAGCCTTGCGGAAGCTGGCGGATGAAATGGTCGGCATCCGCCTTGCGGGCCGCTTCGATCACCTCTTCGTCGCTGGCCTCCAGCCGCCCGAAGCGGATATTCTCCATGACGGTATCGGAAAACAGGAAGGTATCCTGCAGGACCAGGCCGAGTTTATGCCGCAGGTCGGCTTTGCAGATATTGCGGATATCCTGTCCATCAATGGTAATCCGGCCGTCGTTGATCTCATAGAAACGCGTCAACAGGTTGATGATGGTGGTCTTGCCGGCCCCGGTAGGCCCAACCAGGGCGAAGATCTGCCCGGGCTTGGCCTCCAGGGACATATTCTTGAGGATGGGGATACCCGGCCGATATTCGAAATTGACGTTCTCGAAACGCACGTCGCCGTGCACCGATTCCAGGGCAACCGCATCCGGACCATCGTCCACCTCGCCGGGGGTGTCAATCACCTCGAAAACGCGCTCGGCGCCGGCCAGGGCACCCTGGATGGAGTTATACAGGTTGGCCAACTGGCGCAGCGGGTTGGTGAAGTTCTGTCCATAGCTGATGAAGGTGGCGATGACGCCCACGCTGACCAGGTTGCGCAGGGCCAGCCAGCCGCCCAGCCCGGCCAGGACAATGATGAAGAAGTTGCCCAGTACGGTGGTCAGCGGCATCAGCAGCAAAGCATAGCTGTTGGCGTACACGCCGGCCTTGAAGACGGCCTGATTGCGCTCGCGGAAATTTTCCAGGACCGAGTCGTTCCGGCGAAAAGCCTTGATGACTTTTTCGCCGCTGATCAACTCTTCCATCACGCTGTTACTTTCCCCCAAACTCTTCTGCAGCTCGCGGAAACCCTTGCGGGTGTATTTGGCGACAAACTGGGTGAACCAGAACATGATCGGGACCACCAGCAGGGAGGCCAGCGCCAGCCAGCGATCCAGGATAAACATGGCTATCAGGATGCCGAGCATGGAGAGCACACTGGCGATCAATGAGGTCACGTTTTGCGAGACGGCCTGGTTGATGGCGTCAATATCGTTGGTGAGGCGGCTCATCAACTCGCCGGCCGGATTGTGGTCGAAGAAGGCCATCGAGAGTCCCTGCAGGTGGGTGAACAAGTCCTTGCGCATCTGCTTAAGGGCGCGCTGGGAGATATCCGACATAATCCAGTTGGCGATTGCGTTGAACAGGTTGTTTAATAGATAAACAGCCAACATCCACAGGCAGATGGTGGCCAGACCGGAAATCTGTTTGGTCGCGATGAAGCGGTCAATGGCTACGCCCATCAGGTAGGGGCCGATCAGTCCGAGGACTGTGTAAATGAGCACAAAGACAAGCACCAGGGCCATCCCGACCTTGAAAGGAGCCAAGTAGCGCAGCAGCCCCATCACAGCCTGGCGCGGGTTGCGCGCTTTTTCGATCCGGCCGGGGTCGGACGGGCGGCGCTGCATCATCGAACGGACACTGCTGGCTTGAGGCGCGGATTGGAAGCTCATTTCACCACGCTCCGTTCATCGAACAGCATGATCGGTTCTTCCGGATGGAAACCGTTCCCAAGCTGCAATTCGTAGATTTCCTGGTAGATCGAACTGGTCTGCATGAGTTCTTTATGGTTGCCCTGGGCGGCGATCCGGCCCTTGTCGATCACGATGATCTTGTCGGCATTCAGGACGGTGCTGATGCGCTGGGCCACCACGAAGCTAGTGTGTTTGCGCATCTGCTGTTCCAGGGCATCCTGGATCCTGGTCTCGGTTTCCACATCCACCGAACTGGTGCTGTCGTCCAGGATCAGGATCTTGGGGTCCAGCAGCAGGGCCCGGGCGATGGCGATACGCTGTTTTTGACCGCCCGAAAAGTTCCCACCGCGCGCATCCACGTGGCTGTCATAGCCCTTCGACATTTCCATGATAAAATCGTGCGCCTGGGCGGCCTTGGCAGCCGCAACGACCTGATCGTCGGTAGCGTCCGGGCGGCCGTAGCGGATATTATCCCGCACCGTCCCGGAGAACAGGATGCTCTCCTGGGGCACGATCCCAATGCAGGCCAAGAGCGAGTCTGCCTCGATCTCCCGGACATCCACGCCATCAATCAGCACCCGGCCACTCGTGGCATCATAGAAGCGCGGTATCAGATTTACCAAGGTGGATTTTCCGGCACCCGTAGCGCCCAGGATGGCGACCGTCTCGCCCGGCTCGGCCACCAGGTTAATGCCTTTCAGGACGGCCTCGTCCCCGGTGCCGTTGTAGTGGAAATCCACGTTCTCGAAGACGACCCGGCCGCGCACCGGCTCGGGCAGTGCCGCGGCATTGGGGGCATCCTGGATCTCGGGCACAGTATCCAGTATCTCGCTGACGCGCTTGGCCGAGGCCAGCCCGTTCGCCCAGGTCTGGGAAAGCATGGTCATCATAGTGAGCGGCGTCATGGTGGTGAGCAGGTAGTTGGTGAAGGCCACGATCTGCCCGATGGTCAGGCTGCCATGGATGGATTGAATCCCGCCCACCCAGATGACGATGACCATGCCAATATTGATGAAGACCGTCAATGCCGGCGACATGCTGGACATGAACTGCATGACCTTGACCGATTGTTCGGTGAAGGCCTCATTGGATGTCTCAAAGCGCTCCCCTTCGAAGTCGGCCCGGACGAAAGCCTTGACCAGGCGCGCGCCAGCGACGTTTTCCTGTAAGACGTTGTTGAGCCGGTCCAGTTTTTGCTGGACGGAGCGGAAGAGCGGCTCCATTTTGACGGTGAAGAATATGATGACGGCGGAAGTGACGATCAGGAGGGGCACCATGGTCAGGGCCAGGTTGGGGCTGATGTTGACCATCAGGATCAGGCTTCCGACGATCAGGAGCGGGCCGCGTGTCCCAATGCGCAGTGAGACCTGCACCAGGCGCTGCACTGCGCTGGAGTCACTGGTCAGCCGCACCATCAACTGCCCGGTCTGCTGGCGGTCCAGGTTGCCGTAGGAATATTTCTGGATCCTGACGAAAAGGGCATCCCGCAGATCGCGCGCCACACTTTCCCCCACTTGCACGGATAGAACACTGTTGGCAACCGCAATCACCGTACTCAGGATGGAAATCCCGATCATGATGATGGAGGTCTGGATGACAACCGGCTGGTTATGCTTGTTGATGCCCTGGTCTATGATGCGCTCGATCAGGTATGGGATGGATAGATCCATGAAGACCAGCGAGGTCAGCAGGGTCAGGGTGACGGTGGCGCGTCTCCAGTAAGGCTTGACGAATGGGAGGATATTTTTGAGTTCAGAAAGCATTTCTAGTTCACCTGATATATGTTTTATTTGTATCATCTCAATAACTTGGGGAGTGAGGGTGTGCCCCCTATCTTCCCTTTTATTTTGAGAAAATACTTTTATTTCTCCGGCTCGGCGAATGTTTTTGCCAGAATTTCCATGGCGCGGGTCAAGTTTTCGAGGTCATGGGCGGTTAAAGAGAGCATCTGGCCCTTCATCCAGGCCCGGTTCTTTTCGGAGATGGCATCCAGGAGTTGGTCGCCCGAATCGGTCAATTTGAGCGGGATGTTCCGACGGTCCTGGGCATTCTGGCAGCGAGAGATCAACCCGCGTTCCACCAGGATATCCACTGCCTGGCTGACCGCCGATCGGCTGATCTGTTTCACCTGCGCCAGCTCGCTGACCGAGGTGATGCCCTTGCGGATGTGCCGCAGGATATGGAACTGCTCCACGCTGATGCCGTACTGTTCCACTGCAATGGTGCGTACATTGCCCTTGATGCGGTTCCAAACGGGCGGGACCGTGCCCCAGAACGCCTCGATGGCGGCCGGGATCAACTGTTCCATTGTGCTATCGGTTGCCAGCATTTCTGCCTCCGTTTTTTAGTTTAATGGTTAAATAGTTTAGTTACTTAACTAGTATAATTCCCCACCTTGATCCTGTCAATACTGTCTAACGGCACCAAGTCAGATTTTGAGATTTAGTATCTATCCAAAAATAATAGAAGTGCCGCATTTTGAGTGCAGGCACTCAAAATGCGAACTCCACTTGAATTTTTAGATAAGGTCTTATTTTTCCGGCAGGGGCAACTGGATCACGATCGTCGTCCCCTGGCCGGGCTGGCTCTCGGCCCAGATGCGCCCGTTGTGCTTTTCCACAATGGATTTAGCAATGGCAAGCCCCAGGCCTGAACCGCCGGCGTTGCGTTGACGGGAGGGATCCGAACGGTAAAAGCGGTCGAAGACACGCTCCAGTTCATCTGCTGCAATGCCCGGGCCGGTATCCTGCACCCGGATCTCCAGGTTCTGGGCGACGACGTGAGCTGACATTATCACTGATCCCCCGGATGGCATGTAAAGAAGGGCATTGTCCACCACATTGCTCAAAACCTGCGTCATCCGGCCCGGGTCAGCAGATATCTCTGGCAGCTCTTCATCAAATTGCAACTGGATGGCAATGTTTTTCTGGGCAGCACGCGGCTTATAGATGGCCTGGACCTTTTCCAACAGCTTTGCCGGGGAAACGGGTTGGAATTCGATGGGAAGCTCGCCTGCGTCCGCCCTGGAAAGGGTGCGCAAATCCTCAATCAGGCTATCCAACCGTTCTGCCTCATCCCGGATGATCTCGAAGGTCTCGAGAGTGGGCGCCATGACGCCATCATGGACGGCTTCCGCATGTCCCATGATCACGCTGACCGGCGTGCGCAATTCATGCGCGATATCGGCAGTCATCTGCCGGCGCAAGGCGATCGAACGTGCCAGATCGGCATTCATCCGGTTGAACGAAGCCGCCAATTCACCCAGTTCATCGCGGGAACGAACAGGCACCGTATGCTCCAGTTGGCCCGCGGAAACCGCCCGGGTGGCGGCGGTCAATTCGCGGATTGGGCGTGTGAGAGTACGTGAAAGCAGGAAAGCCAGCAGCAAACCCAATGCAATGACACCAATTGCGCTCAGTGTATCAATCTGCATCACACGGTTCAGGAAAGCCGTTTCGGCCGGATTTACGTTAATGGTGGGCTGCCTGGTTACCATGATCCCCACCGTGTTTCCCTGCGCCTTGATGGGGATCCCATTGTTGAGATCTGTTTGTGGCAACAAGTCGCCCATATGGTCGCCAAGGCCCGCCAGCACAACATGGTCGGTATTATCCACCAGGGTAAAAAACCACCGGCCTCCGGCAATAAAGCGCGGCGGCGCGACTTGTCCCGGGGCCAGCAGGGCAGTCTCAACCCCGGCCCAGGTTCCGTTTTTGCTGTAGTAGTTTGCCAGTTCCGTAACAATGCTATTGCGGTTTTGATTAAACAGGTAACTCCTGAATTCCCTCTCCGTCACCCAGCGTGCAGACAACACTATCAGGAGCACACTCAGCATGCTGATGAGTAAAAATGACAGTAATAATTTGACCGCGATCGAGCGCATGGGGTTTATTGCCTGACGAAACGATAGCCGACCCCATAAACCGTTTCGATATAGCGGGGGGAACCGGGCACCGGCTCGATCTTGGCACGCAGGTTCTTTACGTGCAGATCAATGGCGCGTTCGTAGCCTTCAAAGCGAACACCCTGCAGAATATCAAGCAGGTCAAGCCGGGAGTAGACATGCCCCGGCGAAGACATCAAGGCGGCCAGCAGATCGAACTCGGAAGGGGTCAGGTCAACAAAACGATCTCCCACCTGCACCGAGTGGGCGCTGCGGTCCAAGATAATATCGGCCACACGCAAAACCTTCACCGCTGGTTCTTTTTCCCCGCTGCGCCGCAGCACCGCTTTCACACGCGCCATCAATTCGCGCGGCCGGAAGGGTTTGGTCATATAGTCATCCGCGCCTGCCTCCAATCCGATCACCTTTTCGTCGTTGTCCACCCGTGCGGTCAGCATGATAATAGGGGTATCGTGCTCGGCCCGGTAAACACGCATGAATTCATACCCATCCATTTCAGGCATCATCAGGTCGAGAACGATCAGGTCCGGTTCCTGGCGCTGCGCAACTGCCAATGCTTCCCGACCGTTCGACGCGGTGACAACCCGGAACCCGCTTTGGCTCAGGTAGGTTTCAACCAGGGAGACCAGGCGGGCCTCATCATCCACCACCAGGACAGTTTTTGCTGTGACCATCTTATCCATTTTCAGTATAACAAGAAACAAAGGTCCTTCGAAGGGCAATCCCACTTGGGTAGAGAGTTTACCGCGAATGGGATTGCCCGGTACCGCCAGGGTATTATGACCCGGCTGTTTTCTGCAAGTAAGCGATGATGGCGTTCATCAGGGCAGTCGGGATGCGGTTGGCGTACATCGCCCGGTAGGCCAGTGCGGTCGCATTCGGGGTCGGCCGGGTGGTAGTACCACCGCCTCCAGGGATGCCACCGCCACCACCGCCGCCACCAACGAAGAAGCCGCCACCGCCACGGCCGCCGCCAGCACCGGGAGTAAATCTAAAACCGGGCGTACCATTTGCGCCACCATTGGTAATTCCCAGGCTTGTCATCGTGGTAGCCAGGTCTGCACGCGTCAGCTTCATGGCGGTGATCGCCTGGACCTGTGCGGGGGTCAGGGTCTGCTGGATCTGCGTGGTGACCGCGTCGATCTCGGCCTGTGCGGCCGTATTGCTGGAGGTCAACTGGGCATAGGCCTGCCATAGTGGGACGAGGGCGGCCGCCTGGGTTGGGGTTAGGGCATTGCTGGTCCCTTGCAGCTTGTACATGCCGACCAGCAGCGATTCCGCCGGCGGGAGCGGCCGGGTATTAAAGGCCGCAAAGCCAGCTCCCGGGGTGCCATTGGCGCCCGGGAAGCCGCCGTTGGTTTGTGCGGTTGGCGTGCTCGATTTTGCGCCGCACGCGGCCAGCACGATCACCAGAACTGCGATCAGTGCAAGCAGGGGAAAGATGAACTTCTTTGTTTTCATGGAAACCTTCCTTTTATAAGATTTTAGATTGATGTATTATTCGGTAAAATCCTCCCGAAGGGCTTTTCAAGCCGATCCGGCTTATCGTGCAGCCCTTCGGGAGGCTGTCATATTACTCGTGCCGCAAGGCGTCGATTGGATCGAGCTGCGCGGCCTGATTGGCCGGGTAGAAGCCGAAGAAAGCGCCCACGGCGGCGGCCGAGAAAAAGGCCAGGAGTATCGAGCTGGGTACGACTTCCGTTGCCATGCCCCCCACCTTGCCGAACAGCCAGGAGCCGCCGACCCCGATCAGGATGCCGATAATGCCGCCGATCACACTCAATAACAGAGCCTCGGAGAGGAACTGCCAGCGGATGTCGGCTGGCGTAGCGCCCAGGGATTGGCGCAAACCGATCTCACGCGTCCGCTCGGTCACACTGACCAGCATGATGTTCATGATGCCGATCCCGCCTACGATCAGGGAGATCCCGGCCACCCAGGCCAGCAGGTTGCGGAAGGCTGCCGTGGTCGATTCCTGTGTGCTA
Organism: uncultured Chloroflexia bacterium; assembly: GCA_963837875.1. Lineage (GTDB taxonomy): Bacteria > Chloroflexota > Anaerolineae > Anaerolineales > Villigracilaceae > UBA877. The sequence goes on from CAWIOV010000001.1 coordinate 359,087, forward strand.
ATGATGTTCTGCTGGGTGGTGATGGTGAAATCTGGTGCAGCTGGTGTCACCCCGTGACGCTGCTCCAGCAGCAGGCTGATCTGGGAGATCGTGTCATCCATCAATTTCGGGTTAGACACCGTGACATAAATGGTGCGGACGCGCTGGCCCAGGAAGCGGGCGAACTGCGAGGGCGTGTAATACTGCAGCACGGTCGAAAGCGGCAGGTAGAGGCGGGCATCATAGTCCACATCCCCCACCGTGCCTTTCGAGGCAAATACCCCGATCACATCCAGGTAGAAATTCCCAACCTGAACGTTCTGCCCGACCGGGTCGGCGTTCCCGAACAATTGCTGCGCCAGCTCGGTCCCCAGCACGGCCACTTTGCCCTTGTGGTCCTGGTCCGACTGGACGAAATAGGCCCCGCTGGCGATCTTCATGTCACGTACCGATGGGAAATCCGGCAGGGTGCCCAGGATGCTGATGCTGCTGAGGGAAACCGCTCCGGCCTTGACGGTCTCGGTGGTGCCCTGTTCCACGCTGACGCCGGACACATTCGGGACGCCTTGCTGGATGGCAGCCGCATCCGAGAAGACCAACCCGGTGCCGGCCTGGGAGGCGGTCTGTAGCCCGTTGCGGGTGAAATTAGGGGTGATGAAGACCAGGTTCGAGCCCAGGCTGGTGATCTGGCTGGCAATGGCCGAAGCCGTGCCGTTACTGACGGCGATCATGATGATGACCGCCGCCACGCCGATGATGATGCCCAGCATGGTCAGCAACGAACGGATCTTGTTCTTGTTAATGGCTTCCAAAGAAATGCGTAATACTTCGCCTATGTTCATACTGCCACACTTTCTGTACTGAGATACTTTGCATTATGATCCACTCTATCAACGTGCCCATCTTTCAAATGGACCACCCGTTGGGTATATTGGGCCACCACCGGGTCATGCGTCACAATCACAATGGTGTCGCCCTGGTCATGCAGTTTCAACAAGAGCTTCATGATCTCTTCCCCGGAACGGCTGTCCAGGTTGCCGGTGGGTTCGTCGGCAATGATTATGACGGGATCGGTGATCAGGGCGCGGGCGATCGCCACACGCTGCTGCTGCCCGCCCGAGAGTTCCTGCGGCTGGTGGTCCATGCGGTCACCCAGCCCGACCTTCTCGAGCATATCCTTGGCAAGCTCGTCCCAATTTTCACGCGGGTGCTTGTGGGTGCGGTCGTAGACCAACGGCAGGATCACGTTGCGCAAGGCAGTCGTGCGAGCCAGCAGGTTGTAGGACTGGAAGATATAGCCGATCTTGGTGTTGCGGATGCCGGCCAATTTCACCTTATCTAGGTGGCTGACATCTTCCCCATCCAGAATATACTCCCCGGAAGTGGGGGTGGAAAGGCAGCCCAGGATGTTCATGAGGGTGCTCTTCCCGGAGCCGGAGGGTCCCATGATGGCGACCAGTTCACCGGTTTGGACCTCCAGGCTGACGTGATCCAGCGCCACTACTTCGGCGTCCCCCATCCCGTAGGTCTTGGTCAATTCCTTGGTTTCAATGACAGGATGAGTAGCGTTCATGGCGTGGTCGCTCCCGTGGTGCTATTGTCGGTGGCCTGGATGCCCGTGGAGACCACATCCCCAGCCTTCAGGCCGGTCTTGATCTCCGCGAAGGTGCCATCTTGCAAGCCAACCGTGACCGGTCGCAGGGTCGGTTTCCCGGCAACCATGACGAAGACCGAATAATTATTTGGGGAAAGCTCGTGCAGCGCCTGCACCGGCACCAGGACAACGTTGCTCGCCTGGGCCGCAATGATATCCACAGAAGCGGTCACACCCAGGGGCAGGGTCAGGGTGGCCCCGGAAGCCTGCTTTGCATCCAGGACTACATCACCTTGCACGACCGCATTGCCCTGGATGGTGACCAATTGTGGCGAGATTTGGGTCACTTTGCCGGTGAAGACCACGTTCGGTAGCGCATCGAAGGTCACATTGGCATTGTAGCCAACCTTGATGTTGCTATAATCGAGCGGGTCCATATAGATATTCAGTTCCGCCTGGGACAGGTCGGCGATCGTGATAAAAACGTTGCCGGAGTTGATCGTGTCCCCAACGGAGTTGCTGACGGTCAGAACGGTGCCCGAAATGGGTGCATACAGTTTCGTATCATCCAGATTGGTCTGGGCATTCTGGACGGCCAGTTTGGCCTGGTTGAGCTGGTTCAGCCCGGTTCCGGTGGCATTCGCCGGGACGGTGCCGCCCGTCAGCGCAGTCACCAGGTTCTGGTCTTCCACCACCTTGGCATTGTCCAGATCCAGGGTCGCCTGGGCCGCAGCAACCGCGCGGGCAGTGGGGGCTTGCGAGTAGAGGCTGAAATTATATTCCGCATTATTGTAGGCTTGCTGGGCGTTATAGAGCGCCTGGTAGGCGGCCGCCTCGTTGGTGGTGGTGATATTTCCGCCTGTATTTAACTTATCATAGTTCGTCTGGGCCTTATTCAAATTGGCTTGGGCAAGCACCACCGCGGCATACTGATTTTGAGACAAGGGGGCGTTTTGCCAATTCTGCGCATCATTCAAGGCTGCCTGCGCATTGATCACATTCGCCTCGTCGGTGGCGACGGCCAGTTTGGCCTGCGCAATGGCGCTGGGGGAGGTCAGTTCGTTTAAAGTCTGTTGCGCCTCCTGCAACGCGACCTGTTGGGTCGAGTCGTCGAGTTGCGCCAGCAGGTCACCCGCCTTGACCACACTCCCCACCTGCACATTCAACAAGGTCAGGGTCCCGTCAGTTTTGAATCCCAGGCTGCTTTCCGTGGAAGCAATCAGGGTGCCGGTCCCGCTGGCGCGCAGGACGATGTTACCCGTGCGGGCGGTTGCGGTCTGCAGGGCGGGTCCCTGGGCGGCGGCTGCAGTGGCATTGGCCTGCTGCATGTTGTAATAGTAATACGCGCCGCCCGCAATGACGACCACTAATATAACCAGTACGATCCAAAATACTGGTTTGGACATTCCCAAGATCTTGGAACGGCCTTTTTTTTCTGCATTTCCAGATACATTCGTTGGCATGGTTCAACCTCACATAAAAATGATTGTTTTTACAGGGCGAAGTATAGTAAACAATCATGAATGCAGTATGAAAGAAATGTGTAGATAATATATAGGTTGTTTTCGTCTGAGACAAGCTGTTTCACCAGGCCGCGATCAATTCCAAGTGGTTGCATAGCCTATTGCCACGGATTGAGCGCGCGCAAAAAACCATTTCTGCGCGATAATAAAATGAGCAGGGATATAACCAGTAAAGTAAAAAGGAAAGGAGACAACCATGCGGGATCAAATTCAAGCAGCCATCCGACACAGCCAAGCCGATTACACCGAGATCCGTATCGAAGAAAAGGAAAGTACGCGTATAGCCTTCCGCGGCAGGGAATTGGAAATTGCCAATGCCAATATTGACAAGGGCGGCATCGTCCGTTGCCTGATCAAAAATAAAGGCTGGGGGGTGGCCACGTTCAACAATCTGGATGACCTGCTCGACAAGGTTGACCAGGCCTGCCAGTGCGCCCGGGTTGGGGCAGTGGCCGAACCGATCGAACTGGCCCCGGTGGAACCGATTGAAAAAATCACACCAGTCGAGATGCAGCGCGATTTCCGCGATGTTTCCCTGGCCGAGAAGAAAGCCCTGGCCGAACGATACAACCAGGTCCTGCTCAGCCATAGCGACAGGATCATCGATACGCAGTCCGTTTATTCAGACAGCTTTACTCATCTCATCCTGGCCAACTCGGAAGGCACTTACATAGACCAGGAAAAACCCTCCGTGGTGGTCAGTATGCAAGCCGTCGCCCGGGATGGCGATAACGTCCAGCAGGCGCATGAGAGCCTCGCCACCACCCAGGGCTACGAATACGTTCTCGACCAGGATGAACTGGCCCGCAAAGCTGCCAGCCATGCGGTTGAACTCCTGGCTGCCAAACCGGTCAAGGCCGGTCAGTACACCGTGGTTGCCAACCAGATGCTGGCAGGTGTTTTCATCCACGAAGCTTTCGGACATATGTCCGAGGCGGACTTCGTTTATGAAAACCCCAAGGCGCGTGCGATGATGTCCCTGGGCCGCCGCTTTGGCAAAGGCATCCTGAACGCTTTTGACGATGGTTCCATCCCGGACCAGCGCGGCACCACGCTGTATGATGACGAAGGCACACCCGCCCGCCGCAACTGGTTGATCAAAGACGGTGTGCTGGTGGGACGGTTGCACTCCCGCCAGACTGCTGCCAAGATGGGCGAGGCTGCTTCCGGCAACGCCCGGGCCATCAACTATCGCTTCGCCCCGATCGTGCGCATGACCAATACCGCCATTGACAATGGCACCACATCCTTCGACGACATGCTCAAGGACATCAAACTCGGCATCTATGCCTGCGATGCCTATGGCGGTGAGACCTGGTTGGAGAACTTCTCCTTCAGTTCCGGCTATGCCTACATGATCCGGGATGGCAAGTTGGCCGAGATGGTGAAGGATGTCATCCTGGCAGGAAATCTCTTCGCCACCCTGGAAAACATAGATGCCATTGGAAACGATTTCCAATGGCAGAACACCGCCGGCGGCTGTGGCAAGGGCAACCAGTTCCCCCTGCCGGTTGGGATGGGCGCGCCGCATGTCCGCATCCAGAACGTCATCGTCGGTGGGGAATAACCGGAGGATTAACATGGATATTTTGACTCAACTTACTCAACAGGCCGAACAGGTGGAAGTCGTCAGCCTGCAGAACGAGAAGACCACGGTCGAGTACGAGGCCAACCAATTGAAAACCTGCACTGTCGCTGAGACAAAAGGCACGGCCGTGCGCGTCATCCGCAAGGGCCGGCTTGGCTTCGCGGCTTCCAGTAATGAGCAAGCCCTGGACAAGCTGGCCGTCAACGCCCTCGAATCGGCCGCCTATGGCGAGCAGGCCACATTCGCCTTCCCGGATGCCCGACCAGCCCCGGCCGTCCGGACCTACGACGAGGCCATCGCCGGTTTACCCATACCCCGCCTGGTGGAGATCGGCCGGGAGATCCTCGACCTGGTTCTGCCGGTCGAGCCGGAAGCCCGCTGCAATATCAGCCTGGAGCGCAGCCTGGTCTCTGCCAGCATCCGCAACCAGACCGGCCTGGATATTTCCTTCCGGACCTCCCCGCTCACGCTGGGGATCGAGGTCGACCGCGTCGAAGGGGATGACATACTGATCGTATTCGATCAGAGCGGGGCCACGCTCTGGGAAGAAGATTATCTATGCTTCGCCCGCCGGCTGGTGGAAAAGCTCAAGAATGCCCGCACCATCACCACCCTCCAACCCGGGCGGATGCCGGTCCTGTTTGCTCCCTCCGGCTCGCTGGCCCTCTGCTTGCCGCTTACCCAGGGTCTGAACGGCAAGAGAGTCCTCAAAGGAACTTCCCCGATGAAAGGCAAAATTGGCGAAAAACTTTTCGATGAGAAGCTCAGCATAATTGATGATGGAACCATGGATGGCAGGTTCGCGAGTTCTCCCTATGACGACGAGGGTATGCCGCGCCGCCGCAATGTGCTGGTGGAGCAGGGGGTGCTCAAGAGTTTTATTTACGACTTGAAGACCGCGGCCCAGTCCGGCGTTGAATCGTCCGGCAACGCTGCGCGCAGTCTGTTTAACCCGCCCGAGCCAGTCTTCACCAACTTTGTCATCCAGCCCGGCCAGACCGCGCTGAAAGACATGCTGGCCGGGATTGACGAAGGGATCATGGTGGAAGAACTGCTCGGCCTTGGGCAAGGCAACACTATCTCAGGGGCTTTCTCGAACCCGCTGGCCCTGGCCTTTAAGATCGAAAAAGGCGAGATCGTCGGGCGGGTCAAGGATATGTCCATCGCCGGCAACATTTACGATCTGCTCAAGGAGGTGGCCGCCGTGAGCCAGGAAGCCCGGTGGGTCTACGGTACTTTCTTTGCCCCGTATATTTTGATCCCCGAAATGAACGTGGCCGGGAAGAGCCAGTAATCAGCTGCCAGGCATCAGGCACTGGTAGAAAATGGCCCCAAAGAAAACCTGGCCTTTGGGGTCTTTTATTTGTTACTACGCTTTTTGTCTTTTCAAGAGCAGCGGCCCCACCCGGTCAATGATCCAACCGAAAGACAATTCCACCCAGGGGACCAGGCGTAAATACCCCGGCACATACAGGAGCCGGCGCGGACGGCGGATCAGGGCCCAGATGCGCTCCGCCACTTTCTCCGGCGTTACGCCCATCTTTTCGGTAGGGACGTGCCCGCCGTTTTCCTGGGCGAGGGCCACTTCCCCAAATTCGGTCTTCACCGGGCCGGCCCTCACAACGCTGACGTGCACGCGCGTTCCGGCCAGTTCACGGTGCAGGGCGGTGGTGAAATTATCCAGGAAGGATTTGGTGGCTCCGTAGAGCGCAATCCCCTGGCTGGGCAGGCTGCCCGAGATAGAACCAATGTTAATGATATGCCCGCTGTTGCGCTGGCGCATCCTTGCCAGGAAGGCCAGGCTCAACTGGACGACCGCTTCCACATTGACCTGCAGCATTTCCAGGGCGGTTTTCCAGTTCATCTCATCTCCATAACCATACCAGCCCAGCCCGGCATTATTGACCAGCACATCGGCTGCGCCGGCTTCCTCGCACAGGCGTAGCCGGTCGGCTTCGCAGCGCAGGTCGGCAATCAGGATGCGGGCATTTCCCCCGGCTGCGCGGATCTCACCGGCCAGGCTTTCCAGCCGCTCGCGCCGGCGCGCCACCAGCACCACCTGCATTCCCTGTGCGGCCAGCTTGCGAGCAATGGCTTCTCCAATCCCCGAAGAGGCTCCGGTAATGACGGCCAGTTTATCCTTCCATTGACCCATCATGGCTCAAATAGAAATTCTGCTTGTGGCAGGCGATTTTTTTTGCCCGCGCGCCAAATCCATGCCAGCAATGCAAAATGCACAAAACTGGCCAGCAGGACCAGCCAGAGAATGGCAGTAAAGCCGCCTGCGATGGTAAAAAGGATATCGGAGAGGTGGAATAAAACGATCCCTGCAAAAATGGGCCAATCGTTCTGCAAGGTAAACGGGGATTTCAGCCTGCCTCGCCAGAAAACCGCCAGTAGGATCGCCGGGAAGACCAGGTGGAAGGTCAGCATGGCCCACTCGGCATTGCTCCCCTTGGCAAAGAATGGGGCCAGCCACAACAGGAACTGCGAGAGTGGGCTGATCATGGTGAGCAATGCCAGCAGGGTGGCCAGCAGTGGATAGATGTAACCGATTACAGGTTTATACCCGGAGCGCCTGAACCAGTCTCTCCCGATCAAATAATATGTGGATGCGTATAGCATAATGAGCATCCAGCCGGAAAAATTGTAAACCGGCACATGATATATATTTGCCATCCCACTTGGGAGCAGCCACGTCCAACGCCCGCTGGTGACCCCATTTACGGTAAACACCTGCCTGACCGTCAGGGGATCCAGGGAAAAGTCCTGCAACATCCCGAACAATCCCACGATAAAGGGTTTGCACCAATCGGGAATCTGCATTTTTTCCAGCAGCCAGAGTCCGGTGACCAGAACATCCATTTCGATCAGAGGAACGGAAAGCGGCACATCGCCGATCATCAGCAACGAACGCCCGTAAACATACCATCCCTGGACAACCGCGAAATTCTCATAGATGCTGGCATACAGGAAAACAAAACCGAAACATTCCAGCAGAACGACGACCGGGTGTTTGCTCCTTTGGATAATAAATATCCCAACCAGCAATGTAATCAGGATGGTCAGGATGTCAGCCAGGAGCCAGGGAACCGGCATGGGATGTTGGAATAGATACTGCACAGAGTATCTCCCGTAAAAAAAACGGATTTACGCAGCCGACCTCATGCGCCGGTTATCCAGGTACCAGCGCACCGTATCCGCAATCAACTCGTAGACCGGGCGCGGCTGGTAACCCAATTCCGCCATCGCTTTTTTGCAACTGATATTCGAATTGCTTTGCAGCACTTCCAGCGAGTAAGGCGTGAAACGCGGTTTGGCTTTGGTCTTCTGGTAATACCAGGGGGTAAACTTGGCAGCCAGTTCTGCCAGCGAGAAGGGGATCTTAACGCTGGCAAAAGCCTTGCCGGTTACTTCGCGCACCGTCTCAAGCATGTAACGCACCGAAAGTTTATGCCCGCTCAAGAGGTAACTCTCACCATGGCGGCCGCGCTGCATGGCAGCGATCAGGCCATCCGCCACATCGCGCACATCCACGAAATCGTACGCACCGGTTACGTAGAACATCGGGCGCGCATAGGACGCGCTGCGGATGACCTCGCCCATCTCCGAGCCGCGAAAATCATTCGGCCCGATCACACCCGTCGGGCAGACGATAACCGCGTCCAGGCCATCCGCGGCGGCTTTCTGTACTTCCAGGCTGGCAGCAGCTTTCGAGCGGTCATACTCGCCGTAGGGATTGTTCTGGTCGAACCCGAGCGTTTCATCCACTGTTACGCCGTGCGGGGCACGCGCAATGGCATGGATGGAGCTGGTGTAAACCAGCCGCCGGATGTTGGCCCGGCGAGCGGCTGCGAGCACGTTGCGCGTCCCTTCCACATTTACCCGCCAGACGAACGGGTTGCGCCCCGGCATGATCGAAATGATGCCGGCCAGGTGGAAGACGCTTTCCACCCCGCGCATGGCGGGTTCGAGCGAGGCCGGGTCGAGCACGTCCCCCACCACCTGCTCCACATCCAGATCTTTGAGCGGCGTGGTATCTTCGCCGCGCCAGATCAACGCGCGCACGTGTTCGCCCTGGTCAAGCAGTTTGCGGACGAGCACGTTGCCGATATGTCCGGTTGCTCCGGTAACAAGAATCATGGCTATCTCCTATTTGTTAACTTGCAATCCATTCATCAAAATCTGCATGCTTTCCCGGGCCGTCTTTTCCCAGTCGGCACTATGCGGGTCGAGCACGCCTTGTAAAACCAATCCCACCGCCAGGGATACGATGACCTGGGCAGCCACCTGGGGATCCACCGGTTTGATGGAACCTTCGTCCATCCCATCCTGCATAAGTTTCGAAAAGTATTCCTGGTAATGGCGATACGGTGCAATAATAGCTTTCCAGACCGTTTCGTCGCGACTGGCCTGCAGCCAGAACTCCAGGAACATCGGCAGGCGATCCTCGGCGGCTGCGAAAACGCCCGGCAGGAGGTTCGTCATTTGGATCAATGTCTCCGGGACGGTTTCCTTGCGGATCAACTCCATACCCATGTCTATCGTCCCCAGCCAACCCTGCATCAGGGCCAGGAAGATGGCTTGCTTGGTTGGAAAATGATGATAAAACGCGCCTTTGCTGACCCCGGCCTCGGCGCAGATGTCATCCACGCTGGCAGCCTCGTATCCTGACATGACAAATCTTCTAACAGCCGCATCCAGGATGCGGCTGCGTGTTTCTTCACCGCGCTGTTGGGGCATTACAACTCCTTGATTATAAACATACCGACTGGTCGGTATGTTTATAATAGTTTGCGAGCCTGCGCCTGTCAAGAGTTGCAGTATGAGAGAATACTTACAGTTTTCTCATTTTGGTAGACGGTTGATTTTCCCAGCGATGTTGACCGCGGAAACCCTTCATGCTACACTAAGCAACTGTAAAAAGCCTTCATTCAAGGAGAACCCATGAGGAATCGACAAGGTTGTTTGGCTAGTCTGCTGGAGTTTTTCCTGCTGGATAGAGTATTCAACTGGCTCGAACGGAGATTCGGCATTGGGCGCGGCTGCTCGTGCTCGGGGTGTGGCTGCGGCCTCATCGTTCTGGTAGTTGCGATCCTGCTGGCAATTTCCATAATCACCGGTACCAACTGGCATTCTTTCTTTTAGACCGTTTTTGATTGTTTGCGCATTGCTGCGAAGGGGAGAAGAGCGCTCCCGCCAAATTGAATCAATTCTGACAAAACGGTTCTCTAGCGTACATTTAGGCAGAGAGGCTAAAAAAAGAACGCGGATAACGCTGATGAGGCCGATTTTTGCGGATGAACCCAAAAAAACCTGTGCACATCTGCATAATCCGCTCTAATCCGCGTTCTATTTTCCCGGATGTACGGTAGAGGAACAAAACGGGGGAAAAGGTAAATTCCTGGATGAAAACCCTCATCAGATTCGCCGCATTTCTGAACAAAATCTGAACATCCATTTGGTATCCTGAAGAAAATCAAAAACACTGATGATCTGAAGGAGTTCAAAATGAAAAAATGGATGGTTGTTTCAATTGTAATTGGGCTGGTGCTGGCATTAACTGCTTGCGGAAGCGCCGCCAACAGGAATGCCGCCGCAACTGCTTCTACCGCGCTATCCCAGGAAGGGCAGTTGCTGGTCGGTACCCTAAAACTGGAAAATACCAGCTTGGCAGTAACCCCGGAACAGGCCGGTGACCTGTTGCCTCTCTGGGAGACGCTGCAATCCCTGGCCTCCAGTAATACAGCCGCTTCCCAGGAAGTTGACGCGGTTGTCAGCCAAATCAAGAGCAGCATGAACTCACAGCAAATTTCCAGCATTGCTGCCATGAAACTGACCCAACAGGATTTGGCGGCCGCGGCTGAGAATGCCGGTGTCTCTGCCACAACTACCAATTCGGCCAGCACGGCCAAGACAAGCGTGACCCAACTCCAGGCGGGCGCGGGTGGGCCGGACGGTGGGAACCCGCCCGGCGATATGGGCGGGGAAACAGACATCCAATCCACTGGCCAGACCCAGGCCACAACCACCCAATCAACTACGGTTCAATCCGCCGGGACGACGAACCAGATTCCGGTTGCACTGATCAAAACACTGGTTGAACTTTTGAAAAAGAAAGCAGGATAACTCTTTCCCGGCAAATTCACTGCCCGGTCCTGACTGGCGGAAGATCAGCCTTCCGCCAGTTTTCTATCAGGCTTTTTCGCCGGAAAAGTTAACCGGATCCGCCAACAATCTTAACAAAACCTGAACATCTTGTTGGTATTCTTGGATCGTAAAAATCCATAGCTGAGGTAATGCATGTCTGCAAATAACCTTCTCTCCCCAATCCGCACTTCCTTCCAGGAGCGCTGCAAGCTGGCGCCGGCCATTTGCCTGGTCCTGGTGCTCCTGCTGGGCGTGTTGCTGCGCTTCTACAATCTGGGGGCCGGCGGCGTGGGCAACACCTATTATGCCGCGGCCGTTAAAAGCATGCTCATGTCGTGGCACAATTTTTTCTTTGTCGCTTTTGAGCCGGGCGGATCGGTCTCGGTGGATAAGCCACCGCTGGGGTTCTGGGTGCAAGCGCTTTCGGCGCATTTCCTGGGCGTGACCGGTTTTGCCCTGGCGTTGCCGAACGCCATTGCCGGCCTGCTCTCCATTTTTATGGTCTACCAACTCATCCGGCGCCCGTTCGGAGTCTGGGCCGGCGTGGCGGCTGCCCTGACGCTGGCGATTATGCCGGTGGCAGTTGCGACCGAACGCAATAACACGATTGACGGCCTGCTGGTTTTCGTGTTGCTGCTGGCGGCCTGGGCTTTCCTGCAGGCGGTATATACCAAAAAGGTCAGCTGGCTGTTCCTTGGGGCCTTCATCGTGGGGCTGGGTTTCAACATTAAAATGCTGCAGGCCTTTCTGCCCCTGCCGGCTTTCTACGCCGTGTACTTCTTCGGCGCCAAACAGAAGTGGGGAAAGAAGATGCTCCACCTGGCTGCCGCAACGGCCCTCCTGCTGGTAGTCTCTTTCTCCTGGGCCATCGCCGTGGACTTGGTGCCTGCGGCGGAGCGTCCCTACGTGGACAGCACCAGCCAGAATACCGTCATGGAACTTATCTTCGGCCATAACGGCATCGAACGTCTCACCAACCTGCGCCAGCAAATCGGTCTGGATGGTGGGGGGCCACTTGGCCCTGCCGGCGCGCCTGCCAACGGAGGCGTTCCCCAGCCTCCCACCGGGCAGAACTTGCTGCCGGCCGGCAGCCTCAGCAGAGACCTGCCTCGACCACCCGCCGGGCAGGGCATCCCGCCTGGCCCCGGCAATGGGCAATCCGGCCCCGGTAACGGCGGCGGCCGACCGAGTGGGGGGCCGGGCATGGATTTCGGCAATGCCGGAAGCCTGCGCCTGTTCACCCAGCCACTGGTAGGGGAAGCCTCCTGGCTGCTGCCGTTCGTCTTGGGCGGGCTGGTCATGCTGGCACTGGCTTTGTGGAAACAACCGTTTGACGCAAAGTCCGCCGCGCTCATTTTGTGGGCCGGCTGGCTGATCCCGGAAGCCATCTACTTCACCTATAGCACGGGCTTGATGCATGCCTACTACCTGATTATGCTGGGTGCGCCCATGGCTGCATTGGCCGCCATGACCGCCTGGGCAGGCTGGCAAGTCATTCAGAAACATCCCCTGCCGGGTTTCGGGCTGCTTTTCCTGCTGGTTTCCGGGACATTGGTGTTCCAGGGCTTCACCTTATGGGGTACAACCAGCCTGGCTCCCTGGGCAATTGGAGCCGCCTGGATATTCTTCGGCCTGGGTTTGTGTTTTTTTGCCCTCTCCAGGCTGAAAGTGCGTTTTGCAGCGCTGGCGTTCAGCCTGCTGCTGGCCGCCATGCTGTTCGCGCCGGCGCTCTGGTCCGCCCTGACCACCTTCAATCCATCCCAAAATAGTGGCCTGCCGGCCGCCGGGCCCGCCAATCAGGCTGCGCTTGGTGGAATGCCCACTACGGCGCCCCAGCAGAACGGCATAGGGGTGGATGTAGACCAAAGTTTGCTAGCCTATCTGTTTGCCAACACGCAGCCGGGCACGTACCTGCTGGCCACCGATCGCGCCAGTGACGCGGCACCATACATCCTAGCAAGCGGGCGTCCCGTGCTGACCTTCGGCGGCTTCCTGGGGCAGTATAATGAAGTATCGGTGGACCAACTGGCTGCGCTCGTGAAAAGCGGCAAGCTGCGCTTTGTGCTCAGCCAGGGCTTGGATGGGTACCAGGGAATCGCCCAATGGGTTCGGAAGAACTGTACTGCGGCGAATATTTCCTCGTTGAGTTCCTTTCTACAGGCCAGCCCCTGGCAAAACCAAGGCTTGTATGATTGTGAAAGACTCCAATGAAAACGATCCTGATCGTTGATGATAAAGCCAACGTGCGCATACTGGTGCGCGAATACCTGAGTGAACAGGGCTTCCGCGTGGTGACAGCCGAGAATGGCCAGACCGCCCTCTATACGGCCCGCCAGGAAAAACCCGACCTGATCCTGCTCGACATCATGATGCCGGAAATGGATGGCTTCGCGTTCACCCGAGCCTACCGCAAAGAATCCGACACGCCTGTCATCCTCCTGACCGCCAAGTTGGAGGAATCCGATAAAGTAATTGGGCTGGAACTGGGCGCGGATGATTACATCACCAAGCCCTTCGGCATGCGGGAACTGGTCGCGCGCATTCACACCGTCATGCGGCGCGCCGGGCAGATGCCTCACACAAGCTCCCACTTGCAGATCGGGGAAATCGCGCTCGACCGGGAAACCCATTCGGTCAGCCTGAGCAACCGTCCGATCCATTTGACGCCTTCGGAGTTCGACCTGCTGGCGCTCCTGATGAACGCACCCGGACGGGTCTTCTCCCGCCTGGATATTCTGGAAGATCTGCAGGGCACCTCCTTCGAAGGAGCCGCGCGTACGGTCGATGTGCATATCCGCAACCTGCGCGCCAAGATCGAAACCGATCCCGCCAATCCGCGCTACATCGAGACGGTCTTTGGCATCGGTTATCGCTTTAAACTCGACCAGGTCAGGAAGGATGGAGTATGAACCGTTCCATCACTGCCAAGCTCATCCTGGCTTTCCTGGCCGTCAGCGTAATCGTCGTGGCGCTGGCCTCCGGTATCACCTACTGGCTGACCGTGCGTGATTTCAAGCAGTTGGTCTTTACCCAATCACGTGACAAATTCGTCGCGGACGTAGGCCTGTATTACCAGATGAATGGAAGCTGGGCGGGCGTCCTGGAGTATGTTGATCTGCGCAATGCCGCCCCGCAGCAGCCGGGCAGCCCCGGTCCCGGGCCAGGCCAGCAGCCTTTTGGCCCCTCCGGCGGGCAGAACCAGCCGGCTGCCTCCATCACCTTCCTCCTGGCGGATGCCAGTGGGAAGGTGCTTGTGCCGGCCGGGCAATACCGGGTTGGAGATGTAGTGCCGCCTGCCAGCCTAGCGCAGGGGACGGCCGTTGACGTAAATGCGCAACGAGTCGGCACGGTTTTAGCGCTCGGCAGCCCCCCAGCGCTCGGCCCGCTCGAAACCCAGTATCTCAAGCGTACCAACCAGGCCCTGCTGTATGCCGCCCTTGGCGCCGCACTGGTTGCCCTGCTATTGGGCGCCATCTTGGCGCGCACTCTCACCCACCCTCTGCGTGACCTGACTTCGGCAATCCATGCCATGGCGAAAGGGGATCTCAAACAACACGTATCCGTAAAATCGCGCGACGAGCTGGGGGAACTGGCAGCCGCTTTCAACCAGATGAGCTCCGACCTCGACCGGCTCAATCTGTCCCGCCGGCAGATGACCGCCGACATCGCCCACGACCTGCGCAGCCCGCTGACGGTAATCGGCGGATACGTCGAAGCCATGCGTGACGGAGTGCTCAAACCGACTCCCGAACGGCTCGATACCATCCACGCCGAAGTCCAGCATCTCCAGCGCCTGGTGGAGGATTTGCGGACGCTTTCCCAGGCGGATGCCGGGGAACTGACTCTCAACCGGGTGGCGCTCGCGCCGCTGGCCCTGCTCGAACGAATGGCGAAATCCTACGATCACCTGGCCGCCCAAAGGAAAGTTGCCGTGGATGTGCAGGCCGAACCAGATTTGCCTGAAGTCCGCCTGGACCCGGACCGCATGGCGCAAGTCTTCGGCAACCTGATCAGCAATTCCCTACGCTATACGTCCGCGGGCGGGAAAATCCTTCTAACCGCCGGGCAGGCCGGAGATAAGCTGGTATTCAGCGTGCAGGACAACGGCCAGGGGATTCCGGCCGAGGCGTTGCCGCACATCTTCGACCGCTTTTACCGGGCCGACCCGGCGCGCGCCCAGGGCAATGAATCCGGGCTGGGGCTGGCAATCGCCCGCTCCATTGTCGAAGCGCACGGCGGAAGCATCTCTGCCAAAAGTAAAATTGGCACAGGTACCCAGATCAGGATCGAGCTCCCCATTCCATAAAAAACAGGCTCAAGCGAGGCCGGGAATTGATCTTGTTCATGGATCAGTTCCTTGTGAAGTGCGGGAATGCTGCCATTCTGAAAGCAGCAGCCCGTACCATAGCATATCAACCAGGTAGCCGGACTTCTTCCGGTGCCGCTGGCGAAAGCGCCCCTCAAAGACGAAGCCGCAGTGTTCCGCCACCCGGAGGCTGGCCTGGTTATCGGCTGCACATTGCAGTTCCACCCGCACAACCCCCAGATGCTCGAACGCGAACCGGACTGTGGCACGCGCCGCCTCCGTGGCATAGCCTTTCCCTGTGCTGGCCTGAACGATAAAATATCCCACTTCGATGCGCGGCACCTCCCAATCTGGATTTGCCAGGTAGCTTTCCCCCACATAAAGCCCGCTTTCTTTCTCCCAGACCCCAAAGATGAACAAATTCCGCGCATTCCAATCCGCCATCAGCCTGCGAATAACGGCTTCGGCAGCCGGCTCACTTTGCACGGCCATCAGGGAGGCGGGCAGAAATTCATAAAGATGCTCCCGGTTGGTGCGCAGCATCTGGAAGTACATGCTGCTGTCATCCGTATGGTAACAGCGCAGCCGGAGTCGCTCGGAAGTAAATTCAGTCGGGAGATCAAGCAGGAGCGGATTCATTTGCAGGCATTTTCATAAAGAGGCTGGGTGGCAGAGTTGGCCATTCATTATAATCTCCACCCGCCATTTCAAAACTGTAAGGGTAAAAAATCCCATTTAATTTTATGTTAACCTGTTTTTCGCATCGGGTTAATCATTGCTCTTTATAATGTACTCGGTCTATTTTGGTCTATCGTTGCCCATGGTAAAAAACGCCTCTCCCCTTCCTTTACAGCCACTGCCAACCGGCGAAATCCGCCTCCCGGTTTGCATTGGCGATCTGCCCTGCTCCGATTACAGCGTCCCGGCCGACACGCCTACCTTCGATGTGGCCAATTTTATGCGGGATAACGAGGATATCCCCGGTGTCATGTTATTCGATGGGGATGACCTGGTTGGCGTCATCCCGCGCTTGCGCATGTTCGAGCGATTGGGACAGTTATACGGGGTGGATCTCTTTATGCGTAAACCCATCCGTATCCTGCAGGAAAATCTTGGTACGGATGTTTACGAGCTCTACGATTACCTGCGGGTTAACGAAGCCGTTCAATCTGCGCTCGCCCGGCCCCGGCATACGGTCTATGACCCGGTCATTCTTGTGTCGGAGGATGGCAAAAAACGCCTCCTGGATATGCACACGCTCCTTTCGGTACAATCGCAGATCGTCATGCGGAGCAAGAATGCCGTCTCCAGTCTCGACCGGGTGACGCGCGCCCTTTCAAAACGGCACAGATTGCTGGAAAGTTTATCCGACGCCATCATCACCCTGCGGGAAAGTGTCCCCTACCATGGCGCGGCCGTTTACCTTCACCGGGACCATATCCTCCAAATGGTGGTGGGGAGTGGCACTTCCGAGTCTCTGCACAGGAGCGAATCGGATGGGCGGATTATTAATAGCGCCACCTATAATATGATGATCCGGCTCCGCCACCATGTTGCCATTGATGATGTTGACAAGGTTCCCGATTGGGAATACATGTCCGATCTGGGGCCTATGCGCTGCTGGCTGGGCATCCCATTATTTTCAGGGCATAAATTTTTTGGGTTGGTCTCGATCAACCGTTTGAGCCGGACTCCCTTCAACAAAGAAGAGGTGGAAATTGCTCAAGCGTTTTCCGAGCCCATTTCCAAAGCCCTGGAAGAAGAGCACATTTTGACAGAAAATAACCAGGCGAGCCCCAATTTCAAAGTGGAAGTCGCCAGCGGAAATACAAGGAGCAACCTGATCCTTTAGGTTGCCCGGGGGTGTTGGAAGCCAAACCCGGCCTCAAGCCACATCGAACACCACCTTTGTGTTCTTATCGCCAAACTTATTTTGAAGTCATAGTCTGCCAGGAGGAATTGGTATGTCGCCAGTGGCCTGGACTGGATGCCGCCCGAGCCGATCAGTTCGACCAAATGATTATGGAGAAATTATAGAGAATTGATCCTCGCTGTAATGGATGCATGTGAATCTGGTAGAATAAAGGGGGAACAGCTTTCAAAGAAAGGAACATATGCAAAAAAGCACTTTCCGTATTGCCATCTATATCGTTGCCGGCCTTTTAATCCTAAGCGCCTGTAACCTTAATGCCGGAACCGCCACTGCCGTGCCCGCTACCCCGCTGAGCATTGACCAGCTTAACACTGCGGCCGCCCAGACGGTTGCAGCCCAATTAACCCAATCGCCTCCCACCTTTCAACCCAGCCTTGCCTTTACCGCCACCCCGATGATAACGGAACCAGTTGACACCGCCACCCTTGAGCAGCCGGCCAATACCATGCCTGTCCCGACCTCGGCGAGTTGTGCAGACTCAACCTTCAACTCGGACGTCACTGTCCCGGATGGGACGCAGATGTACTCGGGCCAGACGTTCACGAAAACCTGGAGCGTGGCTAACTCTGGCTCCTGCCCGTGGACTACCAGCTTCAGCCTGGCCTTTAAATCTGGCAATGAAATGGGCGGGCAGACGGCCAACCTGCCCAGCCAGGTTGAGGTGGGCCAGAGTGTGAACGTTTCGGTGAATCTGACCGCGCCCAACTCGGCTGGTAGCTATACGGGCGCCTGGGTTCTGCAGGATGAAAATGGCCAGCCTTTTGGCGTAGTGCTTACCGTAGTGATCAATGTGGTGGCCGCAAGCCCGACTATTACCGGGACTCTCACGGACACGTACACTCCCACCATTACTCCTGACCCAACCATTACCCCCGATCCCACCGATACGCGTACGCGCACACCGACGAAGACCCCCAAGCCGACGAAAACTCCAACACCGACGAAAACTCCCAAATAAACTCCCATGCCTGCGCTGTAAGCCGGCCTGCCCTCCAAAATTCCCGCAAAAACTTCCGAAGCCCCCAACCTTCGGAAGTTTTGTGTAAATCTTGTAAACAGGGAGCACTCAACCCCTTGTTCTGCGATCTTCGCCAGGGGGAATACCTCTCCGTTTCCGGCGATTCCCAACGAATCATCTCTCGGGACACTGGCGTCTGGTAAAATTGGTTGTAAGCAGCTTTCGGTGTGAGGAAAAATGCAAAAACGTCCCTGCTGGTTCGCCATTTTTTTTATGACCGGCCTCTTGATCTTAAGCGCCTGTAACCTTCCGACCGGAACCTCCACTGCCACTCCTGTGAATGTTGATGTGATCGCCAGCGTGACTGCCCAGGCGGTCACAGCCCAACTGACCCAACTGCCCGCCACCTTCCAACCCAGCAATGGCTTTACCAGCACCCCCTTGACAACTCAAGCAACTGCCACCTCCACGCCTGGGACGCCAACCAGCACCCTGGCCATTCCAACCTCCTGGGCGGGCTGCTCAAATTCGATCTTTAACTCCGACGTCACCATCCCGGATGGGACGCAAATGTCACCGGGCGAGACATTCACGAAGATCTGGAGCGTGTCAAACTCGGGCGTTTGTGCATGGACAAGCGGCTTCAAGCTTGCCTTTGCCGGCGGCGATGAAATGGGCGGGCAGGATGAGATCCTGGACAGCCAGGTTGCAGTGAACCAGAGCATCGACCTTTCGGTGGACTTGACCGCGCCCGACACGCCCGGTGAATATACGGGTGCCTGGTTTCTGGAGGATGCGCAGGGCGCTTCTTTTGGCGAAGAGTTTACCGTGGTGATCGATGTTCTTCCTCCGAGACCGACTCCTACCTGGACTTCCACGGGTACCATAACGTACACGTATACCCCCACTTATACCCCGACTCCCACTGACACGAATACGCCCAAGCCGACGCGTACGTCGACTGATACATACACGCCCAGGCCGACAAAAACGCCCAAATAAATCCCAAAGCCTACGACCTGACCAAAAAACCGGCCTTTTTTGAAGACAAAAAGCGTATCTTCTCAATAGCAGAGGTGTGCGGGCGGATCCGTACCCTTTGGGTATGCTTCGCGATCGCCCGCACACCGCCGTTCCCCCTACTAAAGAACGTGCAGTCCCTGCTGCTTGGCGCGCTCCTCGGCTTGCTTGAGCAGGTAGCGCGAGGTCAGGGTAAATATCACTGCAAACAAACCCACGACAGCCCACTCGGCTCCAACTGGCAGGATGGTCTGCCAGGGATGGCCGAGGGTTGGGCTGCTGAAGCTGTAGTACCGGAGCAAGTCGTAGCCCCAGGTGAAGGGCAGCAGATAAGCAAACGCCTGCACTGCGCGTGGGAATGAGCTCAACGGCAGGTATGCTCCGGCGACCAGTTCAAACAGGATGGCCAGCACGCTCACGATCGAACCGACCTGCTTCCAGACGAGCGCCAGCAGGGCGATCATGATCCCCATGGCGGTGAGGGAGACCAGTACCGCCAGGCAAACCAGCAGCATCATCCCCAGGCTGGCCAGGCCGGCCCGGGATACCAGGGCAAGCAGGCAGAACACGGGCACGAAAACGACCAGGTTGATCAATACCTCGGAAACCACCACGCCGACGTAATAGGCGTAGCGGGAACCCGGCCCGCTGTACAGGTATTCCAAGGTCCCGTTATACAAATCATTGGTAACCGCATTGATGGGGCCATACATGGTACTGCGGGTGAACACGAACAAGGACAGGGAAGCCAGCAGGAAAATGTACAGGTTGTGCCCGCTGAGCGCGATCCCATTGACGGTAGTTCCGCTCATGGAAACGGTGTTCGACAGGAGCAGGAAAAACAAGGCCCGCACCGCCATTTCCGCCAGATTGCCGACCAGGTTGGGCAGGTAGCGCAGGTTGGTCTGCAAATTTTTTCGGACGGTAGCCATGGCGATGGTCCAGGGTGATACGGGGCGCGACAGGCTGGCAGCGCCATTACCCAATCCCAGGGGAGCTTGCAGGGGTATTTCCATAGATTTAATCCTCACTTTCAAAATAGTATTCCAGGGTAAATTCCCGATGAAACGGGAGCGGGGGCCGCCCCAAGCAGGGGCGTGAGGCTCACGCCCCTACGCTTCAAAACGTTCGTTCAATTCACCGATGTGGAACAGGAAGGCATCCTCCAGGCTGACCGTGTGATGGCGGAAACTGGTGCGGGAGCCGGCCTGGCGCAGGACCTGGATAATCGCCTCAGCCCCGGCCATTGCATCCATTACCCCGATGGAAATCCAGCCGGCTTCACGTTCCATCTGGCCGCGCACCACAGGCAGGGCGTGAATCTGCGCCAGGGCTGCCGGGGATAGTTGCGCTTTTTCCAGCTCGATGAAATCGTTCACCCCCAGGGCGGCTTTCAACTGCTGCGGTGTTCCGCAGACCGGGATGCGCCCGCGCTGGATCAATGCGACCCGGTCGGCCAGTTCGTCCACCTCACTGAGCACATGGGATGTCAGCAGGAGAGACTTGCCCTGGTGGTGGGCGTAGGTCTTAAGGAAGGCGCGAATCCGCCGGGCGATCAGGGGATCCAGCCCTTTGGTGGGTTCATCCAGGAAGACGAGGGCGGGGTTGTGGAGCAGGGCGCGCATGATGACGACCGTCTGCTTTTGACCGCCAGAGAGGGTCACGAAGAGTTTATCCAACTGGCCGTGAAAATCAAAATAATCCGCCAGGTTTTCCACCTGCGAGCGAATTCGTCCCCGGCCGAGCCCGCGCATGGCTCCGAAAAAGTTGAAATTCTCCATGACGGTCAGGCGTGCGTAGGCGGAGCGCTCGGTATCCTGGCCGACATAACCGATCTGGTGGCGGATGGCTTCCACATCCCGGTCCAGGTCAAGACCCTGTATCTTTACCTCGCCGGCGTCCTTCCGGATCAGGGTGGCCAGGATCTTGATGAGGGTGGTCTTGCCGGCCCCATTCGGCCCGAGCAGGGCCAGAATTTCACCGGGCTGCATTTCCAGGGAACCATCCTGCAAGGCCTGGAACTTGCCATAGTGTTTTTGGACGTGTTGCGCTGAGAGGGCAAATGACATGATCGTTATCCTTTCGTGAAGCATTTTGTTATGCTGATCTTATCTTTCCGGAGGGTGAAATGGGTACACCCGATCGGGTGAACGAGGAGGGTGAATTCCGGTTGGAGTAAAATGGAGGTATGCCGGAGTCGCACCTGCCCATCCTGCTCACGAAGCTGCATATTCCGCCCGCCCGGACCGGCTGGGTCCGGCGGGAGCGCCTATTTGAACGCCTGGCCCAGGCAGCCCGGCTAAAAGGGATCAGCCTGAGCGCGCCGGCAGGCTACGGGAAAACGGCCTTGCTGGCCGGATGGATCGCGAACTGCCAGGCTCAATCGGTCCCGCTCCGCTTTGCCTGGCTCAGCCTGGATGAGGGGGAGAACGACCCGGTGCGGTTTTGGCGGTACTGCGTGGCTGCCCTGCAGACTTGTTTTCCGGATGGCCGATTGGGAAAAAGTTTTTTGGATATGCTGCGCCCGCCCCAGCCCAACGCACTTGAAGCCAGCCTGAGCCTGTTGATCAATGAGATCTTGCAGGTTCCTGAAGAAACAATCCTGGTTTTGGATGATACCCAGACGATCCAAGCACCGGAAGTGCTCGGCAGCCTGTTCTATTTCCTGGAACACCTGCCGGAAAACCTGCACCTGATCCTTTGCGGACGCAGCGAGATGGCGGTACCCCTGGCGCGGCTGCGCGCGCACGGCCAGTTGATCGACCTGGGCGCCCAGGACCTGCGCTTCACCATCCCGGAGGCGGAGCAGTTCTTTTCTGATTGCACGGCCCTGGGACTGCGTGAAAGCGACGTGAAGATACTGCATGAACGGACCGAGGGGTGGGTGGCCGGCCTGCAGTTGGCGGCGCTATCCATGGACGGCCTGGCTGATAAACAGGCCTTCATCCATTCCTTCTCCGGGGATGACCGCCATATCATTGATTACATGGTCGGCGAGGCCTTGAGCCACCAACCCAAACAGGTGCAGGATTTTTTGTTGCGCACATCCATCCTGGAACGGCTGTGCGCCTCCCTGTGTGATCAAATGCTGGCCGAGCCCTTGGAAGGAACTTTCCAGCCGCCCGCCCCGGCCAATGCGCAGGCGACCCTGGAAACCCTGGAACATTCCAACCTCTTCCTGATCCCCCTGGATAACCGGCGGGTCTGGTACCGCTATCATCGCCTGTTCGCCGAACTGTTGCAAGCCCGCTTTCGATCCCTGGAACCCGGCCTGATCCCGGAGATGCAGCGCCGGGCGGCGGCCTGGTTTGCGGCCGCCCAATTCCCCCAGGAGGCCGTGCAACACACGCTCGCCTCGGGTGACCTGGAAATGGCGGCCGGGCTGGTACGGGCCAACCTGGAGCCCCTGCTGGAAAACGGAGAAGTGGCAACCCTGGTGACCTGGCTGCAGGCCTTTCCAGAGGAGATGGCGCTCTCCCACCCCGAACTGTGCCTGGCGCAGGCCTGGATCGCCCTGTACCAACTGCACTTCGAGCAGGTCGAAACCTGGGCGCAGCGCGCCGGCGATTTGCTGGCCCGGAGAGGGGAAACGGAGGCTTTCCCCGGACAAGTGGAAGCTTTGCTGGCGACGGCGGCGGTCAACTTTGCCAATTATGAGCAAGCCATCCGGCTTTCCCGCCAGGCGCTGCTGCTGCTGCCGGCGGCGCCACGCTGGGGCCTGGTGAGAAGTTTGATCAACCTGAACCTGGGCGATACGTGCAGCCTGCGGGCGGAGTTTTCCGCCTCCGCCCTGGCCTACCAGGATGCCCTGGCGGCGGCCAAACCGTCCGGCAATCCCACGCTGGAAGCAACCATCATCGGCAGCCTGGGACAACAGTACCTGCTGCAAGGCCGCCTGCGCCAGGCCGAAGCCGTTTTTCAGCAAGTTTTCCAGGTCGAAAAAGACCTGCAAGGTGGGGAAGGCGCCCTGCTGGCAGCCGGCAAGCCCCTGGCTTACCTGGCCCGCGTTTATATCGAATGGAACCAGCTTGAGAAGGCGCGCGAGGTCGCCGGGCGGGCGCTCGACTATTGCAAGCGTTGGAACCATCCCGATCACCTCCTGGACGCCTATCTCAATTGGGCCGAACTCTGCCAACTGGCCGGGGATGAGGCCGGCTGCCAGCAAGCGCTCGCCCGGGCAAAGGAACACGTGCGGGAGATCGGCTCCCGGCCCGGGGCGGAGAATAAGCCGGGCTGGTTGGACAAGTACAACGCGATCATCCGCCAGCGGGAGGCGCGCCTGCGCTACTGCGCGGGCGACTGGCCGGCGCTGGAACGGCTGCTTCCGGAAATGGACTCGCGGCCGGATATGGTCATCCACCCCTATGGCGCATCCATGACCGCCTTGGTCGGATATGCCAGGCTGCACGCCGGCCGGCCATCCGAAGTGCTGCGCCAGGCCAGGGGAATGGTGGAAGCGGCCCGGCCGCTGGCCTGGTTGAGGCTGGAGATCGAGGGGTGGCTATTGGCGGCTTTGGCCGAAGAAAAACTGGGGGATGCCCGGGCGGCGCAGGAGGCGCTTGGCCGGGCCCTGCAACTGGCCGAAGCGGAGGGGTACGTGCGCTTATTCCTGGATGGCGGGGAAGACATGCGGCGTCTATTGGAAGAGAGACGGCGGAGTTCGCCAACTGCTTATGTGGCGAGCCTGCTGGAGGCCTTTGGAGGCGTTCCGCGCCCACCGGCCGGCACGGCGGAGGTGCAGCTCTCCGAGCGGGAGAGGCAAGTCCTGCGGCTGCTGGCGGCGGGCCTGACCAATGACGAAATCGCGGCCGAACTGTTCCTTTCGACCAACACGATCAAGACCCATCTCAAGCGCATCTTCGAGAAGGCCGGGGTGGATAACCGGATCGAGGCGGCCAACGTGGCGCGCGAACGCGGGTGGATCTGAGGGGATTGAGGATTGGGGATTGATGATTGGGGATTGAGGATTGAGGATTGAGGATTGGGGATTGACGATTGAGGATTGAGGAAAGACTCTGAGGATGGCCTGTGTGAGGGAGGAATTTGCCGTGGAAAATTGGTTAACTCCGGTTTTGAGAGGCTGAATAGGTATCGGAGGGCGCGCTTAATTGGGCGAAACGACGAAAAACGATGGAAAGTGCCGGTTTGAGCGTGACCGGCTATTTACAGGCCTGACAGGTCGGTCTGGGGGCTGCGTAAAGCGGGCTGAAGGCCGGCCCAGAGGGGAAAAAAGTGATTCCGGCGCAAATTGGGCGAAACGATAAAAAACGATGGAAAGCGCCGCTCCCAGGCTGCACACGGCAGCGCTTTGTGGCCCTGCGGCGGGAACGCCGGCCGGCTGGGATCACCGGCGTAAGGGAACCAGCCGCCGGGAGACGCGACGGAGGTGGTCAGTTGGAGCCGGCGGGTACTTTTTTGCTTATGAATGCGCTAAACGAATTTGAAGATTGGCGCCAACTGCATCAGCGTAGCGCCGCAAGGTTGACAGGCGCACATCATCGGCATGGTTCTCAATCCGCGAAATGGAAGATTTCTTCGTTTGTAACCTTTGAGCCAATTCTTCTTGCGTTAAACCGGCGGATTCTCTCGCCTGGCGTAAGATAACGCCAATCTTGAAATCGGCGAAACCGGCTGCATAGTTTTGTGCAAATTCAATATCAGCCTCAGCGCGTTTTTGAACATACCGTTTTACATCGCTCATGACTTTTTTCTCCTTGCCAGATAATCTTCTTTACGGCGCACAGCGAGCGCAATTTCCTGTGCAGGAGTTTTTTGCGCTTTCTTGGCAAAGCCATTTGTCAGGATCACCAAAGCGCCGCCATCGAAAAAGCCCAACAAATTGTCGTTAAGAAAGCGATAGAAATTTACTGTCCGCATATCCCCATGTTATCGCAAATGTGAACAAGGTGCAAAAGTTTTTTTCTCAATTTGGAAGAAGGCACCCAGCGGTGTGGCCCACGCCACTTCGTGGTACAGGTCGGCAGCGGCGGGACAGGCGAGACGCCACAACTATTATTGCATATTCTAGCAAAATGCGCCTGCGCGGAGCGGAGGAGCCGCTGTCTGCTGGAGCCGGTGTTAGGCCCCATGCCCGTAAAGGTCAAGGCGGTAACGGCACTTTTGACGTTCTCCCTCTTGAAACAGATCCGCTGGAGCGAGCCTAGCCAGTGTACACGCGGAGAGATGTGCCTGGCAAGCAAGAAAGGCGGAAAAATTATGGCCAAGGTAAGCGTCAGTTTTGTATTTTAAATGCAGTCAAAGGCTGGATCATGTTATAATAGAAACAGGTCATAATGACCAGTTTGGAGGCTGAAATGGAAAATATAAATATGTCGGATGCCAAAAGCCATTTTTCGGAATTCCTTTCCCGAGCTGCCGGCGGCGAACGATTTGTGATCCTGCGGCGGGAACGCCCGCTGGCTGCGATCATCGGCGCGGGGGAACTGGCGCGCCTGGAACGTTCCGCTGAAATCGTGCGACGGCTGGCGCAAAGCCTGGGGCAATCCAAGGAAATCCTGGAAAGCATCGCGGCGGGCGAGGCGCACCCTGCCATGGCCGCGTATGGATTATGGCAGGAGGAAGACGAGCTGGCGGACCTGGAAGAGGCGGTAAAGGAAAATCGCCTGCGCCCATCCAGCAGGCCAAAGGTTGAATTATGAACCTGCTGGATAGCGACCATTGCATAGCCATCCTGCGCAAGCGCCTGGACCTGCGCCAGCACGTCGCTCCTGGCGAGGAACTGGCAACCACGGCGATCAGCGTGGCCGAATTGACCCATGGCGCGCAGCGTTCGCAACACCGGGACGACAACCTGGCCCGCCTGGAAGTGCTCCTTGCAGCGTTGAGCATTCTGCCCTTCGATGAGGCGGCCGGGCGGCGGTTCGGGATGTTGAAAGCGGAGTTGGAAACCCGAGGCGAGCCGCTGGACGACCTGGACCTGCAAATTGCCAGCATTGCCATCGAAACCGATGCGGTGCTGCTCACCAATAACGCCCGGCATTTCAAGCGCGTCAGCGGGCTGCGGCTGTTGAATTGGTTGGAATAGCAGGGCTTTCTTAAAGTCGTGAAATAAGGGTAAGAGCGCATGCAGGCTTGGCATCGAAGAAGCGCCTGGCTTGGGCATGATTGGAGAAGCCTTGCATATTCAAAAGGGCGATGACCAGGTTATTGATGATCGCCATCGAACGAGCAATCGTTTTGCGTGTCATCCTGGTTTTGTCTTCGTGAAAAGTAACATCGCGGCGATAATGCAACCCATTTTCGATGCCCCATTCCGAGCGAACCAGTGCGAGCATTCTTTCCGGGTTCGCCTCTTTTGCTGGTAGACTGGTGATACCAAATTGAGTTTCTTGATGGGTTTTGCCAGTGCTGGAATGAGTAAAGCGGCGCTCCATTTTGAATACTTGTTGGACCCGGGCCAATCCAGGTAGTTGTTTAACATACTGCTTACTGTAATGGTACGCTCTTCCAATCGTCCGTGATCCTTGTCGATCGTTTTAGCGGTTTGGAAATCCTGCGCTGGACAGCCCTGTCCGGGCCTGGCTTTCTCAGGAGCAAACAACAACTCGATCGCCTGACGTAAATTGTGTTGGTTGTCTTTGACGATCCAGACAAAGTCGCCTTCTGCATCCACAATTTGGCTCGATAATGCTCTTTGGGTCTGCATCGCATCTCCAAGAACGATTTTGTTCTGTAAATTAAAGCTCGCCAGCAGTTTTGGAGCGATCACAATCTCGTTTTCCTTCTCTTTTTCTACCGGCAAATGCTTCAAAGCGATGCCTGTCTCTGGCAAATAGGCAGTCAAGAGATGCAGGCCGAATGGATCTTCGGGTGTGATAGTGCCACGGACGGTTTTTCCATCAATGACGATCAGCTGGTACTGTTTTTTCTCAGCCAATTGTTTCAGAAAAGGAGTGACAACCCGCTCCAGTTCGCATTCATAATTCGCCAAAATACGTCGATATGTACTGTGGTGTGGCATTTTCGAATATTTCAGCGATAAAACTTCACACAACCATTCCTTGTGATTCTTTGCCCAATCTGCGATCCCGTAAGGTGTATCTTGACCACACAGTTTCGCCAAAACCACAACCAACAAAATGATTGACAGGTTATATCGTCTGCCTCGTTTCTTGCGAACATCGAGTAACCCTTGAAAATAATGATACAAACTACCGGCATCAAAAATAAATCCAGTTGTGTTACACTCCATCTTGACCTTCCTCGGTTCGAATTTGGTGGTGACACTCCAAATTTACCGGAGAAGGTCTTTTTGTTCAAGTCCGCGACTTTAAGAAACCCCTGGTTGGAATAGACAAATTCCTTGACACTTCCAGACAGGCATGATATAAACCGACCCAATATGTCAGCAATAAGTTTGATCCTGAAGTCACCGCGCGCCCGTCGTCCTCAGCTATCCCCCCAAGTGGGAAGGATGGTTCTTTGAGCTTATCTGCAATTCAATAGACGTGCAGGCGCAACACAAGTAACCCAAGCCCTCCTCCCCAGGAGGGCTTTTTTGTTGTATCTTCTCAAAATGAAGGGGAAGATAGGGTGTGTGCGGGCGGCGGGTTCGCCCGCACACCCACTCCCCAAGTTTTTGGAATGATGCTTTTTGATCCTGCTGCAGGGATCAAGTTCAGATCATTTGTTAAGGAGAATAGCATGTTAAAACCGAACGTCAAGAAAGTGGTACTCGCCTATTCCGGCGGACTGGACACTTCCGTGATCGTGCCCTGGCTGAAGGAGAATTATGGCTGCGAAGTGGTCTGTTTCGCCGCGGACGTGGGCCAGGGTAACGAGATGGACGGCCTGGAAGCCAAGGCCATCGCCAGTGGCGCCAGCCAACTGGTGGTGCATGACCTGCGCGAGGAACTGGCCGAAGATTATATCTTCCGGATGCTGCGGGCCGGGGCGGTGTATGAACGGAAATACCTGCTGGGCACCTCCATTGCCCGCCCGCTGATCGCCAAGCACCAGGTGGAAGTGGCCCACGAAGTCGGCGCGGATGCGCTGGCGCACGGGGCGACCGGCAAAGGCAACGACCAGGTGCGCTTCGAGCTGACCTATACGGCGCTCGACCCGCGCCTGAAGGTCATCGCTCCCTGGCGGGAATGGGAGATCCGCTCGCGCGAAGACGCCATCGCCTATGCCAAGGCGCATAATGTGCCGGTCAAGGCCACGTTGAAATCCATCTACAGCCGGGACGGCAACCTGTGGCACCTTTCGCACGAAGGCGGCCTGCTGGAAGACCCCTGGCAGGAGCCTGAGGAGTCGATGTTCCAGATCTCGGCCGCCCCCGAAAATGCGCCGGACGAGCCCGCCTATATCGAAATCGAGTTCGAGTCCGGCACGCCGGTAGCCATCAACGGGGAAAAACTCTCCCCGGCCACCCTGATCGCCTGCCTGAACAGCCTGGGCGGCACGCACGGCATCGGCCGGGCCGACATGGTGGAAGGCCGCCTGGTGGGGATGAAATCCCACGGCGTCTATGAGACTCCCGGCGGCACCATCCTGATGGCGGCCCACCGGGAAGTGGAATCGCTCGTGCTGGACAAGGACACGCTGCACTACAAGGATACGCTGGCGCTCAAATACGCCGAACTGGTCTATAACGGCATGTGGTTCTCGCCCCTGCGCGAAGCCCTGGATGCTTTCATGGACAGCACGCAAGGCCCCGTCACCGGCTTCGTACGCCTGAAACTGTACAAGGGCAACGTCATCCCGGTGGGGCGCAAGAGTCCCTTCAGCCTGTACCGCGAAGATTTTGCCACGTTCGGGCAGGAAAACGTCTATGACCAGTCCGACGCCGAGGGCTTTATCCACCTGTACGGCCTGCCCTTGAAAGTGCGCGCCCTGAATGGCCTGCCAATCTCGGGACTGAATATGCCCAAGCCGGATTATTCGCGCTTCAAGAGGGATTAGGGATCATTGATGAGGATACCAGCATGACTTTATGGGGCGGCCGTTTCACCGGAAAGCTTGACCCGCAAGCCTGGGCCTTGAACGCTTCGCTCGGTTTCGACCGGCGGCTGGCGCTGCAGGATGTGCGCGGCAGCATCGCCTGGGCGCAAGGGCTGGAACAGGCGGGTGTGCTGAGCTCTGACGAATGCACACATATCTGCGCCGAATTGAAGGCGATCCAGGGCGAATTCGAAAGCCAGGAGTTCGCCTTTCGGGAAAGCGACGAGGATATACACACTGCGGTGGAACGCCGCCTGGGCGAACTGGTCGGACCTTTGGCCGGGAAACTCCACACCGGGCGCAGCCGCAACGACCAGGTGGCCACCGACCTGCGCCTGTGGCTGCTCGAAGCCATCCAGGACCTGGATCTGGCTTTGCAGGGCCTGCAAACCGCCCTGATCGAACGGGCCGAATCCGACCTGCACCTCCTGCTGCCCGGTTACACCCACTTGCAGCGCGCCCAGCCGATCCTACTGGGCCACTGGTGGCTGTCTCACTTCTGGCCGCTCCAGCGGGACCGGGAACGCCTGCTCCAGGCGCGCGAACGCACGGCCAGCCTGCCGCTCGGTTCGGGCGCACTGGCGGGTACCTCCTTCCCGGTGGACCGCCAGGCGCTGGCCGAGCGGCTGGGTTTTTCACAGCCGGCCCCCAACAGCCTGGATGCCGTCTCCGACCGGGATTTCGTGGCCGAGTTCCTCTTCTTTGCAGCCCTGACCGGCACCCATTTGAGCAAACTGGCGGAGGCGGTCGTCCTGTTCTCCAGCGCCGAGTTCGGCTTCTTCGAACTCTCGGAGGCCTTCTCGACCGGTTCCAGCCTGATGCCGCAGAAGAAAAATCCGGATGTGTTCGAACTGGCGCGCGGCAAGGCCGGCACCTTGCTGGGCTACCTGACGGGATTGATGACCACGCTCAAGGGCCTGCCTTCCACGTATGACAAGGACCTGCAGGAAGACAAGCTGCCGGTCTTCAATGCGTACGATACCCTGATGGCCATCCTGCCTGTCCTGGCCGGCGCCCTGCAGAGCCTGCGCCTGCACCCCGAACGGATGCGGGCCGCCATTGACCCCGGCATGATGGCCACCGACCTGGCCGATTACCTGGTCCAGAAGGGCATGCCTTTCCGCCAGGCGCATACCATCGCAGGCCAGGCGGTCCAGTTGGCCGGCAAGCTGGGCAAGCCGCTGGATACATTATCGTCGCAGGAATTCCACGGCCTCAGCCCGCTGATCGGCTCAGACGTCGGCCTTGTTTTCGACCCGCAGCATAGCATTGCCCGGCGGAACGCCATCGGCGGTACGGCTGTGGAAGCTGTCCAAGTTCAATTGCAGAATGCAAAAACCAGGATGCAGAACGGGAAACCGGAGTAATAATCCTGCAACCGCCCAACCTTATTCACCATTAACCAATACCAAAGGAGAACAACCATGAACGCTGTAACTTGTCCTGAATGTGGAGCCGAAATCACCCTGGAAGACTCGGTGGAATCCGGCGAAATCATCGTCTGCCCGGATTGCGGTGTGGACCTGGAAATCACCTCGCTGGACCCTGCCACGGTCGAACTGGCTCCGATGGAGCAGGAAGACTGGGGTGAGTAACGCGATGCACCCAACGGGTATGACATCCAAACGCCTGCGCATCGGCGTCCTGTTTTCGCGCGTGCGCGTGGAAGAGAAATGGATCTTTGCTGCCCTGGAGCGGCGCGGCATAGACTACGAACGCCTGGATGACCGGCTGGTCCATTTCGAATTGGACAATCCCGAGCCCTGGCGGCAGTACGATGCCCTGCTGGAACGCAGCATCAGCTACACCAACGGCCTGTACGTCTGCCGCATCTTTAATATTTGGGGCATTCCCACCGTCAACACGGCCGCAGTGGCCGAGGCGTGTGGCGACAAGCTGATCACCACGGCCCTGCTGGCCAGGGCCGGAGTGCCGCAGCCGCATAGCCGGGTGGCTTTCACGCCCAAATCGGCCCTGGAGACCATCGAGGCGATGGGCTATCCGGTGGTGCTCAAACCGGTGATCGGCTCCTGGGGCAGGCTGCTGGCCAAGGTCAACGACCGGGACACCGCCGAGGCCATCCTGGAGCATAAAGCCACGCTCGGATCGGTGCAGCATTCCGTCTTTTACATCCAGGAATACATCAAAAAACCCGGCCGGGATATCCGCGCCGTGGTAGTGGGTGACAAGGTCATCACTGCCATCTATCGCAAATCCGCCCACTGGATCACCAATACCGCCCGAGGCGGCGAAGGGGAACTGTGCCCGGTCACGCCGGAACTGGCAGAGGTCTCCCTGAAGGCGGCCCAGGCCGTTGGCGGGGGCGTGCTGGCCGTGGATGTGATCGAAGATCCCGACCGGGGCATGTTGGTCAACGAGGTCAACCACACCATGGAATTCCATACGGTCCAACCCCTGAGTGGGATCGACATAGCCGATACCATTGTGGGATACACGCTGGACATGGCCACCCGGAAAGGATGAGAGGCTGACCCATGATCAAAGCCACCATCGTTGGCGGGTCCGGTTATACCGGCGGGGAACTCCTGCGCCTGCTGCTGGCCCACCCGGAGATCGAGCTGGCCCAGGTAACCAGCCGCAGCCACCTGGGTGAATATGTTTACCAGGTACATCCCAACCTGCGCAAGCAGACTGCGCTCAAGTTCACCGACCCGGAGAACGTGGGGCCGGTCGACCTGCTTTTCCTGGCCCTGCCGCATGGGACTGCCCAGCACAAAATTGAACAGTTCGCGGCCCTGGCTCCCAGTATTGTTGACCTATCGGCCGACTTCCGCCTGCACGATCCGAAAGAGTATGAACGCTGGTATGGTTCGCCCCACGCGGCGCCGGCATGGCTGAAAAAATTCGTCTATGGCCTGCCCGAACTGCACCGGGACGAATTGCGCGGCGCCCATTACGCCAGCGGCGTGGGTTGTAATGCGACTGCCTGCAACCTGGCCCTGCTGCCGCTCGTCAAAGCCGGCCTGCTGGATATGGAGAAACAGGTCATCGTTGAGCTCAAGGTGGGTTCCTCGGAGGGCGGGGCGGAAGGCAATGCCGGTACGCACCACCCTGAAAGGTCGGGTGTGATCCGCACGTTCTCCGCCTACGGACACCGTCACACCGGCGAAGTCATCCAGGAGCTCGGCCTGACAAACGCAAGCCTGACCATGACCTCGGTTGACCTGGTACGGGGCGTCCTGGCAACCGCCCACGCCACCGTCAAGGCGGGGGTAGCCACCAAGGACCTGTGGAAGGCGTACCGCGGCGTAGCGGGAGAAAACCCCTTCATCCGCATCGTCAAGGAACAGCGCGGCATTTACCGGGTTCCCGAGCCGAAAGTGCTGGCAGGCTCGAATTACGCCGACCTGGGTTTCGACCTGGATGAATCCACCGGCCACGTTATCTCCATCTGCGCGATCGACAACTTGATGAAAGGCGCTTCCGGCACAGCCGTCCAGTGCATGAACCTGATGCTGGGCTTCGACGAAACGCTTGGACTGGAATTCGCAGGGCTGCACCCGATATAGTAAATGATGAATGGTGGTTCAGCTTTTATTGGTGCACGTGAGGAATACTTAATGAATAAACCTATTATTGTGATCAAGCTGGGTGGAACGGAGGGGGTGGACTTTTCTGCCATCTGCCAGGACGCGGCGACCCTGCTATCCCAGGGCCAGCGCCTGGTGCTGGTCCATGGCGGCTCGGCGGAGGCCAACCAGTTGGGCGAGGCGGTCGGTTACCCGGCGCGTTTCATCACCTCCCCTTCGGGGTACAGCTCCCGCTATACCGACCGCCGCACGCTGGAGATCTTCGCCATGGCCGTGAATGGCAAGGTCAACACGCTCCTGGTGGAAAGCCTCCAGCGGCTGGGCGTCAACGCGCTCGGCCTGAGCGGCCTGGATGGCCGTCTGATGGCTGCCACCCGCAAGGATACCATCCAGAGCATCGAGAACGGCAAGCGCAAGGTCATCCGGGACGATTACACCGGCAAGATCGAAACCATCAATACCCAACTCTTGCAGACCTTGCTGGAGGCAGGCTATCTGCCGGTGATCGCCCCGCTGGCTGCCAGCATGACCGGCGAAGCCCTGAATGTGGACGCGGACCGGGCGGCCGCCATGCTGGCAGCCGCGCTGCAAGCGGACACCCTGGTGCTGCTGACCAATGTACCCGGCCTGATGCGCAGCTTCCCGGATGAGAGCACGCTTATCCATACTCTTTCCAGACAAAAACTTGAAGACGCCCTGCATTATGCCGAAGGGCGCATGAAGAAGAAAGTGCTGGGGGCCCAGGAAGCGCTGCAGGGTGGCGTGGGGCGCGTCATCATTGCCGATGGGAGGGGGAAGAATCCCATTTTGGGCGCGCTCAATGGTAGTGGAACGGTAATCGAATGATGAGTGATGAATTAGGTAAAGGAAAATCCATGGATATTATCGCGAGTGAGAACAAGCATACCTCCGGCCTGTATACCAAACAGCCGATCATCTTCGTGCGCGGACAGGGCGCTTCCCTGTGGGACGCGGACGGGATCGAATATATTGATTGCGCGGCCGGCCACGGCGTGGCGAACCTGGGCCACGCCCACCCCAAAGTCGCAGCGGCGATCGCGGAGCAATCCACGCAACTGGTGACGCTCTTCGAAACCTTCTATAACGACAAGCGGGCCGCTTTAATGGAAAAAATCACCGCCCTCGTCCCGGGGCTGGACAAGGTGTTCTTCTGCAACTCCGGTACGGAGGCAGTCGAGGCGGCGCTTAAGTTCGCGCGCCTCTCCACCGGGCGCAAGGATGTGATCGCGGCCATGCGCGGCTTCCATGGGCGGACCATGGGAGCGCTTTCGGCCACCTATAATAAAAAATACAAGGAAGCCTTCGAGCCGCTCGTGCCCGGATTCAGCCATGTGCCCTACAACAATATCGAAGCCCTGGAAGCGGCCGTTACGGACCAGGTTGCAGCCGTGATCCTCGAAGCAGTGCAGGGCGAAGGCGGCGTCTACCCGGCCGATCCGGCTTATTTGCAGGCCGCCCGGCGCATCTGTTCGGAACGCGGGGCCCTGTTAATCCTCGACGAAGTACAGGCCGGGTTGGGACGCACCGGGAAAATGTTCGCCTTCCAGCACTCCGGCATTACGCCCGATATCGTCTGCGTGGCGAAATCGCTGGCGGGCGGCCTGCCAATGGGAGCCGTGCTGTTCGGCGATTCGGTCAAGAACCTGGCCCCCGGCTTGCATGGATCCACCTTCGGCGGCAATCCACTGGCATGCGCGGCTGCCCTGGCCGCGCTAACCGCCATCGAAGAAGAAGACCTGCCCGGCCAGGCAGCCGCCAAG
The DNA here is from genome assembly GCA_963837875.1 of uncultured Chloroflexia bacterium. Taxonomy (GTDB): domain Bacteria; phylum Chloroflexota; class Anaerolineae; order Anaerolineales; family Villigracilaceae; genus UBA877. The sequence goes on from CAWIOV010000001.1 coordinate 393,433, forward strand.
GGCGGTTACCTGATGGAAGAATTGAAATCCATCCCATCACCGCTGATCCGGGAAGTGCGCGGGCTGGGGCTGATGGTCGGGATAGAACTCAAGCAAAAAGTAGCGCCTTACCTGCAGGCCTTGCAGGACCAGCATGTCCTGGCACTCAACGCCGGGCTGACCACCATCCGCCTGCTACCGCCCCTGGTGATCACCCGAACACAATTGGACCGCGTCGTTGCGGCCTTGAACGAGGTTTTAAAATGAATGCATTACCCATCGATGACTGGTTTCACCATTACCAATGCCGGCCTCTCGAAATTGTAGACAGTTCTTTGCGCGAGGGCCAGCAGACTTCCCTCTTGCACGATCATTACAAGTATTACTTCACTATTCAGGATAAACAGGAGATCGTGCGCAGCCTGATCCTATATGGGGTCAAATTTGTGGAAATGTTTGCCCCCAACGTCAGTTCGCGGGAGGCCGAAGATATCCAGGCGATCAAGGCCGTGCGGGATGAACTGGTCGTCCAGAAAGGGTATACCTTCCTGCTGGCGCACGTGCGCTGCCATCCCAAGGATGTCGAGGCAGCCATCAATGCCGGTTTCGACGGGTTGAACCTTTACTTCGGCACCTCGCCCCAGTCGCAGGCCTTCAACCACGGCAAGACCGTGGAAGAAATCATCACCAGCGCCCGCACCTTGCTGGAGGATGTGCACCGCAACCACCCCGAGCTGACCCTGCGCTTCAGCGGCGAAGACGCTTTCCGCACCCAACTGGATCCGCTCTTCCGTGTCTATGATCCGCTGGTGGAATATGTGGACCGCCTGGGTATGCCGGATACCGTTGGCGTAGCCCGCCCGCCGGTGGTGGCGAGCCGCGTGCGTGCGTTGCGCGAACGGTACCCGCATACGCCGCTCGAAGTGCATTTCCACGACGATCGCGGCCTGGCCCTGATGAATACCATCGAGGCGATCCTGGCCGGGGCGCAGTTCGTCGACACCACCCTGTTGGGCATCGGGGAGCGTTCAGGCATTACTTCCATGACCTCGCTGTTCTTTAACCTGTTCATTGACCAGCAGTACGATTATTTGGAGGGGTACACCCTGCGCAGTTCCTATCCGATCAACGTTACCATGGCCGACAAACTCAAAACCCTTGTACCGCCCAAGGAACCCGTCAGCCTGACCAACCGCACCCATACCGCGGGCGTCCATCAGGGCGCAGTCCTGAACGATTCCGTTTCCTATGAGGCCCACCCGCTGGACCTGTTCGGCGTCAGCGAACAGGACATCCTGCTCGGCCCGCTCTCCGGCTGGAACGTTGTCCACTACTTCCTGAAGGAAATCAATTATTTCGACATCGACGAGGAGACTGCCCGCAAAGTGACGGCCCATTTTAAAGATAATATCCACCAATTGAACGGCGATATTTCCGCCACCGATCTGCTCCTGCGCATTGCCAGAGATGAATTTCATCTCGAAAAACTTGCCAGCGTCCCCACCGGCGCCTCGCAGATCGTCCAGCGCATGGATAAGCGCAATATCCAATTATCCAAATCGCAGGAGGCCTAGCCCATGGCTGCCCAAACCTTCGCTGAAAAAGCCCTGGCGCGCGCCGCCGGGTTGGATGAGTGCCACGCCGGCGATATCCTGATCGCCCGGCCTGACCGGATCCTGTCCCACGACAATACGGCCGCGATCGCCCATATCTTCTATGATGAACTGGAAGCCAAGCAGGTGGCGGACCCGGAACGGTTGTGCGTTGTGCTCGACCATGCCTCGCCGCCGCCAACCCCCAAGCATGCCCAAAACCACGCCGAGACGCGCCTCTTCGTGAAGACGCAGGGCATCGGGTACTTCTTCGAAGTGGGGCGCGGTATCTGCCACCAGGTGCTTTCCGAAGAGGGTTTGGCCTTACCCGGTGATCTGATCCTGGGTGCGGATAGCCATACAACCCATGCCGGTTGGCTGGGAGCCTTCGCCGCCGGCGTGGGCCGGACCGAAGTGGCCGCCCTGTGGGAAACCGGCAGCCTCTGGCTGCGCGTCCCTGAAAGCCTGCGCATTAACCTGTACGGCGAACTGCCGGCGGGGGTGACGGCCAAAGACCTGTGCCTGCAAGTCAGCAAGATCCTGGGCGCGGATGGCGGCCTGTATTATTCGCTTGAATTTGGCGGGCCGGGCGTCAGCAGCCTGTCACTGGAAAGCCGCATGGTGATCCCCAATACCATGGCGGAAATCGGGGTCAAGAATGCCTACCTGCCGCCCGACCAGGCCGTCTTCGATTTCCTGGACAACCGGGCCGGCATTCCCCGCCAACAGATCGAGGCGCGCGCCATCTATCCCGACGATGGGGCCACTTACGCGGCCGAATACGACCTGCACCTGGACCGGCTCGAACCCCTGGTGGCCTGCCCTGACAGCGTGGATAACGTCCAGCCGCTCTCGGCGGTTGCCGGGCAACCCGTGGATATGGCCTTCATCGGCACCTGCACCAATGGCCGCCTGGAGGACCTGGCTGCGGCTGCACAGGTCTTGCGCGGCCGATCCATCCACCCGGGGACGCGCCTGCTGATCATCCCGGCCTCCAACCAGGTCTACCGGGATGCACTCCGGGAAGGCTATCTGGATGTGTTCATCGCGGCCGGAGCGAGCATCGGCGTGCCCGGCTGCGGCCCCTGCATGGGCAACCACCTGGGCATCCCCGCCGTCGGGGAGGTGGTCATCTCCAGCGCCAACCGCAACTTCAAAGGCCGGATGGGCCAACCCGATGCATCCATCTACCTAGCGGCTCCGGCTGTTGTGGCGGCCAGCGCCGTCTTGGGGCGGATCGGCGGTCCGGCCGAACTGGATCCAGGCTTGCCGCATACCCGGCCAATCCCTGCGAGCCCGGCCATGATCATGAAAGAGCGCCAGCCTGACGGGAATGGATCGAAAAAATCTATCCCGCCCAGCGGCCCGGAACCGGCTGGGTCCGTTCGCGAACCCTGCGTTGAAGCGCTCCCGGGCGGAAAAGTCTGGAAGTATGGCCATAACGTCAATACCGACCAGATCTTCCCCGGCAAGTACACCTACACATTGACCACTCCGGAAGAGATCGGCGCACATGCCCTGGAAGACCTCGACCCGCTTTTTGCAGGAGCCGTCCGGCCCGGTGACGTGGTCTTTGGCGGTAGTAATTTTGGCTGCGGCAGTTCGCGTGAGCAGGCCGTCACCTGCCTGAAATACAAGGGCGTGGGGGCGCTGGTGGCCGGATCGTTCGCGCGCATTTTTTACCGCAATGCCATCAACCAGGGTGTGCCGGCCATCATCTGTCCCGAAGCTGTCGCGGCTGCCCGTCCCGGCGACCCGGTGCAGGTGGACCTCGCCAATGGTGTGATCCACCTGCCCGCCGGGGATTTCACCTTCCCGGCCTTCCCGCCCAATGTATGCGCCATCCTGCAGGCGGGCGGGTTGGTGGCGTACGTCAAAATGGCCAGAGGCCACTGATGCACACCATCTGCCTTATTCCCGGGGATGGTATTGGCCAGGAAGTCGTTCCTGCGGCCGCCGAGGTGCTGCTGGGCATGGGACTGGACCTGGCCTTCGTGGAAGCCGAAGCCGGGTTTGGGTGTTTCGAGCGACACGGTTCGGCCCTGCCGGAAGCCACCCTGGCGCTCGTCCGCAAGTCCGATGCGGTGTTGTTCGGCGCCACCTCGTCGCCCTCCAGCATTGTCAGCGGGTACCGCAGCCCGATCCTGGCTTTGCGGCGGGAGTTTACCCTGTTTGCCAACCTGCGCCCGGTCTTTTCCCTGCCGGGTATTTATTCACGTCCCGGCATTGACCTGTTGATCGTGCGTGAGAATACCGAAGGCCTGTACAGCGGGCGTGAACACCGTGAAGGCGATACGGCCATTGCTGAACGTGTCATCACACGCACCGGGAGTGAGCGCATCGTGCGCGTGGCCTGCGAACAAGCCATGCAGCGCGCCGGACGGCGCGGCAAGCCGCCGGTACTGACGGTTGTCCATAAAGCCAATGTGCTGAAACTGACGGATGGCTTGTTCCGCGAATGCGCCCTGAAAGTGGCGGCGGAATTCCCCGCCATCAGCCTGAACGAATTGCTGGTGGATTCAGCCGCCATGAAATTGGTGAAATCCCCGCAATCTTTTGACGTGCTGGTCACCACCAACCTGTTCGGTGATATTCTTTCAGATGAGGCCAGCGCGCTGGTGGGGGGGCTGGGTGTGGCGCCCTCGGCCAATATTGGCCGGGGAACGCCGGTCTTCGAGCCGGTGCACGGCTCCGCCCCGGATATTGCCGGGCAGGGCATTGCCAACCCGGTCGGCGCGTTGCTCTCCTCCGCGCTCATGCTGGAAGGGCTGGGTGAGCCGGAGGCTGCCGGGCGTTTGCGCCAGGCAGTGCTGGATACGCTGGCAAGCGGCCTGTGCACCGCCGACCTGGGTGGCTCGGCTACAACGATGCAGTTTACCCGGGCCGTCTGCGCGCATCTATAGGAGCGTAGTATTGTGTTCCATTCAATCCGTCCGTCCATTTTGAAACGCATGCAATACCTGGAGCAGGTGGATGCCCGGGACCGGGAAGATGGAACGCCCCTTTTGCAGCGTTTGCGCCAGATCCCGCCCGAAACCGGCCGGTTCCTGGCGTTATTGGCTGCCGGTGCTCCGGAAGGTGATATTCTCGAAATCGGCACCAGCGCGGGATATTCAACCCTCTGGCTGGCCATCGCCTGTGAACAGCGCGGGCGGAGCCTGACCACTTATGAGATCCTGCCGGAAAAAGCCAGCCTGGCTCAGGAAACTTTCCGGTACGCCCAGGTGGAAGAGACGGTACAATTGGTGCAAGGCGATGCTCTGCAATATCTCCAACAGCACCCTGCGATTGCCTTCTGTTTCCTGGATGCCGAGAAGGAAATCTACGCCGCATGTTACGAAGCCGTAATTCCCAGGTTGGTCAAGGGCGGCTGGCTGGTTGCCGATAATGCCATTAACCACCGCGCAACCTTGCAGCCGGTGCTTGACCGGGCCCTCTCGGATGAGAGGGTGGATGCCATGATCGTTCCCATCGGAAAAGGTGAATTATTGTGTCGAAAGCTGTAGACCCGGTCCCTGAAACTCTATTCAACCTTGTAGCCACCTACGGCCCATCCGGCAACGAAGGCGCGGCGGTAGGTTACCTGGTCGGCCGGATGGAGGCTTTGCATTTCACACGCGCCTTTGCCGACGAAGCCGGCAATGCCGTGGGTGTCATGGGCGATGGAGCCCGCCAGATCGTCCTGCTGGGCCACATTGATACCGTCCCCGGCGAGATCCCGGTGCGCGTTTCCCCGGCCATCCCGGGGGACGATACCGGCGAGATGTTCTTATACGGCCGCGGCTCGGTGGATGCCAAAGGCCCCTTATGCGCATTCGTGGATGCCGTGGCAGCCAGCGGCGCTCTGCCCGGCTGGCAGATCGTTGTGATCGGAGCGGTTGGTGAAGAAGCCAATTCCCCCGGCGCACGGCATATCCTGCCGCACTACCGGCCGGAATTTGCCATCATCGGTGAGCCCAGCCGCTGGGACCGGGTCACGCTCGGTTACAAGGGCAGCGCCTGGACGTGCGTGCGCGTGCAACGTTCGCTTTCGCATACCGCCGGGCAGGCGGAAAGCGCCTGCGAAGCAGCCATCCAGGCCTGGCAGAGCCTGTGCGCCAAGGCAGGCTTATTAAACCTCGACCGGGAAAAGCTCTTCGACCAGCTCCAGCTTTCGCTGCGCGGCATGACTTCCGGGGCGGACGGCTTTGAGGAATGGGCCGAACTGCAGGTGGGCGCGCGCCTGCCCATGGACCTGCCTCCCGAGCGCTGGTACCAGCAATTGCAGAACGACCCGGTCCTCTCTGCCATTGCGGGCATTTCCATCCAGCCGCTCGGTTTTCCCATCCCGGCCTACCAGGCGGATAAGAATAACCGGCTGGTGCGGGGGTTCCTGGCCGGCATCCGCTCTGCGGGCGGAACGCCCGGGTTCCTGCACAAGACCGGGACGGCCGATATGAACATCGTCGCCCCGGCCTGGGGTTGCCCGGCCCTGGCCTACGGTCCGGGCAATTCTGCACTGGACCATACGCCGGACGAGCATCTTTCCCTGGCAGAATACCGACTTGCCGTGAGCGTGCTCCAATCCGCGTTGAAACGATTGTGCCTGGGCGATTAACCCCGGTGTTCATTCTTTCTCCCGGGGTGGAACCATCCCCTAAAAGTGTGATTGTTTTCACAAGCGAATCCTGGTAGAGTCGGATAAACCATGCCGACCGCCTGGCTTTCCCGCGAAAAGTACGCGGGACTTTTACGCCAGGGCAGAGCTGGTATTCAGGAACACCAACAGGAGAACACATGCAATACAAAATTGTCTTTGCACGGTTCAAATGGATCGGGTTAAGCCTGCTCGTGCTGGCCGGTTTGGTCTCCCAATCTGCCGGTGTTCCCCCCGCCCGGGCTGCGGGGCGGTTCATTTCGTCGCTCAATCCCTCCCGGCCTGCCTCGCCGGGCGACCTGGCTGACCTCCCCCAAATTGGCGGCTGTTCGATCTATCCGGCGGATAATATCTGGAATACCCCCGTGGATACCCTGCCGGTCGATCCCCATTCGGACGAGTGGGTCAATTCCATCGGCCGTGACACCAGCTTCCACATGGATTTCGGCTCCGGGATATGGCCGGACCCGGGCGGCGGCCCCATCGGCATCCCGTATAATATTGTGGATGGCAGCACACCAAAATATACCATCTCATTTGAATATGCGAGTGAGTCCGATAAGGGGCCTTACCCCATCCCGGCCAACCCGTTGATCGAATATGGCAGCGACCATCACCTGCTGGCCGTGGATAGCAGCACCTGCACGCTTTATGAAATCTACGATATCAGCCATTCCGGTGGAAAGTGGTCGGCGGGTTCCGGCGCGATCTGGAACCTGAACTCGAATGCCCTGCGCCCGGACGGCTGGACTTCGGCGGATGCCGCCGGCCTGCCGATCCTGCCGGGGCTGGTGCGCTATGAGGAGATCCAGAGCGGCCAGATCAACCACGCCATCCGCTTTACCGCTTCACAGACCAACGGTTACATCTGGCCGGCCCGGCACCTGACCTCGGACGATCCAGATTCCCCGCAGATCCCGCCCATGGGGGCGCGTTTCCGCCTGAAAGCTTCCTATGATATTTCCGGCTACCCATCTGAACTGCAGGTCATCTTACAGGCCATGAAAACCTACGGGATCATCCTGGCCGACAATGGCTCGAACTGGTATATCTCCGGCGCGCCCGATAGCCACTGGAACAACGACATTCTGCACGAGATGGATGGATTGACCGGCGATGACTTCGAAGCCGTGGATACATCCGGGTTGATGGTCAGCCCCAACTCCGGCCAGGTACAGAACTCATCAGTCACCACAACGCCAAGCGATACCCCCACCATTACCCAAACTCCCACGCTGACGCCGACCCGGACCCCCACCCGTACCAAAACGCCTACGCCCACCCGCACCCCAACACGTACACGCAAGCCGACCCCCACCCGTACCGAAACGCGTACTCGTAGACCGACCAAAACCCCCACGCTTACCAAAACGCGCAGGCCCACCCGGACGAAGACGCCCACCCGGACGCCTGCCCCGCGCGCCAAGGAAGCCCCGATCGAACTGCCTCCCACCAGCACCCAAACACCCACCTGGGCAGCCTCACCCTTCGCCAAGGAATCCCTGATCGCACAGACCCCCACCCCCCCGGCCGGCTTCTACACGGTCAGCCCAACCCCTTCCCCTTCCCCATCCCAAACGGGGGCCGCAGGTTGAGCCCGGCCAGGGTTCCACCGGATTTGCCAAGCACCAGGATGGAAACCGAGCCGGGCGCGACCATCAATCTCTGGAAGGCATCCAATGGCATGTCCATGAAATGCGCCAGCACCAGCTTGATCGGGTCGGCGTGAAAAACCACCGCCAGCATATCCTTCCGTTTATAGGCCGCGCAGAGGGTCTCGATTTCCCGCACCAGCCGTTCCTGCAGTTCGAGGAATGATTCCCCGCCCGGGAAACGGACCTGCGAGGGCTGTTCCTGCACCTGCTTCCAAAGCGGCAGTTTGCGCAACTTCTTGAGCGGCATACCCTGCCAATCGCCCACATCCGTATCCATCAGGGACGGGTGGAGTTGGATGGCCAGCCCGAGCGCCCGGGCCAGCGGTTCGGCCGTCTCGACGGCGCGTTCCAGCGGGCTGGCATGGATGGCCTTGATTGGCCAGGCCTTCAGGCTTTCGGCCAGCGCGGCAGCCTGTTCCTGGCCGGGTTGGTTCAGGTGGATGCCCGGCAAGCGTCCGGCCATGCGGCCGGTCTTGAGGTAATCGTTTTCCCCGTGACGGATGAGCAGCAATATGGGCATGTTATTTGATGTGCCGTTTCATTTCGTCAATCTGTTCCTGGGTCAGGTCGGGGATCTCTTCGAGACGGGTGATGCCGAGGGCTTTCCGCTGGGCTTCCCGCCAGCGCGCCAGCCGGTCGGCCACTTCGACCTCATAGCCCACGCTAGAAGGTTTGTAGAAGTACGTCCCCAACAGTTCCTTGGGGAGATATTGCTGGGCGATAAAGTGGTCCGCGTACATGTGTGGATAGATATAGCCCTGCCCATGCCCGAGCGCAACCGCATCCCGGTTGGCATCCTGCAAGTGGGTCGGCACGTTCCCCACGCCGGCCTGCTCGATGCGCTCGAAGGCTTTGAAGTAAGCCGTGGCGGTATTCGATTTGGGCGCGGTCGCCAGGTAGAGCGTGGCTTCGACGATCGGGTAAACGCCCTCCGGCAGGCCGATGAACGTAAACGCTTGCATGGCGGAAGCTGCAACCACCAGGCCCATTGGGTCGGCCAGGCCGATATCTTCCCCGGCCAGGATGATCAGGCGGCGCAGGATGAAACGTGGGTCTTCCCCGGCATACAACATCTTTGCCAGCCAATACAGGGCCGCGTCCGGGTCTGAGCCGCGCACAGACTTAATGAAAGCGCTAATGGTATCGTAATGGGCATCCCCATCCTTGTCATAGAGCACGGCCCGCCGCTGGATGGATTCCTGGGCCACCTCCAGGGTGACCTGGATCACGCCAGCGGCATCCGGGGGGGTGGATTCGACCGCCAGCTCGAGGGCGTTCAAGGCATTGCGGGCATCCCCGCCGGCCACGTCAATCAGGTGGGCGCGCGCATCTTCTGCCAGCACGACCCGGCGGGTGCCGTAGCCGCGTTCCTTGTCTGCCAGGGCCGTGTCCAGGATCCTGCCGGTCTGCTCCCCGGTCAGCGGAAGCAGTTGGAAAACACGGCTGCGTGAGACCAGCGCGCCGATCACCTCGAAATACGGGTTCTCGGTGGTGGCGCCGATCAGCACGAACGTGCCGTTCTCCACGTGGGGCAGGAGGGCATCCTGCTGGGCCTTGTTCCAGCGGTGGACTTCATCCACGAAGAGGATCGTTTTTTTCTGGTAGAGGCGCCGGCGTTCGAGGGCGGCGTCGATCACGTCCTTGAGCTCGGCCTTCCCGGCCAGCACGGCCGAAAGGGTTTCGAAATGAGACTTGGTCTGGTTGGCGATGACCTGGGCCAGGGTGGTCTTGCCGGTGCCGGGCGGCCCCCACAAGAGGATGGATGAGAACAGCCGGTCGGCCTGGATGGCGCGCCGCAGGAGCTTGCCGGGGCCGACGATCTGTTCCTGTCCAACGTACTCATCCAGGGTGCGCGGGCGCATGCGGGCGGCCAGGGGCGCCTCGGCATTCATGCGTTCCTGCAGGGCGTGTTCGAACAGGTCAGGCATGGGTTGATTGTACCATTTGAGACCCTCAAGGTCTCAAAGATCTTTAGTTTTTTTTAGAGTTGCCGATGAGGAAGTAAATTGGGGGCTGGCCCCCGTATCTGCTCCTATTTCATGGCGATTCCCAAAAAGCCGATCTTTAGAGTCTGTCAACTGAACAACACATTTACATCTTCGGGTGTGATGGATTTGAAGAAACTCCCCTCCACGCTGATGAGTTGTTCCACCAGGTCCTTCTTGCGTTCCTGCAACTGCAGGATCTTCTCCTCCACGGTATCGCGGGCGATGAACTTGTAGATGAAAACGGGCTTATCCTGGCCGATCCGGTGGGTGCGGTCGGCGGCTTGCATTTCGACGGCGGGGTTCCACCACGGATCGAGGTGAATGACATAATCGGCGGCGGTCAGGTTCAGGCCCACGCCGCCGGCTTTCAGGCTGATCAGGAAGAATGGGATGGATGGGTCATTCTGGAACTGGTCAACCTGCACCTGGCGCGCCTGGGTCTTCCCGTCGAGATAGGCATACGTCAATTTGCGGGCATCCAGTTCGGCGCGTACCAGCTTGAGGGTTTCCACGAACTGCGAGAAGATCAGCGCTTTGTGGCCTTCAGCGTAGAGGGTTTCCAGGGTCTCGAAGAGCATCTCGAACTTGGCCAATTCGCCGCGGTAGGCCGGCTCCACCAGCACGGGATGAATGCAAATCTGGCGCAGGCGCAAGAGGCCCTCCAGGATCTTCATGCGGGCATCGTTCATGCCTTCGCTCTCGATCAGCCCGAGTAATTCGGCGCGGTAACGTTCGCGCGTATGCGTATAGAGTTTGCGCTGGGCCGGTTCCAGGTCCATGTAGATAATGCGCTCGGTGCGAGGCGGTAGTTCGGGGGCCACCTGCTCTTTCGTCCGGCGCAGGATGAACGGGTACACCAGCCGCCGGAGCAGGTCGGCGGTCGCCTGGCTGGCGCGGCTCTCGATCGGCGTGGCGAACTCGCGCTTGAAGTAATCCATGCTGCCGAGCAAGCCGGGGTTCAGGAAGGCAAACTGCGACCACAACTCGAAGGTGTTATTCTCCACCGGCGTTCCGGTCATAACCAGGCGGTGATCGGCAATCAGCAAGCGGGCAGCCTTGGCGCTCTGGGCGAGCGGGTTTTTGATGGACTGCAACTCATCCAGAATGACATAATGGAAACGATAGGTGCGTAACAGTTCGATGTCACGCAGCATCGTGCCGTAGGTGGTCAGGACGATATCGTACTTGTTGAAGACGGCAGTATCCTTCTGGCGCAGGTTGCCCATGTATTCCAGGAAGCGCAGGGCGGGCGTAAAGCGGGCCGACTCGCGCTGCCAGTTGGTGGGCAGGCTTTTCGGCACGACCAGCAGCGAGGCGGAGGCTCCCGCCTCCGTTCGAGGCACCTGGCCGGTTTCCCGCAACGATTGGAGGAAAGCCAGCACCTGGATGGTTTTGCCCAGACCCATGTCATCCGCCAGACAGCCACCAAAGCCATATTGGTGTAAAAAGTACAACCAGTCCAGCCCGGCTTTCTGATAGGGACGCAGTTCGCCGGTGAAACCTTGCGGGATCGGCTGTGAGGCGATGGTTTCAAAATTATGCAGGCGTTCCCGCCGTTGAATGAAATCAGCGGGTGTCTGGGTCAGTTCGGAATCTTCCAGCAGGGTATCCACCAGCGGGAGATGGAAATCACTGACGCGCAGGCCGGTCTCGGTCTCCTCAGCCAGGTCGAAAAGATGTTTATAGCGCTCCAACCACTGTTCCGGGATCTGCCCGATGGAGCCATCCGTCAATTTGACATAGCGGTTGCCTTTTTTCATGGCTTTGCGGATATCCTGCAGGGAGACTTGTTCTTCCCCGAATTTCACAACGGCATCCAGATCGAACCAGTCCAGCCCGGACGTGATGTTAAGCGAAATGGTGGGAGTGGAGCGGTTGATCTTGCCGGCTTTGAGTTTTTCTTCTCCGAAGATTTCAAACCCGGCCTGGGTAAGGGCAGGGATGGAGTGGAGCAGGAAATCAAAAGGATGCGTGTGAGCGCGCAGTTCAAAGGCAGCCGGGCCAAGTTCGCGGGCGGCGCGTTTCAGCCCATAATGGGCATCCACCAGCAGGTTGTAATACGCCTGCTCCTGGTCGTTCTGGCGGTGGATGCGCACCATGCCCCACGAATCAGGCACATCCACCATTGCAACGGAATTTGCTTTGGGGTCGGCGTCCAGTTCATAGTCGCCATAGCCGAAGCTGAGCGTGGCGTGCAGCTTGCCGTCTGCATCGCTGAGATAGAGACGCGGGACAGGCGGCGATTCCACGTCCTGCCAGGAAAGTACATCGCCCTGCACGGGGATGCGCTCGGCAATGAGGCGCAGGTATTGCTCCCGGAATTCCTTTTCGTCCTTTTGTGGGATGTCCAGCGGCAAGAATCGAAGCAGGCTCAAGGCTTCAGGGTTCTCCACGGGAACCAGGTATTTACCAGCCAACGCCCAGGCCGGATCCTGGCAAATGATCTGCAGGCTGTTCTTGACGGTGGTGAAGACCTGGCCGTTCACACGCAGGCCGGCTTGCAGGCTGTAATTGGCTTCATCGCGAACCAGGGCGCCCTCGATGGTAACGGGGTCAGCTATTAACTGGAGACGCTCTTTGAACGTATTGCGCGCAGGGATGTTGAATACGAGGGCGTTCCATTTCGCCAGCAGCGGCAGGAACAGGCCGAAATCGGTGACGCCATAGTGATAATAACCATTGTTGTTCCGCAGCATCAGGTTGTACAATTCCGCCCCTTCCTGGGGCAGGTTGAAACAGGCGCGCGGGTCCAGCTTGTTGGGGGTTGATTCGGCCAGGCGGGCCCAGGTGCGGTTTTCGTCCAGGAAGCGGTTCCTGGCTTCCATATCCGGGAGAGCCTCCATCTCTCCGGCCTTGGACCAATCCTGCAACTTGAACTTGAAGGGCACCAGGCGAAACTCGTAGCTCCCATTGGCAAATTTTTCAGAGTTCAACCCAAAAAAGGCCACATATTTGATGCGTGGGCCCCGGTTGCCGGCGCGCCTGGGGGAGTCTGCCAAAGCCAGGCCAAGCCGGTACTGCCAACGGCTTTCGGCCTCGTGCTTTATGTAATCGCGCACCGTCAATACGGCCGCGATCATGTGTTTACAGAAAGTCGCCTTGGTGGCCTGCAGGCAGTTGCAGGATAACCCAATCCTGCGGTTGGGCTGGGCGGTGACGATCACCATGTAGTTTCCCTGCTGGCCGCGCACCAGGCAGGTGGCCGATTCGCCATCAAAATTGGTGACACGGACGCGGTTTTCCCGGTAATATTGCTGCCCGCGTGAAAGTGTATTCCAATCCACGTAATGATTCAGATCGTTGGGGTCAAGTGCTTCTACGGTAAGGATGGGCATAATAATTTATGGTTCGTCTCAGAGGCATGCCTGAAGGCATGGCAAGTTCTAATGCGCAGGTCAAAGATCGATTGTACCATTTTAGGAAGGATGAAAGCTGTCAGCATAGATAAGGTCAGGCGTTCAATATATTAGTGACAAAAGGAACTATCTCCGCCGGATGACCTGTGCAATAATTAATATGTTCCCTAATTTTATATTTCCCTTTATGGAGGTCATATGCCGAAAGTCACTGATCAAGAAGCCCGCGATTATCATCACCTGAATGGGAAGCCGGGCAAGATCGCTGTCATACCGACCAAACCGATGGATACCCAGCGCGACTTGAGCCTGGCCTACACGCCCGGCGTGGCCGTCCCGGTATTGGATATCGAGAAGGACCCGGAGGCAGCCTACGAGTACACCTCCAAGGGCAACCTGGTGGCCGTCCTGACCAATGGGACGGCCATCCTGGGCCTGGGTGACCGCGGCGCGCTGGCCAGCAAGCCCGTCATGGAGGGAAAGGGCGTGCTCTTCAAGAGATTTGCAGATGTGGATGTCTTCGATATCGAAGTGAATACCCACGATCCGGATGAAGTCATCATGGTGGCAAAAGCCATCTCCCCGACTTTCGGCGGCATCAACCTGGAAGATATCAAAGCGCCGGAGTGCTTTTATATAGAAGAAACGCTGAAGGGCATGCTGGATATTCCGGTCTTCCACGACGACCAGCATGGGACCGCCATCATCTCGTCGGCCGCCCTGGCAAATGCGCTGGAAGTGGTCGGCAAGAAACACGCCGATATCAAGATGGTCATCTCGGGCGCGGGCGCTTCCGCCATTTCGTGCGCCAACCTGGCCATGCGTTGGGGCGTGAAGCGGGAAAACATTATGATGCTCGACAGTAAAGGCGTCATCTATAAAGGGCGCACCGAAGGCATGAACAAATACAAAGAGGCCTTTGCCGTGGATACGGACAAGCGGACCCTGGCAGACGCCGTGCGTGGCGTGGATGTGTTCTACGGCCTTTCGGTCGCCAATGTGCTCACCCCTGAAATGGTCAAGACCATGGCGGACCGTCCGTTCATTTGTGCGATGGCGAACCCCGACCCGGAGATCAAGTATGAACTCGCCAAGGCAGCCCGCCCGGATGTCATTGTGGCCACCGGCCGCTCGGACTACCCGAACCAGGTCAATAACGTGCTGGGTTTCCCCTTCATCTTCCGCGGTGCGCTGGATGTACGCGCCAGAGCCATCAATGAAGAGATGAAGTTTGCCGCCTCCCAGGCGCTTTACAACCTGACCCGTGAAGATGTGCCCGATTATGTCCTGCGGGCTTATGGCGTGGACAGCCTGAAATTCGGCCCGGATTACATCATCCCCAAGCCGCTGGATATGCGGGTGATGCTGTGGGAATCCACCGCGGTGGCCAAGGCAGCCATGGAGACCGGGGTGGCGCGTAAGAAGATCGATATAGACGAATACCGCGAGCAACTGGCTTACCGGCAGGGCAAGGGGGCGCGCGTCCGCTATTTCATCATGCATAAGGCCCAATCCGCCAAACCGAAGAAGCGGATCGTCTTCGGAGAAGGTGAAGAGACCAAGATCATCCGGGCGGCTGCCCAGGTGCTGGAAGAAGGCATTGGAATCCCGATCCTGCTCGGCCGGCCGGAAATCATCCGGAAAGAGATCCAGGAAATGGCACTCGACCTGGATTGCGCGATCATTGACCCTAACAACTTCGAGCGCTTCGATGAGTACGTGCAAGCTTTCTACGAACTCCGCGCCCGCAAGGGCATGATCCAGCCGAAAGCCTGTAAACGGGTGAGCGAGCCGAACGTCTTTGGCCCCATGATGGTCAAAATGGGGGATGCCGATGCTTACGTGGCCGGCCTGACCTACGAGTACCCGGAAGTCATCAAACCCGCCCTGCAGATCCATCGCACCCGCCCGGGCACCCGCCTGGTGACCGGTGTGTATATCATGATCTTTGATGACCGGGTCTTCCTGTTCACGGATGCCACGGTCAACATCGAACCCACCTCGGAAGACCTGGCCGAGATCGCCTGCCGGGCAGCCGAGTTTGCCAAGCAACTCGAACTCGAACCCCGCATCGCCTTCCTGTCCTTCTCCAACTTCGGTTCGACCGATCACCCGCTCACGCTCAAGGTACGCAAGGCGGTCGAACTGGTCAAGCAGAACTGCCCGGACCTGGTGGTGGATGGCGAAATGCAGGCAGATGTGGCCGTGGTGCCCGAGATCATCGAGGAGCGCTATCCGTTCAGCGCGGTCAAGAATGCCAACGTGCTGGTCTTCCCGTCGCTCGAATCGGCCAATATCGCCTACAAACTGCTGGCCCGCCTGGGCAATGCCAAGGCCATCGGACCGATCCTGCTCGGCACCGGCGCACCCATCCAGGTGCTGCAGATCGGCGACGAGGTGGATTCCATCGTCCAGGTGGCCGCTGTGGCTGCCATGGATGCCATGGGCCGCGCGTAAATTCTTTCTTACGACCAGAGGATTATATATGGGGGCTGGGCGAGCTTGCTCGCCCAGCCCCTTTCCTTTTCCTGCCCCGGCAATTCCCCATGAACTGAAGGTTTGTACCCTTCGGGTGGTTCCATTTATGCTACAATAAACGCATGACCGCACCACGCCCGCTGCCCTCGCCAACCGTCCGTGCCCATAAACGCCAGTTTGTCTGGCAGATCCTGGTGCCATTCCTGGTGGTGGCGGCGCTGCTTCTGGCCGCAGCCGGGCTGGCCGCCGCCGGCGCTTCCGCCCCCGCCTGGAGGGATGTTTCGATCATCTGGCTGATCATCCCGATGCTGATCTTTGCCCTGTTCCTGCTGGCCCTGCTGGTTGGCCTGATCTACGGCATTGCCAAATTGCTGCAAATCACGCCACGTTATACCGCCAAGGCGCAGGATTTCTTCGTCCTGATCTCCACCTGGGCGCGCAGGATCGCGGATGGGATTGCCCAGCCGGTGCTCTGGGTCCGGCAGGCCGGAGCCATGCTCGAAGCGATATTCAAACCGTAGGGGCAACGCATGCCGTTGCCCAGGGCCTAGGGCAGGGGTAAACCCTGCCCCGACAGAAGAAAGGAATGTTCCCATGGAAGAAAATGCCATCATTTCTGAAGAAAACGAACCCGACAATACCTGGAAGATCCAGACGCTGGTGATTGGCGGCGTGTTGGGGCTGCTGGCCGGCCTGATCGGAGCCTACCTGCTGACCAAGCGCGCCGAACAGAAAGGCACCCAACTGGCCATCACCCCCGGCAAGAGCGTGCAACTGGGTGTGCTGCTGGCCGGCCTGCTGCGCTCCATTCTGTCATTAGGGGAAGACTGAACCGGTAGGACGGGTTAATAACC
The DNA here is from genome assembly GCA_963837875.1 of uncultured Chloroflexia bacterium. Lineage (GTDB taxonomy): Bacteria > Chloroflexota > Anaerolineae > Anaerolineales > Villigracilaceae > UBA877. Next base: position 409,971 of record CAWIOV010000001.1, read on the forward strand.
ACTCGCTGTTAGACCCGGTTTTCAAGATAAGCGCCTCCACGCTAGCACTCAGGGCGGTGGAGGCGATGATTTTCTAAAGGAGGAATCACCCATGAAAGCGTCAATCATTCTCCAACCACGGCAGATCGCAACCCAGGAACTGCCCATCCCGGAACCCGCGGCGGGCGAAGTGCTGGTAAAAGTGATGGCCAGCGGCATCTGCGGGACGGACGTGCATATCTTCCAAGGGGAATACCTGGGCAGCTACCCGATCATCCCCGGGCACGAGTTCGCCGGGGTGGTGGAGCGGGTCGGCAGCGGCATAACCCGTTTCAAACCGGGCGACCGGGTGGCGATCGAGCCGAACCTGCCCTGCGACAACTGCGTTAACTGCCTGAACAACCGCCAGAACTTCTGCCTGCACTGGCAGGCGGTGGGTGTGACCCGCCCGGGCGGGATGGCCCAATACGTCTGCGCTCCAGAAAAGGCGGTCTTCGATATTGGCAACCTGCCTTTCGAGCAGGGCGCTTTCATGGAACCGCTCTCGTGCGTGCTGCACGGGCTGGGACGGCTTGATATTGCAATGGCCGCGCGGGTGCTCCTGCTGGGCGCCGGGCCGATCGGGCTGCTGCTCCTGCAAGGTTTGCGCCTGAACGGCGCTGCATCGGTGGAAGTGGTGGATAAAAATCCGCAGCGGGCCACCCTGGCAATGGACCTGGGCGCCGGGCGCAGCCTGACCAACCTGGATGAGCTGGATCGGGATGCCTATGACGCGGTTGTGGATGCCACCGGAGCGCTGGCGGTCATGAACCGGGCGCTGGATTTCGCCCGCCCGGGCGGGAAGGTCCTGCTGTTTGGTGTGCCGCCGGCCGGGCAAAAGCTGAATGTGGAGGCCTTCCCGATCTTCCACAAGGGCTTGACGATCCTTTCCTCGTACACGTCCCTGCGCAATTCCTACCAGGCGCTGGACTTATTGAAGAGCGGGCGGATAGCGGTGGAAAAACTCGTCTCGCACCGGTTGCCGCTCGAACAATTGGAGCAAGGCATTGAATTAATTGAAAAAGGCGGCCAGCCGGTCTGCAAGGTCATGCTCCTGCCGAACGGATAAGGGATATTCCTAACTGGTTGCAAAAATGTGCTCTGCCCCGGAGTTTTCGGGGCAGAGCTCGAATTTTAAAGCCATGGTATGCTTGCGCGCAGCGGGTCAGGCAAAGGGCTGCCCGAAGCGCTCGCGGTGGGCCACCTGATCCAGCGGCTTGCGGTTCTTCCGGCCCTTGCCCAACGCCTGGACTGGGTAGCCGAAGGGGATGATCGCCATGACATCCATCCCGGCCGGGATCTCCAGGAGAGGCTTGACCTCATCCAAGCCATGGAAGCCGACCCAGTTCGACCCCACCCCTTCCGACCAGGCGGTCAGGATCATGGATTGGATGGCCCGGCTGGCATCCGAGACGGCGTAGGGGGATTCCTCCATGACGACGACAATGGCCAGCGGCGCCTGGGCAATATACGGCCCGTAGCGTGCCAGCGCGCCCAGTTTCTGTAACATCGCATGGTTTTCCACCACAATGAAATGCCACGGCTGGCCGTTCTTGCTGCTGCCCGTCAGCCAGGCTGCCTCAACGATCTTGCGGACGATCTCCGCCGGGATGGGCTTATCCTGGTAAGCCCGGACTGCCAGGACAGTTCGGACCGTTTCAAAAACATCCATGGTGTGCCTCCTTATTATAGGTTTGCAATGGATTTTATCACGGAGCTATTTTGCCGGATCAATATCTTCAAGGTACTGCTTTGAAAATAGGTCTGGAGATGCATTGCTCCGCTACGCTGCGTAATGCACTACGAGCGTAATGCACGACATTTTCATCCTTCGGTGTGCTGCCAAAACATGAGGTACCGGTTATGGTATGATTCGGCATGCGGATGGGTCTTGATATTTGACCTAAAAATGACAAGCTGCTTAAGGTGCTTTATGAAGATGAAAATTATTGCTTGGGTTGTCGGAACCAAAGGCAACCAGGCCGCGGCGCGATGCCAGAGCCTGGGATGGCCGGAATGACCGCCTTTGCCGCCCTCGTTCCCATGCGTCACCACAGCCAGCGCGTGCCGGGTAAAAACTACCGTCCCCTGGCGGGCAAGCCGCTCTACCAGCACATCATTGAAAGCCTGCTGGCGGTCCCGGAGATATCCAGCGTGGTTGTGGATACCGATTCCGAGCCGGTCATGGAAGGGCTGCGCCGGGATTTCCCGCAGGTGCTTATCTTGCCGCGCCCGCCGCATTTACGCGCCGATACCATTTCAATGAATCAGATATTGCTTTACGATACCTCCCAGGTTAAGGCGGACTTCTACCTCCAGACTCACAGCACCAACCCGCTGCTGCGCCCGGGGACCATCTCGAAAGCGCTGCAGGCCTTCCTGGCCGGTTACCCGGAGCATGATTCGCTCTTCTCGGTGACGCGCCTGCAAACCCGCCTGTATGACCAGTACGGGCATGCCATTAACCATGATCCAAATATCCTGCTCCAGACCCAGGATCTGCCACCGGTTTATGAAGAAAATTCCTGCATCTATATTTTTACGCGCGCAACCCTGGAGCGGCGCGGCAACCGCCTGGGCGAACACCCGCGCATGTTCGAAGTGGAGGCTGCCGAAGCCTGGGACATTGACGAGGAACTGGACTTTGCCATTACTGATTTTTTGATGCAGCACCGCTCCTGACCCTTTTTTATTTATGGTAATATTGTCGGCACAAATGGCCAGGCAAGGGCTGTATCTGCCCGGCGGGTTGTCAGTGACCATGGCGCAATTGGAAGTATGCGGTTGTGTCGTCGGTCAGAAATTGAGTCTGATCCAATCCACGGTGGCTGCATTGCAGAAAGCCGGGATAGGTAAAATTGAAACCAGCATTTCATAAAAAAAATATGCCTGCCATCCTTTTTTCCGCCCCTTATATGCTCCCATCCATTCACCGCTTCCGCCCGGTGCTGGAACACTACGGGTTGACCCTGATCACGCCCGCGCGGGTGCGCGAACGCCTTGAAGAAGCTGACCTGCTGGAATATGCCGGTCAATTCGATGGAGCCATCTGCGGCGACGACCGTTACAGCGCGCACGTCCTCGAAATGTGCGCTCCACGCCTGAAGGTCATCTCCAAGTGGGGCACCGGTGTCGATTCAATTGACGCAGCCGCCTGCGGCCGCCTGGGGATACGCCTTTGCCGGACGACCAACGCCTTCACCCTGCCGGTGGCCGATACAGTGATGGGTTACCTGCTGGCGTTTGCCCGCCGCCAACCCTGGATGGACAAAGCCATGAAAGCCGGTTTGTGGGAAAAGATGCCCGGCCGTTCATTGAGTGAGTGTACCCTGGGAATCATTGGGGTCGGCACGATCGGCAAGACGCTGACCCGCCGGGCGCGTGCCTTTGGGATGAAGGTGATCGGGAACGATATCGTCGAGATCGACCATGTTTTCATCGCCGAGACCGGCATCCAGATGACCACACTGGCGGCGCTCCTTTCTGCATCCGACTTTGTCTCGATCAATTGCGACTTGAACCCGACCAGCCACCACCTCATCAATGCCGACACGCTGGGCTTGATGCGCAAGGAGGCGGTGCTTGTCAATACCGCGCGTGGCCCCATTGTAGATGAGGCTGCGCTGGTGGCGGCATTGAATGCAGGTACCATTGGCGGCGCTGCCCTGGATGTGTTCGAACAGGAACCGCTGCCGGCCGGCAGTCCCCTCAAGCGGATGGATGCCGTCCTGCTGGCTCCGCACAATGCCAATTCCAGCCCGTCTGCCTGGGAACGGGTGCACTGGAATACCATCCGGAATTTGGTCGAAGGGCTGGGGATGGCTTATGACGAGAGTTTGCATGCCTGAAAGGATCACCAGGAACGCGGAATACTGCGAAACTTTTTCAAGAAGGCGAAAATCATGTCCGAATCTCCAGCAACACCTGACCAATCGCAAAAGACGGTCCTAATCACGGGAGCGGCCGGCGGCATCGGACGCGCCACCGTCCATCTGTTCGCCGAAAAGGGCTGGCGTGTCATCGGTGTGGACCGGGCTCCGTTCGGCGAGGATTTCCCTGCCAACGGCCTGTTCATCCAGAGCGAAATTTCCCAGCCTGAATCAATGGACGCCATTTTCCAACAAGTGCACGCCTTTACGAAGAGCCTGAATGCATTGGTTAGCAACGCAGCCATCCAGGTGGCCAAGCCACTGATTGACACCTCTGTTGAAGAATGGGATCTGGTCATCGCCAATAACCTGCGTCCGGCCTTCCTGCTCTCCAAGCTTACTTACCCGCTTTTCAAAACGGCCGGGGGCGGGGCAATCGTTAACGTTTCCTCTGTCCATGCGGTGCAGACTTCAGCGAATATCGCTGCCTATGCTACCAGCAAGGGCGGCCTCCTGGCGTTGACGCGCGCCATAGCCATCGAGTTTGCCAAGGATAATATCCGCGTCAATGCCATCCTGCCCGGCGCGGTGGATACCCCCATGTTGCGCGCCGGGCTGGACCGGGGCCATCTGGCCGGTGAGGATATGCATGCCCGCCTGGATAACCTGGCCCGCAAGACCGTCAACGGGCGCGTCGGCAAACCCGAAGAAATTGCCCATGCCATCTATTTCCTGGCCGATGATACCCAGTCCTCGTTCATGACCGGCCAGGCCATGATCGTGGATGGTGGTGCGACGGCGAGGCTAAGTACTGAATGAAGCAAACCATAAAGCGCATCACCCCTGAACCACTCTGGAACGCGGCCCGCTCCGGCTATGACGCCATTGCCCGTCTCCCGGACCTTCCAGCCGCCGCCTTGCACCCGTGGCGCCGCGAAAGCCGGAAGCGCCTCCATGCGCTGAAAGATATTCATAAGGGTGAACGCTGTTTTATTATTGGAAATGGCCCGTCCCTGCGGGAGACGGACTTGAAAAAGTTGCGCGGCGAGTTTACCTTCGGCCTGAACCGCATCTACCTGCTCTTCCCGGAATTGGGCTTCACCACTACCTATTTCCTCTCGATGAACGACCTCGTCATCGAACAGTGCGCCGCTGAAATTCTGGCTTTGCCGATTCCCAAGTTCCTGACCTGGCGCTCGCGCCGTTTCATCAATCCCACGGAAGACACCTATTTTCTCTATACTACGTATACCGGCCCAAAATTTGCCCGTAATGTCGCTGGGAGGCTCTGGGAAGGTGCGACCGTGACCTATGTGGCCTTACAACTGGCCTATCACATGGGTTTCGCAAGAGTCATCCTGATCGGCGTGGACCATAATTTCGTTACCAAAGGCGATGCCAATAAAACTGTCACGTCACAGGGCGATGACCCCAATCATTTCGCTCCCAATTACTTCGGAAAAGGCTTCAAGTGGCAACTACCTGACCTGGAAACCTCCGAACGCGCGTATCGCCTGGCCAAAAACGCATACGCGGCGGATGGGCGGCAGGTTCTGGATGCCACCATTGGCGGTAAACTGACCGTTTTCCCGAAAATCGAATATCAATCTTTGTTCTAACCATGCCCGGCCTTCCACTTGTCTCCATTGTAACCCCCTCCTATAACCAGGCGCGTTTCCTGGAAGCAACCTTGCGCTCGGTGCTGGAACAGGATTATCCAGCCATCGAATACCTGGTCGTGGATGGGGCCTCCAGCGACGGCAGCGTCGAGATCATCCGCCGGTACGCCGACCGCCTAGCCTGGTGGGTTTCCGAAAAGGATTCCGGCCAATCGGAAGCCATTAACAAGGGCTTCCGCCGGGCGCATGGGGAATTTGTTGGCTGGCTGAATTCTGACGATATTTACCTTCCCGGAGCGGTGTCCGTGGCAGTAAATATCTTCCAGTCCCACCCCCAGGCGGGCCTGATCTATGGCGATGCCCTGGCGATCAACTCGGATGGTAAGCCGTTTAATTTGATGCGCGCCCGCCAGTACACACTGGTGGACCTGATGGCGTTCAACATTATCTGCCAGCCGGCCGCTTTCATGCGGCGGTCGGTCCTGGAAGATGTGAATTATCTCAACCCGGACTACCAACTGCTGATGGATAACCTGTTGTGGATGTGCATGGCCCGGAAGGCCCCCATCGTATATGCGCCGCAGACCTGGGCAGCGGCGCGCTACCACGACCAGGCCAAGAATCGCACGCGTGGAGCCGAGTATGGACGCGAAGCCCGGCAACTGCTGGCGGATCTGGATTCCCGGCCGGAATTTTCAGGGATCATATCCACTCATCAGAAGCGTATCTTCGCGGGAGTAAACCGGTTCGATGCTTTTTACCTGACGGAGGCCGGCCAGCCGGGTACCGCCCTGCGTACCTACGCAACCGCCTTCCGTCTCAATCCACGCACTGCCCTGGGCGATTGGAAGCACATCCTGCTGGCGTTTTTATTATTGCTGGGATTTCAAAAATTCCGCACCCAGTATGATCGTCTGCGCACCCGCCGCCTGCACTTGCAGGAATAGAGGCTCCAGGGACGGAATAGATAAAACCGCATTTGTGGTACTATTCCGGATGATAAAATCCGCACGGCCAGTTTTTTGTTTGGAACCCGGCTGGCTGGTTAAATTCCACGAAAATAGGATCTACAATGAATGAATCCCTAGCAAAGAAGCCTTTTTATCAACAACCCTGGCTGTGGAAAGTTGCCTTGGCGCTTGTCCTGCTGGCGGCTTTTGGGCTCCGCATGGTCAACCTGAAAGACCCGCCACTGGATTTTGCCAGCACACGCCAGTTGTTCTCCGCTCTCAAAGCCCGTGGAATGTACTACCAGTACGTTACCAATGTCCCGGAAGCTACCCGCCAGCAGGCGATTGCGCTGGGCAATGTGGGTATCGTTGAGCCTCCGGTTATGGAGAATGTTGTTGCACAAACCTACCGGTTAACCGGCGAGCATCTCTGGATCGCCCGCATTTATTCCTCCTTCTTTTGGGTGATCGCCGGGTTGGCGCTCTTCCTGCTCATCCAGGAATTTGCATCCACCGCCGCTGCCATGATCGGGACGTTGTTTTATCTTTTCCTGCCTTTCGGAGTGGTTGCAAGCCGGGCTTTCATGCCCGATCCCTTAATGGTTTGCCTGATCACCTTCACGTTGTGGGCGCTTTTCCGCTGGCAGAATACCGCCAGTTGGAAATGGGCGATCCTATTCGGGATCTTTGCCGGCGCCGCGTTGTTTATCAAGAACCTGTCGGTCTTTGTCATCGTGGGCGGATTTGCAGGGGTCATTCTTGGGGCAAGAGGCCTGAAGCGCTCCATCCTTGACCCACAGGTTTGGGTGATGGTCGTGCTGCTGATCCTGCCGGTGGGAATATATACGATCTATGGGACGTTGAAGATGAACCTGGGGAGCCAATTCGCCCTGCGCTTCTTTCCGAGCATGTGGATCGATCCCGCTTTCTATTTTCGCTGGGCTTTTACTGTCAATGTCGATGTAGGCTGGGCAGCTACCCTGCTGGCTGCCCTGAGCATTTTCCTGGCCGATCCAAAGCGCGAACGACCGCTGCTGGTTGGAATGTGGATCGGATACCTGCTCTTCGGCATGGCCTTCTCCTATTTCTTTTTTACGCATGATTACTACCAGTTGTCGTTCATTCCGGTGGTTGCCATCTCAATGGCACCCGGTTTGCGCGTATTCTTCGAGCGCTTTTTCGAGCACAATCCGGGCATCTTCCCACGCATCGCGTTGGTTGTGGTGGTATTGATCGGGGTTGCCGTTCCGGCCTGGACAGCGCATGACCTGATCGCAAAACCAAATTATTACAACGAGCCTAAATTTTGGGCCGAGATCGGGGATAAACTCGGCCATGACGGCGGTGTGGTCGCCTTGGACCAGGATTACGGCTACCGTCTGGCCTATTGGGGCTGGCAGGGTTCGGATAACTGGTTCACCAGTGCCGATCTTGGCCTGCGCAACCTGGCCGGGCAGAAATTGAACCTCATCAAAATGTTCCAGCACACCACGGCCGGGAAGAAATACTTCCTGGTCACCATGTTCGATGAGTTGAACAAGGAACCCACCGTCAAGCAATTGCTTTACAGCAACTATCCCATCTATGCCCAGACCAGTGGTTATATCATCTTTGATCTCCAACATCCCTTGAAGGCTATACCCTAAGGAAAACAATCTTTATGGAAAGTAATAGTGTACAACCCAAATTGTTTGCCAGGCCCTGGATGGTCCCGGTTCTTCTGGCAGTGCTTTTTGTTGCTGCCCTCGGCATCCGGCTCTACGACCTGACCAATCTGCCCAACGATTTCTACATGGTGCGGCAGTACCATTCCCTGCTGATCGCGCGCGGCATGTACTACCAGCATCTGACCAATATCCCGGAATGGCAGCGCAGCATGGCAGTGGCCCAGTGGAAGGCAGAAGGCTTGATCGAACCTCCCATCATGGAAAGCATCGTTGCACTGACCTATAATCTAACCGGAGTGCAGACCTGGATGGGCCGGTTGTACGCTTCCATCTTCTGGCTGATCGGCGGGATCGCCGTCTGGCTGCTGGCGAAAGAGATGTCCATGCGGCTGGGGGGCATTGTTGCCCTGGCTTATTATTTGTTCGTTCCATTTGCTGTAACGGTCAGCCGGGCTTTCCTGCCGGATCCGCTCATGGTGGCCATGGTGGCCTGGGCGCTCTGGGCGCTCTATCGTTGGGAGAAGTACCGCACCTGGAAACTGGCCATCCTGGCCGGGGTATTAACCGGGCTGGCAATCTTTGTCAAATCGGTGGCGGTCTTTCCCCTGTTAGGAGCGGCCGCCGGAATGGTGATCAGCTGGGGAAACTGGAAGCGCATTTTCGCAGATAAGCAGACCTGGGCCGTTGCCGGCATCACGGCAATTCCCAGCATCATTTACTATATTTATGGGATCCTCTATGCAAATCTGGGCAGCCAGTTCGATTTGCGTTTCTTCCCATCCTATTGGAAGGATGCCTCTTTTTACGGGCGCTGGCTCTTCCTGGCAGCCGGCTTCGCCGGTTTTGCAGCCATGTTCGCCGCGCTGGTCGGCATTTTGTTTTTTCCCACCAAACGGCAGCGCTTCATCGCCATCGGTTTATGGGTGGGCTACATCGCCTACGGTTTTGCTTTCCCATATAACTTCATCACGCATGATTATTACCATCTGCCAATCATCCTGGTGGTAACCTTCGGTTTGATCCCGGTAGCCGATCTGTTGGGGCAACATGTTGCGCAGATAAAAGGCTGGCTGGGGCGGGCCGCCTTCGTTGGGATCCTGCTTTTCGCCGTGGGGATGCAGATGTGGGGATCGCGGGATACCATGGCGCTGGCCAATTACCAGGCCGACATTCCTTTTTATGAGAAACTCGGCAACCTGATCGGGCATGATACGAAAATAGTCGAAGTATCCGGCGATTATGGATACAGGCTCAGTTACTGGGGCTGGATAATGGGAACCTATTGGCCGAGCACCATGGATACCGATCTGCGTAGCATGGCCGGACAGAGTTCCCCGGTATTTTCGACCGAGTTCAAACAACTGACCGCTGGTAAGGACGAATTTGTGGTCACATCCTCTGGCGAACTCAACAAGCAGCCGCAACTGCGCGATTATTTGGCTGCCCATTACCCTGTGCTCGCCAAGGGGAATGGTTACCTGATCTATAACTTAAAGCCCTGACCCATGGATGATTCGCCCTCGCCGCTCGTTTCCATTGTCACGCCATCCTTTAACCAGGCGCGTTATCTGGAAAGCACCATTCGTTCGGTGTTGGACCAGGATTATCCCAACCTCGAATACATCCTAGTGGATGGCGGCTCCAGCGATGGCAGCGAGGAAATCATCCGTTGCTACGCCGACAGGCTGGCCTGGTGGGTCTCAGAGAAAGATCGCGGCCAGACGGATGCCATTAACAAAGGTTTTTCCCATGCAAAAGGGGAAATTCTGGCCTGGCTTAATTCGGATGATACCTACGAGCCACATGCCATCTCGGAAGCGGTGTCATTTTTACACACTCACCCTGAGGTTGGATTGCTGTATGGGAATGCCAACTTTATTGATGAAAATGGGCAGGTGATCGGCCGTTTCCCGGCCGCCCAGACTGATTACAAGCGCCTGCGGCGTGGCTATGTTCATATCCCGCAGCAGGCCTCTTTTTGGCGCGCGGACTTATGGCGCAAGGTCGGCCCGCTCGACCCTTCATTTTATTTCGCCATGGATTATGATCTGTGGGTGCGCCTGGCAGCGCTGGCCCCTGTGCAATATGTCCCGCGCCTGTGGGCTAATTTTCGTCTGCATACCCAGGGTAAGACAATTGCTGCGGATGACCGCTGCTGGCCGGAAATGCTCAAAGCATACTATCGGGATGGCGGCTCGTGGTTTGGGATTTTGCCGGCCAAATACATCCTGCGGAAAGCCGTCGGGCCGCTCATCCGGGCGCGCCGCCGGGCCAGATTGCGCGTGGTAAGGTGATCCTAAAAAAACATATCGAATTATTCTTCCAGGACTTGCAACACCAGGGCAGCCAGGTCGGTTGGCTCTGCCTCTCCCACCCCCAGCCATGCTAAAAATTCAACATTGCCTTTTGGACCCAGCACAGGACTCCGCAGCAATGCGCGCACGCTGAAGCCCTGTCCTTGGGCGAAAGCCAACACATCCATCAGAATGGCTTTGTGCACCGCCGGGTCACGGATGACGCCCTTGTGCCTGGCCAACTCTTTCCGCCCGGCTTCGAACTGGGGCTTGATCAGGGCGATCACATCCGCCTCTTTCTTTCGCCTCATTTCGGGAGAAACGGGGGAGCCGGAGGGGGAGCCAAACCACTTCTTCACCACCGGCAGCAAAATCTTCAAAGAGATGAACGACGCATCCACCGTCACCAAACTGACGGGTTCCGGCAAGGCTTCAACGTAGCGAGCGTTGGTTTCCTCCATGACAATCACGCGCGGGTCGGAGCGTAGTTTCCAGTGCAGGATGCCCTTGCCCACATCCACCGTATAAACTTTCGCCGCACCGTGCTGGAGCAGGCAGTCCGTGAATCCGCCCGTGGATGCGCCCACGTCTGCACAGGTGCGGCCATTCACTTCGACCGGAAATGTGCTCAGGGCAGCCTCGAGCTTTTCGCCTCCGCGCGAGACGAAACGCGCCCCTTTATCCACAGTTACTTCCGCCTCATTTGAGATATTTGCGGCTGCCCGGTCCGCAACCTGTCCATCCACGCGCACCTGCCCTGCCATCACCAACGCCTGGGCCTTGCTGCGCGATTCTGCCAGCCCGCGTTCGACCAGCAGGAGATCCAAACGTACTTTTAGCATAACATTATTGTACCGCTTTCGTGTAAAATAACACTATGTTAAGAGCCTTGCTCAAAACCATGCGGCCGCGCCAGTGGACGAAGAATGCCTTCCTCTTTGCTGCGCTGGTCTTCGATGGGAAGCTATTCCACCTGGCTGATTTTCTGCGCACGCTGGCCGGCTTTGGGTTATTCTGCTTGATCTCCAGCGCGGTATATATTTTCAACGACCTGCTGGATATCGAAAGCGACCGCCAGCACCCCGTCAAGAAAAACCGTCCCATCCCATCCGGCAAGCTGCCGGTGGCGGTTGCGGTGGTCGCGGGGGTTATATTGGTGCTATTCACGCTGGTCGCAGGTTTCCTGCTTGCCTGGCAGTTTGCCCTGACCCTGCTGGTCTATTTCGTCTTGATGCTGGCTTATTCGAAGTGGCTCAAGCACGTTCTCATCCTGGATGTGCTGGTCCTGGCCGCCGGTTTCGTCCTGCGGGTGCACGCCGGGACGACCCTCATCGTTGTGGAACGCTTCTCACCCTGGTTATATGTGCTGATGACCCTCCTGGCTCTTTACCTTGGTTTTGGGAAGCGCCGCGCTGAACTGGCCCTGCTGGCCCAGGATGCGATCGGCCATCGCCAGGTGTTTGATGGCTATACTATTCCTCTGCTCGACCAGTTCATCACCATTGTTTCCGGCACAACCATTGTAGCCTATGCGTTGTACACTTTTTTCCGCCCCGCCGCACCCCAATCCTTGATGCTGACCATCCCATTTGTGGTCTATGCCATCTTCCGATACCTCTATCTGGTGGAAGTCAAGCAGATCGGGGGCGAGCCGGAGGAAATCCTGCTCTCCGACCGTCCATTACAGCTTACCATACTGCTGTGGGGATTGGCAGTGCTGGCGGTTTTCTATTTGTCGTAGATAAACTGTACCTTTGTCAACCATGACAACCTCCTCTGCCCCTGGCAAGATCATCCTGTTTGGCGAGCATGCTGTCGTTTATGGACGCCCGGCGCTGGCTGTGCCGGTGACCCAGGTGCAGGCAACTGCTACGGTCAGCGAAAATTCACGCGGCGGGGTATGGGTCGAAGCCCCCAATATCAACCTTTCCTCCGAACTCTCCCATCTGGTTGACGGCCATCCACTGGCTGCCGTAATCAACAGCGTTTTCTCCAGCCTGCATGTTGTCCGCCCGCCTGCCTGTACGGTCTATATTCAATCCACCATCCCGGTTGCAGCCGAACTCGGATCCGGCGCAGCCGTATCAGTTGCCATCCTGCGCGCCCTTTCTGCCTTTCTCGGCCAGCCCCTTCCAGATGAACAGGTGAACCAGCTGGCATTTGAAGCCGAGAAAATTCATCACGGTATGCCTTCGGGGATTGACAATACGGTTGTCACGTATGCCAGGCCGGTCTATTTCGTCAAAGGCCAGCCCATCAAGCCATTCCGCCTGGGCGCACCCTTTACCATCGTAATCGGGGATACCGGCATTTCTGCCCTGACGAAAGAATCCGTCGGCGCGCTGCGAAGTCTCCGGGAGGAAAATCCGCCCCGCTGGGAAAAAGTATTCGACCGTGTCGGAAAAATCGTCTGGGATGCACGCCAGGCCATCGAGCGCGGGGATATCGCTGAGTTGGGCACGCTCATGGACGCCAACCACGCCTTGTTGCAGGAGATGACCGTCTCCAGCCCGGAGCTGGATCATTTAACGGAAACTGCCCGGAAGTTTGGCGCGCTGGGCGCCAAGCTTTCGGGGGGAGGCCGCGGAGGCAACATGATCGCACTGGTTCACAAAGAAAAAGCCCCGGCAGTGGCCGAGGCGCTACTTTCCGCGGGGGCAAAGCGGACCATCGTTACCACAATCCAACTAAAATAAAGGAGCGTCATGAAAACCATCGGCATGCTTGGTGGGATGAGCTGGGAGTCGTCAGTTGAGTATTACCGCATCATCAATGAGGCTGTCAAGGAACGCCTGGGTGACCTGCATTCTGCCAGGAGTGTGATGGTTTCGGTGGATTTCGCCGAGATCGAAGTGCTCCAGCGCACAGGCCGTTGGGATGAAGCCACCCAGGCCATGATCGAGGCTGCCCGGGCAGTGGAGGCCGGCGGGGCAGACTTCCTTATCATCTGCACCAACACCATGCACAAAATGGCCGACGAGGTACAGCGAAGCATCCGCATTCCGCTCCTGCACATTGCCGACGCGACCGCCGTGTCCATCAAAGCCAGCGGATTGCACCGGGTTGGCCTGCTCGGTACGCGTTTCACCATGGAAGAAGATTTCTACCGCGGCCGGCTGGTCGAGAAACATGGCCTGGATGTGATCGTCCCGGAACCAGCCGACCGGGCGGTCGTGCACCGGGTCATCTATGAGGAACTGGTGCTTGGAAGGATCGAGCCGGCCTCGAAAGCGGAATACTTACGCATTATTGCCGGCCTGGCACGGGCCGGGGCCGAGGGGATCATCCTGGGCTGCACGGAGATCGGGCTGCTGGTCTCGCAGGCGGATAGCAGCCTGCCGCTATTCGACACCACCCGCCTGCATGCCCTGGCCGCAGTCCAATTTGCCTTGCAGGCCTAGCCTCCCCCTGATTTGCCCATTACCGCGCTGATCCCCGGAGAGCCGCAGGCCTACGGCTGGACCCTGATACTGGCGATCAGTGCATCCAGCATGGGGATGGTCGGGGAGAAACTCTCTGGCGGCTGCGCGTTCAACTGGGCGGTAATGCTGGTTATGTACTTCGTGAAGTTCTTCCCGAAATCATCCCAGCTCTGCCCGTTGGGAGGGTTTTGGCCGTCCGCAGGCAGGGTTGGGTTGGAAACCGGCAGCGTGACGGAGACCCAGTACTTCCCGTCGCTGGTCAGGCCCTGAAAGGTATAGAACATGTCGTGGTTATTGAGCGGATCGGCGAACTGGGCGTACTGGGTGATGAAACGGGCACCGCTTCCATTCGCGAAAGGGATGACCTGGAAGTGCACATAGTCCTGTTGGACGGCATTTTCGATGGGCAGAAACGGAAGTTCCGCCGTCCCCGGCGCCGCTCCGCCGATCAGGGACTGGAGCGCGGCGACACGCGGGTTAACCTGGTCGGGCAATATCTGGGTATAACGCGCAACCGGAAATACATTGATCTGGGGGGATATTAACCGGTCTGCCAGGGGATATCCCTGCAACGTGATTTCAGTATATTGAGGGTTGATTGCGAAATATGGCAGGCTGGCGCCGCTGGCTTCTGGAACACTCTGGCAATTAAAACCGGAGGCCAGGGCCGGGTCCAGAAAGAGTGTCACTCCAGTGCAAGTGGCATTTGTCTGGGATATCGGTGTCGCAGGTGCCGCCGCGGTCGCGGTGGGTGTATTTGTGGCTGGCGGCACGGTATTCAGCACTTGCGGGGTTGCCGTTGCTGAAATGGTGCAGGCGAATAACAGGATGGACAGGCCGGCGAGGAAATAACCATATCTCTTCATATTTCGTCTCCTAAATAAATTGATAGTATTATAGACCGGTTTTGTCGGGCGCTGCCGGTATCGGCAATTCATTTTGGTATGGATTTTATTGTGTTTTGGTGGCTGGCTTTCAGGTTGATTCTCCCCTAATGGGCTATCATAGCCACCGAAAGGAAATGTCATGAAAAGTAACACCACAAAGAAGAGCCCCATATTAAAGGTTTTTTCGGTACGCGACTTCCGGTTGCTCTTTTCCGGGTCAACCACCTCCCAACTGGGCGACCAGTTCGCCTTGATCGCCACCCCCTGGCTGGTGCTCAAGCTGACCGGCAACCCGTTGATCCTGGGTATCGTTCTGGCGCTCGAAGGCATCCCACGGGCCGTTTTTATGCTCCTGGGCGGAGCGATCACCGATCGCATTTCTCCGCGCCTAATCATGCTTATATCCGATGTGATCCGCTTTATACTGACTGTCCTGATGGCCCTGGTTGTCTTTACCGGGACCGTCCAGATGTGGATGGTATATGCCTTCGGGTTGGGATTCGGCCTGGTGGCCGGGTTTGCCATCCCGGCCGGCAATAGTATCGTGCCGATGCTGGTGGAGCAACAGGATCTGCAGGGCGGCAACTCGGTCATGATGGGAGCCGGCCAGTTGGTCGGATTCGTTGGTCCGACGATTGCCGGCATCCTGATCGGGCAGTATTCAAAATCGCTGTTTGGGATCGGCCTGGCATTTGCATTGGATGCGCTCAGTTTCGCCGTCTCGGCCATTACGCTGTGGATCATGCGGGGCGGCGGCAAACACCAGCCGGCTGCCTCAGCCGAAAAGGAAAGCGTCTGGGCCTCCATCCTGGCCGGGATCAAGTACTTGTGGGACGATAAACCCCTCCGGCTGATGTTCTTGGTGATCATGGCCGTGAACTTCCTGTTCGTCGGCCCGATCATGGTCGGCATCCCGGTGCTGGCAAACCAGCGCCTGCGCGAAGGGGCGCTGGCCTTTGGCCTGCTGATGTCGGCTTATTCCGGCGGCAATCTGGCGGGGTACCTGCTGGCCGGGGCGCTGCCCCGCCCGACCCGTAATACGATGCAGGTGTTCCTGATCACCTTGCTGACCTTCTTCGGCTTGGTGCTCGGCTCGTTCGGTTTCATCCGCTCCACCTGGGTGGACTTTGCCTTGATGCTCCTGCTCGGCCTGGGGAATGGTTACATCTCCATCACCCTGTTCACCTGGATGCAGTTGCGCACCCCAAAAGCCATGCTGGGCCGGATGATGAGCATGATGATGCTGTCCAACACCGGGCTGATACCCATCTCTCAGGCCATTTCGGGGGCGGTCAGCAAATGGAGTCTAACCATATTATTCGTTGGAGCAGGCGTATTGATCCTGCTGGTGGTGCTATGGGCGGCCCCCCAGCCTGAATTGAAAATCTTCAGCGACAGCATGGCGGCCGGGCAGACTGATGCACCACAGTAAATTCCCACGCATGGCTTGGCAAGGATAGTATAATTCCACCAGATTACCGGATCGAGGAACGGCATTCGCACCCAGCAGTTTCGGAATCCTGAACCACATTTTCCTGCGCGGACAGTAAATTCTTGAATATCAGGTAGCGATAATGAACCAATCCAATGAATTACGTGTATATGGTGGTATCAAACTATATGCCGGAACGGCCAGCCCCGATCTGGCCCAGAAAGTGGCCGAATACCTGGGTGAAAGCCTGTGTGGCCGGGATATTATTGAATTTCCCAACGAGAACCTGTTCGTCAAGCTTCACAGCAGTGTGCGCGGCCAGGATGTATATGTAATCCAACATACAGCCTCGCCGGTCCACCGCAATCTGATGGAACTTCTGATCCTGCTCCAGACTCTCCGGCTGGACTCCGCTGCCCGTATCACGGCGGTCGTTCCATACCTGTGCTATGGGCGTTCGGACAAAAAAGACCAGCCGCGCATCCCGATCACTTCACGCCTGGTGGCCGACATCATCCAGATCGCCGGAGCGGACCGCTACATGACCCTCGACCCGCATGCTTATCAGATCCAGGGCTTTTTCTCCGTGCCAGGAGATGTCTTGAATGCCTCCTCGATCCTGGTGAACTATGTCAAAGAAAACCTGCGCCCTTACCTTAAGGACCCCGTTGTCGTCACCGTGGATCTTGGCTTCGCCAAAAAAGGCCGTAATTTTGCCTACGAGATCGATGCTCCGATCGCCTTTATCGAAAAACGTCGTGTCGCCAACGATGCCAAAGCGCAGGCGCTCAGCATCATCGGCGATGTAATAGACCGGGATGTGGTGCTGGTGGACGATGAGGTGGACACGGGCGGTTCCATTGCCCAGGCGGTCGATCTCGTCAAAGAAAACGGAGCGCGGCGGATATACGTTACTTTTGTCCACCCGATCTTCTCGGCTAATGCCGTGGAACGGCTGGCAGCCTTGCCTGTCACCGAATACATCACCACCGACAGCGTCCCCATTCCCGCCGAAAAACGGGAAGCGTTCGGCAAGCGGCTCACCGTCTTAACCGTCGCTCCGCTGCTCGGCGAAGTCATCCGCCGTGCCCATGAGGGCCGCAGCGTAGGGCAGATGTTTAACGAGTAGGATAAAATTTGCCTGCCCCACTGTGCAATTATGACCATCACCATTCGCCTGGCCAGGAGTGAAGACGCGCCAGGGATCGCCAAAGTCCATGTTGATTCCTGGCGCACCACCTATAAAGGTCTTATCGCGGATGAGTTCCTGGCTGCGCTCTCCCACGAGCAGCGTACTCTATACTGGACACAGAATCTTGCGGACCCACCATCTGCCAGCTTCGTATATATTGCCGAAACCAGGCCCGGTGAAATTGTTGGCTTCGTTTCGGCCGGGCCGGAAGGGCAAGGCGATCCAAATTATCGAGGCGAAATCTATGCGATTTACCTATTAAATCAAGTTCAGCGCCAGGGTGTTGGGCGGGAGTTAATCCATATTGCGATGCAGGAATTATGCGAGCGTAGCTTTTCGTCCATGTTGTTATGGGTATTGAAAGACAATCTCCCTGCCCGTGAATTCTATCAAGCCGTAGGCGGAGAACTCCTGCGCGAGAAGCCTATTGAGATAGGTGGCCAAACTCTTATCGAAGTTGCATACGGTTGGAAAAATCTTCTTACCTATATTTCATCCAACAAGGAGGTACCATGCCCCCCCAATTCAGTAATATGAATGAACTGACCAGCTACCTGGAAACCCTGGAAAACCGGATCAAAACGTTGGAGAGCCAGAATGAGTCCCTCGAACGCTACATGACCGGGATGGCTGGGGATGCCGCTAAAATGTTGCCAAAGACCGGACTGCTGAGCCGCAGTTTCCTCCAGCGTGCCTTTACCGTCTGGGGGCACTATTTTGTGGCGCAACTTATTATCTCCATCCCCTTTATATGCATTTATCTTGTACTTGTTTTTACAATTTTACGACAAGGCGTACCGTTTTTACCAACCCCTTAGTCGCCAGCGGTTGACTGCCAAACCAGCCTGCGCCCATGGAAGCCGGGGCCCTAATCCAAATTCTCCCCTATTCCCGGCGATTCCCAATAACCAAAATGCTGTCAGCCAAGCTGTGCTAAAATTACTTCTCGGTTTGCGCTCCACCTGTCAGAATTAAAGAACTGCCGGCTGGTAGTTAGCTGCCTTTGACAGAACGCTGGCTACGCTCAGGATGTGATATATGAAATCGTTGAAAAATTGGTTGATAGTCCTACTATTATTGCTATCGATCCTGCCGTTGTTGCCTGTTTCCCCGATTATTCAAAAGACCCCACCAAGGGATTCTGGTTTTTTCTTATACGTTGGTTCCCGCCTGCTGAAAGGGGATATCCTTTATCAGGGTGTTTGGGACGACAAACCTCCCATGATCTTCCTTATAAATGCTTTAGGATTGTGGGCATCGGGTGGTTCAACATGGGGAGTATGGATACTCGAAGTAATTGGTATCTTTGCCTCTGTATGGATGGCCTTTTCTGTCCTGAAAAAGCCATTTGGCGAACTCGCGGCAGCCTTGGGGGTTCTTTCCGGTCTTACCCTTCTGTTAATTACGTTGCATGGCGGCAACTATACCGAGGAGTATGCAATTCCTTTCCAGCTCGCCGGCCTTTTCTTCCTGGTGCAATCTGAACAAAAGGGGGGGTTCTGGCCGGCATTTGCCTGCGGAATAGCGCTGGGGATTCTATTTTTTATACAGCAAACTTTGATCAGTGTAGGCATTGCGATCGGCTTGTACTTGGTACTGCGTTCCATTCTCGATCGTTCTTGGAAACCTTTCAAACAAATTGCATGGATCGCGTTGGGAGCCATAGGTATCAGTGGCATATTCCTGGGATGGATGGCGATCCAGGGAATACTACCCGGATTTTGGGATGGAGCATTTGTTTATGGAATGGTTTATTCCAATCTGGGGTTATTGGAACATCTCAAAGCTCTAGGCGATACCATGCAATTCTTCGAATCAATTCCACTATTGCTTATAGCATTGCCGGTTTGGTTATTGGCGCTGTTCCTGCTTCTCCGGGATGGAACCGGCACAATTATTAAGATCCTCAAGAACCAGTGGATCGGTTGGGGGCTTTTGGCAATTGGATTGTTTGCCCTTGCGGCAGGGATCGGTGCAAACCTGCTTCGAGGATCGCAACATGGCATGGGCTTGCTCCAACAAACAGCCATTATTTTGGGGGCAATCCTGACCGGTCTGGGGATCTTACAGCTTTTCAAGCTTCTTCCGAGATTGATAGTGCCCTGGCTGGAGAGAATAAATTATCATCTTCCGCCTGCTTCCACTACCATCCTGGCTGTTGCTGTTCTCTGGTATCCAATAGAAGTGATCATGACGAACTTATCCGGACGATCCTACCTGCACTATTACATGGCCATGTGTGCAGTTTGCATCGTGTTGTATGCTTTCCTGGCCGATCAGATCAAAAAATTGCTGGTTTCTTGGAAGATTGGCGGAGTTAATATTCTGATAACTCTGGCCTGGTGCATCGGCATTGCATTGACGTTGATCTATAATCCGATCAACACGATGCGGGCTTTTTTTACTCCCGGTGGCAATAATAGTGTCCAGTTGGAGGCTGCACGCTATATTGATGCCAATACCCAACCTGCCGATAAAGTTCTTGTGTGGGGAGCTGAGCCCGTAGTGAATTTCTTTTCAAATCGAAGCTCTCCCTTCCGCTATACCTATGTCTACACTTTCTACACCAAAGGCTATGGAGGAAAAGCCATCAGCGCCGAATTGCTGGCGGACCTCCAGACCAGGAAACCAGTGCTGATCATTTACACTGGCGATACGCCTTTTGTCAATATCACCGCCGATCATAATTGTGTGATGCCTAAAAAGGGACTTTTGCCAGGAATGGATGATGTAATGAAATCTATTTGCTCGAATTACTATTATGTTGGAAATGTCGGGTCAACTGCGTGGAAGATCTACCATATTAACGAATAGACCAAAGCCCCACCATGCCTGAACTCCCCGAAGTCGAGACCATCATCCGCAGCCTGCGCCCGGCACTGCTCGGTAAAGCCGTTCTCTCCAGCGACCTGCTCTGGGGGCATACATTGGTCCTGCCATCCCCGGCCCTGTTCCAAAAACGCATCCGGGGGCAGCAGATCGAGGATATTTCACGCCGGGCTAAATTCATCCATATTAAACTATCCACTTCTCATCTCATCATCCATTTGCGCATGAGCGGAAGCCTGCTGGTTATCCTGGGCGGTTATCAGCCTGGCAAGCATGATCGCCTGATCCTTAAATTAACCGATGACAGAAGCCTCGTTTTTGTTGACCCACGCAAGTTCGGGCGGGTCTGGCTGGTGGATGACCCCGATGAAATCTTCCGGGAACTTGGTCCCGAGCCGCTCTCGGATGGATTTACTCCGGCCTGGCTGTATACCGCACTGCACGCCCAGCGCCGGCAGCTCAAGCCTCTCCTGCTTGACCAGTCCTTCCTGGCCGGACTGGGCAACATCTACACTGACGAAGCATTGCACATGGCCCGGCTCCATCCGCTGACGCCCTCGGATTCGCTCACAATGGAAGAAGCCGAGATATTGTGGATGGCGGTCCGGGAAGTGCTGCAAGAAGGCATCCGCCGTAACGGCGCCAGCATAGACTGGGTTTATCGCGGCGGCGATTTCCAGAATCATTTCCGGGTCTATGCCCGCCAGGGCGAAGCCTGTCCTGTTTGTGGCGCAAAAATCGAGCGCATTGTCGTCGGCCAGCGCGGGACGCATTTTTGCCCCCAATGTCAGGTACTCACAAAAGCAAAAAATCCTGTAAAATAGGTATGTTCTGCACTAAATGGTTCCGTGCGCGATGAGGATACATTATGTTCAATTCGGCTTATCTTTTCCTATACTTTATCATCTTCTGTATTGGTGCAGCCATTGGGGCTTATGTTGAACGTATCCTGAAAGGGCGTTCCACTCCGCTTCCCCCTCCACCTCCACCGGCCTCGGACAATAAAACGCTTGCCAGGGGAGGCGATATTGAAATCTTTGGTGCTTGGCGTACATCCGGCAACAAGCTCTGGCTGGAGATGGATGGCAAGCGTTTGGAAAACAAAGATGTTCTCCAGCCTGAGCAGCGCCAGCGCTTGCTCACCTTGCTTTTGGATCTGCGCCCCTGGCTGGAATCGCCTCGTCCGGCCACCTCCCAGCCTGAGGTCGCTCCCCAGCCGGTCAGACCAGCCGGGCCTGCCCCCATGGTGTCCCTGCAATCATCCCGCCCGGCCGCGCCGGCGCCCACGAGTATTCCGCAACCGGTTCGGCCTGCCATGCCATCACAGCCGGTGCAGGCCGAAAAAACAACTGCTGCACCCGCCAGCGAGGCCAACAAGCCTGCACCAAGCCTTGATAGTATTATCCAACAAATTGATAAAGTATTGCAAGCCAAACTGGCAACCAGTCCGCTCAAAGACCGTGACATTCAACTGGTCGAGGGATCGGGTGGTATCGTCATTGTAAAAGATGGAAAAAACTTGTATGAAGGGGTAGATGCCATACCAGACCCGGAGATCAAAGCTTTCATCCAACAGGCAGTGGCCGACTGGGAAAAAGGCGCAAGGTAGCCACCTTAGAGATTCTTCATCAGATAGAGTTCCCCCCGCTCGAATCCCCGCTCGAAATAATACTGACGTGTTCCAACCGCCGCGATGACCGCCATCCGGCGGTATCCTTTTTCCCTGGCTATCCGGTCAGCCTCCACCAGCAGGCGTGAGCCGAGACCGGCGTGCTGCGCAGCGCCGCTCTGCTCTGCCCCCACTGCCAGGGATTGCCCGTAAACGTGTACTTCACGGATGATGGCTGCCCCGGCCAGGTCGCTCAAACCGGTGGCGGGTGAATCCGGGCCGGGTAGGGAAAGCCGCAGGAAGCCGGTAATTTTGTCATCCGGGGTGACGAAAGACAGAAAGTGCTCTTCAGCTCCATCCGGATGGTAGGCCAGATCATCGAGACGCAGGGCGGCCGCCTGCACCTTTCCTCCACCCACCTCGCGGCAGCGAATGCAGTCACAGTGTGTTCCGCGCCGGGCCATTTCCGCTTGGACATCCTGTCGCAGGCTGGTGCGCTTGTTCCCGGCCACCACATGAGAGGATGGAATATCGCGGATGACGCGGTTGACACGGCAGTAGCGCGGGATGGATGGTTTCACATCCGCAACCAGGTTAACCAGTTCTTCCGTGGTGTAGGGATGGTATTCGCCGCGCTGCCAGTATTCGTAGAGCGGGGCAGATTCGAGCAGTTGTGTGGGATAGATCTTGATCTCGTCCGGGCAAAGGCCCTCCCATAACCGTGGAAAATCTGCGCGGTCGGAATCGGGCGTGGCCCCCAACAGGTTAGGCATCCAATGCAGGACAACCTTGAACCCGGCCGCGCGCAGCCAGGCAGTGGCGCGGTGGGCCTCGGCCACCGTATGGCCGCGTTTGTTCAGTTCCAGGATATGATCATCCAGGCTTTGCACGCCCATCTGGACTTTGGTCACACCCAGCCGGCGAAACCAGGCCAGTTCATCCGGGGTCACTTCGTTGGGGCGGGTCTCCACCGAGAGGCCCACGTTGCGGTGCAGGGCGGATTCGTTAATAAGCTGGGTTTCCTTAAGCCCCGCCTCCACGTGGTCGCGGCTATTCATCGCTTCGAAACAGCGCTGCACAAACCACTCCTGGTAATCCCGCCGGTAGGAGGAAAACGTTCCGCCCAGGATGAGCAGCTCCACTTTGTCGGTTGGGTGGCCTACGGCTGTGAGGGCCTCCAGCCGGCTTTTCACCTGTGTATATGGGTCGAAGCCATGTTCCAGGGCGCGCATCGCCCCCGGCTCATCCGGCAGGTACGATTTCGGCATCCGTACATCGTCCGGGCAGAAGATGCACTTTCCCGGGCATGGATAAGGTTTGGTCAACACGGTAACGGTGGTTACCCCGGAGAGCGTCCGTACCGGCTTCAGGCGAATGGCTGCCAGCAACGCCTCGTCGGCATCCCACTCGCCTGCCTCGACTAGTTGCCGGTACGCTGCCACCAGCGCGGATTTGCTGACGTGCCCGGTCTCCACAGGATGCCTCCGGACTGCCTCCATCACCGGGAGTCCGGCGCGCACATCCTCCAGGATCAGGCGCGCCAGGGCCAGTATTTCGGGTGTCGGAGTCCGGAGTTGCTGAAAGGTGCTTTTTTTAACCACTGCTTCACGCATTCCTTTTCAATAAACTGGAACCTCCCTTCCAGTTTGTTAAAATGTTACCTTCACACAGTATAATGAGACTGATCTTGCATCACTAATTGTCATTATGAAAAGTCAGACCGTTGCACGGTTGCTTTCCTTGAATAAACAATTCTACCAGACCTTCGGGCATGAATTCTCGTCCACGCGGTTGCACCTCCAGCCCGGCGTGCTGCGGGTGGTGGATGACCTGACCGGCGACGAATCCATCCTGGACCTGGGCTGCGGCAACGGCGAGTTGGCACGTGAACTGATGCGGCGCGGGCAGCGCGGCCGCTATGCCGGGGTGGATTTCAGCCCGCCCCTGTTGGAAGTTGCCCGGCACGGCTGGGAAGATGCACCGGCTACTTTTATAAGGGCTGATCTGGCAAGTGCAGATTGGGATAAAAAGATCCTCGCCTCACTCACCCAACCTTTTGACCTGGTAACGGCTTTTGCGACCCTTCATCACATACCAAGCCAGGAGATGCGCCTGAGCATATTAAATAAAGCGCGTGCCCTGCTGCGGGATGGCGGAAAGTTCATCCATTCCGAGTGGCAGTTCATGAGCAGTGAAAAACTCAAGGAGCGCATCCAACCCTGGAAGGATGCCGGGCTTTCGGACGATGAGGTCGAGGCAGGTGATTACCTGCTCGACTGGCGCAGCGGCGGGCGCGGGTTGCGCTACGTTCATCATTTCGATGAGGCGGAATTGGAAGCCCTGGCCGCCTCCAGCGGATTCCGGGTCCGCCAGACCTTCCGTTCGGATGGCGCCACCGGGCTGCTGGCCTTGTATCAGGTCTGGGAGACGGTATGAAGACAAAAAGTGAAATTGTCCAAAACTGGCTGCCGCGTTACACCGGCACGCCACTGGAAGATTTTGGCACGTGCATCCTGCTGGTCAACTTCATCAATTACGTCCACATGTTTGCCGAGATGCATGGCACGCGCGTCTGCTGCGAAGACAAGCCCATGCCGAACGCCACAGCAGACGGGATCACCATCATCAATTTCGGGATGGGCAGCGCCAATGCTGCCACAGTCATGGACTTGCTTTCGGCCATCCAGCCGAAGGCCTGCCTGTTCCTGGGCAAATGCGGCTGGCTGAAGGAGAAGAAACCCGGCATCGGCGAGTTCATCCTGCCGATCGCGGCCATCCGCGGCGAGGGCGCTTCCAATGACTATTTCCCGCCGGAGGTGCCGGCCTTACCGGCTTTCAACCTG
This sequence comes from uncultured Chloroflexia bacterium, assembly GCA_963837875.1. Taxonomy (GTDB): domain Bacteria; phylum Chloroflexota; class Anaerolineae; order Anaerolineales; family Villigracilaceae; genus UBA877. The sequence continues at coordinate 434,602 of CAWIOV010000001.1, forward strand.
CAGAAGGCCGTTTCGACCACCATCCGCAACTACCAGCGTGATTACTGGACCGGCACGGTCTATTCCACCAACCGGCGTATTTGGGAACACGATGATGAGTTCAAGGCCTACCTGCGCCGTATCCGCGTCCTGGCAATTGATATGGAAACGGCCACCCTCTTCATCACCGGCTTCTACAACAAGATCCCCACCGGGTCGTTGCTGCTGGTATCCGACCAACCCATGCAGCCGGATGGAATCAAGACGGCCGAGTCTGACAAAAAGGTCACCGAGAATTTTGCTGAACTGCACCTGCGCATCGGGATCAACTCGCTCAAGGAAATCATCAACGACGGCCTGACCGTCAAGCATTTGAAGTTTTAGGGGAATAATGAAAAAACTCATTGCCATCACACGCCCGGTTAGTGCAACCATCAACCAATGCGAACTAACCAATCTCGAACGCATCCCGATTGACTTGGGACGTGCCAATATGCAACACCACGCGTATGAGGAAGCGCTCAAATCCTTGGGTGTGGAAGTGCTTTCCCTGCCCGAAGAGCTGTCCCTGCCCGATGCGGTTTTCGTCGAAGATGTTGCCGTTGTGCTGGACGAGTGCGCCATCCTGACGCGTCCCGGGGCCGATTCCCGCAGGCCCGAAACTGAATCCATCGCCAAAGCCTTGGCTCCCTACCGCACCTTGTACCCGATCAAGGCTCCCGGCCGGTTGGATGGCGGCGATGTGCTGGTCGCTGGCAAACGCATCTGGGTCGGGCTTTCCACCCGCTCGAACCAGTCCGCCATCGACCAGATGCAAGCCTGCCTGGGACCGTATGGATACACGGTTCATGCCGTACCGGTCAGCGGCTGCCTGCACCTGAAATCCGCCGTCACGCGCCTGGCGGAAGATACCCTGCTGATCAACCCGGTCTGGGTTGATCGGGCCAACTTTCCAGGGATGCAGTTCATCGAAGTGCATCCTTCCGAGCCGTACGCCGCCAATATCCTGCTGGTGGGGGATGCGCTCATCTACCAGCCGGCTTACCCGCAGACATGCGCCCGGCTGGAAGCGGCTGGCCTCCACCCGCTCCTGGTGGACCAATCCGAACTGTCCAAGGCCGAGGGGGCCCTGACGTGCTGTTCCCTCATTTTTGAAAATTAGGGCAGGCCTGCCTGCCTGTACCACTGCAGTGGCACCAGTACCACGTTATGGCACCAGTACCACGCTAAATAGAATTCCTAATTATTTATTAATATGATATTTAAGGTAATATTAATAAATAATAGGTAATATATATAAATACTTATCTGAGAGGCACAAAATGCCTTCAAACCCGTTCGAAAGAGGATTATTATGAAAAATACAATCGTGTTCCCTATTCTTCTCGTATTTGCGCTGGTGGTATCTGGATGTGCATCTGCAACGCCAACTGCCATGGCAACAGCCGCAATGGCGACCGCCATGCCGCCGACAGCCGCAATGGCAACAGCCGCCATGGCAACGGCTGCCATGCCAACAGCCGCCATGGCAACTGCGCCGGCCGGCACAGCCACGGCCATGATGGCTCCTGCAACGCCGGTCGGACCCGCAGTGGTGAACGTCAGTCAGAATGCCACCCTTGGCCCCATCCTGGTCAATTCGATGGAGATGACCTTATATATCTATACCAAGGACACACCCGGCACGAGTACCTGCTATGACAAGTGCGCTACCATTTGGCCGCCGTTATTGACCAACGGAGCCCCGACTGCCGGTATGGGCGTGACGGCCTCCTTGCTTGGCACCACCAACCGCACCGATGGCACCGTACAGGTCACCTATAATGGCTGGCCATTGTATTATTTTGACAAAGATAAGGCCACCGGTGATACCAATGGTGAGGGAGTCGGCTCCGTCTGGTATGTGATCACGCCGGCTGGAACGCAGAAATAGATTTTAAAACGCAACCAAAGTTGTCTATTGCTGAGATTCGAGATACTATCATTTATTGGTACCCACAACTTGCTTTTCTCCCGCCGGAATGAACCGGCGGGAGATTTTTGTTCTTTGTTAATCCCGTTGTAAAGATTAAATAGGGGAAATATTTTTTTTCAGGATGAGCACACCACGCCATCCAACACCTGACCGGGCCTTGACAATTCCATGAATATCTCGTAATATATCGTTTGATGATGCGTCGTTATACGGAGTATTGAGAGATGACCGGTCGCGAGGAGATTCACGCTTATTTACCTTTAACCGAAACAACCTTCTTTATATTGCTTAGCCTGTCACCCTTCCCAAAACATGGCTATGCGGTTGCCAAGGATGTCCAATTATTGAGTAACTCTCGGGTTGTTCTGAGTACCAGCACGCTATATACCGCGCTTAAGCGCTTGCTGGAGGATGGATGGATTGAACGGGCCGGGGAGGAACCTGATCCGGATGAAACGGGCCGGCCGCGCAAGGTCTACGCTCTGACCGGGCTGGGGCGGCGCATTTTGGCTGCGGAAACCAGGCGTCTTCAAAGCCTTGTCGCGGCCGCGCAACTAAGATCCACGGGAGAAGAGATATGATCAACCCTGTTCGGGGCCTTACGAGTCTATATGCCAAGCTTATCAGGCTTTTCCCGCCGCAGTTTCAATGCGACTTTGGGGAAGAATTGCAAATCGTCTTTCACTCCAGGGCGAAGGAGGCCATTCAGACGGGGGGCGCGCTGGCGCTGGTGGGAGTCTGCGCGCAAGAATTACACGATCTTCCCGGAAATATATTGCATGAACACTTGGACAGTTTGCGTAAAGCCTTCAAGCGAGGCAACCACCCCGGGCTGATCACCCCAGCGCGTTCTGCCGGGCGCGGTGCGCTTGGATTCGGCCTGGGGTTTGGTTTACTGATCGTTCTGCGCTGGCTGCTCGATCCTCAAAATGATATTATGTTCACGAACGTTGGGGCTGGCTTAATTCGGGAAACACTTCTGTTCAGTTTAATGGCAACCCTGGGATGGGTGATGATCGGGCTATCAGCCTTTCCCCGTACCATGATCAAAAAGGTAACTGTTACAAGCTCGCTCTTGGGCGCCGCGGGAGGTTTTCTTGCCACAACATTCGTCAACTTTTCATTCAATTATTTTAGCGCGAGGCTGCATAGCATTCCTTTCCTAGGCATGCTCATTCAATTTACGGGTGCATTGATTTATGGGGCCTTTTTTGGCGCCGTTTTCGGTTTCCTGGGTGACTGGCGCGCACGATTGATTCCCATGGCAGTGTGCGGGTCTGCCTGCTTTGGGATTTCCTTTCTGATCTCCGAAGAAGCCTTTCGCCTGTTCTACCTGCTGCCTTTCTCATTGTCCTGGAGGTTGGAATTCTGGGCAATTCCTCTGGCCGCTTCAGCGGCGATTGAAGGACTGATCGCAGGAGCTTTTCTGGGCTGGATGGTGGGGCGTGAAAAGCCTCCAAAGCCGGCCTGGCGTGCAGCCATAACGCTTATCGGGAACGATCAATCCATTTTTGAAGGGAGGAAAAATGCTTAATAAAGTCCGTTCTATATTATTTTTGATACTCATCCTGGCCGTCCTGGTCGCCTGCGGGGTCCCCTCGACACCGGCCAACGCGCCAACCCCCGAAGGCAAGTCAGTCACAGCCACACCCCTGCCCAACCTGCCGGCATTGAGCATTGTCCGCCATCCGTCTCCGGCGGATTACAGTTCAATGGTCAACCCAAATCCAACTCCGCCTGCGAAATTCGATCCCGATTCGGATAATTTTTTCCAAAATGATTACCGATCTTCCAATCTCTCAGCGTTGGACCTGACCCAATCATTGGAAGGCTTGCTAACCTCAGACTTTGATTCGCAAACAGTTTGGCCGCCGGCGGAGAAGCTGCCGGCGGGTTTCGACCCGCAGAAGATCATGGAATTAGGCAAAGACCCTGGCCTGGGTGTTCGCCAAATGCACACCCAAGGCATCACAGGTTTGGGAGTCGGCATTGCCATTATTGACCAACCCATGCTGGTTGACCACCAGGAATATATGTCCCAGTTGAGACTTTATGAGGAAATCAATATTGATCCCGGCACAGAATCGCAAATGCATGGACCGGCAGTAGCTTCCATTGCTGTGGGGAAGACAGTTGGGGTTGCACCGGAGGCCGACCTGTATTTCATTGCCGATTGGCCGGGGACATGGACAGTCACAACCGGTAAATTCGACTATGATTTTAGCTATTTGGCCAAGGCTGTCAGAAAATCCTGGAGATAAACCAATCTTTACCGAGCGGGCGTAAGATCCGGGTCATCTCTATTTCTATTGGGTGGAGATCTGATATGAAGGGTTACGCGGATATGACGGCGGCTGTCAACGAAGCGAAAAAAGCTGGGATATTTGTAATAAGCATGAGCATTCATGATACCTATGGTTGGAATATGATGGGGATGGGCCGGAACGTACTGGACGATCCCAATGATTTTGGATCTTATACAATTCCGGAAATGTGGAGTGGAAAGAATTTTGACCCAAATCTGTTTTCCTCAAATTTTCTCCTGATCCCGATGGATGCGCGCACGACCGCCAGCCCTACCGGGGACAATGATTATGTATTCTATAGTGAGGGAGGCTATAGTTGGACAGCCCCTTACCTAGCCGGTGTATATGCCCTGGCCTGCCAGATCGATCCAAAGATCACTCCGGAGGAATTTTGGTCTATTGCACTCCGGACTGGCAAAACAACCCAGATCGAGCACAACGGGAAACAGGTTTCCTTCGGCGTCATTTTGGATCCCCCGGCATTGATAGCCGCGCTTCAGAAATAACTTTGGTTCATTTGGAATCCCCAGGATTTGAGGATGTTGGGCGGGCGAAGGCTGCCCAACACCCTCAATTTACTTCCTTACCCTGATAATACCCAGGCAGTCCTCCCGCCGGTTGGTCCGGCGGGAGTTTTTTAGGGTAGAATCCAAGTGAAATCCGGCACAAACGAGGTTCAATATGAAGCGTTGGAACGGCTGGGGCGACGAAGCAACCACCTATCCGCTGCCCGGCTCCGCTGCCCATTACCTGGCGGATCTGGTCGGTCAAGGCGCGCGCCTGGAAGATGCTTCGCTTGCACAAACTCTCCAGACAGTTCCCTCTCCCCACCTGCCTCCGCATCCCCTGGTTTTCACCGACCCGGAAGAGCGCCTGCGGCATGCCCGCGGACAGTCCCTGGCGGATTGGATCGCGCTCCGCTCCGGGCAGATCGGCGCCTTCCCGAATGGCGTGGCGTATCCGGTCTCCGATGACGAGGTGCGCCAACTGCTCGACTATGCCCGCCAGGCCGGTGTGAAGGTCATTCCCTACGGCGGCGGGACGAGCGTGGTCGGGCACATCAATCCCCTCCCCGGCGATGCCCCTATCCTGACCATGGACCTTTCCCGCCTCAACCATCTACTGGCGCTGGATGAGACTTCCGACCTGGCGACTTTCGAGGCCGGCGTGACCGGGCCGGAAATCGAAAAGCAGCTGAATGCACACGGGTACACTCTCGGGCATTTCCCGCAATCCTTTGAACTCTCCACGCTGGGTGGCTGGATCGTCACCCGCTCCAGTGGGCAGCAATCCTATCACTACGGGCGAATCGAGAACCTGTTCGCTGGCGGGCGCATTGAGACGCCTATTGGCGCAATGGACCTGCCCGTTCATCCGGCCTCCGCGGCCGGGCCGGATCTGAAGCAGATCTTGCTCGGCTCGGAGGGACGCCTGGGCGTGCTGACGCGCGCCACGCTGCGCGTGCGCCATGTCCCGCGGTTCGAAGCCTTTTACGGCGTCTTCTTCCATACCTGGGAACAGGGTGCGGAGGCCGTCCGCGCAATCGTCCAGGCCGGCATCGGTGTCTCGATGCTGCGTCTCAGCAACGCGCTGGAAACGACCACCACCCTGGCACTCTCCGGGAAAGACGACTTGGTCAAGTGGGCCGAACGCGGCCTGCGGGCGGTCCGTTTTGGTGAGGAACGTTCGCTGCTCGTCTTCGGTGTGACCGGGACACGCCGCCAGGCCACCCAGGCCCGCCTCGAAGCCTTGGAGATCATCCGGGCGCACGCCGGCCTGATGACCGGGACGGCAATCGGCAGGATGTGGGAGAAAAGCCGCTTTTACTCGCCTTACCTGCGCAACACGCTCTGGGAGGCCGGGTATGCGCTGGATACGCTGGAGACGGCCATTCCCTGGTCGCAGGTCCTCGCGACCGCCATCGAAACCCAGAAAGTCATCCGGGAAGGCCTGGCAGAGACCGGGGAACGGGTGCTTGTCTTCGCCCATCTCTCGCATGTCTATAATGACGGAGCCAGCGTATATATTACCTACCTGTACCGGCGTGCGGAATCTCCCGGGGAAACGCTGCGGCGCTGGCAGGCCCTTAAAGGCGCTGCCAGCCGGGTCATCCTGGCGCACGGCGGGACGATCTCGCACCAGCATGGCGTCGGCCTGGATCACGCCGTCTATCTAGCTGCAGAGAAAGGCCCGCTCGGAATGCAGGCATTGGGAACGCTCATCCGGCAGTTTGACCCGGATGGGATCATGAATCCGGGGAAGTTGATTAACCCTTGACCCAGATGAACCGCGACGCGCTCACCGTCAAGATCCTCAGTCTCGGCGCTCCCGAACGCTATGTCGTCCGGCGCATGGTCATGGCGGCTTACCAGGAACTCCTGCTGCAATTCCCTGACCTGGAACTGGAGATCGGCGAGGTCAGCAACTCAGCGGAAATTGGCAAGGTTGCCTTCGTGCTGGTCCTGCCGACACTCATTATTAATGGAAAGGTTGTTTGCAGCGGGCGTTTTCCAACCCGGCCGGAAGTCAGCCGTTGGTTGCGGGATGAAATACAAAAAACGGAATAGCTTAAGTTTTATAAATGAGGCCCCATGTGGAACCAATCCTGGCGTGAAACCATCTGGTCACAACTCGATCGGGAATACGATTTGATCGTCATTGGCGGCGGGATCACCGGCGCGGGCATCCTGCGTGAAGCCGTGCGGGCCGGGCTGAAAGCCATCCTGTTCGAGCAGGGCGATTTTGCCTCCGGTACATCCAGCCGTTCCTCCAAACTCGTCCACGGCGGGCTGCGCTATCTCAAGAACGCCCAGGTCAAATTGACCTGGGAATCCGTTCACGAGCGCGAGCACCTGCTCAAGGAAGGTCGCGGATTGGTTACGCCCTTGCCGTTCGTGATGGCCAACTTCCGCCAGGATAAAACCCCCGCCTGGGTCTTTGACATAGGGCTGACGATCTACGACATCATGGCGCTCAAATGGAACCATGCCGCTTATGATCCGCAGGGCCTGCGCGCCCTCGTTCCCCAGTTGGTCTCCCCGGAACTGGTCTCCGGATTCCGCTATTTCGATGCCCAGACGGACGATGCCCGGCTGGTGTTGCGCGTGATCCAGGAGGCGGTCCGGGAAGGGGCACTGGCATTGAATTATGCGTGTGTGGAAGGGCTGCTCAAGACGAAGGACCGCGTCACGGGGGTTGCCGTACGGGACCTGGCGCCGGGTTCCGGGCAGATGCTGGAGGTGCGCGCCCGGGCCGTCATCAGTGCTACCGGCGCCTGGGCCGATGAAATGCGCAGCCGGGTTGATGGGCGCGCCCGCTTGCGCATTTTGCGCGGCAGCCATATCTTCCTGCCGCAGTCCAAACTCCCACTGACGCGCGCCGTCACCTTCATGCACCCTGCCGACAGCCGCCCGGTCTATATTCTGCCTTGGGAAGGCGTCACACTGGTGGGCACCACCGACGTGGATCACACCCTGGCGCCCTGCACCGATTTACGCGCCACCCCGGAGGAATCCGGATACCTCATGGCAGCCGTGACGCACGCCTTCCCAGCTTTGGGCCTGACGCCGGCGGATGTGCAGTCCACCCTGGCGGGCGTGCGGGCGGTGGTCGACACCGGCAAAGCCGACCCATCCAGGGAATCGCGTGAGTTCGTGTTGTGGAACGAATCCGGGCTGTTGACCGTCAGCGGCGGCAAATTGACCACCTTCCGCCTGATGGCGCAGACCGCCCTGCGGGCAATCCGCGCCGTTCTGCCGGATCATCCGCACCTGGGCAGCCAGGAGCGCGTGCTGGACCCGTTGCCTGCGGAAACGGTTTTTTGCGATGTGCCGCCGGAATTGCGCCTGCGCCTGATGGGACGCTACGGCGCGGAAGCCTGCAACCTGGTGGAGTCCGCCCGGCCGGGTGAATTGGAAGCCATTGCTCCCAGCCCATCCTTGTGGGCCGAATTGCGCTGGGCCGCCCGCAGTGAGGGTGTGGTCCACCTGGATGACTTGTTGGCCCGCCGGGTCCGCCTGAATATCAACCTGCCGGGCGGCGGGATGGGGGAACTGGAGCAGATCAGGACGATCGTCCAGCCCGAGCTGGGCTGGAGCGACGAACGCTGGGAATCGGAAACCGCCCGCTACCGGCAAATTTGGCAGGATTATTACTCCCCGCTCTAAAAATGGGATCAGGTCGTTAAAAGGTCCCAGCCAAACAGCCCGGCGGCGTTTTGGCTGGTGAGGCTGGCAACCTGCTCGAGGCTGCAGGTGTGCAACGAAGCGATTTTATCGGCGATCAGGCGCACATAGGCGGGTTCGTTGCGCTTTCCCCGCCAGGGATGCGGAGCCTGGAAGGGCGCGTCCGTTTCGATCAGCAGGCGTTCGAGCGGCAGGGCCGCTACAATGGTCTGCCTGGCATGCGCGTTGGTGAAGGTGACGGGGCCGGTCACGCCCAGGTAGAAACCGAGCCGCATGGCCGCCTGGGCCGTTTCCAACGAGCCGGAGAAGGAGTGCAGCACGCCGGGACGTTCCGCCAGCGGGTTGTGGGTGGAGCGCAGCCCGGCGCACCATTCCTGCAGCAGGGACAACATATCCGCGGCACAGTCTTCGTGCGCGGAGTCCCTGGCCTCGCGCATGTGCAGGATCACCGGCAGGCCCAACTTGGCGGCCAGGTCGAGCTGGACGCGCAGGATAGTTTTCTGTATTTCTTTCGTGGTGCCATCCCAGTAATAATCCAGCCCGATTTCGCCGATGGCGACGATACAGACCTCTCCCCTGGCCCCTCTCCCATCGGGGGAGGGGGAAAGAGCCAGGAGGCGTAACTCGTCAGCGGTCAACTCGTTCCACGTGCCGGCTTCGGTGGGGTGGACGCCGATGGCGGCGTGCAGCCTGGGGTGGCTGGAGGCCAGCACGACGACGGCCCGGCTGGAGGCCAGATTGAGACCCGGGATGAGGATGTGAGCCAGCCCGGCCTGGGCAGCGCGTTCCAGAACGGCCGGCCGGTCAGGCTCGAATGCCTCCAGGTCCAAATGACAGTGGGTGTCGGTGAGGGTCAAGCGTCAAACGCCAAGTATCAAGAGCCAAGTATCAAGTGCCAAGTGCCACCGAAACACAGGACACACTTTTACAATCCGGCCACTTTCAAGCCATCCTGGAGAATGGCCTGCACTTTGTCGGCATGCATGGTCTCGCAGTAGATGCGCATGATCGGTTCGGTGCCGGAGAAGCGGATCAACATCCAGCCACCGTCTTCGAGCTTGAACTGGAAGCCATCCACGGTGACCAGGTCGACCACTTTCAGGCCGCCGATGGTCTGCGGGTTGGCCGCCAGGATGGTCTTTATGCGGTCGGCGTGGCTGCCGCTGAAGGGCCGGTCTATGCGGTCGTAGAAGTACTCGCCGCCCACCTTGGCAAAGAGCAGCTTGAGCAGTTCGGTCGGTTTTTTGCCGAGCCGCACCATCAGGTCGAGCATATACAGGCCGGCCAGGATGCCGTCCCGCTCGGGCACGTTGCCGCGGAAGGCGTACCCGCCGCTTTCCTCGCCGCCCATCAGGGCATCCGTCTCGAGCATCTTGGGGGCCACGTACTTGAAGCCCACGCCGGTCTCGTAGACCGGGACGTTGTAGATCTGGCCGAGCTTGTTCAACATGCCGGTGGTGGAGAGCGTCTTGACGATGGCGCCGCGCAGCCCGCGCACTTCCAGCAAATAGTAGGCCAGCAGGCCGTAGACGCGCAACTGGTTGACGAACTGCCCGTTCTCATCCCCCACGCCGACCCGGTCGGCATCCCCATCCGTGACGAGCAGCACATCCGCATGGGCATCCAGGGTGGCTTGCAGCCCCACGTTGATATTGGGCGGGATGGGCTCGGGGCGTTTCATTTCGGGGAAGATCGGGTTGCGCTGGTTGTGGATCTCGATCACCTTGGTCTTGCCTCCGGCCAGCAGGCGCGGGAAGTAGCCGGCGCCGTTGCCCCACATGCTGTCCACCATAACGGTCAGGCCGGCCGCCTTGATGGGCTGCAGGTCAATTAGCTTGTTAATGTGGGCTTCATATGGCGTGACCGGGTCGAACATAACGATTTCCCCATCCGCCTCGGCCTGCTTGTAGGCTTTGCGCTTGACGGATTCAACCGATTCGGGGATGAGCCCTTCGATCTTGAGCAGCCCTTCCGGGTCTATCGCTCCACCGAACTCGTTGCGCACCTTGAAGCCGTTATCGGTGCCGGGGTTGTGCGAGGCGGTGATGTTGACCGCTCCGCAGGCTTTTTTATCCACCACCGAGAAAGCGATCACCGGGGTGGGGGTGGCCCCATCTGTCAGGTGGACTTTCAGCCCGTTGCCCGCCAGCACTTCGGCCACGGCGGCGGCGAAGAACTCGCTGTCGAAGCGCTTATCGTGCCCGACCACGACCCACTGGCCAATGCGGCCTTTTTCGAGCAGATAACTGGCAAAGCCCTGGGCGCAGCGGCGCACGTTGTCGAAGGTGTAGTCTTCGGCGATGACACCGCGCCAGCCATCCGTGCCAAATGTGATTTTTGCAGCCATAGGAACTCCTGAATTAAAGTAGGATAATGATGAAAATGTCCGGGCAGGCGGACCGGCGGCACCCGGAGGCACCTCCTTACCGCTGCTTCCTCTCGGACCTGACGGGTTTCGCAGGGCTCCGCCGCGCCGGACCCGCCCGGACAACCGGGAGGATACCCGATGTGGGGGGGGATGTCAACGGGGAATGATGAAGGATGAAAGGGGAATGTTTTTTGCCGTTTTCCTAAGCGGTGTACAAATCGGATAAAAATGATTAAATTTATAAAGTCCGGACAAATTGTAACGCTTTTTATATGTACATTAAGGGGCTATTAATCTATAATTGCACAATCGCTTACCAATATTTTTACGGCTCTTATCTTTTATTGATAGGTTTACAGGTTGCAATATTGTTGAACTGGCTTTCATCATTTGCGCACGACAAAGCAGCCTTCAATATCATTAAGAGCGCAGGTGACCCACCTGCGCGTTTCGCGTTTTATCCGGCTCACGCGCGATTGGGATGAAGCCCGGTCATTTTTTATTCCCGGATCGAAAAGGAATTAATTGCATGAAATATCTCCCCTCCACCCTCGTCAAGCTCTTGGCCATTGGCCTGCTGGTCGTCATCGCCTTCGCCGTTGCCGGCATGCCGGTCATCCCGGCCTCGGCCGCCGGCAGCTTCTGTATTTCGATTGCCAGCGGCAACTGGAGCGCGGCCTCCACCTGGTCATGCGGGCACACGCCGACCGCGGCGGATGATGTCGAGATCTACAACGGCACCACCGTCACCATGGATGCCGCCTCAGCGACGGTCAACTCGCTGATCCTGTCGGACGGCACCTACAACTCCACCCTCAACATCTCCGGCAGCAACCGCCTGACCGTGAATAACGATGTCACCATCGTTAATCCGACGAATAGTGGCACCACCAAGACCATTAACGTGGGCGCCGGCAGCCTGACGGTGGGCGGGAACCTGAACTTCATGGAAGGCACCGCCACCCGGGTCTCCCAGGTGCTCATCAGCACCGGCGCGCTCAGCGTAAGCGGCAACGTGACCATCAATGCCGCCGGCACCGCTACCAATGCCAAGATCGTCTTCTCCGGGGCGGGTACCGCCAGCTTTTCCGGCGCCCTGGCGGCCGGCATGACCTTCACCAACTTTGCCGGAAACACGGTCACCTTCAACGGCGCCTCCCAGACCGTGCCGGTCTATAATTATTTAGGCAACCTGACCCTCAACGGCAGTGGTACAGATACCCTGCCGGCCTTTGCCAACGCCATCGGCGGCACCCTGACCCTGGGCGGGACGGTCACCACCGCCACCGCCAGCAACCTCACTGTGACCGGCAACCTGGTCCTGGGCAACGGCACGAGCCTCACCATCCCCAGCGCAACAGCCTATACCCTGGCGGTCAACGGCGCCGGCGCCAACACGCTCGGCGGCACCCTCAACATGAACAGCACCGGCACCATGGGCTTTACCGGCCCGGTGAACATCAACAACGGCGGCCAGTTGAACGACAACGGCAGCGGCAATGTCACCTTAAGCGGCGCGGTCACCGCCAACTCCGGCGGCGTGTTGAACGACAACGGCAGCGGCAATATCACCTTCACCGGCGCAGCCACCGTCAACTCCGGCGGCGTCCTCAACCTAAACGAAAGCGCCGGCACCGCCACCTTCAATAACGACCTGATCAACAGCGGCACCTACATGGATGCAAACGCCGAGGCCGTCACCTTCAAAGGCAACCTGACCAACAACGGCACCTTCTCTTCGTCCACCTCGGGGCTCCATACCTTCTTGGGCGCGGCTAAGAACATCGGCGGGACGAGTATCATCTCGATGCCGAGCGCCACCTTTACGGCCGCCTATACCAACACGGCCGGCAGTTCCCTAGTGGTCCCCACCCTGACCGTGACCGGTACCACTCTCACCAACAACGGCACCCTCACTGTCAACACCGCTCTGGGTGGCACGGGCGGGGTCACCCAGGGCGCAACCGGCACCCTGAACCTTGGCGGTACCGCCGGTATCACTACCCTCACCGCCAACATCGCTGGCAACGTGGTCAATTACACCGGCGGCACCCAGGCCGTGAAGGCCGTCGCCTACAGCAACCTCGTCCTGAGCGGTTCCGGCGCCAAGACCATGGCCACCGGCATCACCGCCACGCTTTTGAGCATCGATCCCAACGGTGGTACCGCCGCGCAGGCCAGCCTGAGCAATGCCCTCACCGTCACCACCCTGGCGCTGGGCGGCACCGGAAAACCAGCTGGAACATATAACTCTGGCACTGGCGGCGGGGCCGGCGCCTACTTCGCGACGGCCACCAACCTGACCGTCAGCGCCAACAACACCCGCGCCACGCCGGTCATTTCCTTTGGAACGGCTCCCACCCCCACCTACCTGGGCGGCACTTTTACCGTAAGCGCCATCACCACCAACACCGATAGCAGCACCTTGACCTACAGCGTGGTCAGCGGGCCGTGCGTGCTGGTCGGCGGCAACACCTTCAATTCCACCGCCGCCGGCTCCTGCGTCATCCAGGCCGCCGGGAATCCCACCACCAATTTCGAGGCGGCATCCAACACCCAGACCGTTACGGTCGGCAAGGGCACCCAGGCCACGCTCACCGTCTCGGCCGGACTCACCAACATGGTCCAGGGCGAGAGCACCACCCTCAGCAGCAGTGGCGGCAGCGGCACCGGCACCACCAGTTATCAGGTCCAGACCGGCAGTGGCTGCTCCATCTCGGGCGGTACCACCCTCACCATTAACGATGCCAGCCTGCCCTGCCAGGTGCAGGCCACCAACCCCGGCGATAGCAACTATAATCCGGCCAGCTCGAGCTGGCTGACCATCACGGGCAATCCCTACTCGGCCGATATCACCAATTGGTTTGATCCCACCAACCCTGCTCCTGGCGTGGCTTCCACCCTCCACATTGAGCTTTACAACATCCAATTGTTCAACCTGATCAACGCCTCCTTCATCGATAACCTGGTGGGCGTCCAGCCCGGCTTGGTCATCAGCACCGGGGCGCAGACCAACACCTGCGGTGGGACCTTGACCGCCACCCCCGGCACCACTACCATCACGCTGACCGGTGGCACCATCCCCTCCAAGCCGGCGGGCCAGCCACACGGCGTCTGCGATATCACCATCCCGGTGATCGGCACCGTGTATGGCGACCTGAGAGATACCATCGCGGCCGGCGTAGTCTCCGCCCAAGCAGCCGGAGGCGGCACCGCCACCAACGACAGCCCGACCACCGCTACCCTCCAGGAGGAGGGCATCACCGCCCCCTCGGTGTCCAAGGCTTTTGTGCCCGCCACCATCAATTCCGGGGCCACCAGCACGCTGACCATCACCATCACGAATAACGATACCACCACCTCCCTGACCGGCCTGGGCATCAGCGATACCCTCCCAGGCAACCTGAGCTATACCACCCCGGCTCCCACCAGCACCTGCACCTATAACGGCGCCACCCCGGTGCTGAATGCGTCTGGCTCGACCCTGACCATGACCGGCGGTGCGATCACCACCGGCTCGAGCACATGTACGGTCACCGCCACCGTCACCGGCATCTTCCAGGGCAGCTATGTCAACACCATCCCGGCCGGCGCCATCACCTCCGACCAGGAGGTCACCAACGCACAGTATGCCCAATCCACCCTGGCCATCCAGGGCATGACCATCTCCAAGAGCTTTACCCCGGCCACCATCGTCGCTGGCGATACCAGCGTGGTCACCATCACCTTCAACAACTTTGGCGGGGTTAATTTGACCAATGTCGGCCTGACGGATGTTCTGCCCACCAACATGAGTTATTCCGGCCCGGCCGCAGGCGGCACATGCACCGGCGGAAGCATTTCCTATAACGCGCCTTCGAACACAGTCACCTACTCGGGCGGTACCGTGCCGTTCAGCGCGACCCCGCCCGGCACGTGCACGATCAAGTTCACCGTCACCACCCTGGCTTCCCTGGCAGCCGGCACACTGACCAACTCCATCCCGGTCGGTTCAGTCACCGATGACCAGCTCGTTACCAACAATAACAATGTTGCGACCGCCCTGACAGTCAACCCGACCCTGACCGCCACCAAGGCCTATGCCCCCACCTCCGTGGTGGTCAACGGCTCCACCACGGTCACCGTCACCCTGACCAACGCCTCGACCAGCACCGATATCACCGGCGCCGGTTTCAGCGACAACCTGCCGAGCAGCCCGTCCCAGCTGTATCTCTACGATGGCATATTTGCGACCACCTGCGGCGGCACGCCCGTCTACACCGGCACTATGGGCGGCACCACTTTCGCGGTCGGCGGGCTCACCATCCTGCATGGTCCCTCCTCCTGCACTGTCACCTTCCATGTGGACTCCACGAGTACCGGCGGTCCCGGTTTCGTCAATACCCTGCCCATAGATGCCATCTATGGCACCAAGTCTGGCACCACGGTTAATAACACTTCGGCTGTGACCAGCAACAACCTGACCGTGACGATGAATGTTCTGGCGGTGAACGCCACGAAGTCGTTCGGGACCAATCCCGTCGCCACCGGCACCGGCACTTCCGTCCTGACCCTCACCCTGACCGCCCCCTCGGACACCGACCTGAACAATTTCTCCGTAACCGACCCCCTGCCGAGCGGGATGGTCATCGCCAACACCACCGATTCCGCCAGCGCAGCCTGCGGTACCAAGCAATGGACCGGCATCAGCGCCGGCAGCACCAGCTTCACTTACGGTGGCACCGGCACCACCATCGGCCACGGCGCGACCTGCACACTGACGGTCGTTGTGAAGATGAACGTCCACGGCACACTGACAAATACGATCCAACCCAGCAATATCTCCGATACCCAGGGCCGCACCCTGGGTGGCAACATAACGGCCAACCTGACCGGCACCTACACCATCACTAAGGGGTTCGCCCCCGCCACCTTGGACCCGAACGCGACCTCCGTCCTGACGATCACGATCACCAATAATGCCACCAGCGGCGACCTGACGAACGTCAGCCTCCCGGATACCTTCCCGAACGGCCTGGTCGTGGCCAGCACGCCGGGCGTCATTGACGGCTGCGGCGGGAGCGTGACCGCCAATGCCGGCGCGAACGGCGTGACCCTCAGCAACGGCGACGTGCCCGTAGGAGGCTGCACCATCCAGGTCAATGTCACCTCCAACGGCGCCGCCCTGGGCGCTTTGACCAATACCATCACCAACACCAATGTCACTGCCACTTACGGCGGTACGACCGGTCTAAATCCTCTGGCCAGCGCCACGAACACCATTATATTCAACAACAAGTTCGTTACCGCCAAGGCCATCACCCCTGCGACGGCCGACCTGGGCGCCGCCACTGCGCTCAAGATCACCCTGACCAACAATTACACCACCGCTCTCATGACCGGCGTGACTTTTACCGATGCTTTGCCAACCAACATGGCCGTGGCCAATCCGCCGGCAGTGGTCAACAATTGCGGCGGCGACTTCAACCCGGTGGCCGGCATGACCAGCCTGACCTATGGCAGCGTCACCGGCGGCACGATACCCGCCTCAAGCTCCTGCACCATCCAGGTGAATGTGGTCGGCAATGCCCTCGGCACCCTGACCAACACCCTGTATGCCGCCAACGTCACCGGTACCATCGGCGGCGTCACCATCCACCCCGCCGGCGATGTGAATGCCCCCCTGACCATCCCCAACGACTTCACCATCGGCAAATCCTTCACCCCATCCTCGGCCGATCCGGGCGCCGCCACGACGCTCAATATCACCCTCACCAACAATTACACCACTGCTCCCATGACCGGTGTAACCTTTACCGATGCTTTGCCAACCGGCATGCAGGTCGCGCCTACCCCCAACGTGGTCAACCCCTGCGGCGGCGACTTCAACCCGGTGGCCGGCGCGACCAGCCTGACCTATGGCAGCGTCACTGGCGGCACGGTGCCCGCCTCGAGCACCTGTACCATCCAGGTGAATGTGATCGGCACCGCGACCGGCACCCTGACCAATACCCTGTATGCCGCCAACGTCACCGGCACTATCAACGGGATCAGCGACCACCCGGCTGCCAATGTCAGCGCCAACCTGACCGTGAACAACAAGTTCACCACTGCCAAGTCTTTGAGCCCCACCTCCTCCGATCCGGGTATGCCCAGCATGCTGAGCATCACCTTCACTAACAGCTACACCTCCGCCATGAGCGCGGCCAACTTTAGCGATGCATTACCGGCGGGCATGGTCGTTGCGGACAACCCCAATGTCGTCAACCCCTGCGGCGGCACCTTCAACCCGCATGCCGGCGATACCAGCCTCACCTACACCGGCGGCTCGGTGCCCGGCTCGAGCTCCTGCACGGTCTCCGTGGATGTAAAGGGCACCACCACCGGCACCCTGACCAACACCCTCTCTGCCACCAACGTCAACGGCACCATCAACTCCATCGTGGTCCAGCCCACCGGCAATCCGACCGCCACGCTGACCTTGAACTCAGACTTCCAGATCAACAAGTACTTCACTCCCAACCTGGTCGGCTTGAACGGCGTCAGCACGATGGAGATCAAGTTCACCAACAGCTACACCTCCGGTGACCTGACCAGCCTGGGCTTTACCACCGACGCTTTGCCGTCCGGCATGGTCGTGGCGGCTGTCCCCAATATTGTCAACCCCTGCGGCGGGACCGTGACGGCCGCCCCCGGTGCGACCAGCATCAGCTACAGCGGCGGCTTCGTCGCCAGGGAGTCGGGCGGGACGCCCACCACCTGCTCGATCTACGTGGATGTCAAGGGCATTACCACCGGCACCTGGACCAACACGCTCACGGCTGCCAATACCACCGCCACCGTCAACGGGGTAGCCGGTATCCACCCCATCGCTGACGCCCCGGCTTCCTTGACGGTGGGCACCGTCAATGTCACGATCAACAAGAATTTCTCCCCGACTTCCGTCTCAGGCGGCTCGCCTTCCACCCTCACCATCACCCTCACCAACCCCAACAACGCCCCGCTGACCGAGATCAAGTTCAGCGATACCATGCCGACCGGCATGTACCTCTACACCCCGCCCACCTTCAGCACCACCGGCGGGTCCATCCCCTGCGGCGGCCAGTTGAGCGGCGCTGCCCTTTCCAACACCTTCTATTACGACGGTGTGAATGGGGATGGGTCGAAGGTCCAATTGGCGGCGAACGCGAGCTGCACCATGACCATGCTGGTCTCGATGGATGTGAACGGCAACCTGACCAACACCATCCCGATCGGTTCGGTCACTTCCTACAGCGGCGCCAGCAACCAGTCGTCCACCCAGGTCACCCTCCACAACGATGGCGGGGTGAGCGTTGCCAAGGGCTTTGCTCCCAACCAGTTGGCGATCAATACCAATTCGACCCTGACCCTCACCATCACCAACGTGAGCAACTTTACCCTCCACAATATGAGTATCGCGGATACCCTGCCCACTGGCCTGACGGTGGATACCAGCAATCCGGCCAACATCACAACCACCTGCAACGGCACGGTGAGCATCACCAACGGGAACACGACCATTACGCTCCCCGGTGGCAGCCTGGCGCAGTCTGCCTATTGCACTATCACCGTGCCGGTTACGGCCTCCACGGTCCGTTGCTACATCAACGATATCCCGGCCGGTAGCCTGACTGATACGGAAAGCATAACCGAAAGCAACGATGCCTCGGCCAAGGTTTGTTTCCAGGCCACGCCGACCCTTAGTACCACGCCGATCGTCAATGGCAATGGCTATGTCGGCTCCACGACCCTTCAGGACAGCGCAAGCTTCACGAACGCCTACACGCCTGTCACCGGCAGCGTGACCTTCAGCCTCTTCCCGCCCAGCGATAGCACCTGCTCGTTGAGCCCGAGCTATAGCGAGGTTGTCGCAGCGGCTCCCTACCAGACCAGCATTGCCCAGGCTGCCAATACCGCCGGGGTCTGGCACTGGAAGGCCCACTACAGCGGCGATTCGAATAACCTGCCGGCCGATAGCGGCTGTACGGCCGAGGCGGTCACGGTCAACCAGAATATCCCCAGCCTCACCACCAGCGTTGATCCGTTCTTTGCCACCACCGGTGCGATCGGCGTTTCGATGACCGCCGGCGATAAGGTCACCAGCATGGGCGGCGCCTTCAACCCGAACGGTACCGTCACTTTCACCCTTTACAGCGATTCGACTTGTAACACCACCCCCGTCCTGACCAGCCCGGTGTTGAATTTGAGTGTGGTCGGCAGCCAGCCATCCTGGTCCACCACCTGGACTCCCTCCGCCCTCGGCACGTTATACTGGAAGGTCCATTACTCGGGAGACAGCAACAATACCGCCGTTGATTCGAGTTGCGGCCCGTCCGTCACCAATGAACAGATCACGGTGGGCCAAGCCAGCCCGAGCATTACCACCACCGCCAACCCGAACACCGGCACAGTCGGCACGGCCATACCCACGGCAGGCGACACAGCCACGTTTAGCGGCGCATACAACCCGAGCGGCTTGGTCACCTTTACCTTGTACAGCGATGCAACCTGCCACACGGCCGTAACCGGAATGAGCGGGAGCGGAGCCATCAGCGGTAACTCGGCCTCCTGGTCCAGCAGTTGGACACCGGCGGCGCCGGGCACGTATTACTGGCAAGCCAGCTACGCAGGCGATACCAACAACGCGGCGTTCACCACGACCTGCGGGGCGGCCAACGAACAGATCCAGGTCAACCAGGCCAACCCGAGCATCACGACGAGTGCCAGCCCGACCAGCGCTACCGTTGGCGCGCCTGCCAGCGCCGGCGATACAGCCACGTTTAGCGGTGGATACAACCCGAGCGGTTCGGTCACCTTTAGCCTCTACAGCGATGCAACCTGCCACACGGCCGTAACCGGAATGAGCGGGAGCGGAACCATCAGCAGCGGCTCGGCCACCTGGTCCAACAGTTGGACCCCGACCGCACTGGGCACGTATTACTGGCAAGCCAGTTACGCAGGCGATAGCAACAACAGCGGATTCACCACAACCTGCGGGGCGGCCAACGAACAGATCCAGGTTAACCAGGCCAGCCCGAGCATCACGACGAATGCCAGCCCGACCACTGGTACGGTCGGCACGGCCATCAGCAACGCCGGCGACACAGCCACGTTTAGTGGTGGATACAACCCGAGCGGCTCGGTCACCTTTACCCTCTATAGCGATGCAACCTGCCACACGGCCGTAACCGACATGAGCGGGAGCGGAACCATTAGCAGCGGCTCGGCCACCTGGTCCAGCAGTTGGACCCCGACCGCACTGGGCACGTATTACTGGCAGGCCAGTTACGCAGGCGATGCCAATAATGCGGCCTTTACCACAACCTGCGGGGCGGCCAATGAACAGATCACGGTCGGCCAGGCCACCCCCACGCTGACGACCACACCTTCCAGTTACGTGGTGGGCAGCCCCATTTACGATACAGCACACCTCAACGGCGGGTATGATTTGACCGGGACACTCACCTTTGATGTCTATGCTCCTGACGATCCTACCTGCGCAACCCCCATCCATGTCATCCCGGATGCAACCGTCAGCGGCGCGAATGACTACCTTTCCGGCAATTACGCACCGTTGGAAGTGGGCACCTATCGCTGGATCGTCACATACTCCGGCGATACCAACAACGAAAGCGTCACCACGAACTGCGGCGACGAGGTTACCGTGACGCCGGTGACTCTGTCCTACTTCCAGGCGCAGCGCCAGGGCAACAGCGTCGAGTTCGTCTGGTCCACAGAGACCGAGAGCGGCAACGCCGGCTTCAACCTGTACGTCAAGAACGGCAACCAGATTACCAAGATCAACAAGGACCTGATCCTGTCCCAGGCGATCGACAGCCTGAACCGGCTGGATTACACCTACAGCGCCAGGGTCAAGGGAAGCAGCTTCTATGTGGAAGATGTCAGTATTTGGGGAAATACCTTGCGGCACGGGCCGTTCCAGTTGGGAAAGGTTTACGGGGATCGCTTGAGCGCCAGCCAGATCAATTGGGTGGGCATCCATGCGGAATTTGCCCGGATGACTGCTGCGAGACAATCTACCTTGGAGAAGGGCATGGCGGCCGCCAACAGTGGGTCGAAAGAATCCCCCATCCGGCCAACTCCCAGACCGACCAATACACCCAGGCCGACCAGTGCGCCCAAGCCGACCAAGACTCCCAAGCCAACCAGGACGCCCAAGAACTTCAGGCCTACGGCAACCAGTCTCCCGAAGGAAACGGCAACCCCCACGCCGACCGGCCTGCCCAAAGAAACAGCTACACCCACGCGGGTACCCACGGATACCCCGACACCTACGCTACTCCCGACGGACACGCTGGCACCGACCAACACGCTACTCCCTACGGACACACTGGTACCGACCTATACGCTGGTACCGACGGACACCCCGACGGATACCAATACGCCAACTGCGACGGCTACCGCGGTTCCAGTTGCCACCCCGGCGCCAACCGGAATATCATTCGACCCGTCCACCTTGCAGTTGCAGAGCACCTTAAACCTGCAAGTCAACCAGACCGGCCTCTACCGGGTCAGCTATGCGACGCTGAAGGCAAACGGGCTTGATCTGTCGGCTTACCCGGCGGCGGAGATCACAGTGCTGAACCGGAACCAGATGATCCCGGTGTACGTGTACGTACCGAACGGCGCAACGAACTTTGGTCCGGGTAGCTACATCGAGTTCTATGGGACGGCCCTGGATACTCTTTACAGCGCTACGAACATCTATACGGTCCAGGTTAGCACGGGCGCGGTCAATCATTTACCCGGAATCGACGCCAGTCCGGCTTCCGGCCTTACCGCGCCGGTCTCCTATCCATATACGCTGGTGGTGAACAACCAGAATCAATACGCCACCTCCTCGCCTTCCACGGATCCGTGGTTCGATACGGCCATGTATGTGGATACTACCTCCAAGACTTGGACCTTCAACTTCCAGGTGAATGGGCTGGCGGATCCTACTGCAACCACCCAGCTTGACCTGGTGGTATGGGGGATGGATGTGCAGCCGCAGAACCCGGATCACCACATGCTGGTGAGTGTGAACGGAGTTTCAGTGGCCGACGATCATTTCAATGGGATCGTGGTCAATGAGTTGAAACTCACTCTGCCGGGCGGAACGTTACACGAAGGGACGAATACGCTTCAATTGACGCTGCCGGGCGATACGGGCGCAAGCTGGGATGATATATACCTGGATAAGTACAGTGTGACCTACCCACGCCTGTTCCAGGCGCAGGGCAGCCAGTTCAGTTTCCAGTCGGCCGGCCAGATGTTCAATGTAACCGGCCTGCCGGCGGCGGATGTAGTGGTCTACCGGCTGAGTGCGGCCGGCCTGGCCCGGCTCGACAAAGTCCAGGTGCAGGGCAGTGGCAATAACTACACAGCCAGCTTTACCGGGACGAGCGACGTGGCCACCTATTGGATCAGTACGGGTGAGAACATGCAAACCCCGGTCCTGCAGGCGGCGCCGGCTCCGGCGACGAACTTGAACCAAAAGGCTCAATACCTGATCATTGCGCATCCCGATTTCATCGGAAGTAGCCCGCTCGGCCAGTTGGTACAGTATCACGAGAGCCAGGGCATGACGGTGAATGTGGTCAATGTGGAAGACCTGTACGCCAAATATACTTACGGCATCTTCGACCCACAGGCCATCAAGCAATACATCGCCTACGCGGCCAAGAACCTGGGCACCAAATATGTGCTGCTGGTGGGCGGGGATACCTCGGACTACCGCAACTACACTGGTGCGAACAGTATCAGCTTCATCCCATCGCTCTACACCAGCACCAACACCGAGGCCAAGTTTGTCCCGTCCGACCCGTTGTATACGGACCTGAAGGGGGATGGCCTGCCGGACCTGCCGATCGGGCGCTTCCCGGTGCGGACCGTGGCCGAGTTGAATTTGATGGTTACCAAGACGCTGGAATATGCGAACAAGAATTATGGCGGAACGGCCGTGTTTGCCGCGGACCTGAACGATGGGATCGTATCCTACAAGTCTGTCAGCAATGGGCTGGCAGCCGACCTGCCGGGGACCTGGAGCTCACAAAATGTCAACCTGGATGACTTCATGAATCCAGATGGCACGCTCAATATCACCGCCGCACGCGCGCAGTTGCTGGCGGCCATGAACGCCGGGCCGGCGCTGGTAACCTACACGGGCCATTCCGGGCCGATCTCCTGGACGTTCAGCAACCTGTTCAACTACCAGGATGCTCAGAGCCTGACGAATGCGAACAAGCCCTTCGTGGTGATGCAGTGGGGCTGCTGGAACACGTATTCCGTGAACCCGCAGTATAATTTCCTGGTGCAGGACTTCCTGTTCTCAACGGATCAGAACAACAACCCGGTCGGCGCCGCGGCGGTGCTGGGCGCTTCGACGCTGGTGGATTCGAACTCGGAGCAAGCGCTGGGCAACCTGCTGACGCCCCTCATGCTGCAACCGGGCACGACGATCGGGCAGGCTTTGCAGACCGCCAAGAGTGAACTGGCGCAGACCCATCCTGAAATGCTGGATGTTCTGCTGGGTTGGTCGTTGATGGGCGATCCGGCCCTGGCGATCCAACCCTAACCGGGATCGAATAGTGAAGAGTAGGAGTAGTGATTATGACCAGCGAAAATAGAGACCCGCTCGCATCCCAGCCAGCCGTACCAGCCCGCAAGCCTTATACCAAGCCACACCTGGCAGCGTTGGGCGACCTGCGCACGCTGACCTTGGGCAACTCTCCAACCGGGTTTCCGGATTCAGGTGTAGGCACGAAAATGGAAAATATCTTTCCTAATTCCGCCCCCGGCTTTCCCACGCCGGGTATTCCCAAGCCGCACATCCCCAAGCCGTAGAAGGTTTGCTGCTTACCAGGGACGGCTGATGAAGCCGTCCTTTTTTTTAGTGAGGTAATACGCTTGAGTGGTTTTGCTGTAATTTATGAGCGTTCCAATACGCCGGTGGATCCGGCTATGTTGGAACGTGTCATGGCACGCCTCGACCAGCGCGGCCCGGATGGGCGGGACGTGTTCCTGGCAGGTCCCATCGCCATGGGGCACTGGCATTTCTGGACCACCCCGGAAGAAGTGGGGGAGAGGCAACCCCTGGAGCTGGCCGGTCTGCCCTTTAAGATCGTTCTGGATGGCCGCCTGGACAACCGGGCGGAACTATTGGCTGAATTGGCGCTCCAACCGGTCCAGGGGAAACCCCTCTCTGATTCTGCCCTGGTCTTGTACGCCTATGAGCGTTGGGGTGAACATTGTTTGGAGCATTTCATTGGCGAGTTCGCGCTGGCCATCCTGGACCAACACCGCGGCGAACTGCTGTGTGGGCGGGATGCCCTGGGCGACCGGAGCTTGTTTTATGCCTTCCAGGGGACGTGCCTGGTGGTCGCTTCCGAAGCCTGGGCGGTTGCCGGGGCAGGCAGTTCTGCCCCGCAATTGAACGAAAGCACCGTGGCGGATTACTTTGCCTTAAAGACTCCCCCGGATGGGCAGACTTTTTTCAAGAGCGTGTATGAGCTGTTGCCTGCCCAGGCCCTGCTGGTGAGCGCCTCCGGCCAGCGCACCTGGCGCTACTGGCAGCCAGACCCATCCGCCCGGTTGCGCGGCCAGCCGGACGAGGCCTATGCGGAACAATTCCGCACCCTGCTGGAGCAGAGCGTGCGCTGCCGGCTGCGCGCGGTCACGCCTGTGGGGGTGCTGATGAGCGGCGGCCTGGACTCGACCTCGGTGGCCTGCCTGGCCGCCCGTCTGCTCAGCCCGCGGCCGCTTACCACGCTTTCCTATGTTTTCGACGAATTGGCGGATTGCAATGAACGACCGTTTATTGAAGCGGTCCAGCAGCAATACGGCCTCCACTCGATCCAGATCCCCTGTGATGACGCCTGGCCCTATCAGGATTGGGAACACTGGCCGCACAATCCGAACCAACCCGAGCAAATTCCCTACCGCTTGCTGCGGGAGCGCGCTTACCGGCAGGCGCACATGGAAGGCCTGCGCGTGCTCCTGACCGGTGGTTTTGGAGACCATTTATATGCGGCCGGGCTGGATTGGCTGGGCGATTTGATCGCGGAGGGGCGCTACCTGGAAGCTGGGCGGGAATTGAGTCTCTACTTCCGCTATTCCGGTATCCGTTGGACTCTGCGGGCGGGCTTTATCCAACGCGCCGCCCGGCACCTGGGCGGGGCCCTCCCGGCTGGCTTGCGTTTGCCGGCTGGCCGCAGCGCAGCCCCCGCCTGGATGACGCCCTATTCTGCCGGACTACTCTCCCCGGCCGAAAGGCTGCCCGATCCGGCTTTGGAAAGGGTTGCCAACCTGGTGGGAGTGGAGGCCGCCTCCAGTTGCTCAGGCGAGGTTTCTTATACAAACCGCCATGCGCTTGAGCTGCGCCACCCCTATCGCGACCGCCGCCTGGTGGAGTTCGTTTTATCGCTCCCCGCTTATCAGCTTTATTATCATGGCCTGAGTAAACACATCCTGCGCATTGCCATGCGCGGAATCCTGCCGGAACTTATCCGCACCCGCCTCCAGCCGACCTCCATGGAGGCGTTATATCTGCGTGGCGTCGAACGGGAAAAAACGATCCTGCAGGCCTGCCTGGAAGATCCTGGCTCGGCCTGGCGGAAATTCGTCCGTGCGGACCTTCTTCTGGATCACATGCGGGGGCTGGTGATCCCCGCTGCGCGCGGATCGGAATCGGTCATCCCCTGGTTGTGCGTTTCCTACGAAGCGTGGTATAAAAGAAAAACGAAGAATATGGCAATAATAAATTAAGCCAGGAACAATTCATGCCATGGTATCGCCTGGCCGGGCAGGATTTTTACTTTCCCGGCCCCATCCCGGAGTTGGCACCGTTTGAAAATAGCGCTTTGGACGCGGCACCATCGCCTGCCTCTGTGCCGGCGCCCCTGGCATTGATCTGCCAGACGGTCGGTTGGGTGGCGGGCGAACAGCGTCAGGTGGAAACCTGGTCGGCGCCGCCAGGCTTCCGGCTGCGGGTGGCCGGCGGGAGTGATTTTTACATCAGCCCGGCCGGGCAGATCCGCTTGTGTACCGGTCCCGAGCAGGACAAGGCGAGCTTGAACGAAACCGACCGGCTGATCCTGCTCGGCCCGGTGCTGGTGCTGGCTCTGGCGTTGCGTAGCACCTGGTGCCTGCATGCCAGCGCGGCCCTCTTCCGGCAGGCCTTGCTCGCCTTCCTGGGCGAATCCGGGCAGGGCAAATCCACCCTGGCGGGCAGCCTGGCAGCGGAGGACTGGCGCCGGGTGGCAGATGATATCCTGCCGGTAACGCTGGAAGGAGGGGATTTGATCGCCTGGCCGAGGTTCCCGCAGCTCAAACTGCCCGTGCAAGCCCCGGCCGGACCCGGCTTGCCGGAACGTCTTTTGATCCGTACCATTTGTGTATTGACGGATGTCCCCGCAGATGCGCTGCCGGCGCTGCAGCTCCTTCCGGTGGATCAGGCTATCCAGGCCTGGTTGAGCCACACCGCCGGGACGCGCATGTTCGGTCCGGGGTTGCTTGCACGGCATCTGGCCTTTTGCACCCAGGCGGCCGGACGGCTGCCCGTTTACCGCCTGGATTATCCCCACCGCTGGGATGCGCTTGCGCGTATCAAGGGACTCTTGGAGAGTATATGCTGACATTGGATACCCCTTTGCATATTCCTGCTGCGATCAGCTTTGCCTCTGTAGAGCAGGATGTTGCGTTGCTTAACCTGCAGACCAACCAGTATTATCTGCTGGATGATGTGGGGGCGCGTTTATGGAGCTTGCTCAAGGATGGAAAATTGTTAAGGGAAGCGTACCAGGTGTTGCTGGAGGAATACGCGGTGGAGCCGGCCCGGCTTGAGCAGGATCTGCTGGAACTGCTCGAAAGACTGAAGGAGCAAGGACTTGTGGAAATCCTTCAGGCATAGGCTGCAGACCGCCCGGCAACTTACCTGGCGGGATTGGCTCGGCCTGGCGCAGGCCTGGTGGATCCTTTTGGCTTTTTATTGGATGGTCCGTTGGCTGTCTTTGGAACGCCTGGAAGCGCTTACCCGTCTGGCCCCTGGTGGTACGGCTGCTGCTCTGCCGGATGCCCTGGCCTGGGCGCGCCAAAGGCAAAAATGGATCAGCCTGGCGGCCCGTTTGCACCCGCTGCCTATGACCTGTTTGCCGCGGGCGATTGGCCTGCGCTGGCTCTTGAGCCGGCGCAGGATTGCCGCGAGCCTGCGCATCGGCATGAGCAAGACCGCCACGGGAATGATCGCACATGCCTGGGTGGAGGTGGCCGGGGAAGCCATCGGTGAGCCGGAGGATCTGCCAGCGCATTTCACGGTATTGGCTCCGCACTAAGGCAAATGAACTGGCGGCGATTCTCCCAAAAACCGGCTAATCTGGGTCTCTCATGATATAATTTTCTCCCACCAACCCAAAACGGAGGCAAAATGGAAATCACAACGAAAAATTACAAACATTGTGATCTGCTTAGTTTGGAGGGCAAGGTAGATAGTTATACTGCCCCTGATCTGACCAAGGCCATCGAGGCGCTTAACAACAATGGTCAGTTCAAAATTGTGCTCGATTTGGGCAAGTTGGAATATATGTCCAGCGCCGGGTTCCGGGCGCTGCTGATCGGGCAGCGTAACTGCAAGCGCTACAACCGCGGGGAGATCGTGCTGGCAGCGGTGCCCAAGAAGATCATGGACGCCCTGGAATTGACCGGTTTTACGCCGCTTTTTAGAATGTTTACTGACATTACCGAGGCAGTGGGTAGTTTCTAACCTTAGGAAAACCAGCTCCTTTTGTCCGGGCCGCCTCGACTTTCGGACAGTGAGGCGGCCTTATTATTCTCATGCGTACGGCAATTTTTCCTGCCAGGTTCGAACAATTGGATGGCATCCGCGGGTTTGCTTCTCAGGCCGCCCGGGATGCCGGCATGGACAATTCTGAAACATACGCCATCGAACTGGCAATCGATGAAGCCTGTACCAATGTTATTGAACATGCCTATCAGGGGGAAGATAACGGGGAGATCGAATGTACCTGTGAAAGCGAAAATGGTGTCCTGACCATCGTCATCCGTGACCATGGGAAACCTTTTGATCCCTCCACGGTGGCCGCACCGGACCTGGAAGGAGACATTGATAGCCGGGCTATCGGCGGACTGGGCGTTTTTCTGATGAAACAGCTCATGGATGAGGTGCGCTTTGAGCCGTTGGGGGAATCGGGCAATGTTCTCACCATGCTAAAACGACGCAAGCCACGCGAGCGGGCCTCCCGGCCTGTCTCGCCGGATTCTGCCTGGCGGCAGATCATCCAGTTGGGGGAAGAATTGATGCAAAATGAATCCCTGGGGACCCGGCGCGACCTCATCCTGGAAGCTGTAACCCGCCTCCTGGGAGGCCAGGCGGAACTCTGGTTGGATGAATCCCTTTCCCGGCTTCCCGACCTGAATCAGGCGCCTGTATTTCCTCCGCAACCGCCCGAAGGCCGGCTTCTGGATGTATTTAGATCGGGCGTTCCCTATATTCCCAAGGGGCAAAAAACGCTCCTGGCTTACCCGCTTAAAAATGGCGGCGTTGCCATCGGCGCCCTGCAGGTGCTGCGGCCGGCCCGGCCGTTCCGAAGAAAAGAGATCGAGCTCCTGGAAGGCCTGGCAGGCCACGTCTCACTGGCCCTGGTGACTGCGCACCGCTTTGCCGTGGAGCAGTGGCGCATTGAGCAGTTGACCCTGGTGCGCCGGGTGAGCGCCCAGATAGCCAATGTGCTCGACCTGGGTGAGTTGACCCGGCGGGTTACCACCCTGATCCAGCGTACCTTCAATTATTATTATGTGGCTCTCTTTACCTATACGGCCGGCCAGGACTTTTTGAACTTCAGCTCGAGCGCCGGGCCGGCGCGCGGTCGCGACAATCCGCTCGATATCCGCGTAGGGGCGGGCTTGATCGGGTCGGTTGCCCAGACCGGTGAGGAGGCCGTCACGAATGACGTTCACACGGAACCGCGCTTCCGCTTTGTAGCCCTGTTGCCGGAGACACAGTCCGAAGCGGTACTGCCTTTGAAGATTGAGGGCCAGATCTTAGGCTTGCTGGATGTGCAGTCTGACCGGCTGGGGGCATTCCACCCGAACGATTTGCTGGTCTTGCGAGCTTTGGCCGATACGATCGCCATTGCCATTAACGGGGTCCGCCTGTATGGCGAGTTGCAGACCCGGGCTGACCACCTGGAGATGGTGGCGCAGGTCAGCAATGATATAACCTCCATACTGGATCTGACCGAGTTGCTTAAGAAAGTGGCTGTTCTGATCCAGGAACGCCTGGATTTCCCCTATGTTCAGCTTTTTACCGTCCATCCTAACCGGCGGCAGATCATCTATGAAGCTGGCAGCGGAGCACGCAGTGCTTCCCTCAAAGGTTATGTAATCAACCTGGACGATGACGAAGGGATCATCGCCTGGGTGGCCCGCGCGGGCCAGACCATCCTGGCTAATGACGTCGTCAAAGAACCGCGTTACAAGCCTTCCCCGCTTCCCCCGGAAGACACCCGCTCTGAATTGACCATCCCGTTGGTTTTCGATGCCAAGGTCGTCGGCGTGCTTGACCTGCAGAGTGACCGTGTTAATGCCTTCAGCGAAGAAGACCATTTCTTGTGCGAGGCCCTGGCGAATAGCGTCGCTTCGGCCATCCATAATGCCGACCTGTACCAAACCGAACGCTGGCGGCGGCAGGTGGCCGACAGCTTGCAGGAGGTGGCCGGCTCCATTTCTGCGGAAGTGGGCGTGGATGACGTGCTGGACAGTATCCTGCACGAATTGGAGCACAACCTGCCTTGCGATGTGGCGGCAGTCTGGTTGTTGGAGGGTGAGCAGTTGTACCTGGCGCATGTCCACGGCGCCGAAAGGTTGGATGTGGATGATGCCCTGCGGCGTTGGCCGGATGCGTATGATTATCTGCTTGCCACGCTTGATTCCGAGCAACCGGTCATCCGAAAGCCGGAAGATACTATTGACCCGACCGGTGCGGCGCGCGGCTTCTCGGCTGATTATTCCTCCATCGCCACTGCTTTGCGGGCGGGGAACCGTCCGCTGGGTGTTTTGACCCTCAGCCATCATGCCCCCAGGCAATACGGTCACGAGGCCCGGGCCATTACCTCCACCTTTGCAAATTACGCCTCGGTTGCCATTGAGAACGCCCGCCTGTATGATGCGGCCCAGGAACAAGCCTATGCCTCGGCAGCCCTTTTGCAGGTGGCCCAGGCAGTTGCCAACTCGAATAGCCTGGATGAAACAATTGGCAGCGTTGTCCGTATCACGCCCATCCTGGTCGGTGTGAAAGCCTGCGCCATCTTCCTTTGGGAGGCAGATCGCTTCCACCCGGCCCAGGCTTATGGATTGTCGGAAGATGCCCAGGCTGCCTTGTGGGGCCGGGACTTCCTGCCCGCCGATTTCCCACTGCTGCAGGCTGTGCGGGCGGATGCCAGCATGGTTGTCGGACTGCTGGCCCCCTCCATCCCGGTTGACTGGAAGGAGCCTGCGCTGGCCCGCACGGAAGAGGAAACCCTGTACGCTTTACAGACCGGTGAACATTTGCTGATCGGTTTCCCGCTCATCATCCGAAACGATTTTTACGGCGTCATGCTGGTGGAAGAAGGTGGCGAGGCGCGCCGTTTCCGCCCGAAACGGGTGGAGATCGCCAACAGCATTGCACAGCAGGTGGTGCTCAGCATCCAGAATGAGCACCTTCAACTTGAAACGGTGGTGCGCGAGCGCCTCGAACATGAGGTGGCGCTTGCCCGGCAGATCCAGAAGACTTTCCTGCCGGAGCACCTGCCTGAATTCCCCGGCTGGGAACTGGCGGCCACCTGGCTGACGGCGCGGCAGGTGGGCGGAGATTTTTACGATGTGATTGAATTGCTGGGTGGGCGGCTGGGGTTGTTGATCGCCGATGTTTCCGATAAAGGCATGCCAGCGGCCCTGTTCATGGCGCTTACACGCACGCTCATGCGGGCGGTCGTTTACGATACCGCCTCTCCGGCCGAAACATTGCGGCGTGTCAACGCTTTGCTCATTCCGGATAACCGCCAAAGCATGTTTGTGACGGCTGTGTATGGTATTCTCACTTTGGATAGTGGGGAATTTACCTATGCCAATGCCGGGCATAATCCCCCGGTCTGGATGAGCCGGGCCGGCCGGAGGCTTGAGACACTGCCGCGGACGGGCGCGGCCTTGGGTATCATTGAAGATTTCAAAATGGAGGAGCGCACCATCTCGCTCGGCCTCGATGACCTTCTCCTGCTCTACACGGATGGTTTGACGGAGGCGTTCTCCCCGGAAGATGAGACCTACGGGGAAGAGCGCCTTCAGCAGGTGTTGCAGAGTTCAGTAACCGCCTCGGCGCATGGCGTGCTGGATGCTTTGGAGGCTTCCGTGAACCAGTTCATGGGTTCCCTGCCGGCTGCGGATGATCTGACCATGCTGGCATTAAAGCGAATTATCCCGGTAACCCCCAAGCAACCCCTTCTTTCTTGAGAAGATATGCCTCATGGTATAATCAAAAAGCGCTAAATTCCACAAAGGAGCAACGTACTTTGGCTTTTAACCCACTTAATTGGCTTCTGGGCCTTTTTTCCCTGGATATTGGTATTGATCTCGGCACTGCCAACACACTCGTACATGTCAGGGGAAAGGGGATTGTTATCAACGAGCCTTCCTGGGTGGCTATAGACAAGCGTACTCGCGAGCCGAAGGCCATTGGGTTGAATGCCAAGGAAATGGTCGGCCGCACGTCCGGTAATATTATCGCCGTTCGCCCGGTCCGCGATGGCGTCATCTCAGAGTTCGAGATTACGGAGGCCATGCTGGAATACTTTATCGGTAAAGTCCACGAACAAAGTGTGGTGCCTTTGCCGCGCCCGCGCGTGGTGATTGGCATTCCCTCCGGCGTCACCGAGGTGGAGAAGCGGGCTGTCTACGATGCTTCCATGTCTGCCGGCGCGCGCGAAACTTTTCTTATTGAAGAGCCAACTGCTGCGGCGTTGGGCGCAGGGCTGCCGGTCAATGAAATTCGCGGCTCCATGATCGTGGACATTGGTGGTGGGACGACGGAAGTGGCAGTAGTGTCAATGGGAGGGGTGGTCGTTTCCAGGTCCTTGCGCGTAGCCGGCGATGAAATGGATCAGGATATCGTCGAATATGTTCGTAATAAATATAATGTCCTCATCGGTGAACAGATTGCCGAACAGGTGAAATGGAACATCGGCTCGGCTTTTCCCCTGCCGGTGGAGAAGATGGCGGAGGTGCGCGGCCGTAACCTGGTTACGGGCCTGCCCGAATCCATCGAAATTTCTTCCGTAGAGGTGCGCGAGGCGCTCTCACAGTCCGTCTCGGTGATCATTGATACTATCAAAGACGCCTTGGACGAAGTCCCGCCCGAAATTGTGTCCGACTTGATGGATGCCGGTATCTGCATGGCCGGCGGCGGGGCGCTACTGCGTGGGCTGGCGGAGCGTCTTTCTGACGAACTGAATTTGCGGGTTTGGGTTGCTGAGGACCCGCTGACTTGTGTGGTGCGCGGCGCCGGTATAGTATTGGAAGATTTTTCCACCTACAGCGGCCTCCTGGTTGGCCTCGAGCGCGGCAGCACGCGTCATTCTTAAGCGCGTGGCCGCGTCTTTCCGGCGCGGTTTTAGCTGTTAATTATGAAATCCAGTTTTCCTCGTTCCCTGCAAACAATCGTGATAGCCCTGGTGGTGATTGGGCTCGTGTCGCTGGCTCTGGGTGGCTATTTCCACCCGGCCACCAGCTGGTTAACGCATCTGACGGTGAGCGCGCAGACGTGGGTTTCCGATCAGTACCTGGCAATAGCGGATTTTCTGACTGTGCCGCGCGATATGGCTTCCCTGCGCCAGGATAACGCCGAACTGGAGTCTGAAGTGTCCCGCCTCCAGACGCAGGTGATCGCTCTCCAGCAGCAGGTAACGGAGACGAATATCCTTTCCGCACTGGTGGATTTTGCGCGTGCCAATCCCGAATATTCGTATAAAGCTGCTTCCGTCATTGGGCGGGACCCCAGCCCATTCCTGCATTATGTCATCATCAACATCGGTTCGGATGAGGGCATCCTGCCCGGAATGCCGGTGGTTACGGATAAAGGCCTGGTGGGGCGGGTGGCCGCGGTCATTTCCGAGGCAGCGCGCGTCCAGTTGGTGACTGATGCGGCCTCGGCGGTCAGCATCCGTATGCAGGCCTCCAATACCGAGGCCATGCTGATAGGATCCACCACCGGCGACTTGTCGTTGGATATGATCCCTCAGGATGCACTCGTCCAGGTTGGGGATGTGGTGTTGACCTCCGGCCTGGGCGGTGACTACCCGCCCAATCTCCTGGTGGGGCAGGTGGTCAGCGTCCGGAAACTGCAATCGGATTTATTCCAGCAGGCTGCCATTCAGCCGAACGTTGATTTTTCCCAGTTGCAGTTTGTGCTTGTCATTACCAACTTCAATCCGGTGGATATTGCGCCCCTGGTCGGGACGCCAGGCCCGTAATATGCGCCGTTCCATTCTGGCTGCAATTATCGTTTTGGGGATTGCCATCATGCTCCAGACCTCCATTGTCAGCCGCATCCCGCTGCTCAGTGGTAATGCAGATCTGATCCTTTTGGTGGTGGCCGGCTGGTCATTGCAGGAGCGTGCCCAGGGCGCTTGGTTCTGGGGCTTGTTGGCTGGCCTGCTGGCCGGTTTGGTTTCGGGTGTTCCTTGGTATATCTATCTGATCGGATATTTATCGGTGGTGGTGGTGGCACGCATGCTGGTGCATCGTATCTGGCAGGCGCCGCTTTTGGCGATGCTGGCCGTCACCCTTATTGGTACACTGGAGTTGCTTATGTTCATGTTTGTTCAACGTACATTGTTTGTGGTCCCGCTGGCTTTTAGCGAAGTATTCTCACAAATTATCCTGCCGACCGTTCTGCTGAACTTGTTGCTCGCCATTCCCATCCATTCCCTGATGCGCGATCTGGCCGTGCGGCTCTATCCGGAGAATCTCGTATGACAACTCCCTCCCATCCGCTCCGCCTCCCGAACTGGCGCTACCTGGTTGTTTATGCCGTGCTTGTAGTGGTGGCGGTTGTCTTTGTCAGCCGCTTGTTCAATCTCCAGATCCTGCAAGGAGAAAATTACATCCTGCAAACCACCGGCAACCGTACGCAGACCATCAGCGTCGCGCCCAGCCGCGGGATCATCTATGACCGCAATGGCATCGTCCTGGCGCGTAATATCGCCTCCTACAACATTACCATCACCCCTGCCAACCTGCCGGACGATGATGGCGATGTCCAGCGCATTTACAGGCAAGTGTCTGACTTGACGGGTGTTCCGGTCAGCCAGGGGACGGTGGATGATGCGAAATTACTGGCTCCTTGCGTCCCCGGTCCAGGCATCACCCAATTCGTTGAACTGGGCTTATCCAATGCTCCGTATTCACCGGTGGATATCCAGTGCAACGTTGACGAAAGTATTGCCATGGTGGTTCGCGAACATGCAGTGGATTGGCCGGGGGTGAGCGTGGATATTGAACCGATCCGCGATTATCCGACCGGTTCATTGACGGCGAATATTATCGGCTTTTTAGGTCCGATCCCGGCTGCACTGGAGCAGGTTTACCGTGCCCAGAATTTTCTGCCCAACCGCGATAAGGTCGGGTATGCCGGCGTGGAATTGTCCATGAATGACACGCTCATCGGGAAACCGGGCCAGCGAACTGTCCAGGTGGATGTGGCCGGACAGGTGCTGGGCAACTTGAAACCACCCATTGACCCCACTCCCGGGGATAATGTTGTCCTGACCATTGATACCCGCCTCCAGCAGGCCGCCGCCTCGATCCTGAAGCGCGATATTGATTACTGGAACAACGACTACTATGGCTATTATCGTATTTCCAGCGGCGTTGCCATCGCCATAAATCCCAAGACGGGCGAGGTCCTGGCGATGGTGCAGTACCCCACCTATCAGAATAACCGCCTGGCGCGTATCATTCCTTCTTATTACTATAACCAACTCTCCCAGGACCCCACTCATCCCCTGCTCAATTATGCCATTTCAACCGAGTATGCGCCTGGATCCACGTTCAAACTTTCCACGGCCCTGGGTGCCCTGAATGAAGGCATCGTTACTCCGGACAAACTGATAGACGCTCCCTCCTCGATCGGCCTGAGGGATTCGTTCTCCCCCACCGATCCGGGAACCATCGAATATTATTACGACTGGACTTACACTTTTTACGGCGAGACGGCTGGCCTGGGAAAGATCCCTTTCCTGGAGTGCATCGCCCGTTCCAGCGATGTGTGTTTCTATAAAGTGGGTGGCGGCTACCCCGGCGAGATCCCGGAGGGGCTGGACATGCCCCGTATCCAGCAGTACGCCCAGGCGCTTGGCTATAACCAGCCGACCGGCATCGAGCTGCCCGCCGAAGCCGCCGGCCTGATCCCCGACCCGACCTGGAAACGCATTTACCAGGGCGAGAACTGGTCCACCGGCGATACTTACCTCGCCACGGTGGGGCAGGGATACGTGGTGGCAACCCCGCTGCAGGTGCTCCTCTCGGCTGCAACCATCGCCAACAATGGCCGCCAGATGCAGCCGACCATCATCCGCCAGATCGTGGATAGCGCCGGGAATATCATCCAGGCTTTTCAACCGCATTTGCGCTGGGATATGACCACAGACCCTATCATTAAAGATTATACGTGCGTGGATAGCCAGTGCACAGCCACGGGCAAGATGAAGACGGTTTCCATGTACGCCATCCAGAATGTGCAGGCCGGCATGCGCCTGGCGGTGGCCGATCCGAACGGCACGCTCGACTACACCTATTCTTTCAAGGATTACCCCATTGCCGTCGCCGGGAAGACCGGTACGGCGGAATATTGTGATGATGTGGCCATGGCGAAAAATGAATGTTCGCGCGGCAACTGGCCTTCGCATGGCTGGACGGTGGCGTATGCGCCCTATGATAACCCGGAGATCGCCGTTGTGGTCTTTATGTATAATGCCGGGGAAGGCGGCCGGGTGGTCGCCGGAACCGTGCGGGATATTATGACCGCTTATTTTCAACTCAAAGCGATCGATACTGCCAACGCGCTAAATAATGTCACCCCGTCCACTGGTTCATTGCAGCCTTAACAACACTTTCCCGTCTTTCCATAATTCTTCCAGTTTATAGTACCGGCGGAGATCCTCGTCGAACAGGTGCACGACGATATCGCCGTAATCCACCACCAGCCAGCCGGTTTCGGGCTTGCCTTCGATGCGGCCTTTCCTTTGGTGCTCTGTGTGCGTTTTTTCAACCACTCCGTCGGCCAGGGCATTTAACATGCGGTTGCTGGTGGCGGTACAGATAATAAAGTAGTCTGTGAAGGAAACGATCTCTTTTATATCCAGCAGGAGAATATCTTCGCCTTTTTTATCTTCCAGGGCGTTGACAATGGTATGTGCAAGTTCCAGGGTATCCAGGTTTCACCTCTTGTTTAAGTTGGTGTTACATTGACTTCATGGGTAGGTTGTATAAGGACGTATAGACCGGCCCGCCGGGCTGCAGATCGCTCTTGAAGATATGCACGGCCTCCACACTCAGGTTGCCGAGCACGCCCACTTTGGTCGCTTCCAGCGCGGTCCGGATGTGTTGCATTTCCGGGCCGGAGGGGTTTTGCCCGACCCGCCCGATCGTCAGGTGCGGGGAGAAGGGGCGTTCCTCCGGCGCATAACCAAGCTGCGCCGCGACAGCTTCCACCGCCCGCTGGAGGGTCGCCAGAGCCGGGGGAGCTTCGAGACCGATCCAGATCACGCGTGCCTGCCGGGCGCTCGGGAATGCTCCCAGCCCGCCCACGGATATGCTGAAGGGTGCATGCGCAGCGGCTTCCGCTTGGATATTCCCGGCCAGCCGTTCCAGGTTGGCGGGGGATATATCCCCCAAAAACTTGAGCGTCAGATGGACATTTCGGGGGGCCACCCAGCGGATCATCGGCTTGGGCAGGGCTTTTTGCAGGGCCTCGGTGCTGTGTGCAATGGCGTTTTGGATCTCAGTGGGGGTTTCCACCGCGATGAACGCGCGCAGCATCATGCGTCCAGCACCTGTTCTACCGCTTTTTTTAGGTCTAGATAACCGACCGGCTTGGTCATATAGAGGGATGCCCCGGCTTCCAGCCCGGTCTTAATATCGACGGGCAGGCTCTTGGCCGATACCACGATGACCGGGATCTTGGCCAGGCCCGGCTTGCCGTGCATGTGCCGCAACACTTCCAATCCGGAGACATCCGGCATCATGATATCCAGGATCACCGCGGCAGGTTTTTCTTCGTCGATCATGCTCATGGCGGCCTTGCTGCCGGGGGCTTTCAACACACGGAACCCGCTCACGCGCATCATCTCTGCAAACATCTCGGCTGCCTCTTGTTCGTCTTCCACGACAATGATGGTTCTCTGCCTGTCGGTCATAAAAGGGTTCCTCTAAGGACCCATCCGAAAATTATTGAAAGACCGCATATTGAGAGTGTGTGGCGAAGCCGCACACTCTCAATATGCGACCTCCTCCGAATTTTAGGATAGATACTAAATCAAAAATAGCACAAGATGCTTGAAATGGCAAGGGTTTACGGCCGCTGGCGTAGGTACTCTTCCAGCGTATCCAGGTCCTGCAGGATGCTCCCGTCGGCCTGCACGTATTCGATCCGCCCGGTATAGGCGTTGAGGAACTGGCGCGGGTTGGTGGAACGCGGCAATGCCAGCAACTCACCCCAGCAGGGCCGGCCCGCCAGCCAGGGATGGCCGCGCCGGTTCCCGAAACTGGGGAAGACCAACTGCGCTCCCGTCTGGGAATAGGCCGCGCAGATCGCCCGGATGGTCGCCTCCCGCACTTGCGGCTGGTCGCCCAGGCCGATCAGGGTCGCGCACGGCCCGGGGCCCAACGCGGCCAGCCCGGCCTGGATGGAGCTGATCATTTCCCCGCTGGCGTATTCCGGGTTGTAGACGGCCCGGACGGGATATTGCTTTGCCAGTCCTTCCACCAGCTCTTCCAATTGGGCACGCGCTCCACCCGTTACCACCAGGATATCCGCGATCTCCGCCGCCGCGAACGTGGCGATGACCTGCCCGAGCACGCTGGTATCGCCCCAGGGCAGCAGCAGCTTGGGCTGGCCCATCCGCCGGGACTCCCCGGCCGCCAGCAGGAGGGCGGAGACCCCTCCGGTCAGCACGACTGCTCCCTTAACTTCTCCAGGTCTGCCGGCGTATCCACATCCAATAGCAGGCTTTCATCCTGCCAGGGAAGATATGTCACCGGGTATTTGCTGAAAACCGCCCGCCCGCCCACATCGCCGGTCAGGGCCATCAGGTCCGGGAAAGTGACCCGGTCGAACAGGACCGGGTTGGCGCGCCGGTCGCTTACCAGCGGCGCCAGGATCGGGGCTAATTCAAGGCTGTGCTGTTCCACCAGGGCACGCACGACCGTGGCAGTGACCTGTGGCTGGTCGGCCAGCAGGAAAACGGCCGCGCCGACCTCCTTACTACCTCCTCTAAATCCATCGGATTTGGGGGAGGCCGGGAGGGGGTCAGGGCTGAGCGCCCGCAAGCCCGCCCGGATGGACGAGCTCTGCCCGCTTTGCCAGTCAGTGTTGTGGGCGATGGTGACCGGCAGCCCCTGCAGGGCCGCTTCCACGGCCTGTGAGTTTGCCCCGCTGACCACCACCACCGGCGCAAGCCCGCTGGCAAGGGCGGTCTCTGCCACCGTGCGCACGAAAGGCTGGCCGCGGTAATGCAGGACCTGCTTGGGCTGGCCGAAGCGTTTGGATTCCCCGGCTGCCAGCACGATCCCAGCGATACGTTCGAACGGCTGCAGGCGCGCCGGTTCGAGCGTCCCCACCAGGACGGCCTCGTAATCCGCCAGCAACGCCTGGGCCAGCTTCCCGCCGGTGGCCTGCAGTTCCGGTGTATCGGCCTGGTTCAGCAAAAGGACGCGCCGGGCTTGCGCCGGGATGTTTTTCAATCCACCCGCCGGGTGGCCGAGCACGCGCCGCAGCGCTTCAGGTGTAATGGTTTCGTTCGGGGTCAGTCCGCTCAAGCGGGCGAAGATTTCCGGGCGGTGGACGGATTCTGCGCCAAGGGGCTTGCCGAGACCCGAAAGCCCGGCCACCACCACCACCGTCTCGACGAAATCCGGGATGGGGGGCTCATACTCCTCCGGCGCTTTGAGCGGGCGCTGGCGTGAGCCGTCCGCTTCGATCAACAAGGGCAGTCCCCGGCGGCGGCAAACCCCATCCAGCCAGTGCAGAGTGGCGTCGTCCAACCCTGTGGTCCGCTCGCCTTCCACCGGCCCGGTGACCAGCATCACGCCGTCCGGGGCTTCTTCCAGCGCCGCAAGATCCGCCGGCTTTTTGGCAATCCAGTGTGAATCGGCCAGCTTGATCTGGTTAACGTGCAGGTGGGTGCTGGCGCTCACGATGACCGGCGCAGGCAGGCCGCGCGCCAGTTGGAACAGGGCGGTCGTCTTCCCGCCTGAGCCAACGAGCGCGATTGAACCAAAAGGGGGGGATGGTTTCAAACGGAGCGCTTGGGCTAGTTTCATAGCAGGTGGTAAATATTCTGCCAGGTCTGTTTACGTCCACAATGCGCCGCGCACTTCAGGCCGGGATAAGATCGCCTCCAGCACCCCGCCGCCCACCGCCAGGGCCTTATCCGAGACCACCTGGCAGAGGCGCGCGTCGTCGCGCAGGTCGATGTCGCCGATCTTCAGACCGCGCGTCACCCTCAACCCGGGGTGCAGCAGACCGCGCAGCACGCCCGCGAACGGGGCGGTAATCCCCTGCCCGGCCACTTCCGCGATGAGCTGCCCCGCTTCGAGGTGCTGGCCGATCTCGGCGTGGGCTACCAAATCCCCCTCCGCCGGGGCGCGCAGCACCCGTTGCGGGTCGCCCTCCGGCTGGCCGGTATCCGGGTCCGGGCCACCCTGCCAATAGACCCGTCCGAGCATCGGGCCGCGCCGGGTCTCTACCACAGCCTGGCAGTTTCCCCCGGCGATAAATCCAGGCCCCAGGCCCAGGTACAGGCTTGGCACGTAGCCGATCGGTTCGGGCGGGCGCTTGGTCATGCGCCCATCCACGACCACCGCCGCGTGCAGCGCCTTGGCGGAACTGCACGCCGGGTCCACCAGCACCGGCACCTGCTGCTTGCCCAGCACCATCAGGATGCGGAAGCTGTCCGAAGGGTCCGGGATGCAGTGCGCGGTTACCCCTTCAACGCGGACTTCCCCGGCGTAGACTGCCTCAGCAAAGGCCACCGTGCGCCGCACGGCCAGCGGCTGGGCGATCTCGGTCACCACGACGCGCAAGCCGGAACGGATCAGGCGGAGGGCGACCCCGGTGGCCAGGTCGCCGCCGCCGCGAATGAGAATGATGGATGGCATGGGGATATTAAACCACAGATTTCACTCTTTTTCTCCCTCATCCGCTGGCCTTCCGGAACTGCCACAGCGCCAGTCCGAAGAACACGATCGCATAGCCCAGCAGCGCCGCGCACGGCAGCAGCACTGCGTTGAACCCCAGCCCGCGCGCCAGGATATCGTTGAACCCGTCCATGGCCCACGCCACCGGCGAGACGTGCCCGATGGACTGGAAGACCGCCCCGGTGTATTCCAGCGGCACCCACGCGCCGCCCAGCCCGGAAAGCACGAACATCGGGATGAGCGAAAAGAGGATCGCCTGTTCCTCCGATTTCGCCAGCACGCCGATCAGCAGCCCCAGCGCGGCGATGCAGACCGCGCTGATGCCCGCCACCAGCAGGCTCGCCAGCGGCAGGCGCAGGTAATCCACCCGCAGCAACTGCCCGAAGAGCATCAGCAGCAGGAACTGAACGAAGATCATGCCGAAGATGGCCAGGTAATGCCCCATCAGGATCTGGAAACGCGAGGTGGCCGTGGTCAGCAGGCGCTGGAGCGAGCGCGTCTTGCGCTCGTTGACGAGCACCGTGGCGGCCGTCAGCAGCCCGGCGATGGCGAACTGCAGCATCATGCCCGGCGAGGCGTGCGCCATGGACAGGACGGTCTGGTCCTGCGGTTGGGCGGAGACGCCTGAGCGGACCGAGACCTGGATGGGCGGGTCCTGCCAGGCGGCCAGCGCCTCCGCCAGAGCCGGATTGAAGGTCTCCGGGTTGTTGGTCATTTTGGCGGCGATGCTGGCGGTGCGGACCGCGCTGGCCAGGCGGTTGCAGGCCACCAGCAGTTCGGATTGCACTGTGGCCGTGGAGGCCTGGGCCGGGTCAGCGTAGAAGCCCAGTGGGATCGGGCGCCCGGCTTCCAGTGCCTGGCCGTAGCCGGCCGGGACGACCAGCCCGGCCGCCAGTTTGCCGCTCGCCACCAATCCGGCCAGTTCGCTTTCCGTGCGCCCGGCGGTCGTGTCCAGGCGGATCACGCTGGAAACTGCCAGCAGGTCGTGCAGGTGCGTGCTCATCCCGCTGCCGTCCAGGTCCAGGTAGCCCACCGGCAGGCGGCTGTCGCCTGGCTTGGCCGGCCCGCCGAAGGCGAAACCGAACAGCAGGGTGAATCCGATCGGCATGAGCAGCAGGAACATGAACGTTTTCCGGTCCCGCACGATCTGCATAAGGTCTTTCAAGCTGATATCGAAGATTCGTTTCATACTTTTTTCTCCCCCTCTCCTGCGCAACAGGAGAGGGGTCGGGGAAGCCCCCAGTGATGGGGGTGAGGTGGGGTGAGGTCACGCGTAGCGCTTCTGGAAGCGCAGCACGCCGACCAGGAAAAAGACAACGCTCATACCGAGCAGCGCCAGGCAGGTCAGCAGGATGTCGCCCAGGCCGGCCGCGTTCATCACCTGGGTCAGGCCGCGCACGGCCCAGCCTTGTGGCACGAACAGCGAGGCGATATCGGCCCAGGCCGGGCTGGCCCCGGAGCCTATCGTGAAGATCTTGATCATGCCCAGCATGCCGGTGACGGTCAGCACACCCCCCAGCACGGCCCCGGCCTGTTTGCTGTTCTTGAGCAGCGACATGACGAAGATCCCGAAGGTGGAGGCCGCCAGCACGCTGCCGATGGTCACGAGCGCCAGAGGCAGGAGACTGCCCCACTGGATGGCGAAGATCAGGCGTCCCAGGAGCAGCAGCACGCTCATTTGCACGGTCACCGTCAGCCCCACCGCCAGGAATTTGCCGCCCAGGATGGTGGCTTGCGTGGTTGGCGTGGTGAAAAGGCGTGGCAGGGTGCCCTGCTCGTCTTCGCGCAGGATCGTCTGGGCGCAGGAAGTGCCGGTGTAGAAGGCATAGAAGATGGTCAGCCCGGCCAGGATGAAGCTGACGATCAGGCTCAGCGTGCCTGAAGCCGGTTTTTTGGTCGGCGGGGCGTGCAAAGTGAACAACGCCTCCGTCTGGTCACCGCTCGGGATGGCGGCCATGTACTGCTCCACCACCTGCCCGATCCGGGCCGGGTCCGTGTTGCCGGTCTGCCGGTTGATCACGTCCACGGCCACTTTGGCGCCCGACATGCTGTCCATGAATTGGTCTATCACCGACTGGACGATGCTCGGGCCGATCGTCAGGGTGGGGTCCTTATACAGTTCGATGCTGGCCTGCCCGTTCGTTCCCGTGAACTGCTGCGAAAAGTCCGCCGGGATGATGATCGCCACGCCGGCTTTCTGGCTGTCCACCTGCGCACGCGCCGCCGCTGCGCTGGGGGCCGTGCTGATCTCCATCAGGTTCGCGAAGCTTTTTTCCTGCAGGGTCGCCAGGATCATATCGCCCAGCGAATGCGCCTGGGTACTGCCGGGGAACTGGGACTTGGCCAGGCTAAACCCCGCCCCGCCCTGGTCCAGGTCGGCCACCACCACCTTGGTCACCGGCACGCTGAAGCTTTGGCTGCTGCTGGTCGCGCTGCCGAACATGAAATAGAACATGCCGGTCATCAGCAACGGCACCCCGAACATAAAGATCAAGGCAAATGCGCTTCGGAACGAATGCTGCATGTCTTTGAGAGCGATGTCTATTAATTTCATATCAGTCCCTCAATGCCCTGCCCGTCAAATGCAAGAACACCGCCTCCAGGTTGGGTTCCTGGATCGCAACGGATGTGATGCGCACGCCCAACCCGGCGGCCGTCTCGAAGAGATGCGGGAGCACCCGGTTGCTGTCGTCCGCCAGGATGGTCAGTGTCCCGTTCCCTCGACCTGGCTCGGGACTGGCCCCTCGGCCGGGCTCGGGACTGGCCCCTCGACTAGGCTCGGGAGAGGCTTCTCCACTGACCCGTTTCACGCCCGGGACGGCCTGCCAGGCTTCCACCAGCCGGGCGGATTCGGCGTTTACCTTGACGGTGATGCGGTCGGTCGCGCCGACGATCTTGACCAGCTCCGCATTTGTGCCGCCGGCGATCATCTTGCCGTGGTCCATGATGCCGATGTGGTCCGAGAGTTCCTGGGCTTCTTCCATGTAGTGGGTGGTGTAGAGTACGGTCATGCCTTGCTGCTTGAGGGCCACCACCGAGTCGAGGATGTTACGGCGGGACTGCGGGTCGATCCCCACCGTCGGCTCATCCATGTAGATCACCTGCGGTTTGTGCAGCAGCGCCACTCCGATGTTGACGCGCCGCTTCATCCCGCCCGAATACTTCCCGACCGCGTCTTTGGCCCTCTCGGTCAGCCCGATCACCTCCAGCACCTCCGCCACGCGCTTCTGCAGGGCTGCGCCGCGCAGACCGTACATCTTGCCCCAGAAGCTCAGGTTTTCCTGCGCCGACAGGTCTTCGTACAGGGCGATCTCCTGCGGCACCACCCCCAGCGTGGACTTGACGCCCATCGGATCCGTGCGGATTGAGTGCCCCATCACCAGGGCATCCCCCTCGTCCGGGCGCAGCAGGCAGGCCAGCATC
This sequence comes from uncultured Chloroflexia bacterium, assembly GCA_963837875.1. GTDB lineage: Bacteria > Chloroflexota > Anaerolineae > Anaerolineales > Villigracilaceae > UBA877. The sequence continues at coordinate 478,303 of CAWIOV010000001.1, forward strand.
GAAAGCGTCGTGGTCTTCCCGGCCCCGTTCGGCCCGAGCAGGCTGAAGATCTCGCCCTTTTCCACGTTAAAACTGACCCCCTCCACCGCTTTCGTCTCGCCGAAAGCCTTATATAGATCCTTGACTTCGATCGCATTATCCATATTTATCTCCAAAATTCTCTCTTTGATAAATCTCCACCAGTATATACGGGTGCTTGGCGAAATGGAATTGGCCCTCGGGCGGAATTTTTCCTGTCCTTTCGGACACTGACCGTGCGGACGATATGCCAGAATTGTTAATGGTATACAATAGGGACAGGTCAGCATGAACACCCAACCTTCCTCCCGCCTGCGCAACGTCGAGAACGACCCGCGCCTGCTATTCTGGTTTGCCATCATCCTCATGGTGGCAATGTTCATCTGGTCGTTCTTCTTAACGCCCCGCCTGCGCCAGCCGGCCTGGTTCCTGCCGTTCACGGCCTTGTTCGCCGCGCATCTCTTTTTCCATACGAAGCTCATGGCGGCATCCAAGCGTCCGGGCTGGTTGGCCGGCTATACCGTCGTGCAGGGTCTGCTCGCTTTTGGCATCACCTGGTTATCTGGCAACGTTGGGATGGTCTTCTGCCTGTTCATGGCCCTGGTCGGCGAGTTGCTGGCGGTTTACCGCATCACACTTGGGGGTATTCTGGCGGCACTCTATCTCCTGGCCCTGGCTTTTGCGAACTTTGTACTGCTCCTGGGGATCAAACAGGCCGGCTGGTTCGCCCTCGGCACCATCCCGACCATCATTTTCGTCGGCATCTACGTGATCCTGTTCACCCGCCAGACCGAAGCCAATGAGCGGGCGCGTGAACTGCTGGCGGAACTGGAAGCCGCCAACCGCCAGTTGACCGAATACGCCGCCCGCGTGGAAGACCTGACCATTGCGTCCGAGCGCCAGCGCATGGCCCGGGAACTCCACGATACTCTCTCGCAGGGGTTGGCCGGGTTGATCCTGCAGCTCGAAGCCGCGGATGCGCACCTGGCGGCCGACCGCCCGCAACGCGCCCGCGCCATTCTCGAACAGTCCATGCAAAAAGCCCGCGAGACGCTCCACCAGGCCCGCCAGGCGATTGACGACCTGCGCCAGGCCGCCCCGCGCGACCTGGAGGAGGCCGTTCGGCAGGAGATCGACCATTTCACCGCCTCCACCGGCATCCCCTGTAAGCAGACCATCCAGCTTCCGGCGGATATCCCGGAGCAGGTTTCGGAGACCGCCATCCGCCTGGCTGCTGAAGCGTTGACCAACGTCGCCCGGCACGCCCACGCCGGGAACGTGACCTTGCGCATGGCCGGGGTTGCCAGTGCAGACGGGCGCGCCCTAGAGGTCGAGATCTGTGACGATGGCGCCGGCTTCGATCCGGAACGGGTCGAGGCCGGGCATTACGGCCTTCTGGGCATGCGCGAACGCGTCCGCCTGGCAGGCGGGCAACTGGAACTGCGCAGCGCGCCGGGCCGGGGCGCTTGCCTGCTGGCCCGTTTTCCCTTGGAGCAAACCGTATGAGCACTGCTCCCATCCGCATTTTGGTGGCGGATGACCACCTGATCATCCGCCAGGGTTTGCGCCTGATCCTCGAGACGCAGGCCGGATTCGAGCTGGTCGGCGAGGCCGCCGATGGGGCCGAGGCCGTCCGCTTGTGCGCCGAACTGCATCCGGACGTGGTGCTGATGGACCTGCGCATGCCCGGCATGGACGGGCTGTCCGCCATCCAGCGCCTGCGACTGGAGCAGCCGGAAATTGCCGTGGTCATCCTGACCACATTCAACGAAGATGACCTGATGATGCGCGGCCTGCGCCTGGGTGCCAAAGGCTTTTTGCTCAAGGATACCGACCGGGAGACGCTTTTCAACACGCTGCGCGCGGCTGCGCGTGGCGAGACCCTGCTCAAGCCGGAGATCATGGCGCGCCTGCTCGCACAGACTGGCCAGTCCGGCCCATCCGCCTCCGCCCCGACCGACCTGACCGGGCGCGAACTGGAAGTGTTGCGCGGGGTGGCGCTGGGCCAGCGCAGCAAGGAGATCGCCCTGACTCTTGGCATCAGCGAGCGCACCGTCAAGGCCCACCTGGCCAGCATCTACAACCGTCTGGGTGTGGATAGCCGCGCCGCCGCCATCGCCGTCGCCTCCCAGCGTGGAATATTATGAACAGTCGCCAACGTTTCCTGGAAACCATGCGCTTCGGCCACCCGGATCGCGTCCCCTATTTCGAAGAAGGCATCCGCGCGGACGTGCTGAAAGCCTGGCGCAGCCAGGGCCTGGCTCCCCATGCCGACCTGGGGCAGATTCTGCCCACCGACCGCCGCGAAGAGCTTGACCTGGATGTTAACCCGCATCCCTGGCCGGCGCGTTGGCCCTCCTCCCGCGCCGACCTGCCCGCCTATGCCGCCAGCCTGGATCCGCTTGACCGCTCGCGCCTGCCGCAAGGGCTACCAAAGCAGTCGCCGGCTCGGGCACAGCGCCGGCATGCGCTGATGCTACGCGTCCACATCGGTTTTTTCGAGACCATGGGCGTGGATGGCTGGTCGCGCCTGCACGAACTGATCCTGTTGATGCGCAACGATCCCGGCTTCGTGCGGGAAATGATGCGCATCAACGGCGAGTTCGTGGCCGCCCTGACCGAACGCACCTTGCAGGATGTGGAAATTGATGCCGCCATCTTCAGCGAACCGATCGGGGATAACCACGGCCCGTTGATCTCCCCGGCGATGTATGCCGATTTCGTCTTATCCAGTTATGCGCCCATCCTGGAAGTCCTGCGCCGTCATTCCGTGGATATCCTCATTCTGCGCACCTACGCCAACGCCCGCCTGCTCATTCCGGTGCTCCTGGAGCATGGCCTGGACTGCCTGTGGGCCTGCGAGGTGGAAACGCAGGCCATGGATTACCGCTCCCTGCGCAGCGAGTTCGGCAGGCGCCTGCGCCTGATCGGTGGGATAGACCTGGATGTGCTACGGGAGGGCAAAGACGCCATCCGCCGCGAAGTGGAAGAGAAGGTACCGCCGTTGTTGGAGCAGGGCGGCTATGTACCTTTGGCCGATGGGCGGGTCAGGGCGGATATTCCTTTTGAGAACTACTGGTATTACCGGCAGTTGCTGGCAGAGGTTACCGGAGATGTTGGCCCCCGCACGCTATAAGAAACTGGCCGAAAATTATTGAAGGACCCCGTTTTATCTCTTCTCCGGCATGACCTTTGGTAGTGGCTGAGTGTCGGGCGAGGCGGTATCCTTGCGTTTCATTTTGATGGGTAGGGTCACGCTATAGATGCAGCCCTGCCCTTCCCGGCTTTCCACCGTGATTCTGCCGCCCATCAGCTCCACCAGGCTTTTGGAGATGGATAGACCCAGCCCGGTGATGAGTTCCTCCTCGGAGGAGACTCCGGGCTGCTTGTTGAAGGGCTCGAACATGGATCGCAAATCATCCTCATGGATGCCCTTGTTGCTGTCGGTCACTTGGATGCTCCAGGCATCGTTTCCAAATGACAAGGTGCGGATGGAGACGTTGCCGCCCGTGCTGCTCTGGATGGCCTGGGCCACCAGGTTGGTGAGCACCTGCCCCAGGCGTATTTCATCGCCCAGCACCTGCTCGGGTGTACCCGCGGAGACAGTGGTCATGAAGGATAATCCCTTATTGTGAGCCAGTTGGCTCATCGGGGCCGCTATCGTTTTCACCAGGGTGCTTGGGGAGAACTGGTTTTGCTGAAGGCGCAAGCTGCCCTCTTCCAGTTTGGTCATGTCGGACAGTTCATCGGCCAACCTGGTGACATATTGGGAGCGTTCGGTGATTTGAGTCAGGACGCGCTTCTGTTCGGCTGCCAGCTCACCCTTGCCTGGCTCCTGGAGCTGTTTGATCGAACGTTGGATGCGGCGCATGGGCAATTGCAGGCTGGCGCCCACGGCGCCCAGCATCTGGCTCTTTTTCCGGCTGGTTTCCAGCGCCTGGTCACGCGCACTGGCGAACACTTCCCCGATCTTCTTACGCTCGGTGATATTCTCCTTGACGGCCACGTAATAGGCGATCTGGTTGGCCGCGTCGGGCACGGGGGAAATGGATGCCGATTCCCAGAAGAGTTCGCCGTTCTTCTTGTGATTGCATAGCTCTCCCCGCCACTCCTGGCCGGCGGTGATAGTCTCCCAAAGCTGGCGATGGGTCTCTGGCGGGGTCAGATCGCTCTTGAGGATGCGCGGATTCCGCCCGAGCACTTCCTCGCGAGTATAGCCGGTCTCTTCGCAGAACTTGGGGTTGACATACTGGATTTTGGCCTGCGTATCGGTGATCATAATGGAAACCGGGCTGGCTTCCACAGCCCGGGAAAGCTGGCGTAGCTGCTCGTCCGCCCGCTTTCGTTCGGTCATCTCGCGGATGGTGATGACGCGCCCGAGCGTCCCTTGGCTACGGTTTGCCAGAGGGGTATTGTTAATTTCAAAAAGACGTTCCTGCTCATCCTTGCCAATGGTGAACTCGCCCAGCGTTTCGGCCTCGTTGCCGATGCGCTCTTGCAGATGCGGCCAGCTTTTGAATACTTCCCTGAATTCTTTGCCGATGCTTTCGCGATAGTTCAGGCCAAACAGTTGCAAGGCGGCCGGATTCATATCGGAAATACGGTTTTTGAGATCAACGACAATCATGCCATCCGGCATGGCTTCGATCACAAAATCGCGCGCCAGCGGTGTCAGGCTGATCAGGCCGAAACCATAGATGCTCAAGGTGAAGGCGGTCACCGTGACTGTGAATCCGTAGGGCGTCAGGTCAACTGGCAGGAAGGGGGTCAGACCGGTAATATAGAGAAGGTTGGCCACCCATGGGACCAGGATGGCGATAACGATGGAAACTCTCTGGCCGCCATAAACACCCTGCTTGTTGCCCAGGGAGCGGAAGATATAAATCGCACCGGCCAGGTTGAGGGCATATGAATAGGTTGCATGAACCCAGAACCACGGGCCGAAATTAAACCCCAACTCGCTGAACGCGCCGATTTGCCGGATATAGGTGGATTTCAAGAGCAGGTGATTCCAGGAGTTGGTCCATGCTATGCCGATGGTGATCAGCGGCACAACCAGCAGGGCCATTGCGATCCGCAGGGGCATTGGGTTGTCCTTGTGGGTGTGGTTGTAGGTGAAAATTATCCAGGTGTACGGCACCAATGCAATGCCGATGTATTCCACCTGGTCAAAGAAGGTCTTGGTCGCCAGGTCGGTGCCGGCAATTTCACCGGTATGGCCCAGCACCCAGATCACGATGACCAGGGCCAGGCCGGCCAGGCCCTGGTCGGCTTGCGAGCGCTGCCTCAGCACGATGACCATCATCCAGATGGAAATCAGCGCGGCCACCAGAAGTGGAATAATGTAAGGTGTGAATTGAAGGTGTAAGGTCATAATTCAAGTATTCCAATTCTCCCATCACTCTGGCGATTCCCAGAGGGCCTTAACTTCTACGGTAGTGATTATATAATGTTTTTTGTTTTGTGGCAATATGGTTGTTCATCTGAGTATATTTCATCCCATCGTTTGGGATCTAACCCACGCCATATGATCTGCCAGCAGCGCCTGGCCCCTGGCAATGACCGCCGGCAGCGCCCGCTCCGAGCCGCTTTCGCTCCGCAGGGTCGCCACGCTGACCGGCGCAGCGATGCTCATGGACGGGCGGATATTCGGCTCGCCGGGAAAGAGCAGTTGCGCCAGCACCTGCCCGTACTCGGCCACGCGTCGCTTCTGCCAGTCCACCTTCTGTAGCCTGGTTAGCGGGGAATGCGCCCAGCGCGGCAGCACGATACCGCTCAGGATGCAGAGCACCACTTGCGCTTCCGGCGCCTGCCGCAGGAACAGGTCGATCGAAGCCGACCAGTTCTCTATGGCAACCTCGGCCTGCGGGTACACTTCCGGATCGGGTCCACCAGGCCGGTGCCGAAGAGCAGCAAGGCCCCACCGGCCTGCAAGTGCTGGATGCCCAGTCGCGTCGCGGCCATGCGGCTGCCCGGTTCGCCGGATGCGTACAGCATGTGCCGGCTGGCATTTGGCAGCTTTTGGAAAAAAGGCGAGGCGCTGGCGATGATCTTGATATCCCGCCGGTTGATCTGGGAGGGCACCACCAGAATGTCGTACGCCCCAACGTGGTTCGAGACCACCAGCAGCGGGCCGGCGGGTGGCACGCTCTCGGTGCCGCGCTTGCGGACCTCCCGCACCCAGTGGGAGACCATCCAGCCGGTGGCCGCCGGGAACCCCTCCGGAACGATCTTCCGGTCGGTCCTGACGCAAATGCCTGCCAGGCGGCTGGTGACCCGGTTCAGGCAGAAATGGAAGATCCGCCGCGTCCAAACCGTCTTTTTTAGCCCGAACGCATGGATGATCTCATCCACCAGGTATTGGCTCAGCACATGGATTTCTTCATCTTCTTCGCGCACGCTGCTTAACTCCTGTGGAAATTGTAACACCGGGATATTTGTTATTTCCAGTATAATTCCCGCGGGAGGCTCCCATGTCTGAAAACACGAACGTAGTAGAACAGCACGGCTGTATTGTTTGTGCAAAAATCCATACCCTCCTGGTCGTGTATGCCCCGGATGGCCACATGGTTGACTGCACGGTCACCAGCCCGGGCGGACGGCGTGTGCCCGACGAGCGCCGGCCCCTGGTCGCCTGTGAACGCCACACCCAGGCGGAGATCGAGAAGGCCCTGGCCCACCATTATCCCGGCCAGCCCGCCGATGATAGCGAAGAGGATGAATAGAGTCAGATTAGAGCGTTGGGGAAATTACCCCTGCCAAGAAGTATCACCCCGCAGCCAGGCATTAAGGGCAGGGATCAGCGTTTTCCCCAAAATGGTCTGGCTGTAGCCAGGCGTATGTTCGCAGGCAAAGGTGCAACTGCCTTTCGGACATAGACCGGACAAAGCGGATATTTATTACCTTGCTGGCAAACGGAAAGCTGGTATTCCAGCTTGGGAGAAGCCGGTGGCTTGGCGTGATGGCAGGCATTCAATGAGGATGGATACGATAAGCATGTCCCCGCATCCTCCAACAAACCCAGGTAAGGGCAGACCTCCTCCCGGGTTTCATTGGGAGTTGCTGGAGTAGAATTGCTCATAATTGTGGATAAACAACTGATTTTAAGATAAATACCCGGCTGGGATGGCTACGCTACCAATACCAGCCAACTGGTATTATAGCCCAAAATGAAAATTTAGTTTTCTCCCCATTGGATTATAATCCGGGCGTTCTTTTGGAGAGAACCATGCCCAACTCACTCGTTGAATGTATCCCTAATTTTTCGGAAGCCCGCCGCCCGGATGTGGTCGAAGCCATCCTGGCCGCCATCACCGGCGTACCGGGCATTTCCCTGCTCAACCGTAGCTCCGATGCCGACCATAACCGCAGCGTCATCACCTTCGCCGGGCCGCCCGCGGCCGTGGAAGAAGCCGCTTTCCAGGCCATCCGGGTAGCTGCCAGGTTGATCAACCTTGACCAGCACACCGGTTCGCACCCGCGCCTGGGCGCCACCGACGTGGTGCCGTTCGTGCCCATCTCCGGCCTTGACATGGCCGATTGCGTCCAGATGGCGCGCCGGCTGGGCGAACGCGTAGGTCGGGAATTGGAAATACCGGTCTACTTGTATGAAGAAGCCGCCACCCGCCCCGAACGCGTCAACCTGGAGAACATCCGCCGCGGCCAGTACGAAGGGCTTAAGGCGGAGATCGAAACGAACCCCGAACGGCAGCCGGACTTTGGCCCTTCCCGGCTCGGACCCGCCGGGGCTACCGTCATCGGGGCGCGCCACCCCCTCATCGCCTACAACGTCTACCTGGATACAGAGGATGTCAGTATCGCCAAAGCCATCGCCAAAAAGATCCGCCAATCCTCGGGCGGGCTGCCTTCCGTCAAGGCGCTCGGGATGTTGGTGGATGGCCTGGCGCAGGTCTCGATGAACCTGACGAATTTCCGCCAGACTTCTGTCAGGCAGGTGGTGGAGGAGATCCGCCGGGAAGCCAAAGAGTATGGCGCCAAGATCCATCACAGCGAGCTGATCGGGTTGATCCCCCAGGAGGCCTTGATCGACGCCGCCGTTGGGTACCTGCAACTGGACGGTTTCCAGCCCGATCAGATCCTGGAGCGGCAATTGTCCGCATCCGCCTCCATGCCTGGCGATCCTTTCCTGGATGCCCTGGCAGCGGCCACTCCCACCCCGGGCGGCGGCTCGGCGGCGGCGCAGGCGGGTGCCATGGCGGCTGCGCTGGTAGCCATGGTGGCCCGGTTGACGGTTGGCCGCAAGAAGTATGCCGCCGTGGATGCGCAGATGAACGAGATCCTGAACCAGGCCGAGCGCCTGCGCAGGGAATTGAGCCAGGCCGTGCCGGCCGATTCCGCCGCCTTCGAAGCGGTGTTGGCCGCATTCAAACTGCCGCAGGGATCCCCCGAACAGCAGGCGCAGCGTGCCAAAGCCATCCAGCAGGCTACCCTGGTCGCCGCGGAACTGCCGCTCTCGGTGGCGGAGAAGGCCGTCCTCGTCATGGGGCTGGCCGAGCGCTGCGCCGCCCTGGGCAACCTGAATGCCATCAGCGATGCGGCCTGCGCGTCTGCTCTGGCCCAGTCTGCCCTGGCCGGCGCCGGCTACAACGTGCGCATCAACGTCAATGGGCTGGCCGAAAAGAGCGCCGGCGAGCCTCTCCTGGCCCGGCTGCAGGCGCTCGAAGAACGCGCTGCCAGGTTGGGCGCAGACCTGCAGGCCACCCTGTCCGGACGCGCCGGGATATAGAAACTTGCTCCGCGACCTCTGCCGGGGATAAATCCCCCGGTTGAGGTGGCAAATGCTTTCTTCACTTACGTGGGAAACTGGCATGGCTTTTGAAAATGATCCCTGGATGCAAAAATGGGAGGCGCAGTTAATTCCATCCGAGCGGGAGCTTCTCTCCGCCCTGGACAGCCCCGCTGCCATCCAGGACTTCCTCAACACGGTTCCCTACAGCGAAGATAAATTCTATCGTTGCCCGCTGCGCCTGTTGCGCGAGCGCAAAGGGCACTGCTTCGATGGAGCCTTGTTCGCTGCCATGGCCCTGCGCCGCCTGGGTCACCCGCCGCTGCTTCTGGAACTCGTTCCGAACGAACGCGACGACGACCATATCCTGGCCCTGTTCCGGCGGTTCGGGTGTTGGGGCGCGCTGGCCCAGTCCAATTTCAGCGGCCTGCGCTACCGCGAGCCGGTCTACCGCAGCCTGCGCGAGCTGGCCATGTCGTATTTCGAGGACCACTTCAACGCCGCCGGGGAAAAGACCCTGCGGGGATACCGCGGCCCGGTGCGCCTGCGCACCTTCGACCGGCTGGACTGGATGGCCAGCGACGCCGGGCTGGAGCGCCTGGCGGACGGCATGGACCGCTACCGCGTCTCCCCGCTCATCACGGATGCAATGGCGGCCGGGCTCGCGCTGATGGATGAACGCAGCCTGCGCGCCGGGCTGCTCGGGGCCAATCAGGCCGGGTTGTTTAAGGTGCCGGATGGAGAGAGTGGGTAACGAGATACGAGGTTCTAGTAAGAAGGAAGCAAAGAAAATGCTTTCCGCGCGCAATGAGGAAAACGATAATAAAGGATATTTCTACCGTGCAGAATGAAAGGTAGAAAAGGAATTATCAACCTGAAATACAACAGTGTATAATGGTTATGGGTTGGTTGCCTTGTAAGTATTGAAAGGAAAGGATATGGCTGCTGAATCCATCGAAAATGTCCTCAAACAAGCCGCTCAGCTTACGCCGGCAGAACGGTTGACCTTGGCGTCGCGCCTGATCGAGGGCGTAAAACATGAGATCCCTGGTAAAAAAGATAAACCGCTAAAATGGCGGCATTTGCGTGGGATGTTGCCCCAGCCGGCTTTTGGGGAAGATGCGCAGGCCTATATTACGCGCACGCGCCGCGAAGATGATGCGCAACGTAATCATCAGACAAAACATGATTTATGAAGATCTCATCCAAAATTGAGAACGTTAAGCGTATTTTTCTCGATACTGCTCCCGTAATCTATTTCGTTGAGAAGAATCGGATCTACCTGCAAAAAGTACAGGTGATCTTTGCGCATCTGGACGAAGGGACTCTGGAGGCGTGGCTTCTCCGGTGACTCTGGCTGAATGCCTGGTTATTCCTTTCCGGTTGGGAAAACCGGAAGTTGCACAAGCATTTATCCAGATGTTGAGCCAAAGTGACAATGTGATCTTCGTGGCCATTGATAATCAGATCGCCAGCCAGGCTGCGGACCTGCGCGCCCGCTACAACCTCACCCTCACGGATGCATTTCAGGCAGCTGCAGCGCTTGCAGCGAACTGTGATGCTTTCCTTACCAACGATGATACTTTTAACCGTATAAAAGAATTAAACGTAATTGTGCTTGATGAAGTAGAAGCAAATTGATGCAAGCGGGAGGGGGCCTGCTGCGGCCACTCGCTGCAACTAGCAGGAATGGAGAGGCTGGGCGACGCCCGGGCGGACAAACGGGGGATGGACATCCCATTACGAAAGTCGCAGAATTAGGCATCCAATCCAAATCTTACCGGTTTGTAAGCCCTTTAATTTAACAGATACGAGAATAAAAATGAAAAAACATTTACTGGTATTTTTTATGGCCTTGCTTCTGGCAGCCTGCAATCTGCCCCAAAGCGCACCGGCGTTGCCAACCCTTCCGCCGGCCTCTTCCTTGCAACCTTCCAAAGTTCCCCCAACGGTGCTGGCTTCTCAGACGGTCGCACCCACCGATACCCTCACGGTTGCTCCGGCCAGCCCGGTCCCTGCCACTCTCACCCTTTTGCCGTCTGACACACCCACCATTACCGCCACCGCGACGCAGCCCGCCACGCCTACGCAGCAGTACCCAACCGCCGTGTCGAAGGCGAATTCCAGTTGTCTTTACGGCCCGGCCAAAGCCTACCTTTATATGTACGCCCTGCTGCCGGGCGGCACCGCGGCGGTGCAAGGGCGCAATTTTGCTGCGAACTGGTTGTGGGTTCAGCCCACCAACACCCAATTGCTTTGCTGGGTGTCCACCTCCCTGGTCACCGTTCCGGTTGCCATCCAGAGCATCCCGGTCGTAAACCCGCCTCTCCCCACCAATCCATCCGTCGCGCCGCCCACTGGCGTGCATGCCACCCGCAGCGTGAGCACGGTCACCATCCGCTGGAACCCCGCCGCTCCCGCCCTCCAATTGGCGTACCTGATCGAGGCCTCGGTCTGCTCGAAAGGGCTCCTGCTTAGCGTGGTGGTCAGCACCCCCGGCCTCTTCGAGACCCTTACCGACGATAAGACCTGCGCGGAAGCCTCTTCCGGTCAGGTGCGCGTCCAGAACAAACTGGGCTATTCCACTGCGGTCACCATTAACTGGCCTTGATCATTAACCCCCCGTTCCTGTGCGGGCTGAACCAGATCGGTGCTCCATCAAATCAAAAAAGGAGAGGCGGTTAGTCTCTCCTTTTTTTTATTTCCATTCTTTCTGCTCCTCCTGCATCCGTACAATTCGGATGGGGGAGGCGGGAGGGGGGCTGCTGCTGCCTCCCGCCGCGGCTGTCAGGTCTGCCTGCGGACGCGCAAAAAAGCGCTTTCCGCGCCCGAACTGGGCGAAACGATAAAAAACGATGGAAAATAGGGGGTGTTGGGCGGGCTTCGCCCGCCCAACACCCCCATATCTTCTCCTATTTCCCGGCGATTCCCAATGATCCGAGATTAACTCACTCCCCCGGCGGGAAGTCCTTTGGATCCAAGGGGATCAGCGACACCTGGTTCAAGGCGAACAGCAACAGCGCGCGGACGGCCAGCTTGTCGAGGACCGTGTGGGAGATCTGGTTCTCGATCAACAGGGAAGCGAATCCGTGCACCAGGCTCCAGACGCTCACGGCCAGCGCGTCCGCCGGGCCGGGCTTCAGGATCCCGGCGGCCTGCCAGCCCTGGATGAGTTCCACCAGCAACAGGTTGTTCTTCGTGGTTATTTCCACAAAGGCCGGGTAATCTTTTTCCTTCTCGATCACGCTGGAGAAGGTCACCTTGAAGAGCGCCGGGGCGCTGCGGGCAAAGGCAACATACGTCCAGGCCACCTCCACGAACTGGCGCAGCGGGTCGGCCTGGTATTGTTGGACCACGCCGAGAAGTTCCTCGTAGAGGCGGCGGTAGCCTTCGGTGGAGATGGCCGCGATCAGCGCCTGCTTATCGGTGAAGTGGGCGTAGGGCGCGGCGTGGCTGACACCGGCCCGCCTGGCCACTTTCCGCAGGCTGAGTGCGCCGATGCCCTCCTTCGAGAGGATCTCTGCCCCGGCTTCGATCAGGGCATTTTTTAGATCACCGTGGTGGTATTTTTTCTCCGGCATGTTATAATCGTACCGGCAAATCTTGACATCGTCAAGGCGAGGTCTTATAATCTTTACAACGTCTAGTTTGCGAAGGAGACCAGTATGGGCGAGTATGATCCTGCCAAAAAACTCATTGTGGAAACGGCCCAGCTATTAACGCAGAAGGGCTTCCTTATGGCCACCGGGGGCAACCTTTCGGTCCGCATTGCCGGCGCGGCCGCGTTTGCCATCACACCCTCCGATTACGATTACATGAAAATGCTGCCCGAGGACGTTTGCATCCTCGACTTCGATCTGAAGCCCCTCGAAGGGCAGCTCAAGCCCTCCGTGGAGAGCGCCATGCACCTCGCCATTTACAAGGCTCGGCCGGATGTGAACGCGGTCGTCCATACCCACCAGGTCTACGCCAGCGCGCTGACGCTCATCCGCATGCCCATCCCAACCCTCTTCGATGAGCAGGCCCGTTTCCTGGGCCGGCGCGTGAACATCATCCCCTATGCCCCTTCCGGGACCGGGATGCTGGCGAATGCCATCTCCAGGAATGTGCGCGACCACAACAACGCCTACATGCTGCAAAACCACGGCGCGCTGGTCCTGGGCACGGATATGGAACGGGCCGTCCACAATGTGGAGATCCTCGAAAAGTGTTCGCTGGCCTATTTGATCGCCCTCTGCACGGACCGGCGGGCCAGTAAGATCCCGCTGCCGGTGCGGGAGATCGCCTTTAATAAGCTGCGCAGCGACCAGAAAAAGGTCGCCGGCGGCAACGTTGAATCCGGCGCAGCCTAAGCCGGTTCGCATCAGCACCAGAGAAGGAGCGGCCCATGACCGAAGAACAGCAGTATGCCATTTCTGAATACCCGGATGTGAAGGAGGTCTACCGGCGGCTGGATGCGCTCATCCGGCAGCCCATGCGCTCCATCAAGCCGGAAGCCATGCAGACGTACCTGGATTATTTTGAAACCAAGTGCGCCCGCTCGAAGATGCTCACCGAGGAGGCCAAGAAGCTCATCCCCGGCGGTGTGCAGCACAACCTGGCTTTCAACTATCCCTTCCCGATCGCCATCGAAAAAGCCGACGGCGCTTATCTATGGGACGCGGACGGGAACCGGTATATAGACTTCCTGCAGGCGGGCGGACCGACCGTGCTCGGCAGCAACTACAAGCCGGTGCGGGACAAGGTCATCGAGATGCTGCAGACCTGCGGGCCGGTGACCGGCCTGTTCCATGAGTACGAGCTCAAACTGGCGCAACTGATCAACCGCTTCATGCCGTCGGTCGAGATGTTCCGCATGTTGGGCACCGGGACGGAAAGCGTCATGGCGGCCGTGCGGGGGGCGCGGGCGTTCACGAAGAAAAAGAAGGTCATCAAGGTGGGCGGGGCCTACCATGGCTGGAGCGACTCGATGGTCTACGGCCTGCACGTCCCGGGCACGGGGCGGTTGGAGGCCAAGGGCATCCCCCCCGGCGCGACCATGAACACCGAGGAATTCTTCCCGAATGCGCTGGCAGGCTTGCGGGCCCGCTTGATCTTCAATATGGTGCTGGGGGGAACGGCGGCGGTGATCGTGGAGCCGGTGGGACCGGAGAGCGGCACCCGCCCGGTGCCGCACGACTTCAACCAGAAAGTGCGTGACCTGTGCGACGAGTTCAAGGCGCTGCTGATCTTCGACGAGGTGGTGACGGGTTTCCGGCTTGGCATGGGCGGCGCGCAGGGCTACTTTGGGATCAAACCCGACCTGACCGTCTTTGGCAAATGCGTCACGGGCGGCTACCCGATGGCGGGCGGCGTGGGCGGGCGGGCGGACGTGATCCAGTGCTTTGCGGCCGGCATCGGCGGGGCCGGGGAACGGGCCTACATTGGCGGGACGCTTTCGGCCAACCCGCTCTCGTGTGTGGCGGGGTATTACGCCCTGCTCGAAATGGAGCGCACCAACGCGGCGGTTCTGGCCGGCAGAGCCGGCGACCGCCTGACCAAGGGCCTGCAGGCGCTGATCGAAAGATACGACCTGCCGTTCGTGGCCTTCAACCAGGGCTCGATCTGCCACCTGGAGACCTCGGGCGTGATGCTGCTGGACCTGCACAACCCGCTGCGGTTGATGAAGGAACTCAAGCCGCGCCGGAACATGCTGGAAGAGATGGGTGCGGCTTACATGGCGAACGGCCTGATCACCCTGGCCGGCAGCCGCATGTACACTTCCATGGCGGATACCGACAAAGTGATCGACGAGGCGTTGAACAAGTTCGAAAGTGTCCTGGCAGCCTGTGTGTGAGCTGCCTTCCATGATCTAAAAAACGGAACAACGATCCCAACGGAGGCAGCATGGCAACCGAACCGATCATCCTGGCCGTGGACCTCGGCACATCCGGCATGAAAGTAGCCCTCATCCGCGTGAGCGGGGCCGTGCTGGGCTGGGAGTCCGAACCTGTCAAGCTCATCCTCACCCCGGATGGCGGCGCGGAACAATCGCCGGACGAATGGTGGGCGGCTTTCCTCTCGGCTTCCGGGCGCCTGTTGAAACGCCTGCCGAACGCCGCCCCGCAGGTGCGGGCGGTCTGCTGCTCCACCCAGGGCGAGTGCACCGTGCCGGTGGACCGCGATGGGCAGGCCCTGATGAACTGCATCTCGTGGATGGACATGCGCGGCGCTCCCGAACTGAAAGAACAGTTCAAGGGCCTGGTCAACCTGACCGGCGCGGGGCTGCGCAACACCCTGCGCTGGGTCCGTCTGACCGGCGGGATGCCGTCCATGAGCGGCAAGGACCCGGCCGCGCACATGCTGCTCATCCGCCGGCGTTTCCCCGAAGTGTATGCCCGCACCTACAAATTCCTGAACGTGCTCGACTATATGAACCTGCGCCTGACCGGGCGCTTTACCGCCACCTTCGACTCGATCCTGACCTCCTGGGTGACCGACAACCGCGACCCTGACAAGATCCATTATGATCCCGGCCTGGTGCAGGCCTGCGGCGTGGAGGCGGACAAGCTGCCCGAGATCGTGCCCTGCACGGCCGTGCTGGGCGCGTTGAAAGCGGATGTGGCGGCTGCGCTCGGGCTTCCGGCGGATGTGCAGGTGGTGGCCGGGGCGATCGACAATACCGCCGCGGCGATCGGGGCGGGCGCGGTGGAAGATAACGTCCTGCATCTCTACATCGGGACCTCCTCCTGGATGGCGGCGCACGTGCCGTACAAGAAGACCGACATCGGCTCCTCGCTGGCCTCCGTCCCGTGCGCCGTGCCGGGGCATTACCTGCTGACCGCTTTGCAGGCCACCGCGGGTGGCAACCTGACCTATCTGCGCGACAACATCCTGTTCCACCAGGACGAACTGCTCCCGGAGGGCGCCGTGCCGGATATGTTCAAGGCGCTCGATCCGATCGTGGCGCGCACCCCGGCCGGGTCGAACGGCGTGCTCTACACTCCCTGGATCTGGGGGAACGCGCCCCGGTGGAGGACCGCAGCCTGCGGGCCGGCTTGTACAACCTCTCCCTGAATAACACCCGTGCAGATATCCTGCGGGCCTTCCTGGAAGGGATCGCCTTTAATACGCGCTGGCTGCTCGCCCCGGTGGAGAAGTTCCTCGGGCGCAAGACCGCCCGCATCAACATCGTCGGCGGCGGGGCCCAGTCGGATGCCTGGTGCCAGATCTTTGCGGATGTGATGGATGTGGAGATCCGCCAGGTGGCCGAACCGATCTACGCCAACGCACGCGGGGCCGCCTGGATCGGGGCGGTGGGCCTGGGCGAGATCGCCTTCACGGATGTGCCCGGCCTGGTGGCCTTCAAGCGCACCTATACTCCCGACGAGAAGAACCGCTCGCTCTATGACGAACGCTATGCCGTGTTCACGCAGGTCTACCGGCAGATGAAGGGCCTCTATCATCGCTTGAATACTTAAGGGTGGAGGGCCCCAGCCCATGACACCGAGGAGACTCCATGACTGAAAAGATCGAAAAATCGTTCCGTCTCTACCCGTACCGCTGGGTGGTGCTGGCGGTCTTCATGTTCATCAACCTGACCATCCAGATGCTCTGGATCGGCTACGCCCCCATCACCGGCCCGGCGGCCAAGTTCTACGGCGTGGGTGACCTGCAGATCGGCCTGCTGGCGATGACCTTCATGATCGCCTTCATCCCGCTCTCCCTGCCGGTCTCGTGGGCCATTGATACCTACGGCTTCCGCCTGACGGTCAGCATCGGGGCGGTGCTGATGGGCGTCTTCGGCATCCTGCGCGGGCTGGTGGGCGCGAACTACACCCTGGTGCTTCTGAGCACCATCGGCGTGGCCATCGCCCAGCCCTTCCTGTTGAACGCCTGGACGAAGGTCCCGGCGCAGTGGTTCAGCATCGAGGAGCGCGCCACCGCCGTGGGCCTGGTGACGCTCGCCAACCTGGTTGGGACGGCGCTCGGCATGGTGCTGACCCCGCTCCTGACCCAGAGCATGTCCATCCCATCCGTACAACTGATCTATGGCGCGATCGCGGCCTTCTCGGCGGTGCTCTTCCTGCTCCTGGCGCGTGAAAAACCCGCCACCCCGCCCTGCCCGCCCGGACAGGAAGTGCGCGCCCTCATGCTGGATGGCCTGAAACACGCCGTGACGGTCAAGCCTTTCTGGGCCTACCTGTTCGTCTCGTTCATCGGGATGGGCATTTTTAACGGTATCACCACC
Organism: uncultured Chloroflexia bacterium; assembly: GCA_963837875.1. Taxonomy (GTDB): domain Bacteria; phylum Chloroflexota; class Anaerolineae; order Anaerolineales; family Villigracilaceae; genus UBA877. Next base: position 495,297 of record CAWIOV010000001.1, read on the forward strand.
TGGGTCGAGACCATCATCCGCCCGCGCGGTTTCACCCCCACGGACGCCGGGACGCTCGGCGCGCTGATGCTGATCGGCGGGGTGCTGGGGGCGGTGGCCATCCCGCCCTTCTCGGACAAGCAGCACAAACGCAAGCGCTACCTGCTGCTCGGGTTCCTGCTGGCCATCCCCGGCCTGGTCGGGCTGACCTTTGCCACGCATCTCTGGCTGCTGCTGGTTTCGGCCTTCGCCTTTGGGTTCTTCCTGATCAGCTCCAGCCCGATCGGGATGCAGTACGCCGCCGAGATCACCCAGCCCACCCCCGAAGGCACCTCGAACGGGCTGATCCAGCTCTTCGGCCAGGCATCGGTCGTCTTCGTATATATCATGGAGGCGCTCAAGTCGCCGGATGGCGCCTTCACCCCGGCGCTGCTGCTGGCGATCGGGTTGATGCTGGTGAGCGCGGTCATCATCACCCGCCTGAAGGACCCCGTCTTCAAAGGCTGAACCCTGAACAAAAAACAAATTCTACACTCTCCTCCCTCATCCGTGCTATCCGGATGGGGGAGGTCCGCTTTCTTCCAGGGCAATATCTATCGCGCGCAGAAATCCATCCCATACTTCCCGATGGCGTGTTGATCCCGGAAATGGACATCTTTCATCCGCTGGGCCCGCCAGCGCGCCCGGAGGCGGGCTTCTGCCGGCGTCAAATCCCGGTGCAATTGTTTGGCGTGCCCAAAGACTTTTGGGGTGGTGCGCGTGTGCATTCGACCCCCTCCTACCTCCCCCATTTCGTAGTACAGAAATGGGGGAGGTGCAAAATTACCCGACTGGCCAGTTCCCTTATTTTCATATAGCATCCCATTCTACGCTCTCCTCCCCCATCCGTGCTTTCCGGATGGGGGAGGCGGGAGGGGGTCACCTCCGCCCCTCCGTCAACCGGGCTGCGCCTCTCCCTCCGGAGAGGGCAAAAAAGTGCTTTCCGCGCGCACTAGGGGGAAAACGATGGAAAATTGGGGAGGCTGCGCTATGCAACCGGCAGCGGCCGCGGCTTCACCCGCACCCATAGATGATAATGGGTGGGCATGAGGCAATCGGCCTGGGCAGCTTTTTTTGCAAAACTCCCAGGCAATTGCCTTTTAGGGGCAAGGTTTCGTGGGGTATACTTAACCCATGCAACGAAGCTTTGCAATAAAAAAAGTCGTCACCAAAAGGAAATTCCCCGAAAAAAAAACCGATGCAGCTTACTGGCGGAAGCTGCCTTACGCTGCGCGCATCGCCGCGTTGGAAGAGATCCGGCAGGAGTATCATGCCTGGAAATACGGTGCTGAACCGGGATTTCAAAGAGTTTATTCAATCGTTAAACGATAACGCGGTGCGCTATCTGGTGGTGGGGGGGTATGCCGTCGCGCTGCATGGGTACCCGCGCTATACGAAAGATATTGATATTTGGGTGGAAATGACGGCCGGGAATGCCGCCAGGGTGATCAAAGCGCTCGACCAGTTCGGTTTTGGTTCCCTTGACCTGAAAGCGGCAGATTTCATGGTACCTGACCAGATTATTCAGTTGGGTTATCCTCCCAGAAGAATTGACATCCTGACCACCCTGCCAGGGGTGGAGTTTTCTGCATGTTACTCGTCGCATGTGACCGTCAGCTTGGGGGAAGTTCCGGTCAATTTCATAGATCTGGAGAATCTCAAGAAGAATAAAAAAGCCAGCGGTCGCCATCAAGATCTGGCAGATCTGGAAAACCTGGAATGATCTTCGGGCTGTCGGGAAACCCGCAGGTCTGCTGCTGGCCCCCGCGGCGGGTGGCTGATACATTCCTGGCAATATTGTTGTAAAATACAGGTACGATTTGGAAGAATACTTTCCAACCTGTGCGTATCCTTAAGGAAGATCAAATTCTTTCAGGAGGCGCGGCATGGCCGGGTTGGAAAAAAGGGGCACGGGTGGATGGCGGGCGGAGGCTGCTCAAATACGGACCTCCGAGTTCTTCACCCCCTGCGGGGGCAGGCGAACTTGGATGTCTTGGGGTAAGTGGCAGCGGGCCGTTAATGCTTATTTACAGGTTCTGGGAAAGAAGAAGCAAGCGCATCGGGTAGGCTGGGATTGGTTGGCGGCGAGGATGTGGAAAAATACCCTTGGAGTTTTTTCCACCCGCCGCCTGGGATCAGAGATATGTGAGGCGATGCAAAATGCCAAAAATAGATGAAGCCACCAAGGAAGGACGCCTGGAGCGCATGCATCTGCTGCTGGCGCGCAATGCGCGCGGCATTACAGAGGGAGAGATCGCCGAGGAAATGGGGCTGGAACGCCGCACAGCCAACAATTACCTGCGCGAACTGGAGTACCAGGGCCGGGCCTTCAAGGATGGCCTGTATTGGTTCCCGCTGGTGCTGAAGGAATCCCGCCTGCGCCCGTTCGACCTTTCGCCGGAGGAAGCGGTAACGCTGTATTTGGGGGCGCGCCTGCTCTCTAAGCAGCAGGATAAACGCAACGAACCGGCCGAAACGGCCCTGCTTAAGCTGGCCGCCGCGCTGAAAGCGGATGCCGGGGTGGGGGAGGATATCGAGCAGGCGGCGCGTGAACTGGCCGGCCGGCCGGCCCAGGCGGGTTACCAGCCGGTTTTCCGGGAGATCGTGCGCAGTTACATCTACCGCAAGAAGGTGGAACTGAGCTATAAACCCCTGCACGCCAAGGCTTTTACGACCACCTTTTCCACCTACCTGCTGGAGCCTTCGCCGGTCGGTTTTTCGACCTACCTGATCGGGCACAGTTCGATTGTGAACGCGCTGCGCTCCTATAAGCTGGAACGGGTGGAAAAAGCGCACCTGACCAACGAACCCTACGCCATCCCGCCGGACTTCCCCGGCCTGGAGATCCTGCACGATGCCTGGAGCATCGTGATGGGGCCTGAAACCGTGCGGGTGGTGCTGCGTTTCAGCCCGCAGGTGCGCGAGCGCGTGCTCGAAACCCGCTGGCATCCCTCCCAGCAAACCCTGGACGACCCCGAAAAACCCGGCTGGCTGCGCTGGCAGGTGCAGGTGGCGGATACCCTGGACTTGCTGCCGTGGGTGCGCGGCTGGGGAGCGGACTGCGAGGCGCTGGAACCTGAGGAGTTGCGGGGGGCGCTGGTGCGCGAGGCGCAGGAATTGGTAGAGTTATATAAGCTTGTTGATGCGAAAAAACAATTATTTGCACACTTTCGAGAAAAAGACAAAGATCACAAAGAACCACAATATCTTTGGGATCATCTCTCAAATGTTTCAAAACTTGCAGGACAATTTGCCAGCAAAGTTGGGCTGAAAGAGACTGGTGAAATTCTCGGTTTGTTACATGATTTGGGGAAGGCCAGCCAGGAATTTCAAAATTACATCCAATCTGCCACCGGTTTGATTGATCCAGATTCAGATAATTATGTTAATGCAATAGCCAAAAAAGGAAAAGTGGATCACTCCAGCGCAGGCGCTCAAGTGATTTACAATCAACTTTGGAAAAAAGGCCACGAAGAACGCCTTGTGGCGCAAGTACTCTCTTTGGCAATAGCATCTCATCACTCTGGGTTAATTGACTGCCTTTTACCAAGCGGGGAGGATAATTTCACAAGACGAATGGAAAAAGCAGAGGAAAATACGCACACAGATGAGGCGTTTTTCAACCTTGGCGAACAAGAAAAATTGACAATAAACAGACTTCTTGCAGATGAAAAACTGGTAAAGCAACTGATCGAAAAATTTAAATTATTGAAAGAAGATAAGGATTCGCAAGACACCTCCCTTTTCAAATGTGGTCTTTTGATTCGATTTTTGCTCAGTTGTCTTCTGGATGCTGACAGGCTCGATACCGCCGACTTCGAAACTCCCCATAATGTCCGAATCCGAAATTATGGTCAATATCATCCTTGGGAAACCTTAATTCAGCGATTGGATAATAAATTAGGAGAATTCGAGAATAAACGGGAGAAGAACGATGTGGACGAATTACGTGGCCAAGTGTCGCAAGCTTGCTTTGATTTTGCCGCAAAGCCAAAGGGCATTTATCAATTGACCGTTCCGACTGGCGGGGGCAAGACACTGGCTAGTTTGCGTTTTGGTCTAAATCATGCCGCGCATCACAAAATGGATAGAGTTTTTTATATCATACCTTACACTTCGATTATCGACCAAAATGCCGAAGAGGTGAGAAAGATTTTGGAAGATAAGGATGCAAGCGGTAAGTATTTGGATAGAGTGGTTCTCGAACATCATTCCAATCTAACACCAGAAGAAGAAACGTACAGGCAAAACCTGTTGGCGCAAGATTGGGACGCACCGGTTGTTTTTATAACACAGGTTCAATTCCTGGAGGCTTTGTTCGGCTCATGCACTAGAAGCGCGAGGAGAATGCATCAGTTGGCGAACTCGGTGATTATTCTGGATGAAGTTCAAACCATTCCAATAAACTGCGTACACTTGTTGAACGTCGCGCTTCGGTTCCTTGTGCATAGTTGCGGTGCAACTGTTGTTCTCTGCACCGCAACACAGCCGCCGCTTGATAAGATTGACGCAACATATCGAGCATTGACTATACATTCTGACCAGCGAATTATCCCTAACGAAAGAGAACTTTTTGAAAAATTGAAACGGGTCGAAGTTTTCGATGAACGAAGTGACGCGGGCTGGGACGATGAAGAAGTTGCGGATCTGGCGGAAAGGCAATTGCAAGAAAAAGGCAGTGTGCTGATCGTCGTGAATACCAAAAAATCTGCCCGTGCGCTTTATGAATCCATTGCCCGGATGAAAATTGCTGATGTGTATCACTTAAGCACAAATATGTGTCCGGCACACCGCCTTAAGGTTTTGGAAGAAGTTAAAGATAAACTCAAGAAGCAGGAACCTGTAATTTGTGTCAGTACTCAACTCATCGAAGCAGGCGTGGATATTGATTTCGGCTCGGTTATCCGTTACCTGGCGGGGTTGGACTCGATCACACAATCTGCAGGAAGGTGTAATCGGCATGGCCGGCAGAAAGACCAGAACGGCGGATCAACACTTGGGCATGTTTTCATTGTCAATCCCAAAGATGAAAATATCAGTAAATTAAAAGACATTAAAATCGGCGCTGAAAAAACGCAGCGCCTTTTGAGTGAATTTGACTCCAATCCAGCAACATTTGAAAATAACCGCATCGGACTGGATGCAATGGCAGCATATTACCAATATTATTTCTATGAACGAAAAGATGACATGAAATACAAAGTCGGCGCTGATTCGCCTGTCGGCAGGGAAGATGATCTTTTTAATCTGCTCTCGAAAAACACTCAATCAGTTTGTGCCTATGCCAGAATACACTCCAACACCTCCCCACCACTTCCATTTGTGCAATCGTTCCAAACTGCCTCGAAATCCTTCCGAGTGGTTGACTCGCCTACACGAGGCGTGGTGGTTCCGTATGGCGATGAAGGCGATGAACTTGTGAAAGAGCTGTGCGGCGCGTTTGACATTGAGAAGCAATATAAACTCCTAAAAAAGGCGCAGCGTTATTCTGTCAATTTATTCCTGGATGATTTTAAAAAATTGGCTGATATAAATGCCATCCATGAGGTCCAGAAAGGTTCGGGCGTTTTCCATCTTGATGATCAATACTATGGCAAAGATTTTGGCTGGAGTGATGAACCCGTCAATGACATGAAAGTACAAATAGTGTAAAGAGAGGTCTGCATGGAAAATATCGTAGAGTTCAAAGTCACGGGCAAATACGCCCTCTTCACCGACCCGCTTACAAAGATTGGCGGCGAAAAGTTCTCATACCAGATTCCGACGTATGAGGGCTTGAAAGGGATTTTGAGTTCGGTTTACTGGAAACCTACCATTGTTTGGATCATTGATAAGGTCAGGGTGATGAAACCAATTAAGACCCAAACGCGCAGTGCAAAGCCGGTCAAGTACGGCGGTGGGAATGACTTATCTATTTATACCTATCTCTCCGATGTGGAGTATCAGGTTCAAGCCCATTTTGAATGGAATCTCCACCGGGAAGATTTGGCACAAGATAGGAATGAAAATAAGCACTATTTCGTTGCCAAACGAATGATCGAACGAGGCGGCAGAAGGGATGTTTTTCTCGGTACGCGGGAATGCCAGGGATATGTGGAGCCATGTAAATTTGGGCAGGATGTTGGCTTTTATGATAATTACCCTGGGGAGGTTTCCTTTGGTTTGATGTTCCACGGATTCGATTATCCCGATGAACTTGGAAGAGACGAGTTCTATGCGCGTTTTTGGCAACCCAAGATGGTTAGAGGCATCGTTGAATTTGCCCGACCCGAAAAGTGTACCATCCGGAAATTTGTAAGAGAGATGAAAGCAAATCCACCAGCATCAATAGGTCTAGAAAAAGATGGTCTACTTGAAGACTATGAAGAAAGGAGCGTTTGAGATGAGCTGGATTCAAAAGCTATACGAGACATACAATAATTGCCAGTCCATGATTGGAGCAGGCGCAGATGATAATGAAGTTCCGCTTCTTCCAATTTGTCACACTACGCAAAAAGCGCAAATTGAGATTGTCATTGGCGAAGAAGGGGCGTTTAGACGAGCAAGAGTGATTCCAAAGGAAGAAGCAAGGACAATTATCCCTTGTACTGAAAAGTCAGGCGGAAGGACTAGCGGGGAATCAGCGCATCCTCTATGCGATAAACTTCAATACGTTGCGGCTGATTATAAGAAGTATGGAGGCAATAAAGATTCTTATCACAACTCATATCTTAAGTTGCTTTCGAATTGGGCTGACCAGGAAAAAAACAAGAAAGTTCAACTTATCTACGAATATGTTCAAAAAGGAACTGTCATAGCCGATTTGATTGACAACAATATTCTATTTACTGACAGTAACAAAAAACTTTTGAAACAAAGGCTCGGCGATAAGGATAAAAAGGATGGTTTGGATATCTTTGATTTGCTGCCTGGAAAAGTCAACCCAAAAGGGAAAATTGAAAATTGGCAGGCAGACGCATTTGTACGCTGGCGGGTCGAGATTCCAAACGATCCTCAATCTTCGGTTTGGGATGATCGAGAGATAATCCAGAGTTGGATCAGCTATTATTCTTCGACTAAAGAGGCTATGGCGCTCTGTTATGTTACCGGCGAAGATAGTTTTTCCGCAGACCAGCATCCAGCTAAATTACGCAATGATGGCGACAAAGCAAAACTTATTTCATCGAACGATAATTCAGGCTTTACTTTCAGGGGACGTTTTATCACAGCAGCGCAAGCCGCGAGTGTTGGATTCGAAACCACACAAAAGGCCCACTTTGCACTGAGATGGCTTATCAGCCGTCAAGGTTATAGGAAAGGAGACCTGGCAATTGTTGCATGGGCAACTTCTGGCGCAACAATTCCCAAGCCAACCGACGATCCATTGTCAATTCTCGGTATCAATGAATTACCAACCGACGCACCGCCAACGGCATCAACCGCACAGGAAGTGGCTATCAAATTAAAATATAAGATTGCCGGCTATGGAAAAGATATTGGCGACACTACGGACATTGTTGTAATGGGGCTCGACTCTGCATCGCCGGGGCGTTTGGCAATCACCTATTACCGTGAGCTGACAGGTTCAGATTTCCTGCAAAGAATTAACAATTGGCATGAATCCTGCTCATGGCTTCACAATTATGGATATATAGAAATTCAAGATGAAAAAAGTGGAAAAACGAAAAAGAAGTACATTCCTTTTATCGGCGCTCCTTCTCCTAACGATATTGTAGAAGCCGCATATGGAAGCCACCTCGACGACAACCTACGAAAGACAACTATAGCTCGAATTCTCCCTTGCATCATCGATGGCCAGCCAATCCCGCGTGATCTTGTCGAATCTGTTATAAGGCGTGTTTCCAACAGGGTTGGTTTCAAAGATTCGAGGGATAAAAAAGATACTTATGAAAACGATTGGAATAAAGCATTAAGCATTGCTTGCGCTCTTTTTAAAAAATCCAAAGAAAAGGAGAAATACGATATGGCACTTGACCCTAACAGAAAGACGAGAGACTATCTTTACGGCAGGTTGCTTGCGCTTGCAGATAGTCTTGAGGAGTGGGCGTTAAATAAAGCAGGTGAAAATCGTGAAACAAATGCCGCCCGGTTGATGCAACGATTTTCGGAACGCCCTTACAGTACTTGGAGGACCATAGAACTTGCATTAAGTCCGTATAAAGCGAGGCTCGGAGGAAAATCAAAGAAACGACAACGTATGATTGATGAGGTTATTGCTTCTTTCGATAATAATGACTTTATCAATGATAGAAGATTAAGCGGCGAATTCTTGTTAGGCTACCACTGCCAACGGGAATTCCTGCGCAACACTCATGAAGAAGCAGAAAATGCAGATGCCGAAATTTCTGGAACGATAAGCGATACCAACCAATAAGGAGAAAATATCATGAAAACCCTTGAGAATAAAATTGACTTTGCAGTGATCGTGTGCGTCAATAATGCCAACCCAAATGGCGATCCTTTGAACGGAAATCGTCCCCGCTACAATTACGAAGGGAATGGTGAGATTTCTGATGTTGCCATAAAGCGAAAAATCAGGAATCGGCTTATGGAAACTGGACAAGCCATCTTTGTTCAATCTGATGACAATCGGGTGGATGATTTCCGCAGCCTGCGCACCCGAGCGGAGGGAGTTCTTAAAAACGTGGATATGAAAAACGAAAAAGTGTACCGCGAGGCTGCTTGCAAGCAATGGTTTGATGTGCGTGCATTCGGGCAACTATTTGCCTATAAAGGCGCCGGAGATGACGCAGGCGTCTCCATCGGTATTCGCGGCCCTGTTTCCATTCATCCGGCATTTTCAGTTGCTCCGGTTCTTGACCGTATCTCCAGCATCCAGATTACCAAGAGCGTCAGTGGTGAAGGCGATGGCACCAAACGAGGTTCAGATACCATGGGCATGAAGCACCGCGTGGATCATGGCGTTTATGTATTCTATGGAAGCATGAACCCGCAGCTTGCCACAAAGACAGGTTTTTCGGATGAAGATGCAAAGGCGATCAAGGAAGCATTGATGACGTTATTCCGGAATGATGCCTCATCCGCCAGGCCCGAAGGCAGCATGGAAGTTTTTAAGGTTTATTGGTGGGAACACAACAGCCCCAATGGACAATACTCTTCCGCAAAAGTGCATCGCCTGCTCGAAGTCAAGCCAAACAAGGGAGAACCCAAGAGCATTGAAGATTACGAGATTGCCTTGAAGGAATTGCCCGGCCTGAAATGCGAAATCCTGGATGGCGAATAGACCATCGAGATGTTTACTTACGATTACGCTGGCACCGCCGGGGATTTCAATCCCCGGTTCAGGGCATGGAAGCCCCTGGCGGGGCTGAAAGCCTCCGCCCTCCGGGCTTCCACGCCTTGAGAAGCGGCTTCGCGAAGCACCCTGTGGGTAGCCGCGCCGGCCCCCTGCGCCACAGTTTTGCCGGTGCATTATGAAAGCCGAATATTCGCCGGAGGAACTGCTGCCACTCTCGGGCATTCAGCACTTTGTGTTTTGCCGCAGACAGTGGGCGCTGATCCATGTGGAACGCCAGTGGCAGGAGAACGCTCTGACGGTGGAAGGCAAACTGCTGCACCAGCGTGCGGATGACCCCTTTTTCACGGAGACGCGCAATGGGGTCATCACGGCGCGCTCCGTGCCGGTGGCCTCCTACCGGCTGGGGCTGGCGGGCGTGTGTGACGTGGTCGAGTTCAGCCAATCGCCGGAGGGCGTGTGTTTGCCGGGACGCCAGGGATTGTATGCGCCCGCGCCGGTGGAATATAAGCGCGGCCATGAAAAGCAGGATCCATGCGACGAAGCGCAGTTGTGCGCCCAGGCCATCTGCTTGGAGGAAATGCTTTCGGCGGCGATCCCGTGCGGCTACCTCTATTACGGCGAGACGCGTCACCGGGTGGCGGTGGAACTGACCGGCGATCTGCGCGAACTGGTGCGGAGTATGTCCGAGGAAATGCACGCGTATTTCCAAAAGGGCTACACCCCGCGCGTCAAGCCTTCCAAAGCCTGCCGCTCGTGTTCGCTGGCGGATATCTGCTTGCCGGAACTGCAGGAGAAGGACATGCCGGCTTCCACATATATCAAGCAGGAAATTGAGAGACTCTAACCCCGACAAGCCGGATTCAATTTATCTGTGTTCATCTGTGGTGAATTTATCCTTATTACCAGTCTCTCAGGATCATAACGATCATGAAGAAACTTGCCAACGTACTCTACGTCACCACCCCCGAAGCCTACCTGAGTCTGGACGGCGAAAACGTGGTCGTCAAAAAAGACGAGACCACCTGCATGCGCCTGCCGCTGCACAACCTGGAGAATATCGTCTGTTTCAGCTATCCGGGGGCCAGCCCGGGGTTGATGGGGGCCTGCGCCGAGCGTAACGTGGGCTTATGTTTCCTGACCCCGAATGGGCGTTTCCTGGCGCGTGTGACCGGCAAGGTGAAGGGCAACGTGCTGCTGCGCAAGAAGCAATATCAAGTCTCTGAGAAAAGCGACGAATGTGTGCTGATTGCGGCCTCTTTCCTGTTGGGAAAGATCGCCAACTGCCGCAAGGTGATCGAGCGGGCGCTGCGTGACCACGCCATGCTGGTGGATACCCAGGCTTTGACCCAAGCCTCCGCGGCGCTCAAAGAGACGCTGACCGCCATCCCGTCTTGCAAGACCACTGCTGACCTGATGGGCTTCGAGGGCAGCGCCGCCAAGATCTATTTTGGCGTGTTCGACCAGTTGATCCTGCAGCAGCACGCGGATTTTAAATTCGAGGAACGCTCCCGCCGCCCGCCGCTGGACAACCTGAACTCCCTGCTGTCTTTCCTATACACATTGCTGACCAATGACACGGCTTCGGCTCTGGAAACGGTCGGGCTGGACCCGTACGTGGGCTTCCTGCACCAGGACCGGCCCGGACGGCCCTCGCTGGCGCTCGACCTGATGGAGGAACTGCGCCCGGTCTTCGCCGACCGGCTGGCGCTTTCGTTGGTCAACCGCAAGCAGGTCAGCGGGAAAGGTTTCACCCAAAAAGAGAGCGGCGGCATTCTGATGGATGACGACACCCGCAAAACGGTGCTGACCGCCTGGCAGGAACGCAAAAAAGAGGAGATCCTGCATCCCTATCTGAAAGAGCGCATCCCGTTTGGGTTGATCCCGTTTGTCCAATCCATGCTGCTGGCGCGCTTCCTGCGCGGCGACCTGGACGCCTACCCGCCTTTCTTCTGGAATTAGGAGGCTGATCCCCATGATGGTTTTGATCACCTATGACGTGAGCACCGAAACCGAAGGCGGGAAAAGACGCCTGCGCAAAGTAGCCAAGAAATGCCAGGATTACGGCCAGCGCGTGCAAAATTCCGTCTTTGAATGTATCATTGACCCGGCGCGCATGAAGCAATTGCAGGCGGCCCTGGAGAAAATCATTGATCCCGAAGTGGATTCGCTGCGTTATTACTATTTGGGAGATGAATGGCGCACACGCGTGGAGCACGTAGGCGCAAAGGTCAGCCTGGACCTGGAAGGAACGTTGATCGCCTAGGGAATGGCACGTATTGCGAACGGGAAGTGAACAGGCTTTTCCCGGCCGGTTCGCAGGGATTTTAGCGAAAAAGAGGCCGCTGGCTTCCATTTTTGGGGGTGTAACCGGCTGAAAAGATATATTTTTTGGTAAAAAAGGCTATATATGGGTCTTGTAACCTGAGCGCACCCCATATATTGCAGTCGCCTCCCCCCCGGAGGCGTGGATTGAAACACAGCGGCTGAGAACAATTGACAAATGCGACGGTCGCCTCCCCCCCGGAGGCGTGGATTGAAACCTTCACCTCGCTTTCTTTCGGCGGGACAGTCGGGTCGCCTCCCCCCCGGAGGCGTGGATTGAAACCTGTTGGGCTTCTGATAATAGAGACATTGAATTGTCGCCTCCCCCCCGGAGGCGTGGATTGAAACAGCCACGCTGGTAGCGCATATCAATAAAATGACTGTCGCCTCCCCCCCGGAGGCGTGGATTGAAACTATACGAGCTTAAGTTGCGCTCTTTTCACGGAAAGTCGCCTCCCCCCCGGAGGCGTGGATTGAAACGCTCCACCCAGGTTGGGAATTTGATATGCCAAGTCGCCTCCCCCCCGGAGGCGTGGATTGAAACAGGCGGTGATAGAATAAGAGCGTAATCTGCCTTACGTCGCCTCCCCCCCGGAGGCGTGGATTGAAACATCCAAGATGATAGCATGCGCTACATTGGAGGAACGTCGCCTCCCCCCCGGAGGCGTGGATTGAAACACTTTATACAATATTGTTTTCCCTCTTGACAAGTGTCGCCTCCCCCCCGGAGGCGTGGATTGAAACTGGTATACTCATTTTGCCAGCCTCTACCCAGGTTGAGTCGCCTCCCCCCCGGAGGCGTGGATTGAAACCTGGATCGTCGAAAACACGGTTGGGAACACCAGAGTCGCCTCCCCCCCGGAGGCGTGGATTGAAACAGGATTTCATCAGCTATTTGGGCGACGCGGTGACGTCGCCTCCCCCCCGGAGGCGTGGATTGAAACCAAATGTGGATTATATGTCCAATCAAACAGGAAGTCGCCTCCCCCCCGGAGGCGTGGATTGAAACGATACCAGTCGCAGCCACGCAGGTACAGGCATACGTCGCCTCCCCCCCGGAGGCGTGGATTGAAACTTTAGATGTTACATACGCTATAAGAGCCTTTTCAGTCGCCTCCCCCCCGGAGGCGTGGATTGAAACAGCGCTAACGATGTTTTTCCTCCTCCTGGACGAGTCGCCTCCCCCCCGGAGGCGTGGATTGAAACCCCAGGTATTTAGCCGCATAGAACCAAACACCTTGTCGCCTCCCCCCCGGAGGCGTGGATTGAAACTGGCGTCAAGTAAAAGTAGGCCACATGACACAAGTCGCCTCCCCCCCGGAGGCGTGGATTGAAACAGGTTTAATATCAAACGCCAGGTCAATCCGTGAAGTCGCCTCCCCCCCGGAGGCGTGGATTGAAACACTTTTTATAGTTACTCTGCAAGTTGTCGTAGTGGTCGCCTCCCCCCCGGAGGCGTGGATTGAAACACGCTCAACCGTCTCCTACAATTGCGCCTGTCTAGTCGCCTCCCCCCCGGAGGCGTGGATTGAAACACCTATTCCCCGGGGTGGGCCTATCAGCTGTACTCGTCGCCTCCCCCCCGGAGGCGTGGATTGAAACTACCATGTAACCTCCTTATTCGAGCAACATGCGTGTCGCCTCCCCCCCGGAGGCGTGGATTGAAACTTTTGGTAGCGGGGCAATAGGCTGCTCTTTACTTGGTCGCCTCCCCCCCGGAGGCGTGGATTGAAACATCAATAAGCACTTGTTCGGCGGCCGCCAATAAAGTCGCCTCCCCCCCGGAGGCGTGGATTGAAACCATTATGCACCCTCCTTTCCGTGGCGTCCTGCTAGGTCGCCTCCCCCCCGGAGGCGTGGATTGAAACGGATATATCGGTGGAGGAATAATGGGTCGTCGAGTCGCCTCCCCCCCGGAGGCGTGGATTGAAACTGACCTGGATGCCCTTATGACAACAATAACCGGTCGCCTCCCCCCCGGAGGCGTGGATTGAAACTTAGGTGTGGCTATTGCTGAGCATGGTGTATAGTCGCCTCCCCCCCGGAGGCGTGGATTGAAACATATTAGTCGTCCACAACGTGCCATGTATTCGTGGTCGCCTCCCCCCCGGAGGCGTGGATTGAAACCAGAGGATAGCGTCGCATAGGTCGTTTCAAGGCGCAAGTCGCCTCCCCCCCGGAGGCGTGGATTGAAACCTGGAAATTGCCTACGGCCCGGTGCCCCAGCACCTGTCGCCTCCCCCCCGGAGGCGTGGATTGAAACAGATAATCTCAGTACAAAGAGGCGCTTACATTAGTCGCCTCCCCCCCGGAGGCGTGGATTGAAACCATAAGCTTTTTTGTTTTTGCGTCAATCTGCATCGTCGCCTCCCCCCCGGAGGCGTGGATTGAAACATATTACCTACCACCCCATCTTTTCCATAAGTTCTTGTCGCCTCCCCCCCGGAGGCGTGGATTGAAACACTGAAACAGACGTGGCATCCAACTGAATTGCCTGGTCGCCTCCCCCCCGGAGGCGTGGATTGAAACATGTATATCAACCTGGCTCCGTGGACAACCAAGGGTCGCCTCCCCCCCGGAGGCGTGGATTGAAACGCGGCGGGATAACCGTTGGTGCGGTCGTAATTGGTCGCCTCCCCCCCGGAGGCGTGGATTGAAACACTTTTATCTGCCAATTCAGCCGGTTTGGGTATGGTCGCCTCCCCCCCGGAGGCGTGGATTGAAACACCGAGAGCTCGCAGGATTTCAATATCATTGCAGAGTCGCCTCCCCCCCGGAGGCGTGGATTGAAACTATCGCCATCAACGACAAAGGCAAAGCTGAGGTCGCCTCCCCCCCGGAGGCGTGGATTGAAACGTGAACTGCTCCAACGGCGCACGCATCGTCACGTCGCCTCCCCCCCGGAGGCGTGGATTGAAACCGCATGCGCAATTACGACGAAACGGAAGAGGATGCGTCGCCTCCCCCCCGGAGGCGTGGATTGAAACAGGGAGGTGCCCATACCGTTACTTCTGGCGAGCAAAGTCGCCTCCCCCCCGGAGGCGTGGATTGAAACCGCTTCAACACGGTCTACGGTGGCACCACCGGCATCGTCGCCTCCCCCCCGGAGGCGTGGATTGAAACTTTATATCAACAAGGCGAGTCGACTACCGGCGTCGTCGCCTCCCCCCCGGAGGCGTGGATTGAAACCATAAATCGCAGGGTCGTCGGCCAGAACGCCGGGTCGCCTCCCCCCCGGAGGCGTGGATTGAAACCGGTCAGGCTGAGCACGAACTTGGCCCGGGTCCGTCGCCTCCCCCCCGGAGGCGTGGATTGAAACATGAAAGCCGACGGCGTCGTCGAAGACGACTAGTCGCCTCCCCCCCGGAGGCGTGGATTGAAACCCAACTAGAGATAGGCGCCCAAGGCACCAGGGCGTCGCCTCCCCCCCGGAGGCGTGGATTGAAACGTTCTGAACAGCGGCCAGGCTCCGCAACTGGTGGTCGCCTCCCCCCCGGAGGCGTGGATTGAAACCGAATGGGTCAAGCGATCATCCAAATCGTTTAGGTCGCCTCCCCCCCGGAGGCGTGGATTGAAACGGCCAGACCGGTTTTATGCAGCGGGATATAGGGGTCGCCTCCCCCCCGGAGGCGTGGATTGAAACACGGCAGACTGGAACACCGTTTATGCGCCCACGCGTCGCCTCCCCCCCGGAGGCGTGGATTGAAACATCCACCAGGCCGTCGGGTGGTGCCGCCAGCCTAGTCGCCTCCCCCCCGGAGGCGTGGATTGAAACATTATCCTCCATGTCAGGCACAGAATTGCGTAATGTCGCCTCCCCCCCGGAGGCGTGGATTGAAACGTATGCCGTCACGCCCAAGGACTGGATTTCCCGGTCGCCTCCCCCCCGGAGGCGTGGATTGAAACTTGTGCGCGCGCACGCGCGCGCCCGGGGCGCTCTTGTCGCCTCCCCCCCGGAGGCGTGGATTGAAACTTTTTTGGGAGAAGCTCTCTGACGAAAACAGAAGGTCGCCTCCCCCCCGGAGGCGTGGATTGAAACCCGATCGCCACCTTAAGCGCGTCCTCCGCCGTCGTGTCGCCTCCCCCCCGGAGGCGTGGATTGAAACAGTGTAATCCAGGAATGCGCCCGGGTACTCGTATGTCGCCTCCCCCCCGGAGGCGTGGATTGAAACCGGCGAGTATCTTGTTGATGTGGCTTTGGCTGTATGTCGCCTCCCCCCCGGAGGCGTGGATTGAAACATCTGCGTGGTCCCGATCGTTCCGCCGACTGCATGTCGCCTCCCCCCCGGAGGCGTGGATTGAAACTCAATAAGAAGGATAATTAGATGACATCCCCCGATGTCGCCTCCCCCCCGGAGGCGTGGATTGAAACTATATAAGGTCCAGCTATCCGGGATTGACCCTAACGTCGCCTCCCCCCCGGAGGCGTGGATTGAAACGGTAACGGAGAATTTCCTGAACGCCGGCGAGGATGTCGCCTCCCCCCCGGAGGCGTGGATTGAAACTAGGGGATGATATAAAAACTAACACAGGGTTAAGTCGCCTCCCCCCCGGAGGCGTGGATTGAAACTAGGGGATGATATAAAAACTAACACAGGGTTAAGAGTCGCCTCCCCCCCGGAGGCGTGGATTGAAACTAATGCGAGGCCGTCACGCGACTTTGGACGAGCCAGTCGCCTCCCCCCCGGAGGCGTGGATTGAAACGCCGTGCTGCTGCGGAAAAACTTCGCACACTAGCAGGTCGCCTCCCCCCCGGAGGCGTGGATTGAAACAGTATAATCCAGGAACGCGGCCGGGAACTCGTAGTCGCCTCCCCCCCGGAGGCGTGGATTGAAACAGTATAATCCAGGAACGCGGCCGGGAACTCGTAGTCGCCTCCCCCCCGGAGGCGTGGATTGAAACAGGCTGGTCGAGAAGGAACCCTGGGAGCTGGCCGTCGCCTCTCCCCCGGAGGCGTGGATTGAAACGGTGTAGTGATCCCGTATTTTTTCCCCAATTCGGGTCGCCTCCCCCCAGGAGGCGTGGATTGAAACGAGATGGCTATTCCGCTCGTTATCAAGGGCGTGCCGTGTCGCCTCCCCCCGGAGGCGTGGATTGAAACATTTTGATATCGGTGGTAATGTATTTATCCTTTGCGTCGCCTCCACCGGAGGCATGGATTGAAACACTTTGTGGCGAATAACGACGATGTGTATAATGCGTCGCCTTCCCCCCAGAGGCGTGGATTGAAACGCTATGATGTATCCTGTATCACCCCTTGTCACGCATGTCGCCTCCCTCCGGAGGCGTGGATTGAAACAGTGGATGAGTTGGATGAAGTGTCCTATCGTATTGGTCGCATCTCCTCCGGAAGCGCTGGTAAAAGCGCGCGATTTGCGGCATTTACCGGGCATGCCTAACGCCATAGGCGTCAAATGCGGCCTCTGCACTGGCGGGAGGCATTTCTTCCATGCTGGAGCGAACTGCCGGCCGCCGGTCAGACGGGCCACGCGGCGATATTCCGCTAGATCATCCGGCGGCGCACGCCTGGGGCTGCAGCCCGCTCTCCGCCATCGATCCAAAACCTCCGAGTCCTTTACCCCCTCCGGGGGCAGGCGAACCCGCAGGTCTGCGGCTGCTATACGATGCTATTGAAATACCTATGGAAATAACAATAATCAGATCTTATTCTGTCGCCTTATAATATTTATTGGGCGGTTAATCAATCAAATTATTGATTGAAGGGAGAAAAGAAATGGGTATTGGTTGTTTATTAGGTTTTGTGATGTATGTGTGTTTTGCCGGTGTTTTTATAATGCCTACTGTCATTGATTCACTTAACGAAAGAACAAAATGGATCGGGTCATTAATCGGGATCATCCTCCTCGTTGGGGGATTTATTTTGCTGGGGGTCTTATTGAAGATGCAGTAATTTTAGGTGTGTGTTAATTAACTCCCAATGGTTACCAAGCACATGGATGGTGATCGCACGAGCGCAGCGAAGGCTTCCCCCGGAACTGTCCCTGGAATAATGCGCCGGTGCGGGCGAAGCGCTTATTGATGGCCTTGGTGTAGGAAATACCAAGTTTTAGCATGGCGAGAGAGACTCGCCGTGAGGCTTCCGCAGCCAAGGCTTCCGAAGTTTTGGAAACTTCGGAAGTCTGCACTCCCTCCCAGTTTTTCCCTGCCAACCCTTGACAAAATAGAACAAATGTTTTAGATTTAACCCATGTTTCACCTGGCCGCTCACCGCTTCCCCCGTCCCGCATGGCTGGCTTTCTCCAGGCAAGCCCGCTGGATCTTTCTTCATCCGTTTCCACACCCCCGATTTGTTTCTCCTTTGTTCCTCAGGAACAAATCCCATTCATCATTCATCCTTCTTCATTCATCCTTCATCATTCATCCTTTGGAGAGGCCTATTCGTTTCTCCGTCGTTACGAGGAACGAATACCCGCCCGGCGCTAGGAAATTATAACCAATCGTTTACAAGCCGTTAACCTATGCGATGCCCGGCGGTTGTAAAGTTAATCAGTACCTTTATCTTCCCATCAGGAGTGGTCTTATGAAGAAAACCCCCATGCTCGTTTGCATCCTGGCGCTCGGCCTGGCCTTGCTGGCCTGCGGCCTGCAGTCGGGCGCCCGCCAGACTCCCACCAACCTGGGCCCGATCAGCCCGGCCCCCTCCGCTTCCGCCCCGACCGCGGCGGTCGGCACCGCAGCCTCGGCCCCGGCGAACCCGCTGAATGCCAACGTGGGCAATGCCCTTAACCTGGTGATCGGCACCTCCAGCCGCCCGAGCGTCTACCCATCCTACCACATCGAGGTCAGCCTGAATGAACCCTCCCTGGGCACGGATGGAAAATCGATCGTGGTCCAGCTCAAGAAATTGAGCGCGGACGTGCAGGGCCAGAACGTGCACGTCTTATACAATTACGGCTCTGAACCGACCCAGGAAGGCTACATCATCGGCAGCCAGGAGTACCAGGTCACGAACGGCAAGGCCCAGGCGGTCACCATCGGTGACATCCAGCTCCGCTGGGGCATGTGGCCCCTGGATGTATCCGGTGTCTTCATTTCCAGCGCTCTGATCGCCGCGAAAACCGGCTCGGATACGCTGGCCGGCCGGCCGGTGGATGTCTATTCCATGGATACCACCGCCAACCCGGGCGAGCTGCAGACCCTGGGCGCCCTGGGCGGCACGTTCAAGGCCCTCAAGGGGCAGATCTGGATCGATAAGCAGACCGGCGGCCTGCTCAAGGCCAGCCTGGATTATTCCATGCAGGTGTTGAGCCAGGATGCCAGCACGGTCGTCGGCGTCGGGAACGGCCACCTGGACCTGGCCATCACCAATATCGGCTCGGTCACCGTCAGCCAGCCGTAGAAAATGATCGATGTACCGCATATTGAGAGTGGGCGGCGAAGCCGTACACTCTCAATATGCGAGCTCCTCCTGAATTTTCGGAGAGGCGATCCAACCGGTATTGAAAACCCTCCAAGGAATTAGGACAAAGCCGGTCTAAATTCCATCCTTGACAGTTCCAGACAGGCATGATATAAACCGTCAACTTTAACAGTATCGCCTCAATAACTTGGGGAATGGGGGAGTGCGGGCGGCGGAGCCGCCCGCACTCCCCCGATCTTCCCCATCTTTTTGAGAAGATACACTTAACAACCGAATAGCGCATCACTCTTATCCAGAGAGGCGGAGGGACCGGCCCTTTGAAGCCTCGGCAACCTGACAAACGGTCAAGGTGCCAATTCCGGCAGTTTTATCTGGAAGATGAGAGGCTGTATTTAACGTACCTGGCCCTTTCATTTTTCAGAAAGGGCTTTTCTTTTAATTAACTACAAAAGGAGCAAAAGATCATGACCACCCATCCACGCAAGTACGGTTTTGCCACCCGGCAACTGCACGCCGGGCAGGTGCCCGACCCCACCACCGGGGCGCGCGCCGTGCCGATCTACCAGACCACCAGCTACCAGTTCAAGAGCACCGAACAGGCCGCAGCCCTCTTCGCCCTGAAGGAACTGGGCAATATCTATACCCGCATCATGAACCCCACCTCGGACGTGATGGAGCAGCGCCTGGCCGACCTGGAGGGCGGGGTGGGCGCGCTGGCGGCCAGTTCCGGCCACGCCGCCCAGACCCTGGTGGTGCTGACCCTGTGCGCGGCCGGCGACCACATCGTCAGCAGCAGCCGCCTGTACGGCGGCACCTACAACCAGTTCGCCTATACCTTCCCGCGCCTGGGCATCGAAGTGACCTTCGTGGACCCCGGCGACCCGCAGGCCTTTGAAAAGGCCATCCGCCCGAACACCAAGATCATCTACGGCGAAACGCTCGGGAACCCGGATATCTCCGTCTTCCCCTTCGAAGAAGTGGCCGCCATTGCCGGGAAGCACCACATCCCCCTGGTGATCGACAACACCTTCGCCACGCCCTACCTGTGCCGGCCGTTCGAGTTCGGCGCGAATATCCTGACCCATTCCACCACCAAGTTCATCGGCGGGCACGGCACCACCATCGGCGGCGTCATTGTGGACGGCGGCAACTTCGACTGGACCAGCGGGCGCTTCGAGAGTTTCACCACGCCCGACCCGTCCTACCACGGCCTGGTGTATGCCGACCTGCTGGCGGCCGGGCTGCCGCCCTTCATTATCAAGGCGCGCGTGCAGGTGCTGCGCGACATCGGCGCCTGCCAGAGCCCGTTCAATAGCTGGCAGACCATCATGGGCATCGAGACCCTCAGCTTGCGCATGGAACGGCACGTCCAGAACGCCCAGGCCGCCGCCGAATTCCTGGAGCGCCATCCCAAGGTCAGTTGGGTCAAGTACCCCGGCCTGAAGAGCCACCCCGATTTCGCCCTGGCGAAGAAATACCTGCCGAAAGGCCCCGGCGCGATCCTGGGCTTCGGCGTCAAAGGCGGCCTGGAAGCCGGAAAGCGCTTCATCGAACACCTGCAGCTCTTCAGCCACCTGGCCAACGTGGGCGATGCCAAGAGCCTGGCCATCCATCCCGCCACCACCACGCACAGCCAGTTGAACGAAGAACAGCAGGCCAGCGCCGGCGTCACCCCCGATTTCATCCGCCTGAGCATCGGCATCGAAGACATTGACGACATCCTGTGGGACCTGGACCAGGCGCTCACGGAATGATGAATTTTGAATGATGAATGCAGAGCAATAAATCCATCATTCATCATTCTGACTTCTGCATTTAGGTAGGTGTTTCCATGCCCGTTAGAATCCCCGAAACGCTGCCCGCCCGGGCCACGCTCGAAAGCGAAAACATCTTCGTCATGGGGGAGGAACGCGCCCGCCACCAGGATATCCGTCCGCTGCGCGTGGCCATCCTCAACCTGATGCCCACCAAGATCGCCACCGAGACCCAGTTGCTGCGCCTGCTCGGCAATTCCCCGCTCCAGGTGGAAGTGACCCTGCTGCACACCGCCTCGCACGAATCGAAGAACGTCTCCGCCGAACACCTGGTCACCCATTACAAATCCTTCGCCCAGGTGCGCCAGCGCAAGTTCGACGGCCTCATCATCACCGGCGCGCCGGTGGAACTGCTGCCCTTTGAAGAAGTGGATTACTGGCCGGAACTGACCCGCATCCTGGATTGGGCCGAAAGCAATGTATTTTCCATGCTGTACATCTGTTGGGGCGCGCAGGCCGGGCTGTACCACCGCTTCGGCATCCCCAAATATACCCTGCCGGATAAGGTCTTCGGGGTCTTCCCGCACCGCGTCTTCGAGCGCTACCACAAGCTGATGCGCGGCTTCGATGACGTTTTCATGGCCCCGCACTCGCGCTACACCGAAGTGCGCCGTGCCGATATTGAGCGCGTGCCCGAGCTGCAGATCCTGGCCGAGTCGGACGAATCCGGGATCTATATCGTGGCCTCCCGGGACGGGCGGCATATCTTCGTCACCGGCCACTCGGAATACGACCCGCTCACGCTCCAGGGCGAATACGAGCGGGATATCAACAAGGGCCTGCCCATCCAGGTGCCGGCCCATTATTTCCCCGGCGATGACCCGTCCCAGCCGCCGCTGGTGCGCTGGCGCGGCCACGCCAACCTGCTCTTCGCCAACTGGTTGAACTACTTTGTCTACCAGGTTACGCCCTATCGCGTCCACGAAATTCCCGCTCATCCAACCGTAAAGGACTTCTAACATGTTCACAGACCGGGTCACCTCCCTCCAGGCCGAAGGCGCCTACGCCGTGCTGGCGCGCGCCCAGGCCCTCGAAGCCCAAGGCCGCCAGATCCTGCACCTTGAGATCGGCCAGCCGGATTTCCCGACCTTCCCCAACGTCAGCCAGGTCGGCATCCGGGCCATCCAGCACGGCCAGACGCGTTACACCACCCCGGCCGGGATCCCTTCCCTGCGCGCCGCCATCGCCGCCTCCGTCTCGCGGCGGCTCGGCCTGGCGATCGGGCCGGAACGCGTGGTGGTCGGGCCGGGCGCCAAGCCCGGGCTGTTCTTCCCCACCCTGGCCCTGGTCAATCCCGGCGACGAGGTGCTCTACCCCGATCCGGGTTTCCCCACCTATGCGGCCATGATCCGGGTGGCGGGCGGGACCCCCGTCCCCGTCCCGCTGCGGGAGGAGCACCAGTTCTCGTTCGACCTGGCGGCCTTCGACGCGCGCATCTCGGATAAGACCCGCCTCATCGTGCTGAACTCCCCGGGCAACCCCACCGGCGGCGTCATCCCGCGGACCGACCTGGAACATATCGCCGGGCAGGCCCGCCGGCATAACGCCTGGGTCATGTCGGACGAGATCTACGCCCAACTGGCCTACGACGGCCTGGCCGTACCCAGCATCGCCGCGCTGCCGGATATGCTGGATCGCACCATCATCGTGGACGGTTTCTCCAAGACCTACTCCATGACGGGCTGGCGGCTGGGCTTCATGGTCATGCCGCCGGCCCTGGCCGAACGCGTCGAACTCCTGCTGACCCATTCCATCGGCTGCACGGCCGCCTTCACCCAGGTGGCCGGGGTGGAAGCGCTGACCGGTCCGCAGGAGCTGGTGCAGGAACATGCCGCCGAGTACCAGCGCCGGCGTGACCACATCGTCGCCGGGTTGAACGCCATCCCGGGCGTTCGCTGCCAGGTGCCGCAGGGCGCTTTCTACGTTTTCCCCAACGTCAAATCCTTCGGGCTGACCTCCAAAGTGATCGCGGCGCGCCTGATGGACGAAGCCGGGGTGGCCGTGCTGGCCGGGACGGATTTCGGCGCGGGCGGCGAAGGCTACCTGCGCCTGTGCTACGCCACGTCCATGGAAGTGATCCAGGCGAGCCTGGAGAAAATGGGGGATTGGTTCAAGCGCCTGGCGGTCTGATGTGATATAGTTAGGTCCTATCCGAAAATTTGGTCTTTCAATAATTTTCGGATGGAAACGTAGGCATCCCTGCCAGTGAGACTGCGATGGTATGAACACACCTGAACCGAAGCAAAAAACGAACGGCTCGTGGCATAATCTGCATGCGGGTATCTGGTTGATCGGCCTGGCGATCCTGGCCTGGCGGGGCTGGTGGTGGCCTGGGATCCTCGTCCTGGTCGGCATCAGCATGATCCTGGAAGCCCTATTGAGACAGTCTGAACCGAAAGCCTTCGAGCCTGAGAAACCGCCCTCCCCGCCGGCCCCTGTGGTTGCAGCACCGCTGATGGCGGCCCCGGCAGAGCCAGTTTCCGAACATCGCCTCGACTTATTGCCAGCGACCTGCCCGCAGTGTGGCGGCCCGGTGCGCGGCCCTGAGGTGAAATGGACCGGCCCGCGCTCGGCGAATTGTCCTTACTGCGGGGGGAACTTACCGATGGGGAAAGGTTGACCGGAAGTCCGCAACCGTGCACGATCCCAGGTGGTTTATTTACCCTGGCCCGGTGAATGGCCGGGATGGCGGGCAGGCAGGAGTGCAGGCTGGGAAAATCAATGCTTTATGAGGGGATGTCAAGGATTAATAGAAATGTCCCCTGCATCGGTCAAATAAGGATGTCCCCCCGCGGGGGACATCCTTATTTGACGGAAAAATCTCTGCGCCAGGGATGGTCGGGAGCAGGGTGAAAAGGTTTGCGCGGGTGCGCCACTTGCTTGGCAGTCACCACTTCGGATTGATGTTCCTGTTTTTGGAAGATAGTGTAAGCGAGTGCATCGCCTTTGTAGAGAATGGCGACCTGGCCCTGTGCGTCCTGACAGATCGTTACCTGGGCTTTATACAGGCTATAGGCAGGGCGATCAGTCTGGATCTGGTAGACGACATTCTTGAACTGGAGCGTCAGGTTCTTGGAAACGAGCCGGTTTTCCTGCCAAACGAGGATCTGGTCAAGATTTTGGTGAGCCAGGAGCGGGCGATGTGCATCCAGGGTGCTGCGGGGTGGAACTGCAAAACGGGCGTTGAAATCCGCCATGAACTCAGGCAGATAGGCATTGCCCTGTTGCATGTTGTTGATCCCACGCAAGCGCATCTCCTTGACCAGCCGGTCCTGTAGCGTTTTATTGGCTCGTTCCACACGCCCTTTTGCCTGAGGCGTATTGGCGCACAGGATCGGGATCTCCAAGCTTTGCATGGCTCTCCCAAACTGGGTCAAGTTGTCTCCAGAGCTCGTATTGGGGATATTGACCCGAAATATGCCATGCCTGTCCGTGTACAGCCCGGCAGGCCTGCCATGGGCTGCCAGGTACTGGCGCAGCAGGCCGCAGTAACCAAAGAAACTCTCTTCTGGCACAAATGACAATGCTCCCAACTGCCCTGTGGCATCATCGATCATCACCAGCAGCGTACAGCGTTCCCCGCGTCCTTCAAACCAGTCATGATCCGTCCCGTCCATTTGCTCCAGTTCTCCCTGACTGGCCCGCCGTTCCCGCATCTGATGCACTTCCACCTTGCGGGCTTTCTTCGCTTTCCACAACCCCTCCTCGATCATGATCTTGCGGACACTCCCCAGACCCAACTTCAAACCCTCCCCCTCTACCATTTTCTCATGCGCCAATGTCGGCCCAAAGCCAGCATAGCGCCCATGCAGCAGATCAATGGCTGCCTGCACAGTCTCCCGATCCAATTGATGATGGCTTGGCTTTCCGCGCTGTTTGGATACCAACCCGGCCGCACCCTCTCGCCGGTAGGCTCGCAACAACCGCCTTACTTGCCGGATACTCATCCCCAGGATCTCTGCAGCTGCCCTTTGCGTCATCCGTTTCTCTTCCAATTGTCCCATTACTTCCAAACAATTCATTTCCGCTTTGCTCATGGTTACCAGTTCCATTTCTTTGTCCCTTTCAGAGGGGACATTCTAACTCGTGCGCAAAGGGGACATTACTATTAAACGCTAACATGCTTTATGAGGGGATTGACAAAACGCCACGGAAGAGTATGATAGTGGCCTGTTCTGTAGAGGTATCTATGCATGAAGGTTCCTTAACCGAAGACCTGTTCGAACATGTGCTCATCCACGCCCGGGAAGCCAAGGCGCGCCGTGTGACGCGCGTAACCGTGACCATCGGGGCGCTCTCGGACTTTACGGCTGAGTCGATCCAGTTCTATTGGGATAGCATGGCTCCCGGCACGCTGGCCGAAGACGCCGCCCTGGAATTCGAGACGGCTCCCGGCACGGCCAAGTGCCCCACCTGCGGCGAAGAGTTCGAGATCACCGAAGCGTATGCGGCCTGCCCCAAGTGCGCGGCGTTCCCCGTGACCATCACCGGCGGGCAAGGCGTCTATCTCGCCAGCCTGGAGGTCGAAACGGAAGGCGACCAGCACGAAAATATTCACGAATAATGTTGGAGCGGGCCTTGTGCCCGTCCAATCCTTTAGAGGTAACTATGTGTCTCGCAATCCCTGCAAAAGTAATTGAACTGTACGAAAGCAACGGCATGAAAATGGCCAAAGTGGACTTTGGGGGCGTGGTCAAGGAAGCCTGCATGGAATACCTGCCCGAGATCAAGCTGGGCGACTATACCATCGTGCACGTCGGCTTCGGCCTGTCCATCCTGGATGAACAGGAAGCCGCCGAAACGTTGGACCTGCTCAAGCAGATCGAAGCATTCGGGGATGAGGGCTTTTGAAATACATTGACGAATACCGGGACGCCGACCTGACCCGGAAACTGCTGGCCGATCTGCAAAACAAGCTCACCCGCCCGTGGACTCTCATGGAGGTGTGCGGGGGGCAGACCCATTCCATCATCAAATCCGGGCTGGACCGGATGCTCCCAAGTGAGATAACCCTGATCCACGGGCCGGGCTGCCCGGTCTGCGTGACGCCACTCGAGCTGGTGGATAAGGCCATTGCCCTGGCCGCCCTCCCGGACGTGATCTTCGCCTCCTACGGCGACATGCTGCGCGTGCCCGGCTCCCGGCAGGACCTGTTCGCCGTCAAGGCCGCCGGAGGGGATGTGCGCATAGTCTACTCTCCGCTGGATGCCTTGCAGATCGCCAAAGCCAACCCGCACAAGACCGTGGTCTTCTTTGCCGTCGGCTTCGAGACGACCGCTCCGGCCAACGCCATGGCCGTCCTGCAGGCCAAAGCCCAGGGGCTCGATAACTTCGCCGTGCTGGTCTCGCATGTGATCGTCCCGGCCGCCATCACCGCCCTGATGGACTCGCCCGATGTGCAGGTGGATGGTTTCCTGGCCGCCGGTCACGTCTGCACGGTCATGGGCTACTGGGAGTATGAGCCGCTGGCCGAAAAGTACCGCATCCCCATCGTGGTGACCGGCTTCGAGCCGGTGGACATCCTGCACGGTATCATCGACTGCGTAGAGGCGCTGGAAGCCGGTACGCACCCGGTCGGGAACGCCTATGCCCGCTCGGTGACACGCGACGGCAACCAGCCGGCCCAGGCCGTCATCCGGAAGGTTTTCGAGCTGACCGACCGGGCCTGGCGCGGTATCGGCGTCATCCCCATGTCAGGTTATCGCCTGCGGGAAGAGTTTGCCAGGTTCGACGCCGAAAAGCGCTTCCCGGAAGTGCAGTCCATCGAGACGCACGAGTCGCCGCTCTGCATCAGCGGGCTGGTGTTGCAAGGGCGCAAGAAACCCAGCCAGTGCCAGGCTTTTGGCAAGGAGTGCACCCCGCAGACCCCGCTGGGCGCCACCATGGTCTCCTCGGAAGGCGCCTGTGCAGCCTATTATAGATATGGACGTCTCCCCTCTCTTATCGTGAGCGGGGGTGGGGGTGAGGTTCAATGACCGATAAACTCAACCTGCTGGGCTGGACCTGCCCGCGCCCGCTGCAAGCCTATCCCACCATCGTGATGGGTCACGGCGCGGGCGGTCAGATGATGGCCGACCTGATCGAGCACCTGTTCGCGCCGGCTTTCGATAATGAGTGGCTCGGCCAGATGGGGGACTCCACCGTGCTGGCTGCCTCTTTATTCGGGTCGCGTAGCGCTTCCCTGGCCTTCACCACCGATTCATTCGTGGTCAGCCCGCTGTTCTTTCCGGGTGGCAACATCGGCGAGCTGGCCGTCTATGGCACCGTGAACGATTTGGCCATGCGCGGGGCCAGGCCGGCGTTCCTCTCGGCCGGTTTCATCCTGGAAGAGGGCCTGCCGATGGAGACGCTCGGCGCCATCGTCACTGCCATGGCGCAGGCCTGCAAAAAAGCCGGTGTGCAGATCGCCACAGGCGATACGAAAGTGGTCCAAAAGGGCCACGGCGATGGCATTTACATCAACACCGCCGGCATTGGCGTGGTACCGGCGGGGCTGGACATCGGCCCGGCCAATGCCCGTCCCGGCGATGCCGTGCTGGTGAGCGGGACGATGGGCGACCACGGCATTGCGATCATGTCGTTGCGCGAGGGGCTGACCTTCCAGACCGAGATCCTATCCGACACTGCCCCGCTCTACGGGTTGGTGCAGGCGATGATGAAACCAGGCGGAGATGCAGAGCTGGGGCCCCTGCAACCGGTGCATTGTTTGCGGGACGCCACGCGCGGCGGGCTGGCGGCGGTGCTGAATGAACTGGCCGGTTCCTCCAAGGTGGGCATCGAATTCGACGAGCGCAACGTGCCGCTGCGCCCGCCGGTCAACGCGGCCTGCGAAATGCTCGGCCTGGACCCGTTATACGTGGCCAACGAGGGGAAACTGGTGGCGATCGTAGCGGGCGAAGCGGCCGGGCGGGTGCTGGAAGCCATGCGCGCCCATGAGTATGGCAGGGAGGCTGCCATCATCGGGCGGGTGGTGGCGGAGCATCCCGGCCTGGTGACGGCCAAGACCTCCATCGGCGGGATGCGCGTGGTGGATGTCCCGGCCGGAGAGCTGCTGCCGAGGATCTGCTGACCAACTCTTACCGCCTGGCTTTTCCCCTACCAATACCGCCAGTACAACGGAATGGTCGGAACGGATGTGGCCGGTTCGATCGAGGATTCTTTGGAAGTGGCTTCCTTGTTGCTGCCCGGTTTTAACGTCCGGGTGGGAGTAGGGGTTTTGGTATGAGTGGGCGCTTTGGTGCGAGTGGGTGTCTTGGTAGGCTTGGGCGTCTTGGTGGGCCTGGGCGTGCGGGTAGGTTTGGGAGTCTTCGTGGGCGGAACGTGTGATGGGTTGACGATACTTACGGACATCAGTGCCATGTTGTAATAAGGTTGGCCCCAGGTATAGGAATAGGTATTGGT
The DNA here is from genome assembly GCA_963837875.1 of uncultured Chloroflexia bacterium. Taxonomy (GTDB): domain Bacteria; phylum Chloroflexota; class Anaerolineae; order Anaerolineales; family Villigracilaceae; genus UBA877. The sequence continues at coordinate 523,492 of CAWIOV010000001.1, forward strand.
ATCCCAGGTATTATGGATATAGATGGTGGTGCTGGAAGGGTCATAGCCTACGCCGACAATGGAATGCCCGGCCAGGTTGAGCAGGACGGGGTTGCCGGCATCGATCTCGGCCCTGAAATCGGCCAGCGAAAATCCGCCGGCTGAGTGGTTATCCGTATTCTGGTAATAACAATCCGTCACCGAATAACCCCTGGCTTGATAAAACAACATCCTCCCGTAGGTTCCATCTGAATTCGAAATACCATATGCATTCATTTCGCTGCAGGTCAACTTGGTGGCACCACCGGAACCCCAAAATTCTGTGCTTCCATCGGGATCGCCGTGTTTGGATTGGCTGGTTTTCATATAGTCGCCGATGGCAGTCCCCCAGGTATGTTCTGTCCAGCGCCCGATGAAAGGGTCCGGGGCAGCGCTATCATATTTTACCCAATAATCATCCAGGCTACCTTTGCTGGTTCTCCCATCCACCCCATTATGGGAAGCTATCAAGGGATTATTGGGATACCTCGCGCCAGATGTGTCCGTCCAGGTGGGCCAGGCGCTGTCCGTCAGCGGCATGACACCTGCGTTGGTAGGGCCTGTATAGATGTTCGAGTAGCCGTTCTCGTCGTAGTATCCTGCGATCATCGCAGCGGAAACCGCAGAACAGCCATACACCCAGGTATATGCCGGGACATTCAAAATCTTCGCACCCGCAGGAAAGTCCATGACTGCCGCGGCCTGCCCTGCAAACCCGGGCGGGGGAGCCGGCGGCCCGTGGATGATGGCATCTATAAGGAGCTTTCCATTACTTGTGGCCCTTTGAACGACCGTCAAATATCGGCTGTTCGTTATTTCTGGCGTTGGCGCAAGGGTCCCGCTGGCAAACACTTTGTTCCCCGCGAAAGCCAAAATGGCGAACAGGGAAAGAAATACCGCCGCCAGTATGACTGAGAACCGGACCTTATACCTGATCATCTTTCCTGGCCTCATAGCTTATTCTCCTTAACCCAAATAATGAATGACCATACCATTCTATCAATAAAGATAGGCCGGATTATTTACAGTCAAATGACAAATTTCCAGCCCACCCCCTTGGAGACTAATCCCCCGGTACATCCGAACGGCGCGCCTGGCTCGAAAATAGGTATAATCTACAAAAGAGAAATAAATCAGGTAATCGCCTGACTGGAAAAAGCCAATTTTCAAGGGGTGAACCAGTACGGCGATCCTGCCGTTGTGATCTGTCTGTTGGTAACCGGCTTCTTTAGACGATCAGGCTTAACTGGTGTAAAGTCGTTTTCGCAAATAGAGGCACAATGATTCGTAAAAGCGCTAAAATCTCTAGGATATATTATGTCTAATAAAATTCTGGGGTATCTATTGTGTTTATTTGGGTTGTTTTTTTTGTTACTATCGTTTTTTACGGAATATTTTAAAGGAATATATCAAGATTTTGGGCTAAAACAAAATGGCTTGTTGGTCATAAATATAGATTTTGGGCTGAAACAAATTGCCTTGTCGGTTATTAGTGTGGTAATTATTTGTTTTGGGGTTTTTCTCTTGCGCGGCTTCAAAATTTATCAAGCATTTAAAGCATCTGAAAAAATCCCCCCATATCAACAAATAGCCATAACTATTATTTTTTCAATAGTTATGGCTATTCTTTTAATTTACCCTCTTCAATTTGTGGTCAAATATTTATCTTTTCCTTTTCCATTTGAATATCGCGATGCTGCTTCAATATATGCAGCGGTTGGTTTTTCAAAGGGGGTCAATCCATATAGTTTACAAAATTTTCCTGGACACATATATTTATATGGCCTCCTGTATCCTGTAATGCTTATGCCTTTCGTGAACCTGATCCATCCCTTGTTAGCTGCCGCGGCTATAAATGTCGTGTTTCTGATTTTATTTCTAATAATGTCCTTTTGGATTTTTCGGAAGCGACATGCGTCCATCATTTCATCATTGATCGGTCTATTAATCCTGCTAAATTCAACCTGTTTAATATGGAAAAATAATGGATCTCGTCCGGATATGCCGGGATTATTTTTTGCGCTGTTGGGTCTTTGTTTTTTACTTAAAAGGGAACCTGGTATTATCCGTATCCTTTTATGTGCGCTTTCTTGTGTGATTAGTTTTTATTTAAAACAATATATGATTTTTTCTGCCTTGGTGGTGGCTGTATATCTTTACTTTTTTGTATCCAAACAAAAAGGATATATTTTTATTGCGACGACACTCGCGCTAGGCCTGGTCTCTTTCCTCGTGATTAGAAGCTTCTTTCCCCTTTATTACGAGTATTCGATCATGCATCATATAACGGTTGCTGGAGACTACCCTACTCTCATGGAAGAACAGACCTTGTTCTTCCTCTTCTTTTATTGGGTATTATTCTTGATATATTTATTCCACCTTTATAAAGAGTTTCGCACATTTGGTTTAAAGCGATTAAAAAAATCCGGATTATGCCATTTAATCTTCAAGAGCCTTTTCTTCGCGGAGGTTCAGCAGATTTGTTCGATGTTGGCATAATTGTTTCAGCCTTAATCTTAGAAATACTTTTGGGTAAACATGATGGGAATACATATACATACTACGGCGAACTATTATTGCCGTTTTTGCTTTATTTGACCATCCCGAAGATTGATGAATTAATTAAGGGGAACTTGCCCCGGCATTTAATCCAAGGCCTAATTCTGGCTTTCTGTGTTATACCGATGCAATTTACCTATTCTACTGATTTTGCTGCTTACCAGAAGGCTTTTTTAATGGTTTACCAATATGCTGGCCAATGTAATAATATATATGATGAAACCCCCCTAGTTGCCATGTATAAAATTGAGCATAATATGTACCCAGTATACAACGATGGGCAAATTGAATATGCTTGGAGCATTATTCCGGATAAAGGAACAATTTATGGAAAACTTTCCACGCTAACGACAGAATTTGTAAATCAGAAGCTACTCGTATGGAATAATGCCATTGAAAACAATATCAATAACCGGAAATTCGACTGCATTTTTTCCGAATCTGAACAAGGGATTAAAAATTACAAACAGATAGCCAAGGTTGAAAATGTTTTAGATCGAACAATCTATATTTTTGTTCCCAACAAACAATAAAATTAACCGCTCCGCCGCACAGATTAGATCATAATACCACCTTCGCCAGTGCGGCCAGGTTCTCCAGGGCATCCAGCTCCATCCATTGCAGCATCACGCGCTGAACGCCAGCCTGCTTCAGGCCGGCCAGTTGCGGCAGGATCTCATCCCCCACGCCGATGATCATGCCACGGGCGCGCAGTTCATCCGGATCGCGCCCATTTAATTTGGCTTCCAAGCCGGCGCGCGTCTGCGCAAAGCGCAGGCCTGTCATCAGCGAGCGCCGAAGCAATTCCGGTTTCCGGCCCTCGGCCTTGAGCAACGCATCCAGCCGGGCAGACAGGCGCGAGAACCCGGCCGCCGTCTGGAAGACCGCGTTCCATTCATCCGCGTAGCGCGCCGCCAGCGGCAGGGTGCGCTGCTCCCCGTTGCCGCCGATCAGGATGTGCGCTCCGTCCGGGCGCTGGGGGCGCGGCAGCAGGCTGGCACCTCGCAGTTGGAAGTATTTCCCGGCAAAGCTGACCGGCTGGTCGCTTTTCAACAGGAGCGTGATCACCTCCAGGCCTTCCTCGAAGCGCGCAAAGCGGGATTTCAAATCCAGCAGGTCGAAGCCGAACAGGGTGTGTTCGCGCTCCTGCCAGCCGGCTCCCAGGCCGAGAGTCAACCGCCCGCCGGACAGATCATCCACCGCCGCGGCCATGCGCGCCGTCAGCGCCGGGGGGCGGAAGGAGACCGGCGAGACCAGCGGGCCGAACTCGATCCGCCTGGTATGGCTGGCCAGCCAGGTCAGGGAGGTCCAACACTCCAGCGAATCGGTATCGGGCGCATCCACATTGGTGAAATGGTCCGAACGGTACAGGCCGGCGAAGCCCAGCTCTTCCACCGCCGCGGCCAGTTTTTGCCAGCGCGGCCAGGTCAGGCCGTTCTGGCCTTCGATCATAATGGCAATATCCATCCTTACACCTCCATCGTCAATTCGCATCTGCCCGGCCAACCGGCCGGCTTATTCCTTCCGAGAGGCAGGTTCAACATTTTGCCTGCGCAGGTTGATCTCGGCAAACATGCCCCAATGCGGCATGTGCGGCTGCAGGGCCTTCTCAAGCTCTTGCCAGAAACGATACGTAAAGCCCGGCATCAGGGTACGCATCGAGACGCCGCCGGAGACCAGGTAGCGGAAAGGCATGATCGGGTTGACACGCTCGATCCGCCATTGCGGGAATTCCTGCTCGAACTGGAGACGGTCACGCTCGAAGATCATCCACGGCAGTGCTCCGTTTGCCCCGGAGAGCGGCCCACGTTCGGGAAATTCCCAATCCGGGCTGGTGGGGGAGAATGGCTCATGGTGCAGGCGGGTATAGATCAGGCGTGACCAGGCCGAAACCCAGGGTTCCACCATCGCCACCACCCCGCCGGGACGCACACAGCGGGCCGCCTCCGCCAGGAACAGGCGCGGCCTGGGCAGGTGGTGGAGCACGTCCGTCATCAGGATGCCGCGCAGGCAGCCGTCCGCAAAAGGCAAGTGCTTGCCATCCAGGACCGCCCGAATGCCGGAGCAAAAGAAATATTCACTGGTGATCAGGTCGGGAATAAATTGGGACAGGAAGCCGGCTCCCGAGCCAAGCTCCAGCACGGCTCCCGGGCCGGATGGCAGGGCCACTGCCAGTGTGGCGTACCAATCGGCGTAAATGCGCCGCAGGAACTGTTTTTCTGCAATGATCCGCCGGCGCAGTTCGGTGGTGCGTGGGTCGTCTATTTCCAGGCCGCGCGTGAGAGGGTGGGCAAGTATTCCAGCCATGGCTTATACGAATTTGATCTTTCGGGCAGCGAAAACCACCATTTGCAAAAGCAGCCAGCCGTGTTTCCAGCGCTGGATGTTGGTGGTTCCGTAGGTGCGCCTGCGGTAACGGACGGGCAGGTCAACGATTTTTAAGTTTAAGCCTGGCCGCGCCGAAGAGCAGGTCGAAATCTCCAAAGGGATCAAACTCCCCGAAATATGCCCGTTCCGCCGCGATGCGTTCGTAATCGCTTTTCCATAACGCCTTCGTGCCGCACAGGCTATCCTTGATCGGCTGGCCGAGCAGCCAGGAAAAGGCCAGGCTGAAAAACTTGTTGCCCAACAGGTTGAGGAATTGCATGGCCTGGTCTTCCATCGGGTAGACCAGCCGCACACCGTTCACCAGTTCGGCCTGGCCGGAAGCCAATAGCGCATGGAACCGGGTCAGGTCCTCGGGTGGCACGGTCAGGTCGGCATCCAGGATCATCAGGATATCGCCGCTGGCTTCGGCAAACCCCAGTCGGACGGCGTCGCCTTTGCCTATGCCTGTCTGCTTCATTAACTTGCTCCGTCGCTCCGGATGGGTGCGGATCTCCTCCTGGATGCGCGCATACGTGGCGTCCCTGGAATGTCCCTCGACGAAGACCAATTCGGTGCCCCCGCCTAATTCCGGCGTGCGTGCGAAGATCTGGGAAATGTTGCCCTCTTCATTGCGCGCCGGGATGATCACGGATACGCTTGCAGGTTGCGCCGCTGATTGGTTGCCGGGGCTTGGGCGCGCCATGATGAAATTGGTCAGGCCCAGGTGGCGGAACGGCCAGAGCCTGACCAGGAAGCGGTTGCAGAATGCCTCCCAAAGCGGCGCCGGCAGAGGCCAGAGTATTTCCGGCCAGCAGCGGATCATTTCGAAGCCGGTCAGATTCAGTAGATTTACCATATCTTCCACGGTCAACCAGTTCTGGTACAGCAATGGCTTGGCCAGGTTGCATTTTTCTGCCAGGTCCAACAGGGATTCCCACAGCCGGCTGTACGAATTGATCACGATCCGGCTGCGCGGGGTGGTATAGCGGGCCACTTCCTCGAGGACGGCCTGGATATCCCACAGGTCGTTCAGCAGATCGGATAGGATGATGACGTCGTATGTCCCTTTCAGGTCCAGGTGGTGGGCATCCTGCTGCACGAAGGTCAGGCCCGGATGGCGCGCCCGGGCGCGTTGCACCATCTCGCCCGAAAAATCAACTCCCGTCCCTTCGGATGGCTGCAGGGCAGCCAGCAGGTCCCCCCGCCCGCAGCCGATCTCGAGCACCCGCCGGCCCGGAGCGACCAGGAAACGATAGTTCCGTTCCAGCAGGCGATGATATTGGCCTCCCCAGCCTTTCCAGCCGTCCAGTTTGCGGGCCAGCGCATCCCAATGGGCCACGCGGGCCTGGCGGTATTCGTCAAGTTCGCGTTCGCGGCGAGGCAGGTCGGCTGGATCGTTAGCGTTCATGGCAGGACTAGCGCCCGAACTTGGCCCGGAAGAATTGGTAAACTCCATCACGCTGGATGTCCAGAGGCGGCAGGTAATGGCTGTTTCTTATGTTCCGCAAGGCGGCTAACATACTGGGCATGGAATCGTAAACCGGCTTCATATAACCTTGTCTCATAACGGTGTAGTGCACCGGGATTGCCAGAATATTCCCGACGATGGCAGCGATTAACAGGATCAACAGCAGCCAGACGGGCAGGAACTTGTGCATGGAGAACTGCGAAATTACCAGCGCCAGTGTCATGCACAGTGTGGAAGCGAGTGGCATATAATATAAAGTCAACATCAGATCCTGCATGGTGATCTGCGGAAGGTAGATCACCATGATGGTATTCATGGCGCAGGTGAGCACCAGCTCACAGGTGATCAGCCCTAGTGCAGCCAGAGAAAAAGCCCTTGTATTATTTCCTGTCGATTTTTCCCGCAGGTAAATAAAGAATGCCACCAGGATAATTGAAACGATGAGCAGGAAAGCCGCCGCGCGGGAAATGTTCCCCACCAGGAAACGCAACGTATCTATATACATAAAAACGCCCGCGGCCAAGGAGAACGCCAACACGTGCGGCAACTTGAATACCCACCAGGGAAGCTGCTGGTAGGACATACCGGGCCAGTAGTGGTTGAAATAAAATGTAAGCCAGGGAGCAACAAGATAAGCATAAAGAACGAAGAGCACCAGAACGGCCCCAAAGATTGCCAGGAGCTTTAAGATGTTCCGGCTGGGAAATACGCTACCCCAGATCAGCAGGAAGGCCATCAAGACTCCCACCAGGTAAAGTCCTTCCCGGTCGAACCACGCGGCTGCCCAGGCGATTCCAAAGCCGGCCACCCAGACGCCGAAACGCGGGCGATAGGTGCGGTTTTGGTGTTCCGAATGAAGTACGTGATATACAAGGTAGTAAAGCGCCACTATACATACAGACACCCCGGGCTTGGCCGAACGGAAGTAGTCGCCACCCAGGAAAGCATTCGGCGAGGTCCAAAATAGCAAAACCATCCCCAGGCCGATCCAGCGCTTCAGTTTTAATTCCGCAACGCAAAACTGCCACAGCATCAATCCGATGGCGATGGTAAAAATATAAAAGCTCGGCGAGATGAAATTGGGGAAACCGAGCGAAACGCTCAGGGAAATGAATTGCGCGTCCAAAAAATCGAACACGTAACTTAACTCCCGGCCTACGTAGAGATTTGCTTCGATGATGCGGGTGTCGTAGAGCTTGTTCAACAGGGGCCGGTCAGCCAGATAAAAAGGGATGCGGGTCTCCAGTTCCAGGTTTTCAACACCGCTGCGGTGATAGGCCACCGATAAAGCGGTAATTACCAGGGAAAGCATTAAGATATGAACGATGTTGATCCGCTCGGTGAAATTCTCCAGCGGAGAGATGATCTTATTTCTGACCAAAGTGATGAACGCGTCCATGGGGGAGATCCAGCCTTTGCGCAGAGCCTGTTCAATAGGTCAAAATTCACCACAGATCCCCATAGAAAACCGGGGACAAGTTAACAGGGATAAAAGGGATTCAAACAGGTTCAAGAGCCTTATGTCGAATTAAATTGTCTCCAAGGGGTCAAGCGAAGTTATTTTATCACTTCCAACAAAACCGTCTGCAGTTCGGCCGAACTGGTGCCGACCATGATCTCGAATGTGCCCGGTTCCACCACGCGTTCCATTTTCTCGTCCAGGAAGGACAACGCCTCTGCCGAGAGTGTAAATTCCACGACCTGCTTTTCTCCCGGCTGGAGCGTGATGCGCCGGAAGCCTTTCAGTTCCTTGACCGGGCGCGTCACCCGTTCGGTGAGCACATCGTGGATGTACAACTGCACCACCTCGTCGCCGGGACGCGCGCCCGTGTTGCGCACTTCCACATGCACGACCGCCTCTCCATCCGGTTCGATCTTCGCCGGGTTGACCTGCAGATCGGTGTACTCGAAGGTGGTGTAGCTCAACCCGTGCCCGAACGGGAAGAGCGGGGTCTTCTCCGCCCACAGATAGCTGCGCCGGGCGGAGGGTTTGTGGTTGTAATACGCCGGGATCTGCCCGACCGAGCGTGGGAAAGTGATCGGCAGCTTGCCGCCCGGATTAACATCCCCGAAGAGGGCATCTGCAAAGGCCTCTCCGCCCGCCTGGCCGAGGTACCAGCCTTCGAAGAGGGCGTTGGCGTGTTCGGCCGCGTAAGTTACGGAGAGCGGGCGCCCATTGATCAGCAACACAATTACCGGCCGACCCGTCCCGACCACGGCCCCTACCAGGTCGTTCTGGCGGCCCGGCAGGTCGAGCGAGTCGCGGTCACCCAGGTGATTCTCCCCCCAGGCCTCCCGGCAGACCGTCTCGTTCTCGCCGATCACCAGCAGGACCACTTCCGCTTTGCGGGCGGTCTCGACTGCCTCGGCGATCAGGCGTTCATCCTCAAGCGGGTCGGAGGCCGGCGAGGCGTTCTCGTGCCAGCCGCGCCAGCCCTGCCCGCCGAAATCGTCGGCAGTGATCTTGCAGCCCCTGGCATACAGTATATCCATTCGCCCGGCCACTTTCTGGCGGATGCCTTCCAGGATGCTCAAGCCATGCCCAGGGTCGGCGGCGTAACCGCCCAGGTGCAGCCCGGCTGCATCCGGACCGATCACCGCCAGCGTCCGGCGCTTTTCCAGATCCAGCGGGAGCAGGCCGTCGTTCTTGAGCAGCACCAGGCTTTTGGTGGCGGCCCGGTAGGCCAGCCGGCGGTGTTCGGCGCAATTCGTCACTCGTCCGGCTTCATCGGGATCGGCGTAGGGCTGATCGAACAGGCCCAGCCGGAACTTGGCTGCCAGGACGCGCCCGACCGCCTGGTCCACCTGCGCCTCAGGGACGCTGCCATCCCGCACCAGCCCAAGCAGCGTGGTGAAATAGCAGGTATCCAGTTCGAAGTCTATTCCGGCTGCCAGCGCCTTGCGGGCTGCCTCGGCTTTGGAACCCGCCACGTGGTGGATGGTTTCCAACTGGCTGATCCCGTTGCCGTCCGAGACGAGCACACCTTGGAAGCCCCATTCGTCCCGCAGCACCTGCCCCAACAGCCAGGGATGGATGTGCGCCGGGATGCCGTTGATCTCGTTATAGGAGGCCATCACCGCGCCGACACCGGCTTCCATCACAGCGGCCTGGAAGGCTCTCAGGTAATTCTCGCGCAGTTCCCGTTCGGCGAAGTTGGCCGGGGCGGCGTTTCGCCCGCCCTCCGGCTGGCCGTGCGCGGCGAAATGCTTGGCGGTTGCCAGCACGTGCTGCCGGTCAAGCGGCTCTGGTTCCCCCGCCAGGCTGGCGCCCTGCAGGCCCCGCACCGCCGCCACGCCGATGCGGGAACCCAGGAACGGGTCCTCGCCATAAGTCTCCTCAGTGCGGCCCCAACGCGGTTCGCGCGCCAGGTCCAGCACGGGTGTCAGCGCCCAGTTCTCCCCGCGTGCCCGCATCTCGCGCGCCGCAGCCGTGAAAACTTGCTGCACCAGTTCCGGGTCCCAGGTGCTGGCCAGTCCGATCGCCTGTGGGAAGGAGGTGCTGCCGCTGGCCATCAGGCCGTGCAGGGCCTCATCCACGAAAAAGGCCGGGATGCCCAGGCGGGTCTGTTCACGCAGGTATTTCTGGACGGCGTTGGTGGCGATGGCGGTATCTCTGGCGCTGGAATTCTGGCCCGGGCGGCCCAGTCCACCCACCCCGTTCGCCAGTTGCGTCCGGGTGGCGTCATCGAGTTCTGTGCTTTCATTCGGCAGAACATTCGTCTGCATATGGAAGGCGGATACTTGGGCGATCTTCTCTTCTAGGCTCATGCGGCTGAGCAGGTCGGCCACGCGCGCTTCCACGGTCAGGGACGGGTTTCGGTAAGGGGTTTCGGGGGTATTTGGCATGATTTCCTCATAATAATATATGATCTATTTGGGGCGGACCTATTCGTCTGCCCATTAATCTACCAATTCCGGCAGCGCCAGCCACTCCCCGCTTTCCTGCGGGTGTGCCACGCCTTCCACCAGCCGGCCATTCTGTACCAGCCAGGCGGTGCTGCGTTGGGCCAGATCGGGCGGCCAGCCGAATAAACTGGCGACTGTGCGCGCCTGCGCTGCACCGACCGAGGCAAAATACAGGCCCACCAGTTTCCGGCGCGCCTCCGCCTCGCCGATCGACCGGGCCTGCTCCGGCAGTTCGGGCATGTGCCGGGCCGTGATCTCGTAGCGGAAGGCATATTTCCAGGCGCCCACCTCGGCCACGCCCACCGGCAGGATCTTGAAATCCTTTTGCAGGTCTTCCAATGCCCGGTTGAAGACGGACTCCTTGGCATTCAGCAGGCGGGCTTCCTTACGCAGCGCTATGGTATCCAGCGAGCCTTTGTCGAGCAGGGCCTCGTAGATCTGTTTGGCGGCCTGTGTCAGGCGGCCCTCCTGGTAGGCCAGCAGGTAATCCTCTTCGGGGGAGCCGTAGTTCTCGGAAAGGGCGTAGAAATATGGCGCGGTCTCCAAGGAGATGAAGGTGGCTTTGCGGCGCAGGATCTTCCCGTAATACCAGATGCGTTTGCCGAGCGATTTATCCTTCCAATCCCAGGTGATGTTGCCGGGATCATCGTGGTTGTCCGGCACCGGGCGGTCCCCAGCAGTGGCCACCCACAGGCTCGGCAATACCACCCCTTTGATCGGCCAGAAATAGACGAACCCGCGCCCATTGACGAACTGCAGCGCCTGGTCGGGCGTGCTGAGACGCAGCCCTGGGGCCGGATAAAAGGTGTGCAGGCGCAGCGCCTGGAGCTTTTCGAGGTTAAGGGTTGGCATATTAATATGCCTTCATTCTGTCTTTCCGGCGGGCCAGTTCACTCGCATAATGAAGGCCCAGCGTATCTTTATGTTCACGCACCCAATCGGAAAGGCGGGTCGTCCCGGCCGCGGGCGAATCGGTGTAGAGCAGGTCTGTCATCAGGCCTTTGACTTCGGGCCAGGTGATCATCACATCCCCCATCAGGCGGCCCACTCCCGCGCCTGCCAGGTACGCCAGCGCGGGCGGCATGGACAGGATCGGGCGGTTGGCCGCAATGCTTTCCCCGATGCTGTGCACCAGCTCCCGGTAGGTGAAGGTCTCCGGGCCGGTTGCGTCCACTGTCACATCTGTGTGCCCCCGGCCCTGTTCCACGGCCAGCGCAGCCAGGTCATCCACGTGGATCGGCTGGAGCCGGTATGATCCGTTTCCGAAGACGCCAAAGACCGGCAGGTGCCGCAGCGTCCAGGCGATATTATTAATGAGGATGTCTTCCGGGCCGAACAGGACGGCGGGACGCAGGATGGCGTACGAAAGGCCTGAACCTTTCAGGGCCTCTTCCAGGTGCGCTTTGCCGGCAAAATATTCGAAGGGCGAATCTGCGGATGGGTTGGTGATGCTGACGTGCACGATGCGCTTCACACCGGCCTTGCGGGCCGCTTCGAACAGGATCAACGTATTCTGCACGGCGGATTGGTGTTTGAAGGACGAGTAATTGAAGCGCACCCAGTAGGTATTGTAAAGCACCTCGGCGCCGCGCAGCAATTCGACCAGGTCTTCCGGGCGGTCAAAGTTGTAGGGATGGGCCTCCACCTGCCCGCCAAACGGGTTGGCGCGCTGGAGCGAATCCGTCAGGGTGCGGACGCGCCGCCCTTCCGCCAGCAGGCGTTTGGCGATGTATTTGCCGGAGTACCCGAATGCGCCGGTGACCACGTGCAGTTCCTGGGGCATGTTTTATCTCCACGAATAGCATTCTGAAGGTCTGTTTGGAGAGATGCAGTTGCCTAAATAACCTTCGGGAAGATGCAACCTATAAACTGTTCTTTGCCAGCGCCATTGCTCCCAGGATACCCGAACGCTTGCCCAGCCCGGGCGGGACAATGTACGCCTCCATTGTACCCGTAACCACCGGGGAGGGAATATAGTCGTTCAGGTTCTCCCGCACCTTTTGCCGGATGAGCGGGAAGAGCTGCGCTTGTTCCATCACGCCGCCGCCCAGCACGATGCGCTGCGGCGAGAGCAGGCAGATCACGGCGGTGAGAGCGTAGGCGATGTACTCCGCCTCCAGTTCCCAGGCGGGATGATCTTCCGGCAGGGACTCGGCCGGCCGGCCCCAGCGTTTGGCGATGGCGGGTCCGCTTGCCAGGCCCTCGAAGCAGTCCCCGTGGAAGGGGCAGCCGCCCGGGAACGGGTCCTTTTCCAGGTTGTGCGGCAGGCGGATGTGCCCGGCTTCCGGATGCGTCAGGCCATGCACCGTCTTCCCGTTGACCAGGACGCCTCCCCCAACGCCGGTGCCGATGGTGAAATAGACCAGCGACTCCAGCCCCCGGTTGGCGGGCACCCAGGCGAACTCGCCAAAAGCGGCCGCGTTGACATCCGTGTCGAAGACCAGCGGCACGTCGAATTGGGCGCGGAAAGGCCCGAGGATGTCCGCCTGGCCCCAGCCGGCTTTGGGGGTGGCCGTGATCGAGCCGTAGGTGGGGGAGGCCGGGTTCAGGTCGAGCGGGCCGAAGGGCGCCAGGCCGATGGCGGCCGGGGAGTATTTTTGGAAGAAAGCCACCGCCCGCCCGAGCGTTTCTGCGGGTGTGGTGGTGGCGAAGCGAATTTCGTCAACCACCTCGTCCGGCCCGCGCCCGACCGCACAGACGAACTTGGTCCCGCCGCCTTCCATTCCGCCGTAAAGGGCTTCCATGCGTTTCTCCTCATTAAAAATATCATCTCAATATCTTGAGGGGGTGGGGATGGTTCCCCATCTTCCCCTTCTTTTTGAGAAGGGTTGGTATGACTTTCCTGCACAGACCACAATGCTATATAGTAGTTGGAGCGGCTGAAGCCGCTACTACCGGTGAATTCCTGATTTTAGCAGAAACTGGTAAAATCCTGCCATGTTTACACGCCGAATCGGACAAATTGGCTTGCGCAGCCTGGCGGTTCTGGTCCTTGCCATGGGTCTGGGCGCGTGCGGCACCACCCAGCCAGCCGATATTACCCCTGCTTCCATCTGGGTTACCGGGCAGGTGCCTACCATGGGCGCGCTTGTATCCGGCACGCCCACCCGCTCCTACAGCCTCCCGCCCACGCGCGTACCGGGTATGCCCGAGGCTTCGCCTACCCCGGATGCACCCCATTACCAACCCGGCACGCCCGGCGCCGCGCAGAGCTACGTGGTCCAATCCGGTGACATCCTGAGCGCGATCGCGGAGAAGTACAGCGTCAGCCTGCAGGCGCTGGCCCAGGCCAACCATATCGCGGATGTGAACAGCCTGGTGGTGGGCCAGACGCTCACCATCCCGGCCATGACGCCCCGGCCGGCCGGGCCGTCCTTTAAGATGATTCCCGATTCGGAACTGGTCTACGGGCCGCTTGCCAACCAAACGGATGTGGATGCTTTCATCCATGCCAAGGGCGGCTATCTGACAACCTACACCCAGGATGTGGACGGGGCCAGCCTGACTGCCGCGCAGGTGATCGTGGAGGCCGCCCAGGAATCCTCGATCAACCCGCGCCTGCTGCTGGCCCTGCTGGAATATCGCGCCGGCTGGGTCACCAATCCCAACCCCAACCCGGCGCTGAATGAACAGCCCTTCGGGTTCTATGATTCCTGGTACCACGGCCTGTACCGCCAACTGGAGTGGGCCGCCATCCAGTTGAACGGCGGCTATTACCGCTGGCGCTCCAAAACGGTCACCCAGTGGGTCTTGAAAGACGGCTCGGCGGTGCCGGTTGACCCGACCATTAACGCCGGGACGGCGGGTGTGCAGAATTTCTTCGCCCAACTGGACGATTATCCCACCTGGGTGAAAGATGTCTCGCCGGGCGGTTTCTTCGACACCTATTACGTGCTCTTCGGGAACCCCTTCGACCTGGCGATCGAGCCGCTCATCCCGGCCAACCTGGTCCAGCCGGTACTGCAGCTGCCTTTCGGCCCGGGCGAAACCTGGTATTTCACCGGCGGCCCGCACCTGGCCTGGTTGGACGGCACCCCCTATGGCGCGCTGGATTTCGCCCCGCCCGGCGATACCCAGTGCGGGGATGAGTCGGATGCCTGGGTCACGGCGGTGGCGGATGGCCTGGTGGCGCGCGTCGGCGGCGGCCAGGTCATCCTGGACCTGGACGGGGGCAACAACGAAGGCAGCGGCTGGGTCATCTTCTACATGCACATCGCAACGCGCGACCGGGTCACGGTCGGCACGTTCCTGCACGCGGGTGACCATGTCGGGCATCCCTCCTGCGAGGGCGGCGAGGCCACCGGTATGCACGTCCACCTCGTCCGCAAATTCAACGGCGAGTGGGTCTCGGCGCTTGGCCCGCTGCTCCCGTTCGACCTGAGCGGCTGGATCTCGGCCGGCACCGGCGACCAATACGTGGGCACGCTCACGCGCAACGGTGTGGTGCTGAATGCCATGGACAGCGCCAGTCCGGAGAACCAGGTGGAGAGGTAACTACCAGGGAAACGCGCAATATCCTTGCCAAACTCGGACGTTCTCTTTACAATGTACCGGATTTCACAACTGACGCGCAGATGCATCCATCGCGGTAAACCGGTCATGCAGGAGAGACACTTTATTCCCACCAGGATGGGTCCGTCTGGTGGGAATATTTTTCCGGGAGGGTTGTGGTATGAAACGACGAACTATTCAGCGCTGGTTCCTCTCTCTTTCCATCCGCTTGGGGATATTGCTGTCCTTGCTGGCAACCGCATTCCTGATGCTCCCGACAAGTAGTGTGTATGCCGCTAAAACCTGGGTGGTTACCACAGCGCTGGATGCCTCTTATGGCCACTGCAACGCGAGCGGATGCGGCTTGCGCGATGCAGTTAACAAAGCCTCTGATGGAGATACCATCAGTTTCAAGGGCGATTATACGATCATGCTCCTCGGGTCAATTACCCTTGGCAAGAGTCTGACGATCGATGGCAGCGGGCATACCGTCACGATCAATGGTGATAACAAGACTACCCCATTCATTATTTCTGCCCCTGCCTCGGTGACTCTGAGCAACCTGACCATTACAAAAGGTGTTTCTGAACCTGTCAACTCGAACGAGGGTCAAGGCGGCGGCATATATATACATCATGGAAGCAGCCTGTCGCTGACGGATAGCACCGTTTCAGACAATTCCGCCCAAAACTCTTTCTTTGGCAATGGCCGTTCGGGTCAGGGCGGCGGTATCTACAATAATGGCACACTGACAGTGACAGACAGCACGATTGCAGGCAATTCCGTTTCTGATGAGGATGATCCTGCTTTGCTTGAGGGGGATGGCGGTGGCATCTATAACAATGGTACCCTGACACTGACGGACAGCTCCATCGAAAACAATTCCGCTGGTGGTGCTGGCGGCGGCATCTACAATGCCGGTGAAGATCTGACGGTGACGGGCAGCGCCATCTCAGGAAACTTCGGTAATGCCGGCGGCGGCATCTATAATGCTGGCTCATTGACGCTGACAAATGACATCATTTCCGATAATACTGGCCAGAATGGAGGCGGAGGCATTGTCAACGCAACTGGAAACACGCTGACCATAACGGCCAGCACCCTGTCAGGAAACGATTCAATCAACAGTGGAGGCGGCATCCTCAACGCAGGCACGCTGACAGTGACGAACAGCACCTTTTCACAAAACAGAGCATCTGCGGGTCTCGGATCTGGTGTTGGCGGCGCTATCTACAATCAAGGTACGCTGACATTGACAAGCAGCACTCTCTCTGACAACTTGGCAACAAATGGCACCGGCATTTATAACTCTGGCACGCTGAATTACACGAACACGATCATTGCCGATTCATCGCCCATTACGGATTGCTTCAATAATCCTGGCTCGCCGAGCGGTACGATCGGGACGAACAGCCATAATCTAGTGGAGGATGACTCTTGCTCGCCCACCTTGCATGGCGACCCATTGCTGGCTCCCCTGGGTGCCTATGGCGGTCCCACCCAGACCGTGGCCCTGCTGCCCGGTTCTCCCGCGATTGATGCGGGTGACGATACCAGTTGTGCGGCCCCCCCGGTCAACAACCTCGATCAGCGTGGCATCACCCGCCAGCAAGGCGAGCACTGCGATATCGGGGCGTTCGAGAGCCGGGGTTTTACCCTGACGGTGGCGGGCGGCAGCGGCCAGACCACCCTGATCAATACCGCTTTCCCCTATCCGCTCAGCCCGGAGTTGAGCGAAACAGGTGGGAATGCCCTGCCAGGCGCGACGGTCACCTTTGTCGCGCCGACCAGCGGGGCGAGCATAGCAGCCCCCACCACGGCCATGGTCACCACCGCGGCTGACGGCATTGCCGCGCTGGATGTCACGGCCAATGATACATCCGGCGGCCCGTACACGGTCACTGCCACCGTCAGCAACCTGGCTGGCAGCGTGGATTTCTCGCTCACCAATCAGCAAAGTTGCGTCGATTCCATGACGGTGAATACTAATTCCGAAAGCGGGGCAGGTTCCCTGCGGGAGGCCATTGCGCTGCTCTGCCCCGGCGGGAAGATCACCTTTGGCAGCGACCAGGATATTACCCTCACCACGGAACTGGCCATTGCCAAGGATCTGACGATCGATGGCGCTGGGTATGCCGTCACCATCAACGGCAATTATGCGACGCGGGTGTTCAACATCACCAGCGGCACCGTCACCTTGGCGGGTCTGAAGATCATGAACGGGTCTGCAGATAAAGGGGGGGGCATCTACAATGCCGGCACGCTGACGGTGGAGAACAGTATCCTTTCGGATAATCACGGCAGTAACTGTGGCATCGGCGGCGGCATTTACAATCAGGCCACCCTGACAGTTATGGACAGCACCCTGTCGGGCAACCGAGCCTGTGATGGAGCCGGCATTTCCAATGACCATGGGAGCAACACGACCATTACGGGGAGCACCCTTTCAGGCAACTCGGCCGAGAATGGCGGCGGCATCGAGAACTGGGGTACGCTGGCCATGACGAACAGCACCCTGACTGGCAACACTTCTGACGTTAATAATCCCAGCGGAGGCGGAGGCGGGATCATCAATTATGGCACGTTGACGATAATGAACAGCACCCTTTCAGGCAACTCGTCTCTCGAGCCGGGCGGAGGTATCACAAACGATGGCACGCTGAACTATTCCAATACGATCATTTCCGGTTCATCCTCCGGCGGGGATTGTGCCAATCTTGGAATTGGCATCCCCGCTACGATCGGCACGAACACCAACAATCTGGTGCAGGATGGCAGTTGCTCGGCCGCCTTGCAGGGCGACCCGTTGTTGGCACCCCTGGGAGACTATGGTGGGACGACCCAGAGCATGGCCCTGCTGCCCGGCTCCCCGGCCATTGGGCAGGGCGACAGCGCCACCTGCAATGCGGCCCCGGTCAGCAGCCTGGACCAGCGCGGCCAACCCCGCCCAACCACCAGTTGCGACATTGGCGCGTTCGAATCGCATGGCTTCACGCTGGCTATCACCGGCGGGAACAACCAGAGCGCCATGGTCAGCACGGCTTTCACCAACCCCTTGCAGGTAAGCGTTACATCCAGCCACAATGAGCCGGTGGATGGCGGCGTGGTGACCTTCACTGCGCCGGGCAGCGGGGCCAGCCTGGCGACCACAACGTATAACCTGACCATTGCCGGCGGGATGGTCTCGCAGAGTGTGACTGCCAATGGAACAGCCGGCGGGCCTTACAACGTGGTTGCCAGCGCAGCCGGTGCGACCAGCGTCAATTTTGCGCTGACGAATGCCCCCGCGCCGACGGATACGCCAACGGACACACCCACCGATACCCCCTCCAACACACCTACCAACACGCCGACGGATACGTTCACACCCAGCGATACCCCGACGGATACCGACACCCCGACGGATACATACACTCCCAGCGATACCCCGACGGATACCGACACCCCGACGGACACATACACTCCCAGCAACACCCCAACGGATACGTACACTCCCAGCAATACTCCGACGGATACCTTCACTCCCAGCGATACCCCGACGGACACCTTCACTCCCAGCAACACCCCGACGGATACGAACACGCCGACGGATACCTACACACCCAGCAATACTCCGACATCTACAAACACGCCGACGGAGACACTCACCAACACTCTCACGAGAACAAGTACCCCGACCCGCACCCCCACCCGCACGCGTACGCCTACGCCCACCTTCACGCCGAGCCGCACAAAAGCTCCGACGAAGACCCCGGCCTTTGTCTGCAAGATAGATAAATACGAACCCGATAATACCTATCTGCAAGCCCGCATGATTTCCACGAATGGGGCAGCCCAGCTTCACAACAACACGCAGCCTGCCAGCGAGCAGGATTGGGTGCGCTTCTATGCCATCCACGGGCATACTTACCAGGTCCGGACCCGGCTGATGAATGACATCAACGAACGGGATACGGCGGCCAATGATACCGACCTGACCTTGTATGCCCCGGACGGCTTTACGGAGTTGGCTTTCAATGATGATCTGGGTTTTGGGAAATGGTATATGGGCTACTACTTCTACCGGGATAGCCTGATCAGGTGGACTGCCCCGGCGAGCGGCTGGTATTATGTCATGGAAAGACAATGGGGTCCCACCGTCGGAGACACCGTTCGCGACTGCCATGCCTATACGTTGTGGGTCAAGGATATGGGCGTGGCGCCGGTTCTGTTTGATGGAACGCCCACGCTTACCGAGGCTGGAAAAGAAGCCGTGCTCACCTCCAACCCGGCCGCGCCGACGGATATGCCGTAGTATTGTAGGTCACGCTTCAAGCGTGACCTACAATTTTGTTAATAAGGCCAAATATCCTTTGCCAAGCTTGTCATTTTTTAAGGTCGCCTATATAATGCGGTGGATTTTACGTTCATCGGACAGCCGTACCCACTCTGTTGTGACCTAAAAAGCGGTTCCCAGTTTCCCGGCACCCTTTTTACACTGGAGGTGTGGAGAGGCTTGCGTTCTTGGGAGAGGATGCCATGAAAACTGGGATTTTTTCGCGTGGGTTTATTTTCCGTTTTTCCCTCATCCTCGTTTTGGCGGTGGGACTGTTTGCCATGCCGGACTTGACGGCGCATGCCGCCACAGATGTGGTTACCAATGACCATGACAGCGGCGCCGGCTCCCTGCGCCAGGCGATCGCGAACGCCGCCGCGGGCGATACCATCACCTTCGACAACGATTACACCATCACGCTCACCAGCGCCAGCCTGACCGTTGCCAAGGATATGACCATTGACGGGACCGGGCACAGCGTTTCGATCAGCGGGAACAACGTGCGGAGCGTGTTCATTGTCAATTCCGGCGTGACTGCCAGCCTGACCGGCCTGACGATCCTGGACGGCAACTCCTGGGGCAACAACGGCGGCGGCATTGATAACGCCGGCGCCCTGACCATAACGAACAGCACCATCTCCGGCAACTCGGCCCCCGGCGGCATCGGCGCTGGCATCTACAGCAGCGGAACCTTGACGGTGCAGGACAGTACCATCTCCGGTAACTCGGCCATAGAGGGCGGCGGTGGCGCTATATTTAACGACGGCGGTACGTTGACGGTGCAGAACAGTGCCATCTCCGGTAACTCGGACCCCTGGGGCTGGAGCGGCGCTATATTTAACGATGGTACGTTGACAGTGCAGGACAGCACCTTCTCCGGCAACTCAGCCCCAGATGGCGCCGGCGGCGCTATATACAACGCCGGCACGCTGACGGTGGAGAACAGCATCCTTTCGGATAATCACGGCAGCAACGGCGGCGGCGGCGGCGCTATATTTAACGACGGTCCGCTGACGGTGCAGGACAGCACCTTCTCAGGCAACAACTCGGACGGCTCCGGCGGCGGCATCGAAAACTGGGGGACGTTGACCGTACAGAACAGCACTTTCTCCGGCAACTCGGCCCCGGATGACGGTACGATCTACAACGGCGGTACACTGAACCTGTCCAATACGATCATAGCCAACACCACCTCCGGCAGCGATTGTGTCAATGACGGAAGCATTGGCGTCAACGACCACAACCTGATCGGGGACGGCACTTGCAGCCCGCTCCTCCGCGGCGATCCCAAACTCGGCCCACTGGCGGATAACGGCGGTCCCACCCAGACCATGGCCCTGCTGCCCGGCTCCCCTGCCATTGATGCGGGGGACGATGCCACCTGCCTGGCTACCGACCAGCGCGGTGATGGGCGCGTTGGCGCCTGTGACATGGGTGCTTTCGAATCGCATGGCTTCACGCTTTCCATCACCGGCGGGAACAACCAGAGCGCCTCCATCAACACGGCCTTTGCCAGTCCCTTGCAGGTAAGCGTCACGGCGAATGATCCGGTTGAGCCGGTGGATGGCGGCCTGGTGAGCTTCAGCGCGCCGGATTCCGGGGCGAGCGCCACGTTTGGCGCAGACCCGGTTGCCATCTCGTCGGGTGCTGCCAGCGTAACTGCCACAGCCAATAAAACTAACGGGGCATACACGGTCTCTGCCAGCGCGACCGGCGCGACGAGTGTGTCCTTCTCGCTCACCAACACCTGTTTCAGCGCCATCACGGTCACAACCAATGCGGATAGCGGTGCGGGCTCGTTGCGCCAGGCCATGGCGGATGTCTGCCCGGGCGGCGCGATCAGCTTCGACAACGATTACACCATCACGCTCACCAGCGCCAGCCTGACCGTTGACAATGATATGAGCATTGACGGGACCGGGCACAGCGTTTCGATCAGCGGGAACAACGCGTGGAGCGTGTTCATTGTCAATTCCGGCGTGACTGCCAGCCTGACCGGCCTGACGATCCTGGACGGCAATGCCGGTTTCAACAACGGCGGCGGCATTGATAACGACGGCGCCCTGACCATAACGAACAGCCTCTTCTCCGGCAACTCGGCCGGCCAGGGCGGCGCTATATTTAACGACGGTACGTTGACGGTGCAGGACAGCACTTTCTCCGGCAACTCGGCCGAATCCGGCGGCGCTATAGAAAATTTCCTCGGTACGTTGACGGTGCAGGACAGCACCTTCTCCGGCAACGCGGCCCTGGATGACGGTACGATCTACAACAGTTACAGTACGATGAACCTGTCCAATACGATCATAGCCAACACCACCTCCGGCAGCGATTGTTACAATGATCCAGCCGGCTATGAATGGATCGCCACCAACGACCACAACCTGATCGGGGACGGCACTTGCGGCCCGCTCCTGAGCGGCGATCCGAAACTCGGCCCGCTGGCGGATAACGGCGGTCCCACCCAGACCATGGCCCTGCTGCCCGGTTCACCGGCCATTGATGCGGGGAATGATGCCACCTGCCTGGCTACCGACCAGCGCGGCGCGATCCGCCCGCAAGGCGCGCACTGCGACATCGGCGCGTATGAATATATGGGTGTATTTCCAACGGCCACGCCGACCATCACACCGACGGATACGTACACTCCCAGCGATACCCCCACGGATACCGACACCCCGACGGATACCTACACTCCCAGCAATACTCCGACGGACACCTACACTCCCAGTAACACACCGACAGACACGGACACGCCGACAGATACGTACACCCCCAGCGATACCCCGACGGACACCTACACTCCCAGTAACACGCCGACGGACACCTACACCCCAACGGACACCTATACTCCCAGCAATACGCCGACGGATACTTACACACCCAGCGATACTCCCACGGATACCGACACCCCGACGGAAACGCCCGCTTGCCCGGCTTCTGTCACGGTCACAAGCGCCAGCGATAGCGGTGCGGGCTCGTTGCGCCAGGCCATGGCGGATGTCTGCCCGGGCGGCGCGATCAGCTTCGACAACGATTACAGCATCACGCTCACCAGCGCCAGCCTGACCGTTGCCAAGGATATGAGCATTGACGGGACCGGGCACAGCGTTTCGATCAGCGGGAACAACGCGTGGAGCGTGTTCATTGTTAATTCCGGCGTGACTGCCAGCCTGACCGGCCTGACGATCATGGACGGCAACTCCTGGGGCAACAACGGCGGCGGCATTGATAACGCCGGCGCCCTGACCATAACGAACAGCACCATCTCCGGTAACTCGTCCCCCGACGGCCTCGGCGCTGGCATCTACAGCAGCGGAACCTTGACGGTGCAGGACAGTACCATCTCCGGTAACTCGGCCATAGGTGGCGGCGGTGGCGCTATATTTAACGACGGCGGTACGTTGACGGTGCAGAACAGTACCATCTCCGGTAACTCGGACCCCTGGGGCTGGAGCGGCGCTATATTTAACGATGGTACGTTGACAGTGCAGGACAGCACCTTCTCCGGCAACTCAGCCCCAGATGGCGCCGGCGGCGCTATATATAACAGCGGTCCGCTGACGGTGCAGGACAGCACCTTCTCCGGCAACGCGGCCCTTTATGACGGTACGATCTACAACAGTTACAGTACGATGAACCTGTCCAATACGATCATAGCCAACACCACCTCCGGCAGCGATTGTGTCAATGACGGAAGCATTGGCGTCAACGACCACAACCTGATCGGGGACGGTAGTTGCAGCCCGGCCCTCAGCGGCGATCCCAAACTCGGTCCGTTGGCGGATAACGGCGGTACCACCCAGACCATGGCCCTGCTGCCCGGTTCCCCGGCCATTGATGCGGGGAATGATGCCACCTGCCTGGCTACGGACCAGCGTGGCATCACTCGCCCGCAAGGGGCGCACTGCGATATTGGCGCGTATGAGTTAATCGTAACTGCAACGGTCACGCCGACCAACACCCCGACGTTCACGCCGAGCGATACCCCCACGGATACCGACACACCGACGGATACGTACACCCCCAGCAACACCCCGACGGATACCGACACCCCAACGGACACCTATACTCCCAGTAACACGCCGACGGACACCTACACTCCCAGTAACACGCCGACGGATACCTACACCCCAACGGACACCTATACCCCCAGCAATACGCCGACGGATACGTACACTCCCAGTAACACGCCGACGGACACCTACACCCCAACGGACACCTATACTCCCAGTAATACGCCGACGGATACCTATACTCCAACAGACACCTATACTCCCAGTAACACGCCGACGGATACCTACACCCCCAGTAATACGCCGACGGATACCTACATCCCGACGGACACCTACACTCCCAGTAATACGCCGACGGATACCTACACTCCCTCCAACACGCCTACGAATACAGACACCCCAACGGACACCTATACCCCCAGTAATACGCCGACGGATACCTACACACCGACGGACACCTATACTCCCAGTAACACCCCGACGGATACCTACACTCCCAGCAATACACCGACGGATACGTACACGCCCTCCAACACGCCGACGAATACAGACACCCCAACGGACACCTATACCCCCAGTAATACGCCGACGGATACTTACACTCCCAGCAATACTCCGACAAGTACAGATACGCCAACGGACACCTATACTCCCAGTAATACGCCGACGGATACGTACACGCCCTCCAACACGCCGACGAATACCGACACCCCGACGGATACCTATACTCCCAGCAATACGCCGACGGATACCTACACTCCCAGCAATACGCCGACATTTACTCCCAGCAATACGCCTACGTTCACTCCGAGTGATACGCCTACGAATACAAGTACGCCGACCTATACCCCGTCCAATACCCCCACCCGTACGCGTACACCGACGCCCACCTTCACGCCGACCATCCCGAAGCCTGCGACGAAGACCCCGGTGCCGGCCTGCAAGAAAGATAAATACGAACCCGATAATACCTATCTGCAGGCCCGCACGATTTCCACCAATGGGGCAGCCCAGCTTCACAACAACACGCAGCCTGCGAGCGAGCAGGACTGGGTGCGCTTCTACGCAATAAAAGGCCACTCTTATCAGATCAGGACCCGGCTGATGAATGACATCAACGACCGGGATACGGCGGCCAATGACACCGAGCTGACCCTGTATGCCCCGGATGGCGTTACGCAGTTGGCTTTCAATGATGATCTGGGTGCTGCAAACTGGTATATGGGGCGCTACTTCTACCGGGATAGCCTGATCAGGTGGACTGCCCCGGTGAGCGGCTGGTATTATGTCATGGAAAGACAATGGGGTCCCACCGTCGGAGACACCATCCGCGACTGTCATGCCTATACGTTGTGGGTCAAGGATATGGGCGTGGCGCCGGTGCTGCTTGATGGAACGCCCACGCTTACCGATAACGCAAAAGAAGCCCTGCTCACCTCCAACCCGGCCGCGCCGACGGATGTGCCTTAGAACGGAGGCTGGCTGCGCCGGCCGTTCCCACCCATAGCGTGTGCTCGTCCTTGCGGTGCCGGTGGCAGTGAAATAAACAAAAATTCCCGCAGGTTTAATGAGCCTGCGGGAATTTTATAAATAGAAAGGGGGCGGGCGTTGCCAGCCTCCTTTCAGAATGAATCGCTTGTTCTTAATTGGATTTGACTGTACAATGTGACGGGTTTCACATTCATCCTACAACCAGGACCACTCTGTTGCCAGCATAAAAACGGTTGCCATTTTTGGGGCGCCTTTTTGTGAGGGTGGGTCTGGGCGGGATTTTGCTTTTGGGAGAGGCGCCATGAAAACTGGGATTTTTCTGCGTGGGTTTATCTTTCGTTTTTCCCTGATCATTGCATTGGCGGTGGGACTGTTTGCCATGCCGGACTTGACGGCGCATGCCGCCACGGATGTGGTTACCAATGACCATGACAGCGGCGCCGGCTCCCTGCGCCAGGCGATCGCGGACGCCGCCGCGGGCGATACCATCACCTTCGACAATAATTACACCATCACGCTCACCAGCGCCAGCCTGACCGTTGCCAAGGATATGAGCATTGACGGGACCGGGCACAGCGTTTCGATCAGCGGGAACAAGGCGCGGAGCGTGTTCATTGTCAATTCCGGCGTGACTGCCAGCCTGACCGGCCTGACGATCCTGGACGGCAATGCCGGGCTCAACAAAGGCGGCGGGATTGATAACGCCGGCGCCCTGACCATAAGGAACAGCACCATCTCCGGTAACTCGTCCCCCGACCTCCTCGGCGCTGGCATCTACAGCAGCGGAACCTTGACCGTGCAGGACAGCACTTTCTCCGGCAACTCGGCCACCGACGGCTACGGCGGCGCTATATTTAACGACGGCGGTACGTTGACCGTGCAGGACAGCACCTTCTCCAGCAACTCGGCCCCCGACGGCTACGGCGGTGCTATAGTTAACAACTTCGGTACGTTGACGGTGCAGGACAGCACCTTCTCCGGTAACTCGGCCGTCTACGGTGGTGCCATATATAACTTCTATACGTTGACCGTGCAGGACAGCACTTTCTCCGGCAACTCGGCCCCGGAAGACGGTACGATCTATAACGGCGGTACGCTGAACCTGTCGAATACGATCATAGCCAACACCACCTCCGGCCACGATTGTGACAATGACGGAAGCATTGGCGTCAATGACCACAACCTGATCGGGGACAAGACTTGCAGCCCGCTCTTGAGCGGCGATCCCAAACTCGGCCCGTTGGCGGATAACGGCGGTCCCACCCAGACCATGGCGCTATTGCCCGGTTCCCGGGCCATTGATGCGGGGGACGATGCCGCCTGCCTGGCTACGGATCAGCGCGGTGAGGGGCGCGTTGGCGCCTGTGACATGGGTGCGTTCGAGAGCCAGGGCTTCACGCTTTCCATCACCGGCGGGAACAATCAGAGCGCCACGGTCAGCACGGCTTTTGCCAGTCCCTTGCAGGTAAGCGTTACGGCGAATGATCCGGTTGAGCCGGTGGATGGCGGCCTGGTGACCTTCAGCGCGCCGGGCTCCGGGGCGAGCGCCACGTTTGGCGCAAACCCGGTTGCCATCTCGTCGGGTGCTGCCAGCATAACTGCCACAGCCAATAAAACTAACGGGGCATACACGGTCTCTGCCAGCGCAACCGGCGCGACGAGTGTGTCCTTCTCGCTCACCAACACCTGTTTCAGCCCCATCACGGTCACAACCAATGCGGATAGCGGTACGGGCTCGTTGCGCCAGGCCATGGCGGATGTCTGTCCGGGCGGCGCGATCAGCTTCGACAACGATTACACCATCACGCTCACCAGCGCCAGCCTGACCGTTGACAATGATATGAGCATTGACGGGACCGGGCATAGTGTTAAGGTCAGCGGGAACAATGCGTGGAGCGTGTTCATTGTCAATTCCGGCGTGACTGCCAGTCTGACCGGCCTGACGATCCTGGACGGCAACTCCGGATCCAACAACAACGGCGGCGGCATTGATAACGCCGGCGCCCTGACCATAAGGAACAGCACCATCTCCGGTAACTCGTCCCCCGACGGCCTCGGCGCTGGCCTCTACAGCAGCGGGACATTGACCGTGCAGGACAGCACCTTCTCCGGCAACTCGGCTCCCGACGGCTACGGCGGTGCTATATTTAACGGCGGCGGTACGCTGACGGTGCAGGACAGCACTTTCTCCGGCAACTCGGCCCCAGGTGGCGCCGGCGGCGCTATATATAACGGCGGTCCACTGACGGTGCAGGACAGCACCTTCTCCGGCAACTCGGCCGGCTCCGGCGGCGGCATCGAAAACTACGCTACGTTGACCGTGCAGGACAGCACTTTCTCCGGCAACTCGGCCCCGGATGACGGTACGATCTACAACGCCGGTACGCTGAACCTGTCGAATACGATCATAGCCAACACCACCTCCGGCCACGATTGTGACAATGATGCAGCCGATGGCGGAAGCATTGGCGTTAACGACCACAACCTGATCGGGGACAAGACTTGCGGCCCGCTCTTGAGCGGCGATCCCAAACTCGGTCCGTTGGCGGATAACGGCGGTTCCACCCAGACCATGGCGCTATTGCCCGGTTCGCGGGCCATTGATGCGGGGAATGATGCCACCTGCCTGGCTACAGACCAGCGTGACGTCACCCGCCCGCAGGGTGCTCATTGCGATATCGGCGCGTATGAGTTTATCGTACCTGCAACGGCCACGCCGAGCGATACCCCGACTTTCACGCCAAGCGATACCCCGACTTTCACGCCGAGCAATACACCGACATTCACTCCGAGCAACACAGCGACATTTACTCCCAGCGACACGCCGACGGCCACGGTGGCCTGCAGTTCGGCCATCACGGTCACGGACAACGGCGACGCGGATGCGGGTTCGCTGCGCCAGGCCATGGCAAACATTTGCCCGGGTGGCACGATCACGTTCAATGGCGATTATACGATCACGCTTGCCAGCCCCCTGACGATCTCCACGAATATGACCATTGACGGCGGGTCGAACGCCGTCACGGTCAGTGGGGGAGGCGAAGAGGGCGTGTTCCAGGTCGGCCCGGGCGTGACTGCCAGCCTGAACCACCTGGCGATCACGAATGGCGTCGATGTGGTCGGCGGCGGCATCACCAACGAGGGTACGCTGACCGTGCAGGACAGCACCTTCTCCGGCAACTCGGCGTACGCCAATGATGGCGGCGCTATATATAACGATGCAGGTACGCTGACCGTGCAGGATAGCACCTTCTCCGGCAACTCGGCCTATGGCTATGGTGGTGGCATCTACAACCATGTTGGCATGCTGACGGTGCAGGACAGCACCTTCTCCGGCAACTCGGCTGGTGATGGTGGCGGCATCTACAACGACCAAAGTGTGCTGATCGTGCAGAACAGCACCTTCTCCGGCAACTCGGGTAGTGATGGTGGCGGCATTGTCAACACTGGTACGCTGTATCTGTCCAATACGATCATTGCCAATAGCACCTCCGGCAGCGATTGTTACAATGATGCAAGCAATGGTGGAAGCATCCCTACTAACGACCACAACCTGATCGGGGATGCCAGTTGCAGCCCGGCCCTCAGCGGCGATCCCAAACTCGGCCCGCTGGCGGATAACAGCGGCCCCACCTGGACCATGGCGCTACTGCCCGGTTCCCCGGCCATTGATGCGGGGAATGATGCCACCTGCCTGGCTACGGACCAGCGTGGCATCACTCGCCCGCAAGGGGCGCACTGCGATATTGGCGCCTTCGAAGTGATTGCGGCACCAACGGCCACGCCCAGCGATACTCTAACGAGCACAGCCACGCCGACGTTCACGCTGACGTTCACTCCCAGCGACACGCCGACGGCCACGGTGGCCTGCAGTTCGGCCATCACGGTCACGGACAACGGCGACGCGGATGCGGGTTCGCTGCGCCAGGCCATGGCAAACATCTGCCCGGGCGGCACGATCACGTTCAATGGCGATTATACGATCACGCTTGCCAGCCCCCTGACGATCTCCACGAATATGACCATTGACGGCGGGTCGAACGCCGTCACGGTCAGTGGGGGAGGCGAAGTGGGCGTGTTCCAGGTCGGCCCGGGCGTGACTGCCAGCCTGAACCACCTGGCGATCACGAATGGCGTCGATGTGGTCGGCGGCGGCATCACCAACGAGGGTACGCTGACCGTGCAGGACAGCACCTTCTCCGGCAACTCGGCGTACGCCAATGATGGCGGCGCTATATATAACGATGCTGGTACGCTGACCGTGCAGGACAGTACCTTCTCCGGCAACTCGGCCTATGGCTATGGTGGTGGTATCTACAACCATGTTGGCATGCTGACGGTGCAGGACAGCACCTTCTCCGGCAACTCGGCTGGTGATGGTGGCGGCATCTACAACGACCAAAGTGTGCTGATCGTGCAGAACAGCACCTTCTCCGGCAACTCGGGTAGTGATGGTGGCGGCATTGTCAACACCGGTACGCTGTATCTGTCCAATACGATCATTGCCAATAGCACCTCCGGCAGCGATTGTTACAATGATGCAAGCAATGGTGGAAGCATCCCTACTAACGACCACAACCTGATCGGGGATGCCAGTTGCAGCCCGGCCCTCAGCGGCGATCCCAAACTCGGCCCGCTGGCGGATAACGGCGGTCCCACCTGGACCATGGCGCTACTGCCCGGTTCCCCGGCCATTGATGTGGGGAATGATGCCACCTGCCTGGCTACGGATCAGCGTGGTATCACTCGCCCGCAAGGGGTGCACTGTGATATCGGTGCATTCGAGGTGGTTGCAGCACCAACAGCCACGCCAAGCGATACCCCGACTTTCACGCCGAGCAATACACCGACATTTACTCCGAGCAACACAGCGACGTTCACGCCCAGCAATACCCCGACGGACACGTTCACACCCAGCGATACTCTTACGAGCACAGCCACGCGGACGAATACTTACACCCCCAGTAATACCCCGACGGACACGTACACTCCCAGCAATACTCTAACGAGTACAAGTACTCCGACGTTCACTCCGAGTGATACTCCTACGAGCACAGCCACGCTGACAGACACACTCACCAATACTCCTACAAGCACAAATACGCCTACGTTCACACCGACCCGCACCCCCACCCGCACGCGTACGCCTACGCCCACCTTCACGTCGACCATCCCGAAGCCTCCGACGAAGACCCCGGTGCCAGCCTGCAAGATAGATAAATACGAACCCGATAATACCTATCTGCAAGCCCGCATGATTTCCACCAATGGGGTCAGCCAGCTTCACAATAACACTCGGCCTGCGAGCGAGCAGGATTGGGTGCGCTTCTACGCGACCCAGGGGCATTCTTACCAGGTCCGGACCCGGTTGATGAATGACATCAACGAACGGGATACGGCGGCCAATGACACCGAGCTGACCCTGTATGCCCCGGATGGCGTTACGCAGTTGGCTTTCAATGATGATCTTGGTGTTGCAAACTGGTATATGGGGCGCTACTTCTACCGGGATAGCCTGATCAGGTGGACTGCCCCGGCGAGCGGCTGGTATTATGTCATGGAAAGACAATGGGGTCCCACCGTCGGAGACACCATCCGCGACTGTCATGCCTATACGCTGTGGGTCAAGGATATGGGTGTGGCGCCGGTGCTGTTTGATGGAACGCCCACGCTTTCCGAGGCTGGAAAAGAAGCCCTGCTCACCTCCAACCCGGCCGCGCCGATGGATCTGCCGTAGAATAAAGGCTTGCTGCGCCGGCCGTTCCCACCCATAGTGTGTGCCCGTCCGGGCGGTGCTGGTGGAGGTAGGCTATGGAAAAAACGGACAAAATAGACCGGGCGTTTTGGCCCGGTCTTTTGTATTTCTGTTTGGCTGGTAAGGATCTACAGCAGGTAAGGGGAATTTCCCAGCACCCAGCGTTTGCCATCCTTCGCCAGCGCCAGTTGGAAACTGTGGGATTTATAGCCCACCTTGACCGTCGCCCGGCCTTGATGGTTTGGGCTGATGTCCAGGATCGGGCAAGCCGGTCCGAAACGGGCGTGCAGTTTCCAGGTTTTCCCGCCATCTGTGGAAACATATATATCGCCCTTGGAAGTTCCCCGGAATAATTTTCCGCCCACAGCCGCCTCCACCGGGGCTGCCAGTACGGCTTGGAACGGGGTTGCTAGGAGCAGTAATGAAGCGCCGGAGGCAAGGCCGGCTTTTAGAAAATCGCGACGGTTCATGGAAGGCACCTCACTGATCTATATCAAATGCAACAAATATTGGATGAATATTATCGCATTCAAAAAAATTTGTCCAGTGGCAAAAAATACCTATTTTTGAATCTTCTCAAAATCAGGAGAAGAGATGGGGGGTGTGCGGGGCGGCTCTGCCGCCCGCACACCCCCCATCCCCGCGTAATGGAGATGATACGATCTTCTTTTTATGTATTGAAAAGTGATAGAAATTAGGGTATTATAGGGATGTAGTATTGGATAATACAAGGATGAAATGTCAGATATAAGCCTGCGGATTGCCAGCCCGGAAGATGATGCCTTCTGCCTGCGCGTGTATGCCAGCACGCGTGCGGATGAGATGGCGCTGGTCGAATGGCCGGCTCCCCAAAAGGAAGCCTTTCTGCAAATGCAGTTCGAGGCCCAGCGCACACACTACCGCACGTATTATCCCCAGGCCCAGTATTACATCATCGAACGGGCCGGGCAGCCGCTCGGGCGCATGATCGTTGACCGCTCGGATCGGACCATCCGCTTGATGGATATCGCCCTCCTGCCGGAATATCGCCATGCCGGCATCGGCTCCGGCCTGATCAAAGCGCTCCTGGTGGAAGCCGACCGGGCCGGAAAGCCGGTCCAGTTGCATGTGGAGCCGTTCAATCCGGCCAGGCAACTGTATGAAAGGTTCGGATTTGTTAAGACCGGCGAAGTCAGCTTTTACCTAGAAATGACCCGCCCACCCAAGGTAGTGGAATATGCTGGCTAGGAATCGCCGGGAGATGGATACAAATAGGGGGTATTGGGCGGCCTTTGCCCGCCCAATACCCCCTGATCTTCCATCATTTTTCGGCGATTCTCAAGGAACTATGGAATATGCTTGAGGAACTGCACATCGGATCGTTCGAGGCGTGTCTGCAGACGGATTTCCAGGTGGTCCGGCCGGACTCGGCCGGGTTCCCTTTGCGGTTGATCGAAGTCACCGCTCATGCCATGAACGCCCGCCAGGAGAACTTTTCGGTCCTGTTCCATGGGCCGCTGGAGCGCTTCCTGCCGCAGGGCATGGTCGGCCTGCGGCACGAAACACTGGGCGAGTTCGAGCTTTTCCTGGTGCCGGTTGCCAGGGACACGGATGGCTTCCAGTATGAGGCCGTCTTCAATCGTTTGATTGCCACACAAAAAACTGGTTAGAGCATATAAGTACTTAATTTGCAGGACCATGAAAGGAGACACGATCCATGAGTGAATCATATGTAGGCGAGATCAGGATGTTTGCGGGGAACTTCGCACCCGATGGCTGGATGTTTTGCGACGGGTCGCTGTTAGCCATCTCCGAGCAGGAGACTCTATATAATTTGATCGGCACCACCTACGGCGGCGACGGGCAGAGCAACTTTAACCTGCCTGACCTGCGGAGCCGCGTCCCGCTGGGTATGGGCGGAACGTATTTGCTCGCCCAGAGGGCCGGGGAGGAGGATGTGACTCTGACGGTGGGCCAGATCCCCTCCCATGCCCACATCCCCCTGGCGAATACGGCCGGCAGCGTTACCGGCCCATCCAATGCGTATTGGGCGGGCGATCCGGACCTTTCCCAGTTCGCCACCCCGGCTTCCATCAACGGGACGATAAATCCCGCCGCGGTCCAGAACGCCGGCGGCAGCCAGCCGCACGATAATATGGTCCCATACGTGGCGATCAACTTTATCATCTCCCTGTATGGGACCTTTCCCTCCCAGGGCTAGGCGCGGGATATTTCCATAGTATAAGGAAGGAACCATGGCAACCCCTTTTTTATCTGAGATCAAGATATTCTCGTTCAACTTTGCGCCCAAAGGCTGGGCGTTTTGCGACGGCCAGCTTATGAGCATCGAGCAGAACCAGGCCCTCTTTGCGCTCCTGGGCACAACTTACGGCGGGGATGGGATAAGGAACTTTGGCCTGCCGAACCTGCAGGGACGCGTGCCGTTCCACATGGGCAACGGCCATACCCTGGGCGAGCAAGGCGGAGAGGCGGCCCACACGCTGAATACTTCGGAGATGCCAACGCATACCCACATCGTCAAGGCCAGCTCGGCCGCCGCCTCCACCGGTAACCCGGTTGGCGCTTTGTGGGCGGATGGCGGAAAGTCCATTTACGCCTCCAGCGGGAACACCTCCATGGCGTCGCAAGCCATCTCCAACACCAGCGGCGGCCAGCCGCACGATAACATGTCGCCCTATTTGGTGCTCAATTTCTGTATTGCGCTGCAGGGCATTTTCCCGTCCCAGAACTAGAGGAGAATAGCATGTCTGACCCATTTGTAGCCGAGATCCGCATTTTTCCGTTTAATTTCGCGCCCACGGGCTGGGCCTTTTGCAACGGCCAGCTTTTGCCCCTTAGCCAGAACACGGCCCTCTTTTCGCTGCTGGGCACCACCTACGGCGGGGACGGTAAATCCAATTTTGCCCTGCCCAATTTGCAGGGTTCCGCCCCGTTGCAACAGGGACAGGGCCCCGGGCTGTCGTTATATGATCTGGGCCAAACCGGCGGCGAAGAGACCGTCACCCTGCTCCAGTCCGAGCTGCCCATCCATTCCCATGCCGCCAATGCTGATAGCGGCGCCGGCACTTCCAGCAGCCCTACCAACACTGTCTGGGCCTCCGCCCAGGTGGCGCGCCAGGGCCAGAAGCTATATGACCGCGGGACCGGAGCCAGCCTGAACACGCAGGCCCTTTCCGCCACAGGTGGCTCGCTGCCGCACAACAATTTGATGCCCTACCTGGTGCTCAATTTTTGCATTGCGTTGCAGGGAGTCTACCCACCGCGCGCGTGAGATAGGCTCAAAAGCAAAAAGCCCTTCTTGTGCGCCTGCCAGTGTGGCCGAATGAACCAAGTACGTTGAAGGAGGATGCCATGACCGGGAATGAATCTGTTTTCGTTTTCTTGCGCCGCGTTGCCGCCCTGCGGAAAGCCGGGGGACTCCGCCTGCTCCCGCTGGTCGTAACTGCCGGCCTGCTGGCTGGGTTGGCCTGGAGTTTCGTTCCCGTGCAGACGGCCCAGGCCGGCGGACCTTCCATCACCGTGGACCGTACCGACGATCCCGCAGTGACCGACGCCGGCAGCGGCGCGGCTACCTGTTCAGGCTCGCCAAACGACTGCAGCCTGCGTGGCGCCACCCTGGTTGCCAATGCCAACCCGGGTACCACCATCAACATTCCTGCCGGCACCTACCAGCTCACCATCTCGGGAGGAACCACTGAAAGTGATGGGCAGTGCGAGGACGCCACCGTGGGCGACCTGGATATTTCTGGCAACGATACCACCATCATCGGCGCGGGCGCGGCCAGTACCATCATTGAGCAGACCTCATCAAGCGACCGCGTCATCTGTGTTGACCAGTTCCTGGCCGGGGATTTCAATTTCACCATCCAAGATCTCACCATCACGGGCGGCCGCGAAACACATGGCGTGGGCGGCGGCGGGATGATCTCCGGCGATCAGGGGGATGTGACCACGGTCACGGACGTGGTTTTCTCCAACAACCAGGCTTCGGGCGCTGGCAGCCCGGTTGGCGGGGGCCTTGCCAACGGGGCCGGCGCTCTGACGATAACCGGCAGCACATTCGACGCTAACCAGTCCGCCGGCAGCGGCGGCGGGTTGTATTATTCGAATAACAACGATGGCGGCAGCGATACATTATCGCTGACGGATTCCACTTTCACGAACAACGTTTCGACCGATGGCAACGGCGGCGGCCTGATCACCACCCAGGCCAGCGCCGCCTATACCGTCACGGGCAATACCTTCACTGGCAATAAAGCCGAGGGCGCTGCTGCGCGCGGCGGCGGCATATATAACGAGTCCGGCACGCTCAACGCGGATCAAAACACCTTTACCGGGAACCAGGCCACCAGCGGCGGCAATGCTTTTGGTTCTGCAGATGGCGGCGGGGATAATATCACGGCCAACTACAACCGCATAGTCGGCAATACCGGCTCGGCCAGCGCCGTCTACGCTGGCAGCGGCTCCACCAACTCCATCACGAACAACTGGTGGGGCTGTAACGGGGGTCCGGGGGCCAGCGGTTGTGATACCGTGGCCGGTACCGGCACCAACAATTCCACCCCGTGGATCGTCCTCAAGACCACCGGCGCGGCCACGATCGGCTCCGGCGACGCCACCACGGTGACGACCGGTTTCCTGCAAAATTCCGCCGGCGGGACCCTTACGGCTGCCAACATCAGCGCGCTGGTCGGGCTGCCGGTAACGTGGGTTCCGACCAATGGCACATTCTCGAATCAGCAGACGGCCATCCAGGCGAACGGCCAGGCCACGGCCACCTTTACCGATGACGGGTCAACCTGCGCCACAGACAAGGCCCAGGCGAAGGTGGACCATGTTCAAACCAATGACTCCCTCGCCACGCTAAACCTGTCTGTCATATGCCCGCCCACCGATACGCCTACTGACACGCCAACGTACACGTACACCCCCAGCAATACCCCGACGGATACCGACACCCCGACGGATACGTACACTCCCAGCGATACCCCCACGGATACCGACACCCCGACGGATACCTACACTCCCAGCAATACTCCGACGGACACCTACACTCCCAGTAACACACCGACAGACACGGACACGCCGACAGATACGTACACCCCCAGCGATACCCCGACGGACACCTACACTCCCAGTAACACGCCGACGGGCACCTACACCCCAACGGACACCTATACTCCCAGCAATACGCCGACGGATACTTACACACCCAGCGATACTCCGACGGATACCTACACTCCCAGCAATACCCCAACGTACACCCCCAGCAATACTCCGACGAGTACAAACACCCCTACGAACACCTACACACCCAGCAATACTCCAACGAGTACAAACACGCCGACGGAGACACTCACCAACACTCTCACGAGAACAAGCACGCCGTCCCGCACCCCCACCCGCACGCGTACACCCACATACACCTTTACGCCGAGCCGCACAAAAGCTCCGACGAAGACCCCGGCCTTTGTTTGCAAGATAGATAAATACGAGCCCGATAATACCTATCTGCAAGCCCACATTATTTCCACCAATGGGGTACCTCAGCTCCACAATAATACGCAGCCTCCGAGCGAGCAGGATTGGGTGCGCTTCTACGCGCTCCAGGGGCATTCTTACCAGGTCCGGACCCGGTTGATGAATGACATCAACGAACGGGATACGGCGGCCAATGACACCACGCTAACGCTCTATGCCCCGGATGGCGTTACGCAGTTGGCTTTCAATGATGATATAGGGTTTGCAAACTGGTATATGGGCTACTACTTCTACCGGGATAGCCTGATCAAGTGGACTGCCCCGGCGACCGGCTGGTATTATGTCATGGAAAGGCAATGGGGTCCTACCGTCGGAGACACCATTCGTGATTGTCATGCCTATACGCTGTGGGTCAAGGATATGGGCGTGGCGCCGGTGCTGTTTGATGGAACGCCGACGCTTACCGAGAACGCAAAAGAAGCCCTGCTCACCTCCAACCCGGCCGCGCCGACGGATCAGCCGTAGAACGGAGGTTTCCGGCCTCCTCGCCGGGTTTTGCGCCGAATGAGAACTCCCGCAGGCTTTGCACCTGCGGGAGTTCTTTTGCCATGCTTTTCGTTTTACGTTTTTGCCTCCCCTTCTCACTTCTTACTAATCCTACCAGGCGTTCCCGCGCGGTATAATCCCCCGCTGATGAAGAACCCAACCCCTTTGCAACCCGCCAAAATACTCCTCCTTTTCCTGCTGGCAGCCCTGCTCCTGTCCGCCTGCGGCAGCGACCTGTGGGGGACATCCGACCCGTACCTGACGCCTTCGCCCTTGGCCACCCGCACCGGTCCTGGCAGTACGGCCACGGTTACCGCAGCGACCCCCACCCCACCCTTTGCCACGCTGGTCCTTCTGCCGAGTTTGACCGCCTCGCCCCTGGCGTTCTTCCCCACCCTGACGCTCACCGGCACGGCTACACCGGCCAACTATACCGCTCCTCAAGGTTCCACCATTTCCTATGTCTCCCAATCGGGCGACAGCCTGGATGTGGTCGCGATCCACTTTGGCGTCCAGCCGTCCGATATCAGCTCACCCTCGCCCCTGCCTGCCACCGGCTTTATCAACCCCGGCACGCTGCTCTTCATGCCGAACGCTCTTGCGCAGACCATCACCACGCCCTCCCAGCCCATCCTCCCGGATAGCGAACTGGTCGATTCCCCCAGCGCGGTCGGCTTCGATATCAACGCCTATGTCAATTCCGCCGGCGGGGCGCTGAGTACCTTTAAGGACTTCCATCCCCCCTCCGGTAGCCAGGCCATCATTTCCGGGGCGGAGGCGGTCAGGCTGATCTCTATCGGCAGTTCGATCAGCCCGCGCCTGTTGCTGGCGCTCATCCAGTATTACACCGGCTGGGTGCAGGGAACACCCAGGCCGAACCTGGATGAAGTACACCTGTTCGGCTACACCAATACCAATTACAACCCGGCCACCCCCACGCTCTACCAGCCCTTGCGCCCGGTCATTCAGGACCTCCTGACCGGCTATTACGGCTGGCGCGCCGGCAAGCTCAGTACGCTGACTTTCCCGGATGGCACAACCATGCGCATCGCACCCGGCCTGAACGCCGGCAGCGTGGCCCTGCAATACTTTTTCTCCCGGCATCTTAATTATGCCGATTGGCTGCAGGCCATTGACCCGAACACTGGCTTTTTGTCGCTCTTTAAAAGCATGTTCGGCGACCCGTGGGAACGCGCCAGTGAACTGGGTCCGCTTTTCCCCGCCAACCTGACCCAGCCGACCTTTATCCTGCCTTTTGAAGTGGGGGCTTTGTGGGCGTTCACCGGCGGCCCACACCCGGCCTGGGAGGCCGAAACGGCCTTCGGCGCTCTGGACTTTGCCCCGGCTTCGGCGGTCTCGGGCTGTGCCCTGTCGAATGCCTGGGTCGTGGCCGTCGCGTCCGGGCAGATCGTGCGCTCGGAAAACAGCTACGTGGTGCTCGACCTGGATGGGGATGGCTTCGAGCAGACCGGCTGGGTGGTGCTTTACCAGCATATCGGCGCCCGGGACCGCGTCCCGGTCGGCACCTGGGTGAATGCCGGCGCCCGGCTTGGCCACCCCTCCTGCGAGGGCGGCGAGGCCACTGGCACGAATGTCCACATGGCCCGCAAGTATAACGGCGAGTGGGTGGCCGCGGGTGGACCCATTCCGTTCGTCCTGAGCGGCTGGACCGCCCATGCTGGCAGCGCACCTTACCAGGGCACACTCACCAAAGGCGACCTGACCATCACCGCCAACCAGACCGGCATCAACACCTCCCAGATCATCCGCCAACCCGGGGAATAGATTTGCGCGTGTCCCACTCCAGGAAGCTCTGCCTGCTCGTTCTCGCTTTTGTGTTGGCGGGCTGCCTGCCGCAGGCGGCCGGCGACGCCACTCTGATCCTGCCCACGCAGCTATCCACTGCCGCCCCCACCTCCACCGCGCTGCCGGGACGCCCGAAATACGGCCCCGGCACCCTGGTGGATTACATTGCCCAGAGCGGCGACACGCTCCCCGCGCTGGCTGCCCATTTCAATACCACTGTTGACCAGATCCGGGCCGCCAACCCGTCCATCCCCCTGAACGTCACCACCATGCCGCCCGGCATGCCGATGAAGTATCCCGATTTACTATTTGCCATTCTGGGGGACGGAAGAACAGATCCTGCCCGACAGCCAGTATGTGGACGGGCCATCTGCGGACGGTTTCGATACCGGGGCGTTCGTATCCGCCCATCCCGGCTGGCTGAAGGACTACAGCGCCTACGCCGCGAACGCGACCCTCTCCGGCGCGCAGATCGTGGACATGGTCGCGCTCGATTACAGCATCAGCCCGCGCGTCCTGCTGGCCCTGCTGGAGTACCAGACCGGCGCGCTTTCCCAGCCGGTCCAGCCCACCGGCGATTATCCGCTCGGCCATGTGGATTACAACTCGGCCGGCCTGTACCTGCAGCTTATCTGGGCGGCCAACATCCTGAATGTGGGCTATTATGGCTGGCGTTCCGGCAGCCTGACCGAGTTGGATCATCCGGATGGCACGCTCGAACGCCCGGATCCCTGGCAGACTGCCGCCACGGTGGCGTTCCAGTATTATTTTTGCCTGAACCTGCCGCTCTTCGAGTATACGCGCGCCACCGGGCCGGACGGCCTGGCGCGTGCGTACCGCGATCTCTTCGGCGACCCCTTCGCTCCAGGCGTAGACATCCCGCACATCCCGGTGAACCTGCGCCAGCCGGAACTGGGTTTTCCTTTCAAGGATGGGGAAACGTGGAGTCTCACGGGCGGCCCGCATGCCGGCTGGGGCACGGCTGCGCTCCAGCCCTGGGCGGCGCTCGATTTTGGCCCGCCGGTCAGCGGTTGCGACCCCTCCAACCTGTCGGTGGTGGCGATGGCGGACGGGGTCGTGGTCCGGTCGGAAACGGGCTTGGTGGTGGAGGACCTGGACGGGGATGGCAATGAGCGCACCGGCTGGGATATTATCTATTTACACGTTGCCACGGTCGGACGCGCCCCGCTTGGCTTGAAACTGAAAAGAGGCGACCCGCTCGGTTTCCCTTCCTGCGAGGGCGGCGAAGCCACCGGTACGCATGTGCACGTGGCCCGCAAATACGATGGCGAGTGGATGCCGGACGATGGCGTCATCCCGTTCGACCTGGAAGGCTGGATCGCCCACAACGGCGACGCCGCCTACCAGGGTACGCTGACGCGCGGCTCCGAAACGATCACGGCTTGCACCTGCTCGGATGCGACCAGCCACATCACCGCAGGGGAATGAGATTGAAAGAGAGTTATAGAATAGCAACTTATAGCCATGCCCAGACTATGATGCTGATTTAAAAAATGATGTTTTGTTTACTTGTCATGTTTCACCAGAGAGGTTAAACTAGGGAGGTGGATTTTGAAATCGTTGGCGATATTCAATTCATTGAAACAATTGCGGTTGGTTCCCGTATCCGCGACTTGACTTACTTGCAGAAAGTCCATGGTCGCGGTCGCTGGAAAAAGCTGAAAGGCATCGCAGTTGTGATATTGCCCAACGGTAATATTCGCCATGTTGAACTTCATTGGTACGAAGCACATGGTATTGGTAGGAAAGATATGAAGATTAAGCGGTATCTGGATTAAGCCTATGGCCCCTAAAAAACATTTTGTCCTTTGCGTTGATAATACAGGTTATGAAGCCTCGTTAATTGTTAGAAAAATGTATGAGGCAATCCCTGATAAACAAGCCGAGCAGGATGATTTTATCCGCGTCATAGATGAAAGTGGCGAGGATTATTTATATCATTCAAGGCACTTCGTTTTTATTAAGCTGCCAGCAGAAATTGAGCGCGTGTTAGTGGCTGCTTGACGCGTGTTCCATAGATTTCCGAAGTCTCAAAGACTTCGGAAATCTTAACTTTGGAGAATGATGCCATGAATATTTCCCAGATCCTTGCAGACATTCACGGGCTGGAAGAGGAATTGCTGACCTTCGAGCGTAAATATGGGATTCCATCCGAGACCTTTACGCAGCTTTTAGCAGCGGTGAAGAACCCGAAGATGACAATTGGGTTCTTGATTTTAGGAAATGGGCGAGTGTTTACAAGACCTGGATAACTTGCCAGGCTCTATATCGGGATGAAGTTCAGCGCCTCCAACGTAATAAACAATTGCTGGCTGGAGGCAGTGCGGATGCGTAGTGTAGGAAAAGCTCTTATTGGGGCGCGTATACTCCGGTTTTCACAAGCGTGCGTTTTTTACCGCTTTCCCCTTCATAGATCTCATAGCGCAGTTCCAATGGCATCACTTTGCCGAGCATGGCCTGGGCCGGGCAGTACTTGGTGGCCGAGAGTTCGATGGCGCGCCGCACGGCCGCCTCGTCCAGGTTGGAACCGGTCACAAGGTAGGTGATAAGCGCGTGCGTGAAGACCCTGGGGTGCTCGCCTGCCTGCTCCGCCCGCACCTGCACTTCGAAGCCGCTGACCGCCTGCTGCTTTTTCTTCAGGATGGAGATCACGTCCATGGCGGTGCAGCCGGCCAGGCTGATGGCCATCAATTGAAGCGGGCGGAAGCCGTCCTCCGCGCCGCCCGCTTCCGGGTCTGCTCCAAGCGGCACTTCGAAAGCGCTGCCGGCGCTGCCGGTGAAATGCATTCCTTCTTGCCAGCTAACTTTTGCATCCATTTTATTTCTCCAATAGGTTCTGATCAATAAATAGACGGGGTGTGCGGGCGGCCTCGTCGCCCGCACACCCCCGCACTTTATTTATTTCGGTAAACCATCCAATAATGGGGTGATGTATTTTTCGAGCGTGGCCGGGTTGATCTCGCCGGTCCAGTACATGCGCAGGCGTCCGGCCTGGTCGACCACGTAGGAACTGGGCAGATCCCAGTTCTGGAAGGCCGCCGTCGCGCTCTCCTGCGGGTCCGGCCAGACCGGGAAGGTCAGCCCATGCTGCCGGACGAAATCGCTGACGGTGCCGGCGGGTTCGCCTGATTCGATCGCAACGATCACGAAGCCTTGGGCGGCGTGGGCCTGGTAGTAGGCCTGCAGGTCGGGCATTTCGGCCTGGCAGGGTGGGCACCAGGTGGCCCAGTTGTTGACCAGCACCAGCTTGCCGTGATAGTCCTCCAGCGAAACCGCGTGGCCTTGCAAGTCGGTTAATGCCAATGACGGCGCGGCCTGGTTAATGAGCAGCGGTGGAAAGGTCGTCCCGCTGCCACCGGGAGCGCCGGCCAGGCTGCGCAGCAGCAGTGGCAGGCAGGCCGCCGCAAGCATGAAAAAACCGGCTGCGATCAGGATCAGGAAAAGCGGCCGGCGCGCTGCGGAGGGGTGTTCTGTCATTCGCGTTGCAGGTAATCTTCCAGGTGCAGGGTTTTGAAGAGCTGGGCGCGCACCTCGCCGGGGACCTCGGCGGGTTCATCCGCACAGGTGTGGTAAAGCGAGATGGTCTTGCGGAGCGTGTCCACCACGATGCGGCAGTCCTCGCACCCGGCCGTGTGGGCTTCGATTTCCCGGCAGAGTTCTTCGCTCAGCTCCCCGTCCAGGTAATCGGACAGGAAACCCACCAACGCTTTGCATTCGGAATGCTCATTCTCACTCATTCTTGCTCCTTCTTGAGCCTCTCAGCGTAATAACCGCTCAATTCTTCCCGTAGGCGTAGGCGGGCCCGCAGCAGGCGGGTTTTGACGGCCGTCTCGCTCAAGCCGAGCGCCTGGCTGGTCTCCTGGATGGACAGGCCTTCGATATCCCTGAGGACAAAGACGATCCGCAGGGTCGCCGCAAGGCGCTGGACGGCGCGGTCCAGGGCGATGCGCCCTTCGGCGCTGAGGAGTTCTTCTTCCGGCAGGCAGCACCAATCCGCCAATGCCGCCGGCTCGTACTCCTCCTGGTCTTCCTGTTCCGGCGCCATCTCGCTGAATGCGACTTCCGGGCGCCGTTTGCGCAGCAGCATCAGGGCCTCATTGGAGGCGATCCGGTACAGCCAGGTGGACAGGCTGGAGCGGCCCTCGAACGTGCGGATGTGCTGGAACGCCTTCAGGAAGGTATTCTGGAGCACGTCTTCCGCGTCGGAAGGGTTGCCGGTCATTTTCAGGGCCAGCCGGTAGAGTTGGCCGGAATACGCGTCCACCAGGCGGGCAAACTCGCCGCGCTCGCCTGCGCGCAAGCCTTCCACAGAGATTTCCGTTTGGCTTTCAACCATTAGATGATTTCCTTATGGTAAAGTTGCTGTAAATTGGGAATCGCTGGGATAGGCAGGAAGGATTGGGTGTGACACCCAATTTATTTCCTCGCCTCGGCAATTCCCAGGCAACCAAAGTTGCCAAGTAGAGTATACACGAAACCGGCCTTCCCATGACAAAATACACGGACAAATGTCCGCGCAATCAGGATATTTGCCACTGGAAAGGTTGGGCGCGTTTCGCTAATATCGATATGATATGAATCTCGAAAAGTATGACCACTTGGCTTTCTTTACGGGCATGCACCCGGCGGATATCCGACTGTTGGAGCCCTATTTTGCCCCGCAGACTTGGGTGGCGGGTACTACCATTTTTGAGCAGAATGACTATGCCGAGTATCTTTACCTGGTGGTCAGTGGCGAAGTCACCATCCGCTACAAGCCGCACGACGGGCCGGTCATGACCGTGACGCGCGTCCAACCCGGCGGCATCTTTGGCTGGTCGGCCGCGATGAATAACCCGGCCTACACTTCCGGCGCAACCTGTTCCCTCGATAGCGAAGTGCTGCGCATCCGCGGCAAAGACCTGCGGGCGATCTGTGATAAAAACCCGGACCTGGGCCGGATCATCCTGGACCGGCTGGCGGGTGTCATCGCGGAACGCAAGCACAGCCAGCAGGGCCAGGCCAGTTCCATCCTGGCGAGTGGGATGCGCCAGCCCTCCAAGAATTGAGCAGCAGCCATGAGCGAATTAAAGACCGATCCGAAAACCGAGTTGCAAATGAAGGCGTTGGTGGAACAGTTGAGCGCCTATATCGAAACGTTCCACGGCGGCTCCGCCGAATACATTTCCTTTGACGGGAAGGTCCTGCGGGTGCGCCTGGGCGGAGCCTGCCTGGGTTGCCCGCTTTCCCCCGCCACGCTGCATGGCTGGGTGGAAGGCACCGTGCGGCAGTTCTTCCCGGAGATCGAACGGGTGGAAGAAGTGAAATAGTCTTGTAGCAGGGCTGAGGAGCAGAGGGGAAACTTTAACGAGAATTTAACCTAAAACTCCGGTTTTCCGTATTGTCATTTTTATAGGATGTGTATACAATGAATGTATATAGACAAGAAATATGAGTATGGGGATTTTTGTTTCCAGTACCCTCTTGATATAGCAGAATTATGATAACTTTACTCTTGGCCGATGACCATCCAGTAACACGGGCCGGAATTCGAACAATTCTTAGCCAAGCCGCCGATATTCAGGTTGTTGGTGAAGCGCAAGATGGCATCGAGGCGATGAACCTGGTCGCCCAACTCAGACCGCAGATTTTATTGCTTGACTTGATCATGCCCGGCCCACGGCCAGCGGAATTAGAAAAATGGGTGCGCGCCAATTATCCTGAGACAATTACTCTTATATTAACTGCCCATGGCCGCGATGCTTACCTGGCAA
This sequence comes from uncultured Chloroflexia bacterium, assembly GCA_963837875.1. Taxonomy (GTDB): domain Bacteria; phylum Chloroflexota; class Anaerolineae; order Anaerolineales; family Villigracilaceae; genus UBA877. The sequence continues at coordinate 567,485 of CAWIOV010000001.1, forward strand.
AGATGATGGAAGCAGGAGTAGCGGGGTATATTACCAAAGACGAATCATCAGAAAGGTTGATCGATGCCATTCGTCGTGCAGCACGGGGGGAAATAGTATTCACAGAAGAACAAAATAGAAGGATGCTTGGCTGGCACGAGAACGCCGGTAATAAGTGGGACAGCCTGACCGCCCGCGAAAGGGAAGTGCTCCCACTCTTGTTGCAAGGGCTGGATAATGCGGGGATTGCGGAGGCGCTGGGGATACAACCGAAAACAGTTGCACAACATATGACGAAGATTTTGAAAAAGATTGGGGTGAATTCCCGCCAGGAAGCCATTGTTTGGGCGCATACATACTTGTCTGACAACCTGGAATAAAACCCTGGAGGAAAATAGGTATTAATTCGGATGTCAAATAATTCAAAGTGGGGTAATATACTCTCTGAATGTAGATAATATGAGTATGGGGATTTCTGTTTCCGGTAAATTCTTGAAACATAAGAAAACCGGTATGAAAGGCAGGTGATTCCGATGAAACCGAAAACAGTCTTAATGGTGGCGTTGATCCTGGGCGTGGCAGTCTTGATCTTTTCAACCACCGCCTACCTGGCATCCGGCCAGTCTGACCAGATTGTATTAAATATCGCGCCCCAGGCGCTGGCGGTTGGGCAGTCCACCAGCTTGAACGTACAGATCACCGCTCCCAGCGGTGCACCGGTGACTGGCTGGCAGTTCGACCTGTCTTTTGATCCAGCCACCTTGCAGTTGAACAGCGTGGAAGAAGGCTCGTTTTTCCGTCAGTGCAGCCAGGCTTCCTCAACATTCTTCTTCCCTGGAACGATTGATAATCAAAACGGGCGGTTGGTTGGAGTGGCCGGGGCCGGGCTGGGAATCCCACGCGGCAAAGGCTGCAGCGGGACGGGCGTGGTGGCGATCCTGCATTTCGCGGGCCTCACAAGCGTTACCCCCACGTTCTCGCTGACGAACGTCATCCTGGCCGACCCTCTCGTCCGGGCGTACAGCCTCCGATCGTATCAGGTCGCCGGGATGTTACGCCAAAACGTGGTCATCCCCACGCTCGGACAGGGGGATATCTATGCCACACAGATCTACATTGATGAACACAGCACCCTTGATCCGACGGAAGCTGCCCAAGCTACCCAACTTGCTTACATTGACCACCATCCCGCTCCCAAAACACCCATTCCCGAAACCCCCATTTACTATTCCTTTCAAACCCCCGACGATATTCCCGGGTTGATCCTCGCCGATCCGTTTTTTATTCATATACATACAGGCGCGCCTGCAGGCACCTGTGCGGGGTCCGGTACGCCGGGAAAAGCCTTATATGTCAAGTCGCTTACTCCAAACATACCCGACTACTATCTGGTGAACTTTTATTTGAATGGGCAAGTCTGTTCAGCGGCGGAATTCGATTTAGATCCCACTAATAGTCATGCCGGTCAAATGGGGGGGTGGGGGGGAGGCGTCAGTTTAACGGCTGACGAAGCGAAAGCGATGTTCGAGAAAGCTGGATACTCAGTCGTGGGAGATCCATACCTGGTCTATGATTATTTTGTTGACGGAATACAATCACCTCATTGGCAGATTAAAACGCAGGATAATCAGACCCTCGGTATCGTTAATTCCTACGATATGCAGCTAATCGTAACTCCAGAACCAACATCGAACCAGCCGTAGAAAGGGAGCGATAAAAATGTTTCGAAAAATCATCTTCGCCTGTTCAATTCTTTTCATAACCCTTCTGATTTTCATATTCTCACGGAACATCACTTTTCCTGTTTCCGCAGCAAACGCCGCACCACCATACTTTTATCCATCCTACTATGGGATTATTGCCGATCCATTATATCCGGATGCCAATCAGATGCCATGGGTACAACAACACTACGGTAATTACTGCGGCCCGGCCGTTGTAGGGGAACTACTGGATTGGATCGAAATCAAGAACAATAAAACCCCCACCTTTGACGAGGATACGTTGATGCAATGGATGGCCACTACATACTCTAGTTCATTACCAGGTGGTGTGGATGGACCTTTAGCTTTATTCAACCAACAAGATAGCACTGTTTTTACACAATACGGTGATCAAACGGATCAGGTGAGAGCACTGAATATTGCGTACGATATCGGTACGGATCCTCATGCATTGGCATGGACGATTCAACATAATGCGTCACAGTACAACCCCAGTTCACATTATCACTATAATATTTACACAGGAGGCTCTCACCAGGCAACGATGAAACTTCTAAAAGAAATCGAAACCAATGATGAACCAATCGTTGTTGCTGTCGAGAATGGGTTCCATTGGGTGCTGGTTTTGGGCTATTCTGCAAATTATGACTTGAACTCACCCAATTCACCAGATCCGGGGACAAATTACTCTGTAATCTTTTTTGACCCTCAGGACGCAAATGGAAGTAATATTATTGAGAAGAAAGGGTTTGATTGGGAAAACAGTATTTTTACTGACTATCAGCAGAATAATAGCATAATCCAAGATGTCAATAATGCTTCCATAACCGTACCCGCAGACCCTGATCCGTCGAATGGCATGTATACATCGTATTTGACCCCTAACCCTGCTGAGGCGCTCAACCATTGGATTGGCAATTGGGTTGATATCGAGCGGGACAATAACTCTTCTTATTCACCTGATTATGCTTTTGATGGAAGTGGAAATGTAATCTTACCTAATAAAAATGTTCCTTTTACCATTTCCTCCTCTCAACAAATGTGGCCGATAGCCGTAACCAGCCAGTATCAAGAACCAGGCTGGTCTTGGACAAACTATGCAGGTTATTTATCTATTTACGCACCAGTGCCGTCCCCGACTAACGATGATAATTATAGCCAACAATTACTCCTAAATGGACAAGCTGATGCCGCTTTATTGGATGCCCCATGCAACCCTTATATTACTGGCACTACTTATACTTGTTCACAAGTCGATGATCTTCAAATTTCAGAAGCGAATGGACAAGTTCCGCCGAAACACTTGCTTACTTTGAGCCAAACCGATGATACATCTTCAAACCTAAACACCACCAAAAATATTACCCAGGATCTTGTAAATTTTCTGTATCATACCAATACTTCTCCGTGGCCGAATTTTGGTCCAAATATTGGTCAAGGTGATCTTACTAATGGAGGATTGTTCACTTATCTTTCCCAAGCACCTTATGTGCCTTGCGAGTGGGATGTCAATGCGGATGGGACTGCAAACGTTCTGGATGAGGTTGATATCGGCAACAACTGGGGCAAGACTGGGCCTGTATATGGATGGTTGCGGGAAGATGTCAGTTTTAATGGGGTGGTTGATTTAGCAGATTTAATAAAGGTAGGTGGTCATTGGGGTGAAGTTGAATGGCAACCAAATTGTCAATGAAAGTATTCCAATAAAAACGTTCATTGCGCAACCCGTTGAAGGCGCAGAGAAAAAAATACCTGTGCGGGCTGCGCAATACTACGTTAATCGTCTCAAAGGCGCCTGTATTTCCCTTGGAGTAATATGAATCCGAAAGGAAGGTGATCCCGATGAAACCGAAAACAGTCTTAATGGTGGCGTTGATCCTGGGCGTGGCAGTCTTGATCTTTTCAACCACCGCCTACCTGGCATCCGGCCAGTCTGACCAGATCGTATTAAGCATCGCGCCCCAGGCGCTGGTGGTTGGGCAGCCCACCAGCTTGAACGTGCAGATCACTGTTCCCAGCGATGCACCGGTGACTGGCTGGCAGTTCGACCTGTCTTTTGATCCAGCCACCTTGCAGTTGAACAGCGTGGAAGAAGGCTCGTTTTTCCGTCAGTGCAGCCAGGCTTCCTCAACATTCTTCTTCCCTGGAACAATTGATAATCAAAACGGGCGGTTGGTTGGAGTGGCCGGGGCCGGGCTGGGAATCCCACGCGGCAAAGGCTGCAGCGGGACGGGCGTGTTGGCGATCCTGCATTTCACCGGCCTCACAAGTGTTACCCCCACGTTCTCGCTGACGAACGTCATCCTGGCCGACCCTCTCGTCCGGGCGTACAGCCTCAGGTCGTATCAGGTCGTGGGGATGTTAAGCCAAAATGTGGTTACCCCGACCCTCAGCCAAAGGGATATCTATGCCACATTGGTCTACATAGGGGAACACAGCACCCTTGACCCGACGGAAGCTGCTAGGGCAACCCAGGATATATACAATCGCCAACATCCCGCTCCCACAGCCACTCCCGAAACCCCCATTTACTATTCCTTTCAAACCCCCGACGATATCCCTGGGTTGATCCTGGCCGATCCATTTTTTATCCACATACATACAGGCGCGCCTGCAGGCACCTGTGCGGGATCTGGTACGCCGGGAAAAGCGTTATATGTCCAGTCGCTTGATCCTAACTTACATGACTACTACCTGGTACCCTTTTATTTGAATGGGCAGGCCTGTTCAGAGGCGCTATTCGTTCTAATTAATAGTCATGCTGGTCGTATGTATGGGTGGGGGGGAGGGCTTAAAATCACCGCTGACGAAGCGAAAGCAATGTTCGAGAAAGCTGGATATTCAATCTTAGGAGAACCATACCTTGTCTTAAATTATTCTTTGAACGACTCTCAATTTTCACCTCATTGGCAGGTTAAAACACAGGATAATCAGACCCTTGATATTGTATATTCATACGATACACAATCTCTACAAGTATCTCCAGAACCAACATCGAACCAGCCTTAGAATAATAAATGGAGGACAAAAAATGGCTAGAAAAATCATTTGCATCTGTTCAGTTGTTTTGATGGCCCTTCTGGTCTCCTTATTCTTACGGAACCTCACCTTTCCTGTTTCCGCAAACGGCATGCCATTATACATATATCCACAATTCTATGGGATTATTGCCGATCCATTATATCCTGATGCCAGCCAGATGCCATGGGCACAGCAACACGAAGGTAATTACTGCGGCCCGGCCGTTGTGGGGGAACTACTGGATTGGATCGAAATTAAGAACAATAAAACCCCCACTTTTGATGAAGACGCGTTGATGCAATGGATGGCCACTACATACTCTAGTTCATTACCAGATGGTTTGGATGGATCTTTAGCCCTGTTCAGTTCAGGCAGCAATTTTAAATCTTACGGTACATTATGGAATCAGGTTAGAGGATTGAATACCGCTTATGATTTCGGCACAGATCCACATGCATTGGCATGGACGATTCAATACAACGCAAAGCCAATAAACTCTTATAATTACCACTATCGTATTTATTCAAGCGCTCATAGCGCCACTATAAATCTTCTAAAAGAAGTCGAAACCAATAATGAGCCAATCGTTGTTGCTGTCGAGCAAGGGTTCCATTGGGTTCTGGTTTTGGGCTATTCTGCAAATTATGATTTGAACTCGCCCAATTCACCAGATCCGGGAACTTCTTATTCAGTTATTTATTTTGACCCACAGGATCCGCAAGGACAAAATATACATGAGGTAGATGGGTATTATTGGGAAAATACTGAATTTCTTGCTTATCAATCAAATGCTAATAACCAATACAACAGTTTAAGTATACCGGCAGATCCTGACCCGTCGAATGGCATTTATACTTCATATTTGACCCCTGTCCCTACAAAGGCGACCAATCATTGGATTGGCAAGTGGGTCGATATCGAGCGGGATGATAACTTTTCTTATTCACCTGATTATGCTTTTAATGGTGATACTGGACAAGTCATCTCCCCAAATGTGGTTTCCATAACTGTTTCCTCTTCTCAACATATGAATCCGAAAGGCAGGTGATCCAGATGAAGCCGAAAACAGTCTTAATGGTGGCGTTGATCCTGGGCGTGGCAGTCTTGATCTTTTCAACCACAACCTTCCTGGCAGCCTGCCAGCCTGATCAAATTCAGTCTGGTAAAATTCAGCCTGATCAAATTGTATTAAATATCGCGCCCCAGGCGCTGGTTGCCGGGCAGCCCACCAGCTTGAACGTACAGATCACCGCTCCCAGCGGTGCACCGGTGACTGGCTGGCAGTTCGACCTGTCTTTTGATCCAGCCACCTTGCAGTTGAACAGCGTGGAAGAAGGCTCGTTTTTCCGTCAGTGCAGCCAGGCTTCCTCAACATTCTTCTTCCCTGGAACGATTGATAATCAAAACGGGCGGTTGGTTGGAGTGGCCGGGGCCGGGCTGGGAATCCCACGCGGCAAAGGCTGCAGCGGGACGGGCGTGGTGGCGATCCTGCATTTCGCGGGCCTCACAAGCGTTACCCCCACGTTCTCGCTGACGAACGTCATCCTGGCCGACCCTCTCGTCCGGGCGTACAGCCTCAGGTCGTATCAGGTCGTGGGGATGTTAAGCCAAAATGTGGTTACCCCGACCCTCAGCCAAAGGGATATCTTTGCCACATCGGTCTACATTGGGGAACACAGCCCCCTTGACCCGACGGAAGCCGCCCAAGCTAGCCAGGTTGCTTACTATTACAACCATCCCCTCCCCACAGCCATTCCCGTAACCCCTGTTATCTATTCATTTCAAACTCCCGACGATATCCCTGGGTTGATTCTGGCTGATCCGAATTTTATTAGTGATAAAAATGATAACCTTGCAGACCCTTGTCAGAAATCAGGTACGCCGGGGAAAGCGTTATACGTCAAGTCCCTCGACCCTACATACAAAGGCTACTACTTCGTGCCCTTTTATTTGAATGGTAAGCTGTGTTCAGGAGCGAGATTCTACACTGTAAATAGTCACGCTGGCCTTTATGTGGGGTTTGGCGGAGGAATTAGCATCACCGCAGATGAAGCGAAAGCTATGTTCGAGAACGCTGGATATTCAATCGTGGGAGAACCATACTTGGTCTTTGGTGATACAGACAATCCGATAGCACCGATTTGGCAGGCTATCACGCAGGATAATCAGACTCTGGATATCAGGTATTCGAACGATATAAAAGCTCTTGTAGTATCTCGCGAACCAACATCGAACCAGCCGTAAACCAAAAATGGAGGACAAAAAATGGTTAGAAAAATTTCCTGCGCCTGCTCAATTCTTTTGGTAAGCCTTCTGGTTAGCTCATTTTCACCTGGCTTTACCTCACCTGTTTCTGCAGCACGACGTTAATTGTCCCGAAGGCGCCTGTATCTCCCGGCGCAGCCCTTCGGGACGTTGCATTTACGTGTTGTAAATTCCCGGATTTGTGATATTCTTATACAGATGCTTGTTCTTTAAGCGCGGCTCTTTCGTTTGCGTTCTTTCAGGAGACAGAATGAAACGCACGACGCCCTTTTCCAGTTCCATCTTTCGCTATACGCTCCTGGGTGTCCTGGGAGGCTGCCTTTTCCCCCTCCTGGGAATGGTTTTTGCGCTCTGGGTGAATCACCTGACGCTGGGGTGGGCGGCTTTCCTGGAGCTGCAGCGCAGCCAGCCGCTCTTATGGATCATTGATACCGCCCCGCTCTTTTTGGGATTGGCCTTTGGGGCGGCCGGCCGGCGTGACGACAGCCTGGTCCAGATCAAAGGCCGCCTGGAACAAACCATCTCGGAGCGCACCGCAGAGCTGCAGCGGGCCAACCGGGAGTTGCAGGGCGAGATCGACGAGCGCAACCGGACCGAAATACTCATTGGGCAGGCAAAAAAAGACTGGGAAGCCACCTTCGATGCCATTTCCGATTTGATCTTTCAGACGGATGACCAGGACCGGATCACCCGTTGCAACCTGGCTGCCGCCAATGGCTTGCATAGATCCTTCCAGGAGTTGCTCGGCCAACCCCTGGCGCCCCTGCTCTTTCCGGACCAATCTGCCGGACGGGGTTGGGAACAGCACGGCCAGGATATCGAATTCGCCTGCCTGGAAGGCCATTATGATGTTTCGATCTATCCGATCGTGGCGGGGGATGGCCAGCCGCGCACTCTCTATATCTTCCATAATATTACCGATCGCAAAAAGGCCGAGCAGGTATTGGCAGAAGAAAGAACCCTCCTGCGTACATTGATCGACAACATTCCTGATCGCATCTATGTCAAAGATACCCAGGGCCGAAAAACCATTTCCAATATTGCCGACTGGCACGCCTCCGGCGGCAAGACGATGGAAGACGTTCTTGGCAAGTCTGACTTCGACACCTACTCGCCTGAACTGGCCGCCAAATATTGGGCGGATGACAAGCTCGTCCTGGATTCAGGCAACCCGATCATTAACCGCGAGGAGCCGGGCTTGGATGAGAAGGGCGATCAGGTCTGGGTATTGACTACCAAGGCGCCCTTCAAAGATGCTTCCGGAAGAACCCTCGGGCTGGTGGGCGTAGGCAGGGATATTACCGAACAGAAACAGGCGGAGGCTGCGCTTGTGCGGGAAAAGGAATTCCTCTCCGCTCTTAACCTCTACAGCCCGGTTGCGATTGTTGTGCTGGATGGACAGGAGAAAATCGTTTCCTGTAATCCCGCTTTCGAGAAATTATTTGGTTACACCTCTGCAGAAATAATCGGGAAAAACCTTGACCCGCTCATAAATCCGGAAGAAACGCTCCAGGAAGCCGCCGTTTACACACAGCAGGCCATGGTTGAACCTGTGCATGGCACGGGCAGGCGCCGCCGGAAGGATGGCGGTTTTGTCAATGTGGAAATATTTGGCGTGCCGGTGCTGGTCAATGGGGAAAAGGTCAGTACTTTAGCCATCTATCATGATATTACCGATCTCGATAAAGCCCGGGAGGAAGCCGAGCTGGCCAACCGCGCCAAGAGCGAGTTCCTGGCGAATATGAGCCACGAGATCCGCACGCCCATGAACGGGGTGATCGGCATGTTGGAACTTGCCCTGGACACACCCCTGAACGATGAACAGCGCGACTACCTTAACGTTTCCCTGCAGAGCGCCGAAGCCCTGCTGGCCCTCCTGAACGATATCCTGGATTTCTCCAAGATCGAGGCCGGGAAGCTGGAACTCGAGACAATTGATTTCAACCTGCGCAACACGGTGGAGGATGTGGCCTATTCCCTGGCCCAGCGTGCCCAGGACAAAGGCCTGGAGATGGCCTGCCTGATCCACCCGGACATAAATTGCGACTTGCGCGGCGATCCCGGGCGGCTGCGCCAGGTGCTGGTGAACCTGGCCGGGAATGCGCTCAAGTTCACGGAGAAAGGCGAGATCCTGATCCGCGCCGAACCGGTCTCGGAAACCCAGACGCAAGTTTCCATCCGGTTCTCGGTCAAGGATACCGGCATCGGCGTCCCGCTGGAACGGCAGGCGGCCATTTTCGAGCGTTTCACGCAAGTGGATGGCTCCACCACCCGCCGCTATGGCGGCACCGGCCTCGGGCTGACCATTTCCAAACAACTGGTCGAGGCGATGGGCGGGCAGATCGGCCTGGAAAGCACACCCGGCCTGGGCAGCACGTTCTGGTTCGTTTCCACTTTTGAAAAGCAGCTTCCCAAGGCCGGGAGCGAAGAAAGCGCGGCGCCGCTCCTTTCCAGCGTGAACGTTCGCGACCTGCATATCCTGGGCGTGGATGACAATGCCACCAACCGCATGATCATCACCAAAATGGTGGAGAGCTTTGGCTGCCGGATCGAAACGGCGGCGAATGGGGCGAAGGCATTGGAAATGCTGCACACAGGCTACAACAATGGCGATCCATACCAGGTGGTGCTGCTGGATATGCAGATGCCGGGGATGGACGGCGAGCAGACGGCGCGCGCCATCAAGTCCGACCCCCTTTGCAAGGTCGTGACCATCCTCATCCTGACCTCGATGGGGCAGCGCGGGGATGTGGCCCGGCTGGAGGCGCTGGGCTGTGCGGGCTATTTGCTGAAACCGGTCAAACAGAGCCTGCTGCGGGAAGCGCTGCAGACCGCCCTGGGACAAAAGCAGTCCGGGGAAGGCGCCGGGCGCATGGTCACACGCCATCTCTTGTCCGAACGAAAACGCCAGGGGCTGCGCATCCTGCTGGCCGAGGATAACCCGGTCAACCAGAAACTGGCTAGGCTGGTGCTGCAGAAAGCCGGTTTCTCGGTGGACGTGGTGGAAAATGGCTTGCAGGCCATCGAAAAAGTGCAGGGAGGCAAGTACAATGCGGTCTTGATGGATGTGCAGATGCCGGAGATGGATGGGTTGGAGGCCACCGGGCGCATCCGGCAGGAGCTGGGGGAACACATCCCGATCATTGCGATGACGGCGCATGCCCTCAAAGGCGACCGGGAACGCTGCCTGGAAGCGGGCATGGACGACTACGTTTCCAAACCGCTGGATGCGCGGCTCTTGTTGAAGAAACTGGACCAATGGATGGCCTCCGGTGCAGAGGCAGCCGGGGGAGAGCGGGTGGAAAAGGAGCTGGAGAGTCAGGATTACACGGCGGTGCCGCAGGCTTTCGCCTTTGAAGAGAGTACCTTCCCGATGGGGGATGGGTTATTTGGGGAAGCGGCGGCTGTCTCCGGCTCGAAACTGCCTGGCGCACCGGTCAGCCCATTCTTGGAGGAAGGACCGGATCTGCCGTTGGACATGGATGCGGCGCTGCCGCGCTTCGATAACGATCGGGCCTTCTTCCTGGAAATGTGCCATGAATTTCTGAAGAATCTGCCGGTGCGGATGGAGGAACTGCGCAGATCGCTCCGGGAGAAAGACCCGGTGACTTTTGAGCGCGCTGCGCATAACCTGAAAGGGGTCTCGGCGAATTTCGATGCGCAGCCGGTAAATCGGATCGCGGCCGAGCTGGAGGGTCTGGGGAAGCAGGCTGAATTGGAAAAAACCGGGCCTCTCCTGGCGGAACTGGAGACCGAAACGGCCCGCTTGCGTGACTATATGCTTGGCCTGGGTGTACAGGCGCCAGATTGAATTTATTCTTAACAGGAGTTTCTATGCCTCGCATTCTTGTAATTGACGATGAACCCCTCTATCATAAAATGATTGCGCATGCCCTCGAGGCTGAAAAATACCAGCTCGATTTTGCCTCCAGCGGCAATGAAGGTTTTCAGAAGGCCAAAATCCACAAACCGGACTTGATCATCACCGATGTGATGATGCCCGATATGGACGGTTATGAAGTCACCCGGCTGCTGCGGCGGGAACCGGACTTCGCGCATACTCCCATTCTGGTATTGACGGCCCAGGCCGGCTTGCAGAATAAGCTCAAATCCTTCGAAGCCGGCGCAGACGACCACCTGATCAAGCCATTCGAGCCTGAAGAATTGGCGGCGCGCCTGGCGGCCCTGCTGCGGCGGGCCGAGATTTCTCCAACCAGTGCGCTTCCCGGAGCGGCGCATGAAGACGCGCGCCTGATCGCTGTGCATAGCCTGCGCGGCGGGACGGGTTGCTCCAGCCTGGCGGTCAACCTGGGGGTGGGCCTGGCCGGGTTATGGCGGACTCCCACCATCCTGCTGGATTTGACCATGATTGCAGGCCAGGTGGCTTTGATGTTAAATTCCTCGCTCAAACGTACTTGGGCAGACATTGCAAAATACAATCTGTCTGAACTGGATATAGATATGCTGGAAACCATTATCGGGAGACATGAGAGCGGCGTGGCTTTCATTGCCGCACCCACCTATCCCACCGAAGCCGAAACGATCAGCGCCGAAATTTTGGATGCATCGCTGCAATTGCTGCGCAAGGGTTATGATTATATGGTGGCGGATCTGCCGCACGATTTCAACGATATCGTTGTGCATACGCTCGATACCGCTGACGTGATCCTGTTAACCACGGCTCCCGATGTGGCTTCCGTCCGGGCGGCCGCGGCTGCACTGGATACCTATGGCAAGTTGAATTATCCGCCTGAAAAGATCAAGCTGGTTTTAAATGCCATTTTCCCCAAACATGGCCTGCCCAAGGACAAGATCGAAGCTGCCCTGGGCATACCGGTCATGCTGACGATACCGTATACCCCCGACCGCTTTGTGGAAGCGATCAACTTTGGGCAGCCGCTGGTCTCTTCCAAGCCGGATGAACCGGTTGGCGGTCTCCTGGAGGACCTGGCCTTCTTCCTGAGCCGGGATGCCCATAAAAAATCCCGCCCTGCCAATCCCAGCGAATCCTGGAAACGCGTCTATAAGCGCTATTCGGAGAGGAAGAAATAGGTCTGCTTACTTCCGGACTGCCGAAACCACCAGGAGGACGCCGGCCACCAGCAGGGCGCCGATCCAGATGTATTCCATCACACCCACGAAGGGGGAACCAAAGAAGAAGACCACAAAGAAACCCAGCAGGAGCAGCACCGCCGCCGGGATGAAGGCCCATTTCATTCCTGCCAGCAAGGCTACCAATATGAAGGTCAGCCCCAGGCCAAGGAATAACACCCCGCCGGCGTTGTAGGCCTGGTTCATCACCGAAGAAACGCCTAGGGTGAGCAGCACCCCGCCCGGAATGATGGCCCACCAGCGTTCGTGCCCGCTGAAATAGACCGCCCAGAACCCCAGGCTGATCCCCCCCAGCGTGGCCAGCCCATCCAAGCCGGTCCGGGCTGGCAGGAGCGCTGCCGCGGCTATGCCTGCCAGGGTGAAGCCGGGGATGGCGGCCCACCATTTGGAACGGTCACTGAAGAACCATACCAGGAAGATGGCCGCGCCGATGGCCAGGATGCCGGCCCAGTAGAGGTCGCTGGCGCCTCTCAGTATGCCGGTGCGGTCAAGCAGCATCAGGATGCCGCCCAGGATCAGCACCGCTCCCACCAGGATGCGGTAATCGAAGCGTTTCATTGAAAATACTCCTCTTACTTGATGTCCACCGAGCCCACGCCGGTGTCAATGGTAATTTCGGCGCGGTTGGTGGCCGTGGCATAATCCGTCGACTGGTAGAGCCCGCCTTCCATGCGTGGGAAGCGGGCCGGGTCTATATTGACGGAAGCAATGCCGCTCTTGACCCGGATGCTGGCCGCCACCCCGGCCGGGACGTGGATGTTCACCGAAGAGGCGCCCGAGTCGATATCCACGCGCGTCTGGCCGGCGTTGGCGGGCAGGCTGATTTCCGTGCTGCTTGCGCCGGTGTCAATATCCAGGTCGACCACCTTTAGATTTGTCAGGTCCAGCGTCGTGGCGCTGGCGCCGCTGTCGATCTTCAAGTTCAGCGGAATGTCGCCGTTCAGGTGCACTTCCCAGTCCATGTTCTCGCCTGGGTACCAGGCCCAGGCATGGTGGGAGACGCGCAGCTTGGCCTGCAACTGGTACCCATCCATGTGGGACTTGTAGTCCACATCCATTCCGAAGACGCCGTTGAGCAGCTCGCCGGAAGCGGCTCCGCCCTGCACGTTCAACCGCCCGGCCCCGTGATCCAGTTTGATACGGGCGCTGCGGGCATTTTCCAGCGGAATGGAGAGACTTTTTCCGCTGCCCATGGGCTGCCCTTTGGTAAAGGCGCTCATCAGCAACCAGATGCCCAACAGGACGACCAGCGCCGGCCAGAAGTAGTCGAAAATGTTTCCTCGCAGCCAGTTCTGCTGGCTGGCGAACAGCAAGAGGGCCAGGACGATCAGGACGATGCCCCAGAATAAATTACCGCGTAGACGCATGGGATTCTCCTTTTTATCTATTTCCGCGCAATACCCCGCGCAGGATCAGCCAGATGCCGCCCAGGAAGAGCAAAGCGATCGGGACGTACTCGCTGTACACTCCGAAGAGGCTCCAGGCATGGAAGAATGTGCCGAAGACCGCAAACAAGATGACGCTGACGATCAGGGCATTCAGCCCATTGCTGACGGACGCTTTGAAATTCTCCCCCAGCAGGCCGGACAGGATGCTGCCAATTCCAACAAATCCGGGGATGAGCGTCCACATGTAGGCCCAGGAGTTCCAATTCCCACTGGCATTGCAGTAATACAGAATGCAGCCGATGCCTGCCACGATGCAGGCCGGGACGGCCATATCTGCCGCGCCTACCAGCAGGCCGATCACCAGCAGCGCGGCCCCGGCCAACACCACCCACATCGGCCAGACAAAGGGCGGCAGGTGGATGATCTCTGCCAGCCTGGGATCGGCGCGGCTGGCGATCAACCAGCCCGCCACCAGGATGAGCAGCACCCCCAGGACCAATTGTGTGCGATTTCTCTTTTCCATACGGCAATCTCCTCGCTATAATTTCAGCTTTTCTCCACTGTCCCGGATGTTCTATCAGGCTATCTGGTTCTCTGAGGGCGACCCTTCTGGAGGCTCTCGGTCAGCCTGGTAATATATACGTCAGGGGTGCGGAAAAGTTACTGCATGGGTCGGATCTTTCGATAGGCTCTCTCTCACCTATAATTATAGGGCCATTCCGGCCAATTGCGCCTATCCATTGGCTGAAAATTCCCCATAATTATGCAAGTACCGCATTTTAGTATGTGCGGCTTCGGGGCACACACTAAAATGCGCACTTCTCCTGAATTTTTGGATGGGTCTTATTCTTTAAGTAACCTTTGCTTTTGCCTTCGCCCGCCAATCCTTGATGATGAAAGGCAGGTACAGGATCAGGCAGGTGGCGATGGCGATCAATTCCAAATAGATCAGGTAGTACGGCCAGGCCGGCAGGGCATTCATGATGCTCATGGTGGGTGGCTTGGAATTGAGGTAGAGAAAGTCCGTCCCCAGCCACAGGTTGAGTGGATAGATCAAGGCGGCATAGATGTGCAGGCCGATCAGCACCCGCCAGAAGGATTTCCAGGTGGGGCGGAACCCCTCCACGGTGGTCATATAGATGGGAGCGATCAACAACATGCCGTGCGATATCATGGTTTGGAAGACGCGGTAATGCGGGAAGCCATAGATCCCGGCGTTGGGAGTGATCAGGGCCTGCAGGGCGCCCCGATCCCCAGGAAATAGGCGAATTCGTAGATGCGATAGCTCTTGAATACCAACATGAAGCCGGCCAGCCAGATCAGCAGGCTGCAAATGTGCAGGGGCAGGATCTGTACGCTCCATTGGTGCCAATACAGGTTCCAGATATGCCAGGAAGCTTCGTTTACCCAGATGATGATTGCCATCACCCAACGGACGGTGGTGCGGGTCTTCTCGGAACTCTTGCGGAAACCCAGCACGGCAAAATTGATCAGGAGGATGACCAGCAGCGCTACCAGGTGCCAGACGCCGAACAGGATGAACGGATTACCGGTATAGTTGTAGACGAAAAATTGTGCCATGCCATCCTTTCTGCATTACATTTTTTATCCTGCTTTGCCCGTCAACTCCAGGCTGGCCTGCCAGAGCTTTTCGGCCAGAGCCTGGTCGTAGCTGAGCGGGTTGGAATTAACGGCTTTGCAATCCACGAAATACTTCCCACTTAAACCCTCGACCTCGGGAGAAGATGCTAAATAAATGCTGGTCTGCGCGCCTTGTTCGGGTTTGCGGATGAACGGGGCGATGATTTTCATGCCGAAATTATAGATAGGCCCGTTATTGCGGGCAAAACCGGTGGCGATGAAACCCGGGTGCACCGCGTTGGCGGTCACGCCTGTCCCTTCCAGCCGGCGCGCCAGTTCGTAGGTGAACAGGATATTCGCCAGCTTGGATTGCCCATAGGCTCCCATCATACTGAAGTGGCGCTCGCTTTGCAGGTTGTCCAGATCGAGCGTAGCGCGTACGTGGGCATTCGAAGAGACGTTTACGATACGGGCCGGTGCGCTGGCTTTCAACACATCCAACAATAGGTTCGTAAGCAGGAAGTAGTTCAGGTGGTTGAGCGCAAAGGTCATTTCGTAGCCGTCCGAAGTCAGTTGGCGTTTGTTGAATAAGGCTCCGGCGTTGTTGACCAGCACGTGCAGGTGCGTGTGGCGTTGCTTGAAGGTGGCGGCCGCCTGCATGATGCCCGCCAGCGTGGACAGGTCCGCCGCGATGAACTCGACCGGATGGCCGGTTTCGGTTTTGATTGTTTCCGCCACGGCGGCGCATTTTTCGGCGTTCCGGCTGAGGATGGTTACCTGAGCGCCCATGCGCGCCAGTTCACGCGCCGTCACCAGGCCGATGCCGTTCGTCCCGCCGCTGACCAGGACCGTTTTTCCATTCATGGTTGTTTCCATAAGAGCCTCCGATGGTAATTTATTATTAAGAACATGGGGAACGAGTTGTCCGATCTTCTCATTCCAGTGTGAAGTGTAAGGCAGAAACCCGCTTGCGTCAAAGGGAATCTGCGGCAAGAAAACCTAGACGGATGTCCCGCCTGCGTGGTAAAATCCGCCCGCTGGAAAAGATGCCGGCGTTTGAGGCCGGAATAGTGGGGGCTAGTCCAATGGCAGGACAGCTGACTCTGGATCAGTCAATAGAGGTTCGAATCCTCTGCCCCCAGCACGAAATCAGGCCCTCGCCAGAGCGGGGGCCTTTCCATATATTCTACCCCGCTACAAGCGAGCCGGTCAGCTTGGCCGGCTTGGGCCAGGACGCAAGCGGAATAGCCTTGGTGCCAGATTCCCGGGCAAGCTGCAGGCAGACTTCGGCTGTCTGCGCGTCCAGCGGCTGCAGGCTGAAAAGGTTCAGATCGCCTTGTGCGGTGATGGCGTGAGACGGACTGGTCAGGAATTTAAGCAAGCCGAATTTGGGGTGATTGAGAGGAATGAAGTTGTACTGGACATAGATATCTTCGTCATGAAAAGAGGGCGACTGCCACTGTTCGCGAAACATTTCGTAACGGTTGAGTTCTGGTAAAAGCCGCTGGAAGTACCAGTGATTGCGGTATTTCAGGGTCCACAACTTATAGAGCATGACAAAGCGGCGCGCATATTCAAACTTGGTCTCGCCCATCATTGTGGGCAATGTCGCAAACTCGGGGGAAAATAGTAGCCTGTTTATATTGTACTGGGAGAGCAAATGTGGGGCATGCAGTTGGCTGATTTCCAGGTTGAACACGGCCAGGAGACTGGGGTTGATGGCAAGGATATCCCCAAAACCATCCATTATATAAGCGGGGGCTTGCAACTGGGAAATGGTCCTGGTAAGTTCGGCCAGCACAGCCTGGGGCGTAGCGATCTGCCTGACGGTCTGGTTATCTTTTATGCCCAGCGAAGCCAGGAAAAAGGTCTGGGTGGCGCGCGAGTTCAGGTGAAGAGCGCCGGCCAGATTCAGGAGCATATCCGGCTTGATATTAGCCTGGCGGCCCTGTTCGATCTTTTGCAGCGTGATCAACGGGATTTGGGCAGCTTCCGCCAGGTCGTACTGGGTCATGGGTTCGTCAAATTCGTTGCGTGACTCCTTGCGGAGCGTGGCAACCAGTTGGCCAAAAGCATATTTATCCAAGGTTCCTCTCCTAATCTAAAATTACCAGCACATTATATCATTTTGATATAGAGGATTCGTCAAAAGATATACTATTTCCAGGGCGGGTTTTTACTGATTTTGATAAACTCATCTTGGGTTGTTTATAAGGGCCATTGCTGACTACAAAGTATAAAAAAATATAACCAATTTACGAAGAAGGCACGTGGGGGAGACCTTTTTCGGAAGGCTTTTGTTTGCTCGCTTTGACTCTTCCAACAAAAAGGAACGGGACTATGGCTCCAGGCTGGTATGTTTTGCGTAGCAAGCCAAATAAAGAAGAGTTCTTCTGGGGGCAGTTAATTGCCCACCAGGTTGAAGTTTACTATCCCTGTATTCAGGCAAAGGCGGCCAACCCGCGCGCCCATAAGGATAAACCCTATTTCCCCGGCCACCTCTTTGTCCACGTTGACTTGCAAGATGAAATCTCTTTCTTTTTGGATGGGATGCCCGGTTCTGCTGGACTGGTCATGTTTGGTGAGCAGCCTGCCCGTGTGCCGGATGGGCTGATCACCACCATCCGCCTGTGGGTGGACCAGATCAACGCCACCGGCGGCGAGGCGACTCCCGGCTTGGGACTGGAGCAGATGGCTGGCCTTCACCCGGACTTCTCGGATGGGTATGCGGCCATCGCCGGGTCCGGTCTTTCAGGCAACGAACGCGTGCATGCCTTGCTCAACGTATTGCGCGGCCGGCAGGCGCCGGTGGAATTATCTGAGGTGTAGCGCGCGCAGATAAGAACAACCGGCCGGTTTGCGCCGGGAAGCGCAACAAGGCTGGTTGGGTCAGAGCGGTCAGAGCTGCCCGAATCCCTGTGGGAGGATGTCGGAAGGGCGGAGCGTCGGAAGGGGCAAAAGACAGGAGAGGCAAGACGGATGATGGAAGAGGATAAGTTTCAACTATGAATAAATCACCTATGAATCGACAACTATGAAAAAAGCACTCATTACCGGGATCACCGGTCAAGACGGTTCGTATCTGGCGGAACTGCTGCTTTCGCAGGAGTACGAAGTGCACGGACTGGTCCGGCGCGCCAGCACGTTCAACACGGCTCGCATTGACCACATCCATCTGGACCCGCGCAGCAGCGCCCGCTTTTTCCTGCATTACGGGGATGTGACCGATACGGGCAGCCTGGTCGGGTTGGTCCACGACCTGCAGCCCGACGAGATCTATCACCTGGCGGCCCAGTCGCACGTGCGTGTGAGCTTCGATATGCCCGAGTACACCGGCGATGTAACCGGCCTGGGGGTGATGCGCATCCTCGAAGCCATCCGGGAGAGCGGGATCAAGACCCGCTTCTACCAGGCCTCCTCCAGCGAGATGTTCGGGTGCGCCAAACCGCCCCAGAACGAGCTGACGCCCTTCGAGCCGCAGAGCCCCTACGCGGTCGCCAAGGTGTACGCCTACTGGACCACGCGCAACTACCGCCAGGGCTACCAGATCTTCGCCGCGAATGGCATCCTCTTCAACCACGAATCGCCCCGGCGCGGCGAGACCTTCGTGACGCGCAAGATCACCCATGCGCTGGCTGCCATCCGGGCCGGCCGGCAGAAGGAACTGTTCCTGGGCAACCTGGAGGCCCGCCGGGACTGGGGCTACGCTCCCGATTACGTCGCCGCCATGTGGAAGATGCTCCAATGCGACCAGGCCGCCGATTTCGTGATCGGCACGGGCGAGGCCCATTCGGTGCGGGAGTTCCTGGACGAAGCTTTCGGCTACCTCAACATGGATTGGCATGAGTGCGTGAAGATCGATCCACGTTACTACCGCCCCAACGAGGTGGACTTCCTCCAGGCGGACCCAGGCAAGGCGCAGCGCCTGCTGGGCTGGGAGCCGCGCGTCTTCTTCAGGGACCTGGTGCGCATCATGGTGGATGCCGACCTGGAATTGGCCGGCCAGACCTCCCCCGGTGAAGGCGCTCGCATCATCGAAAAACATCACGGAGACTGGCACCGCTGGGACAGCCAGGTAATTTCGATGAAGTAGGCGCCCTGCCTGCCGCCGACGGAAAAGGAACACTTCTAAAGCACGGAGGACGAGAGATAAAGGATGAAGGATCGGAGGGAGTATGATCGCAGTCAATGAACCATTGTTGGGCGAACGCGAACTGGAATACGTCACGGAGTGCCTCCGCACCGGTTGGATCTCTTCGGCCGGGCGCTTCATCGAGGAATTCGAAGAGAAGTGGGCCGCCTACTGCGGGATGCAGTACGGCATCGCGGTCAGCAGTGGTACGGCAGCCTTACAGGTGGCGCTGCGCTGCCTGGACCTGCAGCCCGGCGACGAGGTCATCCTGCCCAGCTTCACGATCATCTCCTGCGCCTTGCCCATCCTGGAGTGCGGCGCCGTCCCGGTGCTGGTGGATAGCGAGCCGCGCACCTGGTGCATGGACGTCTCCCAGGTGGAAGCCCGGATCACCCCCCGGACGCGCGCCATCCTGTCCGTCCACATCTATGGCCATCCCGTGGACATGGACCCGCTGCTGGCCCTGGCGGAGCAGCACGGCCTGGCGGTCATCGAAGACGCCGCCGAGGTGCACGGGGCCGAATATCTTTCGGGCCGGTATGGCCTTGACCCCACCTGGCGGCGCTGCGGCGGGATGGGCGCCCTGAGCACCTTCAGCTTTGACGCCGACAGGCTCCTCACCACCGGTGAAGGCGGCATGGTTCTTACCAGCGATCCCGCCTACGCCGAGAAAGCCCGCAGCTTGCGCAACCTGTGCTTCCGCCCCGAACGCCGTTTTTACCACACTGAAGCGGGCTACAATTTCCGCCTGACCAACCTGCAGGCCTCCCTGGGGCTGGCCCAGATGGAACGCTTCGAACAGATCCTGGAGAAGAAACGCCGCATGGGCCATGCCTACACCGAACGCTTGCAGGGTATCCCTGGACTGCAGATCCCCCTGGAAGAGCCCTGGGCCTGGCACGTCTACTGGATGTACGGCCTGGTGGTGGATGAGGCCACCGGCCTGGATGCGCTCGAATTTGCCCGCCGGCTCCAGGCCGAGGGCGTGCAGACCCGCCCGTTCTTCCTGGGCATGCACGAGCAGCCCGTCTTCCTGGAGCGCGGCCTGTTCCGGGGCGAGCACTACCCCGTCGCGGAACGCATCGCCCGCCAGGGCCTCTACCTGCCCTCCGGCCTGGCCTTGACGGATGACCAGTTGGAGCAGGTCTGCGCGGCGGTGAAGAAGGTGATGGCTGGTGGCTGATGGCTGGTGGCTGATGGCTGGTAGCGGATAGGTACGAGCTAATAGCTGAAATCTGAAAGCGCTAAGGTGAAAGCTGAAAGGAAAGAATGGCAGAAGGTGAGCAGGCGGCCTATAAAGATTTCCAGGTCTGGCAAAAAAGCATGGAGTTCGCCAGGCAGCGTGATCCAATTGGTGGATGAGTTGGATACGCCTCGCAAGCACTACCGCCTGCTCGAACAGCTTGAAGCTGCCGTCACCTCAGTGCCCATGAATATTGCCGACATCGTACCCGCAACGTACTGGAAGGGTAGGGCAAAGGCAGAGAATCGAAAAAGGAATTCACCCATTTTCTCTACATTGCCCGTGGTTCCCTCTATGAAACCCTGACCCTTTTGGAGATATTCCAGATGCAAAATTGGATCACCACAGACACGTTCCAGAAATCTTGAATCTTCTGGGATCGAAATTATAAAAATGCTGAAAGGGCTGATAAGAGCGGTACAATAGCTGAAAGCGCCATTAGCTCAAAGGCTCAAGCTCAAAGCAAAACCGTCCTCCCCTTTCAGCTTTCAGCTTCCCTCTTTCACCTTATAAAACAGGAACTAGAATCAAGCAAAAGGATAATAGTAATGAAACTAATCGTAAGCCTTGACCGTGACGAAGATGGCGTCTGGATCGCAGAATGTCCCTCCATCCCTGGCTGTGTCAGCCAAGGTTCGACCAGAGACGAAGCGCTGGCTAACATTAAAGAAGCCATCCAACTCTGCCTTGAAGTTCGCGCAGAACAAGGTCTGCCCCTGACCATTGAAACCCGGCAGGTGGAGGTATTTGCTTAATGCCTACCCTTCCTCCCCTGAGCGGCCGGGAAACTGTCGGGGCTTTTAAATCGCTCGGTTGGAAAGTGGCCAGGCAAAAGGGCAGCCACATCATCTTGATTAAAGAAGGGCAGATCGCAACGTTGTCTGTGCCTGACCATAAGGAAGTCGCCAAGGGGACATTACGCAGTCTGATCCGTTCCGCCGGGCTGACCGTGCCTGAATTCCTGGCTGTGCTGAAAAAGTAACTGCGCGATCAGCTCAAAGTGCGATTAGCTGAAAGCGCCAAGCGTCAAGCTCAAAGCTCAAAGCGTACCGAGCCCAAAGCGTCAAGCTCAAAGTTCAAAGCAAAACCGTCTTCCCCTTTCACCTTTCAGCTTGGCCCTTCAAGCTTCTCCCTCCTTTCAACTTCTCCCCCCTTTCAGCTTATTCCTTTCAGCTTCTTTATCAAACTTTATGTCTACGATCGATCGTCAAGCGATCTCCCTGGAAAACCTCCGGGCCCGTACCGGAGCTTTCGGTAAACGGCTTTTCGACATCCTTGTCTCGGCGCTGGGATTGATCCTCTTATCGCCGGTATTTGCCATGGTTGCCCTCTATATCCGACGGACAAGCCATGGTCCGGTCTTCTATCGCGGCGCCCGCGCCGGCTACCAGGGGAAGAAATTCATGATCTTGAAGTTCAGCACCATGGTCGACGGTCCGGTTGGCGAGGATGGCCCGCGCATCACCGCTAAGGACGACCCGCGCATCACCCCCACCGGACGCTGGTTGCGCATTACCAAGCTGAATGAAATTCCGCAATTATGGAACGTCCTGAAAGGCGAAATGAGCTTGGTGGGCCCGCGGCCCGAAGACCCTGATATCGTTGCCACCTGGACGGAAAAGGAACGCCAGTCCATCCTTTCCATCCGCCCGGGCATTACCAGCCCGGCCTCCATTTTCTTTCGGGACGAGGAACGCTTGTTGGAAAGCGGTTCCGTCATGGAAAAATATCTCAGCAGCATTGCCCCCTCCAAGCTGCGCCTGGACCAGATCTATGCCAACGACCATACCTTCATGGGCGACCTGGATATTATTTTCCTGACCGCCGTCGCCCTGCTGCCGGGGGTGCGGGAACGGCCCATCCCGGAGCACCTGCTCACCTGGGGGCCGCTCAGGCAGTTGCTCACCCGCCATATCTATCTGTTCCTCATTGACGTGCCGGTCGCCTTCCTGGCAGTGGCCGTATCCGGTGCGATCTGGCGCACCGCCGGCCCGCTCAACCTGGGCCTGGGACCCGCCGTGGTGCTGGCGCTGGTCATTGCGCTGCTCTTTGGCCTGGTCAATGCCCTGCTCGGCATGAACCGGATCGCCTGGTCGTATGCGCGTCCCTCCGACGCCCTCGGCCTGGCCGCCTCGGGCGCCATCACCACCCTGGTCTTGATCTCCCTCAACCAGTTCACCTCCCTCTGGGTGCCTCTCCCGCTCGGGTTGTGGATAACGATCAGTCTCCTGGCCTGTTTTGGTTTCCTGGTGGTGCGCTACCGCACCCGCCTGGTGACCGGCGTGGCCTCCCGCTGGCTGCAGGCCCGCGGCGCCGCGGCCCACCTGGGGGAACGCGTCCTGATCGTCGGCGCAGGCGAGATGGCCCGCCTGGCCGCCGGTTTCTTCCGCCAGGGCGAACCCGGCAAGGCCCTGACCATCATCGGAATGGTGGATGATGACCCCCGGAAAATGGGCCTGCGCTTCGATGGCAACCGGGTGATCGGTTGCAGCGACGATATCCCCCGACTGGTGGAACGCTGGAATGTGGGCGTGATCCTCTTCGCCATCGGGAATATCCCGCCGGAAAAACGCACCGCCATCCTGAACCGCTGCCGCCGGACCGCCGCGCGCATCGTCCTGATCCCCGACCTGTTCGAGCTGCTCTCGGCCAGCCTGTTCCCCTCGGAACGGCCGCCCGGAGACTCGCTTTCGGCGGATTGGCACGGGGGGGTGCCGGTGCCGCAAGTGCTGGAGTGGTTGGCCGAATTGGAAGCCCTCTCCACCCCGGGGAATGCGGCGCTGCTGGCCCGCCTGCGGCTGCTGCGTAATGACCTGGCAGCCCACCTGGTCAATGATCCGGGTTCGAATATACCAGCCCGGGAGCAGAGCCTGCCGGTCGAATCTCAAGCCGGGTATAATGAGGCCGGGAGATGAAAGAAAGAAATGCAATTACCCACTTCTAACACCCGACGGAGATCCCACCGGATTACTGGGACCTGGATATCAGCCCAAAGCGCAACCTGCTGGACCTGCGCCTGGGCGAACTCTGGCGCGCCCGTGACCTGGTCATGCTGTTCGTCTGGCGCGATTTCGTCTCGGTCTACAAGCAGACCATCCTGGGCCCGCTCTGGTATATCATCCAGCCGCTGCTGACCACGGTGGTCTTCACGTTCATTTTCGGTAGTATCGCCAAGCTGCCCACGGATGGCCTGCCGCAGTTCCTCTTCTACATGTCGGGCACGGTGGTGTGGAGCTACTTCGCCACCTGCAT
This sequence comes from uncultured Chloroflexia bacterium, assembly GCA_963837875.1. Taxonomy (GTDB): domain Bacteria; phylum Chloroflexota; class Anaerolineae; order Anaerolineales; family Villigracilaceae; genus UBA877. Next base: position 591,182 of record CAWIOV010000001.1, read on the forward strand.
CACCAAGACCTCCGATACGTTCATTACCAACACCCAGTTGTTCGGCAAGGTCTATTTCCCGCGCCTGGCCGTGCCGGTCTCCATCCTGATCTCCAGCCTGATCGCCTTTGTGATCCAGTTCCTCTTTTTCCTGGCGTTCATGGGCTTTTTTGCGCTGCGCGGCAGCGTGCTGCGCCCGAACGCTTGGATCTTGATGACGCCTCTCTTGATCTTCATGATGGCCGGGCTGGGACTGGGCTTCGGCATCATCATCTCTGCGCTCACCACCAAGTACCGCGACCTGCGCTTCCTGGTGCAGTTCGGCGTGACCCTGCTGATGTACGCCACCACCGTGATCATGCCGATGTCTTCCTTCCCGCAGCGTTTCGTCTGGATCATCCTGGCCAACCCCATGACTCCCATCGTCGAGATCTTCCGCTACGCCTACCTGGGCGCCGGCACGGTCAACCTGCCCGACCTGGCCTATAGTTTTGTCTTTATGGTGGTGGTGGTCGTCATCGGGGCGGTCATCTTCAACCGGGTGGAAGCCACGTTCATGGATACGGTTTGAAGCTGAAAGTTCAAAGGGTCAAGCTCAAAGCTTCTCCTCCTTTCATCTTTCACTACCCCTCTCTCCCCTTTCCTTCCTTCTTCCCCTCTCAGCAACCATGCCCACTGTTATTTCCATCGAACATCTAAGCAAATCCTACCGCCTAGGCCAGATCGGCACCGGCACCCTTAGCCGCGACATCAACGTCTGGTGGGCCAAAGTGCGTGGCAAGCCCAACCCCATGCTAAGGCTGGCGAGAAAGACCATGGCAACCGGGATGGCGAAACCATCTGGGCGCTCAAGGATGTCAATTTCACCGTCGAACAGGGCGAGGCGCTGGGCATCATTGGCCGCAACGGGGCCGGGAAGAGCACCCTGCTCAAGATCCTCAGCCGCGTGACGGCCCCCACCAGCGGGCATGCGCGTGTAAAGGGCCGCATCGCCAGCCTGCTGGAAGTGGGCACGGGCTTTCACCCGGATCTGACCGGGCGGGAGAATATCTACCTGAACGGCGCCATAATGGGCATGAGCCGACAGGAGGTGCGCCGCAAACTTGATGAGATCGTGGCCTTTGCAGAGATCGAGCAGTTCATTGATACACCCGTCAAGCGCTATTCCAGCGGTATGTACGTGCGCCTGGCTTTTGCAGTGGCGGCGCACCTTGATCCGGAGATATTGGTAGTGGATGAAGTGTTGGCGGTGGGGGATGCAGAGTTCCAGAAGAAATGCTTGGGAAAAATGGGAGATGTGGCAAAGGAGGGGCGTACGGTGTTGTTTGTAAGTCATAATATGCAGGCGATTAAATCGCTGTGTAATAGGGTATTGCATCTAGCTTCGGGAAAACTTGTTAATCAGGGGATGCCCCAACAAGTCATCTCTGAGTATCTGGCAGAGGGAGGTAGTTTAAGCAACGATGTTTCTTGGGATTTAGATTTGGCGCCTGGAAATAGCGAGGTTAAGCTTACTGCCATGAGGATACATGATGGCGACCGTAGTATTAGGAAGATATTTTCCAGTAAATGTCATCTGACTGTAGAAATGGAGTTTACTTCGAGCACCCAAAGTAAAGCTCTTTGTGTAGGTTTTGATTTGATGACGCCTGATGGTGTTGTGATTTTGCGCAGCTATCAAACGGATACGGCTACTGACCAATGGCCCAAAATCAGATTAGGTAAAAACCACTGGTATTGCATGTTACCGGCAGGGTTTCTCAATGGCGGAATATATTATTTGTGTCCACGCATTGGCATGCATTATATGTACTGGATTGTAGAAATGGATGCTGTGGTTAAGTTTGAGGTTGAATTAGATCATAGCCTATCTCCTCTATGGATTGCTTCTGGGGGTGGTAAACGCCCTGGAATTGTTGCACCCATCATTCCGTGGAATGTAATGGGAGAGCCAAAGTATGCTTAAAGAGGTTGAACATTTGATTTATCATTGGAAAAAAGGAACGTTTTTTGATTACTATAAAACAAGAATAGAGCAAAAAAAGCAGGAGAAAATTCGTGCGAAGCGATTTACCCAATGGAATGCAAATTTAAATAATGGTTCATTGCTCTTTACGGTTTTCAAGAATGTTCAGTTGGAGTTGTTTGCAGATAGCCAACTCTCTGAGCATATCTATTGTTATAATTTCGAAAAAAAAGAACAATATTTTGTACGCGCTATTCTGAAACCGGGAGATGTTTTTGTTGATGTAGGCGCAAATATCGGCTTGTATACGGTTATTGGAGCACGTGCAGTTGGGGCAAGAGGACATGTTTATTCGTTTGAGCCTACCTCCAAAACTTTAACCGTCTCGTAGCAAACGTAAAACTAAATCAATTCACTAATGTAACGTATAGTAAGGTAGCTTTGTCTGATAACAGGTCAAAAGCAGAGTTGCATGTGTCTTTGGAAAGGTGGGATGCGTGGAATACTCTTGGGAAGCCGACTGGAACCGATGGTTCAGGATTTGGTATTGAGGAAGTAAATATGATTCCATGGGATGTTTTTGCATCAGAGCATGGGATTTCCAAGGTTAATTTTATGAAGATTGATGTTGAAGGATGGGAATGTAAAGTTTTAAAGGTGCTTCTAAGATGCTTATTCAGGCTGATGCTCCTACTTTACTGGTGGAATTTAATGATGAGGCGTTACTTGCTGCTGGAGCAAGTAGTTCAGAGTTATATGATCTTTTGACAAGTTTTGGATATTCTATATATCGACAAGGGAAAAAGCCTTTGGAACTGGTACCTTTCCCCCCAATGGCAACGAAGTACGATATAAATTTGATTGCTATGAAACCAAATGCCAAGATGATTTCAAATTAGCCTTTTGCGATGCGTGAAATATTTAGATGGATGTCGCGATGAATTTGCTTTTTTTTTCGGCCATGCTGGTTTCACCAGTGAACGGTGGCCAAATTGTGTACAAATTACTTGAGCCACCACCAAAAGAACATCATGTCTATTATGCTACGGAACAGTTAGGGGCTACAATTACCCCTCTCTTCAGCGATATTTCAGTATGTTATTTTTCAATCAAGCCTATCATACTACGCGGCCAACGTTTTCGTCTGATAAGTTCTGTGAATCGGGAATTGAGGAGATTATCAGTAAGAAAACAAGTTTGGAAAATAATTAGTGAACACCAGATTGATCTTGTATTAGCAAGTCCTCAGACAGAATATGATTTGTTGGTTGCAGATAGCCTCGCTAGGAATGGCGTGCCAACCGCGGTATGGTTCATGGATGATTATTACAGCAATACTGCTTATGAACAAGTAGCGATGAGTCTTTGGAGTATTGCAAAGATTCGATTCGTGATCAGTGGCGCAATGCAGGAGAGGCTGCAAAACATCTGGGGGGGGGAAAGTCAAATATTGAGGAGTTCTGCGGATTTTGACCCCCACCATCCAGTTTTAAATCAACCTTACGACAACTTACCCCTTCGTGTAATTTATACTGGTTCTCTACAACCATACTATCAAAATTCAATAACTACCGTGATAGACGCCATATCTAAGCTTGATGGTCAGGTTACACTTGATATCTTCACGCCTAATTTCTTGCCTAGTTACGAAAAGAACCCTTGGTGCAAAATTCACAATGTTGTTCCACAATCAGAGCTGCCTGGTCTCTTAGCACAATATGACGTTACTCTTATGCTTTCTAGTTTTGAACCTAAATGGCGTAGAATAGCAGAGACATCTCTTGGTAGTAAGTTAGCTGATTACCTCGCTTGTGGGCGTCCAATCCTTTTCTTCGGACCCTCATATGCTGAAAATATAAAATATGCTTGTCAGAATGGCCTGGGATTGATTGTGGATTCTGAAGTGCCAGGTAACCTTACTGAAGGATTGCTTGATTTGGCGAAAGATTTTAATCTGCGCAAGACACTGGCTCACAAAGCATGGGAGTTTGGACGGTCGCATCATAATCGCGCGATTAATCGGATTCAATTGTGGGCGCTCTTAGAAAATGCTGCCGATAGTATTTGAGTGATTAAACTTTAAAGAGGTTAATGGTGAAGCATGATCAAGGTGCTTTGATTAGTGTCATTATTCCTGTATATAACGGAGAAAATTATTTAAGGGAAGCTATTGAAAGCGTCCTGGCCCAAACCTATCCCAATTATGAACTTTATGTGGTGGATGATGGTTCGACGGACAGTACTGCTTCGATCGCTCAATCCTTCGGCTCACGCCTGACCTATGTTCACCAGGAGAATCAGGGTGCTGCTTCGGCCTTCAATAATGGATTGTGCCTGGCTCGCGGTAAATACATCGCATGGCTTAGTCATGACGAGGTGTACTTGCCTGAGAAGCTGGAGAAGCAAGTAGGCCTTATGGAAGAAATGCCAAATGTCGGTGCATGCGTTACCTATTATAACTATGTCAATGCGGCTGGAGAGGTTATTCAGGAGAATCGCACCGAATGGTATCCGCATGATCGGATGTTGCGCGAATTGATGCGGCGCATTTTCCCGTATTTTGGTACCATTGTTTTTCGCCGGCGCTGTATTGATGCAATAGGCAATCTTGACGAGCAGTTTGGTCTTGCTGCAGACGCGGAGATGCTCATCCGCTTATTCCGGAGTTTTGATATGGCTTTAATTCCAGAGTTTCTACATATAGACTATGTGCATCCGGCACAACAAAGCGTTGTTTCTGCTCAGAGAGCGCGCCGAGATTCTGAACGAATGTATGCTCACCTCCTACGCGACTTGCCATTGGAAGAACTATTTCCCGAACTTAGTGGGAAGCCTGTAAGTGGAAAGGATGTTGCACGGGCGCGCTATTGGTTGGGGGACGCCATGTGTTTTGAGCACCAGTACCATCGTTTGGCATGGCAACAATATCTATTAGGCTTGAAATCCTGGCCTGATGTACGCAATCCCGCCTACAAGCGTCTGCCAGTTCTACTATACCTGGCGTCCCGACGCTGGCTGGGTTCCCAAGTTCGGAATTTGAGAGCATGGAGTCCTAAGAGATATTCAGTAGACCGATCGTTTTTGCTAAAAAAATAATGAATAGTAATAGAATTGGAATTTTGCGAAGATTATACGGGTTTATTTCATAACCAGCCTTTACTCAAGTCGGGTCGTTCAGGTAAGAACATTTGATAGGTTTGAGTAATATATGAATCATAATATAGCAAATAATTCTCATAGCCCCGAAAAAACACTTTCAAGAACATGGTTTTTTCGGTTGTCAAGTTTGGCATTTATTGCTTATACAACCCCATACCTGGCAGTCTCTGGCCATGGCATATATATTTTTGTGGGCATCCTTTACCTGGCTTTAATGGCCGGGTTGTTGGAAAAATCAATTGATCGGGCTTTCAATTTATTCTTAAAGGGAGTTTCCAAAAATAAGTTGCTTTTTATATTTGCGGTTTGGTATGCCTGGGGATTTATCTTGTATTCTGTTCATGCCAGCGGGCTGAAAGATTGGAGGCTGATGGTGGCTCCCATCCTGATTCTGCTGGGAATATGCTTTTCGTTTGCTTTTATGCAGGATAACAATTGCCATCGTATTTTTATTATTCTTTTTATAATTTTCTCTGGTGTACAGGCGATTTTTTCGGTGAGTGTATTAGCTTCATCTGTTAATATTGCCCGTCAAATGTATGTTCTAACAAGCGGCGCCTGGATTTATGGCAACCAAACCATCTATGCGATTTATGTGACCGTCCTCCCGGTTCTCATTTACCAGGCTGTTAAAGAGACCGGCCTGCTTAGATTGGCGCTCTTTATCTTTTGTTGTCTAATCCTTATTGAAAGCTTACTTTCATCTTTTGGTACCCCTTTAGGGCTTCTCCTTGTCGGTGTTGCCACTATCTCTTTACTCGCATTGATTCTATTATTCAGGACCAAAAATAAATTTAGAGTTCTGCTTATTACAGGCACAATTATTGTGTTGGTCGCGTTGGGGTATAAATATACATATGGCAATCCATTATTTGCATCGGCATATGATCGTGTAATAACCGCATTGAAAGACCCAAGTTCAGGGGGGTATGCACCAGGTTCCGGTGGGACGTCGCGGGTGTTGATAGATGAAATGTCAATAAAATCTTTTATAGCTTCTCCCATATTTGGAGTTGGAGGGCGCCCATCTAACAATCCTTTGATCGGTGGACATTCTTCCCTGGTTGATTCTCTTGGAACATATGGTCTCCTTGGAGGGGGTGGAGCACTTTGCGGCATCATAGCAATAATTTTCGGAAGTGCAGTTGTGCAATTCTGGCGCAGGCGTGATTGGGAAACCTTGCTGGCTTTCACGACGGTTATCTTACTGGTGGTTGTCGGGATAGTAAATCCATATTGGCAACCGGCATTGCCATTTGTATTTATTATCGTCTATCCCAGTCTAAGCAGCAGTAGAAAAAAAAGTTCAAGTGTGCTTGAAAACACTTTATTGCCCAGTACTAATTTATCTACTTCAAGGCAAGTTCGGGCACCAAATAAGGAAATTAGTTGAATGGAAAGTAATAAGTGATGGATGAACCAAGAACAGTTGTTATTCTCGCCATGATCTGGAGCCGGATAGGTGGCTTGGAAGGTGTAACTATGGATATCGCCTCCACCTTCACTTCGCTGGGCTGGCATGTGAAGGTATTTTCAGTATTCGATACCGAACCCCCCGAACAGGTACCCGGGATCGAATCGGTTAGCCTGAGTCCGGAATTTCGCTGGCCGCATGCCTTGTGGCGCAGCCGTCTATCCCGCTGGCCGCGCGCAATTTGGCGCCGCTTTCTCTGGAAGCCTTTGCTTGCATATCGAATTCGTAAAGACCTTGCAAAAGGAGATCTATTAATTTTTGGCCATACTCATTTGCTGCCATTGCTCGACGTTTTGCCATCGCTATCAAAAGTGCACAAATATATCTGGGTATATGGCATAGATGCATGGGGCGACGAAGCACACCGTTGGGCTGCACGGATCAATAGACTTGACCGCTTGGTCTCTATTAGTTCGTTTACGACTGATCAGTTAATTCACGCAGGGGTTACAAAGCCAATTGATATCCTGCCTCCATTTGTAAACACATTGCAATTTACTCCAACCAGTACACCCGAACGTATCAGGCGAAGCGAGATTCTCATTTGTGGTCGTATAACTGGATGGGAGCGATACAAAGGTCATGATCTGTTGCTCGAATGCTTGCCCATCGCGGAGAGAATGGCGGGCGGGAGCCTCACGTTACGTATCGTCGGAACCGGAGATGATCTTGATCGCTTGCGGGCCAAAGCACGACAGCTTGGTCTGGAAAAGAAGGTAATATTCACGGGCAGGCTGTCTTTCCCAGAGTTGCTGGAAGCCTACCAACATTGTGGCGTATTTTGTATGCCCAGCCGTGTTGACCGGCACAAAAAACCTTATTGGACCGGTGAAGGGTTTGGAATTGTATATATTGAAGCTGCGGCCTGCGGTCGGCCTGTGATAGCCAGCACAGATGGGGGTGCCCCTGAAACAATAATCCCGGGAGAGTCTGGCTTGCTCGCTGATCCGCGCTCCCCCAAATCGGTTGCCCGTGCCATTGCGGATATCCTGCGCGACCCTGCCCGGGCAGATGCTATGGGTATTTGTGGACGTAGCATGGTCGAACAGAAGTTCTCCCGCGAGGTTTTCATTCAACATATCCAGGAATTGCTTGTACAAGATTCGCTGGCCGGGCAAACCCCATGAAAATCCTCTGGTTGAGCAATAAGGTGATTTCCGACCATGATAGTGGGGCCACTGGCACATGGCTGGATGCTTCGGCACACGATCTGATCCTTTCAGGCGAGGTGGAATTAGGGAACATTGCCCTGGGAAGTGTGGGAAGGACCAGCAAGCAGGATTTTGGGCAAATTCATCAATGGATTGTCCCATCCGCAGCCAAACCTGGTAAGAATGGATTGCCGTCAAATCGTTTTATAGCAGAGATCATCAATGCCGTGGAGGAGTTTTCACCTGACCTAATTCATATTTGGGGTACGGAGGGATTCTGGGGATTATTATCAGCCCGCAAGATGCTACGCTGGCCTGTGCTATTGGAGATGCAGGGTTTAAAAACAACTATCGCAGATGTATATTCTGGTGGGCTTTCTTTCCAACAACAGCTTGCCTGTATTGGAATTAAAGAATTGATCAGGCGAACAACAATATTCCAGGTTAAGCATCAGTTTGAAGTTTGGGGAACTTTCGAAAGGGAAATGATATCCGGTCACCACTTTATATCTATTCACTCCGATTGGGTGCAGGCCAAGGTTAAAGCGATAAATCATACCGCCCGAATTTTCCGAAATGAACACACGATCCGTGATCCTTTTTTTAAAACTTTCCCTTGGACATTTTCGGGATCGCCAACAATATTTTGTTCTGCATCGTATCCTTCCCCATTTAAAGGACTTCATGTAGCTATAAGAAGCGCTGCTATATTGAAAGAACGTTTCCCCGATATAAGTTTACGTATTGCCGGTGACCACCAACGAACTGGCATTCGCCGCGATGGTTATATTGCATGGGTAAACCGCGAGATCAATCGGTTAAACCTCGCACCAAATGTAAATTGGCTGGGTCCTTTATCTGCCAATCAACTAACGAATGAATTGCATCAATGCTCTGCTTTTGTTTTACCCACTTTTATCGAAAGTTATTGTGTCGCGTTGGTTAAATCCATGATCCTTGGGGTTCCGACCGTGGTTTCTTTCACTGGCGGAACGTCCTACTTGGCCAAGGATGAAGATACGGCCCTTTTTTTCCCAACGGGCGATTTTGAGATGTGTGCCTATCAGTTGGAACGCCTTCTATTTGATCGTGCTCTTGCAGAGAAGATTTCGCTCAATGCGCGAGCTATTGCTATGGTACGTAATGACCAAACAAGGATAACCCAAAACCAGATCAATATATATCACCAGGTGCTGGCCGAAGTGAGCGATAACCAAGCGCTTGTTGCCGGGATCGTGAGAGAAGATGTATGAATTACCCACGTGTATTAATGGTTCATATATCCTGCCTGAATATGACAGACCAGCATGGATTGTCGTTGCGTAGCTGGTTTGCTGATTGGCCTAAAGAATCGCTTGCACAAATATATTCTGGTGCTGAAAATGATGGCGAGAAATTTTGTGGCCGAAACTACAACCTTGGGCCAGCAGAAAGATATTGGGGGAGTTTGTTTTTTAACGTTAAAAATTCTGCTTTGGGGCGTAGCAGCCAGCTGTTTAATGTTGAGGATAAGAAGTTAAAAACGATTGACAAGAAAATCCTTACTCTAAGTAAAATCGGAAGAATCATGCTGGATTCTGGTTTGTGGGAATTTATTTTTCCCCCGAAATTATCTAGGGATCTGGGAAAATGGATTGTTGATTTCTGTCCACAGATAATATATTGCCAGGGTTACGATCTGTCTTTTTGCTGGCTTCCTTTAATGATTTCGAAAAAGTTCCAAATACCAATCGTTTTTCAAACGACCGATGATTGGCCGAATTATCTATATTGGAATAATCCATTTATTCATCCAATAGTCATTCGAACTGCAAGAAAATTAATAAAAAAGGCTTCCATTCGGCTGGCAATCTGCGATCGAATGGCAGTAGATTATCAGAAGCAGTTTACAGTGCCGTTCGAGACTGTAATGATTTGTGATAACGTTGAGCGGTTTACATCCGTTGTACCACGCCGCATTGTTGATAAGGATGTAATATCGGTCATATACTCGGGCGGATTAGGCTTTGAGCGTTGGAAATCACTTCTGGACCTTTCCGCGGCGGCTGAAGGGTTGGAAAAAGAAGGTTTGCGGATTACGATTACCGCTTTCACAACCTCACTTCCATTTGAAGCCACCAATATATTATTGGATAAAAAGAATTTACAAATCCTTCCCCCTCTATCGCATGAGCAGCTACCGTCTTATTTACGTGGAGCTGATATCTTGTTTTTACCTGAAACTTTCAATCTTAAAATGGCAAAAAAAATTCGCTATTCGATATCCCAAAAATCACACTTGTATATGATGAGTGAACAGCCAATTCTAGCTTATGGATCTCCATTGGCAGGCGTAGTAGATTACGCAAAGCGGGAAGGTTGGGCTTATGTATTGGATGAACAGCGTGCAGAATTATTGGTAAACGCATTACGCCTGCTAAGTGGTGATCATAATTTACGAACTCGTTTAATTCAAAAGGCTCGCCAGGTTGCGTTAAAAAATCATAATGAAATTGAAGTAAGACTAAAATTTTTGAAGGCCATTCAATCAATAACAGGCGAAGAACAAATAAATGGCTAGGGCATTACCAATTCTACACACATCGGGTGCATCGTATAACTTTGGTAAAGAAATGAAAATATTAATATTGGCAATTTTTCCGGCCCCATATCGAGTCGAGGTTTTTAATGAGCTTGGAAAAGAGATCAATTTAACCGTTCTTTTCGAAACAAATAAATATGCCAATAGACCAAATGAATGGTTCTCATATCAATTCATTTCTTTTTCAGGTTATTTGCTCAGCGATAAATCCAAAGGAAATTTGATCGAAATTGGAAAGGTTTGGAAAGCCTTAACCAAAAGACAATTCGATTTAGTAATATTGTATGATTATTCAACATTAAAATCTTTGCTATTGGCAATATTATGCAGGTTGATCAAAGTGCCGTATTTTATTAATTGTGATGGTGCCTTTATTAATCGGAACGTAATCAAAGGGATGATTAAAAAGCTTTAATAAAAAATGCTTCTGTCTGTTTGGCAAGCGGTAAAATGGCCAGCCTATATTTCGAGTATTTCGGGGCAAAAAAGGAAAACATCTACTTTCATCACTTTACTTCGCTGTTTAGAAGGGATGTAGCCAATACGGTCTGTGGTATTGAGGAAAAACGAAAGCTGAGAAATGAGCTGGGGTTTTCAAACAAGAAGACAGCAATAACGGTTGGCAATTTTATCGCCCGAAAAAAGGTGGATGTACTTATTAAAGCATGGTCGGGTTTTTCGGAGGATTATCAATTGATGATTGTCGGTTCTGGTGACCTGGAATTTGAATACAAGAAGTTGGTTGCTGAACTTTAAATTAAAGAATGTTATTTTTCCCGGCTTTCTTAAAAAAGAATTGGTGATGCGATACCTTCGGGCCTCTGACCTATTTATATTGCCAACCGGGGAAGATATCTGGGGGCTGGTTGTTAATGAAGCCATGGCATGTGGATTGCCGGTCATTACCACCAATATGTGTGTTGCGGGAATTGAATTGATCGCGGATGGCGTGAACGGGTTTATGATTCCAGTCGGCGATATAAATGCATTACACCAGGCAATCGTTCGAATCTTGGATGATGACGACTTGCGCCTGATGATGTCTAAAAATTCTTTGGAAACCATCCGGCCCTATACTTATGAGGATGTGTGTAAATCTCATCTGGAAGCTATAAATAGTTATTTCAAAAAAGGGAATAAAGCAATTGGTGTAAAAGAATATGCGCGAACAACTTAAGGAATTTCTGAATATCCTGCGGAATATATTCATTTTCGACATAAAATATCCATGGATTCACAGGGGTAAAAATATCCATTGCCAATCATCAACTACATTTTGGTCACCTCATCGGCACATTATTCTTGGAAACAATGTGGGTATAGGATATCGATGTACATTTTTATGCGATATAGAGATCGGCAACAAGGTTTTGATCGCCTCCGATGTCGCCTTCATTAATTCAGACGATCATCTCTTTGATATAGTTGGGAAAGCTATATGGGATTCGGGGCGGGGTGACCAGTTCAAGATCGTAGTTGAAAATGATGTTTGGATTGGCCAAGGGGCTATTATTTTATCTCCGGCCCATATCGGTCGTGGTTCAATTGTTGCGGCTGGGAGTGTCGTAAATAAAAATGTTCCTTGTTATTCTATTGCGGCAGGCATACCTGCCAAAGTAATTAAGATGCGGTTATCACCCGAGCAGATTATCAAGCATAAATCAATTCTTATCCATAATGGTGAACTTGACCCGAATGATCGTATGCCTGAAGGTATGGCTTGATCATTCTGAGTAATTCATGGAACTGATTATTGTTAGTTGCGTTTTTTCTCCCGAGCCGGTTGTATCAGCAAAAACAAGCGCAAGCCTGGCGGATGAATTAATCCGGCAATATCAACAGGTCACCGTGATCACCGACTTTCCGAACCGCCCGGCCGGGAAGGTTTATGCCGGTTATAAGCGTGCCTTATTCACCACTGAGAACAGTCCCGCAGGCTTTCGCTTGGTGCGCTGTTTTTCTTTTCTATCCGGAAAGTCGTCGCTGCTCAGCCGCTGGCTCGAAAATATTTCCTTCGGGCTGACTTCCAGCCTGGCCTTGCTCTTCTCGCCGCGCCCCGAGGTGGTTTATGTCAACACCTGGCCGATCTTTGCCGGCGGATTGACCTGCCTGGCCTGTAAGGTCCGCAACATCCCCCTCGTGATCCATGTGCAGGATATGTATCCCAAATCCCTGGTTATCCAAGGACGGCTTAAGCCGGGTCAATTGCCGAATAAACTCTTATTGATGATCGACCGGTGGATTGCCCGCCGGGCCTCTGCGCTGATCGTGCTTTCGGAGAGTTTTGCCGGGGGGTATATCCAATTGCGCCATATCGATCCTTCCAAAGTGCATGTTATCGCCGATTGGGTGGATCCCGGTTCGGTGGGCTTGCTTGGAAAGGACAATTTCCGGCCGGAGATCGGCGTTTCAGGAGCAGCTTTCGTTATGGTTTACGGCGGCAACGTTGGTATGGCGGCCGGGGTGGAAACGGTCATCGATGCCATGCGGCTGGTAAGAACGGACCGGGAATTAGTCCTGGTTATTGCCGGGTCGGGCAGCCAACTTACGGCCTGCCGGGAGCTGGCTGCCGGCCTGCCGAATGTGCGGGTTGTGTTCCACACTCCCTGGGCTTCCGATGAGACCTCCAAGGTCCTGGCGGCCGCGGATGTGCTGGTCCTGCCCACCCGCGGAACGCAGTCGCTGGCCTCGGTTCCTTCCAAGCTGCTTTCGTACTTGCTCGCGGCTAGGCCGGTCCTGGCGCTGGTCCTGCCGGAAAGCGATACGGCCCGTGTGATCGAAAATGCTAGCTGCGGGTGGGTCATTCCGCCGGATGACCGGGAATTGCTTGCCAGGAAGGTGGAAGAGCTGGCCGGGCTGCCTGAACAAATGCTCATGGGAATGGGCCTGGCGGGTCGCCAATATGCCCTGCAAAATTTCACCACGGAAATCTGCCTGCCGAAGGTGATTGGGATTATCGAAATGGCGGCCCGCTGTACTGGATAATGAATGTTCGCATCAAGGAAATCTTGCAAGACTCCGCGCAAGCGCTATACCGAATTATGCGAAGTTGTTACCGGGAAAGGGTAAAGAAACAGCCATGTTTGAATCCGAAGTATTGCTCATCACGGGTGGCACCGGCACGTTCGGCAACGCCGTTCTGCGGCGCTTCCTGGATACGGCTATCAAAGAGATCCGGGTCTTCAGCCGCGACGAAAAGAAGCAGGAGGACATGCGCCTGGCGCTCAAGAACCCCAAGGTCAAGTTCATCATCGGGGATGTGCGCGATCCCGATAGCCTGCTGCCGGCCCTGCAGGGCGTGGATTATGTTTTCCACGCCGCTGCTCTCAAGCAGGTGCCCTCCTGCGAGTTCTTCCCGCTTGAGGCCTTGCGCACCAATGCTCTCGGGGCCGAAAACGTCATGAACGCCGCCCTGGCCAGCGGGGTAAGGAACATGGTCGTGCTCAGCACCGATAAGGCCGTCTATCCCATCAATGCCATGGGCATGTCGAAGGCCCTTATGGAAAAGCTCATGGTTGCCAAGGCCCGCATGTACGGTTCCACCCGCACCATCTTCTGCGGTTCGCGCTACGGCAACGTCATGGCCTCGCGCGGCTCGGTCATCCCACTCTTCCTGCGCCAGATCCAGGCCGGCCAGCCCCTCACCGTCACCGATCCGCACATGACCCGTTTTATGATGACCATTGACGATGCGGTTGACCTGGTCCTGTATGCCTATCAAAATGCCCGGCCCGGCGATATCTTTGTTCAGAAGGCCCCCGCCGCCACGCTCGAGACCCTCGCCCTGGCGCTCAAGACCCTCCTGAAGGCGGATAATCCCATCCGGGTGATCGGCACGCGCCACAGCGAGAAACTCTACGAGACCCTTTTGACGCGCGAAGAAATGCTCCATGCCGAGGACCTGGGCGGCTATTACCGTGTCCCGGCCGATATCCGCGACTTGAACTACGCCAGTTACTTCACCGAGGGGCAGCCGGAAGTTTCCACCCTGGAAGACTACAATTCGCACAATACCCACCGGCTTGACCTGGATGAAATGAGGACATTGTTGCTGAAATTGGATTGTGTCCAGCGGGCCCTCCGCGGTGAGCCGGTCGAAGCATGATCAGGTGAGCCTTCGGCAACTTGTTCCACGATCCTTGCCAGTGAATAAATCTACCTGGTTGAGGCTCTGAAAACCGCCTGCCTGTACTCGAAGAGATTTCTATCCATGTTTTCAGCCGTCTTCAGACGGCTTTGTAAATGTAGCCCGGCGATTTATCGCCAGGTGAGGCCGTTGATAAGGAGAGATCGTATGCAGAATATCTTGGTGACCGGGGCAAAGGGCTTTGTTGGCAGGAATTTGTGCGCCGCGCTGCGCCGGCAATCCGGTGTTGTGTTGTCCGAATACGACCTGGACAGCTCCCCGGAAGAACTCCAGCGTGCCTTGGCGGCCGCCGATGTCATTTTTCACCTGGCCGGCGTGAACCGGCCCAGGGACGAATCAGAATTCCAGGCCGGGAACGCCGGTTTCACCGCTCAGATCTGCTCGGCGCTGCAGGCTCTCGGCCGGGCCCCCAAGCTCGTTTTTTCCTCCTCGCTCCAGGCCGGCCTGGATAATCCCTACGGCCGCAGCAAGCTGGCCGCCGAAGCGCTCCTGCGGGATTTCGCCGCCGCTTCCGCCGCGGAATGCGTGGTCTACCGGCTTTATAACCTGTTCGGCAAGTGGTGCCGCCCCAACTACAACGCCGTCACAGCCACCTTCTGTTATAACGTGGCCCACGACCTGCCCCTGTCCATTTCCGATCCGGCCCGCACGCTCGAGTTGAGCTACATTGATGACGTGGTGGCGGCGTTTTTGGGCGAGCTTAACCCGGGAACGCCGGGCTTCCGCTTTGCGGAACCGCTGGTTTCGTATCAGATCAGCCTGGGCGCGCTGGCCGAAACCATCCGGTCCTTCCGCCAGGTGCGCTCCGGCCTGTATTTGCCCGATTTCTCCCGGCCTTTCATGCGTGCCCTGTATGCCACCTATCTCAGCTACCTGGATCAGGCCGATTTCGCCTATCCTCTGGCCATCAAGTCAGATGAACGTGGCAGCCTGGCTGAGTTTATCAAAGCGCCCACGATCGGGCAGGTCTTTATCTCCCGGACTCATCCCGGCTTTACGCGTGGCAACCATTACCACCATACCAAGGTGGAGAAGTTCCTGGTGCTCGAAGGCGAGGCGCTCATCCGTTTCCGGCCCATTCTCGGCACGCAACAGATCGAAGTGCACGTGCGTGGCGAAGAGTTTCGCGTCGTGGATATTCCGCCCGGCTATACCCATTCCATTCAGAACATCGGTCCTGGCGAACTGGTCACCCTTTTTTGGTCGGATGAGATCCTCGACCCCGACCGGCCGGATACAATTTATGAGAAAGTCTGAACCGGACCACCCCCGCCGCCTTATACTCCCCCCCTTCTCTATCAGGGAAAGTCCCGCGTGCTTTCCGCGGGAAGGGGGCTGGGAGGATAGGTGAACCCCGCAATTCTTAGATAAGGTGTTTTTTGATATGAAAATTGCAACCATCCTTGGTACCCGTCCTGAGATCATCCGCCTTTCGCGCGTCATGGCCGCGCTTGACCGGTATATGCAGCAGGTCATCATTCATACTGGTCAAAATTATGACTATGAGTTGAACCAGATCTTCTTCGATGACTTGGAGATCCGCAAACCGGACTATTTTCTCGCTGCCGCCGGCAGGAACGCCGCCGAGACCATCGGCCTGGTAATTAGTAAGGTGGATGATGTTCTGGCGGAGAGTCAGCCCGATGCAGTTTTGATTCTAGGGGATACCAATAGCTGCCTGGCCGCTATTGCCGCCAAGCGTCGCAAGATCCCCACCTTCCACATGGAAGCCGGCAACCGCTGCTTTGATGAACGCGTCCCGGAGGAGATCAACCGCAAGATCGTGGACCATATCAGCGATATTAATCTGCCCTACAGCGCCATTTCGCGCCAGTATTTATTGCGCGAAGGCCTGCCTCCCGATCGGGTCATCCAGACCGGCAGTCCCATGTATGAGGTCTTGCACTATTACTTGCCCGGGATCACTGCTTCGCAGGCCTTGGCGCGCCTTGACCTGCCGGAACAGGATTATTTTCTGGTCAGTTCGCACCGGGAAGAGAATATCAATTCTCCGGGACAATTCGAAGGGCTGGTGGGCATATTGAACGGCCTGGCCGCGCAGTTCGGGAAGCGCGTCATCGTCTCGACCCACCCGCGCACGCGCAAGAAAATGGAGGAAACCGGCCTCAAGCTTTCTCCGCTCGTGGAACTGCTCAAGCCGCTCGGCTTTTTTGATTTTGTTCACCTCGAAATGCACACGCTGGCCACGCTCTCCGATAGCGGCACCATCACCGAGGAAGCCTCCATCCTGAACTTCCCTGCCCTGAATATCCGCGACGCGCACGAACGCCCGGAAGGTATGGAAGAATCCGCCGTCATGCTGACCGGCATGCGCTTCGAGCGGGTGCTGGAGGGGCTCAAGGTCCTGGCATCCCAGGGGCGCGCTGCCGAACGCACCCTGCGTTTGGTGCAGGATTATGCCGTCCCCAATGTCTCCGAGAAAGTGGTCCGGCTGATCCTGAGTTATACCGATTACGTGAATCGCTATGTCTGGCGGAAGATTTAAACACCTATCCGAAAATTATTGAAAGACCACATTTTGAGAGTGTGCGGCGTAGCCGCACACTCTCAAAATGCAATCTCCTCCGAATTTTCGGATGGATACTAAGCCGGTGATTGTGTAAGTAAAATAGCTCGGGGGCAATTTACAAAATTAGGGAGTTATTTGGAAAAATGTAGGGAGTTACCGATGGAACCGATCATAGTACCAATGCAGTTGGAACATAATAAGGATGTGGTGGCTGTCCACATTCAGGCCTTCCGGGGCTTTTTCCTCACCTTCCTCGGACCGGGTTTTTTGTCCGAATTATATCGTGGCATCCTTACGGACCCTTCCGGAATGGCTTTTGTAGCGCTTGCCGGCGGGGGCGTCATAGGCTTTGCTGCCGGCGCCGCTAACCCCGCCGGGTTTTACCAACGCCTGCTTAAAAAACGTTGGTGGCGTTTTGGGGTTGCAGCCCTTCCGGCGGTTATTAAAAAACCCTCCGCCAGTTATCGTCTTTTCCGGGCACTTTCGTTGCCGAAACAGGTTGCCGCGGAAAAGGACCGCGGCACCTTGATGTCGCTCGCCGTTGTACCGGGCCAACAGGGTCAAGGCACTGGCCGGGCCTTGGTGCATGTCTTTCTCGAAGAAGCCGCCCGCCGTGGCGTACGAAAAGTGGACCTCCTTACCGATAAAGTGAACAACGCTCCCGTCAACGCTTTTTACTTGCGCCAGGGCTTTACCCTCTTGCGCAGCTACGCGACCCCCGAAGGGCGGGAAATAAACGAGTATATTATTGACCTCATTACCGGTCCTTCGAAATAGGCTTCCCCCAGCCATCCTCGATCCTCAATCAAAAATCCAAAATCAAAAATCAAAAATCTTCAAAGGTGTCTCATGTCCTTTCCCTGGTCTGAAAAACATGTCCTCGTCACTGGCGCGGGCGGCTTCATCGGCAGCCACCTGGTGGAGCGGCTGGTGGCCGAAGGTGCGCACGTGCGCGCCTTCGTGCGCTACAACTCGCGCGGCGACCCCGGCCTGCTGCGCTTGCTCGCCCCGGAAACTTTCTCCCGCATCGAAGCGGTCGCCGGGGATCTGCGGGATCCGCAGGCTATCCGGGCTGCGCTGGCGGGCTGCCAGGTCGTTTTCCATCTGGGCGCAGCCATCTCCATCCCTTATTCCTATGTCCATCCGCTGGAAGTGGCCGAAACGAATTTCATGGGGACCTTGAATGTTCTGCTGGCCTGCCGCGACCTCGGCGTGGAGCGCCTGGTCCATACTTCCACCAGCGAGGTGTATGGCACCGCCCGCCAGGTCCCCATATCGGAAGCGCATCCGCTGCAGGGGCAGTCTCCCTATTCGGCCAGCAAGATCGGGGCCGATAAAATGGTGGAAAGTTTTTATTGCACCTATACCCTGCCGGTCGTAACCGTCCGCCCGTTCAATACCTACGGCCCGCGCCAGTCCGCCCGTGCGGTCATCCCAACCATCATCAGCCAGGCCCTCACCCGCAGCACGCTCCACCTGGGCAGCCTGGATACCACGCGTGATTTCACCTATGTGGAGGATACCGTGGCCGGTTTCATTTGCGCTGCAGAAAAAGAGGGGGTCGAAGGCGGCGTGTTCAACCTGGGGGTTGGTGAGGACATTCGGGTTGGGGACCTGGCGGATATGATCATTCGAAAGCTGGGCCGGCCGGTCGAGATCGTCGTCGCTTCTGAACGCCTGCGCCCCGAAAAGTCGGAAGTGCTGCGCCTGGTCTCCGATAACCGCCTGGCGCGCCGGCGCCTGGGTTGGGGACCGGCCGTGTCCCTGGATCAAGGCCTGGACCGGACGATCGAATGGATTTCCAGGAATATCGACCGTTATCAACCGGATGTCTACCAGTTTTAAGTCAAACACAAGCGATTGACCACCCACGCCACGAAGGCACCCGAAAGGATCTTGATTTCTGGATCCTTGGTGTTCCTTTGTGTACTTCGTGGTGAAATTTCTTTTTTAGGTTGAAAAAGGAGAATAGCATTATGAAAGCAGTTGTCCTGGCCGGCGGGCAAGGCACCCGCCTTATGCCCTATACCACCATCCTTCCCAAGCCGCTCATGCCCATCGACGATATGCCCATTCTGGAGGTCTTATTGCGCCAGATGCAGCATGCCGGTATCAACCAGGTCGTTCTCACGGTCGGCCATCTCGCCTCGCTCCTGCGCGCCTATTTTGGCGATGGCGCGCAATGGGGCCTGCAGATTACCTACAGTTTTGAGCAGGAGCCGCTTGGCACGGCCGGCCCCATCGCGTTGATCAAAGGCCTCGATAAAACTTTCCTGGTCACCAATGGGGATGTCTTGACCACGCTTGACCTGAAAAAACTGATCGCATTTCACAAGAAAAAAGGCGCCGTTGCCACCATTGCCGCCCATCAACGCCAGGTGAAGATCGACCTGGGCGTGCTGCAATGGGGCGGGGATGACATTGTGACCGGGTATCTGGAAAAGCCAACCACCGATTACACAGTCAGCATGGGCATCTATATCTTCGAGCCGCGTGTGATCGATTACATCCCGGCCGGCCGGTATCTGGATTTCCCGGACCTGATCCTGAAGCTGATCGCCAATGGCGAGAAGGTCTGCGGCTATACCTTCTCTGGCTATTGGATGGACCTCGGCCGCCCGGACGATTATGCCCAGGCCAACCAGGATTTTTGTAATATGAAAGATCAATTTCTACCGGAGTAGTAACGCTGGCGTAACGTGTCTGCTCCTGCCCTTTTCCGCAAAATAACGCCTTAAGGCCGCCAAATTTCGTTGTTTCTCCCGCCAGCCGCGTAACGATCCATGGTACATGTTTCGTATAACCTTATTTTTTCTGTTTTCATCCCACTTCATCCCTGAAAACGGCCAAAATTCCGCTAAAAACTGCCATTTTTTCATCTCTCCTCCCACTTTGCCCGAAATTTCTCGCCCCCTTCCATCGTTTTTTATCGTTTCGCCCAAAAATCCCGCCCATCTGGATAAAACGCCTTTTCCGCCCCCCGCTTTCCGTCTCCCGTCCTCCGTCTTCTTCCCCCTTCCCACTTCATGATACAATCCTCCGTGTTGTAAGATCAGAAAGGTCAGCCTGTCTATGGATACTACGAAACCCGAAGAACGCACCACCGCCGAAGCATTTGTCATGTACGCCGAATTGCTCTGGCACTGGGCCTGGCTGTTGGTGCTGTGCGCCGTGCTGGCCGGAGGCGTGACGTTTTGGCTGTCCTACGAGCAGATCCCGGTGTACCAGGCCACCACCACCATCCTGGTCGACGTGGCGCCCGCTTCCCAGGCGGTCAACACCACAACCGTCACCACCAGCGAAGAATTGGCCGATACCTATTCCAATACCATCCTCATGCAGCCGGTGCTCGATGGCGTGGCCAAACGCCTCAACCTGCCGGCCTTTCCAAAGTCTGCCACCGTCCAGGCCACGCCCGTCCTGAATACCCAGCTCATCACCCTGGTGGTCCAGGATATCGATCCCAACCGGGCCGCCCAGATTGCCAATACATTGGTTCAGGTGTTTTCTGATAAGCTTCAGGCCGACCAGGCCGCCCGCTACACCGATTCCAGCAAAGGCATCGAAACCCAATTGGCCAATCTCCAGAAGCAGATCCAGGCCACCCAGGCTGCCCTGGCCGCCCTCGGCCCGGCCTCGTCCGATCCATCCCGGCAGGCCCAGCAGGCCCAGTTGCAGCTTGCCCTCACCCAATACAATCAATCTTATGCCTCCGTCCTGCAGAGCGAGGGGCAGCTCCAGTTGGCCGAAGCCCAGTCTTCCTCGGGCATCATCCAGCAGGATACCGCCCTGCCGGTGGATACCCCCATCAGTCCCCAACCTGTTCGTGATGCGGTCCTGGCCGCCGTGACCGGCCTGCTGATCGCCATCGGCGGCGTTTTCCTGATCGAGTTCCTGGATGACACCATCCGTGATCCGGATGAGATCACCCGCCGGTGGGGTGTGCCGGTGCTGGGCACCATCATCCGTTACCCGCACGACCGGGATACGCTCATCACCGCCAGGCAGCCCCGTTCCCCCATCACCGAGGCCTTTCGCTCCTTGCGCACCAACTTGCAGTTTGCCGGTTTTGACCAGCCCATCCATACCATCCTGGTCACCAGTCCCTCCCCGGAAGACGGCAAGACCACCGTCACGGCCAACCTGGCCAGTGTCATTGCCCAGGGCGGTCGCCGGGTGGCGGTCGTGGATGCTGACATGCGCCGTCCCAGGATCCACAAGACCTTCCAGATCCCCAACCGGGATGGCCTGTCGAGCCAGTTCATCCGCTACCAGGATCGATTGAACGGCTCCGTAAAACCGACCCAGGTCGATGGCCTGTTTGTGCTTACTTCCGGCCCCCTGCCCCCCAACCCCTCCGAGTTATTGGGCTCGGACCGGATGTCGGCCATTTTGCGCGAGCTGGCCGGCCAGTTCGATACCGTCATCGTGGATGCCCCGCCGGTCTTATTGGTGACGGATGCGTTGGTGCTGGCTCCCTGTGTGGATGGGGTGCTCGTAGTGGTCAAACCGAGCATCACCAAGCGGGCTGCCCTGAAGCACATGATTGAAGAACTGCGCCAGGTCAATGCGAATATCCTTGGGGTGGTCTTGAACGATGTCAAGATAGACCGCTCGCATTACTACAACTATCATTACCGCGGCTACTACAACCAGCGTAAAAATTATGGCAAAGCCTATGGCTACCTTGAAACGAGCCCGGAACCCTCCTCAGAACCGGCCACTACCACAGCGGAAACGGTTGTCATCCGCCCATCCTTGCTGGGCGGCGTAAGGGATGCCCAGGGAAAGAAAACGACCGGCCATCTCGAGGGTAATGGTATTGCGGTTCCCGACAAGAACAGGCCGGACCTCAAAAGCTAGCCTTTCATCAGGATCGCCTGACACACTCCAATGGTCAAAACAAAGCCGCGTAAACCCGGCCTGGGCTGCTGGATATTCCTGTTCCTGGGCGTGCTGGCTCTGGGGCTGGTGGCCTTCGCCGGGTTGGCAGGGCTGCGGATGTACGATCAGGCCCGGCTGGTCCAACAGGATGCGCTCCAAATGCGCCTCCTGCTCAGCGCCCCCGGCTCGAAGCTGGAGCAGGTCCAGGCGGCCGGCCCGGCCCTCTCGGCGCTACGGCAGGACTTTGGCACGCTCGAAGCCGAGACCGGGCCGTTCCTGTGGCTGGGGCCGTACTTGTATTGGGTGCCGAAGTACGGCGGCGACCTGGCTTCCGTGCAAGACTTGATGAATATGGCGGATGGCCTGCTGGCTTCCGGGGACATGACCTACCAGGCCCTTGCGCCTTTGCTGGCCGGCAGCCCCTCACCCGGCCTTGATCCGGCCCACTTGACCGCCGTCCTGCTGCAGGCCCAGCCGCAGTTGATCGAAGCCCGCCGGCAGTTGGACCTGGCGCAAGTTGCCCGCAATCACCTCTCCACCGCCGGCCTGACCCCCACAGTGCAGGACCTGGTCCTGAAAGACGTTGATCCCCTCATGCCCCTGCTGGAGCAAGGGCTGGAAGTGGCTGAGCAGGCCCCGCGCTTGCTCGGGGCGACCAGCGAGGGCCCCAAGACCTACCTGGTGCTGGCCTTAAATGAAGATGAACTGCGCGCCAGCGGAGGCCTGATCTCGGCTGCTGGCACGCTGCGCGTGGATAATGGCCATATCGGCAACCTGGCCCTGCAGGATTCATACAATTTTGACAATTGGGCCAAACCCTACCCGGTCGCTCCCTGGGAACTCCAGGAGTACATGGCCGCGCCGGTCCTGGTCCTGCGGGATGCAAGCTGGTTCACGAACTTTCCCACCACCGCCGCCTATGCCAGGAACCTGTATTCCTATGCCGATCCGCAGCCCGTGAATGGGGTGATCGCATTTGACCAGCAGATGTTGGTGGAGCTCCTGGGCGCGACCGGGCCGATCCAACTTGCCGGCGTGCCCTACTCGATCGATGCGAACAACGTCAAAATGTATATGATCGCCGCAAAAACCCCGCCGGCAAATCCCCCGCCGGACTGGAACCGGAAAGATTTTATGGGTCTGCTCGCGCAGGCGCTGATGGAAAAAATATTCAGCGGAGCCGTACCGCCGGATCGCCTGGTTACCGTTCTGCTGCAAGTTTTGAACGAGCACCATCTGTTGCTGCAAGTGGACGACCCATCCATGACACACATCCTGGCCCAATATTGCTGGGCTGGAGCCGTCTGCCCGGAGACGGGTGACTTTCTTATGGTGGTGGATACCAATGTTGGTTTCAATAAAACCAACGCGGTCGTGCAGTCCGGCCTGGTTTATGATGTTGACCTGACCAAACCGGCTGCTCCGCTCGGTATGCTGGCGGTTGTGCATTTAAATAATGCCACTCCTGTTATCTGCAGCCTGAAGCATCATTTTTGGCTGCCGGATGAACGCGATTATCCCATCACAGACTGTTATTGGAATTACATGCGTGTCTATACGGCGAGCGGGACGAAGCTCCTGCAGGCCACCCCGCAGTTCGTCCCGGCCATTTGGACGATCCTCGAGCAGGATGTGCCGGCCCGTGTGGATGATCTATCGAACGACGGGATTGCGGGCGTGCAAGCCTTCGGCACCTTGCAGGTGGTTCCGGGCAGCCAATCCCTGGTGACCACTTTCCAGTTTGCCCTGCCTGCGGGCGTTATCCAATCCAGCGCCGGCCAGTCCGTCTACCACCTGTTTGTGCAGAAGCAACCCGGCACCCTGGCGGTCCCGCTTACCCTCCGCGTGCATCTTCCGAACAATGCCACGGTCCAGGCCGCCCCGACCGGAGCGGTGGTGCAGGATCAAAATATCTTCTATCAGACCGACCTGCAGACGGATGTTACCTTCGAGATTGTGTTTTCCCTCCCATAAGTCCGCCCTGAAGCCCGGAAAAAGCTGAGAACCTATCCGAAAATTATTGAAAGACCGCATTTTGAGTATGTGCGGCTTTGCCGCACATACTCAAAATACGACCTCCTCCGAATTTCGGATAGGTACTACACGAGTGCATTAGTCAGAAACTGACCCTACAGTGGTATCTGAAACAAAAGCGCCCCTTGTGAGTAAGAAACACAAGGGGCGCTTTCTATTTTGGGAAATTTCATCCGTTTTCCCTGGGGGCGTTATAATCACCCTCATTCCTTTGCACTTCTTCGGGTTGCATGGCTGCTTCTTCTCCTGACAATTCTCTCGATATCCGCAAGCGCAATTTCCGCAACGTCCAGATTGATGCCATCGGTGTGGGGCTGGGGGCCGCGGCAGCGCCCTTCCTGCCGGTCTTCCTGGCGCGCCTGGGGGCCAGCAACTTTCAGGTGGGCCTGCTCACCACCATGCCCGGGTTGGCCGGCGTGGTCCTGGCCTTCTTCGTTGGCCGTTTCCTGCAGACCCGCCGCAAGATCGTCCCCTGGTTCAGCCTGTCGCGCCTGATGGTCCTGTCGTGCTATGCCCTGACCGGCCTGGTGACCCTGATTATCCCGCGCACGAACTCGGTCGTTGCCACACTGGTCATCTGGGCCTTTGCCACCCTGCCTCAGACCGCCCTGGCGGTCTGCTTTACCGTGGTGATGAACGCCGTGGCCGGCAGGGAAGGCCGCTACGCCCTGCTCAGCCGCCGCTGGGCCATCCTGGGTTTCACCAACTTTGCCGCCACCTTCGTTGTCACCGAATTTCTTGACCGCATCCCCTTCCCGCTCAACTACGAGATCATGTTCCTGGGCCTTTCGCTGGGTGGGCTGATCAGCTTCTATTTCTCCAGCCGCATCAGCCTGCCGGATCAGACCCCTCCGCCGCTTGCCACCGCCAAAACGGCCCGCCAGACCATCCGGGATACCCTGACCCTCTTGCGCAGCTACCCGGACTTCGTCGCCATCTCGCTAAAGCGCTTCGTCTATCTCTCCGCCGTGGCCCTGGCTGCGCCGATCCTGCCGCTCTACTTTGTGCGTGTGGTCGGGGCCTCGGATGCCAACATCGGCGTGATCAACATGACCTTCACCTTCTTTATGCTGGGCGGCTACCTGCTTTGGCCATGGGTCTCGCGCCGGCGCGGCGGACGCTTCGTCCTGCTGGCGACCACGCTCGGCATGGTGCTCTACCCGCTCCTGACCGCCAGCTCCCACCGCGTGATCCCGATCATCCTCTATACCGCCATTGCCGGACTCTTCCAGGGCGGCCTGGACCTGGTTTTCTTTGATGAATATATGAAGACGATCCCGGATGAGTACAGTGCCATCCTGGTTTCCCTGGAGCAGAGCATCCAGTACCTCTCCGCCATCGCTTCCCCGCTGGTCGGCACGACCCTGGCCACCTACATCGGCCTGGGTGGAGCGTTATTGGTGAGCGCCGGGCTGCGTCTGCTCGGCTTCCTGCTGTTCCTGATGCCGAAAAGGAAACGGCCCCACACTCTTATTGCAGCACTTCCTCCAGATAATCCAGGAACGGCCGCATCGCTCGGCAGGCCCTGATCACCTTTTCCGCAAAATCCTCTGCCAGGACTGCCTGGTCCTCCAGGGGATGGAGGACGGTGATTTGTTTGAGCCGCAGCAGTTCGATCTCAGGATGGTCCTGGTCATAGCCTTTCGGTGCGGTCTTGAGACGCTCCCCTTCGATTTTTCCATACTGTTCCACAAAGGCTGGCTCCCCTATGATGCGCTTCAAAGCTGCCGGGTGCTGGGAAACCGCCTGCCGGAAGCGCCCCAATTGCTCCGGGCTGGGCATATACAGCCCACCCGCGATCATCGAACGGTCGTGCGGCTCGATGGATACATAATATCCCTGCCAGGTGGATTTCCGGCCGCCCGGCCCGATCACTGCGCCGAGATTCGTTTTGTACGGCGTTTTATCTCTTGAGAAGCGCAGGTCACGGTTGAGCCGGAAGATGCATTCCTTCGCCGACAGGCCTTGTAAATTATCCGCTATCCTGAATTCATCAATGAGAAAGTCAATGAATCCTTCAAAAGGAACCCGCGCCGCCTGGTAGGCGGCGCGGTTCATGTCAAACCAGGCCTTGGAATTGTGCTGGCTCAGCTCATCCAGGAAGTGCACGGTCGGATTGAGATCGAATGTACTCTTAGCTTTCAAGGTCATGGCGGATTCGTTCCGACAGCGTGCGCATCATATCCAACGCGAAAAGCGGGTTTTGCGAGACCAGTTTTACGAAGCGCTGCTCGGTGATGGCTGCCAGGCGGCAATTTGTTTTGGCCGTGGCCGTGGCGCTGCGGGGCTTGTGGTCCAGCAAGGCCATTTCTCCGAACACGCCCCCCGCGGTGAGGGCCGTCAGCACGCGTTGCCCTTTGGTAATCTCCACTTCCCCCTCCAGGACGGCATACATCCAACTTTCGGCTTGGCCTTCGCTGAAGATCACCTGGCCGGCTGGAAAGGAACGGATATCCGGTTCGTTCTTGAATATTTGAAAATCAGGCATTCTGGTTCCTCCAAATACGATTTATGAATGAAGATATTATAAATAATACTACTTAAATTGTCCATAATATTCAGACTTCCGAAGTTTTGTAAAACTTCGGAAGTCTATAAATCCAAATCCGCCAGGCTTATTTTGCCTCTTCCGCCTTCGGCTTTGACCCGATCTCCACCAACTGCACCTGCACCTGGTAGCGCTTCTCGCCGATCTGGAGTTTACCCATCCCAAAGTACCCGCGCGAACCGGTCTTGAACACTTTCTCGGCCGCCGTCAAAATGCCAACGGCCTTGTCATCCTGCTTGATTTCAACGCTGATCATATTTTCTCCTCAGAATATAGATAGTTGGAAGAATCATACCACGCCGCCTGGCTGTTTGTTACTTGGCTGCGCGTTTAGATATCCCGGCATATCTGCCAGCGTGGCGCTGGTTCCTTCACCCGGAATAAAAACGACATCGTCACGCGCACAATAGTAAAGCTTTTCCCAGCGCGCCATGGCGGCTTGCCATTGTTGGGCTGCAGCCGCTGCGCTGGCCTGTTTTTGAACAGCTTTTTCTTTTTCCTCCTTTTGGGAGAAGAACCAGTAGATCAACAGCACTGCGGCAAAGATAAAGGGGATCGCCCCGCAGATCAAGCTACCGGCAAGAATTGAAGATTGCGAAGGAGAGGAACTGGAGCCGAGGCCTGTAATGGAAACAAAAAGACCGCATATTCCCAGAATTGCCAGGATGATCCCGGCGATCAAGATAAAAATAGCGCTTCCACCCTTTGCCGCAGCCGCCGGGCGGTCCGGCGGAGTCAGGCGGCGGGCCAGGTCGGAGGTTTGTACGCTCCGCACCGGAACGTTTACGGACTTGGTATGCGCATGCCCCTGGCTGTCAGTATAGACTTGTTGTTCTGGAATAATACTTTCTGACCGGGTAGTCTGGCCGGTTAATATCCCGGAGACTTTTTCAGAGCGGTCGTTCCGTTTGCATAAGGGACACCGGGCATACGCTTCGAGCGTTACCGAGCCGCCCACTTCGCGCCGGATAATGTGTTCCGTTCCACAGTATGGACAGGATATCAAATCAGTGCCGGGGGCGACCTGGAGGGTCCCGCCACAACTTGGGCAAACCGCCGGAATGAGATCAGAGTCCATGTGCGACCTCAATGGCCGTCTTCAAATTTTCCCAGGGCGTCTCGTTCGGAACGGTGCAGTCCGCCGCCAGGATGAAGCGCTCGGGCGCCTCTGCCAGCGCTGCTCCGGCTGCCTGGCGGACCGCCTGCGCATCCCCCGTCGCGAGTACGCCCTTGCGTTCCAGCCCGCCCATGAAGGGCCGCCCGAACAGGTGCGCGACTTCTTTGGCCGTCAGGCTGCGATCGTCCAGCTTCAGGCTGCTGTTGACTATCTGGCCGGGGTAATCCAGGAACGGGCTCAGGTCGGCATACCCGCCCTCATAGTCGCAGATATGCAGGATGTTGAAGGGGCAGCTCCCGATTTCATCCCATACGGCCAGGTCGGTCGGCTTGATATATTTTCGGAAGAGGTCCGTGGCTCCGAATCGGAAGGTCTCCCCGCCCTGGCTTGAAGCGTAAAAGCCATCCACACCGGCGCGCTTGCAGCCGCGTGCTAGCCTGAGCACGTTTTCGGTCAGTATCTCCAGCCCCTGCTTGACCGCTTCCGGGTTCTCCTGCAAGTGTGCGGCCATATCCGCATCCTTCCCGATGTGGGCCGCCCACATGAAAGGCGAATAAAGTGTCATCACTACCAGGGCTTCGTGTTTGGCGGCTTTGACCAGCCCCGCAACCACACCCAGAGGCGCTTCGAAGAACTCTTCCGTGACCAGGGGAACGTGCTTCCAATCTTCCGCCCTGCGGATGGGCGGGCAAGCCGGAAAACCGCCCTCATACTGGATCTTGACGAAATCCATGCCGGTCTGGCGGAAAAATTCCAGGTGCCTGTCAATGGCTGCCTGGCCCTGGTGGTGTGCGCTGTCGAAGTGCATGAAAAAGGCGGCTGGAACATACCGGGAGGTGCTCCCGTTGTGCAAAAGATCGAGTACAAGATCGCGGCGGTTCATCTTTATGTTTCCTTTCCTCGGAGAGTCTTGACCAACGAATTGGCTATCAGGGGCCGTTGGTTTTTGTTTCATCCAAAAGGATTGCTATGACCTTATTTTAAACGTTTTATCCTTCCATTGCCAGGAAGACAACCAAGAAACTATTCTTATAGATACATTCTACGTTCAAAAAACCGGCTTCACGCAACATTTGCAGGTTTTCCCGCAAGGTTGCCTCCCGGTCATACGCCGTACGCCGATCAATACTCTCCTATTAGTAGGTAGAATGTAAACCCAGCGAACCTTTACGGCTTTATCAGTCTATGATACCCTATTCTCCTAAAGATCCTATCCGAAAATTCAGGAGGAGATCAGATTTAAAGTGCCTGCGCTCAAAATGGTGTGCTCCAATAATTTTCGCTAAGTTAAGAATTAGAATAAGGCTGGAAATGATTTAACTATGGATCGTCAGGGCAATCCTCGGCTGTTAAGCAAATATGATGGGAATAACTCCTCTTTCAAACGAGTAGAAGTCTTTTTTATGCTGCTCGTTGTTGTCATCGACCTGCTCGGATTGACCGGCTGGCTTATTCACCGACCGCTTCTGCCTCTCCTGCTTCCCGGATACCTCCCCATGGCTCCCGCCACTGTATTAATATTCCTGGCATTGTGCGCGCTCTGGTTTATACGAATATATGCATCCGGCCAGCCTTGGGTGGAACGCTCCGTTCGGGCCGCATTGATGGCGATCTTGGTTGTCGTTATCTTCCTGGTTATCCATAGCACTACCGGCCGCGGCCCCGATCTCGAGGCATGGCTCTACCCGGCTTTGTCCGCGCCGGGTTCGTTTGCTAACGGGCGCATTTCCTCGCTCACCTCCCTGGGGTTCTTCCTGGCGATCCCGGCCGTGTTCCTGTCTACCTGGGAAAAGCCTGGCGTCCTCGCAAAAAGAGCTGCCGCCATCCTGAATTTGGTCATCTTTACCATCAGCAGTATCGCCATCCTCACTTTCATTTTCGGTGTGCTGCCATCCTATCAGGATCTGTCCATCCCGTTGTCGCTCGCAACCTCAATTTCTTTCTGCTTTTTCGGCCTGGGGCTGTTGTTGCATGAGGGACCCGCCAGTTGGCCTGCCAGTCAGTTTATCGGGCCTTCCATTAAGGCACGCTTGTTACGCGCCTTTGTTCCCATTTTGACCCTGGTCATCCTGACCGAGGGGTTTCTGGCCGAGATGCCGGCTATCTGGCTTGGTATTCCGGTCTTGAAGCTGCTGATTTCGGTAGTGGTGGTGTTGATTGTCCTCATCCTCAGCATTTCCCTTATTGGGGCAAACATGGATGCTGATTTGCAACGCGGCCGGCACGCGCAAACTCTCCAGGAAGCAGTCTACCGGATCGCTGCTGCCACCGAAACCACCCGTTCCCTGGATGAACTCTATCCGCAGATCCACCAGATCATCGCCTCCGTTATGCCGGCCGAAAATTTTTATATCACCCTCTATGATGAAGCCCATGATCTCCTGCACTTTCCCTATTTCAAGGATGCTGCAGATGTGCCCTTTATGGGCGGTATCCAACCCGGGAAAGGCTTGACCGCCTACGTCTTGAGAACCGGGAGATCTTTGTTATGTACGCAGGCAGTCCATGACGAACTGGAACGCCGGGGGGAAGTGATCCTGTTGGGTGTCCCTTCTGCCATCTGGCTGGGTGTACCATTGATGATCGAAGGCAAAACCATCGGTGCCATGGTGGTGCAACACTATACCGATTCAAAAGCATACACCGAACGTGAGCAGCACATGCTGGAATTTGTCTCCACCCAGGTGGCCATTGCGATTGACCGCAAACGGGCGGAGGATGCGCTGCGCCAATCCGAGGCTGAAATGCGTGCCTTGTTTGCCTCCATGCACGATGTGGTGCTGGTGATCGATCGCAACGGCGTCTATCGCCAGGTTGCTCCCAGCAGTCCGGAACTGCTCATCGGGACGCCGGAGGAACTGTTCGGCAGACCGATCCGGGAATTTTTCCCGCCTGAACAGGTGGATGCCTTTATGAGCGCCATAAACCAGGTTCTGGATACCGGCCAAACCGTAGAGATCGAATATGATCTTCCCATCGGCGGTCGCAGCATGTGGTTTGTGGCTTCTATTTCCCCCTTGACGGAAGAAAGTACTCTCTGGGTGGCCCATAACATCACCGACCGGAAACGCTTTGAATCGGTACAAAACGCGCTTTACCGGATCACCCAGACTGCAATAACCAGCGAAGGGACCGACGCCCTCTACAGTTCCATCCATTCCATTCTGGGGGAATTGATCCCGGCCGAGAATTTCTTTATCGCCTTGGTTGACCCTGCCACTGGGTTGGTCAGCTTCCCTTATTATATTGATCAATTCGATCAGCCGCCGCTGTCGCCGGTCCCTGCGCAGGGCCTGACCGGGTATATCATTCGTACCGAGCGTTCCTTATTGGCCACCCGTCAGGATCTGGACCAGCTTGCCCGGCAGGATGTTGAAATGGTGGGAACGGTTTGCGTGGAGTGGTTGGGCGTTCCATTGAAAGTGAATGAACGCTTGATCGGGGTCATTGCGGTACAAAGTTACCGTGAGGATGTCCATTTCAACCAGGATGGGCTGAACATCTTGGAATTCGTCTCCACCCAGGTGGCCCAGGCGATCGAGCGTAAGCGCATGGAGCAGGAGATCCGCAACCTATCCTTGACTGATGATTTGACCTGGTTGTACAACCGGCGCGGCTTCACCCTCCTGGCCGAACAGGAAATAAAAATGGCCCGCCGGACGAACCGCACCATGCTGTTATTCTTCGGCGATGTGGATCATCTGAAGAGCATCAATGATACGCATGGGCATGCCCAGGGTGACCTGGCTTTGCAGGAAGTCTCTGCCATCTTAAAGGAAACTTTTCGCGATGCGGATATCCTGGCCCGCCTGGGCGGTGATGAGTTCGTGGTTCTGGCCGTGGATGCTTCTCTGGAAAGTGCCGAGACCATACTAAACCGCATCCAGTCCGGCTTGGAGAAACGAAATCTGCAGGGCCGGCGGCCTTATCACCTGACCATGAGCATGGGCATTGCGCGCTGCGATCCGGAATCTCCCGCTACTGTCAATGAGTTGATCGCCCAGGCGGATGCACTGATGTATCAGCAGAAACATTCCGTTAAAACCAGCTAGGGGGCAGTTTGTGTCTTGGGGGTTTCCTTCGACTAGCAGCACAGCCGATCTATTCTATTCTTTTGGCGCCTCCGCTCCCAGCCGCAGCAACCGCAGGCCGGTCAGGATATACCAGATCAGCAGGAACGGGGCGGAAGTGGAGATGGGGATGGCATTTAACTGCGGTGCGAACGCCGCCGTGATGTAATAGCCCAACCCAAAGACGGCTGCCAGGATGCCGCACCAGGCGGTGACTTTACTGAAGACCCGGCTCTCCAGCATCACAGTGGCCATCAGCAGGCACGCCAGCGTGACGCATAGATAGCTTGTGTAAATGCCGTTCCCATAGGTGGCGCCGGAATTCTGGATGGCCAGCAGCGCTTGCCCGGCCGCCAGGAACAGCGACCTTTGCGCATCCGTGGTTGCCGCGGCATATTGGTCGCTCAGGGACAACAAGGCGAAGGCCTGGTTCGAGGCCAGGTAGACGGTCACTCCCACCAGCCCGATCGCCAGGGCCAGCGTCATGCTCCCTTTATTGACCCGCCGCAGGGCGGCGTACAGGCCCAGGAAGATTAACCCGACCAGGGTATAATTGACCACGTCGAAGAGATTGAGCAGGGTCAGCCCCAGGAACGGGTTTTCATGCAGCAGCGTGAACCACGCCAGGGCGTTGCCGGGGATGGCCATCGGCCCGCTGTGGAAGACCCCCAGGCTGCGCAAGAGGAAGTATTCATCCGCCAGGTTCCTCCTGAACAGGATGCCTGCGACCAGGGCCGCTGCCCCGCCGACCCTGTAGAGACTCTTCCACCCGGACGATGGGATTTTGGTATATCTGTCTTCACCCATGCTTTTCTGCCACCTTTCCGACCTCCCCGACCTGTCCTAATACGCCAGCGCGGGCGCTTTCCGCACGAACTCGCCGTCTGTCAAATGCTGTAGCATGAACTCCGCCACGTCCCCCGTATTGATGCGGTAGCCTCGGCTGGGAATATCCTGCAGCGCCACCCGGTAGTGGCCTTTGCGCGGCCCTTCGTCCAGGATGACCGGCCGCACGGCCACCCATTCCAGGCCACTTTTTTCAAGCTCATCGTATTGCAACTTCATCGCGCCGAACAAGTTCTTCAGGTACCGCCGGAAGTACCAGAACAGCAGTTTTCCGATCAGGAAGTCTGCCTGCTCGCCCAGAAAGCCGGCCGCCGATACGACCAGGATGCGCCGGATGCCGTATTTTTCCATGGCTTGGAGGATATTGTGCGTGCCCTCTGCCAGGGCCGGGACGGGCTCACCCGCGTTGCGCCCCAGTGCGCACAGCACCGCCGTCTGGCCCTGGACGGCCTGTTCCACCGCGGCCGGGTCGAGCACGTTGCCCGTCAAGATCCGTAGATTTTGGTGGCTGGTTTGCAGCTTGCCGGGTGTGCGCACAAAGGCGGTGACCGTGTGACCCTGCTCCAGAGCCTGTTCCACCAGGTGCCGGCCTGTCCTTCCGGATGCTCCAAAAATGACCAGGTTCATGCTTACTTACCACCTTTCCGAATATCCGACCAGCAAGACCTTTCAGGCTTATCTGGATTGTCCGGACTGTATGTCCGCCAGCAGGGCTTCCCGTTCGCCTTTCTCTTTTACATGCTGGGCGAGTTCGGTGGCCGCCTGGCGGTGTTCGGCGGCTGCAGTGGAGTCGCCCGCCAGGGCGTGCGCCCGGGCCAGGGCTTCGTGTGCATAACCCAGATAGAACGGCGCCAGCCCCTGGCTGTAAGACAGGCAAACCTGCGCATGACGCAGCGCTTCGGCCGGATTGCCCAGGATGGCCTGAATGCGGGAGGCCTGCCAGAAGCCCACCGAAAGGTTTTGGTCGCTGCAATCTTCCCGCTGCAGCCAGTGATAAATGGAGGCCTGGCTGAGCGCCACCATCAGGCGGTCCTCCGCGGGAGTGCGGTCAGCCTTTTCGATCAAGTCCCAGGCCTGGTTGAAGCATTGCACTGCAAAGTACTTGTGTGCGGTAGCCAGATCGAAATCGGGTATCTTGGACATGTCAGCCTCCATCTGTGGAATGCTCCCGCCCCATCTGGAAGAACCGCAGGGCGAGTTGGAAGTACCAGATCAGGTAGCCCGGCAGGGACAGGAACAATAAGAACGTCCCGATCCCGCCCGGGATAAAAAAGAAGCACACGGCTGCGTTGGTGATAATGCCCACAATGGCGGTGGCCCGGTTGAAAACCTTGCTTTTCAGCATCAACAGCGAGCTGATCAGCAGGGAGATGCCGCCCAGAAGCGTATTCATGAACCAACTGGTGCCGTTGAATAGTGCCAGCAAGGCTTCCCCGGCCGCCAGGGTCTGGCTTTGGACCGCCGCGTTCAGAGCGGTGGCATAGACCTTGCTCAACGCGGACAGCTCCATCAGTGGCCGGGCGGGGATGATCAATACCGCCGCGATCAAGCCGAAGACCAGGGCGATCAAGGCGTACGATTCATTGACCTGTCTGAGCGCCACGTACAAGGCCAGGAACAGCAATATCCCGAACAGGTTGCCGATCACAAGGAAAAGGTCCAGGGAGATCAAGCCGCCGAGGGGATGGCTATGCAGCGTCGTAAAGATGGTTAAGGTGGATTGCTTGCCGGGAGCATACGGCCAGAAGAAAAAGGTCACGATCCCGAGCAGGATGACGATCTCCGAAACCAGCGCCCCGATTGCGCCAACCTGGTAGAGTTCCTTCCAGCGTCCAGGCGTTCCCGGCATGGCGCTGCCTTGCTCTTGTTTTGCCTCTATCATTCTGCTTCTCCTTTCACTTCCCCAGCAGCCCGCGCACGACGCCATCCGGCGCGGCGTAGAAAATGGCCGTATTCCCCTGCGCATCCCGGGTACCGGTTTCAGCGCCGGCGGCCAGCAGGGCCTGGACATTCTTGACCTGGTTCAGTTTCACCGCCAGCATCAAGAGCGTCTCGCCGGTGTTCGGTTCAATCCAGTTGGGGTCGGCGCCGGCCTGCAGCAGGGGTGGGACAACGGCATAATTGGCGTTCATGATGGCCTGCTTGAGGGCCGGTATGCCACTCTGTCCCAGAGCGTTGGGGTCGGCCTTTGCAGCCAGCAGGGCCGAAACGAGAGGTGCGCTGTCTTTTTCGGCGGCCATGACAATGGCAGGCTCGGGCTGGGGGTCGGTCACCAAGCGATACCCATCATTGTCGATCCAGTAGCACTGCCGGGTGGAGTTGGGATCATGCCCTTCCGACAGGAGACTCTGCACCCCCTGCAAATCGTTATTCTCGATGGCCTGGAACAGGGCGCTGTTGTCGCTGGAGGCGCAGCCCATATAGCGGACCACCTGGACCAGGGAAACGATCACGATAATGACTACGACCGCCAGGGCCAGCAAACATCCCAGCCGGGAATTCTTCCCGGAAAGGATGGCCTGGTGCGGCATGGACTTTTTTTCGGAGGGGGATGGGACGTTCATAATGCGAATGGGTGGCTTTCGGATCGGATAAAAACCGTCCCGCAGGGTAGCTTGCCAAGCCGGGTGGATCTGCCCGAACCTGCGGGACACGGGTATGATACCTTAGGGTGAGGAATATAAAATTAACAAATGGTAATGGCTTTGTAAACGCTGGATATATTATAACTGAGCCGGCCAAAAAAGCGTGGCAATGCTGAAAATTATACAAAGAATCCAGGCATGAAACTGGGTAGGGCATCTTTCAATAAAATCGTTTTGGGCAAATGAGACGGATATTTCATTGGATCTCATGACTTGCCAATCGCTCGCATCAGTCCACTCAACCAGCGGGCGCGCCGGCTGCCGGGTGGCATGATCGCCAGGCGGATCTGGCGGAGAAACATGGCCATTTTCCAGGCCTTGCTCTTTTGAATTTCAGCCAGTTGGAAATTCAACTCTTGCACCTGCCCGGCCAAAGAAACGTTGCTGCTTTGAATTTCAGCCAGTTGGAAACTCAAAGTTTGCACCAACTCGATCGAAAATATATCGTTTCTGGCAGTCAATGTGACAAAATCACTGTGGTTGAAGCCGTAAAGCTGTTCGATCCTGCCAGCTCTTTCAGGGTTATTTAGCGCCTCAAATAATAATGTCAGGCCGAACAGTTTTGTAGCCGGTATCTCCCTGGCATGAAGAGCCAGCATTCCCAATGCGTAACCAGCATCGAAACCGTCGGGACTGTTATATTCTTCCGCCTCTGGAAATATCTTAATAAATTCCTGCACGCTTTGGATACCCCGGTAATTCTGATAAATCAGCAGGTTTTCAAAATTACTTCGAATGCGCGTCTCGGGACGGTCGCTGCTGAGATTCATATTGTCTGCCCGGACCCGGAACCGGAACAATTTTTCAGGCAGTATGTGGATGTCATATTTCAAGCACATCCTTACCCACATGTCGAGGTCGCCGACTTGGGTAAATCCTAACCTGTATCCGCCGCAGGCAGTGAAGCAGTTCCTGCGCATGAGTACACTCGGATGGCACAATGCATTCCCGTGAAAGAAAAAGTAATTCAGCCACTCCTGCCGGCTCCGGTTAGGTTGGTCGAAAATCTTGTAGTAGAAGTGCGATGGATCATCGAACTCCTCACCATCCTCGCCAATCACGCTGACATGCGTGAAGACTGCACCAACCGCCGGATTTTCTTCCAGGAAGGCCATCTGTTTTTCAAGTTTGCGAGGCTCCCAGACATCGTCGGAATGATGGATGGCAATATACTCTCCCTCCCGGACTTCCAGGACTGCTTTTCTGAAGCTCCAACCGCGCTTGGCGGTTTCGTTCCTGGAAGCCCGAATGCGCGGGTCGGAATAACTCTGGATGATCTGCCAGGAATCATCGGTCGAGGCATCATCCCATATGATGAATTCGAAATCTGCATAAGTTTGCGCCAGTACGCTTTCGATTGCTTGACGCAGGTATTTGGCGTGGTTGTAGGATGTCAGGACGACAGAGATCTTATGTGCCAATTGAACACCTTTGTGAATTTGATTCGTGGAGTGCCCGAAGGGATGGGTTTATTCGCTGGGAGTTTGAAGCGGTAACAGGCCTTCGATCAATTTAGCTTGGTCGGTAATGGTGGCGGCGGCGAACAAGTCGACCAGGGGCACTTCGACATTGTATTCTTTTTCGATCCGGGTATGTACCACGATCGCAAGTAGCGAGTCTCCGCCGATATCCCGGAAACGATCCTCCAGCCCAACCGCCGGAATTTCCAGGACTTCCTGCCAAATTTTCGCAATGTTTTTTTCCATCAACGTGGGAGTGGATTTTGCCCCGGCGGCCCGCACAGGTGCAACTGGCATCTCTTCAACCAAGCCCAATTTTTGTGCGAGACCGATTCTCTGTATCTTACCCGTCGCTCCCTTTGGGATTTCAGCCAGGATGATTACCCGGCGAGGAACTTTATGATATGCCAGTCGGGTTCCGGCATACCTGCGAAGGTCTTGCTCGCTGACTGATGGTTGCTTGAGCACCACCGCGACAGCCACATCTTCTCCGAGCACCCGGTCAGGCAGGCCGAAGGTTACAGCCTGGGCAACCGCCGGGTGAGCTAGAAATACCTCGTCAATTTCCCGCGGAGAGATTTTTTCCCCGCCGCGATTGATGATCTCCTTGAGCCTTCCAGTAATGAACAGATAGCCGTCATCGTCTAGAAAGCCTTGATCGCCTGTGCGGAACCACCCTTCTGTAAACGATTTCGAATTGGCTTCGGGATCATGGATATACCCCGCCGTTACGTTCGGGCCGCGGAGCACGATCTCTCCATGTATTCCCACAGGCATGAGTTTGGCGCTGGCTTCGGCCATAATGGCAATTTCGGGACCGGCAGGCAGCCCTACCGAGCCAGGTTTGCGTGGCAGGGGCGGGAGCGGATTGCTTGCCACCTGGTGGGAGGCCTCAGTCATGCCATAGGCTTCGATGACAGGTACCTGGAAAGTCCTTTCCAACTCCTCCATCACGGTGGGGGGCAGGGCGGAGGAACATGAACGGACAAAGCGCAACGGGATCGTCCGCAGGATGTCAGCATGGTTAGCCGCCCGCGCCAGGATGGCTTGGTGCATGCTGGGCACAGCTGTATACCAGGTAGGCCGGAAGGTCTCCATCCACTTGAAGAATTCCGGTGCCAGGAAACCGGGCGTGCAGGCGACGCTGGCACCTGCCATCAGCGAAGCCAGCACAGCTGCCGCCAAGCCATGGATATGGAACAGGGGCATGATATTCAAGCACCGGTCAGCCGGCGCCAAGTCCAATGACGTTCGGATATTTTCCGCAGACATGCACAAATTCGTGTGGGTGAGCGGGACCATCTTCGGGCGCGAGGTTGTTCCGGATGTGTGCAAGATTAAGGCAACATCCTCCGGGGTCGCCGGTCCGGGCGGGCCGGCCGGCGCACGACACTCACCGGTTAATGTAAATAAGCCCTCCGGGTTCCCTTCCAACTGATTGAGTTCCAGAATGGTGATTCCGCGACTACGGGCGACTTGAATCGCGGGCGATTGCATACCGGCCTGAAGCACCAAGGCTCTGGCATCCAAATCGGCCAGGTAAAAATCGAACTCGGCTGCTGTATAAGCCGGGTTGAGAGGCGCACAGGTGGCGGCGCTTGTGATGGCCAGGAAAGCGACTGCCAGCCCTGGTCCATTCGGCAGGACGAGAGCCACCCGGTCGTTTCGGCCAACTCCCAGTTCATTAAAACGAACAATGGTCGACTGGATGTGGTCATTTAGCTGGCTGTACTTTAGGGGATTGAGGGAGAGGCCTAAAATAGCAGTTGCTTCAGGTGTACATTCCGCATAGGCATGGATTGACGCATGGATGGTAGTGTTTTTCACTCATTCCTCTTTGCCTAGCCAGATCAGAAGGTTTTCTATCGATCGGTTTCAAAGCCCTTCAACTTCTCGTTCGACAACCATGGCAGGCATTCCGACAACCTTTACCCGGTCGGGGACGTTCTTCGCTACCAGGGAACCTGCTCCGATTATGCACCGTTCTCCAATGGTAATGTACTCGAGGATGTTCGCTCCCAACCCCACCCAGGTTCGGGGTCCGATGGTCACATTGGCAGGGATGTTTGCGCCCGGCGCGATGGTGACATAATCGTGAATTATATCAAAGGGGCCGATCAACGCCCCTCGATTGATGATGACATGCCGCCCAATTTGCGTTTGTGCGGCAATCTGCACACCGCCGCTGATGATCGTTCCTTCTCCGATACTGGCCGTGCGCGACACGCGTGCGCTCGGGTGTATGACATTGGCGAATTGGAAACCCATCCGGGCTACTTTTGTAATGATGTCGACCCTCTTCGTGGAACCGATCGCACAGACCGCCTGGCAGTTGTCTTTGAAACCAGCCAGGTCGTCGATCCAATGAACCGGCCGCCCGATCAGTTGCGCACCGGGTTCGAAAGGCGGCTGGTCGACGACAAAGCCGGCCACCTCGAATCCGGGGATATCCTCCAGCATGTCAGCCACATCGACTGCTAGTCTGCCGGCACCGAGGATTAACAATTTTCGGTTTTCTTCCATGTTGGCCCTGTTGTCTTCAATATTTTATGATTATACCGGAATTCCATGTAGAATAAATTTTGCCATCATTTTCGCCTAAAAACCCTGTCCCATTTTGCTTGTTTCTGCGTTCCGCGAATTATTTGATTCTCTCCAATACCAGCACAAATTCTGCACCTAATGACTTGATGGTGATCGATAATTCATCGCCAACCATGGATACTATTGAAAATGATTGATCATTTATGATCAGAACGTCCCCGGTCAAAGAATATTTTTGAACGATCGTTTCCGGGTTTTCATCTGCTATGGTTTCGATCAATTTTCCACTTCGACAAAATGTCCAGACTGTTTCCTCCCCATTTTCCCAACTTCCTATGATTGCCTGGGAAAGGGTCAGGTACTTTCCATTTAGCGGAGCGCAATCCAGATCAATGGTTTGTGTGGCAGTTGGTATGGGTGTCAATGGAATTGTGGGTGTGAGCGTAATGGACGGTGATGGCAGAGGCGTATCGGTCTCCACCAATATGGGAAATGACCCACAACCTAAAAGCAGAAAACTCGTTATCAAGAGGAACAAGATGGTTACCCGCGTTTTATTTTCCATTCGTCTGTGGCTTCTCCTTTCCATAGCATGGTAAACAGCGCTGATGAGATTATAAACCATGCGACGACCCGCGATCGCATTCACCGCTTAAAATGGTTTCGAACAAGCAACAGTTGCAAAATCAACCCCTGGTACGAAGTGTTGCTTAGTCCTGCTCCAATTGTCGAACCGGTTCAATGGATGAAATTGGGTCGCGTGTTCCTGGATGCTTTTTGCGCCGAACGGGGCCGCCTCATTCAGGGGGTCTTGGTGGGGGCGGAGGGAGTGTTCCTATTCCCGCCACATGCATCCCGGAGGTGCGTGGCGGTCGGGCCATATTGGGCATTATCCGGGACATTTACAGTGGCGAACAGCGCCTTGAATTGTTTTTCGGCCCCGCACAAATCCCCTGCATCCATCAATTGTCCGGCATATGCAATGGTCGCCTGCCGCCAGCGATCGGTGGATGTCATGCAGGCGGAATCCATCAAACCGGGCTCATTGGCCATCACCTGGGCAAAATAATTCTGGGCCTGTGCCCAGTCCTGGTCCCAGAAACTGGCGCCGTCGACGTACATGCGTGCCCAGGTGCGCAGGGCCAGGGCATTCGAATCGAGGGGTCCGAAGAGTTCCGCCTGGGTCAAGTCATAGATGCCGCCTTCCAGGTTTATATTGAGGGTCTGGCAGGAGGCGTTGGATTCATAGGCTTGCGGGTAGATCTTGCAAATGCCGCGGTTGTGCAGGGCAATATAGTACATCCCGTCCACATCGACTGTTTTATAGGTGGGTCCCACCTTGCGCAGAGTATCCAGGTTGGCAATGATGGTATCCCAATCACGCCCGCACACGTTCGC
The DNA here is from genome assembly GCA_963837875.1 of uncultured Chloroflexia bacterium. Taxonomy (GTDB): domain Bacteria; phylum Chloroflexota; class Anaerolineae; order Anaerolineales; family Villigracilaceae; genus UBA877. The sequence goes on from CAWIOV010000001.1 coordinate 631,715, forward strand.
GCCGGGAGCGGAAAGAAGGGCGGTTACGCTATTGTAAATGGCATCTGTGCCGCGCAAATCCGGTGTTGGAATGCTGGTTGGAGTAAGGCTGGGAACAGCCGAAGGTGTGGTCTGCATGTGTGCCAGCAGGTCGGTATACGCGTTTTGCGCGCCTGGGAAACCCGGATAATTCTGAAGGACGAACTCGAAGTGCTGTTTGGCAATAGCGTACTGCCCGGCCTCGACGGCTTGTACACCCAGTTGGTACTGCTCCAAAAGCTGGCTGGCCACCAGCGTTTCCTCGGCTGCAGACCGCACTTTGAGGCCGGAGTCATAGCCGGCCAAAATACCCACGGCGATCAAGGCGATCAACACCAGCGCCACCAGCCAGCCCGGCAATTTTCTCCCGACGGCCCGGGCAGTTCCCTTTTGCGCGGGAGCGGCCTGTGTATCCACTAATTCGTTATCAGGCATGGGCAGGATTATACTTCATCAATCTTGCTGGTTTATGAGTGCTGCGCGGCGCCTGCCCATTTCCCCAACCGACCCTCTGTTTCCTCTTTCTTCCCCGCTTAATCTTGGTACAATACGATATTATCAAAGAATGGAGGACCCATGTTCCGACACCCTCAAAACCCTGCCCCCAACGCCGGGCCGCTCGGCCCTGGCCAACTTCAGGCATTGAACCAGGCCAACCAGTTGGTGGCCAATGGACAACCTGCCCTGGCGGCCCCGATCTTTGCATCCCTGGCCAGCGCCATGGAGAAAGAGAACCATCCGCGCCGGGCCGCCAACCTGCACGCCCAGGCCGCTCACGCGTATGCCGATAGTCGCCAGGAACAGCCGGCCCTGGCGCAGGCCCGGACCGCATTGAACCTTTTCATCCAGTATCAGATGAACCAGCGCACTCCCATGTTCTACGGCAATATCACCCGCAAGCTGACCAATCACGGGTTGGCTGGCGCGGCGCAGGCCCTTGCGCAGGAATACGGCGGGCGCGTGGGGGCCATCCCGGCGGCTGCCCCTGCGCCCAAGCACCATGGCGCCCTGCCGACGAATTGCCCCAAGTGCGGCGCGCCGCTGCATTCCAATGAAGCCACCTGGATTGACGATATCACCGTCGAATGCGCCTACTGCGGCGTCTCGATCCGGGCGGAGTGAGGGAGCGGTACTTACCTTACTCTCATTTTATTTATTGTAATTTTTGGTACAATAGCCCCCGCAATGCTATTTCTATAATAAATAAGGAGAATGAAGAATGTCAAATAAAGTGCTTGGGATCGTTTTGGTCGTCGTTGGGGTGTTGATTGCGGTTGTGGTCGTCCTATCCGGCCCACTGAATTTCCCGCATTCGTTGTTCACGCCGCATAAGCAGATCGCCGAATACGCGGTGGCTGTGATCGCGCTGGTGGCCGGGCTGGTGATGCTCTTTTCGAAACCTGCCAAAGAAGAGCCTAAAAAGTAATCGGCAGCGCTGGGCCTGCCTGGACGCACTCGGCCGATCCCCTGACGGGGACAGGCCTACGACTTTGTGCGTCACTACGTAAATAAAAGAACGGTTGGAGCGGAATAACGGCTCCTACCGTTCTTTTTCTTTTCCTGCGCCCTTAGGGCTGGGAAGCCGGGCCGGGGCTTGGATGGATCGGGAGGATCAGCGGCGGCAGGGGGGTCTGGTAGAAATCGAAATCCGAGAGCAGGTCGCCCAGGATCGGCTCATTTTCACGCACGTCCGGGCGACGGTCGGGGCGTCCGTCCGTGGCAGGGTCGATCCTCTCGCTGTTGATGAATATATCCTCGGCCAGTTTGATGTAGCCGTCGTGGCTGAGCACCTGGTGGTCAATGAAACCTTTGCGGGCATAGGGGCTGATCATCAGGCCCGGCACGCGCAGCCCATAGCCGTTTTCATCCACGTGCGGAGGCCTGACATGATCGTAGAAGCCGCCCCAGTCATCCCAGCTCAGGAAGATAACCGTACTGCTCCAGTCCGGGCCTTGCATGACGGCATTGATCAGGCTGGTGGTCCAGGCTTGGCCGTCACTCACGAGGGCGGAGGGATGCTCGCTGTTATCGTTGCTGGGGGTGATCCAGCTCAGGGAAGGCAAGCTGCCTTTGGCTGCATCTTTATAAAAATTGGTTACGTCGGTGACATCCTGGATCTGGCCGTCTTGTTGGACGGTGGTGAAGTAGGGTAGGGGATTCCAGATACCGGGCGTCTTGGCATCCTGGTGTACCGGCGCACATTCGGCTTCATCATCCTCACAATCGGGTTCCGTCCCGGTCTGCACGTAGTATTTCCAGGTGACCTGGTTCTTGTATAACAAATAGGTCAGGTCGGTCCAGGCGTAATTAGCGACCCGTTCTGCAACGGGGGTCTTGGCTTCTGTTTTAGTCGTATAGTCCGGGTTGAAGGGGTTATTGAGTTCGTTCACGCAGCTCATCGGGTCATCCTTGCGGCTGCAAATGGCCGACCACTCCGAGACCAGGAAGAGATGGGCTGGCAGGCTCCAGGAGGCGTTCGGCTCGAACAGGTCATCCTGCAGGACGAAGTTTTCGGCATAGGCCCAGTAATTGGGAATTTCACGCGCGTCGTGATAGCCCATCACATCCACGTCGGACATGCCGCCGCCGCAGGAAGGATCATCCGTCTGGTCGCAGCCGGGCGTTCCTGCCTCGGCTGCCTTGATGAAGCCATCCATTAGGCCGCTGTCAATATCGGTGGTGGCATCCGAACTCTTGTGCGGGCCGCCGTAGTTCTTATCATCCGGATCGTGATAGGGGTAGACACACTTGCCGGTCTTTGGGTCGTTGACGCAGACCGTGAATTTTCCATTTTGTTGTGGAAATCCATTCGCGCCGGGGTAGGTGCCAAAATAATGATCGAAGGAGCGGTTCTCCTGCATGATGATGACGATATGCTTGATCTTCTGCTTTGCCAGGGTGAGCGGGTCTGCCAGGGTGATCGTGGCAGTCGGCGGGATAGATGTAGGGGTTGCAGCGAGGGTCAGCGAGCATGCCAACAGGAGGGCGAAAAGGATTATCGCAGGGACCCAGAGTAATTTTTTTGGGAACTTTTTTAGCATGGTACCTTCCTTGGTTTGGTATTTTTCTCGCTGGAGAAGAAATTATACCAAACACTTATGGCAAGCCTGTAAAATCCTTGTAAAAAAATTCATCCCTGGCGTGCGTTATTGCAAACCGCACTCCGTCGAAGAACGATGGCTACTTGGGAATTACCGGGACGAGAAAGTAAATAGAGGTGTTGGGCGGGCTTCGCCCGCCCAACACCCCCATATCTTCTCCCATTTCCCGGCAGTTCCCAATGAACCAGAACGATTACGTGCAAGCCTGCGAACAGGTATAATATACAGCCAACCCACCCATTGAAATCCCCACGGAGGTAAATGCATGAATAAACGGCCTCTCCATCTCACCGCCGGCAGCCTGTTGTTGATCGCGGTCATAGTGGCCTGCTCCTTAAGCCCGGCCGGCCCAAGCGCAAGCCAGCCAGCCGCCAACCCCGCCAGCGGGTCATGCGCCAACCCCTACTACCCGGTCACATCCGGCAATACTTGGTCCTACTCCAGCCTGGGCAGTGCTTTGGGACGTTACACGTATTCCATGACGGTAGCCAACCTTGGCGTCAACTCTTTTACCACCAATGAACAATCCAGTCTTGGAGCGGGAACCAGCTCGGTCATTAAATGGAATTGCATGAACGGAAACCTGGCGGCAGTGGATGCTGGGGCGGACAGTCTCAGTCTGGCCACTTCCAAAATGACGTTCACCAGCAGCTCTGTCAGCGCAGAGGGCTATAACATCCCGAATGCTTTTTCTCCCGGGACGGACTGGTCCGAAAGGGTGCTGATCAAAGGGGTGGTGGTCTCGGGCGCGCGCACGGTCAATTCTCAAATTGCCTCCAAGCTGGATTGCAATGTGGCTGGCAGCGATACGGTCACGGTTCCGGCCGGAACGTTTAACACGGTTGAGGTCACTTGTCAGCAAACCGTGGTCGTGTCCATGGTCCTGCCAAAGGGGACGCCCGTGCCGGCCGGTGCCCCGGTGACCGTGAACATCACCAATTGGTATGCCAAAGGGGTCGGATTGGTGAAATCCGTGCGGAGTATGGTTGGCCACACGAATACCATCGTGTTGACCGAATATAAGCTGCAATAGATAGATTAGCTCTTTTAAGGTGAATCATAATGAATAGTAAATACATCCATCTCATCACCGGCGGCCTGTTGTCGATCGCGGTCGTGGTAGCCTGTTCCCTCAGCCCGGCCGGCCCAGCTACAAGCCAGGCAGCTGGCAGTGGGGCATGCGTCAACGCCTATTTCCCGATTACACCTGGAAATTCATGGTCCTTCTCCAGCAGCGGCGGGGCCCTGGGGGATTATACATATTCCATGACTGTTGATAGCCTGGGAGTGAACTACTTTGCCACCACCGAAACCTCCAGCCTCGGAACGGGAACCCGCTCGACCATCCGTTGGAAATGCTTGAATGGGAACCTGGCGGCATTGGATGTCGGGGCGGGCAGCCTCAGCATGGCTACCCCAAGAGTGAAGATGACCAGCACCTCTGTCAGCTCACAGGGCTATACCATCCCGAATACTCTTGACGCCGGAACAAACTGGTCCGAAAGAGTGCTGATCAAAGGGGCGGTGGTCTCGGGCGGACGCACGATCGATTCCCAAATTGCCTCCCAGTTGAATTGCAACATGGCCGGGGACGAGACGATCACGGTTCCTGCCGGAACGTTCAAAACGGTCAGGGTCACATGTAATCAAACTGTGGGGGTATCCATGCTCACCCCGGCGGGAACGGCCGTGCCGTCCAGGGCGCCGGTGAAGCTGAGCATCACTGATTGGTATGCCATGGGGGTCGGATTGGTGCAATCTGTCAGATTTTCGGCCGGCAACACTGCGACCATCGTGCTGACCCAGTACAAGGTGCAATAAAAGGATTGGTTCTTTGAGCTTTGCCGGGATAAGAAAGTAAATGGAGTGTTGGGCGGCTTTTGCACTCCGCCCAACACTCCAAAACGTGGGTTGGTATGCTATGGTAGGGAGGCCGGGCCGGGAGCCGGATGGATCGAAAGGATCAGTGGCGGCCGGGGGGCTTGGAAGAAATCAAATTCCGACAGCAGATCACCCAATATGGACTCATTTTCCCGCACATCCGGGCGTGGATCGGGGCGTCCATCCGTAGCGGGGTCGATCCTTTCGCCGTTCAGGAAGATATCCTCGGCCAGCTTGACATAGGCGTCGTGGCTGAGAACCTGGTGGTCAATGAAACCTTTGCGGGCATACGGGCTGATCATCAGGCCAGGCACGCGCAGCCCATAGCCGTTTTCATCCACGGATGGAGGCACCACATGGTCGTAGAAGCCCCCCCAGTCATCCCAGCTAAGGAAGATGACCGTACTGCTCCAGTCGGGGCCTTTCATGACGGCGTTGATCAGGCTGGCGGTCCAGGCCTGCCCGTCGCTTACCAGTGCAGTCGGATGTTCGCTGTTTTGGTCGCTGGGGGTGATCCAGCTCAGGGAAGGCAGGCTGCCGTTGGCGGAATCTTTATAAAAATTGGTTACATCGGTGATGTCCTGGATCTGGCCGTCTTGTTTGACGGTGTCGAAGTAGGGCAGGGGGTTCCAGATGCCGGGTGTCTTGGCATCCTGGTGCACCGGTGCGCATTGGGCTTCATCATCCTCGCAATCGGGTTCCGTCCCGGCCTGGATGTAGTATTTCCAGGTGACCTGGTTCTTGTATAACAAATAGGTTAGATCTGTCCAGGCATAATCAGGAATTGCGAATGGGGGCAGGCCACTTTTTTTCCTTAGAGCCGATTCAAAGTCGGGTGGGGGCGCAGGGGATTGGAGTTCGTTCACGCAGCTCATTGGGTCGCCCAGGATGCTGCACTTGGCCGACCATTCGGAGACCATGAAGAGATGGGCGGGCAGGCTCCAGGAGGCGTTCGGCTCGAACAGATTATCCTGCAGGACGAAGTTTTCGGCATAGGCCCAGTAATTGGGGATCTCGCGCGCATCGTGATAACCCATCACGTCCGTAACGGAGGTGCCTCCGCAGGAAGGATCGTCTGAGTTCTGGCAACCGGCCTTTCCGCTCTCGGCTTGCTGGATGAAACCATCCATTTTGCCGCCATCTATGTCGCGTGTGGCATTCTCCTGGCCGTGCGGGCCGCCGTAATTCTTATCGTCCGGGTCGTGGTAGGGGTAGACACACGCACCGGTCTTTGGATCATTGATACAGACTGTGAATTTTCCATTTTGTTGTGGAAATCCATTCGCGCCGGGATAGGTGCCAAAATATTGATCGAAAGAGCGGTTCTCCTGCATGATGATGACAATATGCTTGATCTTCGTCCTTGCGAGGTCGAGCAGGTTGCTCGTACTTGCGGTTGTGGCAGTCGCTGCGACCGGTGTTGGCGTCGGCGCCGCCAGGGAGGCCGGGGGATTGGTTGGGATCGCCAGGGTGGCCGGGGGATTGGTTGGGGTCGCCGCCGGGGCTGTGGCGTGCGGTGCGCCCGAGAGAGAGCAGGCTAGTAGCATGGCGATGAGGATCAAGGATGGGATGGATAAAAGTTTTTTCAGCATGGTCACTCTCCTCGCAAGGGGATTTTTAATTTTTTGATAACTTAAACAGGGCTGCGATGTATGTATATAATATCACAATCTGGATGAGAATAGGAAAAATAAACAGATCAAGAAATGAATAAGCGGCGTATCTATATATATCTAAGCTGCAATAAGATTATTGGGGCGGCAGGCTGCGCAAGAAGTCCAGGGCCTGCTGCACCGTGGCGATCTTGACCACCTGGATGGTCTTGGCCACCGAGACGGCGTCGGCGTAATTATCCACCGGGCAGAGGAAATAGGTGGCGCCCACCGCTTCGGCGGCAAAGATCTTTTGCTTTACCCCGCCGATTGGGCCGACGCTGCCATCCAGGTTGATCGTGCCGGTCCCGGCGATCCGGCGTCCGCCGGTCAGGTCCTCCGGGACGAGCGAGTTATAGACCGCCAGGGTGAAGATCAAGCCGGCGGAGGGCCCGCCGCTGATCTTATTGGTCTGGATCGAGACCGGGAAAGGCGGGTGGTAATCGAAACCGGCCGGTTCGATCTGGATGCCCAGCATGGGTTTCCCGGCGGGGCTGGCGGGGGGCATGAGTGGTATGGCGAGGTTGAATGGCTGCCCGTTGCGCGTGACTGCCAGGTGCACCGGCGCAAGCGTGGTCTGCGCCTGGATCGCCGCGATCAGGTCCGTGGTGGTCTGGATCGGATTCCCGTTCAAGCCGGTGATGATATCCCCCTCTTGCAGAACACCGCTCGCATGGCTGCCGGCCAGGATGCCATCCACCCGGACGCCTTTCCCGACGATGGCGGTGGTGTAACCGGCCAGGCGCAGGCCGACGGCAATGGCAGTGGTCTCGGAATCGTTCAGCATCTGGTAGTCCTGGCGGGCTTGTTGCTGCGGGGTGGTGCTTTTTGGGGTGACCTGCTCGGGCGGGACGACCTGGTCGGCCGGATCCACTTTTCCCAGCAGCCACTCCCCGGCGGTGATGGGGGCCTGCTCGATGACCGTGACCAGGTAAAATTGGCCGCGGAAGGCATGCCGGTATTGGACCGGCAGGTTGATCATCGGCCCCACTGGCAGCGAAACCCCGGGGGCGTCCAGGCCGTTGTTGGTCAATAACAGGCTGGAAGCCGCGCCCGCCATGACCAGGCAGGCCAGCCCGGCCCCCAGGATCTGGGCCAGTCGCCAGGGTCGGCTGCGGGCGGGTGGCCGCGGACCATCCGATTGGACCGGTGGCGGCGGCAGCCTGAGCCCATCCAAAATGATCAGGACGAATAAAAATGTGATCAGGCCGGTCTCCCAACTGAAACGGGAGTGCTGGAGGATCAGGAAAATGCCCCAGCCGGTCAGGATGGCCGCGCTGATAAGCCCGAGCAGCCGGCCCCAGCGGGTGCCTGCGTCCGGACGGGCCGGCCCGCCGCGGATGAGCAGCCTGAAGATGCGCCCGCCGTCCAGCGGGAAAGCCGGGATCAAATTGATGATGAAGACCCAGGCATTGAAGCCGCACAGGAACAGGGCGATCAGCCCAATGATCTCATTGCTTTGGATATTCCAAAGCAGGTAGCCCAGGCCGGCCAGCAGGAGGTTGAGCAGCGGGCCGGCGCACGCGCTTAGGAGCTCCTGCCCGCCTGGATCAACGACGCGCCAACGCTGGGCTGCGTCCCCGAAGATGAACAGGCTCAGATGGGACGGCAACTCTTTCTGCGCCAGCCAGGCTGCCCCCAGGTGCGCCAGGATATGGCAGAGCAGGGAAACCCCGGCCAGGATCAGGCAGGCCAGCGTGACGATCCATGTCCCGGTGCGATCCAGGGTGCCGCCCAGGAGCGGCAGGTAATATCCCAGGATGCCCCACAGCCCGGCCGGAAGGACGATCAGCCAGGTCAGGCCAAAGGTGAGACGAGGAAAGGGATGGTCCTTTTGCATGAGCGCATTATACTATTTATTCTGATGAGTTTTGTCCAATTCAGATTTTCCCCGGCAATCTTCGCAGACCCCAAATAGGACCAGGGAATGCCCTTCGATCGCAAAGCCGGTCTGTTGCCCGATTTTGGCAAGTTGGTCCTGCGGGATGCAGACATCCACATCCACCACGCGATGGCATTTTCTACAGGTGAGATGGTGGTGGTGCTCATCCCCACATGCCCGGTAGGTATGGCTTCCATCCGCAAATTCGATCCGGTTCAACAAGCCCATATTGACCAGCATCTCAACGGCCCGGAAAACGGTGGCGCGGCCCAGGTTCGGGTCGAACTGCTGCAGGTCATGCCAGAGTTCCTCCACGCTAAAATCCTGGCCGCTGGCGGCCAGTTCCGCCAGCCGGGCGGCGATCCGGTCCCTGGGTTGGGTTTTCCGGCGGCCCTTTTCTTCGAAGGCGGCCCGGATTTTTTCGGCGACAATTGCAGGATCACTCTCAGGTTTATTCATAATTGGTTTTCTATCTTACTGGTGCACATCCGGGAATACTTCGCGGCTGGGGTGGGACGGTTCATGGTAACGGTGCGGGGAACGGGCGGCCCGGATTCCCAGCGAGATGAAATAAAACAAGGAGGTCAGGCTGACAATATAAAAACTGGCCGGCCAATGTCCGATGAAAGCCAGCACCAGGCCTCCCCAGGTGCAGACCAGGCTGATGACCACGGACAAAACAATCGCCGTGAGTGGCCGGTGGGTCAGGTGTTCGGCCGTTGCCGCCGGTACGACCAGCAGGGCGAACACCAGCAGGACACCCACGACTTGCATGGCTTCGGAAACGCTCATGGCCAGCAGGAGCAGGAATAGCACCGACAGCCCCTGGACCGGGACACCCCGTGTTTCGGCTACATCCGGGTCGAAAGACGCGAACAGCAAAGGCCGGAACATGCCCGCCAGCAGGAAGAGGCTCAGCAAGCCCGCCCCCACCGTCACCAGCACATCTGAATTGGTCACGCTCAGGATGGACCCGAACAATATGCTTACGGCCGTGGTCGCGTTCTGGGTGATCAGGCTCAAAAAGAGCACACCCAGGCCGAGCATAAAAGCCAGCACCATCCCGACCTCCACGTCCCGGTTGCGCAGCCGTTTGCCGAGCAGGCCCATTCCAAGCGCCGCCAGTACCGTAAAAAAGAACATGCCCGCCAGCGGGCTGACCCCCAGCAGCGCGGCTGCCGTGGCCCCCGTAAACCCGGTGTGTGATAGCGCCTCGCAGGCAAAGGTCTGCCCGCGCAGGACCACAAAATATCCTATTAAGCCGGAGACGATGGCGACCATGCCGCCGGCCAGGAAGGCATTCCGGACAAAATCATACTGGAATAATTCAAGCATGCCGCGGCCCTTTTTTCGACAATAAACGTACCGGTAGGTAGACGCCAAAGGCCAGCGTCGTGATGTAAAAGCTCACCGGCCAGGTGGCGTTGGCGGCCAGCAGGATCCCGAGCCAGGTGTAAACGAGGCCCAGGCCGATCGAGACCCCGATCGCCGCGGCCGGGCTGCGCACCAGGCGGATGGCCGTGGCCGCAGGACCGACCAGCAGCGCGAACACCAACAGCACCCCGATCACCTGGATGGCGATCGAGACGGTGATTGCCACCAGCACCAGGAAAAGGCTTCCCAGGAGCTGGACCGGCAGCCCGCGTGCCTCGGCCAGGATCGGATCGAAGGAACTGAAGAGCAGGGGCCGCCCCACCAGCGCCAGGATCGCCAGCACGCCGAGACTTAATCCGGCCGTGACCAGCACGTCCCTCCGGCTGATGCCGACGATGGTCCCGAACAGGATACTGTAGGCCTGTTCGGCGTACCCTTGGTAGAGCGACAGGAAAAGGATGCCCAATCCCAGGGCAAAGGTCATGATCACTCCGATGGCGACATCCCGTTCGCGGATATCCCGGCCAAGCGCCGAGATGGCCAGGCTTGCCGCCACGGTGGATACCAGCAGACCAAAGACCGGCGCAATGCCCAGCAGGACCGCGCCGGCTGCGCCGGCAAAACCGATGCTGGAGAGGGCATGTCCCGCAAAGGTGAGCCCGCGCACGATCAGGAAATATCCCAGGATCCCTGCCATGATGGCGACCAGCGATCCGGCCAGGAAGGCGTTTTGAATGAACGGGTATTGAAAAACGGCGAACATCTGCGCAGCCGGTCCCTTTATCTACACTTCCGCGCCGACCACAAAGTAGCGTTCGTTCGCGTGTACCACCTCGACCTCCGAACCGTACAACTGGCTCAGCCTGGCGCTGGTGATCACTTCGTCCACCGGGCCGATGGCGGTATGGTTGTTGGCCATGTAGATGACCCGGTCGGTGTACTGTAGCAGCGGGTTGATATCATGGGAGACCAGCAGCACGGTTACGCCCCGCCCGCGGCAGACGTTGTTGATCAACGTGACAACTTCCTGCTGGTGGGCCAGGTCCAGGTTGGCCAGCGGCTCATCCAGCAGGAACAGGCACGGGTCGGAAATGAGCGCCTGCGCGATCAGCAGGCGTTGTTGCTCGCCGCCCGATAACTGCCCCACCGGTGCCTCCGCCAGGTCCAGGGCGTCCACTTCCTTCAGCGCCGAATTGACCTTTTCCTCGCGGCGGCGGCTGGGCAGCCCAATGCCCCAGCGGTTGCCGTCCAGCCCGAAACCGACCAGGTCGCGCGCGCGCAATGCCATTTCGACATCCAACGCCCGCCGCTGGGGCACATACCCGATCGCGTGCAGCCCGCACTGCGGCTCCTCTTCCAGCACCCGCACGGTCCCGGCGGTCGGTTTTACCAATCCCAGCAGGAGTTTGAGCAGGGTGGTCTTGCCGGCCCCATTCGGTCCCAGGATGACGATGAACTCGCCCGGATCAATGGACAGGCTGACATCCTCCAGGACGGGCATCCCGCCCAGGTGTACGCTGATTTGATCGAGAAAAATGACAGGTTTCGGCATCTTTGTAGCCTCCACGATTGCTTAACCACCCAGTGCCTGCTGGAGGGTCTCCAATTGGTCCAGCATCCAGCCCTGGTAGGTCTTTCCCTGCGGCATCGTCTCGGAAACTGGCACGACCGGGATGGCATTCTGCTTGGCCGCATTCTCCAGGTTGGTGGTCAGCGGGGTGACGGTCTGCACGTTATAGATCAATACTTTGACCAGGCGCTGGGCGATCTGGTTGTTCGCCGTCACGACCGTATCCGCCGGCGGATCGTTCCCCTCGGCGATCGCTTTTTCGTAATCGAAGGGGGTCAGGACGTTCAAGCCGATCTGCCCGCTCTGGTACAGGAAAATGGTTTCCGTCAATCCGACCGGTGTCCCGGCGTATTTGGATTTCAGGTCGCTGATCTCCTGCTGGATCGGGAGCAGCGATTGGTCGAAAGTGGTCAAGGCCGCCTCGAAGGCAGCTTTGTCAGCCGGGTCGATCTTCTCCAGGGCGGCCGTGATCGCCCCGGCGATGTCCTGGATGTTGTCGATGCCGTACCAGACGTGCGGGTTGTCGGTCAGCTTGTGCTTGGCGATATCCGCGCCGACCAGGACGATCCGGTCCGGGTTGGGCGAGGCCGCCAGCAGCTTATCCATCCAGGTGTCATAATCATCCCCGTTTTGGATGACCAACTGCGCCTTGCTGACGGCGATCCCGTCTTGGACGCTCGATTCGTATTCATGCGGATCTATATTCGGGTCCGAGAGAATGCTGAGCACCGCCACGTGGCCGGCCCCGAGTTGTTCGACGATGTTCCCGTAGAAATTCTCCGCCGCCACCACGGAAATGGTCTGCCGGGCGGACGATCCGCCGGTCGCCGGGGCGGCCGTCCCACCGCCGCCGCAGGCGCTCAACCCGAACGCCATCAGGATTGTACCGATAAGTAAATTTCGCAAAAGCGTCTTCCAATTTGTTGACATGGCTTTCTCCATGGGTTTGATGTGCATTATTATTGGTACTTGGTATCAATAGGGCGCGAGTTTACTGTATTATCCCGGCTTTGTCAATATTGAGACGCAATCTCAATTGCTCCATCAAAACCATTCACGAACTTCAAACGAATCCCCCAGGAGAACCGGCGACAGGTAAACGAACGACCCGCCGCCCCATCTCTTTCGCCTTCGGGTAAAATTTCTCCAGGGCATTTCCGCTGCAGCTACCCAGCCTCCCTCCCCCAAATCGAAGATTTGGGGGAGGTGCCCGAAGGGCGGAGGGGGTCCGCCTCGTGCTCCCCTGGAAGTACGCCCGGGACAGGCAGCGAACCGGCCTTACCGCACGATTTGATTCAAAACTTGTTCCATATTGTCAAACCAGTAAGGTCGGTATTTCTCGGCCAGGTATTGGCGATCCGGGGTGTAAAGGAATACATGAACGGTGACTTGGTAACCTTGATGGGAGAATTCTTTTGGCCTGTCACCCTGCTCGAATAATGCTCGATATCCGTCCACCTTGTGCTCGTATTCCGTGCGCCCGGTGCCTTTTGGATCAATAAATACGATTTGGTACCGTTCGCCCCGTTTGAGCCAAAAAATGAAATCAGGCTTAAAATTGGCGATCCTGTTTTCAATCGGAAAATAATATGGGATGCTAATATCATCCGCTTTTTCATCCACCCGGCTGAACAACCACCAATCAAATACCTTTAATTTATTCTCCTTGCTTCGATTGTATTCTTCGAGCAAGCGTAGAAAGCGTACCTCGCTTGCAACATGAATAACGCTCCGAATATAATCTATTTTTTCGTTCTCGCTCAACAAAACCGGGATGTAGTAATGGTTCGCGATCCGGCGAATTTCCAGTAGGGCGTTGTTGGCAAAGAATGTCTCCGATTGAGGCTGCTGCCCTACTTCGGATGCAAATTCTTCCGGTGTGAGTTCCCCGGCGCTGAACCGGGCAGTTGCTTCCCGAATGACAGCTACCGAATCAATCACCCGCTGGATGCGTATTTCCAGGTCGCCAATTTCCTCCAGCGATACCCTGATCTGCCGAAAATGACGGATTTCATCTTCCAGGCATTTGAATCCATTCAATTCCTTGCCACGGAGGGCAAAATAATTCAGGGATTGGCGCACCAGGACCGGTAGATTCTTATATGTCCGCAGGCTGTCGGTTCGATAGGTTTCTTCGGGCTTGTCCAGGCTGGCGCGCAAGGTTGCAAGCTGTTCGGGCGTGGTTTCGTGGAGAGCCAGGAATACCCGGTCATCGTCCAGGTAAGCCAGGTACCGGCGCAGGAGATCCATGTTTTCGGGTGTTAGCGAGAATTTCGCCAGGTCGCGCTGCCGGTAAAGGGGAACATCCGTTTGCCGGTAAATGGGAATTAGCAATTTTTTCCCTGCGATCCCGTCCGAGTTTAGCTCCAGGGCGATTTCATGTTCCCCGGTTTGCTTTTCCTCCTGGTCCAATTCGCTGATGACCAGGTTGAGCGCTTCCCGGTTGGTGCCAAAAACAAAGACACTCTCAAGTGGGAGGATGTCGTCCCTGACAGCAGCATAAATAGTAGCGTCAGACCCAATCAGAACACCGCTGGTATGAAGCTCACGCAGACGCTTCCGGTGGTTCTTGAGCGGTTCGATGCGCACTCCGCGACCAACGGATTGGAGAATGAACTTCCGTGCATCCGTACCAACCCCAATATTGATATACATGATCACGTTCGGGCGATTGGAATCCCAGCCCTCATAGAAGCTGCGCGAACCCAGCAGGATATTGATGTCTGAATCCGGATGGTTTAACTGCTCGAAGTAACTTTCATCGGTAAAGTGCTGGCTGATTTCATAACCGGCCAGTTCCTGCTTTAGCCATTCTGAAATGTCACCAATGCGCACCAGGGCGAATGCATCGTCGCTGGTCTTCAACTTGAAGGCCACCTCCTGGCGGTCGGATGGGCGCACGAGCACTTCGATCTCTCCCGGGCCGCCCACGTTGAAGACATCCCGTAACAGATCCGCCTGCGTTAAGTGGGCCAGGAGAATATCATTTACTTGTACCTGGGTATCAGGCTCGAAGAGATAGCCAGGATGCTCGAGCAACTCGTCCCGCAGTTCCTGCCGGGCGCTGTTCCAGGTTTCCTGGTCAATTCCGCCGCTGCCGATGCGCACCAATTCACGGAAAAAGAGCTTCAGATCGGCGTCTTCGGTATTGACCGAGTTGACCAGGGTCATCATCAGCGGACGGTGATACAGGTCAGCGCGCACTTTCCGGACACGCCGTTCAAATTGGCGCGTGTAAGCCAGCATGATCAATGCTTTGAGCACGATCTTCTGCTTTTCCACATCGGTGTACTCATCGCCTTTCCTGAAGGCGCGCACTTCTTGTCTTAATATACATATATGCTTGCCGTGCCCCTTGCGGATGAATTCACTCAAGTTATAGTTGGCGGCCGTGGTGACGATATCGCGCACATCGGTGAAGGTGGCGGAGAAATTGAATAGAAAGCCGTTGCGTGAAAGGATGGAATAAATCTGCTGGCGCTTTGAGTCTTCCTTGTCACCCTTGTGGGCCTCGTCGAGCAAGATATACCAGCCGCCGTTATTATCATAATTGCGAAAATCAATGATCTTTTCTTTTTGTTCATCGCTCAGGTTATCGGAACGATAGAAGAAGACAGTCAGTTCCTGCCCTTGAAAGAGCGAGGGGCTTTCCCGGCGCACTTCAGCGTACTCCCGCAATTCCTTCAGGCGGATGTATAGCCGCCCTTCCGTGTTGAATTCATCCACATGCTGGCGCAACTGCTCAAGCAGATCATCCCGGTGAGCCAGCACCAGGATATCGTGGGCGGGGATTTCGCCGCGCAGCATCAGGCTGTGCAACAGCTCGATCATTTTGACGATCACCAGCGTCTTGCCGGAGCCGGTGGCCATCCAGAACGACATGCGGTTGATGAATTGGACATATGGAAGTTTTTCACCATCTTCCTCAGCCTGATAATAATTCTCCAGCAGGGCCGATAGCTTACGGCGGGCGGCGCTGGAACGGTCCAGCGGAATGTCCAGGTCGGCTTCCAGGCCGGCATCCTGGTACCAGCGCAGATAGGCCTGTTTCCGCTCGGCTTCGCTCTGATCGGGGGTGCCATAGTATTTCCAGAGGGCCAGCAAGGCGTTGCGCAGGGCGGTCTGCTGGTATTCCCACAGGCGCTTGCCGCGCGCAAAGGCGGCCAGGTCAAAATCCTCCCAATTGGCTGGTAAGATCCCTTCGGGTAAATTGTCCAGCATGGCTTGCAGATAGATACGCGTCATTGGATCGTTTCCAAAATTGTTGACAAGGATGCTCTTTCCATAAAATCCATAAAATATTGTAAGGTCGATTTATTGACTTTTATACATGAAATAGTATATACTGTAATCAGCCTCATCTACCATGTGTAGAAAGAGATCTTTCGTCGCCCACCCGGGCGACGGATGCATTTAACAAGCGCTTACTCGCCGTTCGTATTTCCGGGTAAGTTTTTTTCGGTTGGAACTGCCATCGACATGATACGCCGTAATGAGAAAAGCTACTTCATCCATGCGCATCCGCCTCTTTTCAAGAACTATTGCATAATCCCATTGTTCCAGCCAAACATAAGTGCGGATTGTTCCATTGGCTTCCTCATAATCCCAGCACTTTACTACTGGATCTCCGCCATGGGTAATGGTCGGTGCACACCAGGGTAGACGCTTGGCTCTTTCAAAATCCGGAATCCGTTCCCGGGTCTCAGGATCGGTTTTGGAAATAATATGCCAAAACCCTTCATCATACTTGCCATCGGGTGTGCGTCTATCCCACCAAACCGGTCTGCCATTAAGAGATGGCTTGGCTTGAATAAAATCACTGTCAAATATGGAGTACAGCTTCGCCAGGGTATTTTCCCAAGTTCCATCAAGCGATAGAATGTCAGGTAGCCAGGATGGTTTCATTGATGATATCAAGCCTCCCTGGGGTGCCAGCGAAATAAATTCACCTTGTTTTCCCGAAATAAAGTGGTCTGGGTTAATTTATAGCGGGATAAGCGTTGCATATTCTCTACCATTTGTACTTTTGCTGGGCTGGTAGTTAAGCCTCGATTGGCATAGGCAACGGTACCTATAAGCAAATCCGAGAGTTGGACCTGCTCTACCTCATTCGACCTGACAATTTTTACCCATTCGATGATTTCCCTGGAGAAATCATATATATTATTGCTTAGAACTTCATGCAGCTTCTCAACTTTTGCCCCACCGCGTGTATCCTTGATATCCAGATAAATTCTATATCGGTCATCCGGGCTCAGTATTGTTTTCAGCATATCGAAATACATTTTGTAATAAAAGTCATCATGGTTCTGGTTATGCATTGAGTGATCCAGAATGGATTTGTCAGGTACGATCAGAGCGCGAAAATGTAGGTCTCGGTTTTTAAAAAAATAATCCAACACAGCCAGGTAGAAATCCAACCTTCCACTGGAAACCTTGGTCCATTTGATTTCAAAATCGGGTGATAAGCCATGCTCTCGTTTTATTTGCCGGATGTCCAGGGCGATTTGTTTCGTCTCTTTCAGAGGGCACCAGATTGCTCCCAGAACCATTACGGGTATGTTATCGTTTTCCAGATGGCCGCTTTCATCACAATAGATGTTGTATTCCATAATTTCACCTTTTACCACCATACCAGCGGTTTGAGCAACCGCCAGTCCGGATCGGTCAGGCTGACTTGCTCGCCATCCTGGAATTCAACATATTCCCTGGTAATGCGCTTGATCCATTTGCCGCGCAGGTTGGAAAGCGTTTCGGCCAGGTCAATATCCGGATAGAGCCGCTCGGGATGGAAATGGACGGCGTTCTTCCCGGAATCCACTTCGAGCACATCCAGGTTCTTGAGGTCGCGCAGGAAGACGTACTGGTGATACGGGTCTCCGTAGGGGTTATCGAACAGGTCGGCATCCGCATAGCGCGCCCGCCGCAGCACTTCTTCATACTGCTCCAGTTCATAATATTTCACGAATTGGCTCAGGCCGCCTTCGCCTTTCTCGAAAACCGGCTTTGCATCTTTCCATTTGCTGTGGAAGGCCACCTTCTTGATGCGCGGCAGGATGACCGTGTTGAAGTGCTCGCCCATCTCCACCAGGATGTACTTGCGATGGCCGCCATCGCGATTTAAATTCATCACGGCTTGGGCGGTTGTTCCACTTCCAGCGAAGAAATCCAATGTCAATGCTGTTGGGGCACAATTTGCTGCCCTCAAGCAATCCTCTTCCAAGAAAACGCTTTTTGGATAAGAAAATAACTCTCTTTCACCGAATAAATCTTTTATTATTTTTGTCCCACTTTCTGTCGCTGAATACTTTGCATTGTCCCACCATGTGGCTGGTAACATTCCATCTTCATTTGGCCTATATTTTCTGTAGATTTGCCATTTTCCATCAATAAGTTTTGATTGGAGAATAGCCTGTAATTCTTCTTTTGCTCGTTCCCAACCTAAATTCCAAACGCGTTCACTCCCCTCATCGTCAATAGGATAAGAAACAGTTTCATCCGCCTTTTGGGTTTCTTCTGGTTCCCAATGTTCATTCGACCATTGCATCTCGGATATGCGGATTACCCCTTCTTTTGAGATAAAGATTGGATAATAGAGTTTAGGGCGATCGGCTCTCCTTGAATTAGCACCTGTGGCACGGAAATTCATCCAGGCAAAATTGGATATGCTGTCCTTTTCAGGATAACGTGCCTTCTGCTTTTCTCCGCGTGGTAAACGGCCTACGGTTGCTTTTTTGGTTTTTCCATAAAAGAAGGCAAATTCATGATTTTGAGAAAATCCTGCGGCCATAGCACGTCCATGGGGATTATTTCGAACCACCACAGTTGCAAGTCGATTTTCTTCATCGAAAATATTGGACAGACAATGATCTATGTTTGCAGCTTCAAAATCATCAATTGCTGTGCAAATAATTGAACTGTCTTTCATAAAACTTTTCACTTTGCGTATTCGATCATCTATCAGTGCAAGCCAAGATGAGTGTTTATATTGATTTTGGTAGATAATTTCGCTTGCGGCAGTATTGAAGGGAGGATCTATATAAACTACATCAACTCTTTCCTTGAATTTGGGGAGTAATGTATTAAGTGCCTGGTAATTCTCCGAATGCACCAGCCAACCGTCCAAAGCAGCATCCTGGTCATCGAAAAGCGCCAGGATATCCAGTTCCAGGTCGGGGAAGTAGCGGGTATCCAGCGGAAGGTATTGATATTGCGGATGGCGCGGTTCGCCAACCACATCCTTTTCATCTAATAAAGCCAGGCTAAATTTTTCATCAATCATGCCCAGGTTTCGCCATTCATCCAATTGGGCTGCCATATTGGCGTGGGCGAAGATGCGCTCAAGCAGATGCGGGTCGGTAATTTTGTCGAGCGTAATAATATAATGGCTGTTGCGCACGAATTTGGGCTTGTTCCAGATCCTGACCAGTTCATCCTCGAACTGGCTGATGAAATCAATAACTTTCCATGCAATTGCTTTCAACACCTGCAGTTGCGCCAGGCGCTCGGCGCTCCAGACATTCTGCCCGCTGAACAAATACTGGTACAGCCACAGATCGAACTGCTCCTGCAGGAAGGCGCGCGCATCCTTGTTGATGAAATAGTCCACCTCGCTCTGCTTCTCGAATATCCGCAAAGCCTGCGCCAGGGTTTCGTCGCTGAGCTTTTGTCCGGCCAGCTTGACGGCTTTCAGGATGTCATCCACCTTGGTGGATTTTCCCTTCTCAGAGTACGTCACGTCAAAGACCAGCCTGCCATCCTCCTCGACCTTGCGGAAGGCGTAGACGGTCTCGCGTTTCTCGTTGGCTTTCTTCAGTACGATCTTGCCGGCATCGAAGAAGAATTTCACCCCGTCAATTTCAATATTCAGGCTGGTGAAGATGCGGTCCGTCTTGACGTAATACAGCATGTGCGTCTTCCAGAACAGGATCACATCCCGGTCGTCGGTATAAACCTTTTCATAGATATTCTGGTGCAGGGAGGTATACCGGAAATAGATCGAACCGCTCTCGCTGAAATAACGCTGGAAGAAAGTGTAGAGCTTGTCGAACAACTCTTCGCGGAAATCCGGGAAGGGCTTCAGCGCCGTGTTGATATCCTTCTTCAGCCGGGGGAACACGCCTTGCTCATAGTAGCGCGCCTTGATGCCCATCAGGTTGATAAAGCCTGAATCGCCTTCCACTTTCGCGCCGACGAAAATGTCGCGCAGGGCCTGGAAGAATTGTTTTTCAAATCTTTGTGCGTCTGGCATGGGAAGATCCTTGGATAACTATTGAAGAAGGAAGGAATAAAAGGTACCGGGTTCATCGCATCCACCCCGGAAGGACAACTCAGAATTACCCCTCTAGTTTAGCACAAGAGAAGGTGCCTGTCAGGTGATTAAGGCGTTTTCTGCGTAAAAAATACCCCTGGCTGGCTGAGGGGGGCAGCCAATCAGGGGCGGGGTATTTTACCATAAGATTGCGTAAGTGGAACACAGAAGATTAAAAATGTGCAATAACGGGGGCATGCAGATACGAATGCGGGAGCGGGTCAAGCCGGTCCATGCGGAGCGGTGGAAGATGGCGAATGAAGAACAGTTGAGAGATTGAATCAGGGCGCGGTACGGTGGAATGAATGGCGGGAGGAAAACCCGGATGGATAGATTGATCTCCGTAGGGGCGGGTCTATTGGCAATGCGCATATGCCCGAAATAATGGTTTCCGGCAAAATGCCGTTGCCGGTCAATTCACAGACCCGCCCCTACGCCTCTTATCCCGCATATTTTGCTCAAAAAAACGCCCAAAAACGCTTAAAAACACCATTTTTTACCCCAATTCCCGCGTATCAATTCTAAAAAACAATTCGCATATCCGTTAAAATCGCCTATTCCGTCCCACTTTGGCTCCAAAAACCGCCAAAAACCCCCATAAAAATGCCATTTTTCCGCCTTCTCCTCCCACTTTCCCCCTGAAATTCCTCCTCCCCCTGGAATTGTTCCTCGTTGTTTTGTACTAACGCGCCCGCGCAACCCGAAAAAACGGGTTTTCCACCCCATCCTATTCAAGTGCTTTTATGACGGATCCATCCCGGCGGAGCCGCGCCAGTCCATGCTTGCCGGGATGAGGCAGCCAATTGGGGCCGGCCCCCATTCCTCGATGATTTCCGGATAGCCCCGGGCTTGGCGGAGCGGGGAAGGTAGTGGTACTATTGTTATTGAAAGGATCAACTGTGTTCCTGCCCGGGCGGGCATATTATTTTTGTATTGAGAGCGTTCGGTAACTCGCTTCGCGACCTTCGCTAGTGGATAAACCCACCCGGTTAGGGCTCTGAAAATCGTACGCCTGCACCCGAAGGGCAAAGCCTGTTTTCAGCCCGCTTCAGCGGGCGTGCTATTCTTAGCCGGGGGCTTCAGCCCCCGGCGGATGTGGCAATGAGTTACCGAATGCTTTTGTATTATGGAAGGAGCGACCTATGGCATCCACACCATCCGACGATTTCATCCGGGGCCTGCAGCGCGCCTGGCTGGCGGAACAGGCCAGCCTGCGCATCTACGCGGCCCTGGCCCGGCGCGAGCAGGACCCGGCCAGCCGGAACGTGCTGCTCAAGCTTGCCGCCAGCGAGCAGGAACACGCCGATCGCTGGGCCAAACGCCTGAAGGAGTTGGGCGCCGCGTTGCCGCCGGATCGCGAGTCGCTCCGGCAGCGCCTGTGGCGCTGGGTGCTGGTGCAGAGCGGCACCGATAACGCCCTCAAGCAGATCGAAAATGCCGAAGACAAGGACGAGGAGAGTTATGGTGCCCTTCTGGAACTGGCCCCCAGCCCGGAGGACAAGCAGGCCATCCAGTCCGTGCGGGAGGATGAACAGGGTCACAGCCGCTTGGCGCACAAGGCTGGGGCGGCGGGCGAACCCGCCGCCAGCCCGCAGGGTCGCCTCGACCTGATCCTGCACCGCGAAACCTGGCACAAGCGCGGCGGCGGCTGGATCGGCCAGGCCATCTACGGCGCCAACGACGGGCTGGGTTCCGTCTTCGGGATCGTCTCGGGGGTGGCCGGCGCGACCGCCGGCGGGCCGGCGGTCTTGGTGGCCGGGCTGGCCGGGATGCTGGCTTCGGCGCTCTCGATGGGCTCGGGGGCGTACCTCGCCAGCAAGGCCGAGCGGGAGGTCAACCAGGCCGAGATCAACCGGGAACGCCGCGAGCTGGAGATTCACCCGGAGGAAGAGATGGAGGAGCTGTCGCTGTTCTACCAGCTCAAGGGGGTGCCCGAGGTGGAAGCCAATGCCCTGGCCAGGCGGCTGGTGGCCCAGCCCGAGCAGGCCCTGCGCACGCTGACCAGCGAAGAACTGGGCTTGAACGATCAGGCCCTCTCCAACCCGTGGAGGGAGGCCGTTTCGGCAAGTCTTTCCACCGCCGTGGGCGCCTTCATCCCGATCATCCCGTTCTTTTTCACACGCGGCTACCCGGCCATCATCGCCTCGTTCGCTATCAGCACCCTGGCGCACTTCCTGATCGGTGCCGCCAAGACGATCGTCACCGGGTTAAGCCCGTGGAAGAGCGGCCTGGAAATGACCCTGGTGGGATTGGGGGAAGCCCTGACCACCTATGTGCTGGGCCTGCTGATCAGCCCGTACGTGAAATAACCCAATTTATGGTTAGGACTGGTCACGGGAGCCAGTGGGGAAATAAACCGTTGGCGGCGATGGTTTTTAGGGGCTGACCGGACTGCCAGACCGCGATCTGGGGAGAGAAGGCTTTGCCGAGCGCGGTCACTTGGACGACCAGGCGTGTCCCCCAGGCATCCCAGCGAAAAAAGTCGTAGCTGTAGCCCATCTGGTGCGCGATCAGCAGGCCATCCATCGTCGCCGGGCGATACAGCCAGAGTTCCCGGTCCGGATGCTGCGGGCTGATACGCAGGTCGAGCAGGATTTCCGTTTCATCCGGCGACCAGGCCGGGTTTCCAAAATCATAATCAGATGGGTCGCTGTCCTTGCCGATAAAAACGCCCACCTCGCCCGATTTAAAGTCGGCCCGGTATAAGACCGTGCGGGTGCCGAGCGAATCCGTCATTGCGCTCGGGAAAAGCAGATATGCGCTATCCGGGGACCAACTGCCCAGCAGGCCGAGCGTGCTGGGGAGCAATACCTGCTGGCCGGATTTCAAGGCCACCACGCGGATCTGCTCGGCCACGCTGTCGTAGCTGGCCAGCCAGGTCCCATCCGGCGACCACAAGGCTCCGGAGCCGATGATCTGCGGGTCGGCAAAAACGGGGCGATCCGTCCCGGCGGCGCTGTCCACGATGCGCAGGCGCGGCGCGCCGGGTGGCAGGGCCGGGTTGGTGGCGGCCGGCTGGCGGTTGTAGGCGATCAATTGGCCGTCCGGCGACCAGGCCGGCGAAGAGCATAGGTCCGCGCCGCAATCCAATAGTTCCTGGGGGGCCTGCCCATCCCGGCCGACCAGCCAGATGTCCAGGCCGTTCTGATTGTTCGCCAGGGAATAAACGATCCGGTCGCCGGTGGGTGAGGTATCAAAATCGAAGATCCTCCCGCCGGTGTGGGTGAGCTGGCGCGGCTTTCCGCCGGTGACCGGGATCGCCATCAACTCGCGTTGCGGCTGGCTGTAACTCATGTAAACGATCTCC
This sequence comes from uncultured Chloroflexia bacterium, assembly GCA_963837875.1. Taxonomy (GTDB): domain Bacteria; phylum Chloroflexota; class Anaerolineae; order Anaerolineales; family Villigracilaceae; genus UBA877. Next base: position 654,811 of record CAWIOV010000001.1, read on the forward strand.
GGCTGCCGGACGGATAATTGCCAGTGCAGGTCCTGGCGCAGCCATGCATTTCCCTGGCCGATCCGGCCGCCTCTAAGGCGGATGGTAACATTTTGAGGATAGGGGGAAGCCGGCAGGAAGAGCAAAGTATGATCATTCTGCCAATCGAATTTTCCCGCTACGGTTGGTTGCATGGTCAATTGGCTTTGCACCGCCTGGGCCTGGACCGGCTGCGAGAACCGGAAGGTAATTGGCTCGAACGGGCCGATCTGGCTGGCCGGGTCGGCGGTGTACAGGCTGGCGTGCACCCCCACCCCGTTGGAATAGGCCGCCAGGGCCAAAGCGAGCGCCGCCAGGACAAGGACGGCCATCCCGGCGGTCAGGTCGAGAGGATGGAATTTCCGAAAACAACTCACGGGTAAAGGTAGGTTTGCGCAGGCGGATCCACAAGCGCAACCGAAACCGCCTGGATCGAAGGCAGGGTCTGGCCGTTCAATTGCACCGATTGCACCGGGCCCTTGACTTTGACCCACTGGTTGGTGGGCAGGGACGCGCTTTGCGGCCAGTTCACCACCATCACGACGGCAAATGCATCCGCCGGGCAGCAGACCAGGGCAAACCGGCCCACCAGGAACTGGCCGGCTTTTAGATTGGGATCATGGTAAACGAAACCGATCACGTTGGCGGCCTGCCCCAGGTAGGTGGAAGGGTCGGCGTTGGAATTGAAGAGATCGTTCCATTGAAGGATATTGCGTGTATCGGCGGCCTGGCCAAACTGGATCGTTGCGCTGCCGGCGGCCGTTACCGGCACGATCGAGCTGATGCCCTTGCCGCCCACGGCAGAAGCGGTCAATGGGTGGGCCGGGATCAGCACGCCGATGGCCAGAGGCAGCGTGATGACCGCCAGCCGCCAGGCGGAGGGGCCATGCTCTTGCTCTTCTCCGGTTTCTGCATGGGCCGGTTCCTTCCGGTTGCCGGCCCGGAAGACGACCAGCCCGACCAGCAACAGGACGATCACGGCCAGGTACGTCAGCGGGGTGAAGCGCGGGGCGATATACCAGGTCAACTGGCCGGAAGCCATCTTGACGGCCAGGAATATCCCCAGGGCGATCAACAAAAAACTCTGCAAGTACCGGTACAGGCGGACGGACATGGCATGACTCCTTAGACAACGACCAGGTTGATGGCTATCCCGGCCAGCAGGCTCAGCAGGAAGGGCAGCAGGACCAAATAGACTACCGTGCGTTTTTTGAACACGGATAGATACATCAGGGTGGTCTTGATATCCACCATCGGGCCAAAGATCAGGAAGGCCAGGATCGCCCCTGGGCTGAAGATGCTCACGAAGCCCAGGGCGATGAAGGCGTCCACGGTGGAGCAGATCGAGAGCAGGACTGCCAGGGCCATCATGACCAGCACGGACGTGACCGGGCCGTGCCCAACCTGGAGCAGGAGCTGCTGCGGAATGAAGGCTTGCATCCCGGCAGCCAGGCTGGCGCCCAGGATCAGGAAGCGGCCCATCTCGAAGAATTCATCTGCGGCAATGACCAGCATTTGGTTCAGCTTTGCCCGCAGCCCGGGTTGTGCGGATACTGTTCCGGGTTGCTTTCCCCCAAGCCGCAAACTCGCCGGAAGCAGGATTTCCTGGGGGGTTTTCACCACCGAAAATAATAAGCCGGTCGTGACGGCAGTGAGCATGCTCAACCCAACCCGGCCGGCCAGCATCCAGCCCCAGCCGAAGGCCGAGGCCGTGCTCAGGATCACGATCGGGTTTAAAACCGGGGCCGCCATCAAGAAGGCCATCCCCGCCACCACCGGCAGACCCTTGTTGAACAACCGGCGGGTCAGCGGGACCACCCCGCACTCACAGACGGGGAAGACCATCCCGAGCAGCGAGCCGGTCAGAGCGCCTGCCAGCAGATTGCGCGGGACGAAACGCTGGATCTGACCGGGATCCAGAAAGGCTTCCACGAACCCGGAACCCAGGGTGCCAAGCAGGAGAAATGGGATCGCCTCGATGAATATGCCCAAAAAGACTGTGGCGAAGGTGCTGAGCTTGCTCCCAAGCATTGGCAGGATCTGGATAATGAATGAGTGCATGGTGGGTTATTCTTATTTTACCTTTTTTGCCGATTCTACCCTTCTGCTAATGGATGAATCCGATCAAAATGAGCGCGATGACGATCACGCCCAAAATAATCCGGTACACACCAAAGACCTGGAAATCATGCTTACGAATGAATCCCAACAGCCAACGCATCGCCAATAAAGAAACCAGAAAGGCCACGAACGCAGCCAGTAAAAAATAGGGTATCAGGTCGTGCGCGAGGGTACCCTTTCTCAGCGCAGAGAATATTTCATAGCCTGAAGCCGCCGCCAATGTGGGCATTAGTAGATAAAAGGTAAAGACCGTGGCGATTTTGCGGTCCAATCCAGCCAGCAGGCCACCGACGATGGTTGCACCAGAGCGTGAGACGCCCGGGATCAATGCCAGGATCTGCGCGAGCCCGACCCAAAGCGCTTGCCGAGGCGTCATGTCTGCGAACTCGACCGTTTGTGGAGGCACTTTTTTACGCCGTTCCACCGCCAGGAAGACCACACCGCCAACGATCAGCGAGATTCCCACGATAAGGGGCGAGAAGAAAGTTCGCTCGATCCAATCATGGAATATAAAGCCGATGATCCCGATGGGAAGGAAGGCGATGAGGATATTGAGCCAGAAACGGCGTACATCCCTTTCTTTTGGAAACTGCCGGGCCTGTTTTAATAAGTCGCGCCTGTAAAAGAAGACCACCGCCAAAAGAGCGCCAGCTTCAATGAACACCGCGAAAGTGTCACGCGCCGCCTGCGTGGGTGGAAACGACAGGAGCGCTGACAATACCAGCGAGTGCCCAACCGACGAAACCGGCAGGAACTCGGTGATACCCAAAACGATTCCCATTATGATACTGGCGATAACTGCCATGAGAGTCTCCTTGTAATCTGTTAAAAACATCCCGAAGGTTCGTAATAAAGCCGTAATGCCGTGGGGAAACCTTTCCGGCAGGCTTTCAGGGGACCAGGGCCGGGTTGATGCCGCCGCTCAGCACCTTGGTAAGCTGCCCGGAGCGGATATTTGCCAGCCAGATTTCAGGCTGGCTATTGCCGAGAATGATGGTGCGGCTGAAGACGAGCCAGGCGCTATCCGGCGACCAGTTCATGTCCGAATAAGAGTCCTGGCCGACAACGAGCGTATGACCCTGGCTGCCGTCCGGCCGTACCAGCCAGATCTCCTCCCCGACGCTCGTACTGGTGGCATCCGGCTTGTCCCGGTTAATGGCCACCCACTGCCCGTCCGGCGACCAGGCGGCGTTGTAATCGGCCTGCTGGGCGGAGCCGCCCAGGTCAACCTTCTGGCCGGAGGCCAGGATATATCTTTTCATGTGCATGGCCGCATTTAGCTGGGAGTTGGCCGGGTCGGAGAAGAGGATTGCATCCCCGGACGGACTCCATTCCTCCGGGGAAAAAGCCTGGTTCGAGATGGGAATGGAGATGGCCTGGGTCTTAAGGAGATTGTAGAGCTGCAGGGTATTCGTGGCCGGGGAGACGTAACTCAGCCACTGGCCATCCGCAGAAAAGGCGGGCGCCAGGGCTGGAAAGGCCTGGTCCTGAAAGACGGGCTTGGTTTCGCCCGTGGCAAGGTCGAGCCACCAGATCGAAAACATGGGCGCGACGGAGTTGATGGAATAATCGAGCCGCTCGTAGATCACCTTCTGGCTGCCGGGATACCAGACCGGCTGCTCGCATTGCGCCTGGGAACAATTCAGGATCGGGCGCGCCGCGGATCCGTCCGGACTGATCGCTTTCATGGAAGAGTTGCCATTTAAATCGATGACCGTGTATAAAATCATTTTACCGTCTGGCGAGACTGCGTAGCCATCCACTCCGCTGGGTTCGCTGGTAAGCACCTGTGGGGCGCCCCCGCCGAGCGCAAACGTGGTCAGTTGATACCGGCCCTGGGCATCCTGGGAAAGATAGACCACTTTGGCCTGCTTGATATTGAAGACGGGGCCGGATGAAGAAAGGCTGGAGGGTGCGGATGGATTTGCCTGGAGGATGGTGGAAGAGGCCTTGACGGAATTAAACGCGCTGAGAGACAGGGCAATCCCCAGCCCCAAAACGACCACGGCGCTGAGCACGGGGGCATAGATGCTGAAGCGGTTTAGCAGGTCATTCCGTTTGATCAGGCGGACCCCCTGGACCATGGCGATGCCGATGGCGATCAGAACGAAAGCCAGGCCGAGGCTGAAGGCCACGATAAGAAACATTCCAAGTGGGATGCGGCCCAATGCCACTGCCACCACCAGGATGGCGATCGCGTCCGGGCAGGGCACCAGGCCGCCGCTGACCCCCAGGGTGAGCAGGCTTTTCCAAGTGACCTGGTCGGATGGGAGCGCATGGCTGTGGGGATGGGAATGTGCCTGCCCGGCCTCGGCATGGTCGTGATCGGCGTGGTCGTGGTCATGCTCGTAGCCCTCGGGATGCGGGTGTTCATGCGAGGCTGGCGCAGATCTAAAAGCATAACGGGGCTGGCTGCCGGGAGGTGGGCTGGCTGCCAGGCGAATATTTCGAAAATGTCCGGCCAGCCTTTTTGTGCGTTCCGATTGATACCAGGCGTAGAGTGACCGCCCCCTTGTGATGAGTAGGCTCAGGCCGAATCCAACCACCAACAACCCGGAAATGACCTCCAGCCAGGGCGCTATCAGGGATGGGAAGATGAAACGGGAGGCTAGCATGGTCAGGAAGCCAAAGATGAGCACGGAACCGGTATGTGTGAGGGTGACGATCGAGCCGAGAAAGATGGCATCGCGTGTGCGCCCGTGCGAGCCGACCAGGTAGGCCGCCACAAGGGTTTTTCCATGCCCGGGCGTGAGGGCGTGCAGGCTGCCAAGCGCCAGGGAGAGCAGGAAGGCTCCCGCCAGGAATAACGGGGAAAAGTTCTGGATCCGCACCAGGCCGGCCAAAGCCGCGGTGGGGCCCGACAGGCTGCTGGCCGGTTGGGGAGCTGTTCCCGGCTTCGCCAGGTTTCCGGCCATGGCTGCCAGCGCACCGGTCACGCCGGAAAGGTTCGGCTGGCCGCTCTCCCAGAAGGTCAGGGAGCCGGCTGCATTGCCCGGCCCTGCGCTTATTTTCACATCCAGGCGGCCGTTCGACTGGGCCGGGTCTGAAAAGGAAAGCCCATCTCCGGCAGTCAGCGAAAACCAGTTCAGGCTGATGGCTTCCTGGTTGGCGTTATGGATCTCAAGCGAATGGCTGCCGGACAGGCTCTCCGGCCATTTCACCTGTAGATGAATTTCGATCGGCTCTTCCCCAGATTGGAACAGGTCCGGCGAGGTGGGCCACTGGATATCCGTGACTTGAACAGGGTCGGGCGTTTGGCCGTCCAGGGAAACCGTCCATTGGGAGAAGAAAGTGGTCAGCCAGGCCCGCGCCTCCGCCTGGCTGACCTTGCCATCCTGGTTCTGGTCGGCTTCGTCCCAGTCGGTGGAGGCCAGCAAGGGCCCGGGAGTGATCTTCCAATCCACCTGAAGCCCGGCCCTGGTTAGCTGGATGGCCTGGGTCTGGGCATACATATCCAGGGAATGTGCGCTGGCGTGGGTGGCCGGGAAGAAGAGCAGGAGAACGGCAATGAGAATAGCCAGCCGGCGTGGAGTCGCCAGCATTTTTCGATTGTTGTTCATGGCTGTGCCCTGTTGCCCACGGCTAATGTGGAAAAACCTCATTCAGCCACTGCGTCGGGTTGACCTGCACGCCATTGACCCAGACTTCCCAGTGCAGGTTGGGGCCGAGAGCCCGGCCCGTATCCCCGACCAATCCGATCAGATCCCCCTGGTGGACCATCTGGCCGACCGTCACCTTGATGGAGGATTGGTGGCAAATCCCGGAATACACCCCCCAGCCGTGGTAAATGTAGGTGGCATTGCCGCATACCACCAGCGGGCCGGTAAATACGACGATCCCGTCCGCTGGGGCTGTGATCGGCTGGCCCGTCCCGGCGGCGTAGTCCATGCCGGTGTGGAAGGTGTCGAGCGTAAGTTTGGTGCCAACGCCCACGTAGGAGCGCCCGATGCCGAAGGGCGAGCTGATATATGCGATGGAGGCGAACAGCGATGCCGGCGATTTGAATGCTCCCTGCCAGTATTTGTCCGCCGTGGAGGCAGCCGTGAAGGCGCGCACCTTGGCCGCATCGGGAACAGTATAAGCCGGATCGATCGTGTCGGGTTTTACGTAATAGATGGTGGTGTCGTGCGGGTAGTTGCCGGAGATGACGGGCACATTCTGTTCGAAGGACTGGAGCGATCCATCCGGAAGAACCGCCTGGAGATCCAATGGGTATAACCCCGGTGTGGCGTTGGCTTCGATGCCCTGCAACGCCACATAGGAACCGTCCCCGGCCGGGTAGAAATGCAGCGGATGATCCATCACCGAACCGCTTAACGTGACGGATTGGGAAGGGACGATTTTAATCTGAAGTGTCTTGCCTTGGACGATTGGCAATGCGTCTATGGCTACAGAGGTAAAAACGGGTGGCAGCCCGGTGGAGATGCTGGCCGATTTGTCGGTGGGGAGATATAGCATGTCGCCGGGCAGCGCAGCCGAGGGGCCGGCGAGGGCATTGGCCTGGGCCAGGGTCCAGGGATCCGTCTTTTGCTGCACTGCCAGTTCAAGCAGGGTTTCGCCTTTGGACAGGGAAGCCCGGTCGGTCCAGTAGGATTGGTTATCCTGTTGCAGGATGACCAGGCCGTAACCGGCGTACAACTGCATTGGACTGACCAGGTGATTGAGCATGATCAGGGTTGCCTCATCCATACGGTACTGGCGGGCCAGGCTGAGCAGGGTCTGCCCATATTGAACGGTCACGGTATTCAGTGTTCCGCTTAGTCCCGGCAACCCAGGAATGACCAGCTTCTCGCCAATATAGATGGTTGGGTCGGAAAGGTTGTTGATCGACTGCAGGTCAGCGACGTTGACATCGAAGCGCTGGGCGATGCTCCAAAGCGTGTCGCCGGATTGGACGATATAAGTGGGGCCGGCGGGCGGAGTATCTGCGCGCGCAGAATACACCGTAACCGACCCGGCGAAAAATACCGCTAGCGCTACCAATATTGAAATCAGTTTTCTTTTCATTTTCCACTGTCAACGATTTGCCCAAAAGGCCATTGGATATTTGCACAACAAATTTTTTCGACAAGGCCGGCGCGCTTATGCCAGGACCTGGTTGGCAAAATTATAATCTGAATCAAGATATAATATATAAGTTTTAGATAAGTCGCACCGGCATTGTTTTTTCCTTTTGTGCTGTTCATATGACTGCGTATAAACCGCCTTCCCATCCGCGTCCTCCCAACGAAACCCGCCCAAGTGGGGTGCTGCAAACCACCATCGCGGTTGCCATCCTACTGGCGACCCTGTTCACCGCTTTTTCCCCGACCATGTTCGCAGCGGGGAATTTCAGCGCAAAGCTGTCGCAGCTTTTGGCGCGCCCGCCGGAGGTTGCCAGTACGGCTGTTCCCACTCCTGGACAGTCCATCCGGATCGGCATCGTCTCAGGCCACTGGGGCCACGACTCTGGGGCGGTCTGTGATAATGGAACGACCGAGCAGCAGGTTAACCTGGTGATAGCCAACCTGGTGCAACAGAAATTGATCGCGCTGGGCTACCAGGTGGACCTGCTCCAGGAGTTCGACCCGCGCTTGGAGGGGTACAAGGCGACCGCCCTGTTGTCAATCCATAACGATTCCTGCGAATATATCAATGACGAAGCCACCGGGTTCAAGGTGGCCTCGGCGCTTGCCAGCACCAATCCGGGCATGTCTGACCGCCTGGTCGCTTGCATTCGGGATCGCTATGGGCGAACCACCGGCCTGCCTTTTCATAACAGCATCACGCGTGACATGACCCAGTATCATGCCTTTAGTGAGATCGATCCCTCCACAACGGCTGCCATTATCGAAGCCGGGTTCCTATATGAAGATTACGCGATCCTGACCAGCCACCCGGATGTGGTGGCGGATGGCATCGTGGCAGGGATTGTTTGCTTCGTCAATAACGAGAGTGTCATTGTGCCTACGCCTACGCCTTGATTTGAACCAGACAGGTACCAGGCATGCGCTGTCCAAAGTGTGAGACTGAGGTGACAAGCGGGGCAACCTTTTGCGCCAACTGTGGCGCGCAACTTATGCTGCCTTGCCCGGCCTGCGGGGCCAATAACCAAGTTGAGGCAATATTTTGTGCCCAATGCGGCCTCCCTATCTCCAGACAGGTGGATCGCGGGATTCAGGCACAGCCGTTAAAGGAGACCCTTTCCAAACCTTCCATAAAGGGGGGAGGCTACGAGCGCCGGATGGTGACGATCTTGTTCGCGGATATCGTCAGCTTTTCCACGCTGTCTGAGGAGATTGACCCGGAAGATCTATTTGAAATCATGCGCCAGTCGTACCCTTGCCTGCTGGAACCGGTGCAGGATCATGCCGGTACGGTTATACAGGTGATGGGGGATGGGGTGCTGGCTATATTCGGCACACCCTTGGCGCAGGAAGACGACCCCGAACGCGCCATCATCACCGGATTGCAGATCGTTGCCCGCATCAAAGCGTATGCCCGGCAGCTCCGCCAACAGCGCGGTTTGGATACATTCAGCGTGCGGGTGGGGATCAACACCGGACTGGTAGTGGTGGGCGATCTGAATCCAGAAAAACATCTCAGCTATAATGCCTTGGGCGATGCTGTCAACCTGACCGCCCGCCTGCAGCAGAATGCTCCCCCGGATGGCGTCCTGATCAGCCAGGCCACTTACCAGCAGGTGCGCGGCCTGTTCGATGTCATTCTCCAGGCCCCCATGGCGGTCAAGGGCCGCCGGCAGGTCGAGCAAACCTACCTGGTGCAGCGGATCAAACCGCCGCGCCTGCGCTCGCATAAACGCGGGATCGAAGGAATCCAGACTGCTATGGTAGGGCGCGAGCCGGAGCTGGGTGTTTTGCAGAACGGTTACCGGGAGATCCAGCAGGGCGGTGGTACGCCGGCCATTTTGATCACCGGGGAAGCCGGAATAGGCAAAACACGCTTGTTGGACGAGTTCGCCGGCTGGGCGGCGACACAACCGATCTCCCCGATCATCCTGCATGGTCGGGCCAGTGTCGAAACCCAGAGTATTCCATACGGCGTATTCCGCAATTTGTTCGCCCAGAGCTTTGAGATCCTCGAGAACGATGGCAGCGCAGAGGCCCTGGCGAAATTCCGGCAGGGAATGCAGGGTTTCCTCGAAGCCGAACAGGCTGACCTGGTGGGCCAACTGGCCGGTTTTGACTTCAGGGATAGCCCGGCGGTGCGGCGTCTGCTCGGGAGTCCCTCCTTTGCCCGGATGGCCCGGCTGTACCTGGCGAACTATTTGCGCAAACTGGCTGAAAGGCCGTTGTTGGTGTTGCTGGAAGACTTGCATTGGACGGATGACAGCTCGCTGGATCTGATCGCCGAATTGGTCGGTAGTCTCAGACGGGAAGGCGTGGGCCACCTGATGATGGTCTGCACAGCCCGGCCGCAGTTCTTTGACCGGCGCCCGAAATGGGAGCAGGGCGTAGCTGGTTTCACCAGGTTGAAATTACGCGCACTTTCGCGGGCGCGCAGCCGGGCGCTGGTTGCGAACATCCTCTCCAAGGTGGAAGCCATTCCTGAAGTGTTATACGAGCGCGTATTGGACGAGGCGGACGGCAGCCCGTTCTTTATCGAAGAATTGATCAGGATGATGATTGATGAAGGCGTGATTGAGACAGGGGTTGAAGCCTGGCAGGTGAAGCTCGAAAAGCTGGCGGTTTTGCATGTTCCGCCCACCCTGACAGGTATCCTGCAGACACGCCTGGATAGCCTGCCGGCGGCAGAAAAACTGGTTTTACAGCGGGCTGCGGTGGTCGGGCGGACCTTCTGGGATGGCCCGGTGGGCGCGTTAACGGAGGATATGGAAGAAGCCCGCAGCGTGAACGCACACCTGGCAGCGTTGTGTGCGCGCGGGCTGATCCTGCACCGCGAACGCTCCAGCCTGGCCGGCAACCAGGAATATCTGTTCGAACATACCCTGCTGCGGGATGCCGCCTATGAGACCGTCCTGTTGAAGGATCGCTCCACATACCACTGCCAGGTGGCTGAATGGATCGAATCGAACGCCGGCGAACGTCTGGAGGAACACCTGGCGTTGGTGGCGGGTCACTATGCCAATGGCGCTCAACTGGACCGGGCCGCCGATTGTTATACGCGTGCAGGCGAGCGCGCCATCAGCCAGAGCTCCATGCAAGAGGCGCGTCATCTGTTTGGCCAGGCACTGTCCCTGATCCACGCGGATGACCGGCTGCCGCGTTGGCGGGCCCTGCTGGGGCACGATGAAGCTGTAGGCACTTTGGGTGAACTGGAAGAGCGCAAGGCGGATGACGCGGCTCTGCTCAGCCTGGCCCTGCAATTGGGCGAGGATGGCCGGCTGGCGGAAGCTTATTACCGTATTGGCACGCAGGCAAATTTGGAAGGGAACAACCCGGACGCGCTGCGTGCGTTCGAGCAAGGGCTGCAGGCTGCCCGGCGGGCCGGCAATCTCCCGATGCAGGCGCTAATTCTATCCATGCAGGTTTTTGGCCTGACGAACGAGGGGGATTTGCAGTCTGCGGGTGCGCAGGTGGAACAAGCCCTGGAAATTGCCAGGCAAACCGGCGATGCAGTCATCCTGGCACATGCCCTGACCAACCTGGCTCAGTACTACCAGGCGATTGGTGATGTGGCCCGGAGCGTGCAGTTGTTGCAGCAGCAGGTTGAGATCAACCGGCGGCAAGGCAACCGCCTGGGCGAAGCGATCGGGCTGGTCAACCTGGGCTATTATTATCTATCCCTGGGTCAATTCGAAAGCGGGCGCAGCCTGCTTGAACGCGCCCGGCAGGCTTCCCACAGCCTGGGAGCGCGCAGCTTCGAGGCATATGCCCTGCTCAACCTGGGGCTGGCGGAGTGGCGGCTGGGACAGCCCCAGGCAGCCAGCCAGACATTGCAACTCAGCCTGCCGATCCTGGAAGCCCTGGGGGATCAGAGAGGCCTGGCTTCCCGCCAGTTTTACCTGGGGCTCGCGAAGGAAACAGCCGGCGAGATGTCCGCAGCAGCCGCACAATATGAAGCAGCCATGACGGCATTCAAGGGTTTGCATGCGACGACACAAATGGTGGAAGCGCAGGCGGGCCTGGTACGCCTGGCGCTCCAGGATAACAACCTGCCCAAGGCGGAACAGAATGCCCTGGAAATCAATGCCTACCTGGAGCAACATGGCCCGCAGGGCTTGGAACTGCCGATCCTGGTCTACCTGACCTGCGCCAGGGCATTTCAGGCATTGGGAGACGCCTCACGACTCGAACGCATTTTGGAAGTAGGCTGCCGGGAACTGCAAACCCGGCTGGACCGGATCAGTGAGGCAGATTGGAGGAAGACTTTCCTTGAATCAGAGCCGGAAAACCGCGCGTTGATGAATTTTGATTGCCTGGAACGTAAAATCTAATCCCCCGGCCTGCGATCTGGCCGGGGTCATGCGTAATCGTGTTTCAGCCAAAAAAGGAGACATCTTATGAGTGACGAACCGCTTGTCAAAGTGCCCTATAATTTTCCCGGCATTACCATTCTGGTGCCAAATCAAAATGAAAATGACATTGTGGCGATTAATAAGGGATCCTTGATCCCTGAGCACTTTCCGCTGCGCACGGGTAATTTTACAATGATCCGGCTGATCGGGAACTTTGTCTTGGCTACCCGGGCCGAATATGAACACGGCGAAGTAAACCCTGTCATGGACTTCGACCCACCGGTGGAGATCCGGGTGGCTTATAACCTTGGTGATGTAATGGAAAGCCAGGGTGATTACAAGAAACTCAAACTGGCCTACTGGGATGGCAGCGATTGGGTGGTCCTCAATGAAACAGAACATGAATATCAGATCCTGCCCCCCAGCACCGGGCAGATCGCAGAAGCCAAGATTCGGACCTGGGTGGGAGATCCCCCGTTAGCTTGGGGCAATTAGGATACGCCCGGGTTTTTACTCTGGAAGATCGTAAATCCGCCTCTCTACAAAATAGGGAGGCGGATCATAGGGTTGTTCAATCTATCGCTTCGAGATAAGCGGATTGCCTGATCCATCCGCCGGGACGGCATCCCAGCGCTTACAAAGCCGAAAGGTTCGTCTATTCATTACCATAGGTATGGAAAGAGGCGATACTTAACCTTTGTCATATACGCTTTATACCCTTGCAACTCACCCTGAAGTGTAGACTCTTCTAGCTTCGTTCGCCAGGCTAATAAGAAGACCAGGATAATGCCTGCCGGGATCCCGTACCATGAACCGAGTAAGAGTGGTGTACCGGCAATGAATAATATCGTCGCAGCATACATTGGATGCCGCACATAACGATATGGGCCCGTCGAAATGACTTTTTGCCCTCTGTCTTCCTGAACACGAACCACTGGCGATAAATACGAATTTTCTCGGAAGGTCAAAAAAAATATATAAAAGGAAAACAGTAGGATGATGGCGCCGATGGCCTTGAGCCCCGTAGGTACAGGTGATCCGTGAAAATGGACTGCATCAAAAGACATAAAAAGTAACCACACAAAGATGAGTCCGTAAAACAGAGGCGCAAATATCTTGTCCTGCCTTTTTTGGTTGGATGCTGCCGGACGCATACGTTCGTCGAATAATCCGGGGTTGTTCATAAAGAGCCAAATGCACACCCCGAACCAAAAGCATAGCCACAAGCCAAGATAGATCCAGGCTGCCGGCCATGCCTTGATCCCATTTGGGATAAACACGGGGAGGGCATAGATGATCAGAAAAGATACGATTTGTACCAGAATATTAATGGGGTTAATTTTCATAAGCTACCTTATTGGCCCAAAGCAAAGTTAATTTCGATGGGATTGGCCGCCACGACCACCAACTGTGATTAGACAAAGATCGTTATATTGTACAACTGTTTTCTCATTGCCATTTAATGAATCCGTCGTATATATTAACCCAACCTGTCGCTTGGCTGGTATAGCTGCGTTTGAACCATCCAGAAGGACTTGTTGGCTAGGAGCGCCGATTATGAAAAAGAAAACTGTTTGCCTCTTATTGGTTTTGTGCTTTCTTCCGGCTTGTAATTCCGCCACCCCAACCTTTACACCGACTTCCATACTTGCTGCCGGATCAACCGTGACCCCTTCGGCCCTTCCCGCACCAACTCTTATTGAAACTGCAACGCCGGTCGCGACGCCAACCTCCCTGGCTACTGTCACTCCGCTGGCAAATTACCCACCCGAAGGGTATGGGACCCAACAATTCCCGGCGGATGTTGACCCGTTGACCGGGCTGACGGTGGCTGACCCGGCGCTCCTGGATCGCCGGCCAATGGCGATTAAAATCTCCAACGCACCCCGCAGTATCCGGCCGCAGTGGGGGCTGAATCTGGCCGACCTGGTCTTCGATTATTACACCGAAGCCGGCGAAAGCCGCTTCATCGCGCTGTTTTACGGCCAGGATGCCAGCATGGTCGGCCCGATCCGTTCGGGACGATTTTTCGATTCAAACGTGGTGCGCGGTTATAAAGCGATTTTTGCCTTTGGAGGCGCATATCAACCCGAACTGGCGAGCTTTGAAAACTCCGATTTTAGACTCGCCTGGTCCAGGAAGGCCCTGGCACCCCGCTGACGCGGTATGATCCCAATGGCCTGAATTTACTGGTGGTTAATACGGCTGCCCTGAGCGCTTACATCACCAAACGGCAGATCCCCAACGGGCGACAGGATCTGGACGGGATGTTCTTCCAGGCGCAACCTCCTTCGGGTGGGCAATCCGTAGCGCACATTTACGTTCGCTACTCCGCTGAAACGTACAATCGCTGGGACTATAACCCGGCGACTGATCGGTACGAACGGTATGAAGATAGCGCCGATGATCCCAACCTCGGTTTATCGGAACAGTATGCCCCATTGACCGACAAGCTGACCGGCTCGCCGGTGGCTTTCGATAATGTGGTGGTACTCCTGGTCAACAGTCCATACTACGAAGCCCCACAACCCGGCAAAGATGAAATAGTGAACATCCTGATGTCTGGCACCGGCCAGGCGTATGTTTTCCGGGATGGGCAGTCATACCAGGCCACCTGGAATCGGGGCGATTCCGACGTTCTCTCGCTGGAAGACCCGGCGACGCACCTGGCTTTCCCCTTAAAGCCGGGCACGACTTGTTTTGAGGTGATCGGGCTGGCGTCCACGATAGTACCATCCAGCCAGGGGATCAGGTTCACCAACCAAATGCCTTGATTTAACCTGCAATTCTGTTTATTAATACAAGCCGCCCGCACACCCCCTACATCCCAAGTTATTGAGATGATACTTCGGACTCTGCAAAATGGGGGATATTCAGGTGCTTCAACCTGCGCCGGTAAGATATCCTTCCGCCTTTAGCAGGCCCTCGAAGGCCTGGCGGGCATCCGCCTGGGCTTTTTCAAACCATTCCGGGGCGGTGGGAGCGAATAGCTCGGTGTATTCACGCGCCATCCACTTTTTGGCGGAGGAACTGCCGCCGTGCTGGAAAAGGCGATTCTCGAAGACCGTGGTATAGAGTGAACGGATGACCGCCAGGGTGGAATCCCCGAAGGTGCCGAACTCACAGGTGGCAGCAAAAAATGGTTTGCCGGGGAATTTTTCCTTCATTAACGTATACAGGTATTCGATCATGTCACCTTGGATGGAGTAGAACTCTTCCGGGTTGGCGGCGGCCACGTTGGGGATGCCAAACTTCGCCACCATTTCGGTAGAGGTCATCTTCTCCTGGGCCGAGGCCACCAGGATCATCTGGTTGAGCGGCCCATAGCCGGTATGCAGGTCAATGGTGAGCATGCGGCCGTAGGCGGAGATGGCCTGTTCGTACAGATCCATCATAAGACGCGTTTCTTCCTGGGGGCTTTGGCCGCCGAAATAGATCCCCTCGGGATGGCTGAACTGTCCGCGCAAGGTGGCTTCGCGCAACCGTCCCATTCCATAGCGGGCCAGGTTGGTCACGGCTTGAACGATAAAGCCGGCGATCTGCCAGGGTACCGCCCGCAGAGGTCGGCTTGGGTTGAGCAGGTTGTAGAGGATGTCATAATCCGGGTTGGCAGAGCCGAGCGACGCAAAATCGCGCACAAAGCTGCGGTTCAGATCCACGTTGTTCGCATTAACGCGCCGGCGGTGTTTCATGCCCCACGGATTGATGGCATGCACCAGCAGCAGGCCCGTGGTATGCGGATCGAGCCGCGGCAGGTATTCTTCGATGAAAAGCTGCAACAGGGCCGAGCCAACATAACCTTCGATGCCGTGCTCGCCGGTGGTCACGAGCAGGATCTTCTCCGGAGTGGTCTGCGCCTCGGCGGAGATCCAGTCGATGGAAAGGCCAGGCTCACTACCCAGGCTGTGGTTATGCAGGCGCGCCTCCGGCCAGGCCTTTTGGACGGTTGCCAGGCTGGCATAAAAGCGTTCCCGCCCGGCCTCGTACGTTTCGGGGATGGTGATCATGGTTGCTCCTTAGAAAGGCCCATAGTGAAAAGCGACGGCCAGGGCCAGGAAGGCCACGGTGGCCAGGAACACCCAGATCCACAGCTTCAGGATCCAGGCCAGCCATTTGGAATAGGGGATGACGGTGAGACTGAGCGTGATCAGCAGCGCCGCGTTGGTCGGGTAGACCAGGTTGGAGAAACCGTCCCCAAAGCAGAAAGTGCTCACAAGCACCTGGCGGGTCACATGCACCATGTCAGCCAGTGGTACCAGCAAGGGA
Source organism: uncultured Chloroflexia bacterium (assembly GCA_963837875.1). Classification (GTDB taxonomy): domain Bacteria; phylum Chloroflexota; class Anaerolineae; order Anaerolineales; family Villigracilaceae; genus UBA877. Next base: position 670,634 of record CAWIOV010000001.1, read on the forward strand.
ATTTCCAGGAGGGCCTTGGCGGAGCCGGAGCTGATCATCAGCTTCACCACCATGGTGAAGCCGTAGATGATCATGGCGGCCCCGAAGGGACTGGTCTGGGCAAACGCCGGGGCCACGGAATGCAGGATGGTGTCGAGGATTTGCCCGGAGGTGATAATGTACTTGATGCTGGCTGCCATCATGAGCATCAGGACGGCGGGGGCGATCCCGGTGAAACCTTCCCAGGCGGCTTTCCAGGTTTTTCTGCCGGCCCCGGTCATCAGGCCGGCGCCGATCCCACCGATCACGAACAGCAGGCCGGTGACAGGCAGGGCATACGCAGAAAGGAATGGAATGAAGGGCGAGCTGATCAGTTCGGCCAGGATCAGGGCGATGAAAATCCCCAGGAACAGGACCGCCCGCTGCATGCGCGGGTCCCGTGCGGCGGCGTCATCCATCTGGTAGGCGCCATACTTGGCGCGTTCCGCCAGGTCCTCCTTGTAAACAGGGGAGGCTTCGGGTTTGCGGTCGATCTTGCGGGCGTACAGGGTCAGGAAAGCGCAGAGAATTCCGTAAACGACCACGAACAGGACGGCGCGCGGCCAGGCGCCTGAGAAGAGCGGCAGGCCGGCCAGTTTTTGCGCCACGCCGATGGTGAAAGGGTTGAAGATGGCGGTCGAAAAGCCTACGTTGACTGCCAGGATGGACATACCCAGCCCAACCAGGGAATCCCAGCCGAGATAATAGGAGAGGGCGATCATGATGGGCACGAGCGGTATTGTTTCCTCGAAGATGCCGAAGAAGGCGCCCAGGCACATGAAGAAAAGCACGATCACGATCAGCAGGGTATACTTGCGCCCCCCGAAGGTGTGCACCAGCCGGGTAATGACGGCCTTGAGAATGCCGCTCTTGTCCATGACGGCAAAGGCGCTGCCGACCAGCAGGATGAACAGGATGATGGCGATAACGGTCGGCCCATCCACGCTGAAGAGCACTTCCACCGGGGCGGTGAACCAGCGCCAGATGGGGTAGTCCGGCCGTTGCACCAGGTGAAAGGAATTTGGATCGACGATCTGCCGTCCGTTTATCATAAGGTGTCCGTAATGGCCGGCCGGGATCACGCGCGTCAGGATGCCCGCCACCATCATCAATATAAAGAGAACCACGACCGCCTGGATAAAGGCTTTGGCGCTGATCTGCGCGCCCGATTTCTGTTCTGCCATGTTCATCTCCTCGGGGGAATGGTCATTCTGTTGTAAAAATTTTGAATGTATGGGCTTTAAAACCTATCCCCCATTTCCTCTTCCCGCGAAAGGCACGCGGGAAGAGGGGATATAAAAAGTGATGGAGGATAGGGGAATAACGGATTTATTTGATCTTGCAAGGTGTTCCTGCTTATGCCACCCAGTGCTGGCCGCGCAGGAAGGCTGTCAGGAGCGGAACATCGAAGTACTTGCCCTGGTAGGCCAGGATGGCCGGCCAGAAGAGCAGCAGCCACGCGATCGGATCGAGACAGCCGGTCAGCCCGCACAGTCCGGCAGTTAGGTGACTGAAGATGGCTCTGAGGATGGTAATCACGATCCAGACAACCCAGAGTACGACGGTCAAGGCCAGCGCCTGGACGGCGTGGAACTTGATGAAAGGCCGGTCTTTTTTGCCTTCGACGAACAGCATGATCAGGGCGATCAGGCCGATGGGATAGCCGAGGGCGGCCCACAGTTTATCATCGCTGGTAATTCCGGGATCGATCGGTTGTTAAGTCATAAGGGTCTCCTGTTGGGGTGAATTTTATGTACCATTGGCGGGATTAACCCTACCAATGAGAACAACCACGTTGCCAGCCATTCCCTACCAGTAAGACTCACAGCCCTTGTTTCTCTACCGTTATTGCGCTTATTATCGCACTTTTACGCCCGGCGTGCAATGGCCTGGAGAGCGTGCGTTTGTTCCATAATCGAACAATTGCCGAACGCCCTCAGAGTCAGCAGACAGGGCCGACCAGTCAGGTTTCAAGGCGTTAAACACAGGCGTTGACCTTGGTGGTAGCGTCGGACGACACGCCGTAGTCATTGAAGGCTTCTATTTGGTACTTCAAATTCACCCCCCGCGGCGCATTATCCGTATAGGCGATAGCTGTCGCTCCCAGCTTGGCTATCAGGCTGCCGTTGCGGTAAATGTTATACCCGGTCGCGTTGTGGGCTGGCACCCAGGTGAGCCAAACGGTCATGGTATTCAGAACAGGATTGCAATGAGATGTATTGTTGAAGGAATAGGCGGTTGAAGGCAGCAGTGGAGCTGCGATGAGCGGGGTCGACTTTACGGGGCCTACTGTGACGGTGGTCGGGTCGCCCTCCCAACACTGGACAGTCGGTGTAACCTGCACAAGCCACCAGGTGTCCAGGCCATCGCGGCCTACAACGGGGTAAAAGCTGTTCGCCTGCAGGACGGTGACTATAAAATAGAATGATCCCGGGCCCTTCCGGCAATTGGCGTTCCATCCCGGTGATGCCTGCGCGACCGTCGCGGCTGTTGGAGTGATAGTGGACAGCACAGTGGCCGTGGCGGCGGGAAGGGTGGGTACGAGCGCGGTGGGAGAGGCTGCGGTTGTTGCGGTGGGCAGCGCTGGTTGCTGTGAAGCTGTTGGGGTGGCGGGCGCAGGCGTGCTCGCGCTGGGGGAGCAGGCTGCCAGCATGAAAACGATTGCCAAAGCGATGCCGGTCAGATCGAATGCCCATTTCCTTTTAATCATAATCTACCTGTACCTTTCTGCATAAAAAACCTTGTATCATCTCAAGATCTTGGAGAGTAGGGGTGTGCGGGCGGCTCTGCCGCCCGCACACCCCATCTTCCCCTTATTGAGAAGATACAAAACCTTCGACATTTTTATCCTATCACGCAGGGAATGCGAAGTCAATGTCAGGCGCGTCCCTCCTCGTCCAATTCGTCCTCATCGTCCTCATCGTCGCCGGGTCTGAGTTCTTTCCGGAGCGTGGATACCAGTGCATTGTGGTGCAGGCTTTCATGCCAACGCTGACTCAGCTCCGTTTCGGCAAAGCGCTCCTCGCCGCGCGGATGCAGGGTCTTGACATCCGGCAATTCTGCCCGTTCGGTTGGGGCCATTGCCTGGCCGGTCGACGCCGCCAGCAGGCGTTTCAACTCATCCATTTCTTTATTCTGGTTCTCCAGCGTCTGCATGATCAAGGCGTGCATATCTGTCACGTGCTCGTGGTCCTCGGCGGCCCGTTTTTCCTGCAATTCCGCAATCTGCTTCTGGCGGGCTTCGGATATGGTGGCATAGAGCAGCACGATGGAACTGACCGCCATGCTCATGACATTCAGATAACTGTTGACGGCCAGCACCAGGATGGTCTTATTGGCAAATATCAGCAAGGGGATGAGCAAGGCCATGGTGAGCAGTATCACAAACCGGTAGGTCAGGAATCGCACTGGCCAGGGCAGGATGTAGCGATCCAGAAAATCATTGATCCGGTCGAGAATTTTTTTAAGCCGGGTTGCCATTTCGGTAATTTTCCTGGATGCTGTGCAAGTGATGGATCTCGTGGCCGGCGATCATCCAGGCGGCGGCGCGCACACTGACCCGGTTCCCGGTCACCAGGCCGGTGCGGGTGAGGGCGTTTTCGTCCAAGCTGTCGAAAAAAGTCAGCGTGGCCTGGCGGACGGCGGCGTATTCTGCCAGGATCGCTGGCAGGGTGCGCTCGTTCGCCCCGGTATATGGCACATAGGCATCCTGTTCAAAACCGGCCAGGGGAGTGGCGTCGTTCCGGGCAAAGCGTAAGGCCCGGTAACAAAAAATCCGCTCCGAATCCAGGATGTGGACCAGGATCTCTTTGATCGTCCATTCCCCTTCCGCCCAACGCCAGGAGCATTTCTCCGGCGGGAAAGCCAGAATAAGCTCCCGGGTGGATTGCACCTGAGTCTGTAAATGCTCCAGGAACAGGCCGTCCGGCGGCACCAGGTTGATATACGTGATCGCATAAGGCGCGTATTCGCCTTCAGCAGGCTTCGAGATACTTTTCATCTTTACATGCTCCACGGCTCCGCCTTGAGATCCACTTCATCGGACCACTCGGACTGCAAGGCGGAAATTTCCTGGACAATGTGCTCGGGCAAAGGTTGGATATGCTCCGCCGCAGACAGGAATTCGTGCAGGTTGGCGATCTTAATGGTGGAACCCACGGTGGCGCGCACCTGAGGGAAGCTGTGGGCGAAGCGGACGCAGAACTCCGTCCAACTGGCGATCCCCGATCTTTCGAAGATGGGGGCCACTTTGACGGCGCGCTTGCGCAGGTAGTCTTTCCAGGCGAAGCCCGGCACATCCCGCAGCTTGTAGACCGGGCCACCGGAGACGGTTCGCATGGCGATAATGGGTTGGTCCTGCGCGACGATTTCCTCCCAGAGGGCGTTGGATGCGAACCGTTGGAGCGGGTTCAGGTAGAAGATGAACCCATCCACGATGCCTTTCGTATAACCGTGTTGCAGGGCTTGTAGGGACGGAGCGGAAGTCCACGGGAAAACCTCGACCACATAGCCTTGCACGAGGCCTTCGTCCTTCAAATCCTGGAAGACCTTGTAGCAGTTCCCGCCGTTGGCGAAATCCTGCGCCAGTTCTCCGCCCAGGCAGAGCTGCCCGAGCTGCACTCCCGGCAAGCCGAGCGGCTTCAGGTTCTCTTCGATGGCGTCCCTGAGCTGTTCCACTTTATCCCAGCCGATCTTGATGACCAGCTTGGGTATCCGGGTTGGCTCCTGTTGGAAGGCTTCGCCGAGCACTTCCAGCGCATCTCCATACGTGCGGGAGGTGTGGAACCAGACACCCGCCTGCATGGCGGCCCGGGCCGCCTTGAGGCGTTCCTGGCGCGGGATGCTGGCTTCCCCCAGGCGGGTGGTGCCATAAATATAAGGAGTTATTCCGTCCAGTGCGGAGGGGATATTTGACATGGGATAAACCTTTCGATTGGGTCGAAATCAAGTATTAGGTATATAACACTTAATTCGGGATTCGATATTGGTAAGTTGATGCGGGCTTTAAGGTTGCGCAGGCAGTATGCTTTCTAGGCTGACTTTTAGCACTTTTGCAATAGCCGATAGAATATGCAACGAACCTTTGCGTTTATTCGTTTCCAATTGCGACGGGTAGGGAATACTGATGCCGGCATTTTCGGCTGCTTCGTGCTGGGACATGCCGCGATATTCGCGCCACACCTTGATCGGATTTTCGCCATCCAACAGCGCGTAAACCACTTCGCTGGGGATCAATTCGTCTTCCCCGCGTTCCAAGGCTGCCTTGGCATTATCAAAATCTTGCACATCTTGCATCATTTCGGCCTTTTCAACCAATTGCAGGTAGGCTCAAAGTATACATTGTTTTACTGAATTTTTGGAAGCCACTCTTTTGGTTTATTTGGGATCGCCGGGAAATGGGGGAAGATACATGGGGGCCAGCCCCCTATTTCTCCCAACACTCCGGCGACTCCCAGAGAGCCACTCTTTTTACCGGACCAATGGATGGCCTGCATTCCGAGGCGCTGCGCCGCCAGGTAGTTATTTCCGGCTGAACGCGATCAATTCGACCGGCGCGCCATTGTGGATGATCATGGCAGAACGGACCCCCTGCGAAGGCGAACCTGGCGGATAGATGACCTCCCGGCCCAGCAGGGCTGCATCCAGGTCGTCCACCTCGAACGCCACATGCGCCACAGTCTGGATGAGTTCCGGCAGGGGACAACCCGGCTCGAAGCGCATCCATTCGACGCCGTACGGACTGCTGCTGAAGCCCGAAACATACATCTTATATTGGGGAATGTATTTTTCGCCGGGGCGGCGCTCTTGGGTGGGCACGCCGATATGATGGTAGCGCCAACCCAGTTTCGCCAACGCAGCGGGCGGCTCATCATCCTGCCGGTATTCGCCTGGTTGGGCCTTGTCTTCAAGATCATTCATACTATTATATCCTCGGGATCAAGCTGCCGGTATTTTTTATGTAATTGCGATACTGCTCCCCGAAGCGATCCAGCATCATCTGCTCCTCCGTCCGCACACGCAAGAGGTAGAACGGGATGAAAAAGAGCAGGTCGAGCGGGCCGGCCAATCCATTTTGCAGCAGCAGGACCTGGGCAAGCACCCAGAGCAACTGGCTAGCGTACATCGGGTGACGGACCAGGCGGTAGATGCCGTCCGTCACGAGCGTATGGTCAGCGCGGATCTCGAGCGAGGGCGACCAGTTGCTTTTCAGGTCCGTATGGGCGCGCCAGAAGATGACCAGGGAAAAGAGCAAAAGGACTATTCCGCAGATCCCCAACCCGACCGGCAGGTGGTAGTTGGCAAAATCCAGCCAGGGCGTCAGCGAATAGACCAGCGGGAGCACCAGCGCCACCAGGGTCATCAAGCCCAGCAGGATATCTTCGCGGCGCGAGACGCGCCGGTCGGTCTTTAGGCCGGCCCGGGCGGTTTTCTGGTAGGGGTAGCGGATGATCCCCTGGGCGACCATGCCGGCCCAATAGATGAGCTTATATAAGAAACAAGTTTATATAAGATGGTCATGGTCGCACCAGGAGTCAAGCAGGGAAAAGGCCGGGGAATGGGTATTCATTGGTAATGGATGTTACTTCCAAACTGGCAGTATTTGTGGTTGGATGGGATACCCTTGCATGGACATTATACCCTCCGGGTACTTTACCCTCCGGGTACCTTACCATCCCGATACAGTATTCGTTCCGCGTATCGAAAAAAAAACGAATAGGAGGGTGGGATTTGTTTTTGAGGAACGAAGGATGAACAAATGGAGCACACGGGCAAAGGAGCTTCCATTTTATGAAGCCCGGCTGCGCCTGCGGGTACGGGTGGATTAAATTCACCCTTTTCACTTCCTCCGCGGAACGAATACGCGATAGGGAAGAGCACCGGAAGATTTTTTCTTCCTTGCGCAATTGGTGAACCAACAAGGCGAACTGAAACGCGTTCCAAAACGACTCCTGTGACGGTCAGGGAAGATCTAATGTGAATCAATTTAACGCCTGGCCATACCTGACATTAAACATAAAACATTTGTTCTATTTTGTCAAGGGGTTGGCTTGACAGGGCGGAGTCGACTTTTGCATAATCCCAACTAATTGATGGATTCGATCTCTACAACATCATTCTCCAGCATGTCTATTGATTGGATTTTGAAATGGTTCTCCATTTGTTCGGCTTGGGTGGCGGCGTTGTGATAGCCTAAAAATGCCTCCGCGGCCTGGGATGCGGCGGACGGGCTTTCTGCGTCAAGCGTAACGGCGAAAGATCGGATTACGACCACTGTGTATCTTTTCATGGCTGTGAGTCTCCTGAGGTGGGGGAGTCCGAAGCCTGGAGAGTTCGGAGTCCGGGGATACGGTTTTCATGGCACGTTCTCGCCACCCAATGCGGTAAAGGCGGCCAGTTACGCGTCACTCACTTGAATTCCTTCCACCTCAGCAGGATATAAACGGCGAAATAGACCGCGATGGCGGTGCCGACGACGATGGCAAAGGTCTGCCGGAAAGAATTGAGCGGGTACAGCCCGGCTGCCACCATGCCGATGCGCCCGATCACATCCCCGCACAGCAGGACGATCGCGACAACGGCGGCCCATCTCCTTTTCGGCAGGAGCAGGACGCCGCCGATGAAATAAAATGCTCCCAGGGCCACGCCCAAATAGGTGGAAAGGCTGGCCGCGGAAGTGCTGACCATTCCAATGAAGTTGTGCGTAAAGCCCGTGCCCACTTCCGCCACCCCGAACAGGATCATGAGAACGGCGACGATGAATATGCCCAAAGGGCGGGTCAGGCTTACGCCGGTTTTAGCCGAGTTGTTTTGAGGCATGTTTTTCTCGTAACTGCAACACGGCGCCAGGCCGGCTATCCAATTTCGCTCATGACCATGGACTGGTCATCGGGCGTCCAGGCTACCATACGATCTCTGCCTTGCCGCTTGGCGCTGTACAGAGCCTGGTCGGCATAATTGATCAAAACATCCAGGGGAAACATTCGGTCAGGGTTCGTCCACGCCAGGCCAAGGCTGACGGTCACCTGGACGACTGCCTGCCCGATGGAATTTTTCTGTTGAGCCACTGCCTGGCGTATTCGCTCTGCGATCTTGAAGCATTGACCTGAGGATGCACTACTCACTAAAACCACAAACTCATCGCCGCCGTACCGTCCCGCAATATCTCCCCGGCGCAGGGACTGCTTAATGCTTGCCGCGACGGCTGAAAGAACCTCATCCCCCGCTTTATGACCATACTGGTCATTCACATTCTTGAAGTGGTCAATATCCAGCATGATGATCGAGAGTTGGTCCTTATCGCTTTTTACTCGTTGGGCTGCAGCTTCTGCAATTTCCAGGAATTGCCGCCGGTTCACGAGATTGGTCAGTGAATCTGTCCCGGCCAATTCGCGATAGAGCTCCGCCTGCTTGCGGGCGCTCTCGACCTGGTTGAGGATCTCGAGATTCTTGATCCGCCGGTCGGATTTTTCGTTAAGATCTTTTTATAGGCGGCGTGGAAGGCTTCGAAATGTTCCAGCGCCGATTGATAATCCTGTCTTTCTTTATAGATCCCGGTCAGCCGCTCGTGGATCAAGGAGATATTGGTAAGCGAATTGATCTTTTCGGCGATTTGCAGGGTACGGAGCAGCTCTTCTTCGGCCTGGTCCAGGTTGCCCTCGATCTGGTGAATATGGCTGATCTCTGAGACAAAGGTCAGCTCAAGCAGCTGGCTGTTATTCTGGCGGGATAATTCGAGACCCTCCTGCAAATAAGCCATGGCCTGTTCGTGGTCCCGGAGGGCTAAATGGATCGCGCCCAATGAATGCAATGTATGTAGCTTCCCAACGTAATTTCCGATCTGGTTAAATAAGGTCAGGGCCGCCGCGGCGTACTCCACCGCCTCCCCGTCGCGCCCAAGCATGTGCAGGACATAGGCAATATTATTATCTGCATCCGCTTGGCCGTTGAGATCCTCTTCGCCCGCCTTCTCCAGGCAGGCCTTGAAGTAACCCAGCGATTCGGAATAATTCTCCAGCCCATATTGGACCAACCCGAGGCCATTGATCAGGGAGATCTCCAGATCGGGATGGCCTTCCGTTTGAACCAATTTCAAGGCATTGAGATAATAGTCCATCGACGTGGCATAATCATCGATGTGCCAGTAGATCCTCCCCAATAAACTTTGGATCGAGCCGATCAGATATTTATCGCCGATCTGTTGAGCCAGTTGATCGGCCCTTAACACGATGGGGAGGGCTTGCTCCTGCTGGCTGAGATTGTCCAGGCAATAGGTCTGGGCTTTCAGGCATTCAAATTCATCCCTTGGCTCAAAGTCGGCGCATTTGGACAGCAGGCGTTGGGCTTTCCTGGCCAATCGTAATGCCTGGGGGCCATCCTTTTTGCAAAGATCCCAAGCCTGCTGGTTTAGTTTTCTGATCTGCTCAAGTTCGGCGCTCATCTTGATCTTAATTTGTCTACTAGGCTCACCTTGAGATAACTATACAGCATCTTAATACCAAAGTCAACCAATTTCCTGTGCGCGCAGCCAAAACCAGTTGGCCGGGCGCCCGTGGAATTGATCCGGTTTCCCCTGCTCCCGCTTGAAGGCGGGTGTGAACATTTTTTCCACTTCCTGCGGGAGCAGGCCAAAGCCCATGCCGCGCTCGACCCGGAGAACAAAACAGCCGGCCCTGTATGGCAGGGCCGGCTTTGCAGCAATCCCAAAATGGCTGGGTTTTGCCAGGGTTAACCCGGGGTCTGGTTTATCTTGCGTTGCCGGTTGCGACCGGCTTGCCGGTGAAATGCACGAAGTTGGCGGCGCGCGTGACACCGCTGCCGACCTGGCTATCCGGAGCGCCCGCCGTCAGGTTGGCGTAGTCCACGTCAAGTGAGTCGGATGATAAATCACTATACAGACCCACCCCGACGTAGCCATACGGAAAATCAGTCATTGTGGCATCTCCCACGAGAACATGGTTGATGAAGAACTGGGCATAACCGGTGGAAGCGTTGTAGGTTACCGTGAGGATGTTCCAGGAAGAAGTGTTGATCATGGAGGATGGCCCACTCTGGAAATCCCAATAGCTACCACCCTTCACCTCCTCGATAAAGTAATCACCAGAATTAGTATAATCGAAGTAGTAAGTGTTATTCCAATCCCCGTATGTATCGCGACCAGAAAATGGGTTTCCATTAAAGTACATTTCGGCTTGGCAGTTATCACTGCACACCAGCTTCATCCGGGCCTCATAGGTGTATGTATCATACTGCCCTTTGGTGTAATAGGCACTGGCCATATAAAGAAGAGTAGTAGTTGAATGTGAACCTATGTAATCGCCGCCATGCGCCGCCCAGGTGCCGTAGACCGGCGCCCAGCCCTTGCTGTTCGCGAAGGAGGAACTGAACGGTTGATAGACGGTGAAAAACGCGAAAGAGCTCCAACCCTGGTAGACATTCGCAACTTCGGCTCTCACGGTCCACGCATATTCCACTCCGTTGGCAAACTTTTTAGCTGGGGTAAACTGGCAGAGGGTAGAGCCGCAGACGTAGGAATTAACATACGTGATATAAAAAGTCTTGGACCCTTTGTCTATAAAAACTTCGTACTGGGTCGCATTCGGGACAACGGTCCAGACGAAAGTGGGGGTGATGGATTCGGTTGCCCCATCAGGTGAGATGGCTGTGGGAGCGATGCCCCCGCCCCCATCGGGTGAGATCGGGGCGACATAAGAGCCGCCGCCAGCCTGGACGGGGGCAGCCACACCGCCCAGGGTAAACAGGATGATCACGGCTAGAGCGATGGACGGTATAACACGATAGGTTAGCTTATTCATGGAAAATTCTCCTTTTGTTCAAGGCCTGGTTTACCTGGAAAATGGATCGTTGCCGGCTTGGACCGGCTTGCCGGTGAATTGCACGAAATTGGCGGCGCGTGTGACGCCACTGCTGACCTGGTGGAGCGGGGCACCCGCCATCAGATTCGCGTAGTCCACGCTAATTGTATCCGTGGACGCAAGGCCATATTCGGCCAACCCGACGTAGCCATAAGAGTGGTCAGTCAATGTTTCTTCTGCCACCTCCACATGGTTGATGAAGAACTGCGTAAAACCGGTGGTCGCATTGTAGGTCACGGTGAGAATGTTCCAGGAATAGGGGTCGATCAGCGACGTCTCAGGGGTCCAGCTTACGATATGAGTCCATGCTCCATTATATTCATCCACAATTATGAAATCACCTTCATTGCTGTAGGCGAAAAAGTAAGCGTTCGTCCAGTCCCCTATTCCATCGAGGTGAGCTGGACTGCCGTTAAATACAACCATATTGGCGCAGTCTGCGCAGGCTCCATTTTTGATCCTGGCCTCATAGGTGTACGTGTCATACTGGCCTTTGTAGTAATAGGCGCTGGCAAGATAACCGGTAGGGTTAATGGACTGACTCCCGTTGTAATCGCCAGCATGCGCCGCCCAGGTGCCAGCGACGGGCTTCCAGCCGGTGGTGTTCGAGAATGAGGAACTGAACGGCAGAGAGACGGTGAAATCAACCCAATTGGCGCTGAAAACTTCGTCACCGTTTGCCATCCAGGCATCCACATCCCAGTAATACCCTGCTCCAACAGCCAACTTTTTTGAGGTGGTATACCTGCAGTAAGTAGCGCCACAGTTGTAGGAATAAACGGGCTGATTAAGAACCAACTTCCATTTACTGTTATATATCACAACATTGTACTGGACTGCACCCGGATACGTGTACCAGACAAAGGTGGGGGATATGGATTCGGCTGCCCCATACGGTGAGATCGGGAAGACATAGGCACCGCCACCAGCCTGGACGGGGGCAGCCACACCGCCCAAGGCAAGCAGGATGATCGCGGCAACGGCGATGGATGTGATGACACGAACCAGTAACTTGTTCATGGAATATTCTCCTTTTTGTGTGAATTATTGGATGAAAAAGAACCTGGAACACCTGCCAAGCTGAATCGCCCTCCGCACCTCCTTCCCAACCCTTCCCTTCCCGAAAGCCCTTCTGATGGAATCTGCCCGGTCAATACCCGACACGACCGTCCGCATTGCACATGGCTTCTGCAATCATTTTACAACAATTCCGGGCCGGTTTCAATAGGCAGTTGTTAATCGTTTGAGAGTCATCCTGCGGAGATGGACAAAACAGCCGGCCCTGTATGGCAGGGCCGGCTTTGCAGCAATCCCAAACTGGCGGTGGTTTGCCAGGGTTAACCTGGGGTCTGGTTTATCTTGCGTTACCGGTTGCGACCGGCTTGCCGGTGAAATGCACGAAATTGGCGGCAGGCGTGACGCCGCTGCTGACCTGGCTATCCGGGGCGCCCGCCATCAGGTTGGCATAGTCAACGTACAGTAATTCAGATGCTGTCGGTCCATAGGTATAAGCGCCCACCCCTACGTAGCCATACCGAAAATCACCCAAATATTCATCTGCCACGAAGACATGGTTGATGAAGAATTGCGCAAAATCGGTGGTACCGTTGTAGGTTACCGTGAGGATGTTCCAGGATGGAGTAATCGCGGAAGAGGTCCCACTCGTGATTTCATGATAGGTACCAACATACACCTCATAGATCGAATAATTGCCATCATCGTTGTATTGGAAGTAGTATGTATTCTCCCAATCCCCAGATGAAGTGATACCAGATAATGGGTTTCCATTAAAATAAAGTATGGTGTCGCAATCACTACAGCCCACCATCTCCGACCGGGTCTCATAGGTATATGTGTCATACTGGCCTTTGGTGTAGTAGGCACTGGCAACATAATAGCCAGAGCTTGACTGCCTGCCGATGTAATCGCCGCCATGCGCCGCCCAGGTGCCATAGACCGGCGCCCAGCCCTTGCTGTTCGAGAAGGAGGAACTGAACGGCGAATAGGCGGTGAAATACAATACATTACCCCAGTTGCTCCAGCCAACATTCACAACATCGGAACTCACAGCCCAGGCATATTCCGCTCCGGTGGGAAACTTAATGGGGGGGGTATACTGGCAGAAGGTTATGCCGCAATTGTAGGAATAAACATAAGCGGCATAAAAGTACTTGCGCCCTTTGTATATATAAATGTTGTACATGGCTGCACCCGGGATCGCAGACCAGATGAAGGTGGGGGTTGTAAATTCGGTTGCCCCACTGGGCGAGATGGCTGTGGGAGCGAAGCCCCCGCCCCCATTGGGTGAGATCGGTGTTTGAGCGAGGAACCCATTGGAGGAAGGATTCCCGGCAGCCTGGACGGGGGCGGCCGCGCCGCCCTGGGCAAGCAGGATAAAAGCAGCAACGGCGAGGAATGTAATGACACGATGGGTTAGCTTATTCATGGAATATTCTCCTTTTATTCAGACCCTGGTTTACCTGGAAAATGGACCGTTGCCGGCTAGGACCGGCTTGCCGGTGAAATGCACGAAGTTGGCGGCGCGCGTTACACCGCTGCCGACCTGGTAGGCTGGGGCGCCCGCCGTCAGATCGGCATAGTCCACGTCAACTTGCTCAGGCGATCCGTAGCTCCAAAGACCCACCCCTACATATCCAGACCGAAAATCATCCAAAGTAGTATCTGCCACCAGGACGTGGTTGATAAAGAACTGGGCATAACCGGTGGAGGCGTTGTAGGTTACCGTGAGGATGTTCCAGGAGGAAGTGATATAGGGAGAGGTCGAATCCTCAAGATGGGTATAGACACCACCAGACAACTTCCAAATACTAAAATTCCCATTATTTTGATATTGGAACTCGTAAGTGTTATCCCAAGACCCTTGGTAATTTTGGCCAACCGGGTTTCCATTAAAGTACATTATGGCCCAGCAATTATTACAACCTTCCAGGTTCATCCGGGTCTCGTAGGTAAATGTGTCATACTGACCCTTGGTGTAGTAGGCGCTGCCAACATAACCGGCAGTATTCGATTGGCTGCCTATGTAATTGCCACCGTGCGCCGCCCAGGTGCCATAGACGGGCTTCCACCCGGTACTGTTCGCGAAGGAGGAACTGAACGGCTTATAGACGGTGAAATACAACCAGGTGCCACTGGAAACCGGTAATGCACTGGACCAGGCAGCTACACTCCAGTGATACGTTGCTCCAATGGCCAACTTAATGGAGGGGATATACCTGCAGTAGGTGCTGCCGCAATGGTAGGAATAAACAGTCTGGATAAGAACCAACTTCCCCTTATTGTTGTATATCCCAACAGTGTACTGGAACGCACCCGGATATATGTACCAGACAAAGGTTGGGGATATGGATTCGGTCGCCCCATTGGGTGAGATCGGGACAAAAGTGGGGCCGCCACCAGCCTGGACGGGGGCAGCCACACCGCCCAAGGCAAGCAGGATGATCGCGGCAACGGCGATGGATGTGATGACACGAACCAGTAACTTGTTCATGGAATATTCTCCTTTTTGTGTGAATTATTGGATGAAAAAGAACCTGGAACACCTGCCAAGCTGAATCGCCCTCCGCACCTCCTTCCCAACCCTGCCCTTCCCGAAAGCCCTTCTGAGGAACCTGCCCGGCCAACACCCACCATGACCGTCTGCATTGCACATGGCTTCTGCAATCATTTTACAACAATTCCGGGCCGGTTTCAAGAGGCAATTGCTAATACATTAATCTCGGCCCCGGTCTGGAGTAAAAAAGCCGGCCCTACTGAATTGGGCCGGCTGGAGAAACCAATCCTATGGACTTAATTTTTTTCAGCGGCAACCGCAGGCCATTTACGGAAGAGATGCCCCTGTTGCCGGCGACCCGGTGGCAGGCAGGGCATTTCGATCGTCAAAGGTAACGTAGTGGGCCGACTTCTGCACTGCGCTGCCGACCAGTTTTTCAGGCGCGCCCGCCGTCAGGTTGGCATAATCCACATTAAGGCTGACGGTCGAAACATCACTATAGAAGCCCACCCCCACATATCCGTGGGTGAATATGCTCAAGGTGCCGGACCCCACCAGGACGTGGTTGATGAAGAACTGCGCAAATCCAGTGGATGAGTTGTAGGTTATCGTGAGGATGTTCCAGGTGGGATTGATAAGCGTCGTGTCTAAGGTCCAGGGTATGATATTCACTTCTCCGCCATTAACCATCGCCCAAACAGAGTAATAACCGGAGGTATCGAAGTCAAAGAAGTAACAGTTGTTCCAATCATCCTCATAGTTAAGCGGTGACGGAACACCATTGAAGAATATGGCGCTGGGGTGAGTGCTGCTCGTCCGCATCAGCCGGACCTCATAGGTGAACGTGTCATACTGACCTTTGGAATAATAGGCGGTGTCCCATTGAGAGACATTACCCATGCCTATATAAAGGCCATTCATCGTGTGCCATGTACCACTTAATGGGGTCCAGCCTTTGCTGTTCATGAAGGAGGAACTGAACGGCTGATAGACGGTGAAAATCAAATAATTGGCGCTGGAAACCTCGGCACCGTCGAGCAACCAGGCAGTCACGTGCCAGTAATACCCTGCTCCAACGGCCAACTTTTTTGAGGTGGTATACCGGCAGTAGGTACTGCCGCAATTGTAGGAGTAAACAGGCTGGTCAAGAACCAACCTGGAGCCTTTGAGTGTGTATACCGCAACTGTGTACTGGACTGCAGATGGGTATGTGTACCAGACAAAGGTGGGGGATGTATATTCGGTTGCTCCATTCGGCGAGATCGGGATGACATAGGCGCCGCCGCCAGCCTGGACGGGGGCAGCCACACCGCCCAAGGCAAGCAGGATGATCGCGGCAACGGCAAAGGATGTGATGACACGATACGTCAGCTTATTCATGGAACATTCTCCTTTTTTGATGTGAATTATTGGATGAAAAAACCTGGAACACCCGCCAAGCTGAATCGCCCTCCGCACCTCCTTCCCAACCTTTTCCTTCCCGAAAGCCCTTCTGATGGAATCTACGGGTCAACCTCTGACACAACCATCTGCACTGCACATGGCTTGGTATCTATCCGAAAATTCGGAGGAAGTTGTATTTTGAATGTGTGCGGCGAAGCCGCACACATTCAAAATACGGTCCTTCAATAATTTTCGGATAGGGTCGTATGGAATCATTTTATACCGATTTCGAGCCGATTTCAAGAGGCAATTGTTAATCCATTTTCAGGGACCTAGCGGGAGGGGGCCGGCTGGTCGCCCAGGTGGACAAGGCGGGCAGACCGCAGGCCGGCAGCGACCTGGCTGGCGGGCGCTCCGGCCGTGAGGCTGGCATAATCCACAAACAGCCTTGCACCGGGGATGGCGGCGCTGGTAAAACCCACCCCGACCGACCCGGCCGGGAAATCGCTCAAGGTATCGTCGGCCACTTCGATGTGGTTGATGAAGAATTGAGCGTAATGGGTGGACGAATTGTAGGTGACCGCCAGGGTGTTCCAGGCGGGCGTGAGCAGCCCGGGAGCGAAGATCCAGGAAGAAAGGTTCGTTTCCGTCCCGCCGGCGGCCTCCCACACCGAGTAGCTGCCGTCATCCGTGGCTTCGAAGGCATAGCCGTCCTTCCAGAAGCCGGTGGCATCCAGCGAAGAGGGGTCGCCATTAAAGAGGATGGCCCACGGGCAGGCAGTGCAGCCCGTCTGCTTGAGCCTGACCGCATAGGTATACGTATCGTAGACGCCGGCATGATAGGAACTGGCAAAAGTATCGAGCGCGCCCGTGCCCCGGTAATCCCCGGCGCTTACCGTCCATTTCCCTTTGACCGGGATCCAGCCACTGGCGCCGGAGGAAAAAGCGGAATTGAACGGAGCGGATACGCGGAAACCCAGCGGGGCGCTATACTCCGTCCAGCCGGAGCCTTCGGAGGCTTTGACCCGCCAGCTGTATTCCCCACTGGCAAGGTCCTTCGGGAGGCTGGCGGAACAGGTGGTGGAACCACAGGCATAGGGATACACGCTGTCCGCAGAAACCAGGCGATTCCCTTGATAGACGGCATATGCATACTGCGAGGCGCCGCTTACCTTGCTCCACTGGAAGGCCGGCCGGGTCACATCGATCGAACCTGAAGGGGAGAGCGGCGTGGGAACGACCCCGATCTTCCAGCCCATATCCTCGAACATGCCGGTGGTGACCGGGCCGACCGCATGGCGGGATGTGCCCGCACCAATGGCATAGACCATCAGGGCATCCGGAGTTCCCACAAAAGCGTCGTAATCCATATGCGAATAACTGGAACCATCCATCCAGATGGATGGGGCATAGATCTTGACGCGTTGCGAGCCGTTGGCCCGATAGGAGTTGGGACCGTGGAACCAGAGGCTGTTGGAGGTCAGCAGGCTGCCGAGCGCCGGGGATGGATTGGAATAGCCGGTCATGGGGTTGCCGGCAGCGTCCTCCATGAAGGTATCGTAGATCTGCGGCGAGCCATCGTAGCCAAAGCTGCCAGAACTGCCGGAATACCCGGCCATGCCGCCAAAGTTCATGCCGTGGCCCAATTCGTGCGTGGAGACCGAAACGAGATCATATTCATCTAATGGAGGCCGCCCATCCGTGCCGAGGTACCAGGCGAAATGAGAATTAAATGTGATGTTGTCATCATACGACCCTGGGCCAAGGTCGAAGCCCGCCAGTGAATTTGCCAGCGCGCTGTTGTACCAGGCATTTGGATCGGGGGCATTCGGGAAAGCCCGGTACTGGGGCTCATCGCCGGAATAGCCCAGCACGACGGCGGAACCGAGATCGGCCCAGCAGACCTGGACCTTGATCGGAACGGAGGAACGCAGCAGGCGCGACCATGTGGCCACGGCCGCATTGAAGGCGGTCCTGGCAGCGGAAGGGAAAGCCTGGCAGATAGCCCCCCAGGGATCGGGCGTACCGGCCGTTTCAAAAGTGACCACGAAGGTGGAAACGGCTGCCGACCCGCCAGCCTGCGCCGTCAGCGCGGCGACGCCCTGGTCCCGGAGCCCTCTGGCTGCGGGGTTCGGATCGGGAAGGATGACCAGGGCTGGAAGGCCATGGTACAAGGCCTTCCCGCTGGCGGAGAGCGTGGGGGAAAGCCGGGGTGGAAAGCCGGCCGCGGCGGATACGCGGCCGCCGGTCCCGGCCGGAGGCACTCCGCACAGGCTGAGAACGAGGCAGGCTATGATGATAAAACGTTCCACGATCTTTTTCATGGGAGCTTCTCCTTACCACCAGCTCCCCAGGCAAGGGAAAAGAGGATTTTGGAGCGTCACACCCCAAACCCCGCTACAGGGAGGACCCTGCCCAGGCGGCAAAGACGGTTGACCGGGTGATGAAGCGTATGATACCACAACCCCGGGATACCCTTGCCCAAGCATGTTGGTGATGGCCGTTTATACTGTTCCCCTGGGCCTGTTCCTGCCTTTTTACTGCCGGCGCAGCCAGTACCAGTTGGCCTGGCGCCCGTGGAATTGGTTCGGTTCCACCTGCTCGAGCTTGAAGGCGGGGGTGAAGATTTTTTCCACTTCCTGCGGGAGCAGGCCAAAGCCCATCCAGCGCTCTCCGCCCCAGATCAACAGGGTACCGGCCCGAGCCATCAAGCGGGTCAATCCCAAGGCGTAGCGCTGTTGCTGGGCAGCTTTCAGCCCGTGCAGGCAGCCCACATCCAGGGCGATATCGAAGGGTCCGCTGAGAGGATCCAGGCGGGTCACATCGCGCAGCATGAATTCCGGATTCACGCCGGCCTGGGCGGCTTTCGCCCGGGCTTTTTGCAGGGCGGTCGGGGAAGTGTCCACCCCCACGACGGTAAAGCCTTGTTCGGCCAGGTAAATGGAGTGGGTGCCTGTCCCACAGCCCAGGTCCAGCGCCCGGCTGCTTTTCCCTTTGCGGGCAGCCAGTTGGGTCACCTCTGCCGGGACGCTGCCATTGTCCCAACGCGGTCTGCCAATTCGATAGTAGAAGTCATAAGCCACCTGATCCATTGCAGTCATACAGCACCTCCAGTTTTGATTTTCTTATCCAAAACTACTATAGCAGAGCATTGGGGAGTGCATATGAAGGAGATGTGGAGAAGTTGTGAACGATATCGAATTCGATTTGCTAGACCTGCCGGCCTGCCACGCTTGCCCGGCCTTTTTCGGTCAGGAACCAATGCCTGGCGATGATCTGGCAGTTGCTGCTGACGGCGCAGTCCGGGCAGCTTTTTTGCGGCTCCTGGCAGTCCGCACTGATCTCCTGCAGATAGCCCTTATTCGCCAAGTCTTTTGCCATCTGCAGGACCATATTCACGGAGATATCCATCTTGCGGGCGATCTCCAGCACACTTTGCACCTCCCCGGCCTGGATCGTTTCCAGAAATTGTCGGAACATATTAGATGAGCCTCCCAATTTGATAAACCGCCACGGCCAGGCCGAGGCTCAAAGCCAGTTGCATGCCCACACTGAACGCCGTCCACTTCCAGGATTTGGTCTCCTGCAGGATGGCTGCCACGGTCCCGACGCATGGGATGAAAAGGATCTGAAATACCAGGAAGGCCAGCATGGCGGCCGGCGTGACGACGGTCTTGAGCACATTCAGATTCCCGTATAAGACGCCCAGGGTCGCCACGGTGTTCTCCTTGGCGATAAAACTGGTCAGCAAGGCCACCAGCATGGGCCAGGGCAGGCCCATCCATCTTCCGACCGGCTCCAGGAATTTCCCAACCATGCCCAGGTAACTGGTCAGCACGTGCCCGGTCGGGAAGTAGGAGAGCGCCCAGACGACCAACGTGGCCACTAAAATGGTCGTGCCGGCTTTCTTCAAAAACCCCAGGATGTTATCCTTGACGTAAATGCCGATGGTCCTGAAATTGGGTAGATGATAGAGCGGTAATTCCATAATGAACGGGACATGCTCGTTCTCGAAAAGGAATTGGTGCAGGAGCAGCCCCAGGCCTGCCAGGATCAACAAGCTGCCGCCCACCAATCCCCATGCGACCCAAAACGCATTTCCACCGAAGAAGACTGCTGCCAGGATCGTGACCACCGCCATGCGCGCCGCGCAGGGAACCAGCGGGATCAGCAAAATGGTCAACAGCCGCGCCCGGCGCGATTCGATGATGCGCGTTCCCAGGATGGCGGGGACATTACAACCGAACCCCAACAGGATCGGCATGAAACTCTTGCCATGCAGGCCCATCATGTGCATCCAGCGGTCGGAGAGATAGGCTGCCCGGGCCATGTACCCGGTATCTTCCATGAAACCCAGGATGGCGAAGAAAATGATCAGGATCGGCAGGAACGTCAGCACCATCCCGATGCCTCCCAGGATCCCGCCGGCGGAGAATTCGACCAGCCACCTGGGCGCTTGCGTCCAGCCACTGCGCAGCATTTGGGCCAGTTGGTTGATCAGCGAACTCAGCCAGGCCTGGAGCGGGCTGCCGACCTTGTAGGTCAGCCAAAACACCCCGCCCAGGATGGCGATCAGGGCCAGCGTGCCCCAGATGGGATGGGTCAGGACCCGATCCAGGCGGGAGGTCAACCCGAAGCGGGTCACTTTTGGTTCCACCACTGCGGCCCGGATGACCCGATCCACCCAGGCATAGCGGGCGCCGGCGATGTCCAGGATGGCATCTTCATGCTGGTACAACAAGGCATGTACCGGTTCCCAGGCCTCCGCCGGCATGGCGGATTTCATCAACCCGGTCAGCTCTTCGTCCCCTTCGAGCAATTTCAGGGCCACCCATTCCTCCGGGTAGGACGGCAGGATATACGAGCCGATCAAGCCGCGCAGTTGGTCCAGCACGGCCTGGTGGGCCGGTAAAATGACCGGCCGTTTGGGTTCATAGGGAAGCTCGTGGTTTACCATGCGCAGGATGGTCTCTTCGAGTTCCAGGTGGCCGCTGCCCCTGGATGCAACCATGGGTACCACCGGAACGCCCAGCGCCGCTTCCAGCACTTTGGGTTCCACCTGGATGCCCTCCTGCTCGGCCACATCGGTCATGTTGAGGGCGATCACGAGCGGCACCGGCAGCAGCAGAAGCTCTGCCACCAGGTAAAGGCTGCGTTCCAGGGTGGCCGCGTTTACCACAGCCACGATCAGATTCGGGTGTTCCTGGATGATAAAGTCGCGCGCCAGGCGCTCCTCTTCCGAGCTGGCCGTCAGGCTGTAGGTCCCGGGTAGATCAACGAGCGAGAACTCGATCCCTTTGTATTTGAATGTACCGGTCTTGCATTCGATGGTCTTGCCCGTCCAATTGCCGACATGCT
Organism: uncultured Chloroflexia bacterium; assembly: GCA_963837875.1. GTDB lineage: Bacteria > Chloroflexota > Anaerolineae > Anaerolineales > Villigracilaceae > UBA877. The sequence goes on from CAWIOV010000001.1 coordinate 691,781, forward strand.
GGTTCAGGCCGGTCAGCAGATTGAATACGGAGGATTTCCCGACATTGGGTTGGCCGGTCAGGGCAATCGAGAGTCTCCCCGGGACGATTGTTTCCATTTCGGCTTTTTTTTCTTCGCCGGCAAAAGATACGAATATGTGCGCGGCTTCCCCCCGGCCCAGGGCCACGCGTGAACCCCGTAAAGAGACCAGCAGGGGCCCGTGGTCGCTGCTTCTCAGGACAGTGATGGCGGCCCCGGGCGTAAAGCCCATGGCCGCCAGCCGGGAAAGGACCGGGCGGCCGCCTTCCAGCCGGCGGATGACCGCCGGCTTGCCGGGCAGTAATTCCATTAATTGCATGGACCGAGCCTGCTTTGATTCTGCCATCAGCCGGCCTTTTCCACGGAGATATACTTGGCGGTTGGAAAGCCCAGCGCCACCTTCTTTTCTCCCAGTTTCAGGCTGAGGGTCTGATTAAAGGGCAAGACCTCGGTCACTTCGGCCAGCGCGCCCGGCACGACCCCATTCGTCTCCAGGAACTCCATCAAGGCGTGGTTCCCCTCGGCCGTTTCGTGTACGCGCCGGATGATGATCTTTTCGCCCGCCAGCACACCCGTCAGGGGCAGCCAATCCGCCGCAACGTATTCGTAGCCCGGCAGCGGGTTGCCGTGCGGGCAGAGCTGGGGATCATCCAGGTTGGCGCGCATCTGGGTTTCGATCTCGTCCGAGATGGTGTGCTCGATCTGGTCGGCCTCGGCATGCACGTGCGACCAGGGCACCTTCAACATGCGCGCCAGCATCCACTCGGTCAGCATGTGGCGGCGGATGACGGAACGGGCGGCCTCGCAGCCTTTATCGGTGAGACGGATATCTTTGCCCTGGGTCGTGGCGATCCAGCCGTCCCGTTCCATGCGCTTCAGCGTCACGGTCACGGTCGGCGGGGCCACTTCGAGCAATTCGGCCAGCCGGGCCGGGATGACCTCGTCCTCGTCCCGCTCCATCACATAGATGATGGCCAGGTAATCTTCGATGGTGGGGGTGGGGCGGCTATCGGCGGTTGTTTTTGGCGTTTGTGTCATTTTTCACCTTGACAGGAAACCGGTCTGTGATATATTAACAATAATTATTAGTATATACTAATAATTCTGGTTGCTTATTACTAAAATTATTTTAACACATCCCCTAAGGTTGTCAAGTTAATGATTTCAGTAAAAAGGAGGTCGCAATGAATAGGGATACCGCAAAAATTCTGGTCATCGGCGCCGGGGTGAACGGCTCGATCTGCGCCGTTGCGTTGCATAACGCCGGGGTGGATGTGACGGTGCTGGCGCGCGGCCAGCACTACGAAGAACTGCGCGCGGGCGGGATCATCATCGAGGATCCCTTCAAGAACACCCGCACGGTTACGCAGGTGCCGGTCACGGACCGGCTCGACCCGCAGGACCGGTACGATTACATCCTGGTGGTCGTCCGCAAGAACCAGGTGCCCGCTCTCCTGCCGGCGCTGGCTGCCAACGGCTCCCCGAATGTCGTCTTCATGGTCAACAACCCCTCCGGCCCGGAAGTGTATACCGCCGCTCTCGGTCAGCGGGTCATGCTGGGCTTCGTGTTCGGGGCCGGCAAGCGGGATGGCAGCCTCATCCGCGGCATATCCTTTAGCGCAAACAGCCTGATGGGGCGCCTGTGGCCGTCTCCTTTTGGAGAAGTGGACGGCACGCTAACACCCCGCCTGCGGCGGCTCGTGAACATCCTGCGGGGGGCCGGTCTCCCCGCCGGGATCTGCCGCAGCATGACCGATTACCTCGCCACGCACGCCAGCCTGGTCGCGCCGCTGGGAGCTTTCGCCTTGCAGCGCGGCTACGATCCGGCCGCCCTCGCCCGCTACACGGACGCCGATTACGCTTTGATCGTAAATGCCATGCGCGAAGTGCTGGACGTGCTGCCGGCTGTGGGGTTCCGGGTCTATCCCCCCAGCATGGTTATACTGAAGATCATCCCGCGCTTCCTGCTGGTGGCCGGGTTGCGCGCGGCCATCCCCTCCAAATTCATGGAAGTGGGCGGCATGTATCACATCTCCCAGGCCCCGGATGAGATGCGCCAGCTCGGCGCGGAACTGCTCACTCTGGTCGAAAGGTCTGGTTTGCCGGCCCCCGTCCTGCGTGGCCTGCTGGCCGCAAACGGATCGGAAGCGACCTGGAAACTCTTGGTTGAAGAGGTCTGATGAGATGCATAAATTCCTGGCGGTCTTCCAGCTGGCAGCCCTGGCCTTTTTCCTGGTCGTTTTCATCGGGCGCAGCCTGTACCTTTGGCTGGCGCAGGGGATCAATCCCCTGGCGCTCGGCTCCGGGAAAAAGGGCCTGCCGCGCCTGCTCGAACTGCTCTTGTTGCCCTGGCTGGCGCTGTGGATGCTGGCTGTAGTCCTGGCGGCGTGGCCGGGCGTCTCGCCGGGGGTCGCCTCCCTTTGGGCTCCGGCCTGGCCTGCCGGGCTGGTCGCGCCGGAGCTCCTGGGCGTGCTGGGCATCCTGGCCGGGGAGGCGCTCTTCGTCTGGGCGCTGGCCTCCTTTGGGGCCTCCTGGCGCATCGGGATCGATGAAAAAAAGGCCGGCGCCCTCGTCACGGGCGGGGTCTTTGCCTTTTCCCGCAACCCGGTCTTCGCCTTCATTGACCTGTATTTCCTGGGCACCTTCCTGGTGAACGGTGGCCTGGTCTTCCTGGTCTTTGCGCTCGTCACCGTCATTGCCCTGCATTACCAGGTCTTGCAGGAGGAAGCATTTTTGGCGTCCCGCTATGGGCAGCCCTACCGGGAGTACTGCCAACGCACCCGCCGGTATTTTGGCCGGAGAAGCGTGTAAAATGATCCATTCGCAGACTGTTCATCTGCGTTTATCTGTGGTTAAAAAATAGCTTCCGGTCGCGCTTAAAGCATGACCTGCAGGCTTCGCAAATTCAGTACGCTGAGGTGAGATATGCAAGTCGACCTGAAACTGCAAGTACTGGAAACCGTCGGCTTTTTGGTAGCCTTTGGCCTGGCCCTCTTCCTGCCGGCGGGCACGCTGGCCTGGCCGGCCGGCTGGGCTTTTCTCGTGCTGTTCTTCGCCTTTTACGTGTCTGTGACGGCCTGGCTGTTCAGGCACAACCCCGCATTGATGCAGGAACGCCTGCGCCTGGGCACGCCCGACCAACAAGGTTGGGATAAGCTGCTTTTTCCCCTCATGCTGCTGCTCCCATTCGCTACGATGGTTTTCATATCCTTCGACACGCAGCGCTTCCACTGGTCGTCCATGCCGGCTTGGCTGCAGGGGCTTGGGGGGTTCATCCTGCTTGGCTCGTTCTATCTCCTGTTCCTGACCTTTCGGGAGAATTCCTACCTGGCCGCGGTGGTGCGCGTTCAGGAGGAGCGCGGGCAGACGGTCATCTCCAGCGGGCCGTACCGGTTTGTGCGCCATCCCATGTACTCCGGCATCCTCGTGTTCATGCTGGGGATGTGCTTCCTGCTGGGTTCCTGGTACGGGTTGCTCTTTGCGCTGCTCTTTACGCTCATCCTGGCGCGCCGGGCCGTGCTGGAGGAAGGCGCGTTGCGCCGCGACTTGCCCGGCTATGCTGCCTACGCCGCACGCGTGAAATACCGGCTCGTGCCGTATATTTGGTGATGAAGTGCCAGAAGGTCGAACGGGGCGAAACGATGAAAAACGATGGAATGTAGGACATGCATTAAACATGCCCTGCAAGCCGTATGATGACTTGATCATGCCGCATGGGATGGAAGCGCTGAGCCAGACCGGCAAGCCTCCCCTTCCAAGCCGGGAAAACGTTGACAAGATATAGTTTGTGACTATAATAATGGTCATGATGGCTCCAGTGAAGCGCTTCGAACTCATTTATGCCCCGATCATTAAACAGCACCTCAAGTTCATTGAGTCAAAGCATTATTCGCTCATCCGGAAGTCACTGGAAACACAGTTACAGTTTCAGCCAGATGTTGAAACAAGAAACCGCAAACCGCTAAAGCATCCGGTAGGCATCGGGGCGAAATGGGAGGTCTGTTTCGGGCCGGATAATTGTTTCCGGGTATTTTACCGGGTAGATTATGCTAATCAGCAGGTCATCTTATTGGCAATCGGTGAAAAGATCGGCAGCCGCCTCTGTATCGGCGGCGAGGAGTTGGAAATATGAGGATCGCTTCTGTAGCAGATGTGAAAGCAAAATTCAGCGGTTATTTGAAAGCCAGCGAACAAGGGCCTGTTGTAGTTACAAAGAATGGCAAGCCCGTGGCAGTGTTATTGTCCATCACGGACGAAGACGAAATTGAGCGCATGGTATTGGCGCATTCGCCGAAATTCCAGAGTCTCCTGGATGCAGCCGAACAACAAATTCGGGATGGCAAAGGCATAAAGCACGCGGATTTCTGGCGGGAAGTTGAAGCCGAAACCCCCAAAGCGGCCTGACAAAGGTAAATTCTGCACAAGCTGCTCTTTACGTTCATCCTGGCGCGCCGGGCGGTGCTGGAGGAAGGCGCGTTGCGCCGGGACTTGCCCGGCTATGCCGCCTACGCCGCACGCGTGAAATACCTTCTCGTGCCGTATATTTGGTGAGGCAGTGCGGGCAAGCCGAACGGGGCGGCCAGCGTAGGTCACTTCCCAGTCGCGATTCCTGCTTTATGTGAATTCCATAAACTCGCTTTGGGTGGACACGAAACGGGAGATCGGCAATAATGGGCGGTATGATTTTTGACGTCCCGCAGTTCATCACTTTTCTCGACGATGAACATTCGCAAGACGAAGAAAGATATATCTCCATCGGGTTGTCAAAGAAACAGCGTATTTTAATGGTGGCGCATACCGAGCGCGAAGATAAAATTCGGATTATCAGTGCCAGAAAGGCGACCGAGAATGAAGAAAAATTCTATCAAGAATCCGGATGATTACGAACTAAAAGAAGAGTATGGCCTTTCGAAAATGACCGTCCTTCCGAAAGGCCGCTTCGACCCAGAGCGCAGGATTGGAAACAATGTCATCGTTTTGGAGCCGGATGTGGCTAAAGCATTTCCCAACGATGAAGCGGTAAATGAAGCCTTGCGCCTGCTTCTGAAAGTCAGCCAACGCTCCCGGCCATCCCAAGCAACCAGATTGTAAACTTTAAATCCATCCGGGTGTTTATTTTCGGCCGGAGAAATGTGCAGGTCACGCTTTAAGCGTGACCTGCACAGATGAAAAACGTCCGCCTCAATCCTCTTCCGGCGGGATCTTGCCGAGTTCCTCCAGCGCCTGTTCAATGGTGGTCTGGTTGCGGTACAGGTAGCGCTGCGCCCGGCTGAGACTCTGGATTCGGTCGAGATAGTTGTTCAGGGCGTTCGAGGCCGCCACCACATCCTCGATGGACATATTCTTGTAATCCATCAAAAGTTCCGCCAGGCGGCCGGCGTTCGTGCGAGCCACTTCGATCTCATCCGTGAACTCACCGTTCAGGTTTTCCTCCAAGCCTTTCAGTTCGGCCTTCGTAAAGGATTTGGAATAGAAGCCGTGCTTGAGGGCATTCGCGTTACCGGGCTGGCCGCCCGGTTTGCGGGTCTGGATGGGGGTGGATGGGGACATAATGGTTTCCTTTCTATTTGATAGGTTTTCAGGATTGTTCTTCATCTGCTTTCACAGGTATCTGTGGCTAAAAAATCTGGATCATAGGGAAAAGGGTGACAGCAAAGGATGGTCAGACAGGCCTGGGCCGAAGCGGCCTTGGCCGAAGTGGCCTTGGCCATAGAAATCCCTGTCGTTCATCGGGTCACGGCTTGGGATGATTACGCTGGGAAAGCCCACGTGCCAGCCCAGTTCGTCCAGCTTGGCCACCAGGGAGTCTGCCAGGACGAAGTCGTCGTGGATCAGTTCGCCATCCGGGCCACGCGTCCCATCCGGGACGCCCCAGCGCAGGGTCTTGAGCGGGCCTGGCAGGATCTCGCTGATGCAGTGGCTGTACTGCTGGCGGACTTCTTCGCTGCAGTCGCGCGCGTGGAATCGCCCGGTCTCGATGATCGAGAGGAACCGCCAGCCGATCTCGGATTTCTCTGGCTGGCTGAATTTGACCGGGATCACCCGCCTGGGGAAGGCCCGTTCCAGCAGTGCCCACAGGCCTTCGCCCACCCCGGTGGCATCCACCACGATCTGCTGCGGCTGCCAGGTTTCCGCCAGGGCCTTCAGCTTGGCGAAGACGGCTAGGTGGTTTTCGCCGGTCCAGCTCCGCCGGGCCACCACGCTATAGCTTGGCCGCCCCAGGCTTCCCAGGCTGGAGAGATCGATCTCAACGATGCTCAGCGCCGTGGAATCGCGCCCGGGGTTGCCCAGCCCCTGCTCGAAGAATTGCAGCGGATTGACCCTGGCTTCGTCCATCCCCGCCACGTCGATCAGGAAGGCATACGCCCGGCCCGCCACCGGCGTACTCACATCTTTCTCCCCTCTCCCGAAGGGAGAGGGGCCGGGGGTGAGGTTCGTAAATATCAACGCTATCCTGCCCGCGTTGAACATCCCTGCCTGCGCGTCGATGGTTTCCCCGAAATATTGCGAGCGTACCCCCGGATGGTTGCGGCCGTGTTCGGCGATCATCCGGTCGACGTGCGCGCCGTAGGCCGGCACGAGCGCCCGCACGTCCTCGGCGGTGAAATAGAACAGCCGCTGCTCGCCGTCCTTCTCCTGCGCCTGCATGGCGACCCGCCGTTCGCGTTCGAGCAGGGTATTGGTCGTCCAGGCCGTCCCCCAGAAGACCCGCGTGGCGTTCGTGCTGGCGGTCATTGGGTCGAAATCCTTGTCGAACTTGGTCACGGAAATGGATTGCGCTTCATCCACCGATAGCAGCAGGTCCGCCGTGGCCCCCAGCACGTTGGCGCGCGCCTCGCCTGAAAAGAATTGCAGCTTGGCGTTGCCTAGTTGGTACAGGTAGCCTTTCGAGGCTTTCCAAATGCCGCGCGAGCCGATGCAGCCGTTCAGCAAGTCCTTCACTCGCTCCATGTTGATCTGAGTCTGCGGCTTGAAGGTCGGCGAGACCGAGACGATCCGCCCGCCCGCCTCGGCAAACCGGAACAATGTCCACGACATCAGGTGCGCTTGGATCTCGTTCTTCCCGGATTGGCGTGGCATGATCACCACGTACGTCCGGCCGCTGTGCTCCACGATCGAGCGCTTGATCGCCCGTGCCACCTCCGCCTGGTAGGGTCGCAGGTGGATCCCGCACGCCTGCGCCCAACTGATCGGGCTGCGCCGGATGGTCTCCCGCAATTGCTGAACAAGTTCATCCATGCTTTCCTTTCCTTTCTCGAACGCCGCATCCCAGGTTAACAAAAGACACGGCCAGGGGTTGACCTTGCCGTGTCTGTTGATAATACTAGAACATATTTTCTAATTTGTCAAGAGGGATTGCGCTTTTTATCTATTCCCCCGGCCCCCTTCCCTTATAGGGAAGGGGGGTGACGCCGTAGGCGGCGGGGGTTGGGTGGCTGCCCATTTTCAATTCAGGCTGGCCACTCCCTCCACAAAGGTTAAAATGGTAACCGCTGCCGCCTCCGCGGCCATTACCATCAATTGAAGGGCGCACGGGCTGGGCGTCGCCGGCGGGTAAATGCTGACGCTGATCCATCCCTCCGCCTCCAACCGCTTCAGGTGGCGCAGGCAGGCTTCCAGCGTGGCTTTGCGCTGCTCCGCCGGGATGGATTCGTCATAGAAGGGCCTGAGCATATCCAGGATCACCAGGGGTATGGTCAGGACGGTGTGGGCTTCCAAAAAAGCCAGCACCTCCCCGCAATTGCGCGGGCCTACCAGGATGGTCTGGTGCGCCTGGCCGGGCTGGGCGCTCGCTTGGAGGTCGAAGCGCCCCCCGCAATCCAGCACCAGCACGGGGCCGTCCTGATCGAGCTTGGCGATCAGGTCCAGCATGCTGGCGTTCAGGCTTTTCGGGCCAACCAACAAGGCCCAGCCGGAAAGATCGGGTAAGGGTTCGGAAGTTGTTTTCATGCTGGCAGGATAGCACGCCCGCGGGAAATAAAAAACCCCCCTTGGGGGGTGGAGAAAGCCGGTCTCAGGGAGGGGCTTCCGCTTGGAGTTGGCGCAGCCGCGCGAAATGCCACATCTGGCCCGTCTCCATCAATGGGAATGCGCTCAGGCTTCCGGCCTGCGCCTCTGCTCCTTCGCCCGGATGAACTCGTCATGGCACGCCTGGTGCATGTCCAGGATCACCCGCGGAGTCCGCATTGCCTTCCGATTCTTCTTCAGCCTGTCTTTCAATCCTTCCAGGTTACCGCGTACCACCCTGGTAGTTGGATGATCCACTCCCAGCGTCTTCTCCATGACCTCCAGGGCCTGCTCATAATATGGCCGGGCGCCCGCGTAGTCGCCCATGGCATCCAGCAGGGCTCCCAGGTTGTTGAGGCTGCGGGCAGTGTCGGGGTGCTGCTCGCCCAGCGCTTTCCGATTGATCTCCAGGGCCTGCTCATAATACGGCTTGGCGCCCGTGTAGTCGCCCATGGCATACAGCAGGGCTCCCAGGTTGTTGAGGCTGCGGGCAGTGCCAGGGTGCTGCTCGCCCAGCGCTTTCCGATTGATCTCCAGGGCCTGCTCATAATACGGCCGGGCGCCCGCGTAATCGCCCATGGCATCCAGCAGGGCTCCCAGGTTGTTGAGGCTGCGGGCAGTGTCAGGGTGCTGCTCGCCCAGCGCTTTCCGATTGATCTCCAGGGCCTGCTCATAATACGGCTTGGCGCCCGCGTAGTCGCCCATGGCATCCAGCAGGGCGCCCAGGTTGTTGAGGCTGCGGGCAGTGTCAGGGTGCTGCTCGCCCAGCGCTTTCCGGCGGATCTCCAGGGCCTGCTCATAATACGGCCGGGTGCCCGTGTAGTCGCCCATGGCATACAGCAGGAAGCCCAGGTTGTTGAGGCTGCGGGCAGTGTCGGGGTGCTGCTCGCCCAGCGCTTTCCGATTGATCTCCAGGGCCTGCTCATAATACGGCCGGGCGCCCGCGTAGTCGCCGATAGTTTTCAGCAGGAAGCCCAGGTTGTTGAGGCTGCTGGCAGTGTCAGGGTGCTGCTCGCCTAGCGCTTTTCGGCGGATCCCCAGGGCCTGCTCATAATACGGCCGGGCGCCCGCGTAGTCGCCCATGGCATCCAGCAGGGCTCCCAGGTTGTTGAGGCTGCGGGCAGTGTCAGGGTGCTGCTCGCCCAGCGCTTTCCGCTGGATCTCCAGGGCCTGCTCATAATACGGCCGGGCGCCCGCGTAGTCGCCGATAGTTTTCAGCAGGAAGCCCAGGTTGTTGAGGCTGCTGGCAGTGTCAGGGTGCTGCTCGCCCAGCGCTTTCCGGCGGATCTCCAGGGCCTGCTCAAAATACGGCCGGGCGCCCGCGTAGTCGCCGATGCCAACCGCATAAAATCCCAGAGAATTAGCCAGCCCGGCGGCCTGTTCATCCCCCCTGGCGAGCGCCTGGTCTGTGAGGAATTTCAAGTGCGCCAGCAGCGGCTGCATCCTGGCCGGATATCCACTGTGATTGGCATTCCTTGCAGCATAATCAACCGCTTTCTCCACCTCCGCCAACCCGGCCGCCTCCGGGAAGGCCTCCCGCACGAACCCGGCCACCAGCCTGTGCATATGCACGTCCCCGGACGGGTCCTGTTCCACCAGGCCGGTCCCCAGCAGGCGGTTAAGCGCATCCGCAAAGCCCGTTCCATCGCCGGCTTTTTCAATGCTGTCCTTGATCAGCCGACGTGGGATCAGCTCGCCGGGCGCAAAGCATGCGATCCGCTGGAGCAGTTCCAGCGCCAGGCAGTCTCTTTCATCCTCCATATTCAGGCGCTCCACGCTCAGCGTAAAGGTGCGCTCCACATCCAGGTCATGCCCGGTCGGCGAGAATGTCCCGGCCTTCAAGGAGCGGTGCTTCAGCCGGCCCGGCCGTCGCAGCGCAGCCAGGTATTGCGCCGGGCTTATTTCAAAGCGATAGCTGCGCAGGTAACTGCCCGCCATGTGCAGGGCCAGCGGCAGGTCTCCCAGGGCGGCCGCGATCGCCTCCAGGTCTGGATCATCCGCCCCCAGGTCCTCCCGGAAGCCGCGCAGCAAGGCCATGCTTTCCGCCCGGGCCAGCTCGCCCAGCGCAAGCGCCTGGACCCCCAGGCCGGGATCCCAGGTGCTGTTCCGGCTGGTCACCAGCACCCGGCTCGCCCCCGTCACCGGGCGCCACTTTACCAGCAATTGAGCATCGTCGCAGTTGTCAAAGACCAGCAGGCGCGGCAGGCTGCTCTGCCAGTCCGAAAGCACCTGCTTCACCCGGGTTTCCAGCGGAGTATCCGCCTCGGCCTTCCCGCAATCCGCCACTTCGGACGGGATCAATTCAGGGTCCGCAAAACTCAACCAGAAGACGCCCCCGGCGAAATATTGCCCGTAGCGGTGAGCGAATTCGGAAGCCAGTTGGGTCTTGCCGACGCCGCCCATCCCGGTCGCCGCCGCCACCGGGTTGATGGCGACTGCGCCCCCGCCTTTTAGCAATTTGGCCAGGCGCTTGAGGTCTTCTTCCCGGCCAACGAAGAGCGGGTTGGGAGGAAACTTTGGTTTTCGGGATCCCTCCGGCAAGGCGGCCGGTGCCGGGATTCTTGTTGTCGGCAATTTCTTGAGCCTGGCAAGGGCGGACTGCAGGTCAACCTCAACCGCTTTCTGGTTGGTGGCGGACTTTTGGCTTTCCAGCCATTTCTCTACCCGTCCCAGGCTTGCAGCCACCTTTAGGTCTGACAGGCCGCGCTCATTTTCGCGAAAGTCCTTGTCAGCCAGGAGCAATTGCTCGGTCAAGGTTGTGACATATTCCTCCACCGCCTTTTGAATGTACTCTGGCGAAAATTCCTGGTGCTCCTCTAAAATGGTCGTTATCACCCCGGCAAAGTGGGTATTGGTGGGATCTCCATAAAAAGTCTTGATTGCCTGTTTCAAGGCGGGCAGTAATTCATTATTCTTCGGAAGGTCGTTGAAGACCGCATTCCACAGGTGTTCATCGCCCCATTGCTCCCACAGGCGGTCGGCAGTCGCTTGCATGGCCCCGGTAACAGCCATTTCCTTGTCTGTTGGGGCGCGCAAATCCTTGATGAATTTGTCGCCCAGCTTGGTCGCGACGAAATATTCAACGATATCAATGGCCAGCGATCCAAATTTTCGACCGGCTTTCGTCATGTCATCTTTTACCATTTCCATGGCCTTAAAACCTTCCTCTCCAGCGCCACCCGCTCCCGCATTCGTCTCTGCATGACCCCCATTATTGCACATTTTTTCCCTTTCGTGTTCCACATTCACACCCATCCTCCATAAATCTGCTCCTGTCCGTTTGCTTGCGCCAGTGCCGCAGGTACATGTGTCCGTTACGCCGATGGCGGTCCGTTGACAGCCCCTTAACCAGCCATGGGCTCTTTATTTTATCCCTTGACTCCGTTACGGTAACGCTATATTATAAGACTAAGGAGAATACAGCCATGGAAAAAGGCAATTGGGAATAATATGACAGATAACACGCGAAATGAGCGGCAGGCCCGCCGCCGCGAGCGTGAAAAGCGCTGGCTCAAAGCGAATGGTTGGCGAAGCTGGGAAGCATTGCATACGGCGCTTATGAGTGGTGTGGCGCATCTGGTATCTAACAAAGCCGATTCTCATCACACGCCCGATAGCCAGAAAGCATCTGATTCAATAGATACATAAATCTACGCTTCTGTGACGTATAATAGACATAGCGCGAAAAACTCTTTCGATAGAATGGCCTAACGATGGTATTTGCAACTTCTCAATTAACGGTAGCAGAATATTTTGCGGGGATCGGGCTGGTGCGAATGGGCTTACAGCCTTTCGGCTGGAAAGTCGTTTTTGCTAATGATATTTCTCCCAAAAAGCTGGAAATGTATCAGGATTTCTTCCCCGACGCGAAAGAACATTATAAAGTTGGCGATATTTTTGAACTTGATCCCGCTGAAATTCCAGAGACGACTTTGGCAACCTGTTCTTTTCCCTGTGTAGACCTTTCTTTGGCCGGTAACATGAATGGCATCGTAAATGGCAACCATTCAAGTGCATTTTGGGGGTTTATTAATGTTCTTAAAGCACAGGGCAAATCTGCTCCGCCTATAATCATGGTTGAAAATGTCCCTGGCTGGCTTCATTCGAATAATGGAAAAGATTTCAGGATGACGGTCCAGGCCTTAAATAAGTTGGGTTATTTTTGCGATGTTTTCGTTCTGGATGCCCTGAGGTTTACGGCGCAAAGCCGTTTGCGCGTATTTTTGATTGGATCGAAATTCGTTGATACTGAAACATCTCCCGATTTAATACTAAATCGTCCCAAATCACTGGTGTCGCAACAGCTAAAGAAAAGCATTGCAGCCAACCAGGATTTGCGCTGGTTCTATAACGAACTTCCCGAACCGCCGTCTTTGAATAAGAATGGGCTGTCAAATATTGTTGAAAGATTGGATGGATCGGATAAGCGTTGGTGGTCGCAGGCTGAAACAGATCGCCATCTTGCCATGATGTCGGGTTTACACAGGGAAAGGGTTGAAAAACTTAAAAACAAAGCGGAGATTTCGTATCGAACTTTTTACCGTAGGCGCCGTGTAGGTATGCAAAGAGCGGAAGTGCGGAACGATGATTTATCGGGTTGTTTGCGGACTGCGGTTGGCGGCAGTGGAAAGCAATTCTTGCTGGAGATAGGCGCAGGCAACCTTAAAATGCGGGCAATGACGCCGCGCGAATATGCCCGCTTGCAAGGTGTCCCGGATAGTTATAACATTTCGACAAATGGCGTGCAGGCGCTCACAGGTTTTGGCGACGCTGTTTGCGTGCCTGTTATTTCGTGGATATCAAAAAACGTTTTGAACCCGTTGGCTGAAAGGCTTCTTTTGCATCCGGTTGGTTTCTTGTTTCATGAGCGACAATCTCAGACCCGATGATCGAAAACGAACAATGCAAGCCGTTAAAAGCAAAGGCACAAAGCTTGAAAAACGGCTTTTTGCCATGCTAGCGGGAATGGGGATCAGCGGATGGAAAAAGAATGTCAAAAGTATCCTGGGAAAGCCGGATGTAGCCTTTCCTGATCGAAAAATTGCTATTTTCGTTGATGGTTGTTTCTGGCATGGTTGCCCGTATTGCCAGAGAAAGTTGCCTGAAACAAATCACGCGTATTGGGAAAGAAAGATTAAGCGCAATATTGACTTGGCGGAATCATACAATGATCAGTTGCACCACGCCGGTTGGACGGTTATCAGGATTTGGGAACATGAAATAGCCGATACAGCGACGCTCAAGTCGCGTATAAAGGAGTTGAAAAGTGGATAATTTGAAATCGGAAAGCATTGCGCTTTTGGCAAAATGGCTTGAATTTTGTACGCGCAATAAAAAAATTTCTCGCAACACAGTTGCGATGGGTATTGTTGTATTTGACCACCTGAAAAGAGATTGCCCCGTTTCGCGCGACGAAGTAATCTCGCAAGGCGGCGAGGTCAGCGGTGCGCGTTCAGGCCTTGGCAAAATACTCGAATCCTACGGGATTCCTGCCAGCTATTTGAAAGAAATTACAACCAGGCAAGGACACCAAGACGGACAAAGACTTTTTGAGATGTTTGAGTGGGGCAATATATTCGCGCAACTGTCAGAGCCGGAACGAGATGGAATACTGCTTGAGCTTATTGATACATTGCGTAAGCTTGCCAATGATTGGCTTAGACGCCAAAACCTAAAGTTGGACATTGACCGTCGCCAAGCTCCCTCGACATGGGTTAATGTGATCGTTGAAAATGCGAAAGGGCGTTCAGGTGGGATTGTGGAACAACAACTTGTTGGCGCAAAATTAGCCAGGCGTTTTCAAGGCACCGATATTCCCAATCATCCCGCTCACGCTGCTGACAAACAGACCGAAAGAATGGGCGATTTTACCATTTCAAATTTGGTTTATCACGTTACCGCTGCGCCATCCAGAAATGTTTTGCAGAAATGCGCCGATAACTTGAAAGCCGGATACCATCCGATTCTATTGATTCCGCGTGAACAAGAAACCAAAGTGCGCATACTTGCCCAGGATGAAGGCATTGAACAACAACTCACTATTATTTCGATTGAAAGTTTTATTGCGCTCAATATCATCGAAATAGCGACCGATGAAAACAAAGACTTTTTCAGCATCTTGAAGGAAATCGTTGAGATTTACAACGCTCGCTTATCGGCAGTTGAAACCGACCTATCTCTGCAAATCGAAGTTCGCTGACCGCCATCCATTCTCTTTCCCTACTATAATTTCCTCTGCGCTCTGTTCTAATCCTTTTCAAAAAGGACGGCTCCCTGCCTGTCCCTGGCGTTCTCCCAGGGAAACACGCGCCGGACCCCCTCCGGCCCATCGGCATCAAGCTAATAAAATTCCTCCGCTATCGGGCCTCGCCCGGCGATGAATCGCCGGGCTATATTTTCAACGCCATCTAAAAAGATGGCTTCAGCCCGCTTTCCCGTAGCATCCTTTAGGGCAGCGGCGTTGTTGGTTAGCCCGGACGTTAACGTCCGGGCGGTTATGGGCAGAAAATACCTTTTGGAGCATCGTTTTTACGCTTTTTGGCCTGGTTTTTGCTTAGCTTGATGCCTGTATCTCCCATTTTCACCGCGATACTATTCGTGGAAGGTATAAATTTCGCGCTCTGCCCCTTGACAAATTAGAAAATATGTTCTAGGATTGTTGTACCTGTTAAAGGCCTTGCCATGCCGTTCTTACGAAAGGATCATTCTGTGTTTGCCCTTACCCATTCTCCCTTCTTTTTCTCCCCTCTCCCAATCCGAACGTGTCCCCGAAAGGGGAGGATTGGGGGAGGAGCCTGTCCAGAGCGCAGCGAAGGAGTCGGGGGTGGGGTTGGGGAGGCGTTAAAAAAATTACGAAAAGGAATATTCGTTTCTCCGTCGATACGAGGTTCGAATATCTCCCGGAGGGGCATCTTCCCTCCTCAATTCGGATGAAAAAGTGTGGACGGTCTTCCCTGCCCGCGCTGGGCGGAAATGGAAACCAGGCACAGCCAGGGGGAGGGGTACTTTTGTACGATGGCGGACAGTAAAATTCAGCGTACAATGTATGTGATATTTACCATATTCACCATAATTGAAGGTTTCCTAAGGAGAATATAAAATGAAGAAACGGGATCAATTGCTTCAGATCGGGTTATTGATCTGCCTGACCGTGGGGATGCTGCTGACGGCCCAGCCGGCCGGCGCGGCCAACTTGCAGGTCTGCCCGCAGCTTTTCTGCGTCTATCACAGCATAACCGCCGCGGTGGCTGCGGCGCACCCGGGCGATACCATCAAGGTGGGGAAGGGCATCTATAATGAACGCGATATTGTCATCGGGGTGAACCTCACCATCACCGGGGTCGGTTCAGGCCTGGTCAGCGTGAATGGCGGAGAGAACGGGCGCATTTTTTATGTGGACTCCGGGGTGACCGCGGCGATCTCAGGCATGACCATCACGGAGGGGAATGCCCAAAACGAAGCCGAAGCCCTGGGCGGCGGTATCTTTAATGCCGGCAACCTGACCCTGAACGACCTGGTCATCACGAACAACGCCGCTCCGGGCAACGATGGAAACCAGGGCGGCGGTATCTATTCGACCGGCAACCTGACCATGACGAACAGCCAGCTCACCTGGAACCGCGCCGGGTTCGGCGGCGGCGGCCTCGCCATCCGCAATAACTTTGGCACTTCTGAATACACAACCACCACCCAACTGACGAATGTGCTGATCCAGAACAATTACATCAGCGGCGACAATGCTCCCGCGCCGGATAATGCCGGCGGCGGCGGAATTTACGCATGGAATTACCTGCAGCCAATCAACCCTCCCTTTTACGTGATGAACGTAAATCTCAACCAGGTCACCATCGACAATAATACCGGCGTCGGCACCGGGAATGGAGTTGGCGGCGGCATCCAGGCCGGCGACGCCAACCTGACCATCACCAACAGCACCATCAGTAACAATACGGCCGACGCGGGTGGTGGCATCTTTTCAGAAGGGGCCCCCACTTTGAATATGACCAATGATACTTTGGCCGGAAATGTTGCCCAAGCGGGCGACGGGGGTGGTATGGATGTGTATGATAATCTTGACGAGCTTACCAACGTGACGGTGTCGGGAAACGACGCCGAGAAAGGTGGCGGCATCGAAAACTTTAGTGGGATTGGATCTGTTTACCTGGCGGATACCCTCATCGCCGGGAACAGCGCCACGGTCAGCGACCCGGATTGTTATGAAACCTTTGTTTCGGAGGATAACAACCTGGTCGGAGATACCACCGGCTGCACCCTCACCGGCACGACCACCCACGACATTACGGGGGTAGCCCCAATGCTGGGTTCACTGGCGAACAACGGCGGCCCGACCAAGACGATGGCGCTGCTTCCGGCCAGCCCGGCGATCGATGCCGGGAATAACAGCACCTGCGCCAGCACCGACCAACGCGGCGTTGCCCGGCCGGTCGGCGCATTCTGCGACATCGGGGCGTACGAGTTCCAGCCCAACAGCACCACCAAGATCATTTTTGCGGTCCCGAATCCTTCCAAGATCGGCCAGAATGTGACCGTGCTGGTATTCGTCAGCGGCGGGACGGGGACTCCCACCGGAACGGTGGCGATCACCGGGACGGACGCGAACTGCACGATCACTCTCTCGGGCGGAGCGGGGGCCTGCGGCGTGAACTTCTCGAGCAGCGGTCCCAAAACAGTGGTAGCCTGGTATTCGGGGGATGCCAAACATAATAAAAGCTCGGGTGCGCTGGCCCATCTGGTCTATTACCAGCGCGCCTTCTATTCCATCGGCGCACAAGATGGCTGGGTCCTCCAGGCATCCAAAGGCAGCCGGCTGGGCGGTTCCCTGGACGCCTCGTCGCCCACCTTCCAGCTTGGGGATGACGCCTTGAACCGCCAGTACCGGGGGTTCCTGTCCTTCGATACCAGCGTCCTGCCGCGCAACGCCATCATTGGTGGCGCAGAGCTGATGATCAAGCAGGACGGTTCCCCGACCGGACTGAACCCCTTCACCAGCCTGGGCAGACTGGATGCGGATATCAAGGACGGCTTCTTTGGCCTCAGCCCTGCCCTGGAACTGTTGGATTTCAATGCACTTCCCTCGGCCTACCGGGTGGGCGTCTTTGATCCCACGCCGCTGGGTGGCTGGTACAGCGCTCCCCTGGACTTGAAAGGGCGCAGCCTGATCGACCGGGGAGGCCTGACCCAGTTCCGGCTGTACTTCTCCAAGCCCACCAACAATAACAACCAGGCGGATTTCATGCAGTTCTTCAGCGGCAACTATGATGGAGACCTCGGGCGGCCGCTACTGATCATCTACTATACCCTGACCCGGTTGGGTTAGTACCCCCGCCGGAGGAAAACCGGTAAACGGCTCTCTAGCAACAATTGAAACAAACAGCCTGGCGGTCTTGCCGCCAGGCTGTTCTGTTATTTTTTGGTTCAGCCGGTTTTATTTATAATCCCAGGACTTCATTTACCAGGATCAGGGTTATCTGACGCTTCAAAAAGGGAACCTCGCGTTCAAAGATCATCAGCTTGCCGATAGTGGTACCGGAACCGCCTCTCTGTTTCACTTGTTGGTCCACCAGGGGGGCGACGTACTCGCGCACCCGCCGGATCGCCTGCTCGAGGTTCGGGGTAATTTTCTGCACGCCCGCCACCCAGATGACGTGGCTGCTCGAAAAGGCATACGCCGGCAACTGGCTGCCGGTGGCGCTGGCAAAAACAATTTCACCGGTTTCGGCCAGAGCATTCACACTGCCCAGGTAATAATCGGCCAGGGTGGCTTGTTTGCGCAGAAGGGTCTGCTTAACCGGGTCTTTTTCCGCCAGGATCTCGGTCTTGAGGTTTATCCAGGGGTGTTCTCCCGAAATGAAAATGTCGTCCAGGCCGATCTCGGTGAGAGTCTGGCTGGAGGCGGTGATGACCGGCGCGCCGGCCGGGATCAGGCTTTTTAATTTGGCCAGGGCTTCGGCTTTATTATCAACCAGAACAACATTAATTCCGCGCGCTTCCACCGCTTGCATGGTCTTTTGCACGGTTTCAGGCGCAGCCAAGGTTTTATAATCCATATTCAATCTCCTATTCAGTATAATTACCTATTCGAAAATGCGGTCTTTCAATAATTTCCGAATAGGTTCCAAGTATGTTACTCAATGGAAAATCATACCGCGCCTGTATATATTTATCTGCAAGAATGTAATAGAGAAATATTAGCGTTTTATTTAAAACAGGTGAAAATCGGGGGTGTAGGGTGGGCTTCCCTCCGCCGGCCTAGGATCTTACCCGCAAGGATCATTTGTGAAGCGGCTTGCTTACTTTGAAAAAAGTGGTGACGAGTATATTCCAGGTGACGTGGTCAAAGGGGATGATCCTAAGCCAATACTTGTACATTAACCAAAGCGACAGAAGACAAGCCAGGCCGATGGCAAGAATAAGAATGCGTTTCCCCCAGGCCGGTTTTATACCGTCGATCAATGCGCATAAAGCGATCGCAAACATCGGAATTGATTCAACAAACGGCCTCTGGCCAAAAGAGCCACCATACCACCAGGTTTGCCAGGACGAGATCACATAAACATTGAGAGGGAAAAAGACCAATATCGGAATAAAGTACTCTTTGGCCAATTTCCTTACAAAAAACAGCCCCGGGAAAACTGTCAGCAGGATGGGAGCCCAGAAAAATAACCCCTTGCGAACACTGAAAAGCACATTCAAGATCTCCGGCTTTGTCCAGTTAAAATGCTCTGCGCCATAGGTATAAACGAAAAAGGATCCGGTGATGACTTTCCAATAGGCGACTTGAATGGATAGAACGCACACAAGAGCCAGCAACGAAAGCAAATATTTTTGCCAATTTAATTTTAAAAACTTTATCCGTTCGTTTATATCCCGAATGGAGCTGATCCCAAACAAAATCCCAAAAAGCAGCCAGAGACCATTTGAGGGCCTGGTAATAATGATCAGCCCACCCACGATCCCGAACGCGACAAAATTGAGAAGAGTCCCCTTCCGATAAACTCGTTCCACCAAAAACAGGAACAAAGAGAATAGGAAGAAGGAATAGACGTGGCTAAAAGTGGAATCATACGTGGCGTAATGGAACAGATCGGTGCCAAATAAAAGCCCGATCAGTACGATCAGAATGGTGCTTTGCTTAAAATACCTTTCGAGCACCGACCAAAGGATCAACAGACCCAGGATCGTGTAAAATAGAGCCGAAAAAGCCGCCGCGTACTGAAAAAAACTCGAATAGCCGGTGATACCTTCGCCACCCCCCAGAATGGATTGGGCAATCCAACCGAGGAAAAAAAAGGGCGCCATCAAAATAGCTTCACCGCTCGGAACTATGATGAGATACCTATTCGTGCCATCCCAAATAAAAGTATTACCCGGCGCATTTCCCTGGAGTGGGCCGGCCACCAGACTGTGCAGGCTGATATCGTGGTAAATGAATAGGGCGGGGAGATAGGCGTAATAGCCTTCGCCGTCACTGCGAATAATGGGATAACTTATCTTATTTGAATAAAGATAATGAACTACGGCAACTCCTATGACCAAAATGCAAAGCCCAAAAATCGCCTTTTTCGATTTGTTCATCCTTTATTTCCCAGATGATAGAGATTGCCCCATTTTACTATGAAATTTTCCGAGCGCCGGGCTGCGCCCGCTCTGGGAGAACCTGCCGTACTTTTGTGCTATAACCGTACCAAGCATAAGACTGTATAATAATAAATGAAAAGTGTCGTTATTCACAAGTTACATAAGGTTGGAAGGAGCACAGGAAGGCTGGATGCCCGAATGAAACGGAACGGCCTGGCGGGGCATCCAAAAAAAGATATCTGTAACATGGCAGCAAGAGAGGATCTCCTGTTGGAACTAGGAAAGAGCCGTCTGGCCATCCTGCTCAAGAGGCTGCTCTTATTCATTTCATCCTTTTTTTCGGCAGAGTTCAAGAAGGAGAAAAATATGCGTATCGCCCGTATCTTGCTCATCCCGATATTCCTATTCACCCTGCTGGGCTGCGGCCTGTCCACTGGAGTACACCAAACTCAATCGGCGCCCTCGCCACTGCCCACCACCCTGACGAGCATCCCGACCGTGATGGGGGCTGTCGGCACGATGGCGACCGGCCAGATCGCCTCGGGCACCGCCGCCCCCGGCACGTTGGGCATAACGCTGAGTTCCGTCGAATTGTTGATGGGAGGTCCCGGCGCGTTCTATACCTTTTCACAAGGTGTCAGCGGCGGCCAACCCGATACGGTTGCCAAACTTATCGGGAATGATCCATCCGTGTCGCAGGCGATGGTCTCCGACTTTAAGACAGAGTTGATCGGCGACCCCACCAACCTGAGTGAGGTGAAAATCACAGTACCGCTCAGTGACACGGATAGCATGGGTATGCTCGACATTACGACCAAGACAGTATTGCCAGGAAGCGAAAACCCCGCGTTTACCCCCTGGCTGGACCAGACTTATCCTACTCTGGCCGCTGGCGCCAAACAGCAGACCACCATCAGTACCTATCTCTTCACTCTCTCGCGCACCCAGACGGATATGATCCTGGAAATCGACCCGGCCAAATAACCCATCGCGCTGGCAAGACAAACCAGGCAAATCTTCTTGACGAAAAGGCGCCGGGTTCCCCGGTAATGTACAAATTCGTGGCCCTGCCCGCCGAAGTCTCCGCCATGTATGACCCGGATTCCTGGGGCCGCTCCGCAAGCGACCAGGTGACGATCAGCGCGCCGTAGCTATTTGGCAACGCTTGAAACGACCTCTCCGGCCTGCGCCGGGCGGGTACTACGCAGCACCTCCTCCATTTTATTTAATGGGGGAGGGATGATTCTGGAATTCAGGCTTAGAGGGGACACTGTGCCCGGCTGCCGCCGCTCGGGGAGCCCGCCTACCTTCCGGGCGGAACTGGAAGTCGAGCCTGGTTGTTCCTATTTCTATCGCGGCAGCAAATATTTTTTATCGGCGTACTCTTCCCAGAATTTTCGAAAGGATTCGTTATATTTTGGAAGGTTCAATTTCCCCAGGATGGATACTTTATTGGCAAAACGCCTGATCTTGGTGGCCGGGGCGAAGAAGGCGATCGCATTGTCTGCGGATAGAACGAAGGGTGCGTAGCCATAATAGGCACTGATCCAATTGGCAATGAGGTTCCCGGTACGGTGGTTGCCCTCGGTAAATAGTTGCGGCGGCACAATAATACTTACAAATACCTGGGAGGCCAGTTTTAGCGGATGGTCGCCTCTTTCCTGATGCCTGTGGTACCAGGCATAGATCGTATCGATCCTCTTAAAGAATTGATCCTGGGATGCCCGCATCGCCTTCTGATACTCCCAGCGCAACAGGATGTTATTGCCGTAATGGACCTTATCGTTCAAGACCAACATTTCGGTGACACCGTTCAGGGAAAAAGGTTCGAACTCTTTTTTCCAGTAGTTTGTCCAAATATTCATAGGCGGCGGAAAGTCCGTTCTTGATGATACCGGTAAATTTCTCTCTTTTCCCGATATTTCGTTTTTCCAGGTCGGCGTTGATCTTGTCCCAATTCTTCTCGACCAATTCCAGCGATCGGTTCACACGTTCAAGATCAAGACGTTCGGACTTGTAAGAAAAATGCTCTTTGGCCATATTGTTTTTTTGATATCTTAACACAACAATCAAATTTTAGGGATATACACAATCGGACATTTTTCCTGTGTAACCGGAGGAAAAAGGGGGATCGCTGTGAATATAAAAAGCTTGCACTACTCTCCATATTCATGGTAACATCATTACCATGAATATATTCCTTGTTGGTGCAACCGGACGAGTTGGAACGGAATTTGTAAAACTGGCCCTGCCTGCGGGTCACCGCATCACCGCCTTTGTCAGGGATCCCAAAAGAATGTCGGTCAGCGATGCCGGCCTGACGCTCCAGATCGGGGATATCAACAACGCGGCTTCCCTGCGGACGGCGTTTCTTTCGGGGACCTGGGAGGCGGTGGTCAATGCGGCCGGCGCCGATCCGCTTAAACCCTCAACATTGGTAACGGATTGCGCCCGGGCGCTCATCCCGCTGGCCGAAGAAGCGCACACCCCCCGCTACCTGGCCATCAGCGGCACGGCCGAGATGCCCAAAAGCCTGGGCGGCCGGATCAGCACCGCCATCCTGCGGCTGACTCCCGTGGGCAACGGGATCCGGGACCACGATGGCGCATTTGCGCTGGTCCGCGCCAGCCGCCTGGATTGGGCATTGGTCGGCTGTCCCCGGATCAAAGACGGCCCGGCCCGCGGGGTCTTCCAGACCGCCGGGGTTTTCCCGGGCGGGATGAAAACGATATTCCCCGGCGATGCAGCCCTGGCGCTCCTGCGCGAGCTGGAACAGCCGAGCGTGCACCGGGGCATCTTCGGGATCTGGTATTGAAGCGGAGCTACAGCCTGGGCCGCCGGGTGGAAGCGAAGACCGCCTCAACCGGCCTGATCCTGGAGGCCGCCGAACGGCTCTTTTCGCGGGAATTGTACGAAAAAGTCTCGCTCAATCGCGTGGCCGCGGAAGCCGGCATGGGCGTTCAAACGGTGCTCAGGCATTTCCCGACCAAGGAAGCCCTTTTCATGGCCAGCATGACCCACGCCCTGGACCAAGCCGACCGCTCGCGGCCCGCTTTGCCCGGTGAGACCCTGGCAGGGTCGGTGCAGCACCTGTTGAGCTATTACGAACGCTACGGGGCAACCGTCATCCATTACCTCGATCAGGTTGCCACCAATCCGCTCTTTGCGCCCCTCACCCGCGCCGGCCGGGAAGCGCATGCCCGCTGGACCGAGGTGCTGTTCTCGCCCCACCTCGATATGGGGAAGGAAGGCGATACCATCCGCCAGGCCCAGATCGAAGCCATCCTGGATGTGCGTGTTTGGGAACTGCTCCGGCTCAGGAAAGGGCTTTCCATGGAGGAAGTATCCCGGGTGATGCTTGGCCTGCTGGAACCTTTTCGCGCTTGATCCGCACTGATCTTCGCAGTTCCCTTTGTCCATTCTGGATGATCGTCGCCGAATTCACTGATCGGGCGAGAGCGTCAACGCGACACTTTCCAAGATCGCCGTAGTATAGTCTGGAAATTTGCCGGTTGGGAAACTGCTAAAATAGATCCGCGGCGATGTCCCGCCAATCGTTGGGTCGCCGGTTTCGCCGATGAGGGTGGGGTAGAATAGCTCGTGACCCGGCAAGGTATATCCGGCGTTGATGGGCTTGGACCAATGCAGCATGTCGCTCGACGCACGCACCTTAAAGCCATTGCCGTATAGATAGACCGCGAGATATACATCGAAACTTCTATCGTAGAGCACCATCGGGTCGTACACGCCTTCATCGGTCCACAACGGTGAAAATTTTCCAGCCGTTCCGGCCAGGTTGGGCGTGTCGCTCGTCGCCGGCTGAGCCCATGGATCGGGCGATGCGGCATCATACTTGTGGAAAACTTCCGCCACGCGGTGCGGGTCGCCGGAGAATGCTGCCGCGATCACGTCGGTGTAGGAGGCGCGCGCAACCGCCAGGCAGTCCGTCTCGGCGCATGCACCCGGCAAGCCTGGTGAACGGTCCTCGAAGAAAAGATAGAAGTAAGCGGCGCTCGGATCCGCGGGCGGATCCTCAAGGTGCCTGCCGTTGGCGTCAGCAACCACCAACGAGCCATCACCGACGTCCATATACCCCATGCCGGTCTCAAACACGGATAAAGGTTGGCTGGGTTGGGCGATCTCACCCACAACCTGAAATATCTTGCCTTGATCGGTGGATACCGCCAATCCGATCGTAGAATAAAAGCAGGGTACCTGGGAAGTGGTATTTCCAACTTCGCACAAATAGCCCGGCGGGTTTGCCATGTTCTTCCATTGGTATTCGCTGTGGAATGACATCAACCAGCCGCTCTTGCCATTGGCAGCAAAGCGGACCACCTGACCACCGCCAGCGTAATCGCGATCAAAAACCCAGCCCGAGGGTGCATCGCCGAAACCGAACACCCGCGCGCATCCTTTGCCGCTCGTGACATGATCGAGCGTTCCGGAAAATGCAAAAACGCCTTCCGTAGCGTGAGTTTTTGGCGCGTCAATGCAGGCTGGTTTCGAACCTGCGCTGCCATAGAAAATATAATTGCCATTGCCCGCCGGGATTGCGCCCAAGTCGCCATCCGATGGACCCCACGCGAAGCCATAGCCATCAAACTCGGCGTGGGTCGCGAATGGTATTGGAGAACCAAATACGCCGCGCATCAGTGGAACTTTCGGCGGCCCTTGCGTGGTGGGAGTTGATCGCGGTGCACTGGTCGCGACCGGGCTCATTGTCGGCAGTACCGGCGTCAGCGTGGATGTTCCACATGCGGCAAGCAAGACGAGCAGGGTTATCGCGACGGTTAATCGAACCAAGGCGTCCCTTCCATACTTACCAGATCAAGGATGGTATACCGCCCCAGAAATTGACCAAAAAGACTGTTCATTTATCTTCGACTGAAACAGGCCATCGTTTGAACGAAATTTCCCCCAGTTTAGCATAGTTTTTCTCATTTTGCATCCAATTTTGCGAACAAGTTCACAAATAAGGTGTTCAACCTTCCCCGCACGGTACGCGGGACAGGCTGGACGATCCAACCATAGGGCACTGGGCCGGGCTGCCGCCGCTTGGGGCGGCCTGCCAGACTATTCAGGTTGAGGGGATGTTATTATAGAAAAGCGAATAAGATATAATATATAATAATTATCATAATAACAGCAGTAGAAGGAATACAAGGAGAGCAATATGAGTAACCAACAGGATATAAACTTTGGATTGGAAGAAATAGGGCAGATCGCTGTTCCAGTCAGCAATATTGACCGGGCAATCGCTTTTTATCGCGACATTCTTGGAATGCGCTTCCTTTTTCAGGCGCCTCCCGGACTAGGCTTTTTTGATTGTAATGGGGTTCGCCTGTTGTTGGACGCTCCGGCCAAAAAACAGGAGACGGTCGTTAGTTCCATCATTTATTACAAAGTACCAGACCTCCAAGCCGCTTACGAAACCTTATCAGCGCGTGGGGTCGTTTTTGAACAAAAACCTGAACTGGTAGCAAAAATGCCTGACCACGAACTCTGGATGGCTTTTTTTCGTGACCCAGACTCTAATCTGCTTGCCCTGATGAGTGAAGTTCGGTAAAATTTGGAAAGAGGATGTTCGATATGAAAGCAGCCGTTATTAATACGTTGGGAGATATTCCAAGGTACGAAGATTTTCCTGATCCTGTTTTGAATGAAGGGGATGTTACAGTCAAGGTCAAGGCTGTCATATTGGATTTTGCAGTCAAAGCGCTTACAGCCGGTACTCACTTTGCCAGCAGCCAGTTCTATCCAAGTTTACCGGCTGTGGTTGGCTATAGCGGCGTAGGTTCGCTCGAAGACGGAACCCTGGTGAGTTTTCGAGGAATAAAGCCTCCATATGGTTCCATGGCGGAAAAGGTGGTGATACCCAAGGCTAACGCCACTCCAATCCCCAATGGAATAACTGCAGAGCAGGCAGCCGGCATCCCTTCGGCTGCATTAAGTTCCCTCGGGCCGCTTCGATATGCCGCCAAGCTTCAATTGGGTGAAACCGTACTCATTAACGGCGCAACCAGTGTTTCAGGGATGCTTGCCATACAGATCGCAAAGGTCCTTGGAGCCGGAAGGGTCATCGGGACAGGCAGAGATCCGGAATCGGGAGCAAAGCTGAGGGAGTTGGGCGCGGAGGCTTTTATTAGCCTTAACCAGCCGGATGAGGAAGTAGTGGAAGCCTTAAAAAGAAATCCGGAAATGGCTACGATGTGATCCTTGATTATCTCTGGGGCCACCCGGCAGAAGTGATCATAAACAGCTTTACTCCAACCAGGCTCGGTGTACCAGGTAGAAGGACCCGTTTCGTTCTGATCGGAGGGTTGGCAGGACGGACCGCACAACTCTCGGGTCAAAGCCTGTTGACCTCAGGCCTTGAGATTTATGGAATGACTGCACAAACCCCACCGGAGGCTCAGGCTGAGGGTACCCGGCTGGTATGGGATCTGATAAAACAAGGTAAATTAAGCATAGATTTTGTAAAGTATCCCCTGAAAGACATTGAAAAAGTTTGGGACATGCAGGAACACGGAAAAAGGATGGTGATTGTCCCATAAGGTATCAACCCGGGGAGAAGGGGCCGTGGAGGAACCTTCTCCCAATAAGGACGCGGGACAGGCAGGACGGTCCAACAAGCGCTGGGATCAAGAAGCTGGCGCGCCAGCCGACTGGCCGGCGCCATGAACCCGTGAGCGTGCAGTGATTGACTCGAGTTGAATTTTCCTTTGAGTGCTTGTCTTATACCCCCGTTTGATGTTCTAATCCCTTTGGCCATCAATTATCAATTCCTACAAATTGTACGGTTTGCAGTTGGCGGTTCGTACGCCAGACAAAACCCATTTTTTTGTAAACGCTGATCGCTTGCTCATTTTGCGGAACAACATGCAGGAATGGAGTATCATCGCGCTCCAACATGCGGACGATCAGGTAGGTAACCAGTTGCGTTGCATAGCCTCGCTTCGTAAATACCGGGTCCGTACATACTGCGCTGATTTCACAAAATCTGCTTGGATGCAGTCGCTCACCCGCCATTGCAATCAGATTGCCATCCATCCGAATGCCGACGTAGAGGCCCATTTGTATCGTCCGAGGCAGGAAAGGTCCCGGACGGGTGATTTCGACCAGACGCAACATATCTGGCACATCGGCTTCGGTCAACTCACGAATATCGTGATCTGTTACGTTGTCAATTGATCTTGCACGATATATATACTGCTGAACATCTATCACAGAACTAAATTGGCTCACAAAGCCTGATGCTTCCGGCAACGGAACATTCGGGACGACGATTGATTCGCCGACAACCATGAGTTTAGCCAACTCAGCCCAATTCGGCGTAGCGACATTCGGGAACCCCGCAAAGCCAGCCACATCTGCCGGATATCGTTTTACAGATTCACCACCGATAGCCAGGGAGCTATGATTGCCGGCAAGAGAATTCCAAATTGGATTATCGAGAAGGGTTTCATCTGCTTGTTCGACCCCAGGTTTCATGGCTACCTCCTATCTGGATACTGATCTCAGGATGGCTTGTCGCAAAAGCCGCCGAGCAATTTATTACTGGGTATTCAATATGGAATTATTATATGCGCATTCCTCTCGCAGGGGAGAGATAAGTCGAACCCCAGTTTGACCAATCGCAACCATCCACTGTCAGCGTATCCAGTTGGCCAAACAATGTAAATTGAGATAATGCTCAATACCTTCGCCAAAAATAAGTAACATAAGGGGCTTTTCGGGTAAAGTTGAAGTTTACTTGAGGGTGTTATGAACTTTTAACCTGGAGCTGGTAAACTCCAGGCACGCAAAGCACAACTGGTCGAAACCCTGCTCATCATTCATAGTTCATAACGCCTCTATTGTTATAATTACCTGATACCCACTCTCGAATTCCAGGAATCCCTCTATGCTTTCTATCCTTTTCGTCGAAGACGATAACACCATTGCCATGGGGGTGGAATACTCGCTCAAGCAGGACGGTTTCCAGGTCAGTCTGGCCTACCGCCTGGAGGAGGCGCGCAACCTGCTCAAGCGCCAGCCCTTCGACCTGGTGCTCCTGGACCTGGGATTGCCGGATGGCAGCGGTTACGAGCTGTGCAAGGAGATCCGCACTGCCGGAGATACACCCATTGTCATCCTCTCCGCCCGCGACGAAGAGTCAAGCATCGTCCTCGGCCTCGACCTGGGCGCGGACGACTACGTCACCAAGCCCTTCCGTCTGCGCGAGCTGATCTCGCGCATGAAAGCCGTCTTGCGCCGCCGGGGGCCGGTCGAGGCCGGCGACCGCACTCTCACCTGTGGAGACGTGACGGTCTTCACCCAGCAGGTCAAGGTCTACAAAAATGGCCGCGAAGTGCTCTTAACCGCGCTGGAATACCGGTTGTTGCTCACGTTGATACTCAACCAGGGACGGGTGCTCACCCGCAGCCAGATCTTGGGCAGCATCTGGGATGTGGACGAGGATTTCGTCAACGACAACACGCTAACAGTCTACATCAAGCGCTTGCGCGAGAAGCTTGAGGACGACCCGCAGAAGCCGGCGCTGATCAAGACTGTGCGCGGCTTGGGGTATCAGGTAGGTGATTGACATGAAACAGCTCTTTCAACTGGAAGACCGGAAATTGTTCACGTCCATGATTGTCCTGTCGCTGGTAACCGTCCTTGCGGCAGTTTTACTTGGCCTGGCAATGGCGGTTTACGTCAACCAGGCGGTTAATGACACCTTTGCGGGCATCGTCGGTACGGTGGCGCAAAAATATCCCCAGGCTGAGGCGCAGGCTGTGCAGGACCTCAGCTCACCGAGCGCCGCATCCATCAGTCTGGGACACCAGGTGCTGGCAAAGTATGGTTGGGGAGAGATGAACTCGGCAGAGAACGGGGTCGCACTCGGGTTAACGGCACGCCTGCTACCGGCGGGGCTGGCGCTGATCGGGCTGGCTTGCGCTGGGTTCATCTTCTGGATGGGGCGCTATCAGCGGGCGGTCTCTGCGCAGGTGAATGGGCTTTCGGCCTACCTGCGCCAGATTGACACCGGCAATTATTCCCTCGACGTGCGCGACAACGGCGAGGGCAGCTTCAGCCTGTTGAAGAACGATTTATACAAGATCACCGTCCGGCTGCGCGAACAGGCCGAGTTGCTGCAAAAGGATAAAACCGCCTTATCCAACTTGATCGCCGATATCTCCCACCAGATCAAAACCCCACTCACTTCGCTGGGAGTGCTGGCCGACCTGCTGGCCGAAGACCCGCCCGATGAAGATCGGCGTGCGTTTGTGGTGCGGCTGCGCGCGCAGCTCGGGCGCATCCAGTGGCTGGTGACTGCACTGCTCAAGCTGGCCCGGTTGGATGCCGGCACCGCTGCTTTCAAAAGCGAACCGGTGGACGTGCGCCGGTTGATCGAAAGGGCGCTGGAACCGCTGCAGATCCCGCTTGAGATCAAGAAGCAGCGCCTCGTGATCCATGGCGGCGAAGGGGCAAACTTTACCGGCGACCTCAACTGGAGCGCCGAGGCGCTAACCAACGTGGTCAAGAACTGTGTGGAACACACCCCCGAGGGCGGAAAGATCGAGATTACCTATAGCGCCAACACCCTGTACGCTGAGATAACCGTCAGCGACGATGGCGAGGGGATCGCGAGCCGGGATATCCCTCACATCTTCAACCGCTTCTATCGCGCTGAGAACGCCGGCGAGAACAGCGTCGGCATCGGCTTGGCGTTGGCCAAAGCCGTCTTCACCGCCCAAGGCGGGGATATCACTGTCCGCAGCGAGCGCGGTATCGGCACGAACTTTGCCATCCGTATTTTCCACGGGGTGTCGTAGGAACGGTATCGTCCTGAAGCACTTCCCTGCCCGAAACCTTCCTGGATTGATTCATTTATAAATACGTTTACTTAACCAACGGTCTCGAAGAATGACCCGATTGTGAATAAACTGTCACAATTGCAGTCACCGCAGAGTCACTCGCCATCTGTATACTGTGAATACCGGTACTATAAAATCCTGGAGGAACATTGTGGAAATTCTCAAGTTGAACAACCTTTCAAAGGTATACGGAAAAGGCGACACGCAGATCAAGGCCCTGGATGACGTCAGCTTCAGCGTGGAAAAAGGCGAGTTCGTCGCCATCGTCGGCCCATCCGGCTCGGGTAAATCGACCTTGTTGCACATCCTGGGCGGGGTGGATACGCCCAGCTCCGGCCAGGTGCTGGTGGATGGCACGGATATCTGCGCCCTCGACCAGACCAAACTGGCGATCTTCCGCCGCCGGCAGATCGGCCTGATCTACCAGTTCTACAACCTGATCCCGATCCTCAACGTCGAGGAAAACATCAGCCTGCCGCTGCTTCTGGATGGGCGCAGCCTAGACGAGGCGCGCCTGAAAGAGATCGTCGACACGCTGGGGCTGGCTGACCGGGTCGGACACCTGCCCAACCAGCTTTCCGGCGGGCAGCAGCAGCGCGTCTCCATCGGGCGGGCGCTGATCAATAACCCGGCCCTGGTGCTGGCCGACGAGCCCACCGGCAACCTGGATAGCAACAACGCCAGGGAGATCATGGCGCTGCTAAAACTCTCCAACCAACGTTATCACCAAACGCTGATCGTGGTGACCCACGACCGCGACATTGCCCTGCAGGCTGACCGCATCATCTCCTTCGGCGACGGGCGCATCGTCCGTGACGAAGCGGTGCGGGCATGAACATCCTGACCACGTATACCCTGAAATACCTGCGGCTGAACAAGAAGCGCACTGCGGTGACCATCCTGGGGGTGATCCTGTCTTCCGCCCTGATCTGCGGGGTGTTCCTGCTGGGGATCAGCTTCCAGAAAACGATGATCGACCACGAGATTTTCATGTCGGGGAATTGGCACGCCCAGTTCCAGGCCGTGCCCTACGCCAAGGCGAGCTATATCACCGAAAACAGCGCCGTCCAAACGGCGATGCTCAGCCAGCCGCTCGGGAACGCCACCTACGGCAGCCATAATACAGCCAGGCCTTACTTGTACATCAGTGCCTATGACGCGCTATCATACCAAAACCGACCCGTCAAGCTGATCTCCGGACGCCTTCCTCAAAGCGGGGATGAGCTCTTGATTTCGCGGGCGATGACCATGGACTCTGGCCTGGGCTTGAAACCTGGCTCCACATTACACGTGACATTCGGCCAGCGGAATATCCCCAACCACGATGAGCTCGTCAAGGACTGGGGCGGAGAAGAATATGTCGCTCTGCAAGATGGGGAAACCTTTACACCATCCGTTTCCAAAACCTACACGGTGGTAGGCGTGACGGCGACGCTGCCCGATGAGACCAGCATGCCCGCAGATTTCCCGGCCCTGACGTACCTCGACCCGGCGCAACTGGCAGCCGCAGACACAGTGAATATCTCGATCCTGGCCCGCGACCCGCGCAGCATTGACACCACTGCGCCGGAAATTGCCAAAGGCGCCGGTCTGACTGTGATCCCCGGTCCGGATGGCCAGCCATCCAACATTTCTTATAACGAGGATCTGCTGCCCTGGCTGGGCGGCAGCGGCCGTTCCAACTACGTGCGCTCCTTCTTGTTGATCCTCGCCGTCTCCATCGCCCTGATCGTATGCGGTTCGGCCTTGGTGATCTACAACGCTTTCGCCATCTCCATCGGCGAGCGTAAGAAGCAGTTCGGCATGTTTGCCAGCGTGGGCGCCACCTCGGCGCAAATCCACCGCACTGTGCTGATCGAAGCCGGGGTCATTGCGCTGATCGGCATCCCGCTGGGCATTCTGGGCGCCATTGCCGGGGTCGGGATCCTGCTGAAGCTCACCCAGGGGATCGTCTCCCAGTTGATCCTTGACGCAACCCAGGGAATGCCGCTGGTGGTCTCGCCGCTGGTCATCGGTGGGACGGTGCTGTTTTCCGCGGCGACCACCCTGCTCTCGGCCTGGATCCCCGCCCGGCGCGCCTCCCGAGTTTCACCCATCGAGGCCATCCGCCAAAGCGGCGAGATCCAGGAGGACAAGCCGCTCAACCTGCGCACCAGCCCGCTGATCCGGCGTGTGTTCGGGTTCGAGGGCGAGCTGGCGCTCAAATCCCTCCAGCGCGACCGCAAGCGATACTTGACCACGTTATTCTCGCTCATGATCAGCATCATCCTGTTCGTGGCCTTCAACGCCCTGATGTTGTATACCCAGACCACCCAACGCGTGGCCAGCAAAGCCATGAACTTCGACCTGATCGTTTCCCTGGACTACCGCCAAAGCCACACTCTGGATTTTGCCAACATGGTCAGCCAGCTGCCGGAAGTGCAGCGGGTTGCCTACCGGCGCTCAACCTACGAGCAGTACGTTCCCGCTCGCGCAGTGATCACCGACCCGGCTTACCAGGCCCTGCAGGAGCTGAACAGCCTTAAACTTGAAAATCTACCCCGCCCTGTAGAAGGCGGTACATACGGATTTGTGTTCCAGGTGAGCGCCGTGGGGCCGACCGAGTTTGCCCGCTACGCCGCGCAGCTCGGTCTGGACGTAAAGAAGTATTCCGATCCATCCGCGCCGCTGGGGATCCTGCTCAACCACACCAGCCTGCGCCAGGGCGGCAAGCTGTACGATTTCAATCTGTTCAACCTGAAGCCGGGCGATAAAATAACTGTTTCCAGGATGTCTGGCTACTCCGCCCCCAAAACAGGGAACGAAGCGTCGGCCGTCCTGACATGGACGGTGGGCGCGGTCACCCAGGCAGCGCCCCTGGGCTTTCTGGGGGGGAATATTACGCTGGTTCCAGATTTGATCGTCTCAGACGCCGTATTCGACGGGCTGAGTGACCGGCTGCTGCAGTTGGGCCCGATCAACCCCGGGGCCATGTACATCCAAAGCCGTGACCCGGTGGCGGCGGTGGCAGCCCTCCAACGGCTCTACCAGGGTACGGTTGGGGGGAATTTCTCGTACTATTCAACGGCGGAGCTCAATAAAAACCAGAAGCTGCAGACGCTGATGACCAACCTGTTCTTCTACGGGTTCCTGGCGCTGATCACGCTGATCGGGGTGACCAACATCGTCAACACCCTGGATACCAACATCAAGCTGCGCCGGCGCGAGATCGCCA
Organism: uncultured Chloroflexia bacterium; assembly: GCA_963837875.1. Lineage (GTDB taxonomy): Bacteria > Chloroflexota > Anaerolineae > Anaerolineales > Villigracilaceae > UBA877. The sequence goes on from CAWIOV010000001.1 coordinate 724,481, forward strand.
TGCTCAAGTCGGTCGGGCTCACCCCTGGGGGCTTGTTGCGCATGCTGCGCTACGAGAGCCTGTTCTACGGGTTGACCGCGCTGCTTTACGGTCTGCCGCTGGGAATCGCCCTGAGCGTGGTTATCTATTACCAGTTCAACGGCGTGGCTACCTTTGCCTTCAGCCTGCCGTGGGTGGCGATGGCGGCCTGCGTGTTGGGCATCCTGGCGATCGTCTTCGCTACCATGATGGTCTCGGGCGCGATAATCCGCAACGACAACATCGTGGATACACTCAAAGAAGAAAATTTGTAGAGGAATTCAAAATGTCGAAGAAACATTGTCTTGTTCTGTCTCTATTTTTAATGACCGCAATGCTTCTCACCGCCTGCCTGCCCTCGCAGCGTAGCGGAGGGGGCGCTTCTGCTGCACCCAATACTGGGCCGGTTCAACCCACGACCGCTCCGGCTGCAACCCCCTTGCAGGAGGCTTCCGCAGCGCCGGTTCAACCAACGGCCGCTCCGGGTGAAATTCCCCAAAGCGGAGATCTCTGCGGCGGCACCGGTGGCATCGGACAGATCGTCAGCGTGGGAAACAACGAATTTACTATCAAGCGACATGACGATGGCAGTGATCAGTTCGTTCACCTTACGGGCCAGGCAACAATCAAAACTTCAGCCGGCTCCGCATTGCTATCCGATTTGAAAATAGGATGGAGTGTAACGCTCGTCGGGCACCCAAATCCTGATGGCAGCTTTGCCGCGGATACTGTCTTGGTCTGCAATGGAATGGTTCCATAAACTCAGTCAGGGCAGTAAAACGGTTCTCGGTAACTTGATTGGTTGCAAGTGGACGGATCACGATGCTGGGCCTATCGCGCTGGACGGAGCAAGGCGGAATTTACCGGACCATCCAGTGGTTTAATCATAGTGTGCATTCCATGGTATGCGATCCACTGGTTGTTTTTTCGAAAGCGTTTCTGGAAACCGGAAGATGAATACATTCGACAGTTCCGTTTTATTGGTGACAAAAGTGTTTTGCAAGAAACGTCCCGAAGGGTGGTGGAAAAGTCGAGAGTCCGTGGAGGAACCATTCCCGCACCCCCAAAGTACGGGGGGCAGGTAGTACGCGGGACAGGCGGGAGGATCCGATACTGCGTTACGCTGCGTCCCCTTGCGGGGGTGGCGTCCTACTACGAACGGACCCCCTCCGCCCTGCGGGCACCTCCCCCATTTCGAAAAACAGAAATGGGGGAGGGATGATTTCGGAATTTATCTGTAGTAGGTGGATGCGAGGCCGAGTTGGGATGGGATGAGACACTCCGCAGATGTTTTTTTATAAAAAGATTACGTTTTAAGGCTGGCCTGTAATATAGCTCTAAAATGGATCGTTTTCATAAGCCCTTAAAAGGTACTATGCTATAGTCGATGTAAGATAAATGAGCAGGGCTTTCTTAAAGTCGTGAAATAAGGGACAGCGCCGAGGAAGGGTTGGCATCGAACATGCGTCTGGCTTGGGCATGATTGGAAAAGCCATGTATATTCAAAAGGGCAATAACCAGATTATTGATGATTGCCATCGAGCGAGCCATTGTTTTGTGCGTCATCCTGGTTTTGTCTTCATGAAAAGTAGTATCGCGGCGATAATGCAATCCATTTTCGATGCCCCATTCTGAGCGAACAAGTTCGAGCATTTTATCCGGGTTAGCATCTTCTGCTGGTAGGCTGGTGATGCCATATTGAGTTTCTTGGTGTACTTCGCCAGTGCCTATATGGGTAAAATGGCGCTCCATTTTGAAAACTTGTTGCACCCAAGGCCAATCTAGATAATCGTTTAACAGCCGGCTAATGGTAATTGTGCGTTCTTCCAATCGTCCGTGATCCTTGTCGATGGTTTTAGCTGTTTGAAAATCTTGCGGTGGGCATCCCTGTCCAGGCTTAGCTTTCTCGGGGGTAAACAATACCTCGATTGCCTGACGTATACTGCGGTGGTTGTCTTTGACAATCCAGACAAAGTTGCCTTCTGCACCCACGATCTGGCTCGATAATGCTCTTTGGGTTTGCATGGCATCACCGAGAACGATTTTTCCCTGTAGCTTCAAACTCGCAAGCAGTGTTGGAGCGACAACAATTTCATTTTCTTTCTCCTTTTCAACTGGCAAATGCTTCAATGGGATGCCCGTCTCCGGCAAATAGGCAGTCAAGAGATGCAACCCAAATGGATCATCTGGTGTGATAGTGCCACGTACTGTTTTCCCGTCAATGGTGATCACCTGATACTGTTTCTTCTCAGCCAGTTGCATCAGAAATGACGTGACAACACGATCCAACTCACTCTCATAGGTCACCATGATACGTCGATATGTACTGTGGTGCGGCATCTTCGAATAGTTCAGCGATAAAGATTTACGCAGCCACTCATTGCGATTCTTTGCCCAATCTGCGATCCCGTAGGGCGTATCTTGCCCACATAGCTTCGCTAAGACCACAAGCAACAAAACAACTGACAGGTTGTATCGGATACCCCGTTTCTTGCGAACATCCGCTATCTTCTGAAAATAATCGTATAAACTACCTGCATCAAAAATAAATTCAGTTGTGTTACACTCCATTTCGGCCTTCCTCGGTTCTGATTTGGTGGTGGAACTCCAAATTTACCGGAGAAGGCCTTTTTATTCAATTTCCTTGACTTTAAGAAACCCCTGGATAAATGAGTCACCATCCTTGACAAAGGTTAGGAAAAATGTACAATGAGATTTTCATTTTGGCGAGTATCGTGTTGCATTCACAGGTTATTTGAATTACCAAGGAAAACTTGAGGAGGGTACCATGTCACTTGTAGTTGCTGTTATTGTGGGTTGCATCTACTTAATATTTGCAGCATTACCTATATCTTGTATGATGCACCTAATAACGGAAAATATAGAATATATCGATAAGATCGAAAAAAATCCCCAGACCGAAAAAAATACTAATATTCCTCCAATCCTCAAAGGGTGTTTCTATTCTCAGTGGCAGGTTTCCATACTTGGAATTATTGAACGAATTCTTTATCTCATTTCAATTTTAATAGGTAAACCAGAATTCATTGCTGCCTGGCTTGGAATAAAAACTGTTTACATAGCTCTATCTGAGAAAAATGTTTCTGGGCGAAGAATATATAATAACTTTCTCATAGGTAATGGCATTTCCATATTGTATGCCTTCGCAAGTGCTGGCATCATCCAGTGGTCATCTGGATTATTTTTACAAGGTTCGAGTTTAAAAACGAAAATGATTTTTTTGAAAAACCCTTGCTTGGCTATATTTTCGGGAGTTGCCCCAATTGTACTTTCAATACTTTTAATTGTTACCTTATATATTGTAAGAAATGGGTATAAAAGAGTCATTGACCCTCATTAAGTATAAAGGCGCCTCATTGATTGGTTGCCCCCTCAACAAGTCTTTATGTTTTATTTTCTTGGCGTCCCGTTTCCATCAAACAATATTTTCTAGTCGGTTCGTGAGCCGCCGAGCGGGTGCGTTATGCACTCGATAAGGTGTGGGGAATGGCAGGTTGAATGGAATAAACCAAACTGTGCACCACTTGACAGGGGCCGGTTCGAGGGGGTAAAATCTAACCAGTTAGTTATCAATCCAACCGGATAGTTAGAAAGGAAACGGAAAGGTAGGAAGCATATGGACGAACCTGGGAGTAGACGCGGCCGGATCCACAACGCCGAAGGCGCAAGGCAGGCCATCCTGAATGCGGCGGAGGAAGTCTTTGCGGAACACGGTTTCGACGGCGCACGCGTGGACGAGATCGCCAGGCGGGCCGGCTACAACAAGAGCCTGCTCTTCCAATACTTCGGCGACAAGCTGGCCCTGTACGCCGAAGTGATCCGCCGGGCGGATGAGCAGACCCGCCTGATGCAGGACGAGGCGCTCAGCACCATGCTGAATGCCGCAACTGCCGATCAGACCGGGGAGATCCGGAAATTCCTGGCCGGGTATGCCGGCTGGTATTTCGATTACCTGGTGGAACACCCCCACATCCAGCGCATCTATATGTGGGAGATGGCGGAAGGCTGGCAGACCTTCTCCAAGATCCTCGTCCAGCGCGATTTCGACGATCTGGACCAGTTCGGCCCCGTCCTGACCCGGTTGCAGGCCGCCGGCTTGCTGCGCTCGGACCTCAACCCGTTACTCCAGCTCTCGCCGGCCCTTTTCATGTGTTCCTTATATCTCGCCACCCTGCCGCTCTACAAAGCGCTCATCCCGGGCCAGGATTTCACCACCCCGGCCGAAATGGCGCATGCCCGGGCCTTCGTGGTCGAATTTATCGTGAACGGGCTGCTCGTCTCCCCGCCGGAGGGGAAGCCCCAATAAAGGAGTTTTCATGCTGAGACGCATATGGGCCTTGACCCAGAAAGAATTCATCCAGCTCCTGCATTTCCCGCTGGCGTTGGTCGGTTTTACGATCGGCCCGGCGCTGGAATTGATCCTGTTCGCCGTGGCCATCCACTCGGATGTGAACCATATCCCCATGGCGATATCCGACCAAAGCCTGAGCGCAGCCAGCCGGGCATACATCAGCGCCTTCACCAATTCCGGTTCCTTCGATATCATCGCCGCCTACACCGACCAGGCCGGGGTGCTGCAGGCCATCGACAGCGGGCAGGCCAGCCTCGGCCTGGTCATCCCGGCGGATTTTGCCGACCGGACCATCCAGGGGAATGCCAGCGTCCTGATGCTGGTGGATGGTTCGAACTCCTTTGTCACCCAGTCGGCCGCCGCCGGCGCGGCAGCCATCTCGCAGCAGTACGCGGCCAATCTGGCCCACATGCGTTTGGGTTCGCTGGATGCCGATATTCAAGTATTGTATAACCCCGACCTGGAGGACCTGTGGTTCCTGGTGCCCGCCTTCGGGGCTTTCCTGCTCTACGGCATCGCCCTCAAGCTGACCGCCTTCGCGATCGTGCGGGAACGCGAATCAGGCACCATCGAGGCGCTGCTGGTCACCCCCATCCGGCCCATCGAACTGATGCTGGCCAAGATGATCCCCAACCTGTGCGTAGCCATCCTGGATATGGCGCTCACCTTCTCGATTGGGATGCTGGTCTTCGGGGTGCCGTTCCGGGGCAGCCTGCTGCTCTTTTCCGGGCTGGCGTGCCTCTTTGCGATCAGCAGCCTGGGCCTGGGGCTGGCGATCTCATCCATCTCGCAGACCCAGGTGCAGGCCAACCAACTGGCGACCCTGATGAACATCGCCGTGATGTTCCTGAGCGGTTTCATGTTCCCCATCTATGGCCTGCCGGCGTTCCTGCGCCTGCTGGGGTATACCATGCCGATGACCTTCTTCCTGCCCATTGTGAACGGCATCATCACCAAGGGCACCGGCATCCAGGACCTGTGGCCGTCGGTCCTTTCGCTGGCGGCGCTCACCGTGGTGATCTTCTTCATCGGCGCCCGGCTGTTCCGCCAGAAACTGGATTAGGAGGTTCTCCATGGAATTCAGCTTCCAGCGCCTGGGCGCACTCATCCGCAAGGAGACCATCCAGATCCTGCGCGACCGCCGCTTCATCCTGCTCTTTCTCGGGCTTACGTTTGTGCAGCTCTTCGTCTATTCCTATTCGGCCTCCCGCACGGTCTACCATATGCCCATGGCCGTGTTTGACCAGAGCCGGGATGCCACCAGCCGGGCCTTTATCCAGGCGCTGGTCAATTCGGATTACTTCGACGAAACGCTTTCCGTGGACAACCCGGCGGAAGTCTACCAGGCGATCGACCGCGGCCAGGTGAAGGCGGGGCTGATCATCCCGCCCGGCTTCGCCGCCAGCACGCAGACCGGATCGGCCAACTTCCTGATGCTGCTGGACGGATCGGACCAGTTCGCCGTCAGCTCCGGCTATAGCGCGGCCGGGCTGGTAGCGCAGAGCTTCGGCCTGCAGCTTTCGGCCGAAAGCGTGATGCGCAGCGGGGCCGTAGCGCCGGCCGGCGATGGCAGCCTGCCGATCAATCTTTCCACAGCCATCCTGTACAACCCGGACCTGAACGATAGATGGTTCGTCATCCCGGGCATCATTGGGATGATCCTGCAGACCCTGGCGATAGAACAGGCGGCCATCTTCCTGGTGCGCGACCGGGAATGGGGCACGCTGGAACAGATCCTGGCCTCGCCCGTCCGCCAGCTGGAACTCATCCTGAGCAAGTTGATCCCGCTTGCGGGCCTGTGCCTGCTGGCCCTGGGGCTGTGCATGGGATTGGGCGTCTACTGGTTCGGGGTGCCCTTCCAGGGCGACCTGTTCCTGTTCTTCTGGCTGGCCCTGCTCTTCATCTGTTCCTGCCTGGGCCTGGGAGTGCTCATCTCCACGCGCGCCAAGACCCAATTCGAAGCCGAGGCCTCTGCCATGATCTTCATGCTGTTCGGCCTGCTCCTTTCGGGTCTCTTTTACCCACGCGTGGGCATGCCGCTGGTGCCGCGCCTGATCGGCGACCTGGTGCCGCTGACCTATTTCATCCAAATTTCCCGCGGCATTTATCTTAAAGGCATCGGCCTGAACTTCCTCTGGAGCGATGCGCTCATCCTGGTCATCTACACGCTGGTGGTGGTGCTGGTGGCCTCCAGGCGCTTCAAGATGCGGCTGGACTAACCGTACGGAAAGGCAGATCATTAATGAATGAACCAGCCATCCTAACCCGGGACCTGCTGAAGGAATTCCCAACCCCCGGCAAGGGCGTATTGACCGCGGTGGACCACCTGAGCCTGCAGGTGGCTCCCGGCGAGACATTCGGATTGATCGGCCCGGATGGCGCCGGGAAATCCACCACCACCCGGCTCATCCTGGGCCTGCTGACCCGGACGGCCGGCGAGAGCCGGGTGCTCGGTTTCGATTCGATGCGGGACATGTACCAATTGCGCGCCCGGGTGGGCTACATCGCCCAGCAATTCTCCCTGCCACCCAACCTGACCGTGCTGGAGAACATGCAGTTCTTTGCGGGCGTGCAGTCGGTAAAACCGGAAGACCAAAAAAAACGCATCCCGGAGCTGCTCGAATTTGCCGGGCTGGGCGGGTTCACCCGGCGGCTGGCCGGGAAGCTTTCGGGAGGAATGAAGAAAAAGCTGGCGCTGGCCTGCTGCCTGATCCACGAACCGCAGGTGGTGCTCCTGGATGAACCGACCCTGGGCGTGGACCCCGTCAGCCGGCGGGAGTTCTGGAACCTGCTGGGCAACCTGCGGGCGGAGAAGGGCCTGACCATCTTCGTCTGCACGCCTTACATGGACGAAGCCGAGCGCTGCACGCGGGTGGGGCTGATCTATGCGGGCCGGCTGATCGTCAATGATACTCCCACGCAGATAAAGGCCAGTCTGCCCGGCTACATGCTGGAGTTCACCCCCGCGGCCCTGGCGCCGGCGCGCGACCTGTGCTCCGGCCTGCCGGGCGTGCTGGAAGTGCAGAGCTACGGGGACAAGCTGCACGTCTTTGTGGACGAGACCGCCCTGCGCAAGGAGCAGATCACCAGCGCGCTGGATGGGCAGGGAATCCCCCACGATGCCTTGCGGGAGGTTGAAGTACGCATGGAAGAGGCGTTCATCAGCCTGATCCGCCGCCAGACCGCCACCAACGGAGGCGGGCAATGACCATCGAGCCGCGCATGCCCGAGGGGCAGGCATTCCCCATCCAGGTCCAGCACCTGACCAAGCGTTTCGGCAGTTTCACCGCCGTGGAGGACGTCAGCTTCAGCGTCCAGCCGGGAGAGGTGTTCGGATGGCTCGGCCCCAACGGCGCCGGCAAGACCACCACCATCCGCATCCTGCTCGGCCTGATGAAACCCACCACCGGGGAAGCCTTCGTGCTGGGGCTGAACTCCGCCACGCAGACCAAGGCCGTGCATGCGCGCGTGGGCTACATGTCCCAGCAGTTCACGCTCTACAACGACCTGACCGCCCGCCAGAACATCCGCTTCTACGGAGGCGTGCACGGCCTGTCTGCCCGGGAGTTGCGCCAACGGATACCGGAGATCCTGTCCATGGCCGGGCTGGAGGGGCGGGAAAACGTCCTCACCAGCAGCCTCTCGGGCGGCTGGAAACAGCGCCTGGCGCTGGGCTGCGCCATCGTCCACCGTCCACGCGTGCTCTTCCTGGATGAACCGACCGCCGGCGTGGACCCCATCAGCCGCCGGCAGTTCTGGGAGCTGATCTACCAGATGGCCAAGGAAGGCGTGACCGTGCTGGTGACCACTCACTACATGGATGAAGCCGAGCTATGCCAGCGGGTGGGTTTCATCAGCGCTGGGCATCTGGTGGCGCTCGATTCGGTGGCCCAGCTCAAGCGCACCCAGATGCGCGGCCAGGTGCTGGAGATAAACACGCCCGACCCGGAGAAAGCCATGCTGGCCTTAAATGCCGCCCGGCAGGATAAAGGCCTCCCGCTCGATGAAGTGGCCCTGTATGGCGCCCAGATCCATGCGGTGGTACCGGATGCAGGACAATATAAGGAACCCATCCGGCAGCTGCTCGCCGAGCAGAATATCCGGGTCTCGTCCATCGAGTGGGTCCAGCCCACCCTGGAGGATGTGTTCATCTCTGCGGTGAACCCCGGGCGGGGAGGACTTTAGCTAAATGGGGGAGGTGCCCGCAGGGCGGAGGGGGTCCCGCTGCGCGCAGTGTCCTCCCTCATTTTGAAAAAAATGGGGGAGGGATGATTTCGGAATTCAGGCTTGGTAGGGGGAGGCGCGGCGGATTGGGGATAGGGGACACTCCGTTATACTGCGTCACCTTAGGGGTATTCTCCCCTTGCGGGGAGGATATTTCTCTACGAAAGGGGCAGAACGTGTAAAGACTTATTGCTGATATTGACAGGATTTAACCACTCCGTAGTCCGGATCGCCAAAAACGGAATCAGTGCATGCGACTCCATTCGTGTAGGTCCCGGTACAAAAGATTGATATAATCCAGTTGCTTGGAACGAGCCCAAATGAATTCACTACAACGATTAAATGCCCTGCTGCAAGGACACCCGGTCGACCGGGTGCCGAATTTTGATATTTTCATGACCCGGGCGGCCCACCATATCGGTGCCCCGCTCTCCACCTACTACCTGGACCAGCGCGTGCTCTGCCAGGCCAACCTGGCGGTCTGGCAGGACTTTGGATTGGATATCCTCCAGGCCATTTCCGATCCATACCGCGAAGCCGCGGATATCGGGTTGGAGGTGGAATTCCCCACCGATGGCCTGCCGCTCAGCCGGAAACCGCTCCTGCTCGAACCGCAGGACCTGGGCGGCCTGCGCTTCCCGCTGAAGGATTTCGGCCGCCGCATGACCGACCGGCTGGAGGGGGTGCGCAACCTGCGCGCCCGGGGCGGCGAGGAAGTCCCGGTGATGGGCTGGGTGGAGGGAGCGCTTGCGGAAGCTTGCGACCTGCGCGGTATGAACAATGTCATGATGGACTTGTACCGGCGTCCGGCCTGGCTGAAGGAACTGCTCGAAGCCTGTACGCAGGTGGCGATCGCCTTTGCCTGCGCCCAGATCGAGGCCGGCGCACACCTGGTCGGGCTGGGAGATGCGGTCGCCTCGCAGGTCTCGCCGCGCATGTACCGAGAATTTGCCCTGCCCTATGAACAACGCATCTTTGCGGCCATCCGGGCCAGGGGCGGCGTGGGGCGGCTGCATATCTGCGGTAACACGACCCATTTGTTGAAGGATATGGCCCAGAGCGGGGCGGAGATCGTGGATATTGACTGGATGGTGGACATGCGCCAGGCGGTGGCAGACCTGCCGGGCCGGCTGGTCTGTGGCAACCTGGACCCGGTGGCCGTCTTTTTGCAGGGCAGTCCGGAGCAGGTGCGCCTGGGCGTGCGCGCCAACGCGGAAGCCGCTCGACCGCATTGGATCTCGGCGGCCGGCTGTGAGATCCCGGACGGAACCCCGGCCGAAAACCTGCATGCACAGGGCCAGGCCTTGCGGGAGCTGGCAGAGCCGGTGGCATGACAGTAGATCGAAGAAGCTCCATCAAAGCCCAGGCATTCCAATGGCTGCGCCTGGGAGAGATCCGCCCGGCCGGCTGGATGCGCGCCCAGATGCAGCGCGACCTGGAAGAGGGCTTCGTGGGGCACCTGGACGAACTGGTGCCCGACCTGATCTGCAAGGATGATATCTACGGCACGCATCGCCTGACCAGGGCCGTGCGCAGCAAAGACCTGGGAGTGCTGGCCGCGGAAAAGGAATGGGAAGTCCAGTTCCTGTGGTGGAACAGCGAGACCCAGTCCAACTGGTGGGACGGACTGCTGCGCACGGCGCTGCTGTTGGAACACCCGGATTTTCTGCCCAAGGTGCAAACCTACATGGAGCATATCCTCGCCACGCAGGCTGCGGATGGCTACCTGGGCATTTACGCGCCCGACCTGCGCTTCCATTTTGACGGGGAGAACGGCGAGTTGTGGGCGCAGGCCACGCTCCTGCGCGGGCTGCTCGGCTACTATGAGGCCACCGGCCAGGCAGCCGTGCTGGAAGCCGTCCAACGGGCCGTGCGGGTCACCATGCAGGCCTGGCCGGCGGAAGGCGCGCACCCGTTCTCGGTCGAGCGGGATTATGCGGGGGTCTGCCACGGGCTGATGTTCACGGACGTGCTCGACCGGCTCTACCAGTTGACCGGGCAGGCGGGCTACCTGGAGTATGCCGCCTGGCTCTACCAGGAATACAGCCGGGACCCGCTCAGCGCGGCGGATGTGCAGACGTCCCACCTGCTGGACCCGGCCTGGCGTTTCCAGGCGCACGGCGTCCATACGTTCGAGCAGGCGCGCGCCCTGTTGACGGCCGTCTACGCCTCGGAGGATGCGCAGCTTCAAAAAGCGCTGGAGGGCTACCTGGCCAAGCTGGAGCCCTGCCTGGCTCCCAGCGGCGCGCCCATCGGCGACGAAATGATCGACGGCCGGCGGGCGGACGCCTCCGAAACCGGCTACGAATACTGCTCGATCCAGGAACTGCTCGATTCCTACTCCCACCTGCTGCAAAAGACCGGCCAGGCGCGCTGGGCCGACCGGATCGAATGGCTGCTGTTCAACGCCGGGCAGGGCGCGCGCCACCCGTATGCGCCGGCCATCGCCTACCTGAAGACCGACAACTCCTCTTCGATGACCGGGCGCCTGCACCCGGATGACCTGCCGGATGCGCACGGCCCGCAGACCCGCTATAAATATTCCCCAGTGCACCAGGATGTGGCGGTCTGCTGTGTTCCCAATGCGGGGCGGATCTACCCGTACTACGTGAAAGCCATGGGTATGCGTACCCCGGAGGGACTGGCGATCTGCCTGTACGGCGCCAGTGAATTCCAGACGGAAGTGGCGGGTGTGCCGGTGCGGGTCAGCCAGAGGACGGAGTATCCCTTCGACCTGGGGATAAGCTTCCGCGTGGAGGTCCCCCGGCCGGTTTCGTTCGAACTGGCCTTCCGCCGGCCGGCCTGGGCGGATGGGGTCACCTGCCGGGGCGCAGAGGGTTGGCGCACGCAGGACGGATGGATCAAGCTTGGCAAGACCTGGCAGCCGGGTGACCAGGTGGCCCTGCGCTTCGAGACCGGCGTGCGGGTCAATCCGTTCCGCCCCGGCGAGTTCTTCCTGAGCTACGGGCCGCTGATGTTCGTCATGCCGCTGGCGGGCCGGGAGGCGTTGGGGCGGGAGTACCCGCTTCCGGGGTACTGCGACCGCTTTTATTTTCCTCCGGATGGCCCGGCCGCGGATTGGCGGCTGATCCCCGGACGAGCGTTCCGCCTGGAAGCGGGCCGGCCTGATCCCGCCCATCCCTGGGACGGCGCGCTTTTCCTGGCCGGCAGCCTGTTCAACGCCGCCACGCAGCGGATAGAGCCTGTCCGGCTGATCCCCTTTGGCGGCAGCCTGCTGCGCCAGGCGACCTTCCGGTATACATGAAACCCTGGTTTTCGCCTTTCCTTTTTATTTGGAGAGCGTGGTTTGACGTTGGGGGGGAAGTAGTTACTTACTGAGAGGGGTATCAGGCAATCGTAATATCCCCATCGTGTAGAAAGGCGGCGGTTGATGGTTGTTTAGATCAACATCTCCGTCTTCTTTGGCGATGTTCACAAGGATCTGTTTTTCGACATAGATGCCTTCAATAGAATGACCTTTATACCTCGGCCTCAAATAATACAATTTTTCCCCTTTCTCATCCAAAAACAGGTGGTAAGGATAGCCATGGATGGTGACCTCTTTATAAAATTTGACGGTCACTTCAAAATAGGAATCCCATCCTTCTTCTACACCCAACAGAAACTCCTGGTTTTCCAAAGTATTTGTTTTCATTTCTCCAGGCTCCTATTATCTTAATTGTACACCAACTTGGCAGAGCATCCAACGAATAGGGTAAAAACGCGTGCACCCAGACCTGGAGAAAAGATTGGTATAATCCAGTTGGAGAGATTGCATTACGATGAAACCCATTTATATTTGGGATTACGATATTGAAGAGGCCCAGTTCCAAGATATTTTGGCCGGGACGATAGTAGTGGGCAGATTCGATCAAGACTGGGCCGCGCGTAGATTGCTGGAATATGCCCCTTATAAGGATATTGTGCAACAGATCGGTTATGCCCGGCTGGTAAAATCCTGGCCGCGCTGGAGAAATGGCATTCGTTCCGCCAGCCGTAAGCGCGGTCTGGACTTCCTGGTGCAATGGCTGCCGAAAAAACACCCGGAATTGTGCCATGAATAACCCTTCTTTCTTCTTCGATCGTCTCTACCCTTTACAGGATCGGATTTTAGCGTTGATCCACCAGACAGAAACGGGACTCTACCTGTCTGGTGGTACGGCTGCATCACGCGGCTACCTTAACCACCGCTTCTCTGACGACCTCGACTTGTTCGCGGATGATAACAAGGATTTTGGTTTGTGGGCTGAACGAGTGATCCATTCCATCTCAGGCGCGAAGGTAGGCGAATTGATCGTTGGGCTGCGGGAAGAACGATTTTTCCGGCTCACCCTTACCCATGAAGGTGTGGCGCTGAAGATAGAAATGATCAATGATGTACCCAGCCGGGTAGGTGCAGTCCAGGATCATCCCATCTTGGGATGGTTGGACAGCGCTGAAAATATTTTAGCCAATAAGATCACCGCTGCACTCGACCGCGCAGAGCCCAAGGATCTTGCGGACATTTGGGGTTTCTGCCGGCTGAAGGGATTATCGTTGGAAGATGCTATTTCGGGCGCGCAAGGAAAAGCTGCCGGAGTATTCCCTGCGGATCTGGCCCGTTTGCTTTGTTCGGCGACCAAAGCTGATTGGGAAGCGGTACGGTGGATCCAGACGCCGCAGGTGGATGAATATCTGGCTGATTTGAATGCCTTGGGGGAAAAACTTCTGCTTGGGTAAAAAACGTCCCGAATAATTTTGGAATTTAGCATAGTAGGGGGAGGCTTTACCGGGTTGGGATGGAACGCTGCGCAACGGCGACTTGATCCTACCCAGGATCGAGGGGCGATTTGTGAAAGTTTGTGCAAAAAAGCCGGAACGATGGTAAACTTTGGAAACTTTTGCCAAAGCCATCCCCCCTTTGGGCGAAAATGAACTCTCCCGTGGAATCCCGGACACAGGCAACTCCTTGAAGAAAAAGGTAATTATGGCGGCCCCATCGAAGCGCAAGATCTTTTCCCTGCTTAATTTGTACAGACTCCTTCTTGGCATCGCCATTCTTGAGAACATCCTGGCAGCCGGCTATTTATTCAGTCTCCGTTCGGAAACCAGGAATGCCTTTCTGGCCGGCTTTACCTTCAATAACATTGGCATAGGTATCGCGATCTTCGTTGTCCTCGGGGTTTATGTTTTTTTACTGTACGACGCTTGCACATCCCGGAAATTCGTCAAGGCGTTCACATCCAGGCTTGTGGTCATTCTTAATAATGATGTCTACCATATCATTATCAGGTCATTCCTCGTCCTCGTAATAGTGCCCACCCTGGCAAGCTGCTTGCTTTTCTTTATCCCAAGCCTGCAAAGATTGATCTTCTTCCTTCCCAACAGGTACATGCTTTGGGATCTGGGAACCATCGCAAAAATATTGATCGTCTGGGGGGCCCTGATCAGCCTGAAACTCCTGATCCTCGACCTCGTCGCGAACCAGCGGGCCAGCCGGCCCGTTTCCGCCCCGTTCCGCTTGATGATCGTCTCCTGGATGATCGAAGCTTTCTTTCTTGCGTATTTTGCATTATGGAGTTTCTTTGCCCGCAAATGGTTGCTGGGGATCCTGCAGGGACCGGCCGTTGAGATCCTGATCCTATCCGTCTGGTTCACCTTGTGGGCCCTGCTCGACCGGAATAAAAAATGGTCGCAGCGCATTTTCAAACCGTTCGTCTGCCTCAGTATCGGCCTGGTGTTCTTTGGGGTGGGGTTCCAGTTCGCCGAATGGATCAAGGTCTGGGGGCAAAGACCCTTTGACCCCTACACGCTGCTGGCTTCGGCGTTCCTGCACGGCCGGCTTTACCTTACCAATAACAAAGGCGACCATGACCTGACCTTTTATAACGGACATTGGTACACGCCCTTCCCGCCCTTCCCGGCCTTCCTGCTGATGCCGATCGTGGCGATATGGGGGGTGCATTTCAACCTGACGGCATTTTACCTGGTGCTGGCGACCATCGGGGTGGTCGTAATCTATTTGATACTGGACCAAATGATCCAATTGGGCTGGAGCCAATTAACCACCACCGGAGCGGTCTGGTTGACCGTCCTTTTTGCATTTGGAACGGTCTATTTTTGGATGTCCTTCCACCGCGGGCCTAGTTTCCTGGCGCAGATCGTCACGATCCTGTTCTGCGGGCTGGCTTTCCTGGTCGCGCTGAAACGGGGTTCCGCGTGGATCTCGGGGCTTTGCCTGATGGCGGCGGTCATGTGCCGGCCGAATGTCTTCGTGCTCTGGCTGGCATTGCTGGCCATTGCCATCCAGGTCAGCCTGAAAGAGGGCAAGCTGGACTGGAAGCCTGTGATCAAATGGGGTGTGTTCTCGGCCATCCCCGGTTTCGTGGGGTCAGGCGCCCTGCTTTACTACAACCATCTCAGGTTCGCGAATTACTTTGATTTTGGATATGTGTCCATCAACGGCGCGGCCTTTGTCGTCGCGAATGTTCAAGCTCACGGGCTTTTCAACACGTTTTTCATCCCCGGGAACCTGCTTACCATGTTCGTGAGGCTGCCGGGCATCGGCCATGTATGCCAATATTATTTGCCGCGTGGTGCGGGAATGAGCATCTTCTTCACGACGCCGGCCATCCTGTATGCCGCGCGGAAGATCAAGATCAACTGGTGGACGGCCGGTTGCTGGGGTTCCATCCTCCTCTCCATAATAATGCTTTCCCTTTACTCGAACAATGGCGCGGAACAATACGGATACCGGTACATGATGGACTTCTTTATTCCGATCCTAATGCTGATCGCCTCGAATGCGGGCAAGCGGATCTCGGCGCTGCTTGCAAGCCTCATCGCTGTCAGCGTCCTGATCAACTATTACGGCCTCATTTCGTGGTATAAAAGCCCCTGCTAAAGCCCGGCCGGCTGATGGAAGGGTTATCTCATTAAGAACCTGTCTGAAAATTATTGAAGGATCGCATTTTGAGAGGGTGCGGCGAATCCGCACACTCTCAAAATGCGAACTCCTCCGAATTTTCGGGTAGATACTAAAGTATACTGACTGATTACAGGAGGTCGATCATGAAAGATGGCTTGGGGTCGAAGATCAGGGTTGGCATGAAGATCATCAATCAACCCTGGTTCTATCCAATTTTATTATTGCTGGCGGGACTGGCTGCTTACGGCATTATTTTCACCAGGCCCGGCTTTTACTGGGATGATTGGACGTTCGTTTATTTGTATGGACTGCACAATCCGGCTGCCGGTTTTGGTTTCCTTCCAACGCGGCCATTTGCAGGCGTGGTGTATTATGCCATGTTTTCATTTGTCAAGATGGTCCCATTCGCGTGGGAAGCATTTTCATTCATTTTGCGTTGGCTCGGCGTTGTATTCATTTACCTGACTCTGAATGGAATCTGGCCCGAACATGTCTGGCAGAACAGATGGGTGGGGGTGTTGATGTTCGTTTATCCGGGATTCTTGAGCCAGCCGGTTTCTGTGGCATTCAGCCTGTTCCTGACGAGCTTTCTATTATTTACCTGTTCCCTTTTTCTGACCGTCCTGGCGATCAAGCATAAAAGACTCTTTTGGTTATGGATGCCCCTGGCGGTATTGCTGGGTATCGCGCAGATATTCATTGATGAATATTTCGTCGGACTGGAAATCATTCGCCCACTCATCATTTGGTTCGTCCTCCGGTCTCAACAGGAGGAAAAAAAGAGTGCCCTCCTAAAAACGCTCCTTTATTGGCTGCCTTCCGTGCTGGGGCTTGCCCTGTTCGCCTGGTGGCGCTTCTCGTATATCCCGAGAATAGCTGTTGCGGATCCGAATTCGATCACACTCGTCAAGGACCTCCTGCACGCGCCGATAATTGGGATAAAGCTCTTGCTCCAGTTGTTCTATAAAGATATTCCGTATGTGCTGGTATCCATCTGGATCGGAATTTTCAGGATTTACGGGATTGGCGGCTTTGCATCAAAGATAATCTGGATCGCCTGGCTGGTGGGAGTTGCAATGGCAGTTCTTTTCGGCCTGTATATGCGGCGAACCCGGCCGGACGAAAAGCCCGGAGAGACTTATTTTTATCCTTATATGTTCATTCTCGGCGCGGTCGGGCTGTTTGGGGGGGCGGCCTCGGTCTGGGCCACCGGGAGGTATATCGATGCCGGTAAGTGGTCCGATCGTTTTACGCTGATGACGATGTTTGGCGCAATAATCCTATTGGTCTTTACCATCGATTGGCTGTTCAGGACACAAAAGCAGAAAGCATGGCTGCTTGGCATCCTGCTGGCGGCTTCGATTTCCCTGCAGGTTGCCAATACGAACCAGTACCGCCTGGATTGGACTGACCAGCAAAATATATATTGGCAGCTATCCTGGCGTATCCCCAACTTGAAACCCGGGACGGCGGTCATTGGATCAGGCACATTTACCGATAAAAGCTCATATTATGATCAGGGGTATATTTTCAACCTCCTTTACAGCGACCACTTTGGGCCAATCGCAGAATATAACTATTTCGACATATACCACCTCCCCAAGGCGAGTTACGGGCTGGATCTGCCTCTCGTGCGGAAGATGCAGGGGAGCATTTTCAAGGGAAATACCTCCCAGGCGATCGGGATGGTTTCCGGTGGTGCTAGCTGGAGTGGATGTGTGCGAATCCTCGATCCGGTTTACGCGGGCGATCCGAGCATTAACCAGGAAATGAGCCAGGTCATTCCCATCTCCAACACGGCTGAGATCACCGAGACGGGCGCCAAGACGCCGGACCCGGATATTTTTGGGGCTGAACCTCGCCATACCTGGTGCTATTTCTTTGAAAAGGCCGATCTCGCACGCCAAATGAAGGCTTGGAATACGGTGATCGAGCTTGGCTCGGAAGCCGAGGCCAAGGGCCTGGTCCCTTCTTCGGGGAGTGAGTATCTGCCTTTCATCGAGGCGTTTGCACAAACCGGTCAATGGTCAAAGGCCAATGACCTGAGTATGGCTGCCTTGAAAGTCACTCCGGGCGACGGACCCCTGCTTTGCAACAATTGGACCCGATTCCAACAGATCACCGGCGGAAATGACCGGAATACCTATCTTGCAGAAGGAAAAACGGAGTTCTGCGCCAAAACGACCCCCTAGCATTTGCAACCGGTCTTTGCGCGGAGGGAACCCCCCCCGTAAAAAAATATTTGGAGACCGCCAAGCTTGGCGGTCTCCAATTGGTTTAACAGTTTTCAGGGTGCCCCCTGGCGTCCACCCAAATACGAGAGCTATTACTTAAAGCAGGTATTGTAAAGGTTGGTCGAATGGGCATTGAAGCCCCAGGCGCAAGTATTATCGATCTGGTCCGTGCCATTGGGGATGGGTGAAAAGGCCAGGTCAGGCGGGGTGAGGGTGCCTTGGTATGACCAGGCCCACCAGTCAAACCTGACTGGGTTACCCACCAGGGCCGGTTTGAATGCAAAGTCGATCTCATTCGGGGATCGACGCACCCAGATCATGTCAGGATCCGTCCCAACACCCGAGTCAAAGATTCTTGGTAACGGTCCCTTTCGCATTGCTCCAGGCCTGCACGCCGTCTGTCGTCCAGTTGGTGTTATCCAGCGGCAAATTCTTTACCGAGATGACAATGTTGTTACTGTTCTCGTTATCGAAATTGAGGTTAAGGTCAAAGAAATAATACTCATCTCCGGACCCGGTCGGCGCAACGGCATTAGCGACGCCGATGTTTGCGTAGAGCCAGGTCGTATCCTCTCCAAACTCAGCCCTTTCAATATCCAGATAAGACAGGTAAGCTTTCGTGTCTGAGGTGAACGGGCGTTCGAATAAGCCGTTGGTGGCATTATCACAATTTGCCTTGACGGTCACCGGGGCAGTGGGAGTAGCCCTCCCACCGAAGTTGCAATCGTAGGTTGTCTGCGAAGCAATATAGATCGGGTTGACCGGTATCATGGTATGCACGATCGCCGGTGTTGCGGTGGCGGGGATGGGTGTAGGGGGCATTGCCGTAGCGGGCGCTTGGGTGGGCTGGGCCGGCATGGCAGTCGCCATAGCCGCCTGGGTGGGGGCCGGCATGGCAGTCGGTTGGGGCGGCACGGGGGTCGGCGTGGCAGCGCTGGGCTGGCAGGCCGGCAGGGCTAGGCAAAGCAACAGGACGCCTATAAAATGGAACCAACGAATTTTCATTTCTTCCTCCTTCTTTCTATGGTTGAACGGCTATATGGAATAGGATTTGGCTTTATACAGGTGGCCTCTTGGGTGAATTTTTCATACACAAGAGTATTATATTGTAGATTGGAATAGCCGTATATCCAAATATATCTTACATCAAGTCCCGTCCATTGCTATGGGGCCCATTAGTACTACCGGAATTCCAAGCAGGATGGTTCCGGCACTATCCAAGGAACTCCGGGAGGTCAAGGGACCGGCGGAACGCTGCGCATGTGAATTTCGGTATCTCCGGCCGGGCGGCCGGAAAGCCGGCGCAGGGCTTCCTTCCAAACGCCTTCCAACCCCACCTGGAAGGAAAAACTGTCGATCAGCCGGCCGGTCTTGCCATCCGTGGCGGATGAGGCGGCCCAGACCGCCTTGCGGGCGGGATAATCGGGGGTGCGGCCTAGGATGCGCACCACGGCCGGGAAATGCTTCAGGCGGTGTTCATGCCCTTCGACCACGTCGAAGTGGGTTAGCATGTCGGTGATGACCAGGCCGGGGCTGAAATTGAAGATGCCGACCCCGCTACCGGCGTATTCCTGCGCCAGCGCGCGGGTAAAGGACACCACCCACGCCTTGGAGGCGGCGTAGGCATTCTGGTAGGGTACCGGGCCTTTGTAACCCCGCCCGACCATATTAAGGAGCTTTCCCGAATGCTGCGGCAGGAAGATCTTAAGCGCGGCGCGTGACCCGTAATACACGCCCATGATATTGGTTTGCACCACCCCGGAAAAATCTTCCGCAGAATAGCTCATGGTGGGGCCATAGGCCGTCTCCAGCCCGGCATTGTTGAACCATATATCCAGCTTGCCGAAGGCCTGGACCGCAAAATCGGCCAGTGCCAGCACCTGGTCAGGCCGGGAAACATCGCAGGCCTGCCCGGCGATCCGCCCGCCCTCCGCCTGCAGGCGTTTCACGACCTGATCCACCGCCGCCTGGGAGCGGGATGCGACCACCACTGCCGCGCCCGTGTGGGCGTAGGCCTCCGCGATCCCCAGGCCGATCCCACGTGTGCTACCGGTTATCACTGCAACCTTGCCATCCAACGTACCCATAAATTTCTCCATTCTGGTATAATTAATGTGTGTGTATTATTCACTATCGTTAACTATAACCCAACCGGCGCGGCCTGTCAACCCGGCTCTATATAGGCTGGCTCTCCGGGAATCGCCGGGAAGCAGCAGAAGATAAGGGTTTGTTGGGCGGGCGAAGCCCGCCCAACAAACCCTATTTCTCCCATCATCCGGCGACTGCCAATGCACCTATTTGATGATGGAAACGATGGGAACGAGGTGAAAGATGGAAACCGATGATTTTTCCCGCAGCCTTCTGGATGGGGTGGCAGTGCTGATGCGCGTTTCGTTGCAGGATATGATGGCCTACATCCACCCCAAAGGCATCTCGATGGCGCAGATGAACGTCCTGTACCAGTTATATTACCGGGGTCCGTGCGACGTGCTGGCCTTCACCCGGACGCACTCGCTTTCCCCGGCTGGTGCAAGCCAGTTGATCGAGCGCATGGTCCGGCAGGGCTGGGTGGAGCGCGTGGGCGATCCCGCAGACCGGCGGGTTCACGAGGTCCATTTGACCGGTTTGGGCCGGCAACTGGCAGTCGATAGCATCGCGGCGCGCAATAAATGGATCACCCGCTTCGCCGCCAGGCTGACCGCCAAGGAGCAGCAGCAGATCGCCCGCTCATTCCGGCTGCTGGCGGAAAAGATGGAGGAGGAACCGGCTTAGACCGGGGAAGCCGGTCTTAATCCATCCACAGCCCGCCGCTGGATTCCAGCCAATCGGCGATCCTTTCAACGGCATTTGAGATATTGCCATCGGAGATATCCAGTTCCAGCCTGGGCAGGCGGGATTCGGCCACCAGCCGCCGGAGCAGTTCCTGTTCCCGCACGAAAATGCCCAGGTCGTTGTATTGATCGGGTTTGCCGGAGACCTTCAGGCGTTCCAGGCGGGCCGCCGCGAAAGATTCGGGGGTGCGGGTCAGGAAGACCAGCCGGAAGTTGAGCGGCAGCAGGCGCTCTTCCAGCCAGGTAAAGTCCAGATCTTTCCGATAGGTTTGCAGTTGATAGGCTTGGGTGGAGATGTGGAAACGGTCCACGATCCAGGAATAGTATCGCTGGAGTTCGAACAGGCGCAGCCAGGTGGCGTAGGTTTCCATCGCCAGGGCCTGCTCCTGAGGCTCGAAATTGATCAGTCCGCGCCCCCAGGGGAAATTGGTGAAGGCGCACCATTCGGCCGAAATGAGCGGGGAATGGTAGCGGTACTTGCGCGGCCCCACGATGCGTTCGTGCTCATTCAAGCCAAAGGCGATCTCCGTCTTGCAGGTGAGACGGGTGCCTTCCAGGATGATCTTGGGGGTGAGTTTGTTGCCCATGCTGGCATTATAAAGGAAATCGCATTTTGAGAGTGTCACACTCTCAAAATGCGGCCTTTCAAAAAATTTCGGACAGGTTTTAAGGAAAACCCATCTTCAATCGCTCTATGCGCCTTTTGCCACGAATTCCATGGACAGGATGGTATCATCAGAGTCGATGTAATACACCGTATAAACATCCCCCTTCATAATGATATGGCGAAGCTCGTCGGGAGCCGTGAACAAATCATCGCCGATGTACAGTTCGTCCCAATAATCACGGTGGACAAAACCATTACTGGTTGTAGAGCTCTCTTCCTTCACAATTTTGACCGCACCTTCGACCTTTTTGACCTGCTCGCCGGAAATATCCGTACTGATTGAATTTGCAGCAGAAAGGAACAAGAGCCCTACTCCAATGAAGATGACGAAGACGACCCCCGCGGAGATCATCCCGCCCAGGTCGAGATGCAGCGGTTGGTGGTTTACGATCGAAATGAGCCCATCAAGCACAAGGATCAAAAAAGGGATCACCAAACCCAGGATAATGGCATTCCGGCCGTTTTTCAACGGCCTATTTTTCGCAGTGATCCTTTTCTGCTGGAGATCTTTTTTCTGCTTTTCTGAAAAGTTGCCGCTTCGATTGGCTTGCAGGTCGCCATCATCGAAATTGAGACATTCCATCAATTTTTGGTTATCCATTTTCACCTTCCTTTGGTTGAGGATGCACTTGCGCTACCACGGTTCCGTAAAAGATTAAATTCCCAAGTTGGTCGTATTAGGTATATTATACTCATTATCTGGCTTTACCCACAGGGTTTCACTCCACCCGGCTTCTGCCGGGCTGTGGAGATCCTCGACCGGCTGGCCAGCCGGCAAAGCGTATTCGAAATAGTAGAACATACCCCCGTGGAGAACCGGGGGCAAGCTCCCCGTGAAGAACCGGGGGCATGTAAACGAATAAGGGCAAGGGCCAGGTAAAAGACTGAGAGATATGGGGAACTGGCCGCGGATTAGAAGAAGTGCGAAGATATATGGGATTGGCTGATTGGGTGCGGTTGGAAATGTAATGGATTCCGGTGTACGGAGACTTTGGAAGTCTAGAGTCTAAAGGCAACCGCAATCATGGAAATTTGATATTGCCTGCATCAAAATCGAACTCGGTAATCATCCAACATCCCTGGCTGTCTTTTTGCAATGTCCAGTGGTCCGAGCCGTATGGTGTGGATGGTATAGAACCATAATCAGTCGAATCATATTGCTGGGTGGCGCCATTTTGATACGATAACCAAGGCCCGGCGGGCTTTACCATATACTTCCCTGCACTCCCACTCGTATACGTTGCCATATCACCATTGATCCCGCCATCTTTGGCTGGAAAAATATCAAAATGTTCAACCCCTGCGGAACTGGAATGCAGGAATAGATCATTTTGGTAACGATTTACGGGTCCAATCCATTGTTGGGGAGGGTTGGTACGATAATCGCTAAAAGTGGCGCCGGCGTAAAAAATGGTTTGCATGATGGCCATGCTGGAGTCATTTACCCCATCGGCTTCTGCTTGGATCAGGTTGGTAATGGTTTGGTTATCGTCAAAGCCATGGTATGGACAGCTTGCTTCAGCAGTTTGAGTCGCGTGAATTATGAGCAAAGTATTGTCTCTCACGGAAATATAACCAATTATTGCTGCAATAATAACTGCCAAAGCCCCTATAATAGCTACTAATAAAGGTTTTTCTATCGCTCGTTTTCCCATAATATCAATCTCCTGGGTGATCCATTCCATCCAAAACGGGTCTACGCTACCGGTTCGGGCGCTTTGATTGTTCCTCCAAACTGGTGGAATGCATCCGAACCATCCATAACCAGCCAGTCATGAAAGCATAGTAATGGCTTTATCCGTACCCGATGGAGACAGGCGTTTAGCGTTCCCTTTATCCCATTGCGGATGAACGGCTCACGGCAGTACCTGTACGTTACGGAAATACATGGTTTCGGCAGTATCCGCAAAGACAAACTCTATCGGGATGTAATTATTTGTCAAATCTGTGCCGGTGAAGCTGCTGATAGGGAAGGTATAGGTCTCCCAGGCAGGGGTCAGCGAGACGGATTGTTTCGTTTCCGTACCATCATCGGGCTGGAATTTATCCTTGATGCCAATCGAGACGGTTTCGCCGCCGATTGCCCCTTTCATCTCCACGCTGAGAGTCTGGTAATTGCTTATATCCATGGAGGCGCGCTCACCTAGTGGCATGGGCGTGCCAACAGTAATGAAGATTGCTCCCCAGGATTGGTCAGCGGGGTAAGCAGCTTGCATTGACCCATCCAGATCTGTGACCCAGTCGGTAAGACCGTCAGATGTGTTTACACCCATATTCAGGCCAGGTCGCAAGGATTTACCGCTATAAATATGTAGAGGCGGCAAAGGGGCGGGGTTGGGAGCAGTCGTTTCGAAGCGGATGTTATCCAGATAAAACACTTTGTTCCCCGGTGAACGGACACCTTCCGCCGACCAGCCAAAACCATCAAACACATTGCTCAAATCTGCCTTGCTCAGGTCAATGTGATAGTCCTGCCAGGCGGTTGTCAGATTAACAAAACCATCTGCCGGATCCGCTTCCTGGGCAAAGATTGGCTGCTTGATTGAACTTGGATAAGGCAGCGGATTGCCATTGGCGTCAGTAGAAACACCCCCTACAAAAAATTTGATCTGTGTCCCGGGGAGATCGGAACGGGCCTGGAAGATGACTTGTTGGTATCCGGTCAAATTAAATCCGGCGCCAGGGACGGTGCCCCAGTTATTATCCGGTTGCAGCCAATAGACACCGGCCCATCCATTTGTATCATTCGCGGTGGGGGTGTAAGAGACTTTAATATCGGTTCCCGGCCATGGATTCTCGTCACGTACACAAGTATCCTGGGTGAATTCTGTAATATCTCCCATCCAACCGCTGGGGGTGAAATGGTTTGCCGGGTTTTCCCAATCCGAATAGACAAAAAAGGGTGTGAGGGGGGCAGCAGTCTCAAAAAGGGTGGCTTGGAACATGCCTTGATCTGTCAAGGCTGGCAGGCCGCTTGCGGAAGATTTCATCAGGCTTTTAATTTGATATTTGGGTGTCCGATCGGAATGGAATAATCCCCAGAATTGGCCCACGCCGCTTTCATCCGTCTTCCACATTTCGTCAAAAGCGTCAAAATAATAAAAGTCCACCTTATCTTTCAGAGCCAGGTTGATGAATTCTCTCGCAAAGCGATACTGGTTGGACGGGCTGGGGATTGCCAGTTTGTTCGTGGGGCCACCCGATGGCCAGCCGGTCTCGCCGATTACCACGCGTTTCCCTTTCGATTTGCTCTTGATATATTTATATTCATTGACCACTTCGAGAGCTGCGCCATTGATGGATTTGCCATCCCAGAAAGGATACAAATGAACCATTTCGTAATCCACTGCGGCCATCACACGCGGGTGTTGGAGCAACACGGAGCCGATTTCGGCCGTGGTAACGGGGACTTTGACGGCCTTTTTGACGCGTTGGATATACCCCAAAAGTTCATCTTCACTTAGATCACCCCGTAATAGCACTTCATTGCCAACAATGATCAAATCCAGTGGGACAGTATGGGCAATATTGATGGCTCCTTGTATCTCGAGTTCGTTGGCGGCCTTATCCTTGCCAAGCCAGACCCCCGCGGAAACCCTCAAACCGACCTGGTGTGCCAGGGCGGGGATTTGTGCGGAGATGCCGGTGCTTGAATACGTACGAATGCTATTCCCCATTTTGCGGATGATCTGTAGGTCCTGTTTGATATCTTCAATCGTAGGTTGCTGCAGGGTGGTGGAGTCCTGGCAATCACGGTAAGGGCTATAAGCGAAGCCTCGGATGAGTGGTGTTGTGAGAGGCCGGCCTTGGGAGAGCGGGATCGCCGGATCGGGTTCAGCCGGGCTGGAATTACCGGCCTTTGCAGGCAGCACCAAGCTTAAAATAAGTCCGGTAAAGAATAACAGGGAAATCCATTTACGCGTTTTCATAGTTCCTCCTCGTAATTAACCCGGCAATCCGAATCTGACGGTTACAACTTGATTCAATTGAAGGTACTTTGAAATAATTCCGCCCTAGTAACCAGGTTCGTTTTTGGAATTCCTGGCCCACTCCTATAAAAAGTGTATCACGAAGATGATGCAATTTCAAGACCTTTGTGTTAGGTATTGCAAAGCAATCTTACGATGCTTCGCTATTTCTCCGATTGGTCGGGAAGAGCTACCACCGGGTCACGAAGAAACTGGCTTACAATGGCAAATTTGCGTAATTAACCACGAAATATAAACTTATTCATCTTCACCCCCGGCTCCTCGCCACGGCCAACTGGATGACCCGGATCAATTCCTGCGCATAGGCTAGACCGTCCTGGGAGTATTTGCTCTGCCAACTCTCCCGTATGGCGGCCTGGGCGGCTTCTGGAGAGAACCAGGTGGGGCTGCGGCCGGCCTCCTGGGGCGGCTGGAGATGCTCCACCAGGAGCAGGAAGGCGGCGACGCGGTATTCCACGCCCAGGTGCGGCGGGACCTGTTTGAAATACAGGAAGGTGGTGAAGGCTTGCGGTTCGATCAGCCCGGTGACGCCGGCTTCTTCGAAGGCTTCACGTTGGGCGGCCTGCCAGGCGGTTTCGCCCGGTTCGAGGCGGCCCTTGGGGAAGCTCCAACCGCCTTCCTGGGAGTGGATCAGGAGGAATTCCAGTCCGGCAGGGCCGGGGCGGTAGCAGATTGTCGCAGCCCGCTGCGGGAGATTAGGGTTAAGGTAAGACGCTTCCCTAAAAGAATTATCCATTATGTAGCTGATGCAATGGAGCGCGGCCTCACTTCACGATCGAGCCGGTTCCCCAGGATATCCATGGCGATATCCAGATCGTATTCGGCCTGAAGGCCAAGCCAAAACTGCGGCGAGACGCCGAAATAGCGCGCCAAACGCAAGGCTGTGTCGGCGGTAATGCTGCGCGTACCGAGGGTGATTTCGTTGATACGGCGTGCGTCCACCCCAATATCAATCGCCAGCCGGTTTTGACTGAGATGCAACGGTTTAAGAAATTCCTCGAGCAGCACTTCTCCAGGGTGTACGGGATGTAGTTTTTCGGTCATTGTCATTTCTTCCTTTAGTGATAATCTACAATCTCAACATTATAGGCATCGCGTCCTCGCCATTCAAAACAAATACGCCATTGATCGTTGATGCGAATACTCCACTGATCTGCTCTCTCGCCAGCAAGTTTTTCCAGCCGATTGGCGGGTGGAACCCGCAAATCGTTGATAGAGATGGCATTGTTAATCATACGCAACTTTCGCAAGGCGACTTGTTGTATATCGGGAGGCAATCTGCGGGAAGGCCGGCGCTGATAAATTTGTTGCGTGAGGCCATCTTTAAAGGTTTTGATCACTGCTTAATTGTATAGCGCGGCGCACTATGTGTCAAGCACCTAAAAGCTGGAGAATGGGCCAGCCGGCCGGTCATTCCATAAATTGTTCGGCGGGTTCCTTCTCGGCTGCTTCCAGGATCTTCCCGGCGACATATTCGGCCGTGTCCGGCGACCGGGTACCGCTTGAGGGCGGGCGGTAGGCGGGTTGGCCAGCCTGCACCGGACGGTTGCCGAGCGCATTCTTGCCGAAATCCGTGGCGGTCATGCGCGGGAATATGGTGATGACGCGGATGTTCTCGGACTCCAGTTCGCCGCGGGCAGTCTCGGAGAGCATGTTCAAGGCGGCCTTGGTGGCGGCGTAGGCTCCCAGGCCGGGGATGTGCATTTTCGAGACATTCGAGCTGACGTTGAGGATCAGGCCGCCGCCGCCCTGGCGCATGACCGGAATGACGGCTTGCATGGCAAATAGGACGCCAAAAACATTCAACTCCAGGATGCTGCGAAAATCATCCGGATCTACGTCCGCCACCCGCCCGGCGGCGGCCTGCCCGGCATTGTTGACCAGCACGTCGATCCGCCCATAGGCCTGGACGGCCAGGTCCACCAGGCGGGTCACTTCAGCGGGGGCGCGCATATCGGTGGGTACGGGCAGGGCCGGCTGTCCGGCCTGGCCGAGTTCTTGCGCCAGGGCGGACAGCTTCTCTGCCGAGCGGGCGGCCAGCACGAGCCTGGCGCCGTGACTTGCGAAAAGGCGGGCGGTGGCCAGCCCGATCCCGGCGGATGCGCCGGTGACAATAACCACTTTTCCGGTGATATCCATAGCGGTCGCTCCAACGATATATGATGGTGGATTATATCTCTTCCTGGTAGCTGAGGTTCACTAGGAAATCGCCGGGGAAAGGGGAAGATTTGGGGGTATTGGGCGGGCGAAGCCCGCCCAATACCCCCAATTTGCTGTCCTCATCCCGGTAATTCCCGGATAGCCGTATCTGATAGGTGATAGTGGAAAGCTCGTAACCATCAGGTTCTGGGGGGGGGAATATAGAAAAGTGTATAATGTTTAAGGTTTCGAGAGCCAGATAATTTGTCGAAGGAGACGATAAAAATGGTAAACCTGCCTGAAGAACTTGTTATGATGCTGCGCCAGCGGAGCACCTGCTACATTGCCACCGTGATGGCGGACGGGTCGCCCCAGATCACGCAGACCTGGGTGGATACCGACGGCGAACACATCATTATCAACACGGTACAAGGCTATGTGAAGCTCAAGAATATTGCGCGGGACCCGCGCGTGGCGGTGGTCATCTCCCCGCCGGATAACCCCACGCGCTATTTCCAGGTGCGTGGACGGGTGATCAAGCAGACCACGGAAGGTGGGGCGGAACATATCGAGAAGATGGCGCAGAAATACACCGGCAAACCGTATGCCTGGTTCGGAGGGCACCAGCAGGTGCGTGTGATCCTCACCATCGAGGCCGAGAAGATCAGCAGCATGGGAGGTAGGGGATAGCTGGTAGCTGATAGGAGGGAGGGCTAGGTGGTGCCTGGAAATCAAAAAGCGCCTGCGGGCCGGGTGGCCGCGCAGGCGCTTCCAGTTAATGGCCGGGCGTGAATTGCTAATCGCCCAGGGTGTATGTGATGGTCAGGACCGGGCGGTCGCCGGCGGAGGCATCGCCGGCGAAGAAGGAGTCATAGTCGGCTTTATGGTTATAGTTGGTAGGCCGCTCAAAGTACAGCCGGAACTGGGTCAGGCTGGTCTGTGTGAAATCGCTGTAGGTGTAAGTGGGCAGGACCATCTGGTACCAGCCGCCACCGGTGGAACTGAAGCTGCCGACCTGGGAGTGGGTGGAAAGAGCCTGGAAATCGCCAGCTTCCAGGGCAGGTGCGCCGAAGGAGCCTTTCTTAACGTCGGCATACAAGCTGAGGAAATTGTTGTTGGCCAGGGGATCGGTGCCGGTCTTGCCGGCCTTCAGGATCCGGAGGGTAATGGATTGGATCACGGCGTTAACCGGCAATCCGGAAGTGTTGAAGGAAAGGATGGAAAGGTACTGGCGGTCGGAAGCGTCATCGCCGACCCGCAGGGTGCCGGTGGTGCTGAAACTGCCGCCCACGCCACTGCCGACGGCGGATTCAAGCACCCAGCCATCGTAGATTGCCGTTGAGGCTGCACGGAAAAAGTGGACGATGCCGTACATCAGGACGCGGTTGTTGCCAACGTCTGCCACCCACAGTACATTATTGGCCGGGTCATAAAATATGCCGAGCGGTTCGTATAAAGATGTGGCGGAGAGTCCGCCGTAGTCAGGTGCGCCGGTGGTGAAGTCTGGCTGGCCGAGCACGGTACTTGCAGCCGCGCCATTTGGTAGCCCGGCGGCCGAATTGAAGACCAGGATGCGGTTGTTTTCATAGTCGGCCACATACAGCCGTCCGGTGGCATTATCCATTGCCAAACTGGCGGGCCCATACATCCCGTTCCGGGTGGTGGCAGACGTATAGGATGTGAAGTTTGACTGTCCGAGCACGCCATCCGCCTTGGCGCCGTTGGCCTTGGAGGCGGCGTTATCGAAGCGCAGGACGCGATTGTTACTATAATCTCCCACCCACAACCGGCCGCTTGCATCTACAACCAGGCCATAGGGATACCACATCCCGTTTCGGGTAACGGCATACGAATTGCTGGTGAAGTTCGGCTGGCCGAGCACGCCATCCGCCTTGGCGCCGTTGGCCTTGGAGGCGGCATGATCGAACCGCAAGACGCGGTTATTATCTTCATCCGCCACCCACAGCCGGCCGCCCGGATCCACAAATACGTTCGTCGGTTCATCCATCCCGGTCTGGGTGGCGTTCTGTATCTCGCTGGTGAAGTTCGGCTGGCCGAGCACGGCGCTGGCATTGGCGCCGTTGGGGAGCGAGGCGGCATGGTCGAAGCGCAGGACGCGGTTATTATCATCGTCTGCGACCCACAACCGTCCGCCGGCGTCTACAAATACGCCGATTGGTGCATCCATCCCGCTTTGGGTGGCGTTGGCGGCATGGCTGGTGAAGTCGGTTTGGCCGAGGACGGCTTCGGCGGGCGCGCCGTTGCTGAGCGCAGAAACAGAGGCGAAGCGCAGGACACGGTTATTCTCATACTCAGCCACGAATACCTTGTGGGTAAGCGGGTCGACCGCCACCGCATAGGGGTCATACATCCCGGTCTGGGTAGTTGCGTAGGCGGAACTGGTGAAGTTCGGCTGGCCCAGCACGAGCGTGGCGGCCTGGCCGTTGCTGGGGGCGAAATATGCCAGCGCGGGGGTGACGACCAGAAGGATGGCCGCCAGGGCGATCAAGGCGGAGCGGACGAAACGCGGGGCAAATCTGGATGTGTGCATTTTTTCCTTTTGGATAATCAGATAAATAGGATTATATTTATACAAAAAAAGTATAGCATGGATCGGGTTTGCCCACGAGGGGTACATTTGGGGGAGGCGAGAGAGGCCGTGCTTCTCGGTTATTTGACCGCCGCGCCGGAAATAAAAAGCGCCTGCGGGCGGATGGCCACGCAGGCGCAGATGGATAACCGCCTCCTACGGCAGGGTGTATTCGATGGTCAAAACCGGGCGGTCGGCGGCGGAGGCGTCGCCGGCGAAGAAGGTGTCATACTCGGCTTTATTGTTGTTATTGGAGGGGGCCATAAAGTGCAGGCGGAACTGGGTCAGGCCGGTGAGATTGACATCGGAGTATGCATAGCTCGGCAGTACGAGGCTGTACCAGCCTTTGCCGATGGAACTGAAATCTCCAACTGCACCTTGTGAGGCAAGAGCCTGGAAGTCGACGGCCTCCAGCGCAGGACTGGTCCCAAAGTAGCCATCCTGGATGTCGGCGGTGAACGGGCCGATTTCGCCACTTAACTTGATCGGATCCGTACCGGTCGTACCGGCTTTGAGGATACTTGAGGGTAACAGATTGGATCACAGCGTCATCCGGCAGGGCGGAAGTGTTGAAAGACAGGATGGAACGGTACTGCCGGTTGGAAGCATCATAACCGACCCTGAGTGTGCCGGCGGTGCTGAAGCTGCCACCCACCTCGCTGTGGGCGGCGGATTCAAGCACCCAGCCATCCTGGGCAGCGCTGGAAGTGGCGGAGAAATACCTATTGGGCTGGCCATATATCAGGACGCGGTTGTTGCCGGTATCTGGTACCCAGAGCACCTGGCTGGCCGGGTCAAAATAGATGCCGAGAGGTTGGCATAAAGATGTGGCGGAGAGCCCGCCGGTGTTAATGGTGCCGGTGGTGAAGCCCGGCTGGCCGAGCACGGTACTTGCAGCGGCGCCATTAGCCAGCCCGGCGGCCGAATTGAAGACCAGGATGCGGTTGTTTTCATATTCGGCCACAAACAGTCGGCCGCTGGCATTATCCACAGCCAGGCTGGCGGGTCCATACATCCCGGTCTGGGTAGTGGCATAGACGCTGCTGGTGAAGTTTGGCTGGCCGAGCACACCATCCGCATTGGCGCCATCCACTTTGGAGGCGGCGTTATCAAAGCGCAGGACACGATTGTTCCAATAATCCCCCACCCACAACCTGCCGCTGGAATCCACGACCAGGCCATAAGGATAATACATCCCGTTCCGGGTGGTGGCAGTCCCCTTGCTGGTGAAGTTTGGCTGGCCGAGCACGCCATCCGCCTTGGCGCCGTTGGGGAGTGTGGCGGCATGATCGAACCTCAAGACGCGGTTATTGTATTCTTCCACCTCCCACAACCGGCCGCTCGGATCCACAAATACGCTCGTTGGACCACTCAACCCAGTCCGGGTGACTTGACTGGCATGGCTGGTGAAGTTCGGTTGGCCGAGCACAGCACTGGCATTGGCGCCGTTGGGTAACGTGGCGGCATGGTCGAAGCGCAGAATACGATTATTATAGGCGTCTGCGACCCACAACCGTCCGCCGGCGTCTACAAATACGCTCGTTGGATTATGCATCCCACTCCGGGTGGCGTTGGCGGCATTACTGGTGAAGTCGGTTTGGCCGAGGACGGCTTCGGCGGGCGCGCCGTTGCTGAGTGCAGAAACAGACGCGAAGCGCAGGACACGGTTATTATCGTACTCAGCCACGAAGACCTTTTGGGTAAGCGGGTCGACCGCCACCGCATAGGGGTCATGCATCCCGGTCTGGGTAGTTGCGTAGGCGGAACTGGTGAAGTTCGGCTGGCCCAGCACGAGCGTGGCGGCTTGGCCGTTGCTGGGGGCGAAATAGGCCAGCGCGGGGGTGACGAGCAGCAGGATGGCCGCCAGGGCGATCAGGGTGGAGCGGACGAAACGCGGGGCAAATCTGGATGTGTGCATTTTTTCCTTTTGGGTAATCAGATAAATAGGATTATATTTATACAAAAAAGTATAGCATGGATCGGGCTTGTCCACGAGGGGTACATTTGGGGGAGGCGAGAGAGGCCGTGTTTCTCGGTTATTTGACAACCGCTCCGGAAATAAAAAGCGCCTGCGGGCGGATAGCCACGCAGGCGCAGATGGATAATTGCCTCCTACTTCAGGGTGTATTCGATAACGAGGACCGGACGGTCGGGGGCGGAGGCGTCGCCGGCGAAGAAGGTGTCGTAATCGGCTTTATTGTTGCGGTTGGATGGGTCTTTAAAATACAGGCGGAACTGTGTCAGGCCGGACAGGTCGATATCCGAGTAATCGTAACTGGGCAGCACGACCTGGTACCAACCCGCGCCAATGGGTCTGAAATAATCGAACTGGTAGGCGGATGGAATGGCTTGGAAATCGCCGGCCTGCAAGGCAGGTGCTCCAAATGAGCCTTCTTTTATATCGGCCAACAAGATGCCAAAAATATTGGAGGACAGGGGATCGGTGCCGGTCTTGCCGGCCTTGCGGATCTTGAGGGTAACGGATTGGATGACGGCATCATTGGGAAGGGCGGAAGTGTTGAATGAAAGGATGGAACGGTACTGCCGGTTGGCAGCGTCATCGCCGACCCGCAGGGTGCCGGCGGTGCTGAAGCTGCCACCCACACCGGTGCCCAAGGCGGATTCAAGCACCCAGCCATCCTGGGCGGCGATGGAAGTGGAGGCGAAAATGCGATCGGGCGTGCCGTATAACAGCAGGCGGTTGTTGTAAGTGTCCGCCACCCAGAGCACTTGCGCGGCCGGGTCATAGGTTATACCGGAAGGGTACCATAAGGATGTGGCGGATATCCCGCCGGTGTTGGCTGTGCCGGTGACGAAGTCCGGCTGGCCAAGCACGTAGCTGGCGTCCGCGCCGTCCGCCAACCCGGCAGCCGAATCAAAGGCCAGGATGCGGTTATTGAACATATCGCTCACAAACAACCGGCCGGTTGCATTATCCACTGCCACACCAACTGGAACTTGGAACCCGTTGATGCTGGTGGCAAAAGCATTAGAAGTGAAGTCCGGTTGGCCCAGCACGCCATCGGCGTTGGCGCCATTCGCTTTGGAAGCGGCGTTGTCGAAGCGCAGCACACGGCGGTTGGATTCGTCCGCAACCCACAGGTGCCCGTTTGCATCCACAGCCAGCCCGGCGGGACTATTCAACCCATTTTGGCTGGTGGCATAGTCATTGCTGGTGAAATCGGGCTGGCCTAGCACACCATCGGCATCCGCGCCGTTGGCTTTGGCGGCGGCGTTATCATAGCGCAGGATGCGATCGTTTTGAGTGTCTGCAACCCACAGCCGGCCGCCGGTATCCACAAAGA
This sequence comes from uncultured Chloroflexia bacterium, assembly GCA_963837875.1. Taxonomy (GTDB): domain Bacteria; phylum Chloroflexota; class Anaerolineae; order Anaerolineales; family Villigracilaceae; genus UBA877. The sequence continues at coordinate 757,757 of CAWIOV010000001.1, forward strand.
GACCAAAAGGAGTTTTCATGCCGTTCCGGGTAACGGTAGGGGTATGACTGGTGAAGTTCGGCTGGCCCAGCACGGCGCTGGCATTGGCGCCGCTGGCGAGGCTGGAGGCATGGTCGAAGCGCAGGACGCGGTGATTAATACTGTCTGCCACCCACAGGCGCCCACCAGTATCCACAAAAACATTAAACGGGCCGTCCATAGAATGCGCGGAAGCAGAAGCAGTGCGCATATGAAAGTTCGGCTGGCCGAAGACTGCCTCGGCCGGCGATCCGTTGGTGAGGGCAGAAACAGACGCAAAACGCAGGACGCGGTTGTTGTCAAAGTCTGCCACGAAAACCTTGTGAGTGCCCGGATCAATCGCCACCCCATAAGGTTTATCCATCCCAGTCTGGGTTGTATTTGCACCAGTACTGACGAAATCCGGCTGGCCGAGCACGAGAGTGGCAGCCTGTCCGTCGGTGGGGACGAAATAGGCCAGGGCGGGGGTGACGAGCAGCAGGAGGCCCGCCAGGGCGATCAGGGCCGAGCGGACGAAACGTGGGGCAAATTTGGATGTGTGCATATTTTCCTTTTACTATCAGCTATAAGCTATGAGCTAACCACTTGCTACGGCAGGGTGTATTCGATGGTCAAAACCGGGCGGTCGGGACCGGATGCGTCGCCGGCGAAGAAGCTGTCATAGTCGGCTTTATGGTTGTAGTTGGAGGAGCTGTTAAAGTGCAGGCGGAAGTGGGTCAGGCCGGTGAGGTTGATGTAGGCGTAGTCGGAAGGCGGCAGCACGAGGCTGTACCAGCCGTTGCCGGTGGAACTGAAGGTGCCAACCTGGTAGGTGGCGAGACTGTACTCCCAATCATCGGCCTCCAGGGTAGGTGTGCCAAAGGAGCCTGATTTTATATCGGTATACAAGCTGCCGAAGATATTGGTAGCCAGGGGATCGGTGCCGGTCTTCCCGGCCTTGCGGATCTTGAGGGTGGCGGATTGGATCACGGCATCATCGGGCAGGGCGGAGGTATCGAAGGAGAGGATGGAACGGTAGCGCCGGTTGGCAGCATCATCGCCGACCCGCAGGGTGCCGGCGGTGCTGAAGCTGCCACCCACGCCGCTGCCCGCGGCAGATTCGAGCACCCAGCCATCCTCGGAGGCGATGGAGGTGGAGGTTAAAAGGCGATTTGGCATGCCGAACATCAAGACGCGGTTGTTGTCAGTGTCTGTCACCCAGAGCACTTTGGCGGCTTGGTCGTAAAATAAGCCGGAGGGTGACCATAAAGATGTGGCGGAAAGCCCGCCGGTGTTGGCTGTGCCGGTGAAGAAGTCCGTCTGGCCGAGCACGTAGCTGGCAGCGGCGCCATACGCCAGCCCGGCGGCCGAATCGAAGACCAGGATACGACTGTTATCGTAATCGGCCACATACAACCGGCCGGTGGCATTATCCAATCTCACGCCGGTGGGTCTGTCCATTCCGGTTGGGATGGCGGCACTCCCATTACTGACGAAGTTTGGCTGGCCGAGCACGCCATCGGCATTGGCACCATTGGGCTTGGCGGCGGCGTTATCGAAGCGCAGCACACGATTGTTAACATAGTCTGAGACCCACAAGCTTCCATTCGCATCCACGGCCGCGCTGTCGGGATACCACATCCCATTCTGGGTGGTGTTAATGGCGCTGCTGGTGAAGTTCGGCTGGCCGAGCACACCATTCGCTTTGGCGCCGTTGGGGAGTGTGGCGGCATGATCGAAGCGCAGGACGCGACTATTATTGTCATCCACCACCCACAGGCGCCCGCCTGCATCCAAGAACACATCACTTGGATAATCGAGACTGTGTTGGCTCGCGCCAGCGGTATGGGCCGTGAAGTTTGGCTGTCCAAGCACGCCGTTCGCTTTGGCGCCGTTGGGGAGAGTGGCGGCATGATCGAAGCGCAGGACGCGGTGATTGGCCCAATCTGCCACCCATAAACGCCCGCCTGCATCCACAAATACGCCCATAGGATCATACATCCCGGACTGGGTGGCTTGATGGGCGGAACTGGTGAAGTTGGGCTGGCCGAGGACGGCTTCGGCCGGTGCACCGTTGCTAAGAGCAGGCGCAGAAGCAAAGCGCAGTACACGGCTGTTGTAAAAATCTGCCACGAAAACCTTGCCGGTGACAGGATCAACTGCCACGCCTTCAGGAAAGTCCAGCCTGTTCTGGGCAGTGCCCCAGGTGGTACTGGTGAAGGTCGGCTGGCCGAGCACGAGCGTGGCAGCCTGGTCGTTGCTCGGGATAAAATAGGCCAGGGCGGGGGTGACGAGCAGCAGGAGGCCCGCCAGGGCGATCAAGCTGGAGCGGACGAAACGCGGGGCAAATCTGGATGTGTGCATTTTTTCCTTTTGGGTAATCAGATAAATAGGATTATATATATAAAATAAGTATAGCATGGATCGGGCTTGCGCACGAGGGGTACGTTTGGGGGAGAAGAGAGAGGCCGTGCTTCTCTGGTTTTTGACCGCCGCGCCGGAAATAAAAAGCGCCTGCGGGCGGATGGCCGCGCAGGCGCTTCGAGCGATCAGCTATGAGCTAACCCCTTGCTACGGCAGGGTGTATCCGATGGTCAGGATCGGGCGGTCGGCACTGGGGGCAGCGCCGGCGAAGAAACTGTCATAGTCAGCTTTATGGTTCTTGTCGCCGCTGTCCAATGCAAAGCGCAGACGGAACTGGGTCAGGCCCGTCAAATTGATGTAGCCGTAGTCGGAAGGAGGCAGCACCAGGCTGTACCAGCCGCCGCCAATGGCAGTGAAGTTTGCCACCGCGTAAGCCGAGGCGCTTGCCTGGTAGTCTGTCTTCTGCAGGGTAGAGCTGGTCCCAAAGTAGCCATCCTGGATATCGGCGGTGAGAGGGCCGAAATCGCCACTTAACGTGAGCGGATCGGTACCAGTCTTGCCAGCTTTGAGGATCTTGAGCGTAACGGATTGGATCACTGCGGTATCCGGCAGGGAGGAAGTGTCGAATGACACGAAGGAGCGATAAAGCCGGTCGGCAGAGTCGTTGCCCACGCGCATGATCTTACCCGTGCCCATTCCGCCGCCCACGCCGCTGGTCGGGCTGGATTCGAGCACCCAGCCATCGGGAGCTGCGCTCGAGGCGATGGTGGGATAGAAACTGCCGAAGACCAGCACGCGGTTGTTGCTTGTGTCTGCCACCCATAAGACCTTTGCGTTCGGGTCGTAAAATACGCCAACCGGGTTGCTCAGATTGGATGCGGTAATCCCGCTGGTGCCGGTGACGAAATCCGGCTGGCCGAGCACGCTGGTGGCATTTCCCCCGTTGGCCAGCCCGGCGGCCGAGTCGAAGACCAGGATGCGGCTGTTATAGGAATCGGCCACAAACAACCGTCCGCTGGCGTTATCCACGGTAATGCCGGTCGGCTGACACATGCTGGATTGGGTGGGGGTGGGGGGGGTGACGGAAGTGCAGGTGGGGAAAGAATTGCTGTATAAGTCGGCCTGACCGAGCACGCCATTGGCAGCCGCGCCGTAGGTTTTAGCGGCAGCGTTGTCGAAACGCAGGGTGCGGTTGTTATTAAGATCGGTCACCCACAAGCGCCCGGCGGAATCCCCAACCACGCCGGTGGGCTGGTTCATGCCGGTGGGTGTGGTGGCGGGAGACGCGCTGGTGAAGTTGGGCTGGCCCAGCACGCCATCGGCAGCCGCGCCGTTGCCTTTGGAGGCGGCAGCGCTAAAACGCAGTACGCGATTATTACCCCGATCCACCACCCATAAGCGCCCACCGGTATCCACAAACAACCCGTAAGGATAGTTCATGCCCTTCGACGTAACGGCCTGAGCATGGCTGGTGAAGTTTGGCTGGCCGAGAACGACAGTGGCATTGGCGCCGCTGGTGAGCGTGGCGGCGTGGTCGAATTGCAGGACGCGATTGTTCACCGAATCTGCCACCCACAGCCGCCCGGTGGAATCCACAAAAATAGAGTGGGGACCGTGCATGCTAGCCTGTGTGGTGGGTGGGGGGGGGTAGGGGGGGGCCGAATTAGTGGTGAAGTTTGGCTGGCCGAGGACCGCCTCGGGTGGATTATCGTTGCTCAACGAATAGACGGAGGCGAAACGCAGGACGCGGTTATACTTACAATCTGCGACGAAGACCTTTTGGCTGGTCGGGTCAACTGCCACGCCACAGGAGTAGTTAAATCCGTTCTGGGGTAAGGCAAGGGCGGCGGTGGTGAAGTCTGGCTGGCCCAGGACGAGCGCGGCGGCCTGCCCGTTGCCGGGGTTAAAATAGGCCAGGGCTGGTGTGGTGAGCAACAGGATCAACGCCAGGGCAATACTGGCGGATCGAAAGAATCGCTGACGGTTTTTTTGGTTGGACATAGCATCTCCTCCAATAATAATCAGGAACTGACCGATTATAAGGGGCTTGGTAGCAGTTTATCACGGAATAGTTTGGGCTGACATACAGTTTTGTAAGATAGGGGATATAGGGTTCTTGGGAGAAGGTGTGACGACGGGCGTTGTGGTTGACATTGGCAGGCTGGGAGAAACGCAACTCCGAAGACTGGAGAGAGACCGTCCAAAAAATAGGGCGGCATGACATCCCGCCGCCACTTATGGCTAATGACAAATATGATCCATCAAATAGCCAGATCAAAGGGTAGATCGCTGATATCCCGCAGCCGGCGGCCAACGATAAGAGTATCGAGCATATCCATCTGATCCTCGTTGCCTGTCTCTCTGATCGCCTCTTTCATCTCGTGCAAGGCAAAATGGTAAACACAGTCCAAATCGCCTGTGCCCAACGCAAGAGAGGCAATCCGGGTTGGTAAAGGTTCAGCGGTAACAGCAACGATGTGCGGTAAGTGCCCTTTCCGGTGCCTGATCAAATTTAAGGCCTCTGTGCGTGCATTTTGACCCCGGTCACTGCGGAATGTCCATTTACATGAGATACTGGCATGCAAAATATAATGGGGCTTGGTAAAATTACTGCTTCGGAGAGGTGTAAATGTTGCCACACCATCCGAAGAGGAGAGAATTTGTTGGTGGGAATTTATTTCAGCATCTTTCACGGGAAAACGTCCGACAACAATATCAGGCGCGATGATATATTCCTTGCCAAGCGCCGTTGCTAGCTCAGCGTTTCCTTTCACCAAACGTTCAATCTCTGCCAGATGTTCATATTGGTCAAACTCTGAAATAGCCAGACCAGTCGAATAATGCCATTCACCTGGCCGCAGGTGCAATAATAAGTCAAAGGAGCTTTGCAAAAAATCGCGAGTTGTATTTTCAAAATTTTCTTCTGTTACCTTTATATTCAAGCTTCTATCTGGAATTGGATAACCAAGATGATTAACTATACCCCATGCAATATTTACGCTAGATTTTTTCCCACTGTCAGCAAAATTTGGATACCTTATCCCTAAATCATTTGTCTCGATATATATAGCAGAATTAATTAATCGCCTATGAAATCCCATCCGTAAGTTCGTTAATTCATTCATAACCTTATGCCTTTGGTTACTTATTGGATATTGTTAAAGTCTTCGGGTAAATGGATTTCTTCTAATGATTCAACATAGATTTTTTCGATATGAAATCGCAGATATTTTTGATTTAAACCATGTTCTCGTTTAAGTGATAACAAATGTCCGATAGTAGGTTCTTGGCGAAGAGAAGAAAGTATCTTAAGGTTAGTTGGGTCAATACCTAAAATCCCTAAATCCATCATACAGTGGTGTGTTGGGCACAAAGCAAGGATGTTACTGGAATGGTCCGGCCCACCGTATTTTTTCCCAAGAGGCTGTATATGATGGGCTTCACAATACCAAAGATTTTTAAGGCGAGGGGAATATGCCGTCCAACCGCATACCTGGCACTTGTAATCATATAATTCTTTGACAATTCTACTTTGAGCTGTGTCACGAACAACTCTAACGACTTCTCCCATCCTCCTCTCCGGTTCAGGTAGGCTATCAGGGATATAAATCGCTTCATCCACATACTCTTCTTCAATATCGGGAGTTTTCCAAAGTTGTTCAAATCGTTGATATTGGTTTGTCACATCTAGCTGATTTTCTATTCGGGTAACGCCAAAAAAGGCTTTTCCTGCATCGAATCGAATATATAAATCCCATCTGCCATCTCTTCTGTTAGGTGGCATTCTTTCCAATAATCTTTTAACCTGACCGATTGGAATAAAATACCTATTTTGTGTGCCACACAGAAGTACCAGCCAGGCATGATTTTCTCTCCAATTAAGAATCTGTAGATATTTTGTTTTTGCCAACGAAAACCAGTAATATCCCTTTTGTTCAAAATAAGCCTGAGAACTATAAGCTACTAAAATCATTTCTCTATCATCTACCGATAAAATATTTTCGCCTTCTTCTTTTATATCCCCGTATGTCTCCAAAAATGAGGCCAAAGCTTTTACCGCTTCAATACTTTGAGTTGTCCTGCCAGATAGCTTAATAGCCATATTTGTATCTCCACATTAATACAAATCCAAAGGACAATTTATCAAATAGCGTTAGATAACTTTAATCCCTATCCTATACTGTTATCCCATACAATTGAAATTTTCCAAATCTAAAATGACCATTGAATTATAACCTACGGTGTCCGGCGATTTCGGAGTCCGGTGGCTACAATTCCCTTTGAAGCGCATAATGCTTATGCATAGTTTACACACACGCATCCGCTAATCCTATCCTACCTATAAGACCTGTCAGCCATGTATACTTGCCAGGCTGGTCTCATAGGCGCGCCGGCTGAGTTCTTCCAACGGCAGCTCGAAGAGCTTCTCCGAAATGACCTCCACCGCCCAGGGGCCGGAATACCCCATATCTTTCACGCATTTGACAAAGCCCCGGAGATCGTATTCCCCCTCCCCGCAGAAGCGGCGGTTGGACGGGTCGTATTCCGGGCTGCCCGGCAGGGTGCCGTCGTTAAGCTCCACGCTGATAAGATAGGGCAAGGGGATCCGGCGGATCTGGTCGAAGCTCCAGCCCTGCTGCATGACCTGGTAAATATCGAGGATCAGGCCGCCGTTCCTGGCCCCGGCGGTTTCCACCATGCTGACGGCATCCGGGAGGGTATCGATCATGGCGCAGCCCATCACCTCGAAGCCGATGGTGGCGCCGTACTGCTCCGCCTGGCTGCACAAGGCCGCGAAGGCTTCCGCCACCTGGGGTGGGGGGCAGGCGAGCTTGTCAAAATCGCCCACCTTGACGTGCTTGGCGTGCAGGGCCTGGGAGGCCTCCAGGAGGCTGTCCCTGCGCCGGTCGGAGGCGGCCTTCTTTGGGCCTTCCACGAACCAGTCCGTCAGGAACTCCAGTTCCACGTATTGCATGGCATTGTCATCCAGGATGGTGCGCATTTCCTTGAGCGTGCGGTGCCGGAGGCAGGCCTCCAGGTCGGCGTGCCAGATGCCGATGCCCTTGAAACCGGCTTTGGCGGCGGCTTCGACCCGCTCCCGGAAATCGAAGCGGCTGACCTCGGCCTGCCCGGGGAAGACCCCCGCGCTGGTCCAGAATAAACAGATCAGTTCGGCAGGATCGTTCATGGTTCTCCTTTCAAGACTTCGGTAGCCTCTGGTAGCCTCTGGCTCTTATAAGGCTGCTTTTGCGAATTCCTTGATCGCACGGATATGGTCCTGCGGGGTTGTAAGCCCGCTGCCCGTGCTATTAAATGAAAGGTGCGTAGCTCCGGTGGCCTGCCACTCGTGGATGGAAGTCTCCCAGGCCCGGGGCTTGCCATCGCCATACGCGAGGCGCGCTTCCAGGCCGACCTGGCTGGGCGAACGCCCGGATTCTTCGATGAATCGCGCCAGCATATCCAGGGAGGGGCGGGCCTCGGCGGCGTTGCGGAAGAGGGCGATCCAGCCGTCCGCCAGGCGGGCGATGCGGCGCAGGGCGGCCTCGGCGTTCCCGCCGAACCAGAGCGGGATGGGGCGCTGGACCGGCAGCGGGTTGAGGCCGGCATCCGGCACCGTATGCCATTTTCCCTGGAAGGTGACCAGCGGCTCCGTCCACAAGCGCCGCATCAGCTCCACCTGTTCCTCGATGCGCTTGCCGCGGTTGTGGAAGGCCTCGTTCAGGGCGGTATATTCGACTTCGTTCCAACCCAGCCCGACGCCCAGGCGCACCCGCCCGCCGCTCAGCACGTCCAGGGAGGCGGCCTGCTTGGCCACCAGGACGGTCTGGCGTTGCGGCAGGATGACCACGCCGGTCACCAGTCCGAGCCGTTGGGTGACGCCGGCGACGAAGCCGAGCAGGACAAAGACCTCGTGGAAGGGCGTCAGGTGGGTGTAGGGGCCGGACCAGCCGCCGGGTCGCTGCGGGTTGGCGCCCAGCACGTGGTCGTAGACCAGCAGGTGGCTGAAGCCGAGCCCTTCGGCGGTCTGGGCGTAATCACGGATCACGGCCGGGTCGTTGCCGATCTCGGTTTGGGGGAAAACAACACCAATGTCCATAGCAACCTCCTTAATAATATTCAATAATATTCTATTTTTTTTACGAACTCCAACCAGATTCTTTATTTTGTCGACCCTGGCGATTCCCAGTAGTTTAAAATATTGAGAGACCACAAATGTTGCAAAAGCGACCGTCCAAAAAGAGATCTCATACACAAATTCGCCTTGCCCAGGGACTTGTAGCGTCGTCTGCCTCAAGCCGGAAGTTAAATCATGATTGCTTTTTTTGCAGCTTTGCCGGGGGAGACGGAGTTTTCAAGAACCTTTTACGCTGTTAGGGACGATCCTTGCTGTTTTATATCGGGAAAGCCTGCTCTCCACCGAAGCTCAGGGTGTGTAGAGTTGGAGCTCAGGGATATAACGAAAATCCTTGAGATTGAGCGTATACAAAGGCATGTGGCTGCAAAGGGCGGTTGCTGCGATCAAGGCATCCGGGAGGCTTAATTTGTAACTCGTGGCATATTCTCCCAATAACGACAGGAAAACAGCCGAAACGGTTTCATCAAGAGGGATTTGCCGCAGCATTGAAAGGTGCTTTTGAATCTTATGCAATTCACGTTTATCCTGTGCCCCGAAATATAGTTCCCCGGCCGTTATCACGCTGATTGCCAGCTCCGCTGGACCAACCTGCCGTAAAACATCCAAAATGTGCGGATTCCCCCGGTAGAATTCAATCAGGATGTTGGTATCACACAGGATCATGTGCGCCCCGGCCAGGCTTTTTTGCGGAGCGTTTCCGCCGAGACATCCCTATCAGCCCATACGCCAGCCAGGGTGAAGAAATCTCTGCTCTTGGCCTGGCGGCCTTTCTTCGTCGTCCGGGGGGCGTCGCTTGCAACCGTTTCGACAAAATCGAGTGTCTGGAGAAAATCCATCAAAGCGCGGGCTTTGCGCTTATCCTTAACCTGAATGGTGATCTGTTCCATGGCGTACCTCGTTTGGAACGATTATACCGTATTTCATATTCATCCCTGGCGCGTTACGAAAGAGCCCCTGGCTAAGAATACGAACCCCGCAGTCCGAAAGGGTGCTGCGCGAAAGCGGGCTGGCGCGTCCGAATTTGGGAGACTTCGGAGTCCAGGAACTGTGTGCATGGCCTGTAAGACTTACTCGGCCTATTCGACCTGGCAACCTGATTACAAGAATTTCTGCAAAGCCCTGTAAGAGATGATATCGCTGATCCTTTCCACGAAGCGGATGTTTTCAGCGTGGCCGCTGGCAAGCGCGCCGCGCAGTAGGAGCGGGGTCAGGTCGAGGTCCTGGGCGCCGCGATAGGTGGACAAAACGCAGAATTCGGCGCAATAGCCGCTCAGGATGACCGTGCCAACACCCAATTCCTGCAACAGGCTATGCAGGGGAGTCTTATTAAATGCATTGCTGTACGTCTTTTGGATGCGCATATCCGAAGGAAGGATCTGCAACTCCTCCGGCAGGTCGAAGCCGGCCTGGCCCGGCGCCAGGTTATCGCCTGTATCCACGTGCTGGATGCAAAAGACCGGCAGGTTCTTCGCCCGGAAGAGCGCCAGGGCGGCGTTGATATATTCCACCGCCGCGTGCAATGATCGGGCGGTGGCCGGGTCGGACCGGTAGAACTCTTTTTGAACGTCGATCACCAACAAGGCGGGTTTCATGGTTCAGGCTCCTTTTTACCCTGCTCACTGCTTCAACTTGGCCAGGCGCGCATTCGCATCCGCCAACAGGTCGGCCACATCGCTTTCCCCTTGCGCATTTTCAAGGAACGCTTGCAAATCGCTGATGGCCGCGGTATCGTTGCCGGTGGCCTGTTCGATGATGGCCCGATAGTAGTAGTCTTTTGGGGAGATGCCCATCTGCATGGCCTGGTTGATATAAGCGAGCGCGTTGGTATAATCCTCCAGGCCATAATAGTCACGGGCGCGCGCTTCGAGCAGGGGTTTCACCTGGCAGTTGGGATCCATGGAATGGGCGGTGGCGGCGTCGTTGAGGGAGTCCTGGTAGCGGCCCTGTTCCACATAGACCAGCGCCAGGCCGGCGTAACTGCAGGCGCTGGGGTAAAGCTGGATGGAGGTATTGAAATCCGCCACTGCCTTGTCGTATTCCTTCAAGCCATAATAGGCATAGCCGCGCCCGTTGTACGCATAGGGTATATCCCCGGATTTCAGCGCAGTATTAAAATCCTGCAGGGCCAGGATGTATTTTCCCTGGTCGTAGTAAATGAGCCCCCGGTTGATATCGGCTTCGTAATAGGAAGGGTCCAGCGAGAGCGCCTGGGTGTAGGCTTTCATCGCCCCGTCGCTATCCCCGCTGTCGTCCAGGGCTATCCCATAGTTGTACCAGCCGTTAGCATTGGTCGGATTGTTGGTGGCAAACGTCTTTAAGTCCGGCAGGGCGGAACTGTAATCGTTATCGTCCAAATAACAAAGACCCCGGTCGCCATAGGCCAGCCAGAGGTCCGGCTGGAGCTTGATAGCCTGGTCGGCCTGCCGGATGCAACCAGGTAGATCGCCCAATTGCCTGGAGGCTTCGCTCATCCCGTCCCAAGCGACCGCACGGGTCGGGTCAATGGCTGTGCTGAGTTTATATTCATCCAGGGCCTGTTGGTAGTCTCCCTGGCCGAAATAATAGACTCCCAGGTTATTATAGACAAAAGATAGGCTTGGATCGAGCGTCAGCGCCTTTTCATAGTCTGACACGGCTTGGTCTTCATTCCCAAGGGATTCCTCTATATATCCATGGTCGGCCCAGGCGTCCGCGTAGGTGGGGTTCAAGGTGAGCGCTTTTTCCTCGTCTGCCAGTCCGGCCGGATAATATTTCAGGCTCGCGTAGGCCATGCCGCGGAAACGGTACGGTGGCGCCAGTTTGGGATTGGCGGAGATCACCAGGTTCATCAAGCGCACGGTTTCGGTGTAGTTCCCGGCTTGATAGGCGGTCACCCCGGCCTGGTAGTTGGGGTCGCTGATGTCGCTGCCCAGCGGGGTGGCGGTTGCGTCTCCGGGCGTGAAGACGTACTGCGTGGGGGTGGGGGAAAGCGTGGGGGTGGGAGAGGCCGTGCTGGTTGGAGAAGGCGTGCTGGTGGGCGAAGGTGTGGGAGTGAACGTCGGCGATGGAGTGTGCGTGATCGTGGGCGTGGGGGTATGGGTTGCGGTGGCGGTGGGGGGGATCAGCCAGGCGGGGGCCAGGTTCTGCAACTGCCCCGTCATGAACAGGAACAGCAGCGGCAGGACGCACACGAACACGAACAAGACCGGCAATATGATGGAAAGCCAGTATCCCACACCCTCGCCGCGCTCCGGTTTGCCGCCGGCCTTGGGTCCCGGCGCACGCCCGGCCGGCGGTGTGGAAACAGGCTGGGCGGGTGGGGGCTTGGAGGCGGCCTGGTGCGGGTCCGCCTGCAGCCCGGTCTTGGCCGGAGGGGTTGCCTGCGCCCGGGCTGCGCTGGCGGGACTGGCCGGACTCGATCTTTGGGGGACCGTACCCGCGACCGTCTGGAGCGCCTGGCGGGCGGCGGCGTTGGCGGGGTTTAGCTTGAGGACATTTTTGTAGCAGAAGGCCTTTTTTTGCGGGTCGTCCAGGCAATGGCCCAGCCAGAGCCAACCCTCTTGGCTGCCTGGATCGGCCTGTAGGAAGGCAGCCAGGCTCGCCGCGGCTCCCTGGCGGTCGCCCGCCTGCGCCCGTGCGATCGCGCGTTTCAGATCATCGTTTTCCATGGATACTCCACCTGAATTGGAACAGTTGCTTGATCTGGGGATATTTTATCGCAAAGCCGCCCTTTTTTGGTACATTTGGGTATGTTCTTGAAGAGTTGCCAGCAGCCCCCAATACGCACTAGAGATTCCCCACTCGCTTGTTAAAATTATCCCGTCTTGATAATTGACTTTAAATAAAGTTGATTTACCACACCGCGCCTGTAAAGGGGGCAAACCCAAAGGCCCACAAGACACAGATCGCGATCAACCCGGACATGGTAGCCCCCACCACTGTTTGCCAGAAGCTGTGCCCTTTGGCTGCCAGGCGTGCCCACGTGACCAATGGCAGCAAGAGCAACAGTGGCGCTGCCCAAATGCCGAAGATGTAGATCATAGAAGCGACCGGGCCAGAGACGCCCGCCGCATGTCCGCTGGCTTTGTAATGCAGCAACAGGTTGAAAATGATCAGGCCGATGGTGACGAAGGTGTAAATGGCTGCCATGGCGGTGAAGATCCGTGGAGCATGGCTAATGGCCAGCGTCAGCCAGCCGAGCGGATAGCTCACGATCATAAAGATAAAGCTGGCCACCCGCTGCCGGTGAAAGGTTTCTTTCTTTTCTTCATCCTTTTTTGGGATATAGAAAAATAGGCTGCACAGGGGAATCAGGCATTGGAAGAGCATTGTCCATAAATATCCTGGTAGGGCATTCGGTTCGCCGGCTGGCAGGCGGAAATAGAAATAAGTGACCAGTACGCCGGATAAAATGGGCACGTTGAGCAGTTGTGAAAGGATCTCACCCAGTGTACCTTTGATTTTCTTTTGCTTTTCAGTCATAGAGCGTTCTCCAATGTTTATTTAGGCAAGGCTACACAAATTCGTTGTAGCGAATTTCTATGTGAACCGGAATTGTTACCAACTTTTATTGCCTGGATATTGATCCCACCTGAAGGCCTTAGTTCCTTAAAGTAACCATGCCATTATCGCACTTTTTTAGCAGTTACACAATACTCTAAATCCTCCCCTTCCGGCCTTTCAACCGTCCCACCGGGCCTGGCCGCTTCCGCAAGATATTACTCGGCAGGCAGGTTAACCGGTTGGGGGCGCTTGAATTTTACCAGCCCCCATACGATCATTCCAATCTGGATAACAAACGCCGATTCCGGTGCAAAGTGGTAATCGGGCAGCCAGTTTATAAACCACAACAAGTACGGTGCAAAAAAAAGGACTGCGCCGCCACAGGAAAAAAGCACCAATTTCCTGATCGGGCTGCGACTCTCTAATAATTCCAAACTTATAAAAACAGTCAGCACAAAGAAAATGAAAAGAGTGCCGACCACCGCAACTGTCGAAAAAAAGTCTCCTTCCCCATTTGTAAGGGCCGGCGGTAAAATAAATGCGGAGACTCCGAGCGAAAGCCAGGCTATGATGGTGAAAATAATCATAAGGCTACTTGCCAGTTTCTTTTTATCCGCAATTTGTTTTATCCCAAGAATGATAAAAGTTAACATTCCACTCGCTAAAGCCAATACTCCTTCCCCCCAAAGCAATCCATACAGATCGGGACTTGAATAATCCACCTTTTCGTACGGGCCTACTCCCACCCATTGCCAGGTGCGGTTGGGTTTACGGATGAGAACACCCTCCAGTCCCATGGCAAACACAAGATTTCCCGTCCGCGGGTCAATGATCCCATCTAAAGGTCCTGCGCGAAAAACCGGAGTCCCTGCGTGATATTTTTCGTAATAGACTTGCTGGGCCTGTGTGGTAAATTCTGGCGCATACCCCACTCCCCACGATTTCCCGGCGTCTACGGAAAGCTCGATCGGTCCCCCCGGCTTAAAACGCGCTCGGATTGTTTTATCGCCAACCTCGAGATATTGTCCATCTGAAGTAGCATTCTGCTGGCACCCCGTATCTGAATTTATGGGATTTGCAGTACTCCAGGTTTCCCCGCCATCAACGCTGGCATAAGGCGAATAAGGTGAATTGGCGATAATTGTGCCGTTCTGGGTTTCAAAACAAGAAATGCCATAATCTTCTGCCGCCGCATCCGCCATTGTGAGCAGCGCTACCAGACTCAACGCAAAAAGGCTTCCTGGCAGGGAGGAACGCCTTGACCAGTCCTTCATTTTCCGCCAGAAGGTAAAACTGATCAATAACGAAACCAAGGCCGACAAATCGGTCGGGTCAAGGACGAGCGTGATAGGAATTCCAACACTTTTTTCGATTGCGCCGACCACAAAACCATTAACGAAAGGCACGATCCTGACCGCAGTGTAAAACAAGCCGATCCCAAACCAGATGAAACCATCAATGTTTTTCTTCTTTAAAACTTGCGGGTGAATGATCCAGGTGGCGAGGGAGCCGGCAACGATCGGGGTAAAAAACAGCCACGCAAAATTGTTGATTGCATGGGTTAATTGCGCGGGCCAGGTTTGTTTAAAAAGGAGATTGTTGGCAAAGTAAAGCAACATCGTCCCCAACACGATGGGATGAGAGAGAATATCCGGTTTGCTTGAAGAGATTTTTTCTTTCATAGTTGTTATCCTAAATCAATTGGTTATCTGCCGCATAATCCCAGTGATTCCATAACCTCTTCCGTAGCATCCCCAAATGACTTTTTGTCCATCTCGATATACTCGAAGCCGTATTTCTTGGCCTCCTGCTCGATGCAGGCGCTCATCCGCTTCACGAACATTGCATACGCGCCCAGGTATGGATCGCTCGCGCCCCGCATCCAATCATGCGCTTTCTCTTGAGCAGATTTCCGCATGTTTTCTTTGTGATTTTCGCCTTGATTTCCGATAAATACAACCCGATAAGGGATATCCGCAAGCTGGCTCACAGCCTCGGGCAGGACGGCCACCCCTTCGATCAATACATCCCGGCCCTCATCATTCTCTCTCCGGATAAAAGCTTTTACCGCTTTCCAAACGACCTGACTTTCCTTCCTGACATAACCGATCAGTTCTGCAGGATCCTCTGTTAGCAACTTCACCCGCTCCGCCATGGGCATTTCATTAAATTTGCCAAAAACAAACAAATCTGGCACTGCTTCCGGGCTCAGGACGTTCTCCAGCACTGTGCTGAGGGAATCCGTTGAAACAACACTCACGGCATGGCTCCGCCGGATCTCGCCGGCGATGATCGATTTTCCAACCCTTGGGGGACCGCCTAAAAGAAAAACCATCATCAGTCCTTTCGCCTCGATTATAGCAAAGGATGGCGAAGTGCTATTGATCTTTTTTAGATCTTTTGTAATGGGACGAATAGGGTATTTATAAGACTTGTGAGACCTGTTCGCCCCATCCCCATTATTTAAACCACCCTTAACACACGTATAACCAGACCTTAATCAGGTGGCGTTAGGATTAGCTATGCCCACATTGCTCGAATTTATCCAGCGATCCGAAGCCGGCCCGCAGGTGCCGGAGGATTTTTTAATCTGCGCAGGCTGATCCCGGCGGTCCGCAGGCTGGTCAAGGAGTACGATCTGCGTTATGACCCGCAGGAGCTGGTCCCGCAGGACGATTCGATGGCTGACCGGCTGTACCAGGCGGCGATCGAGCTGCTGCTCTCGACCGGTATATACCTCAGCGACACGCAGCGCATCATCCCTTTCGACTGGGCGGAGATCCTGGCCGCGCTGAACGGCCTGCCGGAGGGGGCCTGGTTTGGGGAAGGGCCGGAACGCCGCAGGCTGCAAGCCCGTCGCCCGGAAGATGGGCGGTTGCCCTGGTTCCATACCGGGGCCGGCATCGTTTCCAGCCGCGCAGACCTGGCCATGGCGGTGGTGGAAGGCTATGCAAAGCTGGCGCAGGCCGCTTCGATCAGCCTCCCGGCGATTAACCGGGCGGGCGGGTCCGCGGTCGTGAGCGGCTCCCCGCTCGAGATCCATGCCACCGTCGCGGCGGTGCGGGCCGGGCGCGCCGCGCTGGCGCAGGCCGGCCGGGCAGGCCTGCCGATCCTTAACCTGATCTCTTCGGCCACTTCCAGCATGGGCACCCTGGCGGGCAGTCACCCGGCCTTCGGGTTGCGCCCTTCGGATGGCTGGCTGGTTGATTTTTTGGGCGAGATGAAAGTGAACTGGGAAAGCTTGAACCGCCTGGCCTTTGTGCAACTGACCGGCGGGAATGTGGGTTCGACCGCCCTGCCGGTGCTGGGCGGGTATGGCGGCGGCCCGGCGGGGACGGCTTTGCTGATGACCGCTTATTACCTGGCAGGGGTGGTGCTGTTCCAAGGCTCCTACCACCTGACCGGGCCGGTCCATTTCCGCTACGGCTGTTCGACCACGCCCGATTGCCTGTGGGTGTTTGCGGTGGTCGGGCGTGCCACCAGCCGGAACACGCGCTATCCGGCGATCGCGCTCGGGTATACGGCCGCCGGGCCGGCCACGCGCATGTACTTCCAGGAGGCGGCTGCCTTGATGCTTGCCGGCGTCCCCTCCGGATACGCCGGGGTCCAGACGGCCCATCCTGCCAGGGCGGTGATTGAGGATGGCATCACTCCGTTGGAAGCGCAGGCTTGCATCGAGTTCGCCAGCGCGGCCACCCGGCTGACATCCGGGCAGGCGAATGCGGTCGTCCAGCGGCTGCTGGAGAAGTACGCGGTTCAGATCGAGAGCGCGCCGCCCGGGTTGCGCTTTCCGGAATGCTATGACCTGGTGGCGGGCCGCCCGCAGGCGGACTATCTGCGGCTGTACGACCAGGCCAGGGAAGAATTGGTGCAGTTTGGGTTGCCGTTATAAAGGATTTAAATATGCTGCCGACAAACCTGGATGTAATGGAACGTGCTTTGCAAGGGCCCTTGATGAGCGAGGCGGATTTTGACCTGAAAGCGCTTATCCCGGCCTTGAAAAAACTGGTCAAGCAATATGGGATCAGCTACGACCCCGAAACGCCTGTCCCGGAGAGCGATGCGGCCGCGGATGCCCTCTACGCAGCCGCGCTGGACCTGGTGGAACAGGTGGGCTTCTACTGCAAGGATACCAACCGGGTGATCCGGTTCAGCCGGGCCGAGATCCTGGCGGCGGTGCGCCAGGCGCCCGGCGTGTGCCGCGTGGGCGAGGGGAAAGATGCGGGCATGTTTAAGATGCGGAGACCGGACGATCCGGCCATCCCCTGGTTGCATGTTGGCTCGGGGATCGTGGCTTCCCGCGAGGAATGGATGACGAGCCTGATCGCCGCGTATGCCGGCATCCCGGAGGCGAATTCCATCAGCATCTCGGCGCTGGATAGCCTGCGGGGATTGCCGGTGATGGCTGGCAGCCCGCTCGAGCTGTACGCGGCCATCCGCAGCATCAAGATCGGGCGGGAGGCTTTGCGGCAGGCCGGCCGCCCGGGGTTGCCGATCATGAACCTGATCTCCACTTCCGCCTCGGCGGTGACCACCCTGGCTGCCAGCGCGCCCCAGTTCGGCCTGCGCCCTTCGGACGGCTGGCTGGTGGGGGCCATCTCTGAAATGAAAATTGACTTTGGCGCAATGAATAAGACCGCCTACCTGCTCCAGTGGGGCGCGAATATTGGGGCGGAGTCCGGGCCGATCCTGGGGGGGTATTGTGGCGGGCCGGAGGGGACGGCGCTGGCCAGCACCGCCTATATCCTGATGGGGCTGCTGGTGCAGCGCGGCAATTACCAGCTCACTTTCCCGGTGCATTTCCGGTATGGCTGCTCCACGGCGCGCAATGTGCTTTGGGCCGTTTCGGCCAGTTGTCAGGCCGCCAGCCGCAACATCCCCATGCCGGTGATCTGGCTGGGCTACATGGCGGCCGGGCCTAATACGGCCATGTATTTCTATAAATCGGCCGCCTGGCTGTTGGCGGCGGTAGCGAGCGGTGCGCCGGGCGTGCAGACTCCCCACCCGGCCCGCGCCGTGCTGGTGGATGGGATCACGCCGGTGGAGGCGCGCTTTGGCGTGGACCTGGCCGTGGCGGCCTCCAGGTTGAGCCGCCCGCAAGCCAACGCGCTGGTGAGGCGCTTGCTGGAAAAATACGAACCGGCCATCCCGAATGCTCCGGCTGGCAGCCGGTACCAGGACTGCTGCGACGCGGACACCGGGAGGCCCGGCCCGGCCTATCTGGACCTGCTGGAGCAGGTGAAGAATGAGTTGGCAGGGCTGGGACTATCGCTATAGCCCGGCCTTATCTACGAAGGAGCACGCATCATGGATAATGAACAGGTTTATCTTGAACTGGCTGCGGCTGTTGTGGAAGGGGATGAAGAACGGGCGGCCGAAAGTGCCAAAAAAGGCCTCGAGCTGGGTCTCGATCCGCTCGACCTGATCGAAAAGGGCCTCTCCGCAGGCATGGAGCGGCTTGGCGTCCAATTCGAAGACGGGGAGGTGTTCCTGCCGGAACTGCTCCTGGCTGCGAGCGCTTTTAATGCGGCCATGCTCGACATCCAACCGGTGCTGGAGGCGCAGCATAAGAACACGGCCCGCCTCGGCACGGTGGTGATCGGCACCGTGAAAGGCGACCTCCACAGCATCGGGAAGAATATTGTCAGCACTTTGCTGGGGACGAGCGGTTTCACCGTGGTGGACCTGGGGATCGATAACAGTCCCTTGAAATTCATCCAGGAAGCGGAAAAAAATAAAGCCGACATCATCGCCCTGTCCTGCCTCATGACCACCACCATGCCGGCCCAGAAGGAGGTTGTGACCAGCCTGAAGGAGATGGGCTTGCGCGAGAAATACATTGTGCTGGTGGGCGGCGGCCCGGTCAACCAGGCCTGGGCTGACCAGATCGGGGCGGATGGATATGGCGCTTCCGCCATCGTTGCGGTCAGGCTCGCCAGGGAACTGATCCAGAAGAAGCGGGCCTTGCCGGCGTGACAGGCTGCGATGGAAAGGATCAGGTCTTACGGAGTCCGGTGACGAGGTTTTCATCCATTGGGATGAGCGCCATTCATGCGGTCTGATCTGAGAATAGCCAAAAAAACTTCTGGTGAAACCTGCCGCGCGTATTTTGCGGGACAGGCGGGACGATCCGGCGGCAACATTGGTACTATTGGGGGAGATATTTCTGTTGTCAGCCAGGTTAATCCGTGTAATAATAATAAAAGCAGGCAACCGACCGGATGTTGGTTGTATGGATTTAATTACTGCGGTTAAGGGGTCTTTCCTTTTGGTAGGAGTAGATACCATGACATGATGACCAACGCGTGGGCGTTCATCCACGGTTTGTCTGAAGCAAATTAGCGAACAGGTAGCGGGCGATTCCGGCAGTCTCCGCCACCGCACGACCTGCAAGAATATCCGACATATTGGACTTGTTCCACAAGTCATGACAAATTTGTAAAGCGCAGTTAATCCCGTTTTCACCTTCAGAGCATTATAATGATTATGAATAAGGGAATGCTCGTCGGATTTTACACAAATTTTACATGGATTTGCATGCCTGTTAACACCCGCCCCGTAAACTAAGAATAAGAACGTTCATATTCATCTTTAGAGAAAAGGAGAATAGTAATGAAAATAAGCAAGTTCGTATCCGTTTCAAGGAAGGCCGTCATGCTGGCGCTGGGCGCGCTGATGGTATTCGGCCTTGCCTTCACTGTCCCCGCAACGGTGGCCTTCGCGGCCGCCCCCGCACCCGCCGTGGTACCGGTGTATCCCTGGATGATCAAAGCCTATCAACATGACATGGGCTGGCTGTCCATTCAGACGATCAACCTGAGCAATGCCAATGACATGGACCTTGTTATCACGAACCTGATCACCGAGGCTACTGCAGCCAACCTTAATGCCGCTAGTATCACTGCGCTTTCCAACGCGCTGACCAGCTTTGATGACCAAATGGCCACAGCCGAGGCCTCCCACGCCGCTGCCTCAACGCTTCTCAACGATACCCCTGCGAATGGCTTCACCAACACCGGTGGGAATATCACCGTCAACACCTTCTCCGTTGCCCAGACAACCCTGGTCAATGCCAATTTGGACCTGAAGACTGCTCACCTGGACATGGTGGCTGCCCTGAAGTCTTTGATCACCGCCGTCAAGGCCTTTGCGAAGGCCAACTCTGCCTTCTTCGTCCTTGATGAATTGAATGCTGCCTACAAGGTTGACCAGGCCTGGATAACCGCCCAGCAGGCCAACCTGGGCAGGGCAACAACCGAAGTCGAGCCGGATGTCAACGCTTTGATCACTGCAGCCACTACCAACAGCATCCCAACCACGCTCCTGACCACCTATCTGGCCACCTTTACAACGGACGTGAACAACGCCACCACAGCCAACGGCAACGCGGTGGCTGACTTTGCCAGCCCCACCAGTGGTTTCGATGGCAGCGGCAACGTCACCAACCTGGCTGAAGCCAAGGCTACCATTAAAGCAGCCAATACTTCTCTGGCGGCTGCGCACGTGGACCTGGAAAATTCCGGTGTTTTGGAATTGGCCTTGATCCTGTGGCGCGCAACCAACCACATCAAATCCACCTCGCCGGTTTATTCGGCTTATGTCACGGCCGAAAAAGTAACGAATACTCTCCACGCTGCCGTCAATGTGGAAGCAACCCACCCCGTCCTGCATCTTGTTGACCGCCTGAATGCTCTTCTGGCCCTTCTGCTCAAAGAACTCTAACAGAAGGTGAGCTATAAAAAGGAGCAGGTCACGCTTCAAGCGTGACCTGCTTTTTTTTACTCCAGCGTAAAGAGCGCCTCGAGCGGCTGCGGAGCGCCCAGGGCCAGGCCGCGCGGCCCGGGGGAGCAACTACCCACCGTCAGGCGGAACTGGCCGGGTTCGACCACCTGTTCGCCGGCCTCATTCATGAAGGCCAGCGCTTCGGGCGGCAGGCTGAAGCGCAGGGTCTTGGCTTGCCCTGCCGGGAGGTGCACGCGCCGGAAGGCGACCAGTTTGTGCAGCGGGACCGGGGCGGAGGCTTGCAGGTCCTTGAGATAGACCTGCACCACTTCATCCGCGTCCATGCCGCCGGTGTTTTGGAGGCGGAACGTGAATGAAAGCGGCTCGGAGGCTTGGAGCCGCTCCGCTTTCAATTTCAGATCGGAAAACATAAAGCGGGTATAGCTCAGGCCGAAACCGAAGGGGTAGAGCGGCTCGACCGTGCTGTAGCGGTAGGTGCGCCCTTCCATGCGGTAATCCTCGAAGGGCGGCAGGTCGGCGGTGGCACGCGGGAAGGTGAGCGGCAGCTTGCCGGAGGGCGAAACGTCCCCGAATAGCACGTCCGCCAGGGCCTGCCCGCCCGCCTGGCCCGGGTACCAGACGAACAGGATGGCTTCGACCATCTCTTCCAGTTCGCCCAGGGCGATCGGGCTGCCCCCGCACAGCACCAGCACCACCCGCGCCCCGCTGGCAGCCAGTTTCTTCACAAAATCCACCTGGGCCGGCGGCAGGCCGATATCCGCGCGGTCGCCTTTATGCTCCGACAGGATGGCATCCCCCTCCTCGCTTTCGAGCAGGGAGGTGTAGCCCATGCAGGCGATCGCCACGTCGGCGGCGGCGGCATCACCGGTGGTCCAATCGAGCGGGTTGAGGCTGGCTTGGGCGAGCGGCACACCCATGCGGTAGCCCACGCGCACGCCCTCCGGGGCGCGCCCGACGATGCCTTCCATCAGCGTCGTCAGGTTGGCGTTGAAACCGTTGTAATTGCCCAGCAGGGCCTCGATGCTGGTGGCGGTCGGCCCCACAATGGAGATGCGCCGCACCTCCGGGCGGATCGGCAGGATGCCGGCGCGGTTCTTGAGCAGCACGATCGACTCCTGCGCGGCCTGGCGCGCCACCTGGGCGTGCCGCGGGCTCGCGATGACGCTCGGCGGGATGTCGGCGTACGGGACCAGCCCGGGCGGGTCAAAAATACCCAGCTTGAAGCGCGTCAGCAGGGTGCGCCGGAGGGCGCGCTCGATCTCGGCTTCGCTGACCAGGCCGCGCGCCAGCGCCTCGTCCAGCCTGTCGTAGGTGACGCCGCAGCTCAGGTCACAGCCGGCTTTGAGCGCCAGGGCGGCGGCTTCGACCGCGTCCGCCGCCAATTTGTGGCCAGTGTGGATGTCGGTCAGCGCCCAGCAGTCGGAAACAACATGCCCCTGGAAGCCCCATTTTTTCCGCAATGTCTCTTCGAGCAGGAACGGGCTGGCGCTGGCGGCCTGCCCGTTGACGCGGTTGTATGCGCCCATGACGGCTTCCACGCGCGCCTCCTGGACCAATTTTTTGAAAGCCGGCAGGTAGGTGTCGTTTAGGTCGCGCAGGCTGACGCGGGCGTCAAAGCCATGCCGCTCGCCTTCGGGACCACTGTGGACGGCAAAGTGCTTGGCGCAGGCGGCGGTCTTGAGGTATTTCGGGTCATCGCCCTGCATGCCGCGCACGAAGGCCACGCCCATTTCGCCGGTCAGGTAAGGGTCTTCGCCGTAGGTCTCCTGGCCCCGGCCCCAGCGCGGGTCGCGGAAGATGTTGATGTTGGGGGCCCAGAAGGTCAGGCCCTGCAGCTGAATGGTGTAGCCCTGGCGGCGCAGGGCGGCGTGGTACTTGGCGCGTCCCTCGTTGCTGATGGCCGTGGCGACGCGGAACAGGAGGTTCGCATCCCAGGTGGCCGCCAGCCCGATGGCCTGCGGGAAGACGGTGGCGCGCCCGTTGCCGACCACGCCGTGCAAGCCTTCGCTCCAGTAGTTGTAGGCCGGGATGCCCAGTCGCGGGATGGCGGGGCATTCGTTCAACATCTGGCTGATCTTTTCGGGCAGGCTCAGGCGGGAGATCAGGTCTTCGACACGCGTTTCAAAGGGCAGGCTGGGATCGAGGTATGGGAGAGGTTGTGGTGACATGGAGGCTCCTGGGCAGGGAGTGAAATAAATATGCTACTATTTTACCGGATTTGGGGACGATCTGGGTTCGAGAATTGCGGCAAGAAATGATCAGGAAATAATAATGTAGGTCACGCTTTAGCGTGACCTACGATATCGTCCCGGCAAATTCCAAACAGACCGATTGCTATGGAGCGGTGACGCTGAAGTTCTTGAAGAGGATGCTTACTCCACCGGTATCGTATGTGCCGACAACCAGGCCGATCCCACCGCTGGCGTACGTACTGTCCGTGGCGGTTGCAACCACCTTGCCGTTCGCATACAGGGTCAGGGTTTTGCCAACACAGTCGAAGCGGATCGTGTTCGTGGCCGTGCCGGGGTTGATCACGCCGGTGGTCTGTTGCTTGACGATATTCGACAGTTGCCCGGCGATCAGCGTGAAGATGGCGGCGCTGCCATCGTTGCCGATCACGCCGCCATAGTAATTGTTCCTGTTCTGGAAGCGGCAGATGAGCCCGGCTTTATTTTTGTCCGGCCCGGCCAGCTTGCTGGCATCCACCTGGAGGCGGACGTCATTCTGAATGGTTTTCGAGGGGTGGGAAGACCTTTCGAACTTTGGCACGGAAACCTGGATGGTATAACCGTTATTCGCATAACCGATGGAGCCGTTCGCGTTAGTGCCACTTCCCCAACCGCTGGTGGGATCGGTAAAGTTATCCTGGAACAGGACCGTACCCGATGGCGCGACGGTGGGTTGCGGCAGAGCCGGTGTTGGCGCCACGGTTGGCGTCGGCTTGGAAAAGAGACGAGAGATCCCTGACCGGATGCCGCAAGAAGTTAGGAGCGCCATGGTAACCACCATAATGGCAGCAATTACAAGTTTCTTCATTTAGTACTTACTCCTTATCAAAATTTTGTGCTTCTATTTTACCCAATTGACCGGGTTTACGCCATACCCAACGAGCAAACGCTGTCCAAACGTTCGGCGCAGTCCTTCATTATGGTGCGTAAACGTTAAAAGTTCTTGAAAAGGATGCTCACCCCGCCGGTATCGTATGCGCCGGCGAGCAGGCCGACCATTCCGCCGGAGAACGAACTATCCGTGGCCCCGGCAACCTGGTCGCCGTTGGCATACAGGATCAAGGAATTGCCGATACAGGTAAAGCGCAGGGTATTGTTGTCTGCACCCGAGACCAGCGCGTCCGTATTGGATTCTGCGTCGAGGGCCGTCCGTTGCCCGTTCACCACCTTGACGATCTCCGTGCCATTGCCGCTGACGATGCCGGCGTAGAAATTGCTGGCATCCTGGTAGCGGCAGAGGATGCCGATCGAGCCATCCACCGGGCCTGCCTGCTTGATGGCATTCACTTCGATCCGAACGTCGTTCTGAAAAACCTTCGGGAGCGAGGCGGCCTTTTCGTAACCGGCAGTGGTCACCTCGATCCGGTAGCCTCCATCCACATAACCGATGGAGCCGTGCGCGCTGCTGTTGGTAGCCCAACCGCTCTGGGGATTGGAAAAATCGTCCTGGAACAGGCGCGTACCCGATTGGGCGGGCGTAGGTTGGCTCCGCCCACCCTGGAAAGGCAGGCCGCAGGCTGCCAGGGCCAGTGTCAGGAATAGTACGGCCAGGCTGCTTATCTTTTTCATGCATTTCTCCTTGTCATTATTTTGTGCATCTATTTTATACCCATTGGGCGGGTTCCGGTGCCCGCAGGGCGGAGGCGGTCCTTTCAAGAGCCGGTTTATGGAAAAGGCTCTGTTGGGAATGTTTTTACATGGAGTTTACACACCGGTAAAGAACAGGACACACGCGCCCTTTACAATGGGGAGGCTTGGAAAAATAAGGTTCATTGGGAGTTGCCGGGATAAAGGAAAGATATGGGGGTGTTGGGTGTGCGAAGCACACCCAACACCCCCATATATCCCATCTCTCCGGCGATTCCCGGAGAGCCAAAAATAAACGATTGTAGAAAAGGAGATTCAAAATGAAAGCAAGGAAACAGATTTTTTCGTCAGTCAGCCGGTGGATCATGGCTCTGCTTGGGGCAGCGCTTGTCCTTAGCCTGGCCATCACCCTCCCGTCCGGGACGGCCCTGGCCGCCCCTGCCGTTCCTGGCACACCCGGCGCAGGCGCAGGCTCGGCGCAACTTGGCCTGGCCTTCCAGCGCGAGCAGCAGGCGCTCACACAGCAGCAGACCCATCTGGCGAATATCGGGAAGGTGGTTACCCGGGTTCAGGCTGTCATCAGCAAGGCCCAGGCCAGGAATTTGGATGCCTCGGCCCTGACCGCTGCCCTGGCCGCCTTCCAGCCCCAGATTGCCACAGCCACCGCCTCCAACACCAGCGCGGCCGGGATCCTCTCTGCCCATGCCGGCTTTGACGCCAGTGGCAATGTCACCGATCCCACCACTGCCCGCCAGACCGTCCAGTCGGCCAGGCAGGATCTGCAGGCTGCCCATAATATCATCGTGCAGGCGGTCAGCGCCTTCCATGCCACCTTCTCGGCCTGGATGCAGACCTATAAGGCCGAGGTCCTGGCTCAGAACCTGCAAAAAGCCTATCAGAACGAGCAGAAATTTCTCGCCACCCAGCAGGCCAATCTGGCCAAGACCAACGCGGTTGTCACCCGGGTGCAGACTGTGATCAGCAATGCCCAGGCCAAAGGCTTGGACACTTCCGCCCTCTCGGCTGCCCTGACCGCTTTCCAGTCGCAGGTCGCTGCTGCCACCGCCTCCAATACCACCGCCGCCGGGATTCTCTCCGCCCACAACGGTTTCGACGCGGCCGGCAACGTGACTGATCCAACCGCCGCCCGCCAGACCGTGCAGGCTGCCCACCAGTCCCTCTCGGACGCCCGTACCACCCTCATGCAGGCGGACCAAGCCCTGCGCCAGGCGCTCCAGCAGTGGCGCCAGACCAATAAACCCACCCCTGCGCCCTCACCCACCTCGACCGGCGGCTAGGCAGTTGGAGGAACTATGCAGAGAGCCTTTCTTGTCGCCCTGGTCCTTCTCATTGGAATAAGTCTCTTGCTGTCCGGTTGCTCGTCATACAGCCGCACCAATTCCGCCGGACCGCAGGCCCAGCCGGCCGCCGCCTCCGGAGAAGTTCAACCGACCCCATCCGGATCAAGCCTGGATCAATCTGTTGATGCGGCGGATCAGGCCCTGAACGACCTGCAAAGCACGCTCCAGTCCATGGATATCCCCACCCCCGCCAGCACCGGCGACCCTGACTTGGACAGCGCCGGCCAAGGCCTGAATGGCCTGCAGCAAACCCTCCAGGCCGAACCGGCCCCTTAGCAAGCGCCCCTCTCCCGCCTCCCTCGAATGCAAAAGGCCGCATTCGGGGGAGGCGTATTTTACTTTTACCGGAATGCTTGACCTCGCTCTCCGAATTAACTATACTGGTAGTGAATAAGTACACCTGCCAGGTTCGGAGTAGGAAAATGAGCATCCCAAAAATCCAGGCTGTCAGCCCTTTGGAAGGGAAGCGGTTATTGGTCAAGTTTACCAATGGCATGGAAAAAACCTACGATTGTCATCAATTATTGCACCTGGCAGCCTTCCAGGCGCTCCAGGAGGAAGCTTTCTTCAAGATGGTAAAAGTAGATGCGGGGGGATTCGGTATCTCATGGAATGATGATGTGGATTTGGGCGAATACGAGTTGTGGGTAAACAGCTAGGAAAGTTCGCTGGCAGGGTAGGTGAAAGAGAAGGAAAGATGGCTGTTGCGGAAAAAGAGATCCGGTAAGATTGATCCGGATTGTTCTAATGGGCGCCGCTGGATTCCTGCTTGGAATTGGCTTATGGTACATCATCGGAACAGGGTTCTTTTATCCCTGGGAAAAACTACCGGCACCGCCGCCTCGAACATCCGAATTGATTGCAGCCCCCGGAGAATCCCCGTACATCAAAACGTCAGATGGCAGCACGTATACTTATTCGGATTGGCAAAACGAAGGCTGGATTCAGGGAACACTTCAGCAAGATGCATATTCGGGACCTTTCGATATCACCAATCCTTGCGATTTAACTTCCAGCGAATTTTCCCAGCTTTTATCCCGGCCTCAAACCATAAAAGATTGTTATCAAGAGACAATCGGTTATCCAGATGGTGCTAGCCAATTTACTTTCGTGCTGGATAAGAACGGTTATGTTTGGGAGTGGGCGGATAAATTCAGTGAATACGAAACCTTGTTCAGCGTGTTCGGGTGGATTTGTTTTTCATCCACCGGTTTGCTGATAGGGGTAGTAATAGCATTGCTCGCTAAAAAGGCAAACCATGTAGAGTGAGCGTTACACAGCGGATATTTGATATCGGGA
Source organism: uncultured Chloroflexia bacterium (assembly GCA_963837875.1). Classification (GTDB taxonomy): domain Bacteria; phylum Chloroflexota; class Anaerolineae; order Anaerolineales; family Villigracilaceae; genus UBA877. The sequence continues at coordinate 784,954 of CAWIOV010000001.1, forward strand.
ACCTTGATCTCTTTCGGAAACCGGGGTTTTGTTAAGTTGTATAATGGATTTATGAAGATTCAGCGCGTCTATATTGATACTTCTGTCATCGGTGGTTGTTTTGATCCTGAATTTGCCGAATGGTCAAACGGATTGCTTCAAGATTTTCGGAATGGGATATTTCGACCCTTGCTTTCGGAAACCATTGCTGCTGAAATTGAAAAAGCGCCTCATGTGGTGCAGGTCGTTTATGCTGAGTTGGCGACGCTTAATGCAGAGATTTTAATCGTGGAAGAAACCGCATTGGAATTGGCTGATGAATATCAAAAACGGAATATATTATCGCCAAACTTTTATGATGATGGTTTGCACATTGCCATTGCAACGGTTGCCGAGGCTGACTTGCTGGTCAGTTGGAATTTCAAACATATTGTGCGCTTTGATAAAATCCGCTTGTTCAATGCAGTTAATATCGAGTTTGGATATAAGTCTTTGCAGATCTTCAGTCCCAGAGAGGTGACTACGCATGGAAGATAGAAATATTAATGCCACCGACATGACTCGCAAGATTCGCGATGAATTTGCCCGGCGATTGGCTGGCAAGACCCATGCAGAACGAATAGCCTACTACCGCCGGCACGCAATTAAAATGGAAAAGAAAATTCCGAGCCTGCTTGATCAACTTAGGCAGGTGAATGGTAACTATTCCAATGAGCAGCTTACCTTGCCTGTTAACCAGGATACGGATACCATAGCCAATCGTATCCGCGAAAAACAGCCGCCTTACAAGAAAACGTAGTAGACCCTCCCGCCAGACTGCTTGACCTCGCTCTCCGAATGAACGCTGGCATCCAACAGTTTGGGTAACTGCTGTGTCCGGTAAAACCCGGGATCGTGACCATGGGTTTGTCTACCCTACGCTGTTTAGGGATTAAGCGTGGTCCATTCGATATAGCTGGCGCTGGTTGCCTGGTCGGACTGCAGGTCGCGTACCCATGCGATCGTATTGGCGAAGATTGCCGGGTTCCAGACCATTTCGTTTTCTCCTGGCACAGCCAGGATCTTCATATCTTTCCCTACCAGGTCATAGACGACGATCTTGCTGCCGCTCTCCCACATGCTCCAGTACAACCATCGCCCCCTGAGGACCGGGTACTCCAGAGGACCGGAGTCGGCTGTCGGCGCGATCAACTGCTGCTCTCCATTGGCAAGGTTGTCCAGGAAGGTTCCTCCGGCGGTATCCCAGGCCACCCACGCACCCTGGGCCGCCAGCAGCCCGGAGGGAGGCGCGGCAAGCGATGGGCCGAAGGGTTGAGTCGAACGATCTTTAAGGTTGACGAGGACGATTTCGAACGCGTTGGTCTTGGGGGTGATTTTGGTCGCGAACAGCCGGTCCCCCGTCAGCGCAACCTCCGACCATTCCACTTGTAGAAAGCATTGGCGGTCGATTTCCTGGTAGGCGCCGCTGTTCAGATTGACCACCGCCAGGATCGCATCACCGCTTGGGCAAGTCGGTCTCGACCTTCCGTCGTCCAGAGCCATGGCCAGCCAGGTTGAATCCACCGCGAAGCTGTAGATGGCGGTGGCTCCATTATCATGGAAGATCACTTGGCTGCTGTGGGTGACAAGATCGACGCTGCGGACCATCCACTCGCTGGAGGTTCCCTGGAGCGTGGCCGGCATATCGACGAAGATGACCCGGTTGTCCACCAGTTGCATCGGGAGCAGGTCGATCCGGCCGCCCGGATAGAGGCTTGTAACCACCGTCTCAGGCGGAGCGCTGCTGCCGGAGTCCAGGCTTTGCCGGACCAATCGGTCGTCCGATGGCTGCCAGTAGATGGAATCATCGTCTATGATCGGCGGGGAAATGACCCGGTAAGGGAGTTCGATCCGCCCTGACGCTGCTGGTGCTGCTGGAATGGAAGAGGCCGAAGGCATGGATGTTTCCGTCGGCGCGATCGAAGGAGCAATGGGCGCCGGCGGTGATATGGTCGGCATGTTCGCAGGTCCGCTACAGCTTGAAGCCGTCACCAACAGGACCATGCCGATCAGGAGGGCCGGCCCGATCATTCGCCGCATCTCGTCCCCATTTCTCTGCACTCTCCTTATGGATTTAATGGCGCGACCCGCGTGCCGATGGCTGGAGCCTGGCTCTCCGTGATAATACGCGGCAGGCCATTTTCGATCAGTACCGGTACGGTTTCGTAACTTTGCACGCCTGCCTGGGTCAGCACCACTCGCAGGACGACCGTCGCGTCAGCAATGCCCAGGTAGTCATCGAAGACAAAATTTCCCAGGCTGAAGGCGATCAGCCCCCCGTGATAATGCTCGATCAATTCCAGGACATGCGGGTGCGCGCCCAGCACCAATGCCGCGCCGCCGTCAATGGCCGCATAGGCGTCCGCCCGTTGCGCCGCGGAAATGCTCGGGATGTATTTGCCGATCTCGATCCCGGAGTGGAGCAGGACGACCACCACGTCCGCCTGGCGCTTGGCGCCGGCCACATCGATCTTGATCTGGTCCGGGTCGCCCCAGGCCACGCCGGGCTGGCTGGCGGTGGCGGCCCAGCTGTGGGTGTCGAACCCTTCCTGTTCGATGGGCACGTCCACGTAGGCCAGGAAGGCCAGCCGCACTCCATTCCGCTCGAGGAATACGGGCGAGTGGGCCTGGTCGAAGTTAACGCCGGCCCCCACCATGCCCACCCCCGCCTGCTTGAGAGTCTCCTGTTCATCCGCCAGCCCCACATAACCGTAATCCATGGAATGGTTGTTGGCCAGGCTGACCAGGTCGAACTTTCCCAGCGAGAGCGCCTCCGCTGCCGCGGGGGGAGCCTGCATAGTGTACATTTTTTTCGCGGGGGTTCCCAGGTCGGTGAGGGCGCATTCCAGGTTGCCGACCCGGATATCGGCGGCCTCCAGGGCGGATTGTACCCCGCCAAAAACGATTTGCGGGCCTTTCGCCAGCGCCTGTTGCCCGACCGTACGGCCCAGCATGATATCCCCCACCGCAGCCAGGGTTACCTGGCCGCTTGAGGTTGGCGCCTCCGTAGGCGCCGGTGTTGCCGTTTCTGCCGGCGGGACCGTTTGTGTGGATGTCGGAGCTGCAGTGGGTCTGGCCGGCGGGGTCGTAGCCTGGGTGGGCAGGCCGGTTGGTTTGGCAGTGCCGCTCCCATTGCGCGCACCTACCGCGGGGATCGATGTACGGATGCTTTCGCCGCACAACGCCTGTACCGCGAAAGATACCGCGCCCGCCGCGGCCAGTTTAAGAAAATTACGTCTATTTATTTTATGCTCCTTTAATGGTCTATTATGCCAGATTTTTCAGGAAACGGTGACTGTTTGCTCCGGTACCACTCCAGCCTTCTCCGCAGGTCCGCCGCCGCGCTGGGCAGGTCGGCGGCTTCGTAATCCGCCAGCAGGCGCGCCAGGCCGTCCAGGTCGAGTTCGGGGGCTTCGAGCAGGCGGTCACGCCGGCGACCCAGTTCGACGATCAGGCACAGGCGTTGGGCGCTGCGCGGATCGCTCTTGCGCCACTTTTTTAATTTCATGGGGACGCCTTGCTCTCCAGCTTTCCCTTCAGGTCCTGGATCTTGGCGCGCAGTTCCTTCGGCGGGGGCACAGCCGCCTGGCTTATTTGGTCTTTTTCGGCCAGCATGCGCCGGGTCTCTTCGGGCGAGGGCACGGCCGGGCGCGGCGGCTCGCCCGCTTTTGGGGCGCTCTGCGGCGGGATGCAGGCGTTCAAGGCCCACTCGGTCAGCCAGGTCAGGTTGGAGGGGTCGTACCGGCGCCCGTCCAGGCGTTTGCGCGTCGACCAGGCCAGCCAGTAGGGGATCAGCCACGCCACCAGGCCGGCGTCATCCAGGCCCTGGCGGGCGCGCAGGAAGCGTACCGCCTCGATCACGGCCTGGTACTGGGATAGCCCCGGGATGCGCCCGGTGACCGCGTTAAAAACGCGCACGTCCGGTTGCAGCATGGCTTCCACCGGCGAGCGCGGCAGTTCCTCCCCCGCCGCTCCCTCCTCCTTGGAATCAGAATTCAGAATCAGAAGAAGAAGTAGAAGTAGAGGCGCCTGCTGCTACTCCTGCGTTACTCTGGCCGTTTCTGTAACGCTCCCGGTACCGCTTGACTCGCTCGGACAATTCGCAGGACTGCCGCTGCTTGAAATGCGTCACCATCCAGGCTTCCGGCTGGGCATCCCCTGCGATCTTTGGGCAGGCGTTAATAACTCCGATTTCTGCCAGGCCATGCAGGTCCTCGAGCATCTGGCCGGGGCTCAGGCGCAGGGTCCAGGCCATCTCTTCCACCGGCGGTAGTGTACCGTCATCTGCGTGCCTCCCGGCCAGCAGGAACAGCTCGACCAGCCGCCTCCATAAGCGGTCGGGCAGCCGCCCCATTTTGGGGTCGTCCAGGATTTCGATGAAGAGTTTGATCCAGTATTTTCTGGGCATGGCAGGGATAGTCCTTATATTTTGGAATACCGCATTTTGAGAGTGTCACACTATCAAAATGCGCACCTCTCCTGAATTTCGGATAAGGTCTACGTTGTATGGAGAGGATAGCATGGGCGGAAGGCAAAAACTACCCCCCGTGCGGGCAATGGTAGGCCGGTCTGAGAGAGGGGGTAGGGGCGGGGTAGGCAGAAAGAACTAAAGTACTATTGTATTTAGACCTAAATTGTCATAATATAAAATCATATTGGAAAATAGATTCTTCGCATTGCAACGTACATGCCTCCCCGACCTGGGATGATAAGCTTCAACGGATATGCCAATGAAAGGAGGCGTTCTTAGGGTAAAGGTTTTTTTATTGATATTTGATCGGCTCCCTGCCCGTGTGGGCAGGCTTCGCTTTTTCTCACGACAGTTAAACCAAATTACAAAGGATGAAACCATGAAAAAAATAGTTTCTGTATTGTTCGTTTTAGTGTTAATGCTCTCGCTTGGCTCCCTGGATGTGTATGCCAAGGGTGCCCGGACCGCCATCGCCTACCTGCCGTTGGTGTCCGCCGGCGGTCAAGCCGGTCCGGCCAAGGACGCTGGTGCGTTCTCGCTGGAAGCTCACCAGGCCTATCTACAACTGGCTCCCCGGCTGGAGCAGGCCCGGAAGACCGGGCAGGTGCTGCGCTACAAGCCGGAGTTCTCCGCCGGGCTGGTCATGGTGGAATATACCGCCGGGACCGACCTGGCGACCTTGTTGAGGACCGGGCAGCCGGCCTTCGCATCTTCCCATGCCGCGCTGGCATTTAGCGGGGCCGGGCAGGCCGCCTTCGCAGGACAGCCCAGGCCGGCGGTTGTAGCTCCTTATATAGAGCTGTATACAGATGGCGATGATGGATATTACGCAGGCGGCATGGGTGCAAACGATACCTATGCAGCCTACCTGGATGATGCCAGCTCACGCCTGGTGGGGTACGACTACGGCACCGCAGACGGGAGCGGGGAAATAGAAGACGGCTTCGATGGGATCTGGGAGGGGACCTTGCCGGGCTATACTTTCACTCTCCAAATATTCAACCCCAGCGGGACCACTTTGCTCGATACCTATAGCGTGGTGATCCCCAATTTAGGGACCACTTCCATTAACCCCTCCGCCCGGACTGCCCAAGGGACCGCCCCGAACGGCGCCAATGTCTCGGTTGAGCTCTACCATTACCTGCTGGATGGGACCGGACACGAACAAGGGACGCTTAAAACTGCGACAGCCAACCATGCCGGCAACTGGAAGGTCGATTTTTCGCCGATGCCTCTCCGGGGCGGGGATGAAGTGGAGGTTTACTGGGTTAAACCTTCGAGCGTTTTTTCCTTCTATGAAGAACTGGATGCGCCAGCCCTGGATTGCGGCCTGGGGATGGATTACTGCTATAGCTACGGCGCCCCGGGTGCACCTGCCAAAATAACGATTAAACACGGCCATGCCAGCTATGTTTTTACCGGCAATTTCTACGATGTTGGATACTTCGAAGCGTACCTGTCTGGCAGGATCGGGGCCCCGGTCTACCTGGCAGCCGGCGACCAGGTCAGCGCACCCGGCCTGTCCAGGCTGACCCTGCCCAGGATCACTGCTGTGCCAAATTATGCTACCGGCGTGGTGAGCGGAGCAGCCCCTGCGAACCGCTGGGTCGATGTGGACTTGGATGTGTATAACCCTGTAAGTGGTTGGTTTTATTACCGTAAGTGGGCGCTGGCCAACTCGGGCGGCGTGTATAGCGCGGACTTTTCCGGTGCAGGTTTCAACACATCCGACTTTCTCTATATCTATGTTTATTACAAAGATCCCAGCAACGGCAATGCAACGGATTTCGAGAATCTCATAGCGCCCATTTTATCCTGAGAGGGTTTTGATCTGCTGGATTGGTTGGATCGGGCGGCCGGCGTCCCTGCCGCCCGATTGTAGTTCTGAAAGTAGGCCGGCCCCTATATCTTCACCTATTTCCCGGCGATTCCCAATGAATCTTCGCCTTGACATGCATGCTGGAAAGCGTGATAATATTTATATACGGATAATAAGGATAGATATATATAAAAAAGGAGAAATGGGTATGAAGACGAATAAACGTATGCTGATTCTGGTTCTTTCCGTTGCTTTGGCCCTGGTCGCCGCGCTCGGTTTTAGCTGGGGCGCTCTGGCAAAAGGCCCTTCGGCAGGGAAACCCGCCAATATTTGCGTGGATTTTACCCCAAATTCCGCCGATCCTTGCTGTCCGTCCTTCGCACAGAACCCTGGCTTTTGCTGTACGACTTCCGCACGGACTGGGATTTTTAAACCTTGCAAACCACCCACGAAGCCTTCCTGCCCTACCACCCTGACCGGCGATGGGCCGCTGACCACTTGTGTTGCCACGGCCTCCGGGGATATGATCACCATCACGGATGTAAGCATGCCCGGCGCAGGCGTTCCCGGCGCAAAGAATTACGGCCCCGCCGTGGATTTGGCGACCAACAATGAATTCACCTCGCTTTGTTTCCCGGATGGGGATACTCCGCCGGCCGGTGACGTCTTTATGTGGGATTCAGCCGCCAGCGCATGGGTCTACGTGCCCACGCATACCACCACCAACCCCGGCATGGATTGCATTTATACCTACGCTTCCGGCATTTATACGGTCGAGTACTAGCCGGCTGGTTCTCGCGGGGCCTGTCCCGCTGAATGATAAGCTTACCGGTGGGGTGGAGGCAACTCCCCCCACCGTTTTTATTTTAAACCGTCCATTGCAGGCGGCGTTCCGGCTGCCCGCTGCTGGTTAAGCCAGCCTAAAGATCGAATGCTCGGAAAGGGGCTAAATTTCCGCTTCCCCCACCCACAGCAGGCCCGGAAAAGTGCCGGCCGGCCGGTTGTTCTGTATGGCGTTCTCCAGGCGCAGGGCGATGCGCTGGTAATAGGGCCAGGCCCGGCTCTGTTGGCCGATCTGTGCGGCCAGGCTGGCAGCCTGCTCCATCTCCCCGGCTGCGATCAGTACGCAGCAGTCCACCGCATCCCGGTCTATTAAAGTCCACAGGCTCAGGCCATCAAAGCGCGGCGCGGCCAGCAAGGTCTGCCTGGCAGCCGGTACATCTCCTTCGATGGCCTGCGCCAGGGCAAGATTGATATCCAGCCTGAATTTCGCCATGGTGTCATTGGAAACATCCGTCATCGCGAGGGCGCGCTGCAGGGTCGTTTTTGCCCTTTCAATTTGTCCCTGTACCATCTGGACAATGGCCAGTTTTTCCAGGATTTCGCCCCACAATCGCCTTGTGGCCGGTCCTTCCATCTCGTTGATCACCCGGTTGATCATTGCGCTGGCTTGCGTAATATCCCCCCGGAACAATGCGTTTGTGGCGCGCAAATTCAAAGTGGCTGCCAGGTTGCGGGTATCACCGATATACTCGAAGAAGCTCTCGGCCTGGTCTAGTTTCTCGGCGGCTGCGTGCAAGTGCAGTTGCAGGTGATCGATATTCACCAGATTGGTCGAATAGACGGCCACACCCATATCATCCCCGATCGCCTGCGCTCCCGCCAGCGCCTCCTGGCGATATTTCAGCGAACCCTCCAGGTCCCCGGCATCGAAAAGCATGCCCCCGATAAAAGCCTGGCAGGCGGTTTCCCGGATCTTCATGCCGGCCCGCCGGGAGCTGGCCAGAGCACGCCGGGCGTGCTCAATGGCGACCTCCGGTTGGCGCGCATGCCGGGCGGCATTGGCCAGGTAATAGTAGGCGTCACCGCGGATCGTCTCAGCCGGGAGAATGGAAATATGCTCCACTTGGTCGGCCAGCGCAATGGCCTGTTCGGCAGGCAGGCGTGCTTCATCGGGCTTTCCCCAGAATAAATTAACAGAGGATTTAAAGATACATAATTGCGCGTTCAAGAGTTGATCGGCCGGAGAGAGCTCTGCCTGTGCAGCCTGGATGAGTTCCAGGGCTTCCGTGAACAGGCCGCGTGAGACCACGGCGTTGCGCATGTGGAAGACGATATCCGCGCGCACGGCCGGGTTGTTTGCCAATGCCAGGGCCTGGCGGAAATTGTCGATCGCTTCGTTGGCGCGCAGGGTCGGGCTGAGCAGGTCGCCGCGGGTCAGCAGCAGCCGGCAGAGCAGGTCATCCTGCAGCGTATGCCGTTTTGGATGCACGGCGAGGATCTCATCCAGGATCGTCACGGCTGCCTGCGCCTGCCCCTTTGCGATGATCGCCAATTCGTTCCTGGCGATCGAATCGACCGCCTCTTCCCACAGCCCGGCGGTTGCATAATGCTGCCCCGCCGGCAGGCCGGCCTGGCCGGTTTCAGTATACCAATCCCCCGCCAGGCGATGGAGCCGCTGGCAGCGGGTTGGATCCGCGCTGAGGCTGCGATACACGTATTCCTGCACGAGCAGATTCAAGGCTGCGTGCGCAGGGTCATCGATCAGGTGGCGATTTTGCAATCCGGCGATCGCATCACCCACCGGCTGAGCCGGGTCGAGTGCCTGGATCAGGTCCAGCAGGCACCCATCATATAGATCTACGGGCTGCAGGAACACTGCCAGCAAGCCCAAGAGTTGCCACTCCGTGGGCGAGGCCTGCTTTTGAATCGTTTCGAGCAGGAAAGAGGCCACCTGGGGTTGAGCGCCCAGGTCTTCGATGAAGGGGGTGGCATTTCCCGGTTCCATTTCCAACTGGGCCATCGCCAGGCGGATCAGCATGGGATTGCCCTTGGTTTTCTCGAATAGATGGCCGGCTTGTTCCGGGTCGAGCTGCCCGTCCGAGAGGGACTTGATCAGCGCCAGGCCTTCGGCGCGCTCCAGGCCGGTCAAACCGATCTCGAAAATTCCCTTCAGCGGCAGGGTTTCCCGGCTGGTCAGGAGCATGCTCGCAGTGCTGGTGGCGCACAGGTGCTGCAGCGCCTGCAGGAAATCGGCGTTCCTGGCGATGCTCTCGGCATTGTCGAAGCAGAGCAGGACGGGCTGCTGGTTAAGGGCGTTGCAGATGAGCATGAGCGCCTGGGCCAGCCGCGGGCGCGGCTGGTTGGGAGCGGCTTGGAGCAGGGATTGGATGGGCGGATGCCCGTGCCCGCCCAGGAACAGGCTGAGCTGGTAAACCAGGAAATCCACCGAAGTGGTCACGCCGCCGGTCAGGGTGAGCCAGAATACGGGCATGCGCGTGGCCTGTTCGCGCGCCAGCGTGGCTGCCAGGGATGTTTTCCCGACGCCGGCCAGGCCCGCAAGGAGAATGCGCCGTTTGATGGACAGCCGGGTGCCCAGGCGCTGCAGAGTCTGGCTGCGCACGATTTCATTGGTCGGGGCCGGTGGGATGGATTCGGTTGTTTCGAGGGGGACCTGAGCGGTGCTGGATGCGGTGTCTGGGCAGGGCAGGCGCGCCTGGGCAAGTTCTACCAGGCGCCTGGCCAGGCTTGATTCTCGTTCGAGGTGAAGCGCGGGGACCATCAGCGCGGCCACCAGGGTCGGATCCGGCCAGGCCTTGTCCTTCTCGTAGCGGTTGATGTGCCCCTCGCTATAGCCGATGGCCTGGCCCAAGTCGCGCTGGGTCAGGCGCGCCTGGCGGCGCAAGTAGCGCAGCATTTCACCGAACGTCGTGATCGTGGCTGGGTACATACAATCCGCAACGGTTACCGCAATGGATTTTACAAACTTGCAAGAAACATCAACTTTTGTAATTGAAATTTCTCTAGCCACCTGACAGTTTGGTGTCATAGGTAGGTAAACAGTGGAACAGAGATAGAAAGGCCATTCGTTAGCCTTCTTTGGATAAAGCGTAAGCCGATCTGGAAGATGCTCAAATCACGGCGATCATTGCGGTCGACCAGGGAACGCAGCCCAGCATGGATTGTGCGACCGCCGACAGAAATCAGCCAAACATATACAAAGGCAACTGCTAGAGTAAGACGAGATAGCCGCACGAAATCGTGCAACATGGTACTTTCCAAATCGAAACCGTGCTTTTTCAAATCGCCGTGCAGTTCTTCGCACCACATTCTGCGTCGATAGTATTTCAAAGCCATTTCACGGTCGGGCAAGTTGGTGGCCAGGCACCAGGGTTCTGGTTCGCCAATTTGCCAGTGGATCAGCAGATTGGTTGGATAGATCTTTTGGGCCGTTAGGCACCCATTGCCTAACCAGACACTTTGACCGGCCTTTTGAACAAAGCTGCCGAACGGCTTCCAGTCCTTGGACTGCTCCAGCCAGACGCCAATGACCGTTTTTTGGCGCAAAACATACCACCAGTGCCATTGATCCAGCCATTTCAGGGTTTCTACTGAGCCAAATTCGCAGTCACCAACCAGAAAAACGACTGCCCCACTGGGTAAAAGTGTTCTGACATAGTTCAGCAAGGCTAATTGCTTGTGCGCTGTGCTGTGGCCACGCACGTGCTTGACCCAGGTCCAAGCAATTGGGATTGCTCGTTTCCGATAAGCCAGACTGACCATGAGTAACTGATGTCCAAAACCAACTTTGGTTCCATCCACGATCAAGCGAATCTCTCCCAGACATTGCCACTGGGCTTGCAGCCATTTCTGTGCGATCGGCTGATACCACTCTCGAACGTTGATGGCCGCGTTATCCAGAAAGCGGCTCAAACGTCTGGTAGTGCTCACCAACTTCGCCGAACCGGGAATCTTGCCCGCAATCTTGCTCAATGTAACCGAATTGCTCAGGTAGATACCGATCATCAGCCAGACAAAATTCCTGACTTGGGTAATTCTTTGGTCTGGTCGCAGTTCACAAATCTGTTGCATCCAGTTATGATAGAGATTGTTGGTCGGCATTCGACAGCTCCGGTATTTCAGTTTCTTGGCGGAAACTTAATTTACTCGGTTTTGCGTGCCGATCAACACCTTTTTACGAAACTGTCAGGTAGCTAGAAATTTCTCTACAATGGGATTAATTGATATATAGACAACCCAATGATATGGGGTGATTTTACTCCAATGTCCCCGGGATGTCTATTTTCTGGCTCGGTGACCCGGTACTTTTCCAAAGGAGAGCTTTGTAGTGGTAGCGGCTGGCTTCGCCTCCTCGCTACCAGTAAGTATCTATCCGAAAATTCGGAGGAGTTCGCATTTTGAGAGTGTGCGGCGAAGCCGCACACTCTCAAAATGCGGTCTTTCAATAATTTTCGGATAGGTTCTAAGCTAGACTTTATCCATTTGCACATTAACAAAATGCAAGGTAAGCTGTGTCTTTACTCGGCCAAGAGAAAGGACCAAACCTACCTTGCGAAGCGAATATACCACGATCCTGACGGCCTTTGCCGGACTTTTTTCCAAACGTGTTTGGCAGCATGTACAAATCCTGTTGATGGGAGCCATCTTGGCTCCTGGACAGCGAACGGTGACCGCCATTCTGCGCATTATGGGATTGAGCAGCGAAAAGCACTTTCAGAATTTTCATCGGGTGCTCAATCGTGCGATCTGGTCCAGCCGTGAAGCCAGTCGCGTGCTTCTGGATTTGTTGGTGGCTGCCTTTGCCGTATTTGGGCCGGTGGTGATGGGTTTGGATGATACCATTGAGCGCCGCCGGGGAGCCAAGATCAATGCCAAGGGCATCTACCGGGATCCGGTTCGATCCAGCCACAGTCATTTCGTCAAAGCCAGTGGCTTGCGCTGGTTGAGCTTGATGCTGCTGACACCCATCCCATGGGCGAAGCGGATTTGGGCGCTGCCTTTCCTGACAGTTCTTGCGCCTTCCGAGCGCTACTACGAAAAGCGTAAACGGGCTCACAAGAAGCTGACTGACTGGGGCAGGCAAGTGCTTTTCCAGGCGAGACGCTGGTTGCCGGGTCGAAAACTGGTAGTTGTGATGGATGCGAGCTTTGCGGCCATTGATTTCTTGTGGCAAGTGGCGAAACTTGCTCATCCAATCACCCTGATCGCTCGTTTTCGGCTGGATGCGGCTCTGTATGAGCCTGCTCCCGAGCGCAAGCCAGGACAAAATGGACGACCTCGCAAGAAGGGCAAACGCTTGCCTACGCTTGAACAGACCTTGGAAGATACTCGGACCAGTTGGAAGAAAGTCATCATTCCAAACTGGTATGGTGAAGGAAGACGAGAAGTCGAAATTGCTTCCAGTACAGCGGTCTGGTTTCACAGTGGTATGCCACCTTTGCCAATTCGCTGGGTGCTGATCCGTGATCCACTGGGCAAGTTCAAATCGCAAGCCTTGCTGTGCACCGACCTGAACGAAGAACCGGAGCAAATCTTGAAATGGTTCGTTATGCGTTGGCAGTTGGAAGTCACCTTTCACGAAGTCAGGGATCATCTTGGCGTAGAGACCCAACGCCAGTGGTCGGATTGGGCTATTGCTCGCACTACACCAGCCTTGTTGGGCCTGTTCTCGCTGGTGACTTTGCTGGCCAATTCGCATGCCCAGAACGATAATATCCCGGTTAGGCAGGCTGCCTGGTACTGCAAGCCCTTGCCAACTTTTTCGGACGCATTGGCGCTCGTGAGACAGGAAGTGTGGCACCATCGCTATTTTCAGCTATCGCATAAACGGTATGATGTTCGAAAAATCCGGCCGGAAGTGCTCAATTACCTCAATAGTGCCGCTTTTTACACGCCTTGAACCATCAAGATTGGATAAAGTCTAGCTAAGAAATTTTATTTTTTCTCCTTTCAGACTTTGTGAAAGTCGTGACCTGTAACCTGCACGAGGAGATGGATCATAATGAAAGCTGGCGTTTGTCCCAAATGTAATGCCAACGAGATCTATCATGGCCCGGCTGCCGAAGGCGAAGGCCTATCGGCCGGGAGTCATCCCTCCCTGATCGAGCTCGTTCGCGGGAAGACGCATACGACGCTGTGGGTGGATACGTATATCTGCCGCAGATGCGGCTATGTGGAAATGCACGTGGCGAACCACGCTGACTTGGCGAAGCTGGAACAGGCCGATGGTTGGGAAAAAGTTGAGCGGACGGATCTCGCAAAGCCGGGCGACGCTCCGGCGGCCTGCCCGTCGGGAGCCCCTGCAAGAGGGGAGGAGGTGCGATCAAGAAATATCGTTCGAACGTAGTCGGATTCCTGTTACTTGCACAACTCATTTGAAAAAAGGATAAAACCATGAAAAAAACTTTGAGTGTCATGTTCGTATTGGTCCTGCTGTTCTCGCTGGGCAGCCTGGATGTGCGTGCCCAGTCGGCCCCAACCGCCATCGCCTACCTGCCGCTCCTGCCGGCCGCCGGGCAAAACACGGGCGCCGGCGCAGCCTTCCAGGCGCGCCAGGCCTATGAAAGCCTGCTACCCCAATTGATGCAGGCCCAGAAGGCCGGGCAGATCGTGCGCTTCCGGCCGGAGTTCGGCGACGGGATGGTATTGGTGGAATATCCGCTTGGAACGGACCTGGCCAGCCTGCTGGGGACTGGCCAGCCGGTTTTCGCGACTGCACAAGCCGCGCTGGCGTTTACCCAGGTAGGGTTTACCCAGGTAGGGCAGACGATACCCTTACCGGGCACTATGTCCAAACCGGACGCTTTCCAGAATGTGCGGCCTGCATCCGGGCCAGCCAACCCTGATTTTTTTCTTCAGCTAAATGACACTTGCTTCGACGGCGGGAGTATACCGGCCGGCGATACCTATACCGCCAGGCTGGAGGATACCAACCAGAACCCGGTAGCCGGCGCGAACGGCAGCATCGCTGGGGATGGCACGTTCAGCGCCTGCTTCAATGGATTATGGTCGGGGATGGCGGAAGGCTTTACTTTCATTTTCAAATTGTATGACAGCAGCGGGACCAATTTGCTGAACACCTATTCCACGACGATACCCCACCTGGAGATCACCTCGTTCAACCCGGCCACCAAGACTGTCAAGGGGGTGGCCCCGGCCCAAAGCCAATTGAATCTCCATTTGATCCATGAACTCCTGGATTCAACCGAAGGTGATACTAAACAAACGAATATTTCCGCGACCACTTCCAGCGCCGGCACCTGGCAGGCCAGTTTCAGCACGGTGGCCATGCGCGGTGGAGATGACCTGGATGTATATTATTCCGATGACGAGCCTTCGGTTGATTTCGAATTCTGGAATGCTGTATTTGCACCCTATCTCGAGTGCACCCTGGGCAATAATTGGTGCTATGACTATGGCATTCCGGCTGCCCCGGCTTCCATTTCCATCAAGCACGCCAATAAGACGTATACAAATAAAGGCACATTCGATGAATATTTGGGATATTTCTACGCAGCGTTTTACAATCCATTTCATGAGCCGGTCATACTGGCGGCGGGCGACCAGGCCGGCGGGACGGGTGTGAAAACCATGCGCATGCCCAAGATCACTGCCAAGCCGGATATTGGATCCGATTCGATCACCGGCAGTGCGCCGAAAAATACCTGGTTCAGGGTGATGGTATTAGTGGACCAGGGTGGCGTGTTGCATCGCGCGGTTGATTGGGTGGAAGCGACCGGGTCCGGAAGCTACCAAGCCAGTTTTAGCGGAAAGGTGACCCTGGCCGCTTCAGACCCCGTGATCGTCAATATTTATGATACTGATCCCGTCACCGGCAATGAAACCTTGTACTACGGTTTCATCACGCCTTGACGCAATCCCCGGATTGGACGATTTCATTCAAATAAAAGGAGAAAGCCATGAAAAAAACTTTGTATGTAATGTTGGCCTTGGTCTTCCTGCTCTCGCTGGGCAGCCTGGACGTGCACGCCCAAGGTCCCCGGTTAGGGGATGCCGGCGCAACTGCTATGGCCTACCTGCCGCTCTTGCCGGCGGCTGGCCAGAGCGCCAGGACCGGAACCGCCTTGCCGGTGACCTTGCAGGCGCAGCGGGCCTTTGAAAGCCTGGCGCCCAGACTGATGAAAGCCGAGAAGTCCGGGCAGGTGCTGCGCTTCGAGCCGGACCTGCACGCCGGGCTGCTGATGGTGGAATACACAGCCGGGACAGACCTGTCCAGCCTGCTGCAGACCGGCCTGCCGGTCTTCGCCACCCCCGGGGCTGTCCTGGCATTTACCCAGGCCGGGCCCCAACCGGGCGTTTCCCCGAATGGATGGCCTGCATCCTCAGGGAATGGCCCTGTTATTAATCTTGAGCGAAATTCAGGCTTTTTCTACGGTCAGAATATGCCGGGCGGCGACACCTATAAAGCCTACCTGCAGGATACCAACAAGAACATGGTGGCCAGCGCATTCGGACGCATAGCAAATAATGGCACGTTCGAGAACTACATCGCAGGCGCATTGGATTTTGTGGAGCCGGGCTTCACTTTCACATTCAAATTGTATGACAGCAGCGGGACCATTTTACAGCACACCTATGCCACCAAGTTCCCGCACTTCGGGATCAGCTCGATCAACCCGGCCACCAAAATTGTCATGGGGACGGCCCCGGCCAAGAGCCAACTGGATATCAGCTTGGACCACACTAACGAGGATGCAACGGAGAGTGAGATATATACGGAAGTGACTGCAACCGCTTCCGGCGCTGGCGTCTGGAAGGCCAATTTCGGCAAGGCGATCATGACAGGCGGGGACGAAGTGGATGTAAGTGGCTCGGAAGCTTCGAGTGTTTTCGTCTTCGGAAGTTATCTGATTGCGCCATATATCGAGTGCGTCACAGGCTATTTTTATTGCGCCAGCCAAGGCAGTCCGGCTGCGCCTGCTTCCCTGTTTATCAAGCACAGCGGGGAGTTGTATAGGTTCAATGGCAAGTTCGACGATACCAATGGACTTTTCTTCGCCGGGCTGTATGATCAGTACCACGCGCCGATCTTCCTGGCGGCGGGCGACCAGGTCGGCGGGACGGGTGTGCAAACCCTCACCCTGCCCAGCTTAACTGGCACGCCGGATCCTGCATCCGATTCGATCACCGGCAGTGCGCCGGCCTCTTCCTGGATAGATGTGGATGTCAGGGATATTACCGGCGCGGAGCGTGATTGCGATGATTGGGTGGAAGCGACTGCCGGAACCTACATAGCGGATTGTACCGGTCAGTTGAGCATGACCTCCTCTGACATGCTTATCATCAGTGTTTCTTATGTCGATCCCATCACCGGAAATATGACCGACTACATGAGTTTCATAGCGCCTTGACCACCCACTGAAAAGGCCGGCTGGGTCTGTCAAGAGCCGCCCCATGTATACCAGTCATAGCCGCATTGAAGCGGTACCACCAAAAGGAGTGCGGAGGGGGTTAGGATTCTGGAATTATTGGGGCATCAGAAGTTGAAATATTCGAGGCAAAATTCCTTTCTGCGGCCGGATTAGTGGAAGGTAATGCCGCGGAAAACGAGGGGTGGACCGAGTGGGTCAGAC
The DNA here is from genome assembly GCA_963837875.1 of uncultured Chloroflexia bacterium. GTDB lineage: Bacteria > Chloroflexota > Anaerolineae > Anaerolineales > Villigracilaceae > UBA877. The sequence goes on from CAWIOV010000001.1 coordinate 801,656, forward strand.
GAGCGAGGGCGGCCCTGGAAGGGAGAGGCGGCCGCAGTAGCAGTAGAGGCTGTGGGAAAGTGGGCAGAGCTCTCCTGTCCACTTTTCCACAACTTGGCGCGGGACTTTTCGCGACACTGTCAGAAAGGACAAATAGGAGCGGGTTATTATTTTGGTGAGGTTTCCGGCAAGGGGCTCTCCTTTCTGCGACTGCGTTGGCGGAAGCTGTCGCCGCGGATCACGAGGGTGTGGGTATGGTGGGTCAGACGATCCAGGGCTGCGCTGGCGAGCAGGTCATTGGCAAAGATCTCGCCCCATTCATCGAAGGCGCGGTTGGAGGTGATGATCATGGAGCCGTGTTCATACCGTTCGGTGATGATCTCATAAAGATCCTGAGCGGCCTGGGGAGAAATAGACTGCAGTCCGAAATCGTCCAGGACGAGCAGATCGCGGGCCAGGATCCGGGCAAGGTGGCGGGGATGAGAGCCGTTCGAGCGGGCGATCTGCAGGTCATACAACAGGCGGTGGGTGGGTTTGGCCAGGACATGGAAATTGCGTTTCAAGGCTTCAATGGCAATTGCGTTGGCGAGATGGCTTTTCCACACCCCGGTTGGCCGCACATCAGTAAATTCTCGTGGCGCTGGATGAAGACGCAGGAGGCCAGGTCCTGGATCAGGGTGCGGTTGATCCCAGGAGCGGCCAAGAAGTCGAAATGAGCCAGGGTCTTGTTGTTATCGCATCCGGAAAGGGAGAGCATCAATACCTGATGTTGTTGGCTGCGCCGTTCGAGTTCATCTGAAGAGATCGCTCGACCTCAAGAGGTCTATCAAACGAGAGGGATTTGCATACGTTTCCCCTTGGATCAGCCTTGGCGCCACGGCTATTGTTTTTTTAGATAGCCATCAACGCTTTCCACAAATAAGCCAGCTTCGGAGAAAATGGTCTCTGCCTCTTCCTGACTCACGGTCCAGATGTCGCCATAATCATTGACTTGGCGCTGGTCAAAGCCTAAATGCAGGGATCGCGAAAGCTCACGTGGAAATATTCCCGCTTTATCGAATTCTTTATCGAAGAACGCAATCGCCTGAGAATGTTTAGAAAGTACAACTTGCTTGTACCCCCAGCGCTAAAACCGCATAGAACATCGCGTAATATGATCGTTTGATGACACCCCGCCAAAGATCATGTTCGCGCAATGCGCCAGCTTCTTCAAGGGTTTCTCGGGCTCGCCCAAACCGCAGATGGATAGCCTGCCGGATCTCCTCATTCATATCACAATGCCATCCGTCTCAATCGCCTTGATGATCGGCTGACCTGCCAACTGTTTGCTATAGATCAAAGTGGATATTACGATGCCCGTTTCCAGGCTGACTTCCCAGGCAATTTCGCTGATTTTTCGGCGCATTTCTGGCGTAACAGCCGGGCCTTCGATGTAAAGAACAAGGTCAGAATCAGGTACAGCATCCCCGCGAGCGCGCGAACCATATACCACCAGCCGATTAACGGGGATCACTTTAGCAGGCGGCGTTTAACTTTGCGGGCTACTCTGGCATCCATACGCGAGAGCATGGCTACATTATATAGCAACAAAGGTTCCCCGATATATTCAAACCTTGGCGATCCCCATTCACTCACTCCTCTGCCTTGGCTTTTATGGATTCTCAGAGATAATTTAGAACATATATTCTGTTATAATGACCCCATGTCTTTCTGATATCGCCTCATATACAGGCTCGGCTTGCACAGCGATCCCGGTCCGCATACATACGAACTGGACGTCCATTTGCACACGGCGCTGGAAGACCTGGCGCAACGGGAACAACGCCCGGCAAATGAGGTTGTTTCAGAACTGGTCGCCAGCGGCCTGGACCGGCGCTTCTCGCAGGATGACCTGCTCCAGCACTGGCAGGCGCTTTCACCGCGCGAACAGGATGTTGCGGCCCTGGCTTGCCTGGGATATACCAACCATCGGAAAGGGGCTAAATTTCCGCTTCCCCCACCCACAGCAGGCCCGGAAAAGTGCCGGCCGGCCGGTTGTTCTGGATGGCGTTCTCCAGGCGCAGGGCGATGCGCTGGTAATAGGGCCAGGCCCGGCTCTGTTGGCCGATCTGTGCGGCCAGGCTGGCAGCCTGCTCCATCTCCCCGGCTGCGATCAGTACGCAGCAGTCCACCGCATCCCGGTCTATTAAAGTCCACAGGCTCAGGCCGTCAAAGCGCGGCGCGGCCAGCAAGGTCTGCCTGGCAGCCGGAACATCTCCTTCGATGGCCTGCGCCAGGGCAAGCTTGGAATGCAGATTAAAGGCTGCCATGGCGCTACTGGAAACATCCGTCATCGCGAGGGCGCGCTGCAGGGTCGTTATTGCCATTTCAATTTGTCCCTGTACCATCTGGACCATGGCCAGTTTTTCCAGGATATTGCCCCACCATAGTTTGGTGGCCGGTCCTTCCATCTCGTTGATCACCCGCTTGATCAGCGCGCTGGCTTGCGCAAGATCCCCTCGTAATAATGCGTTTGAGGCATGCGAACTCAACGTAACTGCCAGCCCACGCGTATCACCGATATACTCGAAGAAGCTCTCGGCCTGGTCTAGTTTCTCGGCGGCTGCCTGCAAATGCAGTTGCAGGTGGTCTATATCCGCCAGATTAGCCGAATAGATGGCCACCCCCATATCATCCCCGATCGCTTGTGCCCCGGCCAGTGCCTCCTGGCGAACCTGTAACGAGCCCTCCAGGTCCCCGGCATCGAAAAGCATGCCCCCGATAAAGGCCTGGCAGGCGGTTTCCCGGATCTTCATGCCGGCCCGCCGGGCGCTGGCCAGAGCGCGCCGGGCATGCTCGATGGCGACGCTCGGTTGGCGCGCATGCCGGGCGACATTGGCCAGGTAATAGTAGGCGTCACCGCGGATCGTCTCAGCCGGGAGAATGGAAATATGCTCCAATGGGTCGGCCAAAGCAATGGCCTGTTCGGCCGCTTGGCGCGCTTCATCAAGCTTTCCCAGGAATAGATAAACGTTGGATTTAAAAACAAATAATTGCGCGTTCAAGAGTTGATCCGCCGGTGAGAGGCTTGCCTGGGCAGCCTGGATGAGTTCCAGGGCTTCCGTGAACAGGCCGCGTGGGATCATGGCGCTGCGCATGTGGAAGACGATATCGGCGCGCACGGCCGGGTTGTTTGCCAATGCCAGGGCCTGGCGGAAATTGTCGATCGCTTCGTTGGCGCGCAGGGTCGGGCTGAGCAGGTCGCCGCGGGTCAGCAGCAGCCGGCGAAGCAGGTCATCTTGCAGCGCATGCCGTTTCGGATGCACGGCGAGGATCTCATCCAGGATCGTCACGGCTGCCAGCGCCTGCCCCTTTGCGATGATCTCCAATTCGTTCCTGGCGATCGAATCGACCGCCTCTTCCAACAGCCCGGCGGTGGCATAATGCTGCCCCGCCGGCAGACCGGCCTGGCCGGTCTCCGTATACCAATCCCCTGCCAGGCGGTGGAGCCGCTGGCGGCCGGTTGGGTCCACGCTGATGCTGCGATACACGTATTCCTGCACGAGCGGATTCAAGGAAGCGTGCGCAGGGTCATCGATCAGGTGGCGGTTTTGCAATCCGGCGATCGCATCACCCACCGGCTGGGCCGGGTCGAGTGCCTGGATCAGGTCCAGCAGGCATTCATTGAATAGATCTACGGGTTGCCGGAACACTGCCAGCAGGCCCAGGAGTTGCCACTCCGTGGGCGAGGCCTGTTTTTGAACCGTTTCGAGTAGAAAAGACGCCACCTGGGGTTGGGCCCCCAGGTCCTCGATGAAGGGGCTGGCATTTCCCGGTTCCATTCCCAACTGGGCCACCGCCAGGCGGATCAGCATGGGATTGCCGTTCGTTCTCTCGAATAGATGGCCCGCTTGTTCAGGATCGAGCTGCCCATCCGAGAGCGAGCTGATCAGCGCCAGGCCCTCGGTGCGCTCCATGCCGCTCAAGCCGATCTCGAAAATTCCCTTCAGCGGCAGGGTTTCCCGGCTGGTCAGGAGCATGCTCGCAGTGCTGGTGGCGCACAGGTGCTGGAGCGCCTGCAGGTAATCGGCGTTCCTGGCGATGCTCTCGGCATTGTCGAAGCAGAGCAGCATGGGCTGCTGGTTAAGGGCGTTGCAGATGAGCATGAGCGCGCGCGCCAGCGGCGGACGCGGCTGGTTGGGAGCGGCTTGGAGCAGGGATTGGATGGGCGGATGCCCGTGCCCGCCCAGGAACAGGCTGAGCTGGTAAACCAGGAAATCCACCGAGGTGGTCACGCCGTCGGTCAGCGTGAGCCAGAATACGGGCATGCGCGTGGCCTGTTCGCGCGCCAGCGTGGCTGCCAGGCTTGTTTTCCCCACCCCGGCCAGGCCCGAAAGGAGGATGCGCCGTTCGATGGAAAGCCGGGTGCCCAGGCGCTGCAGGGTCTGGCTGCGCACGATTTCATTGGTCGGGGCCGGTGGGATGGATTCGGTCGGTTCGATGGGGACCGGAGCGGTGCTGGATGCGGTGTCCGGGCAGGGCGCGCGCACCTGGGCAAGTTCGACCAGCCGCCTGGCCAGGCTTGATTCTCGTTCGAGGTGAAGCGCGGGCACCATCAGCGCGGCCACCAGGGTCGGATCCGGCCAGGCCTTGTCCTTCTCGTAGCGGTTGATATGCCCCTCGCTGTAGCCGATGGCCTGGCCCAGGTCGCGCTGGGTCAGGCGCGACTGGCGGCGCAAGTAGCGCAGCAATTCACCGAACGTTGTGATCGTGGCTGGGTACATACAGTACGCAATAGGTACCGCAATGGATTTTACAAACTTGCAAGAAACATCAACTTTTTTGGCCGGAAATTGGTTATATTGAAATTACCTTGCGATGTAGACAACCCAATGATATGCGCTGATTTTACTCCAATGTCCACGGGATGTCTATTTTCTGGCTCGCTGACCCGGTACTTTTCCAAAGGAGAGAATTTTCTTTTTTCTCCTTTCAGACTTTGTGAAAGTCGTGACCTGTAACTTACCCGAGGAGATGGATCATAATGAAAGCGGGTGTTTGTCCCAAATGTAATGCCAACGAGATCTATCATGGTCTGGCTGCCGAAGGCGAAGGCTTATCGGCCGGGAGTTATCCCTCCCTGATTGAGCTCGTTCGCGGCAAGAAGCATACCACGCTGTGGGTGGATACCTACATCTGCCGCAGGTGCGGCTATGTGGAAATGCACGTGGCGGACAACGCTGACCTGGCGAGCCTGGAAGGGGCGGATGGTTGGGAAAAAGTTGCCCAAACGAACCCTGCAAAGCCGGGTACCGCTGCCAGGGTCTGCTTGCCTGGAGCCCCTGCAATGGGGGAGGAGGTGCGATTGACATATCTCGCTCGACCGGAGTTGGATTCCTGTTACGTACACAATTCATTTGAAGAAAGGATAAAACCATGAACAAAAAGATCAACACCTTCCTGACGGCCGTATTGGTCGTTTGTTTCTGCGCATTTCCGCTTGCCGGGATGAGCAACGTTCGGGCCAGCGGCGCTCCCGCTCCGGCGCTGTTACCTTTCCCGGTGCCATATTTGCCCAGCGGGACGATCGCGTATACGCGTCCTACGTTCACATGGTTCAAGGTGGACGGAGCGACAGAGTACCGCTTGGCCGTCTACGCTGGTACCCACCTGGCATACCCGCTGCAAACGCTTCTTACCACCTCCTGTAACCCCAATACCGCCACAGAATGCTCGTATACCCCCGCGATTACATTGCGCTTTGGCGCATATACGTGGCAGGTCCAGGCTTATGTGGGGACATCCTGGACGGCCTACAGCTTTTCCAACGCTTTCACCGTTACCTATATACCGGTTCCGGTGAATCCCCACGGCTCGATCTCGGGTCCGCTGACCCTCCAATGGAAGCCGCTTGCCGGAGCGCTGCTGTACAGCTATTCCATCTATAAAGGCAGCGCCCAGATATCCTACAATATTGTGGATACCAGCGTCTGCGGCCCCTCGGTGTGCTCCGTAACCCCCCAGATCCTTTTCAGCGCCGGCGTTACATATTCATGGAAAGTACGCGCGGATTTGGGAAAGATCTGGCACGCCTTCAGCCTCCCCATGGCCTTTACCATTGGTGGATTCGATTCCGAATTTACCAGCGACGCGGCCGGCTGGATTCCTGTGGCCGGAAATTGGACCGTCGGGAGCGGCTACTATCAGGCAACTCCCGCCGACTCTGGTTCCTACCTCAGCTCGGCGTATGCTGACAGCTACAACATCCTTGCCTACCAGGCCAGGGTCGGCGTCATTCCAGACAATTGCCATAGCTGTGTCTTTGGCTTGTTTTTCAACGGTGTTCCAACGCCGGCCGGTACCGCGCTCTGGTACACGGGCTATTATTTTGGCGTGAGCTATTACAACGGCTTGGGTTTTATCGAGATCTGGCAGGTTATCCGTGGTAAATATACCTCCATTATGCCCTGGAGGTTTTCTGCGGTAGTGGCCGAGGAACCGGATTGTGAATATGATCCATCTTGTGCGGATCCTCTTTGGAACACCCTCAAGGTCACCTATAATTCTTCCACCCATTACGCGCAATTCTACATGAATGGTTACATGGTTGCCTATGGCACCTTTAGCTCCATATCTTCAGGTCAGGTAGGTATTGCTTCTACCAATGTCGATCCACTTTACGTGGATGACGCCAAATTGAGCCTGACTGCCCCGACTAAATTTGTTTCCCCCGGAAGCGATGCCGTTGAAGTGGACGATTCGCTGGCTGCAACCGCTGCGACAAATCCCGGGATGCCGGTGGCTCCCTAGAGCCGGATGGGTACGGGGGGTGTGCTGGCGGCTGCGTCGCCAGCACACCCCCACCCTCCCCCACTTATTGAGAAGATACATCCTATCATTCAAATGGAGAATCTCATGAAAAAGCTTTTAAGCGTAGCGTTCGTTTTGATCTTCCTGCTCTCGCTGGGCAGCCTGGATGTGCATGCCCAGTCGGCTCCAACCGCCATCGCCTACCTGCCGCTCCTGCCGGCCGCCGGCCGGAATGACCCCAGCCTGGAGGTACGCCAGGCCTATGACCGCCTGTTACCCCAATTGATGCAGGCCCGCAAAGCCGGGCAGATCGTCCGCTTCCGCGCGGACCTTGGCGAAGATATGGCGGTGGTGGAATATCCGCTGGGAACGAACCTGGCCGCCTTGCTGGGGAACAGCCAGCCGGTGTTTGCTACTCCTCAGACTGCCCTGGCATATACCCGGGCGGGGGCTTTGCAAATGGCGCAGGCCGCACCGGCAGGCACGGCTTCCTTCACCATTGGGATCAATGACTCATGTTTCTATGGGTATAACCTGGGAATCAGCACCGATACCTATAAAGCCTACCTGTATGACAGCGACGCGCGCGTCGTTGCTTCCGTCAATGGTGACCTGAATGCCAGCGGCGGGATATCGGACGCATGTTTTAATGGACTGTTCGATGGCATGGCGCCGTACTTTGAGGTGGTGATATTTTTGTACCACAGCGGCCAGACCACTTGGTTCAATGAATTTCCCAAAGTCATCCCCAACCTGGCGGTTACATCCGTCAGCTCTGCCACTAAAACGATCGGCGGGGTCGGCCCGGCCGGCGGCACGGTCTTCGTTAATTATTACCATTACAACCTGGATAGCGGGAATACATCCATACAACCTGGAACCTCGGTGACCGCCACCAGTAAGGGCGCCTGGCAGGCCAAATTCAGTGCCACGCCCATGCGCGGTGGAGACACGGTGAATATATCCGAGATCAGCGGCTCTTTCAATTTTACCAACTATCTGTATGTGCCGTATATCGAGTGTGGCTTGGACAATGATTGGTGTAATCTCACCGGCATCTCGGGTGCTGTTGCCACATTATCCTTTACGCACGCCAAGCACACCTATTCCTACAGCGGCCTGTTCGGTCCTGATGGATATTTCATGGAATCTTTATCTGATACCCATGGCATGCCGGTCTTCCTGGCGGTGGGTGACAAGGTCAAAGGAAAGGGCGCGGCCAGCCTGACCCTGCCCAACATAACCGCCAACCCGGATGATATCAGCGATACCGTTAGCGGCTATGCTCCTGCCAACCGCTGGTTTCTGGTGCAAGCCCTGGTAAATAACACGGATTATAACTGCTGGACGCAAGCCAATTCGGCCGGGATGTATACGGCGAACTTTACTGGCAAGGTGAGTCTCCCCGGCGACAAACCATATCCTGTGTATGTGTACTATACCGACCCCGTCACCGGCGATCAGATCGTGTACGAAAGTTACATGGTGCCGTAAGTGTTTTTAGCTGGCTCGGGCGGCAGGATGCCCTGCCGCCCGGTGGAATTGCCCGGAATAGGGGCAGATATGGGGCCAGCCCCTATTTCTCCCATCACTCCGGCGACTCCCGGAGAGCCATGGATAAACGAGTCATTTCATAAGAGAATGGAGTCGGAATGGATCTAAAAGCGTTGGAGTGCCCGAATTGTGGATCGCCGCTCACAATTCTGGGTGTGGGGAGGGAAATTCAATGCCCTTATTGCAAGTCTACGGTGATTGTTCCGGATGAGTTACTTCAATCGCGGACCTTTACAAATGTTCTGCTTGAGTACGATTTCTCCGATTTATCCGACAAACGCAGCCAAAAGGGCAAGAGACAGGAATTTAAGGACGGCCATTGTCGTGTACATCTCGATCCCAATTACGGCCGTTCCTCTGTGGATTCGACAGGCGATTTTACGGACTTCAGTGTACAAGTGGATGTGCAGAAAATCTCGGGTGCCGACTATGGCACGATGGGCGTCATTGGCCGGCTGACGGACAGCGGGTTTTATGGCTTTGAGTTTGATTACAGGGGCCATTATGGAATTCTTGAATATGACTCACACTATAATCCCAAAGTATTGACAAATGCCCACCTCGACCCAAATACAGTCAACCAGAAGGGTGTCAATCAGATCAAAGGGATTTGCGATCATGGTGATCTCACGTTGATCTTAAATGATCAGGTGTTATCTCACATTCAAAGCTCAGCTTATACTGAAGGCGGCGCAGGCTTTATCGTCAATCCAGGCAAGATCGGTAATGCTATGGATGTGGTGTTTAGCAATTTGGTGGTCAAGGGCCCCTAGCAAAGATCGACCAGGACTCGCATTTGTGCGGGCTCCTCCGAATTTTACGTCGTTCTTTTGCAAAAATAGGTATTCCTGGACCTTAAAGCTGCGCCGGCGGGCCGTAATCGCTGAAATCCCACTGTTCCAACAGCAGGCGCAGCTCGTTCTTGCTGTGGGCGTTCCACTTGACCAGCGCCTGGCGCACGTAGCCTTTGATCGTCTCGGGCGAGACGCTTAGCCGGGCCGCCATCTGGCGGTTGGTGTAACCCAGGCAGGCCAGCGCCGTCACCTGCTGTTCGCGCCACGACAGGCTCTCCCAGCGTCGCTTCAACCCGTCCGCGCTTTGCAGGCGCGCCAGCCCGGAGGCCAGCAGTTCGGCCTGCAGTTCCCCGGCCGGGCGCTGTTCCTGGTCGGCGCGCTGCACCAGCGCGCTTTGCAGGCTTTCATCCAGGTCGAAAGTCCCGCGTGTTTTCCGTGCGCCTGTCCCGAACGAACGCGCCGGCGAGGCGCTGGCTGGGTTCAAAAGGTCGAGCAGTTGCTGCCAGAGCGTAAGCATGCCCGCAATTATACAGAACATATGTTCTGTTGTCAAGCCGGTGGCTGCCACCTGCCACCTATCTCCCACCAGCTATCACCTATCAGCTATGAGCTGATTAATGCCCTCGATCCATCTCCTCCAGCGGATCGCGCCCCGGGATGATCACCCCCGGCGAATAAGCCCGCGGCTGCCAGTCCAGCTTGTCCAGCAGCGTGCACATTGCCGCCGTCGTCAGGTCGTCGTCGTGCACCGGCTCCCCGCTCAGCTCGTCCCGCGTCCCGTCCGGCACGCCCCAGCGCATCAGCATGGCCGGGCCTGGCACGATCTCCGACCGGCACAGATCCAGTTGCCGCCGCAGCTTGTCCGGGAACGGGTGGTATTCCCGGTACCGCCCGCTTTCCACGATCCCGATAAACCCGTAGCCCAGGTCGCTTTTCAGCTTGGCCGTGAACTTCACCGGCAGCACCACCTGCGCGCCCAAGGCGTTATCCAGCAGCGACCACAGCCCTTCTCCCACCCCGGTCGCATCGATCAGGATGCGCAGCGGCTTCCAGGTCTGCGCCAGCGCCCGTATCGCCCCGAATACCTGCACGTGCTTCTCCCCCGTCCACTCCCGCCGGAACACCACCAGGTAGGTCGGCTTGCCCAGCTCCGGGACGCTCGTCATGTCCACCTGCACGATCTTCAAGACCGTGCTGTCCCTTCCCGGGCGTGGCTCCGCTTTGCCCGCCTCCGTTCCGGCCTCGTCCTGCCCGGCCACGTCCACCAGGAAGGCGTACACCCGCCCGGGTTCCGGCGCATTGCGCGCCGCGTGGCTGCCGTGCATGAGCGCCTGCCGCCCCGGCGGGAACATGCCGGCCTGCGCATCCACCTCTTCACAGAAATACTGCGTTTTAACGAAGGGATGGCTGCGCCCCAGCCGGCGCACTTCCCCATCCACGAACTTCCCGTACCGTTCGTTCTCCTTGCGCACATCCTCGGCCGTCGAAATGAACACCCGTTGGATGCCGTCCGCCTGCTCTTCCTGCCGGCACAGGCGCGTCATTTGCGCCAGCAGGGTGGTGGAGGTCCAGGGGGTGCCCAGGAAGACCCGCGTCGCATTCCGGCTGGCCGCCATCGGCGCGAAATTCTTCTCGTAGACCGCCGGCTCGATATCCTGGGCCTCGTTGATCACCAGCAGCAGGTTGGCGGTGGCCCCCACCACGTTCGCCTCGCCGTCCCCGCTCAGGAAGGCCGTCCGGCAGGTTCCGATCATCCGGTAGAATTCGCCGCGCTTATTCCAGCGCTTGCGGGTCAGCAGGTTGGCCTCCAGCCGGCTTTCCAGGCGCTGGATGGCCTGGAGGGTCTGCGGTTCGTAGGTGGGGTTCACTACCACGCTGGTGCGGTCCTTCTGGAAGAGGCAGCGCATCAAATAGATCAGCAATTGCGTCACCATCTCATCCTTGCCGGATTGCCTGGCCATGCTCACCACAAAGGTCCGCCCCAGGTTGAAGCGGACGCTTTCCAGGATGCCATTGGCCGCTTCCAGTTGGTAGCGGTACAGCTTCACCCCGCCGGCCCGGGCAGCGAACGTGCTGAAATTGCGCAACCAGGTGCGCATGACCTTGACCATTTTGTTCATGCCATGATCCACCTTTCCTTCGTGCTTAATATCGCCTCTTCCAGGCTGGTCTCAACCTCGGCCGACTTGCCTGTCACCACGGCTTGCGTGCGCAGCAGCGTCCCGATGGCGATGCATAGGGCGACCAGGGTATGCACGGCCGCAAAATAGCTCTCGTTGTACTCCTCCGGCCCCTTCTCCAGCAGCCAGGCGTTCACCCGCATGGCGTGGGCGCGCAGGCAGGCGATCTCATCCAGCGCGTCCGGGCGGGCCTGGTCCAGGCTCTCATTCTCCGCCTGCGTCAGTTGCCTGGAATAGATGCCATGCTTCAGTGCGTTCTTATTCCCTTTGGAACCGGGCATTCTTCCTTCCTTATCGCTTTTCCTTCTTCCTTCCTTCTTACTTCTTACTCATTGCTCCTTTCCCCCTCGGCACGGCCAGGCTTAAACAAAATCACGGCAAGGGATAAGCCTTGCCGTGCCTGCAATAATCCTAGAACATATTTTCTAATTTGTCAAGGGAAATTTTCCCTTTTGTTAGCGTTTAATAGTAATGTCCCCTTTGCGCACGAGTTAGAATGTCCCCTCTGAAAGGGACAAAGAAATGGAACTGGTAACCATGAGCAAAGCGGAAATGAATCGTTTGGAAGTAATGGGACAATTGGAAGAGAAACGGATGACGCAAAGGGCAGCTGCAGAGATCCTGGGGATGAGTATCCGGCAAGTAAGGCGGTTGTTGCGAGCCTACCGGCGAGAGGGTGCGGCCGGGTTGGTATCCAAACAGCGCGGAAAGCCAAGCCATCATCAATTGGATCGGGAGACTGTGCAGGCAGCCATTGATCTGCTGCATGGGCGCTATGCTGGCTTTGGGCCGACATTGGCGCATGAGAAAATGGTAGAGGGGGAGGGTTTGAAGTTGGGTCTGGGGAGTGTCCGCAAGATCATGATCGAGGAGGGGTTGTGGAAAGCGAAGAAAGCCCGCAAGGTGGAAGTGCATCAGATGCGGGAACGGCGGGCCAGTCAGGGAGAACTGGAGCAAATGGACGGGACGGATCATGACTGGTTTGAAGGACGCGGGGAACGCTGTACGCTGCTGGTGATGATCGATGATGCCACAGGGCAGTTGGGAGCATTGTCATTTGTGCCAGAAGAGAGTTTCTTTGGTTACTGCGGCCTGCTGCGCCAGTACCTGGCAGCCCATGGCAGGCCTGCCGGGCTGTACACGGACAGGCATGGCATATTTCGGGTCAATATCCCCAATACGAGCTCTGGAGACAACTTGACCCAGTTTGGGAGAGCCATGCAAAGCTTGGAGATCCCGATCCTGTGCGCCAATACGCCTCAGGCAAAAGGGCGTGTGGAACGAGCCAATAAAACGCTACAGGACCGGCTGGTCAAGGAGATGCGCTTGCGTGGGATCAACAACATGCAACAGGGCAATGCCTATCTGCCTGAGTTCATGGCGGATTTCAACGCCCGTTTTGCAGTTCCACCCCGCAGCACCCTGGATGCACATCGCCCGCTCCTGGCTCACCAAAATCTTGACCAGATCCTCGTTTGGCAGGAAAACCGGCTCGTTTCCAAGAACCTGACGCTCCAGTTCAAGAATGTCGTCTACCAGATCCAGACTGATCGCCCTGCCTATAGCCTGTATAAAGCCCAGGTAACGATCTGTCAGGACGCACAGGGCCAGGTCGCCATTCTCTACAAAGGCGATGCACTCGCTTACACTATCTTCCAAAAACAGGAACATCAATCCGAAGTGGTGACTGCCAAGCAAGTGGCGCACCCGCGCAAACCTTTTCACCCTGCTCCCGACCATCCCTGGCGCAGAGATTTTTCCGTCAAATAAGGATGTCCCCCCGGGGGGACATCCTTATTTGACCGATGCAGGGGACATTTCTATTAATCCTTGACAGGGAAATTTTCCCTTTGCTGCGTACAAAGGGATATTCTTGAAAAGGATATCTCCTCCCCCGGTCTCGTAGCTTCCGGCGATCAAGCCGGCCATGCCGTCGCTTCCCAGCCTCCCTTCCCCAAATCGCAGATTTGGGGGAAATGCCCGCAGGCCGGAGGGGGTGTGCGCTCCCTCAGCTGGCTTTCGGCGCGTGTTCTCCTGTAAGCAGGGATAAGCAGCGCGCCGGCCTTTTGAAAAAGAGTGGGGCAGAGGGCAAAAGCATTATTGCAGGGATGGTTAGATCATAACCACTATGGTTCGATCGCCAAAATAACCAATGGAACCGGAGGGGTTGTTCTACCATGCCTTAAAACATTGTGAACTTCCTTCTCAAAGAATGGCGGGCCAGATGACATTTTTTCGTGCATACTTCGGCTTGGAAGAATTTCAATACCCACATCAATTATGCCGCCAGTATAAAATGATAAATGTTTTACAAATAAATCGTAAGTAACAGCAAAATACTTCCCCATTTGTACTTCAACAGAAATTTTATCCTTCACAAAATCTGTTTGGTTATAGGATCTAATTAAAGGCTCGCCGACAGATTCTAGATAGTCTTTTTGCTCCTTTAGAGTAAGTGGTTCTATGACTTTAACAACATCATATTTATCAGAAACATAATATGAGCGCGATACAGCATTCCATTGATATTTCCCAAATATCAATTTAAATTCTCTATTGAGAGCGTCTGGATTATAAAGTAGTTCACCTACTCTCCTTTCTTCTTCAGAAACTTTTGTCTTAAATTTTTCGCCATCTACTTCTGAAATAACTTGAAGGATTTCTTCATACAGGTCCTTTTTATGGACAAGCAGATATTCTTCGCCATTCAAGTGAGAATACTTTTTTACAACTTTCATATGATCTCCCGTTATGGTTTAATTAACCACTCTTCCGGTATTTGAGAAATCTTTTCTTTCCCGGTCGGTTGAAAAACGGGCATTCCCATGGGTCTTAATGGAAGAGCACCATCTAATAAATTCTTAATTCTTACTTTTACTTCCTCTACATAAGAACTCTCTTTTTCTGCTCCCATCGCCCGCCTTTCGTGCATTATCGCTGCGATGAGAGATGATCCTACTCCAGCATAAGGGTCAAATACCCAATCACCTTTTTTCGTTAATGCCAATACTAGCCGCTGAATCAATTCGACAGGGAATTGGCAAGGGTGTAAGGTTTTTTCAGGATGGTTAGACTTTACATTTGGAACGTCCCACCAGAGAGTTTCCCAATCTTGCAACACATTTACTTCCCAAGCGTCAGTAGGATTTGCACCTTGTGGGTTGCCTGAGATTTGACCTTTTTTAGGGCCTTTGTAATAGCGCTTGCCCGGATATTTCGCGGGCACCCTAACATCATCAAGATTGAAGTAGTATTCATCTGTCTTGGAAAACCACAAGATTGTCTCGTATCTTCCGCTAAACCGTAGACTTGCATGAAGGCCATGCCCAAAATGCCATACAATCCGATTTCTTAGTTTTAACCCAAGGTCTTTAAATATGGGGTAATAAAGGATATCCAAAGGGATTATTTCCCCATTGTCTACAAAGTTACCAACCTGCCAGCATATACTGCCGGTAGGGGAGAGAACTCTTACCAGTTCATTGATAATATTGGACTGGTTTGCCAGATAAGCTTGAACGGATTGGCGGGTTTCGTAGCTCTTCCCTAAATTATAAGGCGGGGATGTGACTATTAAATTTATGGAATTATCCGGAATTTTAGCAAGGAGATCGGTAACATCACCGTGATAAAGAACAATTTCTGCGTCAGGTTCAAAGGTATTAGCGATATTTATTTCAGTGGGGAATAGCTGTAAATTGATCATTTTCACTCACAGTAAAAGGCTGATGATGTTTGTCGTTAGCATAGTGGTTGAAGTATAGCATCACCTAGGGAAACACACAAACAAAAAAACCTTCCTTCTTGTCACAATCAGAACACAGAAGGATAAAATGAGCAATAATGGGAGTATGAAGAGTCAAATGCGGGAGCGGTTCGAGCTGGAGAAGATGGATCCTATCCATCAGGATATATAGAAAGGATGAAAATTTCGTCCCGCCTGTTCTGTGTATTGCTTGCCCCCGTATTTTAGGGGTGCGGGGAAGGTTCCCGTAATGGGGTTATGCGTATTTGCACAGATATTTTTTGGTTCCATCAGCTCTTCGGGCCGTTTTTTACCTCGATTCTGCCAGCAGACTGGGACATATCCGCGCTAGACGCTGATTATCCCCAGGATCTCCTCTTCCGTCAGGTCAAATTTCCTCCCCAGCCGCTCCCACCGGTCCAGCATTACTCGATATGCATTCTGTAATGGCCAATGGCTGTTAAAATCATCCGTCTTATCCCGGTATTGCGCTTGCTCTGAAAATCCCCTTTGTTTGTCCAGGATGAATCTTGCCAGCATATAATAACTGCCCTCACCGTTCCCGTTCCCGTCGAAACCCCGGAAACACCCGAACGCATGTGCGCGGATCGCCTTGGCCGCATGGTTGCTCTTGAACCCCTCGATCGCCCGGTACAGGCTCAGGACTTCCAGGACGAATTCACCTTCCTCTATCGGCATCTCATCCATCATTTCAAGCACCAAATTGTCGTAAAAAACGCTATACCCATTGCATAAAATTTCGATGCGTTGTTCGTAATCCTCCTCTTCCTCCGGCCGGAGGGTTTTCAGGATCTCGAACTGGTTCATCAACTGCCAGCGTTCCAACTTGGTTAAGTTCATCGGTTTCTCCTTATTAAATGATCTGCAGCCGCGCGGCTGGTACCCTGCCATTATACTAGAACATTTGTTCTAATTTGTCAAGGGTTGAGTAATGATCTCCTTCCCCTTTTCCATCGTTTTTTATCGTTTCGCCCATTCTGTGTGCAGAAATCCCACTCCCATCGTTTTTCATCGTTTCGCCCATTCTGTGCGCAGAAATCCCACTCCCATCGTTTTTTCATCGTTTCGCCCATTCTGTGTGCAGAAATCCCACTCCCATCGTTTTTCATCGTTTCGCCCATTCTGTGTGCAGAAATCCCACTCCCATCGTTTTTCATCGTTTCGCCCATTCTGTGTGCAGAAATCCCACTCCCATCGTTTTTCATCGTTTCGCCCATTCTGTGTGCAGAAATCCCACTCCCGTCGTTTTTTATCGTTTCGCCCATTAATTCCAGACCTCCGTGTTCTCCGAGCGCTCGGTGGCCTGGCGCGCCGCCTCACCCCGTTCATCCTGTAAGACATATCTTCCCTTCCCACAAAGGTGTACAATATCTTATCGCCCCTCTCATTCGCAGATCGAGATCCACTATGCCTCCTAAAAAGAATCCTGCTCCCCCCAAGAAAACCTCCCGGACCGCGGCCGCCAGAAGCGCTGTGGTGGATAAATTCGAGTTCATGTTCGAGCATTCCATCGTCGGAAAATCCTTCACCTTGCCTTCCGGGAAGATCACCGTCAACCAGGCTTTCTGCGACATTCTGGGCTATACCCGGGCCGAGCTCCAAAAAAAAACCTGGCAGGAGATCACCCACCCGGAGGATCTGGAATCAAATCTGGCTGTCCACGCCGCCCTTCTTTCCGGCGGAAAAGATTCGGTGCGCCTTACCAAAAGGTTTATGTCCAAGAGCGGGGCCGTTGTCTGGGCCGAGGTAAGCACCACCCTGCGCCGCGCCGAAGACGGCCGGCCGCTTTACTTCATCACCGAGATGGTGGATATCACTGCCCGCAAGCAGGCCGAAGAAGCCTTTAGTCAAAGCGAAGGCATGTTCCGGGCGGTCATCGAGAACAGCGAGGACGCCATTCTTTTTACCGATGCCACTGGCACGATCTTGTATCGCAGTCCCACCTACGATCGCCTGAATGGCTTTACCGACGCAGAGCGGCTCGGGCATAGCATCTTCGAGACCGTGCATCCCGACGACCTGGAGCGTGTCCGCCGCCATTGGGCGGAGTTGGTTGAACATCCGGAAAAGCCCTACCGGTACGAGTACCGCATCCGCCATAAAGATGGCACCTGGCGCTGGATCGATACGGTCGAGCGAAATTTATTGGGCAACCCGGATGTGGGCAGCATTGTTGTCACCAGCCGCGATATCACCGCCCGCAAGCAGGCCGAAGAAGCCCTGCGCTTGCGTGAATCGTACCTCACCGCCATCCTGGAAAACCAGCCTGGGCTGGTCTGGCTCAAGGATGCGGATGGCCGTTTCCTGGCCGTCAACTGGGCCTTCGCCCTCTCCTGCGGGAAAACAGCCCCGGAGGAAATCGCCGGCCTGACCGACCTGGATATCTGGCCCCGGGAACTCGCCGAAAGATACCGGGCGGATGATGCCCGGGTCATCCAGTCCAAAGCTCCCATTATCGTCGAAGAACCCATCTTCGACCGTGGCGTGACCACCTGGTTCGAGACCTTCAAAATGCCTCTCCTGGATGATAAAGGCGTCGTGGTCGGCACCACCGGCTACTCGCGTGACATCACCGGACGCAAGCAGGCCGAAGAGACGATGCAACGCAGTGAGCAGGCCGCCCGGCTGGCGGCCGACCAGTCTCGCATGGTCAACCAGATCGGGCTCCAGATCACCGCCGGCCTGGATTTCGACCAGCTCCTGCAGACCATCTATGAGCAATGCCAGCAGGTTGGTGATACGGACGCTTTTTACCTCGCCCTCTACGATGTTGCCACTGACACGATCAGCGCCCCGTTCTATTACAACGATGGGCACCGTTACAACATTCCTGTGCGCAACGCCAGCCAGCAGCCCGGCCTGGTTGGGCACATCCTCGAAACCCGCCAGACCCTCTACCTCCCCGATACGGCTCACCTGCCGGCCGGATTGACTCCATTCCAGGGGCCTGGCACGCTCATGCGCTCGTTCGTGGGCGTCCCGCTGATCTTGAACGAGCAGGCGGTCGGCGTTTTGTCGCTGCATTCGCATTCGTTGGAGGCTTATTCGCCGGCCCAGATCCAGACCCTGGAACTGCTTTCCACTCAAGTCGCCATCGCCATCCAGAACAGCCAGCTTTACCAACTGGCCCGGCAGGAACTGGCCGAACGCCGGCGCGCCGAACAGGCCTTGCGCCTCAGCGAACAGGCCGCGAACCTGGCGGCCGACCAGTTGCGCATGGTCAACCAGATCGGGCTCCAGATCACCGCCGGCCTGGATTTCGACCAGCTCATGCAGACCGTCTATGAACAATGCCAACACATCGGTGACACCGATACTTTTTACCTGGCTCTTTATGACGAAGATACCGGCATGTTACATTTTCCGCTCAGCTTCCGGGATGGGCAGCCTTTCAGCATCCCTGCGCGTCGCTTAAGCGATACCCCCGGCGTGGCCGGGTACATCCTGGAAAACCGCCAGACCCTCTACATCCCCGATCTATCCGATCTTCCCGCCGGGATTATTCCTGTGCGCCAGCCTGGCATATATACCCATTCTATGGTCACATTCCCGCTGGTCTTCAACGAGCGCGCCATTGGCATTTTGTCCATGCAGTCTCGCTCGCTGGACGCCTATTCGCCGGCCCAGATTCAGACCCTGGAACTGCTTTCCACCCAGGTTGCCATTGCCATTAAGAACAGCCAACTTTACCAGCAGGCCCGCCAGGAACTGGCCGAACGCCGGCATGCCGAAGAGGCCTTGCGCCTCAGCGAACAGGCCGCCCACCTGGCGGCCGACCAGTTGCGCATGGTCAACCAGATCGGGCTAAAAATTACCGCCGGCCTGGATTTTGACCAGCTCCTGCAAACCATCTATGAACAATGCCGACAGATCGGCGACACCGATACTTTTTACCTGGCTCTCTATGATGACGCCACCGGCCATATCACTGTCCCGTTCATTACCAACGATGGGGAGCGCCCCAGCCTGCCGCCGCGCCGCCTGAGCGACCTCCCCGGCGTGTTGAACCACGTCCTTAAGAACCGCCAGACCCTCTATATCCCGGATGTGACCAAACTGCCTGACGGACTCAGCCGGGTGATCGGCACAGGCCAACCCAAGCTATCCTTCCTGGGTGTCCCGCTCATCTTGAACGATCATGCCATCGGCATTTTATCCATGCAATCGCTGGCAGCCTCGGCCTATTCGCAAACCCAGATCCAGACCCTGGAACTGCTTTCCACCCAGGTTGCCATTGCCATTAAGAACAGCCAACTTTACCAGCAGGCCCGCCAGGAACTGGCCGAACGCCAGCAGGCCGAAGAATTGCTGCGCGCCAGTGAAAAGCGCTATCATGGCCTGTTCGAGGATTCGCCCATTGCGCTCTGGGAGGAAGATTTTTCAGCCCTCAAGCGCCATATCGAAACGCTGCGCCAGTCGGGGGTGACCGATTTTCGGGAATTCTTTAACAGCCACCCGGCTGTGCTGACCGAATGTATCCATGAGATCAAAGTATTGGATGTCAACGCGGCCACTCTAGCCATGCTGGGAGCGACCGAAAAGGCCCAACTCACCGGGAACCTCGACCAGGTTATTCGGATTGGCGCCATATCAGGCTTTGTGGAGGAATTCGTCAGTATTGCTGAAGGTCGGGATGGATTTGAATGGGATAACATAAACTACACTCTCGATGGACGTAAGCTCATCGTCAGCCTTAAATGGTCCACCGTATCTGGCTATGCAGGCAGCCTTGAAAAAGTGCTCGTTTCCGTATTGGATATCACCGCCCGCCGGCAGGCGCAAATGCTCCAGCAGGCTGCCTACCAGGTTGTCGCGGCCGCCGAAGCGACCCACTCCCTGGAAGAACTCTATCCGCAGATCCACCAGGCCGTCGCCTCGGTCATGTCGGCGGACAATTTCTACATTGCCCTATACGATCCGGAACAAGACCTGCTCCGCTTCCCCTATTTCGAGGATACCGTGGACCATCCCTTCCTGCAGGGTCTGCAACCCGGAAATGGCTTGACCGCCTATGTGCTCCGCACAGGCCAATCCCTGTTATGTTCCGAGGCGCGCCGGCAAGAACTGGAACGGAGCGGAGAAGTGGCCCAATTGGGCGCGCGCTCGGCCGTCTGGCTGGGGGCGCCGCTGGTCATCGAAGGCAATACCATCGGCGTGATGGCGGTCCAGCACTATTCCGATCCGGATGCCTACGACGAACAGTCCCAGCACATCCTGGAATTTGTCTCTGCCCAGGTGGCCATTGCCATTGACCGCAAGCGCGCCGAGGAAAAGATCCGCCAGCGTTCCGCCGAACTGGCCGCCTTGAACATGGCCGGGCAGGCGGTCAACGCCGTGGCGACCTTGGAACAGGTTTACGCGGTCGGGTTGAAGGGCATCCAGAACGCCGTCCAACCCGACCTGGCCTTCCTTTTCCTGCGTGCCGGGAAAAGGTTGCTTCTGAAGGAAATGCTGCCGCAGGATGCCTCCATCAAGCTGGGCTCCATCCCCGAACATCGTGTGGGCGAGTGCATGTGCGGCCTGGCAGTCTCGCAGAACCAGGCGCTCTTTTCCCGCGATATTTATAACGACGTGCGCTGCACTTGGGAGGAATGCAAGCAAGCCAGCCTGAAATCCTTTGCGGCCCTGCCTCTGCGCAACGGGGAGGAAGTGATCGGTGTGATCGGCCTGGCAGCGGCTACCGAACGGGATTTCGGAAAGCAGGCCGAATTCCTCGAAACCCTGGCCGGCCAGGTTTCGATGGCCATGGTGAAAGCGCGCCTGTACGCGGAGGCCCAAAATTACGCCAGCACCCTGGAGGAACGTGTCAAGGAACGGACGCGTGACCTGCAAGAGACACAGGAAAAACTGATCCGCCAGGAGAAACTGGCCGTGCTCGGGCAACTGGCTGGCGGCGTGGGCCACGAACTGCGCAACCCGCTCGGCGTGATCAGCAGCTCCGTTTACTATCTCAAACTGGTCCAACCCGATGCCAGCGAGAAGATCAAGGAGCACCATGCCATGATCGAGCAGGAAGTGCAGACCGCCGCCAGGATCATCGGTGACCTGCTCGACTTTGGGCGCGTGGTTTCCCCCGACCGCCAGCCCGTCTCCGTCCCTGACCTGGTCCAACAATCCCTGGCCCGTTTTCCCGTGCCTGCCTCCGTCCAGGTGAGCCTGGCCCTGCCGGAGAGCCTCCCGGCGGCCTTTGCCGACCCGCTGCAGATCCAACAGATCCTCGGCAACCTTATCACGAACGCCTGCCAGGCCATGAAAAATAACGGCAGCCTGACCATCTCGGCCACACAGGCAGGAGACCTGGTCGCCATAGCCGTCCATGACACGGGTGAAGGTATCCTGCCCGAAAATATGGCCAGGCTCTTCGAACCACTCTTTACCACCAAGGTACGCGGCATCGGGCTTGGCCTGGCCGTCAGTAAAAAATTCGCCGAAGCCAACGGCGGCCGCATCGAAGTCACCAGCAGCCCTGCCCAGGGTTCCACCTTTACCCTCTCCCTGCCAACCGCCAACCGCTAACTGCACTCTGCATGCCTACACCCTTCTCCGTCCTGATCGTTGATGATAACCCCTCCATGGCCACTGCCATGGTGGACATCCTGCTCGCCACGGGGTATCAGGCCTATGCCGCCACATCCGGTGCGGAGGCTCTGGAGATCCTGCGCGCACATTCTGTGCATGTGCTGCTGACGGATGTCAAAATGCCCGACATGGACGGGTTGGCGCTCTACCGGGCAACCCGCAAGCTCTCCCCGGCTACCACCACCATTTTCATGACCGCCTACGCTGCGGATGAGTTGATCCAGCAGGGCCTGGCCGAAGGCATCAAAACGGTTCTCACGAAGCCGGTGGATATCGATTTCCTGCTCCTGCTTATCGCGGCTTTGCAAAGGATCGACCGTTAACCTGTCCGCCCACCCCGGCCTGTAAGACTATGGCCCTATCCGAAAATTCAGGAGAAATTCGCATTTGAGTATGTGCGGCGAAGCTGCAAATACTCAAATGCGGTAATTCTATAATTTTTGGATAGATACTAAAAAAAATACCCCCGGCTGGCTGAGGGGGGCAGCCAACCGGGGGCAGGAATATTATTCCACAGACTTGCCTGCCAGTCAAGTCAATAATGTAGCATGCTAATAATCAGTTAAGGACGGGTTTTAATATCTCCACAAGCCCCTTCCCGCCATCCACGCGGACCCGGTCGCCTGTCTTCAGCCGCATGGTGGCATCCCCGCAGCCGACCACGGCTGGGATACCCAACTCGCGCGCCACGATGGCAGCATGTGATAATGGCGCGCCCACGTCGGTTACCACTGCGGCCGCACGCGGAAAGAGTGGCGTCCAGCCTACATTGGTAACGTTGGTCACCAGGATCTCGCCGGCCAGCAACGCATCGCCTTGCTCGAAGGTGGCGATCACGCGCACCAAGCCTTCCACCACGCCGGCCGCGCCCGGGAATCCGGTGATGGCAGGGCCGGCCGGCGTGCCAGGGCGGCTGGCGTCGAACATATCGCTGCGCCGGTCGGGCTGCGCGGCCCACTGGAACGGGTCGAATTGCCCACGCACCAGCAGCGGATAGGGCGGCAGGGCACAGTAGCGTTGGTAGGCTGCCTGCCGGGCCGGGATATGAACAAGCGCGTCCCGTTGGCCGGCCAGCGCAGCCAGGATCTCATTGATCGACAGGAAGAAAATATCCCCGCCCAGCCCGGTCAGCGAGCCGGCGCGCAGGACAAAGAGGCGCACCACCCAAAGGGCCCGAATTACCTCCGAGCGCGCCCCTTCGCGGTCGTGCGCGACCCTCGACCAGCGCTCGATCTGGCGGCGCAGCGACTTTTCCCGGCGCGGATAACGGGCGCGCACCTGTTCCCAGGCAGCCTGGCGGGTGGCATCCATGCGGGTGAGCATCTCCGTCGCGGCCTGCTTTGACCGGGTTAATCCGGCGAGTTGCTGGTCGATCCAGTCCGGGTCTTCGGCCGGGCGCGCTGTGGATACTTCCGCCTCGTGCGGGCTGCGATGACCAAATTGCCGGGCAAAGCTGGCCCGGTCTATCTCCCCTTTGGCCAATTGCGTCAGGCCTAACAGCAATCCAAGGCTCGCCAGCGGAACTGCATCCGCTCCAGACCCGGTCAGCAATGCGTTGGCATCCTGCTCCCCCACCAGCTTCTGCAGGTTGCGCGGGATCGTCAGGATGGCAGCCCCGCCCTGGTTGGCAGAGGCCTGCACCATGCGGCAGCACTCCAGGAAGAATGGGGAGATCCCGCCTTGCCAGAGAGCGGCCAGCCCGGCGGAGTCTGAAACCGCCTGGATGCGAGCCTTGAGCGCCTCGGAGCGTGCGGGAGCCTCGGAAAGGAAAGCCGGCAGTCTCTTCAGGTTGGAACCCATTTGCGCCAGATCGCGGAGCACCATCGGCAGCGATTGGATCAGCACGCGCCAGGGCGACAACCGGATGATCGGGATCTCCACGCCTTCGGGGAGCTTCCCAAAGCCGGTTTCGATCAAATTGGCAAAGCTTTTTGGTTTCAGCCCGAACGCGGCAGCCAGCGAGGCAGCTTCACTCAGGTTGGCGTACAGCCGCCCGGCAATATTACCGTAGTGGTACGGGCCGATGGATGGATCGGCATTGTCGAGCAGTATCTGGACGAGCGACCAGGTGCAAGGCGTCATCACATCCGGCACGGCTTCGCCATAGTTGGCGCGCGTCCACAGGAAATCGCCGGCCAGGCTGTCATTCCACTCGCCATTGACGGGATCATGACCGTGCAGGCTGGTGATCGGGCGGGCCTGTAGGATAAAAAAACGGCCGTGCGCGAACGCCCACTCTACATCCATTGGCTGTTGAAAAAGCTCTTCAATTTTCATGCCAAGCTGGCCCAGCTTGGTGACCTGCGCCGGCGTGAGCACGGCCCGGCTGCGCTGGCGTTCCGGCACCGGCTCTGCCTGCGTTCCAGACCGGGTGCGCACGGTCTGCGTATCCTTGCGGCTAATGATCTGTTCCACAACCTTCCCGGTGAACTTATCCAGCGTGTACGTATCGGGCGTGACCTGCCCCCCGACCACCGCCTCCCCCAACCCCCAGGCTGCGTTGATCGCTACCCGGTCGCGCCGGCCGGTCAACGCATCGGCTGTGAACATGACACCGGCGGATTCGGCCGGCACGAGTGCCTGTATGACCACCGCCAGGCTGACCTGCTCGGAGGCGATGCCGTTCGTGGCCCGATAGCCAATCGCCCGGGCGGTCCACAGCGAAGCCCAACAGCGTTTGACTGCATCCAGAACCTGCTCTTGACCTCGCATGTTGATATAGGTTTCCATCTGGCCGGCAAACGACAAACCAGGCAGGTCTTCCGCAGTGGCAGAGGAGCGCACGGCGACAGGTGCAGCCGGCATGACCGCATACGCGCTTGCGATAGCGGCGCCGATCTCTGGCGGGATCGGGGCTGCGTCGAAGAGCAAACCGATCTGCCGCGCGATCCCTGCGAGGCTGTCAGGCTGGGTTGGGTCGGCACCTTCGAGCAGTTCCAATATGCAGGGTTGGAGTCCGCTGGCGGCGACAAAACGCTGATACGCCTGCGTGGTCACATGGAAACCGCCTGGCACCGGTAACCCGGCCCGGGCAAGTTTGGCCAGGGACAGGCCTTTTCCCCCCACAGTTTCAAGGTTGGCATTCAAGTCGGATAGAGGCAGGGTATAGATCTCGGACATATTCACCTCTCCAGGGTTGGTAAGCTCCCGGCGGGGCTGGCCGCCGACAGAACGCGAGTATACCTGTCTTTCAGGCAGGTGTATATGATGATGCTTTCCGGTGGAAAACCCTTGACAAATTAGAAAATATGTTCTAGTATTATTGCAGGCACGGCAAGGCCCACACCTTGTCGTGTTTTCTGTTTAAGGACAGTTGGCCGCCGGCCGCCCGTGCCGGGGAAGGTGCGAGTTTTGAGGAGTGAGTGATGAGTAAGGAATAAGAAGGAAGAAGGTACAAATGGAAATTAAGCACGTGGCTCCGTATGATGACATTATTGTGCTGAAAGAAAAGGTGGCGGCGCTGGAGGCGTGGAAGTCGGCGACGGAAGCGGACTTGAAGAGCATCCGGGATGTGGTCAGCCAGGTGAAGCTGCTGATGTCTTTCAGCCTGGGCGGCGGGGCGATCTCACTGCTGACCCTGGTCTTTTCGATGGTCAGGTTCCTGACGGGGAAATAATATGCTTCCCGATCACGGCCGGATCTACCAACAGGAACGTTCCACAACCGAAAAAGAGCGGGTTGACGATAATTCCTATAACTCCTGGTGGAACGATACCCGCACCATCCAGGAGATCGTTCAATCCATCGCGCATGGGTATCAATTCGGCTCGGGCTATGGCTATCGCGGTCAAACCAAGTCCATGACCTTCCCCACCACGGCCAAGCACATGTATTTGCCCCAAACCCAGATCATGCAGGGCTTCCACCTGCCACGCACGTCCAAAGGCGCTTTTCCGAACGATAAATCCAGCGCAAGCATGTACGGCGGCGCGACCCGCAACACACGCGAGAGCCTGGCGCACTATACGCCCTCGTCATACGGCAAAGGCGGCACGGCCAAGAAAACCCCGGCCGCATCCCACCGCGCGCTTGCGAGAACACCCAGCGAGAACGGCGGCAAAGTGGTGGGATACGATCCCTTCGGGCCGATCAAACGCACCGCACGGGCAAAATCGGGCAGCGCCAGCCACTACTACACCCCGGACGGCCGGAAACTCTCGACCCGCAAGGCCAAGCCATCCTCGAACCGCCTGCACTCAGCGCGCATCCGCTCCACACACCCGCATAAACCCGTCCACCACAGCCAGCGCACTTTGGAAAAGCTGCTCCTGCAAGCCGAAATGCGGGCGCTCAAGAAAGCCTTGCGTCTGAAGATCAGGGCGGAGCGGGAACTTGTCCGCATGGAAAAACGCAACGAGCGCCTGTACCTGCTGGCCGAACGCAAGGCGGCGCGCCTGGCGCTCAAATCCCAACGCGAGGCGCTGCGCGCGGCAAGGCACGCAGTGCTGCTGCAACGGAAAGTGAAAGCGGAACAAGCCTTGCAGTGGAACTTCGACCTGTGGAAAGAACAGGCGGACGCCTTCCAGCCGATCGACTTCCTGACGACCATGCTGGACATGGAAAACGAGTGGAGATAGCTGGTAGCTGGTAGCAGATAGCTGGTAGAAAAATGATGAGACTTCTTGATCTATTTTGTGGTGCAGGTGGGGCGGCTATGGGATATAGCCGCGCGGGATTTGAGGTTGTTGGAATAGACAAAGGATCGCAAAAGCACTATCCATTTGAGTTTCACCAGGCGGACGCACTGGAATACCTGGCTGAACATGGCCGGGAATTCGACGTAATTCATGCCTCACCGCCCTGTCAGGGTTATAGCCGCCTGCGCATGTTGCCAGGTGTGAAAGAATATCCAAAATTGGTCGAGGCTGTGCGGAATCTGCTCTTTGAAATTGGCAAGCCTTACATCATTGAAAATGTGGTCTTAGCACCGCTTATTGATCCGGTGATGCTATGCGGCACGATGTTCGGTCTGCCACTGATCCGGCACCGGATATTTGAAACCAATCCACGGATTTATTTTCTACCTTTTTCACACCAATGCCGAAAATTATATACCGCAAGCTTTTACGGCGGCGCTTCGCATCATTCATCCTTTGCCAATGGAGCGAAGGCCATCTGTGTTGTCGGCAATAGTTTCAATACCGAAGATGGCAAACAGGCCATGGGGATTGACTGGATGACACACGAAGAATTGGCGGAAGCGATACCACCCATGTATACCGAGTTCATTGGTCGGGAACTTTTGGAGGCCATGTAATGCCATCATTAGCGGAACGATTATTCGGACGGTTTACAAGACCATCAGGGCGGACGGCGACCGCCCCAACGGGCGGGAAACGCCAACAGCGCGTGGTGCAGGCCAAACTGGCCGAGGGCGCGAGCCCGATCACGGACGCGAACTTCTTCCCGATGGGCCTGAACGGCGTATACACATCCCGCACGCGCTACGACCGCATGACGATCCTGGCCGAATGCCTGCGGGCCTGGCGGATCAACCCAGTGGCCCGGCGCGTGGTGGATATCTTCACCGAATTCATGGTGGGCGAAGGCCTGGCGGTGAAATCGAGCCACAACGCCACCCACAAGTACCTACAGAAGTGGTGGAACGACGACCAGAACGCCATGGACGAACAGATCCCGGAATGGATGGACGAACTCACCCGCACCGGAGACCTGTTTATCTTGTTCTCGGTGGATGAAGTCTCCGGAATGAGCTACGTGAGACCCATCCCGGCCGAAATGATCAAGGACATCCAGGTGAGCCAAAATGACGTACGACAAGAACAATTCTTCATCCCGACCAAGCTGGACGAAGAGCCGACCCCAGCATTCGACAACACCTTTACCCAAACGGCTTTTATTGTCCACTACGCCACGAACCGTCCAGTGGGTTGTAAGTTTGGTGAGCCGGACCTGGCTCCCCTTTTGCCCTGGGTCGGAAGATACAGCCAGTGGCTCGAAGACCGTGCTCGTCTTAACCGTTATCGGAATGCCTTCATGTACGTTGTGCGGGGCGAATTCCCGGACAAAGCCGCCCGGGACGCCCGCCAGAACGAAATAGCCGCCAACCCACCCCCGCCCGGCAGCGTGCTGGTGCACGACGCATCCGAAGATTGGGGCATTCTGGCCCCACAGCTCGACAGCCACGACGCCAACGAAGACGGCCTGAGCATCAAGAAGATGATCGCCATCGGCGCGGGCATTCCGATCCACTTCCTGGCCGAACCGGAAAGCTCCACCAAAACCACGGCCGAAGCCGCCGGCACTCCAGCCTTCAAGAGCCTGGAACAGAACCAGCAAGCCTTTATCCGCTTCATCACGAAATTGGCCAAAATAGCGGTGGGATATCGCCGCCAGGCGGCCCCACAGATGCACCTGCGGCCCGACCTGGTCAGCATCGAAGGCCCGGACATCACCGAACGCGATAACGCCACCCTGGCGCAGGCCATCCAGCGGAGTTACCCGGCCATCGCGGACATCTTCGACCGTGGCGGCGTTGACGATGCCGAGTTCCTAAGACTGGTCTACCGCATGGCCGGCGAAAGCTTCGGCGAAGACGCGCAAGTGCCGAAGATCCTGCGCAAGCAAATCCAGCAGGCCCAGGCAGACGGCGGCGTGGCGACCGAAGACAAAGGCCAGGGCACCGGCCCAAGCGAACCCGGCATGAAGCTGGGCGGGGCCGATTCGAGCGATGAGCCGAGTTCGGGAGAATCAGCGGATAGCTGATAGGTGATAGGAGGTAGGAAACATGGACTTGGATGAGTTTTTGATCTTGTTCTGGCTGGGCGCGTTCCTGCTGCTGATCGTGATCGCGCTGCTGCTGGTGGCGGGCGTATGAAGAAATTGGGATTATGGCGAGAAACATCAGGGCGAGCCCTTCGTCTTCACTCAGGACTCGCCCCTACGATCGATGGCATAGAATGATCCGGAACAGAGCTCATGTGTCCGAACATGGAGATTTTCGGACGGAACACGGGTTGGTGGCCATCACGCCGGAGGAATTGGCGCGAAGAAGAAATAGGGCAGGTCATAGACCTGCCCCTACAAGACCTGCCCGTACAAGACCTGCCCGTACAAGACCTGCCCGTACAATGCATTTCTGCAACCCAGTCGGCAGGCCGCGTAAGACCGGACAGGAAGCGGAGCAACGGATATTGGATCACCTGGCGATATTCGGCCCCAGCCAGGCGGCTGAATTGAAAGATGTGCTGGAATGCTGCGACCAGGCGCTGTACCGCGTGCTGCACACGCTGAGAGAAAGCAACGATATCGAGCGCGTGCGAGGAACTTGGGTGTATCGATTGGTCGAAGAGCGACAGTATGACGATGATGGACAGGGCAGGCACCGCCCGCCCGTACAAGGAGATCTATGAAATTCCCACCGGTTTTATTCAGTTTGCCTTTATCAGCATCATTGCAGTTGCTGCCACGCGCCGAGATGCTGCCGAAGATCGAGAGCGGGGAGCTGGACCACATCGACTTCAAGGCGCACGTGTACCGCTACGGCCCGAACGAGAACCACTACACCTTCCCGGAAGCGGACCTGGAAGCCTTCGGAGCCAGTTTCGCCGGCATGCCGTTCCTGAGGAACCACGACACGCAGGACATCGACGCCCGGGACGGAACGATCCAGGAGGCGGCCTACAACCCGGAAACGAAAACATTCGACCAGACCATCCGCGTGACCACGCGGCGCGGGATGCTGGACCTGGTGGAAGGCCGGATCGACCGGTTCTCGATCGGCTGGTTCTGGAAGGACGTGCTTTGCACGACCTGCAATAAGAGCATCATGCGGGAGGCCACCTGCAACCACGTGCCCGGCCAGACCTACAACGGCAAGACCTGCGAACTGCTGTTCACCGGGCCGCGCGGCAAGGAAACCAGCGCGGTGAACGCGGCGGCGGTGAACGGAACGGGGATTGACGCGGTGCTGCAATACACGAACGACCTCACCCCCGACCCCTCTCCTGACGAAGTGCACGTCAGGCGAGGGGAGCAAGATAACGAGATTACCGGGCAGTCACAGCCCGTAATTCACGACTTGGACAATCCGGTCCAGGCGTCGGCCCGTAAGATAGGAGATTTTATGAGTGACCCAACAACCGGCGGGCAGACGCCCGCCAACAATGCGCCCGTAGTGGAAGGGCGGACGCCGTCCGCCCCTACGGCGAATCGTATCCAGGCGCAACTGGAAGCGAACCAGGCGGCTGCGGCCGAACTGCTGGGCGAAACCCAGCGGCAAGCGGCTTTGCAGGCCCAGCTCGAACAGAGCAACCAGATCCTGGTGGCGCAATGCGCCCAACTGCTCGAAACCGGGCTGAGCACCTCCCGGCTGCCCGAGATCGTGCAGAACCGCATCCGTAAGAACTTCGAAGGCAAAGCCTTCAAAGCCACCGAACTGACCAACGCCATCCAGGAAGCCCGAGATGAAGTGGCGGCCCTGACCGCCCAACGCACCGTGAAAGGGCCCGGCCGCATCGACGGCCTTTGGACGGGCGGAGACCAACTCCGGATCGCCATCGAAGACCTTTTCCAGGTGACCCGCTCGAAAGAAGAAGCCAACGTGAAAGTGCCGCGCTTGAGCGGCATCAAGGAAGCCTATTTGCTCCTGACCGGCGACCGTGACTTCGTGGGCGGCTACTTCCGCGAGAACGCCATGACGGAATTCAGCCTGGGCGACACCACCACCTTCCCGGTGGTGGTGAAGAACGCCCTGAACAAACGCCTGGAAAACGCCTGGACCAAGTACGGCCAGGCCGGCTACAACTGGTGGGAAAAACTGGTGGTGGTGGAGCACTTCGACACCCTGAACAGCATCGACTGGCTGATCACTGGTACGGTTGGGCAATTACCCACCGTGGCGGAAAAAGGCGAGTACACCGAAATCCCGATCGGCGATAACGGCGAACAAAGCTCCTGGGGCAAATACGGCGGCTACATCGGCCTGACCCTGGAAGCGATCCTGCGGGATAACCTGCGGGCCTTCGTGCGCCTGCCGGACGAACTGGCCATGGGCGGGATCCGCAACATCTCCGCACAGGTCTCGAACCTGTTCACGTATAACAGCGGCGTGGGACCGACCACCAGCGATGGCGGCAACCTGTTCAACAACACCGCCCAAACCACAGCAGGCGGACATGGCAACCTGCTAACCACGGCCCTTGGCTCCGACCTGACCGCCTGGCGCGCGGTAGAAGCGCAGATGTACAACCAGCCTATGCATATCCAGAACGCGGCCGGTATTTACGGCACCGGCAAACCGCAGGCCGTGCGGCCAAAGTTCTGCCTCGTCCCGATCAACAAAAAGGGCGCGGCAGACGACCTGTTCCTGCGCTCCTGGACGGCCGGCATGAACAACGGCGGTGAAAACATGGTCTTTGGCTACGTGGAACCCATCGTCGTGCCGGACTTCTCGGCCACCAGCTCCTACGCCTGGGCGGCTGTGGCGGATCCCAACATTCTGCCGGGCATCATGATCGGCGAGATCTTCGGCGTCATGCCGCAGATCGTCCTGGCCGGCAACGAAATGGACCCGGCCATGTTCGCCAACGACGAAAGCCGGCTGAAAGTGCGGCAGTTCCTGGCCGTGGGCATCGCCAACTGGAGAGCGCTGAGCAAGAATAACGCTTCGAGCTAACCTCACCTAACCGAAAAAAGGGCGGGTCACAGACCCGCCCCTACGAATATTTCAATTTGTTTCAATAGGAGACCAAACCGAATGAACGAGATTTTGCAAGTCAAACCAAAAAGCAAGATGAACAAATTCCTGCAAGCCGTTCGCAATTCCATGATCCGTGACGGCCAATTGGGCGGATACGTGCACGACACCGCCATGGCGCAGTATTTGCCGCCGACCTTCATCCACCTGGTGACCGGCACCTGGAGCATGGCGGCCGGCCAGACGGCCGGAACCGTGGCCATGCACCTGGCAGCGGCTGCCCAAACCGTGACGGTGAACATCCCGATCGAAATCCCCTCGAACGCCGTCAGCGCCAACAACAAAGGCAGCTACCTGAAATCCATCGAAGTGGATTTCTGGATCGGCGTGGTGGCCATGACCAGCATCACACCCACCCTGAACCTGATCACACGCAACGCGGACGGATCTGCGCCGACCGTGGCGGCCCAAACCATCACGTACCTGCCGGCGCAAGCCACTCTGATCGGGACCGGCTACCACAAGATGGTGAACACGCTGACCACGCCGATCTGGCTGGCCAACACGCAGTATGCGCTGCTGTCCCTGTCCATCGTGCAGCCGGCGACGGCCACGCTGGACCTGCTGAGCGCGGTGGTGAATTTCACCGCGAGGATGTAACTCGATGAAAAAGGGCGAGCGCCGCTCGCCCCTACAGCACCCATGAACCGGGCGAACGCCGTTCAGGACGAACGCCGTTCGCCCCAACGACGAATGACGAAAGGAGAATTATGCCAGAAGGAAACCCGGACGATCCCAAACAGTACCTCATGGCGCAAGCCATAGCCAAACTGTCCGATTCTGCGCCTTTGACCTGGTGCGAACACGATCACGGCTTCACCGTCATCCTGGCGGATGGCCGGATCACGGATACACCCATGGAGGTGGCGCGGGATGTGGAGAAGGCGTTCCGAGAGCTGCGCGCAGAGGAAGAGCAAGTTATTACGCCGAAAGCTGCGCAATCGATTTCTCCACATAAAGTCTCAAAAACCGGGCGAGCTCAGGGCGAACGCCGTTCAGGGCGAACGCCGTTCGCTCGCCCCGACAAGTTCACAGAAGAGGTGAAACCATGAAGATGACGCATGACGTTGATGAAAAAGATGGCGACATCCAGGAGCCCGGCCAAAGCCAGCACCAGGATGCCACCAATCACCCGCATTTGCCCGAGCCGGATGATGACCATGTATTCCAGCCGCCGTATCCGGGCGGGGATGCCTTCGAGGATTGGGGTACGGCCCCGGCGCAAATGCCGTTCGTGAAGGGCACGCCGGACACGCCCTACCCGGATGCGAAGATCCCGGGGCCGGGGGAACCCTCGGGATATTGAACCATAAAAGGGCGAGCGCCGCTCAGGGCGAGCGCCGCTCAGGGCGAGCCCTTCGTCTTCGCTCAGGACTCGCCCCTACGGAAATTTTATATTAACCTGTTCTACCGTTGACGGGAGGCGGGCATGGGCCCGCCTCCCACGAAAGGAAAAATATGGACGTTACAACCCTTATGGTTGGTGGAATACCGCTGGTGGCGGTGATCTTTGGATTGATCGAGGCGCTGAAAAGCCTGGGCCTGAAAGGGCGATGGCTGGCGCTGGTCTCGCTGCTGCTGGGGCTGATCCTGGGCATTCTGTACAAGATCGCGGCCTCGGGCATGCCGGTGGGCTACGCGGCCTGGTTCGCGGTGGTCATCTTCGGCCTGGCGCTGGGGCTGATCACTTCGGGATTTTATGATTTTGCGGACGCGAGGTTCCCGCCCGTTTCCGGGCAAGGGTCAACGCCGTCAGGGCAAACGCCGTTTGCCCCTACGAGCGGCGATCCGGTGGATCCCATGACCGCGCAGGGCCTTACCCAGAACATGACGCAGCGGGCCTCGGCGGCGGCGGCAGCGGCAGGGGCGACGGCGAAGCAGTAGCAGGCTCCTTCGTCTTCGCTCAGGGTAGTAACCCTTCGTCTTCGCTCAGGGTAGTAACCCTTCGTCTTCGCTCAGGGTAGTAACCCTTCGTCTTCGCTCAGGGTAGTAAGGTTTTCCCCGAGGATAGCGGGGATGCCCCACAGGGGCGGGCGCGTGGTTCTTTCTCCTCCTACGTCTCTCGCCAGGCAGGGCGAACGCCGTTCGCCCCTACGGACGGGCCCGCCCCTGTTATGGGAATGATGAATGCAGAATGATGAATGATGAATCAGGAATGGTGAAATATGTTGTATCGTGATCCGAATTGGATACGGGATGTGATCGGAACACCGCAAGGGACCAAGACGCCGTACAGCAACCTGACGACGTACTATTACGTCGGGCCGGGCGGCAATGACGGCAATCCGGGCACGCTGGCTTTGCCCTGGCTGACGCTGGCGCACGCCTTTGCGAACCTGCCGGCCGGGGCGGTCCTGCTGGCGCTGCCGGGAACATTCATCGAGACCAACGGCGGAGGCTATTGGGCCGTGGCCCTGGCCCTGGCGACCTGGTCCTATATCGCCTCACAGGACGGCGTGGAAGGCGATGCGGTTGTCGAAGGCAACGCCTCGACCGCCTACAACACGTTCCTCACCGGCTCTTCGGCCTATTTGTACTTTTACCAATTCAAATTCACGTCGCGCGGCACGAGCGGGCACGCCTTGCGCATTACCGGCCCGGTGAACTATGTCACCTTCGACACCTGCGCGATCATCGCCGTGACCGGCGACTACTACGGCCTGTACCTGTCCGCGGCCACCTACGACAACCTGTACTTTTTCAACTGCACCATCAGCGGGCCAGCCGTCGGCGTTTATATCAACGGCAACGGGGACGCCTCGAGCATGGCGACATTCCGAAACTGCACCATCCAAAGCAACACGGCCGGGGCCAACTTCGGCGTGCAGGGCCAGGCCAGCAGCGGGCCGACCCCACTGACCTTCGACAACTGCACCATCAACGACGCGGGCGCAGGCGGCGGCGCACTACAGATCAACGGCGGCGCGGTGACCCTGACCGGCTGCCTCTTGAGCAACACGGGCGCATACACCTGCGTCTGCCTGGGCGCGGACGCGGACAATGGCGGATACCCCACCACCATCAGCATGATCGGCTGCACGGTCTCCAAGCCCGGCAGCGCGGCCGGGCACGCGGTCTGTATCGGCTCGGGCGTCAGCCAGGGCCTGATCGACAGTTTAAACAGCCTGACCGCCTACGACTACGGCCTGGTCATCAAGGAATGCACGAACGTGGAAGTACGCAATTCCAACATCATTGGCGCAGCCGGAGCGAACGCGCAGGCGGCGGTGCTCTTCAAGGGCGCGACCGGGCAGAACGTGCACAACAACAACATCACCGCGCTGGGCACCAATCCCTCCGGCAATTGGGCCGTGAAGAGCGAAGCGGGCGGGACCGGCGACAAGAACGCAAACTGGAGCCTGACACACAACGTCATCACGGCCATCGGGCCGAATGCACAGGCGCTCAACCTCGGCGGAGCCTCGGCGGACGCGGGCGGCGGCGTGTGCGACTACAACACCTATATCTTGAAGAACGGCGCATCTTTGGGGACCGTGTACGGCACGGTGGTGAACAGCCTGGCGCAATTGCAGGCGGCCTGGGCGGGATATTCCAACCCAGGGAACGATGCACATTCGGTGGTGATATTCATGTGACCTGCGAACAGAAGGGCGAGCGCCGTTCAGGGCGAGCGCCGCTCGCCCCTACGGGCGAATGAAAGGATGTGAATTATGGCATTGACATTGGCACAATTGATACCGGAGATGCAGGCGCTGTTCATGGACGACGGAACGGAATTCAACACGGCCGTCTGTACTGCAGCGATCCGCCAGGCGCTGAGCGACTGGAACCAGACCGCACCGCAGCACCAAAATCAGGTGATCGCCTGCACGCAAATGCAGTACGAATATCCCCTGACGGACCCGACCATCCTGAATGTCACGGACGTGGTCCGGAAAGGATTGGACCCTTTCCAGCAGAACAACTACAAACTGCTCTACAACGCCTATTGGGCGGCCGGCCTGCCGTATGTGCGCCTACAGATCCCGGAAGCCTTCGGCAACTTCGTGGTCTATTACACCACGCCCCACACGGTCAGCGGGCTGGACAGCGCGGTCACTTCGACGCTGCCGGCTGCGGCTGACCCGACGCTCCTGGATGGAGCCTGTTTCCGGGCCTGCTACGCACGCGCAAGCGGGCGCATCGAGCAGATCAACCTGAACAGCGGCGTGATGCAAATGTGGATGGGCATGGCCGCGCAGTACCGGGCGGCCTTTATCCAGGGCATGGCGGTCTTCGAGCGCCAGAACCCGCAACAAACCCCCTTCATCACCGGCTGGAACGACCAGTTCCATAACCCGCTGGATGACCTGCTGCCGAGGACACCGATCATCACGTACCCGCGCAGTATTTAGGAATGATGATTGATGATTGATGATTGATGATTGATGAATTTGGGGCGGGTCTTGCCACTACGTGGTACAGGGAGACCCGCCCCTACGAGGCGATATGAGGACATTAGATTCTGTTTTGGAAGCGGCGATGGACCTGGGCGCGTATGCGCCGTATTTCAACGTGACGGTGAAGGACCAGACCACCGGGAAAGTATACGTCTTGGCCCAACCGGTGGGGTTCGAACTCGGAGACCTCGACCTGGTGGTGGCCTTCCGGACCGAAACCTTCATGGACTTCCCGCACCTGCGTACGATGGTCTGCCTGACGCGCGGCATCATTTCCGCGGGAGTGGTGCACTCCATCACCACCAGCGACTTCTACATCGTCAGTTCCACCTGGGACGGGCACTTCCAGACCCTCTCCGCGCACCTGATCCCGCAGGTGGGCTACATCTCCGGAGCCAACAACATCTGGAGCAGCGTGATCAGCACCTTCTGCTCGAACTTCGGCAAGACGGCCGTCTTCATGAACCCATCGGCAGCCTGGCTGAACTGGCAGTTCCTGCCGAGCGGAAAACCGCTCGACCTGAACGACGCACAAAGCATGTTCGCTTTGCTGCGGCAAAAATACTTCGTCTTCGCCACCGACAACGGCAACAACCAGATATTGTTCTTCTCGCCGGTGGACTGCATCACGGCAGCCGCGGCGGGCGCCAGCCCGCTCTATTCCATCAACGGCTGGCACTTCAGTTTCGACCGGAACGTGGAAGAAAAACGGCAGTACACCTGGACGGACGAATACGGGGCCAGGCATTTGACCGCCCCAACCTTCAACCAGATCGTGCAGCCGGATACCGCACTGAACTACATTTTCTGCCTATTGGATCTCGGCAATGGAACTGTGCTGGCGGGCGGATCCGCACCGAACCACGGGCACATCTACCTGAGCACCAACTACGGCCTGACCTGGACGGACATCCACGACACCACCCACAGCAACATCAACGCCATGATCAGCCCTGCGCCGGGGATCATCCTGCTGTGCGGCAGCCAGAACGGCTATGTTATCCGGAGCGCCGACAACGGGAACACCTGGACGGAAGTCTATGACGCCGGCAACGACAGCCTGAGCGCCATGATCGACTGCGGCGGCGGGATCATCATGGCGAGCCACAACAATCCATCGGGCACGCCCGGGACGCAGATCTACCAGTCCAGCGACTACGGCCTGACCTGGAACCAGCTCCAGGCCCTGACCGGCGAAACGCTGACCGACTGCCTGGTGAACTGCGGCGGCGGCGTCCTGCTGGCCGGAACCGAACCGACCGGGGATATCTGGATGGGCACCCTGACGTTCGGCAACTACACCTGGTACAAAGTCGGCCGGCTGGGAACGGAAACCAAAATAATGAGCCTGTGTGCGCTGCCAGGCGGGCTTGTGCTGGCCGGAACGGGCATCCATGGGCAAATATGGCGCTCCACGAACTACGGGGCTTCCTGGACGCTTGTGGAGAGCACCGGCGACGTGAACATCGTCAGCCTGACCTATTTGGGCGGCGGGATCGTCCTGGCGGGCTCGGGCGGCAACAACCCCAGCCCGCAGAGCCACATCTTCCGCTCGCTGGACTTCGGCCTGACCTGGACGAACATCTACCTGAACGGCCAGGCCTACACAGACTGCATGCTGGCCCTGGGCAACGGCACTTTACTGATCGGCACCGGCAACAGCGCCTGGATCTACAACAGCCTGAACGCGGACGCCGCTCTAAGCCCCGTCCACAACCTGGGCTTTTTACCCAGCAACGCAGTGGAACCGCAAGCCTGGTTCGAACCGACCCCCCCGAAATTCGACCCGTTCCCGCCGCACCTGAAATACCAAAGCGGGGACTACATCCAGGTGACTTTGAAAGGCGCGGAAGGCAGCGGCAACCTCTTACCCGGAAACGGCGGCCTGATCAATCCGGCCGGCATGTACACCTATGAGATCACCTGCGCGGGCGTGACCGAAAAACTCAACCTGGCGCTGAAGGAAATGCCCTGGCGCATGGAGATCGGCGAAACCGAGTTCCTGACGGCGGCAGCCGGCGGCGCACTCACCCCGGAAGCCCTGGATAAACGCGTCAACGAAGACCCGCGCGCCATGGCCCAAAAACTCGAAGCCATGCTGAAGGATGTCAAAAAGAACAAAGCTGGCCAGGCAGCCTTGATGAAACAACTGCAAAACTTCGCCGGTTACATCCCCCTGGGCAACATGAACTTCAACGGCCAACTAGACCCCAGCATCGTCAACCTGGAAGCCCTGGCGGAACAAATGGACATCCATTCGCACCTGGCCATCGTCAGCACGGTGCCCACCACCAGGATCTCCGGCATGGAACTGGCCTACGATACGGGCAACGGGAAGCTGTATATCTGGACCGGTACCAGCTGGGTGCAGGTGTGAGAGATGGGCGCACCGAAGGGAAATCTGACACTTGGCACCAACTCATAGGTATCCGGAAGGTGTGACAGCTGAAAGGTCAGGCTGCTTTTCACTTTCAGCCTGGAGTTAAGAGACGATCATTTTTCAGCGAGAAGATCGCCATCCAAAAGATAGAGGCGATAAATGAGACTATCAAAGTGGATTTTTAGTTCTTTTTGTTGCAACATAAAATCATATCCGGAGATTTCGAGGGCTTGACGATAGGCCGGGTAGATCGGCGATGAATCTGGGAAGTGCTTAAAATAGTGCCATATGGCCATGACGACGATCAGGTGGAGAATATTATTCGAGTAAGAGTTCGCTGTTTGAAGGTCCTGGTGGGCGGCTATTGTGGTTGCCTGTGCAATGTCCAGGTTATTGACAAAGCCATTGGCGTCGAAGCCATTCGGGGAGGCAGTGAGAATAGCAACGGCACGGGCATGATAGGTGTTGGCTAAGGCCAAGTTGCCCTGATAGCTGGTCAAAGCGGCGGGAATCTTATCGGGTGGAACGCCATAAGCATGGGCCACATTGATCAAATTCTGAACAGCCGGTGTAACCGCCTTTGCCATGGCCAGGGTGGTCTGCTGGTCGGATAACCACAGCCGGTCGACCTTATAGGCGACCGTCACATGGTCGAGTTGTTGGAAGAGGCCATGGTCTATTGAAAAGATATTAATTGACCGATACCACGCCTGGAATGATTTTAGCAGGAGAGTGTGTGTAGCCTGCAGATCCTGATGGGCCACCTTGACGGTTTGGTCGGCGGCGTTGAAGTCAGTGACATTGCCGCTACCATCAAAACCGGCATGGGAGGCGAGAACCGAGGCTGCAATGTCGTGGGAGGCCTGGACTGAGATTAAATCGGATTGGTACCTGGACAGGTTACGCGTGAGTAAACTGGTGTCCAAGTGATGGACCTGCCCTTGCGCGATCAAATTCTGTATATCGGGAATCGGGCCGCTGGCTAGGCCAATGTTGATCTGCTGAGTGTTCAGCCAGGCCAGTTCTGACCGGTAGGATTTGGATAAGTCGGCACTCGTTAGGTGAGAGACGGGAATAGGTGTGGGTGTGGCAGCGGATGCGAAACCGGTAGGAACGGTGAAGGCCAGGCCGCAGACCAGCAATGCAGAAACCGCCAGTAAGAGGGCTTTCTTTCCTGCGGAAAGCACGCGGGACTTTCCTGCATAAACCATGCGGAACATCCCCGCGTGAATAGATGGCCGGGTAAACGGCGATGGAATCAGTTCGAATTTATTCATATTTTTCTCCAGTCCGAAGATTAATTATATTATAAATCGGATGACAGGATTGCGGATTACAAATTTATAGGTTTGAAAGGTCTGACAGGCTAATAAGTCGGGAAGGTTGCGCAGGCGGACTGCGTTAGCGAACAGCCAGGGAAATAATGAAGACCTCCGGGTTTACCACGAACCCGGAGGTCTGAAAGGCATATACCCGCTGGGGCGGTTCTCTTAGGGAGTTACCGTAACCTGCCCGGAAGTGACCGCGACTGCCACGGGGTTGGCATTGGTATCGGAGACGACCGCATTCACGAGGCTGAGCTGGGAAGTGCCGGCTGCCAAAGCGGTGAAATGCAGGACAAAGAGCGAGCCCGAGCCGGTTGGGCCGGTGCCGGGAGTCCCGCCGGTGATGGCGATATATCCGCCTGTTACTGTTCCGGTGGTATTGTTGCAGGTCGGGGCGGTGGAGAAGGTGCCCAAACTGTTGGCTGTTGCCCAATCCGAGTAGAAGGTGCCCAGGTCGGCGGAATTGCACTGGACCAGGGTTGGATCGAATTTCAGGTCAACCTGGCCACCAAAGGAAGGCGTGATGGCATCGATGTTCACATCGACATCGAAATCGTCCCCGGCGGCGACTGATTGCGAGGCCGGACTGACAGTTATATCGGCTCCCGCGGTGGCGAGCGTGACCTGCCCGGAAGTGACCGCGACTGCCACGGGGTTGGCATTGGTATCGGAGACGACCGCATTCACGGGGCTGAGCTGGGAAGTGCCGGCTGCCAAAGCGGTGAAATGCAGGACAAAGAGCGAGCCCGAGCCAGTTGGGCCGGTGCCGGGAGTCCCACCGGTGATGGCGATATATCCGCCCGTGACTGTTCCGGTGGTATTGTTGCAGGTCGGGGCGGTGGAGAAGGTGCCCAAACTATTGGCGGTCGCCCAATCCGAGTAGAAGGTGCCCAGGTCGGCGGAATTGCACTGGACCAGGGTTGGATCGAATTTCAGGTCAACCTGGCCGCCGAAGGAAGGCGTGATGGCATCGATGTTCAAATCGACATCGAAATTCTGGCCGACGGCGACCGGCTGGGAGAAGGCGCCGACCGAAATATCGGCTCCTGCGGTGGCGAGCGTAACCTGGCCGGCGGTGACTGCGACTGCCATGGGATTGGCATTGGTATCGGAGACGACCGCATTCTCGGGGCTGAGGGCAGAAGTGCCGGCCGCCAAAGCGGTGAAATGCAGGACAAAGAGCGAGCCCGAGCCGGTTGGGCCGGTGCCGGGAGTCCCGCCGGTGATGGCGATATATCCGCCTGTTACTGTTCCGGTGGTATTGTTGCAGGTCGGAGCGGTGGAGAAGGTGCCCAAACTATTGGCGGTTGCCCAATCCGAGTAGAAGGTGCCCAGGTCGGCGGAATCGCATTTGACCAGGCTTGGATCGAATTTCAGGTCAACCTGGCCACCAAAGGAAGGCGTGATGGCATCGATGTTCACATCGACATCGAAGTTCTGGCCGACGGCGACGGGCTGGGAGAAGGCGCCGACCGAAATATCGGCTCCAGCGGTGGCGAGCGTAACCTGGCCGGCGGTGACTGCGACTGCCATGGGATTGGCATTGGTATCGGAAACGACCGCATTCTCGGGGGTGAGGGCAGAAGTGCCGGCCGCCAAAGCGGTGAAATGCAGGACAAAGAGCGAGCCCGAGCCGGTTGGGCCGGTGCCGGGAGTCCCGCCGGTGATGGCGATATATCCGCCTGTGGCCGTTCCGGTGGTATTGTTGCAGGTCGGGGCGGTGGAGAAGGTGGACAAACTGTGGGCGGTCGCCCAATCCGAGTAGAAGGTGCCCAGGTCGGCGGAATCGCATTTGACCAGGCTTGGATCGAATTTCAGGTCAACCTGGCCACCAAAGGAAGGCGTGATGGCATCGATGTTCACATCGACATCGAAGTTCTGGCCGACGGCGACGGGCTGGGAGAAGGCGCCGACCGAAATATCGGCTCCAGCGGTGGCGAGCGTAACCTGGCCGGCGGTGACTGCGACTGCCATGGGATTGGCATTGGTATCGGAAACGACCGCATTCTCGGGGGTGAGGGCAGAAGTGCCGGCCGCCAAAGCGGTGAAATGCAGGACAAAGAGCGAGCCCGAGCCGGTTGGGCCGGTGCCGGGAGTCCCGCCGGTGATGGCGATATATCCGCCTGTTACTGTTCCGGTGGTATTGTTGCAGGTCGGAGCGGTGGAGAAGGTGCCCAAACTATTGGCGGTTGCCCAATCCGAGTAGAAGGTGCCCAGGTCGGCGGAATCGCATTTGACCAGGCTTGGATCGAATTTCAGGTCAACCTGGCCGCCGAAGGAAGGCGTGATGGCATCGATGTTCACATCGACATCGAAGTTCTGGCCGACGGCGACGGGCTGGGAGAAGGCGCCGACCGAAATATCGGCTCCAGCGGTGGCGAGCGTAACCTGGCCGGCGGTGACTGCGACTGCCATGGGATTGGCATTGGTATCGGAAACGACCGCATTCTCGGGGGTGAGGGCAGAAGTGCCGGCCGCCAAAGCGGTGAAATGCAGGACAAAGAGCGAGCCCGAGCCGGTTGGGCCGGTGCCGGGAGTCCCGCCGGTGATGGCGATATATCCGCCTGTGGCCGTTCCGGTGGTATTGTTGCAGGTCGGGGCGGTGGAGAAGGTGGACAAACTGTGGGCGGTCGCCCAATCCGAGTAGAAGGTGCCCAGGTCGGCGGAATCGCATTTGACCAGGCTTGGATCGAATTTCAGGTCAACCTGGCCGCCGAAGGAAGGCGTGATGGCATTGATGTTCACATCGACATCGAAGTTCTGGCCGACGGCGACGGGCTGGGAGAAGGCGCCGACCGAAATATCGGCTCCTGCGGTTGCCAGCGTGACCTGGCCGGCGGTGACGACCACTGCCATGGGATTGGCATTGGTATCGGAGACGACCGCATTCACGGGGCTGAGCTGGGAAGTGCCGGCTGCCAAAGCGGTGAAATGCAGGACAAAGAGCGAGCCCGAGCCGGTTGGGCCGGTGCCGGGAGTCCCGCCGGTGATGGCGATATATCCGCCTGTTACTGTTCCGGTGGTATTGTTGCAGGTCGGGGCGGTGGAGAAGGTGGACAAACTATTGGCTGTTGCCCAATCCGAGTAGAAGGTGCCCAG
Source organism: uncultured Chloroflexia bacterium (assembly GCA_963837875.1). GTDB lineage: Bacteria > Chloroflexota > Anaerolineae > Anaerolineales > Villigracilaceae > UBA877. The sequence goes on from CAWIOV010000001.1 coordinate 844,219, forward strand.
GTCGGCGGAATCGCATTTGACCAGGCTTGGATCGAATTTCAGGTCAACCTGGCCGCCGAAGGAAGGCGTGATGGCATTGATGTTCACATCGACATCGAAGTTCTGGCCGACGGCGACCGGCTGGGAGAAGGCGCCGACCGAAATATCGGCTCCAGCGGTTGCCAGTGTGACCTGCCCGGCGGTGACGACCACTGCCACGGGGTTGGCATTGGTATCGGAGACGACCGCATTCACGGGGCTGAGCTGGGAAGTGCCGGCCGCCAAAGCGGTGAAATGCAGGACAAAGAGCGAACCCGAGCCGGTTGGGCCGGTGCCGGGAGTCCCGCCGGTGATGGCGATATATCCGCCTGTTACTGTTCCGGTGGTATTGTTGCAGGTCGGGGCGGTGGAGAAGGTGCCCAAACTATTGGCTGTTGCCCAATCCGAGTAGAAGGTGCCCAGGTCGGCGGAATCGCATTTGACCAGGCTTGGATCGAATTTCAGGTCAACCTGGCCGCCGAAGGAAGGCGTGATGGCATTGATGTTCACATCGACATCGAAGTTCTGGCCGACGGCGACCGGCTGGGAGAAGGCGCCGACCGAAATATCGGCTCCTGCGGTGGCCAATGTGACCTGCCCGGCACTGACCGACGCTGACAAGGGATTGCCATTGGTATCGGAAATGATCTCATTTTTAGGGGTGAGTGCGGAAGTGCCGGCTGCCAAAGCGGTGAAATGCAGGACAAAGAGCGAGCCCGAGCCGGTTGGGCCGGTGCCGGGAGTCCCGCCGATGATCGCAATATTTCCGCCCGTGGCTATTCCATTGGTATTGTCGCAGGTCGGGGCGGTGGAGGAGGTGACCAAACTGTGGGCGGTCGCCCAATCCGAGTAGAAGGTGCCCAGGTCGGCGGAATCGCATTTGACCAGGCTTGGATCGAATTTCAGGTCAACCTGCGCTCCGAAGGAGGGCTGGCTGGTATTGATATTAACAACGACATCGAAATTCTGCCCGACAGCTACCGGTTGCGTGAAGGTACCGACACTTACCTGGGCTACAGGTGTAGGGGTATTGCTCGGAGTGTAGGTAGGAGTATTACTCGGAGTATTGGTCGGCGTGTTGCTCGGGGTGAACTTCGGCGTGTTGCTGGGTGTAAATGTTGGCGTGTTGCTCGGGGTGAACGTCGGAGTGTTGCTTGGAGTAAACGTCGGCGTGTTGCTCGGGGTGAACGTCGGCGTGTTACTGGGTGTAAATGTTGGCGTGTTGCTCGGGGTGAACGTCGGAGTGTTGCTGGGTGTAAATGTCGGCGTATTGGTAGGTGTATTGCTCGGAGTGAACGTCGGCGTATAGGTCGGCGTGTTGGTAGGCGTGGGAGTAGGAAGGGTGGGCGTGCCATACATCAAGACACGGTTATTGGAAGAGTCTGCCGCCCAGAGCGCTTTACTGGACGGGTCGTAAAACAGGCCGGTGGGCTCGTGCAAAGTTGTCGCGGAGGTACCCGCTGTGGAGGTGGTGAATTTTGTTTGGCCGAGCACGTAGCTGGCGGCGGCGCCGTTGGCCAGCCCGGCGGCGGCATTGAAGACCAGGATGCGGTTGTTAGACGCATCGCTGACATACAACACCCCGGTATTATCCACTGTCACGCCGGAGGGGCTCTTCAGCCGGCTCTGGCTGGTGGCGGAGCCATGGTTGGTGAAGTTGAGCTGGCCGAGCACCACATTGGCGTTGGCGCCGTTGGGTAGCCCGGCGGCGTTGTTGAAGCGCAGGACGCGATTGTTGGAATAATCAGCCACCCACAGGATCCCCGCGGCATCTACAAAAACGCCCGCAGGAGCGTTCATCCGGCTCTGGCTGGTGGCGGAGCCATGGTTGGTGAAGTTGAGCTGGCCGAGCACCGCATTGGCGTTGGCGCCGTTGGATAGCCCGGCCGCGTTGTCGAAGCGCAGGACGCGGTTGTTTAAATGATCGGCCACCCACAGCCGCCCGGCGGCGTCCACGGTAAGGCTGTCAGGAGCGTTCATCCGGCTCTGGCTGGTGGCGGAGCTATGGTTGGTGAAGTTGAGCTGGCCGAGCACGGCATTGGCGTTGGCGCCATTGGATAGCCCGGCGGCGTTGTCGAAGCGCAGGACGCGATTATTACCGGCGTCGGCCACCCACAGCCGCCCGGCGGAGTCTACTGCGAGGCTGGCTGGGCTGTTCATACCGTTTATGGAGGCATGCGTGACCTTGCTGGTAAAGTTTGGCTGGCCGAGGACGGCTTCGGCGGGCATGCCACTACTGAGTGTATACAGAGAGGCGTAGCGCAGCACACGGTTGTTCTTATAATCTGCCACGAAGACTTTGTGGGTGAGCGGATCAACGGCTACACCACCCGGATAATTCAGACCCTTCTGGCTGGTGGCAGAAGTGGAGGTGGTGAATTTTGACTGGCCGATCACGAGCGTGGCGGCCTCCCCGTTGGATGGCGTGAAGGCTGCCAGGGCGGGTGAGATCAACATCAGCATCAAAGCAAACATGATGCAGGCGGAAAGAACGAAGCGCCGATCAAATCTGTGGGTAAGCATTTTGTTTCCTCCGAGAATTTATGGATATTGACTGGATACAAGAAACGCTGAGCTGCCTGTGGCCGCTGCGTTGCCATCACATAACTATCCACCGGATGAAAAATCCATCCTGCCAAGCTACCGGTAAATAGAAATAAACGCGGGAGCTTGCACTCCACGCGTTTTATTATCGCGCATATTTTGGAACCGCATGTTACATTTATATTATTGTATTGTTAATGAAAGTTTAACATGGGTAGCAGTGTCAAGCGCCAGATGCAGTCAGGCGTTCGCGGGTAGTAAAAAAACTTCCGAGTTCTCCCTTTGGGGATTATGTTCCAAAACTCGGAAGTGACCATGCGCTCTGCTAGCAGGTCGCGCTTAAGGGGGGACCTACAAACGAGGCAGCCGCTTATTTCTGCGTGCCGGCAGGAGTCATGACATACCAGTTGCTTAGAACACCTTCGCCCTTGGTGTCACCGGCGACCGCATCCAGTTTATAGTAATACAGCGGCCAGCCATTGTAGGTGACCTGCGTGGTTCCATTTGAGAGAGTGATGGTGCCCAGCATGGAGGCGGTCACGCCCGCCCCGGCCACCGGCGCTCCATTCGTCAGGAAGGGTGTCCACATCAGGGCGCAAGCGTCCGTGCAATTGGATGTATTCCGTGTATCCTTGGTATACAGGTACAGCGTTATTCCGTTGGTGCCGGTTAAAAAGGAGCCCAATATATCCGTCTGGCCTAGATTAACGGTAACCGGACCAGTGGGTGCCCCGGATGTGGCTGGAGCAGGGGTAGCTGCGGCGGAGGTGGGCAGCGCGGATGGGACTACCGCGGCGGGGAGCGTTGCAGGGCTAGCGGCGGCGGTTGTAGGCGCAATGGACGCAGGCAGGGCAGGCGTGGGAGCCGCAGCCGTGGGGACTGCCAGCGTGGCGGCTGAGCCACATGCCGAAAGCAGCAATGCAAAGCCGATCAGGGTGGGGATCAACAGTGTTCTTTTCATTGGAAAGACTCCTCTTACTTGGGCTTGAAGCGTTGCCCGCCTCAGCAGTACAAGTGTAACAAGCGCATATTAACCGCATCTTAATAAAATCATTTGAAAACCGGCCCGCTTTGCCGGAAATATGCGATAATAAAAAAGAGAGTCCCGCCCATGGCGTTGATTCAAGCCGTTGGCCTGCTTCTTTGAATGTACCATTTCCAGACTACCAGTGCAAATAAGAGAAAAGGAGTTTATTAATGAAAGCAGCTTCATAGTCCCAGAAAGCAAAATGCTGCAATACACGGATTTTCCCGACCCAATTGTTCATGGCGAGGACGAACTTCTCATTTCTATAAAAGCCGCTGCCATTTCACGCGTGGATAGATCAAGAGCAAGTAGCAGCCATTATTCAACCAAAAACGACACCCAGCCGGCAAAAGTAATTGGCGGGGATGGGGTGGGATTGTTGGAAGACGGCACCAGGGTTTTTGCAGTGGGTGTCAGTGGGATGGTTGCAGAAAAAGCGGTCATTGAAAAGAACAAGCTGGTTAAGCTACCTGCAGGCATTGACGATGTCATAGCCGCAGCGCTGCCCAATGCAGTGGCAGGTTCTGCCATGGGGCTTCTTTTTAGGGCTGGATTGAAAGCGGGCGAAACCGTATTGATAAACGGAGCTACCGGGTTCACCGGTAGAGTAGCTGTTCAGGTAGCCAGGCACTATGGGGCTAAAAAAATAATTGCTACGGGAAGGAATGAACAATCATTGCAGTCTTTAAAACAATTGGGCGCCGACGAGCTTATCTTAACCACCGATGACGAAGAATTTATTACCCTAATACAAAAAACAAATCAGCTTACTCCGATTGATATTATCGTGGATTATTTGTGGGGACACACTGCCGAGCTTATCCTGACCGCGTTGAAAGGAGCAGGTTCGTTTACGCATAGAGTCCGGTTCGTTTCGATCGGTTCCGTTACAGGCGATAAAATTCAATTGTCAGCAGAGGCTTTAAGAAGTGTTGACTTACAGCTATCCGGTTCAGGCTTGGGGAGCTGGACAAGAGATGAAATGCGAAAACTATTCAGCGAGATCATTCCCGAAATGTTTCAACTCGCCGCCGACAACAAACTAAAGGTGGAAACAGTGACTGTCAATTTAAAAGATATTGAAAGCGTGTGGAATATGCAAGTGCCAGGCGGCAAAAGGGTCGTAGTGGTAATGGGACAATTTGATCAGGGTTAATGACCTATAATCCCGTTTATATTCAGTTAATGGAATTGGATTATATTTCCTTCGGTACCCCCAGGAGTTCCCGAGAATGGATTACTGGTATTTTAAATGGGCTTAAAGACCAATGAGCAAAATACTGATAGTAGACGATGATCCGCATATTCGCGAACTTGCCGCCGTATTTTTACGCAACGCCGGGCATGAGACCCATCAAGCCTGCGATGGGGTGGACGCGCTCGCAAAGCTGGACACGCTCAAAGTGGACCTGTTTGTTATTGACATCATGATGCCGAAAATGGACGGCTGGGAGCTCTGCCGGGAGCTGCGCCAAACCTACGATCTGCCCATCCTGATGTTGACGGCCCGGGGCGAGATCAGCCAGAAGGTCAAAGGCTTTCAATCAGGCACGGATGATTACCTGGTCAAACCCTTTGAGCCGTTGGAACTGGTGGCACGCGTCGAAGCCCTGCTGAAACGCTACCGGATCGTCGCATCACAGACTGTCCAGGTGGGGCAACTGCTTATGAACCGCAAGACGTTCCGTGTGGTCGCCAACGGAAAGGAAATGACCCTGCCGCTCAAGGAGTTCGAGTTGCTCTTCAAACTGGCCAGTTACCCTGGCCGGACCTTTGCGCGGGAACAGCTGATCGAGGATATTTGGGGCTATGATTTTCATGGCAACGACCGTACCCTGGATGTGCATATTAACCGGCTCCGGGAGCGCTTCCCGGAAGAGCAGCATGCCTTCAAGATCACAACGATCCGCGGGCTGGGCTATCGCCTGGAGTTGAAGCCATGAGAAGAAAGAATTCAAAGCTTTTTTACGCTTTTTGGCTGCCCTTTGTTTTTGTCCTGATTGCAGCCATGTTTGCTCTGGCCTTCTACCTGACCGGGTTCATTTACCGGGTGGCGCACCTGGATCCGCCCGCGCTGTTGGCCCAGATAATCAATTCCTTTTTAGGCTTGATCTTCACTGGTCTGATTAGTCGTCTCTTCATCCGCTTTTTTAAGGCGCAACAGGAGAACGCTTTTGCCCCGATCATCCAGGCCATGGAAAGGATGGCCAGGGGGGATTTCAGTATCCGGCTCGACAATAAACAGGAGCATAGCATCATCAGTGGATTGGCGATTGGTGTCAATAAAATGGCCACGGAACTGGGCCAGATGGAAAATATGCGCCAGGAGTTCGTCTCCAATGTGTCCCATGAGATCCAATCGCCTCTGACATCCATCCGTGGCTTCGCCCAGGCATTGAAGAGCGCTTCCCTGAGTGAACAGGAACGGTTGCATTATCTCGATATTATTGAAATGGAGAGCACGCGTCTTTCCAGGCTGGCGGATGACCTGTTGAAACTGGCTACGCTGGATGCGGAGCAGGTCAAGTTCGAACCACGAAGTTACCGGCTGGATAAGCAGCTCCGCAGCCTCATTTTGACTTGCGAGCCGCAGTGGTCAGAGAAGAAGATCGAGCTGGATGTAGCTCTTAAGGAGATTTCTATCAGCGCAGACGAGGACCTGTTGAGCCAGGTCTGGCTCAATTTGCTCCATAACGCCATCAAATTTACGCCTCCGGGCGGATCGATCAAAGTAGCGTTGCATCGGCACGGCGACAAGATCGAATGCAGTATTGCCGACAGCGGCATCGGGATCGCACCGGAAGACCAGATCCACGTCCTCGAGCGCTTTTACAAAGCCGATAAAGCGCGTACGAACGCAACGGAGGGCAGCGGCCTTGGCCTTTCGATCGTCAAAAAGATCGTAGACCTGCACAGGGGCACGATCACTCTCGAAAGCAAAATAGGCGAAGGAACCACCTTTACCGTTTCCCTGCCGGTGGAATGATGGGGAACGCGCTGACAAATGGGGTAGATGATCATTTGTCTGCCCGTTAACACTGAGTTTACACAACTGCCTTATCCTTTCCTGAACACGGATACCTTTTCAGGGTTACATAGCTGCCCTGATTGGGAGGAAATGTCGATAAAACAAATCGTGAAAATGTCTAGAGTATTGTAACAATCTTCTTCGAACGATCAAAGATAAGCTTTTGTTTATCCTGAGCCATCTGCTAAAGCAATGACTCAGGACATTTTTTGAGAGCTATTCAAAATGTCCCAACCTGCAGGCCAAGACCATTTTGCTCACTCCAACCTGCGGAGGTAAGAAGCATGACAAGAAAATCGCAGATGAATGGAAACTTGTTGAGGCTGGTACAATTTCCGCTTGAATTTCAGATACTGGCATTACAACGCCGATTTTGTTAAACTATGATAATGTTCAATATAGACAATCGATATAAAAAGGCGAAGCGCCAATGATCATGGTATTTGAATACATGTTGGAATATCCCGGCATGCTATTGGCAGCCCTGGCGCTTTTGGGAGTTCAGGCGATCTGCGACCTTTCGCTGCCGGACTATATGTCAAATATTGTTGACAATGGCGTGATCACCGGGAACGTCAACTATATCCTTCAGACCGGCGGCAAGATGATCCTGATCACGTTACTCAGCGCGGCCTGCATGATCGTTACCGGCTATCTTGCCTCCCGGATCGCCGCTTTTACCGCCCGTGATATACGCGCCGATATTTTCAAGCGCGTAGAGACTTTTTCCAACCCCGAACTCGACAAATTTTCGCCCGCCAGCCTGATCACCCGCACCACCAACGATATCACCCAGATCCAGCTGCTGATCATCTTGATGATGCGCTTGGTCTTTTATTCGGCTATCCTGGGAACCGGTGGAGCGATCAAGGCCATTTCGGAGAGCCGCACCTTATCCTGGACAATCGTCGGAGCAGTTCTGGCGTTGGTGATGATCATCGTCGCCCTGTTCATCCTTGTGATGCCAAGGATGCAGATGATGCAAAAGCTTTTGGATAAATTGAACCTGATCAGCCGTGAGAACCTGGAGGGTATGCTTGTCATCCGCGCCTTTAATACCCGGGAATTTGAGGAGGCCAGGTTTGATGACGCCAACGTGGCCCTGACAGACACCGGTCTTTTTATCAACCGCGCAATGATGATCATGATGCCGACCATGATGTTCATCATGAACATTACCACCGTGCTGATCGTGTGGTTCGGCGCTCATCAGGTCGCCAACCTGACAATTGATATCGGCAAGATGATGGCGTTTATGCAGTATGCCATGCAGATCATCATGTCGTTCCTGATGCTTTCCATAATGTTTATCTTGGTTCCGCGTGCGGCAGTCAGCGCCGGCAGGATCAAAGAGGTCCTCGAAACCGTCACAGTGGTAAAAGACAAGATCAAAGCGATCCTGCCCAGGGCCGATTTTGTCCCCGATGTCGAATATGAAAACGTGACCTTCGGTTACCCGGGTGGTGAAGAGCCGGTATTAAAAAATATCAGCTTTAAAGCCAGGCATGGCGAAACCACTGCCTTTATCGGCGTGACCGGTAGCGGCAAATCGACCCTGGTGAACCTGTTGTTGCGCTTTTACGATGTCACAGGTGGTCGCATCCTGGTGGACGGGGTCGACATCCGCGATATGAAACGCAGCGACCTGCGTGAAAAGATCGGCTATATCCCGCAAAAAGCCACCCTGTTCTCCGGGACGATCAGATCCAATCTGCAGTACGCCGATAAAAAATCCACCTTCGAAAATATCCAGCGTGCCGCCCGCATCGCCCAAGCCGAAGAATTCATCACCTCCGAGCCCGACGGATATGATACGCACGTTGCCCAGGGCGGTACGAATTTTTCGGGCGGGCAAAAACAGCGCCTGTCGATTGCGCGCGCCCTGGTGAAGAATGCCCCCATTTACATCTTTGATGATAGCTTCTCTGCGCTGGACATGAAAACCGACGCCGCCCTGCGCGAGGCCCTGCACCGGGAAACGGGCAAGAGCACCTTGTTCATTGTTGCCCAGCGCGTGGGCACCATCCTTACCGCCGACCAGATCATTGTGCTCGAAAATGGCGAGATCGTCGGCAAGGGCACCCACCACGAGCTTCTCCACAGTTGCGCGGTCTACCGCGAAATTGCCATGTCACAACTATCGGAGGATGAACTTGAACAGGCCTAGGATGGGAGGGATGGGCGGCGGCCGTTTCGTACCGGTCGAAAAGGCAAAGGATTCGCGCAAGACTTTGCAAGTCCTGCTGCACTACCTGCAGCCTTATCAGGGGAAGATCATCATTGTGATGGTTTTTGCCGCGTTGTCATCCGTGTTTTCCATTGTCGGCCCCAAGCTGCTGGGCAATGTAACCACCAAGCTCGCCGACGGATTGATCGCCTACTATTTGGGGGCCGGATTATACATGGATTTTGCTTACATGGGCAGGCTGATTGTGATCCTGATCAGCCTGTACCTGATCTCCATGATATTTGCTTACATTCAAGCATTCATCATGTCCGGCGTTTCCATGCAGGTTACCTACGACCTGCGCAAGGAAATCGATCAGAAGATCAGCCGGTTGCCGCTTAAGTACTACGACACCACCACCCACGGCGAGGTCCTTTCACGAATTACTAACGATGTTGACTTGATCAGTCAATCGCTGAACCAGAGCATTTCCCAGCTGATTACGTCCGTCGCGACCGTGGTAGGTGTGCTGGCGATGATGTTGAGCATCAATGTGCTGATGACCGTGGCAGCCATTTTGACGGTGTCAATGTCGTTTGGGCTCATCGGAGCGATCATCCGAATATCGCAGAGATTATTCAGGGAGCAGCAAGATTCGCTTGGCAATATGAACGGGCATGTCGAAGAGATGTATGGCGGACACTCCATCGTTCAGGCTTTCAACCGACAGGATGACTTGATCGAGCGCTTCTACCAGATCAACGAAAAGCTGTCCGACAGCGCCTGGAAGTCGCAGTTTTTCACCAGCATCATGCAGCCCATGATGCAGTTTATCAGCAACCTCGGCTACGTCGTCGTTTGCATTTTGGGTGGGTACCTGGCGGTAAAAAAGGTGATTGAAATCGGCGATATCCAATCCTTTATCCAATACACGCGGAATTTCACCGCGCCGATCACGCAGCTTGCGACCATCTCCAATACCCTCCAGCAGACCATCGCAGCTTCGGAGAGAGTCTTCGAATTTCTCGATGAGCCGGAGGAGATCCCGGAGCACAGCCTGGCGTATGCCGGTGCGTTCACGGGCGCCGTGTCGTTTGAGCATGTAGCCTTCGGTTATAACGCGGCTGAGCCGATCATCCATGACTTTTCCGCCAAAGTAGTGCAAGGCGAAAAGGTGGCAATTGTTGGCCCAACCGGCGCGGGAAAAACGACGCTCGTGAAACTGCTAATGCGGTTTTATGATGTCAATGGTGGCAATATCAAGCTCGATGGGCACAGCATATACGACTTAAGCAGAAACGAGCTGCGCTCTGTCTTTGGGATGGTCTTGCAGGATACCTGGCTGTATAACGCTTCCATTCTCGATAACATCCGTTACGGGACTTTTAAAGCGACACGGGAGCAGGTTGTTGCCGCAGCCAAGGTCGCCCATTGCGACGAATTCATCCGGACGCTGCCACAGGGATATGATACCATCATGAACGAAGAGTCGGACAATATCTCACAAGGGCAAAAGCAATTATTGACAATCGCCCGCGTTATCCTTGCGGATCCAAAAATCTTAATTCTCGACGAGGCGACCAGCTCCGTTGACACCCGTACGGAGATCCTGATTCAGAAGGCAATGGACGCGCTGATGAAAGGGAGAACGAGTTTCATTATTGCACATAAACTCTCGACGATCAAGAATGCCGATCTTATCCTCGTCTTGAATCACGGGGATGTTATCGAACAGGGAAACCACATGGATCTGCTTGCGTCGGGTGGATTTTACGCCGAAATGTACAACAGTCAATTCGAAAGAAAGGTGATACAACATGGCAACTAATACAGAAACAAGCGAATACGTAAATGATTTTACGCCAAAAACGGCGAACCGGAAGATCAGTAGAACGATGATCATCGCTGCTGCGATTGTGATCTTGCTTGCCGGCCTGGGTATCGCCGGGTACTTTATTTACGATGGGTCTTTCTATTACCAGACGGATAACGCCAAGGTGGACACGGATATTTACCAGCTTACCGCAAACGCAAGTGGTCAACTGGTAAGAATGAACGTCTCTCAAGGCGATGAGGTAAAAGCTGGACAGGTGCTTGCGCAGGTGGAAAATGGCCCACTCGTCCTGTCACCCGTCGATGGCACGGTGACCAACGTTGAAATGCAAAAAGGAGACTATGCTACCGCAACGGAGGTCATCTTGGTTGTTGCCAAGACATCGGATATGTATATCACGGCGAATGTAGAAGAAACGAATATTCTAAAAATACAAATGGGGCAAAGCGTATCAGTCTATTTGGATGCATACGGCAGGAGTTTTGATGGTTATGTAGCGGAGGTCAATTCTGTAACAACCACAGAACTCACCGGTTCAGCCATCAGCTTTACAACCTCCGGTACGTATACCAAGATAACCCAATTGATCCCGGTCAAGATCAAGCTGCTCGATGATGTGGATCTGGCAGATATCATTGGCACGAACGCAACGGTAAAGATCAGGATCAAGTAAACTCTAATATTGTGTAGTTTGTTCGCGCAAGCCAGATCCTTCAAGTGTTTCCAGAACCTTTCTATCAGATTGAGTTCCGGACAATAAGGCGGTAGCCCGATCACAAGCAATGGTACCATTCAACATTTGCCTGCCGGTGGAATGAAGGGGGACTCACTGACAAATGGAGAAGGTGGCCAATTTGTCCTTCCATTAACATTGGGTTCACACAACTAAATTATCCTTGCATATGGATTAATATCTTTGCCAATTGTGGAAACTGGTTTCAGGGCATTCGATATGCTGGAAGATTGAATATCGAAAGCCTGCCACGTCGCGGGGTAGTAACGACTACCCTGCACAGACCGCAGGGCTGTGAAGACGTACCTACGAATTTTTAAGAGGTGAAAAATGCGAACAGAAGATGAAATAGAGACAAATAGCATACTGCAATCCAAACCGGATTATGGTTTTGATGGTTCGCCTTTCGGCGTCGCCATTGTTTGTCTTGCGGGAGGGCTTTGTTTTGGTGGGGGAGTTGCTTTAAGCACTTTTCCCGGTCTCAGCCTGAAGATTATGGCCTTTGTTCTTCTGCTTTGCGGTTTGTTGGTGGTTCTTGTTTGTGGTTCATATCTTTATTACACCAAGCTCGGTAAACTACACCGCAGGGACAAGATGCTTTCCATGATTAATTGGAAAGGAAATGAAAAAGTCCTGGATGTCGGAACTGGCCGGGGGCTTTTGATGATTGGGGCTGCCAAAAAATTGACCCTGGGAAAGAGCATCGGCATTGATATTTGGAATTCGGGAGATATGCACAGCAATACGTATCAAAATACCATGAGAAATGCCGGGCTTGAGGGGGTCCTTGAAAAAGTTGAAGTAAGAAATGAGGATGTGCGCAGCATGTCCTTTCCCAAGGATACCTTTGACGTGGTTCTTTCCAACCTTTGTATCCACAACATCCCTACCAAAGCTGGACGCGAGAAAGCCTGCCGGGAAATAGCGCGAGTCTTGAAACCGAATGGAATGGCGATCATTACCGACAAATCACACATAAAAGACTACGGTGAAATTTTCGCAATGGAAGGATTAACAGTGGAGTTTTTTCGTACTTCTTTTGACGGTTCACTCCGCGGGATCGTAAAGGCGGTCAAAATATGAGCAAGTATGCTATCCGGACCAAATCTCTCAGCCGCTCCTTCGGTGCGGTCCAGGCCGTGGAGGCCCTCTCATTCGAAGTCCCGGTCGGCACGATCTTCGGCTTTCTCGGCCCGAATGGGGCTGGAAAGACCACCACGATCCGCTTGCTGCTCGGCCTGATTGAGCTATCGGCCGGAAATGCCGAAGTTTTGGGTTTTGACACGCGCACCCACGCCGATGCGATCCGCGCCAGATCCGGGGCGCTGCTCGAGTTTAACGGTCTATACGAGCGTCTGTCGGCCGAAGACAACCTGGATTTCTATGGGCAGGTCTGGCACATGCCAAAAGCCGACCGAAAGGCGCGTATTCAGGCGCTGCTTACGGATATGGGCTTGTGGGAGCGCCGCAAGGAGGCCGTTGGGTTGTGGAGCCGCGGCATGAAACAAAAACTGGCGGTAGCGCGCGCCCTTTTCCATCGGCCGGAGTTGGTCTTCCTGGACGAACCGACCGCCGGCCTCGATCCGATCGCAGCCGCCGCGCTGCGGGATGACCTGTCTGCCCTGGCCTCTCGTGAGGGTGTGACCATCTTCCTGAACACGCACAACCTGTCCGAGGCCGAGAAGCTCTGTCAAAGGGTGGGAGTGATCAATAAGGGCAAACTACTGGCGGTTGGTACGCTGGATGAGCTGCGCGCACAGAACGAGGCGCCCCGCCTGGAGGTAACCGGGAACAGCTTCGGCGCAGGAGTGCTCTCGGGCCTGCGCAGCCGGCCGGAGGTCCAGAACGTGGCTGAGGCAGACGGGAAACTTGTTCTTGAACTCCTTCCCGGCGTTCGGTGCGCGCCGCTGATCCGCCTGCTGGTGGAATCCGGCGTAGAAGTCGAAGAGGCCCGTAAAAGTCAAGCCAGCCTGGAGGACTTGTTCCTTACGCTAATTAATGAAGAAGGAAATTCAAAATGATCACCGATATTCTCACCGTTGCCATGAAGGAGATCAAGGAGCTGCCCTACCTGCGCAAGGATAAATCCCGCACCAATCTGTTCACCCTGGTCATCTTGCTGGCCGTGTTCGGGGTCCTTCTGCCCTGGCATGCCGGCAGGGAATGGGTCCAGTCACTTTTGAGCATGCTCCCGTGTGTGTGGCTGCCGTTCATGCTGGTCGGTACAACCATGGTGGATTCGTTTGCCGGAGAACGCGAGCGCCATACGCTCGAAACCCTGCTCGCCAGTCGCCTTTCGGATCGGGCCATCCTGTTCGGTAAGATCCTGGCCGGGATCCTGTACGGTGCCGGGATCACCTTCCTTTGTATGCTCGTGAGCCTGGTGACGGTCAACCTGGTTGATGGACAGGCCGGCCTGCTGCTCTTCCCGGTACCGAACGCCCTGGGACTGGTGATCTTGGTGCTGCTCGTCTCGACCCTGGCTTCCGCGCTGGGGGCGCTGGTATCGCTGCGGGCCGCCTCCGTGCGGCAGGCCATGCAAACTTTTACGGTTGCCAATGCTGTCCTGCTCATCCCGGTCCTGGCGATCTCGCTGGTGCATCCCGCCTTGCTTGCAACGATTACCCCTCTCCTCCTCAAAACTTCTTTTATCGGTCTGGTGGTCGGCGCGGGGGTCGTTCTGACGCTCCTGGATGGCACCCTGATCGTAGCCGCGCTGGCAAGTTTCAAACGGGCCAAGCTGATCTTGGATTGATGCTCAATCCCCGGGTCGAATAGGCCTGGAGATGCTGGAAAATGCCTGGAGCGCCTGTTTGATCTGGAGAAAAGCCGGTTCCGTCCCGTTCGCCAGGCTCCCGAAGGTGATAAAGCCATGCGGCATGCCGGGGTAGCAGGTGCAGGTTACCTCGTTCCCTTCGGCGCGCAGGCGTTGCGCATAGGCTTCGCCTTCATCATGCAGCGGATCGTATTCGGCGGTCAGGATCAGGGCGGGCGGCAGGCGGCTGAGATCGAGCGCCTGCAGTGGGGAAACGTACGGGTCTTTCAGGTCGGCCGGATCGCGGATATATTGTTCGGCGTAAAACCGGAGCGCCTGGCCGTTCAGGACCGGGTTATCGGCGTAGCTCTCTTTGGAAGGGTAGGTCCCGCCCATATCCACGCCGGGATAGATCAAGACCTGGAAGGCGATGTGCGGGCCGGGCAGATCCCGCGCGATCAAGCTGACCACCGCGGCCAGGTTCCCGCCGGCGCTGTCGCCCATCACGATCAATTTGGCCGGGTCCGCGCCCAGTTCGGCCGCATTCCCGGCCGCCCAGGCGGTGGCGGCGTAGGCGTCTTCCACCGCGGCCGGGTAGGGATGTTCGGGAGCCAGGCGATAGCCCACGGAGACGACCAGGACTGCGTTTTCGCCGGCGATGCGCCGGCAGATGGCGTCGTGGCTTTTGATCGAGCCGATGGCCCAGCCGCCGCCGTGGAAGTAGACGGCCAGTGGCAGGCTGCCGGCTTTGGTTGGGCGATAGATGCGCACGGGGATGTCGCCCGAGCGGCCCGGGATGGTGCGGTCTTCGACCCCGGCGAGGCGGAAGCGCCGGAAGAACGGGCGGAACGGATCCGCGTCCATGCCGCGCCGGGTTTGCGCCAGGCTGGCGGCGGTCAGGGCGGGTGTCCGTCCCATCAACCCGAAGAGCAGCTTCAGTTTCCAGTTGAGATGATATTTATTCTGCATGGGAGATTCCTTTGCCAAGTCTAGGCGTACCCTCCCGGTTCCTATTTAGATCTTTAATACGATCTTGCCGCGCGTGTGCCCGGTCTGGCTCATCTCGTGGGATTTGCGCGCAGCCGAGAGAGGCAGGCTGGCGCTGACGAAGGTCTTGATCTTGCCGGTGGCCAGCAGCCCGGCGATCTGGGCCAGGTCTCCGCCCGGAGCGCGCCCGCCGCGTACCACCTGGACACCCTCGGCCTTGCCCATTTCGGGAGGGATCTGGGCAGCCACCGTCACCAGCACGCCTCCCGGGTGAAGCACTTTGAGCGAGCGTACGAAAACATCCCCGCCGACGGTATCGAAGACGACGTCCAGGTTGTGGAGGACGCTCTCGAATGGCGCAGCTTGATAATCGACCGCCTGGTTGGCGCCCAGGGAACGCACGAACTCGGCGTTGGCAGCCGAGGCGGTGCCGATCACCTGCTGCGCCCCTTTCCAATCGGCCAACTGCACCCCAAAAATGCCCACCCCTCCGGCTGCGCCCTGCACGAGCACGCGCTGCCCGGTCTGCAGTTTAACGGTTTCGATCAGCGAGCCCCAGGCGGTCAAGGCTCCAACCGGCACGGAGGCCGCTTCTTCGAAGGTGAGGTTGGCAGGTTTAGCCTGCAAGTCCGTGGCGTTGGCGAGGGCATACTGGGCATAGCCGCCGGCCACCAGGCCGAAGACGGCCTGGCCAGGCTTGAAACTGGTAACGTCTGGCCCAACCAATTCCACCATCCCGGCGGCTTCAAGTCCGGGGATATAGGGTAGCGGGATCGTCATGAAAGCTTTCGTGAGCCCCGCGCGGATCTTCCAGTCGGCAGGATTGACCCCGGCCGCGACCACTCGCAGCAGCACCTGGCCTGCGCCCGGTTGTGGAACGGGGGCCTGTTCGAGCATCAGCACTTCCGGCCCGCCAAAATCGTGGAACTGGATGACTTGCATCATTTTTTCGGACATGGTTAATCTCCTTATTACTATAATTAGTATGATGATTTCGTAGGGACGTTTTTCATAATTCAAACATGGTTTGTATCTTCTCAATAAGTGGGGGAGGGTGGGGTTGTGCGGGCGGCGGAGCCGCCTGCACAACCCCATTCCCCTTTATTGAGATGGTACCATGGTTTGTAGTATGGAAGCCGGATTAACTATATGCCATAACCTCCCCGGCCGCATCCATCCATTGGGGAGGTTTTGCCTCCGCCACTTGGGCGAGGCAAATATTTTAGATGCAATAAAATCTTGGCCCTGCTTCAGACGCATCCTTCGCTCGGATGTGCGTATCGCCAGCCATTCTTGATGTGGAACAATATTAAGGTATTTTCATCTTTGATATTAAATTTCCGAGAAGCTTGCTACCAAGTATCACTACGATCGCAATGATAAAATTCAATACGATCGTTCGTAAGGGATTTATCTTGTTACTCTTTGCGATCAGAAAGCTTAACGTAGCGAGTAACGCCAATCCCCAGACAGAAGAAACAATAAAGGCGGTATTGGGTGAAAATAATATCACGATTAACGCGAACGTGATTACAAGCAATAACCGGACGATAAAATTCACAAGGGTATCTGAATTGAGATCGCGCCTTGAGGCTCCTTCCGATTCTTTATACATGAGGAAACTGAACGAGTCGGAGATATTATCCGCAAGCCCTACGATCAAAAGACCTGTAATGATGCCTGATCTTGCGTAGGTCCCTTGATTCAGTCCTCCAATTAACCCCATGCTGGTAATAATGGCTGCTGTTGCACCGAGACTACATTTTTGTATGTCTATCATTGTTTTACCTCAGGACTTCCATGAACTGGGCAGGGGAACGATCGCTCAAGGGGTTCCATATAATTGCACCTGCAAGCCGGAATAATCGTTTTGCTGGATCAATTTCATTTGCGCTGCCAGCGTTTGCGGGATCAGCCCCTTCGGATCGGTATACTGGTTTTGGCTGTAAATTAACCAGACCTTGGAATGCCCGCGCAACAAGGCAACTAATCTGGGGACATCGCTCTCCGTCATCTGGGCTTCCAGGATGCCGCTGGCGAACATGTCCGCGGGAACCCCGTGTTTCTCCACCTGGATATATTTCTCCACTTGGTTGGAATTCGGATCGTATTCTTCGAAATAATAGTCGAACGGGATCTGCGCCATGGGGGTGCTGAAAAGGATCAGGTCATCCTTTTCAACGAAACCGACAACATCCCGGGTGGCAACGTTCCAATCCTCTGTTTGTGCGAACTTATAATAGTCGCTGGCAGAGAACAGGTTGACGGTGCCGAAGACCCCCAGGGCCAGGATGATCAAAATTGGAAATCTTAATTGGGCAATGCCGGCCGCCAGCGCCACGAACAAAGGGATCGTGATCCAGATCAGGGTCCGGTCCAGAAAAATGGGCTGGCGGACGCTCACGATCAGTTCCCCCAGCAGGGGGACGGCGAACAGGACAGCCAGGAGCAGGAAGCGGGCGATGTTCTTCCGGTAATGCACCAGCCCCAAACAGAGCGCCAGCCCGTACAGGACCCAGATCCCCATTACCTGGTTGGCCGGAACCTGTGCATCTTCATTCAAAAAGGAACTGAGCGCCTGGGTCACGCTGCCCCAGCCTGGTCTGGGGATCCAAAGGTCCTGGTTGACCCGGCCGGCCTGCTGGATAAAGGCAAATATCCATGGACTCCATAATACGAAGATGCCGATCTGGGCCTTTACCCAGTTCCCCAGGGAGGGCGCCTGGAACGTGGAGGCAGCGCCTGGTTTCTTGATCCTTTGAAAAAGGAGCAGGCCCAGGACGAAGATATTGGTGGCTACTGGGAAAAGGACAGCCGTATTGTGGCTGAACAGGGTCGCGTCCGAGAACACGATAAAGGCGACCCAGGCCAGGTCCGTCTCGATGGCCCGGATGGGTGGCCAGCGCTGGCGGGATACCCAGGCCCGCCATCCGGTTTGGTTGCGGGGGATATCCTTGTCGCTGAGATCTCCTTTGGGTCCCGGTTCGACCGGTCCACGGGTACGCCAGGCCTGCAGATATTCCCGGAACTGGCTGCCGATCGGCCGGGTGGAACGGGCATCCGTAAGCAGCCTGACCAGTGCATAGATCGCCACGGCTGCGTTGAACTCCAGCAGGGTGTACATGCGCGCGTCCTGGGCGAAGCGGATGTTGAAAGGCGAAAGGGCCAGGAGCGTTGCGGCTGCCACTCCCGCCACCGCGCCCGACATGCGTTTGCCGATCAGGTAGATGATCGGGATGGTGCCTGCCCCGAAGAGCGCCGAGAGCAGGCGTACATAGTAGGGCGTATCCCCATTAAGTGCGATCCAGGCATGCAGCAGGAGATAATAAAGCGGTGGTTGCTGGTCAATGGTGACGACCCAATGCAGCATGGCGCTGACGCTCTGTTTGGCCAGCCACACGCTGAACGTTTCATCCAACCACATCCCTTTATTACCGAGCAGAAGGACGCGTAGAATACCACCAAACAAGGTGATGAAGATCACCAACCAGGGCGCAGCCTCTTCGAATCCGATTTCTGCGTTCATCGTCTTTCCGACATCATACCTGTTTCTTGTGTTCTCCACAAGCCGGACCAGCCGCGCATTCCCACCCCAGGCCGGTGGTCGGGCAGGCTAGCGCAGACGCGCAGACTCCGCAGCCTCCAGGCTGCGGAGTCCAGAATCTGATGGGCCGGCCAGCGGCACCGTATCAAGCCCGGTGATGTGCCTGCCGGGGTTTCGTTCACTTGCGTGTAGTCGTCAGCTTACCGCTTTCTTCACGAGTGCGCTGATCCTTGCCTCTTCGGCGCCAGTCAACTCCTTCAGCGCGAAGGTGACCGGCCACAGGTTGCCTTCGTCGAGGCCCGCCGCGTCGCTGAAGCCGAGCGTCGCGTACCTCGTTTTGAACTTCTGTGCGCTTTGGAAGAAGCAGACGATCTTGCCGTCCCTGGCGTAGGCGGGCATGCCGTACCAGGTTTTCGATGTGAGGGCCGGCGCGCTGGCTTTGATGAGAGCATGCAGCCGCATGGCCATGCTGCGCTCCGGTTCCTGCAGCGCGGCGATCTTCGCGAGCACGTCGCTTTCCCCATCCGCCCCGTCCTTTTTCGTACGCGCGGCCGCCTTCAGCTCCTCGGCGCGCTCCTTCATCGCGGCGCGTTCCTCGTCCGTGAATCCCGTGGACTTCTCGGTGGTCGTGGGGCTGCTCTGGGCGGACTTTTGTGTTTCCTTCTTTGTGGCCATTGGTGTCTATCCTTGTGCTACGAACACCCGGTTGCCGTCCGGGTCCGCCAGGCTGAACCATTTCACGCCAGAACCCGGGCCGTACAGGTCATCCTTGATTTCGGCGACCTTGACGCCCTTTTCGCCGAGCTCCTTGTGAGCGGCAGCTACGTCCGAGGTCGCAAAGTACACCGTCATCGTGCCGGGCTGCATGTGCTCATGGTGCGTGGAGAGGGTGATCGTAACTCCACCCTCCGGCAGGGTAACGGATACGTACCAGTTGGCATCGTCCTGGCGGTAATCCGTCACGACCTTGAGGCCGAGCTTGTCCGCGTAGAACTCTTTCGCCTTGGGCATGTCGCTCACGGCCACCATGATCATCGTCAGTTTGTCGACTATTTGCTTTGTTGTCATTTCTTCCTACCTTTAAAAGATTGGTGTCAAGGGTGACATTTCGTCACCCTTGCATTACCCTGATTATTACTTTATAATCAAGATACTTGAATTCTAAGATACCCCACCAAAATTGTCAAGAGGAAAGCCATGCGGACGCCTGGTAAGAAAGTACTGGTAAGACAAGCCTTGGAAGCGGTCAGGTACTACAACTTTAGCAATGGTTTGTTTCGACACACCATTGTCGAAAAGCTGGGAGTGAATATCACGGATTGGGAAGCTCTCGGGCTGCTTCTCCAGAAAGGAGTATCGACTCCGACCGAGCTTTCCAGGCATACCGGACTTACCTCCGGAGCAACGACGGCGATGCTTGACCGGCTTGAAAGGAGTGGTATTATCGAGCGCCGCCGCAATCCCGAGGATCGCCGCGGCACATTGATCGTTATCGTGAAGGAAAAAGCGAATGAACTCGCTGCCCTGTTTGTTTCGGCCAGAAGAGCACAGGAGCAGCTTTTTTCAGGCTATACAGAGGCGGAATTGGAATTTCTGGCGGACTTCATCGGTAAATTGGCCAACGTGTTGGACCAGGAACGTCTAAAGATGCAAAAAAACATCCAGAAGGACCAGGTAGCTCCGGTTGATCAGGGATATTGATCCGGACTTCCTTGTACCTCGCGTAAAGCCCGCAGATGCCGGAGCTCCGGCCAGATCAGGGCAACGATGAGCACCGCCAGGATGGTACCCACGCCACCGCCCACGACCGACAATATCGGGCCGAATAGTTGCGCCGTCAGGCCGGACTCGAACCCTCCCAACTGGTTGGAAGTATTGATAAAGAGCCCGTTGATGGCTGCAACGCGCCCGCGCATTTCATCGGGTACCCGTAATAAAGATAGCGCTGCTCGTATAACGACACTGATATTATCCAGTCCGCCCAATAGGAACAGCATCAGCATGGAAAGCCAGAATGTGTGCGAAAGGCCAAAGATGATCGTAGCGATCCCAAAACCCGCCACGGCCAGGAGCAGTGTCCTTCCGGCCCGTTTAAAAGCGGGCTGGTGGGCCAGGATAAATGCCACACACAGCGCACCCAGGGATGGCGCAGCCCGCAACCAGCCTAGACCGATCGGGCCGACATGGAGGATATTCTTTGCAAAAATGGGCATAAGGGTTGTGGCGCCGCCTAACAAAACCGCGAACATATCCAGCGTAATTGCCGCCAGCATGATGGGCGTGCGCCGCAGAAAGTTAACCCCTTCACCCAGCGAGCCCCAGGTGGTTCGCCCCTGTGCCTCTGGCTGGTCCGCTGCAACATGGGTACGGACTCTGATCGGTATGAGCAGCGCGGCAAAAACGAGAGCTGCCACGGCATTGAGCAAGTAGACGAAGGTGGCGCTCCGAAAAATGGCGATGGCGAACCCACCGATGGCCGGACCGATCACAGTCGCCAGTTGCCACGAACTACTGCTCCACGTCGCCGCATTCTCGAAGGCCTCTTCCGGTACGATTTGAGGGGGAAGGGTCGAGGCGGCCGGATTGCCAAAGGTCATGACCAATCCCATCAGCAGCAGGCAGCTATAGATCCAGAAGAGCGGTCCATGCCAGTACGACAACGCGGTCAAACCCAGCGATGCCAATGCCAATCCAACTTGTGCCAGT
This sequence comes from uncultured Chloroflexia bacterium, assembly GCA_963837875.1. Lineage (GTDB taxonomy): Bacteria > Chloroflexota > Anaerolineae > Anaerolineales > Villigracilaceae > UBA877. The sequence continues at coordinate 865,562 of CAWIOV010000001.1, forward strand.
ATGACGATCCGCTTGCGATTGAAACGGTCGGCAACGTGTCCCGCGTAGAGGGAGAATAGCACGGCCGGAGCGATCTGCACCAGCCCTACCATTCCGAGCAGAAACGCTGAATTTGTCCGCTCGTACAACTCCCAACCGATGGCAAGGGTCAGCATCTGTTCTCCCAGGGCGGCAATAAAATTGCCCAGCAAAAGCAGGCGATAATCACGAAAGCGCAAGGACCGGTAAGTATCGGTTCCGGTAGGAGATGCACTCATAAATAATGTTCTCTTTATAAATTTACGGAATGTGGGTTAATGATCCGAGGCTATTATCAAATCGCCCCATACCAGTCCAACACGCGCAAGGCGCGCAGTGTGATCCACCGGCTCGGCTGGTCCACGCCCTCATCCAGCTTGACCGGCATCTCGCCGGGATACTGCACCTCGAGCGGCCAGCGGCCCTTCTCGTCGCGCTTGGAGATCACCAGGTCGATCGCCTCGTCTACACGCGTTTCTGGCGTGACTCCCGCGCGGCGCAGGTATTCGAGTCCCCGCAGCACGTCGTAGTGCCACCAGGTCGGGAAGGCGAAGCAGGTCCAGGCGGGCTGGCAGCCCCCGGCCCCCGGGCCGGTCTTCCGGTCGTATTCGATCATCGCGCCGGTGGACCGCCGGTGGAAGAGCTGGCGCTCGAGCAGGTACTCCTGCCCGCGCAAGCGTGCCGCCCTCACCTCCGGGCTGCTCCCGAAGCGCAGTTCGTGCTCGAGCAGGGCCTCCAGCACGCAGATGGTGGTGTTGAACGACGAGCGCATCGAGCCATTGGCGGCCTCACAGTTCCAGCCGCCGTCCGGGAGTTGTTCGGTCAGCAGCCGGTCGATGATTCCGCTCACATCCTGGCCGAAATACGCGCCGGCCGCGGCCACCTGCCCGTTGATGCATGGCTCCACCTCGCCCGCGAAGAAGGGATTGTCGTGGCATTCCTGCGGGCCGCAATCCTTCCAGGTCACCCGCTCGCGCACGCGCCTCAGCGCCGCGCGCGCCGGTTCGCTCTTGGGGTCGAGACCCATCTCCCGCAGCAGCATCAGGACGTGCATGGTGGAGGTCCAGCCGCGGTTCCATGCCGCGCCGCCCCAGTTCCCATCCGCGCCCTGGAGCGCCAGCAGGTGCGCGCCCGCGCCCTGCACGGCGACGCGCGCCCGCTCGGCCTCCGCCTCCCCGGCCGGCGCGCCGGTCAGGTCCTGCAGCGTCTGCCAGCGGATCGAAGGGTCGGAATCAAGCAGCCAGCGGATGACCGCTCCATCTGGCTGCGTGGCCTGCCGGCTGGGGGAATTGGTTTTCACCTTGATGCAGCGGCCTTCCGGCCCCGTAGAAGGCCGGCCCAGAACAGCCCCAGCCCCAACAGGACGAAAAACGCGCCCGCGCCGCTGGCCGCTTCCGCATTGGAGTAGGAGAACTGGCCCATTTGCACGCTGTCCCCGGGATCGTTGGGATCGTAAACCACGGCCACCTTCTGGCCCACCTGGTAATCCGGCGGCTCTTCGAGTTGTGCACAGTTGGGTTCTTCGAACGAAATGCTGCGGCCATCCTTGGTTTGGAATTGGAATTCCGAGCAATAATAATGCTGGACCCCGTATTCGTTGACCTGGCCGGTATAGGTGTAGAGTTTATTTTCCGTGACCACCGCCGTGGCCGGCTCGGCTCTTTGCAGGAAAAGCTGCTCCTTGACGAAAAGAGTGCCTCCCAGGGCTAAGGCCAGAACGCCGATGAACCCAAGAATGATCCCAGCGATTTTCATAATGTCTCCTGTCTGCCAGATATTAAAACCATTTTTGATTATGTTGTATCGTCCCGCCTGTCCCGCGTACTATGCGGCGCGTAGTGCCTTGCTGGCTTGGGGATAGCTCTTCTCGCCAAACCTGGCCTGCCGGCGGCTAGAACTGGACTGCCTGCAATAATTCCTTGCTCTCCTGCAGCCAGGTCATCGAGTTTGTGGTCCGTTTGAGGTAGCGGATCACGCCGGCCTGGTCCACCACCACCGAAGCGGTGCGTTGGATGCCGATGAAGTTCTTTTGCAGCTCGAAGCTGTGGTAGACCGCCCGTTCCGGGTCGGATAGCACCGGGAAGGGCGCTTTGAGCGTCTCGGCGTACTTGCGGGCGGCCTCCAGCGTGTCTCCCAGGATGACCAGGATCTGTACGCCGGCTTTGACGAATTCCTCGTTCATGCGCCCCAACTGGGCGACGTGCGCGCGGCACTGCATTCAGTTGTATTCGCGCACGAAGAACAGGACGATCTTCTTGCCGCGATACGCGGCAGAGGCGATCTCGCCGCCGCTGTGAGACGGCAGGCTGAAATCGGGCAAAGCCGATCCAACTTCCAATTCAGTCTCTGACATGGGTCCTCTCTTTTCATAACCTGAGGCATGGATAAAGATTTTGTGTCATTGCGACGGCGGTGCTCTCCCGCCCGATCGCGAAGCATCCCGTAGGGAAGCAATCCCCGGTGCCACATTCGTAGTGCGTTACGCAGTGGAGCGGAGTAATGCACTTCTATCCCTAACTTTAAGTCAGGCTCGCAGACACCAATTATTGGAGAAAAAACCAAGAATGGATTTGCCTTGGTGGCTTGGGATAGCTCTTTTCGCCAAACCTTTGCTGCTGGTGGCTAGAACTGGACCGCCTGCAATAATTCCTTGCTCTCCTGCAGCCAGGCCATGGGAGTCACGGAGCGTTTTAGATAGCGGATCACGCCGGCCTGGTCCACCACCACGGAAGCGGTGCTCTGGATGCCGTTGGCATTCTTTTGCAGCTCGAAGCTGTGGTAGACCGCCCGTTCCGGGTCGGATAGCACCGGGAAGGGCGCTTTGAGCGTCTCGGCATAGCTGCGGGCAAGTTCCAGCGAATCGCCCAGGATGACCAGGATCTGCGCCCCGGCTTTGACGAATTCCTCGTTCATGCGCCCCAACTGGGCGACGTGCGTTCGGCACGGCGGTCACTCGAACTCGCGCACGAAGAACAGGACGATCTTTTTGCCGCGATACGCCGAAGAGGCGATCTCGCCGCCGCTATGCGACGGCAGGCTGAAATCGGGCAAAGCCGATCCAACTTCCAATTCAGTCTCTGACATGGGTCCTCTCTTTTTACAACCAAGCCACTGCCCCTGGATGGGTGCTGCCCGGGCGGGTTGGTCAATTATTACTAATCGTAGCTTATAGGTGGATTATAAGCCTCGATTGGTAAAAAAACATGAAATTGAGAAAAATGGAATGAGATTAACCTGATTACTTTTTACTTATCTGAGAGCATTCGGTAACTTGCTCCGCGACCTTCGCCAGTGGGTAAATCCGCCTAGTTGGGGCTCTGAAAACTGTCTGAAGCCGGTTTTCAGCCCGCTTCAGCGGGCTTTGTATCCTTAGCCGGGGGCTTCAGCCCCCGGCGGACATGGCAATAAGTTACGAACGTTCCTGAGATTGTAAATAATACTTCCTGTTAACGAATAGGAGCGCGGCCGGTAACCGGTCGCGCTCCTATCTTTTGTCCGGTCAGTCCGTGTTAGGACAGACTCAAGGGCGCCTTCATGAGGGCATCCCACTCTGATGGACGGTTTCGATTGGCTTGCACCAGCGGTATGACCGCCGGGGCGTATTCGCCTATCATTTGGAAGCGCTGGAAGCGCCGCTTTTCGTGCTCGAGCGCTGCCATTTTGATCTCAAAAGCGTTTCTCCAGGTATCCCGTCTGGCTGGAAGTATATTGGTTAGAAAGTTATACATTTTGTTCTCCTTTAAATAAAAACAAGTCTATTGTTCATCCGACATTTCCCTTCGCAGCGAGCGAAGACTCACACCTGGGTCGCCAAGTGCACGGCGATGCCAGTGTGGTCTTCGACGCCTACGAGGTTAGCTGTCGGGCTGGAGCAGAAGACTTGCTCTACAACGCAATGGCGTTGTTTCGCCCCGGAGAGAGGGTTCCCCGATCAAAAGATTCGGCGTGTTATATTCAATTTACTGGTTCAGTATACTACAAATTGGCCGGCTTTGCAATAAATCGGCCAATTTCCATACAAAAAGTACTTATTTCGACCTTCTCACTGCCTTTTCGAATGGATCAGCGTCGCGATCAGGCTGGAACCCGCCGGCAGGATCAAAAGCAAGCTGGTGAGCAGGGCATCGCCGCTCCCGGAGAATTTGAGGCCAGCCTCGGTTGGGGCTGATAAATTAATTTTCATCCTACCCCGGTAAAAACCTCCGCCCCTCGGCCGGCCTCGATAATGATCCGCTTTTCGGCCGAAAAGAGCATCACCATAAAATCAATATCCACCGGCTTATCCAGGACTGTTTTTATGCCCTCCACCATGCCCTGCCGGATCAGGTCATCCGCAGAATACGCCGTCATGAAAATGGTGATGAGCTTGGGGTGGATCTTTCGGGCCTTCCGGTACAGCTCCAGGCCGTTCATTTCCGGCATTTTCACATCCGTCAGCAGGATATCCACCGCTTGCTCCTGCAGGATCCCCAGCGCTTCCGACCCGGAAGCCGCCGCGTGGACCGTAAACCCCTTCGCCTCCAGGATATCCGCCAGGGTGTCCGCCATGGTCGGGTTATCATCCACCACCAGGATGCTTATCGTTTCGCTCATCACTCACCTCCCTTGATGGGCAAAACCAGCGTGAACGTGCTGCCCTTCCCGTATTCGCTCTCCACCTCGATCCGCCCGCCATTCGCCTCCGCCAGTTTCTTGCTGACCGCCAGCCCCAGCCCGATCCCGGTTACCTTGGTTGAGAACAGCGGCTCGAACAGGCTCTGCATATTCTCAGGGGTGACGCCTGTGCCGGTGTCTTTCACGGCGATTGCTACCATATGGTCTAGCCTTCGGGCCGAGATTGCCAGTTTGCCGCCCTGAACCATCGCCTGGCAGGCGTTCGTGACCAGGTTGCCGAGCATCTGCTCCACATGCAGCGGATCCGCGTAAACGGATGGCAGGTTGGCCGGGATCCTGAGACTGACCCGGATGGAAGCCGGCGCCGGGAAGCGGCTGAGCGTGTTCTCCACCAGCGCTCGCACGGATGCAGGCTCCGGGTCCGTGGAGATGACGCGTGCATAATCCAGCAGGTCGCCGACGATCCGCGCCGCGTTATGCACCTCCTGCTCGATAATGCCAAGGTGCTTCCTGATCTTTTCGTTCGCCTCCGGTTGGACCATGTTCAGGTAATAGACCGAGTTGCTGATCACCCCCAGCGGGTTGCGCAGTTCGTGCCCCATGCCGCCGGCCAGCGTCCCCAGCACGGCCAGTTTCTCCTTGCGCACCAGTTGTTCCTGGGCCTCCCGCAGCTCCCGCGTGCGTTCCTCCACCATTTCTCCAAGATGATCGGAATACTCTTTCAATTGCTCTTCCGCCCGCTTGTGCTCGGTGATATCGCGCATCATTCCCAGGACGTGCGGCTGGTTTTCGATCTGGATCAGGGAGGCCGAAACAGCCACAGTGATCTCCTGCCCGTTTTTCTTCCGGCTTTCCATTTCCCGTTCCTTCACCCAGCCAGTTGACTTGAGTTCGGCCACCAACCGGTCCCGATCCTTCCGGTCTGCAAATAGGCCCAGCTCCAGCGAAGTCTTTCCGATGGCTTCCTGGCGGGAATAACCAAAAATTTCTTCAAAGGTATCGTTGGCTTCGATGAGCTGGCCATCCCTCATCCTGGCGATATAAAATGCATCCATGCTGGTCATGAAGGACATTCTGAACTTTTCCTCGCTCTGCTGCAGCGCCTGTTCCGCCCGCTTGCGCTCGGTGATATCGTGTGCCACCCAGAATACGGAATTTTCGGTTAGCCTGGAGGTGCTGCTTTCGAACCAGATTTCCTTACCGTCAATTTGCAGGGCATACTCACCCTGAATCGTCTGGCTGGTCTGGATGGCCTGGCCGATTTTGGCAAGGATGAAGTCGGCTTGATCCTTTGGGAGAACTTCGTACACCGTCTTACCAAGCATGTCCTCTGCCGGACGGTAAAGGTTGGTGGGGTTGGTGGGCGCGATCTTGAGGTAGCGGCCATCTCCATCCAAAACAAAAACCGCGTCTGTCATGGCTGAAAACAAGGCGCGCAGCTCATTCTCGGATGCGCCAAGTTTTTCTTCCGCCTGCTTGCGTTCAGTGATATCGCGGATATTGCACTGGATCACAGCAGCCTTATCCATTAAATATACATCCGCGGGGAAGCCCCGCGTGCTTTTCGCGGGAAAGTCCCGCGTGCTTTTCGCGGGAGAGTCCCCGCCCATCCGGATGCGGATGATACTATTTAATATCTCGACAGCACCTTTTCTTTCCAATTCTTCTGATACCTGCTCGAATTGCTGCCGGTCTTTCAGGATGCCGATTTCCCACAGGTTCATTTTTAGCAACTTCTGCTTGGAATAGTGAAACGTATGCTGCGCAGCCCGGTTGGAATTAAGCACCCGCCCGCTGGTCTTATCGACCAGCAGCATATTGTCAGTTGCGGTTTCAAAGGCCAGGCGGAAGCGTTCTTCGGAGGCCTGCAAGGTCTGTTCCAGTGCCATCCGTTCGGTCACGTCTTCGAAGGCCAGCAGGATCCACTGGGCTGTTTTCGGTGGGGCCGGGATCCGGCGGGCATTCAATCGCAGGCTGCGTCTGCCGATAAAGGGGAAGTCGTGTTCCACGTTGTAATCATTGAAGACCGCCTTTTTGGGCAGGATGGTTTCCAGCAGCAGCCGCAGGCCGGGGATATCCCATTGGTGGTTCCCCAGGGCATAGATCGGTTTGCCGAGCGTGTCCTTTTGTTTTACCTTGAAGAATGTATAGAAACTCCGGTTGGCCGCCAGCACGCGCAGGTCGCCGTCCAGCACCAGCAGCGGTTCACGGACGGTCCCCACGATATCTTTGAAGTATTCGGCCTGGGTCAGGCTCGATTTTTTAGGCGCCTCGTTCATGCAATTTCTCCTATCTGCACACGGGCTTTCCGGGCGAGAGCCTGTTTTAAAACTTTTTTTCACAAACGCTTGCACCTGCTGCAAGTGCAGGTGTGAACAAAGATGAACACCGATTCGCGGGCAGCAAGTGCAAACGCACGGCCGCCCGCTTGATCAGCCGGCCGCCCGCTAAAAATATACTTGTCATAATCTCATGATACAGCAGATTCTGCCCGGCTGCATCCATCCAATGGGGGAACTTGACCTCCGCCACTTGGGGGAGGCAGCCTGGCGCCGTTCGTAATGCGTAACAAAACGTAGCGGAGGCACGCAGAGCGTCACACCCCCTCCGAACCCTCCGCAACAGGCAAAACCAGCCTGAACGTGCTGCCCTTCCCGGCCTCGCTCTCCACCTCGATCCGCCCGCCGTTCGCTTCGGCCAGTTTCTTGCTCACCGCCAACCCCAGCCCGATCCCCCTGATCTTGGTGGTGAAGAGCGGCTCGAACAATTTCTGCATATTCTCCGGGGTGATGCCTGTGCCGGTATCCTGCACGGCAATTGCCACCATGGAACCTTGCCTTCGGGCCGAGATTGCCAGCTTGCCGCCCTGAACCATCGCCTGGCAGGCATTGGTGGTCAGGTTGCCCAACACCTGCTCCATCTGGTGCGCATCCACAAATAGTCTGGGCAGGTCAGCCGGCAGGTCGGGCACGGTCGTGATGGACTTGGGGACCGGGAAGCGCTCCAAGAACTCTTTGCACCAGCTCCGGGATCGTCACCGGCTCGCGCTCCACCGATTTCACGCGCGCGAAGTCCAGCAGGTCGCCGATGATCTTGTCGGCAATATGCACTTGCTGCTCGATGCGCTCGTGGTATTCGCGTACCTTATCACTGGCATCCGGCTGGACCATCTTCAGGTAATAAACGCAATTGTTGATGGCGGCCAGTGGGTTGCGCAGTTCGTGCCCCACGCTCCCGGCCATCTGCCCCAGCACCGCCAGCCGTTCCTGGCGGACCAGTTTTTCCTGCGCCTCCTGCAGTGCTCGCGTCCGTTCTTCCACGCGCTCTTCCAGGGTTGCATTAAGCTGGCGGATCATCTCTTCCGCCTGTTTGCGCTCGCTGATATCCCGATCTACCTCTAGGATGCCGATTGGGTGGCCCCTCTCGTCACGCTGCAGGGCCTGGCGGCTGGCGACAGTGATCTGCTTACCGTCTTTGCGCGTGTGGATCAATTCGCCTTCCCATGTGCCCTCATGCAGTAGAGCCTGTTCCACCGCCTCTCGGGTTTCAGGGAAAACGGTCTGCAGGAGCTTATGAGAGAGCTTGCCAAATGCTTTTATACTTGTCCAGCCATAGGTGAGCGCCGCCCCGTTATTCCAGAACACGATCTCGTTTTGCATGTTCCGCACCAGGATGGCATCCTGTGCCAGGTCGAGCAGCGCGGCTTGCTCGCGCAATTTATCCTCCGCCCGCTTGTGCTCGGTGATATCGTGCGCCACCCAGATGACTGAATTTTCTGATAGCCTGGAAGTGCTGCTTGCAAACCAAATTTCCTTACCATTGATTTGCTGGGCATACTCGCCGGGAACCGGCTGGTTTGTCCGGATGGCCTCGCCGATTTTGGCGATCATGCTATCGGCTTGTTCCTTTGGGAGAATTTCATGGACTGTTTTACCGAGCATTTCCTCCGGCGGGAGGCTAAGGTTGATGGGGTTGGTTGGCGCGATCCGGAGGAATCGGCCGGCTCCATCCAGAACAAAAACTGCGTCTGTCATGGCCGCGAACAGAGCGCGCAACTCGTTCTCAGATGCGCTCAGCGCCTCTTCGGCCTGGGTCAGGCTTGATTTTTTAGGCGCCTCGTTCATGCTATTTTTCCTTTTTTTAAATCCTATTTACATGTCCCCGGTTCTCCACGGGGATCCTTGTTTACGTGTCCCCGGTTCACTACGGGGATCTGTGGTAAATTCTCTAAGGTTCAGAGCCGATCAAGCTGCGGGCAGGCGCGCCGCGGCTTGCAGGCGCTCCGCCACCCGCTCGGCCGTCTCCCCTTTACTGATGAATGCATCCGCTCCGGCGGAAAGGGCCGCCTGCTGGCGGGCATCCAGGTGGCTGATCAGGACGACCACGATCGCATTCGGACAGGCCAGGCGCAGTTCGGCCAGGGATTGCGCTCCCAGGCCGGCTGGCAGCAGGTTCCAATCCACCAGCAGCATATCCAGGCGGGTGGCCGGGGCCTGGGCCAGGGTGGTCGGCCAGTCCCCGGCTTCACCGACCACTTCCATCCCAAGGTCCAATAACAATAGGCGCAGCGCCGCGCGCTCAGCGCGTTGAACATCGGCTACATATACGCGGGTCATATTTTCATGGTACAACAAACCCGCCTCATCCGCATCCGCCGGTTGGGGAATATTTGCCTCCTTCACTTGGGGGAGGGAGCCCGCCCAGGCGGGTCCGCCTGCCTGGGTTTCACAAAATTGAGGAAAAACTTCTTTTTCCCCGCCTTGGGGCGATGGATGCCTCATGGCGGGGGGTCGGGCTGCCGCAGGCTTTAGCCTTGGCCGTCGAACAGGGACCAGTACTTCTTATTCCGCGCCTTCTGGTCGTCGAGCACGAGTTCTCGGATCTCGCTGGGAAGCTGCGTACGCTGCCACTGGCATTCCCGGCGGCCGGCCGCTTGCTCGTCTTCAGGGGTCGCCGCGCCTGCGGCCCTGATCGCGTAGGCCGCTGCACCCAGTTCGTGAGTTGCCATATGCGCCACTGCCGCAGCCTGGCCGGCGGCGCGCGCCGCTTCCTGCGCCGCGCCGGTCGCCTCTCTGGCCGCCGCGTGTGCGCCAAAAGCCGCCGTGCGGGCTTGGGTCACCGTGGTCTCACCGCGCGCCCAGGCCTGCGCCTGTTCGATCGCCCGGCGCGGCCGGCCGTCGCCGGGTTGCGCTTGCTCGAATAGGTGTAGTACGTGCTGCGCGCAATCGGCTGCCCATTCTGCCAGCCGGCGATGGTCGGCCTCCTGCAGGCTGCCGCCATGCCGCTCGCTGACCAGCTTGGGGTCCCGGCTCTCGGGCAAGCTGTTGCGTCTGTCCGTTCGGGTTCCTTCTTGCATCCTAATACCGGTAGACGATGATCCGTTCCATCCTGCGCAGTGTGAGGTTGAGCTCCTGCGCGCGGTAAAGGGCCCGCCACCATAACGGGAATCGGGAGAACGCCACCTGTTCGCTTGGCCTGAATTCCTTGATCAGTGTTAGCTTTGGCTCGAGCTGCTGGATGTCTTTGGGATCATCCAGGCCCCATTTGTAGGTTGCGCCCGTACCCCCCACATTCGAGCCCGCTCTTTTTACAATGAACGGATTGCAGATATCGAAGATCACCTGGCCGCCGGGGAAGTGAGCCGCTACCGCATTGAGCAGCGCTTTCACCTCCGGCTCGCTCAGGTAGTGCAGCACTCCCTCGGCGATGAACAGCCCGGGTCGGTCGCGTGGCACCTCCTCCAACCAGCCCAGGTCATCCAGCGGCGCGCCGATCATGCTATAGGCAGCCCGTTCGGGGAACAAGCTGCGGCGCAGGTCGATCACATCCGGGTAATCCACGTCGAACCACGCCACGCTGGCAGGCGGATCGACCCGGAAAACCCGGCTGTCCATCCCGCAGCCCACCTGGAGCACAACTGCATCCGGAGCTTCGGCCAGGTAGCGGGTCGTCAGCAGGTCAAAGGTCGCCGCCCGCGTGGCGATGATGGTGGGGCCGATATCTTTCCACATGCTCCACGCGCTCACTCCCTTGAGGGTATTGCTCATGTCGTAATCGATATGCCGCATCGCTTCCTCGGCCCAGGGGTCGCGCAGGATGGGGTTCTTCCACTGGCTCTGTGTCGCCCGGCCGCTCAAGGTCATCAGCATTGTTTCTTTTTCTTTGGTGAATTGGATCTTATCGGTTGCCATTGGTTGTTCCTTTTCGTAAATTCTGCCTGCGCCTCTATGATCTTCCGGCGCATGGTCGCTTTTCCTTGTTTGAGGACCGCTCCTGCTTCCTGCGTGAGCCGGCCCTCGCAAAGTTCAGCCGCCGTTTTCACTGCCTCCAGGATTATAGGATCGTTCTCATGGCTGTCAAGATGGAACCCTTGACAAATTAGAACTTATGTTCTAAAATAACATGCAGGCACGGCATGGTCTTAGACCATGCCGTGCTCTTCCAAAGAATTATTCGTTTCTCCGTCGTTCCTAGGTTCGAATATTGGTTAACGAGAGTGTTGGACACTTTTCTTCGCGCCTTCGTCAGTGGATAGACCTGCCCGGTTGGGCCGCTGAAAACTGCATGCCTGTACCCGGAGGGTGAGGCTGGTTTTCAGCCCGCTTTCGCGCAGCACCCTTTAGGGTAGCGGGCTTTGTTTTTTAGCCGGGGGCTTTCGCGTAGCATTTGTGCCCGATAGGGCATCCCGTAGGGACAGCCCCCCGGCAGATACATGGCTGGGGCTCTGAAAACTGGATGCCTGTACCCGGAGGGTAAAATACCCGGAGGGTAAAGTACCCGGAGGGTAAAGTACCCGGAGGGTAAAGTACCCGGAGGGTAAAGTACCCGGAGGGTAAAGTACCCGGAGGGTAAAGTACCCGGAGGGTAAAGTACCCGGAGGGTAAAGTACCCGGAGGGTAAAGTACCCGGAGGGTAAAGTACCCGGAGGGTAAAGTACCCGGAGGGTAAAGTACCCGGAGGGTAAAGTACCCGGAGGGTAAAGTACCCGGAGGGTAAGGCTGTCCTAAGCCTGCTTTAGCAGGCTTTGTTTATTAGCCGGGGGCTTTAGCCCCCCGGCGAACATGGCAATGAGATAACCGATAACCCTAAAGCCCGCTTTTCCCTTCCGGGCTAGCGGAAGGCGACCTCTTTATTGCGTTCCCGTGGGAGCTGGTACCAGATATCCTCGCAGGCTGCCCGCAGGTCCTCATCCAGGCTGAGATCCACCGCGGGCAGCGATTGGTCCAATTGCTCCGCTCTGCTCGCGCCCACGATGGCCGAAGTGATGGCCGGCTGCGCCAGCACCCAGGCGATGGCCACCTGCGTCACCTCCAGCTTGCGCTCGTCGCACAGGCGCTTGAGCTGGTCCACCTCCTGCAGTTGCGCCTCGTGCCAGTAGCGCGCCTGGTAGAGCTTCCCGGCATTCTGAAGCGCAAAGCGGGTGCCTTCCTGAATAGCCTGTCCAGCCTGGTAGCGCCCGGTCAGCAAGCCGCCCGCCAGCGGATTGTAGCTGATCACGCCGATTCCCTGGTCCTGGGCCAGTGGGAGCAGTTCTGCTTCGATGTGACGGTACAGGATGTTGTAGCGCGGCTGCACGGAATCGAAGCGCGCCAGCCCCAGGCTGTCGCTGGTCCACAGCGCTTTCGTCAGCAGCCAGGCCGGGTAGTTGGAGCAGCCGATATAGCGTACCTTGCCGCTGTGCACCAGGTCGTCCAGCGCCCGCAGGGTCTCCTCCAGCGGCGTTTCAGGATCGGGAAAATGGATCTGGTACAGGTCGATGTAGTCGGTCTGCAAGCGGCGCAGGCTGGCTTCCACCGCCTGGAAGATATGCTTGCGCGACCCGCCCCAATCATTCGGGCCCGCCCCCGTATTGCCGCAGAACTTGGTCGCCAGGACGATCTGTTCTCGCCGGCCTTTCAGCCAGTTGCCGATGTACTCTTCGGTGCGTCCTACCGTCTCGGGAGTATGGCCGAGTGGATACACATCCGAGGTGTCGAAGAAGGTGACGCCCTGCTCGCAGGCTTTGTCCATGATCGCCCGTGAAGCCGCTTCATCGCACTGGTTCCCAAAGGTCATCGTGCCGAGGCAGATCTCTGACACCTTCAAGCCAGTCCGTCCCAAACGTTTGATTTTCATATTTTCAACATCCTTTCTCTGCAACCGAGGCAGATGCGCGAGACCTGCATTACCGTTGATCCTAATCGGGCGTATTCCATAGTTTGACTCCTTCACTTGTCAGACATCCAGTTTCCTGTTGCCCAGCCATTTCACCATTTCAGGGTTGCGATGGTCAAAGAAACTGCTTGTTTTGGTGTCTAAAGTTGTAATGGCCGCCACATCTTCCGCGCTTAATTCAAAATCGAACACATGGTTATTTTCCATCATTCTTTCTTTGCGGGTTGATTTTGCAAGGACGATATTGCCTCTTTGTACAAGCCAGCGAAGAATTACCTGGGCAACGCTTTTTTTGTGCTTGGCGGCGATTGAAAGCAATAATTCATTTTGAAAAATATTATTCCTTCCCTCTGCAAATGGAGCCCATGCTTCAACCTGCACGCTGTTATCTTGTAAAAACTTTTGCGTGTCAATTTGCTGTTGGAAAGGGTTTACTTCGATCTGATTTACCGCTGGCGTTATTTTGTTATGGATAATCAAGTCCATGATGCGGTCTGGCTGAAAGTTGGAAACCCCGATTGCTCTGGCTTTGCCTTGTTGATACAGTTCTTCCATCGCGCGCCACTCGCCATACACATCGCCGAATGGTTGGTGGATGAGATACAGGTCAAGGTAATCTAGTTGCAAGCGCTTCAGGGAATTTTCAAAGGCTTTTAGTGTTCCTTCATAACCATTGCTCTGGATCCAAAGTTTTGTCGTGATAAACAATTTTCCTCTTGCAACGCCGCTTTGCTTGATGCCCTTGCCAACCGCCTCTTCATTCTGATAAGAAGCAGCCGTGTCGATATGGCTATATCCGGCCTGAATAGCCTCGACCACGCTTCTTTCACATTCGGTCGGATCAGTGATCTGAAAAACACCGAACCCGAGAATGGGGATTTCAACGCCATTGTTCAATTTTACAGTTTGCATAATTTTCCCTATTTACACTCTTAATACCGGTCGCCAACCACGTTGATCCGGGCCATGGCATTTTCGAGTTCATTGAGATCGTCTGAAGTCAATTCTACTTCCGCCGCTCCGAGGTTCTCCTCGAGCCGTTCCAGCTTGCGCGAGCCGGGAATGGGCACGATCCAGGGTTTCTGCGCCAGCAACCAGGCCAGTGCGATCTGGGCCGGGGTGGCGCCTTTCCGGGCTGCGATCTTCCCAAGCAGGTCAATCACCGCCCGGTTGGCCTTGATGGCCTCCGGTGTAAAACGGGGATTGTGGGCGCGAATATCGCTGCTGTCGAAGGTGGTGGTCTCTTCGATCTTGCCGGTCAGGTAGCCCCGGCCCAGCGGGCTGTAGGGCACCAGGCCGATCCCAAGTTCATTGCAGGTGGGCAGGATCTCTGCTTCGATGTTTCTCCACCAGAGCGAATATTCGCTTTGTAGGGCGGTGACGGGTTGCACCGCGTGGGCGCGCCGGATCTGGTCTGCGCTGGATTCGGAAAGTCCGAAATGCTTTACCTTGCCGGCCTGGATCAGGTCCTTCACTGTTCCGGCCACATCTTCAACCGGCACGTTCGGGTCGGGCCGGTGCTGGTAGAACAGGTCGATTGCCTCCACCCGCAGACGTTTGAGCGAGGCTTCAGCCACCCGTTTGATCTGCTCCGGTCGGCTGTCCGGGCCCATACTGGGATGAGGCCCTTTGACTGGATCGTGTTTCCAACCGAACTTGGTGGCGATCACCACCTTTCCGCGGAAGGGCGCAAGCGCTTCGCCCACCAGTTCCTCGTTAGTGAATGGCCCATACACTTCTGCTGTGTCGAAGAAGGTGACACCGCGTTCGACGGCCTTGTGAAGGAAAGTGATCATCTCCTGTTTGTCGGTCGGTTTGTCGCCAAAGCTCATTCGCATGCAACCCAGCCCGAGAGCCGATACTTCCAGTCCGCTGTTTCCAAGGTATCGTTTTTTCATTATTTGTACTCCTATCTTTTGTTACTGGATGATTTCCGAGACTTGACCTGCGTTTTAAATATTTCTTTTCTCAGAAACAGTGTACATCCTGGAGTTGACTCCAAGTCAAGGGTTGAATTGTGGCGAACTATGCGCCTGCCTGGCGCGGCACCAATTGGATGGTCGCAGCTCTTGCCTGCGGGGCCAGCATGGGATCAACGTACTCTGCCGCGTAGTGACCGTACTTACTGCGGTAGGCGGCGTCGATCTGGTTGTTGACCACGGGGTCGGACACCTCCACGAAGGTGACGTCTTTGTTCACTCCGCCGGCCCGGATCTGGCCGGCGTGGCGCGTCTGGGTGCCCCGAAACCAGGGGCCGCTTGGGCCTTTAAAGGCCCGCACGTACAGGCCTTCGCCGACCCGCACCACCCAGATCGTCACCGGCGAGCGCAACGTGCCGTCGCCTCGTAAGGATGCGATGTCCAGTTCATCTGCTGTTCCGATCTTGTCGAGTTCTGCTTTCGTCCATGTGTCCATTTTCTATAATCCTTTCCTGAACATCCCGGCTCAACGGCCGGTCATCTTCCGCAGTTCTTCGGGGTAGCGCTCCCCCTGCACCATGATCTTTGCAAAAGCGCTATCGATCTCTTCCAGGTCGGTAGGCTTGAGTTCCACCCTCAGCGCGCCGATGTTCTCCTCCAGGCGCTCGAGCTTGCGGCTGCCTGGGATGGGCGCGATCCAGGGCTTTTGGGCCAGCAGCCAGGCCAGTGCGATCTGCGCCGGTGTGGCGTCCTTCTGCTCCCCCATCCTGGCCAGCAGGTCAACCACCACCTGGTTGGCTTTGCGCGCCTCCGGTGTAAAGCGCGGCAGGCGGCTGCGGATATCCGCACTGGCGAACGTCATGGCTTCATTTATTTTACCCGTCAGATAGCCACGGCCCAGCGGGCTGAACGGCACGAAGCCGATCCCGAGTTCCTCGCAGGTTGGCAGCACTTCCGCTTCCACCTCCCGCCACCAGAGCGAGTATTCGCTCTGCACGGCCGTGACGGGCTGGACCGCGTGGGCGCGCCGGATGGTCTGCGCCCCGGCTTCCGAAAGGCCGAAGTGCTTCACCTTGCCGGCCTGGATCAGGTCCCTGACCGCTCCGGCCACCTCTTCGATCGGCACATCCGGGTCAACCCGGTGCTGATAGAACAGATCGATCGCCTCCACCCGCAGCCGCTTGAGCGAAGCCTCGGCAACCTGTTTGATGTGTTCCGGCCGGCTGTTCAAGCCGCCCAAGTTGGCTCCGGTTTTATAGTCAAGGTCGTGTCCGAACTTGGTGGCGATCACCACCTTTCCGCGGAAAGGCGCCAGCGCTTCCCCCACCAGTTCTTCGTTGGTGAAGGGGCCATACACTTCGGCCGTATCGAAGAAAGTAATGCCCCGTTCCACTGCCGCGTGCAGAAAAGCGATCATCTCCTGCCGGTCGGGAAGCGGGTTTTCATCGTGGCTCATGCGCATGCAACCCAGCCCGAGCGCCGAAACTTCCAGTCCGCTCTTTCCAAGGTATCGTTTTTTCATTTCAATACTCCTGTCTTTCCAAACCCGATTAAAGTCCGGTCTTTTTTTCCTGATCTTCCGGATACCGCGCCCCTTGGATCTTGATTCTCGATGCAGCGCTTTCGATCTCACGCAGATCATCGGATGTTAGTTCAACGTCGATTGCTCCGATATTTTCCTCAAAGCGGGATGGTTTCGTTGTGCCAGGAATGGGAACGATCCACGCCTTTAGAGCCAGTAGCCAGGCGAGTGCGATCTGAGCCGGAGTGGCTTTCTTCTTTTCTGCGATCTCGACAAGCAGATCAACCATGCCCTGATTCGCTTTTATATTTTCGGTTGAAAAGCGGGGGATGCGGCTACGCAGGTCTGAACTCTGGAACATTACCGTCTGGTCTATTTTCCCTGTCAGGAATCCCTTGCCCAGCGGACTGAAAGGTACGAATCCGATTCCCAGTTCTTCCAGGGTCGGCAACACTTCCTCTTCAGGGCGTCTGTACCACAGCGAGTATTCGCTTTGGACTGCGGTAACCGGTTGGACGGCATGCGCACGGCGGATTGTCCGGGCGCTTGCTTCAGAAAGGCCGAAGTGTTTGACCTTGCCGGCCTGGATCAGGTCCTTGATGGCTCCGGCCACGTCTTCGATGGGCACGTTTGGATCTACGCGGTGCTGGTAATACAGATCGATGCAATCGACCCGGAGCCGCTTGAGCGAGCCATCGACCGCTTGCTTGATGTGCTCCGGCTGGCTGTTTTCGCCGCCAAGGTTTGCGCCTGTATTGGGATCAAGGTTGTGCCCGAACTTCGTGGCGATCACAACCTGCCCGCGGAATGGCTCAAGCGCTTCCCCCACCAGCTTTTCGTTTGCGAATCCGCCGTACACTTCAGCGGTATCAAAGAATGTGACGCCGTGTTCGACGGCAGTACGGATCAGTGAGATCATTTCCTGCCTATCTGGGATCGGTTCAAAGGCGCGACTCATTCCCATGCAGCCGAGCCCAAGGGCCGAAACTTCCAGGCCACTTTTTCCAAGTTTTCGTTTTTGCATTTTATTTTCTCCTGCCTGTTGGTGATCAAAGGATTTCTGGGACCAGATCTTCAATTTGAAGCATTTCTTGCTCTTTTTTCAAAACCGCGTTTTCATATACTTCGATTTTGTGGTCCAACACATCCAGCGTTTTTTGCATCTCTTCCAGCCTGGCCAGGAGCAGCGCGCGCTGCTCCATCAGGATCTCTTTCCTGGCTTCGATGGTATCGTCTCCCTGCTGGACCAGCCCAACATACTCGATCAGCGTTTCAACCGGCAGCCCGGCGCGTCGCATGCACTTGATGAATTCAACCCGTCGTAGATCGATTTCGCTGTAGTCCCGGATTCCGCTCGCATTTCGATTTACGGGCCGGATGAGCCCGATCCGTTCATAATAGCGCAGCGTATCCGCCGAAATACAATAGCGTTCACTGACTTCCGCAATTTTCATGGCTTCACCTCACCGGCATAGTGTATCACCTGGAGCCAACTCCAAGTCAAGGGTTTTCCATCCCTGTCAAGTCAACCCTGTCAAGCCAACCCTTGACAAAATAGAACAAATGTTTTATGTTTAACCTATGCTCTACCAGGCCGCTCACCGGTTTCCACCGCTCCACCCGTCCAGTATGACTTTTGCTCCCGGGGAAAGTCCGCTGAATCCTTTTCCTGTCTCCCGTCCCCAGTCCGCCTCTGCCCCTTATTTGTTCCTTCTTTGTTCCTCAGAAACAAATGCCATTTTCACCCTTACCACTTCCTATTCGTTTTTTTTTCGATACGCGGAACGAATACCCCACTCTCTCTTTTCCCCAAAAACCGAAAAACACCCTGGCATCCTTCCATTGTTTCCAATGCCCTCGCCCAACCCCAAAAAGCGCTTTTCCGCTTGGACCTGCCTGTTAGATCAAGCTCGCCACGGCAGTGTATACCAACAAGCCCGCCATGGCAAAATTAAACCAGCGATAATACTTCCGCAGGGGCGCTCGGAAAACATTCCCGCCCAGCCCCCAGCACGAAGTGGAAATAAAACCCACCAGCGTCAGCGCCAGCGCAAATAGGGCGATCACACCGGGCGCATGCGAGCTGGGCACAATGAACAGGGAATACACCGTGATCCCGTACAGGATCACTTTGATGTTCAGGAACTGCATGACAAACCCGGCTTTAAATGTATTGTCGCCATTTTCACTTCCATCTGTTTCCATGGGCGGGCTGGTGGCGATATGAAAAGCCAGGTAGAGCATGTACGCCGCCCCCAGGATCTTTAACCATTTTTCCAGGGAAGGCAGCCAGCCCGTTAGCACTACATTTAATAGTCCGCTCGCCAGCATGACGATGAAAAAGCCGGCCACCATGCCGGCGCGAAAGATATACGTCCTGCGGTAGCCGTAATGCAGCGCATTCGTCATGGACAGGACGTTATTAGGCCCGGGGGTGAAGGTGGTCACCACCACGTAGACCAGGAAGGGATAGAGAGTAGGCAAGGCAACCTCGCGGCTTGGATGGCATACCGGTCAAACGGCTGTTATAACACACTTTCCCTATCCCCTCTCCTTTGTACTTGGAGTAAAATGAAGATATGGAAGTACAGATCGCAGTCGCCAAAACCAACAAGTACGCCGTCTCGGAGAGCGGGGATACGCTGGAGGTGGTGGAACGACCCAACGGGGGGCTGTCGGTCGTACTGGCGGATGGACAGACTTCCGGGCGGGGAGCCAAGGCCGTCTCGATGCTGGTGGTTCGCAAGGTGATCGCCCTGCTGGCCGAAGGAGTGCGGGATGGGGCGGCCGCCCGCGCCGCCTCCAATTCGCTCTTCACGGATAAACAGGGCAAAGTCTCTGCCACCCTCAATATCATCTCCGTGGACCTGCATACCGGCACGGTGGTGCTCACCCGCAACAACCCGGCCCCTTTTTTCTTGGCGCACGGCGAAAAGGTGGACTGCATCAGTACGGAAAGCTCCCCGGTTGGCTTCTCCATTAATACACGCCCGGTCATCAGCGAGATTCCGGTGGAAGCCGGGCTGGTGATCGTGATCTTTACGGATGGTCTGGTGCATGCCGGCAGCCGCAAAGGCCGCCCCATGGATGTGTGCACTTCGCTCAAAGCCATGCTGGAGGAGCAGGAACCCAGCCCCCAGGCCATCGCGGATGCGCTCCTGGCCGAGGCCGTGGCTCTGGACGATGGCCGCCCGGTGGATGATATCAGCGTGGTGGTGCTCAAGGTTCTGAAGCGCCGCGGCGATGCGGCCCGCCGTATGACGGTCCGGTTGCCGATCGACATGGTGCGCTAGCAAAAGAGCATCCTCCCGAAGGTTCTTTCGAGCGACTGGATCGCGCGCTGGGTACCTTCGGAACGCTGTTTGGAAAGTTGTGTTGCGGATAACCCAATGGATGAACCTGCCAGTACCACCGGCCCCCTGATCGGGGTGGTCGGGCCGTGCGCCTCGGGGAAATCCACGCTGGTCGAAGGTCTCACCCGCCTCGGGTTTCGCACCCGCCATATTGCCCAGGAGCACTCCTACGTCAAGGATATGTGGCAGCGCCTGACCAGGCCGGATATCCTGGTCTTTCTGGACGCCTCCTACCCAACCACCTGCCGCCGGCGGAAATTGGATTGGACTGTGGCGGAATGGCAGGAGCAGCAGAACCGTCTGCGGCATGCCCGCGCCAACGCCCACCTGTACCTGGATACGGACGATCTGTCGGCGGAACAGGTATTGCAAGCAGTGCTGGCGTTTATAAGGAACAACTAACGAATACTAATCCCAACGATTGGCTTCCGTTTCCCCTTTAATCAGAGTATAATAGCCCCCGCCGCCAGCCAAAGGCTGGCATTTTTATGAGCGGAGAACCAGTATATGACCCGACGTCCTTATTTAACGCTTGTGATCATCCTCCTCTTGGTGGCTTTCGCCGCCTGGGTGGATCTGAGCAACCAGATCACCATCACCAACCCGTTTAACGGCCAGACTCTCATAAACGCCAGCGTACCCATCCGCCTTGGCTTGGACCTGCGGGGTGGTTTGCAGGTACTGTTGGAAGCCGACCTGCCGGCTGGCAGCACGGTCAGCAGCGACGTTCTGGCTACCGAGCAGCAGATCCTGATGGACCGCGCCAACGGCCTGGGTGTAAGTGAAGTAACCATGCAGAGCGCCCCACCCAACCGCATCGTTGCACAGTTCCCGGGCCTGCAAAATGCAGACCAGGTGATCTCTGCGCTGCAGGAAACCGGCGTGCTTGAATTTGTGGATATGGGCAGCGAGCACCCGTCTGAAGGGGCCGTCATCCAGACCGATTACCGTTCCGCCGCAGCCGGCCCCTCCGGGATCGTGACCCTGGTGCCCACCGTCGCGGCCAGCCCCACGCTGGCCCCGACCAATACGGCCACACCCGCCGCGACCGCCCAGGCTACTCCGGCTGCCACTGCCGTACCAACCCCGGCCGCCCCGACCATTTATCATACCGTCATGGCGGGCACCAGTCTCAGTTCCGTGCTCGTGGAAGCCGGATCGGCGGTCGGCAGTACCGATCCCTACGTGATCTCCTTCACATTAAAATCAGATGCAACCTCTTCCTTCGCCCAGTACACTGGCAGCCATATTGGCCAGACTCTGGCGATCGTGCTGGATAAAAAGATCATTTCGGCCCCAACCATCAATGCCCAAATTGACAAAGGCGAAGGCTACATCGAGGGCAACTTTACGTCCGATACCGCCAATGCCTTGGCGATCCAACTGCGCTACGGCTCCCTTCCCATCCCGGTCAAGGTGGTGGAAAGCCAGACCGTCGGCGCCACCCTGGGCGCTGATTCCGTCCGCCGCAGCCTGTTCGCCGGCATTATCGGCCTCCTGGCAGTCGTTCTCTTCATGTTGCTCTATTATCGCCTGCCCGGTTTCATCGCCGACCTGGCCTTGATCACCTATGCCGCCTTGAGTCTCATGTTGTACAAACTCATCCCGGTTACGCTGACCCTGCCCGGTATCGCCGGTTTCATCCTGGGCATAGGCATGGCAGTGGATGCCAACATCCTGATCTTCGAGCGTTTGAAAGAGGAGTTGCGCTCCGGGCGGACCCTGCGCCAGGCGATCGACCTGGGCTGGAGCCGGGCCTGGTCCTCCATCCGGGATGCCAATATTTCCACCCTGATCACCTGCCTGATCCTGTACATATTCGGCAACACCTTCGGAGCCAGCATGGTCAAGGGCTTCTCGATAACACTGGCGCTTGGCGTGATCGTCAGCCTGTTTACGGCCATCATTGTCACCCGCACGTTCCTGCACGTCGTTTTGGATAGCATCAAATTCGCCGAACATCCTCGCTGGTTCGGTATTACGGAGGATCGATGAATCTCATCAAATATCGCTACTGGTACTTTGCCATTTCCCTGCTGGTGATCGTGCCGGGAGTGCTGGCCTTGATCTTTTGGGGTCTGCCGCTGGGCATTGATTTCACGGGCGGCAGCTTGCTGGAAGTGCAATTTAAATCCGGGACCGTCCCGTCTTTCGCGCAGGTCAGCAATGTGTACGCGGCTATTTCCACGCCTGCAATGAACATAGCCAATCCGGAGATCCAGCCGTTGGGAACGGACAGCCTTTCCATCCAATCACGCGTAATGGATGATGCCACCAAGACCAAGGTCGTCAACGCCTTGCAGAGTCAGTACGGGGGCGGGCAGCCTGTGGTCATCCAGAACTTTTCGCAGGTCACCGCCTCGGTGGGCTCTGAAGTGACCCGGGCGGCCGCCGTAGCAGTGGTCATGGCTTCCCTGGCCATCTTGATCTACATTTGGTTCGCCTTCCGCAAGGTTACCCATCCCTTCCGGTTCGGCGTGGCGGCCATCATTGCCACCATCCACGATACCCTGGTGGTGCTGGGCATGGGCGCCATGATCGGGCACCTGCTGGGCTGGCAGATCGATTCGCTCTTCCTGACCGCCCTCCTGACCGTGATCGGCTTCTCGGTGCATGACGATATTGTGGTCTTCGACCGCATCCGGGAAAACTCCCTCATCTACCGCCGCGTGGACTTCGAGACGGTGGTCAACCACTCGATCGTCCAGACGCTCAACCGCTCGATCAACACGCAGTTGACCGTCATGATCACCCTGCTGGCGCTGGCGCTCTTCGGTGGTGAGACCATCCATCACTTTGTGGTCATCCTGCTGATCGGTGTCTTTAGCGGCACGTACTCCTCCATCTTCAACGCCTCCCCCATCCTGGTGGTCTGGGAAAACAAGGAATGGCGCAACTGGTTCAAGCGAAAAGAACCCGCGGCGGTCAGTAATTAGCAGTCAGTGATTTGCAATGAACACAAACTTCCGAGGTCCTGAAGACCTCGGAAGTTTTTTATCCATCCGCGCTATCTTCTCAATAAATGGGGGAGCGGGGGTGTACCCCCCTTTCCACTTATATTGAGATTACTATCAGCGCAAATTGACCGGCAGCATCGGATTGGCGTTGCGCTTGGCCCCCCAACGCAGGCGGGTTTGTTCGTGAATATGCCAGATATCGGCCTCGCTCAGGTTTTGGGAGACCACCGCCGGGAAGGCTTCTTCGAAGTAGACATAGGGCGGGCGATTGTCAATATCGGGGGAATGGTAATCGAGTTTCGCAGCCATGTCATGCAACTGTGTGGCGGCAGTGTTGGGATGATAAGTAAGGATGTTGGGACTGGCTACGAAGAGCAGACCTTCATCCAGCAGTTCCTCCACTTTCTCGATCGATTCTTCGATGGTCGCGCGCGTTTCCCCATCCAGGCCGAACAGCATCGACGATCCAACCCGGATGCCGGCGGCGTGTGCCATGCCCAGGGCGGTGCGGACGCGCTCCTCCCATGGGCTGGTCTTGTTAATGTTTTTATGCACGTGAGTGATGACAGGCTCGGCCATGCTTTCAATTCCGATGTAGAGGTAAGTGCACCCGGCTTCGGCCATGGCGTGCAGGACCATCCTGGCTTCCCCGTCCTTGGCGCGTGAAGCCAGGAGATCGGTGGTCATTTGCGCCCCCCAGGTCAGGTTAAGGATATCCTCACAGCGTACTTCCCGCCTGAAGAGCCGGAGCGTCGGTGTGGCAGACTGGCGGGCCTGCTTGCGAATTTTGACCCATTCCCGGCAGAAGGGCAGGATGCTGCCGGAATCGCCCGCCCAGAAGATCGAATCATCGAAGAATAAGGCCTCGGCGCCATAATCAATGTACTCGATGATGCGTTCGATCGCCTTATCCACGCTGCCACGCCTGAAGGAAAGGAATTCTCCCACCACTGTCGAACTTTCCGAACAGAAATAACAATGATAGGGGCAGCTATTGGTTACCATAAAGTGGGCCGTGCGGGCGATCGCATCGCCGCGTCTAAATATGGAGAAACGCGCCCGGATGGCAAAAGCGCTGTAGGGTGCGGGTAAATTCTGCAACTCAAGCCGTGGACCGGAGATCGGAAAAACGTGCACGGACTGGCTGCCCAGGCCAACCAGCACGGCCTGTCCGGAAGGCTGCCCGAAGTGAGCCGCAAGGTCTGAGAGGGTTTGGATGACCTGGTCAACGCGGGCGGTTTTGGTCTGGATATCCATGGAAAGCGAGATGGCGCGCATGAGCAGGTCCAAGGCATGATAGCCCTGCCCGGCCACCAGAAAATCAACCAGGCGTTCCACCTTTCCGCCCATAGTCAGGCCCAGCAGGCTGCTCGGTTCCAGGGCCAGCCTGCCGGAGGCGGAATCGTAGTGCATGGTCTCATCCGTGTGGCGCCCGCCCAGAACGATCAGGCAATCGGGCAGGACAGCCCGCACCGTCCGGGCGATTTCCAGGGCATAGCGGTGAGCGGGTGAGACCGCGCTGATCAGGACCACCTTGGGGCGGACTTTTTCAAGCACATGCCCGATAAAATATTCCTTGACCTTGGGGTTCCAGACGCGCGGGTCGAAGACGGTTTGGTCGGTATTCAGCAGCGGCGCATCGTACGACCGGATGCCATTGTCGTCCACGCCTTGGCGGTATTCCCGGGATGGCAGGTAGCCCCACTGCGGGCAGAGATCGTTGTAAGCGGCCTCGGGCCCCCACCCGGATTGGCGTGTCCTGACAACCTGCTGGATGGCGTAACTCAGGGCGGCGTACAGGCTCATCGGGTCGCCGGGAAATTCGATCTTGCCCTCGTCGCTCGACATGACCGGGGCGAGCACTGCCAGCACCGGATAAGAGCGTTCCAGCCAGGCGTTTTCTTCCACGCTCAAGGCGGGGTTGCCGCCGGCCAAAGCCATGCTGGCCTGCAGGGATTGCCGGCGGGCGGCCAGGAATTCTCCCCGGCCAGCCGGGTCGCCGGACTGGGGACACATATATTCTGGATGAATGGTGACCGGGTCGGACATGGCTCCCTCGGCAGGCACGAAATTAATTAACAGAGTATAGCACGGCGCGGCAGTTGTACAGACGGCAGGGAGATTTTTGTAGGGGGGTTGTAAAGAGAGGGGCATTGGCAAAACGGTATTCGTAGAACGTCCGAATACCGGATGATAGACTTAACAGTTTTGATAACTTGGAAAGACAGGGCTTGGGAAAATTCATCTCATTGTACAATAACAAGGTGTCTAGAACAGTCAGCCCTGCATTGACGAACGAATTCGAAATTCTGACCGCTACCCGGGTGGACGAAGTCGGCGAAGAGGCCTGGGACAGGTTGAGCGCCGGCCGGCCTTTCCAGAGCGCCCGCTGGTATCGTTATGGAGAACGCGTCATGGCAGACTGTCCGTCCGTCTATATCATTCTTTCGCGCAATGCCCAGCCGGTGGCGCGCGCCACTTTTTGGTTGGTGCGCGCAGAGCCCCTGCCCGTTTCCAACTTTGTTCGCAGCCTGATCTATCCGGTCTTGCGGCGCTGGCCGCTGCTGATCTGCCGTTCGCCCCTCTCGAATTCATCCGGCCTGATCCTGCCGGAAGGGCCGGACCGGGAAAAAGCCCTGCGGGTCATCGCCGGGGCCGCTTACCAGGAACTTCGGCGTTTGGGCGGGTCTTTCGTGTTATTCGATTACCTGTACGATGATCAGACAAAATGGGCCGGATGGCCGGCCGGTTTCAAACCGATGGGAGTGACAGGTCCCGGTACCCGGCTGGCCTTGCAATGGAAAAGTTTTAATGATTATCTGAGATCCAATCCCAAGTTCAGAATACACCAGCATTTCCGGCGCAGCAGCCAGGAAGCCGCTGACCTGGGCATCCGGGTTACACGCCACATCAACTTTGACGCGGAGTTTGCCACAACGCTGGAATTGATCCACAATGTGGAACGCAAGCATGATTCATCTCCCAACCCGTGGGCTGCCGGCATGCTCGAGTATATGCAGATGGTGGAAAGCACCTGGTTGACCGCACATATCCGGGACCGGTTGGTGGGCTGCATGTTGCTTCTGGTGGATAACGGGGTTCAAATCGCCTGCCTGCCCGGTTTGACGGAGGATGTCCCGTTCGCCTATTTCATGCTTTTATATGAAGCCATCCAGGATGCGATTGCGAAGGATCTGACCGCCCTGCACTGGGGCAGCGGGGCCTACGAAACCAAGCGCCGGCTGGGGTTTGAACTTGAATACACTAACAATTTTGTGTACCGGGGGAACGGATTGATCCCCGGTCTGATAGCCCGCCTGGCCGGGTCTTAAAGAAGATCATCCAACAAGGAGCCTTATGGTCACTGCCATTCCCCGATCCATCATTATCTTATGCATCATTGTGGTCGCCTTCCTGCTGGATTTCGTGCTGATGAATCGCTATAAACGCCAGCGCCAGGAAAGCCGCGCCAAGCGCGCCTGGAGTTGGGATTATACTTTGCTGTTGGTGCTTGCCTGCCTCCTGTTGGTCTTGCAGCCGGTTTTGCTTCCTTGGATCGGCTACTACACACCCCGGGCGTGGGGAGCTGTTATACAGATCCTGGGTCTCGCATTGGTGGTCTGCGCCCTGCTCTTGCATGGCTGGGCGCGCTTGCACTTACGGCAGTTCTACGCCGAAAGGGTGGAGATACAGGCTGAACATCGCCTGGTGGATACCGGCCCGTATCGGCTTGTCCGTCATCCGATCATCGTATCTTTTTTTGGGATTGCCATCGGGTTATTCCTGTTCAACCCAGCCGTCACCACTTTGCTTATGCTCGTTTATACATTCTGGGATTTTCTCCATGCCGCCCGCCAGGAGGATGAATTGTTATCGAAATCCCTGCCTGGATATGCCGATTATATGAAGCGCACCCCACGCTTCTTGCCGCGCTTGCGCGGCAAACGGCCTGCTCAAATGGTCAAATAACCGCATGGTTGTACCTGGAGCAATGACTAAGAGCTTGTTTTTCTATACGACGTGATAGAATATCTCAGCGAGTCCACCCAAAGGAGAATACATCATCATGCCACAACCCTCTCTGGATGAATTTCTTCATTCCTCGAACGAGGAGATTGCCCGTTTTGTGCACACCAGCGACCTCAGAGTATGCACTTTTGCCGTGAATGGGACCCGCCGCTGGTTCAGGTTGGAAACACCGGATGAGAAGGTCAGCGTTGATTCTTACCTGGATGCCATGGTGGAAATGCATATCCGCGTGAGCCGTATTTTTTTTGAGCACGGCATCGAGACGTTGGTCATGCCGGTTTTTGGCCCGGAGCTATTGACGCGTGCGGGCTACGAAGATACCGCCTGGAAAGGCCTGCATTGCCTGGCCACCGATCCCAGACTGCTCGAATTCTACGCCAGGGAGGATATACGGGTCCGTTTTTATGGGGATTATTGCGAGGCTTTTCAAGAAGCCCCCTGGTCGGATTTGCTCGGCGAGTTTGACGAATTGGCCCGGACGACCGCCGCGCACAAAAAGAGCCGGCTCCTGCTGGGAGCTTGCGCCCAGGACTCCACCGATGCACTCGTAAAACATACCCTCGCATTCTACCAGGAGCATGGCCGTGCGCCCACCCGGGACGATCTGACCAGATTATATTATGGCGAATGTATCGATCCGTCCCGTATCTTCATCGGCTTTGACAGTTTTTATGCTTTTGATATGCCTTTGCTGGATGTTGGGGAAACGGCGCTCTATTTTACGGTCTGTCCATCCCCTTACTTGACCACCACCCAGTTGCGCGAGATCCTGTATGATTATATCTACATGCGCGATGCCTCTTTTATGAATGATCCCATGAAATTGAGCCACTCGGCCCTGGAAAATATGCGGACCTTTTACGCCGCCAACCGCAAGCAGACCCAGGGGATCGGTTTCATTATGGATGGGATCTGGTATCCCACCAGCCACGTGATCATACCGCCCGGGGTGGAAAAGCAGCCCCCGCTGCCCGCGACCGGGGAATTGAGATATCTGGCTCCCAGGAGGTAAACTCAAATGAAGTGGAAAACGTTAATGCAAGTGGAGTCAAGCGACCCGGAGGATAGCCGCCGGCGCAATTTGCTCAACATTCTACTGGTCGGTGTCTTTGGGGGAGGCGTAATCGGACTCCTGATAGTAGGGTATGGCATTGCCACCCGAATATGGACTTTCGCGGCTGCCCTTTTCCTGATCGTCGTGTGTCTCGGATTTATCGCGGGTTCCCTGATCATCTTTTTCATCAATCGGCGCTGGGGACATGTAGCCATATACGCATTTTTGGCACTCCTCATTATTGGATACATATTCAGCGACACACCTGCAAACATATCGAATGGAAGCACCGTTTTCTTCTACGCCATTCCCATTGTCATCGCGAGCTTATTGATCCGCCCGGCCGCCAGTTTTATCGTGGCTGCCATCGGCTGTGAAATCATCGTCCTGGCAAACAATGCCGCGGCTACCAACACCAATCCCAACCCGGTAGTTATGATCGGCTTTTTCATGCTGGGGCTGATTTCCTGGCTAACAGCACGCAGCCTGGAAAATGCCCTGCTTAACCTGCGGAAGATCAACGCCAACCTGGACCGCCTTGTCCAGGAACGAACCCTCGATTTGGCGGATTCCCTCAGCCGCGAACGCATTGAGGCCGGGCGCAGCAAGGCCATCCTGGAAAGCATTGCCGATGGTGTGATCGTTTTCGATATCACCGGCAAAGCCATCATTGCCAACCCTGCCTCGGTGCAGTTGCTCCAGACCGCTTACGATGAGATCGTTGGCGCGACCATTAATTCCCTCAGCCAATCCAAATTCCTGGATGCCCATAACCGCACCATCCTGATGGGCCTGTTGACAAGCCCCACAGCGGAATTGACCAGCCACCATATGGATTGGGATAAAAAAACCCTCTCGGTCACCTCGGCGCCGGTCAACGATACGCAAGGCATGCACATCGGCACCGTGGCAGTCTTCCGGGATTATACCCGTGAGGCCGAAGTGGATCGGATGAAGAACACCTTCCTGGCGGTCGTCTCGCACGAGTTGCGCACCCCCCTGAATGCCATCCTGGGATATGCGGAAATGATCAAGGAAGCCATCTATGGCACGGTCAACGAGAAACAGGTCCAGGTGTCAGACCGCATCATGACCAATACCCGCCGCCTGCTGGATATCGTCAGCGACCTGCTCGACCAGGCCCAGATGGAAGCCGGCAAGCTCTCCCTGCGCATTCAGCCCTTCCGGCCGGCTGATCTAATCGAGAACGTGCATGACGTGATGGACAAGATCGCCAGCGATAAGGGGCTGGAGCTGACCAGTGAATTGGACCCGACATTGCCCGAATTCATCAATGGCGATATCGCCCGCCTGCAGCAGATCCTCGTGAACCTGATCAATAACGCGGTAAAATTCACGGAAACAGGCTCGGTTCATGCCAGCCTGGGATATGCCGGCCCGGAGTCCTGGACAATCCTTGTCAAGGATACCGGCATCGGCATCCCGGAAAATGAACTTTCCACTATCTTCGAAGCTTTCCGGCAGGTGGATAGCACTATCACACGTAAATACGGCGGATTTGGCCTGGGCCTGACCATTGTGAAGCAACTGGCTGAACTTATGGGTGGCAAGATCGAAGTAACGAGCGCATTAGGCGCCGGCAGCAGCTTTCTCATCACACTCCCTCTTAAGCAACCTGAACTTAAGCAGCCCGAAAGGAGCGTGACATGAGCGACTTAGCCTTGGTCGTGGAAGATGATGTAGATCTGGCAGCCATCTTTTCTGAAGCCTTGCGGAATGCCGGTTACGAGGTGGAAACCATCCGGGATGGCCTGTCTGCGCAAAGGCGGCTGCTCCAAACCGAACCGCACCTGGTGGTCTTGGATATGCACATCCCCTACATATCCGGGGAGGAAATCTTGAAACAGATCCGCGCAGATATACGCTTAAAACAAACAACCGTGGTGGTTGCCACGGCGGATGCCCGCATGGGGGAGGCCGTAACCGACGTGGCCGATTTCGTCCTGATCAAACCGATTACCTTCACGCAACTGCGCGACCTGACCGCCCGCCTGCACCAGAAATAAAAACAGACTTACGCGTTTTCCAGCAGATCCCGGATTTCGGCCGGGAGCCAGGGCACATCCAGGCCGGGATATACTTCCCAGGTCTCGCTGTGCTGCACCGCCGCGCCTGGGGCAAGCGTCACCAACTCCCCCAGGCTTTCGAGTTCCACCGCCCGGTCGTTGCAGTACACTTCCGCGTTACAGCCCCCGTCTGGGTAAGCCGCGCCGGGGTACAGATCGAAACTTTTACGGAACAACACACCCCCATTCCAATACGCCAGCCAACCGGCGTTGCTGGCATAGCCCAGCTTGACGGGCGGCAGAGCCGGGGTGGCGTGCACCAGGATAAAGTCATCCCGCAGGCGCAGGCGCGCCTCCTGGAGACGCGTGTAAGGCCACAACACGAGTCGCCGGTTCGGCAGCAGCCCGTGCGGATCGGCGTTTCCGGTCGGTTGGGGTAGGATCACCGTACCGCCCAGGCGGCACATGGTGATCACCCACGGGGCGATCGTGATGGCGGACGGATTCTCGTTGGTGATGGTATGCACCAGGTGAAGCCTGGCCTGACCGGCCTCCAACTCAATGCGCACCCTCTTGTGCACACCCGAAGGTCTTTCCGGCGCCCCGGTCAGTTCCACCCCGCCCGGGATGGTCTGTATCGACAGCCCTTCCCCATCCGGGATGTAGGTCTTTTCGGGGAGCTCCGGCGAGATCCACAAGCGGTGCCCGCCCAGCGGGAAATACGAGCCGTTGGGCGTATCCCAGATCACATCCGGCACATCCGCCAGCAGGTTCGGCGACCCGTGATACGAAAGCCCGACGATGCGCGGCCCGGCCGTGGTCAGGTATTCCAGGCGGAGCTGAGCGTTTTCAAGAATTGCAGAAGGGATGGTATGGAAATCGGTCATGGGTATATTTTATCATGTCCGGCAGGTTGGAGGCAGGCAAACACCGGCTGAAGCGCCAAAAGATTTGGGCGAAACGATAAAAAACGATGGCGCATTTGGGATGGGGATGCGATCGCATTTTATCGGGTGAAAGGAGAATTTGAGCATTGACATTAAATATTGATACCCATATACTAAACAATGTATTAAGGAACAGGACCAGCAGCCTGCCGATGATATTGAAAGATGTATAGACAACAGGAGCAAACTATGAAACGCGTCTGGAGTGCCGGATTTATTTTTATGAGCATCATCCTGCTCACATCCGCTTGCGCGCTTGGACAAACAACGCCGGGCGGGATCCCTCCCGTGCCTACCAGTGCGGCTGCCCCGGCCACCCTGGCCAACTCGGCTGTCCAGGCCACCTCGGTCGTCCCGGCCGCCCCGGCCACGCCCACGGCTGCGCCACTGCCCGGCTCGACCCTTCCTCCAACACCAGCCAAAGGCCCGGCGCTGGTTGAAGGCCAGAGATGGATCGCTTATGTTGATGAAGTAACCTTGTCGGCGCAAGAAGACGTATCCTTGGAAAATATATATAAATTCAGGATCAACGATCCGAACGCCAAGCCGATCGCCCTGACCCATAGCACCGATCCGTCCATTCACTACTATTATCCGGCTTGGTCTCCGGATGGACAGCAGATAGCATTTGAAAAGTTCACCATCATAAAGTACCACCAGCAAGTGCATGAATTATATTTAATGGACGGGAATGGGGGAAATATGACTAAAATATCCCCCGCACTGCCGGCCAATCTTGCTACAGGAAATCTATTGGTTGATATGGAGCCTGCCTGGTCGCCGGACGGGAAAAAGATCGTCTTTGCTTCCAACCGCGCCAGTATGCCCTCCAATCCGAACAATTACCAGATCTTCATCATGGACATGAGCACTTTTGCCATCCACCCCGTCACCAACATGCATGGCTCGTGTGAAACGCCGGCATGGTCGCCGGACGGCAAGACGATCGCCTTCATGTCGAACCAGACCGGCAAATATGCCATTTGGACGGTTGATATCAATGGCGACAACCTGAAACAGGTCACCCTCGAAGGCGCGACCGACCGCTTCCCCAGGTGGTCGCCGGACGGCACGAAGATCATCTTTCACTCGGATGTAAGCGGAATTCAGGAGCTTTACACCATCGCGTCTGACTCGACCAACCTGACCCAACTTACCAGTGGCCCATCCGCCAATACCTCGGCGGAATATTCCCCGGATGGGGACTGGATCGTTTTTCAATCCAACCGGGCTGGGACCGAATCGCTATTTACCATGGCAAGCGACGGCACGCAGGTGCAACAAATATCCACCGGCACGGATGAAAATTTCCTGGGCAATTGGCAGCCATAACCGCAAGATGCGCAACATGTAAGTCACGCTTCGATATATTAACCATACCGGTCACGCTTCAAGCGTGACCGATAGGTATATAGTTGGATTTAAAATGTCTCCTCAAAAAGATGGGGAAGATAGGGAGCACACCCCCACTCCTCAAGTTATTGAGATGATACGATTTACAGGTTTTTGCCGGCCTGGATGCCTTTCAATACGCCGATCTCGCCGGCATGGATCAACGCGTGATCGACCAGGTGGATCATCATGGTGGCTACGCTGCGCTCCCCGCGCGCGGATTTGACCACCCGCTCAAGTTCCTGCGGGGTCAGGCTATCCAGGTAGGCCTCCGTGGCGGCCCGCACAGCCTGCTGGTAGGCCAGCAGGGGTTCAATGGCAAGGGTCATGCTTTTGACCTCTTCCCAGCCGCCGGCATACCCGGGCGGGACTTTCACACCCGTCTTTTCCGCCCAGCCGCCGGCATCCCAAAGCTTGGGTTTGCCCTGGATGAGCGTTTGGATGAAGCTATCTTCCGAGTTCAGCACATGGACAAAGATGGCGCTGATCGGGTTGGCGCTGCCGGGCGGGGCCCAGTTGAACTGCTCCACAGTCAGATCCTTCATGGCTTCGTCAGCTTGGCGGCGCACTGCCGTGAACAGTTGGCGGATGAATTCAATTGTTTCCATTTATTACTCCTTGGGATGGGTTGGATGAATTGATTTTACCCCGTTTCCAGGAAGAAAACGGTGCAGCCAGGCGCCTTATGGCGCTTTTCACTTTTCCGATCGGGTGCCTGCATGGGAATCGCCGGGATGAAGAAGCAAATTGGGGGTTGGCCCGCATATCTTCCCTTATCTCCCGGTGATTCCCGGAAAGCCTCCTTGACAACATATATATTATGGACTAAATTTATCGTATATCCAGATGGCGATAATTTCAGCGAAAATCATATATAGATATAAGCTCGCTCTATTTCGAGGACCCAAAAATGAATGGAATGAATCCCAAGGTCGATTTTTATTTTAATAAAGCCGAAAAGTGGCAGGAAGAATTTAAGAAATTGCGAGCTATCATTCTTGACTGCGGGCTGACCGAGGAATTGAAGTGGGGCGTGCCTTGTTACACGCTTGAGAAAAGTAACATCGTTTTGATCCATGGATTTAAAGAGTACTGTGCGATCCTGTTTATCAAAGGCGCTTTGCTGAAGGATGCCAGGGGTATCCTGATCCAGCAAACGGCGAATGTGCAGGCGGGGCGCCAGGTCCGGTTCACCCATCTGCGCGAAATAATTGAGTTGGAAACCGTCTTGAAAGCCTATATTTATGAAGCCATTGAAGTGGAAAAAGCCGGTTTGAAAGTGGAGTATAAACCGGCGGCGGAATTCAACATGCCGGAAGAATTTCTAAATAAATTGGAGCAGGTTCCCGGACTGCAGGACGCATTTGATGCGTTGACGCCGGGACGGCAAAGAGCCTACCTGCTTTATTTTTCTGCGCCCAAAACAGCCAAAACACGGGAACAACGGGTTGAAAAATATATGCCGCAAATTCTCCATGGGAAGGGATTGAATGATTAGGTAAAAGGGCCGGGGGTGTTCGCAAATCCGTGCCAATGAATAGGTGGATCTTCATAATATAATATAGGGGCCATTTTCGAGCCGTTGCCTCAAGGAGTTGGCGTGAATACCATCTGGAATGAAGAAGTTGACCTGCTGGTGGTCGGTTCAGGCGCCGGCGGCATGAGCGCAGCCCTGGTGGCGAAAAGCCAGGGGTTGGATGTGCTCGTCATCGAAAAGACGGAATTCTTTGGCGGTTCCACCGCCCGATCGGGCGGCGGTCTCTGGATCCCCAATAGCTATCTCCTGGAAAGGGATGGCGTGGAGGATTCCTTCGAAAAAGCCCGTGAATACATGAAAAATACGGTCGGGGAACGCGTACCGCAAAAACTGCAGGACACCTACCTGACCCAGGCTCCGCGCATGCTCATCTGGATGCGGGACCATACCTGCGTTCAGTTCCAGCGCATGCCTGGCTATGCCGATTATTATCCTGAACGTCCCGGCGGAGTGGCCGCCAGCCGCAGCCTGGAACCGGTCCCGTTCAACGGAAAAAAATTGGGAGACGAGCTGGCCCATTTACGGAAACCGATGGCCGAAGCGCCGGCCGGGTTGGCCTTTACCGCATCGGATTATCAAAAGATCGGGATGTTGACATCCACCTGGGCGGGAAAATTAACCGCGCTGAAAGCTGGCTTAATTTGGATGCGCGATCTCATTATGGGTAGGCGCAGCCTGACCATGGGGCAGGCCTTAAGTGGGCGCCTACGCCATGCCATGCAGCAAGCAAATATTCCTTTGTGGCTTCGAACGGCCTTTCAAGAACTGATCGTTGAAAACGGGCGTGTGCAAGGAGTCGTCGCGGTGAAAGACGGCCAACTCCTGCGGATCCGGGCCAGAAAAGCGGTCATTCTGGCCGCGGGTGGATTTGCCCACAACCTGGAAATGCGGCAGAAATATCTTCCGGCGCCGGCTTCTGTGGATTGGACGGTCTCCAATGTGGGAGATACCGGCGAGGCTATTCAGGCGGGGATTAAACTGGGCGCGGCGGTCGATCTGATGGAGGATGCCTGGTGGGGGCCATCTTCGCTTCCACCGGACGAAGAACCTTTTTTTCATGTTGGGGAGCGTGGTTACCCGGGCGGATTGATCGTCAATGCTGCCGGAAAGCGTTTCGTTAACGAGTCTGCGCCCTATATCGATGTCGTTCATAGAATGTACACAGACCACAGTAAAGGAATAGCGCATATTCCTTCATACTTCTTATTTGACCAGCGCTACCGGGATAAATATCTTTTCGGCACGTTCTTTCCCGGGCTGCCCATCCCGAAGCGCTACTTCGAAAATGGCTATATTTGTCGAGCCGCCTCGATCGTGTCCCTGGCCCGCCAGATCGGGGTTGACGAAGCGGCGCTGATGGGCACGATTGAACGCTTTAACGACTTTGCCCGTTCTGGGAAAGACCTTGACTTCCAGCGCGGCGAAAGCGCCTACGACCGGTATTATGGCGATCCCACGGTAAAGCCGAATCCGAACCTGGCGCCTTTCCAAAAGCCGCCGTTTTATGCAGTCAAAATGTGGCCCGGCGATCTGGGAACCAAGGGCGGTCTTGTTACGGATGAATGGGCGCGGGTGCTGCGCACCGATGGCACGATCATCGCTGGACTGTACGCCGTGGGCAACAACATGGCCTCCGTAATGGGCAACAGCTACCCCGGGGCCGGCGCCACCATCGGCCCCGCCATGACATTCGGCTATGTAGCCGCCCTGCATGTGACTGAAACCCGCTCATCTGATGCCCCGGGAGTCCAGGGCTGAAAAGAATATGCAGCAAATCCTCAATGAAAAGGGATTAATTGACCAGTAATAACCTGGTTGATAATTTAACTATGCCTTGATCCTTTGTATAGAACTTTGAAGGAGACCAAAATGGGCAGACGCAAGTTGGGCATTATCTTTGGACTGCTCATGATCACCTTGGTGATCGTGGGGACCGGCTTAATAATAAGGCATCTGGCATCTGGAACGCAAGTTGTCTTCGTGCAGGGACAAATGCATAATCTGGCTGCTACTCCGCAGAATTTGAATTATCTGGGTTTTGACTTCGTTCCCATACCAGTTTCGGACTCCCGGGCTCACGGGGCCATTACAAGCGAACAGGCAGTCGCCGCGGCTTTAAGGGAAGAACCAAGCCTGAAGGCGGCTACGCGTGAATCAAGTATGCTCGGGTTGTTACATGACATGAACCTGCAACAGGCAGCAACTCAAGGAGTGATCATTGATCCGAGTTTGGCTGATCCGGGTTTGGTATGGATGGTAACTTTTGAAGGGATGGACACTTCTTCATCAGGCCCTCCTCAAGCGCTGAGATATAAGTCCCATGAATATAATGTAGTTGTTGACGCTAAAACAGGTGTATTTCGAATGGCTTTTCCGCTCTACGCTATAACCCCCAGCGCCCCTAACAATAATCCTCTACAACCAGGCGCAGCAACCAAAAATGCCCCTCAGTTGTCTGGTTTTAATGCTAGTCCTACATTACTGCCAACAGGAGTGCCTTAAAAAAGACACTGCATATCCCCAATTCCTCTAAGGGACATAGTGGGCAATCCCACCATAATACGCCAGCCAGACTGACCCGTCCGAAGCCGCCAGGATGGAACTGATCCCTTAATACCGGGTACGGTTTCGAACGGAAACGTTGTCCATTTTTTCCCATCAAACCACATCAACCCATTGAATGTGCCGAACCAGACCGAGCCATCCCTGGCTACTGCCGCACAGATGATCATATTGCCGTTTCCAATGTTGTAGGCTGTCCACGTATTTCCCGAGAGGCGATACACTTCCGAAAATTCCGTTGCGAACCAGATATCCCCATCCGGGGCCACCGCCATGGCAGCCGTATATTTCCCCTGGTCGCTCCATGGAGTTGGATAATTTATCCAACGTTGCCCATCGAATTGAAGCAGTTTGGCATTGCCCTGGCTATCGTTGGTGGAACTGACCAGAAGCGTCTGATCGGGAAGCACAAAGAGGGGGGCTGCGTAATTTCCCCATAAACCGTTTTGTTGGGTAAAGGTTTGCCAGCCCTTTCCGTCGAAACGCGCCAGGCCTTTATCGTCTGTACCCACCCAGAGCGCTCCATCCGGCGTAAACGCTATGGAGCGGATATCGTTATCGGGAAGTCCGTTTTCGGTTGTGTAATAGGTCCAGCTTTTTTCATCATAACGGGAGACCCCGGAGCCTTCGGAGCCGAACCAGATTGCGCCATCCGGAGCCACAACCACTGGGTAAATTTCATCGAACTGCAGGCCATTCGCCTGCCTGAAATGGGTCCAGGTTTTTCCATCATAACGATAGACTCCCACGCCACCTGACCCAGCCCCGCCTGTGGTGGCGAACCACAGCGTACCACCCGGCAACTCAGAGATGGAAGATATATTGGGATATTCACCGCTGTGTTGGAAGCTTTTGGGCCAATCCGGTGGAACGTAAGTTGTCCAGCCGGCTGTGTTGAACTGGCCTGTTTCCATCTTCTCGACCGTGGGAGGTCGGAACGTTTCCACGGGAACAGTTTTCGGGAGCGGGAATGCCATCGGCGTGGGAGATGGCGCGAAAAGGATTGATCCCGCGATCTTGAGAAGCAGATCGTCCAGCGCGCGCGGATGGCTTTCGTCAGGCTGGGGCCAGTTCCCAAACAGCGAGATGGAGAAGTCGAATGATCCGGCCTGCCAATCCAGGTGCGCCGAGTTGCCGGTTGCGCCTCCGGGAGACCAGTAGAGGAAACCGGTCTGCCCGCGCACCTGCACTTCATGGACATCCCAGGCGGTTTCCCGGAACTGGTGCGTAATTGCAGCCAGCGTCAGGGGTTGGTCCGTCGCTGTCATCTGGATGTCAAGGGTTTTCAGGTTCGGGTCCAGGGGAGCGCCCGGCTGTGCATACGTGATGGAGATATCCTGGCTGCCATCTGCATAATCCGCGATCCAGGCTCCGGTGAACGGCAGGTTGCCTGGAACATAGCCTGGCAGTGGGAACGGGACATGGGCGGCCTTTTGGGCTGCGCCCAAATCGGTGAACTCCCGGGTTTGCACGGGCACCCGGGGCGTTGGCGTGACCGGTGTTGCGGAAGGCAGGCCGGTGGGTGGGGGCGTATCCGTAGCGGGAAGCCGGGTGGCGGTGGGTGGAAATGAAGGTGTGCCTTGTATGGCCGTCGGGGTGGTGTTCTGCGCAGGGGCGCAGGCTGCCAGGAGCAGCAAACCTACACTGAGCGAAATCCGGAGAATATGTTTCATTTTTCACCTGCGTGTCATTGAAGCCCTGATATGCAAATGGGTAAACGTACTTCATTTCGTAGTTATTAGCTACCCGGGGGCCATCGCTATTATCGTAGCATTTCTAATAATGTCGTACGACTTTGCCCCGTTACGTTCCCCAGCCAAACACCATTCTCAGTCTATAATCGTTCCCATCCTTGAAGACGGCAAAAGGAACAAAAATGTGTACCCAAGTATCATTCGGCTTGGTGCTGGCGGATGGAAAACTGGCGAATTCATTTGGAATCTGAGCCGGTACAATAGAGAAATCCACGCTGGATAGGATCAGGAAAAATGGGTCACAAAAAGGATTCCTCAGTTTTATGTCATTAATTGTATACCTTTTGATCGCGGCGGAAGCGGATCTACTGTTTGTCTGATAATGTGCAAGCCATTGGTTGACCAGATTATAGACAATATCTTGCTGGCCTTTATTGGCAACAGCTTGGATGGGAACGCGGGCAATAAACCCATCGCCAAAACCATCCTGGCTGGCAAAATCATCCCCTACCGGCGCTCCGCAAACCGGCCTGAACCGGGGGGTGGACGTTATTTCACTTGTAACCGTATTAACGGGCTGCATCGTCATCGCTGCAGATGGCTGAACAGGTAGAGTGGCTGTTTTTGCCGATGTGATGGTGTTCTGACCAGCGGCGCAGGCTGCCAGGAGCAGCAAACCTACACTGAACGAAATCCGGAGAATATGTTTCATTGCCCGCCTCTGGGTGTATGCGTTTCTGCCGGCGGCCTCCGTCTGCAACCGGCCGCGGCTAAAAACAAAGGGGGAACTGCGAATAAAAAACGGAACCTGGGTTCAATCGGGCCTTCCGTTGCGGAGTTGATCTATCTTCCATTATAGAGCCTGCCGGCCACACGCGGGTGACAGGCAGGTCACGCTTTCGATACAGACTGTAACCGATCTGTAACACATGCGCCTGCAGTATAGTGCAGGCATGTTCGCTTGCGGCACACGTGCAGTCAGCGCGGGCAGGGCAGGCAGGCTGCTTTCAGAGTTGTTCCCAATTACCCCTCGCGCGCAACCCGAAAAAAGGCCATTTTTCGGCACAGTTCCGCTATAAAAAAGCGCCTCCGTTCCCGGAAGGCGCTTCTCGTATCTCCCTTTTTACTCCTTTGCTGCTTTTCTCCGTTTTTCGATTTCACTCACAATATCATCAATGGATTTGTTTGCAAAAAGTACTTCCCGCTCTTGCGTATAATTCCCGTATCCTTGTGTAAATAGTTTGAGAAAACGAACCGCGTCAACAACGCCTAATTCTTTATAAAGCAGACTGATTGCTTGCTGATTGACTTCGATCAAGGGCCTTACCTCTGTAATCATTTTTCAATCTCCTGAACCAAATCAACAGGATTTACCACTTTCACCGCTCAATTTT
Organism: uncultured Chloroflexia bacterium; assembly: GCA_963837875.1. Lineage (GTDB taxonomy): Bacteria > Chloroflexota > Anaerolineae > Anaerolineales > Villigracilaceae > UBA877. The sequence continues at coordinate 904,735 of CAWIOV010000001.1, forward strand.
TGACCTTCTTTACGTTTTGCAACAATTTATCGTCACATGTACAAAAATACTACGGCTGGTCGTGAAATTCGCTTACCCTGAGCACGGCCTCTTCGAAGCGCGCCTTGCGCATAGCCTTGAGCGCCGCCTGCAGATGGATCATGCCATATTGGGCCTTGGCCTCGGCGGTCGTCATGTCCACCTTGCCGGATATCAGGTCTTGATGAAAGTCCCGGAAGTCCGGAAGGGTCATCTCCGCCGAGATCGTCAGGCCTGCCCGGGCCGCCTCCAGGAGTAACAAGGTTGCATAGAACATGGAAACGGCCTGGCGCGCCAGGGTAAAGCGCGCCCGCCGGTATGCGCCGGCCGGCTCGCCGAAGTAGGCCCCCAGGTAGTCTTCTTCCTGGGCTTCGTCTTTGACAAAGAAGTTCGCCACCACGGACAGATCGACATAGCGATCATTCAGGAAGGCCGATTCCCAGTCCACCAACCAAATGCGTTCCCCGTCGAAGAGCATGTTTTGCGGTTTCAGGTCGTTGTGGCTTGCGACCAGGTCAGCCGGCGCGTGGCGCGGGTAGGCTTTTTGCACCTCCGCATAGCGGCGGAACAGTTCCTCCGTCGCGCTTTCCGGCAGGACCTGGGCCGCTTGAAACCGGCGAATGAATCCGTCTATCGCCTCGAAGTAGTTCACCACCTTGGAGAAATTGGGCAGGGAATGCAGCGTGCGCAGGGTGGGAACGATCAACGGCAGCATATCCTGCGGGAGCGGCTTTGCATCCACGAAATCGCTGATCAGGAGACGGTCTTCCGCGCTCGCATACCAGATCCGCGGAGCGATGCCGGCCTCGGCTGCCGTTTTCTGGCAGGCGAACTCGTGCATGGGATCGCTGATCACCTGCGTGCGCATGATCTTCAGCAGGTAGGGATTATTTTTGACGACGATCTTATAGGCATTGGCCGAACTAAGCCCTCCGCTCAAAGGGCGGATATCTTCATATGCCTTCACGCCAAATGCGGCTTGCAGCGCGCGTGCCACTGCGGGTTGTTTTTCCTCCGGGATCATCATTACTCCTTTTCTAGCCGGTCCCAATTTGCCGGGAATAGCTACAACTCTCTGCCCAACTACCTTAACGGAACGTTTACAATGCCATTTCCGTTTTTGATGCATAATAAGCAAAATTTATTTGGCGGAGAATCATCATGCATTACCAACTGCACCAGAAGCTCGCCAGTTTCGGCGGCGGCTCGATCATCCAGGATGAACATGGAAACGTTCTTTATACTGTCAGCAGTAAGATCGGCCTTGGAAAAAGGCTGGAATTCAAGGATATGCAGGATAATATCCTGGTGAGTATCCAGCAAAAGGCCTTCTCCGGCTCTCCGACCTACGAGGTCAAATTAAGCAATGGCCTGAGCGCCACCATGTCCAGGAAGGGGCTGTTTGGCCCGGACAAGTTGAAGATCGTCGTGGCGGGGCAGGGGGAAATGGAAGGAAAAGGCAGCTTCGCCAAGCACGAACTCGCTATCTTGCACGAAGGGCGGCCGGTGGCGAAATTTTCCCGGACGTTGGTCGTGGGCGGGAACACCCAAGGCGACCCGTACGGAATCGAGATCGAGGACGGCCAGGACCAGGTGCTGCTGCTGTGCTGCGCCGTGGTGATGGACGAGATCCACGAGTTGCAGACGGACTGAGCGGCCTGCGATTATTTCTCGGGTGTCAGGATGATCACCGGGATGACCCGGGTGGTCTTGCGCTGATAATCTGCAAAACCCGGCATCATTGACACCATCATTTCATACAACCGCGTCCGCTCCGGTTCCAACGCAACGGAGGCACACGCCTGGAACTTTTCCGTGCCGGTTTCCACTTCCACCAGCGGGTGGGCGATCAGGTTGTAATACCAATCCGGGTTGGTGGGGGCGCCGCCTTTGGAGGCGATGACGACGAAGCGCTCGCCATCCTTGATGCAGGCCACCGGGTTAATGCGCGACTGTCCGCTCTTTTTCCCGGTGGTATGCAGGAGCAGCAGCGATTTGCCCTCGAATGGGCCGCCGACCTTGCCGGCATTGGCCCGGAATTCCTGGATGATCAGCGTGTTTCTATCAACTGGGTCAGTCATTTGAATCTCCTTTTTTAAAATAATTTCTCACCATGAAGTTCACGCGGGGGTAATTAAGAAAAAATTATTTTTTCCTTCAAGTTTTTTAATCGGTATTGCTATTAAAAAAACCCAATTGGCGAGACTATTCTCATTATAAGCGCCTTTTCCGACAAAGCCAGCCGGTTTCTGAGCAGAGCCGGCTCTCAGAAATGCGGCAAGCGCGGCTTGCATACCCCCTTTGCCTTTCAGGCAAGATAAATATATATCTAAGACTAGGGCATCCGCCCGGCAATATCCTCAAGCAACATGATGGCCTGGTTGGCGTTGTAAACGTAGTTCTTGCCATCCAGCTTTACGGTTGCCAGCGAATTGCCTTTGAGAATCGCCGCGATCAATCCTTGTGCGCCGGATCCGTTGGTAGCCGGTCCGCCTGAAAAAGCGATGGTTGCTCCATGGTCGCTTACTTTTTGATAGCTCGGTGCAGATTGGAAGGAGGCGAGTGCCGAGGCGAATTGGGCGGTTGCACTGGGCGTGCTCAGGCTGGCGATCTCAAGAAAGCCGCTGTCCGTGGTAAAGGCACAATATTGGAACCCGGTATCGGCATGGGTTCCGGTCGTCGGCGTCGGGGCGGAACCCAGCAGGGCGGTCACTTCAGCGCTGGTGACCAACTCGCAAGGAGCGAGTGTCCCGGACGCACCGGTTCCTGCCGGGGTATTTCCAGGGGTCGCCATGACGGTGGCTTGTTCGGGCGGGAGGCTGGCTTGCGGCGTAGGCGAGGGCATCGCAGCGCTGGGGCTGCAGGCAGCCAAAAGCAGGCCAATCGCAAGGACCGGGAGGATAATACTGCGGACGGATCGTAGCATGGGATTACTCCTGGCATTAATATGATATATATGATATTAATTATCATTATATCATATACTGGGGTAGAATATTAAGCTTAAATGCTTGACACCCGGGGCGCAACCATGATATTATTGGTTGAATAATAATTCAACCAATAAAAAGGATGACATGTCTCCCAGAACGAGAATATCCAACCAAAAGATCCGGGATGAACGGCGCGACCAGATCCTGCATACCGCCCTGAAGGTGTTCGCGTATAAAGGCTTCCAGGCCACCCGGATCTCGGATATCGCCGCCCAGGCCGGCATCAGCCAGGGCTTGATCAATCACTATTTCCCCGGCAAGCAGGCCGTGTTTACCGCCGTGGTCGAACGGGCCATGACCGGCGCGCTGGCGGCTTTTGACGAAGCGGACGGCTCCAGCTCCGATCCCTGGGAGAATCTGACCCGCATCACCGGGCGCATGCTCCAGGGCCTGGTCATCCACCCCGAGTACATGCTGGTGCTGACCCAATCGCTGGTGAACCAGGATACCCCGCCCGAAGCCGAAAAGTACCGGGCGAGCCTCGGCAATCAGATTAATACGAACTTGATCGAACTGATCAAAGCCGGCCAGTCGGCCGGCCAGGTGGTGCCAGGCAACCCGGAGGAGCTGGCCATGGTCTTCATCGCCACCATCCAGGGCCTGGCGATCACGCAATTTACCCAGGCCATGTTCACCCAGCCTGCCTCCCCCGCCTCCCCGCATTTCCTCCCGTCAGCCGCGACGGTGCTACGTTTATTGAAAGCTTGAGGTACCCCATGCCAGAAACCGACGATATTAACGGACGCGCCCATTTTGACCAATGGTCAGAGACGTATGAACGTTCCTTTATGCAGTGGCTGCTCTTCGACCGCGTGCACAAGGGGGTGTTGAAACGCATTCCGGCCGGCTTTACTCCCGGCGGCATCCTGGATATCGGCTGCGGCACCGGTCGCTTGCTGCGCCAGATGCAGGCGCGCTGGCCGGCGGCCGCCCTGGCAGGCGTTGACCTGTCTGATGGCATGGTGGCCCAGGCGCGGCGGCAAACCCCCGGGGCAACCATCCATCTGGCCCCGGCCGAGAATCTTCCCCTGGAGAAGGAGTCGGTTGACCTGGTCACCAGCACCGTCTCCTTCCATCACTGGAGCGACCAGGCCCAGGGGATACGCGAGGCCGCGCGCGTGCTGCGCCCAGGCGGGCTGTTCGTGCTGGCCGACATGAGCCTGGCAGCGCATGGGCATCCGCAAGGACGCAGGCAGGTGCGGGCTTTATTTGAAAGCGCCGGCCTGGTCATCCGCTCCCAGACGGACCTGGTGCCGTTCTTCACGTTTACCGTTGGAGAAAAAGGGGAACCTGCGCGCGCATAAAACTGGGGCTTAAAGAACGCATTCTTTTCAGGGTTTTTCACACCAAAGTTCATTTATAATCACTGCCAGTATCCTCTCAATGCCTTGGGGAGTGCCTCCCCGTTCTTTTTGAGAAGGTACCACTACTAATTTAATTCCAACGAGGTGAAACTATGGAAGTCAAACAACATGCCATCCACAAAGCCAAGATGCACGTACCCAAACTGGTCTTAAGCCACCATGTCCACGCGACCGTCCATGGGGAGGGTCCCATTGCTCGTTTTAACACGCGCGTGGCGGTAACGATCACCAAATCCGTCGGCTCGATGTGGTGTGCATACGTTTTCGCTCTGCTGGCGCTCATCTCGCTGCCGGCCGCGATCGCATCGCATGACCCGGTCATTATTGTGAGCTGGATAGCGCAGACCTTCCTGCAGTTGGTCTTGCTGCCCATTATTATCGTCGGCCAAAACGTTCAATCGGCGGCGAGCGATGCACGAGCGGAAAGCGACCACGAAACGCTTGTCTCCGTCCACACCTTGACTTCCGAAGTCCACGGGATCGCCCAGCAGCAAACCCAGATCCTGGAAATCCTGGAAGCAAGGAGCAATGCGGCCAGGGAGTGATGGAACGATTGGCGCCTGGCTTTCACGGTCGTTCAGCCTGATCGGTTTGCTTATCAGGGAAGAAATAATCGTCAGCATTCCAATTCGAAAGAGGTGTAACCATGGATGTCGAATTTGCCATCGAAAAAGCGAAAATGCACGTACCCAAACTGGTCTTAAGCCACCACGTCCACGCGACCGTCCATGGGGATGGCCCCCTGGCTCGTTTTAACACGCGCGTGGCGGTAACGGTCACCAAATCCGTCGGCTCGATGTGGTGCGCGTATGCGTTCGCGCTGCTGGCCATCATCTCGCTGCCGGCCGCGATCGCATCGCATTCCGCGATCATTATTGTGGCCTGGATCGCGCAAACCTTCCTGCAGTTAGTCTTGCTGCCCATCATTATCGTCGGCCAGAATGTTCAGGCGGCCGCGAGCGATGCGCGTGCGGAAAGCGACCACGAAACGCTGCTCTCCATCCACACCTTGACTTGCGAGGTTCACAATATTGCCGAGCGACAAACCGAGATATTGGAGATGCTGGAAGCAAGGAGCAAGGCGGATAAGGCGTGATACCCAGGCACGCCAGCCGACGCCCGGGCATCCATCTCAGGCGAGTTAAGGCATGGATTCCAGCCAGGCGGTGATTCTTTGCTCGATCTGGTCGCGCACCTGGCGGAATTTAGCCAGTTTCTGCTCTGGGGTGCCCTGGAACCTGGCTGGATCTTCAAAAGACCAGTGCAAGCGCTGGTTGACTCCCGGCCAGATGGTCGGACAGTTCTTCTCAGCATCGTCGCACACCGTGATGAGATACTGGAAGAGGACTTTTCCCAGATATTCGCCGATGCCTTTGGAGCGCTGGCCGGAAATGTCGATGCCGGCCTCCTGCATGACCTGGATGGTGAGCGGATTGATCTCCTTCGGCTCCAGCCCGGCGCTAAAGGCCTCGAAGCGGTCTGAGGCGTGCTTCCGAAGGAAAGCTTCCGCCATCTGGCTGCGGGCGGAATTGCCCGTGCAAAGAAAAAGAACACGATTTTTATCCATAATCCATTCTCCTTTTCAAAGTCATAATTATTTTCTGGCTGAAACCTGGACCGAATAGACCGGCACGCCGGCCGCCGTTCCGCTGCTGGTGCTGCGCCGGACGGCGATATCCACGAAACCGGCCTGTTTGACCAGGTCAACGTATTCCTGCTCCGGCAGCGCACCCGAGACGCACTCCGACCAACCGGCGGTGGAAAGGCGCACCTCGGGCAGCACCGGCCCGCCGAAGACCACATCGTTGACTTCCAACCGCCCGCCCGACTTTAGAACCCGGTAGGCTTCCTGGAAGACCTTGCCCTTATCCTCGGTGAGGTTGATGACACAGTTCGAGATGACCACATCCACCGTCCCTGCCGCGATGGGCATCTTCTCGGCATAGCCGTGGCGGAACTTGACGTTGGTGTACCCGCCCTTTTTGGCGGCTTTGCGGGCGCGCTGGAGCATGGCCGGGGTCATATCAATGCCGGTCACGAAGCCGGCCGGACCGACCCGCCGGGCTGCCAGGAACACATCGATCCCGCCACCCGAGCCGATGTCGAGCACGGACTCGCCAGGTTTCAGGCCGGCCATGGCGAGCGGGTTGCCGCAGCCGAGCGAGATCCCGGCGGCCTCGGCGGGGATTTCCCCCATCTCGGAGGGCGAATAGGCGCTGTTCCAGTCCACCGTGCCGACATCTTCAAGAGACACCACGCCGGGCGAGCAGCAACCCGGATCGCCGCACCCGCAGGCTTCGCCCAGCGCCCGGGCGGCATAGCTGGCCTGGACGGACTCATGGGCGCTGACGCGTTTGGTCCCGGCAGCCACGAAGATGCTAATATCGGCGTGGTCGCCCGCGGCGCTCTTGCACTCTGACTGGCAGTTCTGCCCGGTGCAGTCCACGACGATATTCACCAGCCCGGCCTGCTCGAACCACTCCCGCATCTGCGCGCGCTCGAAGCCCAACCAGACATCCGCCATTTCTGTTCTAAGCCATTCGTACTTGTGGGCGTCCATGTCCGTGATCACCAGCCGCCCGCCCGGGCGCAGCAGACGGACCATCTCCGAGATGGCTGCCAGCGGGTCGGGGCAGTGGTGCAAGTACATATTCGCGAAGGCCGCGTCCAGGCTGGCCTCCGGCAGGGGCAGGGCCAGCCCATCGGCCACATGGAATTCCACATTTTCAAACTGCACCAGGTTCTTACGGGCGACATCCAGCATCCCGGGGGAGCCATCCAACACGTGCACATGCCTGACCTGGGTCGCCAGCCCGGCGGCAACAAAGCCGGTGCCTGCGCCAACATCGGCGACGGTCATATCCGGGTGCAGGTAGGCTTTGTGGATGGCGGCCTCGCGCACCGCTTCCGTGAAGTATCCAGAGCGCAATTCATCCCATTGGCCGGCAACTTTTTCAAAATAAGGGGCAGATGGATTGGTGGTGGTCATGATGATCTCCATTATCGTAAAAATACGATGCTAAAATCCTAAAAAAAAGCGGCTTGCCTGTGGCACTGACGCAGGCATGGGTGCGCCGCGCTCATTTTTTCCTGCCTTCTGGTGGACAACAGGCCTGATAGTCGGGCAGCCAGCCGTTGAAGTGCTCCTTGAGCCAGAGCAGACCTTGCGGGTCGAGGCAGTAGCAGGTAGCCGGACCTTCGATCTCGCCCTGGATCAGGCCGGCCTCGCGCAGCACCTTAAGGTGTTGGCTGATGGTGGACTGGGCCAGCGGCGTGTTCCTGACAATGTCGTTGGTGATGCAGGTCTGGTTGTGGGCCAGGAACTCGACGATCTGGAAACGCACCGGGTTACCGAGCGCTTTGAGCATTTTTGCCAGGCGCTGCTTTTCGGGGGTGAGGAGTTGCGGAACTATGTTTACCATATATCGTAATTTTACGATATTGTGTGGGTTTGTCAAGAGGCCTTTTTCGGTGGGGCGTATAGCGCTGCATCCCAAGCTCGTCGAAGACGTATAGCATGGTATATCTTCGATCCGTTGGGAGGCCCTTCCCGCTCAGGACGATACACACGATCCGCATGATCCAAGGAGAATGCCATGACCGCCAAAAAGGTTTTGATCCTATTCCTGCACGTTTTTATCGGCTGGGTGCTTTGCGCCGCGACCATCTACATTGGCAAGTCGCTTACTTCGATGCAGAATGCCCTGATCATCCATGCCATCGCTGCCCCGATCTATTTTGCCGTATTGTCATGGGCTTATTTCACCCGGTTTAATCACACTCACCCGCTGCAAACCGCCCTGATCTTCACCGGTTTCATCATCGTGGCTGATTTCTTCGTCTTCGCCCTGCTGGTCAACCGCAGCCTGGATATGTTTGCCAGTCTGCTGGGTACCTGGATCCCCTTTGCGCTGATCTTTGCTTCCACCTATTTGACCGGCGTGATCGTTACCAGGAAATCCTCAGGAGAGCGAACCGAGGAATGATCGGCTTGTTTCAAGCCATCCTGGAGATCGGAATGGCCTGAGGGTTGGGAGAAATAGCCTGCCGCCTGGCCCTGCTGGTAGGGGGTATAATCACTGCCCTAGTGATTATCCATACTACCCAATCCCGGCCCCCATCCGGGCGCACAAAACCTGCTCCTCCCAATCCGGACATGCTGCATGCCAAACACCCTTAACGTTCCTCGAACCGCCCAACCGGGCGGGGCTCTCCTCCGTAACCGGCCCACGTTTGGGTTTATTGTCACCTGGGGGTTGACCAATCCCTACAGCAGCCCGATGTGGTGGGGCGCAGTGGAAGCGGCCGAGGCGCTGGACGTTAACCTGGTGGGGTTTGGGGATATCAACGTCTATGACCTGCCGCGCAACCGGTCACTCTACCCGCAGATAAAGCCTGCCACCCTGGACGGTGTGGTGCTGGTGAATCCTGCCCTGCCGGCCATCCATCGTGAAGTGTTTGGGGCTGTGCCGGTCGTCAACATCGGTCTTTCAACGGAAGATGTGGTCACTTCCATCCTGGTGGACAATCACGAAGGTATGCGTGCGGCCGTCAGACACCTGATCGAAGTGCATGGCCGCCGCCGGCTGGCCTTTTTCCAGGGCCCCGCCGATAATCCGGACGCGAATGAGCGTTTTCGGGCTTATGTGGAGGAACTCCAGGGGCACGGTTTGGCGCTGGACCCGGACCTGCTTTTCCGGCCCCCGGATTGGTCGCCGGCCGGGGGCCGGGAAGGCGTGCGTGTCTTGTTGGATGAACGCAAAGTATCATTTGATACGCTCATAGCAGCCAACGACAATATGGCTTTGGCAGCCGTTGCCGAACTGCAATCACGCGGCCTGCGCGTGCCTTACGATGTAGCCGTAAGCGGTTTTGATGATGTCATTGAATCGGCCACCAGTACCCCACCCTTAACTACCGTCCGCCAACCGCTGCATCGAATGGGCCGGCTGGCGTTGGAAGCCTTGCTGGCGTATCACCAGGGGAAAAGCGTACCACCCAGGCTGTTCCTGCCGACCACCCTGCTGACGCGCCGTTCATGCGGTTGTTTATCCGAAGCGGTGGTGAGTGTCAATCAAGGCATGCAGAGCGCCTGGCCGGAAGAAAAGGCTGCCGGGAATATGCCAATGGCCCAGGCAGGCCCCCTGTTGGAGGCGCGCCGGGCGGTTCTCCTGGGAGAAATGCAGCGCGCGGTGGTGCTACAAAATCTGCCGGTACCCTTGGAAATGGTGGGGGAATGGTTGGAAGCCCTTATCGCCAGCCTGGAAAATGGGGATGCCGGCGAAGCCTTTCTGACCGAGATTGACCTGGCTGCACGCCGCTTGATGGAGCGGCAGACTTCGGTGGCGGACCTGCAGGAGGTGCTTTCGGCCATGCGGCGGGAAGGCTGGCGGGCGCTGGCAGGGCAGCCGGCCTGGCTGGCGCAAGCCGAGAATCTCTGGCACCGGGCGCGCGTGCTCCTGAACGAGCTGACCCTCCAGCAACAAAGCCAGAAACGCCTCCGCTTGAACGACCAAATGGCGGTGTTGCGCGCCATCAGCCAGACCATGGCGGTTACGTTCCATTTGGACAACCTGATGGAGATCCTGGTACACGACCTGAAACCATTGGGGATCGCCAGTTGTAGCGTGGTTTTATACGAGGGCGTGAACCGGCCGGCGGAATGGGCCCGCGTGATCCTGGCCTGTAAAGAAGGCCGCAAGTTACCCCTTAATGGCCGGAAGCGTTTTCCAACCGCGCAGTTGCTGCCGGCCGGCCTGTGGGGGCAGGAGCGGCGCACCCTGGTATTGGAGGCGTTGGAGTTTCAAAGCGAAGAGATCGGTTTTGTTTTGTTTGAAGTTGGCGCGCGCGACGGAGCAATTTACGAAGCATTGCGCAGCCAGTTGGGCAGTTCCATTAAAGGCGCGCTGTTGTTTGATGAGCGCGACCGCCTGCTGACCAAAACCACCCAGTTGTATCGCCAGGCAGCGGCCGGGCAGCGCCTCGCCGAGGAGGCCAACCGGCTGAAAAGCCGTTTCCTCTCCATGGTCAGCCATGAACTGTGCACACCGCTCAACCTGATGAGCGGACTGAGTGAATTGATGTTACAGGAGGTGGACAGCCAAAAGCCGCTTAACACTGACAATCTGAAACTATTACACATCACCGCGCAACACCTGGATGACCTGGTCCGCGATGTATTGGATCTGGCGCGTGACGAAGTGGGAGAACTCCGCCTGGTCTGCGAACCGCTCGAGCTGGCCAAAGTGCTCGAATCGGTCGAGGTTGTGGGCGAAGGACTGGCGCGTGAGCATGGGTTGGGCTGGCATGTGGAAATACCCGCCGGCCTGCCGCAGGTTTGGGGCGACCCCACCCGCTTGCGACAAGTGGTTTTGAACCTGATCAATAACGCCGTTAAATTCACTGAACAAGGGGAAATCGGGCTGCAGGTGCTGTCCGGCAAGGAATTGATCACCATATCCGTTATAGATACCGGCCTGGGAATTCCGCCGGACGAGCAAAGCGTCATCTTTGACGAATTTCGCCAGTCTGACCGGACGGCTGCACGCGGCTTTGGGGGCCTGGGGCTGGGGCTGGCGATCTGCAAACGGCTGGTTAAAATGCACGGTGGTGAAATCGGTGTGCGCTCGTCGGGCGTGGAAGGAGAGGGGGCAACTTTCTCCTTTAGCCTGCCCGCCTACCGCCCGGCCTCGCTCGGCAGCCCGGCCTCGCAGACCGTCTGGATCATCACTACACAGATCGAAAACGCCCGTTTCCTGAAACGTTACCTGGATGAACAGGGCTTTAATGCCGAAATCCAATTTTGGGATAAAAAAGGCGCCTGGCTGGCACAGGCCGCGCAGACACCCCCGGCCGCGCTGGTGCTGGATGTTCGCAAGGCCAGCCGGCGCAGCCTGGATGCGGTCCGCACCCTCCGGGCCAACCCCGCCACGAGCGAGATTACGGTGTTATTTTATTCCCTGCAGGAAGACCAGGACAGTGGCGCTATGTTGGAATTGGATATTCTGACCAAACCAATTGGCACACCCGACCTGGTAAAAGCCCTCCAGCGTGTGGGATGCAGCGAGAGCAGCCCGGTTATCTCTGATATGGCCGGCAGTTGCCAAACGATATTAATGGTGGATGATGACCCCGGCATCCTGGATATGCACGCCCAGATCCTCCGGGCCCAATTTCCGCAGCACCAGGTCCTCTTGGCCAACAGTGGCAGGGAAGCGTTGCAGCTACTCCAGACCAACCATGTGGACCTGATCCTGTTGGACTTAATGATGCCTGAAATGGATGGGTTTGGCGTGCTGGAAGCCATGCAAAAAATGGAAACGGCCCGCCAGGCGCCGGTGATCGTGATCAGCGCCAAGCCCCTGACGGAAGAAGAAATGGCGCACCTTAACCATAGCGTGGCGGTGATCTTGCGCAAGGGCATGTTTTCTTCTGCAGAAACGCTGGCGCACATTAAAGATACGCTTATGCACCGCCAAAGGCTGGGCAGCGAGGCCCAGCGGATCACCCGTAAAGCCATGGCGTTCGTCCACGAACACTTCACCGAAACCATCGGGCGCGAAGACATTGCCCATCACGTTGGCGTTAGTGAAGGTTATCTCTCGCGCTGTTTCACGCAGGAAACCGGCTTGTCGCTGATCCATTACGTCACCCGCTATCGCATTCAGCAAGCCAAGCAATATCTGAATGCCGGCGACTTGTCCATCACCGAGATCGCCCTGGAAGTAGGTTTCTCCGACAGCAACTATTTCAGCCGCGCTTTCCATCGGGAAGTGGGTATCTCCCCGCTGGCATACCGCCGGATGCAATAAGCCGGTCACTTGGTCACCGTTGTGCTAACGCCAGACACAATTTTCCATGCGGGAGAAGAGGCACATCCTCTATACTTTGTGTAGAAATAATGTTTACCTCTTTTTATGAAGGGAAAATTTCCCATGTCCGAATCCATTCAAGTTTTCCTGACAGCCAGGAATACGGATGATCGCCTGACCGAAAAAGATGCCTTGTCTTTTCAAGGGCAGATACCCGATTTGCCTTCCGTGTTGGTAGATCAACAGCATCGCTTCCAGACCGTGGAAGGTTTTGGGGGCGCTTTCACCGAGGCGGCCGCGGACACATTTTATAAGCTCTCTCCGGAAATACGCCAGGAAATTCTCCGGGCGTATTTTAGTGTGCAAGATGGCAATGGCTATAGCCTGTGCCGCACGCATATAAATAGCTGCGATTTCTCGCTTGGCAATTACGCCTACACGGAGGTGCCGGGCGATGTGGAGCTGAAACATTTTTCCATTGACCGCGACCGCCGCCAATTGATCCCGATGATCGAGGAAGCTACCCGTGTGGCCGGCCAACCGTTAAAATTATTTGCCACTCCCTGGAGCCCGCCCGCGTGGATGAAGACCAACGGACAGATGAACCAGGGCGGCAAGCTGAAAGCGGAATATCGGGATGCCTGGGCGCGCTATTTTGTCCGTTATGTGGAAGAGTACGAACGGGAAGGCCTGCCCATCTGGGGAGTCAGCGTGCAGAACGAACCGCTGGCGGCCCAGACCTGGGATTCCTGTATTTATACAGGTGAGGAAGAGCGCGATTTTGTGCGTGACCATCTCGGCCCGGCCCTGGAGAGAGCCGGCCTGCTGGGCCGTCTCAAGCTATTGATTTGGGACCATAACCGCGACCTGCTGTATGAACGTGCCAAGGTGGTCTACGATGACCCGCTGGCGGCGCGGTATGTCTGGGGGGCGGCTTTCCACTGGTATGTGACTGACGCCTTCGAGAACGTGCGCCTGACCCACGATGCCTATCCCGATAAACAATTGTTGTTTTCAGAAGGTTGTGTGGAAGGCGGCCCGCATATCGCCGGATGGGAAGTGGGCGAACGCTACGGGCATTCGATGCTTCAGGATCTGTCCCACTGGACCGCCGGATGGATGGATTGGAACCTGCTCCTGGACCAACGCGGCGGTCCCAACCACAAGGATAACTATTGCAGCGCCCCCATCATGGCAGATGTTGGGAAAGGAACACTTTATTATAATAATTCCTACTACTACATTGGCCAGGTAACCCGCTTTGTCCGCCCGGGCGCCCAACGCATCATCAGCGCCTCTACGCTCGATGAACTGGAAACGATCGCTTTCATAAATATGGATGGGCAGATCGCGCTGGTGGTTTTGAACCGCACCGAAAAACCTATCCGCTTTGCGCTCAAGTATAATGAACAAGCCGCCCTGGCCGATAGTCCGGCGCATTCCATCGGCACCTTCCGTTTCCTGGCCGGGTAGCCGCGGTTCGCTTTTCAAATTCGCTCGATCGAAGGCAATAATGCAATTCGAAATTTCCATCAATTTTATAGAAGATCCGGGCAAAATGGTTGCGTTTCTTAGCGCATTCGAACACCAACATGCCGTAAAAATTGATCTTCAGGTCTTCGATTGGCCCAGCGCCTGGGCAGAACTCATGAAGATCAGCCTGTATGGGCATGGCCCGATCCTCTCCGAAACCGGCAGCACCTGGATGAGCAGCCTGGCCGGCCAGAACTGCCTGAGGCCATTCAAATCGAACGAAGTCTCTGCCACCGGCGGAGCGAATAATTTCCTGCCGGAGGCCTGGCAGAGCTGCATTGATTTTGATAACCAGACGGTCCTGGCCATCCCCTGGACGCTCAATACCTACCTGGCCTATTACCGACGCGACCTGTTGGCCCAGGCCGGTGTGGATGAAGCTTCTGCATTTACAAGCCTGGAGAATTTCGTTTCCGCCTTGGAAAGACTTCAAAAGATCGGCGTGGAAGTACCCCTGGCAATCCCGACCGCGGGGAATTCGGTCTCCGCATTACATAATGCCAGCAGTTTTATCTGGAAGATGGGCGGGGAACTGATTAAACCCGATGGGAAGCAAGTGCTTTTTTCCAAGCCAAATACACTCGCCGGTTTTAAGCAATATTTCGAGTTACAGCGATTTATGACCCAGGCTGCCCGCGGCCTGGATGACGAGGCGTGCGTGCATGCTTATATGGAAGGAAGAGCCGCCATCACCTTCCGCAGCCCGGATCTACTGACCATGATCAAAAATGGAAAAACGCCCGATCAGGTTTCCCGAAACACAGCCATGGCCATCCAACCAGGCATACCCTTTGTAGGCGGTTCGAACCTGGTCATCTGGAAACACGTCCAACCCACTCAGGAGGCCCTCGCGCTGGAGCTTGTCCGTTATCTGACCTCCACCGGGAATATGCTCACCCTCTTTCACGACCTGGGGATTATCCCGGCCAACCTGGAAGCGCTCGATCAGGTGGACCACGATCCAGCCTACCTGCCGGTTACGCAATCGCTGAGATCGGGGCGGGCCATGCAGCGCGTGCCTCTTTGGGGGTTGGTGGAAGACCGGCTGGTCAAGGCTTTGGACCACATCTGGCAGGTCATCTTTGCCACCCCGGATCCAAACGTTTCCCAAATAATAGTAAATACCCTTCTGCCTCTGGAAGAACGCTTGAATATCACCCTGTCCCAGTAGACAGGCTGTATTTATTACACTGTCGTATCCGGGCCGTCTTCGAGGGCCAAGTCGATCAGATCATCCATCTTGCCGGTGGCCACACACATCACCGTATCCGCGCCACCGTAGTAGATTTTGATCGTTCCATCCGGTTCGGGGATGGCGCCGCAGGTGAAGACCACGTTCCCAACGTAGCCGACCCGCTCGTGCAGGGCCTCGGGGGCTAAAATGAACCGGTGGGTGCGTCCGATAACCTTGCGCGGATCCTTCAGGTCATGCACGGCGCAGCCGAGACGATAAATTTGCCCGGCCATGGTGGCGGTGGTGGCGTGATAAATGTTCAGCCAGCCGCGCGCCGTCTTGATCGGCGGTGCACCGGAGCCTACCTTGAAATCCTGCCAGATATCATATTTATCCGGAAGCATGATCAGTTGCTGGTTGCCCCAGTGGATCAGATCGGGCGAATAACTGATCCAGATACCCGGGTTACCGATATTGGGCCGCTCGAAGCGCACATACATCCCATCTATCTTTTCCGGGAATAAGACACAGTTGCGGTAGTCGATCGCCGTTGTCAGGGCCACCCGTTCGATCTGCAGGAAATCCTTGGTCTGCGCCAGTCCGATCTGGAAGCCCCGGGAGGAGTAGCAACTGTAGAAGATGTAATACGTATCGCCAATTTGGGTCACGCGGGGGTCTTCCACGCCTTTGTTTTCAGGGGCCTTAAAAATTCCTTCGGTCGCCCGGCTAAAAACAGGCTCCGGGTGGATCTGAAAATGATAACCATCCTGGCTGAGCGCCAGCCCAAAGACCGAGCGCCCGTCGTGCCGCCCACACCGGAGCAGCAGCACATATTTATCCTTGAATTTGGCCGCCCCGGAGTTGTAAACGGTCTCGCACGGGAAAGGCATGTCTTTTGGGGAAATGATGGGATTGCCGGCATATTTGGTCAATACGGTTTTGGGGTTGGGCATGGATGTTCCTTTGCAAAGAGGAAGATTGTTCGGTTGCGCTTATTTCGCTTCCGGTGGGATGGCGGATTGGCGGACTACGAGAGTGGTATCGAGCACAATGGTAACGGTTGGCTCTGTGGGGGCATTGATCCGCTCCAACAAGCGCTCCACCCCCAATTTCCCCATCATTTCCCGTTCAACGTGGCAGGTGGTCAGGCTTGGCCGCAACAGGCGGTCCATTTCGAGGTCATCGAAACCCACCAGGGCGATATCTTCGGGCATGCGGATGCCCAGGGTATGCAATGTGTGATGGGCCTCTATCGCCGCACCGTCATTGAAAGCCACCAAGGCCGTGATATCCGGTTTGGACTTGTTCGAATTGAAGAGATCGTTCAAGAGACAGTCAACCAGGTGCCCTTCCATGCTTTGGCAGAAGATTTCCCGGGTTTCCAGATTCAGATCTTCCATGGCGGCGCGATAGCCCCGGCGGCGTTCGTCAAAGCTGGGAGTTCCATTCGGCCCGCGGATGAACATGATCTTCCGGTGACCCCATTGATACAGGCGGGTGATAATGTTGTAAACGCCGCCGAAATTTTCTGTCACCACTCGATCAATGCCAAGCTGGGGCAGGTTATTGTCCACCAGGACCAGGGGGCGGTCCAAGGCCTTCAGCCGTAGCACCATTTTTGGATCAACCGTTCCCACCAGGAGCAGGCCATCGGAATCCCTGTAGTAATCCATCATCCAGGCGTCCGGCTCTTCCAGGCGGCTGTATTGCATGGCTATTTTGCGCTGGCGGCAGGCCGCCTCTGCGCTGCTGAGCACTTTCCCGTAAAAGGCATCCGTGGCCGCAACCGGGCTGATGTAGGTCAGCCGCTTGACCTGGACGGGCTGCTCGCACTGTATCCGGGAATATCCCATTTGCTGGGCTGTTTCTATGATCAGCGCACGCTTCTCCACCGACACCTGGGAAGAATTGCGCAGGGCCAGGGAGATCGTGCTCACGGACAGGCCGAGTTTATCGGCAATATCTTGCTGGCGAATTTCTGGCATGGGCATCTCTGGAAAGGACACGCGGGTAAAATTGCTGTCGAACTAATCAAAAGACTGTTAATATCATACTCGAAAAAATAAAATTGTCAATATTATTTTAGTAAAATATATGGATATTTTAGGAAATATTCTTACGGTTCGTGCCCTTTTCTGGCTGCAGCTTGCCCGCCAGGAACCGCTAAATACAGGATAAAACAGCCTATCCATGGATTTATCCCATATACATGGGTGCATTTTATAAATAATAAGGTCTTATTGGTCGTTTTTTGATGGGGGATATTATTTTTGTTGAAAGATACCTATTGACTCTGGCAGAAAAATTTACTATAATCAGTATTGGTTTTACTAAAACCAAGGCATTAAAAAACCCTTTCATTGATGTTTTGGAACGATGCCCGAATATAAATGCATTACGAATGTGCTAGTTTTGGGCACAATTCTACATGTCCATGCCAGCAATAATCCTTAGAATAATCTTTGATTGTGCCTATGCTAGGAATGACTATCTGGCCTGATCATCTGAATACGAGCATTTCCAGCGGAAGGTTCGTTGGAAATGGTGAGTTGTCCCATTTGCTCGTTAACTTTATATAAAGGAGGTGATTGCTGAAAAACGAGTTCATACCCTGGCCTGAATTTTCCGAACATATCTGAAAAACCATTCTATTCGATCTTCTACCAACCCTAAACTATGAGGAGAAGAAAATAATGAATAAGCAACTGTACGTTTTAGTCGGCATCCTTCTTGCCGCCACCATGGTCCTGACGGCCTGCGGTGGAGCAACCACGGCTGCCCCGACAATGGCTCCTGCGACGATGGCCCCGGCTGCGACGGCTGTCCCTGCGACGATGGCCCCGGCTGCGACGGCTGTTCCTCCGACCGCTGCTGCTCCTACGGCCTCCGCTTCGACCCTGCCCCGCAATCAAACACTGTACTTCAATGGTCAACAGTGGGGCACCGTTACTTGTTGGAACCCCTATTCCTCCAACTGTAACAATGCCATGGCGATCAGCGAAGCCGACAACGCCCGCGTTACCATGTTCGAGACCCCCTACCTGTTCGACATGATGGATGGCAAGTCGTATCCTCTGCTGGCCGATGGCCCCTGGGCCTGGAACGCCGCTGGCACCGATGTCACCTTCAAACTCAAGAAGGCTGCTCACTGGAGCGATGGCACCCCCGTAACCGCGGATGATGTCGCCTACACCTGGGCCAGCCATCTCAAATACAAAGATGGCGTTGGCTCGGCCGATGCACCTTACATTGATACCATTACCGCCGTTGATCCCCAGACCGTGGATGTCAAGGCTGTCTTGGGCTCTGACGGCAAGCCCGTCAATCCCCTGGTAGTCACTGAATACCTGGATTCTGACTATGTCATCCAGAAGGCTTGGACCCAGAAACTGGAAGCCCGCACCGGTGGAGACGCCACCAAGTTCCTGGCCGATCCCGCCACTGACGTGGTTTACTCCGGCCCGTATCACGAATTCTTCTCTGACGATACCAAGGTCATCCTCGTTCGTGATGACAACTATTGGGGTGCCGATGCCTCCATGTTTGGCAAACTGCCCACTCCAAAGTACCTGGCCCATGTGATCTACAAGGATAATGCTTCCGGTACCACCGCTTTGCAAGCTGGCGAAGTGGATGTCAGCCAGGAGTTCAACTCCAATGTTCAGGATCTCTGGCTCAAGGACAACCTGCCCATCTCGACCTACCTGCCCAATGCCCCTTACGACATTGGCGCCAGCCTCCCGACCGTCTTCTTTAACTACGGTTCCTATGGTCTGGATCAGCTCGCCGTCCGCAAGGCCATCGCCATTGCGGTTGACTATGACACCATCAACGCCAACGCTATGACCCTGCAATCCGCTACCTTCACCCAGGTTCCTCGCTCCCTCATGAACCCCTCCGCTGGCGAGCAGGCCCTGTATGACAGCAGCGATCCCACCGTCCAGGCCTTGCAGTGGAAAGGCAATGATGTTGCCGGCGCCAAAGCATTGCTGGATGCAGCCGGTATCAAAGTCGGCGCAGATGGCTTCCGCGAATATAATGGCAAGAAGCTCACCTACGTCGCCTCCTGCCCGAACGGCTGGTCCGATTGGCAAGCTACCATCGAAATGGTTGCTGCCGCTGGTAAAGCGATCGGCATTGACATCACCACCAACTACCCCGACGCGAACACCTTCGAGACCGCCGTCACCAACTGGCCGCTCCCGGCCGGCTATGACATCTTCATGATGTGGTCCGATGGCGCTGGCCCGACCGAACCTTGGGGCCGTGTCAATCACCTGATGAACTCCGTCTATGCCGATACCAAGAACAACTGGAACGGCAACTGGGGCGGCTACAAGAATCCCGCCGCGGACAAACTGATCAACGAGATCCCGACTCTGACCGATCCCGCCGCGATCAAGGCCGATTACACCCAGTTGGTCAAGATCTACCTGACCGACATCCCGTCCTTCACGGCCATGTACCGCCCGCAGGACTTCCATACGGTCAACGAGACCGTTTGGACCGGCTTCCCGCACCAGGGTGATGGTTCCAACCCGGTCATTCCTCCGCTGGATTGTACTGACGGCTGGAGCATCGCCTGCCTGTATAACCTCACGCTTGTCAGCAAGTAAAGTGTAAGTGAATAAACAGCCATGTTCCGCCAATACCGGAACATGGCTGACTTTTTTTCTGTGTTCAGGAATTGCCGGGTGAGGCAGGAAATCGGGGGGCTTCCCCCATGATTTTCTGAATAGCCCGGCAACTCCGAACGATCTGAATTATTAACATCATTAGTTTTATTAACGTTCCAGGCTCCCTGGGAGTCGCCGGAGCGATGGGAGAATAGGGTGCTGGCACCCATATCTTCCCCTTTTCCCGCCGAATCCCAATGAACAACATTCCTTACTGTTACGAGGAGGTGCTGCGTTGAAAGGATACCGGAAGTATTTCCTGAACAAGCTGCTTTGGTTCGTGGTCACATTTATTTTCGCTTTCATCCTGAATTTCATCCTGCCGCGCCTGATGCCGGGTGATCCCGTTGCGATGATCGTGGCCAGGATGGCCCGGGGGGCGGCCAATACCACCGGGCTTTCAAAGATCTACCACGAGTACGTGGTCCTGTTTGGGACCGACAAACCCATGATCGTCCAGTTTTACCTGTATGTGATCAACGCCTTCCATGGCAATTTTGGCTTCTCGTTCAGCCAATATCCCCGGACGGTTGCAAACGTTCTGGGATCTGCCATCTGGTGGACCATCTGCCTGCAGTTCCCGGCCATCATCGTCGGCTGGATCATCGGGAATGCGCTCGGTGCAATCGCAGCCTATCTTAAAGGCGGCTTTGATAAAGTCCTCATGCCCATCAGTATCTTTGCGAGTAATTTCCCGGCCTTTGGCATGGCCGTCGTTTTGCTGGTCATTTTTGCCGTCGATCTAAAATGGTTCCCCACCTCCGGAGGATACGGGTTTAACATGGTGCCCAATGGAAGTTGGTCGTTTGTATGGTCTGTCATCGTCCATTACCAGCTCCCGTTCTGGTCGATCGTGTTGATCGCCATTGGCGGCCAGGCCATCGGCATGCGCTCCATGTCCATCTATGAACTGAATGCCGATTATGTGAAATACAGCCGTTTCCTCGGGATCAAAGATGCCAAGATCATCGGCTATGTCTTCCGGAACGCCATGCTCCCGCAGATCACCGGCCTGGCATTATCCATCGGCACCATGGTAGGCGGCGCGCTGGTGGCGGAGATCATCTTTAATTACCCGGGGCTGGGCTTCACGCTCTTGAACGGTGTCATCGGACAGGATTATCCGCTCATCTCGGCCACCACGTTGATCGTCACGGTGATGGTGTTGACCGCCAACTTTATCATCGAAATTGTCTATGGGATCATTGACCCGCGCATTAGAGTGGCGCAGTCAGATTAGGCGAAGATGCAGCTATGAAACATACCCTTCAACAAGTTTTTCGTGACGGCAAATTTGTGGTCGGTTTTGTCATTTTCATGGCCCTGCTGCTCATGGTGCTCATTTACCCGCTCTTCGTAAAAGCCCCTCCTTTGCAGACCATCGGCGAGGGCACTTTCTTTCCACCTGGCATCTATGTCAATATATATGACAGCATTAACGCCCCCACCACCTATACCCTTAAACTGGATGATGCCACCACCAAGCGTATTGACAGCAAATTGACGGACCAGTACCGCACCGATATGAAGACCTGGCTGGTGGCCGATAAGGTTCCGGCCAGCCAGATTGATATCAAGAACACGGATAGTCTGCTCGAGTTGTGGAGTAAAAATTATAACCCCAATAAAAGCCTGCCCGGGATGACCTTTGCGAAGCAAAGATACTATCAAAGGATCAATGTTTCCGTAAGTGGCATCCTGTCAACCGAGGGCGCTATCATTGCAAGCTCCGACCCGCAAACCGGCGCCCTGACGCAGATGGGAACTGTTCAACAAACCGATTACGCCAATGTCGGCGAGGTTGCGAACGTCAAGGTCCTGCCGCTGGGCACCGATAACTTTGGCCGGGATGTGCTGACCGAGCTGGTCACGGCTACCGGCGTTTCGCTGGAGATCGGTCTCGTCGCAGGTACCATTGCGACTTTGATCGGCCTGAGCCTGGGATTGCTGGCGGGCTATATCGGCGGCTTTGTGGATGACATCATCATGTTGATCACCAATCTCTTTACCGTCATCCCCACTTTTGTGTTATTGATCCTGCTCTCGTTCAGCATCGGGCAGGATAAACGCGGCGCCGCAACGATCGCCATCGTGATCGGGCTTACCTCCTGGGTCTGGACTGCCAGGGCCGTGCGGTCCCAAGTGGTTTCCTTGCGCAACCGCGACCATGTCAACCTTTCAAAACTTTCCGGGCACTCCATCGCACATATCATCGTCGCCGACATCCTGCCCTACATCGCTTCTTATGTCGTCATGGCGTTCATCCTACAGATCTCCTCGGCCATCCTAGCGGAAGCCAGCTTGTCGATCCTCGGCTTGGGACCCCGGACTACCGAATTGCCAACGTTGGGGCTGATGATGAACTGGGCGATGATCTACCAGGCGGAGATCCTCGGAGACTGGTGGGCGTACTTCCCGGTGCTCTTGGTCATCGCGCTAATCACGTTCTCGATGAATTTGATGAATACCGGCCTCGACCAGATATTCAATCCGGCACTTCGGGAGTAGGGTATTGATATGGCAAAAGTAATGCTAGAGGTCAAGGAACTGACCACAAAATACATCACGCGTTTTAATGAGGATGTTTACGCGGTTAATCACGTTTCCCTGAAGGTCGAAGAGGGCAAATCGCTCGGGATCGCCGGAGAATCCGGCTGCGGAAAATCCACCCTGGCGCTCAGCCTGATGGGTTATTATTTCGCTCCGCTGCACTATATGAGCGGAGAGATCATCATTGACGGGCGCGCCATTAACGGCATGAAGCCGGACGATGTCCGAAAGTCCATCCTGGGTACGGAAATTTCCTATATCCCCCAGGCCGCCATGAACGCCCTCAACCCCACCCAGAAGGTCATCCAGTTGATCGTGGATGTTGTGCAGGCGCATGATCCCAAAGCCACCCGGAAAGAGATCTATGAAATGGCCCGGGAACGTTTTGAGACCCTGGGGCTGCCAGCCGAGGTGCTCCAGAAGTATTCGGTGGAGCTTTCGGGTGGCATGAAACAGCGCACGGTCATTGCCACTTCGGTGATCCTTCAACCCAAAGTGCTCATTGCCGATGAGCCTTCCTCCGCCCTGGATGTGACTTCCCAGAAGATGGTCATCAAGATGCTGCGGGACCTGATGGAAAAGGGCTTCGTTAAATCCATGATCTTCATCACGCATGAGCTTCCGCTGCTGTACAACGTGACCGATGACATCATGGTCATGTACGCCGGCCAGATCGTGGAGAAGGGCACCGCCAAGGAAACCGTCTTTGACCCGCTCCATCCGTATGCCAAAGGCTTGATGGGCTCGATCATCGTGCCAGAATCCGGCCTGCGTGGCGCCAAGCTGACCGCCATCCCCGGCGTACCGCCCAACCTCAAGAATCCGCCGGCTGGCTGCCAGTTCGCCGAACGCTGCAAATACGTCAAGCCGGAATGCCGGGGCCGTTCGATTGACCTTGTCGAAGTCGAAGGCGGGCGCGCGTACCGCTGTATCTATTCGGTGGAACAACTCAGAGAGGCGTATAAAAATGGCTGATGAAAAGGCTTGCCTGAGCGGAAAAGGGCTTACCAAGGTTTTCGGGGTGGGCCGTCAGAAAACGGTTGCCGTTGATCATGTGAATTTCGATTTCCACGAAGGCGAAGTCGTCTCGATCGTGGGCGAATCGGGCAGTGGCAAGACCACTTTGGCAAAGATGCTTTTGGGGTTGATCAGCACCACCGAAGGGGAGATCTACTTCCAGGGGCAGTTGCGGGATATCCGGACGCAAAAGAAGAAACAGGAATATTGGAAGAACATCCAGGCCATCTTCCAGGATCCCTTCTCTTCCTATAATATTTTCAACAAGATCGATTCCCTCTTCCTGGATTGTATTAACATGCGCGGCGGCCGGCACTTTTCCAAGGAAAAGAAAGTCGAGCTGATGACCGAGGCCTGCAGCTTTGTGAACTTGAAATTCGATGAATTGACCAACAAGTATCCCTTCGAGCTTTCCGGCGGACAGATGCAGCGCCTGATGATCGCCCGCATTTTCCTGTTGAAACCGAAGATCCTGCTGGCGGATGAACCGACCTCCATGATCGATGCCTGTTCGCGTGCCACCATCCTGGATATGCTGATGGGGTTGCGCAAAGAGGTCGGGATGACCATTATTTTCATCACTCATGATATCGGCCTGGCGTATTATGTTTCTGACAGCGTCTATATCATGGAGCATGGCAGGTTCGTCGAAAGCGGATCAGCCGATTCTGTCATCCTGCATCCAAAGGAGACCTACACGCGCCGCTTGATCAGCGATGTCCCCAAGATCCATGAAGTATGGGATCTTTCCACCGTATGATGTCTTCCTCCTGGCGGCTTAAGGAACTTTCTTAGCCAGGTTGAAAAAGATCTTCTCCTCAAAGATCTTCTCCTCAAAGAAGGACCTCTTTTTCCGGTTCGGCGCATATTTGGCGGGGCGCTCCGGGCGTGGAGGTCCTTCTTCATTTCCAGAGGCGTTGCGGACCACGTCTGGAAAATGACCCGGTTGGCCTGGTTACCCGCGCCGTATTCAGAGATAACTTGACGACTTTCAGTTTTATACTATACTTCCTATGGAATAAGACACTATCCGAAAATTATTGAAAGACCGCATTTTGAGAGTGTGCGGCGAAGCTTGACACTCTAATAATGCGGACTCATCCGAATTTTCGGATAGAACCTAAATTATTCAGATAGGTTTACTTAATGAAATTGACTTCCCGCAGCGAATATGCGCTCCTGGCCCTTGTCTACCTGGCCCGCCACGAAACGGACGGATTCATTTCGGTCGAGAGGGTCGCGCTTGCCCAGAATATCCCGCCAAAATTTCTCGAACAGATCCTGCTGGCCCTGAAGCGGGCGCATTTCTTGAACAGCACCAAGGGCCAGCGCGGCGGCTACCGCCTGGCCAAACCTGCCAACAAGATCTCGCTGGCCGAAATCATCCGCCTCTTCGACGGCGCGCTCGCGCCGACCGGATCGGTCAGCGAATATTTCTACGAGTCCACGCCAATCGAAAAAGAGCCGAACCTGATCAAGGTATTCAAGGATATCCGCGATTATGTGTCTGATAAGCTGGAAAGCACCACGCTGGCCGATATGCTGAACTGATCGGCCGGTACATATTAAACAACTTTGCCATCCTGCATAAGCCGGCTGGTTTTTTTATGTATAACCTATCCGGAATTAATTGAATGACCGCATTTTGAGAGTGTGCGGCGAAGCCGCACACTCTCAAAATGCGAACTCCTCCGAATTTTCGGATTGGTAAGTAGGATGCCTTGACAGAAGTTCTATTTACGATATAATTCCCATTGGTTTAGTCATATAAATATATGAACATTTCCTTAGCCAGCGAATACGCATTGCTTTCCCTGATCACCATTGCCAGAGACTCTGGCGAT
Organism: uncultured Chloroflexia bacterium; assembly: GCA_963837875.1. Taxonomy (GTDB): domain Bacteria; phylum Chloroflexota; class Anaerolineae; order Anaerolineales; family Villigracilaceae; genus UBA877. The sequence goes on from CAWIOV010000001.1 coordinate 929,715, forward strand.
GGGATAGCCTCATTGGAGGGCCTGGCCATTTCCCAGCGCCTGCCCAGGGAAGCGCTGGCGGAAACTCTGATGGCGTTGGTGCACGGAAAATACCTGCGCAATACGAAGGGTATCTTTCGCCTGGCAAAACCGGCCAACAAAATTACAGTCGCCGAGATCATCTGCCTGTTCGATGGGGCGCTGGCGCTGTTTGAACCGGCCAACCAGAAGACCAGCCAGCCCACGTCGCTGGAGACGGAGGCAAAATTGAGTGACCTGTTCGGCCAGATCCAGGACTTGGTGATCGAACGCCTTGAAAATACAACCCTGGCCGATCTTAAATAGTTGTTTTTTTTGCCAAGTAATATGACTTATCCAATAGGATATATTATCTAAATAACACCTTCCAACCTGAACCTACAAGGAGAAAAAATGATTGAAACCATCACCATCCTGGGCGGGCATAACCGGGCCGGCGTACCTGAAGCCGTCGACCGCATCGATATGAAAATGGGTGACGTTGTCAGCATCGTCGGCCCGACCGGCTCGGGCAAGACCACCTTGATCAACGATCTCGAGCTGTTCGCCAACGCCAACACCCAAACCGGGCGGCGTGTGTTGATCAACGGCGAGCAACCGCCGCTGGAATACCGCGACAACCCGGCCATGAACCCGATTGCGTTGATCACCCAGCACACCACCTTTCTATCCGACCTGCCCGTGCTGGACTTTCTGACGGCGCATGCCGGGATCCGGGCCGTGCAGAAAAGCCAGGTGGATGAGATGATCCAAAAAACGATTGATTTTGCCAATCAACTGACCGGGGAACCGGTCATGCTGGCCAACCGCATGACCGAGCTTTCGGGCGGGCAGACGCGCGCCCTGCTGATAGCCGATGCGACCATCATTTGTAACACGCCGATTGTTCTGCTGGACGAAGTCGAGAACGCCGGCATCAACCGCACCCGCGCCGTGGAATTGCTGCGCCAGTACCAGAAGATCTTCATTTTTGTGACCCACGACCCGCGCATCACACTGCTTTCAGACTACCGCATTGTCATGCAGGGCGGCTCGATAACCAAAGTCCTGGTCACAAACGATGAAGAACGCACATTCTCGCATCAGGTCAGCAAGCTCGATGACCTACTCTCCGCCATGCGCGACAAGATCCGCTTTGGCGAACGCCTGACCACCCACGAACTGGAGGGATTGGTATGAAACTAGCGATTTGCGCCGGACCGGCGACGACCGGCAAAACTTCTGTCCTGCGCCACATGATCCGCAAATTACAGGGCACAGGCGACCACGTAGCCTTCCTAAAGGTGGACGTGCAGTATGCCGAGGAAGATGAAATCTTCGCCAAAGAGTTTGGCATCCCGACAAGAAAAGTCTATTCCGGCGAACTGTGCCCGGATCACTGCAACGTAATGGTGCTTGGCGATGCCCTCAAGTGGGCCGAGCAGGCGGGCGCGAACATATTACTGGTGGAAACGGCTGGCCTTTGCCTGCGCTGCTCGCCTTACGTGGATGGCGGCCTGGGGATGATCGTGATCGAAGCCACCAGCGGCACCAACCTGCCGCTCAAGATTGGCCCGATGCTCTCGCTGGCGGATGTGTGTGTGGTTACCAAAATAGACCGCGTCTCCCAGGCCGAGCGCGAGGTTTTCCGGGCACGCATCCAGGATGTCGCCCCCAACGTAAAAGTCCGCGAGGTTAACGCCCTGTATGGTATCGGCATCGACCCGTTGGTGGACATTCTCCACCATCAAGTCGACACCTGGGACAAAATGCTTCTGCGCGGCAACCCGCCGGTCGGCACCTGCACCATCTGCGTGGGCAAGAAAGAGATCGGCTGGCAAGCGCATTTCGGGGTTGTCCGCTCCCTGGAAAACCAGAATTTCTACCGAGGTGAATAACCATGCAACAAATTTACTTTGACCATTCAGCCACCACCCCGCTCGACCCGCGCATAGTTGAAGCCATGCTGCCCTTTTACGGAGACGTCTTTGGCAATCCTTCCAGCCTGCATTGGGCCGGGCAGCAAGCCAAACAGGCGATTGACGAGGGCCGTCGCCAGGTTGCGGAACTATTCCACGCCAGCCCGGAGGAGATCGTTTTCACCGCCAGCGGCACCGAAGCAGACAACATGGCATTGTTCGGCGTCGCCAGCCAATTCAAGCCGTCGGACTGCCACATTATCACATCTTCGTTCGAGCATCCGGCCATCCTGGAAACCTGTAAATACCTGGAAAGCCTTGGCTACGCCATCAGCTATCTGCCGGTGACGCCGGAAGGGATCGTCGATCCAGAGTCGCTTGCCCAGGCTTTGCGTCCCAATACGCGCCTGGTCTCGGTGATGGCAGCCAATAATGTGGTCGGCACGCTCCAGCCGGTCGCCGAACTGGCGCAGCTCGCCAGGGCGCACGGTGCATTGTTCCACACGGATGCCGTGCAGGCCGTGGGGAAGGTCCCACTGTATGTGGATGCTCTCCCCATTGATTTTCTTTCGCTTTCGGCGCACAAACTGCACGGGCCCAAGGGCATCGGTGCGCTGTACATCCGCCAGGGGAAAAAGATCGAACCTCTCATCCACGGCGGCGGCCAGGAGCGTGGCATCCGCTCGGCCACGGAAAATGTTGCCGCGATTGCCGGGCTTGGGAAAGCCGCCGAGATCGCCGGGGCGGAAATGAGCACCGAAGCTGCGCGGCTTGTCCGGCTGCGGGATCGGATCATCAATGACACTTGCGCCAGGATCCCGAATGCCTACCTGATCGGCCATCGCTACAAGCGCCTCCCCGGGCATATCTGCCTCGGCTTCGCCGGGCAGGAGGGGGAAGCCATTCACCTGATGCTGGCGCTCAATGAGGCAGGTATTGCCATCTCCACCGGCAGCGCCTGCAGTTCCCACAACGCCGGTCAGCCTTCCTATATCTTGATGGCGATGGGCATGGACCCGGTGCGCGCCCGCGGTTCCCTGCGGATCACGCTGGGACGCTTCAATACGGATGCTGAAGTGGATACCTTCCTGGAAACCCTTCCGCGCCTGGTTGCTGAAATGAATCCGGTTACATCCCGCAGCTTTGCCACCGTTTGATGATATTTATCCGGTAAAACAAATCAAAAGAAAAAAGGAATCCTACCCATGACTCTCCCCAATACATATACTGTGGACGACCTGCCCGGCCTGGATTGTGGCGTATGTGGCTTGCGTACCTGCAAAGAAATGGCTTCCCGTTTAGAGACGGACCCGGAATTCATCAAGCGCTGCATCTATCTCTCGGATAACCGCTTTGAGGCCCGCGAGGTTGCCACGCAAAACCGAAACAATCCCTTGAATGCGCCCATTGCACCGGCTTCGATAATGGTCGCCGCCCCGCAGGTGACAACCTGCGCCGGGTGCGCTCCCGCCGTTGCGGCCTCGACCGCTTTCATCCCCGGCATGAGCAATCCGTGGCGCGACAGCCTGGGCCGCGAATTTGATTTCTACCTTGAACACTTCCCCGAAGAACCCGGCCCGCGTGAGATCATCTTACCGCATAATCCGCTGATCACCCGTGAAATGGATATCCAGGTCGGCGACATCCTGATCGGCCGCCCGTTGGGCATGTCGTGCGGCTGCCCCATCACACACTGCGGCGTAACGATGAGCGTGGATAAACGCACAGGCGTCATTGTCTGGTGCGTGACCGGGCCGCTCAACCCGCGCCAGAAGGGTTTCAAGGATCTGGGCTATTACATCGCCGAGGGCTATGAAGGCCTGATCAACGAAGCGCGCTCCGAGATCAAAATTGGGATGCGTTACTTCTTCCAGCCGCGCATGTGCATGTTGCAGTGGCGGCACAGCGGGCTGGTGAATTATCTCAACCGGAATCAGCAGGGCTTGCAAGTTCGGGTGGAAGGGTTATGGATCGGATGATCGTGCCTCCCCCCAGCACGACCTCCCCGTCATAAAAGACGGCTGCCTGGCCGGGTGTGATGTCCCGCTGCGGGTCGTCGAACCGGATATGAGCCCGGTACCCTTCCAACGGCGTGACCTCGCCCCAGGCCTCTTTGGCGGTATAGCGGGTCTTCACTTCGGCGCGGAATGCGGTTGCTGGCGGTTCTCCGCTTACCCAGTTCACATTCGCAGCGGTACATTCAAACTGCCCCAATTCATCCGCCGTACCAACGACCAGCGTGTTCGAGGCGATGTCCTTTTCCAGAACATAGAGAGGCACAGGCGAAGCAACACCAAGCCCCTTGCGCTGGCCGATGGTGTAATAAGCCAGCCCCTGGTGTGAGCCGATGGTCCCGCCATCCCGAGTCATAATATTTCCGGGTTTGCCTGTTTCCGGAGCGTACCGCTTGAGAAATGCACGGTAATCCTCTCCGCCCAGGAAACACAGGTCCTGGCTGTCGGAACGGGTGGCGGTCGGCAGCCCGAATTCAGCCGCCAGGCGGCGGATCTCGCTCTTGGGATAGTCACCGACCGGGAACAAAGCCCGGGAAAGTTTTTCTTGCGTCAAAAGATGGAGGGCATAGGATTGATCTTTGCCCCGGTCAAGCGCGCGCAGCAACTGGATCCGTCCCCGTTCGTCGGTCTGCCGGCGGGCGTAATGCCCGGTCGCCAGGTGGTCCGCACCCGCAGCCAGGGCATGCTTCAAGAGGAATTCCCATTTGATGGCACGATTACAGGTCAGGCACGGATTGGGCGTCACGCCATGCGCGTAACCATCCAGAAAAGCCTGCACCACGGTCGAGCGGAAGATCTCTTTGGCATCCACCGCATAGAAGGGTATGTCCAGTTTGGCCGCTACGCGTCGCGCCAGCGCCAATGCATCGGGTGAGCAGCAGCGGTTCGACTCCTCCTTGCCTGGCTCCGACCAGAGGCGCATCATCATCCCAATAACCTCATAGCCCTGCTGTTTGAGCAAGGCCGCTGCGACGGAGGAATCCACGCCTCCCGACATGGCTACGACAACTTTGTTTCCCATCGGCTCCTTATTGGAGTGACCTGGCTTTTTTCACAAGGCCGGGCAGTCCCTTCAAAAAAAGTCAACCTGTTGTGGGGTGGTCTGAACGCCCAGTGTCACCCGCAGCGACCCCAAGGCCCACTCGGGTGGCAGGCCGATGCTCGTCATCACTTCGCTTGGCTCCGGGTTACCCGTTTTGCAGGCTGAACCGGATGAGCAGGCGAACCCTTCCGTATCGAGCAGCGTCAGGAGCAGGTTGCCATCCACCCCTTCGAAGGCGAAGCTGGCGTGATTCGGAAGCCGGGCATCCGGGTGACCGGTCAGGCGGGTTTGCGGGACTTCCTCGAGCACTGTCCCGATGATGCGGTCCCGGAGCGGCTTAAGCTTCGCCGTGCGGGATTCGCGCTCCTGGTCGGTCAGGCGCAGGGCCTCGGCGAAGCCAACGATATAAGGCACATTCTGAGTGCCTGCCCTTAAACCAAATTCCTGCCCGCCGCCGGTCTGCGCGGGAAGGAGCGGTGTGCCCTTGCGCACGTAGAGCGCTCCGACTCCTTTTGGGCCATAAAATTTGTGCCCGCCGAGCGACATCAGGTCAACACCAAGCGTTTGTACATCCGTCGTGAGATAGGCGGCTGCCTGAACGGCATCCGTGTGGAACAGAACATTGTGATGGCGGCAAATTTCCGCGATAGCGGCAATTGGATTAATGGTACCGATCTCGTTGTTGGCGTACATCACCGAGACAAGCGCCGTTTCCTTGCGCAGAGCCTGCTCCACCGCCTGGGGCGTTACCCTGCCGTACTCGTCCACGGCAAGCCAGTCAACCTGGAAACCGTAAAATTTCTCCAGTTGCCCGGCCGTTTTGCTGATCGCATGATGCTCAACCTTGGATGTGAGGATCCGGTTGGCGCCTGTTTTCTGGCGTATGGCCAGTGCGGCTCCCCGCAGGGCCAGATTATCGGACTCCGAGCCGCAGGAAGTAAAGACGATCTCCTCCGGCTGGCAATGCAGAACCGAAGCGACCGTTTCCCTGGCAAAATCGACGGCCGCTTCCGCCTGCTGTCCATAGCGGTGGATGGAGGACGGGTTACCGAATGTCTCGCTAAAATAGGGCAGCATGACGCCCAGCACGCGCGGGTCGAGGGGGGTGGTAGCTGCATAGTCCAGGTAAATGATGTGCATGGATTCACCAATAAAAGTTTATTGGCCCAATTTTACCCCTTATTTTCATACATTCCATTGTTGGTCCATTAAGTCGGGTTTCTTCTGTAAGTGAAGCGTAACCGGATGGTCGGTTTCAGCGAAGCCGGAAAGGACAATCAAGCGCGTGGGGCTGGTCTTTCCGGCATTCCCCCAGCGGTGGCGCAAGTGCGCTGCAAATAAGGGCTTCAGCCTGCTTTCGGCCAACACCCTTTCGGGCAGCGGGCTTTGTACTCTGCGCCGGGGGCGAAAGCCCCCGGCGGATTTGGTAACGAGCTTCTGTTATGGGTGTATTTTTATTTGAACTATCGAAAAAGCCGCCTGGGCTGACCTGCTGTTGGGGCTGGTGACCACCACTTTGACCGTGTATGAACCGCAGCCGGTCGTGTACGTATCACCCGGGGTGAAGGTTTGGGTGGAGGCGGAGGCGAACGTCTTGGTTTTATTGGAGGTCTGGTTGAGCATGCTCCCGCCACTGTATATTTGCAGGTAATAGGTGACCGTCGCCGGACCATTGGTTGTCATGGATACCTGGAAAGCAGGGAGCTTGAAATGGGGAGTGCCACCGATCACGAAGCATGCCACCACTCCCTCACTCGTGGGATTCGCCGCGATGAGCAGATTGGTGACCACGCCGGGGACAGTTGTGAATGTTGAGGTATAGTATGGCAGCGGCGTCAGGGTGATCGTCGGGGTCAGGGTATCCGTCGGGGTCAGGGTGCTGGTGGGCGGCACGATGGTAGGCACGCCGGCCGTGGGGGCAACGCTGGTGGCGGGAGTTGCGCTGCCATTCGGGGCCATGTCAATGCTGAAGGCGGTCGGCAGGGCCGGATCAGAAGCCACCGGGATCGGATATCCCAGGCTGGGGATGGATCCCGAGAAATGCCAACCTGTCATCGTTACCGAAACGGTGCAGGAGCCGGCCGGTAGCCCGGTGAATTTGAAGGTCCCATCCGCGGCCGAGATCTGGCTCTGGCTGGGGCCGCAGCCGGCCAGGCTTACCTGCACGCCCGCCAATGGCCCTTCGCCGGGATCGATGACACCGTTGCCGTTCAGGTCCCCGTAGACGGCCCCTTGGACCACCCCGCCGACCGCCTGTGTGGGGGTGGCAGTGGAACCGGACAAATTGCAGGCCATCTGGACCAGGGCCAGGAGCGCGCCGGCCAGGATAAGTTTATATAAGCCATTCTGTTTGAACATAGGTTTCTCCTTTCATCCTTTCACTTTTTCCCTCTTTTTTTATCGACATCAAGTAGCAGAGACGAACATTAAAATGTATTATAACAAAATTATATCAAAATTACCTAATACCCATCGCCCATAAGTCCTGTGTTCATTGGGAATCGGGCTGGGGGATAGGTGAAAAGCGCAGCACTTCCCGCAAGATAACGATCTCTTCATCGGTGGGCACGGCCCAGAGCTGCGTCCGGGAGGCGGGCGCGCTGAACCGGCTGGCCCGGTCGGTTGGCGCATTCCGGTTGGCCGCCGGGTCCAGGACGATCCCCAAATTCTGCACACCGCTGCAGACGGTCTCCCGCAACTGCCAGCACTGCATGCCCACCTCATCCGTGAAGATGATCGCGTCCGCACCGTTCAGCAGCCAGGTGTAGGCGCCCAGGTAGGTTCCCAGCCGGCGGGCGTACACAGCGTAGGCCAACCGGCAGGCCGGATCGCCTTTTTCGGCCTCGGCAATGACCTCTTGCAGGTTCGAGGAAAAACCGGACAGGCCGATCAAGCCGGACTGGGTGTTCAGGATGGCGCTGACTTCATCCGGCGATCGGCCGCTGCGGACCAGCTCGAGCACGATCTCCGCATCGATATCCCCGCAGCGGGTGGACATGACCAGCCCGGGCAGGGGCGAGTATCCCATGGAGGTATCCAGGGATCGGCCGGCCTGCACGGCGGCCACGCTTGCGCCGCCGGTGCCCAGGTGGCAGATGATCAGCTTGAGGGACTCCAGCGGCCGGCCCATCAGTTCGGCCACCCGGGCGGAGACATACTGGTAGGACAGCCCGTGGAAACCGTACTTGCGGAACCCGTTCGCCTCCGCCAAGGCGCGCGGAATGGCGTATTCCGTGGATGCGGCCGGCATGCCGGCGTGGAAGGCGGTATCGAAGACTGCGTATTGGGGCACACCCGGAAGGCGTTCCAGGCATTCTTCGATCACATGGTAGGAATTGGGGTTATGGATGGGCGCAAAATGCAGGCACTCTTGCAGCTTCTCCAGGCTGGCCTGGTCGATGCGGGTCGTCCGGTCGAAGAGGTTGCCGCCGTGCACGAAGCGATGGCCGATCGCATCAACCTGGAGGCCATTTTCCTCCAGGATCGCCAGGACCGCGCGGGCGGTATGGCGGTGGTTGGGCAGGTCCATCGCCCTGGAGCCGGGCTGGCCCCGCACCTGCCACTCCACCCGGCCGCCCGCCCGGGTCTGGGTGGCCACATTCTTGGCCTTTCCGGAGGCCAGCGCGACCGCTTCGCCCGCCCCGCCGGCCGCGTACAGCTTGAATCCCTGTGAGGAACTGCCGCAGTTGAATATGAGGATGTTCAATTTTTGTGGTTCTCCCGGTTGCAATTCTCAGGTTGAATAAGATCGTGGTTAGCGTATTTACAATACGTGAGCTAAAACGGGAGTATATCACGAAGGGGGAATAGCTCACCGGTGCGACCCCGCAGGTGCGGTATTCGTTCCTCGGTACGACGGAGAAACGAATATACCTCTGGAAAACATACGAGTTAGTAATGAAGGAAACGCAGAGTGATGCCTGGGATCTTTGGCTGCGGCATAAAACGAATATTCAGGCAAGCCCCCGAGCGGGTGGCAGGCGAACACATCCGTGAGGGCATACGGAAAAATAATGTCTGTTGCGCGCAGATCGTAGCCATGAGCATATTTTAGAACATAAGTTCTAAAACGTCAAGGGAAACCTGGATGGGGATTCTGCAATATGTCCAATATGGAGGGAAGTGGCCTTGGATGGGAGAGGTTGAGAGATAGATGGGTTGAACGAGTATTTCGGTGAAAATCTGGGCTGGATCGAGTTCTCCAGCGCAATAACTCGGAGTTGGTCGCGCAATAAGTCAGCTGGGTTGCCTGCGCAGGCCGGAAATTCAGGATCGAGGGGAAAATAATTGGGAAAATAATTCGCCAACCAATGTGTGGGCATGAGCAGCAGGCGCGTGGAGGCTGGCCTGCCGTCTCGCACCGCCGTGCCGCCGGTGTTCGCGGCACGAACGGTGCCGGGGCACAGGCCGAAAGCAAACCGGGAAGTAAAGTCAGAGACTTAGGCTGGCGCAGGCAGGGAGGCTGAGGAGGCTTCCTGAACGAAGCGGGCCAGGTTAAGCAGGAGCGAGAGCGTGTCGCCCATGTTGGTAGCTTTAGAACTGTTGGATAATCCGAACCAGGGCGAACGTTTCAAGTGGCGGCGAGCCTGAGAGGCGTTGCGGCATTCGGAATAGCTTTGCCTGCCGATGCGCAGCTTCCAGGTGTCCGAACCGACCTGCATGTCACGCGCCAGGCGGATGGAGCCATCCGGTAAGGTCAGGCCGGTGGTGATCGATGTACCAAGCGGGTGGGCAGGATCGGCGAAAGGGCAGGCACTGCGCGGGGTCTGGCTCTCGGCGGAAAGTTGAATATCCGCTCGCGATTGGTGCAAGCACCTTTGACGGCAGGCCCACTTTGTCTTTTGGCGCTGGTAGTCGTGGCCGTTGCAGGACATACGATAGCCGAGCGGGCAGAGCGGGATGCCGTTCTCATCGTAGCCGCGCTTCAGGCAGGTCAGGGGCTGGTCGTCGCCCTCGGCATGCACGAGCCGGATGGTGCGCAAGGCATGCAGATCCTGGTGAACATAAGTGAGCACGCCCTCATGCCCTTCCCCGGCGTCACCGAGCACTTCACCGATGGAGAGGTCAGGGAAACGCAAGCGCAGGTTCTGGAAGCCCGGAATGGTCAGCAGGTGATCATTGCGGTTGGCGGCGGTGAAAAGGCCGGTGATCGGCCAGAGGGTGAAGAGACGATCATCCACGATGTTGAAAGCCTTGGATTTGTAGCCGAAGTGATGCTTGCCGTGTGGACCAGATCTCTGTTTTGGATCCTTGAAAATATTGGGATTATGGCCAGGCTGATTCGACCCTGAGTAGTATACGTAGGAAGCCGTAGGATCGCGGAAAGTGGCGAAGCGGCAATGTTCCCGGCAGGCAGGCGTGTCACACTGGCAGCCTTCCTTGCCAGCTTCCCGGGCCGGGCAGGTGCGCACAGCGGCAGGCTCGCAGCAGGCCGGGACCTGGTGGCGGCAGCGCATGTGCGAGCGGGAGGCGATCAGCTGGCAGTCAGTGGAGATGGAGACACCCCGGTCGGGCGGATCCTCTGGGAAAGTGGAGTGGCTGGGAACCAGTCCATAGGCCATCAGACCGAGCAGCAGGCTGCTTTGGCACCCCAGCAGCCAGTTTTCGGGGGTATTCTGGCAGGCCATCCGAAAAGTGGATGCGCACGGCAGGTCATTTTCTTCGAAACCCAGGGCCTGGCGGTAGCCGTGGCCGCGTTCGGGCTGGCAGAGCTCGTTCACCAGGCTGGCCCAGTCCCACTTGCGATAGATCGCGAGCAGCATGGCCAGGCCCAGGCTGAGCGGATCGAAGGGTGGCGGGCCAAAATGACTTTTCAAGCGCACACCGAAGTAGGGCCGCCAGGGGGAGAAGTCGAACAGGCTCAGACACAGGTCGAAGGGGTCCATCCCCGCCAGGTCGGCGCTGGAATGGATCTGATCGGGAGGCAGCCAGTGGTAGCAGGAGCGACAGGAGCGGCACTGCCAGGCCGGGGGACCCCCGGGACTGGGTAACTGGAACGGCAGCATGGGTCGGATGGCTTCCCAGCGGAAGAACTCCACGAAGTTGGGAATGAGCAAACGACGCTCAGCCGCCGGGATGGAGCGGGTTTCTGCCAGTTCGGAACGGGAAGGACTCTGCAACTGGTGGAACGGACTGTCCGGGATAGCAATGGCTGGAACCAGGGGCGCGCAGGGGATGAGAAGCTTGTTCATCGGTGCCGCCTCTGACTGCGCTGCCAGGTGCGATTTAGGGTGAGGGCTTGCTGATAGGCCTGGCGGCTATCTCGTTCGCACAGGCTGCGTAGATGCATGGACAAGGCAGGCAGCCTAAGCAGAACCAGTGCATCGTTGCGTAACTGGCGCATCCGCTCCCGGCTAAGACCCCATTCCCGCCCAATGGCGGCCAGACCGTACCACCCTTGCCCATCCAACCCATAGGCCAGGCGGATCAGCCGCCCCAACCGTACAGGCAGCTTTCCCACCACTTCCAGCAGTGCCTGGCGCACTTGCTCCCGCCACCAGTCTTCTTCGATTTCATCCACCAATTCCAGCCAGGCCTCAACCTCCTCGTCCTTGTCATCCTCGACCCGTTCCGCATAGGAATGGGCACACCAGAGCCTATGCCGGATGGCCGTCCAGGCATAGGTCGAAAAAGCATATCCCCGTGCAGGATCAAAATGCATGATCGCGAGCCATAGACCGATGCGTCCCTCCTGGACCAGGTCCGCATAATCAATCCCACCCATGCCTTGCGTTTGGATCACACTTTGGATCAGCCCTTTATTTTCTCGCAGCAAGGTTTCCAGGCAGGGCAGGCAGCCTGCCTGGGCACAAGTAAAACGACCCACTCCTTGAGATGGGCAAGCAGTTCCTTTATCCACAGCGACACCTCCTTCAGGTCAGGAATAATTGAGATTCCTGATTTTCCTGCAAGAAGGTGATCTATAGTTCTGAATATCTGCCAAATATTTTGGCTCGGTGCCCTGTTTCTGCGTCTCCGTTGTCTTGACATCCATGAAAAGGCTTATATACTATACAAGACTTGTATGTTATGCAAATCAATTTATAGAATCGTTGTTGGGCGGCAGTGTAACATCAGAAAGTCACTTGTGATTCACAAATGGCATTGATGAGACTAACTCAAATTCTGAAAGTAATCTGTATCGTCCTGCTCGCTACATTTGCTTTGGTGGGATGTATTGCGTCGTCATCACAAATTCCAACTTCAACGCCAATTCCACCCCTAACACTAGATTTGCTTAAAAATGCTGAGTATCGCTATCCAGGTGAAGAACGACGTGTTCGATTGATTGACGGCTTTTATCAAGAAAGCAATGGGATCGCTAATACATCCCTTCGTCTTTGGGAACAGCCCATAGCCTTTGCAGACTTGAATGGAGATGGAGTGGAAGATGCCATTGTAATTCTAGACTATAACCCAGGTGGTGCGATGGGTTTCCCAACTCTCGTAATAGTGTTAAATCAAGGTGGCACACTGTATGATGCCGCTGAAGCAGGCTTAGGCGATAGAACGAAGATTAAAAACATTCGCGTGGATGGTAAAACTATAACGCTTGACGTTGTAACACATCAACCGGGAGATGGACTGTGCTGTCCAACTCTGGATGCTATATGGCAATTTCAATTCGAGAGTAATAAATTGATTCCACTACAATGAAACCATTAAAGACGAGAAGCCGCCCAACAAAGCATGTAGCCGACAAGCGGGATTCAATGCGTTTTATAGGCATTTTTTGGCTGAGGCTTTGTTCCGCCAAATTGGCATTATCTCGTCCCGCCCACCAGCGAGTAACGCACACCGTTGACTCAACTCAATCTGAGTTGAGTTTTTCTTTTTTGTGGGTTGAGTTTTATTCCCCTGACTTGTTGCACAATCCCGGATGTTTTCTCGCAGCAGGGTTTCCAGGCAGTCCGGGCAGCCCGCCAGGGTGCAAGTAAATCGACTTGGATGGATGAGATTCAGGTATTTCTCGATAGTCCGCGGATTTTTTGGGCGGAGTTTTTCATCTTTGCGTTGACCAGCTCTGGAAATACTTATATACTGTACGAAGAGTGTATGATATATAAAAAATATAATCAACTCATAGTCGGGCCGCTGAGGATAGGAAAATATGCCGTGAAAATCCTGGTATGATATCTGCCAGAACCTTTGGCCCGGTGCCCTGCTTCTGCGTTTCCGTTGTCTTGACATCCATGAAAAGGCTTATATACTATACAAGACTTGAATGTTATGCAAATCAATTTATAGAATCGTTGTTAGGCGTTTTCTGTGATGAGCAAAACAATCACATTCCCATTCAAGATCCCCCTTTCGCCAGGTGCAATAAAGCGGCTCGCAAATATTTTCAATGTTGAGATCGTTGAAAAAGTAGCCACTCCATCGCCGCGTCCCAAAAAGATATCGCCCACATCATATGTTCACACAATTCCGCAAAAAACGATTGACGCCTGGGCTGTCGAAAGGCACAGGAAGGATGGCGTCGAGTATCTCAAAGATACCGTTGGGTTCCATATCAAAAAACATGGCAGATCCGGTTCCATTTACTTTGTCGATCCGTCACACAGGGTTTGTGAGTTCAATTACGAGCTCAGCGGAGCTGATGCGTACGATATTCTTATTACTCCTCCCGGGCCACTTGAGTGGTTCCTTCCGGGTCGAGAGCTATTGTCAGAATCCGACAAGGCTGAGATAATCGCGAAATTGAAGCAGTGGCTTACAGATTCAGAAATCAGAGCGTGTTTGTATTGAAGAGTGGAAAAGACGAAAACGCCTAACACCGGCTCCGCGCCGGTGAGCCATACCGTTCGCTAATTAAGGATAAAACTACCTGAGTTGAGTATTTCTTTTTTTATGGGTTGAGTTTTATCTCCCCGACATATTGCACTATCCCCCAAGGGGATCCTGCAAGAAGGCGATCCAGGGTTCTGCATATCTGCCAGAACCTTTGGCCCGGTGGCCTGCTTCTACCATTATCAAGCCTACCGTGATAGGATAAAGGCATGAGCAAACTCTACTCCTACCTTTATATCCTGATCGGCGCGGTAATCGTCTATTTCTTCGTCAGCACCGCCCTCGACCCCCAGCGCATGATCTTGCGGAATGCCATCATTGATGGCGTTCTGATCGGCTTCGGGCTGGCGTTCGTCTCGGCCCAGGTTTACGCCCGGATCAAGGCCAAAAAGGTCAACGGCTGGATCAGCATGTACGGGCTGGGCGAGCCCGGCAACGGCATGTTCCTGCGCGCCGCGCACGCCCAGTTATTTCCCGGCCCGGTGAACACACCCGAAGAGGCAATGTACTGGTGGACGAACTCAGACGGCGCCGGGCATGCGCTCTCCGGGGCGAACGACTACGTCATGCACTTCCCGCCGGGAGGACTCCCGCCGAACCAGGCATTCTGGTCGATCACGATGGGGGATGCGGGGAACCATTTTGTGGCGAATCCGCTCAACCGGTACTGCGTCAGCGATCGTTCCGGCCTGGCCCAGAACCCGGATGGTTCGGTGGATGTATACTTTCAAAAGGCGGCCCCAGCCGGGCGCGAGTCCAACTGGCTGCCGGCGCCTTCGGGCAATTTCATCCTCTGGCTGCGGGTCTACATCCCCGGCGAGACCGTCCTCAAGGGCGAGTACATCGTCCCGGCGGTGGTCGAAGCGAGTTGATGGCCATGAACATCCAGAATTTATTGATCTTCGGTGCGGAGGTGGTCGTGGTGTGGTGCGTGGCGATCTACTTCTGGCCGCGCCTGATGCTCTCCGCGTACAAGCGGGCGCTGCTCACGAGAGGGTTCGGCGACGGTCCCGTCCCGATCAATACGCTGCATACGCAGCCCCAAAGACTCTTTGCGGAGCCCCTGGCTGCGCAAACCGGCTCGAGCGTGAATCCTCTGACCGTGGGTGTGAACCATGACACTCTCCTGACCGCAGGCTGGCTGGATCTCCGTCAAGGGCTGCTGGTCTTGCACGTACCCGACATGAACGAGCGCTACTACAGCCTGCAATTCACGGACCCTTCGAAAAACACTGTTTTTGCTTACGTGGGCAAACGCACCACCGGTACGCAGGCGGGCGACTACCTGATTACGGGACGGGGTTGGAAAGGGCAGGTTCCGGGTGGATTGAAGCAGATCGTCTCGCCGAACAACTCCGTGATCGTAGCCGGCCGCGTGCTCGTATTCAATGACAGCGACCTGCCGGCTGCCTATGCTCTTTCGAAGCAGATACAGCTAACAGCCCTGAGCGGCTGGCAACCCGGACAGCGGTAGCCGGACTTGTATGCGGCTGCTCACGTGCTGATCCAGAGACGGAGTGTGCAAGATGGCCAGACTGATCTATTCCGCGTTTACGTCGCTGGATGGGTATGTTGCGGATGAAACCGGCAGCTTCGATTGGGCAGAGCTGAGTGACGAGGTCCACGCCTTTATCAACAGCCGCGAGAGGCAGATCGGCACCTATCTCTTCGGGCGCAAGATCTACGAGACGGTGGCCGTTTGGGAGTCGCCGGACGGGCTTCCCGGCCTGACACCAACGGCCCTGGAGTTTGCGCCGATCTGGCAGGCGGCTGAAAAGATCGTCTATTCGACGACGCTGCCGCGGGTGACCACGGCCAGGACGCGGCTCGAGCGCAGCTTTGATGCGGAGGCCGTACGGGAACTCAAAGCAGGCGCGAGGCGCGACCTTGCGGTGGGCGGCCCGACGCTCGCAGCGCAGGCCATTCGGGCCGGCCTGGTCGACGAATACCACCTGCTGATCGCCCCGGTCATCGCGGGCGGCGGCATTCCCTATCTGCCCGGCAAGGTCTCCGTGAAGCTCGAACTCCTCGACGAACGCAGTTTCGACAACGGCCTGGTCTACGTGCGCTACCGGGCGAAGAGCTGACGAGGACAATGACCCCGCCCATCTGAGGCCGCCGGTACCTAAGCGCATCGGGCGGGCGCCAGGAACTGCACCGATCAACTCATAAGTAGATGGCTTCTAACGAAACTTTGGGAGTAAACCGTATGCCAACTCTTCATTTGATGGTCGGGCTGCCCTGTTCAGGAAAAACAACGCTGGCCCGGAAGCTTGAAAGGGAGAGAGCCGCGCTGCGATTGACACCGGATGAATGGCAGGTGCGTCTCTTTGGCCAGGATGCAGAAGAGCCAGAGCATGACACCCGGCACAGTTTAATCGAGGCCATGCTTTGGGATATCGCCAGCCGGGCGCTTGTATTGGGAACGAATGTGATCCTCGATTATGGTTTCTGGGCGCGCGAGGAACGCGAAGATTTCCGGTTGCGGGCGAAGCAGCTTGGGGCGAGTAGTGAAGTACACTTCCTGGATGCGCCGGAAGAGGAGCTGATGCGGCGGCTGGCGAACCGAAATTCGCAGCCTTCGCAGGCAAGTTTCCACATTCCCGAAGATATGATGAAGCCATGGATGGCGTTCTTCCAGAAACCCACCCCCGACGAACTGGAACGCAGGGAATAGAAGAGTCTGGAGAAAACCAGCCCAGCGGCTTAAGCATGGCGAAGTCACAGCAACGCCACCTACCGAATCCGCCGGACGGGGCTACCGCCCCAAGAATTTGCGGTGCGTTTAATGAGTTCCGTGACATAATACTCGTGTCGGCTGGCCCATCCGTCCTGCCGGTGAGTCACACTGTTGACTCAACTCGTATCAATCTGGTTTCGAGAAAATCGGATTTGTTGACATACTATTGACGTAACTACAATTAGTTATTACAATAGAAAAATGAGTTACGAATGGGATGAACAGAAACGACGAGGCAATATTCAGAAACACGGCATAGACTTCGTCGATCTCCCTGAACTATTTGAAGGCGATGTTATCATCCTCCCGGATGAGCGTTTTGACTACGGAGAGACCCGGTTTATCGGCCTCGGCATCCTGAAGAATCAAGTGGTTGTCGTGGCCTATACGGAACGCAGCGACAATATTCGGATCATATCGGCGAGAAAAGCGACAAAAAATGAACAACTCTACTACTTCCAACAACTCGCAGACTGACTGGGAACGCCTGAACAGGTTGGCTGATGAGAATATCGACTTGTCTGAAATTCCCGAACTCACACCGGAGATGTTTGCCAAGGCAGTGGTAAAACACGGCTTGAAAGCCCGGGAAAAGAAAGCCCAGTTGACCATCCGGGTGGATCAGGATGTTTTGACCTGGTTCAAGTCGCAGGGGCGTGGCTATCAGACGCGGATCAATTCATTATTGCGGGCCTATATGGAAGCAAATGGCAGCCAGACCACTCCATCTGCCCCGCAGCCCCGGCGCTAAAACACCCTGGTACCGGCCAGCCATATCCTGCCGCTGGGAGGGATGCCCACCCCGAAGGATGAAAATCTTGCAGCCGGGATCGTCCCGCCTGCCCCGCTTGCTTTCCGCGGGGCAGGCGGGACGTTTTTTTGCCTACTCGCCGGCGCGTGGCTACGCTGCAGCCAGCGAGCGCAGGAAGGACCTGACGGCCGCCTCGAAGCGCTCGGGTTGGTCATACGGAAGCCCATGACCGGCGCCCTGGATCTGTTCGACCCGCAGGCGCGGGTTGAGATGCTGCAGTTCCCTGGCCGTTTCGAGGGAAACAACGCCGGTATCCCCGATGACCAGCAATATCGGGACGAGTATGGCGCTGACCAGGCGGTGATATTCCGGGTAGGGCGGGGTAAGCACGTCGAAGGCACGGAGGCGCGTTTTCAGCCTCGCCACGGCGATGAGTTCGACCAGCTCGGGACTACGCTGCGGGTGCCGGAGGCGGGCCTCCGCCAACACGTCTGCCCGATCCAGGCTGAGCAGCCGGCGGTGCTGCGCCACGGCGTCGCTTTCGTAGACTTCGCGCTGGCGTTGAGGGCTCAAGAAAGTGGGATCCGCCAAAACCACAGCGCGAACCGGCGCGCCGGCCTGACCCGCCACAACGGCTGCAGTCAGGCCGCCCATCGAATGCCCCAACAGGACCGGGGCGGCCAGCCCCAGCGCTTGCATGAGTCCAACGACATCGCGGGCGTGATCCGCGTAGCGATAGCCATGCAAGGGTGCGCTCGAATCCCCGTGGCCTCTGGCGTCGGGCATGACCACGTCGAACTCGGCTGCGAGGGCGCGCGCCAACGTACTCCAGCAGGCTGCGCTTCCGGCCAGCCCATGCAGGAGGACCACCGGGGGGCGGGAGCCGCCGGTCCTCAGGTAGTGGATGGCGATGCCGTTGGCTTCGCAGAATGCGTTCGTCCAGTGCTTCATTTCTTCCATGCCTGCCCCTGCGGATGCCGGCCTGTCAGACCGCTGCATTGTAAATCTAATCCATCCATTCCTTGATCAGGATATTTTTTGCAATCCCATTGAGCACAAAAGGATCGTTTGCCGCAAATTCCTCGGCTGATCGGATGTCGGCAAATATGCCCATTCCGAAGATTATTGAAAGACCGCATTTTGAGAGTGTGCGGCGAAGCCGCACACTCTCAAAATGCGAACTCCTCTGAATTTTCGGATAGATATAAGGCACATATGCCCTATATTGGCGTTTTTGGTCAGGAGAGCCGGTATTGGCTGGCTTCATGACTTAAGGAACCGAAGCTATTGGGGCGAGCATCCACCCCAATCTCAATTGCCAGCCGATTTTGACTCAATTTCAGCGGCTTAATGAATCCCTCAAGCAATACTTCCCCAGGATGAACGGGATGCAATTTTTCAATCATAGTAATACCTACCTTTAGCATTAGAAGGCAGTGCTTTATTAGAAGAACCAACCCACGGAATAGCTCCGCAGCAGCGGAGCGGGTGAGACTCATATCATTTTAGCGCCATTTCCGGCAAGCCGGCGTCAGGCCGTGAAATCGATCTCTTCAGCGGATGCCGTGGCATTGGTACGGCCGGGGTAGCTAAGGTACTTCATCGCGATGTTCAGTTCGCGGATAATATGCGCCGCTTCGATCTTTGTGCCATCTTCAAGCGCGATGGTCCCGGTAGTGTGGGCGTCTTTGAGGAGGGTGAGATCGTAACCCCGATCCAGAGCGGCATACGCCGTTGCCCGGATACACCAGTTCGTCTCAGCGCCGGCCAGCACGATGCGGGTAACGCCAAGCCGGTCCAAGGTCTCTTCCAGCGTAGTTCTCTCGAATGCCGAATTGAACTGCTTGTAAATGCGGATCTCAGCTTCTGCGGGGGCCAGTTCCGGCACCACCTGCCAATCCGGGCTGCCCTGGACCAGTTCGTTGTCAGCATGCTGCACCCAAATGACCGGGACGCCCCGGCTCCTGGCTTTTTCGACGGCAACGGCAATGTTCTGAATGATCCGGGGAGCCTCCCAGGCATTTCTCATCACTCCGACCTGGACATCTACCACCAAAAGAACAGGCTGGTTGCCTGCATGAATAGTGGCCATTTTGTACCTCCAATTCGATAATTTATTTTGTCTTTGACGAAGGCGGAAACTGCCTCGTAGCCTTGTTGCGGTAATTTGGGTGGGACTGCCAGTTACCCGACAGCCCCCGCCCGGATCCCGACATGCGGATTTTTCGCAGCGGGCTCTGTTGATCCACCAATTATGCCATAGAATCAAAGAAGCACTCTTTATTCTGGAGAGCGCTGGTGGCTGGCTAGCCATTTGCACTGAACTTGGATTTACGAAAGGTCTGTAAATACTTCGGGCTTTTTCTCAGCAATGCGTAACAAAGCAATCGCCGGGCCGCTTGGCTTGCGCCTGCCCTGTTCCCAATCTTGAACGGTACGAACGCTTACACCCATCAAGCCGGCAAAAGCGCTCTGGGATAATTTGAGCTTTGCGCGGATGATCTGCGGCGGGGCCGGCTCCGGTATCGTGCGGGTGTGCAAGGTCTTTTGACCCGCTTTGTATTCTTTGATGTCTTGAATGCCATCCAGAATTTCCTGACCAATATCACGTTTAGACATTTTTGATTTCCTTTGCGATCTGCCGCAGAATATGGGCAGGGATGTTTTCTGTTATCAAAGAGCGGTCATTGCGGTAGGACTGCCAGTTATCTGACATCCCCGCACGCATCCCGGCGTGCAGATTTTTCGCAGCGGGCTCTTTTTATCCACCAATTATGCCATAAAACTTAAAACGCGCTCTAGCAAGCAAAAGCTGACTTTTCAGGTCACATGAGCCGGCGTTAGGTGGAATCTTCTATCACCTGACAACGGAATCTGCTCCCGGCAACTTAATCGTAAAAGCCTTCCCGTTTAACTTTCCGCTGATTTCTTCAAATGTTTGAGTATCTATTTCCAGGTCACCATAATCAAACTCTTTATGATGATTAGGGCACAATACAAGCAAATTACCTATCACGCTTCGTCCCCCAGTATGCACAGGTTGAATATGTGCGACCTCGGAATAGTAACCGCAATTTTTTTGGAGTATTCTGATTCCGCAGCCGGGAAATTGACAACGAAACTCACATAACTCTTTCAACGCTTCAATCAGCTTTGTATCGCGGCGCAATGTCTTTGAAACAAGAGAACGAACGCGTTCAGGAGAGACTTCTTTCATCGCTTCGTTCAACTGTCGTATTTTCTCGACTACACTTCCGTTTTCCACGATTTCGTCTAAAGTCACATCATCTGTACTCTTGCTTTGTGAAAGCCAATCATTTGCAATTTCATCATCTACTCGTAGCCATCCTTGTTGCGGGAAACGTAATTGCTTAGGTTTTACCAAATCAACTTTTTGAATAGGAATTACTTTCCAGGCCAGACAATAACCATGATCCGGCGCTGATTCGAAGTAAGATTGAGATAGATCGAATTTTCCGAATCTCGCTTCTAGTCTATTCTTGGCAATTGTTTTGTTTTCATAGGAAAACCTGTCTATCTCACTGATTTGAGATTTCCAAACAATACACCCGGTTGGCGACTCATACCAATAGAGAATATCCCCTTTTACCAACTCCACATATGGCCATAATTTTCTAAGCCACAAATTGAACCAAAACCGACTTGAAAAATCATCAACGGTTTGGGGAAGCACAAATCCACGACTGGTTATGTATTCCATATATTTACCTTAACCATACTTTTCAAAAAGCACACCTAACAGTTTAGCATAGCGGCAGCGGCGGAGCCGCTGTTGGACGCTCTCTATTTTCGGTAGAAACATGCAGCTAACCATTTACTACCTTTTGGTGCTGGGACAGTTGGTTGCGCTTTTCCTGTAGTTTCTTTTCAAGATTGGCTAAGGTTTCTAGGTTAATACAAATCATGCTAACGGTTATATTGCTCTTGAGATGTGCAAACTCTTCCGGCGACATATTTTGGATCTCACGTACACATGCATTGGCAGAATCTTCGGATTGGAAAGCAATTCTATCAAAAAAAGATTTTCTTCTGCTGGCGAGAATTTTCTTGACATCCCTAAATTTGATTGGATCGTTGAAGGCAGCTGATATGGCGTCTACGATACCCTTTTTGAACTTCTCAATTTCCTCAATTTCTATTCTTAGCCTCGCAATAGCCAATTCGGATGCTGTTTTATCGGTTCCTTCTCGAATGTTATGAAGTGTTTCAATCACCGGTGCGAGAAACACCGTTCCTCCTCGCCTCATAACCACATGCTCATTACCACAATTCCCGCAAGCGAAGCGATCCATATCACTTGTGATTTGTAGCTTTCCACCACAGGATGGGCAGGTTAAAGTGATTAGTTCAGGCATTATTTCTACAAACTCCTTGTTTCGGTTTTGAGCGCCTAACGGCTTGCGTTTCTGGCAGGTGGGCGTAGATTCTGCTTGAGAGCAGGAAAAGCCAGAAGCCAGAAAAGTGCTTGAAAATGCTGCAGAATCCCCACCATCCACTGCACGCCATGTTAGCCCGCGTTCTCCAGGAACCAAATCATGACTGGGCTGTCGTCTCTAAATTCCGAATAATCATAGTCACCATAAAGTGCTTTTACTTTGAAACCTGCGGCTTTGGCAAGTTCTTCAAATTCATCTTTTTGAGAAAGACGAAAATGAAGTTCCAAAAGACGCTTTGATTGTAGTACGCCTTTGGCATCATACTCCTCATAGAATTGCATTGCTTCTACAACTTGTTCATCATCGTTACTACTATTTTCGACAATCCAAAGAAGTAACAGACCTTGTGTATCAGGTAATGGATACTTTCTGAACAAACGTAATTTACCATCTACTGCCTTCTGTCGTAATTTCGGATTACCTAGAGTGCAAATGAAAGTACCACCAGGTAGTAAAAGTTGCCGAATTTGTGCAAGTGCTTTACGCTGGTCATCTGGCGACGTAATATGGGCGAATGAAGAAAATGGGATGATTACCATATCAAACTTCTTTCGAAGTTCAAGTTTGCGAACATCCATTTGATAAACATCCGCTTTCAATCCCAGTTTTTGAAGTTTGTCTTCGAGGATTGCATTTAACCCTGCAGAAAGGTCAACGCAAGTTAGTTTAACCCCTGCTTCGATCAGTGGGACAGATACTCTACCTGTACCAGACATCAATTCCAGAACTTCGCCAGTTATCTTTTTTGCTTCGGAAAGAAAGAAATCAATATCGAAAGTTGCAGGCACATAAATGTCGTATAAATCGGCAATGTAATCATAATTATTGATTTCCATTTTAAATCAGCTTTCTTTTCACGAAGCTATGCAAGTACGCAGGTCACGCTTTAAGCGTGACCTGCCTCGCTTTCACCCGAACGGCACCACTTTGGTCGGCTTGATCTGGCAGGCCACCAGGCGGAGCTTGCCTTTCTGTTCCAGCCGGGCCACGTTCCCAAAATAATGCGGGAGGTTCATATACTTTTGGGTAAACGTATCCGCCAGCGCCACCACCACCGGCCGTTCGAGCAAGTCCAGGTGCGAGTCGGGATCCTTACCGCCGTACCCTCTTCCATAATCCATGCCTCCGCGCGGGTTTCGCAATGATTATACACTGAACACGGGCATGTTTTGCGGTTTAAACACCTAACCCCCGCCGCCTTCGGCGTCACCCCCTTCCCTATTAGGGAAGGGGGCTGGGGGGTTAGGTGAATTGGGTTTGGGTCCTGAAAACCGGTTGCGTGTATCCGAAAGGTAAGGTACCCGAAGGGCAAAGTACCCGAAGGGCAAAGTACCCGAAGGGCAAAGTACCCGAAGGGCAAAGCCGGTTATAAATATCAACCATCAACTTTCAACGGGTTGCAATTGATCGATCAAGGCGGCTTTCCGAGCGGGCTGTGGAGGAACATGCCCATTGTGGACTTCCGTATCGATGCGGCCATCCTTCAGGTTGATCACCCGCTGGGTGTACTGGGCGATGGACGGGTCGTGCGTGACGATCAGGATGGTCATCCCGCGCGCATTCAGGTTCAGGAGCAGTTTCATGATCTCTTTGCCGGATTTGCTGTCCAGGTTGCCGGTGGGCTCATCCCCGATCAGGAGCACCGGATCCATGATCAGGGACCTGGCGATGGCCACGCGCTGCTGCTGCCCGCCGGACAGTTGTTGGGGCTCGTGGTCCACGCGGTCGCCCAGGCCGACGGCCTCCAGCATTTCCCGGGCCTTGGTTTCCCACTGCTCGCGCGGGACCTTATGGGTGCGGTCGTAGACCAGGGGCAGCATCACGTTGCGCAGGGCGCTCGTGCGCGGCAGCAGGTTGTAGGACTGAAAAACGAAGCCGAGTTTCTGGTTGCGGATGGCGGCCAGCTCCACTTTATCCAGGCGGCTGACGTCCTGGCCGTCCAGGAGGTAGGTCCCGGAGGTGGGCGTGGAAAGGCAGCCCAGGATGTTCAAAAGCGTGCTCTTGCCCGAGCCGGAGGGGCCCATGATGGCGACCATTTCGCCGACCTGGATGTGCAGGCTGACCCTGTCCAGGGCGGTCACACTGGCATCCCCCAGGCCAAAGGTCTTGGTCAGATCATGGGTTTCGATGATCATGCGGGTGGCTGCGTCCAGGGCGGCCTTCCCAGACGGCTGGCCGGCGGCGGCGGTCCCGGCGAAATTCAGCGCATCCCGATTGTTGCCGATATTCTGTACCATTTTTTCTCTCCTACGGCAGAAAAAGGTCCGGCAGGTGGGTGAGCTGTGCGCTCTGCCAACCGTTCCAGCCGGTCTTTTCCTTTCCTGATCTCATGCCTCTAGGATACCCGTTAATGGTAAAAATGCCATCGGAAGACTGAGGATTTTCGCCTCCACGTTTTGAGGATGGCCGCACGCCGACCCATCTGGTCATAAAAGCTGATCCACGCCTTTTGGGAGCCTTCGACCGTCAAGCCAAAGCACAATGGGGTTTAAGAAAATGGTTGGACGAGTCAATAACCGGTCGGATAGGGATGCGGGTTTGAAATTTGAATCGCTCAAGCAAGAAATCGGTGTCGTAAATAACGAGAACAGGCACATTTCGGGCGGTGGAAAAACAGGCATGTCCACCTCGCTATTGATCGGCAGGATTTATAGCGAGCAGAAGCCTCACACTCACATTCCCGCAGCATAGCAGCCAATAGAATTCAGAAGCCCCGCGAGGTTGCGGGGCTTCTTCTTTATCAGCTTAACGCTTCACCTGCTTTGGTTTGGCGGGCGGTCAACGGACTTTATCTCCGGTATCGTTTATAATACAATTATTCGACAAATTGACCCTTTTAAGGAGAAAAATAATATGCAAGTTTTTGTCACGGGAGCAACAGGATATATCGGTTCGGCCGTCGTGCGCGAACTCAGCCATGCCGGCCATCATGTCGTCGGCCTTGCCCGTTCCAGTAATGGCGGCGAGAAGCTGAATAAGATCGGGGCCGCAGTGCATCCTGGTTCCCTCGAAGACCTTGACAGCCTACGCAGCGGCGCCGCGGCTGCAGACGGCGTAATCCACCTGGCGTTCCAGCATGAGGAAGGCCTGGCCAACTTTGCCAACTCCCTCAAGATCGATCTACGCGCCGTCGAGGCGATGGGAGCGGCGCTCGAGGGTTCCGGCAAGCCGTTCGTGATCACCAATCACAGGGACGGGCAGGCATCGGAGAAAGCCGCCTTCGCCCGGGTGGGTGTGCGAACCTCGATGGCCAGTCTCGCGCCGACCGTACACGGGGAGGGGGATCACGGCTTCGTGCCAGCCCTGATCGCCATCGCCCGTAAAAAGGGCGTCTCCGCCTATGTGGGAGACGGGTCCAACCGCTGGCCGGCCGTGCACCGGCTGGATGCGGCTACCCTGTATCGTCTGGCGTTGGAAAAGGCGCCCGCCGGTTCCCGTCTGACCGGCCGCGCCGAAGAAGTGCCATTCCGCGCGATCGCCGAGGTGATCGGTAAGCACCTGAACCTTCCCGTGGTCAGCATCGCACGCGAAGAAGCAGACGCCCACTTCGGCTTTCTCGGCGCCCTGGCGGCGCTGGATATCCCGAGCATGATCCCAGGGTCGAGCGCAGAGACCCGGGAACTCCTGGGATGGCAGCCAACTCACCCCACCCTTATCGCGGACCTCGAACAGGGACACTATTTCAAAAATTGAACGACCCGGATCAGCCCCTGCATCCAAGGAGAATAAATGGCAAGCACAAAAACAGTTGTTTTTATTCACGGAATGTATATGACCCCGTTATGCTGGGAAGGTTGGGTGGAACGTTTTCGCTCTAAAGGCTATCGTTGTGTTACCCCAGCCTGGCCGGGCAGGGACCAGCCGGTTGAAACCCTGCGCAAAAACCAGCCTGACATGCAGTTGGGGGAGCTGACCCTGGCGGGAATCCTTGAGCACCTCGCCGGTGCGATCAAAGGGCTGGATGAGAAGCCGGCGCTGATCGGCCATTCGATGGGCGGCCTGGCGGTCCAGATCCTGCTCCAACAAGGGCTGGCCGTTGCGGGGATCGCCATCGATCCAGCGCCTCCCATGGGAGTGTTCACCGCCGAATGGCCGTTCCTGAAAGCCAATTGGGGGCACGTCAACCCGCTCGTCCCTCAAAACCAGCCGGTCGAAATGAGCTTCGAGCGGTTTCAATACGCCTTTGCCAACGGCATGCCCCTGGCTGAACAACAAGCCGCCTATGAAAAATACGTTGTGCCGGAATCGCGCCGGGTGCCACGCCAATCCCTGACATCGATCGCCAGGATCGATTTCAAGAAGCCGCATGCGCCTTTGCTGTTGATCGCCGGGTCCATCGATCACCTCATCCCGGCTTCCCTGGTCAGGAACAATTTTAATAAATATAAAAACTCTTCTTCTGTGACCGACTACCGGGAATTCTCCGGGCGGAATCACTTCCTGATCGGCCAGGAGAAGTGGGAGGAGGTGGCAGATGCCTGTCTGGAGTGGCTGAGCAAACAAGCCGTCTAGCGGACCATTTACCCGATGCACAGAAAAACCTTGTGCGATCCAATCTTCGCGAATTATAGTTTTTTACGGTCCAACGATCGGATCGAGCATGCTCCAGGACTGCCCGCCATTATCCGTTTTGACCAGGGCAGTTTCGCCCTGGGCATTGAATACGCTCGCCCAGCCGAGTATCCGTGCTCGACCCGCTCAAAAAGCTGAACTGCCCATCCCAGGTCACCTGCTGGATGAATGTCCAGGTCCTACCTCCGTCGCCGGTCCGGTAGATCTTCCGGCCCAAAGCCAGCCCGCTCTGCGGGGAGAAGAAGAACACTGTCATTTGTGGATGGATCCAGGATGTCGGTCCAGTTAACGCCGCCATCCTTGGTCATGAAGAGCGCCACGTAGGCGTGCTGCATGCCTGCGCCGAGATAAACCATCAGCCAGCCATGTCGGGGGTCTGAAAAACTCAAATAGTAAGGGTTAATGACCTCGCCGGTAAGGACACTGGTATCGATCGAGGCATAGTACCTTTGGCGGGCTGTTTTGCCGCCGGGGAATTGACCGCCGTGTTATACTTATTATATCGTATTCATCATATTTATTCCGCCGGTTGGGTGGCGTTAATTATTTGCTCATTTTTGGAATAGGTTGAGAATGCAGAATTATCGGAATATCATCGTCGTCTCCCTGGCATTGCTTTTATTATTGGCTTGCAATATATCCTCCCTGTCCACTACGACTGTTACCAAAAGCGCACCCACCGGGGTAGGGGAATTGCAAACCAGCGCGCCCAGCCCAAGCCCCACTCCACTCACCCCCACGGTCACGGCTGCTCCAGCCGGCTTGAACGGGAATGGGCCCTTCATTTTATTCAAGGGGCAGGACGGGATATGGATCACCAACCCGGACGGCAGCTTCCCAACCCGGGTCTCAGAATTTGGGATCCAGGGTGATCTGCGCCCTGCCATTTCCCCGGCCGGGGATCGCATGGCGCTGGTGGTGGAAAACGACCAGGGGCTTGACCTTGTGATGGTCCAGATCCCCAGCGGGGCGATAGAAACCATTGATCACTTGATCAGCGTCACGACCGCGGACCTGTCTGCAAACCCGACCACTCCAAAAGCGTTTGCCACGTACGCCATCCGGGACAATCCGGATGTGGCCTGGCAGCCAGGCGCTGGACGATACCTGGCATTTACCGGCGCGATCGACGGGCCCACCTCGGACCTGTATGTATACGATACCCAGACCCACGCAACCAAGCAATTGACCAGCGGACCTTCCCAGGCGATCACACCGATCTGGTCACCGGATGGGCAGTATATCCTGAGTTTTGGGGTCAGTTGGGTGCCGCCTTTCGGAGGTGCCATCCTGCCGGACCGGCTGGATGGTATCTGGGCAGTCCGGGTATCGGATGGAAAGATCATCCCTTTGCCCAGCCCAAAGAATACCAGCCAGAGCATAAGCCCCAATTTTGTCGGCTGGCAGGATGCTTCGCACTACATTTCGTATGATACTGATGATCAATGCGCGTCCATCAACCTCCACACGGTGGATGTTGCCAGTGGAGAGACCAAGTCCCTCATGGCTACCAGCTTTTATGACTATATCGCGCGATCCCCGGAAAATGGGGGGCTCCTTTTTTCCAGCGCGGCGGGCTGCCCGAGCTCCCTGGGGGATGGGACGTTCCTCCTGCTGCCTGGTCAAACCACCCCGGTCAAGGTCCTCGATAAACAAACCTGGGAGATCGACTGGTTGCCGGAGAGCAAAGTCTTCTATGCCTATCCCGAAGCGCTCGTTTCCTCGGATGGGAACACCCGCTATGATCCGCCGGTCTACTCGGCTTCCTACCTGCCCGCTGTCTCAAAAGCCGGCTACCAGGCTTGGGAAGTCCTCCAAAACCAGCAAGGCAGCGTAGCGGTCAGGATCCCCGGGGGTGACTGGCAGACCATCCTGAAGGGATCGGTCACGCAATTGATCTGGGACCCTGCGGAAGGGAAAACCTTATTAATATCTTTACAAGATGGATCCCTGTATGCTGCCAGCTATCCCCTTTTTACCCCGCGCTTGATGGGCAGCGTGGGGAGCAAGATCGATCAGGCCATTTGGGTGCCGTAGTTAACCCTTCATCAGCGCCCGCCCCTTTAGCACCGGCGGTTACGGTACCAAATGAGAATCCCTGGTCAAAACCAGGGATTTTCCCGGAGACGAACCATCCGGGAGGTTTGCTTCATCCGGGGGTACGTATCGGGCGGCTGGTGATGAGTTTACTTATTTCCAACGCGATCTCATTCAGGGAAATACCCATCTCGCCTCGGAACCAGACCTGGTATAGATTGACAAGTCCCCCCGCAAAGAAGTGGGCCCGGATCAGGAAAGCGGGCGATCTCTTGAACTGATCCGGAATGTCCGTATCCGTCTCCATATGCTTGACGAAGATATCTTTCAGCTTGATCAAGAATTGTTCAGATCCGTTTGAGTTTATCAGGATCCGATAGAATTCCAGATCTTCTTCAAGATATGTTGAGATCTTTAATAGGAGCGGCAGGGGATCCTGGAAAAAATTTTGAAAGCGGAATTCCCCCAAAAACTCCAACATTTTTTCGATGATCTCGTTTTCGATCTGCTCGATGACCGCCTGCGTATCCTGATAATGGGCGTAAAACGTTCCGCGGTTGATATCGGCGCGCCTGATGATGTCGGTCACGCTGATCTTTTCAAGCTCTTTTTCTTGCAGCAATTCCACGAATGCCTGCCGGATCAGGCGTTTGGAGCGGATCGAACTTCGGTATTCGGCCTTTTGTTTCATTACAAATTCCTTAATTCTTCTTATAAAGTCGTACAAACCCGGCGGGGACTATCTGATTTTGTACAAAACCGGGAAAGTTGCTGATTGAACTCCTTTCCCGGGAATATTATACTACACAAAAATAAACAAGTGTTGAAATTTGTTTGTTATATCATTTTTGAAAGGATGTTCAATATGAAAAACTACGATCGGATCAATGCCCCGGCTCCGCGCGATATCGGCCAGAAACGCGCCTACATTATCGGCGGCGGCATCGCCGGCCTCTCGGCAGCCATCTCCCTGGTGACGGACGCGTATATACCGGCGGGCAATGTGACCATCTACGAGTCACTGCCGCTCCTGGGCGGCTCGATGGATGGGGCCGGTGACGCGGAACATGGTTACACCAGCCGTGGGGAACGCGAGCTGGAAGCGCGCATGGAGTGCCTCTGGTATGTCTGCGGCAAGGTGCCATCCCTCCAGACCCCCGGCCGGACCATCCTGGATGAGACCTTCGAAGCCAACGTGCGCGAGCCGATCCACTCCCACTACCGGCTCATGCACAAACAGGGCCAGCTCTACCCATCCACCGGTCCGCTCATGTCGGAGAAGGACGCGAAACGGATGGCTGAATTGCTCCTTACACCCGAGGCAGAGCTAGAAGGGATATCGGCAGCCGATTGGTTCACCCCCGAATTCACGAAATCGGTATTCTGGTACTGCTGGAGCTCGATGCTCGCCTTCCGGGATTTCCACTCCATCATCGAAGTGAAACGCTATCTGGCGCGTTTCATGATGTATGCTCCCGGAATTACACACCTGGATGGCATTCTGCACACCCAGTATAACGAGTATGACTCGATCATCAAGCCGATGCAGGCCTGGCTGCAGTCGCTGGGCGTCCACTTCGTCACCGGGACGACCGTGGTGGATCTGGACCTTTTGGACCTGGCCGGCGAGACCATCGTGACCGGCCTGACGCTGCGCGACACGGACGGTGAACGCCGCCTCGCCCTCACCCGCAACGACCTGGTCTTCTTCACCAATGGGTCGCTCACGCAGAATGCCAGCATGGGTGACACCCACACGGTTGCGCCGTTGAACCGGGATACCCGCCAGCGCGGCTGCTTCACCCTCTGGGAAAAACTCGCCGCGCGCGATCCCAAGTTCGGCAACCCGGCGGCCTTCCTTTCCGACATCGAAAAGACGAATTGGATCTCATTCTTCCCGACCATCCGGGATGGCCATACCTTCTACGATTACATGGAGAAGAAGACCGGCGATAAGATGGGCTGCGGTGGGGCGATCACGGTGATCGACTCCAGTTGGAAGCTCGGGTTTGTCCCCTATGGCAAGTACTTCCCCGACCAGCCGGAGGATGTGAACGTCCTCTGGGCGTATGGGCAGGTCAGCGATGCCCCGGGCGCCTACATCAAGAAACCCATGCGGGAGTGCACGGGCGCGGAGATGTTTGCCGAACTGCTCTACCATTGCGGCCTGTCGGAGGAACAGAGCGAACAGGTCCTGGCGCACGCCAGCGTCTCGACCTCGATGATGCCCTACATCACCTCCCAATTCATGCCGCGCAAGATCAGCGACCGGCCCAGGGTCATCCCGGACGGCTGCGTGAATCTGGCGTTCATCGGGCAGTTCGTCGAGCTGCCGCAAGATGTCGTCTTCACGGTCGAGACGTCGGTGCGCACGGCGCTGATGGCGGTATGGGGCCTGACCGGCCTGCAGAAGCCGATGGTCCCGGTCTATGAGCCTACCTATGACCTGCGAGTCGTCGTTGCGAATCTTAAGGCCAGCCTCGACCTCACCGAGATCACCCTGTCCGACCTACCGCGTATTCTTCGGACGAGCCCATCTCCTAAATTGCTCCTCCGCTATCTCAAGGACCTCCCAAGGATCCAGAACTGATCGTGGCCTTAGGATGGCCTTATCTTTGCCGTCCCGGGGATCATCGCCAGATGGTTCCCGGGCGACCTTCCCAGGAGAATAGAAAAGCGCACCCTATGAGTTTGGGCCGCCTGCCGGGAGCCACCGGAGAGGCTGCCGGTGGGATCAAAGCATACCGAGGAAGGTTTCCACGATATGTGGGTCGTAAATGACGCCGGCGTTCTCCCTTAGATAGGCGATAACCTGGTCGGTAGGCCAGGCGGGCCGGTAGATGCGCTCAGAGCGTAGGGCATCCCAGGCATCCACCACGGCAAATAAACGGGCTAGCAGGGGGATGTCTTCGCCCTTTAAGCCATCTGGATAGCCGGTTCCATCCCAATGTTCATGGTGGCTATAAGCCACGCAGACGGAGGGCTGGAGAAAAGGAATGCCGGAAAGCATTTGCCTGGCATAGACCGGATGCATCTGGAGGATACTTTTTTTCCTTTTCGTCCAATGAAGAAGGCTTGAGCAGGATGTCATCGGGAATGGCCAGTTTGCCGATGTCATGGACCAGCGCGCCGCGCTGGAGGTGGAGGATCTCTGCCTCCCCGATCCCAAGGCGACGCGCCAGGCGGGTGCTGAGGTCGACCAAGCGGCGGCTGTGCCCCTCGGTTTCGCGATCGCGCAGCTCGAGGACTTTGGCCCAGGCTTCCAGGGTCAGATCGTAATTCATGCGGAGTTCGGCCTCGGAACTGCGGGCGCGGGCCAGGTTTTTCTCGATATTGTCGACAATGACCCAAATGATGGCCGCGGCTGCCAGCAGGAGGGTGATCGTAGGGATCAGGATACCGTAATTGGTGGCGCCGATGTGGGGGTGAATACGGCCAAAGACCTGCAGGAGGACAATGGTTGTGAGCGATGCAACCGCAGCCAGGGCAAAGAAGGGCGAGGCGCGTTTGCCAAACAGCAGGGTGCCGATCATGATGAAGATGGGATAGGCCAGGATGCCGGGATCGTGGATGCCATCCCCATCGTAGAGGTTAAATGTGATGGCAGCCAGCACCAAAATACTGAGGAACAAGGCCGCCAGGAAAAAGTGGTTATGGTCGTTCAGGATAAGGCAGGGAATGCAGGCCAGCCCCATGCCAAACAGGGCCACCACCGAGACCCAGGTGTGAAACTGCAGGTCAAAGAATCCCAGGCCGAACGAGACAACCAGGGCGACCCACAGGATTACCTGGAGGACCTTACAACGCTGATCTTGCTCGTACGAATTCTGGATATTAATCATGCTGTTCTCCCAGGCGAACCAAATGCTGGAGAGGTTCCGGCGAAGGGGACGGAAGGAAGCGACCTGATAAAAGTATAGACGGAATCAACCCGGTTGCCAATAGGGGAAAGATGAAAAAGGGTCGGGAGGCCAGTTTTCCGTGCAAGTGTTGGGGATTTGATGTAGAAAATCCAATTTACCCATTGATACCGCACCATTTTTTCATTCGATACCAGCCTATTTCATGGTTATAATAGCGTCTGAATTTCTGTTCCATATCTCCCATTTCCTGCCGGTGGCCTCCATCAGGCCAGGAGGAAAGCTTAATTGGTGTAGGAGAAAACAACATGCCTGAAGCCGTCCAGCTCTTGAACTGCCCATCCTGCGGGGCCTCCCTTCCTCCGCCACCTGCCGGACAAACCTTCCTGCAATGCCCGTATTGCCACAACACTGTGGAGGTCGCCGGTATCGGTCAGGTGCAAGGTAAAGCCGCCGTGCAAGACCTCCAGGGCGGCAATCGGGTAAACTCGGCTCCCGTTCCCGCGTCATCTCTGAGCGGTTCTTCGTTTCGTATGACGGTGGAGGATATCTTCTCGATCAAGGGCCGCGACCCCGTCGCCACCGGCCGGATCCAGAGCGGCAGTCTGCGTGTCGGCGACCGGGTCCGGATCACGCGTTCCGGTGGAAGCAGCAAAATAGCCAGCGTGAGCGGTATGGAAATGTTTCGCAAAACCCTCACCGAAGCCAAAGCCGGCGACAATGTGGGCGTGTTCCTCAAAGGGGTGGCAAGGAACGACCTCCAGCGTGGCGACATCCTGGAAGCGGCCTAATACCAATCCCAATCCCTGCTCATTCCGCGTAGGATGAACTATGCCCGAAGATGCCAAAATCTTGAAATGCCCTGCTTGCGGGGCGACTCTCGATCCGCCCAATGGGCAGAGCAGCCTGAAATGCTCCTACTGCCAGAGTACCATCGAAATCTCAGCCGAAGACCAGGCCCCCGCCCCGCTTCCCTACGATCCGACCATCGGCAAGATCCTGGCGTTGGTCCGGTCTGGCGAGAGGATCAAAGCCTTAAATATCGTTCGGGAGGTCACCGGCAACACCAGCCTTACCGATGCCGGTGACATTGTGGACGCGATCGTGCGCGGGGAACAGGTGGAACTGTAGAGCTTCAGGGAGAGGCTGGGCGGCGCGCCCGGGCCAGGCAATGGGGGAACAAACTCACAGACGGTGCTGTCGGTGCCCGTGAATAGGTTTTGGTTACAAAGGTTGTCTTCCCCTAGGTGAGGTACCAGTTGCCGTTTATCTGGACAGCCAGATCGAATGTATCGTCCGGGTTGTACTTGGCATTGACTTTGGCCCCGGGCTGCGGAATGTCAGCGTGCAGAACGCTGACCGGCATCTCAGTATCGAACGGGGCGCCGGATGCCGGGGTCACCTTCAACTCCAGGTCCAATGCCTGGTGCGTGGCATCCGTTGCACCCAGATCTTCCACCGAGACGATCCTGGCAGCGCCGTCCGCACCGCTCTGCAGCAGCCATTGCAGGTGCTTCTGGGGGTCTTGCCCCTGAGGAGCCTGATCGCGCAGTTCCTCCGGCACGATCACCGTGCTTCCGCAGAAGGCGCACTTGACTTCCTTGGCCGCGCCGTCCGGCGCGAGCGCAGACCCGCAGTTGGGACATTGGAAACTTTTTGCTTCGGACATGGCATTCCTCCGTGTACCTGTAATTTGAACCTGACCGATGTCTACCCTTCGGTGACATTATCAATTATCGCACCTTTTTGTCTGGCAGGCAATCCGTCCCTGGCGCGTGCACAAGTCCGCCCGGCGCTTCCGTAACTGCGGTTCACCGCTGCTTCGTCTGAATGCAACGACGATTTGCGGGCGAAGGATTTCTGCCCGCCGGGCAGCTTTACAGGCTGGATTTAAGCGCCCGGAAGCCGCCCGCCTGCGGCTCGAGCCGGTAGGCTCCGCTGGCGGCCGGGACCACCAGCGAGTCGAACCGGCCCAGAGAGACCTGTTCGCCGCCGCAGGAAAATCGGGCCGCCCCTTCTATGACCGTCAATGCGTGGAAGCTTTGCCCGTGCGTATCCAGCTCCAGCGCCTGGTTTTGGGAGTTCAATACTTCCAGGTTAAAGTATTCTGATTGGCACAGGCTGCGCTGCTCGCCATCCTGCAAGACCGGCAGCGCCACAGGGGAACTGCTGGCAGCTGGATTTGCCACCGCCAGGGACTTGTCAATGTGCAGCATCCGGCTGCCGGTCTGCGGCCGGTTCCAGTCGAAGACCCGGTAGGTGATATCCGAAGATTCCTGCACTTCGTAGACCAACAGGCCGGGCCCCAGCGCGTGGATGGTGCCGGCCTGCATCAGTACGGTGTCGCCGGCCTGCACGTTTTCATATTGGGATAAATCCAATATGCTGCCGGTCCGGATGGCCTGCGCCATCGCCTCTGGGCTCGTTCCAGCCTTCAGCCCGGCGATGATCCTGGCCTCCGGCGCGGCTTCCAGGATGTACCAGGCTTCCGTCTTGCCGTTCTGCCCCGCTCCTTCCAACTGGATGGCCTGGGCGTCGTTCGGATGGACTTGCAGCGAAAGCCATTGGTTGCAGTCCAGCAGCTTGATCAGCAACGGGAAGCGCGGCCCCCGGCGGTCGAGCACGCTTTGTCCCAACAGATCCGCCCCATACTGGGCCGTTGCTCCTGCCAGGGTCTGTCCTGCCAGTGGGCCGGAGGCGATCCGGTCATTTTCATACACCACCCAAGCCTCCGCCGTCAGCCTGCCGGGCCGCAGGCGTTGCCCGCCCCACAGGTAATCACGATATTCAGGAATAAAGCTCAATGCACGCGGGATCATGGACATCCTATCCTTTTCATTTTCTGAATATTTTACGGGAAATCGCTCGACATTGCAAATTCAATAAGCTGAGCGCGTTCGGTAACTCGCTGTCAATATCCACCTGTGGCAGGCGCAGCTTTCGGATACTATGACTCTCCGGGCATCGCCGGAGGGATGGGATAAATAGGGAGTGTTGGGCGGGTGAAGCCTGCCCAACACTCCCATTTCTTTCCCTGCATCCCGGCGATCCCCAAAGAACCGATCCTATCAAACCGCTGGCTGCAATGGGGTGGTGATCCCCTTGGCGTCGAGCGTAAAGCTCTCCTCGTTCACCTGGATATCCACAGCCGGGCCGCTGATCACCTGGAATTCAGCCCTCTCGCGGCCCACACGCGCTTCGATGACAGCGCCTTGGTACCGAACGCGGAAGCGATATGAATTCCACCGGGCCGGCAGGCTGGGGCGGAAGCTAAGCACGTCGCCGTCGGTGCGCATGCCGCCAAAGCCGAAGATCATGCTGGCCCATACTCCTGCCGCGGAGGTCACGTGCAGGCCCTGGTCGGTATTGCGGTTGTAATCATCCAGGTCCATGCGTGCCCCGTAGGAGAAGAAGGTGTAAGCCTCATCCATCTTGCCCAGTTCGGCCGCCAGGATGGCATGCAGGGAGGGCGACAAGGACGATTCATGGATGGTGCGGGCTTCATAGAACTCATAGTTCGCGCGCTTTTCTTCCAGGGGATAATCCTGGCTGTAGAAATACATCAGGTTCAACACATCCGGTTGCTTGACCATATCGTGCCGGAAGATCTTGATGTAGGCCCAATTCTTGTAAACGGGGATTTGCTCAGGCGGGAAATGCCGGAGGTCCACATGCGGCAGGTCAAAATAGCCGGCATGTTGCTCATAGATGCCTGTGCGCTCGTCCTTGGGGATCCGCATCTTGGCGGCCATTTCTTTCCATTGCCCCGGCTCTTCCGGTTTGAGTTCTATTTTCGCCAGCGCCTGCCGGTATAGCTCGGGCGCTGCCTGTTGCATCTCTGCCAACACGTCGAGAGTAAATTCAAATGCCTTCTTCCCCATGACGTTGGTATAACAGTTATGATTCACCATCATGTGGAACTCATCCGGCCCCATTACGCCATAGAATCCAAAATCGCCGTGCAACGGGCTCCACCCGCCCGCGCTGGCCATGAAACGGCAGATCTGCAACAGCATCTCGATGCCTTCGTGATACAAGAACTCCTTGTCCCGGCAGATCTTGTCGTGATGCCAGATGGCATAGGCCACCGCCATATCGGCGTGGATTTCCAGGTCCACATGCTGCCAAGTGCCGCTGTCTTCCGTCCCGGTGATGCTGGCAAACGGGAAGCGCGCCCCTTCGCAATCCAGTTGTTTGGCCCGCTCCAACGCCTGGGGCAGGCGGTGATAGCGGTACAGCAGCAGGTTTTTAGCTGCCGTCGGGTCAATGAACATCATCAGCCGGTGGGAGTAGATCTCACTATCCCAGAACACCCAGCCAAAGTACACCTCGCCCGTCAACCCTTTGCATAGGGCATTCAGGTCGGCGTTCTCGCCGTGATAGGTCTGGTAGGTCTGGAAGCAGGAGAAGCGCAGCCCTTGCAGCACTTCCGGGTCACCGTCAATATCAATATCCAAAACGTCCCACACTTTTTTCCAAAAGGCAGTGTGTTCAGCCAGCGCGCTGTCGAATGTGAGGGAGGCGTACTTCTTGCACAACTCCAGGCCGCCGTTCCAAACCTGCTCCACGTCCGTCGTCTTCTGCCAATCGTTCACCACCACTTTGTCCACCTGCGCGGTGGTGCCTTGTTGCACCGCCAGGACAAAATCCACGCCGATGAACTTTTCATCCTGCACGAGCACCGGGTTCAACGTCTGCTTTGAGTGCAGCCGGAAATGGGAGAATAATTGCTGCCCGCTGCGCGCGGTCTGCGCCTGGATGGCCCACCCGCCATTGACCGGGCCTTTGCGTGTGCACTTCCAAAAGTTGATGATCTGCCCGCTCTGCTGGGCTCCGCCTTTTTCCGTTTGGTCCCAGCCGGCGCCGATTTCGTAATGGGTGTTGAAATCCAGGCCGCACCGGACTTTAACCTCACCGGAGAAATTCAACGGCTTTATCACGATACGCTGGCAGCCGATGGGTGTGGATTGCATATCCGTGAAACGCACAAAGGTCAGGCTGAGTTTCTTGCCGGTGGCTGTCTCCCAGGTAAATTCGCGTGTGAAGGTCCCGTCGCGCAGATCGAGCTGCCGGGTGAAACCCGAGAATTTCGATTTGGCCAGGTCGAGTTGTTCGCCGTCCACCCACAGGCGCGTATGGAGCCAGTCCGCCGTGTTGATCATGGCCGCGCCTTGCGTTATAAAGCCTTTGAATATCTGGTCGTGGTGAATGTCCATCATCTCATACAGGTGGTTGAAGTAGCTGCCCAACAGGTGGTCCCCGCTGTAGCCTTCTTCAAAATATCCGCGCACCCCCATGAACTCGTTGGCAACTGAAAAAACGGATTCGGAGATGCGCTGATAAGCCGGGTCGAAACCTTTTTCTACGATCGTCCAGGGATCTCCGGTAAAATATTTGAGGGGGGTCTTGGGTAAATGCATTTCGTCAACTCCTTTATTGCATTCGGGCGATTACTTCTTCCAATGTTCCGATGAAAGGGCCGGGCGTTTCCATTTTTATGGATACCAGGGCTGCTGCGAACTTCAGGGATTCGGTCACATCGTGGTCGATGCGCCGGGCCAGATAAGCCGCAAAGGTGGTGTCTCCCCGCCCGGTGCGTCCCACCACGCTCCGGTTGGTGAACTTTTCATAGAACGCCTGCCCGTTGGCGTGTGCCAGCACGCCTTCGGCCTGGGTGATGACCACCTCCGGACAGCCCCAGCCTGCAATGACCTGGGCTGCCGTGGCCAAATTTTCGCTGCCGGTCAGCACCTTGGCTTCCACGATATCCAGTTTGACCATATCCATCTGGCGGACAATTTCCATCTTGGCGGGCACATCCTGGAAGGCGATCTGGTGTGTGCCCGGCTGCACCTGGCGCACAAAACTCTGCATGTCCACTGACAGGCAATAGCCCTTTTCTTTCAGGCCGCCGATAAAATCCGGTTTAAACTCCTGGTCGGCGATTCCGGCCAGGTGCACCCGGCGAGCCCTCAGCGGTGGCAGGTCGGCCAGTGAGAAGAAGCCGGCGCTGGCCAGTTGATAAATTCGGCGTTCGTCCACATCTGCGCTGGGATGTACCACTTTCATATAGGTCGTTTCGGCGCAGGGGATGACATGCAGGGCAACCCCATTTTCCCGGAGAGTCTCCAGGATATATTGGTCGCGCGGCGCCATTTTAGTCACCATGGCCACATTTTTACCCACACGCGCGGCTGCCAACGCGCCGCACAGCACCGCGCTGCCAGGCGCCACGTGCGCTGTTCCCTGGTAGGGAACAACTTCGTCAAAACACATGTGACCAATGAAGACGATATCGTACAAGTCGGAAGATAAACTCATATCATGGGGATTCCCTATGAATTACTTATTCTGAAAGTAACCGGATATTGAGATGGCTCGCAATTCGTCAGATCTATTTCCAATCCTTTATTACTTAAGTTCCATTTTAGTTGGCTGGGGTTCCCAAGCAGATCAACTTTTGCGATTTGCGCATGCCCTGCGACAAGAGACTTTACCAGTACATGCCCGCTTTCCGGCCACTTGAGGACAGTGGCATACAAAGTGTCCCCGTTCTTGGTAAAGCGGATATCCTCGCCGGTAAATGGGGTACGTTTTGTGTCATTAAAGGAGCCTGCCACAACCTCGGTTGGACCTTCCCCAAATACCTGCCACGGCCTGGTGCCATAAACAGCTTCACCGTTTATCGAAAGCCATTTTCCGATCTCCTCCAGAATTGCCTGTTCAGGTTCAGGGATCGTTCCGTCACTACGAGGGCCAATATTAAGCAGCAAAGCGCCATTCTTGCTCACGATGTCGATCAAGTCACATAGTATCGCTTCGGCTGACTTGTAATCCTGCCCATGGATATATCCCCATGAATTTTTGGAGATGGAGGTGTCGGTCTGCCAAAAATAGGGGGCGATGTCGGCGAGCTGACCGCGTTCCACATCGAACACAGCTGTTCCCTTTTCGAACGCCTGGAATTTGTAATTAATGGCGACCTCTTTGTTCCAGGTTGCGGCCTGGTTATAGTAGTAGGCGGCAAACTTCTTAAGGTAGGGCTTGAATGCCAGGTTTTGTATCCACCAATCGAACCAGACCAGTTGGGGCTGATACTTCTCCACCAATTCACAGTTGCGAGCCAGCCAATCTTCCATGTGTTCTTTGGTAGGTCGTGCATCTTCGAGATCCGATAATTCACGCGGAGCGGGATGCGGCGGCCCATAAAAATCGGCTGCGCCTGGATCATTTACATCCGAATCGAATTTCAGGCCTCCATCGAAGAAAAAGAAATGCTCGGCCCGGTGATTTGAATACCCGAAAACCAGCCCTTTTTCCCGCACTGCCCCGGCAAGTTCTCCGATCACATCCCTCTTCGGCCCCATGCGGGCCGCATTCCAGGACGAAAGTGCACTGTCGTACATTTGAAAACCATCATGATGTTCTGCAACTGGCACCACAAAGCGGGCGCCCGCTTTTTGAAAAAGATCGGCCCAGAACCGCGGGTCAAATTTATCCGCCTTAAACAAGGGGATGAAATCCTTATAGCCAAATTTGCGCTGTGGTCCATAAGTGGCGATGTGATGATCGAATTCTGGCGTGCCCTGCTGGTACATATTGCGGGGATACCATTCACTGCCGAAAGCCGGCACTGAATATACCCCCCAGTGAATGAAAATACCGAATTTTCCGTCCTGGTACCAGGCAGGTATTTGGAAGGCAGAGAGTGAATCCCAATCGGCCCGAAACGGCCCGGCGCTGATGCACTTTTCTACATTTTCCAGTATCTTTTCTTTTGTCATATTTTCTCCTCAACAACTTCTTCAGGAATACTTGAAAGGAATAACCCAAAGTTACATATCATCGGATTGTCCCAGCTTCTCAGGATATGTAGCCGGACCCTGTCGGTGGTACAAGTTTCGAAACGCTTTATATTCTTATAACCGATGGTTTTATGACGGACCAATTCCTTCCACGAGCCTCCAACCCAGGCCTCCAGACTCCATTCTGCCACTCTTTGCCCCTCCCGGATATATTCCTGTACAAGCACATTGTCAAATTTCCTGGTCTGTTCAAGGTCGAATAGGATGGTAGTTTTGCTGGTGTTGATATCCCATTCTCCATCCGTAGTCCAGTATGTCATTTTGTCATTATCCAGGATGGAGTCCGCCTTATGGTTGGGCGTTTCCGAAGTCGCTTTAACGGTTGCCCCAAGCGCCAGGTTGGTGCTGAAAGTATGCTGTATAAATTCCTTCAATTCCATCAAGCGGCTTATCTGATCCTCCGGTATCAAGCCGGTGTTGTCTGGACTGATATTAAGCAGTAATACTCCATTATTGCCGATGGAATTGTAGAATATTTCGATTAGTTCGGATAAGCTTTTTGTAGTGGCTGTGCTTGAATTCCAGAACCATTGGTTCAGTATCGTGGTATTTACTTCCAAGGGATACCATACGGCTCCGACTGCATTTTGATAATACTTTTCCTGTCCAAGATCGGGGAAAGTGGCGTTTTCAGCTATCGTCCTGTCAAATACAGGCTGAACACTCCATTCATCCGTGCGGCCTTTTCCATCTTCATTCCCAACCCAGCGCACGGCCTTGCCACGCCATTGAAGGCTGGCCTTGCCAGTCTTGATTTCTTCCCATTTCTCCTCGGTTGCATAAAAATACGGGTCATACATTCTGAATACAGCCTGGGGCTGAACCGCCTCGATGTAGTCATACCAGGAATCAGGTCTGTAAGAAGGTACATTCTTCCATGTTTCGTAATCACCGCAAGCACCATCAAACCAAATTTCGTCGATACGCCCATAGCGAGTCAACAATTCGCTCAACTGTGAAAGAAAGTATTGGTTATATTCTTCGGTGTTCCATAGCCCGCGGTCTCTCTGATTCATATCCCACGGAGAAAGATAAATACCAAGGTCGACTTTATTGGCATCGCAGCCTTTACGCAACAAATCGGCAACATCTTTTTTTACGGGAGAATTTTTTATTGAATGATCGGTAGTATCAGTAAACCACTGGCAAAATCCATCGTGATGCTTTAGCGTGAATACTACCATTTTCATACCCGCATCTGCACATACCCTTACCCATTGTTCCGGGTCCAGAAAAGCCGGTGCATAAGTTGACGGTTCCTCATGCCCGGTTCCCCACTGTCTTCCGCTGAAAGTATTGGGTCCGAAGTGTATAAAAGCTATAAATTCTTTTTCCATCCAATTAAGCAATGCCTCACTCGGTTTTACATGCGCCGCCTTCCTAAGTCTATCTTCCAAGCGGTCTTCCGGAGAAAAAGTTACCACCCACGGACTATCATTCTTTTTTGAGAGATCAACCATCAACCTTTCTCCTTTATAAACGATCGAATAAGCTTCTCCGGACGCCTGATGCTTGCCTACCAAAACGATATCCAGTTTCAGGGTTGCCTTCATTCCCGGAAAAGATCCCTGGCGTTCTCCAAGAACGAGGCAGCCCAATTCTTCCACCCAGTTAATTTCAATGGTGGAAAAAGAACCTTTTTCATAGTTGTAGTTGTCAGCTTCATCTTCATACAACGTAAAATGACCATTGCAGCCTGTATAGATCTTCAAGACAAGAGCCGCATCGACCGCCTGCTCGGTATATTGAATATCAGGACCCAGAGGGACAATTGATCCACTGCGAACAAAAAGTGGCATGGTGTCGATGGAAGCATTGGCAATGATCGTTTGTCCACCGGAATAGTATTGATCCGTCCAGAAATCAAACCAATCACCTCCAGCCGGCAGGTAAACGGAACGGGTTTCCTCGCTGGGTGGAAGTGGCGTTGAATTTGGACCGTAGTACATCGGTTGGATGACCGGGCTGACGAGAAAGGACGGCCCAAACATGAATTGATCGCGGATATCAAAAGTATTCGGGTCCTCCCGGAAATCAAAAGACAGCAGACGGTAAATGGTGTAATCTGCCTGGGTGACCTGTCCAGCCAAAGAATAGATATATGGCAGGAGGCGATAGCGCAGCTTCAGGAATTTCACCAGGCAATCATAAATCGGCTCTCCTGGAACTCCGAAGCGCCAAATTTCGCGCGGGGTGTCTGTTCCATGGGCACGAAAAATTGGCAAGAAGGTCGCGTACTGGAACCAGCGTAAGTACAATTCCCGGTAGCCGAGATCTTCGCACCCATTCTCAAAATCTCCATTCCAGAACCACAATCCCGGTTTATTTTTGACGAAAAATCCCCCAATATCAAGAGTCCAATAGGGGGACCCCGTTACACAGAAATTCAACCCGGCCGCGATCTGGCGGCGGAGAGTATCCCATGTTGCCGAGATGTCTCCAGACCAGGTTATCGTCCCATACCGGTGCTGCCCGGGATAGGCAGAGCGGGTCAGGTTCACCACTCGCTTCAGGTCGGTCGTTCCCCGCTGCCCTTCATAGATTCCTTGGGAATGCAGGAGAGAATACGCATTGATAAACTCCGGGTCCAAATATTTTTTGGAATCCTCGGTATTGATTCGCATTCGCTCTTCCGGTTCAGGTTTGAAGGCACCTTTCCAGTCGGAATCGAACGGTTCGGTGCAGTCACACCACCAGGCATCGATGCCGTGCGAAAATAAGCCTCTATTTGCCTGCTGCCAATAGATTTCCCGGCCCTGTGGTTGGAATGCATCATAGGTGGCCCCGTTACCAAGCAGGCAACCATGCTCTTTCATTTCCTTGTTATCGCCGGCTTCTGGATCCGTATTAGGCCAGATGGAAATCATCAACCGGGCATGAAGTTCATGGATCGCTGCCATCATCCCGTCTGGATC
Source organism: uncultured Chloroflexia bacterium (assembly GCA_963837875.1). Taxonomy (GTDB): domain Bacteria; phylum Chloroflexota; class Anaerolineae; order Anaerolineales; family Villigracilaceae; genus UBA877. The sequence goes on from CAWIOV010000001.1 coordinate 972,675, forward strand.
CGGAAAGCGCGTCGGATCAAGGGTTTTCTGTCCCCACAGGTTCCCTGTCCACGAGCGCCAATCCTGGACAATACCGTCGAGGGGCAATCGGCGGGTCCGGTACTCTTTAACAATCTCGATCAGCTCGGCTTGTGAGTGGTATGCTTCCTTTGACTGCAAATAACCGAACATCCATTTTGGCAGCATGGACGCTTTTCCGGTCAACCGGCGGATCCCGGCGACGATGGAATCGAAATCGGGTCCATAGACGAAATAAAAGTCCATTTCATCATCGACGTCCGTCCATAGATAAGATCCGAAAGCATCATCATGGAAGGTCATGAGAGAATAGCTATCAAGCAAGATCCCGTAGCCTCGCGTGGAGACCAAAACCGGAATGGCAACTTTCATATTCTCTTGGTAAAGATATTGGTGCTGCCCGCGCAAGTTCAACATGCCCTCTTCATGCGAACCGAGTCCGTACAACGCTTCCCCGTCGGCCCATTCGAATTCCAGCTTGGTATGGTAGGCCTTACGATCAACCACCTTTTGGAAAGCGCTGGCGCTTGTTTTAAATCCATCCGCTCCCAGTTCGGTTTGGATATCGGTTTCCTGGCTGGAAATGGACTTGATCACATCTACCGGCATGAGCGTCTTGCCGCCCCGGGCAGGCTCGCGGGTTAGGATTTGGCCTTGCGCATCCCGGTATGTGAATGCCAGTGTATTGCGGTCGATTTGAATGGAAAGCCTGGAGGTTGAGAAAAAGAGCGCATCGGTTGTTTCCTGAATGGAAACTTCCAGCGGGGGTAGCGCTTCGGTTACAACCATCAAACTCTTTTTTGGCGAGAATGAAGGTTCAAGCGTATAGTGGATCCGAACGATTTCTGGAGAATAAGCGGTCAGGTCAATAAGACCGCGGCTGGTCTCAAGCCGGAGGCTGCCTGGTTGGGCAGTGTAATAAATTAGGCTCATGCAACTTGACCCCAGAGCTTATCCCTTGACGGCTCCGGCAGTCATTCCCGAAAGAATGTAACGCTGTGCAAACAAGTAAACTATAATGACGGGCAGAACTGTCATCAAAATATCAGCCGAAACCAGATTCCAATGTTGTTGGTATTGCCCGAAAAAGTTATAAACGGAAAGGGTCATCGGCCAATTGTCAGTATTGTTCAGATAATAGAGAGGCATGATAAAGTTATTCCAGGCTCCCAAAAAGGACAAAACGGCTTCGGTAACCAACACCGGCATGATCAGCGGCACAATGATCTGGAAGAAAAGTTGGAACGGCCCACATCCATCGATGATGGCGGCTTCATCCAATTCCCTTGGAATGGTATCGAGGAAACCATAAATGAGGAAAACTGCGAATGGAATTTGCCCGGCAGCATATAAGATCGTCATCCCGAGCCGCGTGTTAATGAGGTGGGTGATCTGCATGACCTTGGTCAATGTAAAATAGTTCGTTGGCAACGCAATTCCCAGAATGATAAAAAAATAAAGGAAGCGATTGAAGGGTGTTTTGTTGCGTGAAAGGATAAAAGCGGCCATGGATGCGAATAGTGTCCCAATAAGTGTTGAGCTGGTGGCGTAAAAAATACTATTACCGAAGCTCGTAGCCAGGTTCCCTTCTGAAATCACGGTAGCAAAGTTTTCAAAGTGCCAGACAGTAGGTAATGCTGCGCTCATCGAACTTGCATCCGGCGATGATTTGAAGGAATTGACCAGGATCAGGAAGACCGGGATAACCGTGATCAGGCAGGCAAAAATAGCCAGTACATGGGCTCCACCTTGTTTAAGTCTCTTGGTTAGCATAGGGAAGATCTCCTTAAAAATCTCTAGTTTGCCCGCGATCCATTAATCCAATCACAAAGTAACCAACTATACCCATGAACACGAACAACAGGCTGGAAAATGCCGTGCCGAGGCCCCATTGCCCCTGGCTAAAAGCTTCGAATATGGCTGTGTAGATCACATCGGTGGCATAACCCGGGCCCCCATTCGTCAAGGCATAAACAACGTCAAACACCTTTAATGCATACAGTAAATTCAACACGGTAACGATGATAATGGCCGGCATCATCAATGGCAAAGTGACCCAAACAAGTTTTGCCCAGAAACCGGCGCCATCCACCTCGGCAGCCTCCAAATAATCCCGTGGAATGGATTGAATGCCGGCGATCAGGATGACCATGATATATCCTACGCCCGCCCAGGTATCCACCCCGATCACGGAATACAGCGCAATATGTGGGTTTACCAGCCATTTCTGAGCCAGGAACCCCAAGCCCACGTCCCTTAGGGCTGTGTTCAGAAAACCAGTGGCCGGGTCCAAGATTGACCGGAATATGAGCGCGATCGCCAGCATGGGCAGAACCACGGGTAGATAGATCAGCACTCGATAGAGATAAGCCATGCGCCTGACCCCTTCCGTCAAGAGCAACGCCAGGGCCAGCCCCAGGACAGTTTTTGCTATGATCGTGACAATCGTAAAAATGAACGTGTTTTTTATGAATAAAAGATAATTTCCGCTTCCTGATAGAATGGTTTTAAAGTTATCCAGGCCGACAAAATTTAGCTTGGTGGAAAAGCTGCTCCAATTCGTAAAGGAATAGGCGATCCCGGCAATCCCGGGGAGGATCATAAATACTATGTATAGAAGGAGGGCCCCAAGGACAAAATAAAACGGATAATGATTTCGACGTTTCATGGGATATTTCTCTTTTCAAAGGCTTACGTTTGAATTGCCACATGATACCATGTGGGCATGAAACATGCCCACATTTGCGAGTATCTATTTTCCTGAATTCCCAACCCAGTACGCCAGGGCATACTGGGTTGGGAAATTTGCTACAAATATCTCAGTCGATTAATCTTCAATGCAATGAAAACCAGACAGCCTATGGCCAGTTGGGATCGTTGGCAGCTTTGGCTTCCGTTGCGCGGCGTGTATCGATATTTGCCAGAACTTGTTGCGGCGTCTCGGCGCCAGTGAACATGGCTACAAGATCCTTACCAATGTCCATCCATTGGGGATTGACATAGTTTACCTGGGTCTGGTAAACGACACCACGCTTCGTGCTGGCGTCCAGGAAGGCTTGCTGGAAGGGCAGCAGTTTGCTCTTTAACCCTGGGAAGGGCAGGGTCGGGCTGTTGGGATCGTTGTCGACCATATATTGCAGGCTGCTGGTCTGGGTCAGGAAATTAAAGAGCTGCTTCGCCTGAGCAATATACTTGGAGCCTGTCCAGATGAACATGGTGGGACCGGCAGGATTGGTATTCAAAACCTGATTGTCGGCCAGCGGCATCAAGAAGACGCCCAGGGTGCTTTCATCGAAATTGGGATAATCGTGCTGAACCTGCTGATCGAAAGTCAGATTCGCCACTGTCATGGCTGCCTGGCCGGAGGACATTACTTTCGTTTGGTTGGCTACTGTATCGGACAAGGCATTATCCCCGAAGCAACCAGAGTCGTACAGATCCTTATATTGTTGCAGGATCAGTAACGCGGTAGGAAGTTTGGCGAAGGTGGTCTTATTGGTGTTCAACAGGTCGGCGGTTCCGGGAGCGAGGTTCTCGATCTGGACGCCCAGTTCTGCGAACCACAAGGTTTGGTGCCACCCGTCCTGCATCGGTTCATAAATCGGGGTAACGCCGCCGCCGCCAGCCTTGATCTTCAGGCAGTCGGATTTCAGGTCCGCGAAGGTGGTTGGTACGGTCAGGTTAAGCTTGGTAAAGATAGTTTTATTGTAGTTGATTACCCAGGTGGTGCCGAGGGTATTCCAAACTGTCAGGCCATACACTTTGCCACCGACCGTTGATTGATCGAGTACCAGCGGGTCCTCGGTCTTGGTCCAGGGTTGATCGGACAGATCTACGGCGTTCTTTGCGACATTATAATTTACCACCAGGTCGGTCTTGCCGCTTTGCCCGCCAAAGATGTCCGGCCCTTCTCCAGAGTTGAGTTTGGTTTGCAGGACGTTAAAGTACTGGTCAGAAGGAATGACCTGGACGTTGACCGTTATGCCGGTTTGTTGCGTAAACTGTTTGAACAGCGCGGTTTGGGCATCAGAGGTCCAGCCCTGGCTGGTTATGTAGGTAATGGTAACGGGTGCATTGGTAGCCGTGGGGGGAACAGCCGTGGGCATGGCAGGAGCGGCCGTGGCAGGAACAGCCGTGGCGGCCGGGGCAGCCGTCGCGGGAGCCATTGTCGGGGCGGCCGTGGTGGCCGGGGCAGTGCAAGCCGCCATCAAGCTGGCGATCAGGGCAAGCGCAAAAATGGTTGCAACGTACTTTTTAACAGACATTTTTCTTCCTCCTTACTAAGAATGGTTATAGGGTGAGTTTGGAGCAATATCATTGGATCGGAATGGGTTTATTGATATTTACGGTCACCTCCTTTGAGAATATTTCGTGTGGATGAGAGAATATTCATGACATTCCTGCTGTATGGTGAAGTTGTCCTGTTGCGCAAGAAAAAACGCCATCGGAAGTATGGTAACGTTACCACATAAGCCCAAAAAAAAGGATTGTCAACAATCATTTTCTTTTTATCCATCTGTGACGCGGTGTAGGGCATTTAATACATGGTAACGTTACCAGTAATTGAGGGCGAGTATACTGGTATTTGTTTTCCTTGTCAAGAGCCATTTGAAAATAATATAATCCATTGACTTTGCCAACTAATTGTGTTATTATGGTACCGTTACCACATTAACGCAACCAAATTACCCCGATCACAATCGATTATTGAATGGCTAACATACGTGATGTCGCAAAACGAGCTGGTGTAGCTCCGATAACAGTATCCCGCTGTATCAATAATTCTGGATACTGCAGCCCGGATGCGCGCGCGCATAGAAGCTGCGATCGCGGAACTGGGCTTTGTCCCCAACCGGCTGGCATCCGGGTTACGCTCGAAGCGCACCAACACACTGGCATTGGTGCTGACGGATATCACCAACCCGTTTTTTACAACCATTGCGAGGGGAGTGGAGGATATCGCCAGCGAAGCCGGCTATACGGTCATCTTCTGTAATACCGATGAATCGGTGTCCAAAGAGCAGATGTATCTGCAAATGCTTCTGGAGAAGAGAGTGGATGGAGTATTGCTCGTACCGGCTCTAAGCGGGATCGAACTCGGTGAATATATTAAAAAAACAAGCTACACCCATTGTATTGATCGACCGGCGACTGTCGGATTTACGAACGGACGTGGTCCGGTGCGACTCTGAGGGCGGGGCTTATGACCTCACCCGCCTGCTCCTTTCCTTGGGTCACCGGGAAATTGGATTTCTAAATGGCCCGCGCGGGGTTTCCACGGCTGAGGATCGCTTGACCGGGTATCGCCGGGCAATGGCGGAAGCCGGTATGCCCCACAACGAAGAGAACGAGTTTTTTGGTGCATTTACGCAGGACAGCGGATTCGAGATGGCCCATCAAGCCATGCAAAAGAATCACAAGATCACCGCAGTTTTTGCTGCCAATAACTTTATTACCTTTGGAACGATGAAAGCCTTCCAGGAAATGGGATTGCGTGTGCCAGAGGATATTGCGGTGGTGGGTTTTGATGATCTCCCCGCTTCCCTGGTTAATTTTCCCTTCCTGACCGTGGCTGCCCAGCCGGCCTACGAAATGGGCAGGAAAGCCACCGAGATCCTGCTGGGTAGGCTGGATGGCGAACGATCTGACGACTATCAGGAAGTAGTCCTGCCAGCCGCTATTGTTATCCGGCAATCCAGCGGAGGCGCCAGGGAGCGCGCCGTGCTTTGATGGGTCCAGGAAATAACGCAATGCGCTGAAACAAATATTTTTTTTACCTAATATGGTAACGATACCACATAAATACGAAAGGAAATGGTGCAAAATGAATACAGAACCAGCCGTCAAGTTGAATAGGGATACCAAGAAAGATGACCTGCTCGTGATCACCGGCGCCGGTGGATTTATTGCCGGCGCGCTCACCCGCTTTTTTCATGATCAGGGTTTTACCCGCATTCGCGCGGTTGATAAGAAACCTTTGCCCGATTGGTACCAGCACGTTCCAGGCGTCGAAAACCTTTGCCTGGACCTGAGCGAGAAGGAAAACGCCATCCGTGCGGTCGAAGGCGCGGTGGAAGTGTACAACTTGGCGGCCGATATGGGCGGCATGGGCTTCATCGAGCGCTTTCGCATCCAGTGCCTGCGCAGTATCTTGATCAATACCCACATGCTCGAGGCTGCCTACCGGGCGGGCGCCAGACGCTATTTCTATTCCTCCTCTGCCTGTGCTTACAACACTACACTCCAACAAGATCCGCATGTGCGTGCCTTGAAAGAGTCAGACGCTTACCCGGCCATGGCCGAGCGTGGTTATGGTTGGGAGAAGCTCATGTCTGAAATGTTCTGCCAGGAATATTGGGCCGAGCGCAAATTCGAAACGCACATCGCCCGCTTTCACAACGTGTATGGGCCGCACGGCACGTGGGATGGCGGCAGGGAAAAAGCACCGGCCGCTATTTGCCGCAAGGTGATCGAAGCCAAGGATTCTGGAAGTCATGAGATCGTGATCTGGGGCGATGGCTCGCAGACCCGCAGCTATATGTATATTGAAGACTGTATCAAAGGCATTGATATGATCATGCACTGCGATGAGTTGATCGCCACTCCCATCAACCTGGGTTCGAACGAGCTAATTGCAGTTAACGAGTTGGTCAGTATCGCGGAGGAGATCGGCGGGGTAAAACTGGAACGCAAGTATGACCTCACCGCTCCGCGCGGCGTTGCCGGGCGCAACAGCGATAATACGTTCATCCAGCAGGTTCTCCAGTGGGAACCCACCATACCCTTCCGCACTGGCCTGGCAAAGACATACGCCTGGATCGAACAGCAGTACGCCGATCGAAAGGTCGGCAAGCATACCGTGCGAGATCTCGCATAGGATACGGCGGACTGGTGAAGACCATGCAAACGACTTCCTTTGAAATTACCGATGCGATCGGCCAGATCCCGTACCGGATGGCGTTTGCCGGGGGATGGATTGATCAGCCATTCTTATCCAGGCTGAATCCTGATCCACCCGGTTCGATGGTGGTGGTGTCTTTGCAGCCGACGACCCGTTTTATGGAACTCAGCGGTATGGGTACCAGTACCCGCAAAGTAGCCATGAATTTATGGGCCGGCAGCCTGCCTGACCGGGAGCCGGCTCAATTGGTGCGCGAGTTATATGCAGCAGAAAATGATGGCAAGCCGGAACCCTCTGGATCCCAGGATATGGCCGGCATCATTTACCCTGGCGTCAGCCGGTTGGACTACGATTATACGTACGCGGGCGGGTATTTTCCGGTCCACGTCGAATCCTGCAACGATCCACAGGTTGCCCGTTGGTTGGAGCGGATGGTTTATATGCTGCCGGTTGCCCAGCGACCGCCCCAGTATTCGCCGCTTGGCGAAAAGAACCTCGATCCGGAATGGATTGTGCAATTAAGTAGATCCGGCCGGGATTGCTACTCCTCCATCCTGGCCCGGGACATCCATGCTTTGGGTGCCTCGATGAATTTGTGCATGACCTGCTGGGAAAAGCTCCTGCCTCAAACGGTCAGGCACCCGGCCCTCACGGTTGATTTGATGGCTCTCTTGCGGTATTACCAGTCCTGCTATCCCGGCGCCATGTACTCCGGTTGCGGTGGCGGGTATCTTTATGTGGTGTCGGAGGAACCGGTCCCGGGCGCTTTCCAAATTAAGGTAAGGATCGGCAACCAAGCGGGAGAAAAGTAGCATGGGGAAAGCTTTCGTAACGGGCAGTTTTGACGATCTACGCTTCCCGGATGTTCGCTTCCTGGAAGAAGCGGCCAGGCAGGGCGAATTGCATGTGTACCTATGGTCGGATGAAGTGGCGCGCCGGCTGGATGGGGTTTCCCCCAAGTTTCCCCTCGAAGAACGCAGGTACTTGCTGCAGGCCATCCGCTACGTAGATCAGGTCCATCTTGTAGATCAATGGTTGGACCGGGATAGCCTTCCGGCGCAAGGCCAGCCGTACACAGGTACGTGGGTGGTAAATGAAAGGAATGACAGCCATCCAAAGCGTGTATTTTGCGCTTCCAATGGGATGGAATATCAGGTTGTGAAACAGGCGCTTCTGCTGGATCTTCCGGAGCCTGATAATAATTCTCGGATAGTCCGATCGCACAATAAGAAGGTGGTTGTGACCGGTTGCTACGATTGGTTCCACTCCGGCCATGTTCGCTTCTTCGAAGAAGTGTCTGAACTGGGGGATCTTTACGTGGTCGCAGGATCGGATCAGAATGTCGAGTTATTGAAGGGGAAAGGTCATCCCCTGTTCCCCCAGGCGGAACGCCGGTATATGGTGCAATCGATCCGGTTTGTCAGGCAGGCCTTGATCTCATCCGGCAGTGGCTGGATGGATGCCGAGCCGGAAATAGACCGGATCAAGCCGGATATCTACGCGGTGAATGAAGATGGCGATGTGCCCGAGAAGCGCACTTTTTGTGAAGCGCACGGTATTCAATATGTGGTGCTGAAACGCATGCCCAAGGAAGGCCTTCCCAAAAGGGTCAGCACTGAGTTGCGAGGTTTCTGATGACATGTATCTCCCCCTGGAATAGGAGTGCGTCATGTACTACGCAGTGATCATGGCTGGTGGCAGCGGTACCAGGTTATGGCCTCTCAGCCGCCGCAGCCGTTCCAAGCAGTCGCTTAAGTTGGTGGGGGAACGGACCATGTTTCAACATGCCGTTGACCGGCTTGCGCCGCTCTTCCAGCCGGAGCAAATTTTCGTGGTCACCCGGGAGGATCAGAGCGCGCTGTTATCCTCCCAGGTACCGGAACTGCCCCTATCCAACTTCATCAAGGAACCGGTTGGGCGCGGCACGGCGCCTGCCATTGGGCTGGCTGGCAGTCCACCTCCGCAAGAGAGATCCGGATGCCACCATGGCAGTTCTGACCGCCGACCATTATATTACCGGCACAGAACAATTCCGCCGGGCCTTGGAAACTGCCTGCTCACTGGCCGCGGCTGGGCATTTGGTCACCTTGGGAATTAAGCCGGCTTCCCCCTCGACTGGCTTTGGCTACATTCAGCAGGGGGATAGCCTGGGTTTGGCCCATGATTTTCCGGTTTTCCGGGTGGAACGTTTCACTGAAAAGCCGGCCCTGGACCTGGCCCAACAGATGGTGGCCAGTGGCAGGTATTCATGGAACAGTGGCATGTTCGTCTGGCGGGTGGATCGTATCCTGGCAGAGTTCCAGGCTCAAATGCCCGCCCTTTATGCGCAATTGATGGAAGTGGAAGCCGCGCTGGAGCAGCCGGATTACACGGCCGTATTGGCCCGCACCTGGGGCCGCGTTGCGGAACAGACCATTGATTACGGGGTGATGGAACATGCCATGGATGTGGTGGTGATCCCTGTGGATATTGGTTGGACGGATGTGGGAAGTTGGGCGAGCCTGGCAGAGCTCTTGCCCCCGGATCAAAATGGGAACATCTTTGTAGGTCCCTGCAAAGAGATCGACACGCATGATACACTGGTATTCGCTGGGAAGCGCCTGGTTGCCACCATCGGAGTGCAGGATCTTGTCATCGTGGACTCGGAGGATGCCTTGCTTGTGTGCGCCAGGCAGCGCGAGCAGGAAGTCCGCCAGATGGTGGACCTCTTGAGATCGAACGGAGCAGATCAGTGGCTCTGAGTTCATGGCTGGCTGGTTCCGTTGACTTTATATGAGGAGTAGTCATTATGCTGATCAATGGAATTCTAAATCCGCAGATTAATTCTTTGCTGGCGCGCGTGCGGCACACCAATTTGCTTGTGATCGCCGATCGCGGTTTCCCGTTTTGGCCCATGATCGAAACAGTGGATATTTCCCTCGTGGATGGTATCCCGACGGTCTTGCAGGTTTTCCAGGCCATCCGCTTGAATTTTGAGATCAGCGAGATTTTTATGGCTGAGGAATTTATCAAGGCCAATACTCCGGATGTGTGCAAGGCTTTTGCGAATGCAACCGCTCATATCCCGCTCCGTTATGAGGCGCACGTGGATCTAAAAAAGCGTGTTCCCGGCGCGATCGGGCTGATCCGCACCGGTGATACCGTCCAATATGCCAACATGGTCCTTGTTTCCGGTCCGCTGGAACCGGAACGCGATTAACCGGTGTTATATAAGAGCGGCTTGTTCACCAATTAAAGTAGAAAGGATTTTTATGGCTTCATACACCCCCAAACCCGAGCACAAATTCACCTTCGGCCTCTGGACGGTTGGCAACACCGGGCGTGACCCGTTCGGCGGCCCGGTGCGCGAGCAAAAGACCCCGGCTGAACTGGTGCGCCTGCTCGGCGAAGTGGGCGCATACGGCGTCAACTTCCACGACAATGACCTCATTCCAATCGACGCCACGCCCGCGGAAGAGCAGCAGATCAAGAAAGCGTTCCGCCAGGCCCTGGCCGATACCGGCCTCAAGGTGCCGATGGCCACCACCAACCTGTTCGGCGACCCTGTTTTCAAGGATGGCGCCTTCACATCCAACAACCCGAAGGTGCGCGCCTACGCTCTCCAGAAGACCATGCGGGCGATGGACCTGGGCGTGGAATTCGGCGCGCAGGTATACGTATTCTGGGGTGGGCGCGAAGGCATCGAGACGGATGCCAGCAAGAGCGCCGTGGAAGCGATCAAGCGCAACCGGGAGGCCATGAACTTCCTGTGCGAATACGCTCTCGACCAGAAATACGACCTGAAATTTGCGCTGGAAGCCAAGCCGAACGAACCGCGGGCGGATATGTATAACCCGACCACCGGGCATATGCTGGCCTTCATCGGTACGCTGGACCACCCCGAAATGGTGGGCGTCAACCCGGAAGTGGCGCACGAGCACATGTCGGGTCTGAATTTCATGCATGGGGTGGCGCAGGCGTGGGAAGCCGGCAAGCTGTTCCACATTGACCTGAACGACCAGTACCCGGGGCGTTACGACCAGGACCTGCGCTTCGGCTCGCGCGACCTGAAGGCGGCCTTCTTCCTGGTCAAGTTCCTGGAAGATGTGGGGTATAAGGGGTCACGCCATTTCGATGCGCATGCCTATCGCACGGAGGATTACGAAGGCGTGAAGGACTTTGCGCGTGGCTGCATGCGCACCTACCTCATCCTGAAGGAAAAGGCGGCCCGCTGGAATGCGGATGCTGAGATCCAGGCGATCCTGGCCGAGGCGACCGCCGATGATGCCAGCCTGGCCTCCTATTTCGGCGCCTACACGCCTGAAAAAGCGGCTGCTCTCAAAGCCCAGGCCTTCGATCGAACCGCTATTTCCGGCCGTGGATTAAAGTACGAGCGGTTGGATCAATTGACGGTTGATATCATTACTGGCGTTCGCTGAACGATTTTCATGGGTTGTGGAGTAGATATGCCTCAAAACTATGCTTTTAACCGATTGGTGGGTGGGTTGCCTAAGATTGGGATCCGTCCCACCATCGATGGGCGCCGGAAAGGTGTGCGCGAATCGCTCGAGGCCCAGACGATGGGGTTGGCGCGCCGCACTGCCGATTTTCTAAGCGCCAACCTATCCTATCCGGATGGTTCCCCGGTCCAGTGCATCCTCGCGGATACCTGCATCGGTGGTGTGGCAGAATCCGCCCAAACGGCCGAGAAGTTCCGCCGGGAGGGTGTGGGGGTTTCCATCACCGTCACGCCGTGTTGGTGCTACGGCAGCGAGACGATGGATATGGATCCGCACCTGCCCAAAGCGGTCTGGGGCTTCAACGGTACGGAACGGCCTGGCGCGGTCTATCTCGCTGCCGTGCTGGCCGGCTATAACCAAAAAGGCCTGCCGGCTTTTTCGATCTACGGACGGGATGTCCAGGATGTCACCGATACGGCCATCCCCTTGGATGTCCAGGAGAAATTGCTGCGTTTTGCCCGGGCCGGTTTGGCGGTGGCCCGGCTGCGCGGCAAGTCCTACCTTTCCCTGGGGGGTGTTTCGATGGGGATTGCCGGTTCCATCGTGGACCATGGCTTTTTCGAAAGCTACCTGGGTATGCGGGTCGAGACGGTTGATATGTCCGAGATCACCCGCCGCATCGAAGAAAGCATTTACGACCCGGAGGAATTCAAGCGTGCCCTGGCCTGGACAAAAGCCAACTGCCCGGAAGGCCGTGAGCACAACCCGCCCGAAAAGCAGCGCTCGCGCGCCCAGAAGGACCAGGATTGGGAGACGGTGGTCAAGATGACGCTGATCGCGCGTGACCTGCTGGTTGGCAACCCGCGCTTGGCCGAACTGGATTGGGGCGAGGAAGCCCTTGGGCACAATGCCATCCTGGGCGGCTTCCAGGGCCAGCGCCAGTGGACCGACCATTCCCCCAACGGCGATTTTATGGAAGCCATGCTCAACAGCTCCTTCGATTGGAACGGAGCGCGCCCTCCCTTTGTATTTGCCACGGAGAATGATAGCCTGAACGGTACAGCCATGCTATTCGGCAACCTGCTGACCAATACCGCCCAGGTATTTGCGGATGTGCGCACCTATTGGAGTCCGGCCGCGGTGAAACGTGTCACCGGCTACGCTCTCACCGGCCCGGCCGCCGGCGGGCTGATCCATTTGATCAACTCCGGTTCGGCCCCTCTGGATGCCACCGGTCAACCGGAAAAAGACGGCGCGCCTGCAATGAAGCCCTTCTGGGAGATCAGCGAAGCGGATATCCGGAAATGCCTGCAAGCCACCACCTGGTACCCGGCCATCACGGAGTATTTCCGCGGCGGTGGATTCTCTTCCACCTTTTTGACCCGGGGCGGGATGCCGGTTACGCTCAGCCGGGTTAACCTGGTCAAGGGTCTGGGCCCGGTCCTCCAACTGGCCGAAGGCTGGACGGCCGATCTGCCGGCCGAAGTTCACCAGGTGTTGAATGAACGCACCGATCCCACCTGGCCGACGCACTGGTTCGCGCCGCGCTTGACCGGTAAGGGTGCTTTCCGGGATGTGTATTCCGTCATGGCAAACTGGGGTGCCAACCATGGGGCGCTTAGTTACGGGCATATCGGCGCAGATTTGATCACGCTGGCCGCCCTGCTGCGCATCCCGGTTTGCATGCACAACCTGGAAGAAGCCGCCCTGTTCCGCCCGGGCGCCTGGAATGCGTTCGGCACCGACGACCTGACCGGCGCGGATTATCGCGCGTGTTCCAACTTCGGGCCGCTTTATGGATGAAGCATGAAAAGCTCCCCGGCTTTTTTAGCCTTTGACCTTGGCGCGGAGAGCGGCCGGGTGGTGCTTGGACGGTTGCAGGATGATCGCATCGAGCTGCAGGATATCCATCGTTTCCCCAATGGGCCGGTCAGGCTGGGGGATTCGCTTCACTGGGATGTGCTGCGTCTCTGGGAAGAGATGAAACATGGCCTGGCGCTGGCTGCCAGGCGGGCCGGGGATTCGTTGGTCAGCCTGGGGGTGGATGCCTGGGGGGTTGATTTTGGCCTGCTCGACCGTGATGACAACTTGCTCGGCAATCCCTTTCACTATCGCGACCGGCGCACGGAAGGGATACTGGGACCGGTTTCGGAGGTTGTCTCCCCGGCCGAGATCTATCGGCAAACGGGTATCCAGCTCATGCCGATCAACAGCCTGTACCAGCTTTTCTCCATGGCACGCGCGCGATCGCCTCAATTGGTCGCCGCGCAGACATTCCTCAATATTCCTGATCTCTTTAACTTCTGGTTTTCAGGCGTGAAGGTCTCGGAATATACCATTGCAACCACAACCCAATGCTACAACCCCGTCACCGGCAAGTGGGCCTGGGATCTGTTGAAAAAATTGGAAATACCGCCTGCCATCTTTGGCGAGATCGTTCCCCCCGGGACCATGCTAGGAAAAATAAGGCCCGCCGTTGCTGATGAGGCCGGCTTGGAAAAGCTGAATGTGGTTGCGGTCGCCTCGCATGATACCCAGGCCGCCATTGCGGCCGTTCCGGCCGGGGCGGATAATTTTGTTTATCTCAGTTCAGGGACCTGGTCGTTGATCGGCATTGAGGTGGACCATCCCATCATCACCGCCAAAAGCCAAAAGTACGATTTGACCAATGAAGGCGGCTATGGCGGGAAATTCTGCCTTCTAAAAAATATCCTGGGACTGTGGCTGTTGCAGGAATGCCGCCGGGAATGGGCCGGGAAGGGCCAGTCCTATTCGTATGATGATCTGACCCAATTGGCCGGCTCGGCTGCGCCCTTGCAAGCCTTCGTCAACCCGACCGATCCGGGCTTTTTGGCGCCCGGGGATATGCCGGTTCGCATCCAGGCCTTTTGCCGCGCCACCGGGCAACCCGTTCCTCAGACGCAGGCCGAAATTGTGCGCTGCATTTTGGAAAGCCTGGCGCTCGAGTATCGCTATCAGGTTGACCTGATCTCCAGCCTGGCGGGATACGCGCTTCCGGTGATCCATATTATCGGCGGCGGAGCCAGGAACGCATTGCTCGACCAGTTCACCGCCAACGCCACCGGCCGGCCGGTCATTGCAGGGCCGGTGGAAGCCAGCGCGCTGGGGAATATCCTGGTGCAGGCCATTTCGGCCGGGCACGTTGCTTCCATCGCCGAGGGCCGTTCCCTGGTGGGTCGTTCCGTGGAAACCCGTGCATTCGATCCTGTTGATGCCCCCTTGTGGGAGCAAGCTTATGAACGGTATGGAAAATTGAGGAGTGCCTGATGGACAAAAATGAACTGGACCTGCGTGCTGAACTGATCCGGGTCAACCGCATCCTGGCGGAGCGCGGCTTGATCCGTTCGAGCGACGGAAATATTTCTGTCCGCTTGGACCGCAACTTCCTGCTGGTCACACCCACCGGGGTCTATAAGAGTGCCATGAATCCGGAGGATCTGATCGTGATCGACCTGGATGGGAAAGTGAGTTCTGCCAGGCCGGGCATGCATCCCACTTCTGAGACGCTGATGCACTTGGAAGCCTACCGGCAGCGCCCGGATATCAACGCGGTCATCCACGCGCACCCGCCTTTTAGCACCGCGCTGACCATCGCCGGGAAACCCTTCCCGGTGGAATATATTCCTGAAGTATTGATCGCTCTGGGAGACGTCCCCACGGCTGCCTACGCCACCCCGGGAACGCAAGCGCTGGCAGACAGCATCCATGACCTGATCCTGGATCACAATTGCATCCTGCTCAGCCATCATGGCAGCCTCACCGTGGGAGCCAGCCTGGAGGAAGCCTTGATCGCGGTGGAACGCATGGAACATGCCGCCTATACCCTCTGGATCAGCCAGGCCTTTGGCGTTCCCATCCCGCTGCCGCCGGCCGACCTGGCAGCCTTGCGCCAGATCGGGGACCAATTACGGGAAAAACATTAACCCCTCAAATACAGATCCGGTATTCGAAGTTGCCTTATTCCTTCTCCTCAAAGATTGGTAAGGTGTACGAAATGATAAACGCTCCATTCAGGGGCGTTTATCATTTGAGTGCCAGGTGACGCTTACTGTTCGTAGTGCATGCCGCAGCGCAGCGGAGTAATGTGCTCCTATTTCGGGACGTTTTTCCTAGGCAGGCAAAACCTATAATTACTATCTAAATTATGTAATTAATTGCGATATAATCTATTCCAACTTGGGAATATCTCCTTGGCGAAATATTCTTTGCTTTATCTTCTCAAATGGTAGCTCATTATTGGTGGAAGGAATATGTTATGAACAGACGTGATTTCTTTAAACTGGTCGTCGCCGGGGCAGCGCCTTTGACTGCGGCCATGCTGTGCGGCTTGCCGTATAGCCCATTGGCTCCAACTGCAACCGTTGTGCCAACCCTTTTGCCGAAAGGCAACCAGCCCACACAGACCGTTTTGCCGCAAGGCGCCACTCCCACACCCGGCCCTGTGCCCGCCCCGGTCCGGGGCCTCGGGGGCAATTCCAATTACCTTTTGTACAGCGACTGTAACCCGGTCGAGGGATTATCGGTAAGCGTCGAGGTTACAAAAGAGATCAACTCTGACATCGGCTTCAGCATTCAATTGAACTGCTATTCCCCGGTTGGAGCGAACTCCGTCTGGCAGCAGTATTGCATGCTGGTCGCCACATCTGCCGGTTCGCCGGTTAAGATTAGCGCATCGGCCGAAAACTGGCCTTCGGACGCTTTCAAGCAGACGCTTAACCTTCCATCGGACAGTGACCTGCTCAATACACATAACCAGCCGATGCTCGACTTGCCGACTGCCACGCTGCCTGCCGGGTACAAGTTTACGATCCGCCTGACGACTGACCCGGCTCACAACGTCACGGGCGCCACCTATCTAGTCGTTGACGATAAGGGCAAGTCTACCCGGGAGGACATCCGCCTGGAATCGTATACCGTAAATCATACCGATCCGGCGATACCTGTCACGTTGGTGGATCTTTCGCCTATCAATGTCTTCGAGCTTAATATCGCCGGGCCGAATGGCGGAAGGGTCACGCATCTCTCGTCTGGCGCGGGAAAGATCACCTATGCCGCCTCCAGTCCGCTGACCGTTTTGAGCCGGAAGCCCGCCTGCTGTGCGGCGCAAAACATCTTCACGAAGGAGAACGCTAATACCCTCTATGGCACGCTGTTCGCCGGGCCAAGCCAGGCGATCACGCAGTCTTTCGACATAACTGCATAAAGCCCGCAGCCCGGCGCGCCTCTTTGGCGGTGCTGGGCTGCTGAATTATCCGGCGCCCTTCAAGGCTAGCGTCATAGCGACAAAGGACAGGGGCGGTAGCTCGCAATCTGCCTGGTTGGACGCAATGCGTATAGCTTTAAATGGTTTTGCGATAACGACCTGTTTGTCTTCAAAGGTGTTGGCTGAGCCGGCTTCCGGGCCGCTCAGTATTTCTGCGCTTTCGCATCCGGTTATGGCTCCGTCCGCCAGACGGACGCGCACCTGCGCAGTCTCGTTCAGGCTGCGGTTGGTCAGGAAAACGTGCAGCCGGCCGTCTGCCAGGATGGCGCTGGAATCGATATAAGGAACCCTGCCATTGGTGGCGCCTTCATAGCTTGGGCCTTCCACGCAACATTGCAGGGAAATCCCCTCCCGCCGCTTCGAGAACATCGCGAACGGATAGAAGATGCTCTGCGCCAGCACGTCCTGTTCGCGTGTCAGCAGTGGGGCGATCACATTGACGATCTGCGCCAGGTTGGCGATCTTCACCACGTCCGCGTGCCGGATGAAACTGTGCAGGAATCCGGCCACCACGAGCGCATCTTCCAGGGTATACAATTCTTCGATCAAATGGGGGGCGAACTTCCCCTCGCCGTCCATCTGCATGTTCTTGTACCAGACGTTCCACTCATCGAAGCAAAGATAGGCGCGTTTCTTGCTGTGCTGCCGGGCCTGGACGAACCGGCAGGCCGCGTCCATTTCCTCGATCTGGCGGTCGATCGAGTTCGTGATGGCCAGGTAGTCCGGCGTGTTATGCTCCGGGTTGCCCACATAGCGGTGCAGGCTGATATAGTCCGCCAGGTCGCCCAGATAGTCCAGTACCTGCCGGTCCCATTCCATATACGTCGGCATGCCGATGCCGCACGAACCGCATGCCACCATTTCGATGGATCTGTCGGTATCCTTCATCATCTTGGCGGCCTGCTGGGCACGCATGGCATACTGGTCGGCCGGGACGTGCCCCAACTGCCAGGGGCCGTCCATCTCGTTCCCCAGGCACCAGAGCGGCACGCCGTGCGGCTGCGGGTTCCCATTCGCCGCCCGCATGTCCGCATAGCGTGTCCCGGCCGGGCAATTGCAGTACTCCACCCAGTTGCGGGCTTCTTCGGGCGTGCCCGTCCCCAGGTTCACCGTAAGCATCGGCTTCCAGCCCATCTTCCGGCACAGCCGCAGAAATTCATCCGTTCCAAACCGGTTCGGCTCGCGGCTTTGCCAGGCCAGCTCGCGCAGGGTCGGGCGTTTATCCACCGGCCCGATCCCGTCCTGCCAGTGGTACCCGGAGGCGAAGTTGCCGCCCGGGTAGCGGATCGTGGTCATTCCCAGGTTGCCCAGGGCTTCCAGCACATCCTTCCGGCACCCCTCCGCGTCGGCGTGCGCGCTTTCCGGTTCATAGATTCCGCCATAGACGGCCCGCCCCATGTGCTCCAGGAACCCGCCGAAGATGCGCGCGTCCACCGCCCCGATCTTGAACCCGCTGTGCAAGCTGATGATCGTTTTTTCCATTAATTCACCTTTTTTTCTTCTTGCTTCTCTCCCATTGATCCATGCATCTCGGCTACTGCTTGACGATCATCGAAACGCTCGCCACCAGGAACCAGATCAGCATGGCGGCCTGGCCGACAAAAGGTGCATACCCGGAAGCGGTGTAGAAACCGGTCATGGCTGTTCCTCCCAGGATGGAAGGCGCCGCCGCCAGGTTGAGGGCTGCCGCGGCCAGGCCGAACCAACCGGTCCACTTGGGGAGCACGCCGGTGGCCAGCGTGGTGTACCCCGCCGAGGCTAACAAGAGCGCCGAGAGGATCAGCCCAATGGCCCCGAACAGGGGAAAGCTGGCCTCCATGAGCGCCCTGACCGCGCTGGGGTCCGCGCTCACCCAGGTATCCAGGGCGGAGCCGGCCTCCAGGCCGTCCCCCAGCAGCTCGACCGCGACCACAACCAGGCCGACTCCGAAGACCAGGCTTGCCACCCATTCGTAGTCCGGCCGCGCCTGCCTGGCCAGGTGGCGGAAACCGGCCAGAAAGACCAGCAGCCCCGTCATGATCAGCGGGTCGGCCAGCGAGGTTCGGATGAGGATGAAGGTGTTCGTCCGGGTCACGAAATGGGTGAACGCTACGCTGTCTTCCAGCCGCGCCCCGGACCGGCGCCGATAAAGTAAAGGGGCAGCGCCATCAGGAACACACAGAACCCCGCCACCCCAAACCCGCCTGCCCAGCGTCGTACTTTTGCATCGTTCATAAGAAACACCTTTCTTGCCCGCGCCCGAACGGTTTGGCTGATTCTCCCCGCCGGGGGTGTCTGCCTCCGTTCGAGCGGGACGGAAGAAATATCCCTACAACCACTTTTTTTTATGCCAGTACCAGGTAATGATCACGATCGGGACCAGTGTTACGAGGATTATTAAGAAAGTAAATGGGAGTGTCAGGCGTTCCGGGTGTTGCTTCAAGTGATAATATTCGACCAGGTCGGTGACCGTCACCACTATGGTTATCATGAGAAGTAATCTTGGCCACAGTTTCATAATATTCCCTTTTCCTTTCTGACGATCCATCCAAAGACCGCTATTTTCGAGCCTATCGAAAAAACAACCCGGCGCTCCCTGCCCATTGCTGGGATGGTTACGACCTTTCTCCGCGGTCCAACGGTTCGGCTCCGCCGCGGGCAGGATTGCGAAACTTTTCCTATTTTAGTCCCATTTCCGGCATACCGCATCGGATCCGTGCGGCCAAGCCGCGACCTGCCCTGGACAGGAACCAAACGTCCCTCCCCGGCGTCATCCAGGGTGAAACGTACTCACCCATAAGGAGAAACCAAAATGAATTGCGCGCGTAAATTCGTTTCCGTATTTATAGCTGGCCTGGTATGCCTGGCTGTGCTGTCCGCCTGCGCCGCCCCGTCTGCTCCGGCTGGCGGAGCGGTCAATCCTTTATTTTCCTATTGGCCTTCCCACGTCGGCGCCAGCGTGCAGTTCGACCGCACCACGCGCATCAGTGGGGGAGTGCCCGGCCAGGCTGATCAGGTGGTGAAGAGCCTGGTCACTTACAAAATGATCCGGCTCACTCCTGCCGGCCTCACGCTCGCGGTCAGCGCGGATAGCACTGTGGGTGATCTTATTATTCCCGCTACGCTGGACCCGGCCTCACCCGGTTTTCCAAAGTTCGTCAAAACCGAAGCTGTGGATCTTGATGGAAAGACGTACTCCTGCAAGGTATATGGCTACCAGACCACCTCCTCCGCCGAAGTTGGCCTCGATACACAAGGCCTTCCGGCGGACGTCACCGTCTGGGTCAGCCCCGCTGTGCCTGGCGGGGTGGTTCGCCGGCAGATTTCCCTCACCATCAAAGCCTCCTATGACATTGAGGACACTTTGGTGTCCGCCCCTGCGCCTGCCGGCGCCGGAAACCCATGACACGCCCCCGGCGCTTTTGGCTCACCCGTGCGCCGGATTGGCGGGACTCGCCGGTCTCCCCTTTTTCGCTTTTGCGGCTGCCTTCTTTATATTCTCCTCGGCCCGAAACTTCGCAATTCGACTGATCAGGTCATAGGGAATGGGCTTGTCCAGCGGAAATTGGATCGAACCTCTTCCCTGCTTATAGATGGATAACTCGGTTTTGAACTCCTCGATCCCGGTCGGGATCGAATAAAGGCCGATATGTTTTTTAAAAGCCGCGAAGTAGACCAGGTTTCCTTTTAACCTGAAGGCCGGCATTTCATAGCCGATGGTCCCTTCGGCCTCCGGTACTGCTTCTTGGATCGTGTTCCTGATCTTTTCCAGGATTTCCTGGATATCTGCTGGGAAGTTCGCGATATATTCGTCAATGGTTTTGGGAGTTTTTCGATTTATTTCCATGGTTAGGCTGCTTAACTCGGGATGTTCACCATCCAATTGACCCCAAATTTATCCGTGCACATGCCGAATATTGCCCCCCACATGGATTTTTCGAGCGGCATGGAAACGCTCCCGCCGCTTGAAAGGGCCTCGAACCAGGCTCTTAATTCTGGTTCATTGTCTCCGCTGATGGCTAAGCTAAAATTCATTCCCGGATGATATTCCATCCGGTTCGGTGTGTCGGCCGCCATCATTGTTATCCCCTTCCCGGTTTCCAGTTCGGCATGCATGATCTTGGCATCTTCGCTGGGTTCCATGGAGACATGGAACTCCTGGTACGTTTGTAAGGTAAGCTTGCCTCCAAAGATGGTTTGATAAAACTCCATTGCTGCGCGGGCGTTATCCTTGAAGTTAAGGTGGGGGCTGAATTTGGTTTCCATTTTTCTCCTGAATTTTATTTGTGATATAGATCAATACCTTCGCCAAAATTAGGCTAATGGAATAGGGCTTTTTGAGGTAGAGTTGATGTCTTCCAGGACAAACACTCACCCACAAAAAGCCCATGACAGAGATTTTAGCACTTTTACAAAGCATTGCACCTCTTTTCGGAAAAACGGCTGTGCACCAATTGAGCCAGGTCATTTTCGGGATGCTGGTTGCCAGCGGACGGATTACCATGCTGAACCTTTCACGTTGGACAGAGAAAGGCGGCAGTTATCGTACTATCCAACGGCTCTATCACAGCAGTCTGCCCTGGCAGGCTATTCAGTGGGTGTTCTTCCGCAAGCGTTTTTTGCAGCCTGATGGTGAATACATCCTCGCTGGTGATGAAGTTGTGGTGAGCAAGGCGGGCAAGGAAACGTATGGACTGGATCGTTTTTTCTCTGGCATTCAGCAACGCGTAATACCAGGGTTGTCCTTTTTCACCTTTTCGTTGGTCAATGTACAGGAAGGGCATTCCTATCCGCTGCAAGTTACGCAAACCGTGAAAAGCAGTGCAGAAAAAGCGGCCAGTAAAGCCAAAGCTGAAGCGAAAAAGGTCAAGAAAACAGCAGAAAAGCGCAAACCAGGGCGTCCAAAAGACAGTAAGAATAAAGCCAAGCAGGAAGTAACGCTGAGTATTGAGTTTTTGCGCATCCAAAGCGCCTTGAAAAGCCTGCTGACAACGATTGGCACAGTCTTGTCACTCACATATGTTGTATTGGATGGGCATTTTGGCAATTATCCTGGTGCGTTGATGGTCAGGCAACTCAACCTGCACCTGATTTCCAAGATGCGTTCCGACGCCGCACTTTATCCGGCTTTTGAAGGTGATTATCCCGGCACGGGCCGCCCGGCCAAGTATGGCGCAAAGCTGGACGTGCGCAATCTGGATGCCAAATATCTGAAAGAAACCTCCACCAAAGACAACTTGCGCACCGACATTTATCAAGGCCAGTTCTACAACAAAGAATTTGCTTTTGCCCTGAATGTAGTCATTATCCTGAAAACCAATCTGCTTACCCATGTCCAGGCGCATGTCATTTTGTTCAGTACCGACCCGGAACAGGATTATGACAAGATCATCAAGTACTATAGTCTGCGTTTTCAGATCGAGTTCAACTTCCGCGATGCCAAGCAATACTGGGGCCTGGAAGATTTCATGAACGTCAAAGAAACTGCTGTTACCAATGCGACCAACCTGTCGCTGTTTATGGTCAACTTTAGTTATGCTTTGTTGCAACCATTTCAAGAACGAAATCCAGGCTACAGCATCCTGGATTTGAAATCACACTATCGAGGCTACAAATACGCCAGCGAGACAATAAAAATGCTTCCGAAAAAACCCGATGCCATTTTATTGGCTGACATTTTTCAGCAAATCGCCCGCTTGGGCGCTATTCACCCGGTTTTTCAACCTTCAGACAGCCCTTAATTGGCGAAGGTATTGATAGATATTATTATATTATATATAATAATTGTCTAAATCACAACTGCCTTCCCGGCGTTCTCATTTGGTTAGCGGGCGGACCGAATTGGGCTTCGCTATCAATTCTTACCGCTTCCGTAGAGGAAGTCACCGGGAGAAAGCCGTGTAGCTTTGAAACACGGGCGCGCCAACAGGTTGGCGCATTTATTTGAGGGTATTCAGTTGCGCCATCAAGGTTTATCGGGTAAGCGCCCTCCATTTCTGGAGGGTGCTTTATGATCTCGATCTCTTTTTACCCGTTCGATGCCGGCCTGTACTTATACCCGTAGATCGGTTATGTGCTGCGCAGTCATCACCGGCTGATCTCCTTCAGCCAGGGTACAAAATCATCTTTCCCCGCCCTCTCGACAAGGTCTTGGATGGGAACCTTCTTCACAAAGTTTTGGAATACAGATGCATATCGCCGGTAACTGCCTCTTTGAGGATCGAGCACGATCTCCCAGAGCTCTTCCGCATTCAAAACTGGAGCATTCTTCTCGAATTGGCCCGCCGCATGGATCGCAAACCCTTCGTAGAACCACACCGCGCCCATCGCATCCTCGTCTCCGTTCAGGATCCTGATGTGTAACCGGTGCGCCATTTCGTGGGTCAGTAATTTCTCGAAGGCGTTTTCTTCATCGCCCTCTGGATAAAGGCTCCGGTAGAGTTCCGGGGAAACACACATGAGCACTTCTTGCTCGAGCGCCGCGCAATACGTGGCGGGGAGGTCTGTGGTCGGATCGAGACCGCAGGTCTCGAGCAGGGCGGTATCAAAAGACCGCTTGTCCGCATGGACACGGAAAAGTCTGGCAAACGGTTTTTGAATGTGGCGCTCCCAACAGTGTTTTTTGGCAAAATTGGTAAGTCTTCTTTGCGCGTTGAGGCAAGCTTCCTGTAAGATGGGCCGGAGCGGTTCCAAGGTTTCTGCCAGTTCCATTGGGATCTCATGGACACCCTCTTCGATTGGTCGGGCTTGCACTGGATGATCTTTTGTGTTTGACATGTTCGCTGACAAATATGCTGGTATGGTGCTATCCTGCGCTGAACTAACGCCTTATTTTTTTTCGTCTACCCTACCTGGTTGGTTGGCTGTTGCTGATCAGGCGGCTGACCGCCTCCATGGCATTCGGTTGAATAAGCATGTCGGCCGTTTTCACCAGGTCGCCGTTCTCAGTATCGTGCCGGAGGGCCCAAACAAAGGCGCCGCCCAGGCCTCCGGGTACCCGGCTATTCATGTAGATCGTCTTCAGCAAAATGGTAAAGGGGTCGTCATAACTCCAGAAAGTCTGGGTCGCCGGGTTGTAGAGCCACACCGCCATCCTTTCCGGATCAAAATAGCGGGTGTATCCGGATCCAACCAAAGTGGATAGGGTCTGATAGGTTGCCACTCCGTCACTTCCCAGGGCGTCTCCGCTCGGAGCCGGAGCCGGTCCGGTCGAGGTTTGGTACAGGCCGTGATTGATATCCGGAACACCTGCCCAGCCTTGGCCATACAGGGGCAGCCCGATCACTAATTTGCTTCCGGATACTCCCGCTTCGAGGTAGGCGCTGATGGCGGAATCTAAATAGTACCCTTTCTCAAAGGCCGGGTCCTCCCCGGAACCGTACAAGGCAGACGCGTGGTTCGTCCTGCTTTCTGCTGGGCTGGCAAAGTCGTACCCATCCAGGGTAAGGAAATCCAGGCTTTCTGCAACCTTGGCAAGCGCTACGTTGGCATAGTTCTCCGCCTTTGTGGGTGAGTCGATGGTCAGCCAATAATGCCGCTGCTGGGTCTGTTCCAGCGCATTCAGTTGCTGGCGGAATTCTTCGATCAACAAGGTGTAGGCATGCTTGTCGGTCGCGCTTGGATATTCCCAATCGATATTGATCCCGTCGAACAGGCTTCCGATGGATATCGCAGCACCGGTTGCATCGACCCCCACGTTCCCTTTAATGAATGTATGGATGCAGGAGGCCACCAGCCTTTGCCGGCCGGCTTGTGTGCTGGCTGCGGCTGAGAAAGGGCTGTTTCCTGCCGCCGCGCCGCCGATGGAGATCAGCACACGTAGATTGGGATGAAGCTGCTTCAACTGGATCAACGCACCGAAGTTGCCGTATGGTGCGGCTGTGTACGGCGTGCCGCTGACGCTGGGGACTGTGGCATCAAGGTAAGCCGCCTTCGGGTTGGATATGGCGCATTCTATTGCGGGAGTATTCACCACGCTGCCGAATGCATAGATCAGGTGGGTGAGTTTGGCCGCCAGGCCGTTTTTTTCGAGCGCTGCCACACTGTAACCTGTGCTGGCGCTCCATTCTTCGAAATACCCGGCCAGAATTTTGCTTTTTCCTTGCGGGTCTTGTGCAGATCGGCTATCGTTCATTTGAGGTTCCATCCCATAATTATACTGCCCAACGGATTTGCTCAATGGCAGCGGCAGGAGAGGCGTGGAGCCACTGTCCGCTGCGGCCCAATGTTAGCTGGCTGCATACCTGAAATCCACTTGATAATCAACATGATGATTTCTGGTTTCTGCCTGCAACATTCCACTTTTGAGCTTCCCAAATGTAATGCCAAAATTTTTCAGCCTGCTTCTGTCCATCTCTTGATTTGGGATCTATATACATCCGAACGGTTCGCGTGTTAGAGCCAATGATACCCAATTCCGTTGTTCTATCCCAATCCCACACACTTCCATCAGCTTTCAACAACGGCACATTTTCAACAAATCTTCGGTCAAAGCGCACTGCATAACAGAAGCGGCGGGATCTTGTAGAACCTTTGAAAATGGCGAATTTATCAAAACTAGATGGATTAGCAAGCCAACGTCTGACATGAGCATTTCGGACAAAAGCTGGACTGGTGAACAGGGAAGAATTGGGATCGTTTATAACCTCGACAATTTCCAGATAACCCACAAGCGCAAAAAAAGGCTTGTTCTTGCTGAAACTGAGAATTGGAGAATGGTACTAACCGTGACAGGAAGAAAAGAAAATCTCCCGCTTGTATATCCCGCAAGTTGCTTTTCTGATTTATGTTATCACCATAAGTGAATGTTAGAAATTCCGGGTCGCTGTGAACTTTGGCACCTGGAAATAACGGTAATTTCGAGTATAAAGCCAGAAATGGTTGATCAGGATAATTGAATTGCCTTAAATCGGCGAAAGATAGGATTTCATTGCTATCTATGGGCGCATATTCTGGAATTGGGGCAAATTCAAATCTTCCATCGTCGAACAATGGACTTTGCAACGGACTGGATGTATTAGCGCCAACGTTTATGATAAAAATTCTTCCACCTGGAATGCTGTTGCTGTTGAACGGGTTGTATTCTGATTTTAGACGGGCAGCCTCATACAAGAAATCATCAATGGCATAGCCATTATCGAGATGGCTTATTATTTCATCGAGTAACGTCCCATTAATACGCTGTGTGGCACGTCGGAGATTTTCCAGCTTCAGAGTTTGGCCTTTTGTGTTTATACGTTGCCACCTCTCATCAGTAACTTCATAAGCCTTTTCGATGGGAGCAAAACATATCCGTTTTGCTCGAATAGCTGTTCTATCACCAACTTGAGTTATCCATCCAATTTCGTAATATCCGACAATGAAATAACGCCCCACATATTCTTTCATCTGACCAGTGTACTTTGTGATAAATATTATATGGGAAATACTGTCTTTAACTGCTGCCCGAACTGAGGGCTGGTTACAACTTGAAATCCAATTATAGGTGGCAGTCTCGTAGTTCGGTTCTTCCTTGAAGCCTTTCTTGTGGTTATTTAACACATCACGGATAGGCAAAATGGATTGTTTAGAACAATACTGATAACAGAGCTTACCAGTTTTCTCAGATGGAGTGTAGCCTCGCCATACATTGTTCGTAGGTATTACCGCCTTAATGATTTGGGAAGAGCGTTCGGTAACTCGCTCCGCGACCTTCGCCAGTGGATAAATTCGCCCGGTGGGGCGCTGAAGACTGTATAAAGCTGGTTTTCAGCCCGCTTTAGCGGGCTTTGTATTCTTAGCCGGGGGCTTCAGCCCCCCGGCAAATCCGGCAATGAGTTACCGAATGCTTTCATACTGCCCAACGGCTTGGCTCAGCGGATAGTGGTGGGACTGGATGGGCTCTTCTTATTTTAGCGCCAATTCTATCGAAGTGCCAAAGTCTCCAGAAAAACACCCTCTTTACCGGCCTGCACCTTTATCCACAGATCGGAAATATGCCGCGCGGGGATGGTTGAATTCGTTGTATAACAGGTTGTTTATTCGGTCCGCTAACCAAATTTCAAACATTTTCATCGCGATCGTAAAGCAATTATGCTCCCAGGATGGTTAAGCGTAACCCTTCAAATTGCTGAAAGCCTCCATCAAAAGTGACTAAATGGTATTTGGCAGCCCGTGCAAAGGCGGCCAGATACGCATCCTGCCACAATTTGGGAGAAACCTGCTCGCCGGCGGTATACCGCTGCAAGTGTTGCTCCAAGTCCATGGGCTCTGTGGAAAAGTCAAACCGTTCATCCCCCATCAAAGTATCATAGATCGTCCACGCCTGTTTCAGGTTGCAAACATCCTTGCCCATAACGCTTGCATTCGTCAGTAACCGAAGCAAGCCCAACTGCGTGTTGCGGCAGAGTACCACAGACAATTCATTTTGCATTTCGAGCCAGGTGATTGCATCGGGGTGATGCACATGCCGGTCGTAACAAAAAGCCAGCAAGCAATTGACATCACAAAGCGCAGCCATCAGGCGAGCCCTTCGTCCGTGTTAAGGGCCGCGTAGATTTGTTCATCGGTGAGGCGCGGCGCGCTTTTAGCCGTGCGGATCAATGGAAATGCTGCCCGGTGTTTTGGGGTGGTGGAGGGGGTTTGCACTGCCAGTTGCAGCCCCCGTACGAAGAGCTGGCGCAAAGTAAGACCATCCATGGCAGCCTTGGCCTTTGCTTGTCGAAAGAGCGGTTCGGGAATTTCGATCGTCGTTTTCATTTTTTTACCTATATTTATATTTTACCATATTTATGGGAAAAGACAGGAAATATTTTGGCATGGAATCAAAAAAGCACCCTGCTAATCCAGTGCATGCTCCTCTCTCAGTTGGACGGCGGAAATATTCTTTTGTTCACTCGCTTCCGTTGTGAATGGGTGTTCCTTCCACAGCCGGCCGGTCAGCAGGATCGGCAGGACCAGCCAGGGCAGGTTGAGGGCCATGACGATTGCCAGGTGTGGGCTGGCGTGCGGTCCGGCGATTTCTTCTCCCAAAATAATGAATACATCCGCGAACATCATCCCGGAATAAAATATGGCCGGGATGCGGATCCATTCGAGGCCGCGCAGGAAGGCGTACATGGCGATGGCATAGAAGGGACCATAGAAGATCACATCCAGCCAGATGGTGTCTTTCCACCACTGCGGCCGGGCCATCAGGAGCGGGTCGATGGTCGAGCCGTAGGAATGGATGAGCTTTTGCATTACGGGTGGCGGCCAGGCTGCCTGGCTGTAATGGATCGGGTCCGGGATGGTCAACTGCTCCACGTCAACGACGTAGGTTATGAAAAAGAAATTGAGGCTGAAAAAGGCGACGAACAGCCAGTCCAGGCGGCGCTGGCGGAAAGGGATGGGGATGCGGTTCATTTTTTTGCCTCCGTATCATCTGGATTATCGTGTACATACATGCCTCGTAGGACCGAGCCCATGATCTGCACGCTGGCCCTGCGGGGGATCAGGTGCCGCATCACGAAGCTGGAGAGGCGGTTCAGCCTGCCGGGGATGACGGTCGGCCGGTGACCCAGGCCGGCCAGGGCTTCGGCCACCACCCTCTCCGGCTCCAGGGTGGCGTCCGAGATGGTTCCTGTATGCCGGGGGGAACTGGCCAGGTAATTGGGTGTGCGGATGGCGCCGGCCATGCAGGCCAGCACATCCACACCCCCCCGGCGCCATTCCTCCCACAATCCTTCGGCCAGTACCATATTGTACGCCTTGGTGGCGCTGTAATTGGAGATATAGGCCGAACCCTGCGCAGCGCTCAAGGATGACATGAGGATGATCCCCCCATGCCCGCCAGCCAACATGCGCCGGCCGAAGGCCTCCACCAGCTCCAGCGGGGCGCGCACATTGGTGTCGACCTCCTTCAGGTGGTCGTCCAGTGAATGATCCAGGAAGGGCCCCACGGCCGAGAATGCGGCGTTGTACACCAGCAGACCGACTTCCAGCGCTTGCGTTTCCCGGACGATTTGACTGGCAGCTTCAGCTTGGGACAGGTCGAGGCACAGGCAACGCGCCTGGATGGAATACCTCCCGCTTAACCGGCCAGCCACTTGCTCCAATAGTTCGCTGCGCCGCGCCACCAGCACCAGGTTCAGGCCGCGCTCAGCCAGGGCTTCCGCAAAGGCCGCGCCCAGCCCTTCAGATGCTCCTGCTACGAGCGCCCAGGGCCCGTATTTATGAAGAAATTCTTTGGAATGCTCGTTCGCATTACGCCACATACACACCTTCTCTCGTTGAGAGATGTAACACCAGCGGATGGTTTTTTCCTCGCCTGCATTGAAACGGATCAAGGAGAAACGATCGGAAACTCCCCGGCGACCTCAATAAACGCCGGGGATGATCTTCCAGGGCACCCGCCGGCAGTACTCTTCCCAGGTTGCGCCATACTTCTTGCGGCAGCGCCGGTCGTCGCGGCTGGCGCGGTCCGTCAGGAGTATGGTCAGATAAACAACGTAAAAATAGGGCAAAAAGTGGCCGGATCCGGCCGGTAAGCTCCAGGCGAGCGCGACGATTATCTCAGGCACGTAGTGGAAGTGGCGCGCCACGCCCCACCAGCCGGATGCGAGCAGGAGGCTTTCGTGCTGCGCGCCGTCCGCAGTGGTGTAGCTGGCGCGGATCAGGGCAGGCGGGCGGCCCCACACGCTTGTATTACCGTTGGTAGCCCGTACCCGCTGGCGCTGGGCATCCGCGGCGTAATTGATATAGACCGCACCAACCCCGAGCGCGAAGATGGCCGCCGCCAGCGGCCAGGCCAGGTTGTTTGGGCGCAGCACCAGGTACTGCGCCGTGAGCGTATAGACCGCCGGTACCCAGGCGATTACGCCCCAGCAGATGTAGTAGCCAAAACGGTCGTGCATGATGTCGAGCGAGGTGAAATAGCCGCTTTCCCACCAAAAGAACCTGAACAGATAGATGAGCGTGATCGCCACGCATACCAGCATCGAGTTGCTGATATGCCCGCCTGGATCCAGTTCGGCCTGCTTGGCCGCGAAGGAACAGACGATCAGGCTCCATCCCATCATGCTGAAACGGCAATTGATAAGTTGCTTCAGATTAATCCCCAAAAGTGTCGGGTGTAGTTCAACACCCCAGAAATAGTCCCAGATGAAATTTCCGGAGAGGCTGTGGTCCTCCGAACTGGGCCAATAACGACCTTTGAAATAGAGAAAGAGGCAGAAGGTCAAGGCGAAGAGCACCAGCGTTGCCAGGATCTCGCCGAAATGATCCCAGATGATCCCGGCTTTGAAGAGGTGCAGGCCAAAGGAGCAGCCCAGGAAAAGAACGTGGGTTACGAACCAGGCGGGCACCCCGTTGAGCTTGTAACGCGGGCGCTTCCCCATCGGGGTGATCGGGCCTTCGTAGCTTCTCCCGGGCAGCCATTGGAGCAGGATTGCCTCGAACACTAGGAAGATCAGCACGATGGCTACGGCGGTTGTGCTCGGCCACGGCCAGTGTGCCGCGATGGAGCGCCAGCCGGCCGCGCTGAGCAATGGCGCCAGGGAACCGTTGAACGGCTCGAAGGTGCAAACGATCCAGAAGATGATTGCTGCGGGCGGAGTGAAGAGGATGATGAATAGCGGTCCGAGCGTCGTCCGGACAAATTGTACGACCGGGCGGTCGCTGCCGGAGGTCCAGGGCAACCGCTTCTCATCGGATGGAGGTTTCGGCATGCTGACTTTCCATTGGCGCATTTTCTCGTGGCGCTGGGCGCGCAGCCAGTGCTTGGCCGTTCCTTGTGGATAATGCCGGTCGGTGCTGGCGTCGGGGAGATGCCTCGACCATCGCGGTACATTCTGTTGGGCAGGACGTGTACCCGTCAGGGGTTTTCCGAGGACTTTTCTTATTTTAGCGCCATTTCTGGCAAATCGCCATGAATCAAAAAAGCGCCCTCCGTTTTAGGAGGCCGCTTCAGGTAGGACTTCGGAAGTCCGATGCTCCTACATCCTCAGCCGGAACTTACCCCCGTGGATCGGAAATGTGCCGCAGTGGCCAAGTTGATCGGCAGGCGCGAACCGTTCCTTACTGGATGGTCCACCCGCCGTCGATCATAAGCGTAGTTCCGGTGATCAATGAAGCTTGCGGGGATGCGAGGAACACTACCGGGGCAGCTACATCTTTTGGATCCCCCAGCCTGCCAAGCGGTATTCGTTTTAGCACCGATTGATGGAATTCCTCGTTTCCCAGCCATTTCTCCGTTCCGGGTGTTCTGATAAATGTGGGCGCGACTGCATTAACGGTAATATTGTATTTTGCCCATTCCAGGGCCAGGCATTTCGTCAAATGGGAAATGCCAGCCTTGGTCATGCAATAGATCGAACTCGCTTTCCAGGGCGACAAAGCCTGCCTGCGAACTGATATTGATGATCTTTCCGGATCTTTGCTTTATCATTTCCCTGCCCACGACTTGAGCGGTAAAGAAAGTGCCTTTCAAATTGACGGCGATCGTTTCGTCAAAATCCTTTTCGACCACATCTTCAGCTTTATTCGGAGCCCCAATGCCCGCATTATTAACCAATATGTCTATATGTTGAAAATGCTTGATGCCTTCAACGACAGCCTGGTTGATCTGATCCAATTGCGAGATATCCATTGGTACGGGGAATGCCTTGCTGCCCGATCTCTGTATCTCTTCGGCCAATTCGGAACCGGTTGATTGATCCCTCAAACCTAATATCACATCGGCGCCAGCTTCTGCCAGCGCAATGGCACATGCTCTTCCTATCCCTCGAGCCGCACCGGTTACGAATGCCACCTTCCCTGCAAGTATGGGTGAATCCATATTTCCTCATTTCAAAATATATTTCGCGTCGGGCTGATCTTTTGCTGCAATTATGCCATAGAATCAAAGAAGGGCCACCCGTTCCCATAAGGCGCTTCTCACTTCCCACTTTCACTTCTCCCCCTCCATTCCCTCGCTTTTTTCGTAAAAAAATGCTGTTTTTTTGCGAAAAACTACCATTATTTACCCCGATTCCCGAGGATCAATTTTCCCAGATATGGCGTAAAACCGCCGGAAAGCCCATTTCTCACCACCCCTGTGCACATTTTTACCCCTTTTCAGGATTGTTCCTCGTTGTTTTGAACTAACCCTCGCGCGGAACCCGAAAAAACGGCTTTTTCCCCTTCTTCCCTCCCATCTATCCTGTTCCTCCCCGCCGCCAGCCGGATCGTTTTCCCCTGGCTGACCAGCTCTCCGCGGGTGCCTTCCGGCAGGCTCACCCACCCGCGCAGGGCCCCCTCCACCACTTCGAACTCGGCTGCGATGGTTCCGCGCGGGTGCGGGATCGCTCCGCTGGCCCGGGTCAGGCCGGCCAACTGGGGCCGCACTTCCACCCGGCCGAAACCCGCTTCCGCCGGGCGGATGCCCAGCATGGACGCAAAATAATGGTAGAGCGGGTGTGCCCCCCAGGCGTGGCAGTCCGAGCGCACCTGGTGAGGATCGCCCATCTCGTAGGTGGTCTTGAAATCATAATCGCTCATCTCGAACCAGAAACGCATCCGTTCCATGAAGATATCCATTCGCTCGAGCTCGCGGCAGGTCTCGAAGAAGTAGTGCATAAAGTACACCGTCGGCGGGGTCATCCCGGCCGTGCTGAACAGGTTCCGGGCAATCCTTTCCCGGTGTTCGTCCGGGATATTGCCTCCCAGCACCGCCAGGCACTGGCTGTGTTCGGTAAAGACCGTCTGCTGCAGGTCGTCTGCATACAACCCTTTGGCCTCGCTCCAATACTGGGTATCCAGGGCGCTTGCGCTCTCCCCCGCCAGGCGGCGGGCGCGCTTCGCCAGCTCATGCTCCCCCAGGGCCGCTTCCATATCCGCCGCCTTGTTCAAGGTGTAAACGTACTGCCAGTTGAGCGGCGCGCTGACTGCCCCGATTTCCCCGCCCGGGACGGTGCCGGCTGGCCACGCCGGCACCCAGTCCATAAAATTCCAGCCGGC
Source organism: uncultured Chloroflexia bacterium (assembly GCA_963837875.1). Lineage (GTDB taxonomy): Bacteria > Chloroflexota > Anaerolineae > Anaerolineales > Villigracilaceae > UBA877. The sequence continues at coordinate 1,005,250 of CAWIOV010000001.1, forward strand.
CGGCGAATGGACCAACCCGGCCTGGTCGCGCAGCCCGCTGAAAGCCTCCAGCACGCCCCGTACTCCCGGCATCAGGCTGCGCACGAAGTCCGGGTCGCCGCGCCACATAAGATGATCGTACACCATCCCCACCCACCAGAGCGAAAAGGGCGGGATGATCTGTCGCTCGCGCGACGGGTAGCGCGACTGCGTCAGCCCGGAGTCGAGCCGGGAATAGTCGAACATCCGCAGCGCCTTGCGCGCCAGCCGGTCGTCCGGGCTGGTCAGGTAGGTCACCAGCACCTCCAGCCGAGCATCGCCGACGTACATCAGTTGCTCATAGAATGGGCAATCCATAAAAGTTTCGTGGGAGCACATTTGCAGGGCCCGCAGCATGAGCGGCGCCGCCCGCTCCAGGCGCGGGTCGGAAGCCTCGAACCGGCTTTCGGCCTCGTACGGGTAGCGCGTTTCCCGGAATGTCAGGCTTTCGATCACCAGCGGCTGGTTGTCCGTCTCCACCAGCAGCTCCACGTACCGCCCGGCGATCCACCATAGATTCTCGTACCGGCGCTTTTCACCGCCCTCCGGCAGGAAGGTATCGCCGATCCCATCCTGGTCCCAATCCACCGTGCTGAAATATTTTCCTTCCACCTCGCCGCGCTGGCCTTTATCCCAATGCACGCGCTCCTGGTACAGGCTCTCCTGCCAGTGGATGCGCACCCGGCTGCCTGCGCCGCCCGAGAGTACGCACTCACTGTACGCGCAGTAATAATCTTCCAGGTCAACGATCACCCGCCGGCGCGTGTTCGCCGGGATGGTCACCGCTCCACTCCCCGCCAACAAAGCCGACCAGGCCGGTTCCTCTTCTGCCAGGTGGTCGGCTGCCCGCACGGGTATGGAATGGGTCGCCGCCAGTGCCGGGGCCGAGATGTTGCGCACCCGCCCAATCTGCCTGGCCTGCTCCAGCATCGGCGGCAGGCTTGCCGGTACCAGCAGGTGCTCTTCCGGCCGGCAATCGCTGCGCGTCGCCGCGTTGTAACCGGGTTCCAGGTTCAACACCGGCCCCCAGTCCTGCCCCGCGCCTTTCTCGAAACCCCAGGGAAAGGCCTTCCCATCAATTTGAACCTTGTATCCAACTCCGAACCCGGCCAGTGGGGGAGTAAAGCTATATCCGTTCATCAATTTGGCCTGCCAGCCTGCCCTTCCGGTCGCCAGGCGGTCAAGCTGGCCTTCATCCTCCGGGCAGAGCAGGAAACCCGGCCGGGCCGACATCTGCGCCAGCGGCGCCATTGCGCCCAGCGCCCAGACGCGCGCCACCAGCATGTGCACGCCGGCTTCCAGTTCCAGGCCATAGGTCTCGAAGAACCAGTGCAGGCGGTCGCCCCGTTCGGGGCCCCGCCCGATCCGTTCCCCATCCAGGAAAAGCTCATAGCGCTCATCTGCGCTTACGTGCACGCGCAGGCCGGTGGCTTCTTCCAGCCTGAAACCCAGCCGGTAGGCTGCCACGAACGGTGGCCTGGCTTCCGGCAGGCCGATCCACCGGCATGGCCAGCCCTGGCTGCCTTCCCATGGCGCGTTGGGATTGTAACGGTTGTCGAACGGAAGGCTTTCGATCAGGATGCGTCTGGCATGGTTGTTCACGGGACCTCCATTTACGCTTTACTTTTTCCTCATTCCTCGTCACTCAATCATCATTCACCAATCTTCATTCTTCATTCATCATTCTTCATTTTTCATTCCCCTTCCTTCTCCCCCACGATAACCAATACCCGGCTTCCGGATGATTCTACCAGCGCATGTCGCACTGCGAACCCGCCGGCTGCGATGTGTCCCTTGTACGCGGCCAGCGCCGCCTGTAACGCGCCCGCCTGGCCGGTCACCGCGAACAACCCGGCCGCCAGGCGCTCGCCCAGGCTTTTCCCCGTGATCCACGTCGTCGGCACGATCACCAGCCGCCCGCCCGGCTTGAGCACGCGCCGGATCTCCGCCAGCGTTTCGGCCTCGGTAATATAATCGGTTGGGAAGGTTGCTACCACGTTCTCGAAACAAGCTTCCGGGAAGGGTAGATGCTGCGCAAAGCCGCGCGCCAGCCGGAGAGGGTAGCCCTGCTTGCGCAGCCGCCGGCTGGCCTGGCGCAGCATCTGCCGGCTTTCATCCAGCCCGAACACCGTCCGCCCGCCCGCCTGCAGGGCCGCTTGCAGGTGCCCGGGCCCGCAGCCGAGCTCGAGCACGCTCCCGCCCGGAGCCAGATAGGGCAGCCCGCTCCGGCCCCACTTCTGCCAGCGCCCCACCGAGACTGCCCCCGCCACCGGGTCATACATCCAGGCAAGCTGGTGGTATAAAAGAGGGTAGAACAGCCGCAGAAAAGATTGGATCAGCAAATCCTTTTTATCCCGTTTAAGTGTCCCCGGTTCTTCAAGGGGACCTGTGGTTGAAATAAATTACCGAATGGTCTCATTCATTATATCGGAATTTCCAACCGAAAGACCTTCGGGATTTTCAAAACCCTGTAGGTCCGGAACCAGCCAAGTGTCGCCTCGCTCATTTAGGCTTATATGCTACGCAAAATCCACTGCTTACCTGTGCCTGTGGCAAAGTAAATCTTAATACCCGCCTTCGCCCTCAGCCCCGCAGGGCCTTGAGTGCTGGGCCTGTCCCGTTCATGGGCGGGTGGAACTCATTAAACAACCAAAAGACTCACCCCCTCCTGGCATTTTTTTGCTATAATTCCTCTCGGAAATGGCTTGCGCGTATCTTTTCGTTCCGGAGGGTTATTCTCCTCCGGTTTAAGGAAAGCATACCGCTGGCCGTTGGTTGCAAACCGGAGCAGATCGATGACAGATAATCTCTTACAACTCGCGATCCAGGCGGCCAGGGCGGGGGAGGTTGAAAAGGCCCGGGCTTGTTTCGCGGAGATCGTCCGAACCGACCCCCGGTCCGAAGCGGGCTGGCTGGGCCTGGGGGAATGCCTGTCCGATCCGGAAAAGAAGCGCTTTTGTTACCAGCGGGTTCTGGAGATCGATCCCGCTAACGCTCCCGCCCGGCGCGCCCTGGCAGCCTTGGTGCGGCCCATTGCTCCGTCCCCAACCCCAACCCCGCCCCAGCCATCCTTTAGAGACCGGCTGAATCTGATGAAATCCGCTGCTCCGGATCCAATGCCCAAGCCGCCGGCCCCGGCCGAGCCGTCTTTTAGGGAACGGTTGAACCTGATGAAATCCGCTGGCCCGCAACAAAAGGCCCGGCCGCCGGCGTCGGTTCAACCGTTCACAACGGACCCGCTGGATCTGATGGAAGAACCTGCTCCTTCCCCGGCTCCGCTCCAGCCGGCCGATCGCGCCCGGTCGGACTTGACCAAGCCGGCTGCTCCGGCCACAGCGCCTCCTGCCGGACCGCCCGCCCCGCCTCTGCCTGTCTCCCCGGGGGATTTCGGGGAACCTGAAAAGCCGGCTCCCAAAAGATCCCATATTGTGGAATGGATCCTGCTCGGGCTCGTTCTCTTGCTGCTGGCGATCTTCGGCTTGGTGCTTTACCAGGGGATGCTCGGCCGATTCGCCGCTAAAACTCCAACCGCAACGTATGGCCGTTTCCCGCTGCGCATTTCCCCGCCCTTCTCCTCCGCCGGCCCACTCAGCACCCAAACACCTGCCCCCAGCCCGACTCCCAGCCTGACCGGGACCCCTACGCCCACTGGTACCTCTACGGGTACCGCCACCTCCACACTTGCCCCCGCCGAGCCAACCGCCTTCATACCGCCCGGTCCGGCCCTCTTGTTTTTGAGCCAGCCGGCCGGTTCCCAGAGCCAGCTCTCTTTGCTTGATGTGGATTCCGGGAACATCACCCGCTTGACCAACGGCAGCATAGCCGCCTCCAACCCTGGCTGGACCCCGGACGGCTGGCAGATCGTCTATCAGCTTGCTGCGGGACAGGAATCGCAGATCCTTATCATGCGGTCGGATGGGACAGGTGCCGCCGAGCTTTCGCGCGGCGCTTCGCCGGATGATCACGATCCGGTTGTCTCCCCGGATGGCACCCACATTGCTTTTTTTGCAGACTATTCCGGCGCTTGGAATCTGTACCTGATGAAGCTGGATGGGACGGATCAGCATTCGATCACGGGCAACACGGTGGATATAAGCACCGCGGCCTGGTCTCCGGATAGCACCACAATCGCTTTCACTCCCATGCACAATACCGAAAGCCCGTCGTTCATCGCAAGCGTCAAGGCGGATGGCAGCAGCTATACCGAACTGACCAGCAGCGAAGCCGGCGGGGATAACAGCCCGGTTTGGTCGCCGGATGGCAAGCACCTCCTCTTCGATTGTTATGTCGGCGGTCTTGCCCAGATCTGCATGATGGATTCGAATGGCGCGAATCGGAAAGTCCTGACGCACGCGCCCGGGGGCAATACCGGGCCGGTCTGGTCGCCGGACGGCACCCGCATTGCCTTCGTCTCTTCGCGGGACAGCGCCGCTCCCGATACCTGCACAGATACCGATTGCAATGACGAGATCTATGTCATGAACGCGGATGGCAGCGCCCAGACCCGCCTGACGAATGATCCGGCCGAAGATTGGTCGCCGGCCTGGTCGCCGGACGGCCAGCAGATCGCCTTCGTCTCGCTGCGGGATGAGCCGCGCAATCCGAAAGTCTGCGGAAATACCTGTAACAGCGAGATCTATTTGATGAATGCGGATGGCTCCCAGGTCACCCGGCTGACGAACAACACCACCCCGGACTGGGATCCGGTCTGGCGCCCTGTGCCTGTGGGTCCCGAACCGGCTGTAACCCCCACCGGCACGCCCGGCCCGGTTACCCGGATCGGCGGTGGCCAGAACCAACTCTCCTATTGGGCCCAGGTGAACAGTCCCGTATATATGTACCTGGCCGGCCTGGGCGGGCAAGCCGGGCAGGCTCAGCTCCTGGGGGAAGGCTCGTCCCCGGCCTGGTCGCCGGACGGCGCCCAGGTGGTCTATGTCGGCACCTCCACGACGGAGCTCGGCAATCTATATATCATGGATGCGGATGGCGAGGACAAGCGCCAACTCACCAGCTCCGGCAAGGATAACGATCCGGTCTGGTCGCCGGATGGCCAGCGCATCCTCTTCAGTCGCGGCGGATCAGACCTTTATACAATTGATTTGGATGGTACCCAGGCGCAACTCCTGCTCAGTGGGGGCGGCGGCACCTATTACGGCCCGGCCTGGTCGCCGGATGGCAAACAGATCGCTTTCTTGAAAGGCTCGGAAAATGGTTTCCAGACCACTCTGATGGTGGCGGGCAGTGACGGCAGCAATCCGCATGTGGTAACGGCCGATTCGGCTTGGAACGACCCGCCGGATTGGTCCCCGGATGGGCAATGGATCGTCTATACCTGCACGCAGCCGGAGGCCGCGCCGCAGGCTGGCCAGGTCTGCAAGATCAAACCGGACGGCAGCCAGGAACAGATCCTGACCAGCATTTCCCAGAACGGCTCTCCCAGTTGGTCCCCGGATGGGAAATGGATCGCCTTCATCTCCCATCGTGACAACCTGTGGCAGGTTTATATCATGCATGCGGATGGTACCGGCGAGCAACGCGTCAGCAACGATTGGAATAACGATTTCCAACCGCGCTGGCGGCCGTAAGGATCCTCCTCCCTTTACAGGTCAACTTACACGGTCACCACGCGGTCGGCCTCCCACATGGCGGCCATGATGTCGCCCATCCCGCCCACGATGCCCACCTGCACTTTATCCTTCAACCCGAAATAATCCAGGCAGGTCTGGCGCAGGATCAGGTGCACCCCGGCTTTTTCCAGCGCGCGCAGTTCCTCCAACACCGGCGAGCCTTCGCAGGCCAGCCGGACGCCCTCCGTGAAAAAGCAGATCGCCCGGGGCTCCCATCCACCCCCACGCTCTTCGTTGGCCCGGATGGGGAAGGCCGGGAGGGGGTCCGCACTGCCCGAATTTCAGCCCCGATCTCTTCTTGGGTTCCTGTAATTCTTGGCAATAGTGCCGGCGTCTGGGGGTAGGCCCTGGGATCAGGAATCAGTATTGCCTAACTATTCTTATTAATATATAATTTATCATATTAATATCCTCCATCTTATGGATGGATTTCATCCTAGGAAATGCAATTGTCGAAAATCGAATGTACCGGAACGATCGAAGCCGCTGGGCTGGAGAAAGTCTTCCTGCGGGGTAGCGAGCATGTGACGGCCCTGAATGGCGTCGACCTTCATGTCGACGCGGGGGAATTCGTCATCATTATCGGACCCAGTGGAAGCGGTAAATCTACACTGCTGCACATCCTGGGAGGCATAGACAGGCCGACAAAGGGCGAGCTGAGCATCAACGATATCAACCTGGCGGGGATCAGCGAGGCGGCCTTGACCCGTTTCCGCCGGGATAATATCGGATTCATTTTCCAATTCTACAACCTGCTCCCTTCGCTGAACGCCCTGGATAATGTCTGCCTGCCCTCACTGGCCAAAGGGCTCGGTTGGAAGGCCGCCCGGGAACGCGCCGCGCTCCTCCTGGAACAGGTGGGTCTGAGCCACCGCCAGAAGCATACCCCCAGCCAACTTTCGGGCGGGGAGCAGCAACGTGTGGCAATTGCGCGCGCCTTGGCAACCGAACCGTGTCTGATCCTGGCAGATGAACCAACCGGCGACCTGGATACGGCTTCGGCCAACAGCATTATCTCTCTGATGGTCGATCTTAACCAGAGACTGGGGATCACTTTCATGATCGCCACCCACAACCTGCACTTCATACCCCTGGCCAGTTCATCCTATGAGTTGCTGGATGGACGGTTCACCCGGCCGGGTGGAAACTAAGCCATGCGCGCGTTGGGGTATTTTACATTAAAGGACCTGTTCCATGACCGCTGGCGCAGCCTGCTGACCATACTCAGCCTGGCTGTGGTGGTGGTGAGTTACCTGTTGCTGGCCGCCCTCTCCCAGGCCTACCTGTCCTTTGGGCACCAGGCCCAGGCTTCGACGACCCTTATGATCATAGATGCGAATGCCCTCGACCCGATGGAGAGTTCCCTCCAGGCGGGTATCCTGCAAGCGGCCGCCCAGATCGCTCCCGGCCAGATCCTTGCCACCTTTCCCAGCCTGTTCCGGCACCTCGATATCCAGGGTCACATCCTGCAGATCCGGGCTGTGCCGCTGGAAGATATGCAAGACAGGCTCTCCCTGAGCCTGCTGCAGGGCAACTGGCCGGTTGGTGGGGGACAAATGGTGGTAACCGACGGGCTCATCCAGATTACTTCCTGGAAGATCGGGACTATTGCGAACATCTATGGCAAAGACTTCCAGGTGACAGGCATAGTGCGCTCCAGTGGTTCCCAGTTTGCTTCGATCTGGATGACCTACGCGCAAGGGCTGCTCCTGTTCGGGAGCGACAACGGTTTCCAGATTGGCTATGTTCAACTGGTCCCCTCGGCGGATCCAGACAAGGTGCGGGCCATGCTGCAATCAGACCCACGCATCAATGCCCAAGCCGCAGTCTACCTCGACACCACCCTGGCCGATCGCTACAACCAGGTCAACCATAACCTGCTTAACCTGAGCCTGGTCCAGGCCGTCATTTCCCTGTTGGCGATCACTTTTGGCACCTACAACGCCACCCGGTTAAGCCTGACCGAGCGCGGGCACGAGATCCTGCTGCTGGGTGTACTCGGATTCACCCAGGCAAAACTGCGCATTTTTCTGTTCACACGCAGCCTGGTCCTGACTCTGGCTGCCTACCTGCTGGGCTGGAGCATTGCGTGGGCATTCATCACCTACCAGGCGATGCATACTCCCATCAGCATCCAGGCCGCGCCGCTGATCCTTTCCCTGACCCCCTCCTCCAGCCTGCTGGGCCTGCTCCTTTCGGTAGGTTTCGCCTTTCTCGGCGTCTGGCTGACCACCGGCCCTCTTTCCAGGCGGGAACCATCTGCCCTGCGGGGTTGATCATGCTCTTTCACCGCATCACTTTCGTTCTCGGGCTGCAAGACTTGCTGAGCCGCTTCCGGCAGGCGCTTGCCATGGCGTTGGGGATTGCCATTGCTCTGAGCATATTCTCGATCTTGCAAGCCTACCGCAACGGGCTGGCGGCGGAATTCGGCCAACTGCAGCCCAACCTGCTGGTGGTGCAGGCGGATCAAAGTTTCGGCGAGGTCTATGGCAGCCGCATCTCGAGCCAGGTGGGAAAACAGTTGAGCGGGATGGGGATTGGGTTGGTTGTCCCCGAGATTGACGATGCAACCGGTACATCGGTCAGCAATGCCATCCTGGTGCGCGGGATCGACCTGGGACAATACACCCGGGTGGATGCCTTCTCGATGGTCTCCGGGCGCAGCCTTCACCCGGGCGATCCTGCCCGTTCCGCCATGCTTGGCTCGCGCCTGGCGGCCAGCCATAATGTGGCTGTCGGTGGCCAGATCGTATTGCGTGGGCGAACATTCCAGGTAGTCGGGATCTTCCACAGCGGGACCTATTCCGATAATCAGGCCTGGATTTCCCTGGCAGATGCTCAGGCCCTGCTGGGATGGGGCCAGGATGTGTCGGTGTATATCATTCCAGATGAAGGCATATTGCACGAGGGTGAATCCCTCCCCGGGCAGATCTCCGTCACCCGCCGGGGGGAAGGCGCCCGGGTCACGGTCTACCAATACCAGCCGGTGCTGGATATCATGGGAGTGGTGGCCTTCGCCATGGGGATCGCCATCGCCCTGACGCTCACCAACGTCTTGTGGCGCCTGGCCTGGCTGCGCAGGCGGGAGATGGCTATTTTACGCACGCTCGGTTTTCCGGCCCTTTCTCTTGCGACCTATTTGTTGGGACAGGGCATCGGTGTGACCGGGCTGGGAACGCTGCTGGGAGCCGTATTCACGCTGGGGATCCTTTCGGCGGTCCACGTGGCGGCCTTCGGCCTCACCATCAACCCGAGCCTGGATGCAAACACGATCCTGACCAGCCTGGGATGGATCGGGCTTGTCATGCTCGCTGGCATTTCACTTCCAGCCTGGTGGTTGAGTCATCTCAACCTGGCGAAACAGTTGCATTCCGATTAGCTCATAGAGGAGAAACAGAATGAAAAAACCCATGCTCTACATCACCTTGCTTTTAGTGCTCGTAGCATCCGCTTGCAAAGGCGGATCTGGCAGCCCAACCCCGCCCGGCGCCTCGAACTTGCAGACACCCTCGGCAAAAGCGACTCAGCCTCCCAGCATCCAGACGGTCGGGCCAGCCGCCACCCCGCCCGCTCAACCGGTCAGCCTGAACGATGAGCTGGGCAGCCTGAACAGTTTCGAGGTAAAGGTCGCTTTCGAGTCATCCGGGCCGGGAAAGAACCAATCCACTTCCATAACCAACACAACCGATTATTCCAATGCCCAGGATGCTCGCTATATCCAGATCAATAGCACCTCCACCTCCTCCAACTCCATTGGAGATACCACACCTACTGACATCACCCTTCAAATATATCGTATCGACAACGCCATGTGCTCCAGCACGGAGAAGAACGTCTGGGATTGGACGAATCTAGACCCGGGCGAGACCGAGATGTTGGAACTCACTCAAAATATAATCAGCATTACACCCATCCTGGACCATCCCACCTTCGTTGGCGCAGAAACGGTCAACGGCATTCCCACCAACCATTTCACATTCAAGGTCTCCGGGCTGGGCGTCAAATCGGGCTATGAGGTAACCGCCAACCAGGGGGATTACTGGGTGGCAGTAGATGGGCAGTACATCGTAAAATATACGCTGGTGATGGAAACGCACGACGGTACGAATACGAAAGTGTTGCACACACAGATCAGCATCGACGTCACCCAGATCAACCAGCCGGTCAATATCGCCTTTCCCCCCGGCTGCCTTAAGGTCCGGAAACCAACTCCAACGCCCTGATTAAGACCGTTACGGTCGTTGAAGGCGTGCATTCTCGGGGGAAGGGCTGGTCTCCAATCCCCAACTGATCACGCGCTCCGGCCGGATCCGGAACATCTGTGCATCAAAAGACGGCACGATACTCTGCCCGCCTGTTTCCAGGATCTCCGCTTCACCGCGGATCTCGATCCCCCGCACCTGCCATGGGTTGATCGAAGTGATATCGTCCACCACGAAAGCCACCCGCGGATTACGGCGCACATCCCGGAACTTCTTCCGCCTGGCAAAATCATGGCCGCCAATGTCGATCGAACCATACTCTGGGTTATACCGGAACGAAACCGGCACCACATGGGGCTGGCCATCCGGGCCATCGGTTGCTAGGCGGCCCAGGCGTTGGCCCTGCAAATAATTGATCTCTACAAGAGTAAAGGCACTCATGCTCGGCTCCTCAGGTTGGGCAAAATGGTTGGGTCAAAGGCAACTTTGCCCGAATTATAATCCCTTGTTTTTGATCATAAGACTACCCAGCCCCGCCGCACCCCGGCCCGCACCGCCTCCGTGCGGCTAGTGACTCCCAGCTTGGTATACAGGGCAGAAAGATGGAACTTGACCGTGTTCTCGCTGATATCCAGGGCCGCCGCGATCTGTTTATTTGCCAGTCCCTGGGCGGTAAGTTGCAGAACTTGCAATTCGCGCCCGGTCAAAGGATTAACGATCTGGCCGGTCTCCTCCAAACGCAGTGGCGGTTGGCGTTCCAGCAGCCCTTGCACGAGCGCCGGAGAACCGACCCATAACCCCTCGGCCAGGGCATGCAGGGCGGCCGAGAGTTCCTCGGCGCTCGCATCTGCAGCCAGCGCACCCCACACCGGCCACCCGGAAAGCCACTGTGCTTCTTCGGGGGTGGACGTGATCAACAGGATCGCGTTCGACCGGTTTTGGTCCAGCTCATCGATCAGGTCGGCGCCGGTTACCACCCATACATCCGCTTCCACCAGCCCTTGCGGGCTGGCCGCCTCCGCCAGCACTTCCACATCCGGCAGGCCGCGCAGCACTTCGCGCAAGCCGATGCGCAAGGCCAGCGCCGGAGCCAGGATGGCCACCCGGATCAAAGCGCTCCCTCCGGTTCTCCCTCCCGGCCATTCTGGAGAACGGCCGGGATCGGGCGGATGTGCGCAGGCAATTCGTCCAGGGCCTCATTTGGCTGATTATCCGGTTTCAAGGACGGGCTCCGATTTCCACTTGGAATGTCTGGGGTTGTCCGCCGCGCAGCGCTTCCATGGGAATGGATTTGCCAACCACAGCGCCGGCCAGGTATGCAAAAAGTGTATCATGGTCGGGTACCGGCTGGCCGTTCACGCCTACCAGGATATCGCCTACGATCAGCTTGCCGGCCTCGGCCGGGCTGCCGTGTTCCACGCTGACCAATAACAGGCCGGTGGCTTGATTGCGCTTAAGCGCCTTCTGCGCCTCCGCCGGTAGCTCCACCGCCTCACTGCGCACACCCAGGTAGCCGCGCTTGACCGAGCCATTCCGGGCCAGATCGTCGGCTACTTTCCAGGCATACTCCACCGGGATGGTCAGTGCCATCCCGCGCCCGAAACCGGATGTATTCAACCCGAGCACATTCCCTTCCGGATCCACCAGCGGCCCGCCGGAAAAACCCGGGAATGGGGTGGTATCTGTGCGTATGTACTTGTCTATACTTCCCCCGGGAGTTCGTATCGCTCCACCCAGCGCGCTGACCACACCCAGGCTGGCTTCGATCCCTTCGGGCGAAGGCCGGCCGAGCGCCAGCACCAACTGGCCGATCCTGGCCTGTCCGGCCGCCTGCGCCGGGGTCATCCGTTCCTTTTCCAGCCGCAACACGGCTAGGTCGGAGCCTGGATCGCGCCCGGCCAGCTTGGCGGTTGTTTCGACCCCGCCGGGCAATTGGACGGTTATATTTTCCTCATTTTCGATCACATGGTCGGCGGTCAGCACCAGGTCTTCCCTGAACGCGATCCCACTGGCCGGTATGCGCCGGCGGGCGCTCACCATCACGGTGGAAACGGCGGCTTTTTCTGTGGCCTCCGCCATGGCATTGGATAGTTCGACAAGTAAATTGGACATTTTTTCTCCTTATTTCCCAGCAGTATACCCCCAGCCTCTTCCGTTCGCATCCCCTAAACGGGTGGGTTGCCTTCATCAAAAAGGATGGTCTCCAACTTACAAGACCGCCGGCCTCGCCTGCCTCGCCCTCGGATACGCCCTCGCCTTCCATCGTTTTTTATCGTTTCGCCCAATTTGCGCGCAGCCTTTGTTCTTCTGCCAGGCCGGGCCGCTTCATCCGCCCTGGCTGGCTGGATTTCCGATGAGACGATAAAACCCCACCTTCAACAAGCGGGGTTTTTCCACTCTCGACGAATCGAAAATAGGGATGCTTTTGTCCAGTACAAAACAAGGGTTTGACCAAAGCCGGTCAAACCCTCGCAGGGTTGCACACTTGGATTACTAAGCAGCCGGTTCAGCCGGGGGTTCTGCCGCTGGTTTCTTCCTGGCAACGGCCTCTTTGGCGGAGTCGACCAGCTTTTTGCCGCGGGTGCGGGCCTCGGTGGTAACTTCGCCGGCCCGGGTTGCAAACACGTCGGCCTGTTCGGCGGCCATATCGCGCAGCTCGATGCTCTTGTCTTTGATCAGGGTGCGGGTCTCTTCACCGGATTGGGGGGCCAGCAAGAGGGCTGCCACTGCGCCGGCTACGCCGCCAACGACAAAGCCAACCAGGAACATGCCAAAATTATCACTGTCAGACATTTTATATCTCCTTTTTAAAGTGAATCACTTAAGGTTGACACCGAAAAGCTCAAATAACCTGCGCAACCCGGCCAGGTAGGAATTCAACTTGATGACCGGTTCGACCAGGTTTTCGCTCAGGAACTCGCTCGTACCGCGCAGGGTATTGACCGTTTCATTGGTGGATTTAAGGATGGGCTTGACATCATTTTGGATTAAATTGATCAGGCTGGCCAACTGGATGATCAGCACCACCAGCGCCGCGCCGATAATGAGCGATTCAAAGGCCATGAAGATAATGAAGATGTCCCGAATGGTAGCAGTCACGCCGGGAGGGGCTTTTACAAGCCCGATCACAGCCAGTACAACGGCCGCCACCAGGATGACAGCGACGGCGACCACGCCAGCGATGATCCAGCGCTGTTTGCGCAGCGCAGCCTGCTGGGCAGCGATCTCTTCCGAGGAGGGGAGTACAGGCGTGTTTTCAGCCATATTGGACAATTATAGCACAGATTGATTTTTTCCCCAATTTTATTATTAAATTCGTCCAGGGGTTTCTTAAAGTCAAGGAAATTGAATAAAAAGGCCTTCTCCGGTAAATTTGGAGTTCCACCACCAAATCAGAACCGAGGAAGGCCGAAATGGAGTGTAACACAACTGAATTTATTTTTGATGCAGGTAGTTTATACGATTATTTTCAGAAGATAGCGGATGTTCGCAAGAAACGGGGTATCCGATACAACCTGTCAGTTGTTTTGTTGCTTGTGGTCTTAGCGAAGCTATGTGGGCAAGATACGCCCTACGGGATCGCAGATTGGGCAAAGAATCGCAATGAGTGGCTGCGTGAATCTTTATCGCTGAACTATTCGAAGATGCCGCACCACAGTACATATCGACGTATCATGGTGACCTATGAGAGTGAGTTGGATCGTGTTGTCACGTCATTTCTGATGCAACTGGCTGAGAAGAAACAGTATCAGGTGATCACCATTGACGGGAAAACAGTACGTGGCACTATCACACCAGATGATCCATTTGGGTTGCATCTCTTGACTGCCTATTTGCCGGAGACGGGCATCCCATTGAAGCATTTGCCAGTTGAAAAGGAGAAAGAAAATGAAATTGTTGTCGCTCCAACACTGCTTGCGAGTTTGAAGCTACAGGGAAAAATCGTTCTCGGTGATGCCATGCAAACCCAAAGAGCATTATCGAGCCAGATCGTGGGTGCAGAAGGCAACTTTGTCTGGATTGTCAAAGACAACCACCGCAGTATACGTCAGGCAATCGAGGTATTGTTTACCCCCGAGAAAGCTAAGCCTGGACAGGGATGCCCACCGCAAGATTTTCAAACAGCTAAAACCATCGACAAGGATCACGGACGATTGGAAGAACGCACAATTACCATTAGCCGGCTGTTAAACGATTATCTAGATTGGCCTTGGGTGCAACAAGTTTTCAAAATGGAGCGCCATTTTACCCATATAGGCACTGGCGAAGTACACCAAGAAACTCAATATGGCATCACCAGCCTACCAGCAGAAGATGCTAACCCGGATAAAATGCTCGAACTTGTTCGCTCAGAATGGGGCATCGAAAATGGATTGCATTATCGCCGCGATACTACTTTTCATGAAGACAAAACCAGGATGACGCACAAAACAATGGCTCGCTCGATGGCAATCATCAATAATCTGGTTATTGCCCTTTTGAATATACATGGCTTTTCCAATCATGCCCAAGCCAGACGCATGTTCGATGCCAACCCTTCCTCGGCGCTGTCCCTTATTTCACGACTTTAAGAAAGCCCTGTAAATTCGTCCCGGCGATTTCCAGTGAATCTTCCGGGCATGGGTTTTTAAAGCGGTCCGGTAGAGTAAAATATATCCAAAAGGAGAAAAGCAATGGCTGAAACAACGATCAATGAATACATGGAAAACATGCCAAAGGCATTTATCCCCGAGAAGGCGGTGGGTGTAGACGCACTGGTGCAGCTTAAATTTACGGGCGCAGGTGCGGGGGACTGGTTCGTGACCATCAAGGATGGCAAGTGTGTTGTGGCGCAGGGGACTGCCCCGACCACCCCCAAGCTGACCCTGACGGCCGATTCCGAGAATTTCATCAAGATCTTCACCGGCAAACTGGACGGGATGCAGGCCTTCATGATGGGCAAGCTCAAGTTGGCCGGGGATATGAACCTGGCTATGAAAATGATGAGTATATTCAAAACGAAATAATCTAACTTAAAAAAATTACGTGTACAACCCCCAATCCAGCGCGCCGGGGTCCTCCATCAACGAAAAGTCCCATGGCTCCATGCCCAGATTGAGGCTGACCGGCATGTTCAAGGCTTCCTTCGCTTTTTGCTTGATCGTTTCCAACATGGCCGGGCCATACGGGCAGAAGGGAGTGGTGAGCAAAACGTACATATTTGCCAGTTCATTGGCGATGGTCACATTCCTCACCAGGCCCAACTGGATCACATTGAGCGCGATCTCCGGATCAACCACTTCTGCCAGCTTGGCGCGCAGCGGCTCGACCAGTTGCGGGTGTGTGTCGTGAATGTCCCAATGGATCGGGGTGACGGGCGCGTCGCTCATTTTGCCAGGCCCTCCGCCTGGACCACGTAGGTGCAGTGCGCGTCCCCTTGCAGGATGCACTGGACCTTTTCCGCCGGCACGGCCAGCATTCTGGAGATGAGAGTCTGGTCAACCGTGCAGACTTCCGGGTGGTTCAGGCCAATTTGCAGGTAAGGGCAGGTGATCTCGTGGATCTGATACTGCCCGCCGGTCTTCTCCCATTGGATATCGAAGCCTTCCTCGGTCAGCAGGGTTTTGGCCAGGTCGAGGCGGTCTTCCATGTTCAGGCCTTTCATCTGACTGGCGTATTCTTCAGCCAGCCCATCGGCCATCTCGGCGAAGAGCTTGCTAACCACCGGAGCGGGCATGCTCTCTTTCATTTGGGTCAGCAGGCGGCTGGTGAGGCGCAGGTAGCGCGTTGGGAAATGTTCCATGCCGGCCTCAGTCAGGAAGTAGACCAAGCGCGGCCGCCCGACTCCATGGCGTTCTTCGTCGGTACTCACCAAGCCTTCCACCTGTAGATTGGTGAGGTGGTGCCGCACTGAAATGGGATTGATCCCAACTGCTTCGGCCAAGTCGTTAATGGTGCGACGCGGCTGGCGCAACAGTGTTTGCATAATACGATCACGGGTGCTATTCATAAATTGGAGTATAACAGTCTCATTGGCGTTTGTCAATAATTTAGAATAATATCATAAATATCCCACTTATGATGGTTGTATATGACAGCCAATAAGATGACTGTCACAATCATCATGGTTCCGTGTAGATCGCGCCAGCACCAATCCGGTACAGGTAGTCCGGACCGGAGCCGACCGCCCAATCCAACCCGGAGGCAACCAATTGGCTTTCGTAAGGAGATAACGATGGATTCGTGGCTTCAAACCCTATGAGCATTTTGATCTTATTTCCACTTTGTATATTTTTAAGCGCGTCCCAGCCATCCGAATCCAGATACTTTGGGTACCCCAATATGAAAGCAAAGGTACCCAGGCTGGGTTCAGGCCGGCCGGATTCAGATATGTATGAAGGAGTAAAGATCAGAACGGGAATAAGGGTCCCATCGGATTTTACGTAATAGAAAAATTGCGGGGTCCCCGTGGTCTTAAGGATGGGTTGTTCTTCATTACCGATCGCAATGAAATTAAGATAACCGACGCGTGATACATCGCTGGTTATATGGACATTCGGCAGCAATTGTTCTTGATCGCCCACGGATGCAATCAATTTTTCCCACCAGGCATCGAAGGCGGCTTTGCCGGCCAGGGGATCGGGAGCCTGAACGTAATTTTCCGGATGCGCCACCAAGTCGGCATAGCTCGGCGGCAGCGTGTCCAATTTGGCCAGATCAATCGGGTATGTGTTTACCGTCGGGGTGAAATTGGAAGTTTCGGTGGGGGTGAGGCTGGGGGTGAGCGTCGGCGTGGCGGTTGGCCGGGTGGTTGCGGTGGGCGCAACGGTCGGGCGTAAGAATTGTCCGGGCGTGCAGGCGGCGAGAAGGAGGGCTAAGACAAGGAACCAGAGTTTGCGCATGAGTTAATTATACTGCTTCCTTTTGCTGAAGTATTTGGATTCAGCAACAATTCTCCATATGAATAAGCCTGTGGATTTCATATTTTTATGCCGGAGCCGGGTATGATAAAAAAAGTGGTCATGGGAGGCAGGGGGTATTCGTTCCGCGTATCGAAAAAAAAACGAATAGGATGCCAGAGAATATAAGAGTTAGCAATGAAGGAAGAGCAGAGCAGAAACGAGAAATTGGGGCAACTAAAAAGATCAGCGTGAGAAAATACAAGTTGGCTGTCCGTCCCATCCGGATTGACAAGATAGAGGCTGGACTGCTGCTGAACCAGGATTTTTCCCTGTGGGTTGGTTCCACTCGCCTGCGTAGCTGTAGGGGCAGGCGTGGGTGTGAAAATCGGCGCAGCCTTTGCCGCGGGATGGCTTGCACAAGAGCTGGCTATCATGCAAAAAACCAGGGAAAAGACGGTCCAAAAAACCAGGGAAAAGACGGTCAGTTTCTTTATAATCGGTGGGTACTCACGGGATATAGATTTCATTGTTATCTCCTTCAAATAGCGAAAATATCTTTCCAGTTTGCGCGCCCGGTCGAGTAGAATCGCGAGAGCCGGGGACGCCGACCCCGGCTCTCTTGATAAGGAGGAGAAGAGAAATCGCCTTACGGGATATAGTTTATCAGCTTCTCCAAAATGTGCTTGACGGGCGGACTACGTTTGCCCTACGCTTCCACGACAACCTGGTTATTCTTTATACCCTTTTCAAAAATTTAGAACGAGATCGCATTTTGAGTGCCTGCACTCAAAATGCGATAGTTCTTTAATATTCGAATTGATATGGATTAATATACTAGAAAAAAGTGATAAATATTGACATTTTGTTCCTTTTTTGCTATAATAGCAATTCGGCAGTAAAAAAAGGAGTATTTATGTCCGAGTTGGTCATCAAAGATCTGCACGCCAGCATCGAAGGCAAGGAAATCCTGAAGGGGCTCTCCCTGACGGTGAAACAGGGTGAAACCCACGCCATCATGGGCCCGAACGGGACCGGCAAATCCACCCTGGCATATACCCTGATGGGCCACCCTTCATATACTGTAACGGGCGGGGAAGTCTGGTTTAAAGGGCAGGATCTGCTGGCCTTAAAAGCGGACGAGCGCTCGCGCCTGGGTCTGTTCCTGGCTTTCCAATACCCAGTCGCCATCCCCGGAGTGACGGTGGCAAACTTCCTGCGCACGGCCGTGAATGCCCGGCGGCGGGCCGAAAACCCGCAGGACAAGGGCATCCCGATCCTCGAGTTCCGCAATATGCTCAAGGAAAAGATGGAAATGCTCAAGATGGATTCCGCTTTCGCCGGGCGCTATCTGAACGACGGTTTTTCCGGCGGCGAGAAGAAGCGCGCCGAGATCTTGCAGATGGCGGCCCTCAAACCGGAGATCGCCATCCTGGACGAGACCGATTCGGGCCTGGATATTGACGCCCTGCGGATCGTTGCAGATGGCGTGAATGCCCTATCCGGCCCGCACCTGGGTGCGCTGGTCATCACGCACTACCAGCGCCTGCTGAACTACATCAAGCCGCAGTTCGTCCACATCATGCTGGATGGACGCGTGGTCGAATCGGGTGGCCCGGACCTGGCATTGCATCTCGAAGAACAGGGCTACGATTGGGTGCGTGAGAAGTACGAAGAGGAAAAGGCGTGAGGAGATAAGCGTAAAGCATTATTCGAGAACTTAGGCACATAATGCGTGGCACATGCCACCTGAACCGTGGCAAGCGGCACGTGAAAATTATGGTGAATATAATGAGCGAAGACGCAAAGATATTGGACGATATTGGACAATACAAATACGGTTTTCACGACCAGGAAAACTACTTTTTCAAATCCGACAAAGGCTTGAGCCAGGAAGTGGTCGAGAATATTTCACGGATGAAGGCCGAGCCGCAATGGATGCTGGATTTCCGCCTGAAGGCTTTGGAGCATTTCCTTTCCCGCCCCATGCCGGCCTGGGGCCCGGATATTTCCGGGCTGCACCTGGATGACATTTTCTATTATGTCAAGCCAACAGAAGGCTCGAAGGGTTCCTGGGAGGATGTTCCGGATTCCATCAAGAATACCTTCGATAAATTGGGCATCCCGGAGGCAGAGCGCAAGTTCCTGGCGGGCGTGGGGGCCCAGTATGAATTGGAGATGGTTTACCACTCCATCCTGGAACACCTCGAGAAGCAGGGCGTGATCTTTCTCTCCATCGAGGATGGCTTGCGCCAGCACCCGGACCTGTTCCGCGAATACTTCGCCACGGTCATCCCGATCGAAGACAATAAATTCGCCGCGCTGAATTCGGCGGTCTGGTCAGGCGGCTCGTTCGTCTATGTGCCGAAAGGTGTCAAAGTGGACCTGCCGCTGCAGGCTTACTTCCGGCTGAACACCGCCAATGTCGGCCAGTTCGAGCGTTCCCTGATCATCGTGGATGAGGATGCCTCGGTTCATTATGTCGAGGGCTGCACCGCGCCCCAATACACTTCCAACTCCTTCCATTCAGGCGTAATCGAGATCATCGTCAAGCGCGGGGCGCGTTCACGCTATTCCACCATCCAGAACTGGTCCACCAACGTTTATAACCTGGTAACCCAGCGCGCCAAGGTATATGGCAATGCCTCGCATGAGTGGGTGGATGCCAATCTCGGCTCCAAGCTCACCATGAAATACCCCTCCTGCTACCTTATGGAACCGGGGGCACACGGCGGAATGCTCTCGATGGCCTTCGCCGGGCCGGGCCAGATCCAGGACGCCGGTTCCAAGATGGTGCATTTTGCTCCGAACACCACCAGCAAGGTTACTTCCAAGTCCATCAGCAAGGGCGGCGGGCAGGCTTCCTTCCGCGGCCTGGTCAAGGTCTATACGGGTGCCAAAGGTTCCAAATCCAACGTGGTCTGCGACGCGCTGCTGCTCGACCCGCAGTCCCGCACGGATACTTACCCCACCATCGAGATAGACGATGATGACGTCTCCATCGGCCATGAGGCCTCCGTATCGAAAGTGGGCGAAGAACAACTTTTCTACCTAATGAGTCGCGGACTGAGCGAGGAACAGGCCACCACCATGGTGGTCTCCGGCTTTATCGAACCGCTGGTCAAGGAACTACCGATGGAATACGCCGTCGAGATGAACCGGCTGATCCAGTTGCAAATGGAAGGATCAATCGGCTGATTATGATGGAAAAACCGAAAGTCGTTATCACCCGTTCCCGCCGCCCGGAAGCGGCTGCCCGGAACTTTGCCTTCACCGGCGATATGGTTCCGTCCGGAGGCGCTCTGAAAAGTTACCGCGGGCGCGCCTGGGAAACTTATTCCCGGCTGGCTATGCCTTCTGTAACGGAGGAAGCGTGGAGGCGCACCGACCTGCGACTCTTGCCGGCGGATTCCTTCCGGCTACCCAACCCGGCGGCCTTCCGGGAACTAGCGCCTGTCCCCGATGAACTGCTCCGGCCGCTCACCGCCGACCGGCAGGGTGGGCAGGTGATCCTGCTGCCGGGTGGCGCGCGCAGCACGCTTGAGCCTGAACTGGTGCGCAGGAAGGTGGTCTTTACCGACCTGCGCACTGCCGAAGTGGAAAACCCCAGCCTGGTGGCCCGGCTGGCGGGGGAACTCGTCCGCCCGGAGGAAGGCAAGTTTGCCGCCCTGGCGGGGGCGCTGGCGCAGAACGGTGTTCTTCTGTACGTGCCCAAGGGCGTGCGGGTGGAACAGCCACTGAACAGCCTGCTGTGGGGGCCCGGACCGGGCCTGGCGCATGTTTCGCATATCCTTGTATGGGTGGACGAAGATGCCTCCGTGACGTACGTGCACGAGGCGGCTTCGCCGGATGAAGGCGCTGCTTCCATGCACGCCGGCATCGTCGAGATCAAGGTCGGCGATGGCGCCAGCCTGAAATTTGTCGAGCTGCAGTCGTGGGGACGGCACGTCTGGAACTTCAGCCACGAGCGCATCCACGTGGGCAGCCGCGCCAATGTGGACTGGATCTTCGGCGCGGTCGGCTCGCACCTGACGAAAAATTTCTCTGAGATGGATCTGGCCGGCACAGGCGCTACCGGGCGCATGTCCGGTTTCTATTTCGCAGACGGCGACCAGCACCTTGACCACGACACCCAGCAGAACCACCTGGCCCAGCATACCACCAGCGACCTGCTCTTTAAAGGCGCGCTCAAGGGCCATAGCCGCTCGGTCTGGCAGGGCATGATCTACGTGGCCCCCGGCGCTCAGAAGACCGATGGCTACCAGGCCAACCGGAATCTTATCCTCAGCCCGGATGCGCGCGCCGATTCCATCCCGGGCCTGGAAATTTTAGCTGATGATGTCCGCTGTACGCACGGTGCGACGGTCGGCAAACTCGAACAGGAGCCTCTGTTCTATCTCAAGTCGCGCGGCATTCCGGAGAGGGAAGCCGAGCGGCTGCTTGTGGAAGGATTCTTCGATCCCATTATGCAACGCATCCCGTTTGAAGGTGTACGCGCCCGCTTTCAGCAGGCGATCCATGAAAAGACGGCCGCGGAATGACGATCAAACCGCTTGCCAAACAAGATATCCATCGCTACAATAAGCCAAGAAGACCATCTCCTCGGGGAGGCCCCATGACTCAATTTTCCTTCATGCGTTCACCCGGCGCCGAACACGCCTATGAGGTCGGCGATACCGTGGAGGTATTTTGCGACCACGAAAAGAACAACGACCGTATCCGCGGCTGGTTGAAAGGCATCGTTGTCCAGGTGGATAGCAAGATGGTGGCTGTGCAGTTCCGCACCAACGTCTATTTGACGGACGGCTGGATGGTGCCCGACCGCATTCTTTGGTATCCGGTGACCTCCGAACACATCCGCCCGCTCGGCACCCAGAAAAAATTAGGCAACAAAGAGATTTTGGAGTATTAGTGTGCCACGTGTTCCCGTGCCATGTGTTCCTCTGGCACAATGAAACCTGGCACCTGACGTCTGATCCATATGCCACTTGACGCTCTCGCAATCCGTAAAGACTTTCCCATCCTGAATCGGGAAATACGCCCCGGCGTTCCGCTGGTGTATCTCGATTCCACAGCCACAACCCAGAAGCCGGATTCCGTCCTGGCAGCCATGGATTCGTTTTACCGAACCAACAATGCCAATATCCACCGTGGTGTGCATACCCTGGCGGAAGAAGCCACCGGCATGTACGAGCAGGCGCGTGAGGATGTGGCGAAGTTCATCAACGCTGCCTCGGCCGAGCAGGTTATCTTCACCCGCAACGCCACTGAGTCGATCAACCTGGTGGCCTACACCTGGGCGCGTGCGTCCTTGAAAGCAGGCGACCGGATCATCCTGACCGAGATGGAGCATCACTCCAACCTGGTGCCCTGGATTATGCTGGCTTCCGAACGTGGCGTGGAGCTGGAGTTCATCCCGGTGAGCCCGGATGGCCTGCTCGACCTGGATGCCTATGGTGCGCTGCTTGCCAGGGAACCGAAGCTGGTGGCTTTTACCGGCATGTCCAACGTTCTTGGGACGATCAATCCGGTCGCACAGATGGTGCGCCAGGCGCACGCCGCCGGAGCGATCACCCTGGTGGATGGAGCGCAATCCGTGCCGCACCTGCCGGTGGATGTGCAGGCCCTGGGTGTGGATTTCCTGGCCTTTTCGGCCCACAAACTGCTCGGCCCTACTGGCATTGGGGCGCTGTACGGCAGGACCGAGTTGCTGCAAAAGATGCCCGCCTTCCTGGGCGGCGGCGACATGATCAAAACCGTGCACCTGCGCTCGTTCACTCCCAACGACCTCCCGCACAAGTTCGAGGCCGGCACCCCGGCGATTGCCGAGGCGGTCGGTTTCGGCGCAGCCGTGCAATACCTGAGCCGAATCGGAATGGAAGCGGTGGCCGCGCACGAGCAGGAACTGGTGGGCTACGCCTTGGAACGCCTCGAAGAGATCCCCGGGGTGAAGGTCTTTGGCCCAGCGGCTGATAAAAAAGGCGGGGTGGCCTCCTTTACGCTGGAGGGCGTCCACCCGCACGATATTGCCCAGATCCTTGACCAGGATGGCATCGCCGTGCGCGCCGGTCATCACTGCGCCCAGCCCCTGCACGAGAAATTTGGCATAACTGCCAGTGCCCGCGCCAGCTTCTATATCTACAGCCTCAAAGAGGAAGTGGATGCACTTGTCAATGGGATTTATAAGGTTAAGGAAATATTTCAATAAATGGACGACCTCTACCGCGACCTCATCATCGACCATTATAAGAACCCGCAATACCGCGGCCACCTTGACCCGAACAATATTTATTTCGAGGACGATAACCCATTATGCGGCGACCACATCGAAGTGAGCCTGCGCGTCGACGCGGACGGCAAGGTGACGGATGGCCGTTTCGACGGAAAAGGCTGCGCCATCTCGCAGGCCTCGGCGGACCTGTTGATCGAGTCCATTATCGGCAAGTCGGTGGAAGATGTGAAAAAACTCTCCAAGCAGGATGTGCTGGACCTGCTCGGGATCGAACTCGGCCCCGTGCGCCTGAAATGCGCCTTGCTCTCCCTGAAAGTGCTCAAAGCCGGGGTTTATGGCCTGGGTGAATCCAGCGATGAATTGATCGCGTAGAGAATCAGGGATCGGGTAATCAGAGCTTATGTTCAACTACACTGCTCTTGATATCAGCGAAGTAGACTTCCTCCAGATCGCCCCGGCGGGTGAGCTTCCCGAAGGGGAAAGGATATTCATCGAGGCGGGGGGCAAATCCATTGTCATTTTCAACCTGGCCGGGAATTTGTATGCGATTGGGGACGTGTGTTCCCACGATAACGGACCGGTGGGGGATGGGGAGATCGAAGAGCACGAGATCATCTGCCCACGGCATGGGGCGCGTTTCGATATCCGCACCGGCAAGGCCACCTCGCTGCCGGCGGTAGTGGATATTCCATCCTACCCGGTGCGGGTGTTGGAGGGGATGATCGAGATCGGAATACCGAGGGGATGAAACAAAAAAAACAGGCTATCCAGGCTTTCGCCAGGAAATAATGCCCATGTTCATTGATTGGAACGTAAACGCCAAAGCATGACTGTTCCGCCGATTGCGCTGGCACTTATCCCGTTAATTATATAGCAGGATTGCAAATGAAAACCTGTAGAGGGCGGATGGGTTCGGAATTCGATCCCTCTAAACGCTAATCATTGTCGTCTGACTGCTGATTGTGGGTTGTTCCACGTTCCCTGCCAGCTTGCTCATCCCATCCCGATATGCTACCGCGAAAAGACTAAAACCTACCAGGCCGAGTATAAAGGCGATAAACGCGAAAGCGAACGGCAACAAACAGCACAGGACGATGGTTGCATAGAATACCATCGCGAGCATGTACATTAAGGAAAACAGTCCCAAAGCGAGCGCGACTGCCAGGAGGTAGCCGGTCAGGTTGCCTTTAAAGACCGGCCACCATTCCCTAACGCGGAAGGCCGCGCCGAAATTGCCTTTGGCGATCATGTTCCCGACTGCCGGGGGAATAAAGATAAAGGCGACATACACCAGGAGAAAACCCAGCAGCATGACTGCTATGCCCAGGAACATCCCGATCCCACTTGCGAACATGGGCAAAGCGGATGGAAGGGAACCGGACTGCGCCAATGTTGTACTCGAAACCGCCATCGCAATATCGAGCCCCATGAACAGGGCATAGCCGCCGAACCCCAGAATCAGTCCAGGCAGAAGATAGAGGATGACTGCGCCCCAAAGCTTAATACCATCCCTGAACAGCGCGCCCCAGTCATTCCACTCGGGTAGTTGCGGGTCTTCCTGTTTGAGGATGATCTGCTGCATGACCTGCGCGAAGTAACCGAAGACGGGGATGGCCGGTATGATGGGGATGATGAAGCTCCCAAAGGTGAGCGCCGAACCGATCAGCACTTTTTCGCCCCACTTTTTTCCCTGAAAAGGGAAGAAAACGGCTTTTTTGATGCCTTCAAGACTGGCGCTGGATGCCATAATGTGCCCTCCGCAAATGATTTCCAATATCTCCTGTATTATAGCAGAGCTTGCCTTTTTTCCCGGCGCAGCAACGCAGGGATTTATCTTGTCATCATGAGGCTGGATGCATGCCTGCTCCGCTCCGGTACTTCCAGGGGATGGTCCAGCCATTAATATATTATATTTATTTGATATAATTAGGTATATTCAAATTATGGGCCGCCAAACGTGGCGACCTCGGCTTGTCAATCCGGTAACGGCCGGGCAGGTCTGAATAAATAAATTATAGGAGATCAATTGCATGAAATCACAACGTATCCAGATTCTTTTGGGCAGCGCCCTGCTCATCCTGGTTCTGGCGGCTTGCTCGGGTTCGCCTGCGAGCACAGCCTCAGGAAACAAACCAATCCCGGTGGGAAATACCGGCAACCAGCCCATGCATACAGCAGCCGCGCCGACCCAGGCGGCCCCCGTACCTTCCAGTGGGGGATGCAGCAATGCCTATTTCCCCGTATCCACCGGGACGAATTGGTCCTATTCCAGCAGCGGCAACAGACTGGGAGCCTACACCTACACCTGGACGATAACGGATGCGAGCGACAGCGGTTTCACCACCCACGATGTCTACAGCACGGGCGTTACCGCGGACCTCAAATGGGGCTGTAAGGACGGCAACCTGACCCCCCTGGGGGCTGGAGCGGACAGCCTCGATTATTCCACTTCCAAGATGAAGGTGACCAGCCAATCCATTACTACGGATGGCTATACTGTGCCGTCTTCTTTCAGAGACGGGAAGAAGTGGAACTTTAATTTGACCGATGACAGCCTGGTGACCAGCGGTACGCGCTCGATCACTTCCCAAATGGTGCAGCACTATGAGTGCAGCTTCGCCGGCACCGATTCGGTCACAGTCCCGGCCGGGACGTTCAATACTGCCAAAGTCATTTGCACTGAAGCAGTAACCGAATCGGCCATCCTGCAAGGAACACCCATACCGGTCGGCGCTCCCATTACCGTGAACATCACCGATTGGTACGCCAAAGGGGTTGGAGAGGTCCAATCGGTCAGAACAAGCATTGCCGGTGGCACCGAGACCATCGTGCTGACCAAGTACAATGTTCAATAGTAGAAGAATGAATGGATTCCCCCGCCGAAAATGGCGGGGGATTTTTAATTTCACGTTCCATCATTCCCGAACCCCGCTTTGAGAACAGGGGTTACAATATAGGTATATCCAGCAAAATGGATAAAAAACTGCTTAACAATCCAACACTTGGAGGATCCTTATGGCAACGTCAGAGGACACTGTTCGTGCATTACTCGGTCTGGCCGATATACAGATCAACGGAAGCCGGCCCTGGGACTTGCAGGTACATGACAAGCGCCTGTATGAGCGCGTTCTGCAGAATTCGTCCCTGGGCCTGGGTGAAGCGTACATGGAAGGTTGGTGGGACTGTGAAGCAATAGACGATTTCATTTGCCGAGTGCTTAAAGCGCACCTGGATGAAAAAGTTAGAAACAACCTGCGCCTGGTTTTTCAGGTAACCAGGTCTAGATTATTCAACCGGCAATCAAAAGCAAGAGCTTTCGAGGTGGGCGAAAAGCATTATGACCTGGGCAATGACCTGTACCTGGCGATGCTGGATAAACGCCTCAACTATACCTGCGGCTATTGGAAGAACGCCCGGAACCTGGACGAGGCCCAGGAGGCCAAACTGGAACTCGTTTGCAAGAAGATCGGAATCCACCCAGGTATGCGCATATTGGAATTGGGCTGCGGTTGGGGCAGTTTTGCCAAATATGCGGCCGAAAAATACGGCGCATCCATCCTGGGTGTGACGGTCTCCAAGGAGCAGGTGGCCCTGGGTATGCAGCTCTGCAAAGGCCTTCCGGTGGAACTGCGCCTGCAGGATTACCGTGAAGTGACCGGCACGTATGACGCAGTCATTTCGATCGGTGTGATGGAGCACGTCGGGTATAAAAATTATGCAACCTATATGGAAGTGGTGGACCGGTGTTAAAACCGGATGGGATCGCTTTCGTCCATACGATCGGCGGGAATAAAAGTAATACTACCGGGGAACCCTGGACTGACAAATATATCTTCCCGAACGGCCTGCTGCCTTCGATCGCCCAGTTGGGGAAGGCGATGGAGGGCAAGTTTGTGATGGAAGATTGGCATAATATCGGGCCCAACTATGATCCCACCCTGATGGCGTGGCACGCCAATTTCGAAAAGGCCTGGCCCGAGTTGAAGAAGAATTACGATGAGCGCTTTTACCGCATGTGGCGCTATTACCTGCTCTCCAGCGCGGGAGGTTTCCGGGCACGCAACCAACAGCTCTGGCAGATCGTCTTTACACGGGAAGGCACATCACAACCGGAATGCCGGTTCTCGTAATGATTGATAAATATTGAAGGATGATTTACTGCTGAGAGCGCAGAGGAGATAAGAGGTGCAGGTGATAAAGACGGATGTGTTGATCGTGGGAGGGGGGCCGGCCGGTTCGGCCTGCGCCAGGCGGCTGCGCCAGAACAACGTGCGGGTTATCCTGCTGGATAAGGCCAATTTTCCACGCTTTAAACCTTGCGCCGGCTGGGTGACCCCGCAGGTGCTCAGATCGGTCGGGATGGAGGTTGAGAGCTATCCCTATGGACTGACCGAGTTTACCCGTTTCGATGTCTCGATCAACGGGATCAAATTCCCGTTACCCACGCACCAATATTCCATCCGGCGGTTTGAGTTCGACGGCTGGCTGCTGCATCTGGCCGAGCCGGAATTCCATCAACACGAGGTCAAGGAAATCCGTCAGGAAAATGGGGAATATGTGGTGGATGAGGCATTTTCGGCGCACTACCTGGTAGGGGCAGGCGGCACGCACTGCCCGGTCTACCGGACCTTTTTCAGCCAGGCCAGCCCGAAGCGGCCGGAGGCCTTGATCGTTGCCCAGGAAGAGGAATTCCAATATGAAGTAAAAGATGCCCGCTGCAAGCTGTGGTTCTTTGAGAATAAATTGCCCGGCTATGCCTGGTACGTGCCCAAGAAGGATGGGTATGTCAACGTGGGCGTGGGCGGCGCGACCGAGCAGTTGAAGCGGCGGGCGGATACGCTCAAGCGGCATTGGAATTATCTGGTGACGCAGTTGGAAGAGGCCGGCCTGATCCGGGGGCACACCTACAAGCCGGCCGGGCACAGTTATTACCTGCGCCAGGACCTGCCGGAGATCCAGGTGGGCAACGCGTTCCTGGTGGGGGACGCGCTTGGTTTGGCGACCGCGGATATGGGTGAAGGGATCGGCCCGGCCATCCAGAGCGGGCAACTGGCTGCCGAGGCGATCCTGCATGGCGGGGATTACTCGGTGAGTTCCATCCCGCGCTATTCCTTCCCGTCCCTGCTGGGGTGGAGGAAATAAGGCCGGGGAATTCAACGCTTGCCGGGTTTTCTGGTTGGTTGTATATTAAGGAAATCATAACCTACTATCTTTGTCAGATTACTAATTGGAGGAACGTATGAGTGAAAAGAAACCGGTATTATTCAGGGCGCCCGTTTTCCTAAAACGGGTCGAAAGCGTGGTGCTATTCGTCATTGCCATCGTCCTGGCCCTGTTGGCCGTGCTGTTGCTCGTCTCGAGCGTACAGGCGCTCTATGTGGCAGTGATCGGCGGGCAGATCCGTGACCAGGCCATCGAGATCCTCGACAGCGTCCTGTTGGTGATGATGACAATGGAAATCGTTTACACGATCACGCTCTCGCTTGAATCGCACAAGCTGGTGGCGGAACCCTTCCTGGTGGTGGGCGCCATTGCAGCCATCCGGCGCATGTTGGTCATTACCGCCGACAGCACCAAGATCGAGAACCAGCCGATCCTGTTCCAGAACAGCCTGTACGAATTGGGACTGCTGGCGGTGACGATCCTATTCATTGCGGCCTCGATCTACATCCTGCGGCGCAGCCAGAAGTTCCTGCCGCCTTCCGGGGAGGATGAGGCGTAAGGAGCAGACATGAATACGGCCATGAATACGGATCCAACCAGTGATAGCTCGATGGTTTTCTCGTATTTGACCCTGCGAATTGCCATAGGAGTACTGGGAGTAGCATTGCCGTTCGTGGTCGCGTTGGGGGCGCTGCTCCTATTCCATACCGGATTACAAGGTTCGATCAGCGGGTATTACTATACCCGGATGCGGAATGTGTTGGTGGGCACGCTCTGGGCAATCGGCTTCTTCCTGCTCGCATACAATGGCTACGGCCGGCTGGATTCCGTTCTGAGCAAGCTGGCCTGCGTTTTTGCCGTGGGAATATCGCTGTGCCCGACCGCCCCGGATGGCGCAGCCACCAGTAATCAAATCCTGATCGGATATTTTCACCTGGGCTTTGCAGCGTGTTTCTTCGCGACCCTGATCGTTTTCTGCCTGCATTTGTTCACCAAGACGAACACGCCAATTCCCACCATACGGAAGCTGCAGAGGAATACCGTCTACCGGGTATGTGGATATGGCATGAGCGTTTGCGTTTTTCTATTGCTGGTTTATTCCGTGCTTCAGCATGTCCTACCGAATGCCAGCATTGCCCCCTTTAATGCGCTTGACCCGATCTTTTGGCTGGAAGCCCTGGCAATCATTGCCTTTGGGATCTCCTGGCTGACCAAGGGCGAGGCGATCTTGAAGGATGAAAAGGAGCAGCAAGGATGACAAACTATACCAAACCCCCGGAAGCCGAACTGCGCAAACGGCTGACCCCGGTGCAATACGAGGTGACGCAGCACGAAGGCACCGAGCCGGCCTTTAACAATGTCTATTGGAATAACAAGAAAGCCGGCATCTACGTGGATGTGGTTTCAGGTGAACCGCTCTTCAGTTCGCTGGACAAATACGATTCGGGCACGGGTTGGCCGAGCTTTACCCGCCCGCTCGAGCCGGAAAATATCCTCACCCACACTGACCACAAGCTTTTCATGGCCCGCACGGAAGTGCGCTCGAAGCAGGCCGGTTCCCACCTGGGACACGTTTTCGATGACGGTCCAGCCCCGACCGGGCTGCGATACTGCATGAACTCGGCTGCCCTGCGCTTCATCCCCGCGGAAAGCCTGGAAAAGGAAGGCTATGGCGAGTACGCGGGATTGTTCCAGGAGGAAAAAGGAAAAGGGGAAAAGGAATAAACTACTGCCCGGAAACTTGCGGATCCATCACGAGCAGGGACAGCTTGGGGTTGGTTTTCAGATTGCGGGCTTTCTTCGTGGCCGCGGGTAAATTGACGCGCACGTGCTCCCCGTCGTAATCGCACCAGACCGGCACGGTGTGCGGTTGTCCGTTCGGATTGATCGTGGTCAAGGCGCACAACAGCGGGCGAGTGAAGAGATCATGGAATTTTTCCGGAATGGGTAGCGACATATGCAGTAGTCCTTTCTTATGCGACCGGCAGACCGCGCCTTTAGCGGGGCGTGGGAGTGGCTGTGACAGTAATTGTGGTTGGAGGTGTGGCTGTAGATGAGGTTGGCGGTATCTTGGTAAAGGTGGGGGTACGGGTAGGCGTGCGCGTGAGCGTGCGGGTGGGTGTACGGACGGGAGTGCTGGTGGGAAGCGTCCCGGTGAGGGTGGGTATGATAGGGGTTATGGAGGGCGTAATCAGCATGGGCAGCAAAGTCCAGGTGGGGGCCTTTGTGCGGGTGGGCATGGGTGTCATGGTGGGGACGGCTGTGCGGGTGGGAGTGGGAGTAACGATGGGAGTATCCGTAAAAGTGGGAGTGATCGTAGCCGTGAATTCCGACGCAGGGTTACCTGCCGTGAGCGGCCGGATGAAACTAAGATATGCGGCGGGTATCTTTACGCCGGGTATGGAATATCCGAAATACAATAGGGCCACTGCACCTATGCAGGCTACTCCCAGCAAGGTCATAAGCAATATAAGTATTCTTTGGAAGCAAGATTGGCCGGACGAACGGTATTTGGGCTGCTTTTTTGCCATAGGGAAGCTATGCCTTCGGTTTATGGAACTGCAAATTGGAAGACGATATTTCTCTCCACAATCATATCATATTAAAAATGCGCGGCTGTTTCCCGAGGTGAGCCCGAGCTGCGGTGAGACACAGCGCACCATTGCGTCCTTTTGCGGGGAGAATGTCCCACTACGGGCGATGCAGAAAGGGAGTTCCGCGTAAATTGGGCGAAACGATAAAAAACGATGGAAGGGTGACAACCCCTCTGCGCGAATTGGGCGAAACGATAAAAAACGATGGAACGGCGAGGCTGGCGGGAAACCCCTGATCAATCCGGCTGAAATATGAGATAATATCAATGGTATTGGTCTAAAATGACCGGATGAGAACAGGAGACGGAATGTCACTACGAGCCACCCTTACCCCAAGCATGTACCACGGAGCCAGTAAAAAGCCGCCGTTCTTTGAAGGCTGGTATTACAAACTGGTCAGCGCGGAGGCGGACTGTAAAGTGGCGATCATCCCGGGCGTGATCCTGGGGCATGAGGCGCACGCTTTCGTACAGGTGCTGGATGGTGTGGATGGAACGACGGCATACCATACTTTCCCGGTGGAGGATTTCCGGGCCGAGCCGGGACGGTTTGCCCTGCAAGTGGGGGAAAACCGCTTCGACGGCAGCCGGTTGTCGTTGCAGATCGAGCGCCAGCAAGGCAGCCTGAGCGGCAAAATCGCCCTGGGAGCGCTGGCTCCCTGGCCGGTGAACTGGCTTTCGCCGGGTGTAATGGGACCGTTTGCGTGGATACCGCGGATGGAGTGCTACCACGGGGTGCTCAGCTTCGAGCACTCGTTGCAAGGGACGCTGACATTCAACGGCAAGAGGATGGATTTCAGCGGCGGGCGCGGCTACATCGAGAAGGATTGGGGACAAGCCTTCCCGGCGGCGTGGGTCTGGTTCCAGAGCAACCATTTCGGCGGGCAGCCGGCGGCCTGCATTACGGCTTCGGTGGCGGTCATTCCCTGGATGGGGACCGCCTTCCGTGGGTTCATTGTGGGCCTGTGGGTGGAGGGCAGGTTGTATCGCTTTGCCACGTATACGGGGGCGCGCATCGAATCCCTGCAGATCCTGGACGAGCAAGTGGAATGGAGCCTGCGGGACGTGCGCTATCGCCTGACGCTAGTGGCCCGGCGCGGGCAGGGGGGCTTGCTGCGCGGGCCGACGCGCGTGGATATGGGGCAGCGGGTGCTGGAGAGCATGAACGCGACGGTGCAGGTGCGGCTCGAAAGCCTGCAAGGCAAGCTGTTATTCGATGGAGTGGGCGCTTCTGCCGGGCTGGAAGTGATGGGGGATCTGCCGCGGTTGTTACGAAGATGAATATAGAAATGCCTGGAATTCTGGGTTGACAGAAGAAATGGTATCATATACAATACTAGAATGAGTATGCATCAGGTTGTCATTGATACCAATGTTTTTGTCACAGCGCTAAGGTCTCAATATGGTGCCTCCTATAAATTGATGTCGCTCATAAAAAGCGAAAAGTTCCAAGTCAATTTGTCTGTTCCTTTGGTTATCGAATACGAAGCCGTTGCGAAAAAAATGATCGGCGAAATCGCCTTGAATGAGAATGAAATTGATGACATCCTTGATTATGTTGTTAGTAAGGCAAATCGTTGGCAAATTTATTACCTGTGGAGACCACAATTGAAAGACCCGGATGATGATATGCTGCTGGAATTGGCGGTAACTGCCAATTGTAAGTACATTGTTACTTATAATCGGGATGATTTCAAAAAAGCAGAAAAGTTTGGTATTATTGCGATTACCCCGAAAGACTTTCTCCAAATGATAGGTGAATTATGAGTACACTCAGTCTGAGATTACCTGAATCTTTACATAAATCCGCGCGTGCTTTGGCAAAGAAGGAAAAGGTTTCCATTAATCAACTGGTTACCCTTGCATTGGCGGAAAAGGTGGCTGCATTGGGCACAGAAGATTATCTCGAAAAACGTGCCAAGCGTGCCAGTGAAGCAAAGTTTGATAATGCGATGGCGAAGGTGGCCAAGGTCGAGGCGCCGGAAATTGACCGTTTGTGAGATCCAAGCTTTCGCGGAAACCTTATCAAGGGGTTACCGGCGGTCTTCTTAATATTTGCACGGCCAGAAATGCTCCATTGACCAGTAACGCGACCAGGGTGGCCAGCGCGTAGACCAGCAGCAAGTTGGTGCCTTGCACCAGCCCGCGGACGACCAGGAAGAAGGCCACATACGAAAAAAGGCCCCGGCTGACACCCTGGATGAAGCGGCGGACAGCCGCGACCCCGCCCTGGCGCTGGGAGAAGGTGACCATGACGAATGTGAAGATGGGGAACGGGGAGAGCAGCCCGCTCCAGAGCGGGCCAAGGGTGGTGGCTGCGGTGGTGATCAGGATGACAAGAGCAGTGGCCAGGACCATGCGGGCGGGCAGGTCCCAGCGAGGAGGCGCAAGCAGCGGACCCGCCCCGATCCTTTTTCCCAAGGCCAGCACGGTGGCAAGCAGGACCAGGGGCACAAGGAGTGCCGTAAGCCAGGGCTGGATGGACAGGAAAGAGATGCCGGCAACCACGGCGGAGTAGCAGAAGATGGAGGTGAGGGCAGACCAATACCAGGGCAAGCGCCGGGCGCTGACTACGTAGGCGATATAAAAGGCCGTGACGGGGATCAGCCCGAGCATGGCGGAATTGGCGGCGGCCGCAGCGAAGGGGCGGCCCTGCTGGATGGCCAGGAAGACCGAGACCGGGCCGGAGGTGAGAGGCAGGGCGATAAAAAGCCCGCCGATGGATTCGCCCCAGCGGCGCGCCACCAGCGTGGCTGCCAGGACGATGAGAGGGGTGAGGAGGAGTTTGAAAAGGAAGACGACGGTGTTCACTGCAATGATCCTGTTGGGATGGATTGGTTGCCCAGCCTGCAATGATACCCCCTCTGGCAGCCGGGTGGCGCATCCATTTTTGGGGTTGCATGGGAATCGTCATGAGGAAGGAAGCATGGTATGTTGGGCGGGCGAAGCCCGCCCAACATACCATGGCTACCCTCTTATCCCGGTAATCCCCAATGACCAAGTTTTTGGTTACCACTACCCAAGTACGAAATCGTACAATTCCCCCAAATGAACCATTGAAGATAGTTTTTATCTAGAATATAATCCGGCCCAATAAGGTTGACTAGACTATTAATAGTAAAATGAGCCGATATGAAAAAAAAATGGATCATTGCTTTACCTGGTGGGGTTTGCCATTGTATTATTCCTATTCGCAATGCCAGGCACTCCGGCTTATGCGGCCACGTGTTTTAATAAACAACAAAAACAGATCCCATGCCCGCAGAAGCAGTTACCCACGAACACACCCGTTTCTCAACAAATGGTCAGTACGGCCACCGCAACTCCCAATTCATCCGGTACGCCCGCACCCACTCCCGATCCAACCGGTACGCCCATGGCAATGCAGACGGCGACCAATCCACAGGCTACGTTGGCTGGCACAGTTGACGCTCCGGCAGGAGACTCTTCTATGCCCTCCGTTGGTGGAGCAAGTAGTGGAGGTGGTGCCCCGGCGTCTTCGCCTTTCGGCGGTCACCTGCCGCTCATCGCTGGTGGCGTGATCGTCGTGCTGGCGCTCGTCGGGGTGGGCGCGTTCCTGCTTGGCAGAGCCGGACAGCCTTCTGTTGTGAATGTTGGCGACGGTGGTGAAGGAGATGGTGGGGATGAAGGGGATGAAGGTGGCCAGACGCCGCAAGAGCCGAACATTGGCGGCGGCGACGGTGGTGGCGGCGGCGATGGTGGTGGCGGCGGCGATGGCCAGGTAACGCAGACCGTCTTGGGTGGTGGTCATGCCGGCCCGGATGGTGGCGGCGGCGGTCCCGATGGCGGTGGTGGCGGCGACGGTGGTGGTGGCGGCGATGGCCAGGTAACGCAGACCGTCTTGGGTGGTGGTCATGCCGGCCCGGATGGTGGCGGCGGTGGTCCCGATGGCGGCGGCGGCGGCGATGGCGGCGGCCAGGTAACGCAGACCGTCTTGGGCGGTGGTCATGCCGGCCCGGATGGTGGCGGCGGCGGTGGCCCCGATGGTGGTGGCGGTGGTCCAGACGGTGGCGGCGGTGGGGATAGTGGCGGTGGCAGCCAGCAGCAGATAAAGCCCGGCGGCCATCCTAATGCCGATATCGGCCTGGCTTCCGAGGAAATCCCCGGCGGCGAAATTGGAGGCAATCTATCCTCGGGAGGGATCTCGCCGGGGGGATAAGCGCCGGGATCTAATCGTACCCAACCTAAAAAAAGTAGACTGCAATTTTGGCAGTCTACTTTTTTTCCCAATCACCTGACAGTTAAACTATCAGAACTGCACCATCGCCGGGGGGCTGAAGACGCGAATGGCAGCCGTGCCGCTGACGGGGCACTGGTATTCGCAGATGCCACAGCCGATGCACAGGTCCCGGGCGACATGCGGCAACTGCAGGGTGACAGTGGTCCCGTCCGGTCCCTGGACCTGGGACTGCTGCACCTGGACGGCCTTGGTGGGAAGCGGGCACATTTCCAGGCAAACGGCGCAGGGGCGGTGATCGGACCAGGCGATGCAGCGGTTCTGGTCAATATAGGCCTGGCCGATGAGCTTGGTGCGCTTTTGGGCCAGGGTCATGGGTGGGATGGCCTGGACGGGGCAGACCTGGCTGCAGGCGGTGCAGGAGTAATCGCAGAAGCCCAGCCGCATGACGAGCACCGGCGACCCAAAGCCCTCCAGGCCGGCCTCGGTCACGGCAGGCTGGATGGCGTGGGTGGGGCAGGCGCGCATGCACTCGCCGCAGCGGATACATTTGGTATAGGCGACGACATCGGGATTATTTTCGCGCGCGCCGGGGGGACGCAGCAGAAAAGGCGATTCACGGCGGGCGAGCAAGTCGCTGTGGAAGAGCGCAACTGCGGCGGCGGCCGTCCCGATGGCCAGCAGGGCTGCGCGCCGCCCGGGGTCATATTCCTGCCGCTCCGCAAAAGAAAGCTCCGGCTTGAAGGCATCCAGGCCGCGCGGGCAGGTCTCCACGCAGTTCATGCAAACCGTGCATTCGGCCGGGTCGCTGCGGTAGCCATTGGCAGGGTCGATCGTAGCGGTGGGGCAGACGCCGGCGCATAAGACACAGCCTTTGCATTCCTCATTCACCTGGCGTTTGAAAAGGGCCAGCTTGCTGACCAGCCCGAGCAGCCCTCCCAGGGGGCACAGGTAGCGGCACCAGAAACGGGGCGCAGCCAGGTTGAGGGCGATCACGCCCAGGAAGATAGCGGCAAACAGGAGGGTGTCCTGGTAATAGGCTGGGGAAACGGGCAGGAGGACGGGCCGCAGCCAGCCGTCAAGCGCCGAGACCGGCCCGGCCAGGAAGGAAACGGGATACAGGAACAATTCCACGGCCGTGACAACCTGGTCCGCGGCGGGCCAGATACTGACCGTCAGGGTGCGGAACCAGAGCGTGAGAGGGTCGAGGAACAGCAGGGTCAGATTGCCGAAGAGGGCCGCCACCAGGATGGTGAACAGCAGGATATATTTCAGGCTGCGCCAGCGCCCGGACGGTTCAACGCGTTTGGCCTGGGCGCGGCGCAGGGGGAACAGGTCGAGGGTGGCGCCGAGGGGACAGATCCAACCGCACCAGGCCCGCCCGAAGACCAGGGTGAGAAGCAGGACCAGCAGGGCCAGGGCCGAGCCGGCCAGTAGGCTACGGCTGGCGAGCAGGTGGGCCAGCATGAGCAGGGGATCGAGGCGCATGGGAATATTAACCAAGCCCGGCGGCCAGCCATCCCGCTGGCTCCAGATGAACAGCACGATAAAGAGCAGCAAGGCAGTATACTGGGTGGCTTTTCGAGCGGTGACCCATGGGCCGGAAGGCCGGCCCGGGTGCAGCTTTTTCCTGGATCGTTTTTCCATGCTACGCTTAAGCCTTTTTCAACGCGAACAGTAAATAGTGTCATTGCGAGCCGCGTTCTTAGCGGCGAAGCAATCTCCAAATGAGCTGGGGATTGCTTCGTCGGGCAAAGTACGCCCTCCTCGCAATGACAAAAAATCTTTATCCATTGTAGATTCTTTTGGTTCCGGCGTGTCCGGTGTAGAGTTCATATACGGTATTTGGCCATGCGTGGCAGGCGCACATAGCGTTTTGCCAGCAGCCATTTTCTCAACCGGCGACGGAGACCTTCTGGATGGCCAGGTTCTGCAGGTCCATGCGGCCCAGGCGCATGGCGGCGCCGGCCGCAATGTAAGCGATGTCGGAGGGCTTGAGACCGAACAGGCCGGTGGCATAACTATCGACGGCAACAATATCGGGACCGGCGATGACCGTATCCATCTGGCGGACATTGTTCAGGTTGCCACCGCCGCTGGGGCCATCCGCCACCAGGATGCGGACCGCGTCCATGACGGTCAGTTTGGGCTTGATCAGGCTGGTGAGGTCGGCAATGCGCTGACCGAGATTGACGTGCATGGTATTGCGGTTGAGGATAACGCCCATCAGGTTCTTCATCCCAAGCGTCAGGCGGGTGTCGGCGTGGTTCTTGGCGATGGGGACGTTGATGAGCACATCGGCCTTCAGGATATCTTCGAAGACCTCGATCTCCTTCAGGTCAATGCCGGCGGGGATGGGCGTCTTGACATACTTGAACAGGGGCGTCATGTAGGCCATCTCGCCGCCCTGGGCTTCGACCTGGGCCTTGATGCCGCTGATGGTGTAGCCCTGCTCGGCCGAACAGCCATACGGGTAATCCATCACGCGCACACGCGCGGCGCCGGTCTCGAAAGCCAGCTTTACCAGCGCGCCGACCACCCAGGGGTTGGTGGTGGCGGCGTACTGGTAGGGGTGGGCCACACAGATGTTGGGCTTGAGGATGACATCCGCGCCCTTGGGGACGAAGCGCCCGAGGCCGCCCAGGGCTGCCAGGGCGGCGCGGACGAGCGCCTCCGGCTGGCCGCCCTGGGCCACGACCAGGTCGGGGTAGCTGGCGGGGGCGGCGGTGTTCGTGGGTGGGACGGCCGTGGCTCCCGGGATAGTAACGGCCGGGGCAGCCGTTGTAGGCGTGGATGGGACCGGAGAAGTGGGAACGGTAGTGGGGGGAATGACCGGGGTGGGCTGGAGGCCGCAGGCGGCCAGGAACTGGCCCACGGTCAAGGAACCCAATCCGACTGCACTGATCTTGATAAAATCGCGACGGGAAAGTTTGGGCATGGCTCACCTCAGGATGAGTATAAGTCCATTCCCGGACAATGGCAATGAGGTTTGCAGTTCTGTTAGGGTGAGGGAGGGGGCGGTTTCAAGAAGTGGGAAGATGAGAACCGGCAGATTCAAGAAATGGGACACGGAAAACACGGAGAGCGCGGAGAGGAACAGGAGCGGAGGAGGATTTTTTAATTTAGCCGCCGGGGGGCTAAAGCCCCCGGCTAAGAATACAACGCCCGCTAAAGCGGGCTGACTTGCGGGTTACCCTAACGGGCACACGTACCCTAGCGGGCACACGTACCCTAGCGGGCACACGTACCCTAACGGGCACACGTACCCTAGCGGGCACACGTACCCTAACGGGCACACGTACCCTAGCGGGCACACGTACCCTAACGGGCATACGTTCCCTAGCGGGCACACGTTCCCTAACAGGCACTAGTGCTACGCGAAAGCGGGCTGAAAAGCGGGATACCCTAACACACACATTCGGATGACCGCAGAGAATGTTCCATAGGGAGCGGAGCGAATCCGGGTACTAGATCGTGATGATCGGCTTGCCGGACTTGATCCAATCGGTCAAGAATTCTCCCGTATAAAACACTTCGATGCCCAGGGCCTCGATCTTTTCAACCAGGCCCAGGTTTTCGGCGCATTTTTTACAGGCGATCAAACGTACCCCAATGTCCTTGATCTCAACCACTTTTTTCTGGACTTCCGCATCTTCAGCCAACAGTTTTGGGGATGCACCCCAGATCAGCAGGGTCAGACCTTTCCACCAGCCATTCGCCTTGGCATTATACACATACATCAAAACCATGTTCAAAGCCACATCGCGCTCGCCGCTCGTCCATAAAACCAGCAAGGTATCGGGATTTTCAGTTGCCATCTTTAATTCCTTTCAAGGTTGGATTTATCCATGGAGTGATTTTATTTGCTATGCACGCGGAGCGA
The DNA here is from genome assembly GCA_963837875.1 of uncultured Chloroflexia bacterium. Taxonomy (GTDB): domain Bacteria; phylum Chloroflexota; class Anaerolineae; order Anaerolineales; family Villigracilaceae; genus UBA877. The sequence continues at coordinate 1,044,044 of CAWIOV010000001.1, forward strand.
TGAAATGGCCGAGGGTGGCGATGATCAGCAGGAGGCTGAGGACCAGGCAGGCCACACCGACCACCCACCAGCCCAGGAGGCCTGCGACCATCCCGAGCAGCACGATGGCGGTAATGGCGAGCATGGCGTGCGTGACATCCAGCCCGCTGGCCCGTTCGGGACGGTAGCGCGCGAGCCACAGCCCCCAGCCGAGGGCCGTCAAAAGCAGGCCGGCGGCAAGCACAGCGGTAAAGACCTGCATGCCGGTGACCTGCGGCGCATCCACCCAGAGGGTGCCGCACTGCCCCATTCGATCCGGGGTGTCGTAGACGGGGGATACATATACTTCGACCAGGATCATGCGCCCGAAGACGACGTCATTCGATGTGATGGCCCAGTGCAGTTCCTGCGTTTCGCCCGGGGCGATGGAAGCGGCGGTGTTGACCGTGCGGTTCAACAGATCCGGGGTGCTGACCTGAACCCGGAATTGCGGCGATAGGGTCAAGCTGGAGGAATTGGTATAGGTGACGGTCACCTGGCCGGTCTCATGGGTCGTCAGGACGTACGGACATTTCAAGCTGGTCAGGGCCGCACCGGCAGGCTGGTAGCCGAAATAGTCATAGGCTTCGATGCCGGGCCAGGTGAGCAAGGCAAAGAACAGGAGGTTCACCAGAATCCCGGCAGAGAAGAAAACGATACCCAGAGTACGGATCAGGTTGGAAGATCGGCGCATGAGTTCTGTCCACCTCCGGGTGATTATAATCGAAAACCCAGGGGTTCAAGGAATGGGAGGCGGAGAGCGCAGAGAAAAGCACGAGCGGGGCGGATCCCCGGGCGGTTAGGATTTATTATCCGAGGGCAGCCGGGGGGCTGAAGCCCATGATCGCCTGCCGATAAATCGGCGGGCTAAGTAACGGCGCCTCCTGAAGGGGGCTTTTTCGTCAGGAAAGCCCCGTGAACGGGGTGTTGCTCTCCGTCAGACATCTAAAATATGGACAGAAACGCCTAGCCCGCTGCCCTAAAGGATGGTACTCGAAAGGGGGCTGAAAAGCTGCCATGGGATTAAGAGGCGTCTCCCCCTTTCCGCGGAATACACGCGGGACTTTCCCTAAAAGGGAAGGGGGCCGGGGAGTTAGGTGTGTATGTCGCAAAAATTGCCCGGGTCCCGTATATAATGGGAGGTATGAGCGATCCAGAGGAGAGAAGACAGGAACTATATGCCCTTTTGGGCGACCTGCCCGACCGGAACCGGCCGGTGGCGGGGAGAGTGTTGTCGGTAACCGAGGAAAAGGCGTATATCCTGGAGAAACTCAGTCTGGATCTCAACGGCGTGGAGGCCGTTCCGGCGTACCTGGCGCGACCGAAGACAAAAGGCCCCCACCCGTGCATGCTCTACAACCATGCCCACGCGGGGGATTATGCCCTGGGCAAAGAGGAATTGATCCGGGGCCGGACGCTCTTGCAGCAGCCACCCTATGCAGAGGCGCTGGCGGGGCGGGGGATCGCCAGCCTGTGCATGGATGCGCGCTTGTTCGGGGAGCGCAGCGGGCGCACGGAAAGCGCAGAGTTCAAGCAGATGCTCTGGCAGGGACAGGTGCTGTGGGGCATGATGGTGTTCGACAGCCTGCGGGCGGTGGATTATCTGTGCTCCCGGGCGGATATAGATTCCACCCGCATCGGGACGATGGGCTTATCCATGGGGAGCACGATGGCGTGGTGGCTGGCCGCGCTCGACACCCGCATCCAGGTCTGCGTGGATATTTGCTGCCTGACCGATTTCCAGGCCCTGATCGAAACGGGCGGGTTGGATGGACATGGGATCTACTATTACGTGCCAGCCCTGCTGAAGCACTTTAGCACCGCGGAGATCAACGCCTTGATCGCGCCACGGCCGCATTTGAGCCTGGCGGGGAATTATGATCCGCTGACGCCGCCGGCCGGCCTGGAGCGGATCGACCGGGAGTTGAAGGCGGTTTACGGGGCTCTTGGGCGCCCGGAGGCCTGGGAGTTAAAGAGGTATGAGGTGGGCCATCTCGAGACGGCGGAGATGCGGGCGGCGGTACTGGAATTTTTGGATACGTGGCTGTAGGGGAAAGATTTTCTCCACAGATAAACGCAGATGAACAGCGATTTTTAGATAAACCCTATTACCACAGATAAACGCGGATGAACAGCAATTTATGGATAAATCCCTTACCCGTGTCCCCGGTTCTCCCCGGGGATCCGTGTTCATCTGGGGTGAACACACTCATTGATCTTGGGCGGGTTCCGGGCGGAATTGATAGCGTTCCAGGATGGCGAGGATGACCATTTTATTCAGGTCGGTCAATTCCAGGAATTCGACCCCGGTGACATAGTCGGTGGAAGCCGGTTCGCGCCGGCACCAGGCCACGCGGGTGGGCAGCGTTATGCGCGTAGCCGGAATCTCAGGGGTTTCACGAAAATCCACTGCCAGGGTGACGATCTGGCCGGGTTCCATGCGTTTGATGCCTGACAGCATGGCGCCCTGCACGGTCAGGTCGCGGAGGTAGCCCAGGAGGCTGTTCCTGCGAGTATCGTAGACCGGGGTGAAGGAGATGAGGGTCTTGCGTTCCAGCTTGCGGTCGATCTTGCGAGGTTCGTCCATGCGCGCTCCTTTCAGGGTGGCTTGCTCCCGGATGGCAGAATTGTCGGGAGCCTGTGCCTGCATTATCACACAGATCTAACAGGTCTTACAGGCCTAACAGGTCGGAAAAGTATGAACGGTGGGGAGGTCGGAGAGAGCGGTGAGGGTTGGGCGGCGGAGGCGGGGGGAGGATGATAAGGCGTGGAGGCGTTTGCCGGATGCAGGGGCGGGTCTAATGGCAATGCGCCTATGGCGGATATAATGGTTTCCAGCAGGATGGCCTTGCCAGACAATTCACAGACCCGCCCCTACGGACAATTACCCGCCCAAACAATTGGTAGTATTATGCCATTCGACCCCAAAATCCATCATCGCCATTCGATCCGGTTGGAGGGATACGATTATTCCCGATCCGGCGCGTATTACGTTACCATCGTGACACACGGGCGGGAATGCCTGTTCGGCCAGGTCGTCCATGCGGAGATGCAATTGAATCCATTCGGCCTGATCGTGCAGCGCGCCTGGTTTGCCCTGCCGGACCATTATCCGCAGGTTGCGTTGGACGAGTTTGTGATCATGCCAAACCATGTACACGCGGTGATATTGTTGAATGATGATGGTGATGGTAGGGGCGGGTCTGTTGGCAATGTACCGATGCCTGAGATATTGGTTTCCGGCAAAATAGCCTTACCAAACAATTCACAGACCCGCCCCGACGGTGCGATGAAACGCCAGCCATTATCCGAAATCGTGCGCGCCTTTAAATCGTTTTCGGCCAGGCGGATCAACGTGCTGCGCAAAACGCCGGGAATCCCGATCTGGCAACGTAATTATTACGAACACATTATCCGGAATGAGGATGAATTTTACCGGATCCAATCCTATATCGAATCCAACCCCGTCCATTGGATGGAGGATACAGAAAATCCCGGGTAGAAGGCATGACCAGAAGAGCGCCCAGCGCCGAAATTGGCGGTATCCAGGCGGAGGGGAGTGGCGGCTGCGGCGGCGGAAGCAGGGGGAGGGGGGATCAGGCGTAGAGGCGTGTTCCGGATATAGGGGCGGGTCTTTTGGCAATGCGCCTATGGCGGATATAATGGTTTCCAGCAAAACGGCATTGCCAGACGATCCACAGACCCGCCCCTACGGGAGGTCTGCTGCTGCAGGGAAGCCTCTGATATAATCGGGCCGAAACAGCCTGCCAGGCAGGAACTCCGGTCCGTTATCCGACACCCTCAGGAGCAACCTCATGGAAATAGCCGCATCGCTTTCCGATCCACAGGCCAGGAAGACCTACAACCGGCGCGTCCGTTCGTGGGCCTTTTACGACTGGGCCGACCACGCGTACATCACCGTGCTGGCGTCCACCTTTTTCCCGCCTTATTTCATTGCCATTGCCGCGACGGCCTTCCTGGCCGCCGGGGCGTCCAGCCAGGACAGCGCGGCCATGGCAATCGCGCGCGATTCCGCCTCCAACGCCTTTGCCCTGGTCACCTCGCTGGCGCTGCTGCTGGCGGCCGTCCTGGCGCCGATCGCGGGGGCGTTTGCCGATATCACCGGACGACGCAAACGCCTGCTGATCATTTCTACCGGGGTGGCCAGCCTGGTCTCCTCGTCCATGTTCATCCTGGTCACCGGGATGTGGCAGATGGGGTTGGTGCTCTACTTCCTTTCCCAGATCGCCGAGAACCTGTGCCTGGGCTTCGAAAGCAGCCTGCTGCCGCACGTGGCCCGGCCCGACGATATGAACCGGGTCTCCAGCCTGGCGTATGGAACGGGCTACATCGGCGGAGGGATCCTGCTGGCGCTCGATACGGCCCTGTTCCTACTGGCCCCCAAACTGGGGCTGGACAGCAGCATGGGCGTGCGAATCTCCCTGCTGACGGTGGGCGTCTGGTGGATGGTCTTCTCCCTGCCGCTGTTCCTGAACGTGCCCGAGCCGCCGGCCACACCGCTGGCCCACGGCAGCCGCGGCAGCGCCATCCGGGATACCTTCACGCGTCTGGGGCATACCCTGCGGGACGCCGCCCGCTACCGCGAAATGTTCAAGATGCTGCTGGCCTTCTGGTTGTATATGGAAGGCATCGGCGCCATCATCCTGCTGGCGACCGCCTTCGGGGCTGCCATCGGCCTGAGCACTTCCACGCTCATCATGACCCTTTTGATGACCCAGTTGGTGGCCTTCCCCTACGTGCTGATGTACGGCCGGATCCCGATGCCTGCGAGCAAGTGGCGGGCGGCCTTTGTGTCCCAGATCATCTGGACCGGGGTCACCTTCCCGGTGATGGGCTACTATGCCAACACCCATCCGACCCTTGGGCTGGGGATGACCTTCGCGCTCATCTTTGGCGACCAGGGGCTGGGTTTCCTGTTCTCGTTCCTGCTCGGGCGGCACATCTTCGCCAGGCTGACCGCCAGCCTGGATGAAAAGCGCGCCGTCATCCTCGGTCTCATCGTTTACATCATGATCCCGATCTGGGGCTTCTTCCTGAAGAGCCAGGCGGAGTTCTTCATGATCGGGTGGCTGGTGGGCACCGTGCAGGGCGGTACGCAGGCGATCAGCCGGACGATCTTCGCCAGCCTGACCCCGCGCGCCAAATCGGGCGAATTCTTCGGCCTGTACGGCCTGAGCGAGAAGTTCGCCGGAATCCTTGGACCCTTCCTGTACGGCATCGTCGGCACACTCACCCACAAGCCGCAGGACAGCATCCTCTCGATCTCGGTGTTCTTTATCGCGGGGATCTTGCTGCTCTGGTCGGTCAATGTCAAGAAGGGCGCCGAGATCGCCGCGGCGGAAGAGGCCCAGATCGAGGTGCTCAAGGCCGCCGATTAGGGCGGGAAGGCGAAAGGCGATCCATGACTCACCTCGATGGTCATCTTCGAGGTGAGTCATTTTATTTGCCAAGCTTCGCGCAACCTGCGGCTGGTCAGGTGAATAACTCAGGATCGTGGAACGAGTTTTGAATTTTTTGCCTATTGAAAATTTTCCCCAGCGTGCTATACTGATTTTAGCTCATTTAATAGGGAGACTGCTCGTATGTATTTGTTCAGGTGAACAAAATGCTTATTTAACCACCAAGTGTCTGCTGCATAAAGGAGGATCCCATGCCTACTCAGACCACCCCGATCGACAATGATAAAGATGCTAATAAGGCCCTGCTGATAAAACAGGCTAAAACAGCCCAATGGGTAATCGTTGGCTGCATCCTGGCGGGCCTGTTGATTTCCATGCTTTTTTCGTTGCAAGCCGCCAGCCTGTCCCAAGCTGTGCCAATAGCAGTAACGATACTGGTCGTTGCGGGAGCCGCTCTCGTGGCCGGAGGTTTTCTCGGGTTTCTTTTTGGAATACCCAAAAAGTTACAGGAGACCTCTGCAGGAAATACTCAGCAAGACAAAAAAAATAACTATGCCTATCAAGAGAATACGAATTTAGAGCAAATCTCTGATTGGCTAACCAAGATCCTTGTGGGTGTGGGCCTGACCCAATTGGCACAGATTCCAACGGCTCTTCAGAACTATGCCAATTACACAGCCGCCGGGTTCGGAAATTTCGCCAGCAGCAAGATTTTTGCCATCGCACTATTGCTATACTTCCTGATCTGTGGCTTCCTGATCGTCTATCTCTGGACAAGGTTGTATCTCGGAGGTCTCTTTGAGCAGGCTGAAGAGCGGGGTATGGAGGGTCTTGTAGAGCAGATCAAGAAGGACCCGGGACTTAAGCAAAAGGGACCATCCACCCCGGAGTTCAAGAATAGTATTCTGCCCAAGATAAAAGCGGCTGCTGGTAACACCGAATTGCTGAAAAATAAGAGTGTTGCCAAGTGGCTAGATTATAATAATATAAAGGAATCTGACCTATAAATTTGGCCTAGACAGATAAGGCAGCAGTGTTTCCCCGGGCTGCCTGAAGCAGGCCAACCTGGATACCGAAGAGGCGCATCACCGGTCTGGCCCGGTGCATAATAATGGAGCCGGGTTACCTTAAACGATCTTGCACGGAATGACCGCATCCTCATCATACGAATAGACTGCGCACAGGCGATGGTAACCGTCGGCAATGACGACTTGCCCGAGGTGGTGATCCCGCACCAGCAACAGGGGGGACAGCTTGTGCCCCTTTGCGATCTTCTGGCGGTCCTGCTCCACGTGGGAATTGCTGACACCCAGTAATGACAGGCCCGAGGCCCTGAAGATATCCTTGGACTTGAATTCGGAGATGGGCGCTTTTTCCAATTTCTTCACGGTTTCACTGACCGCGCTCTCGTCATAGATGAGGCTGAGATAGGAGTGGGCAGCTTGATAATCGTGGTCTTCCGGTTCATCCAACCAGGCTATCTTTTTATTATTCGGCATATCGGATGCCTCCTTTGAGGTTGATCTTCATTCTATCATGATACCTGCCGGCCCCGCGACAGGTCGGTAGCAAATTTATACCCCTGTCTCCGGATAGAATTGGGTATTGTGTTGCGCTTCCGGTTTGTGCTATACTGTTATCAGGAGATGCTTGATTTATGATTGCCCCGGATCTTCCAGGGAGGTTCTCTTATGGTGTCGAACCCGATCAATGTAAATTCTCGAATGCTGCAAGTGGCAGATAAAGCTGTGCTTGCGGCCGGGGATAAATTTGGAGTCAGCCTGGATTATTCCGAAAACAGCCTGCAGCAGTTGGACGCGTTGCTGCAACAAGCCCATGATAGTTACAAAGAAGCAACCAGTGACGGGATCCCTGAAAATATCTCCATAGAAAACACAGTGCATACCTGGGGGAGTTATTTTGGAGAAGTGGTCCGGCGCAGGCTAGGCGGAGATTGGATCGTTCAACAAAAGGATGTTTTTCTTCAGATCGGAACCCGCAAACTGGATCCGTTCAGCCCGGTGCGGTTGGAAATAATCCAGGGACCCCCATCCAGCGTGCAAAGGCTTTTTCAAACGCTCAAGTCCGGGATCCAAAAGAAACCCAAGGAACAACCCATTCAGGAACAGCCAGCGCTGAAAAAATGCCCATATTGCGCCGAAGAAATCCAAGCGGACGCGATTGTCTGCAAACATTGTGGCCGCGATCTCAAAGCCGGTTCTTATACGAAGGAACTGAAGAAAAATATTGATCTCGTAGCATGTCCAGAGTGCGGAAGGGATGTTTCGCCTGACGCAGAGACGTGCCCCTATTGCGGAAAATCCTTGTCCGCCCTGCACTGCCCTTTTTGCAAGTCGACCAATATCGTCAGAACGAGCGAGCCACAACCGGCTGCACAGTTGTTCAGCACCATTTCCATGGCAGGTCCATTTGCCCGGCCGTTAAAGGGGAATTACTGTAAGAACTGCAAGCGCTCCTGGTAATTGAAGAATCCGAAGCGCCAAAGGACGGCGAGACTCCGGAAGTCTGATGTAGGGGTGCCTGATCCCGCCCAAGGACAAAGCCTGATAAAAAAACGCCCTCACAAGAGGGCGTTAATGGGGTGCCTGATGGGGGTCGAACCCACAACAGCCTGATCCACAGTCAGGTACTCTGCCATTGAGCTACAGGCACCACGATAGTGGAGAAAATTATACCACCAGGATAAATGGCTTTCAAGTATTTCCCCGACCGGTCACTCAGCAAACATTTCCATTCTAAATTAGCTGCTTGATCGCTGGCAAGACCTCTGCGCGCGCAAGCGTTTCCTGCGTGCCGGTGGAGAGATCCTTGAGGGTGAGCTGGCCATGGGCGGCCTCGTCCGGGCCGAGCACCAGGGCAAGGCGCATGCCCATGCGGTCGGCGTACTTGAACTGCTTGGGGAGCTTGGCGGGTTCGGGGTAGCAGGCCACGTTCAGCCCGGCCAGGCGCAGTTCGGCGGCCAGTTGGAAGGAGGCGCTTTGCAGCTCGGGCGAGAAGACCGTCACGAGCAGGCTGGCGGGGACGACTGCCAGCGGCGGGATGAGACCGAGCTCCTGCAGGACGATCCCGACGACCACGTCGCCCATGGCGAAACCGACCCCGGAGAGGGGCTCGCCGCCCACGTCCCGGAGCAGGTTGTCGTAACGGCCGCCGCCCAGGATGGCGCGCCGGACGCTGCCGCTGACATCGAAGGCCTCGAAGACCGTGCCGGTGTAATAGAGCAGGCCGCGCATGATGTTCGGGTCGAACTTGACGTATTCGGCCGCGCCGAGAGCGTCCAGGGCGGCGAAGAGGCGCACCAGTTCGTCCGAACGCTGCCAGGCCGCGCCATCCGCCAGCAGGCGCTTCAGGCCGTCCAGTTGCGGCGTGTCCAGGCCGAGATCGAGCGCGTTGGCCTCCCAGGCGGCCGGCTCCATCTTTTCACGCCGGTCCACCAGGGCGGAGACGCCGGCCTTCTTTTCAGGCGAAATGCCGAGGGCCTCGAATTCGGCGTCCATGAAGCGGCGGTTGTTGACGTAGATGCGGGCCTTATCAGGCGACAGGCCGGCGGCTTTCAGGAAACCGGCGGCGATGGCGACCAGTTCGGCGTCCGCTTCGGGCGAGTTGACACCGAGCATGTCAATGTTCCACTGGAAGAATTCGCGCGAGCGGCCCTTCTGCATCTTCTCGTAGCGCCAGAACGGCCCGAAGGACCACCAGCGGGCGGGGAAGGCCAGTTCGGCCTGCTTCTGGGCGATCATGCGGGCGAGCGAAGGGGTCAGCTCGGGGCGCAGGGTGATCTCGTCCCCGCCGCGGTCGGTGAAGACGTAGGACTGCTTTTTAACCAGTTCCTCGCCAGACTTGGCGGCGTACAGATCGAGCAATTCGAGGATGGGGGCTTCCCATTCCTGATAGCCGAAGGATTCCGAGACGCGCCGGACCATGCCATACAACCAGGTGCGCACGGCCATCTGTTCGGGGTAGAAATCACGCGTGCCTTTGACGGGGGGGATGATATTTTTCATGGCTGCTCCAGTTGATAAAAGCTTGTCGAATGAAAAACCATTTTAGCATAGTTCGCCCGGGGCGGGCCATACCGTCCACGAATAAGAAACGAATAAACGAATGATGCGAGAAAGCTCTTGAGCAGCCGGGAGGATGCCTGAACTATCTACGATACCCGTGGAGTACGGGGCGCAGGTAGGGGCACCGAAGAAGGCCATAGTACCTTGTCCAGATTCGGAATTGACTGACCGGCGGGTATGTTATACAATCATTTCCGTTCTTCCTCCCGGCGAATGACTGCGCCAGGAGGCGAAGAAAGACAAATACCAGAAGGAGCACCCTTACCCCCATGAATGTCAGGGAAATGGCAGGCATCATAAATGGAACCGTGCTGACAGAAGCGGTTTCGTTGGAACGAGAAGTGAAAGGCGGTTGCGGCGCGGACCTGATGAGCGACGTGCTGGCCTCCATTAAACCGGAAGCCGTCCTGCTGACCGGACTATGCAACATCCAGGTAGTCCGGACCGCCCAAATGGCGGATATCAGCGCGATCGTGTTCGTGCGCGGCAAGACCCCCCCGGCGGATACCATCGCGCTGGCAGAACGGGAGTGCATTCCCCTGATCACCAGCCCATTCGGGACCTTCGAATTATGCGGCCGGCTTTACCGGGCCGGGCTGCCCAGTTCGGAAAGGATGATCCCTTCAGAGGAAAATGGCTAATCCACAGGAACCGCAGGGCCGCACCGTCACGGACGAAGACGCACGCGAGATCAGCCGCGTCGAGGAACTATCGTACGAATTAAAGATCTCGGAGACGATGATCCGGAATCTCCAATGGACCACACCGGCGGCGCATATTTCGGACCTGCTTGAAATCCTGCGCACCTGGCATATTTCCGGCCTGCCGGTGCTGGAAAATGGCGAGCTGGTCGGCATCATCAGCCTGGAAGATATCGTGCAGGCCATGCTGCAGAACGAACTGACCGCACCGGTAAGCAAACACATGAGCACGCGCATCTACAGCGTGAAAGAATATGAGCCGGTGGTCAAGGCGATCGAGAAATTCAGTCTATACCGGGTGGGACGCCTGCCGGTGCTGGACGAAAGCGGAAAACTGGTCGGCATCATTACCAAGGGCGACATCACCCGCGGCATCCTGAACGCCCTGCAAAAAGATTACAAAGTGGAAGAGGTGCGGCGCTACCGCGCCAGCCACCTTTTCGAGGATATCACGTCTGACCGCACCAGCCTGATTATGCGCTACGACATTAAGGCCGGCGATTACCAGAACGGCGGGCAGGCTTCCAGTAATATTAAACGGGCCCTGCTGCGGTTGGGCGCAAGCCCGCAACTGGCACGCCAGTGCGGAATTGCGATCTATGAAGCGGAGATGAACCTGATCATCCACACCACAGAAGGCGGCGTCATCCGCATACAGATCGATCCGCAACGGATCCTGATGCAGGTCAGCGATACCGGGCCGGGTATTCCGGATATCAACCTGGCGCTGCAGGCGGGCTGGTCAACGGCTTCGCAGGCGGTGCGTGACATGGGCTTTGGGGCCGGGATGGGACTGAGCAACATGCGCCGGTGTGTGGACCGCCTGGAGTTGGAATCCACACCGGGCGTAGGGACAAAGCTGACCATGGAGATCCTGCTGAGCGCCGACGAACGTTTCAAAGAGAACAAGGAAGAAGAAGAACTGTTCAACCAGTAATGGAGAAATGAAATGACCTTAAAAGATATCATCCAAGAACTCGACCTGAATGTTTTTACAGACCCGAAGAACTTTGGCTCGATCCATCCGAGTGGAGGATATGCGGCGGACCTGTTGAGCTGCGTGATGGCCGGCGCAAAACCCGGCAACGTGTGGGTGACGCTGCAGGCGCATATCAACATCGTGGCGGTGGCGGCCCTGACCGAAGTATGCGCGATCATTATCAGTGAAGGCTCGCAGCCAGAGCAAGGCGTGGTCGAAAAAGCCAACAGCCAGGGTGTCACGCTGCTGGGCACTCCCATGACCACCTACCAGACGGCCGGCAAACTTTGGGAAATGGGAATCCATTAAAGAGAACATTCGGGAACCGATCATCCTGCCTGCCGGTGGCTTAAGCCCCCGGCTCAGAAAACAAAGCCCGCATTAGCGGGCTGAAAATCGGTTTCGCCCTACTGATGCAGGCATGCAGTTTTCAGAGCCCAAATTGGGCAGGTTTATCCACCAGGAGAGGTCGCGGCCTAAGTACCCTAAAGCTCTCATTAACCGCTGAACATAATCCGAATTGCATCCGATGAAAGATTACCGGGCTGAACTGCACGTCCATACCATACTCTCCCCGTGTGCGGGGGTGGAGATGATCCCGCCGCTGATCGTGGAGGAAGCAGTGCGGCTCGGCCTGCAAGTAATCGCCATCACCGACCATAACGCCACCGCCAACATTGGCGCAGTCATGCAAGCCGCACAGGATTCCGGACTGGTGGTCCTGCCGGGGATGGAACTGCAAACCAGAGAAGAAGTGCACCTGCTGTGCCTGTTCGATAGCCTGGAGCAGGCGGCAGAATGGCAGGGAAAGGTGGATGCCGTTCTGCCCAATGTTCCCAACGATATCGAATATTTCGGTGAACAGTTCGTGGTGGATGCCAGCGGGGAATTCATCCGCCGGGAAGAACGCCTGCTGCTCAATTCCGTCCAGCTCGGGCTGGAATACGCGGCGGGGATGGTCAGATCATTGGGCGGGCTGGCCATTCCAGCCCACGTGGACCGGAAAGCCAACGGCCTGCTGGCAATCCTTGGGCTGGTGCCGGCGGGCTTCGAAGCGCTTGAAATTTCGCGGCATATCTCGCCAGAGCAGGCAGTGGAGAAATATCCGCAGGTGCGCGGGCACGTGCTGCTGCAAGGCGGGGATGTGCATTACCTGGATGGATTCCTGGGAGCCATGGAGCTGCATGTGGAGAAGCCGTGCATCGCCGAGATCGCCAAGGCAATCAAAGGAGAAGAAGGAAGGAAGTTAAGCATTAAGTGAGAGCGGGACGCACTCCGTCGATCCACCAGCGGGGACAGGCGTGCGACTTCGTCCGTCACTACGAAAAGCAACCTGCCATAAGGCAGTGCCTTTGGTGACATTATTGAATTGACGATTTCACAAGAAAAGGGTAAACTAACGCCTGTTTTGTGAAATGCATCACAATTATTTTCAATGGAGTCTAGACATGCTGGATTTGGAACAAACCGGCGCAGCGCAGGAATTAGGTGAGACCACGCGCTCCATCATGGATGAAATCATCACGGCGAACGTTGAACGTCCGGGCGCGCTGATGGTGGTATTAAATGAAACCCAAAGCCGGGTTGGGTATATCTCTGCGCCGATGCAGAGCTACATCGCCAGAAAAATCCATGTGCCGGTCAGCGCGGTGCATGGTGTCGTAACATTCTATTCCTTCTTCACGACCGAACCACGCGGCCTGCATACGATGAAGTTCTGCCTGGGGACCGCCTGTTACGTTGGCGGCGCGCCGCAGTTAATGGAAAAAGCCAAACAACTGACCGGAACGGAGGTGGGTAAGACCACCCCGGATGGCAAGCTGACCATGGAAGTCTGCCGCTGTGTGGGCGCATGCTCCCAAGCGCCGGTCTTGATGGTAGATAATGAAGTGATCGGCAAAGTGAAGCCAAACCGATTTCCTCAGTTACTGAAGAAGTTAATGGAGAGCTGACCGGCCTGCGCCCCGACCAAAGATCATTATGCGAGAAATTGCCCTGCACCTGCTTGACCTGGCCGAAAACAGCGTTTCCGCCGGAGCCCACGCCATCGAAATAAGCGTCTGCGAAGACCTGGATGCGGACCGGTTAACCGCCAGGATCGAAGACGATGGGCGGGGCATGGATGAAGAAACCGTCAAGAAGGTCACCGATCCTTTCTATACCAGCCGGACGACCCGCAAAGTGGGCCTGGGCATCCCGTTACTGAAAGAGGCGGCCGAGGCCTGCAACGGAGGCCTGGAGATCCGGTCAAAACCGGGCGCAGGCACCCAGGTGGAGGCCACCTTCCAGCATTCGCACATAGACCGGATGCCGCTCGGAGCCCTGAGCACCGTTTTTCTGCAATTGAGCGTCACCCACCCCGATATCCACTGGACCTTCCGGTATACGGCCCGGAACCATGGAGCGGAAGAAGCCTTTACATTCGATGATAAGCCGGTAAAAGAAGCCCTGGGCGAAGTGCCCCTCACGCATCCCGACGTGCTGGCGTACCTGCGGGAAACGTTGGAGGAGGGCCTGGGCAATGCACAAAGCCTGCTCACACCGGCGACAAAACAGGAGATATAAAATGCCAACTGTAAAAAGCCTTGAAGACCTTCAGAAAATTCGCGAAGAAGCCTTGAAAAAACGCGAAATTAAAGCCACTCCCGGAAGCACCCAGATCGTTGTAGGGATGGGTACGCCGGGGATCGCGGCGGGCGCGCGCGAAACCTTGAAAGAGATCCTGCGGATCATTGAAGAGAAGCACCTGACCAACATCATTGTCCGCCAGACCGGCAACATCGGGCTGGATTCCTGGGAACCCATCCTGCAGGTGCTGAAAGACGACCAGCCGGCGGTTACCTACGGCAAAGTGACCCCTTACGCGGCCGAACGCATCATGGAAGAACATGTGCTGGGCGGCCGGATCGTCAGCGAGTACGTGATCCCGGCATAACCCCCGGAGCGTTTCCCGGCCATGCGCCGGGAATTGCAAGGAACCTTAGAGAAGAGTATGACGTTTTTTCGTTCGCATGTGCTTGTCTCGGTAGACCCGGAGTGCCTGAAACGCGGCGCGCACGAGGTCATTGACGCTTTAAACGATGAACTGATCGCCCAGGACCTGCTCCACGAAGTGCAAGTGCTGGAGACATCCCGCATCGGCGACCCGTTCCGGCTCGGGCCGGATATGCTGGTGTATCCGGAAGGGGTGCATTACGCCAATATCAGCGTAGACGATATCCCGTTCCTGGTGGAAGAACATTTCCTGAAAGGGCGCGTGGTGGAAAAATTCCGCGCCCAGGAAAAAGTTGTTTCCGACGTGGAACTGGGCGCACCGAAGGCCAAGGAAGTGCGGGTGGTGCTGCGCAACTGCGGCAAGATCGACCCGCATAATATTGAAGATTACATTGCGGAGGATGGGTATGCGGCGCTGGCGAAGGTGATCTCCGGGATGAAGCCCGAGCAGGTGATCGAGGAAGTTAAACAGTCAGGACTGCGTGGGCGCGGCGGGGCGGGGTTCCCAACCGCCAGAAAGTGGCAGTTATGCCGGGATGTGGCCGACAGCCCAAAATACCTGATCTGCAATGCAGACGAAGGCGACCCGGGGGCGTTCATGAACCGGCGCGTGCTCGAAAGCGACCCGCACTCGGTGCTGGAAGGGATGATCATCGCGGCCTATGCCATCGGCGCGAACATGGGCTACATCTACTGCCGGGCTGAATACCCCATTGCAGTGCAAAACCTGAACATTGCGATCGCCCAGGCGCGCGAGTTTGGCTTCCTGGGGAAAGGCATCTTCGGAACGGAATTCTGCTTCGACCTGGAAGTGCGCATGGGCGCGGGGGCGTTCGTGTGCGGCGAAGAGACGGCTCTGATCGCCTCCATCGAGGGCAAGCGCGGCGAACCGCGCCCGCGCCCGCCCTTCCCGGCGGTCAAAGGCGTGTGGGGCAAGCCAACCAACAACAATAATGTAGAAACATACGCAGTCGTCCCGCAGATCATCCTGAAGGGGGCGGGCTGGTACAGCAGCATGGGGACCGAGAAAAGCAAAGGTACGAAAACCTTTGCCATCGCCGGGGATGTTGTGAATACCGGCCTGATCGAGGTGCCCTTCGGCCTGAGCCTGCGTGAAGTTGTTTTTGACGTGGGCGGAGGCATCAAGGATGGCAAGAAATTCAAAGCCATCCAGACCGGCGGCCCGATGGGCGGGTGCCTGACCGAGCAGCACCTGGACCTGCCCCTGGATTACGAAGCCCTGACGGCAGCCGGCTCGATGATGGGTTCGGGCGGCCTGATCGTTATGGATGATGAGACCTGCATGGTGGATATGGCGCGCTTCTTCATGGAATTCACCCAGGAAGAATCGTGCGGTAAATGCACGCCCTGCCGGGTAGGGACGCGCCGCCTGCTGGAGATCCACGAGAAGATCTGCGCCGGCAAAGGCGAACCAAGCGACCTGGATCTGCTGGAAGAGCTGTGTGCGGAGATCATGCGGGATTCCCTGTGCGGGCTGGGACAGGGCGCGCCCAACCCGGTGGTGAGCATGTTGAAGCACTTCCGCTCCGAATATGAAGCGCACATCTACGAAAAAAGGTGCCCGGCCAAGGTGTGCCGCGCCCTGATCCGCTATGAGGTGGATGGGCCGGTATGCACGGGTTGTACCGTGTGCGCCCGCAACTGCCCGGTGGAAGCCATCACCGGCGAACGCCGCCAGGTCCATTTTATTGACCCGGAAAAGTGCATCCGCTGCGGGATCTGCATGCAGGTCTGCAACTTCAATGCCATCAATGTGCTGAGTTAATAGTCCTCGCTGGGCAGCCCGTGCCCGGGTTTTGCAGGGCGGGAGAGAGTTGCGGCGAGGGCGAGACCAAGAAATTATTTTTTGGAGGCAGGATGATCAATGTGAAGCAAGAGAAAAGCCTGACGGTAGTGGTGGAAGCCGCCGTGGAAAAATGCGGCGCCCATGCCGACGCGTTCGTTCCGATCCTACTCGAGATCAACAACAATTTCGGGTACATCCCGGCCGAAGCCATCCGGATTGCGCGCGCCAAACTCCACCAACCCCGGGAGCATATCCTGGTTTCGCAGGGACAGTTATATGGGCTGGCATCGTTCTATCATATGCTTTCAACCGAAAAAAACGGGCGACATGTAGTGCAGTTCTGCGAGAGCGCGCCCTGCCACGTGCAGGGTGGGCGCGAATTATGGAGCGCTCTCCAACAGGAACTGCGGCTCAAGCCCGGCCAAACCGACCCGCAGGGGCGCTTCACGCTTAAGACCGTCAGCTGCCTGGGTATTTGTGGCGTGGGTCCGGTGATCCTGGTAGATGATGATTTTTACGGCAATGTGACACCGGGGCAACTGGTGGACATCTTTGCCAGGTATGAATGAGAGGCACAGCATGAAATTTACCCGATCCATGGTCCTGGTGTCACACGATCCTGAAAGCCTGCGGCGCGGGGCGGCCGCGATCTACGAAGCTTTCCAGGCAGAACTGGCCGCGGCCGACCTGGGTGACGAGGTGTCCCTTTACCAGATCACCGATAGCGGCCGGGCGGATATCCTGCCAATGGTTGTCATTTATCCCGAAGCATCCGTGTACGGGCCGGTCAAGGTGGAAGATGTAAAGCGCATCGTACAGGAACACCTGTATAAAGGGCGTGTAGTAAATGATCTACTCGCCCCGGTGCGGCAACTGACCGGGCGGGTAAGCTGGCTGAAAGCCCGCAAAGGGACGGAACCGATGGAGAAACGCGTCGTGCTGCGGCGGGCCGGGCGGATCGACCCGGAGAATATCGAGGAGTACATTGCAGAAGATGGCTACGTGGCCCTGGCAAAAGCCATCGGCCGGACGCGCATGGAAATCATAGATGAACTGGAAAAATCCGGGCTGCAGGGACGCGGGGGGGCGGGTTTCCCAACCGGACGCAAGTGGCGCTTCGTGGCCGGGACAAAATCGGCGAAAAAGTACGTGGTCTGCAACGCCGACGAAAGCGAACCCGGCACTTTTAAAGACCGCGTCATCCTGGAAGGCGACCCGCACAGCATCATTGAAGCCATGATCATTGCCGGCTACGTGGTTGGAGCGGACGAAGGCTTCATCTACGTGCGGGGTGAATACCAGTTGGCGCAAAAGCGGCTCGAGAAAGCGATCCTGCAGGCGCGTGAATATGGGCTGTTGGGGAAAAATATTCTCGGCACGGGCTTGAGCTTCGATCTGCACGTGCACAGCGGCGCAGGCGCATATGTATGCGGAGAAGAGACTGCGCTGCTCGAATCCATCGAAGGAAGACGCGGCGAACCGCGCAGCCGCCCGCCTTATCCCACCACGCACGGGTTATGGGGTAAACCGACCGTCATCAATAACGTTGAGACACTGGCCAACGTGCCGCCGATCATCCAGAACGGGGCCGAATGGTATCGCTCGATGGGGACGCCTTCCAGCCCCGGCACCAAAGTCTACACCATCATGGGAAATGTCAATTTCACCGGCCTGATCGAAGTGCCAATGGGGATCACTCTGCGTGAGGTGATCGGCATATACGGGCACGGCATGAAAGCCGGTTCCAATTTCAAGCTGGCGCAAACCGGCGGCTCGAGCGGTTCCATCATCCCGCCCAGCCTGCAGGATACGCCGATGGATTTTGAATCATTCCGAAAAGCGGGTGTATCGCTGGGTTCAGGCGCACTGCTGCTTTGCGACGAGCGCACCTGCGTGGTGGACCTGGCCATTACATTGCTGAAATTCTTCCGGTTCGAATCATGCGGCAAATGCACCCCCTGCCGGGTGGGCACGGCGCGGGCAGTGCGCATCCTGATCTCCATCAGCGAAGGACAAGCGCAGTTGGGCGACCTGGATACCTTATTGGCGCTGGCGGATGAAATGGAACTGGCCTCCAACTGCGGCCTGGGCCAGACCGCGGCGACACCGATCCGTGACATATTGAAGAACTTCCGCGCTGAGGTGGAAGCGCATATCCGGCTGGGCGTGTGTCCGGCCGGGGTGTGCTCGATGGCCCCCGAAGCAGAACTTGAATTTGCAGAAGAAGGATGAACATATGCTCCAACTAACTATCAATGGCAAACAAATCGAAGCGCCCGAAGGGATAACCGTCCTGGCGGCGGCAAAACGGGCTGGAATCATCATCCCGACCTTGTGCGCACAAAAAGAGTTGACACCCTTCGGCGGCTGCCGCCTGTGCATCGTGGAGGTGCAGGGCTTCCGGTCCCGATCTCGGCATGCACCCTGCCGGTCAGCAACGGGATGGTAGTGAATACCGAAACGGAAACATTGAAGAAATCCCGAAAATTCATCCTTTCGATGCTGTTCAGCGAACGCAACCACTTCTGCCCATTCTGCCAGGCCAGCGGCGGCGATTGCGACCTGCAAAATGCGGCCTACCATGAGGAAATGACCCATTGGCCCATGCAACCGGGTTGGAACAATTATCCGGTGGATACTTCGCACCCGTATTTCATCCTGGATAACAACCGCTGCATCCTGTGCCGACGGTGTGTGCGCGCCTGCGGCGAACTGGTGGGCAACTTTACCCTGGCTGTGGCGGAACGGGGCGCTTCCAGCCTGATCGTAGCGGATACCAATGTCCCGCTGGGCGAGAGCACCTGCATCAAGTGCGGCACCTGCGTACAGTCCTGCCCGACCGGCGCGCTGATAGACCGGACCAGCGCGTACCAGGGGCACGAAAAAGCCATGACCCAGATAAAATCGGTCTGCGTGGGCTGTTCGGTGGGGTGCGGGCTGAACCTGATCGTGCACGATAACCGCATTGTCCGCATCGAAGGCGATTGGGATGGAGCGGTAAACCACGGCCTGCTGTGCGAGCATGGGCGTTATGACCCGATGCAGAATACGCGTGACCGCATCACTACGCCGCTCCTGCGCAAGAACGGTAAATTGGAGCCGGTGGCATGGGATGAAGCCCTGGGCGCGGTGGCCGATAAACTTAAACCGCTGGCCGGCAAAGGCCAGGCAGGCGTAGCCGGGATCGCATCCAGCCGCCTGTCCGCCGAAGTGCTGACGATGTTCCACGAACTCTTTGCGGATGGTTTCAAGAGCGGGGCGGTTACCAGCACCGAAGAGGGCATGACAACGGCAGTCCTCAACACTGTGGCCAAAAAGCAAGGCGTTTTTGAAGGAAAGCTGGACGTATTGCGCAACGCGGATGCCGTGATGTGCATCGGCGCAAACATCGCCAAAACCCACATGGTAGCCGGTTTCCTGGTCAAACGGGCCCTGCCCCTAGGCATGCACCTGATCAATGCCAGCCCGGAAGCGGGAGCGTTGGATGAACTAGCGGATGTATCCCTGAAGAACCAGAACGGAAGCGACCTGGCCCTGCTCAAGGGGTTGCAAGCTGTCATCGTCAAGGAAGGGCTGGGACGCACCGCGCTTTCCATGCCGGATGCCCAAGCCGTTATCAACGAAGCCATCCGCGCCACCGGGATCGAAGCCGAAACGCTGGAGCGAGCCGCCCGGATGCTGGCGAACGCGGTCAGCCCGGTCATTTTATTCGGCAAGGGTATCACGGCGCAGCGGGACGAGAAGCTGGTGGAGGCCCTGATCGGCCTGGCCACCCTGATCGGTGCGGTGGACAGCGAACGGGTCGGCCTGCTCTCCGTAAAAGGGGAAGCAAACAGCGTGGCAGCCGCCCTGCTGGGCCTGGATATACAATTCACCCTGGATGGGGAGCAGGCCGTGTATGTGGCGCTGGGGGATGACTTTGCTTCCAAGCGGTTGGTCCAGAAGCTGGAAAATGCCCCCTACCTGGTCGTTCAGGCCAGCTACGTTTCGGCATTGACCGAAAAAGCGGATGTTGTCCTGCCAGTTGGCCTGTGGTCGGAGCAGGAAGGCCACTATATCAGCCTGGATGGGCGCGTCCAGAAAGCGGTAAAAGCGATCGAGGCCCCGGAAGGTGTGCGCCCGAACGCGGCGGTACTGGCGGAAGTTGCCATGCGCATGAATATGCCGGTAAAGAAAGACTGGCAGAGCGTGGTGCATGAAAGCAAATCGAGCGTCGTTGTGAGCTAGGAGAAAAATATGGCAAAACCCAAGATTTCTACGGATTGGATGTGCGGATGCGCAGGCTGCCACATGTCCCTGCTGGATATGGACGAGCGCATTCTGAAAGTTGTTGAACTGGCCGACCTGCGATCCAGCCCCATCACCGACCTGAAAGAACCGGATGCGAGCGGTGTGGATGTGGGCGTACTGGAAGGCGGCATCAACAACAGCGCCAACGAAGAAGTGGCGCGCAAATTCCGCCAGCGCTCCAAGATCCTGGTGGCGCTGGGCGACTGCGCCGTCTTTGGCGGGGTACCGGCCCTGCGGAATTTCTGCGGCGTGCAGGAGGCCCTGCAGCGGGCTTACGTGGAAGCGGAAAGTAACGAGCCCGGCACGCAGATCCCCAACGATCCCGAACTGGCGACCATGACGAAAACGCGCGCCATCCACGAAGTGGTGCCGGTGGATTACAATGTACCCGGATGCCCGCCGGATGCAGACATCATCTTCTACGTTTTGAGCGAACTGGCGCAAGGACACAAGCTGGAGCTCAAGGATGATCTGTTGCACTGGGATTAGCAGGCTATAATAATTTCGTATAGGTATATAAACCCATTGTCCAAGCTGCTACCCCCATTCTTTGGAGAATAATTAATGACCGCACAAAAAATCACGATCGAACCTGTCACCCGCATTGAAGGGCACGCCAAGGTCACCATCCACCTGAACGACGGGGGAACGGTTGACCACGCGTACCTGCACGTGAACGAATTCCGCGGCTTCGAGAAATTTTGCGAAGGCCGGCTGTATTTCGAAATGCCATCCATTACCCCGCGCATTTGCGGTATCTGCCCGGTGAGCCACCACCTGGCCTCAGCCAAGGCAAACGATGCATTGACCGGGCAAACTCCGCCGCGTCCGGCGAGCCTGCTGCGCGAGCTGATGCACATGGGGCAGATCATCCAGAGCCATGGGATGCACTTCTTCGAACTGGCCGGGCCGGACCTGTTGCTCGGGTTCGACAGCGAACCCGCCACCCGCAACGTGGTCGGGTTGATCGGCGCCAACCCCGGCTTGACCGTGAAAGCGGTGCAACTGCGCAAATTCGGGCAGGAGATCATCCACACGCTGGGCGGACGCCGCATCCATCCGAATTTTGCCGTGCCGGGTGGCGTGAACAAAGCCCTGCACGCGGATGAACGCGACCGGATCCTGGAAGGCATGGAGGCTGCGATAGAGACCGTTAAAGCGGGCCTGCAGATCATGAAAGACTGGTCGGAAAAGAACATGGAGGATATCAACAAATTCGCTGTGTTCCCCACCGGTTACTTTGGCATGGTGACGCCCGAGAACGGCCTGGAACTGTACGATGGGAACATCCGCCTGATCGATCGCAGCGGCCAGGAACTGGAAAAATTTGATGGGGCCAATTATCTGGATTATATTTTCGAACATGTGGAACCCTGGTCGTACCTCAAGTTCCCATATTACAAGAAACTGGGCTACCCAGCCGGAGTCTACCGGGTCGGCCCACTGGGACGCTTGAATATTGCCGAGAAGATCGATACCCCGATGGCGAACGAGGAATTGAAACTCTTCAAGGCTTTGAGCGGCGGCAGGCCGGTGGAGAACACGCTTTATTACCATTATGCCCGCCTGATCGAGGCATTGTTCGCGGTGGAACGCGTGCGGGTGCTATGCGATGACAAAGATATCCTCAGCACCGAGATCCTGAACACACGCAAGAACTACACCGGCCACGGCGTGGGCGTGATCGAAGCCCCGCGCGGCACGCTGATCCACGATTACACTGCGGACGAGAACGGGAAACTGCTCAAGGTCAACCTGATCGTCTCGACCGGGCACAACAACTGGGCCATGAGCAACGCGGTCGACAGCGTTGCCAAAACGTACGTACATGGCCCGGATGTGCAGGAAGGCATGCTCAACCGCGTGGAAGCGGCCATCCGGGCATACGACCCGTGTCTTTCGTGCTCCACCCACGCCATCGGACAGATGCCCATCCTGGTGGAGATCCTTGATCCGGATGGGAAGCTGGTACGCACTTTGCAACGCGATGCGGATTAATAATTTTGGTACTTTTGGAATCACCAGGAAATAGGGGAAGATATGGGAGTGTTGGGCGGGCAAAGCCCGCCCAACACTCCCAACTTGCTTCCCCGTCCCGGTGATTCCCGGACAGCCTTCATTTTATCCAAAAGGAGTGTAAAGATGATCATCGTTGGCAAGCTCTTGGAAGAAAAAACGCAGGAAGAAGATGTTTATTCGGTTGCGGCGGAGGATACCGTCCTGCAGGCCTTGAAAGTGATGGCGCGGGCGGATACCGGCGCGGTGCTGGTCTCGGAAGGCGACCAATATGTGGGCATCTTCACGGAACGCGACTATGCCCGCGATGGAGAACTGAAAGGGCATTCCGCCAAGGATACGAAGATCAAAGATGTCATGACCCAGATCATGTACTCGGTTAAACCCGAGTCGAGCGTGCGGGAATGCATGGAATTGATGACAAAGTACCGCATCCGGCATTTGCCGGTGGTCTCGAACGCACGTGTAATCGGGCTTGTTTCGATCGGCGACGTGGTGCGCGCCATCAAGGATGAAGATGAAACCACGATCCAGGGACTGCAAGATTACATCCAGGGAACGGGATACGGCAGGTAGGATTTGAGCCAAACGCTGGTGATCGGGTATGGCAACCCGGACCGCCAGGATGACGGCGTGGCCTGGCACGTGCTGCATGCCCTGGCCGTGCGGTGGCACCTACCCGCTCCGGACTTCTACGAGGAGGACTTCCCGCCCAACGAGGACCTGGACCTGGCTTTTACCCTCCAATTGACCCCGGAGATGGCGGAACAGATCGCAGGTTACCGGCGGGTGTGTTTTGTGGATGCGCATACCGGCAGCGTTGCCTCGGATGTGCAGTTAGTCCGGCTGGCGGGGCGGTTCCAACATTCGCCGTTCACGCACCACCTGACAGCAGAAACGCTACTTTCGATGTGCCAGGAACTGTATGGAAAGGCACCCGAGGCGGCCCTGGTTTCGGTGCGCGGCTACCACTTCGAGTTCGAGCGCACTTTATCGGCTGAGACGGCTACGCTGGTGCCGGAGGCGGTGGGGTTGATTGAGGGGTGGGTGGAAGGGGAAGGAAAAGGCAAGTAAGAAGTAAGAACCGAGAAAGAATGTCAGGAAAGAAGTGTGCTAAAATCCTGGTTGTGCTTAGAAAGGGTAAACTATGACAACAAACGTGTCTCACGAACAATTCATTACCAACGCCAAAGGTAAGAAGACCGGCGTTATTCTTTCTCTTTCGCGCTATGAAAAATTGATGGAAGACTTGCATGACCTGGCGGTTGTTGCCGAACGTAAGGATGAACAGCCGATCTCCATGGAAGAAATGAAAAAACGGCTTAAAGACGATGGCGTCTTATAAAATCATTCTTAAGCCTTCCCTGCAAAAAGACCTGCGCCCCTTATCAAAGATAAGGGGCGCATTTTTCAACATATTGAAGATCTGAGAGAAAATCCTCTTCCGCCTCAATCCATCAAACTGTCTGGAGCATCGGATTTATATCGGATTCGGGTCGGTGATTATCGTGTGATCTATCAAATTGACCGGGAAGCGCAAGAAGTGATCATCTTGTATGTTCGGCACCGGCGGGAAGCCTATCGCAAAAAATAAACAAAATCCTGCCTGCAAGGTTAATTACCCGCCGCGCACGCGCTGGGCTTCGAGGACGTTGGGGAGGTTTTCGATGCGGGCCAACATGCGGCTCAACTGGGCAATGTCCCTCACTTCGATCACGATGCGCAGGTTGGCCAGGTTCTTGGTCATGTGCACCTGCACATCCACCATGTTGACGTTCTCACTGTTGAGCAGGGTGGTGATGTCGCTCATCAACCCCTGCCGGTCATAGGCGCGGATGCGCACTGGCACCGGGTAGGTGCGCACGTTCTCGCCCCAGGAGACTTTCACCAGGCGCTCGCGATCCTGGATGCGCAGTATGTTGGGACAGTCCTGGCGGTGGATGGTGGCCCCGTGGCCGCGTGTGATGTACCCGATGATCTCATCGCCGGGGGTGGGGTTGCAGCACTTGGCCATGCTGGTCAGCAGCCCTTTCAAGCCGAGCACGGTGATCGCTTCGGTGGGAACCGCTTCGCTGGTGGGCGGGACGACCACCAGCACATCGTCGCTTTCCTTGGTCTCGACCAGCTTGTTGACCACCCGGGCGATGTTAAAATCGCCGCAGCCGAGCGCAACGTACAGCTCTTCGGGGGTGCGGTCGAACTGGGCAGCCAGGGCTTTCAGCCCAGCGTCATCCAGCTCCGGCAGGCCCAGGCGCTGGATCTCATGCAACAGCATTTCCTTGCCCTGGGTGACATTCTGGTCCTGGTCCTGTTTCTTGAACCAGGCGCGGATCTTCGAACGGGCGCGCTGGGTCTTGACCAATTCCAGGTTGGGATTGAGCCAGTCCCGGCTGGGGCCGCCCTGCTTGGCGGTCAGGATCTCCACCTGCTCGCCGGTGTGCAGTTCGGTATCCAGGGGAACGAGCTTGTTGTTGACCTTGGCGCCACGGCAGCGGTTGCCGACGTTGGTATGCACGTGGTAGGCAAAGTCGATCGGCGTGGAGCCGGCCGGCAGGTCAATGATATCGCCGTGCGGGGTGAAAACGTAGACGCGGTCCTTGAAAACGTCGGTCTTCATACCCTCCACGAATTCCTGGGCGTCGTTCACGTCGCCGCGCCACTCCATCACGCGCCGCAGCCAATTGATGCGCTCGTCGTATTTGTCACGCGAGCCGCCTTCCTTGTAGCGCCAATGCGAAGCGATGCCGAACTCGGCGTTCTCATCCATGTCACGCGTGCGGATCTGCACTTCCACCGGGCGGCCATCGTCGTAAATGATGGCCGTATGCAGGGACTGGTAAAAATTATCCTTGGGTGCGGCGATGTAATCATCGAACTCGTTCGGGATGGGCCGCCAATGGGTGTGAATGATCCCCAGGGCGGTGTAACAGGCGGCCACATCCGAGACGATCAGCCGGACTCCGCGCACATCCCGCACCAGGTCGAAGGGCTTGCCCTTCTCAACCATCTTCCTGTAGATGGAATAAATATGCTTGGGCCGCCCGGAGATCTCCGCCGGGATGGCGGCCTCGTTGAGCAATTTCGTAATGGCTTCGGTGATGTGGTTTATCTCGGCCTCGCGCGATTCCCGGCGCACGGCCAGTTGCTCGGCAATTTCCTTGTATTTCTCCGGGTTGGTATAGCGGAAGCCCAGGTCCTCCAGTTCCCACTTAATCTGCCAGATGCCCAGGCGGTTGGCAAGCGGGGCAAAGATATCCAGCGTCTCCTGGGCGATGCGGCGGCGCTTGGCCTCCGGGAAAGCGCCCAGGGTGCGCATATTATGCAGGCGGTCGGCCAGCTTGATGAGCACCACGCGCACATCGCTATCCATGGCCAGGAAGGTCTTGCGCAAGGTCTCGATGGAAAGTTCCCGCTTGCGGTCGCGTAAGGCGGCTTCACTTTCAACCTGGGGCTCTGCTTCATCCCGGTGTTCGCCGCGCGAAACGCGCGGCAGTTCGGTCAGTTTCGTGACGCCCTGCACCAGGTTGACCACCGTATCGCTGAAATCACGCTGTAAATCCTCGGCCTTGAGAGGGGTGTCTTCGATCGTATCGTGCAGCAGGCCGGCCGCCACCACTTCACCGGGCATGGAATAGTCGGCCAGGATGGCAGCCACCGCCAGTAGGTGGTTTATGTAGGGTTCCCCGGAGACGCGCTTCTGACCGGCGTGGGCCTTTTCCGCCACGTGGTAGGCGCGCTGGATCAGTTCCCGGTCGGCCGGGGAGTAATATTCGGGCAGGCGGGCCAGGAGTTCTTCCAGGCTGAGCGGGGAGGCGGTCTTCATAAAATCTATTATAATCGCCCTGGTGGCACTTATGGCAAACCCCAATAACATCACCCGCCTGCTGGACTCCCGAAAGATCCCCTATACCACCTTCGAGTTGCCGGTGGAAAAACTGGGGGCGCTCGAAACGGCCCGCCGGCTGGGCGTGGACCCGCAAGCCGTCTACAAGACCATCGTCGTCACCCGCCCCAAAGGCAAGCCGGTCCTGGCAGTCATCCCCGGCCCCAACCGGGTGGACCTGAAACTCCTGGCCGCGGCCCTGGGCGAGAAAAAAATGAGCCTGCCGAGCGAGCGAGAGGCCGAAGCGTTGACCGGCCTGCAGGCGGGCGGCATCTCGCCGCTGGCGCTCCTGAACAAGGGCTTCCAGGTAGTGATCGATTCGGCTGCGCAAGCCCGGCCCGAGATCCATGTCAGCGGCGGGCAGCGCGGGCTGAACATCCGGCTGCCGGTGGGGGCGCTGGCGGAGCTGGTGCACGCCCGCTTTGCCGGGGTCAGCCTGCCGGACAGCGAAGAGCCTGATTAAGAAATCCCAGGCTACCCAAAAGTTTCAGGAATTGGGACGCGGACGAGCGCGGAGAATTCATGCCGAAGCGCCTGAATACCGCCGGACCCCAAAACTCCAGATCAAACGTGCGAGAAAAGTGAACAGAACGGTCATAGCGAATGCACCCAAAAGAGCTATGGGGGTCAGACGACCGGCCAGCGCCTCGGCCGGCACGGTGACCGCAAAAGCCACCGGCACAAGGAAGGTCAGCCCGATGCGCAGCCAATCCGGATAGATCCCCACCGGCCAGCGTCCGGCCGCATAGACGGCCTGAAACACCTGCACCAGATCGTTTATCCGGATAACCCAGAAGGCAATGGAAGTGAGGATAACCCAGAAACAGTACAGCAGGATGCTCCCAAAAATGAGCGCAGTGACGAAAGCAGCCACCTGCCACAGGCTGACCTGCTGGTGCAACTGACCGGCGCCCACAGCCGCGACGACCAGGCCGACGATAACATCCGTCAGGGACCAAAAATTAAGCTCGCGCAGGCTCACGATGGCCAGCCCGTCGACCGGTTTGGTCAAAGCAAAATCCAGTACGCCCTGTTCAATTTCATAGAGTAAACGCGACATATTGGGTTGGATGAAGGCATTGATCACGCCGCCCATCAAGATGTAAATGCCCATGACAATCAACAGTTGCGGCCGGGACCAGCCGCCCAGCTCGTTGGTGTAGCTGAAGACGAGCGCCAGGCCGATCAGACCGGTGGCCAGGCCAATAAAAGATTGGAGCAATTGGACAAAAAAGTTGATCCGGTATTGCAGTTCGTTGGCGATGCCAATCTTCAGATAGCTCCCGAGCAGGGTCAGCAGTCTCATTATTTCCTCGGTTCAGTTGCCTACGGAAGAAAAATGGCGGATGGCGAAATGCCAGACCAGGTTGACCAGTCCAAAGGCTCCCAGGAACCAGAGCAGTTGCACACCCAGGCCAGCAAAGAGTTGCAGCGGGGTGAGCGATCCGATCAGGGCGTTGATCGGAAAATAGAACAGCGACTGGAAGGGCAGGAAATTGGCGAGATGTTGGACCCAGAGGGGCATGAGAGGCATGGGCACAAGCCGCCCGGAAAGGATCAGTTCGAGCGCAAAGTACAGGTCAAAGATCGCACCCACCCGGGTGGTCCAGAAAGTGATCATCCCGAGTAACGAACACAGCAAGGTTCGCAGCAGGTAAGCCCCCCAGATCGCAATTACGAAGACCAGCACCTGCAGCCAGGTGGTATGGATGACGGGCTTGAAAATCAGCGAAAGGATGGCGCCTACCGGCAGCCAGAGGAGGACCATGAATACCTTTGCCCCAGCGAAATCGCTCACATCGTCATGGATCGGGTGGATCGGGCGCATCAGTTCCCCAGCCATCCTCCCATGCTGGATCCGCCATTCCCAATCAGATGGAGCGCGCACTATGTTCATCTGGCGCACCAGCATCCAGACAATGTAATAGGCTGCTAGCCCAGCGGGAGTGTAACCGTCCACCGAGCCTCCATTGGAACGGGCAATGGTAGACCAGACCACCAGGTAAATGACCGGTTCGATGACCATCCAGACCATGAATAGGAACATCTGCAAGCGGTATTGAAATCGCGTCATCATAGAAAGCTTGGTATTGGTCCAATAGAAATCCAAGAGTCGCTTCATGCCATTTCCCTTTGGGTGTTCTCCTGGCTGAAAACCTTCTCGATGACATCCTCGATGGCGGGATCTTCGATGGTCAGATCGTTCACCTTTTGCTCGGAAAGAATGCGGGCGGTCACCTCGGCGGTCTCGGCCTTGGGGATGCGCAGACTGGCATGCGTTCCGTCGCTTTTCAGCACTTCCCCATATTGACTCCAACGATTGCAATTGGTATCGAAGGTTACACAAATCGTTTTGAAGGCGGAGAAGCGTTCCATCAGATGGCTGAGCTGCCCGTCAAAGAGCAGTTTGCCGTTATGGATGATGATGACCCGTTTACAAAGCGCTTCCACATCGGCCATGTAATGGCTGGTGAGCAGCACGGTGGCCCCGTAGCGCTGGTTGTAATCGGTTATAAAATCCCGGATACGGCGTTGCATGGTCAGGTCCAGCCCGATGGTCGGCTCGTCCAGGAACAGCACCCTGGGGCGGTGCAGCAGGGCACCGACGATCTCCACCTTCATACGCTCCCCCAGAGAAAGGTTGCGTACTGGCTTGTTGACGAGGTCTTTCAGGTCGAGTAGTTCGATAAATTCGTCACGCGTCCGTTCGAATTCCGCCCTCGGCAGATGATAAATTGCCCGCTGTAGTTCGTACGAGTCCACTACCGGCAGATCCCAGTTGAGCTGCGAACGGTTGCCCATTACCAGGGTGACCTGTTGCAGGAAATCGGCCGAGCGGCGGGATGGCACGTACCCAAGCACCTGGGCGTTCCCGGCCGTCAGGTAAAGCAGGCCGCTCAATACTTTCAAGGTGGTAGTCTTCCCGGCCCCGTTCGGCCCAAGGAAACCGACCACCTCCCCGGGCTCGATCGTGAATGAGATATCGTCGACTGCCTTGACCGTGCGGTATGTGCGCCTGAAGACGCTGCGGATGGAGGCCTTCAGTCCGGCCTCCCGGGTGGGTACTTTGAAATGCTTGGAAATACCGTTGACGCGGATTACAGGCGTTGGGACCGACATGTTCTTTTCCCTCCGGGAATACCAAGAAATTTAGAGCCGGGTGGATCAGTCTTATTATGCATTCTTGGCTCAATCTCAGGCTGTGCCCATCAGGCAAGCTCTTTTGTTTTCCAATTGGCGTTACCACTCCATCGCCTTGCCATTCGTTGTAGCGAAGACGGATACAGGCCCTGGTAAAACAGGCATTCGTTTGAACGAAGCTTCTCCAAGTTTAGCATAATTTTTTCCCAATTTGCCCCCAATTTCACAAATCCTGGCGTTAAAGGTGGTTCCTGGCTGATCCGCTTAATCGCAAAAACAGACTGGAATGTAGATGATCATGTAAGTACCTTGTTCAAGCCAGGAGCGCAGCCTTATCGGCGCGTTTGAAATGGGCCCGATAGGCGGCGGTTTCCGCCAGCAGGGTTTGGATCTCCGCCAACAAGCTGGAGGCGCCGGCCGGGTCTTTCAATGAGGTACCGATGAACACCAGCAGTTCAGCCTCATTTTCCGCCTGGATGTTCAACTCGCCCTGTGAAACCAGCCAGGCCAGGCCTTTGCGAACGGTGATGTTCCGTTGGGCGGTGGCGGTTTCCAACTCGGACCAGGTGACTTTCCCGCCACGCCGGTTGATGGCATATTTTAACAGGCCGCCCAGCCGTCCCAGGAAGGCCTCGGGCGGTTCGACCGGGCTGGTTACCGCAAAGAGGTAAATTGTTTTAGGATGGACTTTGTCCAATCCGGCGCGCAATTCTGCCGGGGAAGGCGGGGTGCTCCAGATAACGAGCGCGTCGGCGGGTGACAGTTCGTGGCGGCCCTTCCCATCGACCGCCTTTTTTTCTTCCCCTTCGGCCCAAACCAGGGTGGAGGCCTGGCCTTTCAGGGTGGAGAGAATTTGCGCCGGCGCAGGGGCGTCGCGATAATCAACGATCTCCAGCTTCGGGCGGCTGACTGCGACCTTCTCCGCCTCGAGGCGGTGGAAGTCCACGAATTCCATCTGAATCTGAAGCGTGCCGCGCCAATCGGAGGCGCGCAAGCTATAGGCCAGGTCAATGCGCCCCTCCGGCAGGGTCTCTTTTTCCTCGGCGCCGTTCCACCATAAAACGGTCCGGGAATTGCCGGATTCATCCGCCACGGTTAATTTCAGGTGTTCCTGGTTGCGCCCGATGACTGTGGTTGCGTCTATTTTCAGCGCGTGGGTGGACAGGGTCAGTTTTTCGTTGCCGGGGCCAAAGGGGGCCAGGCTTTCAAGCGCCTGCGCCAGGCCAGGAGCGATCTCAGGCAGGCTGAGCCAGCCGTCAATTTCAAGCTGTTCGGGCCGGCCGGTTGTTCCGGTCTCTGCCTGCATTTCAGCCACCGTCTTCGAAAGGCGCCGGCGGAATTCGGGCAGGTTTTCCGGCTCCAGCGAGAGACCGGCGGCCATCGGGTGCCCGCCGAAATTGAGTAGCAGATCCTTCTGCGCGGCAATGGCAGCGGTGATATGCAGCCCTTCCACCGAACGGGCCGAGCCGCGGGCGGGTTGGCCATCAGGAGTGGAAAACAAGATGGCCGGTTTATGATAGCGCTCCACCAGCCGGCTGGCGACAATGCCGACCACGCCACCCGGCCAGGCCGGGTGCCCGAGCACCAGTACGGGCTGGGCCAGAAGGGATGGGTCGGCTTGCAGTTGGGCCTCTGCCGCACGGGTCACCTGGCTGCAGAGCAACTGCCGCTGCGCATTCAGGCCTTCAAGCTGGGTCGCCAGAACGCGCGCCCGCACCAGGTCGGAGGTGGTAAACAGCTCCACGGCCGGGTTGGCATCCGCCAGGCGGCCGAGGGCATTCAGGCGCGGGCCCAGCACGAAGCCGATATGTTCCTCGCTCAAGTTGGCGGGGACGAGTTCGGCCAGCTCCAGCATGACCTGCAGGCCGAGGCGTTGGGTGTGCCTGAGCGCCTGCAATCCAAGCTGGACGAGATAGCGGGCATCGCCGGTGAGCCTGGCCAGGTCGGCCACCAAGCCGAGCGCGGCCAGGTCAAGGTGGCGGGCGGCGGAACCGGGGCGGCCAAAGCGGGCATAGAGTTCTTCGGCGAGTTTGTAGGCAACCCCGGAGCCTGATAACGTGGAGAGCGGATGTCCTTCCGGGAGGAGTTTTGGGTCGGTAATAGCGGCGGCCTGTGGGAGAGTTTCGGGCAGATCGTGGTGGTCGGTGATAAGCATATCCACGCGGCGCGTGCGGGCATAGTCCGCAGCCGCGCCGGCGCTGATGCCGGTATCGCAGGTCAAGATGAGCTGCGCGCCCTGGTCAATGATCTCTTTCAGGACAGGAACGTTGACCCCGTGGCTTTCGTTCTCCCGCACCGGGATATGGAAGGTGACATTCGCGCCCAACTCCTGGAGAGTCTGGTAGAGGATGGTCGTGGAAGTCTGGCCGTCCACGTCGAAATCCCCCCAGACACAGATGGATTCGCGCTTGTGGATGGCTCTTTCCAGGTGCTCCGCCACACTGGTGAGTCCAGGCAGGGCGGAAGCCGGGGCGGGGAAGTAGGCTTGCGGATCCAAAAAGGCCCGTGCAGCCTCGGGTGTGCGCAGACCGCGCCGGAGAAGCGCCTGGGCAACGAGCGGATGCAGGTCCGGAAGAGGCGCCCGGAAATCAAGCGGAGACGGTTCGATCCATTCCACGGGGGTTTAGAATTCGATCTCGGCAACCTGCTCGAAATTCAGGTTGAATTCGGCGGCAGCCGCATCCAAACCGGCCTCGGCTTCATACGATGTACCGGCTTGCGCGCCGCGGTTGCAGTAGGACCGGTACGGACAGTAGGCGCACTTTTTCTCAGCCTCGGTCAGCGGGAAATGGCGATGGTTGCCGATCTCGTTAATGATGGAGGTCAGCGCATCCCAGTCGCGCTTGTATTGGGCGGCCTCGTAAGGGAAGCGGGCCGGTTCGGAAGGAAAGTCAGCATACCAGTAAATCATCTCGACCTGCCCAGGCAGGATGGGCGCGCCACCGTTCAAGGTTGCGCCAGCTTGTACCAACAGCGCCCGGTAGACGCGCGTCTGCATGCGGGCCGCCATCCATTCGTCCTTTGGACGTATATGAGATGTTTTCCAATCGAAAATGATGGCTTTTTGGCCGGGCAGCATGGCAACCAGGTCGTATTTTGCCAACAGGCGATGGGTGGCACCTGTACCTGTATTACCCGTGCAGGCGATCGGGGCAGCCAGGGTCAGTTCGGGGAAAAGCGTATAGCCATCAATATTGAACGGATAGCCGAGATAATTCTCCCACCAACGCGATAAGTCCTGTGAATTTGCCAGCCGGGTCAATTTTTCCACCGGCAGGCCGACCAGATGCTGTTGCACCATGCGATGGAAGAGCTGTCCCGCCTGCTGGCTCTGTTCGTATTCCAGCACCGGCTCGGTTTCGACGGCCGGCCAGGCCAGGTGTTCGATGTAGCGCAGTTGGAAGCGGCGCGGGCAGTCCATGTAATCTTGCAAGGAGGATTGACTGAAGGTGAAAGAAGGAGGAAGTTCGGAGGCGAGATTATCGGACATATGCCTGCGGCCTCATCTTACATCGAACCGGTGGAATTCCCCGCTGGGTGTTTCCCATTCCACGCGGGCCTCATCCACGCGACTGGCGCGCGGCCCGGTTTTAACCGCCTGCATAAATCGCTCCAGCACTTCACGCGAACCTTCGGCCACCGTTTCCACCTGATCGTAACCAACATTACGCACCCAGCCGGTCAGGCCGAACAAGCTGCCAGCCTGCAGAACGAAAGCACGGAAGCCGACTCCCTGGACACGTCCCGTGACCCAGATGTGCAAGCGCGCCATGTCATTGGGGCTTTTTTCCATCATGCTGTTCCTGCTTTGGATACGGTTCCTGTTTTTGTCTCTTAAATGTGATCCGCCAGAGTGGGATGATCAGCATGAATACCAACAAAACCAGGAATGGCAACAGATTCTGGAATGCCAGGCCAGCGACTTTCTCGCCCAAGGCGGCCTGCCGCCATTGCAGATCAAGCTGCGCGAGCGGCAGTCCGATAGCGCGCGTAACGCCCTGGTCGCAGGTCAAGCCATCCGTGTACGCCTGTATCAGGGCCTGCAGGCTAGATGTTCCATATGTTTCATGCAGGTAGCGTACGAAGGAATTCGATTCGGCATAGGCGAGGATGGCCCCGGATGCGTCGGTCGGAAACGGTCCGCACAAGTCTGCCATCGGGATCAAGGCCTGGTTGCGGGTGGAGACCGTGAGTACCTGGGTGTAATCTGCATCCGGGTATTGTTCCATATTCGAGGCAAACCCCTCAGAAAACCAGTTCGGCAGGTTGGCGTAGGCAGCCGCGCCAGTCAGGCGGTAGAGTACGACGTGCGCCAGTTCATGGGGGATCTGGCGCTCCATCTCGATGCCCTGGGTCTCGCCCGGAGCAATGGAGACCAACACCACCCCCAGATCCGGACTGGCATGTCCACCCACCCAGGTAGCGCCGCCCAGGTTAAGCGTGTTCTGCACGTCAGTAGAGGAAGCGTAAACGTAGATATCGATCGGATCCCCGGCCGGAACCGGTAAAACGGCCTGGATGGCCTGATATCCGGACTGAGCCGCATCCAGGGCAGCCTGGCCGAAAGAAACGTCGCCGGCATACCAATGCAGGCGCAGGCCGGATCCCTCAAGGGTCTGCCATGGATACCGGTTATCATTGTACTGGAAAGAGTAGTGCTGGCTATCAAACTTTCCGCCGCCGGAGAGGAGCAGTTGGTACCAGAAATTGACCCGGGAGAAGGGGCGCAACAGGCCGTTCTGAGCGGAGTACTGGTACACGGCTGTGCCGTCTGCGGCTATGGCAAGGGGAATGATGCGGGTGTTCTGTTCGTTTTCAACCTGGAAAAGCAGATAGGCTGCCTGGATGGACGCCTGGGTCTGGACCTTCGCCGAGAAAGTAACCTGCCCTCCGAACGTGTAGGTAACCCCCACGTTTTGCAACGCCACAGCGGATTGGGCCCGAACCGGTTGTACAAAACCGGGCAAGAAAGCGAGAATGACGAGCAAAGCGAAAATACGGCGCATAATCCCTTCCCAGGTCCGTGTTAATCCGTGTCCGGTTCGTTTTCCTCATCCATCTCTTCCTCACGCAAGTCCGCCTCAGGATCAAGGTCAAACAGGTCAAACTGGGACATATCTTCCGTGAAGGACAGGTTATCCATGGCCTCTTCGATGAAATCGGCTTCTTCATCATCTGTTTCGGCTTCGAGGACTTCCTCCAGCCGATCACGCACGCCTTCCCCGCCAATCTTCGAAAGCGCCCAGATGAGCTCGCGGCGCAATTCCGTATCTTCTTCGTCTTCCAATAAATCGAGCAGAACGATGCGGGCGGAGGCCAGTTCCAATTCCCCGGCGGCATGGATGGCTTCGGAGCGAATGTCATCATTTGGGTCGTGCAGTTTTGAAAGCACCTGCTTTTTCCAGCGTTCATCGCTGGAGCGGCCCATGGCAAACAGGGCACTCACCACCCAGTCGGGGTTTTTCTCGTGGTAGGCGGCTTCGATGAGTGGTATTACTTCCTCAAGCCCGGAATAGCCCAGCGACTTGAGCGCGCGACGGCGTATCAGGGTCTCTTTGGCAGATGTGGCCGCTTTGAGCAGGGCAGCCTCGATGCGATGGTGCAGCTCGGAGTGTATCTTTTCCAGTTCACCCAGGTAGACAAACAAACCCAGTGCATTGGCAGCCGCGGCGCGCACCTCGACATTATCATCTTCGTTCAGGATCTTGAGGAAGACCGGGACAAGCTTGGCGTCCTCATTCTCCCAGAGCAAGCGGATCGCCCGTATGCGCACCTGCGGATCGGCATCCTTGAGCAGGGGGCGCGCCATATCGTCGAAGCTCGTCAGGGTATCGGTTTCGGCCAAGTCTTCCAGGTCTTCAAGCAGGGTGTGTTTTCGTCGAGTTGTAATTTGTGGCCAGGCTTTCATTAGAAGAGTTAAATCTTCAGGCGCAATATCGGAGAAACGATGCAAATAACGCGGTGGAAACGGGATGCCGTTGTCGAGCAAGGCATCCACCACTGTTTGGAATGTTGCGTTCTGCGCCATAGAATATTACTGCTCCTCTTACGGTAGGGTGAAAATGATCGGATGGATCAGATCCTTTACATAGAAGATGCTAAGCAGAATTATCAGCACCATGAAACCAACGCTGTTGATGGCAGCCTGGTATTTGGCAGGGATGGGGCGGCGCAGGACGATCTCCACCAGGGTGGTGAAAATGCGCCAGCCGTCCAACGCCGGGATGGGCAAAAGATTGACCACGCCGACGGTGAGGGTCAATGAAATGATCACCATCAGGGTATAGTTGGTGGGGACTGGAGCCGGCTGGCCGGTTGGGGCCGGTTGGCGGCTGGAAACATCGCGTGACACGGATTGTTGGAATAAGTTCCAAATGCTGCGGGGACCGCCAACCTGGGCATCCTGTGCGGGAACGGATCCTGCAATGATGCGTCCGGGCAACGACAGAAGGTTTTGAATGTCACTGCCGGTGGCAACAAAACTAACCGGGATGGTCTCTAACCAGGAAGGGGGTGGCATAAACGGATTGCCGATGCTGATCCCGATCGGGCCTTGATTAGCCGGATAGCTCGCACGCGGGATCACCGTAATATTCAACTCTTGCTTATTGCGCAAAATAGTCAATAAAAGCGGCCGGTTGCTATAGCTATGGGCGACCTGGATCAGTTCATTGGTATTCCCGCCGATTTGAATACCTCCGGCCACTTCCACGATGTCGTTGACCTTCAGTCCGGTCGATTCGGCCGGGGAGCCGGAGCTGACACTCAAGATCGCGACCGCATGTGTATTCGGGATCCCATATTGCGAGAAAAGTATGGTGTAAACCAGGACGGCTGTCAGCAGGTTCATGGCAGCCCCTGCCACCAATACGGGGAGACGCTTCCAGGGGTTGGCAGCCGCCATCCCGCCCGGAATGTTCGGATCATCTTCGCCTTTGATCTTGTTGAACCCGCCCAACAGGATCCAATTCAAGGTGAAGTCGGTACCTTTCCAGGTAAACAGTTTTATGGCACGCGGGGGAAACCCAATGCCAAATTCTTCCACTTCGATCCCCATAAGCCGGGCAACAATGAAGTGCCCCAACTCGTGTAACAGGATGATTCCTGCAAATACGACTACGAAAGTGATCCCGCCGAGCAAAGTTGTATTCATTCATACCTCATATGCAGTACTGGAGAAAGAAACAGGCTTATTCAATGCCTATATTCTCCCTGCATTTTATTCATTTTGCGGATGGACTTGAGCCAGAAAAAGTTGGCAAAAGTTGGCGAAAAAAATTCGAACGAACATAGTACGCCTCTTGTAGGCAAGATAATTATATCCTTTTTGAAGATGATAGTTAACAGAGGAGTATTAGTAGAGTATAAGAATAAAACCGGTCAAATCAACCTTGCCGGCCCCCCAACGCGCGCAATCCGCACTTGCATGACGCCGGGCAGGCCCTTCAATAGACTGGCAACCCGCTCCGTTTCAGCCGCTTCCGTGATGACATGCACGTTCGGCCCGGCATCAATGGTATAACAGGCCGGCAGACCATTTGCACGCGCTTCCCGCACGGCCTGCATGACGGTCAACGTGGCGGCCTGCCAGTAAAACAGCGGTGGTTGCGAAGTCATCATTACGGCGTGCATCATATCCGAGTCGAGTTCAACGATCTCCGCAAAGGCTGCAAAGTCACGCCGCAGGATGGCATTCCGGCAGATCTCCAACCTGCGCGAGGCATCTGCGACGCGGGTCGCCTGAAGGGGGCTGGTGGCGGCCAGGGCCTGACCCTGGCTGGAACCGGTCGCCTTGGGATCGCTGGATACCATGGCGATGCAGTCGGCCAGATCCCAGTGCCCGGGCAGAGCAATGGAAACGGCATACGAGTTAGAATCGCCTGCGCCCATCTGCCATTCGACAAACCCGCCCGGGATGGAACGACAGGCCGAGCCGGAACCGCGGCGCGCCAGGCGGGAGAGTTCCGCTTCAGCGAGTTGGAGGCCGGCGGCGCGGCTGGCGGCCAGGGCCAGGGCCGCGAAGGCTGCGGCGGAAGAGGCGATCCCGGCGTCCAAGGGAAAGTTGCTTTCGCTATCCACATCCGCTCGCCCATGTATTCCGGCCATTTGACGGACGAGGTCAAGAAAACCGGAAACACGCTGCAGGGCTGCGCCGGTGACCGGCTGCCGGTTGATCGTCAGGGCATCCCCGGAGGCCGCGTCCCCTGTTTCCCGGAAGGTGACCCGGGTGCGCGTTTCCACTCCATCCAGATTCATGGAAATGGAAGCATTGACCGGCAGGCGCAGGGTCTCGTCGCGGTTGCCCCAGTATTTGATGAAGGCGATATTCGAAAAAGCAATAGCTGTTGCGGTTCCAGCAGACATTTGATAGAGATTAGCCTTTCATTGGTTTTTTCAAAGTTCCAAATCGCCAATCCAGAGCGCCTCAACTGCTTTGACCAGTGGCCCGTCCGCCGTGACCAGAGGCAAGCCCAGACGGGATGCCAGGACTGCATAACAGGCATCGTACGCTGTGACACTCCGTTCCGCCGCCAACTGCAAGGCGTCTTCCATCAACTCGGCTGTGGGAACAACCCGCAAGGCTAAACGGCCCAGATCCACAAGATCAGCTCTCGAATCTTCGAGGGAACGCCCAAAACGGCGGGTGTATTTCAGCAGGATATTTGTGCACTCGATGTAGAACAAATCAGGCACATAGAGGATGGCAGGCACATCACCGGCCAATTGTGCGAACAGGCTGTGCACCTTGTCTGAGTATTCCTCGTCAACAAACAGCTTGATCCCGACGCTGGCATCTACAACCAGCCGGAGAGGTGCATCCGTCATCGCCGACGATCCTCGCGCAAAAGGTCGAGGCTGGAAGCGGTTTTCGTGGGAGGAACAAACCGGCGGCGGCGGATGGATGTCAGTGCACGCGCCTGATCTTTGCGTTGTTCTTCTTCATCGAGCGCTTCATAGAGCATGGTAACAACCTGCGCGCCAAGCGAACGGCTGCGCAATTGGGCCAACTCTCGAACTCTTTCATATAAATCTTCGGGAACACTACGTACATGGAGGGTGGGCATGGTTTTTCTCCTTCCCAATCGATGTTATCACAATTGGTGGCATTATGCAACCAATAATTCGGGCAGTTGATGCCATGGATTGCCAACTGGGCTTATTTTCAATTGATAAAAACAATCAGCCTCGCAGTAATCGAAATCGGTGTTCCCTTGCACCAACATTGTGAAGGCAATGTTCGAAAAAGCGAGGGCAGTGGCGGTTCCAGCAGACATTTATTGGATCAAATCGTGACCACGGTATCTGCCTGCCACATGGCGGCCATGATGTCTCCCATCCCACCGACAATGCCCACTTTTACTTTTTCCTTAAGACCAAAATAATCCAGGCAGGTCTGGCAAAGAATGAGGTGTACTCCGGCGGCTTCCAGCGCCCGCAGTTCCTCCAGCACCGGTGAACCTTCGCAGGCCAGCCTGACACCTTCCGTGTAAAAGCAGACCGCCCGGGGTAAATTCGGGGTTTGCCTGGTGAGGGTCAGGAAGGTCTTGGTCAACTTATCCTTGAGCGGCTGCTCGCCGGTCTCGCCCATGCCATTGCTCTTGAAAATGATTACGATCGCTTTTGATGCATCCATCACTTTTTCTCCTTTTGATTCTATGTACGGTATTGGGTTCGCGGATCAGTTCTAAATGACAATGGTTGTGCAAACATTGCCGCTCCGCATCAAGTCCTTTGCGGGGGCGGGTTTCCATTCCAAGTAGAGCGTATCGCCTTTGCTCCAAGGACAATAATCATCATGCGCATCCAGGTTGTGGTTAAGCGCCCGACGGCTGGCGCAGCCGCCGCGGCAGGCGCAGTCTGAGACACCGGCAGGTTCGGAGCGAGCCAGGCGGAAGGATTCCAGGCCCAGAATCTCATCCTTCAGGCGGGGCAGGTCGGCGAGGGTGGGGCCATCCGAGGGCGCAACCGGCCAGTACACGCACGGGATGATCTGCCCGAGTGGATTGATGCGGATGCTGCGCCGCCCGCATGGCGAT
The DNA here is from genome assembly GCA_963837875.1 of uncultured Chloroflexia bacterium. GTDB lineage: Bacteria > Chloroflexota > Anaerolineae > Anaerolineales > Villigracilaceae > UBA877. The sequence continues at coordinate 1,083,415 of CAWIOV010000001.1, forward strand.
TGTACATCCGGCAGGCCCATGACTGCCCTGACCACCGGTTCGCTGCAAGCCACCACCAGCCCGGCAGAGAACAACCGGCGGTACCCCTCCCAGAATTGCTCATATGACAGGCGAAACGCGTCGGTCTTGACCGCCTGATAGGCATTGACTCGCAGGTTGCAGCCATCCGCGCGGGCCAGGCTCACCATCTGGTCCATTTTGTCAAAGTTAGTGCACATCAAGGTCGAGAGAATGGAGACCTCCACACCCAGGCGGTGACAGCGTTCAATGGCTTGGTGCACCAGGACCCAATTCCCTGCGCCGCGCTCGGCGTCCTGCCCGGCTTCCGTCGGATAATCTATCGAAACTTCCACATCGCTGAACATCTTCAGGATGGATTCGGGCATGGTGGTCAGGCTGTACCCATTGGACGCGATGTTGAGCCGGATGCCCTGCTCGCCCAAATAAGCCACAATCGCCTGAAACTCCGGGTTGAGCGCATTTTCGCCGGTTCCCATCCCGATACTGTCCACCGGGATCAAGCTGCAAATTTCTTTCACCTGGGACAGGCTGATGTTGTTGATGGTCTGGGTGTCACGGTAACAGTGTGCACAGTTCAGGTTGCAATCATTAGTAAGACCGATCCCAAGCGAATATCCCATTCTTCCTCCATCTGGCGTCAACGTTTGCCTGAAACAATGAAATAGACGATGCTGGCAAAAAAACTACCGGATGCCAGGGCGGATCTTAGTTCTCCCACCCATGCCTCCTGCTCGTTAGGAGTGATCCCGCCTCCCTCCCGTGTGACCTGGGCGGCCCGGAACAAGGAAAGCGTCAATGAATCAAGCTCGCCACGCGCCACCGATACCACCGGGAATACCTCCAAGCCGGAAAATCCGGCGGATACCATTTGCCGGTATAACTGCCTGCCGCTCCAATTATTTCCACCATAATGGTCGCAGCGCCAGTGCAGGATGCAGCGAGTCAAGTTCCGGTCAGAATGATCCACTGCCACGGATTCAAAATCCCAGTCCAGCGCCACCAATTTCCCGCCGGGGCGTAGCACCCGCCGCAACTCTCCCAACACCACTTCCGGTTTGGAAACGTGCAGGAACAAACGCGCCGCAAAAGCTGCTGTGAAACTGGCATCTGCGAAGGGCAAATCTTCGGCTTTCCCGGCGCACCATTGAATGGCATCAACCAGGCCCGCCTGGCTGGCATAATTTCGAGCGATATGGAGCAACTCGGGCGAGATATCCAGCCCGGTAATCCTGCCACCCGGGGCGATTGCCGGGGCCACCTGGCGGCAAAGGAGGCCGCTTCCGCAGCCAGCTTCCAGCAGGCGGTCGCCAGCGACCGGCGCAAGCACGCGCAGGAGTGCTGCGTTTACCTCCAACTGGTCGGGGGCCCGGCCGCGCTCCTCCAAGGCAGAGGCCATATCCGCAATTTCCTGCCGGCTGGCCCTGGATAGATTGGCCCAATTGTTAGCGTGGTTATCGGTCATAAGCGTAGTTTTTCCTGGAACCATATGAATTCCCTCAGGCTTCAATGGGAATGGAATGCCTGCGCAGGATTAATGGATATTTTATACCAAAATCCATTAACCCCGGCAATTAATTCCGTTTCAAGTTTTCAACCATTCTGCCGATGAAAAGAGGCGTCATGACAGTATGACCATTCAGTCACAGCCTGCCATGTTACAATTACTTATTACCCAGGCGTGCACCTGCGATTTCCAATCGCAGCCGTTCAAAGGACGATCAGTGACTCTTCCAGCCAAGCAAGTTGAACTTACCAACTGGAGCAAGTCTGCCCACTCGGCCTGTTTTGTGTACCCGGCTGAGGATGTGGGTGATATCCGCGCTGCGCTGGCGGCTGCCCGGGCACAGGATCTTTCGGTGATCCCTCACGGCGCCGGCCACAGCTATACGGATGCCGCCTTGAACACCGCCGGGATCGTGATCGATGTTACGTCAATGCGCCGAATCCAGTCTTGGGATCCGGCACAGGGGATAATGCAGGTCGAACCTGGGGTGACCTTGCAGGCAATGGTAGAGACAGCCTGGCCGGATGGATGGTGGCCGGCCAACTCGCCTTCCACGGCGCGCGTCACACTGGCAGGCTGTGCGGCCATGAACATCAACGGCCGGAATGCCTGGAAGACCGGCCCGTTTGGCGCGAATATTCTCTCACTGGATGTAATCCTCTCCACCGGCGAAGTCCGTACGTTCACGCCGGAGCGGGATCCGCTACTCTTCCATGCCTTTGTTGGGAGCATGGGGCTTTTGGGAATTATCACATCTGTCACGGTCCAACTCCAGCGGGCCGGTTCCGGGTACGTCGCCGTGCGCCAGCACAGTGCAGCCGGATTGGATGAAATCTTCGACCTGTTCACACAAGAAAAATCAGGCAGCGATTTCATGGAAGCGTGGCTGGATGGTTTTGCCAGGGGGGATCAGCTCGGACGCGGACACGTCACTTGCGCCGTTCTGAGCCCATCCGGTCCGCACAATGATTCCCCATTCAGGACATTTGCAAACCACGGCCGCCTTGAAGAATCCGCCGTCAGCCTGGCAGCCCGGCTGGCTAGGCCGGCGCTGGTCCCGGCAGTCCAAATGGCCAACCGGGGAAACTATTGGTGGGCAAGACAGGCGCGCCGTAAGAATGGTCAGTTGCGTGGATTGATCCCTTATACATACTGGCCATGGGCATTTTTTACCGGTTACCACGCCCTGCTTCCGCACGGGATCGAGACATTCCAGGCATTTGTTCCGGAACCGGCGGCACCAGTGATATTCAAACAAATCCTGCTTTACAGCCAACAACACGACTGCATGCCGCTCTGGTGCGTCATCAAGAAACACCGGCGCGATCCATTTTTGTTGAGCTACCAGGTGGATGGGTTTTCCCTGGAACTGAATTACGCCCGCGCCGGCCGGAATGCGCAGACCTTGCAGCCGGTGCTGGAGCACATGATCGCCATGGTGATCGACGCCGGCGGAAGGTTTTACCTGGCCAAGGACCATTTTCTGACCTCTGCCCAGTACCGCCAGAGCGTTGGAGAGCAGGCAGTCGAAACCTTTCTACAGCTCAAGCAACAGCTTGACCCGGAAATGCGGCTGCAATCCGACCTCTTCCGGAGGCTGTTCCTGCCCGGGCCGGGATAAGGAGAAGGTCTGTGCTTCCCCTCGTTTACACCAACCCGCTTGCAGCCGGCCTGTTCCTGGCAGTCTGCCTGGCCTGGCTGGTTCCGGAAATGACCAGGATGCGGCGCATGCTGGCAAAAGCCTCCCGGAGCGCGGAGGCTGGCCAGGACCGCGGCTCTTTGGCCGTCCTGCTCGGGCTGCAGTGGACCGGCCTGGCTTTGAATTTCTTTCTGGCCTGGTTCTGCCCGGCGGCAGCCATCCGCTGGCAGCGCAGCCTGCTCTTTGGGTTGGGGCTGATCCTTCTCCTCATGGGCGTGGCCCTGCGCTGGATCGCCATCCGGATATTGGGGAATTACTTTACGCACGCGGTCGCCGTTACGCCTGGCCAGCCGGTGGTGATGGGAGGCCCGTACCGCCTGATCCGGCATCCGGCCTACAGCGGGACCTTCCTGACCATGCTGGGGGTGGGCCTTGCCATAACCAACTGGGCCAGCCTGGTGGCCCTGCTCTTGTGTGTTTTTTTCGGCCATCTCTACCGGGTCAACATGGAGGAGAAAGCCTTGATCCGCACGATCGGCCAGCCCTATATCGAATATATGCGACGCACCAAGCGCTTTATTCCCTGGGTGTTTTGATGAGGCAAAGGACAATATGGAATTTCGTTTGAAGCAGGCAGTACAACCTCTGACGAGTACCTGGCAGGAACTCCCGGTGGCGCAGCGCGGCTCCACAAGCCTGGGGATCAGCTTTCGCCCGCTCCAGGCAGCGGCGTTCGGGCTGGAAGTGCGGCCGACCCTGCAAGCCTTGCTCGCCCATCCCTTCCAGATCATCCGCCTGGGAGCCTACTGGAACCGGATGGAACCCGCACCGGGCGTATTTCAACCGGAAGAGTTGGATTGGCAGGTCGAAGCCGCCGAAAAGGCCGGCAAGCAGATCATCCTGTGCGTCGGGCCGTTGAAGACTTTCGGCTATCCGGAGTTTTTTGTGCCCGGGCACTATTTGACCCGCCCGCTCCCCGAACGTAAGCTGGTCAAGCCTGCCGATCACCCAGCCCTCCTGGAAGCCTCCACCGGATTCATCACCCGCCTGGTGGAACGTTATAAACACCATCCGGCTATCATCGCCTGGCAGCTTGAACACGAGGCGGTCGATCCGCTTGGAGTGGAACATTCCTGGCGGCTGGCAGCCGACTTTGTTGCCCGGGAAGCGGCGGCATTGCGCAAAGCGGATACCACCCGGCCGCTGATGATGAACGGTTTTTTGCCGACCTCCCTGCTCGTGCGCCTCTCGCAAGGATGGCAAACGCGCGACCAGGGGGATTCACTGGCGGTCGCCCAGCGTTTGGCCGACCTGGTCGGGATCGATTATTACCCGCGGCATGCCCTCCTGCCGGTCGGCCGCCGCACCCTTTACCTGGATGGCAGCCAAAGCCCAGCCTCCCAACCCAGGCGAAAGCAGCTGCAGGCCTGGGCTGTCGCTCATCCCCAAAGCCTGCTGGTTTCCGAAGGACAGGCGGAGCCCTGGGAAGCAGTGACGGTTCCCACCAATCCTCATCGCCAGGGCCTATATTCCTGCCTGCCGGAGCACATCATCAGCAACTATAACACCTGCATGGGCTGGTTTGGTGAACATATCCCGCTGTATGCATATCTCTTCTGGGGGGCGGAATACTGGATGCTGCGTATGCAAAGCGGGGATCTCGGTTACCTGCAGGCGTTCGAGCGTATCCTCGCAAAGGCGGGATAACCCTGGAAATAGGAGACGGATGGAGACTATAATATTGTTATTGGAGAAAGAATGTCCGGAGTAGCGATCCCAGCAGCGGCGTTAGTAAAGAAGGACAGTTTGGCGGAACTGCCCGAACAACGCTTCCTGCCGGAGGCGTACCGCCTCCCGGGTGGCAGCCAGCGAGGCGCCTGGATGCAGACCGGCCCGAAAGTGGTCTTCATCGAGGTTACCAACCGCTGCAACCTGCTCTGCCAGACCTGCCCGCGCACTTACCTGGAGCGCGAGCCGCTTAAATCCCTTTCCGTAAATGAATTCATCTCCATCGCCGGGCAATTCCCACAGATGCAGCGGGCACTGCTGCATGGCATCGGGGAACCCTTGCTGAACAAGGACCTGCCGAAGATCATCCACTATCTCAAGGGCCGCCAGGTGGAAGTCATCATCAACTCCAATGGGACCTTGCTGACGGAAAAATGGCAAAAAAACCTGGTCGAGTGCGGCCTGGACCAGTATCGCTGCTCGATCGACGCGGCTTCAGACGAGACTTTCGCCCGGATCCGTGGTGTGGCCCTGCTCCCCAGGCTGAAGAAAGGCCTGGAAGGATTGGTCGAAACAAAGGAACGCCTGGGATCGGCAACGCCGCGCATCTCGATCTGGTGTGTGGCGACGCGTGAGAACCTGCAGGAACTGCCGGAGTTGGTGCGGATGGCGGCCGGCCTGGGCGTACCGGAAGTCTACATGCAGCGCATGGTCTATTTTGCCGGGCAGCCCGATCAGCAATATGGGCTGGCGCGCCGCGACCTGGCGATCTTTGGCAGGGATGAGCAGGCCGAGGCGGAAGTCATCCAGGAATGTACCGGACTGAGCGCTGATTTGGGGATTAAGTTCCTGGCTTCGGGCGGGCGGGACGCGCAGAACAGCCTGGCGGCTGCCCGGCCGGCAGACCTGGCTCCCTGGCAGGCCTGCCTGCGTCCCTGGACCACCGCTTACGTTACCGCCAATGGCAACTGCCTGCCGTGCTGCATCTCCCCGTTCGCGACCAATGATTATGAGAGCCTGATCCTGGGGAACCTGTTCGAGAGCCCGTTCGAGCAGATCTGGAATGGCCCGCTTTATCAAAAATTCCGGATGAATCTGCTGAGTGAAAACCCCAACCCGGCCTGTGCGCACTGCGGCGTGGGTTGGAGCTTATAATTGTGTAAGAAATGGAGGCCCTGATGGAAAAGTTGCTTAAACCTGATAATGCTTTTATGGATATTGTCAGCCGGGTCGGGGTGGTGGTTTCCCGGGTTATTATCGGCGTTTTATGGTTCACCCAGTTGTTGTGGAAAATGCCGCCAACCTTTGGGTGCCCGGCCAACTTTGCCGTGACCACCAGCATCACGGCCCGCACCACCGGCCTGTGCGATTGGATCGGCATCATGACGATCTATTCCCGATGGCCTTTGCAGGCCTCCCTGGTCAAGAGCCTGGTCGTGCCTAATATCGCCTGGATGGGCTGGCTGATCTGGCTGATGGAAGCGTTCGTGGCGGTCTCCCTGATCCTGGGCCTGTTCACACGCCTGGGAGGCCTGGTGGGGCTGCTGCAGGCGGTCAATCTATACATCGGCGTTTCGGCTTTCCCGACCGAATGGTACTGGAGCTATGCCATGCTGGCGGTGCTGGGACTGCTCTTCCTGGCGATCCCGGCCGGACGGATGCTGGGTTTGGATGCCTGGCTGCGGCCACGCCTGCAAGCCGGGGCGGACCGGAAGAATTGGCTGGCGAAGATCTTGTTGTCCCTGACCTGATCCCGATAGCGACAGATGGCTCGCTCTGATAAATGGTTCCTCGGCAGCCTGGGAACGGTCCTGGTCGCCACCTGTCTGGCTGCCTGGGCGTTGGGTGACCTGCGCCAGAATACGGTTGGATTCTTAGGCCTGTTCTTTCTGGCCTTTGTCGCGTATGGGCTGGCGTGCTGTTGGGCTTTGGGGGCAGGGCCGGTCCAGCGCCGGGTTGTCTACGGCCTGTTTGCAGTGGCAGTCCTGGCACAGGCCATCCTTGTCTTTAACCGCCCGACCCTTTCCGATGATATGTACCGGTATGTCTGGGATGGGCGGGTGCAGGCGCAGGGCATCAGCCCGTACCGCTATCCTCCCAGCGCCCCAGAACTGGCGAACCTGCAGGATGGCAACATCTACCCATCCATCAACCGAAGCACGGACGTGACCGTCTACCCGCCCGCGGCGGAGGCGGCCTTCGCCCTGCTCTGGCGCATCTGGCCCGATCGCGTCCATTGGTTCCAGGCTGCCATGGCCCTGGGAGGTTCGATCGCCGGGGTGTTGCTGGCCGGAATGCTACATGACCTGAAACGTTCCCCAAAACGCCTGCTGATCTATCTGTGGTCGCCGTTGCTGGCGTATGAGACGGCCCACTCCGCCCACGTGGATGGCCTGGTATTGCCGCTGCTGGTGGGGGCCTGGTGGGCGCGCGTACGCGAACGGGATGGCCTGGTGGGATTCTTACTGGGGATCGCCACCGCCATGAAACTGTACCCGGCTTTGCTCCTGCCCTTTTTGTGGCGTCCGCGCCACCCCAGGGGCAGGTGGGCCATGCCGTTGGCTTTCGGCGCGGCGCTTGGCCTTTTCTATTTACCCTATTGGCTGACCAGCGGCAGGTCGGTGCTGGGCTTTTTACCCAATTATTTCCAGGAATATTTTAACGTTGCTCCGCTGGTCGCCTTATTGATGGATGGCCTGAACGCGGCCAGGCTGAATACATCCACAATATTGGTGTGCCTGACTCTCGGCTTGATCGCGTTGGCGGCCCTGTGGGCTATTTTTCACCCGGCCGCGGATGCGGAAATGGCCCTGCGGCGCTGCATCTGGCCGATCGGGATCTTTACGCTACTTAGCCAGAACCTGTTTTCGTGGTACATGCTTTGGCTGTTGCCGTTGGTCGCGCTCTTTATCGAGCCTTCCGGGAGAAAACTGGCCGGGCTGAACCTGCCGCGCCTGGACGCCTGGACAGGTTGGTGGTTGTTCTGCGGCCTGGTCGGCCTGTCATACACGTTTTTCATCAATTGGCAGCCTATGGAGGCGGCTATCCTGGCGCAGTTCTTGCCGCTGTACGCCTTCCTGCTGGTTGACCTGGTGAGATCCCATGCCAAGCATCTCCCGGTTGCTTAAAAGAATTCGCAACCCGGGCGTGCCGGAGTTTGCCTTGCTGGCTTTAGCAAGCCTGGGCCTGTATCTCATCGGATTCGTCTGGCCAGTGAACCTGCTCAAACTGTCTGCCATCCCCCGGCTGGACCGGGATCTCATACTCCACGTGAGCCTGCCGGCGTATTTTTGGTTGATCGTGGCGTTTCTGGGGGAATGGGGGCTGTACTGGCTGGCCTGGCGCATGGCCGGCAGACTGCATGGCCGGCTGGCCTGGAGCATCGTCATCCTGGGAATGTTGGCGTTCAGCCTGGCCTTATTGTGGATGGCGCCCTTCGATGCAGCCGATATTTACGACAATATCATGCACGGGCGCATCCTGGGGTTGTATGCCGCCAACCCGTTCCAACAGGTCATCGCCCAATATCCGGGCGATCCCTTCTTAACTTCGCGGTATGGCAGTATTCCCCCTCGGCCTATGGGCCGCTTTGGGAGAGCCTGGCAGGCCTGGCCGCCCGGCTGGCCGGGAATGGTATATTGATCAACGTGCTGGCGTTCAAACTGCTGCCAGGCTGCTTCCACCTGGCCAGCGTTGGAGTGGTGGGAGTGTATTTGCGCCGGAGCGCGCCGGAACAGGCCTTGCAAGGTGTGCTGCTGGTGGGCTGGAACCCGATCATGCTCTATGAGACCTGGGGGAACGGCCACAATGATGCGGCCATGCTGTTCTTCATCCTTCTGGCGGCCTGGTGGATGCTCCGGCGGCATTACACGCTGGCGAACCTGGCCCTGGTGGCGGGCGCATTGATCAAATTCATCCCGGCCTTGCTGATCCCGGCGGCAGTCGTGCTAGCCTGGCGCAACCTGGCAGGCCGCCGGGAGCGGGCCGGCTTCATTTTGAAGACCGCCCTGGGGGGTTTGTTGATGATGGTTATTTTCTATTTTCCCTTCTGGTATGGGCCGGCCACTTTTGGGGTTGGCCGGCGAATGGAGTTGTTCACCACTTCCCTGCCGGCAGTGATCCACCAGATGCTGCTGCCGGAACTGGGAGTGGGGGGGGCGGCGCAAGTCGTCAGCCTGGGCGCGTTTGGGCTCTTGGCGGTCTTCATCCTGGTTCAATCCGTGCGCGCGCAGGCTGCCGAACGGGATTTTCCCTGGGTTGCGTTCTGCATCCTGGCTTTTTATTTGCTGGTGGCGTGCCTGTGGTTCCAGCAATGGTACAGCCTGTGGCTGGTTGGCCTGGCTCCGCTGCTCCCGGAAGGCGAAAAGCGCCTGGCTATCCTTTTCGGCCTATGGGTACTAACCAAGCAGTTCCTCTTTTGTCCCCTGATCAATCCGGGGATGCTGCGAGATCCGCAAAGCGTCTGGTTGGAAGCGGCCCTGGCTTCGGGTGTACTGGGTTTGCCCTGGCTGGCTGCCTTGTTGCATATCCGTTCATCCCTGCCAGGAAAGGCGGCCCGGCATGCTTCCTAAAAAACCGAATGCCTTGATCGTGGTGGCCAAGCAACCCGCGCCGGGGCAGACCAAGACCCGCCTGTCCCCCCCGCTCAGCCTGGAACAGGCCAGCGCATTGTACGAATGCTTCCTGCAGGACACCCTGGAGCAGATGCGCCAGGTCGGGAATGTGCAGCGGGTGATCGCCTACCTGCCGGCAGACGCTGAAGATCATTTCCGCAGGCTTGCGCCGGATTTCCAATTGATCCCGCAGGAAGGCCCTGACCTGGGTACCCGCCTGGACAACGCCCTGACGGCTTGCCTGGCGCGCGGCCATCCCAGCGCGGTCATCATGGACAGCGACAGCCCAACCATCCCGGCCAGCTACCTTTCGCAGGCCTTCGCCCACCTGACGGACGGCGCAGACGTTTGCATCGGTCCTTGCGAGGACGGCGGGTACTATTTGATCGGGGTCAGGCGGCCCGCCCCGCGCCTGCTGCGCGAAGTGCGCATGAGCACGCCCAGCGTGGCTGCAGATACGCTCGCTCTGGCGAAAGAAGAAGGCCTGCGGGTGGGTATCCTGCCAACCTGGTATGATGTAGATGATGCGGCCTCCCTGGCCCGGCTGGTGCGGGATATCGAAACGCTCAACCCGCGCATGGCCAACGCCACCCGCCGTTTCCTGGCAGAAAATGCCATCCGTGACCTGTTGAAGGGAACTGCGTAAAGATGGCGGCAGTGACAGTGATCATCCCGGCGTTGAACGAAGCCGGCAATATCCGTTCCCTGGTGCAGGAGCTACGCGCAGTTGCCCCAGTAGATGTTCTCGTAGTCGATAACAACTCCACCGACGCAACCGCCAGCGAAGCCAGGCTGGCCGGGGCCAGGGTGGTCAGCGAACCCAGGCGGGGCTACGGATATGCCTGCGCGGCCGGGGCGGCGGCGGCCGAGGCAGCCGGTATCCTGATATTCATGGACGGGGATGGCAGTTTCTCGCCGGGCGACCTGCCGGCCCTGCTGAAACCCCTTTCTGAAGGCAGCGCGGATTTCGTGCTGGGTTCACGCGAGCTGGGTTCCATTATTTCTGGTTCAATGCCTTTTCAGCAGCGCTTCGGGAACTGGCTGGTTTCCCGTTTGATGAACACTCTCTATGGAATTTCGATAACGGACTTGGGACCATTTCGGGCGATTCGCAAGGATCTCTTAAATGAATTAGATATGCAGGAAATGACCTATGGCTGGCCAACGGAAATGATCGTCAAGGCCGCAAGGCGGAAAGCGCATATTCTGGAAATTCCGGTCAGCTACCGCAGCCGTTGTTCCGGGAAGTCCAAGGTCAGTGGAACAGTGCGGGGGACTCTTCTAGCAACCTGGTCCATCCTGGCGGTCACTTTCCGCCATGCCAGGTGGGCCTGACCACCTGGATGAGATTATCCGGTCTAGTGTAATGGAGGAAGCGCCAAAGAGCCAAGCGATACCGGAAAAAGCGTGAAGGGACTTCCAGGCAGAGCCATCTGCTGCTGGCCCACCTGCAGGCTGGCCGGGCTGGATGGGTCGTAGTCCACGATCAGCGCCTGGAGTGCGCCAGCCGGCTGGTAGAGGTCGGCCACCACGGCATTCCGGGCCGATAGCAAACTGAAGGAGGCCGGCATTGCGGGGCTGGCAAACTCGTTGTTGAATTGCCGGGCGGGCGTATTTCCATCGAAGGGGAGTTGGACGGTCACCTGGGTATTGCTTTTCCATGCGACGATCAACGGCTGGTTGAATTCGTAAGCTGCCAGCCAGGGGCGGGCCTGGGTGGCGGTCCCAGTATGAGCAAGATAGGCGTAGCTCAGGTGGTGGATGCCCGGATCGGTTACGCCCTCCGGGTCCTTCGTGACCTGCCGGACCAGCATCAGGCTGCGCGTCGCGCCGCCGCCAACCCCCTGCAGGCCATGTGTGATAATGGTCAGCCCAACATTGCTGGTGGAGACATCGCTCCAATAGACGATCGGGTAGAAGATGGCACGCCGGTAGGTGCTATCGCCGGGGACGATGGGCTGCGTATCAACCGGATGGTCGAATGCTCCAAAACCAAGATCGTCCGTGCGAGTGGCTGCATCCAGGATCGTCGGCGTTTCCACAATGGCGGTGGTTTCCGGCAAGGCCTGGATATCCAAGTCCACTTCAACCAATGGATCGTCTGCGTGCATAGTCACCGTTTTGACAACCGGCTGGCCGCCCAGCGTGAAGACCGCCTGGAGGCGCGCCACCAGCGGTCCGGATGCCAGGATGTCCAGCCGGGCAGGCACCTTGCTCTCACGCGCCCGCACCTGGCCAAAGGAAGCCCCATAGACATCCCCGCTGTCATCCCAATAGGTGACATCATCCCCGAAAGCCGACAGCAGTTCCCGTGATGCCGCCGGACCATTGGCGATGGCCAGGCTGGAGAAGGCCCCGCCGTGGTCGCCATCCAGGGTCACCGAGACCAGGCCATTGGCCAGGGTGATTAGGTCCCCCTGCCGGGAGATGCGCACAGGCTGGTCAATGGTAGACTGCCCACCCTTCAGGCCCAGATAACCCAGGGAGGGCACGTTTTCGACGCGGAAGGCGAGCGTGTTCGTCCCGATCTTCTGCACTGGTCCCGGCAGGCTGCTGGCATCCGGCAGGCTGCTGGCATCCGGCAGGCTGCCGCTCAATTCGACGATCCCGGAGCGCGACCATGAAAGCGGATTGAAGACCACCACGGGCGCGGAAACGCCGGCTGCAATGCGGCTCAGGATGGCTGCCAACTCGTCTTTGGCCGACGCCACGGCCTGATTGAAACGCGGCAACTGGCTGCCCTGCCAGACCGAATCAAAGCTGACCCCGGAGATATTGTCATAATGGGTATTGAATGCCGCCAGGTTCCAGGTTTCCGGTGCGGGTGCGCCGGTCAGCAGGCCGAATTTGTCCGCCGCGCTCAGGAAGAATTCGCTTTCAATATCCGCGATCTTGGCCGCCGGGCGGGTATCGTAAAAGGCCTGCCAGATCGGATTGAGGTCAGTGGTGATTTCCGGGAGCGTTTGCGTGCTGATGTATTGAAAGGCGCTGTCCGGGTCGGAGATCACCAAGGCGGTCGCGGGATCAGCCGCATTCCAGCGCTCCACCAGCGCCATCAGGTTGGCCTGGGGCGCGAAAAAATCGAAACCCACCGGGAGGAACAGGTAATTCGAACTGGTCTGGTTGAACTCGGAATTAATGGTCTGGCGGAGTTGCGCCAGTTGTGCATTCGGGTCCGTGCGCTGGTAGATATCCCCCCAGGCGAGCGGGTAGGAGACATATGCCACCAGTACCCGTCCGGCCGTGCCGGGTGCCGCGGCGGGACTGGTCCAGTTAAACTCCGGCGGCAAGGCCTGGCAACTCTCGTAATCGGGATCGCAACGCCCCTGGTAGCGCCCAATGAAGAGATAAGGGATGCCGAACTGCGCCAGAAAGGTCGGGAAAGCCGCAGAATTGCCGAATGCGTCCGACTGCCAGGCAGTCCGGGGTATATATCCAGGGCCAAAGGTCTGTGCGATCCAGGCCTGCCCGAGCTGCAGATTATGCATCTGCACTGCCGGGGCAGCCAGACTGGTTTCGGGCTGCGTGATGCCCGCCCAGGCAAAGCTGATCTGGTGGTCGTGCACCAGGGCGACCAGGTCGGCGCGTGCTTCGGGATGGGCATTCCAAAAGTGCTGGACGAACAGGGCCTGCTCCAGTGTAAAGCGAAAGCGCGGGTACTGCTTGGCCAGTTGGATCGCCTGCAGGATGTCCTGGTCGGAAAGCAGGCTGTAATGCGTAAAATCCTGGTGCCAGTCCGTATCCCAATGGGAAAAAGGCACCAGGAAGACCACCCGCCTGGCACGTGCGATCAGGGCCTGTGTGGCGAGGTCGAAGTTCCCGAGTTGGAGGCGGGATTTGGCCTGGGGGGTTGGGATGGGGGCAGACGGGGGCTGGTAGTCGCCGCGGAAAATGAACAGCCCGGCAACCAGGAGCGCTGCCAGGGCGCAGATGGCCAACCATTTTCGCCGAAGGATAACTCGCATGGCATCAGCCTTATCCGGCAAGAGCTAGGGCGCATGGCGTTCTAGCGCCATCAAGCCAGGATGATTGTATCACTCCAATGGCATTTGCTGACCGTGAGTTTTCTTCCTCACGACTCGTCCGGGGTGGCGCGGCATAAACACAGGGTCTGCTCACGCGCCGCCCCTTGGGTCACGATGACAGAATTGTAGTATAAGGGGGGTGGCAATAAATCTGAAATGGAAGGCAGGCTTCACATGTTCAAGCGGATTGCAAACTCAATCATTGTATTCTTCCGGGAGGAAACCTTTAAGGAGCGCAGTGAACGCATGCTGCCTGGAATAATAATCGGCGCCATTGCAGGCAGCGCTTACGTTTTGACAGTCTCGACCATTAACGTCATCAGCCTGCCGGCCTTACACCTCAGCATTGATTTGGGCAGGATGCTGACCGATCTGGTAAGATATGACCTCGCACTGGCATTGATCGGCGCCGCCGCCGGCTGGTTCACTGAAGATTATATGGGGGGCATTGGAGGTGGTATTGTGACGATCCTGGCCTATTTGATTGTTAATTGGATCATTTTCCGCGTCACGGGAGGTAGTTCAGAGCGTATCGTGCAAATCTTCATTACCGCCATTCCGCTGCTGGTTGTTGCCATGGTGTTATGCGGGATCTTCCGATTTGCAATTGCCCGCTATTTGCGCGTGGCACAAACGGAGCCGCCTAAAAATCGCTCCGTCCGTTTCGCCGGCATGATCATGATAGTCGTCTTGACCGGCATCCTCCCTGGATTATTTTCCCGTTTCGACCAAAATGCTCAAGACACTGTTCTAACAATGGATAAAAGATTGCAGGCGGTTGCCAGCGATCCCACTCTGTTGGACCAATTTCCTCTTACGGAGTTCCCTACCCTTCAAGATCATTTTGGCATGCATTTTGTCCTTTACCCGCGTGCATCCGCCACAATGGGCAATGCTCTGGATGTGACCATCCGGTATGCTGACGGATACACCATCACCTGCCTGGTCCCAACCGACGATCCTTACGTGCAATATTTCAAACAATGCTTCGCAGGAAACAATGTAAACCTTCCATGAGCATAATGGTTCATCCGGAATCCTCGTGTGTGAGGTGAGGATGTGGGAGATGTAGCGTATTGCTCATCAAGCAGGTAAAGCAACGCCAGAAAAATGCTGCAGGGATTCCTGCGAAGGTTGTAAGTATGAACCTGATGCTAATCACATCGGCATATCTTAAGCCAGGCCCTCCTAACGGACCGAGGCCGGGGCCAGGTTGACCGCCAGGCGCTCGCGTGAAAATGGCACCCCTCACATATCAAGATTTCCCCCACTCCTGCGTCCATTTCGGTATCCGCTCTGGATGCAAAAGATGTACAATGTAATGGCATAGTCAATGAACTGCGTTTGGCGAAATCCCGGTCATGCTCTCCAGGAGATTCGTGATGGCCAAAAGAAAGCACCCTGTAGGTTCACCAGCTCCCCCAAGTATAAAAAAGATCGCCGGTACCGGCATATCTGAAACTCAGATGAACCATGATAAGAGGCTATCATGAGAGAACGTATGCCATATCCGCTGCGGCTGGCATTACTATATGTCCTCTTTGGGGGACTATGGATCCTTGTCTCAGATCGGCTGGCGGCGTGGTTGTTTCCCAATCCGCAGTTATTACTACAAGTGAATACCTTCAAGGGCTGGTTCTTTATCGCGGTCACTGCCAGCTTGTTTTATTTGGAATTGCGCAGGGAATACCGTCGCATAGATCACACGACGACGGCCCTGCAAGAGAGCGAACGGACCTATCAGATGCTAGCCCAGATTTCCCCGGTTGGCATCTTTCGCACCGATCTCAATGGGTCAACCACTTATGTTAACCCGCAATGGTGCCAGATTTCCGGATTATCTGCGGATCAAGCCCTGGGGGATGGCTGGCTGGCAGCCGTGCACCCGGACGATAAAGAAAAAATAAGCAGGGGCTGGCGGGAATCCGCCCTACGGCACCAGCCGTCTTTTTCAGATTATCGTTTTATCCGTCCGGATGGAACGATTGCCTGGGTGATGGGACAGGCGTTGCCGGAAATGAACCCCGAGAACCAGGTAATCGGATATGTCGGCACGATCACAGACATCACCGACCGCAAACGGGCGGAGGCGGCTCTGCAGGCAAGTGAAAGCCAGCTTTCCTTGATCTATGCGAATATATCGGATATCTTGTTCTATCTGGATGTTGAAGAAGGGGAACGTTTTCGGTTTATCTCGGTCAATCCGGCCTTTCTGGGAGCGACCGGTCTTTCCGAAGAACAGGTGGTGGGCAAGCTGGTTGAAGAGGTCATTCCAGAACCTTCGCGATCTCTAGTGCTTGGGAACTATAAAAAGGCCATCCAGACCAAGAAAGCGGTCACTTGGGAAGAGATTACTGAATATCCGGCTGGCAGAAAATACGGCCAAGTTTCCGCCATCCCGATTTTTGAGGCTGGCGGAACCTGTTTCCATCTCATTGGAACCGTGCATGACATCACCGAAAGCAAGCAGGCCGAAGCGCGCATACTGCACATTAACCGTTTGTATGCCACGCTGAGCCAGCTCAACCAGGCCATTGTAGATGCATCTGACCGGGAGACTTTGCTGCGCGAAACCTGCCGCGTGGCCGTCGATTACGGGCAGTTCCGCCTGGCGTGGGTAGGCTTGATAGACCCGACAGCCCATCTGGTCGCGCCAGTTGTGTTTGCAGGAGACGAACAAGGCTATCTGTCCAATCTAAAAGTTGCTTATCAGGACGAGGAGTTAGGGCGCGGCCCCACCGGCACTGCCATCCGGGAGGACCGCTGTGTACTCTGCCAGGATATAGCCACTGATCCAGGTATGGGGCCCTGGCGGACGGCTGCCTTGCAACGCGGTCTGCGCTCCTCGGCTGCGGTGCCCATCCAGCAGACCGGCCAGATCATCGGCGCGCTGACGGTATACGCCGGTGAGCCGCACCTGTTTGACGCCGAAGAAGAAGCCCTGCTCGTCAAGATCGGGCAGGCCATTTCCTTCGCGTTGGATGGATTGATCCACGAAGCCCAGCGCAAACAAGCCGAAGCAGAATTAAAGCAACTCAACTCCGAATTGGAGCTGCGCGTTCTGGAACGCACCGCCCAACTCGAGTTTGCCAATAAAGAACTCGAATCGTTTTCCTACTCGGTCTCGCATGACCTGCGCGCCCCGCTGCGCGCCATCAGCGGTTTTTCCGAGATCATCGCCCGCCGCCATCGCGCCAGTTTGAATGAAGAAGGCCAGCATTATATCGATAATATTGTTCAGGCCAGCGGACGCATGGGGCATCTGATTGACGACCTGCTTACCTATGCCCGGCTCGGGCGGGCGGGTGCGCGGCATGAGCCGGTTTCGCTTGCCAGCCTTGTTAGCGAAATCAGCCGGAACATGCAGGCTCATCTTGACCAAATTCATGGCACATTGACCATTGCGGAAGGCCTGCCCACGGTAACCGGCGACCAGAACTCTCTTGAGCCAGGTGTTCACGAACCTGCTGGAGAATGCCATTAAATACCACAAACCCGGACTGCCCCCGCAGGTCTCTTTGACATATTACAATCAAGACAAATATGTTGTCTTCAAAGTAAGCGATAACGGCATAGGCATTCCGCCGGAATATCAGGAAAAAATCTTTATCATGTTTCAACGCCTGCACTCCGAAGAAGAATATCCCGGCACCGGCGTAGGCCTGGCAACCGTCAGAAAATCGGTAACATTGCTGAGGGGGAGTGTCTGGGTTGAATCCAAAGTTGGCGAAGGCAGCACGTTTTTCGTACGCCTGCCAAAGGAGAATGGTACAAATGGATAAACTTGCTCATATCCTGCTCGTGGAAGATAGTCGCATGGATGTAGAGTTGACCCTGGATGCCTTCCATGAAGCCAAGCTGCTCAATGCCATTCACGTCGCTTCGGATGGACAGGAAGCGCTGGATTATCTGTTCGGGCGCGGCAAGTATGCCGACCGCAACGTCTTCCCGTTGCCCAACCTGATTTTGCTGGACTTGAAGCTGCCCGGCATCGATGGCTTTGAGGTACTACGACAAATCAAATCCACCCCCATTCTCAAGCGCCTGCCGGTGGTCATTCTTACTTCATCGAAGGAAGAGGGCGACCGGGCGCTTTCCTACGACCAGGGCGCCAACAGTTACCTGGTCAAGCCGGTCTCGTTCGATGGCTTCCTGGGCGTGGTGCGCGAGATTGACGGATACTGGCTGTCGTTGAACGTGGCGCCTCCGGAGAGCGAGCTATGACCACACCTATCCGCATCCTATATGTAGATGATTACCCGCTCGACCGGGAACTGGTGCGGGACGCGCTGGAGAAAGAGCACGGCGGCTTCGAAGTGATCGAGGCGGCTTCGCGCAGCGCCTTTGAAACCATTCTAGGAAAAGGGGATTTTGATCTGGTGCTTAGCGACTTCAACATCCTCGGCTTCGAAGGCTTGCAGGTGCTCGAAGCAGTGCACGCCAAAGATCCAAGCCTGCCGGTTATCATTGTGACCGGTACCGGCTCCGAAGAGGTGGCCTCCGAAGCCATCAAACGCGGCGCGGCCGATTATGTCATCAAAACCCCCCGACATATCCAACGCCTGCCCCATACCATCCACGCTGCGCTGGAAGAAAAACAGACGAAAGAGGCGCTGCGGGCAAGCGAGGCACGTTACCGTCTGCTGCACGAAAGCATGCGGGACTGTTTTGCCCAGGTAAACATGGCGGGTGAAATTGTGGATGTCAATCCTGCCTTTCTGGACATGCTTGGCTATTCCAAAGAAGAGGTGCTTGGCCTGCATTACACGGACATTACGCCGCAGCGCTGGCACAAGACTGAACAAGAGATTGTAGACACACAAATCCTACCGTTGGGTTACTCGGCTATTTACGAGAAGGAATATACCAAGAAAGATGGTTCTGCCATCCCAATCGAACTGCGCACTTTCCTGTTGCACGACGCAGAAGGTAAACCTTCCGGCATGTGGGCAATTGTGCGTGACATCACCGAGCGCAAGCAAGCGGAGCAGGAGATCCACCGCCGCCTGCTGGATCTGCAGGTGCTGTATGAAAGCAGCCTGGGTCTCAGCAGCCAGCTTACTCCAGCCGAAATCGGCCTGAAAATCATTGATATTTTAAAGGAATATCTGGACTGGCATCACGCGGTTGTCCGCCTCAGGCAGGAGCAGGGCGACGAGCTGGAAATCATCGGTTATGCCGCGCCGGGCGTGACCCCAAAAAATTACGCGGCGGAAATCAAGCGATTAAACAGCCTGGTCGGGCAGGTTGGCCAGGGGATGAATGGCTGGGTGATCCAGCATGGCGAGGGAGTGCGCTGCGGCGATCTGCCTTCCGACCCGCGCTATATCGAGACCTATCCGGGCATCCACTCCGGCCTGTACGCGCCCATGATCGCCGGTGAAAAGACCATTGGTGCCATTGCCATCGAGAGTGAAGCCGCCAATGCTTTTAACGATCTCGATGAACGGCTGCTGGCCACACTGGCCAAGATCACCGCGAATGCCATCCACCGCTCGCGCCTGCGCGAGCAGACCGAGCACCAGTTGCAGCGCCTGCGCGCCCTGCGTGCCATCGATCAGGCCATCAGCGCCAGTTTCGATCTGCATATTACCCTGGACATATTCCTCAAGAATGCCGTCTCCCAACTCAGTGTGGATGCCGCCCTGCTCCTGCTTTTCAATCCGGCCATGAATACACTGGATTACGCAGCGGAATCCGGTTTTAGAAGCACTTCGGTCAGAAAGATTCACCTGCGCCTGGGCGAGCAGGGCGCCGGGCAGGTTGCCCTCGAACGCCAGCGGATGAGCATTCCCGATCTCCGCAAGGTGGAAAAACCATTTGTCCATCCCGAGTTGGCTGCCGACGAGGGTTTTATCTCCTACCACGCCGTTCCACTGATAGTCAAAGGACAGATCAAGGGGGTGCTGGAGGTTTTCCAGCGCACCTTGCTGGAGCCAGATGCAGAATGGTTGGCTTTTCTCGAGACCCTGGCGGGCCAGGCAGCCATCGGCATTGACAACAACCAGTTATTCGAAAACCTGCAGCGCTCCAACTTCGAACTGGCAGTAGCCTATGATGAGACCATTGAAGGCTGGTCGAAGGCGCTGGACCTGCGTGACCGGGAGACCGAAGGCCACACCCAGCGCGTCACCAGGCTGACCCAGGAAATGGGAGCCTTCATGGGCATGAACGAATCCGAGCTTGTGCTGGTACGGCGTGGGGCGTTGCTGCACGATATTGGCAAGATGGGCGTGCCAGACAGCATCCTGCTGAAACCTGGAGAGCTTACACCCGAAGAATGGGCGATCATGCGCCAGCATCCAAGGTTTGCCTACGATATGCTTTCACCGATAACATATCTCCGGCAGGCGCTCGAAATCCCTTACTGCCACCATGAGAAATGGGATGGCACAGGCTACCCGCGCGGATTGAAAGGCAAAGGGATTCCGATAACAGCGCGTATTTTCGCAATAGTGGATGTTTACGATGCGCTCACGAGCGACCGGCCCTATCGCAAAGCCTGGTCCACGGAAAAGACTCTCGATTACATCCGCGAACAATCCGGTAAGCAGTTCGATCCGGAAGTGGTCGAAACATTTCTGAAGGTGATCGCCACGGTCAAATAAAGTTTGGATTTATCGATGTGGTTTTCTGCAAGCGATTGCTTGGTTACACCAAGAATCTGGAATCCGGCAACGTCGAATATTCCTGCCTCAATATCTTGCGGATAAAAGCGAGGAGTTCCGAGATCCAACCAAACAACCGAGCGTATCGTCTCTTTAAGTTTTGGTAAAGCAAAAAGATTAAACCCTACATGGGGCATTCACCGAAAATTGCCTATTGACTTTTTTAAAATATTCACTATAATGAAATTGTCGAAGCGCTTCGACTATCCGCTTCGATGAATTAGCAAGATAAATCACCCGTTATAAGGCGAGGTTCCCTTTGTCAACCATGCTCGATGTGGCCAAGCGCGCCAACGTTGCACTCAGCACAGTCTCGTATGCTTTGAATAATACGCGGCCTGTGTCGGATGAAACCCGCCAGCGGATCTTAAAGGCCATGGAAGAACTGGGCTACCGGCCACATGCGATGGCGCGCGGCCTGGCGAGCAAACGCAGCCGGATCATTGCCCTGCTCTTCCCCAACCCGGAACGCGGCCTGGGCATTACGGAACTCGAGCTTGTCACCAGCGCGGCGGACGCGGCCAGGGAGAACGGATATAACCTGGTGCTATGGCCGTCCGAAATGCACGATCCGGAAGAATTACGTTTGTTTGCGCAACAAGGGCTGGTGGATGGCGTTATTGTCATGGAAGTGCGTTTGAATGACGAACGTATCAATCTATTACGCGAAATTGATTTTCCCTTTAGCATGATCGGGCGTTGCGCAGACACGGATGGCCTGGGGTATGCGGATATTGATTTTGAACGGACGATGCAAGATGCGGTGGCCCACCTGGCCGGGCTGGGGCACAAACAGATCGCGTTCTTGAACCAATCTCAATCTGCTTATGATTCGGGCTATGGCCCGGTGGTTCGCAGCATGGCCGAGTTCACCAAGGCCATCCAGGCGGCTGGCCTGGATGGCGTGGCACGCTTCTGCCGTCCAGCGCCGCAGGCTGGAGTAGAGGTATGCACTGAATTATTGGCGGAGCACCCCGATTTGACCGCAATGATCACCATGAATGAGCGGGCTGTGCCGGGCATTATGCGGGCTATTGGCGAGCGCGGCTGGCGCATTCCGGATGATTTTTCCCTGGTCGTAATCGCCTCATCGGCGCGCATGGCTGAAATGATGACTCCGCCGCTGACAACCGCGGACATACAGGTTGCCGAGTTGGGCCGCCTGGGTGTGGAGTTGTTGATCCAGCGACTGGAAGTGGAAGAACGCGAGGCGTTGCATGAGTTGATCCCATGCCGCCTGGTCGTACGCGGCAGCACCGGTGTATGCCTGCGAAACGCAGATAAATCCGGAAGCCTGATGCCTGTCGTTGAAGGAGGCAAAGTTTCCACGGCTTGAGCATTTGCTGCGGTGTGCCAACCCTTCACCAAGATTTAAGAAAAGGAGCCTTCTCGAAGAAAATTAAAAATAGGAGATACTGCCTACCGCGAAGTGAGCCAGTATCTCCCAGGTGAGCAAAGCGCCTTGAACAAACCCGACATAAGAATGCCGGGACTGACCACGCAACTCTGCCATTTTCATTATACACGATAATCCCAGGCCAGTTAAAGGATTGCCTGGCAGAGTGGTTGGCAAGCGAGTTGGAAAGCTACCACGGTTCATGGTTCTTTTAGCCTCCTGAAAACCCGATCGGAAATCCTTCGAGAAAGCATCCCAGTGGATGAAAGGAGGTGAAAGCGTAAATCTGAAAAAAGATTGCGTCCAACTGTTATTTCAAAGTCGGAAAGTATAACCCTATTTCTCTACCAACCTTAAAAAGGAGAATGAGATGTCAACGAAAATGTTCAAAATGTTGTCCGTGGTAATTGCGGTTGCCATGATGCTAGGGATCGCTTCGTGCACCGCGACGCCCACCGCAGCCCCGGCAACAGCAGTACCTCCTACGGCAGTACCGCCTGCCACAGCCGTGCCCGCTACGTCAGCTCCGGCTGCCACAGCTATGCCAGTTACCGCAGCACCCACGCAGGATAACCGTGTTCTTGATCTGTGGTACTACGAACCCCCCGATGGCGCTTTGGGAAAAGCTTGGGCAGCGGCTCAGACACAATTTCTGGCGACACACCCGGGCGACACGATCCATTATGAACTGCATACCTTCGAGCAGATGCAACAGACCGCCCAGATGGTGCTGAACTCGAGCAGCGCACCGGACCTCATTGAGATCAACAAGGGCGCTGCCAACGCCGGCACGTTCGCCATGGACGGCCTGCTGACCGACATGACCGCCGAGGCCTCAAAGCGCGGCTGGGATAAGATCCTTTCCCCCAGCATCCAGACCACCTGCCTGTATGACCCCAAGACCGGCATCATGGGCAGCGGCAACCTGTATGGCGTCACCGATTACGGTGAGTTCGTCATGCTCTATTACAACCAGGACATGTTCGATAAGGCGGGGATCAAGGTGCCTACCACGGTGGATGACCTGTATGCCGCAGCGGATGCCTTCGTTGCGAAAGGCATCACTCCATTTGCTACGGCTGGCGCAGAGTATCCTGCGCAGCAGATCTTCTACATGCTGGCCCTCAGCAAGGCTGACCGGCAATTTGTGACCAACTACCAACTGCTCAAGGGCATTGATTTCCATGGCCCGGAGTTCACCTACGGCGCGACCGAGCTGGCCACATGGGTACAGAAAGGCTATATCAGCAAGACTGCTGTTAACATGAAAGCACAGGATATGCAGAATGACTTCCAAGCCGGCAAGAACCCCATGATGATGGGCGGCAGTTGGCTGTTCGGCGGATTACAATCGGCCAACCTACCCTTCAAGTGGAGCGTGGAACTCTGGCCTGGTAATACGATCAGCCCAGGCTCCGGTGGCAACTTGTGGGCCATCCCGGCCGGTTCCAAGAACAAGGACCTGGCCTATGATTTCATCGACATTACCTTGAGCAAGCCAATCCAGACCCTGATGGGTAATGCTGGCGGGCTTCCGATCAATGCCGATACCACCCAAATTACTGACCCGCAAGTAAAACAGTTCAATGCGCTCTTCGCACAACTGGTTGCCAGTGACGGGATCGGGTACTATCCCGATTGGCCTGTAGCCGGCTACTACCAGGACCTGGTCTCGGCCACCCAGGAACTGATGAACGGGACCAAGACTCCTTCGGCGTTCCTCGACGAAATTGCAGGTCCCTACAACGCAGCAGTACAAAAGTAAACCGTAACGGCTTTTAGATTGAAATCCAGGGCAGAGCTCCTAACCGGTAGCTCTGCCCTGGGAAAGGCGAGCGTAAAAACAATATGAAACCGAAAACGGCCTCCATCAATAAAGGGTATGGCGTGTTCCTGATCCCCGGCGTGACCGCCTTCCTGGTTGTCATCATCATTCCTTTTTTAACCAACATTGGGATCAGTTTTACCAAGTGGGGGGGATACGCCCACCGGTGTGGATCGGCCTGAGCAACTACCAGAGGTTGATAGGCGATTCTGTTTTTTGGCTCTCGTTCAAGAACAACCTGATCCTGCTGCTCGCCATGACCGTCATCCCAACAATTGTGGGTCTGCTGCTGGCGACATTTCTCTTTGATTACATCACCAGCAACTTCGGCCAGGGGGTCGCGAGCTTTTTCCGGGCCGGGTTCTATTTACCTCAAATATTGCCTTCGGCAGTCATCGGCATCGTCTGGGCATGGATCCTTAATCCAGACTGGGGGGTAGTGAACTTTGTACTCAAAGGCATCGGACTCTCCTCCCTGTCG
Source organism: uncultured Chloroflexia bacterium (assembly GCA_963837875.1). Classification (GTDB taxonomy): domain Bacteria; phylum Chloroflexota; class Anaerolineae; order Anaerolineales; family Villigracilaceae; genus UBA877. The sequence goes on from CAWIOV010000001.1 coordinate 1,107,315, forward strand.
CATGATTGGTTGGGGGACCCTTCCACGGCCCTGTTGGCGGTAATGGTGGTGCTGGTCTGGTTCCAGATTGGTTATCCGGTCGTGATCTTCATGGCAGCCTTGCAGAGGGTTGAACCTGAATTATTGGAGGCTGCTTCCATTGACGGAGCCTCCTGGTTCCAGAAGTTTTATTACATTACCATCCACCTGATCCAACCGGAAATATTGGTGGTAGTGCTGACCACCACCATCTACACGCTTAAGGTATTCGGCCAGGTATATGTCCTGACCAGGGGCGGCCCGGGGAATGCCACTTCGGTGCCCTCCTATTATGCATATAAACAATTTTTTGAAACGCAGCAGGTGGGGTATGGGTCAACCGTCTCTCTGGCGATGGCTGTCATTATCATTCTTCTTACCATTCTTTTCATCAACATACAGTCACGACGAGAAAATGCGGAGAGTGCTTGATGATCGCCATAAAACATAGATCTGCAAATCAAATCGGTAAATGGATCGTCTTGATTGTCCTGGCAGCATTCCTGCTGCTCATGCTGATGCCGTTTATTTTGGTGGCGATGAACGCAGTTAAAACCGAACCCGAGTTCGCCCGTTTCGGCCCACTGGCACTGCCGCATGGGATCAACCTGTCCAGCCTGAAAGACTTTTGGGCCCGGGCGAATTTTTCAAAGGCATTGTTCAACAGCACTTTCATCAGTTTATGGGTGGCGGTCCTGGCCGTGGCCCTATCGCTGCTGAATGCCTTTTCTCTGGGATTTGGGAAGGTGAAAGGCAGGTCCTGGCTACTGGTGTTCTTCCTGATGGCTAATTTCCTGCCGCAAGAGGCGCTGGCCTATCCGCTTTACTATTTTGCCAAGTTCCTGCATATTTACGATACACCCTATTCGGTCATTATTGTCTTCACGGTGATCCAGAGCGCGTTTGGCACCTACCTCTTGTCTTCGGTATTCAGCTCATTCCCACGCGAAATCCTCGAAGCAGCCATGATGGACGGGGCCAACAAGCTGAATTTGCTCTGGGACATTGTCACACCGCTCAGCCTGCCGACCCTTTCGGTCCTATTCGTTTTCTTCTTCATCTGGACATGGAATGAATTCTTCCTGCCATTGATCCTTTTGCCCTCGAATGCAAGCCAAACCGTTCCGCTGGCCCTGGCTATCAACCAGGGGCAATACGGAGTGAATATCACCGCACAAAGTGCATCTGGATTGCTCGGAATCCTACCATGTTTTATTTTCTTCCTGATCTTCCAGCGGACACTCACAAAAGGCATTACAGCGGGAGGCATTAAGTAAAATGAAATTTACAGATGGGTATTGGTTAATACCGAAAGATGTCAAAGCGTTTCATCCGGCGCAGGTATACGATGTGGAGGCGGCGCAGGATTCTTTCACCGTTTATGCGCCTACGAGCCGGATAACCCATCGAGGCGATACGCATGACGGGACGTTGCTATCCATCCGGTTTTCCTCGCCCATGCCGGATGTCATACGGGTCAAGCTGACCCATTTTTCCGGCGAGTCGCCCCGCCCGCCCCAGTTTGCGCTGGTCGAGCAGCCGGAAACACAGGTTGGCGTTCAGGCCGATGGGGAAGCCACTACGCTCAGCAGCGGGCGGTTGAGTGTGCGCGTCCCACGCGAGCGCCCCTGGCGGGTTGAATATGTGGCGGATGGCAGGGTCATCACGACGAGCGGGCCGCGCGGAATGGGCATCATCGAGACGGAAGGCAACGGCCACTATATGCACGAACAACTCTCGCTCGGAGTGGGGGAATATGTTTATGGCCTGGGCGAGCATTTTACGGCCTTTATAAAGAATGGCCAGACGGTGGATATCTGGAACCAGGATGGCGGAACGAGTACGGAGCAAGCCTATAAGAATGTTCCGTTTTACATGACCAACCGGGGGTATGGGGTCTTTGTTAACCACCCTGAATTGGTTTCGTTCGAGGTGGCCTCTGAGAAAGTTTCGCGCGTGCAATTCAGCGTTGCCGGCCAGTCGCTGGAGTATTTCGTGATCTATGGGCCCACCCCCAAGGAAGTGCTCGAAAAATACACAGCCCTGACGGGACGCCCGGCCTTACCGCCGGCCTGGTCGTTCGGTTTATGGTTGACGACCTCCTTTACCACCTCGTACGACGAAGCCACGGTGACCAGTTTCATCCAGGGGATGGCAGAGCGGGATTTGCCGCTGCACGTTTTCCATTTCGACTGCTTTTGGATGAAAGAGTACGAATGGTGTAATTTCGAATGGGATGCCCGCACGTTTCCAGATCCAACTGGAATGCTCATGCGGTTGAAAGAGCGCGGCCTGCATATCTGTTTATGGATCAATCCCTACATTGCCCAGCGATCCGCCCTTTTTAACGAGGGGATGCAACAAGGCTATCTTCTTAGAAAAACAAACGGAGATGTCTGGCAATCCGACCGCTGGCAAGCCGGCATGGGAATCGTGGATTTCACCAACCCGGGCGCCCGGCAATGGTATGGCGACAAGTTGCGCAAACTGATCGACATGGGAGTGGACTGCTTCAAATCCGATTTCGGGGAACGCATTCCCACGGATGTGCTGTATTGGGACGGCTCCGATCCCATGAAAATGCATAATTATTACAGCTATCTTTATAACAAGACGGTTTTTGATGTGCTCCAGGAACGGCGGGGGGTGGGGGAGGCGGTCCTGTTTGCAAGATCGGCGACCGCCGGCGGGCAGCGCTTCCCCGTGCATTGGGGTGGGGATTGCCTGTCCACGTTCGAATCGATGGCCGAAAGCCTGCGCGGGGGACTATCGCTGGGCTTGTCGGGTTTCGGGTTCTGGAGCCATGATATTGGCGGCTTTGATGGGACCCCATCGGCATCCGTATATAAACGCTGGATCGCCTTCGGCCTACTTTCTTCGCATAGCCGACTTCACGGGGATTCGTCTTACCGGGTGCCCTGGTTGTTTGACGAGGAAGCCGTGGACGTGCTGCGGAAGTTCACCAAACTCAAGAGTAGCTTGATGCCGTACCTGTTCGCCCACGCGCTGGAGGCCAGGGATAAAGGCGTCCCGTTGATGCGCGCGATGCTGCTGGAATTCCCGGATGATCCAACCTGCCACTACCTGGATCGCCAATACATGTTGGGCGATGCCCTGCTGGTTGCACCGGTCTTCTCGGAGGTGGGCACGCTCACCTATTATTTGCCGGAAGGACGTTGGACGAACTTCCTGAGCGGAAAAACCAGCGCAGGGCCGGGCTGGGTAACCGAGACGCATGACTTTATGAGCCTGCCCCTGATGGTGCGGCCCAATTCCGTCATCGCGGTGGGCAGCAATGTGGAGCGCCCCGATTACGATTATGGCGAAGGCGTCACCCTGCAGGTGTATGCGCTTGAGGATGGGAAGGGCGCCTCGGTGGCAATTCCCTCCGTCACAGGCGAAATAGAAACAACCTTTGAAGTGAGACGGGAGGGCCGGAAGATCAATGTCAAGCGGCATGGGAGATCCACATCATGGCAGGTCTTACTGGTCGGCGTCCCTGCGGTTGAGTCGGCGGAAGGTTTTACAACCGAAAGCCGGCCTGAGGGAGTGCTCTTGACGCCGGTCCAGGGTGCGGAAGCCCGGCAGGTTTTGCTTCCCTGATCACAAACGTTTTCATCACTGACTGCTCTGAAAGGATTTTATACCATGTTTGACTACACCCCCAAACCTGAACACAAATTCACCTTCGGCCTCTGGACGGTTGGCAACACCGGGCGTGACCCGTTCGGCGGCCCGGTGCGCGCACAAAAGACCCCGGCTGAACTGGTACGCCTGCTCGGCGAAGTGGGCGCATACGGCGTCAACTTCCACGACAATGACCTCATTCCAATCGACGCCACGCCCGCGGAAGAGCAGCAGATCAAGAAAGCGTTCCGCCAGGCCCTGGCCGATACCGGCCTCAAGGTGCCGATGGCCACCACCAACCTGTTCGGCGACCCTGTTTTCAAGGATGGCGCCTTCACATCCAACAACCCGAAGGTGCGCGCCTACGCTCTCCAGAAGACCATGCGGGCGATGGACCTGGGCGTGGAATTCGGCGCGCAGGTATACGTATTCTGGGGTGGGCGCGAAGGCGTCGAGACGGATGCCAGCAAGAGCGCCGTGGAAGCGATCAAGCGCAACCGGGAGGCCATGAACTTCCTGTGCGAATACGCTCTCGACCAGAAATACGACCTGAAATTTGCGCTGGAAGCCAAGCCGAACGAACCGCGGGCGGATATGTATAACCCGACCACCGGGCACATGCTGGCCTTCATTGGCACGCTGGACCACCCCGAAATGGTGGGCGTCAACCCGGAAGTGGCGCACGAGCACATGTCGGGTCTGAATTTCATGCATGGGGTGGCGCAGGCGTGGGAAGCCGGCAAGCTGTTCCACATTGACCTGAACGACCAGTACCCGGGGCGTTACGACCAGGACCTGCGCTTCGGCTCGCGCGACCTGAAGGCGGCCTTCTTCCTGGTCAAGTTCCTGGAAGATGTGGGGTATAAGGGGTCACGCCATTTCGATGCGCATGCCTATCGCACGGAGGATTACGAAGGCGTGAAGGACTTTGCGCGTGGCTGCATGCGCACCTACCTCATCCTGAAGGAAAAGGCGGCCCGCTGGAATGCGGATGCTGAGATCCAGGCGATCCTGGCCGAGGCGACCGCCGATGATGGCAGCCTGGCCTCCTATTTCGGCGCCTACACGCCTGAAAAAGCGGCGGCCCTCAAAGCCAGGCCTTTTGATCGGGTTGCCTTGGCTAGCCGAGGGCTGCAATATGAGCGGCTCGACCAACTGACGGTCGATCTGATCCTGGGTGTACGTTAGGTCACGGTATAAGCGTGAGTTACGGAAGCTAAGGTAGCTTTTTGACAAAGAATTATTCTCCTCCTTTATGGGGCGGCGTGCATCCGGCAGGGAGACGCCGCCCCAGAAGGTTTTTCTGCCAGAAAAGAAAATTCCCATGAGCGATTTTCACGGCCTCCCAACCGGAATCCTGGAAAACATAAGGCTGCGGCTCGCATACCTGAAAACGGCCGGCCCGCGCATCTTGTGGTTTTCACTGCAGGGCGGCCCCAATCTGCTGGCGGAAGTACCAGAGTCGGCTTTAGAGACCCGGCTGGGAGTGTATCATTTCCGCGGCGGCCACCGCTTATGGTGCGCCCCTGAATCCATCCCGGATACCTATGCTCCCGACAATGAAGGCCTGGAAGTAGAAGAGTTCCAGGGCGGCGTGCGCCTGTGCGGTGCGCCTGAAACGGCCACCGGCATAATCAAAACGATCGAGATCCAGCTCTCCGCCGGGCGGGCGGCGGTACGCCTGCGGCACGAAATCCGCAATACCGGAAGGCGGGCAGTGCACCTGGCTCCCTGGACCCTGACCATGTTACGAACAGGCGGGACGGCCATCCTGCCGCAACCGGGTGGAAATGACGGCGCACTTGGATTGCTACCCAACCGGATCCTGTCACTCTGGCCGTATGCATCCATCAATGACCCGCGCCTGGTTTTGCGGGACGATTTCATTTTGATCCATGCCAGCGCAATCCCGCCTCATTTCAAGATCGGGTATTACGATCCTTCCGGTCGGCTGGACTATTGGCTGGATGGTGTTCTCTTCCGAAAAACCTTTGACATTATCGCGGGTGCAACCTATCCAGATGGCGGCTGCAACGCCGAAATATACTGCGACGACAACGTCATCGAGTTGGAGAGTTTGGGAGCATTAACAACCATAGAGCCGGGATATTCCGCTGTATTCAACGAAACTTGGGAGTTATTCGACAAACAGGAAAACCCTTTTTTGCCATTGAGAGAAATCGAGCTTCAGGCGGAGAAAACCAATTTAAACCGGCTTTAGAACGTGTTTGAAAAGAATTAAATTTTAATTTTTTTGCCAAACGGCGGGGCATCGAACGAAGCGGGAGAAGTCAGCGAGCCCTGCGCCGGGCTGATCGTGACCATCTTGATTTGCTCTTGACCTTACATTCAGCGATCTCTTGGTGCTGCACATGGATGTGTGATAATATTCCTCCATCCCTGAATGGCTACCCAAGCGGGAACGCTTGACCCGGCGGTGTTGGATACGTCATTGAAAAGGGATAGTACGGTAAGAAAAACCACTCTCATTTTTAATTGAAAAAATTGATAAAACAGGAGAATAAAAACCTTATGCCATCCATGCGTGCCGTCCAGGTAAGCGCTCCCGGGGGAGCTTTTGAATTGGTCAATAAAGATATCCCCACCCCCGGCGACCATGATATCTTGATCCGGGTGGAAGCCAGCGGCGTTTGTCACGGCGATGCCATGGTCCGCGAAGGACGCTATCCCGGCCTGCAGTACCCGCGCATCCCCGGACACGAGGTGGTGGGTGTGGTCGCCGAGGCCGGCCAAAACGCGGCCGAATGGCAGGCCGGCCAGCGCATTGGCGTAGGCTGGTACGGCGGCCCCTGCCGGAAGTGCCGCGCCTGCCAGCGGGGTGAGTTCCATAGGTGTGAAAGTCCGCTTGCCACCGGCCTTTCCCTGGATGGTGGCTATGCCGAATACATGCTGGCTCCCCGGCAGGCAGTCGTGCGCATCCCAGACGAACTCAGCCCGGTTGAGGCTGCGCCCCTGCTTTGCGCCGGGCGGACCACCTTTGACGCCCTGCGCACCAGCGGCGCCCGCGGCGGCGACCTGGTGGCGGTGCTCGGGCTGGGCGGTCTGGGTCACCTGGCAGTCCAGTACGCGGTCAAGTTTGGCTGCAAGACAATCGCGCTTTCGCGCGGTAAGGACAAGGAGGCGCTAGCCTACCAACTGGGCGCGCATGGCTATATTGATACCGACGCCACCAATCCCGGCGAAGCCCTGCGTGCCCTGGGTGGAGCGCGCGCCATTCTTTCAACCGCCCCGAGCGCCAAGGCAGTCTCGGCGGTGATCGACGGCCTGGGCACGGATGGCCAGTTGTTCCTGATCGGGATGCAGAACGAGCCGATCATGCTCTCCCCCTTCCAGTTGATGCGCGGGGGCCGTTCCATCCATGGTTCGATGGGCCGGCCAGGGGAAAATACCATCGATGATACGCTCAAGTTCAGCGTTCTGGCAAATGTGCGCCCGCAGGTCGAGACCTTTCCGCTCGCCCAGGCAGCCGAGGCCTTTGACAAAATGATGACCGCCCGGGTGCACTTCCGTTCCGTTATCCTGCCTCAGCAATAGATAACCATACCAAGAGGCAGTTCAGCCATTTTTATCACACAGGAGGTTTCCAATGTGGGAGAAATTCGTAACAGCAACCACAGTGGAGCAGGTCCTCGAGCTGCTGGCAGAACACGGCCAGGCAGCCCGACTCATCAACGGCGGTACGGACCTGATCATTGAGATCGAACATCGGGCGCGCGCTCCAAAAGTCGTCATCGATATCAGCCGGATCAGGGGATTGGATGACATTCGTTATGAGGCCGGCACATTCCATCTCGGCGCAGGCGTTACCCATAACCAGGTTGCCGGGAATGCAGAGCTGGTCGAACGCGCCTTTCCACTGGCGCGCGCCTGCTGGCAGGTAGGCACATCGCAGATCCGCAACCGTGGCACGGTGGCCGGCAACCTGGTGACGGCCTCGCCGGCGAACGATACGATCCCCGCGTTGATCGCCCTGGGTGCGCGGGTGACCCTACAGAGCCAGGCGCGCGGCGAACGCGTCCTACCGCTCGGCGAATTTATCCTGGATGTACGGCGGACTGCCCTCGCGCCGGATGAAATGCTGACCGGGATCTCCTTTCCAGCCTTGAAGGAAAATGAATTTGGTACATTTATAAAGCTGGGCCTGCGGGGAGCGCAGGGCATCGCGGTCGTGAATACCGCCATGGTCCTGGGCTTCACTTCCCCGGCGCGTCATTCTGAGATCGAAAGCGCCCGGATCACGCTCGGGTCGGTTGGCCCGATCATCATTATCGCGGAAGCAGCCCAACGCTATTTGGCCGGTAAAAGACTGGATGATGAAGTCATCGCAGAGGCGGGAGGCCTGGCTGCAGCGGCGGCACGCCCGATCGACGACATACGCGGGTCGGCTGAATACCGGCGGGAGATGGTCAAGGTCCTGGTCACGCGGGCATTGGCCTCTTTGCGAGACGGGAGCGAACGCGCCGAATTCCCCTCCGAGCGGATTATGCTGTGGGGGGACACGGATGGAAAATTCACTCATCAGGACCTGGAACCCGCCAATCACCTGGATGTAATAGAAACGACCGTCAACGGCAAAGCGTACGCGGTCGAACATGCCAACGACAAGACGCTGCTCCAAATGCTGCGCGAGGATATCCGCTTGACGGGTACCAAGGAAGGCTGTGGGGAAGGAGAGTGCGGTTCCTGCACTGTCTTCCTGGACGGGATCGCGGTATTGGCCTGCCTGGTCCCGGCTGTGCGCGCCCAGCATGCCAGGATCGTCACGATCGAGGGGCTGGGGCAAGCTGAGGAGTTGCACCCGCTGCAATCGGCTTTTGTTCAAGCCGGGGCTGTGCAATGTGGCTACTGCACTCCCGGTTTTATCATGAGCGGCGCCAAGCTGTTGGAAGAGAATGCCCACCCCAGCGGCGAGGATATCCGCCAGGCATTGAGCGGTAACTTATGCCGGTGTGCGAATTACTTCAAGATCATCCAGGCGATCGAACTGGCAGCAACGCTTTGAGCGTACTGCAGCCGGCTGGCTGGTAAGGAGGTGCGTGATGCAACTGATTTGGGATGTTTTAATCGGCCTGGGCCTGGTGGTCGCGGTGGTGGCCCTGTTCATTCTGCTTGTCCTGCCGGCCCTCCGGCTCAGGATAGCCGGGGCAGAGTCAAGAGGCTTTGCATCCCATCAGGATCTCGACCCGCTGTCATGGATCGAAGTGCTGCCGGATGAGCGCATCCGCTTGTATGTACCCAAGGCGGAAATGGGCCAGGGGACCCACACAGGACTGGCCCAGATCGCCGTGGAGGAACTGGAGGTTCCCTGGGAAAAGGTGGAGGTAGTTCACGCCAGCACCCACCAGGCAGAAAATAAGTTCAGGGGAACCTTCGGGAGTTCCTCCATATCCAGCCTGTACAACCCGCTGCGCCAGACGGCTGCGACCATGCGGGAGATGCTGCGGGCCGAGGCCTCCCGGCAGCTTGGAGTTCCACCCGAGAAACTGTTCGCACGGGATGGGAGGTTCGAGGTCATTGACGACCCGGATCGCGCCATCTCGTATGGCACCCTGGTGCGTCAAAATCCCAATTGGCAGCCGCCGCGTGAGCCGGTCGCCCTCAAGAGCGCCGATCAATTCAAGGTCATCGGCCAGTCCCTGCCGCGCGTGGATGCCAGAGCAAAGGTGACCGGACAGGCGGTCTTCGGCCAGGATGCGACCCTGGAAGGGATGCTCTATGGGGCGGTGGTCCGCCCGCCGACGGTGGAAGCAGTGATGCGCTCGGCCCAGCCGGGAAAGGCCGCTTCCATGCCGGGTGTGGTAAAGGTGGTCATCGAAAAGGGATTTGCCGGGGTGGCGGCTCACTCGCGCGACCAGGCCCGGACTGCCCGGGATGCCATTGAGGTATCCTGGGATCGGGGACGCCTCTGGCAGCAGCATGAGCTGGAAGAACTGGTCACGGTCGGTGGACCGAATGGGGTCACCATCCAGCGGCAGGGGAATGCCCGTTCCATCCTATCAAAAGGCGCCTCCCTGAGGGCGGAGTATCGAACAGGCCTGGTGGCCCACGCTTCCATGGAAACCCAGGCGGCATTGGTGGATGTGGAGGGTGATGACGTTAAGGTATGGGCATCAACGCAGTCTGAGACGGTCACGGCCGGGCAGGTGGCAAAGGCGCTCGGCATCAAGCCGGAGCAGGTGGAGGTATTCCCGACCTTCCTGGGGGGCGGCTTCGGTCGCAAGTCCGGCAGCAATTCTGTTGCCTCTCCGGCTGCCGAAGCAGCCCGCTTCGCGCGGGCGACGCGTGCTCCCGTCCACGTCGGCTGGGAGCGAGGCGAGGAATTCCGTAACGGTTATGTGCGGCCCATGACCCACCACAGGCTCTCTGCCAGGCTGAATGGTGACCGGATAGAAGCACTTGAGTGGAAGCAGGCAAGCGGCGATTCCATTTTTGGTTTTGCCCCGGCCCTGATGGCGCGCATCGTGGGCTATGATCCGGGAGCCACCAGAGGAGCCTGGATCCACTACGCCATCCTGCACCGCGCCATCACCGTGTGGAGGCGCCGGATGCCCCTCTCAACCGGCCAGTGGCGCGGGCTGGGCGCGGTCCCCAATACCTTCCCCATCGAAAGTTTTATGGACGAAGCGGCTTATGCTGCCGGCAGGGACCCGCTACAATTCCGCCTTGACCATCTTTCCAACGATGCGGAGGACCGGCGGATGGCCGCGGTCCTCAATGCAGCCGCGCAGCGGGCGGGATGGGGAACGACACCGCCGGCAGGGCACGGCCGGGGCATTGCCTGTTGCTTCTACCATGGCACGCTCGTCGCTGAAGTGGCCGAGATCTCTCCTCGACGAAAAGACCGGCCAGATCCGGCTCCACCGGGTGGTGGGGGCGGTGGACTGTGGCCGGGCGATCAACCCCGACCAGGTGCGCAGCCAGATGGAGGGCGGGATCGTGATGGGCGCGAGCAGCGCGCTGCTCGAAGAACTAACGGTGAAAGACGGCCGGGTGGAAGCCGGCGGTTTTGCCGAATATCCGCTCTTCACGACAGCAGAGACGCCTGAGATCGAAACGATCATATTGGAAACGCCCGGCGCAAGACCGACAGGATGCGGGGAGCCGCCGGTCGGCCCGATCGCCCCCGCCATTGCGAATGCCTTCTTTTCTCTGACCGGCGTACGCCTGCGCCAGTTGCCGATGACCCCTGAGCGTGTCAAAAATGCATTAAAAAAATGACGTTCCCTTTCCCTGGCCCTGGAACAGAAACCGTACCGGCACGCGCAGGGTTGGTTCTAAAACTGAACCGTATTTTCTCGAAACCAGGTTGCTAATTCAGCGATCTGCATACCTTCGGTCGCCACACGCAAAGTACAGGCTTCTACATCTTCCGGGGGAGCGTTGAGCTTCCAGCCATTCACTCGCAGGAACAACCCAGCCGCGGTAATGTCCGTGCGCTTGTTCCCATCCACGAAGGGATGGTTGTTGTTGATCAGTGAGTCCATCAGCGCAGCAGCCTTGGTGAACATGTCCGGGTAAAGTTCCCTATCGTCGAAAGTCGCCCGGGGGCGGGCAACGGCTGGCCCCAGCAAGCCCAGATCGCGCACGCCATGGCTCCCGCCGGTCTCGGCAACCAGGCGGGAATGGACGAATAATACCTGTTCGGGGTCAGGTAATTCATTTACGGGACAGGGCTTCGAGTGCCGGCCGGTACTGTTCGATGAATTCGCTGACCTGGTGGGCAAATTCCTCGCTCAAGTCACCTGTCAACGGAAGTTCTGCGGGCCGGATCAGGATTTGGTGATTCTACCGGTCGAGTTCCACGGAGAGATCCGTGCCAGCCTGCATCCCAAGCGGTTCAAGCAGATCCTTGGGTAGAGAAACAACCAGGCTGTTGCCGGTTTTGAACACTTTTCTTCGCATTTTAATCCTTTCTTGTGTAATTACAGCGTAAGTATATCGCAGGCGAGATTAGCTTATCGTGATTCCACAGTAACGGTTCCAGCGCTGCCATCCACCGTAATGGTCTGGCCACTACGGATACGGTGGGTGGCCTCGCCGGTGCCCATCACCGCCGGGATCCCATACTCACGCGCAACGATGGAACCGTGCGACAGCGGCCCGCCGACATCGGTCACCACTGCTGCAGCCATGGCGAATAACGGCGTCCAAGCCGGGGTGGTGATCGTGGCCACCAGTATATGGCCCGGCTGCATAAGGCCAAAGTCCTCCGGCCCATGCAACACACAGGCGGGGGCCGTGGCACGGCCGGGACTGGCCGGGATCCCTTTGAGAGTATCCGTGGCCTGGTCAGTTCCATCCGCCGAATAATAGCCGCCCATGTTCATTTTACCGATGGAGAACCCTTTCCTGGGAGGCAGGATGGGTGGTGGGGTCAGCCGTTTTTGGGCCTGCCACTCCGCCCGGCGCTGGGGGATGGCGGCCAGCCGGGTTTCCAGGGATTCGCTCCGATCCAGGGCAGCCACCGCTTGTGCGACTTCGCTTTCGGTAAGCCAGAAGATATCCTCGGACTGTTCGATCACACCGGCCTGCACCAGCCGTCGGCCGAGTTCCATGAACATCCGGCGTAGTTGCGGATAGCCATGACCGATGAAGGCGATGCTGTCTTCACGCAGGAGAGCAAAGGTCTGCGCCCAACCCAAGACCTTGACAAAGAGCCAGCGTTTTAGGCCCTTCAAACGCTCCAGGACGGATCGCAGCGCGGCCTCGCGCTGCTCTGCGAGCCTGTGCTGGCGCTCGAAAGGGCTGGCAAGCGTACCGCTTGCAAAGAGCTTGAGCGTCTCCAACAACGGCGCCGGCTCATCCAATGGCAGCGGCTGGCCGAAATCGAGGCTGTAGATCATCGCGCCGTAGCGTTCCAGGTGCGCCTGCCAGCGGACCTGGAGTTCGCGCCAGGCCATACCATCAACGCCGGCTGGCATATCCGGTCCGGACAGTTCGGCGGCCAGTTGCAGGGCGGGACAGCGGCGTACGTAGTCTGCCAGCTCTGCCTGGCTACTGCTGACCCACTGGGCCAGGCCGTAGAGGGCCTTCCCGGCCTGGACCGGGGCGCTGTCGTAGCCCAGCACCAATACCGCCGCATCCGGGTCACTGGAGCGGCGGATGAGCCGGTCATAGACGGTCTTGAGCAGCCATTCGGCACCGCCCGCTCCCCCGAGCAGGCCGGCCTGGAGTGTGGTCAGGTAATCTATGGTCGCGTCGTAAACCTGCCGTGCGCCATCCAACAGATCACCGGCCGGCATTTCGGCCAGGGACCGGGCCTGCCAGCGGGCAACCGCTTCCGTGTAGCGGGGCACCGCCTCGTCCCGCCAGCGTGAACTCGACCGCGCCAAGGATCTTGATCATGCGCGGGATGGCGAGCAGCATCCTCAGCCCGGCCCAGAACGACAACGAAGTAGACACATAGGCGTACCCATTAATGACATTGAGCCACACCAGCCGGGCGCGCCGGTCTCCGATGAACCACTCCATCAAGCGCTCCTCGCCGGCATTATAGCGGTCGCGGCCCAGAGTGGCGAACAACGGCGAAAGAGGATCCGGCAGGAAGTCGACGATGCTGCTACGCATAAAAGGTCCCTTGCCAGGCAACGGCCACCCAGAAGGAATGGATATATTCCCCTGAGCAGACCCAGCGAGAGGTCTGGTTTGCAATAAAACTTCGCCGGTGTGACCATCCAGGGTGATCGTCTGGCCGTCGGCAATCCGTTGCGTGGCGCTGCCTGTGCCCATCACGGCAGGAATGCCGAACTCGCGGGCGACGATACTGCCATGCGAAAGCGGGCCGCCCAGGTCGGTAACCAGCCCCGCAGCCCGGATAAACAAGGGTGTCCAGGCCGGTGTGGTCGCACGGGTGACCAGGATTTCACCGGGGGAAAGGCGCTCTGCTTCTTCTATGCCGCGCAGCACGCGCGCCACCGCGGTCACACGGCCGCCGCTCACGCCCAGCCCATGCAGGCGGTCGGCTGCACGCTGTTCGTTGAGTTCCGGCATTGGAAAAGCCCACCTCCACCAGAACGCCGGCTTTTTTTCTACCGGCAGGGAATATGGCGGCTGCAAATCGACGTCATTCCTGGCTTGCTCGCGCCGGCTCGCCACCCGATTTACCACAGGTTCGGTCCCCTGCCATTCCGGGGTACTTTGCCCCGTATCCAGCGCCGTTTCCCCGGCATGCAATTCTTCATCTGTAAGCCAGAAGACGTCCTCGGTTTTCCCAAAAGCTCCCCATGCCACCAAACGGCGCCCAAGCTCAAGGAGGTCCCGACGCATCGGCACCCAGGCCCGCCCAACTTCAAAGAGCGCATTTTCGCGTAGTTGTGCTGCGCTTTGCGCTTTGGCCAAAACCGTTTCGAAGGTGTGCCTCGAGCGCGCACTGAGCCGTGGCAGGATCCGGGCCGTGGCAGCCTCCCGTTCGGCAGCCATGCGTTGCGTCCGTGCATCCGGCGATTCCTTGCCGAGGCGATAGGCCTCCATGGCAGAAAGCAGAGGCTGGGGATCATCTGCCTGGGTCGGCGACAGCGGATCAAACGATGAGATCTGATATCCGTACTTCTGTAAGTAGCCCTCCAGACCTCCTTCGCCGGCCGTTTGCGCCAGCGCGTAGAGGGCACGGTCCGCTTCAAGCGGGCGCATCTCCAGACCGCACAGGAATATGCTTGCATCCGGATCCCCCTCACGCCACACCCGGCGTTCATAGAACTTTGTAAAGTGAGCCTCCGCCTGGTAAAGCGATGCCACCATTACCATGACTTGCATCCAGTAACGAAGCCCGGCTGCAACCAGGTCCGTCACACGCCCATCGAGCTCGCCCGCACTCAGCGCCGTAAGGTCCGCGCATTCCAACCCAGCGACCGTATTGCGATACCTAGCCAGTTCATCCTCCCAGCCTTTCGAGGAAAATAGCTGCGCCTGCACCACGCGCAGGATACCGGGCAGATGCCGCATCCGTAGATGCAGGGCTATGCAGGCATATACATACCCATGCACCACCTGGAAAAGCGGGTGGTTGAAGATATCCTCCATTCCAAATTCAACCAGCGTGGATCGCAGGGCCGCTTCGAACTGAGGCATGATCAGGCTCGCGCACAAAGGGCTGACGGGCTCACGGATCATTTCGATCGATCCTGTGCCGTGCACCCAGCGCCCCGGACCAGGTGTCGTCCAGGTAACCGGCTCGGGCGGTAGCGCTGTGATCGGCCGTGCCTGAAGGATAATGAATCTACCCTCCGCCAGGGCCCACTCGATATCCATCGGCCTTTCGTACAGGGCTTCGATCTGGCCGCCTACCTTTGCCAGCTTGGCGGCCTGCCTGTCGCTCAAAACGGGGGCATTCACTTTTTGTTCCGGGACTGGCCGGTCCTCCGTGCCAGCTTCCATCCGGATAGTCATGACCAGTTTGGCAGCGGTCGCACGCTGGAGCAGCCGGCCGGTGGCTTTCCCGACCGTGAGTGTGTCGGGGGTGACCGCCCCGGAGACGATCGCTTCGCCCAGCCCCCAGGCAGCATTGATGACAACTTCATCGAGCCGGCCGTTCAATGGGTTGGCAGTGAACATGACCCCGGCGGCCTCCGCCGGAACCAGTTCCTGGACTACCACCGCCAGGGTAACGCTAGCCTGGGCGATTTCGTTCTTGATGCGATAGCCGATGGCGCGCCCCGTCCAGAGCGAAGCCCAACAATTTTTGACCGCTTCCAACACCGCATCCGTCCCGCGAATGTTGAGATACGTCTCCTGCTGGCCGGCGAAGGAAGCCTCCGGCAAATCCTCTGCGGTGGCTGACGAGCGGACTGCCACCGCAGCCACTTGCATGCCTGCATATGCGGAGGATATGGCGGCGGCTATTTCCGCCGGGATCTGCGCCCCGCAAAATAATGTACCAATTTTCTGGGAGGCCGTTTCCAGGCTGGCCGGCTGGGCGGGATCTGCGTCCCGGAGCGCATCCAGGATGTGGGGTTGGAGCCGGTTGTCGGCGACGAAGCGCCGGTAGGCCTCTGTTGTGATGTGGAAACCACCCGGAACGGGCAGACCCGCCCGGGAAAGCTTCGCCAGCGAAGCGCCTTTCCCGCCCACCATCTCGAGCGTGGCAGCCGGATCAGCGAGCGGCAGGGTGAATTCAACCATCATGACCTCGATCCTTTTGCTTATCAATGCCTGGCGAAGCAAAATAGTCAGCCTGGTCACCAGGTTCACTTGAGGCGGATTCAATCCTCAAAACTTTGCGGGATCATTTACAGTATACAGATTAAACCAAATCATGACAAGCGGTAGCAGTATTCCTGCCCCCAGCTGCCATCCAGGAGTTTGTGGAAGAAAAAGACGATTTTCACTTGCCCCCTGACTGCAGTAGCCGGTTTATTCAGAAAGTTCCGGATGAACAGCAACGCGCCGGAATGCCGGTGAACCGGGGAACGCCAAAGTTAGGTACCTGGAGTCAGACTACGGAGATCGTGTGTTCCGAGTGGCATAGCGCAAAAAGGTGTTGGCTGTCCTAGCGCGTGCCTGGATCAGAATCTTGCAACTTATCGTATAACCGGTCCAATTGACGGGGCCTTGAGCGGGAAAGGCGGGTGATTTGATCATCCGCCTCGCGGATGCGCTGGTTGAGAACCTTAATCAATTCGACCAACATATCAGGGTTTTGGCGCATAAGTGCGATCAGCGGCTCATTTCGCAGCTTTAATACCCGGGTATCTTCAACGGCTGTTGCAGTGGCGCTCCTGGGACTGTTGTCAAACAGATTCATCTCGCCAAAGGATGAATGTGCCTGCATGGTTGCCAAACGTACCACCGAGCCTTTGCGCTCCCCTTCCCGTTCAATGGCTACATGTCCCTCAATGACAATATATAAAGTGCCGCCGGGTTCGCCTTCCTGGAAGATGCAAAAACCTTGTTGGAGGAATTCCTCTTCACAGATGGAAGCCAGGGCTTTTAATTGGTCAAGGGTCATATATTGAAAAAAACTAACCTGTTTTAGAAAGGTGACGCGTTCGATTATGGAAAGGTTCTCTGTCATAAGCTCATCCTCTGATGGCTTTTCTGCATGTTCACCGAACATGTGTGCGGAAGCTTGGGCAGCCTGACGCACTTCCATGCAGGGATCTGGTAGGGTAATGGCGATAAACAGTGGTATATTGGGCAACCTATTTGTTTTCAGTGGTGGAATGGCCGGCACGCTGTTCGCGGATCAATTTTGCTTTTTCGGTCAGCGCCTGGAAAAAGTCGCTTTCGACAATTTCACTGACATACTTTTGTTTCTTGCTTTCATCAATCTCAATTTGCAATTCGTCGATCTGTTTGCGGAGTTCGGCCTCGCGCTGTTCGACATCCAGCGCATTCCGTACCGCAATCGCCACCTGGCCAGCGATCAGTTCCAACACCCGTTCATGGTCGAGGGTAAGACTGCCTGGCGTTGCGCTGGCAAGTTCGATCGCGCCAAAAGTTTGTTCGCCGGATTGCAAGGGTGCACCCAGGTAAGACTTGGTTGTGAAATCACCCCATTCCAGTTCGAAAATCGCATCACTCTCGGGAACCGGCCTCACATTCGGCATTAACATGGTAGCGCTGCTATCGGTCTGCCTTTTAAGAAACCGGTTGAGGTGGCCGGCAAATTGGCGCTTGATGGCAGGTTTATCCCCAACGCTGAACAAATGAAGACCGTCCTTATCGCTGGTGGCGCGGATGGTAAATTCTTCCTTTTGCGCATTGTAGAGTAACACCGAAGCACGGTCATACGGGACAACATTCTTGATCGAATTCAGGACCAACGTCAGCGTGGCGGCAATATCAACGCTGGAAGATATTTTCCGGGAGACTCTGTTCACTGTGCGGAGCTCGGCAACGCGGGCATTTAATGCCCCCACCATGGTGCTGAACACGTTTGCCAGGTGGCCCACTTCATCACTTTGCCCCATCACTGGTGCAAGCAGTTCAGGACGGAAGGTACCGCCCGATTCCACAGAATGAGCGGCGAAGGCCAGCTTGCCAAGCGGCTGTGTGATCGCCCGCGCCAAAAAAATACCTAAAATGGTCACCAAAATGCCGATCACAATAACACTGATCGCCGTTTGTTCAGCCAGTTTCTTTAGCGGGGCCGTAAACTCCTGGTTGGCCTGGCTGACCACAACGTTCCAATCCAATTGTGTGGTGCTTGCAATCCCTGCAATTTGCAATGTGCCATTGGTCGGCGACTTGAAGGTCGTGTAGCGGAGGTTTTCGTTCGTTGCAATCGCCGTTGCAAGGCTCGATAAATTAAGACTGGCTACTTTGCAGTTGGTAAGGTCCTGTGGATTATCACAGCCATTCAATACAAAGCGCTGCCCGGCGGAGAGCTCGACATTCCGCGCCAGGGGAATGAGACTCT
Source organism: uncultured Chloroflexia bacterium (assembly GCA_963837875.1). Classification (GTDB taxonomy): domain Bacteria; phylum Chloroflexota; class Anaerolineae; order Anaerolineales; family Villigracilaceae; genus UBA877. The sequence goes on from CAWIOV010000001.1 coordinate 1,125,337, forward strand.
GGTAGTTCCAACCCGGTTCAGGCGATGAGACAACCACCCCATCCTGGTCAACCAAAAAGGCAAACCCGGTGTTACCCGCTTTAAAATTATTGACAATATCGGTGATAGCCGCACCCTGGAGCTTGATGGCCGCCACGCCAACAGGTTGTCCATTCGCGCCCAACACGGGCGCAGAAAAATAAAACCCCAGTTTTTTACTGGTACGCCCGACCAAGACATCGATGTATGTTCTCCCTGTCATGGCCTCAATAAAATAAGCCCGGTCTGGAAAGGCCTGTCCCTCGACAGTCGGCACGGATGGCAATTGTCTGGAGATTATGACATTCCCTTTTGCGTCCATCAGGTAGACGTATTCATATTGCGGATTCGAGGCGAGGATGTGGTCGAGCGTACCCGTGACGGATGCCTCCAAAGTACCGGATGCATTGCCCGGGTCGGAAACAAGCGCTATGACTCCACTGTTGCCTGCCAACTGCTTGGAGGCAATTACATTATCGAGCATCAATTGATCCAGGCGCTGCGCTGTGGCCGAGGCTAATAATTCCAGGTTCCCATATTCAGAATTCTGAACAGTTGCCAGGCTGCCGCTCAAGTTATAGTAGGCAATAAAAATGGCCGGGATCAGCGAGGCGACTAACAGCGCCACGGATACTTTCACCATGATAGGCCAGTTCTTTGGGTTGATAAAACGCATTGCTCCTCCAGCCAAGGGCTTTTTGTGCCCAAACTAAATGATTGGGATGCACCAGCAAAACCTGCTAAGCGCGACTCCGGGAAAACCACAAGCCATCCCGTAATGGGAACAGGATGCTGTCAAGTTGCTTATGGGTGGCGATTGCTTCGTTGTACGCTTGAATACCTTTTACTTGGTTATATTCGGATGAGTGCAACACCTTACCCTGGCAAAAAGCATTATCGGTCAGCAACACCCCACCTATTTCCAGGTGGGCTACGCTAATATCCAGCAGTTTAAGCGCCAGTGTGGGATCCTGGGCAAAATAAACATGTTTCATAACATCCTGGAAAATCACATCATATTTCTTCTTCTGTTGCGGAATAACATCGAAAAAATCGCCTGTTATGATTTCAACGCGCTCTTGCACTCCCGCACGCCTGACATACTCGCGTGCACGCTCGGCACGTACGGGATCGATTTCGATCGTGGTAATATGACCGCCGGGGCCGATCACTTTGGCCAACCAGAGTGCGGAATACCCGACGGCTGTACCAATATCCAATGCTTCGCGGACGGCGGGACAAATCATTGAGATCAATGTGGATAAAATTCTGCCTTCCAACGCGCCGATAATCGGAATGGATTCTTTTTCGGCAGTTTCTTCGATTTCATTCAGGATATGCTGAAGAGGGCTTTCTTCTTCGTGTTCCTGCAACTTCAGCATTTGTAATGCATACCGTTCAAGCAAATCGTCAGAAACCTGTGGCACAATCGGTAAGGCGACATTTTCCATTCCAATAACTCCATAACTTCATAAAGTACAGGGATCGATTCAATGCCTAGGCAAGCACACGGTCCGCTAACTGTTTGTAAAGCTTGGTCATTGGATGATCCGGATAGCGCATCGAGAAGATCCCCGAGCTTGCCAGCCCCATCAGATCATCTGAATGGGGCAGAACGGCGGCCACTTCACAACCATAGAGTTTTTCTACGCGTTGTTTAACTTCACCCATGATCATCGGTGGCACTTTATTGACCATCAGCAACATTTGCGGCACTCCCAGCTTACGGGCGACCTCCACTGTTACGCTAGTGCCCTGGTAATCCTGCTGGTCCGGGCGCAGAATAAGCACCAATTTATCGGAGATGGCAATTGAAAGAAGCGTCTCTTCATTCAGGCCAGGGTGCGTATCAATAAAGAGCATATCCAATTGGAGGTTTTTGATCAGAGACTCAAACCCCTGGTTAAGCAGGCCGACATCGTAGCCTTCCCGCAGCACACGCGCAATTTCCCCGGCCTTGATGCTGGAAGGGATCAAGAAGACTTTACCTTTTACATTTGCGCCCAGAGATGCGGTTACATCATGCGCGGTTTCTTCGATTTTGCACTTTCCCCACAGATAATCATTCAACGAATGACCCACGTCTTGATCATCGAGACCGAAAAGAACATGAATCCCTGGGGACTGAATATCCGTATCCACCACGCCTACTCTCAGCCCCTGCAACGCGCAGAGATATGTCAGGTTTGCACAGGTGTTGGATTTGCCAGTTCCGCCACGGAACGAATGAACAGAAATGATCTTAGACATATTATTTTCTCCATTACAATTAAAGACTGCTGTTGGATATTATTACCTACCCGGCTTTAGAGGGTAACCTGCGCACGGCGATCATGGTGATGTCGTCATACTGGTCAGCCGTCGAAATGTGCCCGCCAAGGGCTGTTTTCACCCGCACCAGCAATTCATCTGCGGAGGCTGCCGGTTTCTGTTGCAAAAGTTCCAACATTTGTTTCTCGCTGAACATCTTCCCGGCCGGGTTGCGGGCATCGGTTACGCCATCAGAATAACCGAACAAAATGTCACCGGGCTCCAGTTGCACCTGCCCGATGGTGTATTGCACATCGGGCATCATGCCGACGGGCATGCCGGTGGCCTTGAGCCTTGTTTTTACCTGCCCATCACCGCCCAGGATGACAGGCGGGCAATGACCGCCATTGATATATGCCAATGCGCCGCTTTCCGGGTCGAACATACCGAAAAACAGGGTCGCGAAATAATTCAGATCATAATGATTGGTCGTAATGTAGGCGTTGGTAAGCGCGACTGCATTTTGCAAAGACATGGTGCCAATGGATGGAAGACCCTTGCGCCGCACTCCGGCAGCTGGAGCCTCATCGCCGAGACCATCCATCAAGTTGAGGGTGTAATTCTGTTGTGCGAAGGCGCGTGTCAGGCTGCGAGTAAGGGCCATGAAAAGCGCCGCGCCAACTCCCTTATCACACACATCCGCGATGACAAAACCGATGCGCCGGCCCTGCGCCATGGTAAAAGCATCATAGAAATCGCCGGCCACTTCCCGGGCGGGGGCGAAGTAGGCCGCGATCTCCCATCCATCCGGCTTGGGCAACTCACGCGGCAAAAAGTTCAACTGGATGTCGCGGGCGATATCCACATCATGTTCGATCTTTTCCCGCAGCCGTTCGCGGGATTCCGCCTGCGTTTGCAGTCGACGTTTTCGGATCTCCTTGAACTCGCGGACCTGGGCCTTCAGCAAGGTCGGTGAGAACGGCCGCACCAGGTAATCATCTGCTCCCAGGACCAAACAGTGTTCCACGGTCTCCGTGTCGGGCGCGGCTGCCAGCAGGATGATCGGGATGATATGTAAGGCATCATCCTGAATAGCCTTCTGCACGAATTGCTCGGCGCTCAATCCTGAGATATGCAAGTCCAGAAGCACCACTTCAGGTTTCAGAGTTTGCATCAGCGTAAAGCCTTGATCGCCATCCGGGGCCACGGCCACCGAATAGCCAGCTTCCTCGAGGCAACGGGTCAGAAAATTCCGGTCATTTTCAGAGCCAGAAATAATAAGAAGTTGTTCTTGTTCGTTCGCCAAAATATTTTCTCCTGGTCAGCCGTATTTACAAGATCAGCCTGGCTTGACCGTATCGTTCGATGGACGCCTGACAATAAAGATATTCCGGTTACGCTTGTTCACGTATTCATACTCGAATTTGTCCACGTTTTCCATCGCCAGATAAACGCCCAGGCCGCCGATGGGCCGTTCATGGATGGGTTTATCAATATGGGCCGGACGTTCCAGCGGGCGTGGATCGAAAGCAGCGGAAGTGTCCTCCAGCGTAATGGTCAGGGAATGGCGGTCAATCTTAGCCTCCACCGTAACATCTCCGGTCTTACCGGCTTGCTCGTAACCATGGGTGATGATATTTGAAGCGATTTCATCAACAGCCAATTGGAGCCGGTAGGTTACTTTCTTGTCCAATCCAACTTGCGCCGCGGCTTCGCTCACATAGTGCCGGATGGCGCCTAGTGAATCCAACTCCCCGGGAACGGTTAAGGGTTTCATGGGTATCGAGGCCAACTGGCGGGCGGATCAAACGCCCTCGATCTTGGCCGGGTCGTATTTATCCAGAAATGTAACGCTGTTTTGGAACCCGGTCATGGTGATGGTCTCCATGACAAATTCCTGCAGGCCGATCATGTAAATTTCGACCTGCGTGCCCATTTTCTGCTTGGCAAAGACCAGGGCGCGTAGACCGGCGCTGGCCATGTATTCCAGGTCGTTCATCAGCAGGGCTACGGCCTTCACCTTGGCCGCGGCGGCTTTTTCCACATCCGCGCGGAAGGCAGGAGCTGCAGCAGCATCCAGTTCTCCGGATAAGGTTATTTTTGCAACGTTATTGACGATCTCCAAAACAGATTTGAATGCCATTTTTAATTCTCCTTGGGTGTTTTATTTTCTATTTGGCAACCAGGATGACCACTGACCTGGATCCTACGAATAAATGAGATTGATCGCTTAAAAGCGGTTCGGCGCCAGGCTCCCAAACGTCTTTGGTGTCCCGGGCACCTGTATTTGCGAAGACGTGCCAGCGCTGCCCTTCGGGAAGGCCCGGCAATTCCACATCGTGGCCTTCCCAATGTGCATTGGTAAAGACATAGATCGAGTTATCCGTTCCCAGGCCACCTTTGGCATGTTTGCCGTCCAACATAAAGCCCAACATGCGGTTCTGTTCAGACCAATCCGGCTGCCAGGGCAGCAAACCGTGCCAGGATATATCTGGATAACCGCTGCCCACGTAGTCCTGGCTGTGTAAATGCCAGCGGTTGTGGAAGACCGGGTGTTCCTGGCGGAAGGCGATACAGTTCTTGAAAAATTTAAAAAGCCCCGGATTCTTTTTCAGCAGACTCCAGTCCAGCCAGCTTAATTCACTGTCGTGGCAATACATATTGTTATTGCCGTGCTGAGTCTGGCCCATTTCATCGCCCATTAGGAGCATGGGCACACCCTGGCTGACCATCAGCAAGGCAAAGGCATTTTTGATCTGGCGAAAGCGTAACGCATTGATCTCCGGATCATTCGTTTCACCTTCGGCGCCCGAATTCCAACTGTTATTATCGTTGGCGCCGTCATTATTATTTTCACCATTGGCTTCGTTGTGTTTATCGTTGTACGAAACCATATCCATCAAGGTGAAGCCATCGTGGCAGGTGATGAAATTTATGGAGGCCGTAGGCCCGCGACTGGCGTAAAGATCAGGGGAGCCTTGGAGACGCAGAGCCAGTTCAGACACCAGGCCGCCATCCCCCTTGATCCAGCGACGCAGCGTATCCCGGTATTTGCCATTCCATTCGGCCCAGCGTCCGAAGGCAGGGAAGGAACCCACCTGGTACAGCCCCCCCGCATCCCAGGCTTCTGCGATCAATTTGCATTTTGCCAGCACCGGATCGTGGGCCAGTGCTTCGAGCAGGGGCGGATTTAACATGGGAGCGCCATTCTGGTCACGGCCCAAGATGGCGGCCAGGTCAAAGCGGAAGCCATCAATATGGTATTCGGCCGCCCAGTATCGCAGGGCATCCAGGACCATACCGCGTACGACCGGATTGTTGCAGTTGAGGGTGTTGCCGGTGCCGCTGAAGTTGAAATAATAGCCCTCGGAAGTCAGCATGTAATATGTGACGTTATCTATGCCGCGGAAAGAGATGGTCGGGCCGAATTCATTGCCTTCGGCGGTGTGGTTGAAGACCACATCCAGCATGACTTCGATGCCATGCCTGTGCAGGTCTTTTACCAGGGTCATCAGTTCATCCGCGACCATGGTGCCATCCTGAGCGCTGCCGGTGGCCGCGTACCCGGCCTTGGGGGCAAAGAATCCCACGGTGGAATAACCCCAATAGTTGAACAACAATTCGTGGGTATCGGGGTGGGTGTGGCTGCCCTCAAACTCGTCGAATTCGTATATCGGCATCAGTTCGATGCAGTTCACGCCCAATTCTTTCAGGTAAGGGATCTTTTCCCGCAACCCGGCGAAGGTGCCAGGGTGTTTAATATCCGAAGAAGGGTGGCGGGTGAAGCCGCGCACGTGCATCTCGTAGATCACCAATTCTTCGGTGGGAATTTCCAGAGGACGGTCCGATTCCCAGTCAAAATCATCGTATACGATGCGGCCGCGGTGTGGGAAGGGCTTATCCCAATCCGGGGTCTGGCCCCAGACGTCCCGCCCGCCGATGGCGCGCGCGTATGGGTCGAGCAATACCTGGCTGGGGTCAAAGCGATGCAGGCCAGGTTTGCCGCGCTCGACCTTGGGATGGGATGCGCCCATACGGAAACCGTATTCGATCTCTTCATAGTTCAAGTCGAAGACAACCATGGCAAAAACATTACCGATGCGGAAATCGCCCCAAAATGGCTCGGCGGTTCCCGGCCGGGTGAACATACCACGGAAGGGGATCTCGGCAAATGGCCTGGGTTCGCCTTTCTTGAACAGCACAAGCACACAATAATCGGCGTTGCGCGAAAAAACCGAGAAATTTATACCACCCGGTACTGGCGTGGCGCCAAACGGGTAGGGCCGGCCGGGGCGCATGCTGAACTCTTTATAGATATGGGTCGGGTACGTGTCAATTCTGTCCATGGAGGCCTTGTATTTCGCCTAACCGAAAGCCTTGAAAGCCACTTCTAGCGTGTCCGCGATCGTGAAGTAATCCAAAAAACCGGTCATGGACATGGTTTCCTTTAGTTCATCCGACAGCCCAACCAAGACGACCTTGCCCTTGTTCCCGGATATCTGGCGGTAGACTGAAAGGAGCATACGCAATCCTGCGCTGGACATGTACGATACTTTCGACATATCCAGAATAACCCTGCAATCCGGCATGGACAGCGGCAATACTTTCTGCTGCACCGTCGCCGCCGAAGCCGCATCTATTTCGCCGGCCAATCTGACCACGGTACCTTCCTGAATTGTTTCAACATTAATCTCGATCATGAGTGTCTCCTCGACTTACGCTCCTAACCGCGCGTTATAGTAGCCAACGTTATTCGGATGCCTTGCTCGGGATGAGGCGCACCTTGACGCGAACCTGCTCTTTGGTATCGGGTAGTTTTACCGTCAGACGGTCGGCATCAAAGTTGGTGTAAGGCTCATCATTGACCCAAACTTCGCCGATGCGGATGCTGCCCGCTGGCAGGATATCCGGCGAGACACGCAGGATATTGCGCGGAAAGGCGCCCGACTGCGGCTTGAAGTAGAAGTCCATTGGCTGCTTGGAAATCAACAGGTTGTTGTAGACTGCCGAAAGATAGCATAGCTCGGAGGCGTGGTAGAAGCTCATAGAGTGGCTGCCCTTGAGGCGTTCTGTGCCGAGCAGGTAAGGCAGGCCATTGGCCAGCACGTTGAAATATACGCCACCGTCATCGTGATCCAGGTGGAAGGTGTTGTAGAAGGACTGCGATTCACGGGCGATCTTAAGATACTCAGCATCGCCTAGGGTGCCATTCAGGATCAGGTAGGCCAGGATACCCTGTTCCTGCTGCCACCAGGCTTTGCGGTCATGGAATGCAAAGCGATTCCATTCCTGGGCATCAACCTTTACGCGTTCCATCACGTCATACCAACCAGTGCGCTGGCGATCCATGCCCACTTTGGGCATTTCTTCCGCGATCCGGCGGGCCAGGGTAACGTACTTTTCCTTTCCCTTCAAGCTGTTCATGCGCATCAGGTTCCAGGCGATCTTGAGATTGTGCCCCACCACGCCGCGGTTCTGCTGCCACATATGCTGCTGGTCTTTGGACCAATCCTCAAAGAATTTTTCCTGGACGAACAGGCTGTTCTCATAGTCCGGGAAGTGGGCCGCGATGGTATCGAAGGTATATTCCAGGAAATCGGAGTAGCGCTTTTCGCCGGTTGCCAGATACAGGTTGATCAGGTAGGCCGGAGCATGGTCGCCGACCGAGTTCCAGTTCTTCGTGCCCTTGTTTGAGCCCAGGGATTCGCTGCGCGGGTCAAGCGTGATCGGGTCGAGGTGCGAGAAATAACCGCCGTTGGATTTATCCAGATAGAAGCGCTCGAACAGATCTACGGTCATTTCGGCATCCTTCAAAATGCGCGGGTCGCCAGTGACGCGGTAGGTCTGGATCGGGCCGGCCAGGGCATAGATCTGCTCATAAGCAGGGATGGCATCGTAATCATCGCCGAATTCGGATGCGAAGATCTTATCCTCACGACGGCCATGCACGTCAATGCCGTGATACCAGTAAACCACCTTTTCATCCGGGTCGTAGAAGCGCATGTGGTCGCGCAGGTATTGGGTGCCTTTTTCAGCCGCTTCCAGGAAACGATCTTCGCCGGTCAACAGGTAGCAGGAGGCCATGCCATATACCAGGCGCGAGATGGTGTCGGTTTCCTGGCGATAGTTATCAGTTTCCTTTTTCCCAGCCAGGTTGATGGTGGTGCGGTATTCGGCGTAGTCAATCGGCTGGCCTTCGCCAAACTGCGCCCTGAGATAGAAATCCCCCAGCGATATGATCTGCTTGACCCACCAATCGGGCCGTTCGAACCCGAAGGAGGTTTCCTTGGCGCCCACGAAGGTGACAAACTGGGCCTCGAAGGTGAAGTCTCCGCCCTCGGGATAGTAGACGCCGTAAATGTACATAAAGCGATTTGGTACAAGCATGGAGCGGATCTGGTCACTGTTGGTCCACACGCGTGGTTCTTCCAGATTATTGGCGATCCAGCCATACGTATTGGATTTGAGCTTGACCGAATAATCGCGCCCATCCGGGGTCTTCAGGGTGATAATATCGGCCGGCTTATCGTACTTTTGTACATACCCTGCTAAAGTATCTGAGAACGTGAAATTCAATTTGTTCATACGATTTTCTCCTTATAAATATGACTAATTACTGAGCTGCTCGTGGTGCAGAAAATCCTGCACCGTCGGAACCAGATAGTAAACAATTGCCACACCGAATAAAACTTTTGCCGCCAGCAGGCTGAGAAAAGAAACCCCAATTGCCACCAGGTAAATTACAGGCCCGGTTAAGATGCGCACATGAAAGGAGCGAACCAGGTTGGATTGGATGGAATCGCACATCAGGTGACGGTTGTAGGTGGCGTAGATCCAGATCAAGTCCAGTAACCCGCCGCCTATGGCCAGGTTGAGGGCATACAGGATGATCGATATTTGCACATCTCCGTAGTGAACGAGCAAAGCGGTCGGGAAAGGTATAAGAGCCACGGTCAACAGGAACAGGATGTTAAGCCAGAGCAACAAGCGGTCGTGGCGAAGGACATGCAAAAAGACATTATTGTGTCCCACCCAATATATTCCCAAGATGACAAAGCTTAGGAGTAGTACCGTGAAATCAGGTACCAGCTTTAGCAGATCCTGCGACAATTGCGCTGACGCCTGCCCGGGGGCAATATCCGGGATCTTGATCTGAAAAACCATCAGGGTGATGACAATTGCAAAAACCCCGTCGCTGATTGCGTTCAGACGAAGGTTATCGGCAGCACCTTTGGCCTGAAAAAGGGTGTTAACCATTTTCCAGAAAGGCGGAACTTCTTTGACGGGCTTTTGCAGGGTTGTGGCCAAATTTACCTCTAAATAGGAATTATGCTGTAAGGTTAAGCGAGGGGCGGAGGAGTAACCTGGTCAACGTATCCCTGGTTGAGTTCAATGATATTGCCGTCCGGGTCGGCCACCCAGGCGCCCTTCCAGCCCGGGATAAAGGCGCTGAAGTCTGCAGGGCCCAGCATGATCTTGACCGCCTCGCCCAGCTCGGCAAGTTTGTCATCCACGCTATCAACTTCAAAGGCAAGGTGGCGCAGACCAGCCCAGGGGTATCCATCCTCTTTGGGCGCCTCCAGCGGGGAAACGGCCTTGGCCTTAAATAGCTCAAGATAAAAATGACCCGATTTAATGAAGACAACCTGGTCATCGCCCAGGGGAATGACGCGAGCGCGCTTGAAGCCGAAATACCTGGTATAAAAACGCTCGATCACGAGCGGATCCTTGCAGGTCAGGCCAATGTGCGAAAAGAGAGTGGGAACAGGAGCCTTGCGTTGTTCAAAAAAAGGTATCATTTCTGTTCGTCCTTAAGGATGTCAATGATCTTACGGGCGAACATATGGCAGTGCGCACCGGTACGCCCGGTGACCAGGTCGCCGTCCACGACCACATCCTGGTCGGTGTAGATCGCGCCCATGTTGCGGGCATCGCCGATCAGGTTGTTATGCACAACCACCTTACGGCCGCGCACCAATTCTGGCGTTGTTGCTACCAGCCACATCCCATGGCAAATGATGCCCTTTAGGATGTCCTTTTCGGCGAAGGCGCGCTTGAGGAACTGCGTGGCCGGGGAAATCTTATTGACATCCTCGGTAAAGCGCAGCCGGTCAGATACCATCCCGGAGGGAACAATAATGGCAGAGTAACTCCTGAGGGTCTTATCATCCATATCCTCAAAACTTTCCAAATGGCCTTCGAAGGGGACCTTGTATTCGTGTCCTTTGAACCCGGCCGCCATCACCTCGGATGTCTGCCCCCACATGCGGGTCAGGAAATGCAGGTCAACGCCTTCCTCTGCGAAGCGGTGCTTGTAATACCAGATCTCCGGCTCGTAGTAATCGCCTTCGATCAGGATGCCGATCTTTTTACCCTGTAATGTCATTCTTGACTCCTTTGATGCGATTAGAGCAGGCCGTACTCTTTCTTGATCATGTCACTGGCTTTTTCGGCGATCATCATGATCGGGGCGTGAATATTGCCGGTGGTGATCTCGGGCATGATGCTTGCATCAACCACACGGACACCTTCCAGCCCATGCACTCTTAGCTGAGGATCAACCACGGCATTGATATCGGTGCCCATCTTGCAGGAGCCGACCTGGTGATGGTATGAGTCGCAGCGGTTGCGAACAAATTTATATAAACCCTCTTCATCTTTGTAATCCGGGCCGGGCATCAGCTCTTTACCGGTCAATGCCTTTGAGAAGGCTTTCGTGGCAAAGATCTCCCGGCACATGCGGGTCATCGTGACCATGCGCTTGACATCATCATCCTGTTGCAGGTAATTCGGGTTGAGCAGCGGCTTCTGCAGAGGATCCCCGCTGCCCAGGCGCACCCAACCGCGGGATTTCGGCTTCTGCAGACCCGGGATCAAAGAGACCGAGTTCGGATTGTTCTGCCCCACGATCACATCGAAAGGCAGGTGAACGAAATTGAACTGCAAGTCCGGCGAGGGCATGCGCGGATCGGATTTGGTGAACAAACAGACTTCGGATGTGTTCAGGTGGCCGGGAGCCACAGGCTCTTTGGTCTCCATGATGGCGCCGGTGAGCACATGGTTATGGAAGTTCTCGCCAACGCCCGGCATGTGCAGGACCACTTGCTTATCAAATTTCTTGAGTTGATCGGCCGGCCCAACACCCGAGTTGAGCAACAGGTGAGGCGATTCTAGCGTGCCCAGGGAAACGATCACTTCATTGTTGGAGTAGACGCTCTTTAATTGACCATTCTGGACATATTCGACACCCACGCAGCGCCGGCCTTTGAAGAGCAGCCGGGTGGCCTGGCAGTGCGTGAAGACGGTCAGGTTGGCACGTGTCATGGCCGGGATCAGGTAGGCCACGGCATCGCTGTTGCGCTTGCCATCCTTGCCGATATTGACATGGTGCCAGCCATACCCTTCCATTTGAGGGCCGTTGAAGTCCTCGGTGGGTTTGAAACCCAGCTCGGCACAGGCATCCAGGAATAGCGGGGAAAGCGGGTGGTGCTCGTGGTTCTTGGGGTTGATGAGATGCAGCGGGCCGCCCTGTCCAACCAGATCGCTGGTGTGGTCCTCCTGGTCTTCCATCTTCTGGAAGTAGGGCAACACTTCCTTGTAACTCCAGCCGGTGTTACCCATGGCAGCCCAATTGTCATAATCCGAGGCGTGACCGCGGATGTGCATCATGAGATATAACTGGCTGGTGCCGCCGATGATCTTGCCGCGCGGCTCATTGATCACGCGGTTGTTCATCGCTGCCTGCGGGACGCTGGTATACCGCCAGTCTATATCTGACCCAAGCAGCGTAAACCACAAGGACGGATTTTCAACATTCGGGCTGATCTGAGTTCCGCCTGCTTCGAGAACAAGCACCCTGGCTTTACTGTTTTCGCTTAGCCGTGAAGCCACCGCCGAACCAGCCGAACCCGCACCTACTACAATAAAATCATAATCGCTCATGGTTAACCTCCTGAGGTTTGGCGAATGAAAGGCGCAAATGGCTTAGTATCATGCACATTGCGCATATAGGAAATCTTTCCATCACGGAAGGAGAAGATGTTCATCACATCCGCTTCGATCGGCTCAGCGGGATATTTGGCTGCCAGGGCCGATATGTGCGAAAGTGACGCGCCGGTATCCTCTTCGACCAGCAAGGATTTGAGAACATTCTGGAATTTGCCGTAAGCCTGTCCCATCCCGGCCATCATCGGGCGCAGCGCGGCCAGACCGATGATATGCCCGGCCAACTGTTCATCCATCACCATGTCATCCGTGAACAGGTCGCACCAGGCATCCCATTTCCCGGCGTTGGCATATTCATAGTATTTTCGAATTATTTCGTGATTTTCCATCACGTGCGTGGCATCTGTTCCAGACCAGATCGCCTCGGCTTTTCTCAAACCATCTCGTGAAGTCATAAATTATTTTTCCTTATTTTGTCTCTGGAGATGAGACCATTTCCCTTAAGCTCCCGTTGGAGCTGCTCCAGCGGCACCCAGTTGCTGCATCATGCCTAAAGTATCAAAACCTTCCCATTCTTCGGCGACCCGGCCTTCTGCCATACGGAAAATTGAAATTCCCATCACTTCGATCTTATGTTGGCTGGGCGGGATACCCATCATTGGACCCATGTGTGTGCCTCGCGAAATCCACCGCACGGTCACCCTGTCATCTACGCCAAAGGCATCTTCCACGCTCAGGTGCACATCGGGAAAAGCCGCCAGGTATACCTTGACCAAATTCTTGAACTCTTGCGGTCCCTGAACTGTCATGATCGGCAGGTGCCCAAGATAATCCTGCGTGAACACCTCATCGCTGACTTCCAGCGCACCTTTGTTCCAGATCTCATCCCAGATGCGACTAACTATCGCAAGGTTCTTGTCCACTGAATAAAAGGAAAGTGCCTGGCCAAGCCAGATACTTGCAGCTATTTGGTTGCTTCCAGCACTACTCATTTCTCTCCTTTAGGGCACTTAATCATGCACCAGCGGAAGGACTGCCGCCAACACCCAGTTGCTGCATCAGTTCCAGGACGCCTTCGTTGCTCCAGGTTTGAACGATCTGGCCTGCAGCAAAACGAGCAATGATAAGGTGGCCCCAGTCGACTTTTTTACCAGTGGGAGGAATCCCCATAAGTGCGCCAGTCTGAGTACCGGCCTGGGAAAACCAACCCAGGACCAGATCTCCGTCTGCCAGCAAGGTCTTGATTTTTGTTTTCAGATCAGGCATGGCTTTACGCAGCATCCCGACGCTGGATTTTAGCCCCTGGCTGCCGGCTGCGAAATCAGGGTTGCTGACATAGACCGCCTGGGGATGAAAAACACCGTCCGCAAAATCAAGATTCCCTTTGTTCCAGAGTTCGTCCACAAGCTGTTGGAAAATATTTTTATTGAAATCGGGTGTGCGATACTCACCGGACGTCGATTGGGGAGCGGGTGGATCGGGTAGGTTCGCATCCGTCGCAGGCGTACCTGGTACCACACCCATCTGTTGCATGACGCTCATGCCATCCCATTCTTGCCAGCGAGCGTCGATCATGCCGTTCTGGTTGAAGCGCATCAAGGCAGTGCCTGTCCAGCAGACGAATTTACCGGTGGGTGGAGCGAAACCCATAAAATTGCCTTTATGGGTTCCGCTCAAGACGCCGCGTACACCACAAGTGTCTCCCTCGGTGACGATATGTGTAACCCGGAAGGCGAGGTCTGGCATGCCCTGGAAGAACTGGAGATAAAGTTGCTTGAAAGCCTCGGGACCAACCAGGTCTTGAAAACCCGCTCCGCCATAACTGACGAATTCGGGTGCGAGCAACTCATGAAAAACATCCAGGTTGGCCCGGTTGGCTTCATCGAATAGATGCATAACAGCATCTTTCATTTCATTAACCGTCAATGTGCGCCCAGGGGCTGTAGAGTGGATATCCGACCTGGCCTGACCTTGCCAGATCATATTGGCAAGAAAACCCTTTCTTTCCAGCAATTGGTTCATCTTCAATCTCCAGGGTAAACCTATAACCGATATACTTGAAAGCTATTGCTTGGTGCCGTTCAATTGCTGCACCATGCTTAGCATGTCAACTTCGTACCAGCTTTGTTCGATCTTGCCATCCTTGATCTTCAGGACGCCAATCTCGGTCCAGGTGGCCTTGCGCCCCGAGGCTTTCATGCCCATCAGATCGCCGCCAGTGTGGGTACCGCTCTGCGTGAAGCGGGCTGTCACTTGGGATTCATCGGCAACCATCAGGTCAATATTCATGTGGTAATCAGGCATGGCCTCGCGGAACATCTTAACCATCATCTTGACGCCTTCCGATCCGGGAGGCAGTTGAGGGGCGCTCGGGCTGGTATGATCCGGAGCGAACAGTTCGTCGGCGGTAGCCAGGTTGCCCTTATTCCAGACTTCTTCGATCATGCGCTGCATGATCTTCTTATTCTGCTCGATAGACATTTGTATTCTCCTTAATGACTGGACGGGGTAACCATAGGCGAACGGGACCAGAACTGGTCGTATTCAGTTGCGCCATCCCCGAAGATGGCACCCTTACCGGCGACGACCTTGCCATCTTTCCAGCGTAGAACATGGGCCACTTCGATATCCATGGTCTTCTCTTCCATGCCTTTGCGGTGACCGCGGTTGCGGGTCAGGTCAACAGAGTACTCGCCCGTCACCAGTACGCGGCCGGCAACCATATCCATGCGGAAGCTGTTGTCGGATAGATCAGCGACTTTGGCCATGAAAGCCAGGAACTCGTCCCGGCTGTAATACCACCCGGATAGCTCATTGTGGCCCGGCACCTGCCAGACCATCTCCTCGGCCCAGAAATTATTGATGCGGCTCTTATCGCCAGAGTTTAAGGCGGCGTAAGCCTCACCGACATGCTCCGGCGTAATGGTGGTTTCGATATCGAATTCTTTTGGCCCCTGGTCGGGTGAAGGCAGGGCGCCCATCTGCTGCATCATGCCAAACATGTTGAGTTCCCCCCAGCCTTCGGAAATCTTTCCATTGATCACCCGGTCAATACCGATGGATGTGACCTCAACCGGCTTGTTGCTGGCCGGCACGCCGTAGAATTCACCGGTTTGTGTGCCGCGGAAAGTCATGCGGATGGTGGAATATTCCCCTTCTGTGATAATGTCATCCATGGTCATATGACCATCCGGGAAGGCATTGTGCCAGATCTTGACCATACCAGCCACGCCATCCGGACCCTGCTTGATATCCTGTCCGCCCGCACCGTGCGCAATGAATTCTGATGCAACCAGTTCTTTGGTGATATCGTAGTTCTTTTTGTTCCAAAGCTCTTCAAACCAGCGGGTGAACATGGCCCGGTGTGCTTCGGCATGTTTTTGGCCGGCTTTATCCAATTCCTTCTGTAAAGCCGCCCGGCTGGGTAAGACTTCGGTGGCATTTGAGTCGGCGGCAGCCTTGCGAAATTCCAGTACCACCTCATCGCCAAAACCGATCTGATCGCCGGGTTGCAACTGGCGTGGCGAGGTTAGAATTTCCCCATTCAGAAAGGTGCCGTTGGTGGAACCCAGGTCTTCCAGTGTATAACCTGCCCCGGTCTTGCGCAGGCGGGCATGGAAGCGGGATAGTGCCCGGTTGTTGATCACCAGCACGTTGCTCGCTTCGCGCCCCAGGGTAACTTCATCTGCGGTAAGAGCGACCGTCTTGCCGGCGTCCGGACCTTTACTAATAACAAGTTGGAATGAATCAGCCATTTTTTCTCTCCTGCATACCAGCCGGTATTGCCTGTCTGGCTGGGGATGCATCAAAAACTATTTGTCTTCCCAGAGACGCTGCGCGCGTTCCCAACTGTGACTGTGATCGTCCGGATGGACTCCATCTTTGGTCTGGGATTCAATAAAATTACGCATGATCTCGTTGGCCTTCTTATGCATTGCCGCGTATTCGGGGCCGTACAGGAAAGGCAAGTCGGGCAGGGGGGTGCCGGCAATGGACCATTCCATCGGCGGGGTTTCCTGGATAATGCAATACGTGTAAGGACGGGCTACATCACCAACGACGCTGAGAAAGGTATCGGTCATTTTTTTGAGCAGATCGCGCTTTTGCTCGGGGCTGGTCAGCACCACCCCTTCAATGACCTGGATCGTAATAATAGGCATTTTGTTCTCCTTTTGAAATTAATTGAAATTAATAAGCCGAATATGCTCTTTAAATTAGTGAGTGGGCGGGGTGACCATGGGCGAGCTTGACCAAAACTGGTCATACTCGGTGGCGCCATCGCCAAAAATGGCGCCTTTTCCGGCGATCACTTTTCCATTCTGCCAGCGCAGGACATGCACAACTTCAATGTCCAACGTTTTATCGGCCTTCTCGGCGCGGTTTCCGGTGTTGCGGGTGATATCCGCCGAATATTCGCCGGTCACGACTACTTGCCCGGCAATGTTTTCCATGCGGAAGCTGTTGCCGGAAAGTTGCCCGACCTTGGCCATGAAGGCCAGGAATTCATCCCGGCCAAAATACCAGCCCGAAAGCTGGTTGTGGCCCGGCACCTGCCAGACCATGTCTTCGGCCCAGTACTGCTTGATCCGTTCCAAATCGCCGGATGCCAAAGCCGCATAGGTCTCTTTAACGTGCTCGGGGGTAATTATTGCTTTGACGGTAGCCATCCTGACTCCTTCTCTTTTCTCGTTTTGCCTAGTCGGCCAGGCGGGCAGGGATGTTCTTCAGCTTGCAAACGGCCCAGAAGAAGCGATCAACAGTGTGCTGGTCGCCGGTATGGACACGCACCTCAAAGAGCCTGCCATCCTTAACGCTGTAGGATGTGCAGGTGGGGAAATCAAACTGTTCACCGCCGATCTTGCCATGGCCCATATGCTTCTCGATCACGGTGCCATCGTCAAGAACGCCGAAATGAGCATTATCCACAACGATCCCGGCCTTGAACAGCGCGCCGAAGAAGGCGATCACGGCATCCGCGCCTTCCATACGGGCAGAGAGCGGGTGATGGCCTGGCATGGTCCAGCTGATATCTGGGTGAAAGATTCTTTCTTGATCGAGGCCATATCACCTTTATTGAAGTACTCGTACATCTTGAAAACCAACTGCGTGTTATCCATTCTTGTCTCCTTTTGAATAAATGGTTTAAATGTTTTGTCCTGCAACAGGCCGGGTTACAGCCTGGCAAAACCGGGGGAATATTTGAACGGGTCGACTGTGGCGTTGTATGAAGCAATTTCCAGGCCATAAGCGTTCTGGTTGGAGGCGCGTACAACCCAGCGCTGGGTGGCATCCATGGAAACCCGCTTGCTTTTCGGTGCGGGGGCGTTCCACCAGGAAGCCTGCCAACCCACCAGGATGTCCAGCATAAAATCGCTGCCCTGGGGGGTGATCTTTACTTCGTTGACAAAGTGATTCTCATCGAAGAAAAGATTGGTAACGCGGTCATACCAAACTTTGAAAGAGGCATGGTCGCTGATGTCACCATCGGGAAATTTCATCACCAGCCCTGTGGATGCCAGCATGGGATAGACCTGTTCGATGGGTACATGAAAGTCCAAAGCCTGGTACCAGGCTGCGACAAAATTATGGATCTGCTGTTCTGTGATTTTGCTCATAACAATACTCCTTTTATGGATTTTATGAATTGGGGGTAAACCCGAGTATGCCGGTAAAGTGGTAAACGGCTTTGCCATCCTTCAAGACGAAGGAGTCGTAAACACGTGCCATGCCCGCGGCCACTTTTATGCTGGCCTCGAACATGATGGCATCTTCGGTTTCCATGAACTTATCGGTTGAGATCACTTTGATGCTGCCAAGGTTTGCCAGGTAGCCTGTGAAATGCTTGAGCAAGGCCTGTGTGCCTTTCACGTGCAGATCGTAGCCAACCAGTTCCGCATCCGGCGCATATTGGGATGCGATCAGGCCGGGTACATCACTCGCTTCCAGGAAGGATACCTGGCGGTTATAAAAAGCTTTTCCGGGGGTTATGTCTGTCATGGAATTGTTCTCCTATTGCCCACAGGTATTGCCCACCCGTTCGGGATGGGTATCGGATTCAATCACCAGATCGACCAGGAACGGCCCGGGTGCCGCCAGCATTTGCTGTACAGCCGGGGCGATCTCTGCTGGTTTCTCGACCCGCACACCCGCCACACCCATCCCTTTTGCTATTTCGACAAAATGTAACTGTGGGTAAGAAAGATCGAAACTCAGCGGGAAATCGTGATTGGGAATGCCCTGTTCTTTCCAATACTCATTGATATTGAGCTGCAGCAGGCGATAAGAAGCGTTGTTACAAATAACGAACTTTGCATTTACATTGTGGCGAGCGGCCGTCCATAAAGCCTGGATTGTGTACATGCTACCGCCATCGCCCGTAAAACCGATCACGGTCTTATTGGGATTAGCCAGTTTGGCACCGATCGCCCCCGGAATACCCACACCCAGCGAACCGCCGCGTGTCAGAAAATAGCTACCGGTTGTTACCGGCGGGAAGTAACGTACCACCGCCGGAGAACTGGTCAAGGCTTCGTCGAAAATAATGGTATCCTTGGGCAAATGCGGGGCCAGTTCTTCCATAAAGCGCGCCATTTTCAATGGCACATCCTCGCGACCAGCCCGATCGGTTTCAAGAGCCGCTGCCTGTTTGGCGGACTTGGCTGAACCGATATCTTTGGTTCGCGCTTTAGCAGAATTCTTCTGCTCTTTGGTCATCGTTTCATCAAGCGCCTGGGCCAGTAACGCCAACGTCAATTTGGGATCGGCCACCACGCCCACATCCACCCGGTGATTCTTGCCGATCTCATACGCGTTCAGGTCGATGTGATAAACGCTGGCATTTTTAGCAAACACTTCGCCAAGTTCCGGAAATACTTCTGGCAGAACATATGTGCCCACGATCAGGTTCGCGTCACCTTTTTGCATCAGGGGCAGGCTGTTCTGGCCGAACATGTGCCCGGTCATCCCCATGTACAAGGGATGGTCATAAGCCATGTTCAGCTCACCGGCATCCGCTTCCCAGACCTCCGCACCCAGCAATTCGGCAACCCGGGCCAGTCCGGCGGATGCGCCGGAATAAGCTATACCATCACCGACGAATAACATCGGCTTTCGAGCGGAGGAGAGACCCTCGGCCATTTGGCGGATGGTCGTAGCATCCGGGACCACGCGGGTTGAAGGGATCGGGGTAGGAAAGGCTTCGTCCGTCACCACCGCATCCAGAATGTCCTGAGGCAGGCAGACATAAACCGGCCCCATGGGCGGGGTTGAGGCGATCTTGATCGCCCGGCGCAAGGTGCGTAACAGAGAAGCCGGGTGCAGCACAACCGTCGAATACTTGGTGACCGGCTCCATCATGGCTACTAGGTCGGCTGCCATCTGTGCATCCATGTTCATATACTTGACCCCGGCATCGCCGCCAATCACCACCAGAGGGGCATGACCGCGCTTGGCTTGATATAGAGCACCCACCGCGTTGCCAATGCCGGGAGAAGAATGGAGTTGGACCAGGGCCGGTTTTTTGGTGGCGCGCGCATACCCATCGCCGGTCATCACCGCCACCGATTCCTGCAGGGTGAGAATATATTTCATTTCCGGATGGGTTGACAGCGCGTCCAGGAAGCCCTGTTCCACGGTGCCGGGATTCCCGAACATATGGTCCATCCCATCTGCCAGGAATTGCTCTATGATCGCGAAACGCCCAGTTCTTTCAGCCATAGGTTTTTTTACCAACCAAAGCGTCGCAGACCTTGTTCGAGAACTTTGACCATTAACTCGCCGACCAGGTGTGAATCCTGGGTTGAACGGCCGGTCAGGAAAGGGTAATCCAGAACTGTCGAGAGGGTGTGGCCAACCCCACCATGATATTGACCGGTGAGCCCAACGGCATCTCGTAGAATTAGTTCCAAGGGGTAGAAGGGGGGGCCGAAGTTCGCGTCCACACCCAGAACCCCCGTACCATCTTTGTAGTCATATTCCAAGGCGTGGCCGGTCACATGCTTCCCAAGGATGATGCTTTTCCGGTCCGTCCAATCTCGGGCAAAGGCAAGGCAGGTGACGCAATAGCATTCGGCTGCGATCAGTTTATCTTGCGCCAAAAAGCCCAAGATGACATCATGCAACTGCTGGTTATTAACCATGTCGATCATTGGACCGCTGCCACCCGGAAGCAAGAGTGCATCGTATTCGGCCAACTGCTTCCAACATGCATCGCGCTTGTTGTAGTAGGCCTCCAGCTCAGGGCCAAAGTTTGGAGAATTAAAGTACGGCCGCACCGGGAACCAGGTGGAGAGATTGAGCGGATTATCAAGGCGGGTGGAGGCGTCGATCTCGCGCGTCTTGGCCGCATAATGTTCATCCGTAACAACTTTGTGGAGCGGTGGGTCAAAGTACCCGGCTTCTGCGCTGGGCGGCAGAGCATGTGCACGCTTGCCTTTGGAAGTCATAAAGACCGTCTGGTAGCCCTTGGCATCCAGAGTCTCCAGAGGACCTACCAGTTCTTCCCCCCAGAAACCGTATTCAGATATGCCTATCAATATTTTCTTGTTCATTGTGTATCCTTTGTGTCTTTTTCCTATATTGGATATATTAGATATATATTATCAATATTGCAGATAAAATACAAGTAATTCTTCAAAATTAGTACCAATGTACTAGGTAAATCATCAATCGGTCATCGAATAATACCGGCGCAAAGTATGCCGTGAACCCTTGCTCGTGAAGCCGGGTTTCCCTGGATCCTGATCCGGGCTAACCAGAGCGCATAGGCCGGTGTATTTTCGGTTCCTTTGCAATACTCTTTTACCGAGTGCCCGCTTGGGCGGTGTTAGTGGATGTGAGATAGAACGAAAGAACCCGTTTCCTAGGAGGAAGCGGGTTCTTCTTCGTGCCGGGTTCCTGGAGCCTGTTTTCTTCTACCCCATCCAGTCGAGCAGCCAGCGCCAGGTGGATGTTTCGTCGGGCTGCTCTGGCGGTGGTGGCAGGGGGTTGGTTGGAATGCTGACCGGTTTGCCTTGAAAAGCCTGCGCGATCTGTTTGAAAACCTGGCCCTGCGGTTTCACCTGGTTGTCCAGGGTCAGCAATCCCAGCTGGTATTCGAATGGATGGAATTGGTAACGGGGATCAACATCATGGCTCGCCCACCAGGTGAACCAACTCACACCCTGCCCGATCGCGGTCATGACCGTTTTTTCCAGCCAGGCCGGAATTTCCCTTGCGGGCATTTCTTCAGAACACGCTCCAAACTCTTCGATCCAGATCGGTTTGGCTGGATCATTTCCATAGGAACGCGCCAATGCTGCCATACCGGCGGCCAAGCGGGTGTAAGGATCCTCCAATGAGCTTCCGTACCGGCCGGCCCCACACCAAAACGGCCAGGCGTGCAGCGCCACAATGGGTTGCAGCCCCATGAGGGCCTGGGGGGAAAAAGTATTCACTCCGAACCAGGGCTGGTGATCCACGCCGTTGACATGCACGCGCCCGGGACAAAGCGATTGCATACGCTCCAGGACGCGTTCCATCCAGGCGTCTCCCTGCGCAGGAGCAGCCTGCCAGTTGCAATTGATCTCGTTCCCGATGTCGAACCCCATGAAATTCTCATGCGTTTGCAACCGCCTGGCAGCTTCGTCGAGGAAAAGATCCTGGACTTTGGCCCATTCCGGCGATGTATAAAAGGGCTCATTTTCCAGGTAAGGTGGGTTGAAGTGAAAGCCACTCAGCCAGCCGGTAAACAGGGTAACCAGTACGTCCAGATGACGCTCCCGGGCAATATCGAGCATCTCCTCCAGGCGGTCCAAGTGCCGCACGCTCACATAAGCAGGATTGGGCTGGAACCATGGCCAGATCACCATTACGCGGATATGGTCCGCCCCCAAAGCAGCCACGGCATCCAGGTCGCGCCGGATATCCCCGGAATTCCAATCGTTGTAGCAGAAGTACCAATTCCGCGAGGGCACATAATTCAATCCGAAGCGATGCTGCAATAGAGTTTTCATTTAGTGGTTACATAGAAAAAATCACGTTTGTTGATGGTAAGGTATCGCTGGTCGCCGGGGCCCTTCATCTGATCCAGCAGCGGCACAGCGGTCAGCTTATTATTTGTTCCGACGGTAAAAGCTTCGAAATGGGTATAAAAATTATTGATATCCAACTGGATGGCCTGGAAGGCGCCCGCGTCCTGCACTGCCCGCGCCAGGGACGATATGGTCAGGTCGAACCCGACCGCGTAATACAAAACCGTACCATCCGGGCCGATACCCAGGGCCGACCGGCCTGTAGCGGTACCTCCATAGGTGGTATAGCCCCAGACCTGCGGGTCGTTTATCGCGGTGTGCGGATTGATCTGCCCAGCCTGGATGATGAGCGGGCCGTTCTGGCGATAAGCGACCATATGCGGCGACGGAGTAATATCCTCCCCCCAGGCACCCAGGGCGGCTTTCCCATCATCGTAGAGCGCCAGCGTCCCAAACCCGTTCCGAGGCGGGATCAGGGTCACACCGTCCATCATCACGCCAAAATGCCCGTGCTGGGCCTTGAAGCCGCCATTAAAAGCGGCCAGTATTTTCCCCGGCTGCATGTCATTGGCCGGAATACGGGCAGGCCGGCTGATATACACGCTCGAAACAGGTTCTTCGTAGCCAAGCACGAAGTGCAAACGCGTCGCTTGCAGATCAAAGGCCACCACTGCCACGGATGCATATGGCCGCTGCGGGTCAGGTTGGAGAAAAGTACGGTAGGCAACCACATTCCCGGCGCCATCCCATAGATAGGGAGTCCAAGCGCCTTCCCCCGGGCTGCCACCCAGGGCAGGCACGTTCTCCAGCCTCCATCCCGCTTCGGACGGTGTGGGTAAAGCCGGGTTGTTGGCCATGACAGAGGGGTTTGGTGTGGCTAAAGGCGTGCCTCCGGCGGCCGGAGTGCCCAGCACACCGGAAGCGGCCTGCCAGGGCGCGGCCGGAGTTGTTTTCAGCAGGCGATATTGGGCTTGTTTAAGGCTGTCTTCCGAACTGAGCACAAAATTTTCGACCCCGCTGACAAACTGGTCTCCCAGCAGGCTACGTGCTATATCTACTGTTCCAGCACCCAGGTTGGGCCAAATGTTCGTGGCGGCATAGGCAGCCACGGCCAGCAGGATCAAGAGCAGCACCGTACCGGCCAGGATGCCCAGCCCAGCCAGCCAGTGCTGTAAGCGGGTGTTGTGTTTTATCCCTTTCATGATCCACTTTGAAAAATCTATGGGCGGCGGATAGGGGAATCTGGACTAGCGCAGAGACTTCTTGCTGCGCGTTTCCTGCAATGGATTATCCGGAAGTCGCCGGTTGAGCAGATCCAGGGAAAGCTGGATGACCTCACGGGCTTCAGCGGGAGTGGTTGTGCCAATCGTGACCATATCCTGGTCGCGGATGGTGTTCCAGACGAAGGCCAGTCCCACCACCGGCAGGATGCGCCCCGCCGCCAGAGGCTTGATCGTCATGACGGGCTTTTTGGCTTCGCGAATGATCCGCATGACCCAATCTGCCTCCACCTGCATCAGGAAACCGGCCGAATTGTAAATCTGGATGTAGGTTTCCACATCCGCGTCCATCTTATCGGCGTAGATGACCAACTCGGGCATGTGCGTGGAAAGACCCGGGACCATGCCACGTTCCCGGATCAGGCGGGTGTACTGGTCGAGGTCGCGGATCACGCCGGCGCGCCGGTCCACCAGGGCATCCGTCACGCACTGGTGCGGCATGCAGAAGGTTGTCCCGAGGGCGGCGCAATGGTCGAAAACTGCCTCAGCCCGCTCTGCGGGAGCCGCCTGCGCATCCAGGCCGATGATGGGCGTGTAGATGCGGATGATCTTCCGGCCGGCCTTCTGTTCGGCCTCCCGGATGGAATCATCCAGGTGAGGGGAGAGCGGCCCCATGACTGCGTCAATGCCGTATTCCAGGAAGACGCGTAGCATGGCGACAATGCGTTCACGCGTCTGGTATTCTTTGATGAAATTATCCTTGGCCAGGCTGGTGTGCGAATAGCCCATGAACCAGTTCGTTCCCACCAGCAGGCGCGGCAGGCTCACGCCGCCGACGGTCGTACGAGGAAATGTGTCCGTGTCGGTCATAAAAACTTATACCTCTTCTTCGGTTTTTACATCCATGCCGTTTGCTTTACACAATGCCGCAAAAACACCGTCCCCCGGCACCAATGTTCCATCAAAGCTGCCATCATAAACCTTGTTCGAACCGCAGGATGGCGACTTTGCCTTTAGGATAGCCGTTTTCGCGCCGGCCAGTTTGGCTAACTTCAAAGCCTCCTGGGCGCCTCGATTGAATTTGTCCGTTACATCCAGGCCGTCTTTTGCAATGACTTTATTCCCTTGGATTTCTGCGGGCAACCTTGGCGTAGGCAACCCGCCTAATTGTTCCGGGCATACCGGGATGGCCTTCCCTTCAGCCACCAAACGGATGACCATTTCATTCGGCTTTGATTTGCCATTGTACCGGCATTCCAACCCGGCCAAACAGCCACTGACGATGATCATTATTTATTACTCCTTTGCCGGCGACGGTTGTGTACAAAACCACCCGGCTGTGGTTTCTTTTGAGGGACAGGGGTGCCAGAGGGTTGGATGACCGGCGCGTGCAGACTCTGCTGGTAATAATCATCCAACAGCATGGTGATGATTGGCAACTCTTCCTCGTTTTCGGCCAGGCTGCGGGCGAGTGGGACAAAGCGCTGCGAGCGTTCTGTCTGGAGTTTGTCTCGCAGGCGCAGGCGGGCTTCGAGCAGGGCGGTTGTCCGTTCTGCAACCACCGCTTCCACATCTTCATCCGATGGGATGGTGCGTTCTTCGAACGCGATGCTGAACTCACGCGCAATTTTATCCAGGTCCACCTTCTCGAGCCGGTTCACCAGGGAAATTGCCACGCCGCTTGCCCCGGCGCGGCCGGTCCGCCCGGCCCTGTGGATGTAGGCTTCGGTCTCCTCGGGCGGTTCGTACTGGATGACATGGCTCAGGTTGGGGATATCCAGCCCGCGCGCCGCTACATCTGTGGCAACCAGGAAGCGCAGGGTGCCGGCACGCACACGTTCCAGCACACGGTCACGCTCGCTCTGGGAAAGGTCCGCGCTGAGTTCATCGGCATCGTAGCCGAACCTTTGTAAAACCACGCATACGTAATGGACGCGCGCCTTGGTGTTGCAAAAGATGATTGCGGAGGTGGGGTTTTCCACTTCGATCAGGCGCACCAGGCTGCGATCCTTATCCATGCCCTGGACTATATAATAGACGTGCTCCGTATCGGTGACGTGGACATGGTCGGTGCTCAGACTGAGGAATTCCCCTTCCCGGATGAATTCACGCGCCGTGCGCATAACCGAATCGGGGAAGGTGGCCGAGAACATGCAGGTATGCACAGGCCGTTTCGGCAGGTAGCGCTGGGCTTCGCGCATATCGGGATAAAAGCCCATTGAGAGCATCCGGTCGGCCTCGTCGTACACAAGCATTTTGAGCTGTTCGAGTGTGAAGGTGCGTTTGAGCAGGTGGTCCAGCACGCGCCCGGGTGTCCCGACGACGATATGTGCGCCGGCTTTGAGCGCGGAGGTTTGCGGGCCGTAGCCTACGCCACCGTAGACGGCCACTGTGCGCAGGCCGGTCTCTCCGCAGATTTTTTCGGCTTCCTGCCAGACTTGCCGGGCCAGTTCACGCGTGGGGACGAGGATCAGGGCCTGGCAGGCCGGGCGGTTCGGGTCGAGACGTGCCAGCATGGGCAGCAGGAAGACGCCGGTTTTTCCGCTGCCGGTACGGGCCTGGATCATCATGTTGCGCCCGGCCAGCAGATATGGAATGGCGCGGGCCTGCACAGCCACGAGCGAGTTCCAGCCCGCGCGTGCCGCGGCAGCCTGTAAATTGACTGGCAACTGTTCAAGGCTGATATCGGCCAGCGGGTTGCGCGGACCTTCAAGGCTTGGGGAGACGGGAGTATTCAAAGGTAGTCTCGATTCAAATCAGAAGTTTGGCACCGAGGTGACTCACTTTCAAAGTGGCTATCACCTGCAGCAAATCCAGTATATCATTGACGCCGCTCGTTTTCCATACTGGTAAATCCGCCCTCCCCCACTTATTGAGGAGAACCTATTTTCACCGCAAAAGCATGATATAACAAGCCTGTTTGTGGTAACACCAGGTGTGAGTAAACAATGTTATCAGGCGATCAAAACTACTCTTCCGCTCTTCAGGATTTCAGCAACGCCCGCCGGAAAGCCGCCGTCCAGGAGATCTTGGCGCGTCTGGCTGGCAAGTCCAGCGAGTTACTTTCCTATGAAGAAGTGGCCGAGAAACTTAAATTGAATGTGCGCACCGAAGGCGGCGTCCGCGAAATTCCCCTCAAAGCCATTGTCGGCAGCGTTGGACGTTACTCGGAATTTACGCGCGATTTCCTGCCGCGCAAGGACGGGGATCAGCAACGTTGGGCGCATGTCAAGGCCGCATTGGATGACCCGGGCAGCACCGGTATGCCACCGATTGAGGTGTACAAGGTCGGTGAAGTCTACTTTGTCCTGGATGGCAACCATCGCGTCTCGGTGGCGCGCCAGGAAAACTTCGAGTTTATCGAAGCCCATGTCATCGAAGTAAAAACCGATATTCCCATCACGGCGGATATCCAGCCGGATGACCTGATCATCAAAGCCGAATATGCTGATTTCCTGGCACAGACCGAATTTGCCAGCCTGCGTCCCGGGGTGGATTTGAGCGTTACCGTCCCGGGCCAATATGAAAAACTGCTGGAACATATCCAGATCCATCGTTACTACATGGGCATTGATTTCCAGCGTGATATCACCTACCCGGAAGCGGTTGGGCATTGGTACGATGCCGTCTATTCCTCGATCATCGAACCCGTACGGGAACGCGGCCTATTACGCTGGTTACCCGGCCGCACTGAAACGGACATATACCTGTGGGTATCGGAGTATCGCGCCGGTCTGGAAAGTGAACTGGGCTGGTCTATCCGGCCCGAGGCGGCTGCGGAAACGCTAGCTGTCCGGGAAAATTCCGTTGGCGACCTGGCGGATACCGGGAGCTGGCGCCAGGCGAAAATGATCGACCGCTATACCGACCGGCTTTTTAGGGATTTGCTTGTACCCATCACCGGCAAAGAGGCCGGCTGGCAGGCGCTCGAGCAGGCCATTCTGGTCGCACAGAAGGAAAAGTCGTTCCTGCACGGTCTCCACGTCATTCGTCCTGGCGCTAAAGTGTTAGATGAGGAAACGCAGGCA
Organism: uncultured Chloroflexia bacterium; assembly: GCA_963837875.1. Classification (GTDB taxonomy): domain Bacteria; phylum Chloroflexota; class Anaerolineae; order Anaerolineales; family Villigracilaceae; genus UBA877. The sequence goes on from CAWIOV010000001.1 coordinate 1,152,808, forward strand.
GTCCAGGCGCACTTCAACCAGCGCTGCCAGGAAGCCGGAGTGCAGGGCAGTCTGGTGGTGGAGAAAGGCGGCATTGCCCGCCAAGTCTGCCAGCGGGCTTTGTTGACCGACCTGATCGTCCTGCATGTTTCGCATCCGCCCGAGCCGGGACTTTCCGGCCTGCATTCCGGTTTGCGGGCCATCATCCGGGGCTCGGCGCGCCCCATCCTGAGCGTGCCGGGAAAAGCCGGTCCGATGGACAACGTGCTGTTGGCCTTTGATGGCAGCCCAAAATCCAGGGAAGCCCTTTTCGTGGCAACCTACCTGGCCGAGAAGTGGCAATCAAAACTGATGGTCTTGACCGTTGGTGATCCTGCTACCCATTCCGTGCAGGAGTATGCGCGTGCTTACCTTGAGTTGCACGAAATTCAGGCTGACTATACGGTAATAAGCGGCCCGCGGGATACGTTCCTGAAGATCATTCAGGAACGCCAGATCCACCTGATCGTGATGGGCGGCTATAGCGGCACTACTTTGAAAGAAGTCATTGTAGGCAGCGCAGTAAATTTCCTGCTGCGCAGGGCCGATTGCGCCCTGTTGATCTGCCGGTAAATGCTTCCGATATCTCCTTTTAACCTGGTAACTAATGCAAACAAAACGCTGGCAAATTGCCCATCAGCTTCCACCGCAAGCCAATGAATCGCTGGCGGTATTTCCTCCCATCCTCAGGCAGGTGCTTTACAATCGTGGCTATGCCACGGAGGCAAAAGCGCGCGCTTTTCTCAAGGCTGAAACGGATTTTGATACCGATCCTTCTAGGATGACCGGTATGGAGGCTGCTGTTGTGCGTATCCAGCATGCGGTTGACCGGAAGGAGCCGATTGCCGTCTATGGGGATTATGATGTGGATGGTGTCACTGCCACGGCTTTGCTTGTGCAGACGCTCCATGCCCTGGGTGGGGATGCCCGAGCTCAAATTCCCAACCGCTTCGACGAGGGCTACGAACTCAATCCAGAGGCACTGGATGCGTTGAAAGCCGACGGCGTTAAGTTGGTAATTACAGTGGATTGCGGCATCCGTTCCCCGGACGAGGCTTCCTATGCCCACTCCATTGGCCTGGACATGATCATCTCTGACCACCACCAGCCGGCCGAAGGGCCTTTGCCGTATGCCCTGGCAGTCGTTAACTCCAAGCAAGCCGGTGACCTATATCCGGATAAAGATTTGGCCGGGGTGGGTGTAGCCTATAAAATTGCCGAAGGGCTTCTCAAACATGCAGAGCCATCCGTGGCAGGTTTTCAATTGGAAGATTTGCTCGATCTGGTCGCGCTGGGTACGGTTGCAGACCTGGCTCCGTTGGTGGGCGAAAACCGTGCCCTGGTGCGTAAAGGCTTGCAGAAGATCCGTGAGACAAAACGCCAGGGACTGTTTTCCCTGGCAGCAGTATCTGACCTGCCTTTGCCGCGTACCACAGCGACTAGTATTGGGTTTATTCTCGGGCCGCGTCTGAATGCCGCTGGCCGGTTGGAATCTGCCCTGGCTGCTTACGACCTTCTCACTACCTGCGATGTAAAACGTGCCGGCGAACTGGCCCAGCAATTGAACGTACAGAACCGCCAGCGGCAGGAACTTACCCGAAAGATCCAGGAGGAAGCCGAGGCGATGGTCCTTGCCGAAGACCCACAATCTCCCCTCCTATTTGCGGTTCACCCTGATTTCAACTCCGGCGTGGTCGGTTTGGCAGCGGCGCGCCTGGTGGAGACGTATTACCGTCCGGCCGTGGTTGGGCAGGTTCTTGAGGAAACCACCCGTTGCTCGTGCCGTTCCATCCCGGAATTCCATATTACCCAGGCACTCGACCAGTGCAAGGATTTGCTGATCCGTCACGGGGGACATGCCGCCGCCGCCGGATTTACCGTCAGCAATGAAAACCTGGATGCGCTTAAAAACAGACTAAAATCCATTGCCAGGGAGCAGTTGGGAGGCAAGGATTTGCGCCAGACGCTGATCGCGGATGTAGAAGTGCCCTTATCGAACCTGCGGTCTGAGTTACTCAAATACCTGGATTATCTCCAGCCAACTGGTTATGGAAACCCAGAAGCAGTTTTTGTCACCCGGAACGTGCGCGTTACCCAATCCAGAGCGGTTGGATCAGAGGGCAGACATTTAAAATTGTCTGTCACAGATGGCTACGTTACGTTCGACGCGATTGGCTTCCGTCTTGGCCAGCTCCAGCCCGAACTGCCTCTCAAGGTGGATCTGATGTATACTTTTGAGTCTAACGAGTATAATGGAAGAACAAGCCTGCAGCTCAACCTTAAGGATGTGAAGCCTGCTGGGACTCCCGATTAAAAAATAGGAGCAATGGGTCTGGTGCAAATGCTGTCGCTTTAATGTAAAATAATCGTAGATTTATTTGTTCGAATCTTCTCAATAATAAACCACTTTTATGCATGAGAAGTTTGTAAAAAAGTTTTGTACAGTAAGCAAAACCATATTCTTTACAGCCGTTCGAACAAAAAAGGAGGAAGAAATGAAAAATCGTTGGATCAATTTGATCGTGGTCGTGATTTTGTTTAGCCTGGCCTTGCAGGCATGCGGAATGACCGCACCTGCTGCTCCGACTGCCGTTCCGCCCCAGCCAACGGATACACCGCCGGCCGTAATGGCCGCCACGGCCACCAGCCTGCCGGCTCAGCCGACTGCCCCGGCCCCAACATCGACACCAACCTCGATCCCCACGCCGACGCAGATCGTACACCTAACCAAGCCGGGCGAACCAAGCTATATTGGTTCGCAGACAACCATTGATTGCATTTTAGGGCGGACATACGTTTCCACTGCGCCTGTTGTGATTCCCCCGGTCTGTGATAATTGGAGCATAGGCTTTATCGAACGCCCGGTTGCCGCGGACGAAAAAACGTACCTGCCTTATCTGGATATTGGAAAGGTTCAGTTGGGAGCGAATGCTAATTGGGTCTTTGCCAGCATTAGTGTCTATGATTCAACTGTTGCGACAGTCGGGACAGGCGATGTATATTACTTCTTTAAACTCGACCTAAACTTCGATGGCCGGGATGATAATGACATAGTATTCTCGGTCAAGAATTTATCGCAGGACTCCCTTACCTGGACGGTTAACGGCGTGCAGGCCTGGAGCGATGTGAACGGAACCATTACGCCTATTTTTGACCAGGGTGTTGGCACAGACCCCGACCTGATCTGGGCGCGCCGTTCTCCCAACGCCATTGAATTTGCTTTCAAACCCGCTCTTGTGAATGCGAATGGCCCCAGCCGCTTTGACTGGTGGGCGTGGTCCTATCAGGGTACCCTTACCCCGCCTGACCTGGCTTTTTCGCCCATCCCCACGGACACATATCAGATCGATAACACCTGCGCCTGGGGTTTCAATGTCAGTTCAACCAACTTGGTCAATACTTGCATTAGGTAGTGGCATCCGTAACAACAAGGCTAGTGACCGAAACAAATCGGAACGGCTCCCCAGCAAAGAGGGGAGCCGTTCGTTCTTATGAGGGATTAATCCACAAATCTGTATTTGAGTAATGCCCAAATGGCGGTAAATGCATCTTTCATTTTGATTTTTTTACCCTCTGCATAATCGCGTGGATTAAAAGAAATTGGCACTTCGTAAATACTGATTTTCTTTTTCAGTATTTTGGCGGTGAATTCAGGCTCGAAATCGAAGCGGTTGGCCCGTAAATGAATTCCTTGTACCACTGCTCGGCGGAAGACTTTGTAACCGGTCTCCATATCGGTCAGGATGGTGTTATAGAGCAGATTGGTCGCAAGGGTCAGCATTTTGTTGGCAATCATATGCCAGAACATGGTTGCCCGGCGGGGTCCGCCCAGGAAGCGTGAGCCGTAGACTACATCTGACAGGCCATTCTCGATCGGCTTGAGCAGTGCAGGGTAATCGCGAGGATCGTATTCCAGGTCCGCATCTTGGATGAGGATCACATCCCCGGTTGCTGCGGCAATACCGGTACGGATGGCCGCACCTTTGCCTTGGTTTATTTCATGAAGAATGACCCGGATGCTTCCGCGATCAGCCAGTTTCGCCAGCAATTCACGCGTGCCATCCGCTGAGCCATCGTCCACTAGGATGATTTCAGTCGCCAGGCCAGTGGCAAGAACGCGCTCGAGAATGGTGGGTAGGGTGTTGACTTCATTGTAAATTGGAATGATAACCGATAAATTCATGCCCTGATTATAAACTATATATAATTCTGCTGAATGATTATGGGCGCCATGCTATAATATTAAGCCATTGTTTTTTTTTGGAAAAGACGCGCATTGATTAAGGTTTCGAGAATCATTCTGATCTTATTGCGTACATTGGTTATTCTTTCTGATAGCCTTTGTATATTTTTGGCATTCTTCCCTTATAAAACCATAAAAATAGCCGGAGATTTATTTTCCAGGCATAAGAATTTACAGTCTTTGACGCCTGGTTTGGTGGACTCTTTACGGAAGCCGTCACTGGTAGCGGGAATTATTTTCTTTTTAATCAGTGTGTTTATTTTTTTCTGGCCGCAAAGGACCAAAGATGGCATTAAAGTTATTCTTCAGGCCTCGCTTAATTTTGGCGCTCGATTTATTGCCGATACCCGTACATTAATATGGGATATCTGGCATGCCCGTCCGGGGCGGCTGGAAACCATCCTTCTGTCAGTTATTGTAGTTATTTCAGCAATTGAGCGGGCGATGATTATTAATCGGCCGATCGAATATGACGAAGCATATACATTCGTAGAATTCGCGCAGAATTCTTTTCGTTATATTGTTACTTCTTACTATGTTCCCAACAATCATGTTTTATCCACGATACTAATTCACATTTCTTATCTTTTGTTTGGAAACCACCTTTGGTCAATCCGTTTACCCGTTTTTATTGCGAGTTTTATTTTAGTGTTGTGCGTTTTTTTCCTGGGGCGGGCATTATACAATAGTAAAGTGGGATTGTCCGCAAGCGTCATCGTTGCATTTTTACCCACGATGATATTGCGATCTGTCAGTGCGCGCGGTTATATATTTGTAGCTCTTGCGGCCATACTTGGTTTCCTCGTGGCTGATTATGTCATCCGGAATAAGAATATTTCCGCTTGGTTTTTCTTAATTGTTACCTGTGCACTTGGTTTTTACGCCAACCCGGTCATGCTTTACCCTTGTGGAATGTTGTTTGTATGGCTTTTATTGGCAGGGATTACCAGGGAAGTCAGTATCGAATATATTAAACTTGCCGCTTGGTTGAAATATCTTTTCTTTGCAGGTATTTCTATTTTTGTCCTGACCATGGTTTTTTACTCCCCCATCCTTTTGACCAATGACCTGCGCCAGATATATATCGACAACCGTGTACTTCAACCGAACAGTTTGAACGGTTTTATCGCCTCCGTTCCTGCCACTTTACGTGACATCAATCAATGGAGTAAGGGTGTTGTCGGCCCGATCCTGGATGTTCTATGGGTCGGATTATTACTTTCTTTTCTGTTTCACGGTAAATATTCCAAATCTCGCGTGCCGACCCAAATTTATTTGATTGTTAGCATTATTATTATGGCTCTTATAGAACGACCTGCTTCTATTAACTATGTATGGATCTGGTTAATCCCATTCCTGGCATTATGGTGCGCGGCCGGGATCGTTGGTGGATTGCATTGGGTTGCCCAGAGATTGTCCCCCCAATATATACCTTCTCTGGCGCTCGCGATTTTGCTCCTGGGGTTTGCAGTAAACGGAATGTACCAATCCTATAATATGGCAGCCCTTCATCCTGTCACTAACGACCCCGCTGCTGAGAAAGTCACACTATTTCTAAAGCCTTTATTAACCGATAGCGACTTTGTTGTTGTATCGGAATGTTCGGATGCCCGGTACTGGTATTATTTCCAGTATTATGGAATACCCGAGAGCGTGATCCGAAACCGAAATAGGTTCTTCACCAAAACGTATGTAATAGTTTATACTCAAGCAAATCCTTATTGCGGCAATGAAAAAATGGCAGATGTTTTTGCGCAGTACGGTCCTGATGCTGTATTTTTTGACCTAAATACTGCGCGTATAATAAAACAAATAGATTATGCCACCGTCTATGAATTGGATCCGATTCTCGAAAGGGTCCAGAAAGCTTATCCTAACCATTGACGCTTGAAATAAGTCTGGTCGTTTTCATGCAGGCCCCAAAGGGGTCAAGGAGTTGATTTATGGTAAATGCCGCCCCCCCAAATCAGGGCACGGTTGCTGCCCAAGGTACACCATTTTATCCTCCGCCGATAAACAAATTGGAGGATACCGGTCTATCCCTGCTTTGGCTTCAGGATTTGACTTTGAAAATCTTTTATTACCAGGGTTATCTGACCGGTTTTAAGACGTCTGAAGAACTTGCCCTGCCCTTTGCCGGGATCGTGGATCAAATCCTGGAGTCGCTCAAGCGCGAGAAACTCATTGAAGTCAAATCCTCGCAAATGGGCCTGGGTGAAGGTTCATACCAGTACGCCATTACCGGTGCCGGGATGGTGCGTGCCCGCGAGGCGCTGGATCGTAGCCAATATGCTGGGCCGGCCCCCGTCCCGATTGATATTTATAACGAAGCCATCCGCCGTCAGAGTCGTGGCAGGGTAGCCATAACCAGCCGGACCATGCGCCAGATCCTTTCCCATTTGGTGCTTTCGGAAGAAACCTTTCAGCGACTTGGCCCGGCGCTTAACTCAGGTACATCCATTTTCCTTTATGGTCCTCCCGGTAATGGGAAAACCAGCGTGGCGAAGGCATTTGGCAACCTCGTCTTAAGTCAGACAATGTATATCCCGTATGCGCTTTATCTGGATGGGCAAGTTGTTAAACTATATGATTCGGTCAATCACCAGCGTGTCCCGTCGTCGGATACCACCGGTAACGGAACCGGCAACTTGCGCGCCGGCGGGCGGCGCGACCCACGCTGGATCAAGATCCGCCGGCCATTCATCATGGTTGGAGGAGAACTGACACTGGAGGGCCTTGACCTGGTCTTTGACGATACGCATAAATTTTACGAGGCCCCATTCCAGGTGAAAGCCAATGGAGGGATTCTCCTGATTGACGATTTCGGCAGGCAGCAGGTCCGGCCGCGCGATCTGCTGAACCGGTGGATCGTTCCGCTCGAAAACCGCGTCGATTATCTGACCCTGCACACCGGTCGCAAGGTGGAAATCCCCTTCGATGTGCTGGTGGTTTTTTCCACCAACCTGCCGCCGCGTGACCTGGTGGATGAAGCTTTCCTGCGCCGCCTGCGCCACAAGATCGAGATCGGCGACCCTTCTTACGAGGAGTATCGCGAGATCTTCAGGCGCGTTTCGCAGCAGAAAGGCGTTCCGTACAGTGACCAGGCGTTAGCTTATCTGCTCCAGGAATACTATATTAAACATAATCGCAAACTGCGTTCTTCCCACCCGCGGGATTTGTGTGACCAGATCCTTGATGTCGCCCGTTATCTGGCTGTCGATCCTGTTATGAACAAAGAGATGATAGATCGGGCTGCGCAGGCCTACTTTGTTGATATCTAATTATGTGGACTGATATTTCTCGCCCCATCGTAATTGCGCACCGCGGCGACAAGGCTCATGCTCCAGAGAACACATTGGCAGCTTTTAAACTGGCTGCTGAAAAAGGAGCCGATGCCATCGAATTCGACGTAAAGTTAACCGCGGATGGACAGGTTATCGTTTTACATGATCAAACGGTAAACCGCACAACGAATGGGAAGGGAGATGTTTCCAAACTTTCGCTTGCAGCGTTGCGTGACCTGGATGCCGGTGCATGGTTTTCTGAGCAGTACCGCGGGGAACGCATTCCCACCCTGGATGAAGTCTTCGAGGTGGTCGGCAAGGGCATATATATGAATGTGGAACTGACCAACTATGCCAGCCCGGGTGATGCCCTTGTGCCCGAGGTGGTTGCATTGGTCAAGAAACACGGTCTTCACGCGCGTGTGCTCTTTTCCTCTTTTTATGTTCGCAATTTGAAGAAGGCGCGACTGCTTCTGCCCGATGTGCCACGTGGTTTGCTGTGCATGCCTGGCTTCTCCGGTTTGTGGGGCCGGACTTTCACTTGGCGTGGCGATTATTTTGCCTTGCATCCTTACCTGACGGATCTTAATACCGCGCTGGTTAATCGTGTCCACGCAGCCGGGAAACGCCTCCATGTTTGGACGGTCAATGCTGAGGCAGACTTGAAACGGATGCTCGGTCTGGGGGTGGATGCTGTTTTCACTGATGACCCCGCCTTGGCGCTTCGTCTGCTGGGGAGGCGTACGTGATCTCTTCGGCGCGACAAAGCATGCTGATCCGGCGATTCCTTTGCATCTTCTTGTTGCTCTCACTGGTGGCTTCCATTAACCTGGTGCCATCCGTCCGCGCCGCAGATAATTCCCAGACCGGCACGGATTTACAGCTTGCCCAACAAATGCTTGAAAAAATGACGCCGGAGGAAAAAGTTGGCCAGTTGTTTTTGGTGACGTTCAATGGTTCGACTGTAAACGATAAATCCCAGATCTATGATTTGATCACTCGCTACCATATCGGCGGTGTGGTCCTGCGTGCCGAGAATGACAATTTCGTCGCTGCGCCGGATACCGTTACGGCTGCATACCAGTTGATCGCACAGTTGCAGGATATTGAAAGGCAAGCCTCACTGCCCCAACCCACCCCCACTAGTACACCACCCGGTACCCCTGCCAGCACGCTCTCCAGTACCCCCACGTTTTTACCACCGGCCACGCCCGTCCCGGTGGATTACATTCCTCTTTTTGCCGGTATCTCCCAGGAAGGAGATGGTTATCCAAATGACCAGATCCTTAGCGGTCTTACGCCTTTACCCGATCTCATGGCGTTGGGCGCTGCATGGGATCCGTCCCTGGCCCAACAAGTTGGCTCGGTGGCTGGCCAGGAACTCTCGAGTATGGGCTTTAATCTTTTCCTGGGGCCATCGCTGGATGTGCTTGACTCGCCTGAAGCCGCGCTGGCGAACGGTTTAAACGCAGATGTGTTTGGCGGTGATCCATACTGGGTGGGAGCGATGGGGAGTGCCTATATAAATGGTCTGCACACCGGTAGTAATGAGCGGATGTTGGTCATAGCCGACCATTTCCCTGGAAGCGGCAGCGCAGACCGTCCTGCCGGAGAAGAACCGGCTACAGTGGTCAAGAGCCTGGATCAATTGAAACAGACTGAATTGGCCCCTTTTTTTGCCGTGACCGGTAACGCCCTAACTCCGCAAAGCACCGTTGATGGGCTGCTTGTTTCGCATATCCGCTATCAGGGATTTCAGGGCAGTATCCATTCGACCACGCGCCCGGTCAGTTTGGACCCGCAGGCCCTCGGCCAGATCCTGACTCTTCCCGCTTTTTCCACCTGGCGCTCGGCCGGCGGCTTGTTGGTCAGTGACGACCTCGGCAGCCAGACAGTGCGCCTATTCTATGATCCCACGGGACAATCCTTCGAGGCGCACCTGGCGGCACGCGATGCCTTGCTGGCTGGTAATGATTTGCTTTATATGGGGAATATTGTTTCCAGTGACGAAAAAGATACATACTCGTCAGTGATTGAAACGATGAACTTTTTTACTCAAAAATACCTGGCGGATGCAGCCTTTGCGAAGCGAGTTGATGATGCTGTTTCCCATATCCTGACCTTAAAATATCGCCTTTACGGCGATTTCGGCCTGGGGACGATTACTCCACCGGAGACCGGGCTGGCGCAGGTTGATCAATCTGAAACGGTCACTTTTGATGTTGCCAAACAGTCTGTGACATTGATCAGCCCGGATAAGACGGATTTGGAAACGGTGCTCCCATCCCCGCCGGTGGTGGGCGACCATATCGTTTTTTTGACCGATGCGCGCACCGAACGCCAGTGTAGCACCTGTACTGAGACACCCATGCTGGACCCCGATGCCCTCCAGAACGCGATCCTGCGCCTTTATGGTTCCCAAGCCGGCGGGCAGGTGATCGCCGGACGGCTTGTCTCCTATTCCCTTGATGCTGTAACGGGGATCCTCCAGGGCGGTACGGGAAACCAGGATCTCGAAAACGCTCTAAACCAGGCCAATTGGGTGGTGATCAATATCCTGGATGCCGGGCCCGGCCAACCACAGACCACGCTTTTACACCGTTTCCTTTCAGAGCGCCAGGATCTCTTGCATAATAAGAATGTGGTCGTTTTTGCTTTCAATGCGCCTTATTTTCTGGATGCCACTGACATATCCAAGATAACTGCCTATTACTGCCTGTATAGTAAATCTGCGCCCTTTGTGGAAGTGGCTGCGAGATTGCTTTTCCGGGAGCTTTCTCCGATCGGAACATCGCCTGTCTCTGTGGAAGGCATAGGGTACGACTTGGCTTCTGCCACGGCTCCCGATCCCACCCAGGTTATCAACCTTTCCCTGGATATACCATCGCCCTCGGTTTCGACGCCCGCCGCAGGTACGCAGACGCCAGCGGTAACCCCCGCGGCAACCCCCACTCCTTTTTTCCGCGTCGGCGATACGGTTTCGGCGCGGACGGGGATCATTTTTGACCATAATGGGCATCCGGTTCCGGATGGAACCGGGGTGCAATTCCAGATCGCCATGAACGGTGCCGGTGGATATGTCCAACAATTCAATTCGGTTACTTTCCAGGGCGTGGCAAGAGCGACGTTCAATATAGACCGGGCCGGCCTGCTTGAAATTACTGCCAGCAGCGCACCGGCCATCAGCTCGGTCGTCTTACAGTTGGATGTGACCAGCCAGGGGTCCAGCGTTACGATCGTCACGCCCACACCCATCCCTGAATTTACGCCTACGCCGACCGTCTTTGTGCCGACCCCCACCCAGGTCGTCGTTGTACCTTTGGCGCAAGGCTTTCCGGGCTTTGGCGGATGGTTGGTGGTAGTGCTTTTCTTGTGCGGGTTTGGATTATTGGCTTTTTGGCTGGGAGATCGGTTCGCCACGCTGCGTTGGGGAGTGCGCTGGGCTACGTGCGTTTTCCTGGGCGGCATATTGGCGTATACCTACCTTGCCGTACGCCTGCCCGGAGCGGCAGAGTATCTGCAAAAGGGCAGATGGTCGGGGATGCTGGGTGTGGTGTTGTTCGGCGCAGCGATCGGTTGGGGCGGCGCCTATGCCTGGTACAGGATACTTAATGGAGCAAGGAAGCGACCAGGCTGATGAACAGGAACCCAACGGACATCCAGATGAGCACCTGTTCCGGCCTTTCCCCCATAAAGTCACGGGCTGATTTCTTCGGGTGAATTTGTACCTGCGGTCGTGCAGGCAATTCGCGTGACCCCAGTAGGAACTGCTGCAAGTCCTCGGCCGTTTCCGGGCGGTCATCCGGGTGGAGTTCCATGGCCCACAGGATGGCGCGCTCGGTGCGGGGGCTGATGGCCGGATTGAGTTTGCGGGGTTCCGGCAGGCTATCCGGGTGAAGGAAACGTTGCCGGGCATCCACTGGAGGAGTGTTTGTTAATAAGTGATAGAGGGTGCATCCGAAGGCATACAGGTCACTACGAATATCGGTGTGCAAACCGTCGCCGCCATATTGTTCCAGGGGTGTATAGAGGGCGGTGCCGCGTCCCTGGATGACCGTGATGGTCATCTCATCCGGGACAAGGGCCTTGACCAGGCCAAAATCCACCAGTTTGAGCATGCCGTTGGGAGTTAATTTCAGATTGGATGGTTTTACATCCCGGTGAACGAGCGGAGGAGTTTGGCCATGCAGGTAACTGAGTGCATCTGCCAATTGGTTGGCCCAACTAAGCACGTCCTCCTCACTCAAAAATGTATTGCTCTGTTTGGCATCCAGCATCATGGCGCGCAGATCCTTGCCGGGGATATAATCCATGACCAGGTAATCGCGCGGCCCCACCGAGAAGAAATCGGAGACTTTGGGCAGGTTGGGGTGGTCCAGGCGCGCCAAAACAGTGGCCTCGTGAAGGAATTGCTGGCGGGCCTCCTTGAGCAGTTTGCTGGATACGGTGCGGTCGTGTTCGACTTCCTTGAGGGCGCAAAAGCGTCCTTCCAGGCGCAGATCATCGGCGAGGTAGATATTTCCCATACCTCCCTGGCCGATGCGCTCCTGGATGCGATAACGTCCGCGCAGTATATCTCCGTTTTTTAGCGCGACTGGCATATTGTCCGATTCGCATCGAACGGGGAAAAAGTGCACCGCTGGTGGGCTTTCGGCGATTGTAGCCAGCGTAGCAGATCCGTTCTAGCTAACTTATATTATAAGCGTGTTTTGCCGGCTTGTTGTATAATAGGTAGTCCGAGGTGGTAGCATGGATGGGAATCTCAGTGAATCTCCGCTATTGATCGCACAGAATGGCCCGCTCAAGGGGCAGCGTTGGACATTAAATAAGCCATTGTTGGTCGGGCGCGAAATGACTTGTGAGATCGTGGTACCGGACCGGATGGTTTCGCGTTTCCACGCCCGGATTTCTCCAACGCCTGAAGGCATGCTGCTGGAGGACCTGGAAAGCAAGAACGGGACGCATTGCAACGGTAACCCGGTGGTTGGACAGGTAATTTTGCAGGACGGCGACACGGTACAAATAGCTCTGGCGCAACAATTCCTGTACCTGACCTCAGACGCGACGGTCCCATTGACGGAAGGCGATGCTCATCCCGGGCGGCTGCGCCTGGATATGCGTTCACGGCAGGTCTGGGTGGATGACCGCTTGATCGACCCTCCGCTTTCCGCCCTGCAGTTCCATGTTTTGAGCGTTCTCTATGAGAAGCAGGGCCAGGTCCTGGAACGGCAGCAACTGGTCACCGATGCCTGGGGCGAAGAGCAGGCCGTGGGTGTGTCAGACCAGGCGCTGGATGCGCTCCTGCGGCGATTGCGCGACCGGATCGCGACGATCGACCCGGCGCATCTTTACATTGTTACCGTGCGCGGACATGGCGTCAAGCTGGAGAATCCGCCTGCGGAATAGCAACTTTTGTAACATCTGGACATGCTGGGGACCGGGGTTGTGCGGGCGGCGGAGCCGCCCGCACAACCCCGCCCTCCCCCGCTTTTTGAGAAGATACAAGCTTTTCTAATAAAATTCCCCGTCGGGTTCAAAGAGACGGGGAATTTGCTTTCTATTGCATGCTCTGCTTCATCGAGAATTTGAGCACGGCATTGTAAAGCCCGCGCAGTTTTTCGATGGTTTGGGCATCCTCGCCCTGCGGTTTTGGCCCGGCCTGATCCTCGCTGCGCGCCAGGATGTTGGCAATAAAGGAGCTGAACTCGGGGGTGATCTCCTGGCTGTGTTGGGCCAGCAGGCTGTTCAAGGCCAATCCATCGGGCGCATCCAGCAGTTCTTCCAGCAGGGCCATTTCGGGAGCCGGGCCGCTGGCCTGCTGCAACACGGCGACGATCTGCTGCAGCTTGGGCATTCGCTCCGCATCGTTCTTCTGGTTGGCTTCCTGCAGGGCATGGTTCAGCGCCTGGATAAAAGCCTCGTTGATCTCCTCGATGTGTTCGGCGGTGGCCTGCTGAATATCGTTTGCCGCCAGAAGGGTGTCGAGCAGCGCGCTGGCGTGCTTATATTCTTCTTCGGCGCGCTGGTCCAGGCGGCGGGTGATCTCCAAAAGCTTTTCGCGCAGGCCTTCCAATTTTTTGCGTTCCTCGCCGGCCATTTTTTCGATCCGCCCGGTCAGGGACTGGAAGAAAGTATAGTCAAGGGCGGGACGGGTCAGGCTGACCAGGGCGTTCAAGCGGTCATCGTTGGGGGCCTGGAAAAGAATGTCGAGCAGTTTCTCGCGGTCGAGGCTTTTTCCGGCCGCCTGCAAGGTCTTGATGGCTTCCTGCACCTCGTTGGCCTGCTCGGAGAGCTTGCGTCCATATTCTGTCTCGGCCAGCAACTGCTTCTGGATGGCGTCCATTTGTGCGATGGCCTGTTCTTGCCCGCTGGTGGCCGCGCCTTCCATCAGGTGGTTGAAGATGGAGAAAAATTCAGCATCGAACAGGGCCGCTTCCTGCTTGATGGTCTCCGAGCGTGCTTCCGGGGAGGTGAGACTGAGCAGACGCTCCAGCAGCGAAACGCGCTGCTTTTGGGCCTGGAGCATTTCGGGTGTGATGCCATCCGCGCTAAGGATGCGCTCGATGAGACTCTGGTAGGTCAGGAAACTCTGCGGGCGCAGCAGGTAGGCTTTGCGCTTGGCAGGCGGCAGGCGGTTGGTGACCTGGGTGATCAGCGGGCCGATCAGTTTTTCCTGGTCGTTGACCGGCATGCCCAACTCCGCCGGGAAATAGGTCAGCAGCAGTTCTTTATCGGCGTCGTGGTAGACGATGGGAGTTGCCAGCGGGCCGCTATAACCGCAGCTCTGGCAGGCGGCGTAGTTGGAAACACCGCCCAGCAGCCGTTGTTTGGCGCCGGGGTCGGAGCTGACGTCAAAGAGTTGTTCGATCTGGGCAACGACCGGTTGCCGGCAGCGTGGGCAGGAGATTTGAGTCTTTTGTGGAGGCATTTTGGATTTCCGATTTCTTATTTTGGATTAAGGATGGTTAACCTGCCTATTTTACTTCATTTTCTCGGCAAAGAGAAACAGATGGACGCGCCGGAACCCGGATGCGGGTCCACCCAGATGCGCCCGCCGTGGGCCTCGACAATGGACTTGGCAAGGTACAACCCCAGGCCGGCCCCTTTTGTCTTACGGACGGCTTTATCGGAACGATAGAAGCGGCCAAATACATAGGGAATATCTCCGGGATCGATCCCCGGGCCCTGGTCGCTGACACAAATGATGACCTGTTCCGGCCGGACCTGGCCGCTGATGCAGATTTCGCCATCCGGGGAATATTTTATGGAATTGGAGATCAGGTTGGAGAGCACCTGGGTGATCCGGTCCTCGTCCGCCATGATGACGGGGAATTTTTCAGGGAAATCCACCTTGAAGGTATGCTTTTGGGTCTGGGTGCGGAAGCGCTCCACCAGGCGTTCAGTCAGGACCGGGAGAGAGATGTCGGAAAGATCCGGGGTCAGGCCTCCGGCTTGCAGGCGCGAGGCGTCCAGCAGATCCTCGATCATGGAGGCCAGGCGGTCGGCCTCTTCCTCGATCACGGCCAGGCTGTCACGGACGATGTTTTTATCCCATTTGGCATCTTCGCGCCGCAGGGTGCTGACATATCCCTTGATCAGGGCGACCGGGGTTTTTAGCTCGTGGCTGACGATGGAGACGAAGGTGTTCTTGATCTCCTCGGCAGTGCGGAACTTGGTGATATCGCGCACAGTAACGACCACGTTTCTCAGGCTCCCGTCGGAGGCGAGCAGCGGGGCGTAGGTGATCCCGATCGGCAGGTTGGGCGGTTCCGGGCGAGCCAGGTCGCCCTCCACATACAGATAAGCGTTGGGAGTCAACGGCCAGCCATCCGCCTCGGATTCCTCGAGCGTGCGGCCTTCCGGGCGGCGGGCCCAGCGGATGATGTCGGCGTGGGCCTTGGTCTGGATTTCGGTGCGCGGGCGGCCGTACAAATGTTCGAAGGCGATATTGCAGCGTTCGATGGTGCGGTCGGCGTTAAGGATGAGGATGCCATCGGCGGCAGAATTGAGCAGGGCATCCAGGCGCTGCTTTTCGTAACTGACCTGCCCGTAGAGGCGCGCATTGAAGACGGCGATGGCGGCCTGGTCGGCAAAGGATTGCAGGAGCAGTTTGTCGTTGGACGAAAACAGATCGGGATAACTGCGGAAGATGAAGATGACGCCGATGACGTCTCCGTGTGTGGCCAGAGGGATGCCGACACCGTTCAACAAGCCCATGCTGGCGGTGTAGGTCAATTCCTTGAGCATACGGTTGAGTTCGACCAGGTTGAGTTCGGCGCCCTTTTCTTCGGCCAGGAGCGGTTCGAGATAACTCAGGAAAGCCGCCGGGATGCCGTGCACCGCCGCTACCCGCCAGCGGCTGTTCTCTTTGAGGGCAATGATCCCGGCCTGCCCGGCCAGCATTTCGATGGAGATGCGCAGGATGCGCGTGAGCAGTTTATCCAGGTCCAGTTCCTGGGTGAGGGCACGCGCAATTTCGAGCAGGTAATCCCGCTGGCGGACGCGGAAATCGGGCAGCATTATTTCATTTCTTTCTCCGCCAGGGTTAAGGCTTCTTCGAAGATCAGCAGGCCTTCGTCCACTTCCGGCTTGGAGATGCTCAAAGGCGGGGCGAAGCGGATGACGCTCTTGCCGCACGAGAGCAGGATCAGGCCGCGCTCGAAGGCCAGCTCAACCAGCCGGTTGCAGAGACTCTCGGCCGGAACCTTGGTCTGGCGGTCCTTGACGAATTCCACACCGATCATCAGGCCAATGCCGCGCACGTCGCCGATGGAGGGGTGACGGGCCATGATTTCCTGCAGGGCATCCTGGGTATACTGGCCGACAACGGCCGCATTTTCCAGGTATTCGTTGTCGATCAGGTCGATGGTGGCCAGGGCGGCTGCACAGGAGAGCGGGTTGCCGCCGAAGGTGTTGCCGTGCGAGCCGCGCGGCCAATCCATGACCGATTTGCGGGCCAGGCAGACGCCCATCGGCATCCCGGAAGCGATGCCTTTGGCAATGGTGATGATGTCCGGTTCCACGTCGAAGTGTTCGATGGCCCACCACTTGCCGGTGCGCCCCATGCCGCACTGCACCTCGTCGGCGATGAGCAGGATCCCGTACTTGTCGCACAGTTCACGCAGGGCCGGGTAAAAACCGGGCGGCGGGACGATGTACCCGCCTTCGCCCTGGATGGTCTCCACCAGGATGCCGGCCACCTCATCCGGCGGCAGGATGTGGCCGAGGATCTCCAATTCAATGTAGCGGACGACCGTCTCGCCATAGTCTTCGCCCGGCTGGCGTTCCAGGACGGGCCGGTAGGGGTTGGGGAACGGGGCGTGGACGACACCGTTCATGAGCGGGTAGAAGCCGCGGTGATAGTTCGGCTTGCTGGCGGTGAAGGTAACCGCACCCATCGTGCGCCCGTGGAACGCGCCGGTGAAGCCGACGAAGTTCGTCCGGCCGGTATGATAGCGGGCCAGCTTGATGGCTGTCTCGACGGTTTCCGTTCCGGAGTTGCACATGAAGGAAACGGCGGCTTCGTGAAATGGAGCGATCTCGCTCAGCCTCTCCCCCAGCTCGATCCATTGTTCGTGGTAATAATCCGATGAAATGTGGATGAATTTCTCGGCCTGTTCCTGGATGGCCTTGACGACTTTGGGGTGGCTGTGGCCGGTGGATGTGACGGCGATGCCGGCGGCAAAATCCAGGAAGCGGTTGCCATCCACATCCCAGACCTCGGTGCCGCGCCCGTGGTCCATGACGAACGGTATCCCGCGCGGGTAGGAAGGCGAGATGACGGCCGAATCGCGCTTGATCAGCGCCCTGGCCTTGGGCCCCGGTAATTTCATCGGTTCCATAATGGTTTGCTCCTTTCAGTGCAGGTTCTTAATTATCTTTCAGCTTGATATGAGCCTGCGCCAGCGCGCCGAGCAGGCCGCAGTCATCGCCAAGTTCGGCAGTGGCGATCTGCAGGTCCTCCAGATAGGCCGGATCCATGACTTTTCGACGCATCGTCTCCTTGATCGGTTCCATGATCAGCTCGCCGCTGAACGAAACGCCGCCGCCGAAAATGAGGATGGACGGGTTGAACATGTGCAGAAAATCTGCGCAGGCCTGGCCGATGAATTCCCCGGCGCGCAGGAAGGCTTCCTTTGCCAGTGCGTCGCCGCGCTTGGCCGCCTGCGAGATCTGGAAGGCGGTCAACGGCCCAGGTCCAAGGCTGGATCTCACGCCGGCGGCGATCTGCTCGGATACGTATTTTGCGATGGCCGTGCCGGAGGCAACCGCCTCCAGGTGACCGCGCACGCCGCAGGAACAGACCGGCCCGTCCGGGAGCACGGTGATGTGCCCAAGCTCGGTGGCCATGCCGCGCGCGCCTTCGATCAGCTTGTCGTCGCAGATCACGCCGCCGCCGATGCCGGTGCTGAGGGTGAGATAAACGAGATCGTGATGGCATTTGCCGGCGCCGTAAAGCCATTCGCCCAGGGCGGCCAGGTTGGCGTCATTCCCGATATAGCAGGGGACATCGTATTTCTTTTGCAGCAGTTCCGCCAGCGGATAGTTCGTCCAGGCGGGGATGTTGGGGGTTTCAATGATGATGCCGGTATGGGGGTTAAGCGGCCCGGGTACGGCGGCGCAGATGATGTCCACCGGTTCCTCGGGCCAGACCGAGTTGATCAGCGCCGTAAGCCGCTCGAATACGCCGTCTTCCAGGCCGAGCGAAGGGGCTTTTTGGACCGTGATCGGGACGATGCTGTTACGCAGATAAACACCCGCCCGCAACTGGGTGCCACCGATGTCAATGGCGATGATCGCGCTCATACTTTTGGGCCTCCTAGAGATCTTCAAAGCAATCTGTAAAAATTATAACATGGCAGGATGAAACGGTTCATTTGAAATCGCCGGGAAATCGGGGAAGATATGGGATTGTCGGGCGGGCGAAGCCCACCCGACAATCCCTATTTCATCCACCCTCCGGCGACTCCCGGGGAGCCAATGGAATTGCCCTGGCTCAGCCGGCGCGCTCCAGGCGGGCTTTTACATCCGCGGCGAAACGTTGGAGGCTGGCCTGCACGAATGCGGCCACATCCAGGCCGGGATCGGCGATCAACGCGGTCAGGTCCATCCCGTAGGAAAGGCCCTGCGTCGCGTCCACGCCGTGCGAGGCAAAATAGGTGGCGTTGGCGCGCCGGCGGCCCAGGCTGGCCAGGTCGTAGCGCTTGCCGCCGCAGATCTGCGAGTCGAACACGCCCAGCAGGGCCGCCTGCAGGTTCTCATGGCTGCTCAAGTCGAAGGCCACTTTATCCTCATCCACCAGCCAGTCCAGGTCGCGCCAGACCTCGCAGCCGTACAGTTTTTCGGGGCGTTCGGCCTCCGGCAGGCTGCGGATGGCGGCAATGACCCGGCAGGCCGTGGCCACGTGCGTATCATGCTTGTCGGCCAGGTTGTGGGTGTAGACGAATTTCGGCCGGGCCGCTTTCAGCAGGGTGGCGATATCCGCGACCGGGCCGGGTTGGGCGGAGTCCTTGACGACCTTGCTGGGGAAATCCAGCAGCACCTGGGCGGCGTATTCGCCCACGATGGCGGCCTTTTTCTGCTCCTTGAAGCGGATGATGCGCATCTGCTCGTCATCGCAATCCTTGTACAGGTCGTCGCGCGGGGAACCGCGCCCGTCCGTGACCACCACGCCGGTGAACCACAGATCCTTTTGCTGGAAGCAGTCCAGGATGGGGCGGGCGGCCATGATCTCGATATCGTCCTGGTGGGCAGAGATGGCCATGTGAGTGGTGCGGGCCAGGGCGGCTTCGACCGGCAGGCCGTCCGGGACGAAGATTTCAGCAGTGGGAAGATGGAATTGCATAAGATACTCCTCTTATTTGATGATGGCCGGCAGGCTGGCCGCGGCGATGGACTGCCCGACCCGGCGGCTTTTTTCATCCGGAAGCTGGACGTGGATCTTCGCGGCCAGTTCCGGGAATTCGGACTGCAGCACCCGGTTGGCACCCTCCAGGATCAGATCCCCGCCGCGCCCGGAGGTGCAGCGCCCCAGGATGAGCACGTGCTGGATGTCATAGAAATCGGCGTAGTGGGCCAGGGCGTAGCCCAGGTAGATACCCATGCATTGCCAGATCTGTCGCGCGCCGGCGTGCCCGGCCTCCAGGCTTGACTGGACGAATTTCAGCTTTTCGGCGTCGCTGATCCCTTCCGGGATGGCGATGCCGGCCTTGGGCGCCAACCGAAAAACGCACTGCTGGGAGAAATACAGCGAGCCGACGCCGGTATCACCGGACCACTCGTCGGCGGGGGCGCTGGGGCTGTAATCCACCGGGGCGAAGGCCATTTCATTCAGCCAGCCCAGGATGCGCCCGTCCGCGTCCACGTAGCCGGTGGCTTCGCTGGAGCCCAGGGCAATGCCCAGGATGGCGTTATCTTCCAGGGACATGGAACCCGCCAGGGCGGTCACGTCCCCGTCGTTGATGACTTCCAGCGGGACTCCCAGCTCCTCCCGGATGCGCAGGAACATGTCCTTGATCTCGCCGTAGCGTTCGGGTGGGATCAGGCGGAAGAGCGAGGCGACCATGGGACGGTTGTCAATGAAGATCCCTGCCGAACTGCCGCCGATGGCGTCCACGCGCGGCATTTTGGAGGCTGCGCTCCGCAGGGCGGCCATGACCTCGCGGTAGTGGTATTCCGGGTCGGAGTGTTTGCGCGGTTCCCAGATGACTTCTTCGCTGAAGATGGGGTTCCCATCCACCACGGCGCTGACCTTGCGGTCGGAAGCGCCCAGGTCGAAACCGATGCGGCAGCCGTCCAGGTGGCGGCCAAGCTGCCTGCCGGCCTCGCGCGCGGGTGGCACCTCGGCGGGTTCGCACGCCACCACCGTGAAGGTCTTTTCGTAGACCTGTTCGCCCATGAAGTGATAATCGAAGGCGCGCGCGCCTTCCGGCGCATAGACCTGGCGCAGGTAATCCGCGATGAAGCCCGACCCGCCAACGAAGACCTTCCAGCCGCCACGCTGCCAGAGCAGGAATTTCAGGATGCGTTCGGCGTAGGTCAGGTCCTCGCCGGCGCGCGGGTGGCCGGCGGGGAAGACGAGCGTCTCATAGCGCCCGATCTCGCCATCGCTGCGTTCCAATCCGAGCACGAGCGGGACGCCGGCGCCGGCGACATCCTTGCGGAAAGCCCGGTTGGCGAGCGCAGCCGGCCGGAAGCCGGGGTCGAGCGGGGGGATGAAGCGAGGGCTGACCAGGTTAAGGGGGTGAAGCATACGGATCTCCTGTTGCGATGAAGAAGGAAGACAAAAAAGCCTTTCCTTCGGGGTACTTCGTGGACTTAGTGGTTAAAAGACCTTGAGTGGTACATTGTCATGGTAAATCAAAGGAAATAAACGCGGGCTCGATTATAGTACGGTTTACCATATTCGTTCCGCGTATCGAAAAAAAAACGAATAGGAGGGTTGAAAATTTAGGATGGACGATCGAGGATCGGAAAATGAGGACCGAAGCAAAAGAAGTGCTGCCGCGATCCCACCCGGGCCGGAAGGGGTTTCGTGGACTTTTTAAATAAAAGGCGATCATTTTATTTTTTCCGTGGAACGAATGCGGGAGACGGGTGAGCACGATAATACCTTTTCTGCCTTTCTGATCTTAAACATAGAACATTTTTTCTAATTTGTCAAGGTGCGGCCCCGGTTTTTTTCCTTTGGTTCATTGGGGATCACCGGGAAAGCGGAGGACAAGCTCATGTCCATGTCGGGTTCGATGTTGCAGGGAATAAGGACTCGGATTACAATTCCATAGACACCATTCCCTGACCCGACTAGCGGACAATGCTTACCCCAAGCTTCTGTTAGCAAAAGGATAATTGGAATGAATTGAAAGCACAATCTCAATGGAATTTATTCAATCATTGGGTTAATCATTGTTCTGGGGATAGCCCTGGGATCCGATTTCCTGATGACATCTATGATTCATCGCAATGCGGGGGCTTTCGGGACTTTCCCCACGACTTCCATTTTGTGGTTTTATATTCTCCTTGCCTTATTATTAGCAGCCGCTTTGTTGTTATTGTTTTGGTCCGTGCTCAAGTGGGGGCCAAGAAACATTTGGGTCGCGGTGATCTTTCGATTAACTGGATTATTTATTGTGACCTACCCGATTCTCTATTTCATACCGGCCTTTGGCAGCTGGTTTGATCACCTTCCTCAGTTGAATGATATTTTGTCATCGCCTCGGTCGTATACATTTTTTTCGGGCGGCTTCATTGCGATAACGGGATTATTCACCCTCATTCTTCCGAGAGGAAAGGATTCTACATTTTCCCACAGTTGATTGTTGCGCTACCAGATGCTCTTAGCGCACTAACTTAGATGCCCAGGGAAATCGACTGCTGGGGTTGATGGATTACAACGCCAGATTCCATCCGAATTAGCTCAGTTCCAAGGTAGTGAGCGTCCCTCTTCATTGCCAGGCTATATAAAAGGGAGAATGCAATGAAAAAATATGGTTATCTCTTTTCGACCTTCATTCTAATCTTTATCACCATTTCTGGCTGTTCACAACAACCGGGCAGGCTGGCCAGCCCGCGGCTGGAAACTGCTACCCTTCTTGCCAGCCTGACGCCCTCACCGACGCTTACCGGGATTTCCCCATCACCGGAAACCCCTCTTGCGCCAACGCTTCCAGAGATCACACTTGAGCCTACATTTACCGAGACTCCCCAAACGATTTCTGGATATCAACAAGATTGCCTTCAAATTGAGACAACGATGCCGCCGGGCTTTCTGTCCAAAGGGGCGATCATCCTTTCGGATGAAGATGCAAATGGAAACCCTACCCTATCTGCTTTGTTGACCAGCGATAACAGTCTTCTTGCTCTTCCCGCCAGTTATAACACCAGCCAAATTGTCTCGCCCGATGGGAAAAGACTTGCCGAGGAAGTCACAAGTAATGGAAATAATGGGCAATCCACGGATTTTCTGGAATTGTTATCAGCAGAGGGTCAAAAGCAAGGTGCCATTCCATACGATCAAAACTGGATCGGTCCGTTATACTGGTTGGATACCAAACGGATAGTACTTGATGATCCTCCTTCTGGTGAGGTCGTGGCCAACATCATAGCTGGCCAACTCACACGTCTTGATTATTCGTCCCCGACGTTCTCGGTCTATAACAAAACAATTCCAGTTTACGATCCTACACTCACTCGGATGGTCTATCAGCGTAATGCGCCGATGGAGTTTGTTGTTAGTTTAGTGTTGTGGGATCTGCAGTCTGGAAGAGAGTTATGGCATGCAGATATAGGTGATGGGTATTGGGCCGCAATCCAACCGCGGTGGTCGCCGGATGGAAGCCGGTTTGCTGTTGGCATTCCGCCAGAATATGATGCCCCCATTTTTCAATTGTTTGTTGTTGACCGGGATGGGAACGCGAAGCAGTTGACCCATTTTCAAGGGCCAGGATATCCGGAGCTGGATATTACACAACCGCAATGGTCGCCGGACGGCCGGTATATTGCCTTTTGGTTCGCGGGTTCCCTGACCGTTTTCGATACCGTGACGGAAACGGCTACGGACTATTGTCTTCCATCGGATGATGCAATAAGCACACAACCACATTGGTCGCCTGACAGCCAACAGATTGTTTTCGAATTAGAAGGTGATCCTGAATATGTAGTTGTGGCTGATATTCAGAAAAAAAGAGCCGTCGAGATTGCTAAAAACAATACTGTAATAGGGTGGATGAAAACATCACCTTGAAAATAAGGGCAGTCACATTCAACCGGCTGACTCCGGTGGCCGGGCCAGCCGGGACGACCAGCTATCGCCAACATGACGGCCTCGGAGACCGCCTGCAGGAGGATGTAGGTGGCGTAGCTATCACACTCACGATGGGAATTTGGAGTAACTATGTTTAAGAACAAATCCAAGCTGCGTGATCGCCTTAATCTGATATTGGCTCTGGCGATCGTTTTGGGATTGTCTGCCTGCCAGGGTCAGGGTAGTGCTCCTGAACCTCCTGGAACTCTCGAACCGCTCGACCCCAATTACTACGATCAAAGCTGGCTGACGGGGAAGCCTTGCGCAGCTCCATGCTGGTATGGGCTTGAACCGGGCGTTTCGACGCGCCAAGACTCGATCAACCGGGTAGAGCAACTTCCATTTGTTGACAGAAGTAGTATGGATATTACCAATCATTTCGATTTTGTAGACGTAGGTTTTTCGTATAAAAGAAGCCAAGGGTTTGGCGGCTTGGGAATGATTTTCAAGCATGATGTCTTGGATTCTGTATATATCCAGCCTAATTATCGAATTACCTTTGATCAAGCGGTTGAAAAACTCGGAGCCCCGGATGGATATTGGATTCGGCCAATCTATCCCGAAATTGCACGGATGCAGATTGCTTGTTGTATGGAAAAATAAAAGAATAATGTTATCGGAGCAAGAGGGGGAGATGGGTTGGTTTTCATTACAAGAGGATTTATGCACAAAAATCCACGACCGCAATGGGAAATTACCTGAAAATATGGTGATCGAATCGGTAGAGATTGATTCGCCTGACGGAATAAAAGCCCTAATAAATAGCGATTCTTTTCGTCCTTGGGAGGGGTTTGCCAGGTAGAAATATCCCTGCTTCCTCTCTTCTGGCTATTTTGACCATCAATACCATGACCATCTGCGCAATCCAAAGGCATCGGAGACTGCCTAAAGAAGAAAGTAGATGGTAATGACCGTATTGAACAGAGGGTGTCAGTGAAACCGAGTACTCCCTATCCAACGCGCTCGATTCCGTCTGGGCAATTGGCGGATGCCGCCGGCGCGGTGATCCAAGCCAGGAACTACGATCCCTTCGGCAATCCGGACGGCAGCCTGGGCAGCCTTGCCACTTGAGAGTATATTTCGATTTTAGAATGCGAGGAAGGAATTATGTCTGAAAAAATCAAGAAATATATTGGAGGTTTGATTTTTATCACCCATGCTTTGTTTTATTGTAATGGGCTGCACCAGTCTTGGCCAAGACTATGATAAGGATTTCTCTGCCAGCGTACCTATTCCCATTCGCCATTTTATAAAGATCACTTATATCGGGTCAAAACCAATCGATACAGAGACTGATATTGAGTTTGTAATCGAGAACATAACCAACGATTGCATTGAATTAACAAATGATCCAGGAACATTCATCTATGTGTATGTAAATCAGAAATGGGTGAAAATACCAAACAAAATGGAATATGAGAATAGTGTAATGATCAACTCACAAGAAAGTCATAATCGATTTACCGGTGATTCTATCAATCCGGATTATTCTTCAATTCCTTCAAGTGCCTATCTATTACGCATGCGAGTGATTATTGTAGGGAGATTGTGCCACAATGGTACCCCTCAAATGAAAACGTTGCCGATTATATTGAACTTATTGTAAATAAACCGTAAATTAATAAGATTATACAGTCCAACGTAATTGGGTTTATAAATGAAAAACCAAAAAAGTATAGACATCGCATTCTTAATATTGTTTTTTTTCTTTCTCGGAGGTATAGCCAGTAATATAATCCTTGAATGGCAAATTAAATGGATGAGTGGGATCCCACAATTAATGGGCGCGTTGATGTTTTTAACCATCTTTATAGCGTTTATCCCCAAGCTCCGACAACGGAGTTTCTGGCTTCCCCTGTATAGAGGAATACCTCGCCTTGTTTTATTGATAATTATCATAATAATAATAATTCTTCTACTCTACCTGGCCGTACACGCTTACTTGTGAAGTATTTCCATTACACCTTCAGACGACCTCGGAGACCACCTGCAGGAGAGGCCAGGCAGTGGTACAACAGTTCTGTCCGGTAGGGAAGAACTGGAATAGGATCGCTTTTCCTCTATCCCACCTGCCAGGATAATAAGAGCGGGCCGCCCAGGGGCAGCCCGCTCTTTGTTATTTGGCGCCATCCAAGATCTACTCTGGGGTCTTGAAGGACCAGGTAAACGAACTGCTATACTCTCCGGAGGCATTATAGGCGGAGACGCTCCAGTAATAGGTTTTTCCAAAAGCCAGGGCGCCGCCAGGTACCGTGTAACTCACATTGGTCGCACCGTATACATCCTGGTCCACCACGATCGTCGTCCCGCCGCTATTCGTCCAGACCAGGACCCGGTAATATGCAACGGTCGTGCCCTTCGGCGCCGTGGATTGGCACCAAAACAGGGTCGGCGTGAGAGTGAGGCTGGTGATGCCTTTCTTCGGGGACTTCAGGCATGGAATGGAGGGCGGATTGGCCGAATGGACGGTCCAGTACCCCGACCACGCCGATGGCCCATTCAAGCCCAGGCTCTGCACGCGCCAGTACAGGCTGCTTTTGGCCGGCAGGTCAACCTTCGGAGTGAAAGTGGGGGAGGCTGCGTACGCTATTTCCACCAGCGCCGAGAAATTGGTATTCCTGGCGATCTCGATATTGTAGCCGGTTGCGTCCGGGACAGCCGTCCACAGGAAGGTTGGGCGGTTGTTGAGCAGGTGCGCGCCGTTCCCGGGAGCGGTTAGAACCGGCGGGACGAGCGCGGTCCGGAATGACCAGACCTGTGACCAGGCGCTGATCAATCCCAGGCTGTCGGTTGCCTGGACCCGCCAGTAATACGTTGTGTCGGGGGCAAGCGCAGATGGCATCTGAAAGTCCGGAACCGAAAGGCCAGCCTGATCCACAAGGTTCGTGCCGAACAGATTGCTCATGGAAACCTGCAAACGGTAGGATTTTGCCTCCGAAACAGGGAACCAGTACAGCCAGGGCTGGTAATTCGTTTCCAATGCACCCAACCGGGGGATCAACAAATTCGGCGCACGCGGAGGCGCAAGGAAGTCCGCCGTTACCCCGACAGCCTGCGTAACGGGCAGCGTACAGGTCCCGTTCCCAATGCAATTTCCGCCGTTCCAGCCTATAAAGGCGTTGCCCGGAGAGGCCGTGGCAGTTAATGTGACGTTTGTACCGTATGTAAACGAGTGGATACAGACGATCCCGCAATTGATGCCGGCCGGGTTGCTGGTCACCATCCCGTTGCCGCTCCCGGTTTTTCTAACCGTTACTTTGTAAGATTCCAAAAAAAATCCGACCGAGATTTGTTTTGACTCATTCATCGTCACCGTACAGACCGTCTCTCCTGGACAAACGCCTCCCCCCCAGCCACCAAAGTAGGAGTGGGCCGAGGCCACGGGGGTTAAAGCGACCTGTCTGCCGTTCCCAAAGGCATGCGAGCAGATCTCTCCACAACTGATGCCGGCCGGGCTGCTGGTCACCGTGCCGCTCCCGTTGCCAGTATCGATGATCGTCAGCGTATAAGGAATGGCCGGGACTTCGGATAGATCTTTTCCTGGTAGCAGGCTGGCGGGCGGTACCGCCGCGCGCGCCAGCGGGGCAGCCGCGGCCGGCGCCGGTGCACCCAGCATGCTGACAGCCAGCATCAGCAGGATGCACATGAATCCAAACTGTTTGAAATGGGTAAGCATATTTTTCTCCTTCGAAATATCGGCGGTTGGACCATATAGGTATCCCCAACCCCCGATTGGAACGTTTTGCATTATAACGCTTTTCGAAGGGAGTGGGCCACCTTTAATCGGCCTCGCGATTGCCCGCCTGCTCCAGCATATCGTTCATCGCCATGCCCAGGCCGAACACGATCCAGAAGGCCGCCGCCACCGAAACGACGCTGTCGTAGAAAAAAGCAGCCAGCAGGTACCCGGCCCAGCCGGCAAAAAGGCCGGCTGCCAGCATACCCGGCATGCCCGCCAGGTCCGCCCGTTTCAGCACCCGCAGCGTGCGGACCGCATGCAGGACCAGCAGCGCCAGGAAGGCCAGCGTGGCCAACCCGCCCAGGTTCAACCAGAGTTGCAGGTACATATTGTGGGGTTTATCAATGAAGACGCCCGCCTGGCCGAAAAATGACTTGTCCAGGTAGGGATCGTTGTGCGGAAAATACAGGGCAAAAGTATCCGGGCCGCCTCCGAGCAAAACGGTCTTGCCGGCCATTTGCAGCGAGCGGATCCAGATATAGCCGCGTCCCGTACCCAGGCGCCCATATTTGCGGATGAGCTGCTCGGCTATGCCCGCCGGCGGGAGCTGCGCCGCGCCGGCGATTGTCCCGGGCCGGGTTGGGGCAGCCTTGGCATTCTTCCGGCCGGTCCCGCTTTCCAGCGCTTTCCCCGTCTCTGCCACCAGCCCGCCGACTTTTGAACTCAGCGCGCTGCCGCTGAAATAGTTGAGGCTTCCAAACTCCAGGAGGACGACCAGCGCCAGGATGCCCGCCCGCATCCACCAGCCCGGTACACCCTTCCGCATGGACAGCCAGACCAGCAACAGCACCGCCAGCAGCGCCGCGATCCACCCGGCCCGCCCGTTCGCGCCCACCAGCGTCAGGCAGAGCAGCCCTGCCAGGACCCCGAACGCCACCTGCCTTTTTAGGGTACGGGCCAGGATAAAGCCGGCCGCCGCGACCGGGAAAGCCAGCGCCAGCATGCTGGCGACATTGTCCGGGTTGTAAAGCGTTGCGTAAATGCTGTGGATGGGGAAGTTAAAGGTCAGCAGCGGCGCGATCTGGCGGTCCTGTACCGGCACGATCAGGAGCCGGCCAAACGGACTGCTGAAAAAATCCAGGCCGAAGAACTGGAAGATCCCCAGGATGGAAATGAGGCACAGCGCCGCCGCCCAGACCGCCAGGATCAATCCGGCCTGCCTGGCATCCGAGACCAGCAGGGAGGTCCCAACCAGCAGCGCCACGTAAGCCAGCAGCACCCACATTCCCTCGGCCCGGTCAAAATACCCGCCCAGCGCGATCGTTGGATCCCTGGAAGCCAGGGTGCTGGCCACCAGCATGACCGTATACACCCCCAGCGGGATGTAGAGGATATTCTTCTTGCGAGGCAGCTCTCTCCGCCAGGCCAGCACCAGGATCGCCGCCAGTACCAGCCCTGCGCAGGCCAGGATCAATTGCGCCTTGTAATAGGAAAAGAAATCAAAATCGTAGTCCGTCACCCAGAACTGCCGGTAAGCGGGCGGCACCGGCGTGACTTTCAGGAAAACGATCAGCGGGACGATCCCGATCGCCGCCATCAACGGCAGGATCGGCGCTATTTCCCGGAATTTCAGCGCCCGACCGGCCGGGCGCTTCGCTTTCCTGCGCCCGGCATGGCTCCGCCCTCTCCGCTCGAGCACGTCCGGATCCATTGCTTGCCTGGCCTGTTTTTTCTCCATGCCTACACTCACCCATCAGAAAACGATTTTAGAATTTCATGCAGGAACTGCTCTCTTGCCCCTACTATATCATGAGCTGCTTGGAATTAATCTCCCATATGGGTACACTCGGAGAAAGGCCCCCCGGGTATCAGGGGTACATGACCTTTTCGGCCCGGTTGATGGCAGCCTGGGCGGCATCCCGCATGGTCCGCATCAGGGCACTGTAATCGCTGGCGCTGGTGGAGATGTCACAGGATTCCCGCAGATCAAAGGTGACCTCAAATTCGGCATGCACTCCCATGGCTCCCCAGCCATCCCCGCACAGCGGGACGGCCGTGCTGCCCACCGCCGGTGAGCCGTTGTAGGTCTCCATGTAAATATAATCGTTGGTGTCGGCTTGCAGGATATCAATATTGTCGTTCTGCCTCCCGCCGCCGCTGGCCTGGTTCGTTTTAATCTGGGCGACCTGGTTCTGCAGGTTCTGCAGGTCGGTTTCCATGATCTGGTCGTATATGGATGCGGTGGAGTACTGCATGATGCGCATTTCGGCATTATCCGCCCCCCATTTGCCATTCCAGTGATAGGTGCAGTCCAGCGCCCCGGGGCTGGCATTCGAGGTCAAGCCGGACAGCCCCTGGCTGGGACAATCCGAATCCAGGAACCCTGCCAGGGGGACCAGAGGGGCGTGCAAGGTGCCGCTGGTATCCGTCACTTTTTCTACTTGCTCTGTTGAGGGCTCCATGAAACTTGCCAGGATGGCGCTGGAAAGCACCTCCAGGGCTAAACCTGCCAGAGCGAACTGTTTGTTTACGTGCATGGTTGCCTCCGATCAGCCTGGAGCGACCCCCAAGCCAAAAGAACCGGTTGTTGCCTTCCCTTCAGGCGGGCAAGAATGCGGTGATGAGGACCTGAATTGTTCTACAATTGGGAAACAAGCCCATTTTACCCGAATGATAAGAAAATCAAAAGACGAAGTTTGCAAAAAAAAGCACAAGTAAAGCCGTTGACACAACCCTTAAAGGCTGCTATCATCCCCGCCGATGTCCAGACGTAGAGAAATTTGGTTCGTATCCATGCGGCGGAGGCTGGTGGCGCTCCTGCGCTGGTTCGTACCTGGCCTGGGGGTGAAACGCTGGTTCCTGGTGCTGGTCGCCGGGATCACCCTGATCGGCTTCGGCCTGGCGATGTTCGTGGAGGATGTTTATCGCACAGCCCCGGCCACCTGGTGGCTGCCGGTCTTGAGCTTGATCTCGCTGCAATTCCTGTCGCGGCCCTTGCGGATGACCATTATTGGGGTGGTGGGCCTGGGCCTGATCGGCTTGGGGATCTGGGGTATGAACCATACCCTGCTCGAACCCTTCCTGCAGCCCGGGCAGCGCCTGGTGGACCAGGTTGCCGAGTACCGCAGGCGGGAACACGGCCCGCGCGTGGTCGTCATCGGCGGCGGGCATGGCATCGCAACGGTCCTACGCGGCATGAAAGAGTACACCAACAACCTGACGGCGATCGTTTCCGTGGCAGACGATGGCGGCTCTTCGGGGGTGATCCGGCGCGACCTGGGCATCCTCCCGCCGGGCGATATCCGAAACTGCCTGGCGGCGCTCTCCGATGATGAAGCCCTGTTAACCCAATTATTCCAATACCGCTTTGGCGGCGAGACCGGCCTGGGCGGGCATACCTTTGGCAACCTGTTCATTTCGGCGCTGGCGGACCTGACCGGGAGTTTCGAGAACGCCGTCTCCGAATCGGGCCGGGCGCTCTCCGTCCATGGGCAGGTGCTCCCGGCCACCCTGCACAATGTCCGCCTGGTGGCGGATGTGCGCCTGCCGCAGAGCGAGACCGAGGTGCGGGTGGTCGGTGAGAGCCAGATCCCCAAGGCGGCCGGGCGCGTGCGGCGTGTCTGGCTGGAACCGAACGACGCGGCTGCCTACCCGCCCGTCATCCAGGCCATCCTGCGGGCGGATATGATCGTTATCGGCCCCGGAAGCCTGTACACCAGTATTTTGCCCAATATCCTTGTGCGCGATCTGCTGGAAGCGGTCCACTCCAGCCGGGCGGTCAAGCTGTTCGTGACCAATATCGCCACGCAACCCGGGGAAACGGATGCCTATACCTCCAGCGACCATATCCACGCCCTGGAAGACCTGATCGGTTTTGAACTTGTGGATGTCATTGTTTGTAATTCGTGTTATGATGGTGAATTTGAAGGGCAGGTCCAGTGGGTCCGCCTGGCCGAGAGTGAGGTGCGTGACCCGCGGATTTACTTCACCGAGTTGGTCGATCGTGAGAATCTCATCCACCACGACGCCGCCAAACTTGCCCAGACGTTGATGGCCCTGTATAATGAACGCACCGGGCCGCTTACCAAGGAAAACTCGTAAAATCCCGCTGCACCAGGAAAAGAGTCCCGGTACTTCCGCGTGCATTGAGAGGCTACGAAATACAACGCAACCGCGTTGAAATCAATCTAACCACATAAGGAGATGTATTATGGTAACACGTGTTGGTATCAATGGTTTTGGCCGGATCGGCCGTCAGGTCTTGAAGGCCATTCGGGATTACTATCCCGAAGAACTCGAAGTGGTCGCCTTTAATGATATCGGCGACATGAAGACCATGGCGCACCTGCTCAAGTACGATTCAACCTATGGTCGCTTCAATGGCACCGTCGAAGTCCAGGGGGAAAACCTCCTGGTGGATGGCAAGCCGGTCAAGGTCTACAAAGAGACCGATCCTTCCGCCATCCCGTGGAAAGACCTGGGCGTTGAAATCGTGATCGAGTCGACCGGCCTCTTCACCATCAAGGAAGACGGCGTCAACAAGAAGGGCAAGACCGTCAAGGGCGCAGTCAACCACATCACCGCCGGCGGGGCCAAGAAGGTCATCATTTCCGCCCCGGCGGAAGGCGAAGACCTGACCGTCGTTTTGGGCGTCAACGAAGACAAGTATGACCCGAAGATCCACCACGTGGTCTCGAACGCCTCCTGCACCACCAACTGCCTGGCCCCGGCTGCGAAAGTCGTGCACGATAAGTACGTCATCAAGCGCGCTTTCATGACCACCATCCACTCCTACACCAACGACCAGAAGGTCCTGGATATGCCGCACTCGGACCTGCGGCGCGCCCGCTCGGCCGGCCTGAATATCATCCCGACCACCACCGGCGCTGCCAAGGCCATCGCCCTGGTCATCCCGGAGCTGAAGGGCAAGTTCGACGGCTATTCCCTGCGCGTCCCGACCCCCACCGTCTCCGTGGTTGATTTCACGGCTGAACTGGAAAAATCCACCACCACCGAAGAACTGCGCCAGGCATTCCGGGATGCCGCCAAGCTGCCGCGCTTCAAGGGCATCCTTGAGGCCGTGGACGAACCCCTGGTGAGCATGGACTTCAAGGGCAACCCATACAGCTCCTCCATTGACCTGCCCTTCACCTCGGTGCTCGGCAAGGAAGCCACCAACTTCGTCAAGGTGGTGGCCTGGTACGATAACGAATGGGGCTACTCCGTCCGCACCGCCGACCTGGCGGCGCTGATGGCGAAGAGCCTGTAATCTGCCGGATGCTTCCAATAGTCTCATAGTCGCAAGGCTATGAGACTATAGCTTTATGGGAATCGCCGGAGTGATGAGAGAAATATAGTATGTTGGGCGGGCATCGCCCGCCCAACATATCCATATCTTCCCTTCATCCCTGCGATTCCCACCGAACCAAGACTATTCATTATTTGACCAGGAGAATCAGCATGGATAAGAAAACCGTAAAAGATATCGATCTGAAAGGCAAGCGCGTTCTGATGCGGGTGGATTTCAACGTCCCGATGGCGGATGGGAAAGTCACCGACGACAAACGCATCCGGGCGGCCCTCCCCACCATCAAGTACGTTCTGGACCAGGGCGCTTCGCTGCTGTTGATGAGCCACCTCGGCCGCCCCAAAGGCGGGTTCGATCCCGAGTTCAGCCTGAAAGCCGCAGCGGATGTGCTGGCCGGGCTTCTGGGTATCCCGGTCAAGATGGCGCCGGATTGCGTCGGGCCGGAAGTGGAAGCGCTGGCAAAGGCGCTCAAGCCGGGTGAGGTCATTATGCTGGAAAACACCCGCTTCCATCCCGAAGAAGAAAAGAACGACATGGGATTAGCCAAGCAGATGGCCGCTCTCGGTGATGTTTTCGTCAACGATGCCTTCGGTTCGGCCCATCGCGCCCATTCCTCCACCGAGGGCGTGGCGCACTTCCTGCCGGCGGTCTCCGGTTTCCTGATGGAACAGGAACTGGAATACCTCGGGCGCGCCATTGCCAACCCGGAGCACCCCTATATCGCCATCCTGGGCGGCGCCAAGATCAGCGACAAGATCCTGGTGGTCGAGACCCTGCTCTCCAAGTGCGACAAGCTCATCATCGGCGGCGGCATGGCGAATACTTTCCTGGCGGCCCAGGGCAAGCAGATGCAAGACAGCCTGGTGGAAGCCGGTTCGATCGACACCGCCAAGTCCATCCTGGTCAAAGCCGGCAAGAATATTGTCCTGCCCGTGGACGCGGTCATTGCCGACAAGTTCGACGCCGAAGCCAACAGCCAGACCGTGGATGTGGACAAGATCCCGGCCGGCTGGCGCATGATGGATGTTGGCCCCAAGACGCTGGAGCTCTACAAGGAAACCCTTAAGGGCGCCAAGCTGATCGTTTGGAATGGCCCGGTGGGCGTCTTTGAGATGCCCAAGTTCGCCGAAGGCACGTTCGCCCTGGCGAAAATGCTGGCCAGCTCCGGTGCGGTCACCGTCATCGGCGGCGGCGACAGCGCCAGCGCGGTCAAGAAAGCCGGCGTTTCCAAGCAGATGACGCACGTCTCCACCGGCGGCGGCGCTTCGTTGGAGTTCCTGGAAGGCAAGGAACTGCCCGGCGTGGCCGCATTGATGAATAAATAGTACCATCCCCTTATTCCTCCCCATTTTCCGGATGAAAATGGGGAGGAATGGGGAAGGGAAGGAACTTCATGTCATTTTCTGCCGGGGAGACGGTCGGCCCGTATCGCCTGATCGAGCAGTTGGGCCAGGGCGGCATGGCGACGGTCTTCAAAGCCTATCATGCCGCGCTTGACCGGTATGTCGCCATTAAAGTTCTCCATCCGGCCTTGCTGGAAGACCCGAGTTTCCTGGCGCGCTTCCAACGCGAAGCCCGCCTGGTGGCGAAGTTGGAGCATCCCAACATTGTCCCGGTTTATGATTATGCCGAGCATGAAGGCCGCCCTTACCTGGTGATGAAGTTTATCGAGGGGGAAACGCTCAAAGCGCGCCTGGCGCGCGGGCCGGTCGCGACCGAAGAAATTGCCACTATTACGGTGGCAGTCGGGGCTGCGCTGGCTTATGCGCATAAGCAAGGTGTTTTACATCGCGATATTAAACCCTCCAATGTTCTCCTGGCCACGGACGGCCAGATCTATCTGGCTGACTTTGGCCTGGCGCGCATCGCTCAGTCGGGAGAAGCCAGCCTGACCTCCGACATGATCCTGGGCACGCCGCAGTATATCTCCCCGGAGCAGGCTCTCGGTAAGAAAGACCTGGATGCCGGCACCGATATCTATTCCTTTGGCGTGATGCTGTATGAAATGATCGTCGGGAAGGTGCCGTTCAGCGCGGACACGCCTTTCTCGGTGATCCACGATCACATCTATACGGCCCTGCCCCTGCCGCACTGGCAAAACCCGAACATCCCGGAGCCGCTTGAGCGCGCCTTGCTGAAGGCGCTGGCGAAAGACCGCAACGACCGCTATAAGGATGTTCCCTCCATGGTGGCAGCCTTCCAGCAGGCCTGGCAGGGAGGCGCAGGTGGCGGGGATATAAAGTATTACGTCCCGGTAGCACCGGCGGTTCCGGCTTCGACCGCTTCGCCAACCGTCCCGACCTCATCGCTCCCGGCAGCCAGCCTGGCGCAGGCCGGTCTGCTGTCGGCAACCGCGGCGAACGCTGCGACGATCAGTAGCCCACAACCGCCTGTCTCACAGGTGGAGCCGGCCGGGGAAGCCGGCCAGACCCGTCCGACCGCGCCGGCCATACCACCTCCGCCGCCTCCGGCGGCCGAGCCTCTAAAAACAGCCGCCGGTACATCCGTGGCTGCGGGCCAACCACCACAAGCCGCCGAGGCCGGAGAACCCGGCCAGCCGAAAAATAAAAAAAGAGCCAGATTGGGCTGCCTCTGGGCGGCGCTCATCCTGATCGTAATCGTGGTCTTCCTGCTGGCGGCGCCCATGCTGCAGCCCTACCGCCAGCAGGCTGGCGCTTTGGCCGGCACGCTGGCTCCCACGCTGGTACCTGCCGTCGAGACCCAGGAACCTTTCCAGAAGCCCGGCTCTTTTATTGATCTGGCCCAGGCCGAGGAATATGCCCTGCAAAACCAGGAAGATCCCAGAGCGGTCCTGCAACTGGCGCTGGCCTACCAGGCCGCCAACCTGCCTGGCCTGGCCCAGCAGGCGGTCACCAATTTCGAAAACCTGCCCGCGGTGAATGAAACCTTCCTGTGGGAAGGCGGTCTGCCCTTTGCTCGCAGAGGCGCCTGGTTGCTGGCGGCGCGCCTGTACGTGGATGCCGCCGGGCGGCATCTGCAGAGCGGGCCGCTCCTGCCGGGCGAAAGAGACCGCTTATATGAAGCCGTTTATAAGGCCTTTGGGGCAAAAAGCGCGCCCGCTTATATCTCTTTTGACCGCCTGGCCGCCATTGACTCAACCCTGGGGAGCATCGCCAATATCCGTTCCATGCTCATTTCAGGGGATAAGACCCAGGCCCAAATGAACCTGGATGACCTGGAACAGAGCAGCCCGACCCTGCCGGAAAACGATCTGCTCCAGGCGGAACTTTCCGCCACCACCAACAGCGGGCAGGCACGCCAGGCCCTGGCGAAACTGCGCGCCAACCCGGCCGCGACCCCCTGGATGCTCGCCGTAGCCGATTCCATCGAAAGGAAGATCCCATAACATGCGTACACCATTTGTAGCTGGAAACTGGAAGATGAACAAAACCGTTGCGGAAGCGCGGGCGTTGGTTGCTGAAATGACCCCGGCCCTGCGGGCGATCAAGGGTGTGGAAAAAGTGCTTTGCCCGCCGTTCATGGCGCTGATGCCGGTGGCGGCGCTACTGCCGGGCACCGATATTGGCCTGGGCGCCCAGAATATCCACTGGGAGCCGAAAGGCGCATTTACCGGTGAAGTCGCCCCGGGGATGGTGGCTGAATTCTGCCAGTATGTCATTATCGGGCATTCCGAACGCCGCACATATTTTGGCGAAACGGATGAGAGCGTGAACAAGAAGATCGCCGCAGCGCACAGCGCGGGCCTGATACCGATTGTCTGCGTGGGCGAGACCGAGAAGGAGCACGATGCCGGGTTGGTTGGGGAAGTGGTTTCGCGCCAGATCCGCCTGGGACTCAAAGGCTTGCCGGCGGAGTTTGCCCCCAAGGTGGTGGTTGCCTATGAGCCTGTCTGGGCCATCGGAACGGGGCGCGCCTCCAACGGGCCG
Organism: uncultured Chloroflexia bacterium; assembly: GCA_963837875.1. GTDB lineage: Bacteria > Chloroflexota > Anaerolineae > Anaerolineales > Villigracilaceae > UBA877. The sequence continues at coordinate 1,189,050 of CAWIOV010000001.1, forward strand.
GATGCCAATGCGGTCATCCGTGACTACATCCGCAAGCCTCTGGCTGAGATGTACGGGGAAGAGGCGGCCCAGGCCATGCGCGTGCTCTACGGTGGCTCGGTCACGTCGGCCAACGCAGCCGAGTTTTTTGGCCAGCCTGATATTGACGGCGCGCTGGTGGGCGGCGCCAGCCTGAAGGTGGATGAATTCGTCAAGATCGCGCAAGCAGCAGTCAAATAATAGAAAGATGGACCTGACCTCCCAACCCCCTTCCCACCTGCCCCGGTTCTTTCGGGGTCCAGGGAAGGGGGTGAATGTTTAACCCAAATTCATGGAATATCTAAGTTCCTTTGACGGCTTGCTCTGGCTCCTGGCGGCACTGTTCCTGCTGGTGATCCTGCAGCGGGTTCTGCACCGCGAAATCCAGGCATTTTTTTTGATCCTGACGCGCCGCCCGGGCGTAACGCAGGTCCTCTTTGCCTTGATCTTCCTTCCGGGGGTTTTCCTGCATGAACTCAGCCATTATGTCATGGCCAAGCTGCTGGGTGTACCTACCGGAGCCTTTTCCCTTATCCCCCAGGCGCAGCCGGATGGCAAACTCCGCCTGGGCTACGTCGAGACCGCCTCAGGCGGTTTTATCCGGGATGCCTTGGTCGGCGCCGCGCCGTTGGTGACAGGCAGCCTTTTTGTAGCCTTGGTCGCCATTCACCAGTTACACTTATTGCCGTTGTGGGATTTTATCCGCCTGGCCGACTGGGATGGATTCTGGGCCGGGCTGCTGGCGGTGCTGCAAAGGCCGGATTTTTGGCTCTGGTTTTACCTGACGTTCACTGTCAGCAGCACCATGATGCCTTCTGCTTCCGACCGGCACGCCTGGCTTCCATTTGGGCTGTTGGTGGTGGGGCTGGTGGGGCTGGCCATCCTGGCCGGGGCGGGCCCGTGGATGCTGGAGAACCTGGCCGCGCCCTTGAATTCGTTTTTACGTGCACTTGCGTTGATCTTCGGCCTGAGCGGGATCATCCATATTGCCTTGATCGTCCCGTTCCGGCTGCTTCACTGGGTCATGGCCAAGCTGACCGGGTTGGATGTGGGGTAAGATTGGGGAATTGATCGAAGGCAACGGCAAAGCCATGCCCGCATGAAAGGGAATCCAGTATGACAAAAGAGATCCTTCTGCGCTACGGCGCAAACCCGCACCAGGCGCCCGCCCGCGTTTTTATGCAGACCGGCGACCTGCCCATCCAGGTGCTCTCCGGCGCGCCCGGTTACATTAACCTGCTGGATGCGCTGAATTCCTGGCAACTGGTCAAGGAACTCAGGCAGGCGCTGGGCCTGCCGGCGGCGGCTTCGTTCAAGCACGTCAGCCCGTCCGGGGCGGCGGTGGCTGCGCCGCTTTCGGAAACGCTCAAGCAGATCTACTTCGTGGATGACCTGGAGCTATCCCCGCTTGCCACGGCCTATGCACGCGCCCGTGGGGTGGACCGCATGTCCTCCTTCGGGGACTGGATCGCGCTTTCCGACCCGGTGGATGGCCCCACTGCCCGGATGATCGCCCGCGAAGTCTCGGATGGCATCATTGCGCCAGGGTATGCCCCCGAAGCGCTGTCCATCCTGGCCGATAAGAAGAAAGGCAAGTACGTGGTGGTGCAGATCGACCCGGCCTACGAACCCGGTCCGCTCGAACGGCGCGAAGTCTACGGCGTCACGTTCGAGCAGCGCCGCAATGACCGCCCGGTGGGGCCTGAGGACCTGAATAATATCGTCACCGCCAGGAAGGAGCTGCCAGAAACGGCCCGGCGGGATATGCTGATCGCCTGGATCACGCTCAAGTACACCCAGTCCAACTCGGTCTGTTTCGCCGCGGACGGGCAGGTGATCGGGGTCGGGGCAGGCCAGCAATCCCGCCTCCACTGCGTGCGCCTGGCTGGCACCAAAGCGGACCTGTGGTACCTGCGCCAGCACCCGCGCGTGCTCGGACTGCCGTTCAAACCCGGCCTCAAGCGCCCCGACCGGGATAACGCCATCGACCAGTTCCTCCAGCCGGATGTCACCGCCGCGGAAAAGGCCGCCTGGAGTGAGATCTTCAGTGAGGTCCCGCCCCAGTTGACCGCCCAGGAACGGCGCGCCTGGCTGGATACACTCACAGGCGTTACGCTCGGCTCGGATGCTTTCTTCCCCTTCCGGGATTCGATCGACCGGGCCGCCATGAGCGGTGTAACCTACGTGCTCGAGCCGGGCGGATCCAACCGGGATGACGAGGTTATCCGGGCCGCGGAATTGTACGGCATGACGATGGTGTTCTCAGGTGTGCGGTTGTTCCACCATTAAAGAGAAGGAGGCCATTATGCCCAAAGCCATTCTATCTGTTCACGATAAAACTGGCCTGGTGGATTTCGCCAGCGGCCTGGCGGGGCTGGGTTGGAGTTTGCTCGCCTCGGGCGGGACGGCCAGGGTCCTGCGGGAGAACGCGCTGACAGTTACGGAAGTGGCCGAGTACACCCACTCCCCCGAGATATTGGGCGGGCGGGTCAAGACCCTGCACCCGGCCGTGCACGGCGGGCTGCTGGCGCGTCCCACCGAAGCTGACCACCAGGAATTGCTGGCCCTGGGCTGGGATTACATTGACCTGGTGGCGGTGAACCTGTACCCCTTCGAAGCCACGATCGTGAAAGCCGGTGTGAGCTATGCCGAGGTGATCGAGAACATTGACATCGGCGGCGTGACGCTGATCCGGGCGGCCGCCAAGAACCACGCCCGCGTGACCCTGGTGTGCGACCCGGCCGATTACCCGCAGGTGCTGGCGGCGCTGCGGGAGGGCGGCGTCCCGGCGGAATTGCGCCAGCGCCTGGCGGTGAAGGGCTTCCAGTCCACGGCACATTACGATACGGTCATCTCTGCCTACCTGGCCGGGCGGTAACCGCAAAAAAATGATACACTAGCCTTTATGCAAATCAAACCTTCCATCCTGTTGGTGGACGACGAGACCGCCATCACCGATAACCTGGCCCCGTTCCTGACCCGTTCCGGCTTCGCCGTGCTGGTGGCCTCCAACGGCGAAGAGGCGCTGCAAAAGGTTGCCGCCGACCACCCCGACCTGCTCGTTCTGGACGTCCTGATGCCCCGGCTGGACGGCCGCGAGGTGCTGCGCCGGCTCCGCCAGGGCGGCAATTGGATCCCCATCCTCCTGCTCACCCAGGTGGGGGAAGCCGGCGAGCGCGCCATGGCGCTGGAGGAAGGTGCGGATGACTACCTCAACAAGCCCTTTGATCCGCATGAATTGGTGGCCCGCATCCGGGCCGTGCTGCGGCGCGCCCGCCCGGGCCAGCCGCCTCTTTCGGCTGCCGCCCGCCTGGCCTGCGGCCCGCTCACCTTGGACCGGGTCTCCCATCGGGTCTGGCTGGAAGGCGCCGAACTATCCCTTACGCCCAAGTCCGTCATGCTGCTCGAATACATGCTGACCCATCCGGATGAACTGGTCTCGCGCGAGCGCCTGCTGGATGTGGTCTGGGGTTGGGATTACCCGGTGGGCACGCGCGCCGTGGATACGCGCGTGGCCGAGCTGCGCCGGGTGCTGGATGACGACCCGGGCCGGCCGCGCTACATCGAGACCATCCCCGGGCAGGGCTACCGCTTCGTCGGCACGGTGGAAACATTGCCATGAAATACGTGCGCTGGCTGGTCACTTTTGCACCGGCGGTCCTGGGGGCGGGGGCTGCGCTCTATTTCTTCCTTTCGTACAACTCGGGTCACGATCACATCGTCTATCTGCGGGCCGACCTGGGCACGCTCTCGCTCATCTTCGGGGTGGGACTGTCTGGGCTGGCCGCCCTGGCCTTCGCCCTGCTGGGCCGGTCTGGCCGGATCCGCCAGCAGGCCAATACTGCCGCGGCGGAAGAACGCCGGCGCTTCCTGCTTCGTCTTGACCACGAACTAAAGAACCCGCTCACCGCCATCCGGGCCGGGCTGGCCAACCTGGCCGAATCGCCCTCCGGGGATGCCCGCCTGGAGGCCCTGGCCAGCGTCGAGACCCAGGCCCTGCGCCTAAGCCGCCTGTCCGCCGACCTGCGCAAGCTGGCCGAGTTGGAAGTGCGCTTGGTGGAACGCTCGCAGGTGGATATGCCGGTGCTGTTGCGCGAAGCCTTCGAACTGGCGCAGGAGCAGCCCGGCGCGGTCGGACGGCATTTGAGCTTGAGCATCCCCCAGGCTCCCTGGCCCCTGCCGAATGTCCTGGGTGACCCTGACCTGCTTCTACTGGCCGTCCACAACCTGCTGGATAACGCCCTCAAGTTCAGCCGCCCGGGCGACACGCTCGAATTGCGCGCCTTCGAGGATGGGGCGGAGATCGTCATCGAAGTGGCCGATACCGGGCCGGGTATCCCCGAGGATGAACAGCCGCATGTCTGGGAGGAACTGTATCGCGGCCAGGCCGGGCGCGGTATTCCGGGCAGCGGGCTCGGGCTGGCGCTCGTGCGGGCCATCGCCGAACGGCATAACGGCCGGGTCAGCCTGCGCAGCCGCCTCGGCCAGGGGACAGTCATCAGCCTGCGCCTGCCGGCCGGCTGAGATCTGCCTGCCTGCAATATACGCAGGCACACGTGTCACGAACCGGTCACAGCCGGTTTCTAAAGCGTAACCCGCCTGCCACCACCACGGGATAGGCTTGTTCTAAAATAGGGGTGTATCTGATCCGGACCAGGAGGCGCCATGAAATTTCGAATCTTATCAACAGTTCTTATTCTTCTGATAATAACAGCCTGTAATGGCAGGAATGCTGGCATATATGGCACCTCATCACCAGTTCAGATACCTACCCCCATGATTTCGAACCCTCAAAATTCTCCGTCCAAAGTGCCCTCTGAAGAGGCGTTTTTAAGCACCGAGCTTTTCACAAGGACTGCCGAAGCCGAAACACAGGTCGGTGTAGATCCCTACGACGCCACGATGACTGTGATCGTGGCGACCAAGTTTGCATTGAACACAGAGTCGTATTCTACCGAAACTGCCCTGCCGACAGAGACGCCCTTCCCGTCAATTCCTCCTCCCAACACGCCTGCTTGTAAACCAGGCAATTTAAAAGCCATACCTTATGGAAATATGGGTGCTGGTGGAAACATAGAGATGTCAGGTGCGGTCGCTAATATCAGCACGACAGCCTGTTATTTGCAAGCCTGGCCGTTCTACAGCCTGGTCGATGCAACCGGGAAGCCCCTGGACGTTCTTTATTCTCCTAATGATGAGAGATATGGATATTCCGTGTTTCCGGCTGGTCAGCAGGCATGGTTCGCCATTTCTTGGGGGAACTGGTGCGGGGGGGATGTCGTCGGGGGCGTCTTTATCCGCATTTTCTTGCCAGCTCAGTCAGGATCGATCGACATTCCTCCGGGAGGCGGCCCGAACCCACCAGTGAATGGGGGAGGCCGTTGCGATGACCCAGGTCAAAAATCCTATGTTGAGACGGTCACTGGCTACCAGTACGTGACCAATCAACCTTAGAGTTGTCACAGATTGGAAACAACCTGTTTCGAGATCGCAGCGCTCCTGTCACCTATTCGTGCCAGTGAGCCACTATAATCCAAACCATATTCCCTTTCAGGAACCTTTCCAGGAGACCTATGAAATCCAGACTACTTTTCGTAACCGTTGCCCTTCTCATCCTCTCTGCTTGTAATGTTTCGCCTACTAGCGGAAAGAACAATTCATCTAACACCACCACGCCAGTTCAGATACCTACGGACACACCCGCGTCCGGTAATCCTGTCCTTCCCACGGCCACCGCTGTGTTGATCCCGAGCGCCACCCCTGCGCCTGTCGCCAGCGCCACCCCGGCTCCATTGGTGGCCACGAACACGCCCGCCCTTAATCCAATGCCGGCCAATTACATTGATGACCGCAGCACCCCTTCCCAGGTGATCGTTTCCTTGTACAATGCCATCAATCGCCAGGAATATTTGCGGGCCTACGATTACTGGATGGACCCTTCCACCTCGCAGGGTAGTTTCACGTCTTATGCCAATGGGTATCAAAATACGGCCTCGGTCAGCTTGGTTTTTGGCCAGATCACCGAGGGCCACGCCGCCGGACAGATCTACTACACCGTGCCGGTCATCCTGAAAACCACCGCCAAGAACGGCACGCATGCCAATTTTGCCGCCTGCTATCTGGTGCACCAGGGCCAGCCGGTGAATTTCACCGCGCCGCCCTTTAATCCCATGGGTATTGACCGCGGCTCGGCCCAACCATCCGCTCTCAATGCCAGCGACGCCAGCGTGCTGGCGACGGCTTGCAGCAACTATCCGACCGGGCCGCAGCCGGTCCCAGCCTCCGGGACCAACCTCGATATCAGTAAAAATAATTATCTCGACAACCGCAGCGGGCCAATTGAGACCGTCAGTTCTTTCCTGAATGCCCTCAACCTGAAACAGTATGTGCGCGCGTATTATTACTTCCAGAACCCCTCCACCTACCCGGGCCCCTTTACGCCGTATGCGGCCGGATATGCAGACACGAATGCCATCACGGTCACCTTCGGCGCCGTCCAGAGCGAAGGCGCAGCCGGCAGCTTGTATTACAAGGTACCTCTGGCCATGCTGGTGACTACCACCTCGAACACCCAGCAGACCTTTGTCGGCTGTTATACCCTGCGCCTTGGGCAGCCTTCCGTCCAGGCCACTCCGCCCTTCCAGCCCATGGGCATTATTGCCGGCAAATTCACCCAGGTGACTAACGGCACCAACGTTACTCCCCTCTTGCCGTCCGCTTGTAATTAGGCTGAGCTAGCCATCAACCAAGCCGGCGTAGGAAAAAATCATGGCACAAAGGCAGTTAACCAATATGAAGCAAATCCAAAAGCGATCCGGAAGCTCCCTGCGGTCCCGCATCTGGGCAGGAGTTGTCATTCTTCTGGTCATAGCGGCCTGCAGAGGCACCTTCGATATCGGTCTCGAACCTTCCGCCGCCAGCCCCACGCCCCCGGCTACGCCGACCCCTCTACCCTCCAGTCCGACGGCCTCGCCGGCAGCCACCCCGGCGACGCCTCTTCCTCCCAGCCCCACACCCCCGGGAACCGCGCCCACGCCCACCCTGTACCCCCAGGGGAACATCGTCATGGCGCCCGGCGCTACCGCTGCGGTTGCGCAGGGTACGCTCCAACCCGGACAGGTGGTGACATATATGCTCAGCGCGGGCCAGTCCCAGCCCATGATCCTGATCATGAGTTCCCCAAATAATGACGTAACCCTGGGGCTTTACGAACCGGACGGCACCATGCTGCTCAACCCGGCGGATAAGGTGACGCACTGGCAGGGCTTGCTTCCCAGGACTGAAATGTACACGATCTGGGTCACCGGAGGCGCGACGGCGGAGAATTTCAACCTGACCGTCAAAGTCGCCCAGGTGGTCAATTTCGCCCCCGGCGCCACTTCCGCCACCTTGAATGACACGACGGTAAATGGATACGTCTATTCTTATTCGCTGAGCGGCGCAGCCGGCCAGACCATGAGCGTAAGCCTCAACGTCCCCTCCAGCACGGCCTATCTCGATATCTTCGGGTTGGTCTCCGGTACGCTCTTGAGCTTCTCCGCCAAAGACAATACCTGGACGGGCATCCTGCCGCAAACCCAGGATTATATCGTCGAGGTCATTCCCAATGCCGGCCAGGAGGTGAATTATTCCTTGACGGTGTCCATCGGGACCACCGCCGGGAACATCCTGTTCACAACCGGGACGACCGCCGCGGTCGTGCAGGGCACCGTCGGGCCAGGACAGATCATCACCTATACGCTGAATGCCGGGCAGTCCCAACCCCTGATCCTGATCACGAACTCCCCGGACAGTGACGTTACCCTGGGCGTTTTCGAAGCGGATGGTCACGCCCTGCTCGATCCGGCCAACCGCTGGACGCGCTGGCAGGACCTGCTGCCCACTACCGAAATCTACACCATCCAGGTGATCGGGGGTGCGACGATGGAAGATTACACCCTCACCGCCAAAGCCGCCCAGGTGGTCAATTTTGCCGCCGGCGCTACATCCGTTACTTTGAGCGGCACTACCCTGAACGGATACGTCATATCCTATGGATTGAGCTGCAGCGCCAACCAGACCATGACGGTCAGCCTGAATGTTTCCTCGAGCACAGCCTATCTCGACATCTTTGGGCTTTCCGCCGGCCGGCTCTTGAACCCCTCCGTCAAAGCCAATAGTTGGACAGGTATCCTGCCACAAACGCAGGACTACATTATCGAGGTCATTCCGAATGCCGGCCAGGTGGTGGATTATTCGGTCACGATATCCGTTCATTAAGCGCGCCTTATAACCAGGGAAAGGGAGCACCCATGAAAACCTATTTGCGTTGGCTACTTTGTATTACAACTCTGATCTTCGTATCATTCCTCGCTGCCTGCCAGAGCAAACCGACGGCGACGCCGGCTGCTGCGCCCCTCTCGGTGCAGGTTACGCCGGCGAATTCGCCGCAGATCCTGCGCCAATCCCCCCTCCAGGGGCAGAGACTGGACCTTTCCCCAACCATCCAGGTCACCTTCGACCGCCCCATGGATCAGGCCAGAACCGACGCGGCCTGGTCGTTCGTCGACCAGGCCGACCAGCCCGTCCCCGGAACGATTACCTGGCCGGACGATAAGACCCTCCAATTTAAACCCGGCCAGGCGCTGCTGCCCGCCAATAACTACTGGGCCCTCCTCTCGACAAGGGCCCAGGGCACGGACGGCGCCCGCCTGGCGAACCCGCTGCGGATCGCATTCGAGACCACGGACACGCTGGTGGTGGGACAGGTCTTCCCGGCCGACGCCGCTGAAGATGTGGATATCAAGAGCGCCATTACGGTCATCTTCAACAAGCCGGTCGTGCCCCTGATGAGCATCGAAGACCAGTTAAATTCGCCCAGCCCGATCGAGATCACCCCAGCCGTGGCCGGGAGCGGGGAATGGCTCAGTTCCTCGGTCTACGTGTACCAACCTGCCCCCGGCTTGAGCAGCGGCACCAACTATCGGGTACGCGTGCTCAGCGGCCTGCAAGATACCACCGGCAGCGCACTGGATCAGGATTACACCTGGGGCTTCATGACCGGCTCGCCCAAGGTCACCGGTTTCTCCCTCAAAGATACCGGCAAACGAGAGGATATGAAAAGCATTCTGCTCGACCAGGCCTTCGTGCTGACGTTCAACCAGGCCATGGACGAAAAGAGCGTGGCAGCCGCGCTGACCCTGCGCAACCGGGAGACCCGGGCCGATTTTCCCGTCCAGCTCTCCTGGCAGAACGGGGATACCACCCTTACGATTACACCGGTCGGCAGGTATGCCATTGCCAGTTTCTACGATCTGACCATCGCCAGTTCCGCCCGGGCGCAGGATGGCGGCACGCTACCGGAAAGCTACCAGATGCCGTTGGCCACCGTTCCGCTCCCCAGTGTCAAGGCTGTTTACCCGCAATCCGGCAAGCAGACCGACTTTTCGGATGCTATTAATATTTATTTTGCCTCCCCCATGAACATGAATAGTTTCAAGGGCCGGGTGGTCATCACGCCCCAACCCAGCCAGCCCGTGGAGTTGGATTATGACGATGGCGGGGACGAGTTGGATGTCTACGGCCTGGAGCCGTCCACGCAATATGTGGTGCGCCTGCTGCCCGGCATGACCGATATCTACGGCTATCCGATCAATAGCGAATATTCCTTCAGCTTCGAGACCGCCGGGTTGGAGCCGTCGGCTGACCTGCTGGCGCCTTACTATCCGCTCGTCTACCGCGCCACGGGCGCCAAACAGATCTTCTTCCAATACACCAACCTGACTTCGGCGAAGATCTCGCTGTATTCCCTCTCCTATCAGGCATTCGCCACCCTGCTGCAAGCCACATCCCAACTGACCAGTCTGGATATTCCCAACAATCGCCCTGTGGAGGAATGGACTCCCGCGCTGACCGCAGCCAGGGATTCGGTTGGCCGTATCCGCTTGGACCTGGATGGCTCCGGCCCGCTCGCTCCGGGCTATTACTTCATCACCCTGACCGCCGAGCCGGTTTCCCCGGAGAACAATTACAATCAAGGCGCCCTCTTTATCGTCGCTCCCGACAACCTGACCCTGAAAGTCAGCCGGAGCGAGGCCCTGGCGTGGCTGGTGGACCAGGAAACCGGGCAGCCTGTCCCGAATGTCCCGGTGATTTTTTATAACTACAAGATGGCAGTGGTCGGGCAGGCGCAGACCGATGCGGATGGCCTGGCGTACGTCCAGAACGTGGCGGATGTCGTTTACGCCCGCACCGACGACCCTGCTCACCTGGCGATGACCGCCATGGAATGGGGTTCGGGGGTGAGCGAGGGCCAGTTCGGCATAGACACGGATTTCTATAGCCCGGTCTCGAGCACCTTCGCCTATGTCTACACCGACCGGGCGCTCTACCGCCCCGGTCAGAGCGTCTTCTACAAAGGCGTCTTGCGCTCCGACGATGACCTGCATTACAGCCTGCCCGGCCTGAATAAGGTGGATGTCACCATCCAGGACGACCAGGGCAAGCTCTATGAGGGCGCAGCTTCCCTCTCGCAGGATGGTTCCTTTTCCGAGAGTTTTCAGCTTGGCGCGGATGCCCAGGTCGGCAACTACGACATTTCCGTGGCTCAGGCCGCCGGGGAAAAGACCAGTCTGGGGGATGTGCCCTTCCGGGTGGCCGATTACGTCAAGCCCGAGTTCCAGGTGACCACGGCTGTCACACCGTCTACGGCCGTGGTCGGGGATCCGGTCAAATTCAGCTTGCAGGCGGCCTACTATTCCGGCGGGAATGTCAGCAACGCCCAGGTGAACTGGTTCATGCAGACGAATCCGGTGGAGTACGTTCCGCCCGACCAGTACGACCAGTACAGCTTCAGCGACTACGATTATTCCGATTACTACGCTTACGATAACGGGCCCTCCAACAATTCGGTCATCCAGAACGGCAGCGGCGCCACCGATGCGAACGGCCATTTCGAGCTCGACCAGACTGCCAGCCTGAACAATAGCAACACGAACCAGCAGACCACGTTCAGCGTCAACGTGACGGACGTGGGCGGCAGCCTGGTGGGCGGCCAGACCAGCCTGACCGTGTACGGCAGCGCCCTCCACCCGGGTATCTTCTCCAGCAACTACGTTGGCACCGCCGGGCAGGCCCAGACCTTCCACATCGTTGTGCTGGACCTGAACGGCCAGCCGGTGGCCAAGCAGGCTGTGACCGTGCAGATCGTCAACCAGCAGTGGTTCAGCGTGGTCAAACAGGACGAGAACGGCGTTTCCCAATGGACCACATCCGTCAAGAACATTCCGGTCAGCACGCTCTCGGCCGTGACGGATGCCAGCGGCCTGGCCCAGGTACCCTTCACGCCCGTACAGGGCGGGGAGTACAAAGCCATCCTCAACGTCCTGGACGGAAAGGGCCGCCTGAGCAAGGCTTCTTCCTACCTGTGGGTCTCCAGCGCAGCCTATATCCCCTGGCAGCAGACCAACGACCGCAGCTTCCAGTTGATCGCCGACAAGAAATCCTACAATCCCGGTGACACGGCTCACATCCTGATCGCCCAACCCTTCCAGGGCGAAGTGTACGCCCTGCTCACGTTGGAGCGCGGCCACATCTACGAGAAAAAGGTCATCAAGCTGGAGAACAACAGCACCATCTATGACCTGCCGATCACAGCCGACATGGCACCCATCATGTATATGTCGGTCACCGTGGTCAAAGGGGCGGACGGGCAAAATCCATCCGATTTCAAGATTGGCATGACCAGTCTCAACGTCGATCCCAGCCAGCAGAGCCTGAACGTCAGCATTCTGAGTGATACAGCCTCCGCCCAGCCGGGCCAGAAAGTGACCTATACCGTGGTGACGAAAGACCTGTCCGGCCAGCCGGTCCAGGCGGACGTTTCGTTGGCGTTGATCGATAAGGCCGCCCTGGCCCTGGCGCCCTCCAATTCATTGACCCCGCTGGCCGCTTTCTACCCGGTCCGCGCCCTGGGGGTGGAAACGGCCAGCTCGATCGTGGTGAACGCCGAAGACTTCAACGCCAATTACCAGGAAACCTCACCGAGTGGGGAGCATAGCGGCGGCGGGGGTGGCAAAGGTAATGACAACCTGGGCATTATCACCGTCCGGGAGGATTTCAAGGATACGGCCTACTGGGCCGGGCAGGTGCTGACTGGCGTGGACGGGACCGCCCAGGTGCAGGTCACCCTGCCCGACAACCTGACCACCTGGCAGATGGATGCGCGCGCCATCACCGCCGATACGCGCGTGGGCGAGGCCACGCAGGATCTCCTGAGCACCCGCCCGCTCTCCATCGAACTGCAAACGCCGCGCTTCCTCGTCAATGGCGACCAGGTGCAGATTGGGGCGGTGGTGCACAACAACACCGCCAGCGCTCTGGCGGTCAAAGTGGCCCTGACGACTGCCGCAGGGGTCACCCTCCAGTCCGATGCCGACCAGACCGCCCAGGTGCCGGCCCAACAACAGGCCTACGTCACCTGGAATATGACCGTCCAGCCCAATGCCACCCGCGTTGACCTGGTCGCACAGGCCGATGGGGGCGGCTACACCGATTCCACTACCCCGACCCTGGCTACCCTGCCGGGACAGGGCCTGCCGGTATTGGCATACCATGTCACCGAAACGGTCGGCGCCGCCGGGGCGCTGACTTCGGCCAACTCGGTTACTCAGGGGGTGCTTTTGCCGCAGTCGCCAGATCACGCCGGCGCCAGCCTGACCGTGGAAACCTCCCCTTCCCTGGCAGCTTCCATGGTCAACGGGTTGACCTATCTTAAGGACTATCCCTACCTTTGCATGGAACAGACCGTCTCGCGCTTCCTGCCAAACCTGCTCAGCCTGCGCGCCCTGGCCCTGGCCGGGAAATCCTCCAGCGACCTGCAGAAGAACCTGGATGATAATGTTATCCCTGCCCTCCAGCGCATCAACAGCAACCAGAACGACGATGGCGGCTGGGGGTTGTGGCCGGGTTCGGCCAGCCAGCCCACTACCAGCGCTTACGTCGTCGTCGGACTGGTTGAGGCCCGCAAGTCCGGGTACACCATTTCGGACAGCGTGCTTGCCAACGGCCTGAACTACCTCAGTTCCAATTTGCCGGTTAAGAATTGCGCATGCCAGGAGGTCTGGCAAAACAACCAGGCCGCCTTTATGCTCTACGCCCTGGCGGAAGGTGGAAAGCCGGCCGATGCCCAGGCAACCGAGCTGTATACGTACTGGGGAAGATTGGATACTTATGGTCAGGCCTTCCTGATGCAGGCCATGTACATGTCCAACCCAAAGGATGCCCGCGTTCAGACGCTGCTTTCCGCGATCGACTCTGCCGCGGCAAAATCCGCCGCCAGCGCCTGGTGGAATGAGAAGAGCGTGGATTACTGGAACTGGAACACCGACGAGCGAACGACTGCCATCGTGCTGAATGCCTTGATCCAGGTGGATCCCAAGAACGCCCTCATCCCGAACGGCATCCGCTGGCTGATGAAACAAAGCCAGGCCGGTCACTGGTATTCCACGCAGGAGACCGCCTGGTCGTTGATGGCGCTGACAGCCTGGTTGAGCTACTCGGGGGAATTCCAGACGAACTTCCCCTATGCGATCGGTCTGAATGGGCAGGTGCTCCAATCCGGCCTGGCGGACCTGGCCAACTTGATGGACACAAACACCCTGCACATCGCAGCCGATAAACTGCTGGCCAACTCGGTCAATTCCCTGGTCTTTACGCGCGGCAGCGGCCCGGGCGCGCTCTATTACGACGCCTACCTGGATTACACAGTGCCGGTGGCCTCCGTTCAACCGCTCGACCGGGGCATCATCGTCTCACGCCAGTATTTCTCACCGGGCGATCCAAAAACCCCGATCACGCAAGCCCAGCGCAACGACCTGGTGCAGGTCCGCCTGACGGTCGTGGTTCCTGACAGCCTGCACTATGTGGTCATTGATGATCCCCTCCCGGCCGGGCTGGAGGCGATCGACGCCTCCCTGCAAACCTCCCAGCAGGTGCCCGATTCATACACCACCCAGGATTACGATTTGTACGGTTGGGGCTGGTGGTTCTTCTATTACAAGCAGATCTACGACACCAAAGTGGTCATGTCAGCCGATTACCTGCCGGCCGGCACGTATGTCATCACCTATATGGCGCGTGCCAGCACCGCCGGCACATTCAACGTGCTGCCGGCCGACGCCAGCGAATTCTACTTCCCGGATGTCGAGGGGAACAGCGGTGGCAGTACTTTTGTTGTGACACCGTAGTAATAAAGATGAAACGCACCCGCAAGATCTTCTTCCTCAGCCTTCTGGCAGGTTTACTGCTCCTGGTCGCAGGCCTGCTGACATACGTGTTCGCCGGACTGCCGGATATCGCCTCTCTTTCCCAGCATCTGCGGCAGCCCAGCTTGCGCATAACCGACAGGAATGGTCGCCTGCTTTATGAAGTCCTGCCGCCCGGCAGCGGCCAGCATGCGGTTGTCTCGCTGGACCGGTTGCCGGTTTGCATGAAACAAGCCACCCTGGCCGCCGAGGATGAGAACTTTTACCAGAATTCCGGCGTGGACCTCACGGGTATCCTGCGGGCTTTTTGGATCAATCTGCAGGGCGGGGAAACCTTGGCCGGCGGCAGTACCATCACCCAACAGGTGGCGCGCAACCTGTTGCTCCCGGATGAAAGCAACCAGCGCACGCTGCGAAGAAAGTTGCGCGAGGCGCTTTTGGCCTGGCAATTGGCCCGCAAATATTCCAAAGACGATATTCTGGCCCTGTATCTCAACCAGACCTACTATGGCAGTTTTGCCTATGGGGTGGAAGCGGCCTCCCAGATCTATTTTGGCAAGCCGGCCGCGGACTTGTCGCTGACCGAGTGCGCCCTGCTGGCCGGCCTGCCTCAGGCGCCCAGTTTGTACAATCCCTTTTCCAATCCAGGCGCGGCCCTGGAGCGCCAGCAGGTGGTCCTGGGGCTGATGAAAAAGGATGGTTTCATCACCCCGGCCGAATACCAGCAGGCCGAACAATCCCCGTTGAGCTACAACCAATCCCCTTTCCCCATTAACGCGCCGCACTTTGTCTGGATGGTCAAGGACCAGGTGGACAACCTGATCGAAAGCGGCCGGTTGGACCGGAACGCCAGCCTGGTTGTCCGCACCACGCTCGACTTGAACATCCAGCAGATCGCCGAGACGGCCATTGCCCGCCAGATCGCCCGGTTCAAGAATGACGGGGGCATGGATCACCACGTCAACAACGCCGCCGTGGTCGTCCTGGACCCCCGCACCGGGGAGATCCTCGGGCTGGTTGGCAGCGCGGATTATTTCAACGACCGCATTGATGGTGCGGTCAATATGGCCATCTCTCCCCGCCAGCCCGGTTCGGCCTTCAAACCGCTCATTTACGCGGCCGCCTTCGATCCCCAATCCGCTTCCCCGTGGACGGCTGCCACACCCATACTGGATGTGCAGACGGTCTTTACCACCCATGACGGCCAAAGTTACATTCCCCAGGATTATGACACCCTCGAGCATGGGATCGTTCCGGCCAGGGTGGCGCTGGCTTCCTCGTTGAACATCCCGGCAGTCGCCACGCTCAACAAAGTGGGCGTCAGCAACATGGTCAGCCTGGCCCACCGTTTGGGGATCGCTTCCCTGGGCGACCCGGACGAATTCGACCTTTCGCTCGCCCTGGGTGGTGGGCAAATGACTCTGCTGGAGCTGACCACCGCCTATGCCACCCTGGCCAACCGTGGGCTTTACCCGGGGAATTATGCCATCCTGGATATCCGCGATGCGGATGGGAATTTACTCTACACGCAGGAAAAAGCCCAACAGGCGCAGATCTTCGACCCGCGCGTGGCCTGGCTGATCAGCGACATCCTCGGGGATGACCAGGCGCGCCAGATCGGTTTCGGCTTGAACAGCACGCTCAAGCTGGACCGGCCCGTGGCGGTCAAGACCGGCACCACTTCGAATTTTCACGATAACTGGACGGTCGGCTACACCCCCAGCCTGGTGGTGGGGGTGTGGGTCGGGAACAGCGACTACCAGGCCATGCAGGCTGTGAACGGGCTGACCGGCGCAGCCCCCATCTGGCAGGAGACTCTCCGGGCGATCCTGCAAAACCGGCCCGTGGAAGACTTTGTGCGCCCGCCGGATATGCTGCAAGTGAATGTGTGCACCTATTCCGGCCTGTTGCCGACCGCGTTGTGCGACCAGACCCACCTGGAATGGTTCATCCCCGGCACCCAGCCGACCCAACCCGACACGGTCTACCACCAGGTCTGGATCGACTCGGCCACCGGCCTGCTGGCGGACGATTCCACGCCGCCCGCCCAGCGCCGCCCGGTCATTGCCCTGGACCTCCCGCCCACCGCCCAGCGCTGGGCCCACTCCCAGGGTATCCGGCTTCTCTCCGATCTGACCGCGCTGCCGGAGCCGGCCGCGCCCCAGCTTGGCGGACTGGTGATGATCTCCCCCGAGCCGGATAGCGCTTACCGCATCTCCGGCAAGCTGGCGCTATCGGACCAGCAACTCCCCATCGAAACCGCCGCCGGCCAGGGCCTCACTGGCATCTCCCTCTGGGTGGACGGCCGGCAATTGGGCGACTGCGCTTCGGCGCCATACCTGCTTTGGTGGCAGCTCTCCGCCGGTACCCACCAGTTCTGGGCCCAGGGCCTCTCGTCTGACGGGCAAACGGTGAAAAGCAACGTCGTCCAGATCACGGTGACGCAGTGAATTATGGTACTCCTCCCCCATCCGCGTAATTCGGATGGGGGAGGCCGGGAGGGGGTCTGTGGCGCGCCTGCTATGGGCGAAACGATAAAAAACGATGGAAAATTGGGGAGGTTGCGTTATGCTACCAGTTGCTGCTGCAACCTGCGGCGGGTGCCGGAGAGCAGGGGAAGAATAACCAAAAAAAGGTTACCCGGTTTGCCCCTGGTTTTCTGCCCTTTCAGCCAGCCTGGGTATATATTTTCCCGCCCCTCATGGATGGCTCTTCGGCTGGTTTGAATCCGAATACTTCTCGATCGCCTCCATCGAAAATGGTTGGCCATGCCCCGGGTAGATGGTTTGTATCGTCAACTCCTTGAGTTTTATGAGACTGGCGTTTGCCGCGGCAGGATCATCCATAAGGGAATTCAAAGCCGGCCCGTGTGTGTTCTCGAAGAGGTCGCCGCAGAATAATTCGCCATCCGCGCTCAAGATCCCGATGGAGCCCCTGGAATGCCCGGGCAGATGGAGCACTCTGGCCTCGAGGCCGTGCCGGGAAAGGTCGTACTCATCCTCCAGAAAAATATCGGGTGTAAAGCGCTCGGATCTTCCGAACCCTGAGAGGCCGAGGAGTATGGCCCGGAGGAGAATATTCGGTTTCTTCCTGTTCACGAACATATCCGCGCGCTCGGCCATCCCCAGGTCATCCGGGTGCATGGCCAGCCTGGCTCCGAAATTGGAGCGCAGGCAGGCGGCGTTTCCGGTATGGTCAAAATCCCCATGCGTGAGGATGACGAGCTTGAGAGAACCTGGCGTGCAACTGAGGCTGGCGAATTGCTGGAGCAATTCTTTGCGAGCGGTCGAACTTCCCGTGTCGATCAGGACATGTCCGGCGGAGGTCCGGATCAGGTAGCAATTCACCATCCCCATCCGAAGCGGCATCGGAAGGGTGATGATGTGAATATTATCCGCCCTGGAGCGGGTCATTCGACTGATGCTCTCTTCGTATGGATCCTCATTTAAATCTTACTTTAACCTTCTTTTTTCGGTTCTTCGAACCCGGCGATTAAGGTCCCTTGCGCGTGATGAACCTTTTGTGCCTTCACGTAACCCGTGATCCGTTCCAATCCGGTCGCGGAAACGCTGTAGATAACGCTGTCTCTTTGCCATGCAAATCCGGCCTCGGGATAAGCCTTGGTAATTCGGCGGGAGCTGCCAGCCTTCAACAGACCAATAACATCCGAAACTGCCACGCTCGGTGGTATGGAAAGTACCATATGCACATGCGTGGGGGTTCCGTTGATCGCGCTGGGAACGCATCCGAGTTCCTGTGCCTTGGCCCCCAAATAGGTATAGAGTTCCTTCTCCCATGCCGCCTGGATCAATGGATGGTGATCTTTGGCAGACCAGATGATGTGATAATAAAGTTGCCAGGTGGACATTGTTGATTATTCCTCTGAAATAAGCAAGCGTTTTCACGAAAGACGGACCATTCATCGCTCCGCGCCTAAACTTGGTAGCTGACCTTGTAGGATTGCAAAGATAATGAGATTGGCCCTAGCGAAATTTCAATGACCGGGATTTCATGGCAGAACACTATTTCCATTAATTTCGGCTGAAACAGTCGATCAATCGAACGAAACTTCTCCAAGTATAGCATGGGCTTTCCTATTTTGAATTCATTTTCGCGATTAATTTCATGAACCCAGGCGTTCAAGATGGTTTCTGTCCGACCAGCCTCTCACCAGATATACCCGCGCGTTCCATCGTTTTTTATCGTTTCGCCCATTTTGTGTGCGCACGAACCGGCTTTTTTGCCGGGCCGGCCCCCTCCGCCTCCGCGTCCACCACTGCCTCGCCATCCCCAGATCTGCCCCCGCTTTCCATCGTTTTTTATCGTTTCGCCCATTTTTTGTGTGCGCGATTCGGCTTTTTTACCATGCCGGTCCCCCATGCATTCACCCTGCAGTTTAACGCAAGACTTCCGATTTCGCCGCGCAGCGCCCCCGCAAGGGGGCAAGAAATCGGAAGTCTGCGAATGCGCTGGGCAATCTTATTCCGCCAGCGGGACCAGCAGGAGCGGGATCTTGGTGCGGCGGGCCACGCCGGCGGCTACGCTGCGGTTCCAGAAGGCATCCAGGCCGGCGCGTCCGTGTGTGCCAAACAGGATCAGGTCTGCGGCCAGCTTTTCGGCGGTTTTGACGATCACCGGGGCCGGATCGCCGCGCGCAATTTCGGCGGTAGCGGGGATATGCGCTTTTTGATAAATGTCCAGGTGCCCCTGGAAATGCTCAAGGGCGATCTCTTCGGCCATGTTCAGATAGGCGGTGGCCGTGGTTGGGAGCATGTTGCCGGCGGCAGCCTGCTCGCCGGAGAGCGTGCCCAGGGTGGGGATGACGCACAACAAGTTCAACTCGGCGGAATAGGCTTTTGCCAGGGCTTCGGCAGTCGGCAGGGCCTGGTCGTGGACGGACTCGTTATCCAGCGGGACGAGAATATGGCGCAGGTCGAACGAGGCGTCCGAGGCATCCGGTTTGATCAGCAGCACCGGAATACCGCTGTGGGCGGCGACGGCCTGGGCGATGCTCCCGAAGACCAGTTCGTGCATGCCGCTGTTGCCATGCGAACACAGGATGATCAGGTCGGGCCGGATCTCGTCCGAGGAATGCTCCACGATGCTGCGGGCCACATCCGCCACCGGGGAAGTATGGACGTGCAGGTTTACGGTGATCCCGGCCGGAAAGGAGCGTTGGGCGATATCGGCGAGATAGGCTTCGGCCTCTCCGGCTTCGGTCAAATGGCGGTCGCGATGGATTTCATCGGGGGCGGCCTGCTCGATGACGTGCAGAAGGGTAACGGGGGCTTGAAAGGTTTGCGCCAGGGAAACTGCGGCGGGCAGGGCTGCCTCTGCCAGCTTCGATCCGTCTAGAGGAACCAGGATGTGTTTGAACATAGGCTTAATTCCCAAAGAAAGTCTGATAGATCAGAAAGATATTCAGGGCGATGATCAGGATGGCGCACAGGCCGGCCAGCAGGTTGGTCAAGCGTCTATTGACGAGTACGCCCATTATATTCTTGTTGCTGGTGAACATGATCAGTGGGATGACTGCGAACGGCAGGCCGAACGAGAGCACCACCTGGCTGATGACCAGGGTGCGGGTGGGATCGAAGCCGGCAAAGATGACGATCAGAGACGGGATGATCGTTACCACCCGGCGGATCCAGGGCGGGATGTGGAAGTGCAGGAATCCCTGCATGATGACCTGCCCGGCCATCGTCCCGACCGATGAGGAGGACAGCCCGGAGGCCAGCAGGGCCACCCCGAAGATGATCCCGGCGGCGGGGCCGAGCAGCGGCTGGAGGGTTTTGTAAGCCTGCTCAAGGGTGCCCACGTTGGTGGCGCCACTGGTATGGAAGGCGGCTGCGGCAGTGATCAGCATGGCGGCGTTTACACAACTGGCGATGACCATGGCAATGACCACATCCACGATCTCGAAGCGGAACAGGCGTTTCAACTGCTCCGGCTTTTTGACGACCACGCGTCCCTGCGTCAGGGCGGAATGCAGGAAGATGGCGTGCGGCATGACCGTAGCGCCCAGGATGCCGGCGCCCAGCAGAACGCTCTCGGAATTGGAGAAGTGCGGTACGAACGAGCTATATGCAATGGCCGGCCAATCCAGATGGCTGATGAACATTTCGATGATGTATCCGATCGCGATCACGGCCAAGAAACCGGTGATGACCGCTTCGAGAGGGCGGAAGCCATAGCGTTCCAGGCTGAGGATGACGAAGGTGATAATGGCGGTCAGCAGCCCGGCGATCCAGAGCGGCAGGCCGAAGAGCAGGTTCAGCGCCACGGCAGCGCCCAGGAATTCGGCCAGGTCGGTGGCCATGGCGACCAGTTCCATGAGCACCCACATGCCCCAGACTACCCAGCGCGGGAAGCGCTCGCGGCAGTGTTCAGCTAAGTTCTTGCCGGTGGCAATGCCCAGCTTGGCGGAGAGCGCCTGCAGGAGCATGGCCATCAGGTTGCTGCCGAGGATGACCCAGAGCAGTTCGTAGCCAAACTGGGCCCCGCCCTGGATATTGGTAGCGAAGTTGCCGGGGTCCACGTAGGCGATGCTGGCGATGAAGGCCGGGCCGAGGAAGGGCAGCAGGCGGGCGAACCAGCCTTTCCGGCTGCTGCCGGAGAGTACAGCATGGGCGTCGCGCGTGGCAGTCTCGGAATGGGAATGCATTGTGTTTCTATGGTTTGGTGTGGGATTTGGTTTGGAAGGTGGCATAGGTATAAGTTTTCAACCAAGATGTGGAACCAAAGGGGAAGCGTGCGGGAGATTTAGTTCCTGTCTCCAGGCGCGCAGGCCGTAGCGGCTGAGATAGATGGGGATATTTTTAAAGCGCGGGTTTTCCTGCGCGATGGTGGAGAGCATGGCGCGTTTGGCCTGTGTGCTGGGACCAGACAGGATGGTCACCGAACCACCATCGCCACCCGCGCCGTTCACTTTCCAGCCGAGTGCGCCGTGCGCTTTGGCAATCTCGATCACCCGGGCCGCCTCGGGGCTGACCAGGGCCGGGTGCAGGCGGGACTGCGCCTCGGTATTTTCGCGCATGGCGGCGCCCAGGGCGGTAAAATCGCCGGCGTAGAGGGCGTCGCGTGATTTGGCAGCGGTGTTGCGCAGGTCATTGAGCTGCTGGCAATCCGGCCCGGCGTTTTCCAATGAGCGGATCACCATCTCGTGGACGGCGGAGGAATAGTGTGACTTTCCCAAATAGACCAGCGCCAGGCGCCGTTCCAACTCCCACCAGGTGGCATTGGCGATCTGGATGGGGGAGACGGAGGCATGCGGGTATTGGAACATTTCAATGTAATTGATGCCCCCATAGGCCGAACATAACTGGTCCTGGATGCCGCTCTGCTGGCCGAGCATTTCAGTCTCGATCTTGTGGGCGGCGCTGGCCAGCTCGTGTGGGGTCATCCGCCCGGGCGTGAGCAGATCCAAACCCCCGATCAGCGCTACGGTGACCGCGGCAGATGTGCCGGTGGAGGCTCCGCCGGGAGCTTCGGAATAAATACTCACTTCGAGGCTCAAGTTGGCGGGCAGGTGCATGTACGCAATGGCTGCTTCAAGCAGCGGGTGCTTGTCCCAATGTTTTTCTGGAATGACAACATAACGTTCCCCGTAATTCTCGGCGTTGATGACGATGCGGCTGGCTTGGCTATCGACAGGGTAAACTGCGATTTGGACTTCGGCGTAAGGGTAAACGCCAATATTGAAGATCTGGCCATGCCCGGCGAACCAGGTATCCGTCCAGCCGCCGTTGTCACAGATGCGGATGGGGGCGACGCTGTTGATGATGAAAAGAGGCTCAGGCATACCCCTTTTCCCCTATTTTTTTAACAGCCCGCGGACTTTTTCCAGATCGGGCCTTGCGCCGACTTCCTCAAAAATGGATTCGGCTTTTTGCAAATGGTCCGGATCCCCCAGGCGGGCGCCCATCTCCATGTGCGTCAGTGCGGCAAAATAGCGCTCTCCCATCGTATCGGCTTCCTGCAAGCTGCGTTCCCACCAGTGGCGGGCATGGGCTGGTCTGCCTTGCAGCCATTCGTACGTTCCCCGTAACCGCATCGTTTCGGTTATGTAAATGCGGGCAGATTGGCCCTGCTTCCAGCCTTGTTTAAGCCAGTATCCGGTTTTTCGCAGCCATTGCTTTTTTTCAGGCTGGTCTTGTTGCGCTTTAAGCAGGCAGGCTTCCGCGTAGGTGTTATAGACCTGCATATTGTTTTGACCATAGGTCCGGTATTTTTGAATGCCAAGCTGGGCTTCTTCCAATAAAGGAAATGCCTTTTCCAACATGCCGGCGCGCAGGTAATGCCAGGCGAGGTACCCGAGGGTTTCCACATAGGTTAAATAGTTAGGAATCTTCCGGCATAATTCAATACTGCAGAGCATCTGTTCGACCACATCCTCCCAATCTCCCAGCATGGAACTGCTCTTGGCAACGCCCTCCTGAAAATAACATTCCGTTTGAATGTTTTGCATCTCCCTGGCCATATCCACATTCTGTTCGCACAGGCTGCGCGCCGAGCGGAAATCGCCCCGGACAAATTTGATATTTGCCAGTTGCGATTCCACCGAAGCCAATTCGACCAGGTTGCCGATATCACTGTAGACTTTTTTGGAAAGCTCGAAATATTTTTGCGCCTCGGTGAGCTGGCCGTGCAGGTAGTAATAAACACCGGCAATGTCGAATACAAACCCACGTGCAGGTGCATCGGTGGCGGTTTGTGAGATCTGCAAAGCCTGGTCGAGATACAGTTTTGGCAGGCGGATCAAATTCAGGCTGGTGCAGGCATAGCTTATCCCTGCCATGCCCATGGACAACGAATCCTTGGCTCCAACCATTTCTGCCCGGTTCAGCCCTCTGAGCGCATCCAGGAGGGTCTTTTCCAGGTTGGAAAAAGTATCTATCAAGCCTAATTGGAGATAAATCGCAGTTTCATCCTCGAATCCTTCAGGATTGCCCATGGCTGACATTTTTTCCGGTGAGGGCGGGAACAACCGGTGGTAGGCCTGTTGCAATAGATCTCGCAAAATGGCAATCCGGACTGCCCACCTGGTCTGTGGCAGGGGGTGACCGAAGTTGGCCAGCGCCTGGTGAAAATACTCTTTGGCTTGCTGGTAATTGCCGCGCCGGTAGAGAACCTCGCCCATCTTCCGGTCCACACGGGCGCGCTGGATGGGATCCCATTTATCTCCGAATGCCTTGACGTAGGCTTGCATGGCTTGCTGGTAATGCGTCAGCGCCTCGGCATCTGCAGCCATGTGTCCGGCCTGGTCGCCAGATTTGAACAGGTATTCCTGGGCTTTTTCCCAGTTCTCGGCTTTGGCGTAGTGATAAGCCAGCAGGCTGTAGAACTCATCCAGGCGGCTGGAAAACAACGTTTCAATGGATTCTGCCACACGCTCGTGCAATTCGCGTCGTTCCTGGATGAGAATGCTTTCATAGGTGGCTTCCTGGGCCAGGGCGTGCTTGAAGATGTATTCCAGCTCGGGCGCTATCCGCTTTGTACGGATCAGTTCGACCTGCTGCAACTGTGTGAGATGTTTATCCAGCGCATTGTCGGCTTCATCCACTGCATACAGAATGCGATAGAGGAAGCTGCGCCCGATAACTGCGGCCACACGCAGAGCCTGCTTGACATCCTCGTCGAGCCGGTCAATGCGTGTCATCAACACACCTTTGATCGTGTCGGGGATTTGCACCGATTCGATTCCCTTTGTAGCGCGCCAACGCCGGCCGGATGGGCTGCGGACGATAACACCCATATCCAGCAGGCTGCGGACGATCTCCTCAAGAAAGAAGGGGTTGCCCTCGGCCTTCTGCGTTATGGACTCATACACGCGCGCCGGTAGATCGTCAATTGCCAGCAAGTTGTTTACCAACTGTGCGCTCTCTGATTGAGAAAGCGGTGCGAGTTGAACTTCGGTATAAAAATCCGCATATTCCTGTACACAGAGTTCTTCCAAGTGTGCACCGGGTAAGTCATTCTCCGGGCGGCTAACGCCGATAAGCAGCAACGGCACTGCCCGTACCAGCGGCAGGACGTGCTCCAGCAGTTCCATCGAGGATATATCCATCCAATGCACGTCTTCGAATACCAGCACCAATGGCTGCACCCTGGCCAGCCTTTCCACAAATCGCCGCATGGCCAGGAATAGACGCTTGCCAAGGGCATCCCCATTCAGGTATTTAACACGCTCCACGTATTCCCCCTGTACTTTCACTGCCAGGAGGGTGGCGAGGTAAGGCAGGATATCCAAGGCACTATCCGGGAAGAGTGCGACGATCTTGTTTTCCAGCTTTTGCCAGGCCTGCAGTTCGCTGTCATCCTCGCGGATGCCGGCGTAGTTGCGTAGAATTTCCTGGAAAGGCCAATAACTGATGGACTGCCCGTAGGAGAGCATTTTGCCTTCCAGCCATTGTACATTTTGAACGCTCTGATGCAGTTCGGCTAACAGGCGGCTCTTGCCCAAGCCGGCTTCGCCGATGACGCCCACGATGCCGCCGTGCCCGTCGGCGGTGGCGATGATACGTTTCTGGATCAGTTTGAACTCTTTTTTGCGCCCAACCAGCGGAGAGGAAAGTCCATTACGTTCCAGGCCGCGTGTGGAAGCGGGTGCCAGTTTGGGCCCGATGAGACGGTAGGCTGCCACCGGTATGGCTTTGCCTTTTGCACTGATGGGGGGCAGCGCCATGAACTCAAAGAGCGGCGCGGTAAGACGATGGGTATCTGCTCCCACCAATACCTGGCCGCGCCCGGAGGCGTCCACCAGCCGGGAGGCCAGATTGACAGCATCTCCCATGACCGAGTATTCCTGCTGCCCGCTTGAACCTATCCCGCCGGTCAGCACCAGGCCGGTGTTTACGCCAAAATGGAGGCCGAGGGAGGTCTGGTTTTCGATATTGAATTTTTCCAACTCGGCGGCCATTTCCATTGTGGCGCGCAAGGCGCGCTCGGCGTCGTTCTCGTGGGCCTGGGGTGCCCCGAAGAGAGCCATGATCTCATCGCCAATGAATTTGTCAATCGTGCCTCCGTTATGCTGGATGCACGGCACGAGACGATCAAAGCAGCGGTTCATCAGGTCGCGCACCGATTCTGGATCCATTTTTTCCGCCAGGGTGGTAAAGCCGGAGATGTCGGAAAACATAATGGTAACCAGTTTGCGTTCCCCGCTTGTTTCGGATTTTTCGAGCCTGGCCAGTTTTTGTTTAACCCTGCAATAGCAATATCGGCTGCGGCATTTCCCAGGATGGCGCGCTGGGTTTCAAGGTGGGCAATGGCCTGTTCGAGTTGTGCGCGTTCAGTCATGGTTTAAGTGTGGGGAAAACAATGGCATTGAATTAAGGGTGCAGTGGAGCGTTTTAGGGTTTTGAACGTATTATTAACGTAGGATTCAACCTAAAACACGAAACCTGACCGATTTTCAGTATTATCAATGACCTCTTGAGAAAAGTCAAGCAAATTTGCTTTCTTATCCCGCCAATTCCCGGGCAGCCGCAAATCACCTTTCTTGTTGGGACGGCATAAGGACAGCGCAGGTACGATTAACTGGGAGTAAATGACCACTTACGGGTACAATTGGGTCGGAGAATACCTATGGCTTATTTTGCATTCTGTATCTTTCTTTCCGCCTTTTTGCTTTTCCAGGTGGAACCGATGATCGCCAAGTACATCCTGCCGTGGTTTGGTGGTTCGCCGGCAGTCTGGTCAACGGTGGTGTTGTTTTTTCAGGTGATCCTCACCGCGGGGTATGCCTATGCGGCCTGGTTGACCGGGAAAGCGCGCCGCCGGGAATTGATTCATGTGGTTTTACTGAGTGCATCCGTCGTATTAATGCTTATGCTCGGTTTCCTGTGGAAATCTCCCATCACCCCGGGGCCTAGTTGGAAGCCGCAAGCTGGCGCATTCCCGGTTTGGGAGATATTCAAATTATTAACCATTTCGGTTGCCCTGCCCTATTTCCTGCTTTCCTCCAATAGTCCATTAATCCAAGCATGGTTCAACCAAGCTTTCCCGGAAAAGACCGCCTACCGCCTGTACGCGCTCTCCAATGCAGCTTCATTACTGGCGTTGGTCTCCTATCCGATATTGGTCGAGCCATATCTGACTCTCTCATGGCAGGGATGGATCTGGTCGCTGGTATACATCGTCTATGCAGGGTTGGCAGCCTATGGGGCGATCAAGATTTATCGTCAAAAACCAGTTCAAAATACAGACCCGCAACCTGCTGCGCCAGAGGCAGGCCCACGACCGGGCTGGCGCGACTATAGCCTGTGGGTGGCGCTGGCTGCAACTGCCTCCATCCTGCTCCTGGCGGTAACCAGTCAAATCACCCAGGAGGTGGCTGTTATCCCATTCCTATGGGTATTGCCGCTGACCATTTACTTGCTGACCTTCATCCTGGCTTTTTCGGGGGAAGGCTGGTATTCGCGGCAGGTTTTTCTGGTGGTTTTTTTCATTGCCATGTTGTTATCCGGGTGGGCGCTGGGGCGTTCGGAGGCGCTGGATATTCCCACCCAGATCGGGATTTACGCGCTGGTTCTGTTTGCTGCCTGCATGGTATGTCATGGCGAGCTTTACCGCCTGCGCCCGCATCCTTCCCGGTTGACATCCTTCTATCTTATGGTATCGGTGGGAGGCGCGCTGGGTGGAATTGTGATCAATTTTGTCGCGCCGTATGTTTTAAGGGTTTCTGGGAATTACCGCTTGGGCTGATGTTATGCTGGGTTCTGTTCCTGATCGTGACCCTGGTTTCTAAAACACCAAGAAGGCCCAAACGTTGGTTATTTATGGCCAATTGGGTGCTTCTGTTGAGCGCGATCATGATCGCAGGCGTACGTTCCTACCAGCAAATCCATGCCGACCTGAGCAATGAACTGTTCATCGAGCGTAATTTTTATGGCGTGGTACGGGTAAAAGCATTCAGTGTAGATGGCTTATCCGGCTTGCAGTTGGTGAGCGGGGTGACTGTGCACGGTTATCAATTTATGGATCCAGCCCAGAGGGATGTGCCCACCTCCTATTTTGGCAAGACGGGTGGGGGTGGGTTGGCCCTTCTGAACAGCCCGAAGCGCGGCACAGGCATGCGTGTGGGTATTTTGGGATTGGGCATCGGAACTCTGGCAGCCTATGGTCAACCCGGCGATATATACCGCTTCTACGAAATCAATCCAATCATGATCCGTTTGGCAGAAGGGGAAGATGGCTATTTCAGTTACCTGTCAAACTCCAAGGCAAAAATAGAGATTGTTCCCGGGGATGCGCGTCTCTCCCTGGAGAGAGAGTTGGATACCGGGCAGCCACAGAACTACGATGTGCTAATCCTGGATGTATTCTCGGGTGATTCCATCCCGGTACATCTTTTGGATGAAGAAGCGTTCGACTTGTATCTCAAACAACTCGCGCCGGATGGTATCCTGGCAGTTCACATTTCGAACCGTCACCTTGACTTGGTGCCGGTGGTATGGACTCTGGCTAATCATTTCAACCTGAGCCGCGTACTTATAGATGATCCTGGTAATGGAACCACCACAAATCATTCGCTGTGGGTATTGCTGGCGCGTAACGCAGATGAATTGGCTGTCCCACAAATTAGCGCGCGAGCCGTTCCTATGGCGGGTTATCGCTCCAAGATCGGTCTATGGACCGATGATTACAATAACCTCATCCAAATTTTGCACTAGTTTAAGTCATTTTATCGCTGGCATCATCCAATG
This sequence comes from uncultured Chloroflexia bacterium, assembly GCA_963837875.1. GTDB lineage: Bacteria > Chloroflexota > Anaerolineae > Anaerolineales > Villigracilaceae > UBA877. The sequence continues at coordinate 1,217,017 of CAWIOV010000001.1, forward strand.
CTTGGATCTCTTCCGGCGTTAATCGCCATCCAATGGCGCCTACATTTTGTTCGGCCTGTTTGGCCGTCTTTGCGCCGGGGATGGGCAAGCCGCCTTTGCAAATGACCCAATTTAATGCCACCTGTCCAGGTGTTTTCTCACCATGGCCCTTGCCAATTTCGGTCATCAGCGCAATTAACGCCGGCAACTCTTTCAAGATGGCGGCATACTTCCGTCCGCGCGCCCCGGGTGGAGGCGTTTCAGACGTGTATTTCCCTGTCAGCAAACCCATTGCCAACGGTGAATAGGCAATCAGACGGATACCGGTTTCCTTGCAACGGCCGAGCAAACCGCTTCTTTCAGCCTTGCGATCGAGAAGATGGTATTCCACCTGATTGGAGGCCAGCGCAATGCCGTGGTGTGCCAGTACTTTCGTTGCCCGCTCCATCTGTTCCAGATTGTAGTTCGACACTCCTACCTTTTGGGTAAGTCCGGCCTGAACGGCCAAAGCCAAGCCCTCCACATACGTTTCAATGGGCACCACTGGGCTGGGCCAATGCAACTGGTATAAGTTGACGCGTTCCAGCCCGAGGCGCTCCAAGCTGCCGCGCAAGGCGCGGACCACGCTATTTTTCGTGAAGCGATAGGGAATGGGGAAGAACTTGGTTGCCACTATGACGGATTTTTCGGTATTTTTGATAAACTGCCCGAGCAGATGTTCGGAACGTCCTGAACCATAAATCTCGGCAGTATCCACCAGATTCACGCCGGCTGCCAGCGAGGTTCGAAAAGCTGCGGCAATATCGTCATCGGAGTAACCATGCCCGTAATTCCAGAAGATGCGGTCGCCCCAGGCCCAGGCTCCCAATCCCATTTCGGCATTATTGAGGAAGTTCGTCTGTTCGGCAGATTGTTCTGGCATATTTTACTCCTTGGGTGAAAATCAGTGCGGATTCTATCACAAACGCTGGTCAGCCTGGATAAATCGGGTTACAATCGGCCCGATATTCACTTTGGAACCAAGCGACCGCCAGCCGCTTGACCTCGTGAGGCGGCTGGCGCTTCCTGCGTTCCGGGAGGCTTGTATGACTAGTATCCCGCTTGGGGATTGGAAGGAATCGCCAGCCGGACTGGCTGAGAGGCTGGGGCTTCCTTTCCGGAATTTGCTCCTGCTCACGCGGTCCTTGACCCATCGTTCGTATATTAATGAACATCCGGAAGCGCTGGAGGATAACGAGCGCCTGGAATTTTTGGGTGATGCAGTACTGGATTTTATATCCGGGGCTTGGCTGTATAACCATTTTCCCGAGATGGCCGAAGGCGGTTTGACGCGTATGCGCTCGGCTCTGGTCTGCGAGGAACAGTTGGCCGAATTCGCCCGTAACCTGAAACTGGGACCTGCCATGCGCCTTGGACACGGTGAAGATCAGGCAGGCGGCCGCGAGAGGGAAGTGTTGCTGTGCGCCACATTCGAGGCTTTGGTCGGCGCCTTGTATTTGCAGACCGATATCTCTGTTGTACAGGAATTTATTCATCCCATGCTGGATGAAGCAAGCCAACAGATCCTGCTCCGGCCCGACCTGCAAGATCCAAAAAGCCGCTTGCAGGAATGGAGCCAGGGACGAAAGCTTGGCATTCCCCAGTATGTTACCTTGCAAGCCAGCGGCCCGGAACACGAGCGGATGTTCGAAGTTGAAGTCCGCATCAACGGCAAGGTATATGGTAATGGTTCCGGGCACAATAAACAGATCGCGGCGCGCCTGGCTGCCCAAGCCGCTTTGGAAGTAATTGAGAAAACTGAATCCTGATCCGACCATTCATCATGCCTTTAAGACTTAAATCCCTCGAACTCCACGGTTATAAAACTTTCGCTGCCAAAACAGCCTTTGAATTTGCGGAAGGTATTACTGCCATTGTTGGACCGAATGGTTCCGGTAAGTCCAACATCGCCAACTCTTTACGATGGGTGCTGGGGGAGCAATCCTACAGCCTTCTGCGCGCAAAAAAAACCGAGGATATGATTTTTGCAGGGTCGGAGCAACGCCCACGCGCCGGCATGGCCTCTGCTGGGGTGACTTTTGATAATTCGGATGGCTGGTTGCCGGTGGATTTCTCCGAGGTGAGTCTGTCACGCCGTTCTTATCGGGATGGCCGCAATGAATACCTGCTCAATAACCAGCATGTCAGGTTGAAGGATATCAATGAACTCCTGGCGCAATCTGGTCTATCCGAACGGACGTACACCATTCTAGGCCAGGGCCTGGTGGATGCCTCGCTGGCGCTCAAAGCCGATGAGCGTCGCCGGCTTTTCGAAGAGGCGGCGGGGATCGGTCTCTATCGTACGCGCCGGGAGGAAGCATTGCGCCGGCTTGAGACCACCAGTCGCAACCTTGACCGTGTGCTCGATATCCTGGCGGAACTGGAGCCACGCCTAAAAAGCCTGGAACGTCAGGCCGCACGGGCCCAGGAGTACGCCCAGTTGCAGGCTGACCTGCGTGTGTTGCTGCTTGAATGGTATGGTTTTCACTGGCATCGCGCCCAACGGGAACATACTGATGCGCTGGATCTGGGACGAAGCCAGGAAGCCAAACTGGCCGAGGCGCGCGAAACTTATCAGAAAGTTCGCCAGAACTTTACGGCTTTCCGTGACCATCTGAACGGTTTGCGGGCCCGGTTAAACTCATGGCATCGCCAGTCGGCACAATTGCATGAGAGCCGCGAATCCACCAGCGGCGACCTGGCAGTGCTGGATGAACGCCAACGCGCCTTGCTGGATAACCGCCAGTCAGGTCTGAGTGAACAATCCCACCTGTCAGAGGAATTCAAAATCGCACTGGAACGGCTGAGGGAGACTGCATCCGAAACGGAACGGTTGCAGGCCGAATACGATGAAGCACGGACTCAAACCGGGTTGGCGCAGGCTGCCTTGGATGAGCGCCAGGCTGAGAAGTCCCGCCTTGATGCGAGCATCCAAACTGCCCGCCAAAAATTGGAGATGTTCAATGCGCGGCGAGCCCGCCTGCAGGCCCGGTTGGATGAAATAACTTCCCGTATGGAAGGCCAGAAACAGAAGTTGGAAGCGCTGGCACAAAGTATTGCTCTGGTTGAAACCGAGGCAGAACAGGCCGCCCGGGAGCTCAAGGAGGGGGTTGCTGCCCGGCAGAAAGCGGAAACCGCTTTGCAAAAAGCCGAAGCGGAACTCCAACTTGCGCGTAACCAGCAAGTGGATTTGGATGCACAGGTTAAGGAAAAACAGTCTGTGCGTTCATCAAGGCAGGCTGAACAAGCCCGTTTCAAAGCGCAAATGGAAGTGTTGGAACAGGCCGAGCAATCCCTGGCTGGGTATGCGGATGGGGCGAAAGTGCTCCTGGACGCTTCCAGGCAGTCCAAGCTCGGTGGCGCGCGTGGGGCTTTATCGGCTGCTTTAGATGTTCCGGCAGAATTGGAAGTGGCAATTGCCGCGGCGTTAGGAGAATACACTGACGCCGTGCTTTTCGTGTCTGGCCAAGCTGCCGAACAGGCCATGCTGTTGCTTGATTCTGGTCAGTCTGGTCGGGCTTCGCTCCTGCCACTGGATTGGCTCTCTCCGGCTGAACCGCTCGAAGTGAAAAGCAGTGCTGATTGTTTGGGTGTGGCTTCTGATTTGGTTAAGGCCTCAGCGGAATACCGCCCGGCGTTGGATTTGCTGCTTGGACAGGTGCTCGTGGTGCGTGACCGCTCAGCCGCGCGGCGGATCCTGGCTGGCCAACCAAAAAACACCCGGGCGGTAACCTTGCGGGGCGAGGTGTTCCATGCCACCGGACAGGTATCGGCCGGAAAACCGGCCAAAGCTGCAGCGTTGGGACGTCCCCGCCAGCGGCGCGAATTGCAGGAAGCCCTTGCCAATGTTGAGCATCAGATTGCAAAATTGGACTCCGAGTTGCTGAAGCTTTCACGCCAGGTAGAAACTGCTCGTGACGAAGTCGCAGACCGCCAGGATGTGGTTGGCGAGAAGCGCGCTGGCCTGGAAGCTACCCGGAACACCGAACGCAAGGCCCAGGTTCGGGAGGAATCAGCCCGGAGGCAGGTTGAATGGCAAGCCGGCCAGAAAGCCAGTATTGCATCTGAGATTACCCAGGCAGAGAAAGAGCACGCGCAGACTGAGTCTGCACTGTCTCTAAACGAAAACGAGATGGCGCAGGCACAGGAGACGTTGCGGACACAAGCAGCAGCATGGGCGGCCCTAAGTACGGATGAATTCCAGGAGCAAGTGACGTTCTGGTCAACCCGTTCGGCGGTGGCGGAACGGGCCCTGCATGACGCCCACACCCGCCAGGTGGAGCGTAAGAGTGCTTCCGACCGGTTGGAGGGTCAACAGGTTGCGCTGGAAAATCGTCTAGAGGAAATCGATAAAGCGCTGGCGGAGTTGGAGAATGCGCGTGAGAACCTGCGTGGACAGGCTTCAGGGATAAACGCTCAATTGGAGCAACTGCGCAGCTTGATCGAACCGGCAGAGAAAGAACTTGAGACTTCAGAAGCGCAGGAAGTGGATTTACAAAAACAGGAAACGGAAGGGCAGTCTGCATTGGCACGGGTCGAACGAACCCATAACCAGGTACAGCTTGAACTGGGCCGTAAACAGGAAATGCTGGAAGCCTTGCGGCAGAAAATTGAAGATGATTTTGGCCTGGTGGCCTTTGAATATGCCAGTGACGTTTCCGGTCCGGTGCCTCTGCCTTTGGATGGCATGGTGGAACAATTGCCGGCAGTGAACGAGTTGTCGCCTGATCTCGAAGAGAACATGACCCGTCTGCGCGCACAATTGCGACGCATGGGTGCGGTTAATCCGGAAGCACAACAGGAATACCGGTCGGTCAAGGAACGGCACACTTTTCTGACCGTACAATTGGATGACCTGCACAAGGCCGAAACCGACTTGCACCAGGTGATTGCAGAATTGGATGAAATCACCCGGCGCGAATTCCAAAAAACGTTCGATGCGGTGGCAGAACAATTCCATACGATTTTCCATCGGTTGTTCGGGGGTGGGGTAGCACGTTTGGTATTAACCGACCCTGATAACTTGACCGAAACCGGTATTGATATTGAGGCGCGTCTACCCGGACGGCGCGAGCAGGGTCTTTCGCTTCTATCGGGTGGGGAGCGCAGCCTGACAGCAATCGCGCTGGTCTTTTCCCTGCTCAAGGTTTCGCCTACACCCGTTTGCGTGATGGATGAGGTGGACGCCATGCTTGATGAAGCCAATGTGGGCCGCTTCCGGGACTTGCTCTTGGAGTTAAGCAAGGAAACGCAGTTTATTATCATCACCCACAACCGGAACACGGTTCAGGCAGCCGCAGTGATCTATGGGGTTACCATGGGGCGCGATTCGGCCAGCCAAATCATCAGCCTGAAGCTGGATGAAATTTCGGAAGATTACTTGAAATAGCTTATTGATGGTAGGATAACAAAACAGTGGTTGGCATAAAAGCCAACCACTGTTTTGTTATCTTGAACCTTGCTTATAATACTTTACTTGCTTCCGTTCGGTGCCTGGGAGGTCTCCGCAAATGATGTCGCGGTGGAGTTTTCATTGGCTTGTGCTTGTGCGAGGGTGGGAGTGGTTGGAACGAAATTTGTCCAATCGTTATTGATAACGACTTTGGAGGCGGCGCGCTGCTGTTGAAGCCAGGCTGTGAAAGCAGTTGAAACTGCGGCCGCGTATTCATCGCTTGTTAATGTACGAACCTCGTGACCAAGCAACTGAATTATGTAATAACCGCTGGCGGTTTTGACCGGCTGGCTGATGGTACCAATTTTCATGGAGAAGGCCGCGTTGGCAAGCTCGATGGGGACTGTGGTAGAACTGCGCCCGAACCAACCCAAATCTCCACCATTAGTTTTGCTGTTGGTGTCGATGGAATCTTTGGCGGCCAGGGCGCCAAAATCGCCGCCGGCAGCCAGTTGTGTTTCGACATCGTTGGCAGAGGTTTGATCTGCCAGCATGATCACGCGTGCCCAGACCTGGTCCTCCTGGTGGGCTACATTGGCTGTAACCTTAGCCTGGACCCGGTCGTGATAGAGACCGGTTTCGAAGAAAATATAGCGGAACTCTGCCTCATCAAGACCTATTGCGGAATAGGTTTTAAAGGTGGTTTGATATTGGCTTTGATATCCCTTAATGGTGTATGGTGTGGCGGTGGGGGTGAGGCTTGGAATGGGAGTATTCGTACTGGTCAGTTCAAGGGTTGCGGTTGGAAGAAGGGTGGAGGTTGGCCCAAGAGTTGGGGAGGTAGTGAAAGTCGGTGTAGGCGTTGAGGTAATCAAAGCCAATTGAGTTGGGTTAAGTGTTGAATACACCAACAGGGTCGGGGTGAGAGTGAGGGTTGGGGTGCCGTTTGGATAGTAATTTAACGCTGCTTCAGCGGCGGTTTCTACATCCGCGGCAGTGACCGTGATGCCATGCGCCTTGGCATACTGGCGAATGAGCAGGTCACCGACCATATCATTGATAACATTTCCGCCCAGCGTCGACGAGTCATTCAACTCCGATGTGATCTGGTTCAAATTCTGGGACATTTGTGGATCGGTGGTTGGATCCATGCCAAACATCTGGGCCATTTCTGTAGTTTGAATATACTGGTTGATCAATTGCTGGCGGGCAACGATTACATGTTGCTGGAAATCATACAGGCTCTGCGATTCACCATTAACGGTTATAGCTGGCCTCCATCGAAGGAAGAGGGTATTGCTCAGGAGCCCATAAGCGATGCCCAAGATCACGATCGCAATGATCCCGATGGCGACACCGGTGATCATTCTTGTCTGTCTGCGTTCGCGCTCCTGGCGAGCCAGATGTTTTTTTGATAATACTTTTGGAGACTTGCTTTTTGCCATAGATATACCTCTTTGCAAAAATATTACTGCCGGGCAGGCTGATAGGGCAGAGCTCTATATACTCTCTGCATATTTTTCGGCATTTCGTGTCGCATAAAAATGAGAACTTACCCGGCAGATCATGCCATTGATAGGTGCCAGGTTTTAGCGATCTTCGTTGAAGGCCCGGCCTGTGAAGGGAAGCAGGGCGATGTGGCGGGCGCGTTTTATGGCAACGGCCAGTTCACGCTGGTGCTTGGCGCAGGTGCCGGTCTGGCGGCGTGGGCGGATTTTGCCTTCTTCGGTGACAAAACGGCGTAAAACATCGGATTGTTTGTAATCAATCAGCATATGCCGGTCCGCACAAAACTGGCAGATTTTAGGGCGGGCGTAATAACGACGCTCCTGCCCACCTTCCATTTCATTATCCATCGGGTGATCCATAAGATATAGGTACTCCAATCTGATTTACTTTGCGCAGCAGAAAGTGTATCTGCTGCGATATGCAGGCCAAAACCTAAAACGGGAATTCATCTGCCTCCCCGGCTTGGCCATTGGGTTCTTCTGATGCGATAAGTTCTTCCCCAGCCGGGCCATGGTTGGTATCCCGGCGGTCGCCGAGCATCATCATTTCCGTGGCGACGATTTCGACGGTGGAGTGCTTGACGTTTTCTTTGTCTTCCCAGTGCCGGGTTTGGAGACGGCCTTCTATGTAAACTTGCTGGCCCTTGGTCAGGTATTGTTTACAAATCTCGGCCAGATTTCCCCAAGTGACGACGTTGAACCATTCAGTCTCTGTGTGGCGTTCTCCATCGGCGGTGTTCCAGGAGCGGCTGGTGGCAACCGAAAAGGTGGTCACCGGGCGACCAGATGGCGTGTAACGCATTTCCGGGTCACGTCCCAGATTGCCAATAATCATAACTTTGTTCAATCCACGACTCATCCTTCACTCCTTTCTTGAAATACAGGAACAAAAAAACGCCGGTGGTATCGTTTAATCCACAGCAATAAGCATGTAACGAATAACTGGTTCCAGGAAGCGCAGATTCTTATCCAAAGCAGTGGTGCCTGCCGGTTCCAGGCCCAGGTTGAACAAAACATACTGGCCTTCGCGTTGTTTTTTGATCGTATAAGCCAGGCGCTTTCGACCCCAAGCTTCCACTTTGTCAACGCTGCCGCTGGTCTCTGCAACCCAACCTTTGACCTTTTCAACGACGCCGTTAAAGGCGGTCTCGTCCAGGTCTGGATGGACAATACAAACCAACTCGTACTTACGCATAGGGAAAACCTCCTTTCCTCGGGATATGCTCCCGGACATTCACCGTGGGTGAGCCGGGGGCGGAAGACAGGCCACACAAGCGGCCCGTTTTTTTGGAACGGGCTGTATTGTAAGCGATATGGCGGATTTTGGGGAGGGCGATTATTTGACGTATATGGGATTACTGAAGATCCAACCGCGAAATTTCCCCAAGAAATGCTTGTAGGCCTCAATGCGATAGACGCCGGCCTGGTTGGCAATATGCGTTAGTGTATCGCCATGCAAGGTTTTAATTCGATTCCCATCCTTGACTAAGTGTATCTCGGCTTTGGATGGAAATTTGGCCTGGAGTGTCAACGGACCATCTGCCTGGATTGCGTCACCCATCATGGCATTGATCGTCTTTCCCTGTGCCGAGAAACGGAAGCCGCGCGTGGAAGCAGGCAGGTCATTTCCGATATAACAATGACCGGCAGCCAGGGCATCAAATACCATTATGCGATCCTGGGCCAGATCCCCAGTCAATGGAGTGGGTACCAGTATATGCGTATTAATGGTTGAGAAGTGGTATTCATAAGGGAAAATAGTTTTGTGTAATGGTCCCAGCGTCATGTGCTGGGCGTGAGCATCTGAGCCGCCGACTGCCACCACGCGCTGGCCCTGGCTGAGCAAATTATCCCAGATATGGATAGTCTGTGGAAGCGGACCGTGTGGAATGGTCTCCGGAAAGAATGCGTGGAAAATGGCATCCAGCTTCCCTTTGGCGATCGCCTTGAGTTCGCTGAATCCGTTCCACAATTCGAGACCGGTAAAGCCGGTAACGCCCCAGTCTTCCCAGGAGATGTCCGGCTCCCCGAAGGCCGGCATTGCAAGGTCAACCGGATGCGCTATGAAGCACAGGCCGCCTGATCTGCGCACGGCATTGATAAGGTTTTGTGGATCATCGGCCAGGGTTGCCAGTTCCTGGCTGGCGCCAAAAACGAGCAGATGGTTTTTCTGTGGGGCACGCTTCTGATCGTGGATTTCCTCGCATGCAAGCACGAGGACGCGTTTCTTTCCTTCCCGATAATAAGCATCCACGCCTTGCACCAATATATTATGGTCGGTGACCAAAAGCACATCCGGACCGGCTCTCAGGGCGGCACGCCCAAGTTCCGCGTAGGTACCGGAACCGTCGGAGTAGGTCGTGTGCATGTGCAAGTTTATGACCAGTTCGTTCATAACGTTGGTTGACGGTTTACCCTTATCACAGGTATAATTTGGCGTCAAAAATTTCTGGAGGCTTGTGAATGACTAATATTTTGGATGGTGCTTTGATTTTAACATCAATCGCGTTGGTCGTCAGTATTATCCTGCAAAGCAAGGGAGCTGGTTTGGGCGGTCTGACGGGTTCGGATGCCGGAGGCGTATTCACTGCCCGGCGCGGAATCGAAAAAACACTTTTCTGGGTAACCATCATTTTCAGCGTTTTGTTCTTCGTGCTGGCGATTACTCTGGTGATTCTTTCCGCCCACCAATAGAACAGCATAATAAGGAAAGGCCAGCACCGGTCTGTTGTTGTGCCCGGAAGCGGCCTTTCTTTAATTCATATACATGAAAAAACTGCGCTGGCAATTCTTGGTTGTCGCCCTGACGCTGGTGGTGGTGGCGGTGCTTTTGCTTACCCAGCAGCCGTCCATCAATCCAATCCTGCCACAGGCAACCAGCGGAGGTATCTATACCGAGGCTCTGGTCGGTTCATTCGGACGACTGAATCCCTTGCTTGACTTGAATAACCCAGCCGACCGGGATGTGGATCGTCTGGTTTTCAGCAGCCTGCTTAAATTCAATTCGCGCGGCGTGCCACAGCCTGACTTGGCTGAATCGTGGGGTGTTTCATCTGATGGAACGATCTACAATGTCACCCTGCGCGCCAATGCCATCTGGCAGGATGGCACCCCGGTCACAAGCGACGATGTGCTGTTTACTCTCAACCTGTTGCGCAGTCAATACTCTGCGTACTCCCCAGATGTGCGCGCCCTTTGGGATGGGGTTCAAATCACCCGCCTTAACGATAAAAATATTAAATTTGTCCTCTCGGAGCCCTTTGCTCCATTCCTGGACTACCTGACATTTGGCATCCTGCCCAAGCACCTTTTGGGATCGGTCGCGGCGGACCAGTTGGCAACGAACAATTTCAACCTGGCGCCGGTTGGGTCGGGTCCCTATAAAATTGATCACCTGATGGTTGATAACGGGAAGGTCAGCGGCGTGGTGCTAACTGTTTCAAAGAACTACTTCGGCCAGATGCCGTTTGTGGACCAAATTGTCTTCCGGTATTATCCAAGCTCACTGGCTGCCCTGGCGGCTTACCAGGCGGGAGAAGTGCTCGGGATCAGCCAGATTACCCAGGATGTGCTCCCGGCTGCACTTGCCAATAAGAACTTGTCCCTGTACTCCAGTCGCATGCCACGCGTGACCCTAATTTTGCTTAACCTGGGCAATCAGCAATCGTCCTTTTTCCAGGATGTTGATGTTCGTAATGCCCTGATGCTTGGCCTGAACCGACAATGGATGGTGAATACAATCCTTCAGGGCCAAGGGATCGTGGCCGATAGCCCGATCCTGCCGGGTACATGGGCGTATTATGACGGCATTACCCCGATCGGTTTCAACCCCATTGTAGCCGCGGCTCAACTGAACGTTGCCGGGTATGTTCTGCCTGCCAACAGCACGGTGCGCGCCAAGAATACTGTTTCGCTTTCCTTTACGCTGGCATATCCGCAGGATGCCTTGCATGCCCAGTTGGCCCAGGCCATCCAACAGAACTGGGCGGCCATTGGTGTGGAAGTGAAGCTTAATCCAGTGTCCTATGATGTACTTTTGAATAACTACCTGACGCCGCGCACTTACCAGGCTGCCCTCGTGGATCTGGATCTTAGCCGTTCGTACGATCCGGACCCGTATCCGTTCTGGCACCAGGCTGAAATTACCGGCGGACAGAACTACTCGCAATGGAGCGATGTTCCCGCCAGTGAATATATTGAGCAAGCGCGCATAGTGACTAACATGGATATGCGGGCCCGCTTATATCGCAACTTCCAGGTTGTTTTTGCCCGCGAGCTTCCGGCCTTGTTGTTGTACTATCCCGTCTATACATATGCGGTGGATGAACGCGTGCAAGGGGTGCAGGCGGTGCCGTTTTTCGAACCAGCCGACCGGTTCAATGGTATCGCCAACTGGTACTTGGTGACCAAACGTGCCCTCGATCAGACTGGATTGCCAACCATCACCCCATAGATTTAAATATCATAAGGAGGCTATATGGCCGACCAACGCGAGAATGCCCTGCAATATGCCCACAGCAATCAAGAAAAATTCCTAAACGCTTTTAGAGAAATCCTGGCTATCCCTTCCATCTCAACGGAGAAAGCGCACATACCGGATATTCAGCGCGCCGCTGACTGGTTGGCGGCACAACTGCGCGCCCTGGGGATGGAGCGAGTGCAGCTTTTCCCAACCACCCAGGCCCCGATCGTCTATGGGGAATGGCTGGGAGCGCCGGGTGCACCGATCGTCCTGATTTACGGCCATTACGATGTTCAACCGGTGGATCCGCTGGCACTTTGGAAAAGTGATCCATTCGAGCCTACCGTAAGAGGCGAGGATATCTTTGCACGCGGCTCATCGGATATGAAGGGGCAGGCATTAGTGACGTTGAAAGCCGTCGAAGCATTGGTTCAGACCGGCGGGCTGCCGGTCAACATCAAATGGTTATTCGAAGGGGAGGAGGAAGTCGGTTCCCCCAACCTGGAAGCGTTTATTGCCGGCCATACCGATCTGCTATCCTGCGATTTTGCCGTCAACCCCGATTCCGGCATGATCGGCCGGGAGTACCCGACCATCACCTATGGCCTGCGCGGCCTGGCTTATTTCGAGCTGCGCGTCAACGGCCCGGCACATGACTTGCACTCCGGTATATATGGTGGTGTGGTGCATAACCCGGCCAATGCTCTGGCCGAACTGGTCGCCGGTATGCACGATGACCAGGGTTGCATAACCCTACCGGGTTTCTACGCACGCGTGCGTGGCTTGAGCAAAGAGGAGCGAGAGGAATTTGCACGTCTGCCAACCGACGAACGCCATTACATTGAGCAGACAGGCGTTTCCCACCTGCGTGGCGAACTTGGCTATACCGCCAACGAACTGACCGGTGCGCGTCCAACCCTGGATGTGAATGGCCTGCTTTCCGGGTTTACCGGCGAAGGTTCCAAGACTGTCATCCCGACCTGGGCGATGGCAAAGCTTTCGATGCGCCTTGTGCCAGACCAGGACCCTGAAGAAGTCCACCAGCAGTTACTGCGTTACCTGGAACAGCACGCTCCCGACGATATCCGCTGGGAGGTGAAGACGCTGGCTGGCAACCCGGCATCCATTTCTGACCGGAATAACCGGGGTGTCCAGGCCATGTCGAAGGCGCTGGAGACGGTTTGGGGGATGCGGCCCTATTTCAAAAGGGAAGGCGGTTCCATCCCGGTGGTGGGTGACATGCAGCGCCTTCTGGGTGTGGAGTCAGTCATCTGCGGATTTGGCTTGCCGGATGACAACGTGCATGCCCCGAACGAAAAACAAAACCTGCCAACCTGGTACCGTGGAATCGATGCGTATATCCATTTCTTTATGAATCTGAAAGTATAAGCTTTGGAAGACAAACTGATCACATACGGTGGGCAAGCGCTTATCGAGGGCGTGTTAATGCGCGGCCGGAAAGCCTGCGCGGTAGCTTTGCGTGCCCCGGATGGCAGGATTGTTACCAAAGTTGAGCCCTTGGGCGGAATCTATAAAACCAATATTGCCAAAATCCCGTTCCTGCGCGGGCTGATTATGCTGTGGGATTCGCTCGGCCTGGGCATGCAAGCCCTGACCGATTCTGCGAATCTGCAGACTGGCGAGGAAGAAAAGCTGGAAGGCCCGGCGCTCTATATTACCCTCGGCGTGACCCTCCTGTTTGCCCTGGCGATCTTCTTCCTGGTCCCGGCCGGGATCGGCTGGCTAGCCGAACACTTCTTGCATTGGAATGCCTGGTGGAGCAACCTAGCCGAAGGTGTGCTGCGCCTGCTCATGTTGGTTGGGTATATCTGGGCGATCGGGTTCATGCCGGATGTGGCGCGTGTGTTTGCCTATCACGGTGCCGAACACAAAACCATTAACGCCTACGAAGCCGGCGTGGAACTGACCCCGGCTTCCGTGGCGAAATTCCCGCTGGCACACACCCGTTGCGGGACGGCCTTCCTGCTGATCCTGGTGGTGCTGTCGCTGTTCTTCTTTACCCTCCTAGGCCCGCTCTCGCTGGAGTGGCGGCTGATCAGCCGCATCCTGATGATCCCGGTCCTTGTGGGCATTGCCTACGAGTACCTGCGCTGGACCGCCAACCATATCTCCAACCCGTTCGTGCGCCTGATCGTCAAACCCAACCTGGCTCTGCAATCCCTGACCACGCGCGAGCCGAATGAGAAGATCCTGGAGGTGGCGATTGCGGCGTTCCAGGCGATGCGGGCGGCGGAGGATGGGTAAAGCATAATGTGCATCTATTTGAGTCGCTCTTCAAGTACGGACGGGAGGAGTTTGAAGGTGCGGCTGTGGGCGACGAAGGCCTGCTGTTTTACGTAACGAATCGTCAGCCAGGGGGCTTCCACCGTAACGGCCTCCGTAATGCGAGCGCCGCTCCCTTCAGGACCGCAGCGCATGATTAGGGGGTTTTCACGAAAGAGGTTGCTAATTGCTGATGGGCAGATCACTCTCTTCACGCGGCCGGTTGCACTTTGCTGGTCGGGCGAAGCAGCATCAGGCCCGCCAGCACCAACAGGATTGCCCCCATCCAGTAGGGTGCGCCAACCATTACGTGGTCGTACATCGCGCCAGCCCAGAGCGGGCCGAAGATATTCATCAGGCTGCCCACCCCTGTGGTCACGCCCATCAGCAGGCCCACTTCACGCGGCAGGACCAGTTCTGTGGTAAGCGTGGTCAGGGTTGGGAAGGTGAATGCGCTGATCGCACTGACCAGCATGTTCAAAGGAAAGATCGGCCAGAATAGCGGAACAAAAAATATCGAAACGTCCACAAGCGACTGCCCGATCATGCTTACCAGGGCCACCCGGGTATCGCCAAAGCGGGGGACCATGCGCGGCACCAGCAGAAATGTGCTGGCGCCCACAGCGATACCGGCCAACCCCAGCAGCAGGCTGAGATGCCAGGGTTGGGCCGAAAATTTCTGGATCACGAAGATGGTTGAAATGCTGTTGATACCGTTAAAGGCGAAGGTGAACAGTCCCATTACCAGCAGTAGCCAGCCCAGGCCGGGTTTGCGGGCCATCTCGATAAGAGCAACGATCGGGTTGTAGTCGCCGGGACGCATCGGGGCGGTTTCCCGGCGTTCCTTTGGCAACGATTCGGGCAGAATGAAAAATCCCAGCAAGACATTCAAAAAGGATAACCCGGCCGCCACATAGGCGGGGGCTTGCAGGTTGAATTGGCCAAGCAGGCCCCCAACGGCCGGACCAAGGATCAGGCCGACACTCCAGGCCATGCCGATCAGGGCGAAATTTTTGGAACGTTGCCCGGGGGTAGACACATCCGCAATATAAGCACTGGCTGTGGAGAGGTTGCCACCGGTGATGCCACCGATGATGCGCCCCAGGAACAGGATCCATAAAGCGCCCCCTATGCCGAAAATCAGGTAACCCAGCCCCTGTCCGACCAGGCTGACCAGCAGCACTGGGCGGCGCCCATAGCGGTCGCCCAGCTTGCCGATCAGGGGAGCGGCAATAAATTGCCCACCGGCATACAGCACGGTGAGCATGGTGACCATCAGGGCTTGGTTGCTGAATTTTTGAATGATATACGGTGCGACTGGGGAAAGCAGTGTGATGCCGATGACGTCCATCAACATGATGACAAAAATCAACCCCAGGGCTGCTTTTGTCTGCCTGCCGGTGGCTTCATTTTTCATGAAAGGCCCGATTTATTCGGCAGCTATTTTTGGTAATGCGAAACGGATAATGGCTCCCTCGTCCGTTTCCTCAGCTTGGCGGATGGCTCCTTTTTGCATTTCGACCAGTATGCGGTTGACATACCCGAACAATTCCCGATCCAGTTCGGAGGGCAGGCGCGCCTTTATCCCAACGCTGCTAAATGTGAACAGGAACCAGTCCGGCTCGTCTGCCACTGTGATGGTGATGGCCGCCTTCGCCTCGCAATACAGCCCAACGAAGGCGATAAAACCAGCAATAATCTGGCGATTGAGCTGCTCGTCAGCATGGATCGTTTTTTCCGTTGCAAGGATCTGGTAGTTAAGTTGGATCTGTGTGCCGGGGTTGAATTTTTTGAACTGCGCCAAGCTTTGTGTGATCAATTGTTCAAGATCCGTATCTTTGCAGGAAGGCTCTTTTTCCTGCCGGTTGATCCGGGCGATATCTATCAGTCCATTCATCAGGATCAGGGCGCGCATCCCGCTGCGGTAGACGGTTCCCAGGTCTTCTTTTTGGAAATCGGTCAGTGGTGCATCGCCGACCGTGTTCAGAAAATCTTGCTGAACCCGGTGATGTGGTTGAAGGGTGTTCGCAGGTCATGGGCCTGGGTGGAAATGAACCGGTCGAGATCAATTTGCGTGGGCAGCTCTATTTTTTTGTTTGGCATGATCAGACTCGTCTTCGGTCGCCAGAGATTAAACGTTCAAATAGCCTTGCCCTTGATAGCGTTGAAACAGGTGACCCCATTCTGTATTGTTCTGCCATTCCCTGGTCACGCCTCTGTACTTCAAGGGCCAGTAGAAGTAATCCTGTTCGGCCTCGGAGACGGCAATCGTCAGGTTTACAAGCGGGGTGCGGAAGATCAATTTTTGCAGGAATTTTGTCGGGCCATACCAGGACAGCCAGGCCAGGAAAGTGTGCGAATTGTGAGTGATCTTGAAATTCCAGCTTTCATTGGACACATCGTCACCGACCAGCTCGATCTGGCGCACATCTCCGTTTCCCAGGCCTTGCTCGGTTGCCAGACGGATATACCGGATTGACATGGGATCGAATCCCATTAATTTGGCTGCCACGGCGTCAATGGCCACCTGATCTTCGGATGCCAGCAGAATGTTCTTCACCTCAGGAATCATGAGACGCGGCCCGCAGCCATTGCCAGCGGTGGTACCGTCCATCATGGCGAAAATGCCGGGGTGGATCTCTTTTTGAATGGCCAACAGATCCACCAGCGTTTCATGGATCCAGGTGTGGGTGTAATGGCGGTATTTGCTTAGCAATCCGCCGAAGGCATTTTTCATTGCCCCGGTAGTGGTTGTGTACATGTGGGTCTTGATCGTGGGCAGGTGCAGGATGTTTTTTCCCTGGAAATAATCCGGGATTCGGATGCCTTCCGGGTAAATGTGGTCGAGCGCCAGCATTTTGGCTTTGGGGCGGTAGAGCACCCACTCCATCTCTTTTTTCCGAAAGTTGAAGAGCGCTGGGACGTTGTAATGCTTGAAGATGGGCAGGTAACCGTTCAAATCCTCGCCTTTGAAGGCATTGGTAATGACTGTCTGGTTCTGCACACACACCAAGTCGTCAAAACCGGCCTGCCGCAAGGCCAGGATGGAACCTTCCAATTGCCAGGGAGTGGTATTGGCGGCCGGCATGGGAAAATGCCAGGAAATATTATCCTTAAGGATGGTGGTGACATCCCGGTGCAGGGCCTGGCTGCCGCCGGCCAGTTCAAACAAACGCTGGTAATCCTGTAAAACGTTCTCCGGCCGGGTGCGCACCACGGCCACTTTGGATGGCTTATTCATTTGATAACCTCATTTAAAAACCATTAAAACAATTAGTTCAGCTACCGGTCAATTTTATCGCTATTCCTCGGATTTGCTAGCCTTTTCCTTCGATCAGGTCCTGCCTGATCTTACGGTATAAGACGATCGGGTTGTCACCAGGAATCATGATCTCGCCGATGTTCAGGTCGGGCCGCGGTGGGCGCTGGGTGATAACCACACGCCGGTCCTGGCGCTCGATGACCAGGTTGGCCAAGCTACCCACCCAGCCGGTAATTTGCCGCAAGACCGGGAAATGCACCGTATGGTAATAGCGCACATACATCAGGGTGTTTTCGTTGTCAATAGGGGCAAAGGCAATCAGGATACGCAGGCCGTCGGCGATCCAGTTCTGCCAGAGGTTGCCGAAACGGAACTGCAGGAAGGGCCGCCGGTCGGGTTCGGGCATCTCGGAGGGCTTCCTGGGTTTCTGGCCGTTGTCAACCTCGTTATAGACCCACAGATTGATGAGGTGGTCGCCCGGCCAGTGGCTCTCTTGCCTTGCGATCGGGCCGTTGACCAGGGCCTTGTTGCCGCGCCCAATGGTGTTATAGTGGATGAAGGGCAGGTGCACCACGTCCAGTTGGTTTTCGATGGCGCGCGCGTAATGGTTGGCCCAATGATCCCGCAGCGTGGTGTAGACCATATTGTCACCGATCGACTCGAACCACGGCACCGGCGGAAGCCCGCCCTGCGGTTCCCCCCACCAAATATAGACGAAGCCGTGCGCCTCCTGTACCGGATAGCTCTGCACGTGCAGGGCTTTGGGCGGCTCGGCGTTGCGCCCGTTGGCCGGAACCAGGGTGCAGTTGCCGGATGTATCGTATTCGAAGCCGTGGAAGGGACACTGGATGCAGTCGCCATTCAGTTTGCCGGCGCTGAACGCCACACCCCGGTGCGGGCACCTGTCACTCATTACAGACAGTTCACCTTTGGCGTTGCGCCATGCGACCAACTTCTCGCCCATCCGCGTCACGCTGATGATTTTGCCTTTTTTGATCTCTTTGGATTCAAGAATTGCGTACCATTGATTGGGGATCATGTTTGTCGCCTCTCAATATCGGTGGTATAGTTTGTCGCCATGGAACCTCGAAAGAAAAGAAAACTACCCTTGCTACTGGTGCTTTGCATCGTCTGCGTTGGAGTGCCGCTGCTGTATTTCCTGGGCCGGCCCCTGCCGGTGGCTATGAACACACAGCCATTCCAGGGAGTGCATTATTACCGGCGTGTCCATTTTACTCCATACCCGATGGTTGCCCATATTGTTGTTGTGGATTTGCAAGCTCCTGGGATCGGTTTTCTGGTCACGCCCGGCGATCCCAAGCAGACGCTTGCCCTCACGGCGCATACCACTTCCCAGTTCGCGCGCGCCGCAGGGGTTCAGATTGCCATCAATGGGGATGGGTTCACTCCGTGGTGGGCCAAAAACCTGTTTGATTATTTCCCGCACGTTGGGGACCAGGTGGCTCCGAACGGTTACGCCATGTCGGACGGAGTCGCATACGGACCGCATTCCGGCCCAACGATCTATTTCTCCAAGGATGGCAGAGCGAGTTTTACCTTGGGAGATATTTCCGTGTACAATGCGATTTCCGGGAACAATATGATCGTGGTGAACGGAAAAGCAATAGCTGACCTGGATAATAGCTACGCGGCCCCGCGCACGGCCATCGGGCTGGATGACACTGGAAAAAAATTGATCCTGTTTGTGGCGGATGGACGCCAGCCGTTCTACAGCCAGGGGGCCACTTTGTATGAAATGGCACAACTCATGATGTACTACGGCGCGGCCAATGCGATGAACATGGATGGCGGCGGATCATCCACCCTGGTGATGCAGAATGCACTGGGGATTTACCAGGTGATCAATTCGCCCATTCAAACCAGTATTCCCGGGAGGGAGCGCCCGGTGGGGAATCAATTGGGGATATTTGCAGAAAGACCTTGATCTGGCGTATGCGTTACAAGGGTTGGAATTTGGCAGTGAAGTGCCGCAGCAACTCCGGGGCATAGGTGAATTTATAGCCGCGTATTGCGGCTTTGCGTTCGACGATCTTTGCCAGCGTTTCTGCAACATAATCCATGTGGCTCTGTGTGTAAACACGGCGCGGGATAGCCAAACGGACGAGTTCCAGCTTGGGGTAGACGATCTCGCCGCTGTCGGGGTCGGGGTGGGCGAACATGACCGAGCCGATCTCGCAGGCGCGAATGGCGCCCTCAAGGTAGAGCTCCACCGCCAGTGCCTGGCCGGGGAATTCGCCGTGGGGGATATGCGGGAGAGCGCTACCGGCGTCAATGTAGACGGCGTGTCCGCCGGCCGGTTGGATGGTGGGGATGCCGGCGGCGTTGATGCGCTGCGCCAGGTAGGCGGTCTGGTTAAGACGCCAGGCGAGGTAAGCCTCATCCAGGCCCTCATACAGGCCGACTGCCATGGCATCCAGGTCGCGCCCGGCCAGGCCGCCGTAGGTGTAAAAGCCTTCGCGCAAGATCAGTTCGTTGCATATGTTGCGGTAGAGTGCTTCGTCGTTGACGCACAGCAGGCCGCCGATATTGACGATGGCATCCTTTTTGGCCGACATGCACATGCCGTCCGCCAGGGCGAAGATCTCGCGAGCGATGGCCAGCGGGGTTTTATCGGCATAGCCGGGTTCGCGCAGCTTGATGAAATAGGCGTTTTCGGCGAAGCGGGCGGCATCAATGATGAAGGGGATACCGTAGGAGTGATAGGTCTCGGAGATCGCCCGCAGGTTCGCCAGCGAGACGGGCTGGCCGCCGCCGGCGTTGTTGGTGATGGTGACCATGCCGAAGGGGATATTAGCCGGGCCAGTCTTTTCGATGAAGGCCTTCAATTTGGCAATATCCATGTTGCCTTTGAACGGATGCAGAACCGCCGGGTCGCCGGCTTCGTCAATGACCAGGTCGGCCGGGCGGCCACCGCGCGCCCGGATGTTGGCATCGGTGGTGTCGAAGTGCATGTTGCTGGGCACGGACTGCCCGGGCTTGACCAGGCAGGCTGAGAGGATATTTTCGGCGGCGCGACCCTGGTGAGTTGGGACGAAGTATTTGAAGCCGAAAATGTCGCTGACGGCAATTTCCAGGCGCTGGAAGGAGCGCGCCCCCGCGTAGGATTCGTCGCCCAGCATAAGGGCGGCCCATTGCCGGTCGCTCATCGCGCCGGTGCCGGAGTCGGTCAGAAGGTCAATGAAGATGTCTTCGGCATTGAGGGCGAAGACGTTGTAACCGGCCGCCTGGACGGCTTTGCGGCGTTCCTCTGGCGAGGGTAGGCGGATGGGTTCGACCATTTTGATGCGGAAGGGTTCGGGAGGGTATGTGGGCATGATTGGGGGTCCTTTTGGGTGGGGATGATGGGTATACGTAAAACGTAAAATTATTTCTACTATTCTACAACTAATTTCTGCTCCTGGACATTGTGAATCAATCACAAAACCGAGCAGACCGATACGGCAGGACCCACTAAGGCGATCCTCTGGAGGGGACATGCTTACGACAGCCCAACCCCCAAATAACCGGGGCTGGCTTACGGGTTCAGGTACATGCGTAATACAAGCATTACCCAATTAATACAAAAATAACTATAAAATGGGAGAAACAGAAAATGCCTATTGCTTCCCTTTATGGTAAAATTTGCCGGTCATGGCTTTGTAAGACAAGTAATATCTCAATACCTTGAGGAGCGGGGGTGTGTGCGGGCGGCTTAGCCGCCCGCACACACCCAGTCCTTCCCGGTGTTATTGGGATAACACCAAGACAAATTATTGTTTTTGGAGCGCCTATGCAGAATGAATGGTTATATATTGGGATCTTCCTGGTGCTCGGCATTATTGTTCCGGTGGTTCCGCTGGCCTTTGCCAGGCTGGTCGCGCCGCGTAAACCCAATCCGATCAAGCAAAGCACGTACGAATGCGGCATCGAAACAGTGGGCGAGTCGTGGGTGCAGTTCAAGGCCCAATATTACATCTTCGCACTGGTTTTCCTGGTCTTCGACGTGGAGTCGGTCTTCCTGTTCCCCTGGGCACTGACGCTCAAGCAATTGCCGCTGTTCGTGGTGCTGGAAGGGATCTTATTTATTGGAATCCTGGTGGCCGGGCTGGTGTATGCCTGGCGCAAAGGTATGCTGGAATGGGTCTAAACTCCGAAGGGTGCATTGTTAAGGCTGACGGGAAAATTCCTTTCAGCCTTTTCGTTGTTTGAGGAGAGAGATTCATGACTTTTTGGAACAATCCGATCAATTTCATCGCTGCCTGGTTGACCGGCCTGGCGGGCGGGCGCCTGCCAGCAGCGCTTGTGACCATCCTCCTTTATATCATCGGCATTGTTGTGCTGATCATCTTTGCCATGACGCTAGATATCGGCCTGGTGTGGATCGAGCGGAAAGTGGTGGCGCGCTTCCAGGACCGGCTCGGCCCTAACCGGATCGGGCCATTCGGCCTGATCCAGCCGGTGGCCGATATCATCAAAATGGTCATCAAGGAAGATATCACCCCGGACGGAGCGGACAAGATCGTCTATAACATCGCCCCCGTGCTGGCGGCGGCCTCGGTGATCGTGCTGTGGGCGATCCTGCCGTTGGCTGCCAGCATCTATGGCGTGGACTTGAACGTGGGGCTGCTCTACATCGTTGCAGCCGGCGCGCTCGGCACGCTGGCAATCATCATGGCGGGCTGGTCGTCTAACAACAAGTACGCCCTGCTGGGGGCCTTCCGCATGGTGGCGAATATGATCTCCTACGAAGTCCCGATGGTCATCATCCTGCTGGTCCCGACCATCCTGGCGGATACGATGAGCGTGCGTGGGATCACCCAAGCGCAGGAAGGCATGTGGTTCGCCATCCTCTCGCCACTGGCGCTGCTTATTTTCCTGGTCAGCGCCATCGCCGAATTGGGGCGGTCACCTTTCGATTTGAACGAGGCCGAGTCCGAGATCGTGGCGGGTTTCCATATCGAATATACCGGCATGAAGTTCGGCTGGTTCTATGCGGGGGAGCTCCTGCATGCCTTCACCTTTGGCGGGTTCATCGCGATCCTGTTCTTCGGCGGGTACGGTGGCTTCTTCGGGCTGGAAAAACTGCCCGCATTCGCCTGGTTGAGCATCCCATTCGTGCAGGCGCTGATCTTCATCGCCAAAGCCATGTTGGGTTACTGGGTGATCATGTGGATCAAGTACTCGGTGCCGCGTATCCGTATTGACCACATGCTGGCCTTCAACTGGAAATTTCTTGTACCGCTCTCCCTGGTGGTGCTGGTGGATACGGCTGTGCTGAACAAGGTTCTGATCGGGCTGCCGGGCTGGCTGTACGTGCTGGGGATGTTCGGATCGAACATCCTGATCGGTTTCGTGACGATCGAAATCCTGCGTGGCTATGGTCGCAGACAACGCCAGGCGGAGCGGAAACCCATTACGCCGGCGCAGCCTCAGGAGCATGCGCTATGACTGCTGAACAAATCATCTTCCTCTTGACCGGTGCAGTAATCATCGTTTCTGCTCTGCTGGTGGTAACCGTGCGCAACCTGCTGCATGCCGCCTTGTGGTTGGTGGTGGCGCTCTTCGGGGTGGCCGGGTTGTATGCGTTGCTACAGGCCAACTTCCTGGCGGTGGTGCAGGTGGTGGTTTACATCGGCGCAATTGCCGTCCTGTTCATTTTTGCCGTGATGCTGACCCGGCGCGAGCTGATGGATAAAGGAGTGCAAACGCGCCCCAACTGGTGGATCCCGGCCCTGCTTGGAGTGGCAGTATTGGCCGGGTTGGTAAACCTAATTCTAAACGCCATGAACGTATACCGGACTGCGGCGGCGCTGCCCGTAGGTTTGGACACCGTTCGGGCGCTCGGTATGGCCCTGGTATCCCCGGATGCTTATGTGCTGCCGTTCGAAGTGGCGTCCGTGCTCATGCTGGCGGCGCTGGTCGGGGCAGTCTATGTCGCAACGGTGGATAAAAAGTAGGAGGCCGAGATGAGTATCCCGCTTTCCTGGTACCTGATTTTGGCGGCGGCGCTGTTCTGCATCGGGCTATACGGCGTGCTTTCGCGCAAGAATGCCATTGCCATCCTGCTGGGTGTGGAACTGATGCTGAATGCTGCCAATATCAACCTGGTGGCTTTCTGGCGTTATCTCGACCCGGCCCAGATGGCTGGACAGGCCTTTGCTGTGATCGTTTTCGCCGTCGCAGCGGCTGAAGTGGCGGTTGGCCTGGCATTGATCATCTCGGTCTACCGCCGCCGTAAGACGGTGGTGGCGGATGAGATCGACTTGATGAAATGGTGAGGAAGTTACCATGAATTGGATACTCTGGCTTCTGCCACTGCCCCCCTTGTTGGCTTTTATTGCCATCATCCTGTTCACCAACCGGAACAAGGCCTTGAGCCATGGCATTGCAGTCGGCGCGGCGGGGCTTTCCTGGCTGGGAAGCATGACCATTTTTGTCAGGGCCGTTGGAACGATGGATTTTGGCAAGCATGTTTTTGAGTCAGCCATCAATTGGCTGCCGACCGGCGCGACCTGGCTGCAGGTGGGTGTGCGGGTGGACCCGCTCTCGGCGGTGGTGCTGTTCTTCGTGGCTTGGACGGTGCTGGCGATCTTCGTCTACAGCATCGGCTATCATAACTTCGGCCAGCCGAAAGGCGAGCATGACCTGCCCGGTCTGCCTCCGCATGGCGCGACGGTAGCCGAAGGTGGGCACATACACAACGTCCCGTCCGTTGAGCCAATGTATTCCCGCTTTTTTGCTTTTATCAGTTTATTCGCCTTCGGCATGTACACCCTGGTGGTCTCCAACAACCTGCTCACGTTATTCGTGGGCTGGGAGATCATGGGCTTGTGCTCGTACCTGCTGATCGGCTTCTGGTACGGCAAGAAATCCGCCCGGGATGCGGCGGTCAAGGCTTTTATGACCACACGCATTGGGGATGTGTTCATGCTGCTAGGGATCGCCTACGTTTACTCCTTCACCGGTTCACTGTCTTTCAAGGATATTTTCCAGCCGCAGATGTTGCAGGCGCTGGCCAGCACGCCAGCGTTCTTGGGGTTATCGGCTGCCGGAATGATCGGTCTATTGCTTTTCATCGGTACGGTCGGTAAATCTGCCCAGTGGCCGCTGCACGTCTGGCTGCCGGATGCCATGGAAGGCCCGACCCCGGTGAGCGCCATGATCCATGCCGCCACAATGGTCTCGGCTGGCGTTTACATGGCCATCCGGATCTTCCCATTGTTGAGCTTGGACGCGCACACCATGACGGTGGTGGCGTTCATCGGAGGGTTCACGGCGCTTTTTGCGGCGACGATCGCCGTGGCGCAGAACGATATCAAAAAAGTGCTGGCCTATTCAACCATTTCGCAACTCGGCTTCATGATCGCGGCTTTGGGCGTGCATGCATACGTGGCGGCGGCTTTCCACCTGGTAACACATGCTTTCTTTAAAGCGCTGCTCTTCCTGGGTTCAGGCTCGGTCATCCACGGTATGGAACACGGCGCGCTATATTCCGAGGAGCATGTGGATGCGCAGGATATGTTCAATATGGGCGGGCTGCGCAGGAAGATGCCGATCACCTTTTGGACTTTCCTGATCGGCGGGCTGGCCCTGTCCGGCTTTCCGGTGTTGACGGCCGGTTTCTGGTCCAAGGACGAAATCTTCGCTGAGGCCTTCGGGGGGGGGCATATGATGGTTTTCGTCGTATTGGCGCTGGCAGCCTTCCTGACAGCGTTCTATACCATGCGCCAGATCACCCTGACCTTCCTCGGAGAACCTCGCTCGAAGGCGGCCGAACATGCTGGCGAGACCACCTGGACGATGACCATCCCGCTGATCGTACTGGCGGTCTTTGCAGTCGGGTCCGGTTGGGCTGGCATCCCCGAGCAATTCCCCGGCTTGGGCGGACTCCTGCCGGACTGGTTCCACGGTTTCGTGGGATCAACGCTGGCCCAAATACCGCAAGCGGTCGCGTTCAACTGGGTTCCGCTCGCCACTTCACTGTTTGTCTCTCTGGGCGGGTTGTTCTTCGGCTGGTTGGCCTACCGGAAAGTATCTGTTCCGGCAGAAGACCGGCTGCAAATTCCGCTGCTCAAGAATAAGTATTACTTCGACGAGCTTTATACCTTCCTGTTCGTCAGGCCGGCCAAGTGGATTGCCGAAAAATTCACCTCCCTGTACATGGACCAGGTAGTCATTGACGGCATCCTGCACGGCCTGGCGCATTTCTCGCTCTTCCTGGGACATGCCTTCCGGGACTATTTCGATAAACCGGTCATCAACGAATTCATCGGGGATGGTACCGGCCGGGCCGTCAAGGCTTCCGGTTCCGGGCTGCGCAAGATCCAGGCCGGGCGGGTCCAGTACTACATGGTGGTATCCATCGTGATGCTGGTCATCTTTGCGTTCTTGTTTTATTTCCTGAGGGGAGGGTTGTAGCAGCTGGCTGAAAGCCTGCCCTACATGACCATGCGCAATTGGAGCAAATGATGAATTTTATTCTTGAGCATATCCTGACCATCATCCTGTTCTTCCCTGTCCTGGCGGCGGTGGCGGTGTTGTGCCTGCCGAAAGGAGCCCTGAAGGCCATCCGTTGGACAGCCTTCGGCCTTAGCCTGGTACCTTTCCTCCTGACGGTTGTTTTATGGACGCAGTTCAAGGCTGGGCAGCCTGGTTTCCAGTTCCAGGAACAGGCGATATGGTATGCTGCCATCCACTCGACTTTCCATATCGGCGTGGACGGGCTTTCTTTGACCATGTTGCTGCTGACTACCCTGCTGACGCCGTTGGCATTGTTGGCATCCTTCAATATCACCGACCGGCTCAAGGCTTACATGTTCCTGTTCCTCGTACTGGAGACGGGTATGCTGGGTGTCTTCCTGTCACTGGACCTACTGATCTTCTTCGTCTTCTGGGAGATCGGGTTGGTACCAATGTACTTTCTAATCAACCAGTGGGGCAGCGAGAAGGGTGAACGCGAGATCTGGAAAGGTGTCAAAGTCCAGTCACGCAACTATGCTTCCTTGAAATTCATCATCTTCACGATGGGTGGTTCGCTGGGGCTTCTGCTTGCCATCCAGTTGTTGGGAGTGTTGTTCCAGAATTACGATCTGCCGGTGCTTTACCAGAAGTGGAATTCCCTGACCGGTGGCACTTTGCTCGGCCTGCCGGTCGAGACGGTTAAAACAGTTGCTTTTTGGGCGTTCGTGATTGCTTTTGCCATCAAGGTCCCGGTCTGGCCGTTCCATACCTGGCTGCCGGATGCGCATACCGAGGCGCCCACCGCCGGTTCGATGATCCTGGCGGGCGTCATGCTGAAACTTGGTGCGTATGGTTTCCTGCGGCTGGTACTGCCGTTGTATCCGGTGGAATCAGCCCATTATGCGGGTTGGCTGGCGTTCCTGGCGGTCATGGCAATTGTCTTCGGAGCGTTCGCGGCATATGGCCAAAAGGATTTCAAGCGGTTGGTGGCCTACTCATCGGTTAATCACATGGGCTTTGTGCTGTTGGGCATTGCCGCAGCCGCCAAGGCGGTTGGCACGCTTAATGCGACCATTGCCTTGAACGGCGCAGTACTGCAGATGTTTAACCACGGGCTTTCGGCGGCGGGTATGTTCTTCCTGGTGGGTGTGATCTATGAGCGCACCCATACCCGCAACCTGGAAGATTTCGGCGGGCTGTTCCCATTGGTGCCCATTTACGGCGGAATCCTGATCTTTACCAGCATGGCCTCGCTGGGATTGCCCGGACTGAACGGGTTCGTCTCCGAGTTCCTGGTGGTGCGGGGCTCCTGGCCCATCCTGACGGTCTATACAGCCATTGCAATGATCGGCCTGCTGTTCACCGGTGCGTACGTTCTCAAGGCCCTCAAGAATGTTTTGCAAGGACCGATGAATGAGCATTGGGCGCAGGGTGAGCACAAGTTGACCGAAATGACCCGGCGCGAAATCCTGGTCATGGCCCCACTTATGGCGCTTATTCTAATTATAGGCGTGTACCCGGCCTGGATATTGGATGTGATCAATAAGGCTATGATGGTTTTGCATTAAGTTGGACAGGTCGAACAAGTTTTCGAGGATGTCAAACCTGGTATATCTGCAAGAACTGTAGGATATGTAAGACTTATAACATGAGGCAAACATGCATTTTCCGTTCTTAAGTGTGATCGTTTTTACACCTTTGGTCGCGGCGTTGGTGATCCTACTCTACAACCCCGAGCAGAAAAAGGCCATCCGTATCACGGCGCTGAGTGCGGCGGTTTTTGCATTGATATTATCACTCTGGGTGTACTTTGCATACGATAAGGTGGCCGCCGGTTACCAATTCATCGAGCAATACAATTGGGTACCGTTCCTCGGCATCAGCCTGCACTTCGGCGTGGATGGCATGTCGGCTCCGCTGGTGCTGTTGACGGGCATCGTCATGGTGACCGGGGTAATGATCTCCTGGGGCATCGAAGACCGGCCGCGTGAGTTCTTTGCTTTCCTGTTCATCCTGGCTTCGGGCGTGTTTGGCGTGTTTGCTTCGCTTGACCTTTTCATGCTATTTTTCTTTTATGAAATTGCGGTTTTCCCGATGTACCTGCTGATCTCGATCTGGGGCTGGGTCAAGACACGCGAATATGCCGCCATGAAACTGACCCTGTACCTGTTCATCGGCTCGGTGGTTTCGCTGATCGGCGCGCTGGCCATGTTTTGGAAGAGCGGGTTGTTTACATTCGATATGTTAAAAATATCGGCTGCGGAGCAAGCCGGCGCTTTTAACTCCATTATCACTACATTAAAGATCCCAGCGATCTTTGTGGCATGGTTCCATTGGCCGGCGGTCCTGCCAATGACATTCCAAATGGTCTGGTTCCTGCCGGTATTCATGGGTTTTGCCGTCCTCGGCGGCATCTTCCCGTTCCACAACTGGTCGCCGGATGGTCACGTAGCCGCACCGACGGCAGTCTCGATGTTCCATGCGGGCGTGCTGATGAAGCTGGGGGCATTCGCGGCCCTGCGGGTGGGTATCATGCTCATGCCGCAAGGGGCCAAATTCTGGGCCCCACTAATCATGGTACTGGCGCTGGTGAATATCGTTTACGGCGCATTTATAGCAAGCGTTCAAACCGATTTCAAGTACGTGATCGGTTTCTCATCCGTCTCGCATATGGGTTTGGTTATGATGGGCTTCGCCACGCTGACCCCGGAAGGATTGACCGGCGCAGGCGTGCAGATGTTCTCGCACGGGATCATGACGGCGCTCTTCTTTGCTGCCGTCGGTATGGTCTATGACCGGGCGCACACCCGCCAGATCCCTGAACTGGGCGGCATGATCAAGCCGCTGCCGTTGGTGGGGATCGGCGTTATCGTCGCCAGCCTGGTCTCGATGGGTATGCCGGGCTTCTCCGGCTTTGTGGCGGAATTTCCCATCTTCATGGGCATCTGGAAAACGCAGTGGGTGATGGCGCTGATCGCTGTTGTCTCAATCGTGGTAACCGCCTCGTACGTTTTGCTGGTCGTCCGGCGGGTGTTCTTCGGCAAAATGCCGGAAGCCCTGGAGGGCCACATTGCACCCATCCGCAGTCTGGATAAGATTGCGCTGGTGCTCCTGATGACGCTTATGATTGGCATCGGCCTATTCCCGGCATTGATCGTGCCCTGGGTGCAGGCTGGGGTCCAGCATATCCTGGCCCTGCTGGGAGGTGCATAATGACCGGGATCCTGCCCATTTTCCCTGAAATCCTGCTCCTGGCGCTGGGTGTTTTAATCCTGGTGATCGATCCGTTCCTGAAAGAGGACAATTCCCGCCGCTCATTCCTGGGTTGGTTTACGGCGGGTGGGTTGCTGGTCATCCTGCTGCTCAGTCTGCTATTTGCCCGGCCGGCTCCTGGCATTGACTTTTTCAAGACGCCGATTCCCGTACTGGTCTTTGGCGGGATGCTGCGCTTTGACTCGCTGGGCTTCCTTTTCGAAATGTTCTTCCTTTTTGCCGCGGGGGTGACGGCGCTGTTCTTTATGGATACAGAGCCGCTTAATCGACGGGCCGAAGCGTACCTCCTTCTGGTGGCGGCTACGTTGGGGATGTGCCTGATGGCCAGTTCGGCTGACTTGATCATGCTATACCTGGCCATCGAGACAACCTCCATCCCGCTCTACCTGCTGGCCGGTTTCTTGAAGGGGGATGACAAATCCACCGAGGCCGGTTTCAAGTACATGCTCTTTGGCGCACTGACTTCGGCAGTGTTACTCTACGGTTTCACCTTGATCTACGGTTTCACCGGCCAGACCGGCCTGTATTACCTGGCTATTTACTTCGAAAACTTCAACCTGGTGGCCATTGGCATCACTTTCCTGGTGCTGGCGGGATTGGCGTTCAAAGTTTCACTGTTCCCATTCCATTTTTGGGCGCCGGATGTTTATGAGGGCGCACCCACGCCAGTGGCTGGGTTCCTTTCCAC
This sequence comes from uncultured Chloroflexia bacterium, assembly GCA_963837875.1. Lineage (GTDB taxonomy): Bacteria > Chloroflexota > Anaerolineae > Anaerolineales > Villigracilaceae > UBA877. Next base: position 1,246,363 of record CAWIOV010000001.1, read on the forward strand.
GGCTTCCAAGGCGGCTGGATTTGTAGTGTTGATCCGCCTGTTCACGGCGGTTTTCCTGGCGGTGCATGTGCATCCTGACTGGAGCCTGATCCTGGCAGTGCTTGCCACCCTTACCATGACGGTCGGCAACCTGATCGCCCTGGTACAGAAGAATGTCAAACGCCTGTTGGCTTATTCTTCCATTGCACACGCCGGTTATGCCATGATCGGAGTAGTGGCTTTTTCTCAGTTGGGTGTTGCCAGCGCGATCTTTTACTTGATTGGTTACCTGCTGACCAACCTGCTGGCCTTTGGGATAGTCGGTATCGTCGGTCGCCAGACCGGTTCGGATGATATCTCTGCCTATTCCGGGTTGAGCCGCCGGAATTCGACCTTGGGGTTGGCCGCGTTGGTGGCTTTCCTTTCTTTGGCTGGGATGCCGCCCTTTGTAGGTTTTGTAGCCAAGCTGTTCGTCTTTAGTTCGGCTATTGGAGCGGGCTGGACCTGGCTGGCTATTGTTGGTGTGCTCAATTCCATCGTGGGCCTGTACTACTACCTGAACGTTTTGAAATACATCTATTTGTACCGGATGGATGGTCAGGATGAGGATAAGCACCCGATCCCGGTAGCCTTTCCTGTAGCAATCGCTTTGGTCGTGCTTTCCTACGGCATCCTGCTGGTGGGCACGTTATTTGGTCCGTGGTTCAGTTGGGCTGTTTCAGCTGCACGGATTCTTTTTTAGAATGTTTATTGACAACCCTTTAACCTGTCAGTTATAATCACCTCTCATGACTCAGCCGGAACAAAAAGATCGAAGTACCATCAATACGGTCCTGGTCGTTATGATCGGGCAGGTGGGTTGTTTGACACTAGCGATCCTTCTGGCTTCTGTGTTGGGTGGTCTGTGGCTCGACAACCGGTTCGGGACAAAACCAATCCTGACAGTAACTTTGTTGCTTGCGGGAATTCCGGTTTCGGTAATACTTATGATCGTTGTCGCTCGCAAGACGCTGGCGAAACTAAAATCTAGATCCGCATCAGAAAAAGAAGTTTGATAATGGAGGAGGCGGTCTTGGAAACAAAAAAACGTAGACCTTGGCGTCGCTGGGTTGTATTGGCTCTGATGATCCTGGGCTGGATCCTTGGGAGTATCTTCATACCTCTTCAACCGACAATTTCGGTTAAGGCTGAAAACCTGTTAGGGGAGGGCGTAGCTTGGTTTAAGTTGCCGATCATTGGGAATTTCTTTTTGGTTAATACTGTCCCGACAACTATTTTCACGGTCCTATTGATCATTGTATTGGCGTATTTTACCGGAAGATCCTTAAGAAAAGCGCACAGGCTGACCTGGTCCCGCATGGGATTGGTAATTTGATGGAAGCTTTCTTTGAGTTGATCTACAACCTGACAGAAACCTCAGCTGGCGCCAAGTGGGCGAAAAAGATTTTCCCCTGGTTCGCGACGATCATGTTCTATGTATTGTTGGCAAACCTGCTTAAACTTATTCCGGGCTTCGAGTCAATCGGCATATTACAACATTCTGCATCGGGGCACCCTGTTCAGAACGGGATTCTTATGCCTGGCACAGTCGCGAATGGGTTTGTGCTTGTGCCCCTTTTTCGTGGCATTTCTGTTGACCTGAACTTTACGATCGCGATCGCCTTGATCTCGGTTACCATGACCCAGGTGATCGGTTTCCAGGCGCAAGGTATTGGCTACCTGAGCAAGTTCTTCAATTTCCGCACGATGTTCACGGTCCCGTTCTTTGGGGCAATGGATTTCCTGGTTGGGTTACTGGAATTGATTTCTGAACTTTCCAAGATATTATCGTTTGCCTTCCGTCTATTTGGAAATATGTTTGCAGGCGTCGTTTTGATGGCCATTGTGGCAGGCCTGCTGGGAAAGATTTCCATCATCCCTTCGATGCTTTTGATGTTCGAGTTGTTTATCGGTGCCATTCAGGCGTTTGTTTTTGGTATGTTGACGATGGTTTTTATGGCACAGGCTACGCAAGGCCATGGCCATAGTGAAGAGAATGCGTAGGTTCGCCACTTCTAAAAATCCAGGAATTCTTAAGGAGATATAAATTATGGAAGGGAATATTGTAGACGCTGCTCGTTTTATCGGTGCCGGACTTGCCATGATCGGCGCGGCGGGTGCTGGTGTGGGTATCGGCCTGAGCGTGCAGGGCGCCCTCACAGGCATGGCCCGCAACCCGGATACCTATGGCAACCTATTGACCAATATGATTCTTGGCATTGCTTTCTCTGAAGCCATTGCCATTTATTGTTTGGTTATCGCGTTCCTGATGCTCTTCAAAGTCGTCTAGCAGGATAGGAGCGTTGCATGGAAGCACTAGGTATTAATCTCGGCCTGTTGATCTTTCAGATCATCGCCTTTATTATCGTCTTCATCACATTAACCGCGTGGGTTTACAAACCCTTGATGAATTTGATGGAGTCCCGTAAACAGAAGATTGCCCAAGGGATGGAGGATGCCCGGGTGGCCGCCGAGGCGCGCGCCAATGCAGAAAAAGAGGCTGCCAGGATCGTCGCAGAGGCGCACACCCAATCGGCTCACGTTATTAGTGAGGCGACGGAACGCGCAAATGCTGCCATCGTCGAAGTGAGAGCAGAGTCTGATAATGAAGTCGCTAAGCAGCGCGAGGCGGTCCTGGCCGAGGTAGAGAAGGAACGCAATCGCATGTTGGGCGACCTGCGCGGGCAAGTGGCGGCCCTGGCGATCGCTGCAGCCCAAAAACTGGTCGGTGAGGCACTGGACGAAAAGCGTCAGCATGCACTCTTGGCTGAATTCTTTTCAGGCGTTAAATCCGGACAAGTGGTGGTTTTGGAAGGCGCAGCGATAAGCGGCGACTCGGCCGAAGTGGTTTCCGCACTGCCTTTGACTGACGATGAACAGGCTATGATTCGGAAGGATGTCTTATCCAAAATGGGTGCGCAGGCGGCGGTGGACTTTCGGGTTGATCCATCCATCCTGGGCGGGTTGGTCATCCACGTGGGAGATAAAGTGCTGGATGGCTCCGTGGCCGGCCAGCTTGAAGACTTGCGCAATTCCCTGAAATAATGGATATGGAGCAAAATAAGGGCTGACAGGTTCTTGGGAACCTGCCAGCCCTTTCTTGTTTATGGTAAAACTATGCATATGAAGGAATCAGATCTCATCCCTGTCTCCCTCCGGACCATTTTTGCCGAATTTCCGTTCGTTTTTTCTCCGGCGCAAATTCCTGATATTCCTATCACCGGGATTGCCATGGATAACCGCAAAGTGGAGTCGGGTAATCTCTTTGTAGCCATGCAGGGAGCTTCGGCAGATGGACACACTTTTATCCCGGACGCCATCCAGCGCGGCTGTGCAGCGGTCGCCGGCGATAAAGCGATGGAAGGGATGCCTGTCCCTTATATCCAGGTCGAAAATGCCCGCCAGGCGCTCACCTGGCTGGCGGCGGCATTTTACGGCAACCCCGGACGCAGACTGACCGTCATCGGGGTGACCGGGACGGATGGCAAGACCACCACTTGTAACCTACTTTACCAGATCTTGCTGGCCGCCGGTATAAAAGCCGGCTTGATTTCCACCGTGAATGCAGTGATCGGCGATGAGGTGCTCGATACCGGTTTCCACGTCACCACGCCAGATGCTCCGGATGTCCAGCATTACCTTGGCAGGATGGTGGAGGCCGGCCTGACCCATGTGGTGCTTGAAACCACCTCACACGGCTGGGCACAGTACCGTGTGGATGCTTGTGAGTTCGATGTCGGTCTGATAACCAACATAACACACGAACACCTCGATCAACACGGTTCTTACGAGAATTATCGCACCGCCAAAGCACGGTTGTTTCAGTCTTTGGCAAAAACTCTCCCAAAACCACAAGGCAACCCGCGCCTGGCGGTGCTCAACCGCGATGATTCTTCTTATGAGTACCTGGTTTCGGTTATTCAACCAACAAACAGCGGGCGCGAATCAGCCATTCATCCAGTCAGCTATGGCTTTAGTGCCTCTGCTGATATTCGGGCAAAGTCTGTGGCATACACACCCCATGGTATCCATTTCGAGGCCGTAGGGGATGGGTTCTGCCTCCCGGTATCCAGTCCGCTGGTGGGGGCGTTCAATGTCTCGAACTGCCTGGCTGCACTGGCGGCGGCGGTACGTGGCCTGGGCGTGGATCCGGAATCCGCCGCACGTGGCATCGCTGCGCTGCCCGGCGTGCCGGGGCGTATGGAGCGGATCGATCTCGGCCAGCCCTTTACTGCCATTGTGGATTTTGCGCATACCCCGAATGCCTTGCGTGTAGCCACGGAAACGGTCCGTAGGATGACCGGAAAACGGGTTATTGTCATTTTTGGTTCGGCAGGACTTCGCGATAAGGAGAAACGCCACATGATGGCCGAAATTGCCGCACAACTGGCAGATGTCAGCATCCTGACCGCCGAAGATCCGCGCACTGAGTCGCTGGACGGGATCCTGGAGGAAATGGCAGCCGGCGCACGGACGCAGGGCGGAGTGGAGGGGAAAACCTTCTTCCGCATCCCGGATAGGGGCGAAGCGATCCGGCTGGGTGTACGCATGGCGCAAGCGGGTGATGTTGTTATGGCATGTGGAAAGGGACATGAGCAATCCATGTGTTTCGGTAGCGTTGAATATCCCTGGGATGACCGCCTGGCAATGCGCGCTGCACTGGCTGAGGCAATTGGCATTCCAGGCCCGCAGATGCCATCCCTTCCGACGCAAGAGTTATGATGGAAAAGGACCTTTGGAAGACTCCAGTATTGTTGCAGGGAAATTCTGTCCGGCTTGAGCCGCTAACCGAGGCGCACATCCCGGCGTTGACCGCGGTGGGTTGCGACGATCGTATCTGGGGTCTGATGCTGTATGGCCGGATTCGCAACGAGGCGGATATGCGCGTTTGGGTGCGCCATCTGCTCGAAGGGCAGGCGGCCGGGACGGACCTGCCTTTTGCTGTCATCCAGCTCGCTTCCGGCCGCGTAGCTGGTGCCACCCGCTACATGGAAATGCGCCCGGAGCACAAAAGCCTGGAAATCGGGGGAACCTGGTACGGGTTGGAGTTCCAGCGCACGGCGGTTAATACCGAGTGTAAGTATTTGTTGCTGCGGCATGCATTCGAAGAGTTGGGGACCATCCGGGTGCAGTTCAAGGCGGATGTGCGGAACGAACGCTCCTGGCGTGCCATCGAGCGCATCGGGGCAATCCGTGAGGGAATTCTACGCAACCACTACATTCTACTGGATGGGGTTGTACGTGATTCGGTTTATTACAGTATTCTTGACCGGGAATGGCCGGCTGTAAAGGAGCGTCTGGAAGGAATGTTGAAGCGATAGAGCTGCGCACTCGCTGATCACGGTAGATTCCATTGGGTAGGATTGTGCAAAACCGTATTTGCCGCCAAGCTTTGCAGGTATCCGGCTGTGGCGGATGGCAGGTTGCCCCGGTATGATAAGTTTTCAGGACTTTGCCGGAAGATGACCGCATAGAAAACACAGGCGGCCAGGTAGGTTCCCTGTTCTGTGGGATGGCTGTTATCCGCTTGCCAGAGATTCACCTCCGGATTCTGCAGCCAGGCAGTTAACCATGCGTAGCCTACCGGGGCGACCGGCGCGATTAATTCGTTTGCGATGGCCATATAGCCCTGGTTGATCTGTAACTGCATACTTTCGTAGTCTGGCAGATTGTTTTCCGGCCAGCCACCGCGGTGCGCCCAAGTCAGAAAGAAGATTGGCTGGGCGCCAGCCTGCCGGATCTTTTGTACCAGTGCACGCGCGGCCGGGTACATCTCGCTGGAACGCAGGCTCTCCACGGAAGGGATCTGGCTTTGTTCCTGCAGGACGACGAAATCCCAGTGCGAGGATTGCAGGAGGCCAAGAGTCTGGGCTGAGTTGAGATGGTTCGCCAATGTCCAGCCGCCCGTGGCGTCCATGCCTGTCTGGACGGAATGGCCGCCAGACTTGGCCAGGGCAACGAATGTGCCGGGAAGGTCATTGACATAGGTGTAGCTATTGCCGATAAAGAGCACGCGCGGGCAGGCGTTGGCGCTGCCCGCGCAATTCGGTGTCGGTGAACAACTGCACAGACAGAGCAACAAAAAGCAAAAAAACACCAGGCGTTTCATTAATTGCATTATGCACCTTTTTTCCAATCGGTTGGATCAATCCTGTTCCTTTGGCCTGTAAAGATTATAATCCGTTCAAAGTGCCAGGCTATGCCGAGTATTATTTCATTTCAGCTGCTTTTGGTATCCTTTAATTATAAGAACAATGTTAGCAGGCGATATTTTGCCCTTGCCCGCCACCTTTGAGCGCGCTATAATAACTCGCCAGATTTGAAAATAATTTAATCAGGAAGAAGCAGGCAATGCCAGTTTATGTCTATCAATGTGAGAATTGCGGCGTGCAGTTCGAAAAACAACAATCTTTCAGCGACCATCCGCTGGTGCGCTGCCCAGAGTGTGGCAAGAAGGCCTTAAAGAAGGTCTACCAGCCGGTTGGGATTGTGTTTAAAGGCTCCGGGTTTTATGCCACGGATCACCATTCGCCTTCCGGCCAATCTTCCAAAAAGGCGGATGAGAAGGCGGAAAGTGAGAGCAAAACCAGTACTGTAAGCAAGGAAACGGCCGCCAAGGGCGAAAAAGTTCCTGAGAAGAACCCTGAAAAAAGCCTTGAAAAGAGCTCTGAAAAAGCTACAGAGAAAAAGGAATAGGCTTCCATAAACAGCTAGCGGCGCACCAAACGGTGTGCCGCTTTTTAATTCATGGGTGCCGATGCACCGATCCTAAAGGACAGCAATCTTGATGACGACCTTTTTAACTAGGCTCAAAGTGTCAATTGCAATGCCTGGCATGTGCGCATCCTCCGGGAGGAAGATCGCAAAACTGCCGCTTTGCAAGGTCAGTAAATCGCCTTCCCCAAAAAGAGGTAAAAAATCCTTAACGGCGTTATATTCGCCCTGGGTCAAACGATTCAGGTTGGCATAGCCGATCTTTTCCGACCCTTGGAGTATTACCTGTAAATCAATATACCGACGATGGGCTTCCCATATGCCCTGCTCTAGCGACTTCGTGTTGTATTGCTGGACCATGGCATAGAGGGCTTCCCCATCTATTTCATATTTGCCTACTGGCAGGGTTGAACCTTCGGCTTGATGAATGTATTCGAATGCCCGCCTTATGCTGGGATGCAGGGCGTAATACAGGGAGGAATTGGTTAACCGATCAATAATCATGGCTCTTAACGTCTCTTATCGTCTCTTATCATGCAGGCTTCGGTGCCACCCGATCCAGCTCTATCAACTTGCCGGTATGCGGTTGCATGTAGCGAAGGCTGCTATTATAACGCCCAGGCGAAAAAAATACGCCTCCTCTGCTATTGCACCGGGGTATGAGTCGGGCGAGGTGGGTCATGCCGGACAGGGAGGCAGCGAAGGTCAGGTTGGAGATGGATGACCGCATCATCCGGAATGAGGTATGGCTTCCAACTCAAACCTGGAACGTGAGCGTTTCATATCATAAAGCCGGGTGTCGGAGGCGGCTGCCAGTGCGGCAACCTCTTTCTTCTTCTTTTCGGGCATGGAACAGCCCAGGTAAATGGCTGTCAATGCCTCCGGGTCATATTTGATGTGCTGACCGCCTTGGCCCAGGATGAGCCGCCATTCCTTTTCGTATTCCCAGTCCTTGGATTTGGTTATCAAGGGATCGACCGGGAGGCTGGATGAGCGGAAGATGGCCGTTGGCGAAAGAGATGGATATGCATCGCTGTAGATCACCCGATGTAAATATTCGTGATTCTTAAAAGGCAAATAGGTTGTATCGAACTCAAGGCACAGGCCTTTATGCCCATTGGAATAATGCGACCACATCAGGATGCTATCCCACCTTTCCGAGAAACAGGCCACCCCCATCCGCTTGAATTCTTCGATCTTCTTTAGATTTTCGATCTGTTGGACTTTTTTGACATGTGCCCTGAACGCAGTATTGGGTTGGCCGCCGGTTAAATATTCACCTTCGAAGGCATTGATTTTTTCAAGCCGATCCGGCTCCGCCAGCATATCCGCCAGCATGATATACAATTCCTGGTAGTCTTTATCAGTCCCCTGGGTGGTGGTGAATGGGATGGCACAGTCAAAAGGGTCATTCAATAGACCCGGTTTTGCAAACCAGATCCGGCTGGCCTTTAAGTTCTCCAACGTATGCGTACCGGGCGCCAGGGATTGGTATTTGTATATTTTGAGTGGAATTGTGCTTGTCATGGCATCATGGACGGTTCCACTTCCATTCTCCGGTATTGTTCAAGGACCACCAAGCATCATCAAGGATAAAATAATGAATGCGTTCTTCCTCGGCCAGTCTATTGAACATGTCCTTTCCCCGTCCTTCGGGAGCTTGCGCTGCCAGGGCGGTGTAGGCCGTCTGCATTTCCGTTTCGAGCTGCCTGGCTTCTGTGATGACGCCCATGGCGCTCTTTTTGTCCGGTTCTTCGGCAGCCTTTATTTCGAAGACTGGCGGAAGTGGAAACTCTTTTCCTTCATAATGGATGAATTCACCGCTTTCCTGAAGGGATTTCTCCAAGGCGACCAGCTTTTCGAAGTGAAATTTCTCAAACCCGCTCAATTGGATGAATAGCTCCCTGGCCAGCGGGTTGTGAAGGTTTTCCGCCGCACCGGCGTACTTTGCGGAAGCATTCCTTTCATTTTCTTTCGCGACGCGGATGGCGTCCATAAGGTTTGAAGTGACCATGGTTTCCTCCTGGAATTTGTTGGAAAAAGGGATTGAAAATCACTGAAACAACTATTTAATGATAAATAATTGTAACATACGGGGGAGTGGAACGACAGGAAATTGGTGTACTTGTTAAACTGATTGTAATTGTGAATTAACAAACTAGTCATGGTGATTCCCAATGAACGAGCATTGACAGCTTCTTATAAAATGGTAGAATAAAAATAGTATACACAATTTAATAGCTGATAAAGGCGTGCCTCTGCCCGGATGCATGCACAATAGACAATATTAGGGAAAGCTGGTGAAAGTCCAGCACTGTCCCGTAACGGTAATATTCGCAAGAATAAAGTCCGAACTCCTGCCTTTATCTGACTCGTCATAATCCTTCGTGGTAAGGGAGGCCGAGTCTGTGAGGAGTTTTACCGTTCTGTTTCTCTTATGGTAAAACCCTTGATAGATGTTAACGCCTCCCGCCCTGGAAACAGGGCGGGTTTGGTGTTTTCGAGCGGCTTTCATTACGGAAGCCGCTATTTATTAATCTTTATGGAGGCATGCACATGAATAAACACTCGTTCCTGTTTTATATAGCTGTTGTAGGCCTGCTGCTGTTAGGCTTATTCGGGCTGTCCCAGCCAACTGCTGTGCAAGCTGCCGCCCCGGCGATAACTTCTGCCAATGCTTATGAGGTTATCCGGTTTGGCCCGCACGATACGATCGTGCGTGAGATCAGCTTCCCTACTGCATCCGTATCCGGTATGACTGCGCTGAAATTGAGCGGGCTAAAGGTGCTTACCATAAATTCATCCCTTGGATCCTATGTTTGCAGCATCAATGGGGTGGGTGACTGCTCCGGGGTAGCTCCCTACTATTGGGCTTATTATCATTGGGATACCACCAGCCGCGCCTGGGACTTTTCTAGTGTAGGGGCCGGGGAATATAGCGTGCATGCTGGCGCTGTTGAAGGTTGGGTCTATTTGGGTTGGTTTGATGAAACATCGCTACCAAACCTGCCCTCGGCGCAGGTAGCGATGGCGGTCCCAGCAGCAGCCGACTGGTTGCAAACCCAACAAAATGCCAATACAGGTGGGTATGATTCCATGAGCGATTCAGCCGAGGCGCTGTTGGCGGTCGGTTCGGATGGTTACTCTGCCTCGAGTTGGATCCGCAAAGGGGGAAGCCGGTCCTTACTGGCTTATTGGATGGCGAATGGAACAACCTATGCGAAGAAGGGCGCCGATTCGGCCGGGAAATTGGCTGTGGGATTGCAATCCGCCTGTGCTTGTTGGCCATCTTCTGCGCCGCACCCTGCCGCTTTTTATAATGCCAGCAGCGGAATGTATGCCAACGGAGCCGGCCCCCAATCCTGGGCGATCCTGGGTTCTTTGGCCCTGAGAGATAGTGTCCCGCCCCAGGCAATCACCGTGCTGGAAGGTATGGTTCAAGGCGATGGGGGCTGGGAATGGCAGCCTGGCTTTGGCAGCGACACCAATACAACCGCCCTGGTGGTGCAGGCGCTCATGGCGGCGGGCGAAAACCCCAGCTCTGCGCTGATCGTTAATGCTTTGGCTTATTTGAAGAACCTTCAGCAGGACGACGGCGGAATGTTCTACGATAATTCCATCTACACGACCGCCAGTGACGCCGATTCCAGCGCTTATTCGGCCATGGCAATTCTATCTGCCGGAGGGGATCCCACGGCATCCGGATGGACAAAGAATGGAAACACTCCCGACTCCTATTTGCTAGGTCTTCAACTCTCCAACGGGAGTTTTCAATGGCAGAATGGGTATGGGGCGAACTTGATGGCTACCAGCCAGACAATCCCAGCATTATTGGGCGATAACTACTTGCCGCGTGCAAACTTCTCAATTTCTGGCAAAGTGACCAGTGGTTCACCGGCCACTGGCTTGGCAGGCGTTAAAGTAACCCTGGGCTCCTACAGCGCTACCACTGCCAGCGACGGTACCTACACGATCATTTCAATACCGCCCGGAGTCAAGGGTTCATTGATCGCATCAAAGGCTGGTTATATCTTTTCACCGATCACGATCGCGGCCATGAACGCAACCGTGAGTAGCAAGAACTTTGTGGCCACCCCAATAAAGTATACAATTTCTGGGAAGGTTACAATCGGCTCAAAGGGCCTGAGCGGTGTGGAGATAGATGCCACCATCAACAGTGTGCAGAGAAAGGTGTTCACCGACAACAAAGGCGCATATACAATTACAGGTGTACACTATAACGCCAGCGTTATCCTCAGCGCCAAGAAATATGGCTATTCCTTCAGCGCCACCGACGCCTATCCCATTACGGTGGACGCCAACCTGATTGATCAGAACTTCAGCGCCACTGCCCTGACGCTTGATAAAAGCATCAGTGGGACGATCACGCTGAAAGGGACGACCAACCCTCTGGCCAATGTGTTGCTGACCTTGACATATAATGGCACCCTCATCTTCCAAACCAGGACCGACGACCATGGCAAATATACCTTCCCCAACCTGGTGGCTGAGAGTGGATACGAAATTCTGCCGACAATGTCAAAATATACCTTTACCCCAACAGGTCCCCAGTCAATAGATCTGACCGGCGCATCCGCAACGCAAGATTACAGCGCCACCCGGGTGAAGTAATTAGGGAACTTATGTCTATCTGCCTACGGGCCTACAAGCAGGTTTGGATATCCGCAGGACAAAAGAGAAGTGAGAGGCGCGGCGTGTTCCATTTATGTCGCGCCTGCGCTTCCCATTTCAAGGAGTAAGAACTTCTGAAGAGCTAGAAAAAAGAGGCCTATGAAAAAGCATGTCGGATGGTCACTTATTTTGATTGTGGTGGGCGCTGGACTTATGCTGGGCGGGCTCCAGATGCGTTCTGCGCAAGCTGCCGGGACGAACCGAGTTGGCCTGCTCATTTCATACGGAAACGGCACTGTAAAGAGCCAGTGCATTACATTTTCTGGCGAAAAAATTACCGGGCTGGCAGTCCTGAAAGCCTCAGGACTGCCGCTCGAAGTAGCGTACAGTTCGGCCGGCGCGGCCGTGTGTAAGATCGGCAATGTGGGCTGCCCGGTTAATAATTGTTTTTGCGATTCCCCACCCAATTTCTGGGCTTACTGGCACATCCAGAATGGGAATTGGGTATTTTCGGAGGTAGGCGCCAGCAGTTACAGTGTGAGCAATGGAGATGTAGATGGTTGGGCGTGGGGTGTTGGCCAATCGAATCCCCCCGCACAAACCTCTTTTGACCAAATTTGTGCTGTGCTACCCACGCCAACAGAAACTCTCATAACAACTCCAACGGAGACACCAACGATTAAGCCGACCAGAACGCCCACACTGACTCAACCCCCCAGCCAGACTCCTGCGCCAACAATAAATTCGCCCTCGCCCACCCAGTCACCCGAGCAATCCAGTGCAACGTATATGCCAACCAACGCACTTGAACAGACTGAGTCGAGCACCTTAGCGGTTAACACCCTTTTCCCAACCGCCATTGCGACCAGCAGCACGCCAGTACCTGCCACCCAGGTGCCCCCCAATTCTTTATCGACGCCTCAAACCGGCAAGGGTGGACTCGCCTCCGTGTCTGGTTCAAACAACGGTGCGAGTAATTATCTTTTTCTGGGAGTGATTGTTCTTGCTCTGGGAATCGGATTATTCGTGGCAGCATATAAAAAATGGAAATAAGGCATCGCTGGTTATCCATTGCGATCTATACCGTCAGCATCGGTTTGGGTGGGCTGACTTTTATCTACCCCTTCATTCTGCCAGGTGCAGTTGGGACGCAGACAATCGATACAGCGCACGCCAATGAAACGCCCCTCCTTTATGTGCTTTTGCTCAGCCTGTGCCTGTGTGTGCTGCTGTTTGAAGTGCAGGGCGAGGCGGTGAAATCGCGCCAGGTGGCTCTATTGGGCGTGCTGGTAGCGATTAATTCGGTTCTGCGTTTTATCGATATCGCCATTCCCGGCCCTGGCGGCTTTTCCCCCATCTTTTTCCTGATCATTCTGACCGGTGTGGTGTTCGGTGGGCGCTTTGGCTTCCTGATGGGTGCACTGACCATGTTCGTTTCGGCTTTGATCACTGGTGGCGTTGGTCCCTGGCTGCCCGGCGAGATGTTTACGGCCGGGTGGGTGGGGATGAGCGCGGCGCTTTGCCGTCCACTGATCGATCACCTGCATTTGTCTGGGAAAAGTACCGAAATCTGGTTATTAATGGGCGTGGGAGCAATCTGGGGGCTGGCTTACGGGGCGATCATGAACCTGTGGGCCTGGCCCTTTATCGCCGGCCCGGCAGACCAGTACTGGGCACCCGGGATCAGCCTGGTGGATACCCTACACCGTTATGGGGTCTATTATCTGGTGACTTCGCTGGCCTGGGACCTGGTCCGTTCAGCCGGGAATGTAATCCTGATCGGCCTATTTGGCGCGCCTACTTTAAAGGCGCTGCGACGTTTTGAACAGCGCCTGGTATTCTGGTATGACAGGCCTGGTCAGAACGAAAAAGATATGGAGCTGACAGTGAAGAAGATATGATCAATACCTGGGCTTGGTGCGCGTGGTTGTTGTCAGGGCTGGTCGTGCTATCACTGACCCGCAACCCCACCTACTTGCTGATTACTTTTCTGGTGATCACTCTGGTAAGCACCATCCTGGTGCGACGCGGTGGGGCGCGCAAAGGCTATTTCTCGCCGCTTACCTTTTTGGGATTTATCAGCCTGACAACCTCGCTTTTTAATGCCTTGACCTCACATTTTGGGAATACGGTTTTGTTTACCATCCCCGGCCAGATCCCTCTGATTTCCGGAGCGGTGACCCTGGAAGGGTTGATATACGGCGCTTTGAATGGGCTGGTGCTATCGGGATTGTTCGTGATCTTTATGGTGTTTAATCAGGCGCTGCCGGTGCGGGCATTAATCCGCTTGATCCCGCGAGCTTTTGCCTCATTGGCCGTGGTTATTTCCATTGCGGTGACGTTTATCCCATCCACCCGCCGCCAGTTCGATCTGATCCGTGAGGCCCAGGCGGTGCGCGGGCACCGCATGCGCGGGCTGCGCGATGCTCTGCCGTTGTTTATGCCGCTGCTGGTGGGAGGGCTTGAACGCGCCTTCCGATTGGCGGAGGCTATGACAGCGCGTGGCTTTGGTGGCCAGGCGGGAACGGCGGCGAACAGCTTCCGTGGCCGGTTTGCTATGTTGGCTGGCTTGCTGCTGGTGCTGGCTGGTTGGTTGTTGAAACTGCTGACGGGTTACCAGGTATTGGCTTGGACTTTGATTGCGGTTGGCGTAGTATTGATCGTGGCAATGTTCTTCCTGATCAGCTTGCGTTCCGTGCATACGACATACCGGACAGAAAGCTGGTCGATCCGGGATGGTATTGTCCTGGCTGGCGCTGCTCTCGTGCTGGTAGTTTTCCTCGTCCCGAGTATCTCCCCCTGGCACTTCATGCAAAACTACAATCCATATCCGGAAGTTACCCTTCCATCGTTCAATCCGTGGGTAGGGTGCGCAATTCTGGGGTTGCTGTTGCCAGCCTTCCTGATAGATCTGGTTTCCAAATGATCTCTTTCCAACAGGTCACCTATACGTACCCGGGCGGTACCGGCCCGATCTTACGTAATGTCAATCTGCAAATTCCACCTGGGAAACTGGCTCTGGTGACCGGGCCTTCGGGGGCGGGTAAATCCACCCTGCTGCGCTGTATCAACGGCCTGGTACCCCATTTCAGCGGCGGGATCCTGAAAGGGCAAATTGAAGTGGCCGGGCTCGATCCGGTCCAGGCTTCTCCGCAGCAGATCAGCGGGTCGGTTGGTTTTGTCTTTCAGGATCCGGAATCTCAATTTGTGCTCGACAGTGTGGAAGATGAGATTGCATTTGCCCTGGAAAATGCGGCTATCCCTCCCGCGGAGATGCATACCCGGGTGGCTGAAATGCTCGAATACCTTGGATTGACCCATCTGCGCTCGCGGATTTTAGATACTCTTTCCGGGGGTGAACAGCAGCGTGTGGCGATTGCAGCCGCGTTAGCTTTGCGGCCGTCCATCCTAGTGTTAGATGAGCCGACTTCACAATTGGATCCGGAAGCGGCCGAAGAAGTGCTTCTGGCGCTCGAACGCCTCCAGCGTCTGCAAGGCCTTACGGTTGTGCTGGCCGAGCACCGCCTGGAGCGTATTCTCCCGTTTGCGGATCTGCTCGTTCATGTGGAAGACCAGCAGGTAATTTCCGGCCCACCCCGCCAGGTATTGGCACAAATTTCTCTAAATCCCCCCCTGGTCAGATTGGGTAAAACGTTAGGTTGGGAACCTCTGCCGTTAACGATCGAGGAAAGCCTTCCGTTTGTGGCAAAAATGACTTTTGGACCTACGGCCCAAGCTGGAAATCCGCTGTCTGAAACGTGCCCAACGGTGCCAGTGCTTCAGGCCGAGGGGTTGGATTTCAGTTATGGGCCGGAGATAATCTTACAAGACGCCAGCCTGGAATTATCTGGCGGAGAAATCCTGGGGCTGATGGGCAGCAACGGTGCAGGAAAATCCACCTTATTGCGCTGCCTGGTGGGATTGCTGCGTCCGTCTCGGGGGATGGTGAAGCTGTATGGAAAAGATACAGCTTCTCTGGACGTGGCCGATATTTGCCTGCAAATTGGCTATCTGCCCCAGGATCCGAATGTGCTGTTGTTTGCAGATAGCGTTTTGGAGGAACTGAAGATCACCCTGCGCAACCATCACCTGCCGGTGAGGGAGGATTTTTTGATGGAATTTCTTGGAAGGATCGGTTTGGCTGGCTTGTCCGGGCAATACCCACGCGATTTGAGCGTTGGAGAGCGGCAGCGTGTTGCGCTGGGTGCAGTCACCATCTCTTTACCCAAAGTGGTTCTATTGGATGAGCCTACACGCGGGCTGGATTACGCCTCAAAGGCGGCTTTGCTCAAGATCCTGCTGGAATGGCGCGAGGCAGGGAAAGCTATTTTACTTGTGACACACGATGTGGAATTTGCAGCGATGGTCTGTGATCGGGTTGCCATCATGGAAAAGGGGCAGATTGTCCATACGGGGAAAACCGCCCGGGTCTTACGCGGTACGCGCTTATTCACCCCCCAGATAGCTCAGCTTTTTCCAGATACAGACTGGCTGACTGCCAGGGACGTCTTGCTTGCCTGTGGAAAAGATGGATAGAATTGGGCTGTCCTTTCTGATGGGGACTTGCCAACGATGATCATTTTCCACCTTGCCTGGAGGTTGCCACATGGAAATGTGACAGGTTGCAACGGTGCAGTAGCTCGTGATTGCCCAGAATCTCCGCCGGTATACCTGATGCGGCAATGTGGTGATCTTCGTCGAACACAAGCATGCGGGTGGCGATCTGTTCGGCAATGGCCAGATCATGCGTCGCAATAACAATCGTCTTGCCCGCCTGTCGCTGGTCAAGGATGAACTCCACCAGCCAGCCCTGGCTGCGCGGGTCCAGGCCGGTGGTCGGTTCATCCAGCAGCCAGACATCCGGAGAGAGGCTGAGAACGGAAGCCAGTGCAACCCGCTTCTTTTCTCCGTTGGAGAGCTGGTGAGGTGTGCGGTCGCGCAGTTTTTCGATTTGCAAAGCCGCCAGGGCGATTGCAACGCGCTCTTTCACCTCTTCCTGGCTTAACCCCAGTTGCAACGGGGCAAAAGCGACCTCATCCCATACTGACGGCATGAAAAGCTGCACATCGCTATCCTGGAACACCAGGCCGACCCGGCGGCGGAAATCGAAATTGAAAGCATCCTCCAGGAAGGCTGCCTCGGTCAATGGTTTCCCGAAGGCGAGCACGGAACCTCGTTCGGGGAAATACAAGCCATCCAGGATCTTTAGCAGCGTGCTCTTCCCGCAGCCATTCGCACCCAGGATGACCAGAACTCTCCCCCGCCGATACCGCAAGGTTAACCTGATCCAGGGCTGGTATCTTTTTATCGTAGGCAAAACACAGATCGGTCACTTGAAAAATCAACCCGTTATCCATAAACAAATCCTAGCAAACAAATTTGCAATCACCGCCCCAGCCAGATCGCGGCCAAAGCTATGAGCGTCACAATAGCACCGGCTGCCCAGTCAACCGGACGCATCTCGAAAGTGTCGATCGTGCGAGGATAATACCGGAAGCCGCGGCTCTGCATGGCCAAGTATACTTCACTGCTGACCTGCAGCGATTTGCTCAACAGGGTGCCGGATGTAGCTCCGATCAACTGCCGGTTCTCGGCCCCGGTCAGCGGACGCAGCATGCGGCTCTTCCGGGAGAGAAACATATCGTTCGTAATATTGAGAAGCAAGTGAATATACCGGTAGGTCATTCCAAGCATCAGGATGATCACTGACGGCAGGTGCAAAACCCCCAGCGCTTTAAGGACGCTATTCCAGGGCGTTGTCAGGATGAGCAGGATACCAACTGAAACCGAAGTGCCCACCCGCAGCAACAAGAACAAGGCTGTGGTTAAGCCGGTTTGGGTGATGACCAGTCCGAGTGGCAGGTGCATCAGTACCGGTCCGGGCGTGATGAACAGCGCCGGCAATGCAATGATTCCGGTGAAAAAGGGGATAAACAACCAGACACGCTTGACAAAAAATCCCAGGGGTACTTTCGAGAAAAATGCCATGCCGAGGGTCAGAAAGTATAGCGCCACAATGATCCAGAGACTATGGGAAAGACTGACCGCCAGCAACAGCATCAGCACGGCAATGATCTTCAGGCGAGGGTCCAGCCCCTGGAGCAATCCCGGCTGCCGGGCGATGTTCTCGGCAAACAGGGACTGCTCCAGGGTATGATCGATATCCACCAGCGTCCGCTCGACAAAACCATTCCGCCTGGCGTGCTTCGCGGGTTGGGAGGCTACGTTCATTTGGGTTTGGATTCCGTCTTGCGCATGGTTACCAGCATCGTGAACAGCCAGGCCACTATTCCGATGACGATCGTCCCGACAATCCCAGAAAGGATATAGCCGAGGTTGGAATTTTTCAAGGCCGGCAGGTCATAGCCACGCATCGGGGCGGACCACAGCCCGGAGAGTTTGGCCATCCCCTGAGGGACAAAGCCGAGACCCCGGCTGGTCAGTTCATGTGCGCCCCATTCGCCCCAGGCGGTGCCGGGCGCCAGCAAGCCAAGCGGAACCAGCACGATCATGACCGCCAGCACAATCCACAGAAAACGCCACTTAGCAAACCCGCTTGATTCGGTTGCAATTTCAGGCTTCTTGACGAATTCCAACGCGGATTGGTTGGCGCGCTGCAAGTAAGCCACCACCAGGGCCGTCACCAGAGCTTCGACGGGTGATGCCACCAAAGCGTGCGCGAGCACCATGGACGGGATGGAAACCGAGAGGGGATAGGGCGCATAAAGGGGGGTGCCGTTGGCCGTATGGAATAACATCGGCTGGATACCAAATTCAAAACCGGCGAAGAAGGCCGCCACCGTCAGACCGGTCCAGGCCCCGACCACAGCCCCAACGATGCGCCGTTTGGAGTTCGTCGGCTGGTTTTTCGAGATAGCCTGGTAGATGGTATAGCTGACATAAGGCAGCACCACTGCCATGTTAAAGCAGTTCGCACCGAGCGCCAGGATACCGCCGTCTCCGAAGAAAAAGGCCTGAATGACCAGCGCAATTGACACCGCCATGGTCGCAATTTCAGGCCCCATGATGATGGCGCATAACGCCCCGCCAACTGCATGAGCAGTGGTGCCACCTGGGATCGGCACGTTGAACATCATGAGAACAAACGAGAAAGCCGCCAGCAGGGCGATCAACGGTACATTCCTGGCGGTCATCTTCTCACGCAGCTTTCTGACCCCCATGATCCAAAAAGGCAGGACAATGATGAACATGATGATCGAAGTGATCGGGCTGAGATACCCATCCGGGATGTGCATGGCTGTGGTGAACAACCAGACGGCGAAGATGCCATAATAGATCATCAGGCTGCGGGGTATCCCCCGGATAAGAGAATTGAGAGTGGCCTTGATTTTTAACATGGGCTCTCCTTTTTTATGATTTGGATATACATTCCGGGCACAACCCGTAAAATGTCAGATGAGTGGCATTGAGACGGTAGCCGGTTTCGCCTTCGATCTGGCCGATTGCCGGTGCGAACAGGGCAGGGTCGACTTCCGTCTGTGCACCGCAGGTACGGCAAATAAGGTGGTGATGAGACTCACTGGATAGCTCATACGCCAGGTGGCCATTGCCCCGATCTGCCACCAACACGACGCCGTTCCCGGCCAGGAACTCCAGGGTGCGGTAGACGGTAGTCTCAGTCATGCCGATCTGCTGGACGCGCTCGAAGATCTGCGCCGGTGAAAGATGCCCGCCATCGTGCAAGGCCTGCAGGATGGCAAGACGCTGAGGTGTCATACGGTAACCGCGCGAACGCAGCAATTGGGTGAGACGGGGAATACAGGACATGATTAACTCCTTATTGCCAATATTATCAATAGTAAATATAATTGACAAGGGTAAAGTGTGAAGATATTTTCAGCGAAATGATCGCAGTAGGCAAACTTCTCTGTCAATCGCCCGTTTATCTGAACTATATGCCCCTAAACTGTCCATCCCGCTGAAGGCGCAAAGAGATCATTCAGGGTGTGTGTCGACACTGGTTCGACGCTCAAGCCTTCTTATCAACCCCAGAAGTATGATGGAAACAACCATCAGCATAACAGATAGTACAATCGCCACACCTAAATTGGTCTCGAAGCCCAGGTAAATCGCCAATGGCATGGTCTGGGTTTTCCCTTCCAGATTTCCCGCAAACAAGATCGTGGCTCCGAATTCCCCCAGCGCGCGGGCCCAGGTAAGGATGAGGCCGGTTAGGAAGGCCCGCCCGGCCAGCGGGAACATAATGAACCGAAAAACCTGCCATTCACTGGCCCCTTCCACGATGGCTGCTTCTTCAATCTGTTTACCTATCGCTGCGAAGCCCTCCCGCGCCGAACCTACAAATAATGGCGCAGAGACAAAGGTCTGCGCCATCACCACGGCAACGGTGGTGAAGGGCAGGGTAATCCCAATAGTATTCAACCAGACCCCAAAGACACCCGTGCGCCCAAAGGCGATCAATAGCGCCAATCCCGCCACGGAAGGCGGTAAAACCACCGGTAGATCGATCAACAGCTCCAGGGCATTCTTACCGCGAAACTTCCAGCGGGCCAGGATATATGCCAGGGGGGTGCCTGTGACAATGGCAACCAGGACGGTGGCAGCGCTGGTCTCCAGGCTGAGTTTCAGAGCGTTTAATGAAGAAGAGGAAAGGGCATAAGTGAAGAAATCCTTCCCGACGGCGCGCCAGACCAGGGCGAAGAGCGGGAGTCCCAGCAACAGAATTAAACCCAGGCTGGGCAAAATGAAAACCCAGCCTGGGTCGTTATTTATGGAAAGTCTTTGAAAAAGACGGCGCAAAGTAATTTACTCTATTGTGTTACAGTTGTAAAGCCCCATTTCTTCATGATGGCCTGTCCATCGGCAGAGAGAACATAAGCAACGAACGCTGCCGCCAGTTGGGGCTGGGAGGAATTGCTCAGCGCGGCAATGGGATATTTGGCAATGACATTATAGGCATTCGGTATAGGGATCGTTTTCAATGTCGGGGCGGCGATCGCATCTGTAATGTAGACGATGCCCGCATCAGCCTCACCCAATTGAACCTTGGCCACGACTTGTTTTACATCCGTCTCGTACGAAACAACATTGGCCAGCACTTTGGCACTGAAGTCGGTGTCAAAGGTTGGATCCTTGCTCATGTTGGCCAGGATCTGCAGGGAGTACGTCCCCGCCGGGACGGATTTGTCTTCCAGAATGAGTTTCAGGCCTGGTTTGGCCAGGTCCTGCAGGGTTTGGAGATTGGCCGGGTTATTGGCCGGAAGAATGACTTCCAGCACATTGGTTACAAAATCCTTGGGCGTTCCCGCTGCAACCAGGTTAGCGGTGACCAGATTGTTCATATATGCTTCATTGGCGGATGCAAAAACATCTGCCGAGGCGCCCTGGGTAAGTTGTGTGACCAGCGCCTGGGTTCCGGCGAAATTGAATGTGACGGTGACGCCGGGGTTGGCGGCTTCGAAGGCCTTCCCGATATCTCCAAATGAACCCGTCAGGGAAGCGGCGGCGAACACGGTGAGTGTGCGCGGCGCAGGGGTGGCTGTAGATGGCACCGGGGTGACGGTCGGCGGCAACGTGGTCGCTGTGGGCGGCACGGCAGTGGGAACGGGCGTGGCTGTTGCAACCGGCCCGCAGGCAGCCAGCAAGACTGCCAACGCAAGTACGATTACGGCTATTCTTTTCATTTATTCTCCTCTATGCTTTTATTTCAAATGCCCCATGGCATTCGATCAACCAATCACGGATGGAAAGCAGTTGGCGGATGCGCAGTTCCAGGCTAAGACGGTTGAATGGCTGTTCCGGAGGAATGGCTTTCAGATTCGTTTCAAGCCGGGCCAGCGCGGTATCTACTTCGACAGATTGCGCTTCAAGCATTTTTGGGGGCCTGTCGGGGAAAATTTTTTGAGCAAAATACAGACGGGTGATGAATTCCAACCGAATGGCATGCACGCTGCTGCCGGTGGGTTTTCCAAGCCATTCCTCGAACCGGCGACGGCCAGCGGTAGTAATCTGCAAGAGTTGGCGGGGGGGTAACTTTTCCTGCTCCTGGAGGGTGGAAGTGACATATCCTTGCGTAACCAATCTTTTTAGAATTGCATAGGTCTGACTCTGATTGCAATGCCAGACATGACCGAGTTCGCTTGCAAGCTGTTGGTGCAGGTTGTATCCGTGACTCGGTTGCTCATAAAGAAATCCCAGGAGCGCATACTCTGGTGAACCAGCGCCAGAGTGGAATAATTTATTAGGCATATATACTCACTCAGTGAGTAGTATATCAAACAGTTACGGTTTATGCAATTGATTGCTTAGAGTGCTGGCACAGGGCTTTCTTAAAGTCGTGAAATAAGGGACAGCGCCGAGGAAGGGTTGGCATCGAACATGCGTCTGGCTTGGGCATGATTGGAAAAGCCATGTATATTCAAAAGGGCAATAACCAGATTATTGATGATTGCCATCGAGCGAGCCATTGTTTTGTGCGTCATCCTGGTTTTGTCTTCATGAAAAGTAGTATCGCGGCGATAATGCAATCCATTTTCGATGCCCCATTCTGAGCGAACAAGTTCGAGCATTTTATCCGGGTTAGCATCTTCTGCTGGTAGGCTGGTGATGCCATATTGAGTTTCTTGGTGTACTTCGCCAGTGCCTATATGGGTAAAATGGCGCTCCATTTTGAAAACTTGTTGCACCCAAGGCCAATCTAGATAATCGTTTAACAGCCGGCTAATGGTAATTGTGCGTTCTTCCAATCGTCCGTGATCCTTGTCGATGGTTTTAGCTGTTTGAAAATCTTGCGGTGGGCATCCCTGTCCAGGCTTAGCTTTCTCGGGGGTAAACAATACCTCGATTGCCTGACGTATACTGCGGTGGTTGTCTTTGACAATCCAGACAAAGTTGCCTTCTGCACCCACGATCTGGCTCGATAATGCTCTTTGGGTTTGCATGGCATCACCGAGAACGATTTTTCCCTGTAGCTTCAAACTCGCAAGCAGTGTTGGAGCGACAACAATTTCATTTTCTTTCTCCTTTTCAACTGGCAAATGCTTCAATGGGATGCCCGTCTCCGGCAAATAGGCAGTCAAGAGATGCAACCCAAATGGATCATCTGGTGTGATAGTGCCACGTACTGTTTTCCCGTCAATGGTGATCACCTGATACTGTTTCTTCTCAGCCAGTTGCATCAGAAATGACGTGACAACACGATCCAACTCACTCTCATAGGTCACCATGATACGTCGATATGTACTGTGGTGCGGCATCTTCGAATAGTTCAGCGATAAAGATTCACGCAGCCACTCATTGCGATTCTTTGCCCAATCTGCGATCCCGTAGGGCGTATCTTGCCCACATAGCTTCGCTAAGACCACAAGCAACAAAACAACTGACAGGTTGTATCGGATACCCCGTTTCTTGCGAACATCCGCTATCTTCTGAAAATAATCGTATAAACTACCTGCATCAAAAATAAATTCAGTTGTGTTACACTCCATTTCGGCCTTCCTCGGTTCTGATTTGGTGGTGGAACTCCAAATTTACCGGAGAAGGCCTTTTTATTCAATTTCCTTGACTTTAAGAAACCCCTGAGTGCTGGCAATTATTGACTTGCATGGATACCGTGAAAGCGTTATAATTCAATGTTTGATCAAAAATTTCGGGGAAACGCTACAACTTCTCGATGAAGCCGTTCCAGTGGGGACTCGTATCTTGGGGGATCTAAATGATAGAAGGTTGGCCCATCCTTGTGTTTAAGGATGGAAATCTGGCGCGCGCAAACCCATGTTCCGTACGGGCCAGCTCGGAAAAGACAGTCATTACGAAAATTGATTTAAACAGGAAATAAAATGAATAACCATTTACTGGTCGAGATGGATGAGGAAAATTCACCCATTGCCCGGTTGATCGAACTGGGACAACAAAAAAAATATGTCACGATTGACGATATCCTGCACTTCTTCCCTGAAGCCGAAAAGGACGTCGAACAATTGGAGGAGGCTTTTTCGGCGCTCTTGAGCGCGGGAGTGGCTTTCGTTGAAGACGCGCCGAGTGGGGAACCCTCGGAGAATGAAGGCGCGGCTGCGGAAGAGGGCGAAGCCGGACCTGCGCCTGAAATGGCACCGGATGATTATCTGGCCGGCATCGATACCACCGACAGTATCGGCCTGTATCTCAAAGAGGTCAGCCAGGTGGCGCTGTTGACGGCGAAAGAAGAGGTTGAACTGGCCCAGCGCATCGAGCGCGGGCGGAGCGCCCGGGAAGAACTGGCGCGCGGTCAGGTGGCGCCCGGTCGCCGGCTGGAACTGCATCAATCCATCGAAGATGGTTGGTCGGCGCGCGAGCACTTAATCACCGCCAACTCCCGCCTGGTGATCAGTGTCGCCAAAAAATACATGGGTCGCGGCGTACCCTTCCTTGACCTGATCCAGGAGGGCAATATCGGCCTGATCCGTTCCACCAAGAAGTTCGATTACCAGCGTGGGAATAAATTCAGCACCTATGCCACCTGGTGGATCCGCCAGGCGGTGACACGCGCGATCGCTGACCAGGGGCGCACCATCCGGGTGCCGGTTCATATGGGAGACCAGATCAACAAGCTCTATCGTATCCAGCACCAGTTGACTCAGCGCCTGGGGCGTGAACCAAGCATGGAGGAGATGGCGGAAGCGCTGGAAGTGCCACCCCAAAAAGTCGAAGAGATAATCGAGATCGCGCGCCGGCCGCTTTCGTTGGAGTTGCCAACCGGTGATGAAGATGACTCGGTGCTGGGTGACTTTATTGAAGATGACCAGATCGCTCCGCCCGATGAAGCCGCGACATATAACCTGCTGCAGGATAGCTTACGTGAAGCCCTGAATGGATTGCCCGCGCGCGAAGTGCGCATCCTGCAACTGCGCTATGGGTTGCTGGATGGGCAGCCTTACACGCTGGAGGAAGTTGGGCGCAAGGTGGGAGTGACGCGCGAGCGCGTCCGGCAGATCGAAGCCCAGGCCTTGAACCGCCTGCGGCACCCTTCCGTCCGCCACAAACTGCACGACTATCTGGGTTAATAGCGGCAGTCCAAATCTCAGGCTCAAGCACAACAAAGAAACCCCGGTTACCGGTGGCTGCGCTATGCGGGCGGAGCAGGTACCTTAAGGGCTGAGGGTTAAGGAATAGACCTGCGACCAGGCGCCCGGGCCACTTTTGCCCCGGCAGCGGACCCGCCAATACAGGGGGATTCCGCTCGGCAGATCGGCTACGGGAGTATAAGAGGGAGATGTGCCAGCCGGACTGGCATTGACTATCAGGTTGGTAAAGAGATCGTTTTTGGAAATCTGGATGGTATAACCGGTAATACCCAACTCATCTGTCCAAAGGAAGGTCGGGCGAAAGGATGGGACCAGGCTCGTGTTATCCGGCGAGAAGAGCACCGGCGCCGCGAGCGGCGTATGGAAGCTCCGGACAAGTGACCAGGAGGAGATATTTTCCACGCCGCTGACAGTATTGACCGCCCGGACCCGCCAGTACCAGATGGCATTGGATGCGAGCGCAGGGCTGGCGGTGATCTGGGCGGCAGACAGGCTGGTCGGGCTGGTGGTGTCCATGACGGGTGACGCGAAGGATGAACTGGCTGCCACCTGCACCTGGTAGTAATCGAAGCTACTGCCGGCAGGCAGGCTGGAGGGTGACCATTGCAGCAGCGGAGTGAAGCCTGATACCATGGCTTTAGCGGCCGGGGAAGACAGGTGTGGAACGGAAGGAGGGTTGCCGGTGGTGAATGACCAGGCCGGCGAAAACAGGCTGGCACCGCTCGGGCCATTGGCACGGACGTGCCAGTACCAGATGGTATTGGCGGCCAGGTCGGTGATAGGGGTGAAACTCGTGGCGGAGGTCTTGCCGCTGATGACGGTGCCGGTGAACGCGCTGGATCTGGAGATCCCCACGGTATAGGAGATTGCGCCGCTGACGCCCTTCCAAGATAAGGCGGGCCGCAGGTTGTTCAACAGTGTGGCGCTGGCCGGAGCAAGCGGGACTGGGGGTAGGAAGGCGGTGTGGAAGGACCAGACCGCTGACCAGGGGCCAGCTTGGTCGAGGCTGTTGATCGCCAGGACCCGCCAGTACCAGGTTGTACTGGGGGCCAGCGGGGTGGTCAACGGGTAGCTCGAATGGTTGATACCCTTCTGATCCAACAGAAGTGGGCTGAAAGCATTGTTCGAGGCAAGCTGCAGCTCATAGGTATCCGCCCCGGGTACATCGCCCCAGTCGAAGTCGGGCTGGTAACTGGTGAGCCAACTGGTATTGACCGGACTGTCCAGAACCGGCGCGCCCGGGACCGCCGGGGTGGGGGTGAACGTCAGCGTGGGAGTCAGGGTATCGGTGGGCGTAGCGGTATGCGTGGGCGTCGAGGAGGGCGTCAACGTGTTGGTGGGTGTGGAGGTCAGCGTGGGCGTCCGCGTAATCGTGGGGGTATCGGTGTGTGTAGGCGTCAGCGTGATCGTGGGTGTATCTGAAGGGGTGGGCGTCGTGGAGGGTGTCCAGGTATCCGAGGGGGTAAAGGTCAGCGAAGGCGTCAGCGTGTCGCTTGGCGTCAGAGTGATGGTGGGGGTATCGGTCTGCGTGGGCGTACGGGTCATCGAAGGTGTGAGGGTGATGGTGGGGGTGAAGGTTGGCGTGCTTGTGGAAGTGAGGGTGGCCGTTTTGGTAACCGTGAAAGTTGGCGTGCGGGTGGGTGTGGACGTCGGCGAACTGGTCAGCGTGGACGTAGGTGAGGCGGTAGGCGTATTGACGGGTATGGTGGATCCAAGGTTCACGATGCTGACCGTTTGAAGCTGCATACCCGCATAACTTGCATTATTATTAGGTGTATCCCAAGTCATGATGTTAGTACTTGTATTCCAAGTATCATGGACGTAGATCGTAGTAGTGGAAGGATCATAGCCCACGCCGACAATGGTATGGCCGGCCAGGTTAAGCATGACCGGGTGACCGGCGTTGATCTGGGCCTGGAAATCGGCCAATGAAAATCCACCGGCATGGTAATTATCGGTAGCCTGGGTGTAACAATCCGTCACGGCATAGCCCCTGGCTTGATAAAAAAGCATTCTCCCATAGGTTCCATCTTTGGCCGAATACCCAACAGCCGCCATTTGGCTGCAGGTCAGCGGTGTGGCGTCATCGTTATTCCAAAAGACCGTATATCCATCGGCGTTATCGTAGTTATATTGGGATGTCTTCATGTAATCGCCGATAGCCGTCCCCCAGGCGTGCTCGGTCCAATGATTGATGAACGGGTCCGGGGCAGAACTTCCATAGCTCACCCAATAATCATCGATCGACCCCTTGGTGGTCCTTCCATCTACTCCCATATGGGAGGCGATCAAGGGATTATTGGGATACGTGGAGCCAGCCGTATCGGTCCAGGTCGGCCAGGAACTGCTTGTCATGGGCATGACACCCCCGTTCGTCGGGCCGGTATAGATGTTCGGATAGCCGTTCTCGTCATAGTACCCGGCGATCATGGCGGCGGACACCGCCGAACAGCCATACTCCCAGGTGTAGGCCGGGACATTCAATATCAGGGCGCTGGCTGGGAAAACCGTACCGGCAGGCTGGGCTTCAAAACCCGCCGGCGGAACCGGCGGCCCGTGGATGATGGATTCCGTCATGGCTTTTCCATCGCTTGCGATGACGTGGACGGTCGTCAAATATTTACCGGTGGTGGTGCTGATCACCTTGGCGAGACTGCCCTGCGCCGAGACCCGACTCCCCGAAACCGCCAGAATGGCAAACAGGGAGAGAAAAACAGCCGCCAACCCCACTAAAAACAGAACACTGGCCTTGCTTGTCCTGCCTGGTCGCATATCTCTTTCTCCTCGCGCCTGAATATTATGTTCTACCAATATTACTCTGAGAATATTATAAGCGGGAAGAAACCCAAGTCAATGGGATAAATGTCCCAGGAATTCTCACTATAAATAATATTGTTCAGCCTCCACAGGTAGCGTATTCGTTGCGCGGAACGACGGAGAAACGAATATTCCTCCGGCAAACAGACGGATTAGTAATGTAGGAAGAGCAGAGTGAAACCTGGAATTTTTGGCTGCGGCGGAAAACGAATATTCCGGCAACATCCAATGCAGGGGGCGGGCGAACACATCGGGGAAGGTTATCCTTAACGCACAGATCGTAGCCATGCTCCTATTATAGAACAATTATTCTAAAATTTCAATGGAAACCGAGACGGTTCTTGAAGGCTAAGCGGCGGGAATGGAAATCAACCCCATTTTGAAAAAGCCCGTGCCGATAACCCTAGATGCACTATGGCGTACAAATGATCTGTGGCTTTAAGCCCGATCACCCCACGCAGCCTCCCCCAAGTGGCGGAGGCAAACACCCCCCGATAGATGGATGCGGCCTTGAAGCGTTTGTTATAAGATAAGGAGAAATCTTTTTACAGCGAAGGAAGCGATGAAAATCAGCCCACTTGCAGGAAAGCCAGTCGATCCAGCCGCGCTGGTCAATGTGCCAAAACTTGTCACCGCCTATTATAGTGAAACGCCTGATCCTTCCGTACCTGGGCAGCGGGTTTCCTTTGGCACCTCCGGCCATCGCGGTTCGGCGTTCGAGAACTCTTTCAACGAATGGCACATCCTTGCCATCAGTCAGGCTATTTGTCTTTACCGAAAACAGCAGAAAATCGATGGCCCGCTGTTCCTTGGCATGGATACGCATGCGCTCTCGGTACCGGCCCTGGCCAGCGCACTGGAAGTGCTGGCTGCCAACGAAGTCGAAGTGATGCTCGCAGAAGGGGACGAATATACACCGACACCTGCAATTTCACATGCCATCCTCACCTATAACCGCGGTCGTACTACCGGACGCGCGGATGGAATTGTGATCACGCCTTCCCATAATCCACCCCAAGATGGCGGATTTAAATACAACCCACCCAACGGCGGGCCGGCAGATGAGACCATCACTGGCTGGATCGAAGCCAGGGCAAATGAGTTCCTGGAGAACGGGCTAAAGGGTGTATTGAGAACCTCTTTACAGAAAGCCCTGCATGCGTCCACCACCCACCGATTCGATTATCTCAATACCTACATTGCCGATCTCGCCAATATACTGGATATGGACGTTATGCACGGGGCAAAGATCAGCCTGGGAGTCGATCCTCTGGGTGGCGCGGGTGTCCATTATTGGGAACCGATCGCCGAGCGCTATGGATTGAACCTGACAGTTGTCAACCTGGCAGTCGATCCCACTTTCCGTTTCATGACGGTGGATTGGGACGGCCAGATCCGCATGGACCCGTCTTCGCCTTATGCAATGCAGCGGTTGATCGGCTTGAAGGATCAATATGCAATCGCCTTCGCCTGTGACACAGACCACGACCGGCATGGGATCGTCACCCGAAGCGCGGGATTGCTTCCGCCCAACCATTACCTTGCGGTGGTCATTCGCTACCTATTCCAGCACCGGCCGAACTGGCCCGGAACAGCCGCAGTAGGCAAGACGCTGGTGAGCAGCCAGATGATCGACCGCGTTACCGCAAAACTTGGCCGCAAGCTTTACGAAGTGCCAGTCGGTTTCAAGTGGTTTGTGGACGGCTTGCTGGATGGCTCGCTCGGCTTCGGCGGGGAGGAAAGCGCCGGCGCATCCTTTGCCCGCCTGGATGGCAGCGTTTGGACTACCGACAAGGATGGGATCATCCTGGCTTTGCTTGCAGCGGAGATCACCGCCCGGATGGGCCGCGACCCCGGTGAGATCTACCAAGAACTTACCCACGAGTTCGGCGAGCCGGTTTACGAGCGGATAGACGCCCAGGCTAATCCGGAACAAAAGGCGATCCTGGCAAAACTTTCGCCTCAACAAGTCCGTACCAAAGAACTGGCGGGCGAAAAAATCCAGGCCATCCTGACCGCCGCACCCGGTAATGGCGCTCCCATTGGAGGATTGAAGGTGGTGGCCGAAAGTGGCTGGTTCGCAGCGCGTCCTTCGGGCACCGAAGATATCTACAAGATCTACGCGGAAAGCTTCCAAGGAGCGGATCATTTACACCGCATCCAGGAAGAAGCCCAGTCCATCGTCAGCGCGGCTCTTGCAGCGCCCTTGCCTTAGCCAGGGATCCCATCCATAGCAGAATTATAGGAGATTCCATGAACAAACCAACCCATCGCAGTCACCCAAATTCCAACTCCCCATCTGAAGAAGTTGATGGGTTCGATTCCCTGGCAGAGCTGGCCCTGGATTTACGCTGGTCGTGGAACCATGCCGCCGATGAAATCTGGCAGCAACTGGATCCCGCCCTGTGGGAACTCACCCATAACCCCTGGGTTGTCTTACAGTCGGTAGCACGGAACCAGATCGAACGCCTGTCCGCAGACCCTGTTTTCCGCAAGCGCGTCGATGAACTCCTCCAAGCCAAGAGCCAGGCATCTGAAGCGCCCGCCTGGTTTCAGCAAAACCATTCGCTGGCATCCCTGACCTGTGTCGCGTATTTCAGCATGGAATACATGTTGAGCGAAGCCCTGCCGATCTATTCGGGCGGCCTTGGTAATGTTGCCGGCGACCAGCTCAAATCTGCCAGCGACCTAGGCGTGCCGGTGGTTGGGGTAGGGCTGCTCTACCAGCAAGGCTATTTCCGGCAGGTGATAGACAAAGACGGTGCGCAACAAGCGCTCTTTCCTTATAACGATCCCGGACAACTGCCAATCACCCCGTTGCGCCAGGCGAATGGCGAGTGGTTGCGGTTGGAGATCGCCCTGCCCGGTTACTCGGTCTGGCTACGCGCCTGGCAGGTCCAGGTCGGCCGGGTAAAACTCTACCTACTGGACAGCAATGACGCAGCGAACTACCCGGCCCATCGAGGCATCACCAGCGAACTTTATGGCGGAGGGCCGGAACTGCGTCTCAAACAGGAACTCCTGCTCGGGATCGGCGGATGGCGGCTGCTGCGTGCCCTCGGCCTGCAGCCAGAAGTCTGTCATTTGAATGAGGGCCACGCGGCTTTCGCCGTATTGGAGCGCGCCCTGAGTTTCATGAAAGAGACAGGGCAACCCTTCGAAGTGGCACTGGCCGTCACGCGCGCTGGCAACCTCTTCACCACCCATACGGCCGTCGCGGCCGGCTTTGACCGCTTCGAGCCTACCTTCATCCAGCAATACCTGGGCGGCTACGCCGATCAAAAACTTGGCATCCCACTCCACGATCTGCTGGCGCTGGGGCGACTGAATCCAGATAACTCATCGGAAAGTTTCAACATGGCCTATCTGGCCATCCGCGGCAGCGGATCGGTGAATGGGGTAAGCCGCCTGCACGGGAGGGTCAGCCGGCAACTGTTCGGGCCACTCTTTCCGCACTGGCCGCAAGCCGAAGTACCGGTGGGACACGTTACCAACGGTGTGCATGTGCCAACCTGGGACTCGTCTGAAATCGATGATCTTTGGACGGAGGCCTGTGGAAAAAACTGCTGGTTGGGGACAACGGAAACGCTGGGTCAAGAAATTCGCAGCATCCCCGACATCCGTCTCTGGCAATTTCGTAGCGCGGCCAGCCAGTCTCTGATCGATTACGCGCGTAAGCAATTATCCCTGCAATTGACCGCCGCAGGTGCCAGCTCTGAGGAAATTGAAGAGGCGAAGCATCTATTCGACCCGAACGCATTGACGCTGGGCTTTGCGCGCCGCTTCGCCCCTTATAAGAGGCCGAACCTGCTTTTGCACGATCCCGAGAGACTGCTGCGCCTGTTGAGCAATCCTGAGCGGCCGGTGCAACTCATCCTGGCCGGCAAGGCCCATCCGGCCGACCAGGCCGGGCAAGCCATGATCCGGGAATGGATCGAATTTATTCGACGTCCCGAAGTACGCCCGCACGTGATCTTCCTGAGCGACTACGATATGCTTTTGACCGGGCACCTGGTTCAGGGAGTGGACGTTTGGATCAATACGCCAAGACGACCCTGGGAGGCCTGCGGAACGAGCGGAATGAAAGTGCTGGCCAACGGAGGAATTAATCTTTCGGAGTTGGACGGCTGGTGGGCGGAAGCCTACACGCCTGAAGTGGGTTGGGCGTTGGGGGATGGCCAGGAGCATGGCGACGACCCTGCCTGGGACGTGGCCGAAGCCACGGCCCTGTATGACCTGCTCGAAGGACAGGTGATCCCCGAATTTTATACCCGCAGCAAGCAGGGCATTCCGACTGCCTGGGTGAAGCGCATGCGAGAAAGCATGGCACGCCTGACGGCGCAGTTTTCTGCCAACCGCGCCGTACGCGAGTATACCGAAGAACATTACCTCCCGGCTGCCGCGGCTTACCTTGCGCGGGCGGCTGATAAAGGTGCAAGTGGCTTGCAAATGGTCAATTGGCGGCACACCCTGGAACAGAATTGGGCCGCACTCCGCTTCGGTGAAGTGAAGGTCATGAGCGACAAGGGGGGGCACACCTTCGAAGTTGAGGTTTATCTCGGCCGCCTTGATCCCAAAAGTGTAAGGGTGGAACTTTATGCCGACGGAGTGAACGGCGGCGAGCCGGAACGGCAGGAGATGAAGCTCGCCAAGCCATCCGATAAGGTAAAAAGTTACATATACACCGCACAAGTTCCCACGACACGACCTACCACGAACTATACGGCGCGCATCATCCCGCTATACGCCGGCGTTGCAGTCCCTTTGGAGGCTACTCGAATCCTATGGCAACGATGAAAAAAGTGTACCCACGCATCCTGACCGTCAATGGCGGATCGTCAAGCATCAAGTTCGCGCTCTTCGAGGCCGGCAATTCGCTCCAGCGGATCCTGGAGGGTACGATCGAGCGGATTGGACTGCCAAATGCCAGCTTTATTGTGAAAGGCTCGACCGAAGCTGAAAACTTCACCCGGTCAGTCACTGCGGCGAACCACACCGAATCAGTTGGGCTGTTGATGGATTGGATCGAAGAACGCATCCAGCGAGGCGAGTTATCTGCAGTGGGGCACCGTGTGGTACACGGCGGACCGAAGTACAGCGAACCCCAACGCATTACGCCAGAAATGGTGGCGGAGTTACACCAGCTCCAGCCATTCGACCCCGATCATCTGCCGGAAGAGATCTTGCTGACCGAGGCATTCCACCACCGGTTCCCCAATCTGGTGCAGGTGGCTTGTTTCGATACCGCCTTTCATCACAACCTGCCGCGCGTGGCACAGTTGTTTCCAATCCCAAGGCGCTATAAGGCACAGGGCGTACGCCGTTACGGGTTTCATGGATTGTCGTATGCGTTTTTGATGGAGGAACTGGCGCGCATCGCCGGAGCGCAGGCGGCGGGAGGCCGGGTCGTTCTCGCTCATCTAGGGAATGGCGCGAGCCTGGCGGCGGTCTACGCTGGCAAATCAGTGGATACCAGCATGGGTCTCTCACCAACCGGAGGTATACCGATGAGCACCCGCTCCGGCGATCTCGACCCCGGCCTGGTCTGGTACCTGGAACGGACCGAAAAAATAACCGCGAAAAAATTCAACGAAATGGTGAATTTCCAATCCGGGTTGCTGGGCATTTCTGAAACCAGTTCTGATATGCACGACTTGCTCGGACTGGAAAAACAGGATGTGCGGGCAGCCGAGGCAGTCGCGCTGTTTTGCTATCAGGTCAAGAAATTCATCGGCGCATATTCGGCGGCGCTGGGCGGATTGGACACGCTGGTGTTCGCGGGCGGCATTGGAGAGAATGCGCCTGTCATCCGGTCCCGCATCTGCGATGGGCTGGGATTCCTGGGCGTCGAATTGGATGAGACACGCAACGCCAGGAACGCACTGCTGATTTCGCCAGATGCTGGCCGGGTCACCGTCCGCGTCATGCACACGGATGAGGAATGGATGATCGCGAAAACGGTCTGCCGTGTTCTCGGCCTTGGACCGGCCTATTAAAAAGGAAAAAAGAAAGGATTAATCCGATGCTAAGCAAAGTTAAAACACTGAATGGTTACAAATTGAACAGCCGCGACGGTGAAATAGGGAAGGTCAAAGAATTCTACTTCGATGACCATCACTGGACGATTCGCTATTTGGTTGCCGATACAGGCGACTGGCTTACGGGCAGGCAGGTGTTGATCTCCCCGTATGCGCTGGGCTTCGTGAACAAAGAAGAGAAATACATCAGCGTTGATCTGACCAAAAAGCAGATCGAAGGCAGCCCATCCTTGAACACTGATAAGCCCGTCTCACGGCAATTCGAGGATTTATATTACGGGTATTATGGATGGCCGACATATTGGAGTGGCTCACATACGTGGGGGTATCATCCCTACATCGAGCGTGACCCCGGTAAATGGAACAAACCCAACCATGCTGGGAAAGGATGGGATCCCCATTTACGCAGCACTCACGATGTGAGTGGCCACACCATTCAAGCCACAGACGGCGAAATTGGCCACGTGGAAGATTTTTACGTGGATGATGATAGCTGGGCGATCCGCTATCTAATCGTCGATACACGGAATTGGTGGCCGGGGAAAAAGGTCCTGATCTCACCAAAATGGATCGAGCGCGTTAGTTGGCACGAGTCGAAAGTCTTCGTCAACCTTACCCGCACGGCCATCAAAGAATCACCGGAATACCCAGACGAGGCTTTGCTATCACGGGATTATGAAACTGACCTGCATCGGCATTACGGTCGCCAGGGGTACTGGGTCGATGAAAGAGCTGACAAGGAGTATTTCGATTGAAGCAAATAGGAGATTTAAATGACACGGAACATGTTTGTCGTGCTTTATGTTGTGCTGATGATTGCCATTGTCGTTGGTGCAGATCTACTGTTCTTTCGGAATCTATTCTGGGAACGGCTGGCAGCGAACATCGGCATTGTCTTGGTGTTCGTAGGCTTTTATTTTCGATTCCATAAGAAGCTTAAGCTCTGAGACGCGGCATAAACTGGTTGGCTGCCCCCTACATTGAGTGGCTAAGGCGGACTGCCAGTCTGCCCTACTGCGTTTCACGCCAATTTTCAGAGAGCCAATGATTAAGGATAAGGAATTACAAAGATCATGATAAAAAACCAAAAAACCAACCTCAAGACAAAACCGTTGTCGCCGGAACTGCTGCACAAGATGAACGCATATTGGCGGGCCGCCAATTATCTGTCTGTTGGCCAGATCTATCTTTATGACAACCCACTACTCAAGGAACCGCTGAAACTTTCGCACGTGAAGCCGCTGGTGGTTGGACACTGGGGTACCACTCCTGGTCAGAACTTTATCTATGTGCATCTGAACCGGGTGATCAAGAAGTATGACCTGGATATGTTCTATATCGCCGGTCCCGGGCACGGCGGTCCGGCGATCGTGGGCAATGTGTATCTCGAAGGCACCTGGAGTGAAGTGTATCCGAACGTCACCCAGGATGAAGCCGGTCTGAAAAAGCTGTTCAAGCAATTCTCGTTCCCCGGCGGGATTTCCAGCCACGTAGCGCCGACCACGCCAGGATCGATCCACGAAGGCGGCGAGTTGGGCTATTCGCTCAGCCACGCCTTCGGAGCTGCCTTCGACAATCCCGATCTTATCGTCGCCTGCGTCATCGGCGATGGGGAAGCGGAAACGGCCTCCCTGGCGACCTCCTGGCAGTCCAACAAGTTTCTCAACCCGATCACGGACGGCGCCGTGCTGCCGATCCTGCACCTGAATGGCTACAAGATCAGCAACCCGACCGTCCTGGCGCGGATCGAGCATGAGGAGTTGGATCAATTCCTGCGCGGCTGCGGCTGGATACCCTACTTTGTGGAAGGTGATGAGCCGGAAGAGATGCACCAGCTCATGGCCGGCACTTTGGAAAAAGTCATCAAGAGCATTCATAAAATCCAGAACAACGCACGGGACAAGAACGACACCACTCGACCGCGTTGGCCAATGATCGTATTGAGGTCACCCAAGGGTTGGACGGGGCCGAAGGTTGTCGATGGCCTGCAAATCGAGGGTACATTCCGGGCTCACCAGGTACCCATCCTGGTGGATTCCGAGCATCCCGACCATGTCAAGCTGCTTGAGAGTTGGATGAAAAGTTACAAAGCGGAAGAGTTGTTCGACAAAAAAGGCCGGCTCCTGCCGGAATTGGCCGAGCTGGCGCCAACGGGCGACCGGCGGATGGGCGCCAATCCGCACGCCAATGGCGGAATTCTGCTACGTGACCTGCGCATGCCGGACTTCCATGTACACGCGGTGAAAGTGCCTTCGCCCGGCGCCGTGGATGCCCAGGATACGCTCGTGCTGGGTACGTTCCTGCGGGATGTGGATACGCTGAATGAGGATCAGCGAAATTTCCGCATTTTCGGCCCGGATGAGACGGTCTCGAATCTCCTGGGTGCGGTCTTTGAAACAACCAACCGCCAGTGGGACGCTCGAACGCAAAAGAATGATGAATTCCTGGCTCCTTCCGGACGCGTCCTGGACTCGATGCTCAGCGAGAACCAGTGCGAGGGTTGGTTGGAAGGATACCTGCTGACCGGCCGGCACGGGCTATTTAATTGCTACGAGGCCTTCGTTCGCATCGTCAATTCGATGTTCAGCCAGCATGCCAAGTGGCTGAAGGTGACCGCGGAACTGCCATGGCGCCGCAAGATCGCCTCGCTGAACTATCTGCTCGCCTCGCACGTCTGGCAACAGGACCATAACGGCTTCACGCACCAGGATCCCGGTTTTCTCGACCACGTCATCAACAAGAAGGCCAATATTGTGCGCGTTTATCTTCCGCCGGATGCCAATTGCCTGTTGTCGGTAATGGATCACTGCCTGCGCAGCCGGAATTATGTCAACGTGGTGGTGGCAGGCAAACACGCCCTGCCCCAATGGCTGAGCATGGAAGAGGCGGTCGTGCATTGCACGGAAGGAATTGGCATCTGGCGCTGGGCCAGCAACGACCAGGAGGCCGCCGAGCCGGATGTGGTAATGGCCTGCTGCGGGGATACGCCCACGTTGGAAATTCTGGCTGCTGTTTCCATCCTGCACGAACACCTGCCTGACTTGAAAATCCGGGTGATCAATGTGGTCGA
Source organism: uncultured Chloroflexia bacterium (assembly GCA_963837875.1). GTDB lineage: Bacteria > Chloroflexota > Anaerolineae > Anaerolineales > Villigracilaceae > UBA877. The sequence goes on from CAWIOV010000001.1 coordinate 1,282,695, forward strand.
TCTGATGAAGCTGCAATCTGCGAGCGAACATCCGCACGGGTTGAGCGAAACCGATTACGACTCGCTCTTCACGAAAGACAAGCACATCATCTTTGGTTTCCATGGATACCCATCATTGATCCACCGGCTGACCTACCGCCGGACCAACCAAAACCTGCACGTCCGGGGCTACAAGGAAGAGGGCACCATCACAACGGCCTTCGACATGCGGGTGCAAAACGACCTGGACCGGTTCCACCTGGTGGAAGATGTGGTCGATCGCCTGCCGCAGTTGGGCGCCAAGGGAGCCTATCTGAAACAGATGATGGAAGACAAGCTCATCGAACACACCCATTACATTGACAAACACGGCGAAGACCTGCCGGAAATCCGCAACTGGAAGTGGGGCTAGGTTGGAACGCAGAATTAGAAAAAACCGAAAGACAAAAAAAGGAGCTTGAAATGACAATCTCAGCTTTATTGACATTGGTTTTGGGGATCGTGTTGCTGCTCTTTGGCAGACGCGCCTTCTGGATCTTTGTGGCCGTGGCCGGTTTTATCGCCGGACTCACTTTTGCCACCCTGTTTTTGCATGGCCAATCCGAACTGGTCATCTTGTTGATCGCCGTCGTCGCAGGGGTCATCGGCGCCGTCCTGGCAATCATGCTGGAGTGGTTGGCCATCCTGATCGCCGGTTTCCTGGCGGGTGGATTCCTGGCGACTACGCTGGCCGTTGCTTTGGGTATCACCGCCGCTCCCGGGAATTGGGTTGCCTACATCATCGGCGGCATTATCGGGCTGATCCTGGTGGTCGCCCTGTTCGATTGGGCGATCATCATACTATCCGTGCTGCTGGGGACCGACCTGATCGTGTCCAGCCTGAAGATCCCGTCCTCCACTTTCTACTGGGTAATCTTCCTGGTGCTGGTCGTTGTCGGCATTGTAGTGCAGGCCGGTATTTGGCATCGCCGTTATCCCGTCAAGCGTACCAAGGGGCAACGCCAATCGGATGAAGCTCAGTCCAAATGATGATGAGTTACCGGAAAACCGGAAAATGAATACCCAAGAGCTGTTCGACACTGCCAGGACACTGGTCTCGGACGACAAGGGCCTGCTGGCGATGGATGAAAGTAATCCAACCTGCAACAAACGTTTTGCCAGGTTGGGGATTCCCCAGACCGTGGAGGCCCGGCGCGCTTATCGGGAGTTGATCATTACCACACCAAGCCTGGGTGAGTGCATCAGTGGCGCGATCCTGTACGATGAGACGATCCGCCAGCAGTTAAATGATGGCACTCCCTTTGTCAAAGCCATCACCGATGCAGGCATTATTCCCGGCATCAAAGTTGACAGCGGCGCTGTGGACATGGCAGGCCATCCCGGCGAGAAAATTACCGAGGGTCTGGACGGCTTACGCGACCGCCTGGCTGAATACTCTCAAATGGGCACCCGTTTTGCCAAGTGGCGTGCGGTGATCGCCGTGGGTGATGATCTTCCAAGCCAGGGATGCATCGAAGCCAACGCACAGGCGCTTGCCCGCTACGCGGCGTTGTGCCAGGAAGCCGGATTGGTTCCCGTTGTCGAGCCGGAAGTGCTCATGGACGGCGGGCATACCCTGGAGCGCTGTCGCGAGGTTACGGAGGAATTCCTGCACACGGTTTTCGATCATCTTTATACACAAGGCGTTATGCTTGAGGGCATGCTGCTGAAGCCCAACATGGTACTGCCGGGATTGGCCTGCTCCAGGCAAGCCACGCTGGACGAGGTGGCTGATGTGACTGTGGAATGTCTCTTGCGAGCCGTCCCGGCGGCCGTTCCGGGGGTCGCGTTCCTGTCGGGCGGCCAAACCGCTGAACTGGCTTCAGCCCGTTTGAATGCCATGAATGTCCGATTCAAGTCGCGCTTACCCTGGGCATTGGCATTTTCATTTGCGCGCGCCATCCAGCAACCGGCTTTGGAGATCTGGCAAGGCAAGGAGTCCCATGTATTGGCGGCACAACAAGCTCTGCTTCAGCGAGCCAGGTGCAACCGGGCTGCGCGGCGTGGCGAATATACTGCCGCGATGGAAGAACGTGAGCATGACAACAGATATCCTGCAATTCAATAAGCTTCCGGCATAACATGGAAAGGAGAATACTCGTCATATGAAATCCAAAACGGACCAGTCCAAGGCTGCCGACTCGAAACCGGGATCAAAGCCCAATGCGAAGGACGATTTGAAAACCATGCCTTTGCCGGATGTGGAGAAAAAATTGGGGTCGTCGCCGGACGGCCTCACGCAAGCCGAAGCAGAAAAGCGATTGATCCAATATGGGTCTAATGAGATCGAAGAAAAGAAAACCAACCCCATCCTGAAATTCCTCACTTATTTTTGGGGTCCCATCCCGTGGATGATCGAAGCCGCTGTGATCCTTTCGGCGGTCGCCCGACATTGGCCGGACTTTTTCATTATTCTCCTTCTGCTCCTGGCCAACGCCGTAGTTGGATTCTGGGAAGAACACCAGGCCGGCAACGCCATAGATGCATTGAAGGCCAAACTGGCTATCAAGGCCAGGGTGAAAAGGGATGGGAAGTGGACCACCCTGGCGGCAAGGGAGCTTGTTCCAGGCGATGTCATCCGTGTCCGTCTGGGTGACATTGTGCCTGCGGATGCGCGCCTGCTGGCGGGCGACCCAGTGGAGGTGGATCAGTCAGCTTTGACAGGTGAATCTTTGCCCGCCTCACGGAAACCCGGCGAGGCGGTGTTTTCAGGGTCGATCATCCGCCAGGGTGAAGTCGACGCGCTGGTGTATGCAACCGGCGCAAACACCTACTTCGGCAAGACTGCCCAACTGGTACAGGAGGCGCACACTGTCAGCCATTTCCAGCGTGCCGTGCTGAAAATTGGCGATTACCTGATCGTCCTGGCGGTGGCTCTAGTGGCAGTGATTATTACCGTTTCTCTGATCCGCGGCGACCCCCTCCTTACCACGTTGCAGTTCGCCTTGGTGCTGACTGTGGCCGCGATTCCTGTGGCAATGCCTACGGTGCTTTCCGTGACAATGGCGGTTGGCGCGCGCCTGCTGGCCAAAAAAGAAGCCATTGTGACCCGGTTGGCGGCCATCGAAGAATTGGCGGGCGTGGATGTGCTGTGTTCGGATAAGACTGGCACCCTGACCCAGAACAAGCTGACGCTGGGCGATCCGTTCACTCTGAACAATATGCCTGCCGACCAGGTCATCCTGTGGGCCGCTTTGGCATCCCGCGCGGAAGACAAGGACACGATTGATCTGGCCGTGATCGGCGGTGTGAAAGATGACCAGGCCTTGAAGGACTACCAGGTGACCCATTTCCAGCCGTTCGACCCGGTGCATAAGCGCACCGAAGCCACCGTTAAGTGTACGGATGGGAAGGAATTCAAGGTGACCAAGGGTGCCCCGCAAGTGATCTTGCAGTTGGCAGCCAATACAGGTCAGGTAAAGCCTGTCGTGGAGAAGGCAGTCAACGAATTTGCATCACGCGGATTCCGTTCATTAGGCGTGGCCCGGGCAGATCAGGATGGTAAGTGGCAATTTGCGGGTGTGTTGCCCCTGTTCGATCCGCCCCGGGAAGAAGCCAAAGCAACCATTGCCACCGCCCGCCAGATGGGGGTAATTGTAAAAATGGTGACGGGCGATGCCATGGCCATCGCCAAGGAAACCGCCGCAAAATTGGGGCTGGGCACAAATATCCTGGATGCCAGCGGTTTCGGCGATACGAAGGTTCACGAGACCGCCCAGTTGGCAGAATCCATCGAGAAAGCGGACGGCTTCGCCCAGGTATTTCCTGAACACAAGTTTCACATTGTGGATGTCCTGCAGCAGCGCGGTCACATTGTCGGTATGACCGGCGACGGGGTGAACGACGCCCCTGCGCTGAAGAAAGCCGACTGCGGCATCGCCGTTTCCGGCGCGACAGACGCAGCCCGCGCGGCGGCCTCCATCGTGTTGCTGGCGCCCGGCTTGTCGGTGATCATCGACGCGATCAAGGAGAGCCGGAAGATCTTCCAGCGTATGAACAGCTACGCTATCTATCGCATCGCCGAGACTTTGCGCGTGCTTTTTTTTATGACACTGGCGATCCTGGTGTTTAATTTCTATCCTTTGACCGCAGTGATGATCGTGATGCTGGCGTTGCTCAACGATGGCGCCATCCTGTCCATTGCCTATGACAACGTTCATTGCAACAATAAGCCGGAGGCCTGGAATATGCGCCTGGTGCTGGGCATCTCCACTGTGCTGGGGGTCATGGGGGTTATCTCTGCATTCGGCTTGTTTTATCTCGGCGAGCGCGTCTTTCATCTCGACAATGCGCACATCCAGACGTTGATGTATTTGAAGCTGTCCGTGGCTGGCCATCTGACAATTTTCCTGACGCGCACGCGCGGCCCGTTCTGGTCCAAACGTCCTGCGCGGATCTTATGGGTGGCAGTGCTCGGCACACAAATCGTGGCAACGTTGATCGCGGTTTATGGACTGTTCATGACGCCCCTTGGCTGGTGGTGGGCAGCGTTCGTTTGGGGCTATGCCCTGGTATGGTTCCTCATAAATGACCGCGTGAAACTGCTTGCTTATCGGATTCTTGATCCTACCAAATCCCCATTGTTGGGCAGGAAACCACTTGATTTAATACCCCAAACTGCTCAACGAGCCTATCAACTCTATGAGCAACGTGGACGCCAGAACGGGCGCGCGAAGCAAGATTGGCTGCAGGCAGAGCAGGAGATTCGGAAAGAAGACTCCCATAAGTAGACAAGCGCTAATTCAAGGAGAATGTAAATGAGTAAAGATTATTCAAGAACCTCCTCACCAGTTGACCTGGACAATTTGTCCATCAATACAATCCGATTTTTATCGATAGATGCCGTCCAAAAAGCCAACAGTGGGCATCCCGGCTTGCCGATGGGCGCGGCTGCATTCGCATATGTTTTGTGGACGCGTTTTCTCAAGCACAATCCATCCAACCCTCACTGGTTCGACCGCGATCGCTTTGTCCTTTCGGTCGGGCATGGGTCGATGCTGCTGTACAGTTTTTTGCACCTTACCGGTTATGATCTTTCCCTTGAACAGATCAAGCAGTTCCGCCAGTGGGGCAGCCTAACCCCCGGGCATCCGGAACGCAGCCTCACCCCCGGCGTGGAAGTGACCACCGGGCCACTCGGGCAGGGCTTTGGCAATGCTGTGGGCATGGCAATGGCGGAAGCTTCTCTCGCAGCCCGGTATAACCGGCCCGGGCATACGATCATTGACCACACCACCTATGTCCTGGCCAGCGATGGCGATTTGATGGAAGGTGTATCTGCGGAGTCCGCCTCCCTGGCCGGCCATTTACGGCTGGGCAAGCTGATTGTCCTGTATGATGACAACCACATAACCTTATCGGCTGCCACTGATCTCACTTTCACGGAAGATGTTGCCAAGCGCTTCGCCGCGTATGAGTGGCACACGCAATTCGTGAAGGATGGGAATGACCTGGAGGCGATCGAGCAGGCGATCAAGGACGCGCAAAGAAACCAGGAGCGCCCTTCCATCATACTGGTGCAAACACACCTGGGATATGGTTCGCCCAATAAGCAGGATACTTTCGAAGCCCACGGTTCCCCTCTGGGGGTGGAAGAGGTACGTCTGACCAAGCAGAAGCTGGGTTGGCCGCTCGATCCGGATTTCTACATTCCGCAGGAAGCATTGGTCCATTTCAGGGAGGCGGTCGAACGCGGCCGGCAAGCCGAAGCGGAATGGCAGCAACGATTTTCTGCCTACGAACAGGTATTTCCACACCCGGCGCAGGAGTTGCATCAGGTGATGCAGGGGGAGATGCCCGGAGGCTGGGATAAGGATATCCCGGATTTTACGCCGGATGCGAAAGGCATGGCCACGCGCGTGGCTTCCGGAAAAGTGATGAATGCAATTGCCTCCAAACTGCCTACTTTTATCGGTGGTTCGGCGGACCTGGATCCATCCACGCACACTGCCCTGGCCGGGAAAGGCGACTTCGAGAGCCCTCGGGAGACCTTCGGCGATCTCCAGGGTTCAATCGGAGGCGGTTGGAAGTACTCGGGCAGCAATCTTCATTTTGGCATTCGTGAGCATGGCATGGGAGCGATCCTGAACGGCATGGCGGCTCACGGAGGCATCCTTCCCTTCGGAGCCACCTTCCTGATCTTTTCCGATTACATGCGCCCTTCGATCCGCCTGGCCGCCTTGATGGGGCTGCATGTGATCTATGTGTTTACGCATGACAGCATCGCCCTGGGAGAAGACGGCCCTACGCACGAACCGGTCGAGCAACTGCTGAGCTTACGTTCCATTCCCAATATGTTGGTCATCCGCCCGGCTGACGCGAACGAGACTGCCGCAGCCTGGCGGATTGCCATTGAACATACCACTGGTCCGGTCGCCCTGGTGCTCACCCGTCAGAATCTGCCGATCCTCGATCTGCAAAAGTATCCGCAGCTCCCGACCGGCGTCCGCTCCGGCGGGTATGTGCTTGCCCAGGCAACCGGAGAGGCGCTTCCCGATATCACGATGATCGCCACCGGTTCAGAGGTCCAACTGGCACTGGCGGCACTTGAAAAACTGGAGTCGCAAGGCGTCCGGGCACGCGTGGTCAGCCTGCCCTGTTGGAATCTATTTGTCGCCCAACCCATTGAATATCGGGAGGCAGTTTTTCCCCTGGAAGTACCTATGCTGGCCATCGAAGCGGGCGTTTCCCTGGGCTGGCGGCCTTACATTGGTCCTGGCATCGCCACGATTGGAGTGGATCGCTTTGGCGCCTCTGCTCCGGGAGAAATTGTCATGCGTGAGTACGGCTTTAGTGTCGAAAACGTGATTGAGCAGGCTCTCGCGCTGATCAAACAGCACAAGAAAACTTAATCGTTGTAGGAAGAAGGTAACAATGGAAATTGGATTTGCAACCGATCACGGTGGCTATATCCTGAAGGAACCCATTCTGGAGGCCTTACATGCTTCCGGGCACACAGTGCGGGACTTTGGGGCGCATGAATTGAATCCGGAGGATGATTACCCGGACTTTGTCATCCCGCTGGCCTGGGCGGTCGCGCGCGGTGAATTGGAGCGCGGCATCGCCATCTGTGGCAGTGGCGTGGGCGCCAATTTTACTGCCAACAAAATACCGGGGATCCGCGCGGCCCTGATCCATGAAGGCTATTCCGCCCACCAGGGCGTCGAAGATGATGATATGAACCTGCTTTGCCTGGGCGGTCGCGTGGTCGGATGTGCGCTGGCCCTGGAAATAATTCAGATCTTTCTGGCAGCCCGCCATGTGAAAGCTGAACGCTTTGAACGGCGTCTGGCAAAGGTGGTCGCATTGGAATATAGGAGTAAAGAAAATGAATAAGAATCCCTTATTGGGTTTGGAGAGCTTTGGGCAGAGCGTCTGGCTGGATTTTCTCAGACGCAATGCTCTGGATAACGGAGATATCCAGGGACTGATCGAACAGGATGGGATCAGCGGGCTGACCTCAAATCCGTCCATCTTCGAGAAGGCCATCGCGGGTAGTCACGATTACGACAATGCCATTCGCTCCATTGCTTTGGAGGGCAAAAGCATTGGAGAAATATACGAAACCCTCACCATAGAAGATATCCAACGCGCCGGTGATCTTTTCCGGCCCATTTATGACCGGTTGGAAGGCCGGGACGGGTTTGTCAGCCTGGAGGTTTCTCCAAAATTGGCGCATGATACGGCCGGCACACTTGCCGAAGCCCGACATCTTTGGACTGCAGTAAAGCGGCCCAACCTGCTGATCAAAGTCCCGGGAACCCGGGAAGGGCTGCCGGCCATCCAGCAATTGATCGGGGAAGGGATCAATGTCAACGTTACGCTGCTGTTCGGATTGCCACGTTACCGGGAAGTGGCAGAAGCGTATCTTGTCGGATTGGAAACGCTCGCCGCACATGGCAAGCCCTTGAACCGGATCGCTTCGGTCGCGAGCTTCTTCCTGAGCCGGATTGACGTATTAGTCGATCCCATTCTGGAGAAATCAAGGTTGGCGGGAGGCTCCGTTGCAGAAACCGTGGCGGGACTGCATGGCCAGGTGGCAATTGCGAGTGCGAAAGTGGCTTACCAGATCTACCAGGAAATCTTTGGCAGCGAGCGCTTTCAAAAATTATCCCAAAAGGGTGCGCATTCCCAGCGCCTGCTTTGGGCGAGCACTGGCACCAAGAACCCGGAATATAGCGATGTAAAGTATGTTGAAACATTGATTGGCCGCGCGACCGTTAATACCATTCCTCTGGAAACCCTGACTGCTTATCGCGAACATGGCAAACCGGCCTCACAGTTGGAAGATGGCACGTTACAGGCCTATCGAGTCCTAGAAGGACTGCATCAAGCCGGAATAGATTTGGATGGATTGACTCAGGAATTGGAAGATGAGGGGGTAAAGAAATTCAGCCAGGCCTTCGAGCAACTGATGGCTGCCTTGCAGGAAAAACAAACCGCCTCGTTTCATGAACCGGTCGACCGGCAGATTTTCGCCTGGGGGGAATACCAAACCACTGTTCAAGACCGCCTGGCCAACATGGCTGAGACCCATTTTAGCCGCCGGTTATGGCTGAAGGATCCAGCCCTTTGGAAAAGTGACCCAAAGGATCAGGAATACATCCGCAATGCCCTGGGCTGGATGCATGTCCCCGAAAAGATGGAAGATAATCTGAGTGAACTTGAGTCATTCAAGAAAGAAATTTTAGAGGCCGGTTTCCGTCATGTGCTGCACATGGGCATGGGCGGCAGCAGCCTGACTCCCCTGGTCTTTGCACGTATCTTTACCCCGGACCCGCAGGCTCTACCACTTACCATTCTGGATTCCACTGATCCAGCGACTATCTTGAAAATTGAGCGTGCCCTGCCCATCAAAGATACCTTGTTCATTATTGCCAGCAAGTCAGGGACAACGGCGGAACCACTGGCTTTTGCAGAATATTTCTATGAGAAGGTCAGAAAGATCAAAGGCGAGCGCGCCGGTGAGAATTTCTGTGTCATTACTGACCCGGGCACCCCCCTGGTGCAGATGGCCAGGGAACGGGGCTACCGCAAGACCTTCCTCAACTTTGCCGATATCGGCGGACGCTATTCGGCCCTCTCCTATTTTGGCCTGGTCCCGGCAACCCTGATGGGAGTGGATGTGAGCGAACTCCTGGAACGGGCCCTGCGTATGCGGCACACGTGTGACTCCAATGTACCAACCATGGAAAACCCCGGATTGATGCTCGGCGCGGCGCTGGGCGAGCTGGCCAGGAACTATAAACGAAACAAAGTGACTTTTCTGATGCCAAAGGCAATCGCTCCGCTGGGGTTATGGCTGGAGCAACTCCTGGCCGAAAGCACCGGCAAAGAAAGCACCGGGATACTTCCGGTGGCCGGTGAACCGATTGGTGAGCCAGCGGATTATGGAGAGGATCGGATCTTCGTCTACATCCGCATGAAAGCTACGGCCGATAAGATTCTGGAGCGCAGTGTATCGTATCTGTGTGGAACCGGCCAGCCTTTGATCACCATTACCCTCGACGATGGTCTGGACCTGGGACAGGAGTTCTTCCGCTGGGAGATCGCCACTGCCACTGCCGGCGCGATCCTGGGTATCAATGCTTTCAACCAACCCAATGTCCAGGAAAGCAAGGACAACACGGACCGCCTGCTGGCACTGGTGCGCACACAAGGCAAATTGCCGGAAGAAAAACCTTCCCTGGTCAAAGATCACTTGAGCCTCTATTTCAAGGAAAGCGCCTCCACGGTACCGGCAACGCTGAAACATTTCCTGGTTCAGTCTCGTCGGGGGGATTACCTGGCTTTGATGGCCTATATTACCGAAAATCCGGCCAATCAGCGGGCATTACAGGATATCCGCAGTATGCTGCAAGATGGCCTGCATATACCTACCACCCTGGGCTATGGGCCGCGTTTCCTGCATTCCACCGGCCAGTTCCATAAAGGAGGTCCTAATACCGGTCTGTTCCTGCAGTTGACCGCAGAGGATGCCAGGGATGCCCCGATCCCTGGCGCGCCATATACCTTCGGTGTATTCAAGCGCGCCCAGGCACTGGGCGACCTGGAAGCGCTTAAGAAACATGGAAGACGGGTTGGGCGTATTGACATCGGCGTGAATATCAACCAGGGGCTAACCGCTTTGAAAGAAGCCCTGGAGTCTGCCATAAAGTCTGATCAGGTGAAACCATGACCCTCTCTTCCCCGATCACGGATCTATTCCTGGACATCGGTGGTGTCTTGCTCACGAATGGCTGGGATGACGATATCCAGAAACGCACGGCCGACCAATTCGGCCTGGACTATGAGGAGATGCATGAACGACATCACCTGACCTTCGATACCTACGAAGAGGGCAAGCTCAGCCTGGATGAATACTTAAATCGAATTGTTTTTTATCGGGAACGTTCGTTCACAAAGGAAGCGTTCAAGGCGTTCATGTACGCCCAGTCCCAGCCTTTTCCGGAGATGATCGATCTGATGCGCGGACTCAAGGCTCAACATGGTCTTGAAGTTGCCGCCGTCAGCAATGAGGGCCGCGAGCTTACTGTCTATCGCGTCCAACAATTCAAACTGGGCTCATTCGTAGACTTTTTTGTTTCATCCTGCTTTGTCCACTACCGAAAGCCGGATGAAGATATTTACCGGATTGCATTGGACATTGCGCAAGTAGGTCCAGAACAAGTGGTTTACATTGATAATACAGCGATGTTCGTGGAAGTAGCTCAGGGATTGGGGATCCATGGCATCCTTCATACCGGTACCGAGTCCACGCAGAAAGCCCTTGAGGCATTTGGGCTTGCGTTGAAAAGATGAGTTTCCGGAATTTTTATAATGAAAAGGGCCGCCCATCGTTGGGTGGTCCTCTTCTGGTTTTCAGGCTCCTCGCCGAGGATTTGAACCTCGAACCTAGCGGTTAACAGGCGCCCGCTCTGCCGTTGAGCTAACTTGTCATTTTCTGTATCCCAGTTTTTCCAGTATGCCCACTTGACAGAAAAGCAAACCATAGACTAAAATACCACCGGAAGCGCTTCCGGAAGCGCTAACGCAATCAATTGCTCTTGAGTCAAACATATAAAGCAATCTGTACCAATGCCTTTTTGCGAATTCGCAATGGTCGATGCAAAATGGCAACCCGAAAAGATATTCTTTCACCGAAAAAGCCTTTTTTAGGCCAGTATGAATTAACAGCTCACAAAACGTGTTCTGTTCTAGTTTCTTGAAAAATTGGATTTTATAAAGGAGAAGCATATGCCCGAACGTAAAAAAATTACCTTGCCTTACCTGTTCCAAAAGGTTTCCCAGAAAGAGCCAATCTCCTGGTTGACCTGTTATGACTATCCGACTGCTTATTTGCAGGAGCAAGCCGGCGTGGAAATGGTCTTGGTTGGCGACAGTCTGGGTATGACCATGCTGGGTTATGACTCTACCCTGCCGGTCACCATGGACGATATGATACGCCACGCATCAGCTGTCCGTCGCGGTGCACCGACGGCCTTTGTTGTGGGTGATATGCCTTATATGAGCTACCAGCCATCGGTAGAGTCTGCGATTCGTAACGCCGGCCGCTTCATGGCGGAGGCGGGCTGTGATGCTATCAAACTGGAAGGCGGCATTGCCATGGCTGACCGAATAAAAGGCATTGTAGATGCAGGTATCCCGGCTATTGGCCATCTCGGTTTAACACCACAATCTGTCAGCGCCCTGGGTGGCTTCCGCCTGCAAGGCAAGTCGGCAGTTCTGGCGAAAAAGATCTTGGATGATGCAAAGGCGCTTGAAAAAGCCGGTGCGTTTGCCATCCTCCTAGAAATGGTGCCGGACCGACTGTGCAAGCTGATCACAGAGCATTCTGAGAACTGTATCATCATGTCGCTTGGCTCCGGTCCGGATGCACACGGCCAGTTGCTGATCTACCATGATATGTTTGGCCTTTATCCCAAATTCAAACCGAAAATGGCTAAAGTTTTTGGCAATGCTGGCGAAGTCATTCTCAACGGGCTGAAACAGTACGTCAGCGAAGTAAAAAGTGTCACCTTCCCGGCCCCGGAAAATTGGTTTGGGATGCCGGACGAAGAATTTAACGAACTCAAGAAAATGTTGGATGAATAGGAAGCCATGCCTTACACACTTCGCACCCAACACTTAAAACCAGAAGGTGCTTACCAGGTGCTGGCACATGCCAATCAATTGGAAGCCGCTGGTAAGGAGATAATTCATCTTGAAATCGGCCAACCGGATTATGCCACTTTTGAAAACATCAGTCTGGCTGGCATTGAGGCGATTCGCACCGGGCATACCCGTTACACCCCTCCCGCAGGAATGCCATCTCTGCGAGCCGCCATCGCCGAAGACGGTGGAATGCGACGCGGTATCCACGTAGATCCAGACGAGGTGGTGATAGGCCCAGGCGGGAAACCACATCTGTTCTTCCCGACTCTCACCCTGGTTGAGCCGGGAGACGAAGTGATATATCCTGACCCCGGTTTCCCAACTTACGAAGCTATGGTCCGGATTGCGGGAGGGGTACCTGTAGCGGTGCCGTTGCTTGAGAAAAATAGCTTCTCTTTTGATTTGGATGCCTTCGACCGCCTAATCAATGAACGTACCCGGCTGATAATACTTAATTCTCCCAGTAACCCAACCGGCGGTGTAATCCCGCTAAGCGATTTGGAATATATTGCTGCCCAAGCCGAACGCTTTGACAGCTGGATCATGTCCGACGAGATATATGCCCGAATTGCTTATGATGGCCTCCAGGTGAGCTCAATCGCATCTTTACCCGGCATGAAGAATCGCACAATCATTGTTGATGGCTTTTCCAAGACCTATTCAATGACAGGCTGGCGGCTGGGTTTTAGTATTATGCCGCGTGAACTGGCAGCCAGGGTTGAATTACTTCTCACTCACTCAATCGGCTCAACAGCTCACTTTACACAATATGCCGGGTTGGAAGCTTTAACCGGCCCACAGGACATGGTGGATGGAATGGTGACGGAATATCATCGCCGCCGCGATGTCATTGTGGCGGGCTTGAATTCCATTCCTGGGTTTACTTGCCAGAAACCGCAGGGAGCCTTCTATGCCTTTCCTAATATTACCGGCACGGGCTTTGACTCGAACCAACTTGCAAATTTAATTCTGGAAAAAGCAGGCGTAGCCTTGTTGCCTGGTTCTTCCTTTGGAAGGTTTGGTGAAGGCTATTTACGCTTGTCCTATGCAAACTCCATGGAAAACATAGAAAAAAGTCTGAGACAAATTAAAGAAGCTTTATCACGCTAATCCAGACTTTACAGGTTGGTTCTTTCAAGAGAAATAAAAAAATTCCCAAACCCTCTTAATAAAAGTTTGTGGTTGTGAGGATGACTGTGTTTGTAATTCATTCAAGGCAAGGGCAAAGCTTCCTTATGATTTGGAATTGTTTCATATATTTCTCAACTTCAAAATAATTTAGAGGAAAATAAATGACCAGGAAATTTGTACCCACAAAACTTAAGTTTGTTCGTCCGGTACCCTCCGATATCGATATTGCCCAGGCGGCAGAGATCAAGCCGATTGTCCAGGTGGCCGAAGAAACCGGCATTCTGGCGGAAGAACTGGAACTGTACGGCCCGTATAAAGCCAAGGTCCGGCTGGAGATCCTGGACCGGCTGCAGGAAAAATTGGATGGCAAGTATGCAATGCAAGCAGAACGGCAGAAGTATCTGAAAACGGGTCCCTATGAGCGTTCACCTGAACGTGCTGGTCATGCTAATGGGTACAAGCCCAAGACGGTCAGGACCCGGCTGGGTGAGATCACCTTCGATGTGCCGCAAGTGCGGGAAGGCGGCTTCTACCCGGAAGCACTGGAGAAGGGACTGCGTAGTGAGCGTGCCTTGACCATGACCCTGGCCGAGATGTATGTGCAAGGTGTCTCAACCCGCAAAGTGGCAGCCATCACCGAGCAGTTGTGTGGGACAGAAGTATCTTCTTCCCAAGTCAGCCGGGCGGCTGCCCTGCTGGACGAAACCTTGGAAGCCTGGCGAAAAAGGCCGCTGGACGAAATCATCTACCTGTATCTGGATGCCCAGTACCAGCGGGTGCGCCAGGATGGACAGATCCGGGATGTGGCCATTTTGATCGCCACTGGCGTCAATCGGGCCGGAAAGCGTACCATCCTGGGGCTGTCGGTTTCCCTGGGAGAACAGGAAATTCATTGGCGGAGTTTCCTGCAAAGCCTGGTAGCGCGTGGCTTGAGTGGCGTGCAGCTCATCATTAGCGATGACCATTCCGGCTTGAAAGCTGCGCGAATAGCCGTCTTCGGAGGCATTCCCTGGCAACGTTGCCAGTTCCATCTGCAACAGAATGCGCAAGCGTATGTTCCGCACAAGGATCAGCAGGCAGAAGTCGCAGCAGATATCCGCATGGTATTGAATGCTCCCGACCAATCGACCGCCGATGCGTATCTGGCCAAGATCGTCCAGAAATATCAGAAGAATGCTTCCCGGCTGGCCAACTGGATGGAGCAAAATATCCCGGAAAGTCTCGCGGTATTTGCCTTTCCGACCAGCCACCAGCGCAAGCTGCGTACATCCAATTGCCTGGAGCGATTGAACCGTGAAGTGCGCCGCCGCACAAAAGTGGTTTCGATCTTCCCGAATGAGCTATCGATGTGACCGCCATCACTCCCACTCCATTGGGCGAAGGCAAGACAACTACCACCGTTGGTCTTTCCCAGGCGCTCGCCGCGCATTTGGGGAAAAAGGTGATTACGGTAATCCGCCAGCCTTCGCAGGGTCCGACCTTCGGCATCAAAGGTGGCGCAGCTGGCGGCGGCTATTCACAGATCATCCCAATGGAAGATTTCAACCTGCACCTAACGGGTGACATTCACGCCATCACCGCTGCCCATAACCTATGCTCGGCTGCCTTGGATGCGCGCATGCTGCATGAAAGCATGCAGGATGATACCAAGCTGTTTGATGCCTTATGCCCGCCCGATAAAAAAGGGGAACGGAAATTCTCACCTTCCATGCTCCGTCGTCTAAAGAAGCTTGGAATTGAAAAGACTGATCCGAACACGCTCACTCCAGGTGAGCGCAACCGGTTTGTCCGCCTGGATATCGATCCTAATGGTGTGACCTGGCGGCGGGTGATCGACGTCAATGACCGCTTCCTGCGCGAAATCATGGTTGGCCTTGGCAAGGAAGAACAGGGCCACGAACACCGCTCCGGCTACGATATCACCGTGGCGAGCGAGATTATGGCCATCCTGGCCCTGACCACCAGTCTAAGCGATATGCGCGAGCGCCTGGGTGCCATGGTAGTGGCTACCGATAATAAGGGCAATGCCGTCACCGCCGAGGATCTGGGTGTCGCTGGTGCCATGACAGTGCTTATGAAGGATGCCATCAAGCCCAACCTGATGCAGACATTGGAAGGCACGCCTGCTTTTGTGCATGCAGGACCATTCGCCAATATAGCCCATGGACAGTCATCCATCATAGCCGACAAGATTGCCCTTAAACTGGTTGGTACGGATGGTTATGTAATCACAGAGTCAGGCTTCGGAGCCGATATCGGGATGGAGAAATTCTTCGATATCAAATGCCGCTACTCGGGATTGATTCCGCAGGTGGTGGTGCTGGTGGCCACGGTTCGGGCACTGAAAATGCATGGCGGCGGGCCAAAGGTGGTGGCTGGGAGACCTCTGGCTCCTGAATACACTGAGGAGAACCTGGACCTGCTGCATAAAGGCCTACCGAACATGGAGAAGCATATCCAGAACGCCCTCAAGTTCGGCGTCAACGTGGTTGTGGCGGTAAATTCTTTCAAAGACGATAAACCAGCTGAAGTGGAGATGATTTGCAAATCTGCCCTGGCTGCCGGCGCAATGGACGCGGTGGTTTGCACTCATTGGATGGACGGTGGCAAAGGCGCACTGGCACTGGCCGAAGCTGTGGTCAGGGCAGCCAATGAACCCAGTCATTTCAAATTCCTGTATCCATTGGAGTTGTCGATCAAGGAAAAGATCGAGACGGTTTGCAAGGAGATCTATGGCGCCGATGGGGTGGATTATTCCGAGCAGGCAGAAGATAAGATCAAGCTGTACACCCGCCTTGGGTTTGACAAGTTACCGCTTTGCATGGCAAAAACTCACCTGAGTTTGAGTCACGACCCCAGCCTCAAAGGCGTTCCGCAGGGCTTTCGCGTGCCAATCCGGGATGTGAACGCTTCGGTCGGAGCGGGCTTCCTTTATCCGCTGCTGGGCGAGATGCGCACCATGCCAGGGTTGCCCACCCGCCCAGTCTTCTATGATGTGGATCTTGACCTTGGGACCGGCAAGGTATTGGGGTTGTTTTAAATATTCAAAAGGTAATGAGCCACAAGTTCTGATTGAAGACGGTTTGCTACCGCAGGGGTTCGTTTCCCCGGAACCAGCCAGGAAATCACCTATTTAGAATTGGAGAACCTATACCATGTCTCTGGAAGTGCGTATGGAAGCATTGTTGCCACAGGAAATGGCCGATAAGGCTGAAGTCGCCGGCGTACGTAAAGCAGCCTTATCTTTTCTACCTTTGTTTGCCCTGGCAGTACTGGCAGGTGCATTTATTGGCTTGGGCGCCATGTTCGCCACCACCACAGCTGCCACCACCTCAACCCTGCCCTATGGCGTGGCACGCCTATTGATCGGATTGGTCTTTTGCCTCGGCTTGATCCTGGTTGTGATCGCAGGGGCGGAATTGTTCACTGGCAACAACTTGATCGTCATGGCCTGGGCCAACCATAAGATCAGCACCTTGTCACTCTTGCGCAACTGGCTGATCGTCTATGTGGGCAACTTCGTTGGCTCATTGGGGACGGCCGTTCTGGTTTTCTATAGCAAACAGTATACTGCCGGAACTGGCTCGGTCGGGGAAGCCGCTCTCAATATCGCTGTCGGGAAAGTAAACTTGGGTTTTGTACAAGCGCTCGTTCTTGGCATCCTGTGCAATGCCTTGGTTTGCCTGGCGGTCTGGTTGACTTACTCTGCCCGCAGCGTGACCGACAAAATTCTGGCGATCATTTTTCCGATCACCGCTTTTGTGGCTGCCGGTTTCGAGCACTCCATTGCCAACATGTACTTCGTGCCCTACGCTTTGCTGATCAAGACATTCGATCCGGCTTTCGGCATCGCCCATAAAATAGATCTCTCCAGTCTGACCTGGGGTTCCTTTTTTCTGAAGAATCTCCTTCCGGTCACACTTGGGAACATTGTAGGCGGAAGTTTGCTGGTAGCCGCCATGTACTGGTTCATCTATCTTCGGGAAAAGAAAAGCTAACGATCTCTTTGACCGCATTTTAAGTAGGAGAAAACTCATGAGTGCTCAATTGATCGATGGAAAAGCCATAGCCCAGAAAGTACGTGATGAAGTTGCTGAGCGAGTCGCCAAACGGATCGCAGCTGGAAAGAGCCAGCCAACTCTGGCGACAGTTCTGGTGGGTGACCGGCCGGATTCAGCCGCATATGTCTCATCCAAGGGTAAAGCCTGTCAGGAGCTAGGGATGGGTTCGGTCAGCCACCACCTTCCTGCAGACGCCACCCAGAAACAGGTAGAGGCGCTGGTTAAGCAACTCAATGCCGATAAGAAGATCAGTGGCATTTTGGTGCAACTTCCCATGCCTTCACACATTAACGAAGAGGCGGTCCTTTCTCTGATCGGGATCGAGAAGGATGTGGATGGTTTCTCGCCTCTTAATATTGGCCGCCTGGCCCAGAAGGGCCGCGAACCACTTTTCGTGCCCTGCACCCCTTATGGCTGCATCTACCTGCTCGAGCAGACTGGTGTAAAAATCGAAGGCGCCAATGGAGTGGTACTGGGTCGATCGAACATTGTCGGTATGCCAGCCGCCTTGCTCCTGATCAGCAAGAATGCCACCGTGACGGTATGCCACTCGCGCACACGTGACCTGCCCGCGGTTATTCGCCAGGCCGACATCCTCATCGCAGCCATTGGTAAAACCGAAATGGTGCGCGGCGATTGGATCAAACCCGGCGCAGCAATCATCGATGTTGGAATTAACTCAATCCCGGATGCGACCAAGAAGAGCGGCCATCGTCTGGTGGGCGATGTCAAGTTCGATGAGGCCCGGGTAGTGGCCGGATTCATCACGCCTGTTCCGGGCGGCGTCGGCCCGATGACCATCGCCATGCTGATGAAAAACACCTTGCGGGCTGCTGATATCCAGAATCCATAAGCAATATCGATGCCTGAATGGGCGCTGCGAGCAGGTTTTGGAGAAAATAAATTAAAGCACCCCATCAGTGCATCCCTGGAAAGCACCTGGCGAGAATCTGTCGAGCAGGGCAATCTTAACCTCTTCTAATTCAACCCTGAGCAACCGGGCCTCTTGACAAAAGGACAAGACTCAGACTAAAATGCAACTGAAAGCGCTACCGGAAGCGATACCGGTAGCGATATCAGAAACATTTTCAAGAATTCCTTAAATCGAGGTGAGCCAGATGAAAAAAAAGACCACCATTGCAGAGGTTGCGCGCGCAGCCGGTGTCTCCCTTCCCACCGTCTCGCGCGTTTAAACAATCGCCCGGATGTTTCTCCTGAAACACGCAAGCGTGTAGAGGCCATTATTGCTGAGTTGGGCTTTCAGCCCAGCGCAGTAGCCCGAAGCTTGGATTCCCGGGAGACCCATACAATCTGCCTGGTTTTTCTTCATTACGAACCGCGCGATTTGTTTGCCGATCCATATTTGGCCGGTGTCACTTCGGGTATTGTGGATACCTTGACACCCGAAGGATACTTCCTGTTGACATATCCGGTACCGGATGGGGAAAGTTCCGTGAAGGATTTTCGACAATTCCTCCACAGTGGGCGGGCCGACGGCCTGATCGTTCATAATGCATATATCAATGATCCTCTTCTCGATCTTATTAGTGGCGCGGGGTTGCCCTATGTGGCCCTGGATTTAGAGAAACCCATCCACCCCGACTCTGCTGTTGTTACCATGGATCATACCTCGGGAATTCAGCAATTGGTAAATTATCTGTTGGCGAAAGGACATCGCTCAATAGGGCACGTTTACGGCGATCTTCGCCGCTACGGCGGCATGCAGCGTGCCCAGGCTTTCCGCGCTGCAATGGCGGCCAGCGGGTTGGCTGTACGCGAGGAATGGATTCAGGGCGGAACCTGGTTCCAGGAGGGGGGGGCGAGTGGCATTGAACGGATTTTCAATGCGCCGGAAAGACCAACTGCCGTTGTGGCGGCCACGGATCTGATGGCGATGGGCATAATCGAGCATGTGCGTTCGATCGGCCTGCAAGTTCCAAAGGATCTGTCTGTAACCGGCTTCGACGACGTGCCATTTGCCGGCTACCTCAATCCCCCACTGACTACCGTGCGGATGAAATATGGAGAATTTGGCGCTACTGCGGCAAATTGTCTGATCGCGCTGATCAACGCAACTGAAAATGAATCCAAGAGAATTACGATTCCTGTGAAACTAGTGGTGCGTGATTCGGCTTGATGCCAAAATCCTTTCTGTAAAGGAGGTTTTCGACTAAATAATGCTGAAATGGTAACTTAGTCAATCCGAAATAGAAGAAATACATCATCATATCTCCCCCGTAGGAGAATCCAAAAGGAGAATTAGAAATGAATAAGAAAATGACTCGTCGTGATTTTCTGCGCGTTTCTGCCGCCGCCGCCGCCACCGGGGTTCTGGCAGCCTGCGCGCCAACTGCACCATCAACGGGCTACACACCCACTGCAGCCACCAATAAGAGCGTTTCCACGGTGGTATTTCAGACCCACTGGCAACCTTGGTTCCAAGATTACCTGAAGAAAACGGCAATCCCACTATTCGAGCAACAAAACCCCGATATCAAGGTGCAGGTTCTTTGGAAGACGGATGATCCGCAGGGCATCCTCACCGAAATTGCCGGCGGCACCGCCCCCGATGTCATCCAGCATTACACCAGCAGCGCCGATTTCTTCTCGCTGGCCCCGGCGGGAGTATTCCTGCCCATAGAGAACTACGTAAAGGCCAGCAAGGTCATTAATCAAGATGACTACGTACCCGCCCAGTGGGCCGGCGTTACCTGGAATGGCCATATTTATGGCCTATTTGGCGGCGATGGCGGCCCCTGGCCGGCCCTGGGCTGGAACAGGAAGATGTTCACGGCCGCCGGCATGGATCCATCCGCCCCACCGCAGACCCTGGATGACATGTACACGGTTGCCCAGAAACTGACGAAACTGGATGCCAGTGGAAATGTCCTCCAGATGGGCCTGGATATTCAGGATGCCGAAGGCCCTGAAGTCCGCGTTGCCAGCATGATGTGCGACTCGCCCTTTATCAGCGCCGATAAAACCAAGATCTTGTTCACTGAAGGCAACTGGGAGGATTATCTGGCCCGCTATGCCAAACTGGTCAACTTGGTCACACCGGCCCAGTATAAGGCCTACGATACCAAATGGACAACCTGGATCTCGCCTACCAGCGCCTTTGCCAACAACAAAGAAGCCATGCTCATCGATGGCTCATGGGAGCCGGGCGCCATGCCCTCGGCTATGGTTGATAAAACATACGATGTTGGCTGGGAGTACATCCCCAGCTTCGACCAGAAGAAGTACGTGCTCATGTCCATGCACCAATACACGATCCCAAGAACCACGAAAGTTCCGGAGGCGGCTTTCCGCTGGGCAGAGTGGTTGATGACCAACCAGCAATATAACGTGGATGTGTTTAACACGCATGGAAACTTCATGTGGAGCAAATCGCTGGTAAAGGTATATGATACGAGCAAGGCGCCGGGACTGGCCTGGTTCCTGGATGCTCCCAATCACGCCGACAAGGTCTATGGGCCGGCTGACTTTGGCTGCCTGGTCTCCGGCGAACTCTCGAAGCTCTTTGCCCAGGCACAACAGTTTGTTGCTTACGGCACCAAGACCCCCAAACAGGCCTTGGCTGATATCACCGCCACCCTCCAGCCAGACCTCGATGCGGCCTGGAAGGCGATCAGCTAGATTTATTGGTTGAGCCAGCTCCTTGGGTGGGCCCGGTTACCCGTGAACCTATGACAGGAAGCGGATCCACCGGTGCCCACCTTGGAGTTGGTTGAAACGTTCGGGAGGCTTTGAGATGACATCCGTCCCTACGGTACGCACAGGCTGGCGTCTGGGCCAACGCCTACTGCCTTATCTTTTCGTCAGCCCGTTCCTGCTGGGCGTGCTCCTCTATTACGCCTATCCGCTTGGATCTTCGTTGTATTATAGCTTTACCCAGTATAACGTTCTCACCCCGCCAATTTGGGTAGGCTTGCGTAATTATCAACAACTGTTCCATGATACCGATTTTATCCAGGGTCTCACCAACACTGCCCTCTACGTTCTTTTTGCGGTGCCGCTGGGCACGTGCATGGGATTTATGCAGGCGTTGCTCCTTAACCAAAAACTGCCCGGGCGCGGGCTCTTCCGCGCCCTGTTCCTGGTGCCTGCCTGCCTCCCCCAGATAGCCATGGCATCCGTCTGGCTGTTCATTTGGGACCCGGGCGAAGGGCTGCTCGATAGCCTGCTGACAATGCTTCACTTACCTTCCCAGGCATGGATTGTCGATCCTGTGATGGTCAAGTGGATGTTCGTGAGCATTACCGTCTGGTCGGGCATCGGTATGCTGATTTTTCTTTCCGCACTGCAAGGTGTACCGTCCGAATTGTATGATGCTGCCAAGGTTGATGGCGCCAGCTCCTTCAGCCGGATGTTCAACGTCACCCTGCCCTCCATAACGCCGGCCCTGCTGTTCAACCTGTTGACCGGGCTGATTGGCGCTTTTCAATATTTCACCCTGCCCATGTTGATGACACAGGGCGGGCCAATCGGAGGCTCCACTTTCGTAGGCCAGTATCTCTATGATAGTGCTTTTTCTTTCTTCAAAATGGGCTACGCCTCTGCGCAGGCGTGGATTCTATTTGTCATCATCGCGGCGGTTGTATTTGTGATCTTTCGTACATCCGCGCGCTGGGTCTATTATGAGGCGTAAAAAATGGAAAACCTGGGAAAGCTTTGGCACCTTCCAAAAATGGGCATGAAGACGGAGAAGATTGTCAATAAGGTCGTCTCCTATTTTCTGATCGGGCTCGTATTGCTCGTTATCCTGATTCCGCTGGTATGGGTCATCAGTATCTCTTTTCAGACGCCTGGCCAGCTGCGCATCCGTATCCCGATCCAGTGGATTCCCAACCCCATCACCTTGCAGAACTATATTGATGGATTCAACGCCGAACCCTGGTTGTTTTACCTTCGGAACAACCTGATTTGGGGTGCCGGCTCCCTGGTTGGCCTGCTCATTTCTACTACTTTGGTAGCGTATGCTTTTGCACGAATGAATTTTCGCGGGAAGAATTTCCTGTTTATGATCAATATCCTCCTGATGCTACTGCCCGACCAGGTGACCATGGTGCCAAAGTTCATCATGTTCGCCCGGCTGGGCTGGATTGGTACTTTCCTGCCGGTGATCGTGCCCGCCTTCTTTGCCTATGCCCCCGCTCATACTTTCATGCTGACCCAGTTCTTCCGGACAATCCCAAGAGATCTGTCTGAAGCGGCGCGCATGGATGGCGCCAGTGAATTTCAGATCTTATGGCACATCATCCTGCCACTCAGCAAACCGATCATGGCAGTGGTGGTGGTCTTCCACCTCACCTGGATATGGGGGGATTATTTAACCCCGCTCATTTATCTGAGCTCACCGAAAACCCTGCCCATCGTATTGGGTCTGCAGGATTTTATCGGAATCCGCGGCCAAATTGGCTGGGGGCCGTTGATGGCGATGTCATTCCTGACCGCCCTCCCCGTTGTTGCTCTATACTTTTTCGTCCAGCGCTATTTTGCTGAATCATTCGTACTCAGTGGTCTGAAAGGATAATTTCATGGAACCCAGAGGGAACCAAAATAGTCGATCAAATGAATTAATTACGCGCTGCATCCACGCCGGTATGGCACCGGATGCGGAGACCCTGGCGGTGAAACGGCCGCTGGTCATGTCGAACAATTACGCGATCCCGCCTGAAGGCGGTTATGAAGCTGTTACCTATGCCTATGCGCGCGACCTGAACGCCAATGCCCGCTGGCTGGAAGAACGGTTGCTGGCACTTGAAGGCGGTGAAGATTGTGTCGTGACGGCCAGCGGCGTCAACGCAATCAACGGGACCTTCCTGGCGTTACTAAAAATGGGCGACCATATCGTGGCTCCCGAAATTTCTTATGGCTCCGTTCGGACCATGTTGTTGGACTATTTTCCCAATAAATTTGGCATCAGCACCAGCCTGGTGGACGCCACCGACCCACAGGCAATCAAACGGGCGCTCACTCCCAAGACCAAGTTGATCCACCTGGAGACCCCCGGCAACCCAACCACCGCGATCAGCGACATCGCCGCGGTGGCGCAGGTTGCCAAAGAGGCAGGCGTGCTCCTCTCGGTCGATAGCACCTGGTCCGGCCTGACAACGCAACATCCCTTTCAACTGGGCGCTGATCTGGTCATGCACAGCCTGTCCAAATATATCAACGGCCATGGCGATGCACTGGGCGGAGCAGTCCTGGGCCCCAAGGAGCTGATGGATAAAATTCGGCGGTTTGTGGTTAAGGATCTCGGCGGTTGCATCAGTCCCTTCAATGCCTGGCAGATCATGCGTGGTTCAATAACATTGCCGCTGCGTATGCAGCAGCACAACCGGAATGCCCTGTTGGTTGCCAGGTACCTCGAGGAACATCCCAAGGTGGCCTGGGTGAGATACCCCGGGCTAAAAGTCACCCCCAGCATGCGATTGCCGCAAAGCAGATGGATGGCTTCTCGGGCATGCTTAACTTTGACATCAAGGGCGATCCCCGCCAGCGGCCGGAAGTGGCCAACCGCTTGAAGCTTTTCAGCTATGCCACCTGCCTGGGCCATGATGAAAGCTTGATCATGGTTTACGATGATTATCAGGGGCACGAGTTTTTCCGGGTGAGTGTTGGCCTGGAAGACCCGCAGGATTTGATCGCCGATCTTGACCAGGCCTTGGCTCCGGTCAAGGCGTGAAAATAAACCTTGCTAAAAGGATCTCATGAAGAAACTATCCCTGAACAACGCCTGGCGTTTCCATTTTGGCGAACCGAAGGACCAGCCCAATATCTGGGAGAACGCAGATACTGATGGCTGGCGGTGTGTCGATTTGCCGCATGACTGGAGTATTGAACTCCCCCGCCAAGCAACCAATCCCAGCGGAAGCGCAGGCGGCTTTTTTACCATGGGTCGCGGCTATTATGAACGGGTTATTAATGTCCCGGCCGACTGGCATGGGAAGAAAGTTTTTGTGGAGTTTGAAGGGGTTTATATGAATGCTGAGGTGTGGCTGGATGAGCATTTCCTAACCCGCCAGGCGTACGGCTATACCACCTTCCGGGTAGAGCTTACACCTTATCTGAAGCTGGGCGGAACCAACCATCTCAGGGTGCGTGTGGATAATTCCACTCAATTGAACAGCCGCTGGTATTCAGGTTCGGGAATCTATCGTCCGGTTTGGTTCCTGCTGGCAGAACCGGTCCACCTGGCGCATTGGGGGGTTTCTGTCACCACGCCGGGGGTCTCCACACAAGAGGCGCTGGTTAATGTGTGTGCCTTGGTGGAGAATGAACTTTCCTATACAACCGAGGTGACAATTCAGATGCAAATCCAATCGGCGGATGATCAGGTGGTTGCTACCGCCGAAGAACATGGTCGTGTACCCAGAGGCAACCGGCTGGAGTTCAATTCCAATCTCAAGGTCGTCGCCCCGCGGCTATGGTCGCCAGATACACCCAACCTTTATCATCTCAAAACGGAGGTATTGACCGGTGGACAGGTGGTGGATACCGAGGTTACCCCATTTGGTATCCGCAGCCTTGAATTCAGTGCTGACCATGGCTTCGTACTCAATGGACAGCCAGTTAAGTTAAAGGGTGGTTGTGTTCACCATGATAACGGCGTGATGGGCGCTGCCTCCTTCACGCGCTCGGAAGAACGCAAAGTGGAACTGCTCAAAGCGAGCGGTTTCAATGCCGTTCGTTGCGCACATAACCCGCCCGCGCCGGCTTTTCTGGATGCATGCGATCGGCTGGGTTTGCTGGTAATCGACGAAGCTTTCGATTGTTGGCGTGATGGCAAGAATTTCTTCGATTATCACATTGTCTTTGATGACTGGTGGCAACGCGACTTGGACACCATGCTGCTGCGGGATCGCAACCACCCATCAATTATTCTATGGAGTATCGGAAATGAGTTGCTTGAACGCAACCGTCCGGAAGGTGCGGCCATCGCCCGCCGGTTGGCCGGGCGAGTTCGGTCAATCAACTCTACCCGTCCGGTCACTGCGGCAATCTGTGGAACTTGGAATAACGAGAATAAAGGCTGGGATGCCACTGATGGGGTTTTTGCAACGCTGGATGTCGGTGGTTACAATTACCGCTGGAAAGAATATGGGTCCGATAACAATCGCCTGCCACAACGCCTTATGATCGGAACGGAATCGTTCCCCCTCGAAGCGTTCGATAATTGGCAAGCTGTGGTGAGCCAGAGTTGCGTGCTGGGCGACTTCGTTTGGACTGCGCTGGATTACCTGGGCGAATCAGGGATAGGCCGGGTCAAGTTTGATTCCCAGGAACCATTCCTGGGCGAATACCCCTGGCATCAAGCTAACTGTGGAGATATTGACATCTGCGGTTTCAAGCGCCCGCAATCTTTTTATCGCGATATCCTCTGGAAAAATGGGGCGCAGTTCTACCTTGCCGTCCATTATCCTCTGCCGGAGGGCAAAACTCCGAAGATTACGGAATGGGGATGGCCGGAGGTCTGGCCAAACTGGAACTGGCCGGGGTGCGAAGGGAAAGTCTTTCAGGTTGATATCTATTCTGCTTGTGAACAGGTGGAACTGCTACTGAACGGTCGTTCGCTTGGCCGACAGTCCACTACGCCGGCAGAGCGGCACATCGCCCGGTTTGACGTGCCTTATGAAGTGGGCGAACTAAAAGCTATCGGTTTTTCTGCCGGGCAACCCGCTGCCGAGATTGTGCTGAAAACCGCCGGCCCCGCCACTCAACTTCGCCTGACCGCGGATCGGGCCTCGATCCAGGCGGTCACCGATGATTTGGCTTACGTGACTGCTGAGATCGTGGATTCGGAAGGCCAGGTCCATCCGGCCGCCGATCGCACCATTTATTTTGCCGTAACTGGAGCAGGTGAACTGGCTGCCGTGGGCAACGGTAACCCAATTAGTGAAGAGAGCTACCGGGCGCATGGACGCACCACGTACCGCGGACGTTGCCTGGCCGTTGTCAAATCGAATGGCCAGCCAGGTCAGATTCGGTTGCATGCCCAGGCAGACGGGCTCTCTCCGGCTGAAGTGGTGATCTCGGTTGAATAGAGATAACCATGCCATACAATTTTGATGAAATGCTTGACCGGCGCAGAGTGGGCAGCATTAAATGGAATCGGTATGATCCCGATGTGATCCCACTTTGGGTCGCGGATATGGATTTCCGTGCATCCGATCCGGTTATCCAGGCATTACAGGAACATGTTGCCCACGGTAATTTTGGCTATCCAGAATGGAACCCTTCATACGAAGCCGCGGAATTACGAGAAGCTGTACTTGGATATTTGGAAAGACAATATGGATGGCAGGTTGAGTCGCAGGCGCTGGTCTTTCTACCTGCCCAGGCGATCGGACTCTTTTTATCCTGCCGGGCGCTGGCCTTACCAGGCGAAGGGATGCTTGTTCAGACCCCAGCCTATGGAACCGTTTATGATGCCCATGCAAAAGCCGGGCTCAGGATTAACACTAGTGAAATGGTGCGGAACAAAGATGGGCACTATGAGATCGATCTGGATCTTTTTGAGAAGACAATTGCATCCTATACCAGGCTTTTTATCCTGGTCAATCCCCATAATCCTCTCGGAAAGGTATTCCGCCGGGATGAGTTGCAGGCCATGGCATCGATCTGTTTACACCACGATATGTATATCATTTCTGATGAGGTATATGGCGACATTATCTATCCCCCTCATCGGCATATCCCGATCGCCAGTCTGGCGCCTGAGATCGCTGATCGAACCGTGACGCTGATCTCGCCTGGAAAAAGTTTTTGCCTGGCTGGGATGCGGCTGGCGGTTGCGATCGTCACAAATCCAGAGCTTCGCCGGCAACTCCTGGCAGTCATGGACGGAAGCGTCACCTTTCCGAATGTGCTTAGCGTTACTGCGGCGGCAGCTGCTTACCGGCAGGAGGATAGATGGCTTGATGAGGTCATTGCATACCTCGAGGCTAACCGCGATTTTCTCTGGCGTTCCTTCCACCTGCAATTTCCAGGTATTAGTATGGAGAAACCCGAAGGCACCTTCCTGGCTTGGCTCGATTGCCGCACTGCCAGGCTCCCAGGAGGTCCGCACAGGTTTTTTCTTGAACAGGCACGGGTAGCCTGCAACAATGGCGCCGACTTTCCACCTGGATGTGAAGGTTTTGTCCGATTAAATTTCGCCTGCAGCCGGCTTGTTCTTGAAAAAGCCGTTCAGCAAATGCACCAGGCACTTTTTGAGTGCGCATGATGGCCGGTTGGCAAAGCTTGAATTCATCATCCGGCAATTCTTAATGAATTTAAAAATATGAACCCGATCGGCTTTATATAAGCCAGGATAAACCAGATCGGTTTTATTGGAAGAAAGGAAGCTCATATGCCACTCGGAATCCAACCAATCCATATTGTCATAGTTATCGCGGTAGCTTTTTTGATTTTTGGAGGCAGCAAGCTCCCAGAGATGGGTCGCAGCGCTGGCAAAGCCATCAGCGAATTCCGTAAGGGCGCCAAGGAAATAACGGATGGCTTCCACGAGGAAGCCGGCCAGACAGGTGGCACCCAAACTCCAGTCCCGATAATCCAATCTCCACAGGCTCCCGATCTGACGACCCAGATAGCTACCGTTCAGGACACGGCAGCGGCCGCCCAGGCAGCCTTTGTCGCACCAGTGGGAAGATTCTGCACCCAATGTGGAGCCCCGAACCTGTCTGCTGCGCGTTTCTGTAACAGTTGCGGGATGAAACTCCCCGAATAAGGTCCTTATTTTTTTACCTTTCAGCATCGATTCCCAGGATGAGACGAATGAATCCGGAACAGATTATCGTAATCCCTGAAAAAACGATGTCTTTTTGGGATCACCTGGATGAATTACGCCGGCGTATCCTGGTATCGCTGCTGGCGATCCTGGTTATCACCTCGGTAACATTCATCTTTTCCAATACTATTTTGAAGATTTTGCTAATCCCAGCCGGAGGCATGCGTTTGAACGCTTTCGGCTTGATGGATGGTTTCATGATCAAGTTCCGCATTGCCCTTTATATTGGGATCGCGGCGGCCTTCCCGATCTGGGGTTTTGAACTGTATCGTTTTATTGTCCCGGGACTGTCGGACCGTGAACGCAAGACTTTGCTGCCTGGCTTGTCTGTTTCAACTTGCTTGTTTGTGCTAGGCGTGCTTTTTGGGTACTATCTGCTCAGCGAGATGATTCACGTGATGATCACACTCTTTCCGCCGGAGGTGGATTTCCTACCGGCAGCTGACGGTTACATCTCATTCGTAACCTTTTTCTTGTTAGCCTGCGGGGTTGCTTTCCAATTACCAGTGGCCATCACGATTCTTGTTCAAATGCGCATCCTGTCAGCGAATATACTCAGAAAGCAGCGACGGATTGCTTACTTTGCCCTGTTCGTCTTTGCTGAAATTGTCACTCCTGTCAGCGACCCAATTGTTGCCCCTTTGGTGGTGATGATCCCTATGTTACTTCTCTACGAGGGTAGTATCTTGGTAGCTGTCAGAATTGAAGCCAACCGTTTGAAAGCCTCTCGGGAGATTTTGGCTGAAGAAAAAACTTACTTAAAGTGACCAAATCAGAAATAAAAAGGAGATTACCATGCCATTCGCAATTCAACCCATCCATATAATAATCATTCTTCTGGTGGCGTTCCTGATCTTCGGGGCCAACAAGTTGCCCGAGATGGGACGCAGCCTAGGCAAAGGGATTAGTGAATTCCGCAAAGGGACGAAAGAAGCGGCTGAAGGTTTCAAACAGGAATTAAGTGATTCCAGCAATGTTCCTGCTGGACCTGTCCAGGCCGATTCCTCGGTAACTGCCCATTCCGCGATCCCGGCCGGAAATTTCTGCATCCAGTGTGGTAGCAAAAATCCACCTGAATCCCGTTTTTGTGCTGCTTGTGGAACAAAACTTCCTTATTGATTACGGAAAACCAAAGACAGTTCCACCAAATTTTCACCTGCGCATAGTGAAAATAATGAAAAATCCTTCGATGTGGAATTTTGTTTGGATTTTTATCCTTCAGGGAAACTTAATCAAAAACATTGCCATGCCAGAAACTTTCCTCGATCAAACCCAAATTACTGCTGATTCCATCCATAAGGCAAAGGCGGAGTCTATTTTATCGGCGCATATCTCGTTGATGACTCGCAGCAAGTGTTGTTCGATCGCATCGCGCAAGCGGCTGCCGTCCAGCCGGCCATGCCAACCCCGCCCGGCGTCGAAGCCCGCAAACCCATGAACATCCATGGCTAGGAGATTTATATTGTCATCAACCATGGGCGGACAAACCAGCCCAACTCCCCTTGTGCTGTCTGCCTGCTGGCGCAGGGTTCAATAAAAACCAATAAATTCAGGCTCCTCGCCGAGGATTTGAACCTCGAACCTAGCGGTTAACAGCTTTTTTGTGCGAGACACGTCAAATAAGCCCCCGGCGAGGAGCAAGATCAGTTGATATAAATTAATCAGAGAACCGATACAGGGGCGTCAGCACTAATTGCCCCCAAGTGCCAACAATTTACTACCGATGCGCTGCGATGGACTGCTTCGATGTCCGCATTGGCGATAACCAGGTATCGCTTGACCATTTCAAGAGAGGCATGTCCCAGGATTGCTTGAAGTGCGTAGATATTTCCCCCGTTCCGAAGAAAATTAATCGCGAAAGTATGCCTGAATTTATGTGGATAAGCCTTTATACCAGTTCGTAAACCAATTTTCAAAATCATATGGTAGAGCTGGTCTCCCATGATCTGTTTTCCGCTTTTTGTAACAAAGATAAATTCGTCATTTTGCGGAGGATCGCCTAGACGTTCCTGTTGGATATAATCTTGGATTGCCTGGAGGGTACATTCGGAAATTGGAACGATGCGTTCTTTCGCGCCTTTCCCGAATACTTTGATCGTTGTGCCATCGAGATCTTTGGCGCGGATGTGGCACAGTTCGTTTTCTCGAATACCATTATCGAGCAGTACGAGCAGGATGGCCCTGGTACGATAATAGTAAGGAAGCCGACTTGAGCAAACTCTTTTCCCTGGCCTGCTATATTCAACAGAAAAACAAATACCATTGAATAACCGATCGACTTCTTCGTGCGAAAAAGGCTGGACTGCACGAATTTCCGGTCGTGGCCTAGCCACCTTATGCATAATATTGTCGGTACAGAGGCCTTCATCGGACGCCCAGTGCCAAAGGGATGAGAGACCGATATGCACATTCAAAAGAGATTTTTTTGACAGGTGGTCCAGGCTGTTCATAAATTTACGGATGTCAAACTGCGTGATCGCTGACATTAAAGGATCTTTGTCCCTGAAGAAATTACTGAAACGGATCAGGGTACGCTTGTATTCGATCAACGTATTCTTACTCAACCGCTGGGCTTGTTTGGCTTCGAGAAACTGTTCGACTGCAACTGATAAGGTCACGGCCGATCCCGGAGCGCTTTCATCGTTGGGGTTCATGTTTGCTCCTGACTGGTGGAATATGGATAGAAACTCGCCATTATATGATGTATGGGAAGTGTTTTGGCGCTAAAAAGATACTCTAAAGTGTTCTTAATACAACTTAAAACAATACCTCGCCAGGCTGTAACCCGGCGAGGTATTAGTTCGAAAGTAACCAGATTTTACTTCTAGCGAAAAGCATTGCGGCTATTCACAAAGCATTGACACTCTACTAGCTGCAATGTATTATAGGCGTGGCATTGACGTCGGGTAGCGCCGTCAATGCCTGGTCGAGGTAGTGCCGTTGGGTAAAACGGCGGCCTGTGCATCTACAATAGCAGACGCATCAAGTTGCATCTAGTATAGTAGATAACTTGATTCCTTGTCAAGGCTTTGCACAGAGCAGCCGTAATTAATCTTGGAGGTTGCGATCTGTGATCAAGGTCAAAGTACCGGAATTGCTCAAACAGAATAACCTGAACGCCACTGATCTATCGAGAAAAACGAATATCGCCTACGCGACGGCCTATAGGCTGGCAAAAGGGAAAGGGTCGGCTATTTCATTCGACGTTTTGGACGCCCTTTGTAAGTTCTTCCAGGTAAAAGTAGAAGATATTCTGGAATATGTGCCGGAAAAATAAAACTGCAAGCCGTTTGACAAAAAGTTATGTGTAATGTATTCTTAATTCAGTAATCAAAAAAATACCTCACGCGGCTGGTACCCGGTGAGGTATTCAATGTACTACGCGATTCGGCGCGTAGCGTCTTCATTATGCAATCATCTTAGCATAATTTGGCCGCCCGTGCAAATCTGCCGAGCGGTTTTTGTTAGGTGGATTAATAGAAAGCATTTCAAGGTGATTGGTTATTAAGTTGATGATATGAAAGCATCTGAAGAATAAACACCTCATGAGCACACCCTTTCACGCAAAGTACTATGCACACGAATTGACCCGCCAGGGAGGAGCAGGCGTTGAGCGTTTATCGCGCTCGCTTTTTGATGCTTGTGTGGATTTGAATCCCCATCAAATCGAGGCTGCATTATTTGCTGTGCGTTCTCCAATATCAAAGGGCGTATTACTGGCAGACGAAGTCGGTCTCGGCAAAACAATCGAAGCGGGGTTGATTCTCTGCGAATATTGGGCAGAACGAAAACGCAAATTGTTGGTGATCTGTCCGGCATCCATTCGAAAGCAATGGGCATTGGAATTAGCAGAAAAGTTCAACATAGCTACTGAGATCCTGGACGCTAATGCTTACAAAGAAAGCAAGCAAGCCGGGCATGAGATGCCTTTTGACTCCAAATCGGTTGTAATTACATCCATGAACTATGCCAGCAAGTGTGCCGAGGAAATCCGGGCTATCCCCTGGGATTTGGTGGTTATTGATGAGGCGCATAAACTGCGTAATGCGTACCGGCAAAGCAACAAAATGGGCCAACGGATCCGTTGGGCGCTCGAAGACCGCCGTAAAGTTCTATTAACGGCCACCCCACTGCAAAATTCGCTGCTGGAGCTGTACGGCTTGACGACCCTGATTGATGAGCGTATTTTTGGAGACCTGCCTTCTTACCGAACCCAATATATGAACTCGGGCGGCGACTTGGACGACTTGCGTGACCGGTTGAAGTTTTTTACCACCCGTACCCTCCGTCATCAGGTATTGGAATATGTTCAATTTACGGAACGCAAGCTGATCACCCGCCCATTCAAGCCCACCGAAAACGAACAAAAGCTATATGAAGCTGTCTCTTCCTTTTTGCAACGACCGGATACCTATTCTTTACCAAAACAACAACGCCACCTGATAACATTGATCGTTCGCAAGCTGTTGGCATCCTCGGCCCAGGCCGTGGCAGGAACCCTCGAAGTGATGCGCAATCGGTTAATTGCCATGCGTGATAAAAAATCCGCGGATGTAGCCCTGGCCGAACAGATTATTTCAGAAGATGAGATGGATGAGGAACTGCTCGATAGCATCCTGGATGGCGATGAAACATCCGATGAAACCGTGGTAGAAGAACCACCCATAGGGTCCGAACCGGAAAAAGAAGCTCCAATTGATTGGAATAAATTGGGGGCAGAAATTGATGAACTGGAGCGTTATATCCTTTGGGCGCGCAGTATCGGTGTGGATACAAAAGCCAGATCATTAGTAAAAGCGTTGGAAATTGGTTTTGCCAAGATGGTAGAAATGGGCGCGGCGCAGAAAGCAGTCATTTTCACCGAGTCACGTCGCACACAGACCTATCTCAAAGACTTTCTGGATGCCAACGGATATGCCGGGAAAGCGGTTCTATATAACGGCACCAATACCGATCCCAAATCAACCCAAATCTATGAACAGTGGTTGAAAGAAAACCAGGATACCGGGCGCGTGGCGGGCTCGCGCGCAGTCAATGTCCGTACCGCTATTATCGAGCATTTCCAAAATCAGGCCAGCATCATGATTGCCACCGAAGCAGCTGCAGAAGGCATCAATCTGCAATTTTGCTCGCTAGTGGTCAATTTTGACCTGCCCTGGAATCCGCAGCGGATCGAGCAGCGGATAGGACGCTGTCACCGCTATGGGCAGAAGTACGATGTAGTAGTGATCAATTTTCTCAACGAAAGCAACGCGGCTGACCAGCGCGTGTATGAATTGCTCAATCAAAAATTCAGCCTCTTTGAAGGCGTTTTTGGCTCATCGGATGATGTGCTAGGAAGTATTGAATCGGGCGTGGATTTTGAGCGCCGTGTGCTGGATATTTACCAGGAATGCCGAACGGCCCAGGAGATAGAACTGGCTTTCCAGCGCTTACAGGCCGAGTTGGACCAGACCATCCAAAGCCGGTTACAGGATACGCGCCGGATCTTATTGGAAAACTTTGATGAAGACGTTCATGCCCGATTACGAACCAATTTGCTGGATACCCGAGAACGGTTGGATTGGTTTTCGCTCATGTTCTGGCAAATAACGCGCTATATTTTGCAAGGTAAGGCTATTTTTAATGAACATGAATTAACCTTCGAACTGCCCGAGCCTGGGTTGGACGGATTTCAAGCCGGGTGTTACCATCTCATCTCAAAAAAGCAGGCTAACATCAGCGGCGATTTTCTCTACCGCCTGTCGCATCCTCTAGGCGAGTATGTCATTACAAATGCCAAAGAAGTGGAAACGCCCCTGGCTTCCGTTGTTTTTGACATCACCCATCATCCGGCGCGCATTGCGATGGTTGAAAAATTAAAAGGGAAAACCGGCTGGCTCATCCTGCAGCGATTGGTGATTGATTCGTTTGAGCAGGAAGAATACCTGCTTTTTTCGGCAATTGATCAGGCTGGCAATTCGCTTGACCAGGAAACCTGCGAAAAACTCTTCCATTGTTCCGGAACGGTGCACGGCGATATGCAGCTTCCACAGGAGCAGCGCGTGCGATTGGAAAATGAAACCAGCCGGCATATACAGGCAGCCATCAGCCGCTCCCTGGAAGAAAACAACCGCCACTTTAACGAGGCGCGTGAACGCCTGGAGAAATGGGCGGATGACATGGTGATTGCGGCAGAAAAAGAATTGAAAGACACGAAACAGCAGATCAATGTACTCAACCGCCAGGCCAGGTTGGCAACAACGGTGGAAGAACAGCATACACTGCAAGAAAAAATCCGTGACCTGGAAAAGAAAAAACGCCGCCAACGCCAACAGATCTTTGATCTGGAGGATGAAATCGCCCAGAAGCGCGACGATTTAATCAGGGCGTTGGAACGCCGCATGACCCAAAAAACAACCCACGAGCCCTTATTCACCATACAATGGGCAGTAAAATAGCGAGGATAGCATGGCTTCAAACTTCGAAAAACTTCAAACACTGTTGAGCGAACTGTTCCAGCTTGACCAGGCTGATCTAGATTTCGGCATTTATCGCATCATGAACCAGAAACGGGGTGAAATCACACATTTCCTGGATCAGGAACTGTTGCCCCAGGTAAAAACAGCCTTTGCTCAATACCATCCTGTCGACAAGAAAGTGCTTGAAGAAAAACTGGAACAGGCCCGCCAAGCGGCAGTGACAGCCGGTTTTGATCCTGAACAATCCCCCAGGGTTAAAGAAGTGCGCGAACAGATCGCTGCTTACAGCGTGGATACCACCGCGCTGGAGAATGAAGTTTATTCCCACCTTTACAGCTTCTTCCGCCGTTATTATGACAACGGCGATTTCATCTCGATGCGCCGCTACAAAGAAGGCGTTTATGCCATTCCCTACGAAGGCGAGGAAGTTAAACTGCACTGGGCGAATGCCGATCAGTATTACATCAAAACCGCCGAATATTTCCGCGATTACACCTTCAAACTACCTTCGGGGCGGGCGGCGCATTTCAAGATCGTGGAGGCGGAAACCGAGAAGGATAATGTCAAGGCCCCGGATGACAAGGATCGCCGCTTTATCCTGGCAAGCGAAAACCCGGTGCTGGGGGAGGCCGGCGCACTGGTGATGCGATTCGAATATCGAACCGATCCTGAAAAGCGCGACCAGAAAACATTAAACCAAATGGCGCTGACGACGATTGTAGCGAACGCCCTGGCCGAGTGGCAGGCTGACCTGGCGGCGCTCACCCCGAGCGAAGCCGACGCCAACCGCACGCTATTACAGAAGTACCTGCAAGATTACACCGCACGCAACACCTTTGATTACTTCATCCATAAGGATTTGCGTGGCTTCCTGCGGCGGGAATTGGATTTTTACATCAAGAACGAAGTGATGCGCCTGGATGACATCGAAAGCGAAGGCGCGCCGCAGGTGGAACAATACCTGAGCAAGATCAAAGTGCTGCGCAGGATCGCGCACAAGATCATCGAATTCCTGGCGCAGATCGAAGATTTCCAGAAGAAACTATGGCTCAAAAAGAAATTCGTGGTGGAGACGAATTACTGCATCACGCTCGACCGTGTGCCGGAGGCACTTTACCAGGAGATCTGTGCAAACGCTGCGCAGCGCGAGGAATGGGTACGCTTGTTTGCAATTGATGACATTAAAGGTGATTTAGTGACGCCGGGATACAGTATCCCGCTGACAATAGATTTTTTGAAAACCAATCCGTTTTTGGTGGTTGACACTCGTTTTTTTGCCCCAGCCTTCAAGGAATACCTATTAGCAAGTTTGGAGAATATTGATGAGCAATTAAATGGCTTGCTAATCAATAGCGAAAATTTTCAAGCCCTTCAATTAATTCGACCACGCTTTCATGAGAAAGTGAAAAGTATATATATCGATCCGCCATATAATACTGGCGATGATGGGTTTGTTTATAAAGATGAGTATTTACATTCATCTTGGTTGACTATGCTGTCAGATCGGCTTGTCATAGCGAAGGAGTTTTTGGACAAGGGAGGATCTATAGCTATTAGTATTGATTTTAATGAAGTTTCATCCTTGCTCAGAATTTTGGATATCGTGTTTGGAGTGAATAACAGAGCGTCAATAGTGTCAGTAAAGAGAGGTTCTGTAACTGGGCACAAAGCTATTAACCCTGGAGTGGTAAACGTTACTGAATATGTAGTAATTTATTCAAGGGAAAAAATACTTTGGTCTCCCAATAGAATATTTAAGGCGTGGGATAGAAATCCAAGATATGATACTTTTATAAAAAATCGTGATAAAGATATTTCACAATGGCAATTTTGTAGTTTGCTAGATGCTTTTGCTGAATATAAAGGCATTCAAAAAAGCAAATTGAAGAAACAACTTGGCGACAAGTTCGAAGATGAGATCTGGCAATTTTTACTTCGGAATCCAAATTCGGTTGTCCAACTTGCCTATCCCGATTTTGAGAAAGTTTCCAAAGATGCCCAGGATATTATTCTTGCTTCGCGTAAAGATAAGGATAAAGTTTTCTTATTGCAAAGAGGAAACGATTCCGATATGTTTTTATTGGGAGGATTAAGGATTTTATTCTATCGGGATAGGCTGATGACAATTGATGGTCAGCTAACTACCGGCGAACCCTTAGCAGACTTGTGGGATGATACGTTACCAAATGATTTACATAATGAGGGTGGTGTTTCCCTTAAAAAAGGAAAAAAGCCCGAAAAATTATTAAAAAGAGTCATGGAACTTTGTTCAAATAAACAAGATCTTGTCATGGACTTTTTTGTTGGTTCTGGGACATTTGCGGCTGTAGCGCAAAAAGGATCCAGATTTTTTATTGGAATTGAAAGTGAAAGCTATTTCGACTCATTAACCAAACGCCGACTAATTAACACTCTTCATGGTGAACAAAGTGGCGTTAGCAAAGATACAAATTGGAAAGGCGGTGGCTTTTTCAAATACCTACATTTGGAGTCTTTCGAAGACACCCTGAACAACTTGATGTTCAATCGCAATGCAGCCCAGCAAATGGCGCTGGGCGAAAACCCGGGTTTCCGGGAAAGCTACCTGCTCTCTTACATGCTGGAAGCCGAAAGCCAGCAGGCGCAGCTCAATACCACAGCTTTCGTTCACCCCTTTACATACCAGCTTAACATTGCCACCGGAACGGTGGGGGAAACCAAGCCCACCATTATCGACCTGGTGGAGACCTTCAATTACCTAATTGGATTGCGCGTCCAGACCATGCAAAGCCTGCGCGGCTTTAAAGTCATCACGGGGCTGACGCCGGACGGCGAGCGCACGTTGATCATCTGGCGCGACCTGGCCGAGAAGACCAACGCAGAGCTGGATGAATTTTTCCGCAAGCAGGATTACAACCCGCGGGATATGGAATTTGACTTGATCTATGTCAACGGTGATAACAACCTGGAAAACCTGCGCCGGCCGGATGAAACCTGGAAAGTGCGACTGATCGAAGAAGAATTCCTGCGCCGCATGTTCGACGCGGAAGGGATGTAGGAGACCGCCATGCCAGGACAACGCAGGCCGGCCCGCCAGGCCAATCCCACGGCGCGGCCACTCAAGTTTGACCAAAAGCTTATCCTGAACCAATGGATGTTCGATCTCATTGAGGTCCAGGATCTCACCGTGCTGACCGAATGGCTGCGCGCCCCGGACCTTGAAGGCTTTGACGAAAACAACGTCAGTCATTATTGCCATGTGCTGCGTGCCCAGCTGTTCGACCGCCAGGCACTGCCGGGCGACTTGCTGCAGGCCTATGACCAGAATATTGTGCGGCATTGGAAGCGCATCACAGCGAAGCGCAACCTGCTGGGAAATGCTCTTTATCCAAAATACTTCCAATACCTGGCATTGTTATTCACTGAAATCTACCTTGACCGTTATTTTAGCAATCCTGAGAAATTGCTGACGGAGCTGAATGCCAGAGTGGCGAGTTTCAACGCAGAAAGAATAAATGCTGACCAGGTTGGAGTTTACCAAAACCGGGATTTGAACAAGATTGCCTACTGGATGGCCACCGGCAGCGGCAAGACCCTGTTGATGCACATCAACATCCTGCAATACCAGTATTACATGGAGTTGCACAACCACCACCGGGATATTAATCGCATCATTCTGCTCACCCCCAACGATGGATTGTCGCGCCAGCACCTGGATGAGTTTGCGCTTTCTGGAATGCAGGCGGAATTGTTCATGAAGGAAGGTCGCTCATTATTCGCAGGGAGGTCCATCGAAATCATCGATATCCATAAGCTGCGCGAAGAGAGCGGTGATAAAACCGTTGCGGTGGAAGCCTTTGAAGGCAATAACCTGGTGCTGGTGGATGAAGGCCATCGGGGGATGAGCGGCAAGGAAACCGGCGAATGGATGAAACGGCGCGAACAACTGTGCGAAGAAGGCTTTTCTTTTGAGTATTCCGCTACTTTCGGCCAGGCAATGAAAGCCAGCGGCAATCGCGGGTTGGAGCAAATCTATGCCCACTGCATCCTGTTTGATTATTCCTACAAATATTTCTACGGGGATGGATACGGCAAAGAATACCGCATCCTGAACCTGGAAGACGATCGTGAAGAGGCCCGGCGGAGACGGTATCTGACGGCCTGCCTGCTGGCTTTTTACCAGCAGCAGAAATTATACGCTGACAAGCAAGCCGAGTTCCGCCCTTACCTGATCGAAAAACCGCTGTGGATCTTTGTGGGCGGCAGCGTCAATGCGGTACGAACACAAGCCGGCCGGAAGGTATCGGATGTGGTGGATATCCTGCTTTTCCTGGCGGAGTTTGTCAATCCTGCGCCGGCCCGGCGCGCCGAAACCATCAGTTTCATCGATGCCTTTCTCAGAGGTCACTCTGGTCTTCTGGACATCCATAACAACGATCTTTTTGCCACTGCCTATACATACCTGGCAAGGCTGGGGCTAAGCGCCGAACAGGTTTATGGCGATGTTTTACAAGTGCTGTGTAATGCGGATGCACCCGCAGCCCTGCATGTGGTCAATTTGAAAGGCGCGGATGGAGAAATTGCGCTACGCCTGGGGGAGCATGAGGATTTTGGATTGATCAATGTTGGCGACGCGGCCAGCCTGTGCAAACTGTGTGAACAATACCCTGAACTGGTTGTCACCGAACAGGAATTCTCAGGCTCGCTTTTCCAGGCATTAAGTGAGACGCAAAGCCGGATTAACCTGCTGATCGGTTCGAAAAAATTCACCGAAGGCTGGAGCAGCTGGCGGGTGAGCACGATGGGGTTGATGAATATCGGGCGCAGCGAAGGCTCCGAAATAATCCAGCTATTCGGGCGCGGGGTGCGATTGAAAGGCAAAGACTTCTGCCTGAAACGCAGCCGGCGCATCGAAGAGTACACCGCCCCGGCTGACCTGGAGCGCCTGGAAACACTGAATATCTTCGGCATCCGGGCGGATTATATGCGCCAATTCAAGGAATACCTTGAAGATGAGGGCTTGCCATCGAATGAGGACCGGATTGATTTTGTGCTGCCCGTGTTGAACGGATTGGGAAACCTGAAACTGAAAACGGTGCGCCTTAAAGATGGGATAGACTTCAAACGACAAGGACCGCATCCCAACCTCGATAGTCCAGATGAAATGCTCAGGCGCCAAAAAGTAGTACTGGATTGGTATCCGAAGATCCAGGCCATGGCCAGCGAGCGTGGTCAGGGGCAATTACTGGAAGCGGAACGTAACCTGGGCGTGTTCTCTCCGGCCCATCTCGCGTTCATGGATTGGGACGCCATTTTCTTTGAAATGCAGAGTTTCAAAAATGAGCGAGCCTGGTTCAATCTGAACCTTTCAAGCGAAAAAATGCGAGATTTGTTTGCTACCCATGATTGGTATGAGTTGTACATTCCCCAGGATATGCTGGAATTTCGCACTTTTGAACAAGTACGCCAATGGCAGGATATTGTTCTGTCGCTGCTTAAAAAATATTGCGATCGCTACTACAAGTATCAAAAGGCCGCTTTTGAGAACGAGCATCTGGAATACCAAGAATTAACACCGGATGATCCGACTTTCTGTAAAGAGTATCACGTTCTCGTAGAACAATCCCGCGATGATATTATTACCAAATTGCAGGAGATCAAGAATTTGATCGAAAGCCGGCAATTACGAAATGTTGAATACCAGAATTTGCTGGCGATCATGTTTTCCCAACACCTTTACCAGCCTCTACTTTACCTGGGTGAAAGCCTGATTGAGATCAAACCGGTTGCACTGAATGCAGGGGAACGAGATTTTGTCCTTGACCTGCGGAATTTCTACGAAGCCAACCCGGGCTTTTTCCGGGATAAGGCGCTTTACCTGCTGCGCAACATGAGCCGCGGGCGCGGGATCGGGTTCTTCGAAGCAGGGAACTTTTATCCGGATTTCATCCTCTGGCTGGTGATCGGCGGCGAACAGCGCATCGTTTTTGTGGATCCCAAAGGCCTGCGCAATTTGGATGGTCTCAGCGATCCAAAAATCCAATTCCATCAGAAGATCAAAGAACTGGAAGCACAGCTGAACGATCCGGCGGTCAGATTAACATCATTCATCATTTCGAATACGCCCTATGCCCAAGTTTCTTGGTGGGAAAGAGGAATTTCAAGGGAAGAATTTGAAGCACACAATGTATTGTTTCAAGTGGAAGATAGGGCGTTTTATATTCAGAAAATTCTTGATACCGTGTCAGTCTAGTTGGTGCCGTCTGTCTTCACAGACTGGTTAAGCTTTCTAAAAAGGTTGCGAACTATGCTACTCAAAAGAGCCCGGATATGTAATTATCACAATTTTGGTGAAGTTAGCATCGTGTTTGAGCCATTCTCTGCGTTGGTAGGGCCGAACAACATAGGAAAATCTAGCATTTTACATGCGCTAGATTATATTTTTACCCCGTCACACCCTCGCAATGTTGTAATAAGCAAGACCGATTTTTCCGATGCCAGTAAACCTATCATAGTTGAAGCTGTACTTGGAGGATTAAACAGCGCAGATCAAGCCGCTTTTTATCATGATGATGGCCTGATTAATACCATTGATAATACTATAACTATTCGTTTTAAATCATCATGGAGCTCTGCTGATCAAGATGTATTAAGCGAATGTTACTTTGTAAGAGGGGATTTGCCAGAAAGCCAACAAAGAATGGTTGATTTCAGTACCAGATACAAACAATATCTACCCTACTATATTATTTCATCTGAGCGTTCGGCTGTGCAAGAAATGGGAATATCGAAGAATCGAGATCTGGGGCGAGTATTACGTGTTTATTCAAGTGACTATCTAAAACCATTGCCTACACTTTTGGCGGAGTTAAAAACCGCATTTCAAATAATTCAAAAAGATAAAAATAACTGGCCAGGCTTTCCGATCGATTTGTTTAACAAGGCCGATACCATTTCCTTGGATGTTTTTACTGCCATTCCTCCTGATTTTATACTTCAACTTTCGGGAAAGGATTTAGTTATCATTGATAAAACTCTAGATGCCCTTGATTTGAAATGGAAGGGAATTGGGGATGACTTGCTTCCCTTTACTGAACGGGAGCGTCAAACAGCTTATCGAGAGTATCTAGCGCAGATTGTTGAGAAAATGCCCATTCTAATCAGACGAGCGAAGACACAGCTTAGCTTGTATGAATTACGGAATGGGATGTTGGAAGAACGCAAATTTGAAGAGATGAACTTAGGGTTTAAGCAGATTTTTGACACCATGCTTCCTGGTCAGACAGTTGGAATTAATTTATTTTCGATCCAGGATGATGACCTTATTTCCCAAATGTCTGTTGATCTAGATGATCAATCAATTTTAACAACTGGTAGCGGTTTTCAGAGTATGTTTGTTATTGGACTCAAATTGGTTCGGATGTTGGCGCAACTCAGGACATCATCAGGCTCCCATAACATTAGAAATTTTGTTGTCGGAATTGAGGAACCGGAAAATCACTTACACCCTCATATGCAGCGCCATCTTGTTAATTTTGTCAGGAAACTTCAGGATGTCTGGATGAAAGAGGGATACCAACTTCAAATAGTCATTACATCCCATTCCCCGAGTGTCATTTGTCGTTTTGAACCTTGGGAGCTTATTTTATTGCAGCGAGAGAATAACAAAGTAAGCGCATATAAATGGGAAAATAACCAGATCGAGGCTATGGTAAAGGAATTAGAGGCGGAGCCAAAAAAGAGAGGCAAAAAGACAACGCAATTACAATTATTTGTTGACTTTTTCATGGAACACTTTTCAGATGTGTTTTTCAGTCAATGCGTTATCATTGTCGAGGGAGATACAGAAGAAGGGGCAATCCCTGTTTGGGCAAAAAAAATATCTCCACCTTTGGATTTCGACAATTTAGGAATTTGCATAATAAATTCTAGCGGAGATAACATGCAATATGCAATGAAAGTGTTGGGGACATTTAAAATTCCACACGTTGTACTCTATGATAGAGGCGACAATCACACCGTTGACAATATATCAAAAGGAAGATTGTTCCCATCCAAAAACAATGAATTCGAAGATGATCTTTTCGAAACCGCCCAGTTAAAGTCTTTGATTAAAGCGGTAATAAATTCTAATTCTGATGAGAGTAACCAATATCGATTCGGTGCGCTAAAGGGGATGATAGATGAATGCGCAAAGATAGCAGATCTTGAAGGACTGGTTTCGCTGATTGAAAATGATAGCCTGAAACCCAATTCTGTCCAATTACTTTGGAAAGAAGTGAAGAATTGGATAAAAAAATCTAAAGGATTGTTTCAAGGGAAAATGATAGCTCAAGAAACAAGCGAGGAAGAAATCCCAAAATATATTTGTGAAATGTTCGACGATATCCGAAAAAGTATAATCCAAAGGGTAGCATAAACCAATGATGGATGCTCTTCTAGATAACAAACAACGCGAAGCCATTTTCTTTTCGCCCCAAAAATCTGTTATTGTTGAGGCGCCTCCGGGGCATGGAAAAACATTTGTAATGGCACGTCGTATTGAGTATTTGATTGAATCCGGTTGGGTCAAGCCGCCCTGCAAAATATTAGGCTTAACGTTCACAAATTCAGCTGCTGGCGAAATGCAAGATGATATTAAGGCTAAAATCAAAGGCGAAGATTCTGACTTAGTCAGGGTAATGACATTCCATTCACTAGGTTATAAAATTCTTAGGGCATATGGAAACTTAATTGGATTAGATAGAAATTTTCAAATTGTCGGGGAATTAGAGCGCACCAAGATATTACGGGTTGTGGCGGGCAAAATAAAAGTTGATATATCCGAAGATCAATTTCGCCAATGGATCACCGAAAAGATACTCAAGGGGAATTCTAAGTGGAATCCTCCTTTTGATGAAAGTGCAAAACTCCTATCTGCAAGTTATCGTGAGGAGTTGGGGGTAACAAGGCTTGATTATGATAGTCTTCTGATACGATTACTCGAACTTTTCAAGAAATATCCTGTTACTCTTGAGATGTATCGTTCCGTGTTCAAATATATTCTAGTTGATGAATTTCAAGATACCAAC
Organism: uncultured Chloroflexia bacterium; assembly: GCA_963837875.1. Lineage (GTDB taxonomy): Bacteria > Chloroflexota > Anaerolineae > Anaerolineales > Villigracilaceae > UBA877. The sequence continues at coordinate 1,326,364 of CAWIOV010000001.1, forward strand.
CTACTGCAATTTAAAGTGCTTTCGTTACTGGTTTTCGGCAATCTTGAAGTCGGATTTACCCCTACACCGGTTTTTATACTAGCAGATAAAGAACAAGCAATTTACCGGTTTCAGGGAGCTACTCCAGAAAATATTGAATTAGCGAAAAAAGAATTCAAATGCGAAGAAATTCCTTTGGAACATAATTACAGGTGTAATTCGGAAGAAATTTTGATCCTAACGAGAAAACTTCGAGGTGCAGATATTCTTCCATCAAAGAAAAAAGTATGTTTTGTTATATCTAAAACGCCCACAGAAGAAGCTCAGATAATATTCAGCCGTATAAGTGCGTACCAAGGGTCTTTGGACAATATAGCAGTTGTGGCACAAAACGAATTCAGGCTTCAGGAAATTCAAAAACTGTTAGAAGAAAAGAAATTTCCGTATGTCTTCGTTCCGGATTTTCGCCCAAAATCAATTCAGAAAAAATATGAGGAAATATTTTTGGCCATAAGTCGGCTTCCCTTTGATAAAAAATTTTCTGGCAAGCTATCGACCAGGATTCGTCAGATATATACAACCTGTAATGTTGAAGAGAATGGTGATGAAGTTTTGAAAGCTTTGCTAGCTCTGGCAGTAAATTTTGATGCAAGAGGTGATAGGACAACTTTTCCCGAACGTGCTCTTCAGTTTTATAACGATATTTTCATTCAGGTGAATTGGGGTAACCTACTTCGCAAAAAAGTGAAAAATAAAATTTTTCTTTCAACAATTCATGGTGTAAAAGGGCTTCAGTTTTCACAGGTTCATATTTGTGGTTTATCGAACTACGACCATATTCATAACAGCGTTTGCTACCCCTGTAGCTTCGGTAAAAATAGGGCACTCTTTGGTGAACAATTAAGCAACTCGGCAAAAACACTTTATGTTGGAGTATCGCGAGCCCAGAATGAATTGTTCCTTTACTCAACACAGTACACTTCAAATAATAAGAGAAGAAAAATAATTTGTTTGCTTTCGCCATATAAGGATTTTCTAGATATCTCAGGAAGTGCACAGTTTTGTGAATAATTGCAAATGCTTCCTTCCAATTAACAAAAAACCGAGTGGCAAATATGGTAAAACGTTGGCTAGCGAAAATCACAACCTGGTCCGAGTCTTTGACAAAGAAATCGGCACAAGAATATGAACTTGGAGAGTTTACACTTCCAGAATTTTACAAATGGAAAGATGCACATAATGCACTATTGCTCGAATATGCTCATGCTCTCACGGGGGTGGCGCGATTGTCTTTTTTTGTGGGGCGCCAGGAAATCTCTTTGCCAAGAGAGACTTCATACCGAGGCCTTTTATTCAACCCTTTTCTTCGAAAATATTCACCTTTGCGCCTTTTCACTATTCGGCCATTAGTAGAAGTACTAATAAAATCCCACATATATCAAAAAATGATTGAATTAGAAAAAATCTATATCCCTCTAAAATTCATAACCGTAAACAATCCTGAAAAAAGATGGTACTCTGAGTGGCTAACAAAATCAACCCAAGATATAAGCGATTTACGGAAATCATTAAATTCAGGCAAAATATTGTTTGATATTCTGAAGTATATTTTGGGAGGAATATCTGCAATTGCAATCTGGGCTACTTCTTCGAAGAATGTTGCAGACTTGTTAATCAATATTATTACTCAATCCATTACACGTCAAAGCACTGATATTCTTATTGCAATTATCGTTATTATCTTCATGATCGTCTATCCGGTAATATTCGTGTACATTTCGGTGGCCTTCAATGTTAAACGTTCGATCTTTCTGGAATTGAAGAACGGCGGAATAAATATCTATGCATTGGAAAATAAATTATTCGGCATACTTGGTCGAAACAAGTTTAAAGAGTGGCCTTGGGATTTAATCGTGGAGTTTTTATATTGGACACTTTTGATTTACCTCTTTTCGTGGCTCGCAATTATATTTTCTGAAGCACTAAAACTGTCATCTGCCTCCCAGGCTATTAATTGCCTTTGGTGTTATCCAGCGTTTTTTGGCTATATGATCGTCACTCAAGTTATTATTACATGGTGGAAGAGAGCAATTCTACAAGAGATGTAATTGAACCCGATCCAAAATATTAAATAAAAAAAGGAGAGGCGGTTGGCCTCTCCTTTTCGGTATTATAAGACATGGATTTAGCCCACCCATTGACGGGGGGCCAGGAATGCGAACACACCCGGCAACCTGTTGAGATCGTGTACCACCACCACTTTCGCGGCGAGCGGGGCGATCTGGGCCGGGTTGCCATCCGGGATCACGATGGCAAAAGTGCGCCGGCGATCCTTTGTGGGGATCAGCACGGGGAGCGTCCCTTCGCCGTCTGTCAGCAGGATATGCACGTGCTCCGGGAACAACGCCCAGACGGCCGGCAGCCAGGTGAAGGAAGTGCCTCCACCGGCTTGTAATGCATTGCCGGCCAGTGCGCTGGCGAACAAGGCGTCGGCACTGAAATCATCCGTGTGGTAGTAGTCATCCGTGAAGATGACCACGCGCACGTCCCCGCCAGCCCGGCGGATCGCCAGTGCGATCGCCTGGGCGGCCAGGAGCGCCTGCTCCCACTTCCTGCCGGCCATACTGCCGGAACGGTCTACGTGCAGGACCACCTTTGGGGATGGCCGGCTGCTAAAACGGCTCGGCAGATCCAGCCGGAACGGCATGGGATCCTGGTGCAGGGCCGCAATACGGTCCAGCCGGCCAGGGGCGGGCACGCTCAGCATCCCTTTCGGGGTCTGGAAGCGCACCGTCAGCGTGCTGGCCAACCGGAGGGCCTCGGGCTTGGGATGTTGGATCCCTTGCGCGGGGCCAACCCTTTCCTCGGATGCCTGGCCGAGACGCTGGGCATCGCCGGCCAATGTGGCGGGCAGTCCATCGGCGAGCATCTTCTTGATGCCGATCAGCCTGCTGCCGCCGCTGGAAGTGAATGAACCGCCATCTTCCATTCCGCTGCCTTCCCCGTCTCCCGCCCCATCCCCGCCGGATTGCTCGCCGGGGGGCAGAGCCAGTTCAGGGTAGGCAGCCACAAAATCCCGCAGGAACAGCGGGAGATCCCTGGTGGGCACATCCACGATGTTGGCCATGGCCAGGGCGCAATCTCTCACGCGCCCGACGACCGCGGCATCCAGCTTGCTCATGCTCGCTGGCGGCCCATCGTGGGGATAATACGACCACTGGTGCTTACCGCAGCAAAAGCGGTAGTACAGCGCCAGGGGACTCAGGGCCGTAAGGAAGGTATCGGCCTGGTGGATACCGCGCTGATATTTGCGGTACATGGCGCGCCCGATGTGGGCGCGCTGGGCTGTCAACGGCCCATGCAGGCCGGGGAATAAACCAGCCACCAGCGCTTCCCCGTGGATATCGAGAAGGACATTCACCAGAAAGTGGGGAACGTGCAGTTCCTTTTCGGTCTGGATCATCTCGTCGAGCGGCTGCAGCCAGTGGCCGAACTCATGGGCCAGCAGGCCGAGCCAGATAGGGGCGGCGGTGGAACGATCCGTAGGGTAGTGCAGCCCGAGAAAATCGATGGGCATGCGGATCCAGAGCGACCCGTTGGTGGAGGCGGTTTCGGCGTTTGCGAGAAAAACGGTTGGGCGGTAGACATGGCTGGCGCCTGGGATGATCATGTCGATCAGCAGGCTGGCCTGTCTGGTGAGCACCTCGCCCAGTTGGCGCAGGATGGCCGGGGACGGTGCAGTCCTCGGGGCGGCCTTCCTGTTTGTCACTGACGTTGTGGGGGCAGGGGCTGTCATGGCGGCAGCTCCTAGAAGGGGATGGAAGCATCAGCCAGGGGCAAGCCCAAGCCTCTGCCAACCGGCAGGGCTGCCTGCAGATCACTGCGGGTAACCCCGACGGATAACCCTTCCAACGTGCTGACGAAACCATCGGCGCCGGCGGGATCCAGGAAGGACAGCCGGCTGACATAGGTGGCGACCAGGGCGAGATCATCCGGCCCGGCCGCCCTGGTCATGGCCTGGTATTCGATGGGCAGGGCCATGTTCCCCTGGCGCACAGCCTCCCAGGAAGCCTGGATGGCGGTGCGAATGCGTGGGGAGAAATGGTCGGCGACGCGATGGTCAAAATCGACGCGAACCGGCTCGGTGCGGCGGATGAGGGCGGGATCGAGATCCGTCCCCCAGGGATTGCCGGCCAGGCAGATCGTGACGTCTTCCGCGCGCGCCCAGGCCTCGCCCCAGAACGGGGCGGAGGTGATATGGATATCGTGCCCATCGCAGGGTACGCCCATCGCCAGGGCGATATTGCCAGGCGTGTTGAGCAGGAAGCGCATCAGGCCATCCTGCACGCGGCGGTTGTTGCGGGGGAATTCATCGAGCAGAAGGTGAACCTGCCTGCCTTCTGAAGCCCACTCGCAGGCGGTGGCGATCGGACCGGGGAACTTCTGGCCGTTGGTGTGCACAATGCCCACCAGGTCAGATTCGGTCCAGGCATCGCTGCCGGCATGTTCGACGAACAACATGCCGTGCTCGATCGCCATCAGACGGTTGGCGCTGGTCTTGCCGCAGCCGGTCGGCCCGACCAGGAAGGGGACGGCGCCAGACTGGGTGATACCCCAGATCTGATCGGCCAGCTCGCGCACAGCGCGATCGACGGAGAGCTTCACCATGTCCGGGAAGGGCAAGGGAGGAAGCGGCTCGTCTTCAGATGGGGTTCCATCGACGGGATTGGTGGCCACCGGCACGAAGGTCGTGTTGATGGCCGGTAGATCCATCTTCTGGGACCAGGCGATCAGATGCTTGCACAGGCGTGGCGGGGTCATGCACCAGCCGCCGGAATCGAGCCAGTCGGGGCAGGTGCAGCCCATCCAGACATCGGCCTGGTTGTCGTGACGCATGACAACCGCCCGCAGGGTATAGGCTTTGCTACCGGATCCCTTATACGGCTGGGATACCTGGTAAATCACCGCATTTGGCACGGTCGAACGTTGCCAGGCAGCGCCTGGGATGGAGATCTTCCTGGCGCTGGAATAGCGGTTGGTATCCAACTGGTAGGCGGCGGGATTGGCCTGCACGAGGTCGAACAGGGTTTTGACAGGGTTTGACATGGGGGTACTCCTTGACATGATTTGGACATGGTGTAGACGGGCGGGTAGCCCGGCTAACAGATGCCCGGATCGGAGTTCGAACCGAATCGCTCACGCCTTTTCACGTAGACAGGCGAGCACGACAGGGGGAGACAGGGATGGGTTGGAGTACCTTGATTCGTTTGCTTTAAAACTAATGATTCAACTTACAGGTTCAGGGGCGATTTCAGCAGCAGGCTGCCTGGCAGCGGGGCGTTTCTCGCCAGGAATGATCTGCCAGTTGATGGCGACCACTTCGGTAACAAGCTGTTTTACACGTGTCTTCTTCAGATTGGCGGGGATATCAATGCCCTTGGCCAGGCTGGAGAGCAGCACCTCCCGCTCGGTATTGCGAATGAAACCTTCGATATGCAGCTCATCGCCTTCGCTCACCTGCTGGCCACGCGGGATGGCTCCCGGCAGGATGACGATCACCAGGTCGGATGGCCCATCTGCACGGGGCGGTTGAAACGCTGCCCGGCGCATTTGCAGGCGCACGCCGCGGTCATCTTCGAAGCTCCAGGTCTGCAGGACTTTGCCGACCAGGATCACATGATTGACATGATGGTTTGACATGGTTTCTTCTCCTTGGGAATTGGAAAAAAGCAGAGCAGAAAGGAGGGGACAGGTTTGCCCCCTCCTTCAGACATCGACGGGCGGATAGCCCTGCACCCGGACTGATTGGTTGGGTGCTAGAACGGGGGTTCGACCAGGGATGGATCGAACTGGATGGCGGCTGCTTCGATGACAATGCGGATCAGGTCTGGCATGTCATCCGGGCAGGCTGCCAGTGCATCGCGAATGGTTGCATTGGCTGCGGCCTCGCGGTGGGTGTTACAGGCCAGGCATATTTCCTGGCTGGCCGGATGAACATAGTGCTCCTCGCACCGGCATTCCCAGGCGAGCAGCGTGCGCAACTCACCATGCCGGCCGTAGAAGAGCAGGGCAGCCAGGGTCATCTGGTTGGTAAGAGTAGCCAGGTGGGTCATGATCGGCCGCACCCGCTCCGGCGTATGGCGGACAGGGATCTGTACGCCCATCTTTGCTGCTGTAGTAAGCATGGACGGCCTCCGTTACCGGGCAGCCTGGACAACGAATTCGTCCAGGGCCTGGGTTATCGCATCCCGGAACACAGGCGAGTCCTTCAGGGTTTCCTGCAGGTGCTCGTAAATGCTCAGCTCCAGCTTGCGGTGGCCGCCGTGGCGGGCGATCGTTTTGATGATCACCTGGCTGTCCGGCCGGGCGGCGATGGCATCCTCCAGGTGCCGGCGATAGCCGAACCAGTAGCGGAAGTCGCCAACGCTATACATCTTCTGGTGAAAGATGATGTCGATCAGCAGCGGATCATCCCGGAACAGTACGGGGACGCTCAGGATGGAGTACTCCACCACATCCTCGAAATGGCCATTGCGCCATTGCTTGAGCAACTTGCGGTTCGCCACCACAAAGCCGATCATGCGTGGATCGTCTGCTTCACAGACGACTAGGTGCATTTCTTTCACACCCAGGATCTGGGCGACCCGGTCACCGCTATTCCAGTGCCATTCTCCATTGGGGAAATCGAGCGACTGGATGGCGTTGCGCGCTTCGGCGGGATCGAGATCCTTCGATCCTTCGCCGGTACCAACGATTGCCCTGACGGGCATGATTTTGACTGTCATGAGACATTCCTCCGTGGTTAGTAAGATTTTCCCGGCATCTAGCGTGCCCGGGAAGGGGATTGGGTTGCAGCCGCAGGCAACAGATGGATGACAAGCACCCCGGGTGATGGGTTCTCGACCTCGACCCGGCTTTCCGGCGCGATGCCGGCTTTCTCCAGCCACTTACCCTGGAGACGGATCTGCGGAACCACCTTGCCCAGCCAGAAGTCGCCCATGGCTGAGACTTTCAAGTTGCGCTTCATGGCCTGCCTCCGCTGGCATGCAATAATGCTGCCAGCCTGACTTCCGAAGAGACTTGTTCGGCTGCACTGTGACGATGAGAGCAGACGAACCGCAGCCTCCCATCGGCGGATGCGCGGACGGAAAAGCCTTCCAGCTTTCCGTTCACCTGCCATTCCGGTCGGATACGATCCGCCTCGGCGAGCGCGCCTTGTTCCCATGCTTCGGGATAATCCGCCATCGGCTCACCTTCTGGCGGCTGCCAGTCGAGCCAGATCAGGTTGTTGAAGGCAACTTCGAGATGGTGGAAGTTCCTCCGGCCCACGATCAGGCTAGCGATATGAGCTGCGACGGTGAACACAACCAGCTGCATGATGGCGCCAGGGCGCAACAGGATGGCAACATGGCTGGCGAGTGGATCGTTGCCGCCGTCGAGCAGGCGAACAACAAAATAACGATAGTGATAGTCCTTCATGGACATTCCTCCGTGGTTGAATTTCCGGCGCTACTGAAGCGCCGGCGAAGAATGTCTTCAAAAAGACATTCTTCGCCGGCGTTCCAGAATAAAGAAGAGGAGGCGGTTAGCCTCCTCTTCTGTGTACAGGATGGCCTGACTCAGCCATCTTCTTGTGGTGCGAACAGTTGGATCGGTGTGGGCAGGTTGCCCAACGCCGCCTCGATCATCGGACGGACGGTTGACCAGTCCAGGCCGCCCAGGCCGCAGCCCAGGGCAGGCACGGCTGCGCCGTGCGGATGCAGGTTGCGCAGCTCCTCTGCCAAGGAGGGCAGGCCGGCCCGGATGTACTCCAGCCGGCTGGGTTGGCGCCAGTCCGCCTTCGTGGGGAAGAGGATCACATCCATGGTCGTGTAGTGAACGGTGAACACCTGTCCGATGGACAGGTAGCCGTACTTCAGGGCGCGTATGTACACGCTTTGCAGGTCCGGCCAGGTCTTGGCCGCCTGCAGGGCCAGGCCCTTGCCCATCGCGCCGGCCGTATTGACCGGGATTACGATGGCATCGACGCCGGTCTCTAGGAGGTTGCCTTTGACGATCTGGATCATGGCGGCGACTCCTGGTAGCGATTTCCACCGTTTGTCCGGAGAACATAGACTGGCTTATTCAGGGCCATTGCAGTCCGAATCATGTTGGCGCTGCCGGGACTCTTGCCATCCCAGATGACGATCACTGCATCGGCGTATTCCGCCATCTGGCGGTTGCGCTGCATGCCGGCCGATCGGCCCTTGCTCCAGTCTGCGGGGAACTTGCGAACCGGAAGGCTGTGCCGGATGGCATATTGCTCACCCAGCCGGTCGGCGCCGCAAGCGGTACCGGAAACAACCTCGCTGATCTTGAAGCCGGAGTGGATCACAGCTATTTCCACCAGGTTGGTATCGGAGATGCTGCGAGATCCGGCGATGACAACCTTCATGGCGTCCTCCGGTTCTCAAGCACTGCTGCCAGCGCACAGTTCTTGGCAGCGATCTCGCCTTCGTCGGTCGGCCCGAAGCGTTCGAGGACCGTATCGGTGCGGGTGACGAAATCGTGGAAGATGACCACGAATTCCTGTGGGTCGAGGCGCACAGTCCAGCGCCCGTGGGGACGGTGGACCGTCACACCGGCGTCCCATTCCCCGCCAGGGGGGAAGGGTTTGCCCCATACCTGTTGATTGCTCTTTATTTCTTCGATCATGAGCACAACTCCGTGGTTGATGTTTTCGGCGCGCGCTTTGCGTGGCGGACCACTGCAGAGCGGATCTCGCGCCGAAGGCGGTTGAGTACCTCCTTTTCAAGGAAAGGGGTGAGGGTGAATGGTTCTTTGTGGCCGAGCATCTCCCAGATGTGTTGATCGGCAGGAACGAGCCGGTGCTTCTCGAAAACCGTCTGGGTGAGCCAGAACATAACTTCGGCGTCCTCGCTGGAGAGCGGGAACACCAGGCTGGCAGAAGAGAGATAGGCCAGTACCTCTTCAAGGGTGGCCATCTCCTGTTCGCCAGACAGGACCAGTTCCAGGCGGGCTTGCGGGATCAGGCGGGGCAGAACATCCCCGGCATCCCAGCCGCCCGGGTGGTAGACGATGGGGCCGTTCAGGTAGCGAAGTTCGTTGACGCTCAGGCGTTCCAGCCTGGCGGCGATCTCCGGCGGGATGGCGGCCGGTTCGGAGGCTGGAGCTTCGAGCGGCATGGCCAGAAGTTCATCCAGGGATAGCTGTTGCACGGTCATGTCACACATCTCCGAAGCAGCCGTAATCCTCGTCCGTGCCCCAGCCGGCTGAGGCCAGGGCGGATTCGGGGTCTCCGTCCATAGGATCTTCCGGATCTGGTTCATCAGGCCAGGTGATTTCGGTTTCGATGGCATCGGCGATGGCGTTCTGGACCATCCCCAGGATGCCGAGGCTGCCGATGGCATCCATGATCAGGGACGCTGTCGTAGCCGGATCCTGGCCTGCGAGCCTGGCCACTAGGTCAGGCTGTCCTTCCAGGAAGGCGGCGATATCGTCGGCAGAGATCACATAGATCTGGTTGGCCATGCGTTCGTGCTCATACAGCGCAGCCAGCAGGTTGGAAATTGTTGTAGAAGTCATAAGACATTCCTCCATGGTTGAATTAAGAGACGGTTTTGCCGCCTCTCCTTTGCCTTCTGGGGAAAGCAAGGAAAAAGCGGCAAAGCAAATGTTCCCTAATCCGACTCAGGGATGAATTTCAACTAAATTGGTTGACTGTGATTTTGATTCGTCGTATAGTGGGTTGTTGTAGTAATGGGTATGTAATCTTTATCCTCCATGTGGAACTTGCAGAAACAATTGGCGCAAACCAAGAGGGCGGAAGGCTAGCAGGGCAATCGCATCTAAAATGGGGTAAAACTGGGTTATCCTGGAGGAGCAATGAGGCCAAAGCCATTGGAAGTGATAGAAGAACATTTTGGTAAGGTAAATGACCCACGGAAGGATCGGACGAAAGAGCACAAGCTGATTGATATTCTGGTTATCGCCATATGCGGAGTAATCTGTGGAGCAGAAGGCTGGGTAGATATTGAGCTTTATGGCAAGAGTAAGATACATTGGCTGAAGACATTTCTGGAACTTCCACATGGGATTCCTTCACATGACACCTTTGGGAGGGTATTCTCATTGATTGACGCCCAACAATTTCAACTGGCTTTTTATGAATGGGTTTTGGCAGTCAACGAAATCATTCACGGGCAAATTGTCAACATAGACGGGAAGTGTTTGCGTGGCTCGGATGATCAGAAACTTGGAAAACGAGCGATTTACATGGTGAGTGCCTGGGCAGCAGAAAACGAGATCGTTCTGGGACAGCGCAAGGTGGATGAGAAGTCAAATGAGATCACGGCCATCCCGGAATTACTAAAAATATTGGCACTTTCGGGCTGTATTGTCACTATTGATGCCATGGGAACACAAACGAACATCGCCAAAGCCATCCAGGAAGCGCAGGCAGACTACGTTTTGAGTGTCAAAGAGAACCAGGGACATCTATTTGAAGACATTTCGACCTTGTTTGCAGTGGATCAGGCCCAAAACTTCAAATATGCTTCCTTCGAGTACCACAAGACGATCAGCAAGGGACACGGCAGGATTGATATTCGTGAATGCTGGAGTACTTCCAATCCGGATTACTTGAAACTGATACGCGGGTTGAAAAACTGGGCCAGGTTGCAAAGTATCGCCATGGTTATTTGCACACGCATTATCGGGGACGAAGAGACAAAACATGTGCGCTACTATATCTCCAGTTTGCCCAGCAATGCACAACGAATATTACACACTGTTCGCAAACACTGGTCCATCGAAAACAAACTGCATTGGGTTCTGGATGTCGCCCTGAACGAAGATCACAGCCGGGTACGCAAAGATCAGGCTCCCGAAAATTTGGCCGTTCTTCGTCACATTGCTCTCAATCTGCTCAAACAAGAGAAAACTGCAAAAGGCGGTATCCACGCAAAGCAACTTCAAGCCGGATGGAAGGAAGATTATCTGCTCAAGGTGCTCTCTACAGGTAATTAAGATGCGATTGCCCTGGGAAGGCTAGGAATATTGCGCAAAAAAACGCTATAATATGCAATATCCGCGTATTAGGAGGATGATTCTTTCCTTCTACCCACGTGAAATGAGTGAAAAGATGAAGGTCTTCCTCTAATAATATTGTTCTTATAGAATTATTTTCTGATGCAGTAGTTAGCCCGCTCCTTTTGCACCGTATAGTTTGCATAAAAGCATAGATTTATGGCATTGATTTGAATTCAATCAATTACTCTCCCCAAAGGAGTAAGGATGTGACTCACATGAAGTCTACAACCAAAATTCATTTTGTTCGACACGGCCTTGTTCAAAATCAAAGCGGAGTTTTTTACGGCCGATTGTTGGGCTTTCCTTTAGCCGATGAAGGTCGCGATCAAGCATTAGCGGCAAAAATTTTCTTGCGTGAGAAACCTATTGCTTCTATTTATTGTAGCCCTCAACTTCGTGCCCGCGAGACCGCGAATATACTAGTTGAACCCCATAAGAATACGATAATAAGCATTTCAGAATTGCTTGATGAAGTCTATTCTCCGTTTGATGGTCATCCAATACAGGAAGTTGAAAAGCGAAACTGGGATATCTACACGGGCATAGATCCAAACTATGAAAAGCCAGAAGACATTCTTAATAGAGCGCAACAATTCATTACGGCTGCACGACTAGGACATTTGGGGCAAGAGATAGTTGCAGTTACTCATGGGGATATCATTGGCTTTTTAATGCTTTGGTGTAAAGGTCTCCCTTGTGACATAGCTCTTAAACAATCTCTTTACACAGAGTATATTGCCCCTGCTTCAATTACCACATTTACCTTTCAATCCTTAAAAAAGGACGAACTTCCTAAAATTGAATATGTAAACCCTGCGCAATAATATTCGTAATCATGCTAAACGCCGTTGCGAATTCGAAAATCATTACATCAAACAGCTCTTCGCGATTCTAAAAAATATATTCATAACCTGACTTTTTCCATGATACACTTAACCAATTTCAACCTGCAAATGTCGATTAAGGAGATTTTTTACTTATGAAAATGAGTAATCTTTTTGGGGAAACCCTCCGGGAAGTGTCCGCTGAAACAGATGCTGTAAGTCATCAACTACTTGTTCGAGCAGGCTTTATTCGCCAGCTAGGGGCGGGCATATTCAGTTATCTACATTTGGCAAACCGATCAATTACTAAAATTGAGACTATTTTACGAGAAGAAATGAATAAAATAGGTGGGCAAGAGATAACAATGCCCGTTGTCCATCCGGCTGACATTTGGAAAGAAACTGAACGCTGGTTTCAAATCGGATCAGAAATGGGTCGCTTTGTTGATAAAAATGGACGAGACATGGTATTGGCAATGACGCATGAGGAAGTCGTTGCTGATCTAGTACGTCGAGAAATTCACTCTTACAAACAATTACCTCGCTTGTTATATCAAATTCAAACCAAATGGCGTGATGATCCACGTCCACGCGCAGGACTGATCCGAGTTAGAGAATTTACTATGAAAGATAGCTATAGTCTTGACGCTGACTGGGAAGGGCTAGATAGGCAGTATCGATCACATTATCAATCTTATTTTGATATTTTTCATCGTTGCGATTTACCTGTTTTAGCTGTTAAATCAGACGTGGGTATGATGGGCGGGAAAATCGCCCACGAATTCATGTATCTCTCATCAATTGGTGAGGATACTTTGATAATTTGTGACGATTGTGGCTATACTGCTAATCGCCAAATCGCAAAATTTAGAAAGCCTAAAATTGCGGAGGAAACTCCACAATCCATGAAAAAGGTTGTTACTCCAGGCACAAAAACTATTGAAGATGTGTCCAAATTCTTGGGTATTACTACAGCAAAAATTGCGAAAGCATTTTTTGCTGTAGCTACAATCACAGAACATCAACTAGATGTGTCCAAACTGATAATTGCTATTGTTCGTGGTGACATGGATGTAAATGAGACCAAACTGGCAAATGCTGTGAGTGCCAAAGAATTACGTCCTGCACATGATGAAGAAATCCGCGAATCCGGTGCTATTCCTGGTTATGCTTCTCCTATAGATTTGCACAACGTGCTAATTGTCGTAGACGATATTATTCCCGAGTCGCCGAATTTGGTGTATGGGGCTAACGAAGAAAACCATCACATTCTAAATGTTAACTATGGTCGGGACTATACAGCAAGTATTGTTACTGATATTGCCGTTGCCGAAGAGGGTTTTGAATGCCCTAACTGTGGAAATCTATTGTATGCATCACGCGGCATTGAGGTCGGCAACATTTTCAAATTAGGGACTCATTATAGCGATTCCATGGGATGTAAATATCTAGATAAGGATGGAAAGGCTAAACCAGTAATCATGGGCTCTTATGGAATCGGGGTTGGGCGGCTTTTAGGTTGCCTAGCTGAAGAACATCATGACAACCGCGGATTGGTTTGGCCCATTACAGTTGCGCCATATCAGATTCATCTTGTTGCGTTAAAGGGAGGGCAAGAAGCTGCTGATAGCATCTATACCGAACTAACAAATAAAGGATTCGAGGTGTTATTTGATGATCGCGATGAACGTGTTGGAGTAAAACTTAATGATGCTGACTTAATAGGTATCCCCATTCGAGTTACTCTAAGCGAGCGTTCAATAAAGGAGGGAGGAGCAGAATTAAAAATACGCAAAGAAGAAAATACTGTAATTGTATCCTTAGACCAGATTTTAAACACAGTTATGGGTAAAATTCAAGTATTGGAGAATGAGATTTCTAAGAAAGTTGTTGAGGTAGAGTATAAGGAATAGAGGACATTTTCATCGATGCGACTTTCCAAGATTCTCATACCCACACAGCGCGAGACTCCTCATGGAGTAATTAGCCTGGGCGAGCAATTGGCAACGCGTGCAGGGCTATTGCGTAGAGTTTCTGCCGGCGTTTATACAATTTTACCTTTAGGCATGCGCGTGATGAATAATATTAACCAGATTATACGTACGAATTTACATAAAATCGATGCGCAAGAAATCAGGTTGCCGATTTTGCAACCTAGTGAGTGGTGGGATAATGAACGTGGATCAGGGCGTTCAGTACTTTTTGCAAATGATATGATAAGTGTCTCTTTAGGTAACCAGAAATTTTTTCTTAATCCCACAAGCGAAGAGCTCATTGTTCAAATTGTTAAAAAATGTGGAAATATTTCGTACCAAGGGTTGCCAATCCTGCTATATGATATTGGAATGCGATTTAGATTAGGGCGAGGAGCACATGGGTTATATCGTTCCCAAGAATTTCCTCTTAATGAAATTTTCGGTTTCGCAAGTAGTGCAATAGAGCTAGAATTGCTATTATCTAAATTAACAGATACCTGCAGAAAAATTTTATCCGAATGCGGTATTACCTATCTTTTAGGATCAGAAACCTTTAATATAGAAACTACACATGTATCCAGAAATTTTTATACTGTATGCCAAACTTCCTCCGATGCAGGCATTGCTTTATGTCCAGACTGTGGGAATATTATGGGTACGAGTACAAAGAAGAATGGTAAATCAACCGCCGAATCTATTTCTTGTAGTTTGTGCGGTACCTATTGTATTGACCAACGTGTCCTCCGCGTCGGACAGGTTAGCAACTTAGGCGATAAGTACAGTGCAATATTTGGATTAAATTTCTCGGACCAACAAGGAAAACTATTGCCAATACAAATGTGTGGTTGCGGGTTAAGTCCTTATCGCTTATTAGTAACTTGCATAGAACAAAATAGTAACGCAAAGGGAATTTGCTGGCCCAATTCTGTAGCTCCTTTTCAAATTCACCTTGTAACTATTGATGCAAACGACATGGATTTCAAAGATGTAATAGATGGTATATACAATCGCTTAGTGATACATGGCCTGTCTGTTTTATGGGATGACAGGAACGTATCTGCTGGAGAAAAGCTAGCCCAATCTGATTTATTGGGAATGCCTTGCAGAATAGTTGTAAGTGTCCAAGGCATGAAACATAATCAAATAGAAATTAAAATTAGAAAATCTGGAAAACAATTCCTGACTACTTCTGAGAACTTACTTATATCCATTGACCAAATACTTACTGAATCAAAATATCTTAACCCTTTATAAACCTTGGAGTCAAAAGGAGAATTCGGACATGAAGCCAAAATTTGACATTGTGCTAATTGGTGTAATCGCAGGACTTGTTGCAATTTTAGATTTTATTGGCGTAGTTGGAATGCCTTTTGGTGTATTCAGTGTATCTAGTTTTTATATAGGAGGGGCATTTTTTACTGCCTTTGCGTTGTGGTTTAAGCGAGACGGCTTGATAGCTATTTATATAGGATTGCTAATCGGGGCGGTGCTTAGCGGCACTTTCACGGTATTTGCATTTCTCTTGGCGCTTGGAAATGTTTTTGGCGTAGCTATTGTAACTTTGGGTTTTGAACTGCCTTTCTTGAACCCTCGCTTGCACAAGATCATTGACTATGTTGGTTACTTGGTTCTGATTATCATTAGCCAATTGGTTAGTGCAACCTGGACATTAGGAGGCTTTGTTGTTTTCGGTCTGATGCCTAAAGATGCACTCATTCCAGCAATGACCAGTTGGATAATTGGGGGTTTAATTGTAAATATTATTATTGGTATTCCGCTGGTTAAATTTATTTTCCCTGTAATATCTAAGGCGGGTTTGCTAAAGCCGAATCTGCTGCGAACTCAGACCAAGTAAATTTTACGCCGCCGATAGGTGGCTGGAGCCCTGGGCGACTTTAGGTTGCCTAAAGTAAAAATGCCCCAATACTCCTCCCGTAAGTTGGTGGTCGGTTCATATTATGGCTCATCAATAAGCTGTATTGATAACAGCTGTCCTGCCTTTACAAAAAGAACATGCCAAGAATCAAGACTTTTTTATTCTATCTAGATAGCAAATCGTTTTATTACAAAACTCCTTTTTTTGTAAAGTTTTTATTGTTCTTTCTCATAAGCTCTTGCGGACTGTTATTAAAAAATTATTACATCAACGCGATTATTT
The DNA here is from genome assembly GCA_963837875.1 of uncultured Chloroflexia bacterium. GTDB lineage: Bacteria > Chloroflexota > Anaerolineae > Anaerolineales > Villigracilaceae > UBA877. The sequence goes on from CAWIOV010000001.1 coordinate 1,342,392, forward strand.
CTGCTGTATTAGTCATATTAATTTTTCAAAGCGGATTTGTAAAGGAAAGACCTTTTTATCTGATATTATTATCCCTGTCATCAATCATGTTCTGCAGTATATGGCTATTTTTGAGTAAAGTTACCGGAGCTAAGATCTTTATTACCTTTCCTTGGGGGACTTACATTTCTGACCACACGATCGATGTTTTGTTTAGTAGTTATTTTAGATGGCTAGTAATATGTTTAGCCGGTCTATTTCTTCTTGTCATTAGCTACCAAGAAGAATTGATTGAAGAAATAATTAAACTTCGGTTTCCTTACCAACTATTACTAGTTCTAACTCTCGCTTTCAATACAGTGAGCTTTACCTTGGAGGATTTTTATCAAATTCAGCTCGCGCTTAATTCACGGAACATCCAGCGCCAATCATTGTTCCAAGCATTCAATAGAATACTCTACATTGGGGTTGCTTTTCTTATGGACAATATTAAACGAATTTCCATGCTTAGGATTTCATACTTCCTTGACATGGATGATATTATCCGCACATATGGACATGACCATCATCGTTAAGAAAGGGCGAATCTTCTTCTGATTATGCTAGTAGTGGATATTGATATCCTTAAATATTATGAGAATGAGAATTTCTGGTTGAAAGACATTAATTTCAGTCTTAGGCCAGGATCTATATTGATGATAAAAGGTATTACAGGCTGTGGAAAAACAACGCTTCTTAAAGTGCTAGCAGGTGTTATCCCTCACTTAGAAGCAGAAACTTGCAAGTATATTGGAGATGTTATTTTTGACGAAAAACCTTTAACGCCAGAACTTATAAGGCAAAATGTAAGTTTTTGTTTCCAGACACCTGAACACCAATTCCTTTTTGACACCGTTCGGCGTATTTTTTATCCACGGGTAAATGAGAAAGCGAATGCCTTTGAGGAACAGTTTTATTCATTAGGTATTGACAACCTGTTAAACAAATCAATCAGGGACATATCGTCAGGAGAAAGGAAACTCGTTGCCATATTATCCAGCTTACATAAGAAGCGGAAACTAAGAATTTTCGATGAGCCGATTGCAAATCTTGATGATGATCGAATAAATAAAGTCCTAAAGTTGATTGCCGATACGAGAGAAGATTCCATCACTCTAGTTGCATCCCACAACGATCAAATTCTTAGCATTTGCGATTCGGTTTTATTGTTTGACTCGACCGCACATAGTTGGGAATTAAGGCAAAAAACAGAAATAGATACATTTACGGTTTCTTCCCCAACAATCTCATCCAAACAATCAGATAACACCACTATAAATATTGATAGGAAACCAATTTTTATTTGCGAAAATATTTCGTATGTTTATCAGGATGGCTCGATTGGACTCAATAATTTTTCCTGTCGAATAAATCAAGGTGAAATCATCGGACTTATAGGGAGAAATGGAAGTGGGAAAACAACATTTATCAATATGTTGATGAAGCAACTCTCCCCTTCTAAAGGAAAAATTATATTAAACCATATATCAAAACCTGGAGTAGTTCAACAAGAAAATGAAAAGCAACTATTCACTTTTTCTGTTTGGAAAGAAATGATCCTTGGCCTTAAAAACGATGCTTCAATGATTAGGGAGGCTGATAATTTATTGCAGCGGATCAATCTAGAACAATTTAAAGATCAATCTCCTTTCTTTCTAAGTAGTGGTCAAAAACAAAAACTATTAATAGCTTGCGTGCTGATACATCATCCAGATTTAATTGTTTTGGATGAACCCTTCTCTGGCTTGGATCAAAATTCAATTGATGACATTATTAAATTACTTATGCATTACCATCATGAATACAATATTACTATAGTTATTGCCGATCAAGATAATCAAATGATCAATACTATTGTCGATAGATATATTATTTTGGAAAAAACTCCTGTGCCATCGAACATGGTGGCACCCCCTTAAGCGTGGTAGGGTAGAGGAAAAGCTTGCAAAAGAAGGGATTCACTATGTTATAAACTCTGATCGGCAAAATAGGCCTCACCTTGGACAAAAATCTCTTTTCGGGGTTCCGCAATCCTAATAGCAAGATAACAAGCATACCTTGACATAAAAACTGTCTTCACCATCTGCTCGGTGCCGTTACCGATGGTGGCAACCTGTTCACCATCAACAAAATGATACTCTATTTTGTGACCGCTGTTTACACAAGCCAGTTTGGCTTTTTCGATAACTTCCTCAAAATTCCGATATTCTTTATGGCCAAGCACTTTGGCAATCTCGCGACTGGACCAAGAACTCGGTGCCACCTGCCTCAGTGTGCTTGATCTTCTCAAAAGGCGAAATACGATTTATTTTTTTTGTCATAGCGTAATCCTCCTAGCAAAAGTCATTTTTGCACGTTAGCTCTTGTTTGTCAAGGTATCTACTTTGAAAATGTTATATTAGTGGTTCACAAAAGTACAACGCAAGGATGATGTTGGAAAACATTGGGTAATGCCCCAAAGACGTTCGATAACACGAGTGCTGTCAGCCTGGCCAAGTGACCCGTCAAGACCATGAATACAAACGCAATGGCACACGGAATGTTTTCATGTTGGTAGCGCCAAAGCGTGGCGAGCACAATGTGCTCGTAACAAACCGCCGCACGAAGATCGACTTTACCCCAACTGATGCGCTATCTGGTCGATGTGATCTACCCGGATGCCGAGTATATCGATTTGGTCATGGACAACCTTGAAACATTCACCAATAAACGACATTCTTGATATAATTCAATTCTATCACCAAGAATATCATCCATCGATAAGTGACTGCCCACGGTTCGCTGATGCACAGTGGTAGCCGAAATAGGCATAAAAGGCCATTTTTAGTTATAGCTGGCGGGCCACCAGTAGCCGGTATTCATCAAAACAGCCATAAAATGCCATATCTTGGAAACCAGGGTAAAAATGACCGAACCGACAGTGACTGTTTCAAATTTGGTAAACTGCTTCCGTTTTTTGTCAAAGTGGGAGAAGAGTTGTGTGCCCCTATGAATTTTCGCGGTTCCATCCCCCGAAATGGCTCCAAACTTGGCCCGAAGTGGGAGAAAAGTCTCGTCATCCACCCGCTTTACCAACTTTGAAACAATCGCTCGATAATAATCACAGATCAGGACGATCAAAAGATGAATCGTATTATTACTAGGTGTATTGCTATGGAGTCTGGCCTACTCCAACCTGTTGACCTAGAAAAAAGGACCAGATCAGATTTTTGTAAATAAACACATTCGCTAAGATGTTTCGGAGCGAGGCAAGCGGACATCTGAATTCTAAACCTAATCTTAGTGGTAACCTCTCGAAAAACACAAGATCAAATAAGACAGTCGCAAGGTCGTATTCTAAAATGTGGTAAAAAAAGTGAGGCCCTAGGTGACGCGTTTCTATTTTCCTTTCGACAAGGATGGGGTTGTTGAAAATATATCATCCAAAGCTAAAGTACAAATAGAATATATGCCTGTTGTAAATGATGTAATACAGATAGTGTCAAATAGATTTGATGGAAATACCACAAGCCTATTCCTAAGGGGAAGTGTATCGTGTGGCAGGGCAAAGCCATATTTTTCGGATCTTGATTTAGTATGCGTACATAGGAAAGGCTTTTTTAATCAAGAGAAGATGTGGAGCAAAAATGAAAGCGTTTACTTAGAGCATAAGTATCCATTTATTCTGTCAATAGAGTTTGCTTTTATGGATTTAGACACATTGCTCAATAGCCCGTTCTACACCAACCCTCGCATTACGCTTAAAGTGAATTCGTTTTGTTTACTTGGAGAGGATATTACCAGGTTATTACCAAGTGTAAGAATAGGAAAAAAACTAGGGCAAATAATATATCTTAATGCTGAAACTCAAATTTCAAACATAATATCGTCCTTAGATCGCAATCAGGGGAGCTTCAGTATTGACGGAGAATCAAAACCAGTATCTTTTTGCTGTCGATGGATGATGAGACTACTATTGCGAAGCGGAATCGCTTTGGCGATGATAAATCATCAGGTTTATTCAAACGACCTTGAAACATGCCTCTATGAACTCAATACCAACTTCCCTGAATTCAGCGTTTATTTTAATCAGGCATTTTTATGGGAAAGGAATCCCACCAGCAATCTTGATGAATTAATGGGATATATGGATGAATTTTTACCGCTTTATAATAACTTAGGCGCAAAAATGCTGTGGAACACAGATTTATAATAGATGTACAATATAATCTGTGTGCAATAGCAGAATATTTGAGACACGCATTTGGTGGTAGCAATAAACTTATGATCCTAATTAAGAAAGAGAGATGTAATTAATGACACCTAACAAAATAACCAGCGATCAACGTAGGACGCTTGAAGAAGAGTACAAGATAGCCTATCAATATTTTAATGACTCAAGTAATCTCGCGTGGTCAACTTTTTCTTATGTGAGTGGTTTAAATGTAGCAGCATTAGCGTTTGTTAGTCAATTCAGTTTTTCTAATAATCGAACTGCAAACTGGTTCAGTAATGCGATAATCGCAATCTCTTTAATTATCATTCTTGTTTCGTGGCTAGGGCTAGCAAACCGGTGGTGGGCTTATGGGCAAGTGTCGCTTCGCCGTATGACTCAGATCGAGGACCTCCTAGGTATGTATTTAATGACGGAAAGCGGTTGGCTTCGCGCGCCGCTGAAAGAAGATCAATTGGATTTACTCAGCAAGGAAAATCTAAATCGATATGATATAGTCCGCAAGACTTATCCGAGATTCCCCAAATATAATCTCCGTTCTCAAGTGTTGGCATCTTATATGATACGATTACTTATTGTTATTTGGGTTATCTTTTTGATCGCTAGTTTCTTGCATTAATATAATATGTATAGGAAACACATGTCTAAGGAAAACAAAAGTGAACATATTCGACAGCACCTCATATTAGAAGGTCACAAAGAACTTCTACCATTCCTTCCAACTCCTGATTATGTTCAAAATATAATAATTTTAACAAACAAGGGGAAGATTAAAGATGCTCTTAATAAAATTAGGCATATTGAAAGAATTTTGGAAATCTTACCATCTAGTTTTGAAGAAGAAAAGATGTGGTTAACAGACATAATTGGCCATCTAAAATCTGCTGTCGGATAATACTTTTACTATTTAGAGCGGGGCTATAACCTTGTCCGCAGTTGATCCGCATGGTTTTCTAAATCATCTTAAAACTATTTCGGCACAAATTCCTGAAAGAAAGTCTGGGCGTTTTGCAAACTATCTTATATAACTATTGGTGCTAGTTGACACAAGTCATGAGGTGCCCTAATCGGTAGTTGGACAACAGAACAGAAAAGGAGCCTCTCATGACTACAATTAATTTCATCACTGAACTTTTTTGTCGTGTTGACAACGCCATGTCAGGAGCAAAAATGCATTCACAAGCCAATTTATTTCCTAGTTAGCCGGGTGATCGAAGTTTTGGATGGAACTCCTGCATTTCTTCCACAGGAGCCAGTTTGTATGGATACTCCGGGTTCAAAGCCATACGTTTCATCGTTGGAAATATGATGCAAATTATGATCATCTTGAATAACTTGACGATTGAACTATGGTGTAAAAGGGAGGGCGAGTAGCCCTCCCTTTGGTTTTATGCCTCCGGAAGGAGACTGGCGCCAGGCGTTTGTTCTGCCCTTTGCGCCATTCTTGCAGCCTCCAGGTAAGAAATGCGGCTGTCATGTTCGAGCATGTAGTCTTGGATAACCGTGGCCGGATCTTCGCCGCTTTCCCTGGCCCAACGGATCAATTCGGCGATGGTCTCTGTAATAGTGGCCATAGGCACACCTCCAGGTTTACGCAGGAACGGACTCTTCCTGCTTCGCAGGCATGAACAGCGGGATCGCCCCGCTCTGCTGGCGCTGCACCAGCTCCGGCTCAGGCTGGACAGCCAGCGGCATGAGCACTGTGGTCAGGCCGTCTGCCTGAACCAGCACCGGCGTGCGCGGACTGCTGCCGAACTGGAAGGTAACGTTCTCCGCTTTCAGCACGATCTGGATGATGGCATCCAGCAGGTTCCATGCCACTACGGTCCAGGCGTTCCCGGCATCGGTCGGGTAATCGCCCAGCACATCCTCCATGCAGCCCAGGTGTTCCTCGTCGGATTGGGCATAGAGAACCGGGCCGATGTTCGCCAGGACGATCGGGCACTTCAGGGAGCGGGTCCGCTTCAGGAAGGTGGCCCAGCGCTTCGGGTCAATCGGTACGGGTGGGTTTTTGCTCTTGGAGCAGTTATCCAGCACTTGCTGGTAATCCGGGAAGCTGCCGGCCATATCCCAGAAGTGGTAGTACGCTCCCAGGGATGGGATATGCAGCGTCAGGCCGTTCTTCTGGAAGAAAAGACGCACTTCCTCGGACTTGGAGACCTTCGCTGCCACCCTGGCCAGCATCTCGGCCTGAGGCATGACCGAGCGCTTTGTGCCGGCGTCGGGGATCGAGATCTGCCGGCGGGCCAGCATGAACCCGTCGGCCGCCGCGGCGGTCAGCATGGCGTCTTCCACTTGCAGGAACAGGGCTGCCAGCGCCGGGCGATTATCATCATCGTCGGCTGCCTCGGTGGCGTATGCCAGGGAAGCGAACTGGTTGCCCGTCAGGCTGATGGGCCGCTCGCCGTTGATGATCCGGGAGAGGATCTCGTCGGAGCAGCTCCCGCTCACCAGGGTGATGCGGCTTTTGCAGGCGCCGCCTTCCACCATCAGGCTGCCCTCCGCCAGGTGCAGGGCGATCGGGCCATCCAGGACGGCCACCAGATCCACAAACGTTGCCGCCGGAACCAGGGCGAACAGGTGAGCGTCCGCGGGTGCGTTGACGACCCTGGCCGGCAGCTGCAAGTACACATCGCAGCGTGGGTGGGTCGCCAGCAGCTCGATGCCGGCGGGGGTAATGCGGAAGGCAAGAGCCTCTTTGGAGACGGCCATCTTGATCAGCGCCAGGGCGCTTTGCAGATCCTTGCGCTCGATAACCACGGTTGGGAAGGCCGAGACGATCAGCGGTACCGGAACATTGGCTGCCGGGGCAGGAACATCCTGGGCCGGAACGGCTTCCGGCCTTGCTGCCAGTGCTGGTACGGGCACGGATGTGCGGGTATCCAGCCGCTCGAACAGGAACAGCCGGACGCTCACTTTCGTCAGGGCGAATTCGCCTGGCAGGGGCAAGCCTTCGGTGAACTTCTGTCCGTCGGCGGTGTACACGCTGTTCGCCGGATCAGGATTGTTGATCACCATTGCATTCTCCTGGAGCCACTGGCGGAATTTCTTGACGCCGCTGGTCAGGAAAGTGGATGGGGCGATGAAGGCGGCGTGGCCGCCGGGTTTCAGGGCGCGCAGAGCAAGCTCCAGGAACAGGTGCTCGGAACGGGTTGCCCCGCTTTGGCGGACCTCTTCAGCCGAGGCCATGCCCCATCTCGTATTAAAGGGCGGGTTGGCGATCACCCAGTCGAAGCGGCCTTCCAGTTCGGCCAGGTGGTCGAAGGGGTTGTCATTCGTCCAGGCTGCCCAGGGCGCCAGGCGGGCGCCGATCGCCGCGCAGGTCTGATTCAGTTCGAAGGCTGTGACTTGCAACTGCTTGCCTTCCAGGGGAGCGAGCAGCGCCCCCAGGCCGGCGCACGGCTCCAGGATCGAGCCGTCCAGCACCAGCCCGGTGGCTTCGATTCCGCGCATGGCCGCGACGGCCATAGCAGCGGGCGTGAAGAACTGGCCGGTGGCTTGCGCATCGAGCGGGGAATATTTCTCACGCACCTCGGCCGGCGTCAGGACCGGAACGGTTGCCTTGACCCGCTGGGAAGTGGTGAAGGGTTGGTTGTTGAGCCAGGCCAGGACGCGCTCGCGTTCGGTCAGCTCACGTTTTGAAAGTCGAATAGCCATGTTGGCATTCCTCCATGATTGAGTATTAGTGCAGCCGAAACAGGCTGCCCCGGATACCCCTTTCGCGAGAAAGGGGTATCCGGGGCAGGATGTTTGGAAAAGCGCGGTGCGGATTCCTACAGGAAGGCATGGATTGAATTATTTGCGAATTGGTACGAGGCGATGTGAGTTACCGAGCGCTCTCGTCTCTATAAATCCTGTCTTCCCCCTTACAAATAATTTATAATCCAGACATCGCAATACGGAGATTATCGGCCTGCAGGTAAATGGAAAAATGGGTATATGAATAAAAAGACATTAGTGTTGGGATTAATGATTCTTTCCGTTGGGTTAGCTGCCTGTAACGGATCTCAAACTGCTCCTGGGACGGCATTATCGACAGCGAGCGTTGCAGCAATACCATCGCCGACTCCCCTGACCCAGCAGCAGACGGAAACCCGTTTGGATCAAAATACCCTGCCGGCTCCAATCAATCCAACAGAGTTGCCAACCTGGACGAGCACGCCGGATACACAAAAGGCGACAGCGGTTCCGGTAAACATCTTTGATGCAAATACTTTCCCGGATAAATATAAGGCCATGGCGGCCAACCCGTTTAGCGGGACAGCGGAACAACAAGCCGATTATCAGTCTTTTTTGGAGGCCCAAAGAGAAGCATTCTTTGTCAAGCAGGGGATTAAAGATGTGGTTGACCGGATGGCAGCCTCGGGGAAAATTGACCCGCGGCAAAAAAACCTGTGGGGAATGGTGTATTATGAGTCGCTTCAGAAAACGCCGGGTGTGTTTTTGCTAGGCCCTGAAGATTCGAAGAATGCTAACGATGTTGAGATGGCCAACATAATCAAATACAATCTTAATAGTCAACCAGCCTTATGGGATGATTGGAAAGTCGTCAACGGGAAAAAATGGGCATACGAATTCAACGACACAATCGATGATCAGGTCAGCGGAATGCTGTTGGGGGTGGGTCGGGTGGATTCGGGGAGCAATCAAATCGCCGTAGTGGCCTACAGGGACCAACAAACTGGAGACTGGAACTTGGTTTTGAGAGCGATGATCTATGATGGTCAGCAATTTGTCTTTCCCAAGGGGACAACTTGTATTCGGTGGGATTTCATAAAAGGGACACCGTTTACTCTGGAAGAAGATGCTCCGGTTGGAGTGAATCAGTATGATGAATCCAGGTTGTTGGCTCAGGTCGGTCATTATATATCTATTGTTGACTATTCTGATGCTTATAATGCATGGTTAACCGGGTATAAGGTGAGGAATTTTCCAGCGGCTACACCGTATAGTGTGAGTTGCCAGTTCCCATACAAGTACGTGTTCTTGGGTGCCGGGGTCATGCCGGATGATTTTCGACCACCTCATCCGAATTATCCGTGGAATGCAGCTCAGGGAACAGCGACACCGACGCCATAGGCCCATCCAGATCTGGTGATGGCTGCATCATACCGGCTGCCTTTTTTTTGTTCAGGTTTCTTCGATCCGAATCGCGCAACGTTGAAATGGGGCCGAGATGATCGAGACCCCGAGGAGATAAGGGATATGCTGACAGGAAAAAAAGTTTTCAGGCTGGCAGGCTCGGTGTTCTTCATTATCATTATGGCCGGGTGCAGAGCGGTTGGTGGCCTCCCGCCAACAGGCACGGCGGCTCCCGTTGCCACCGGTGCTCTGGTAGCCTCCTCCACAGCGACGGCCACCCCGGAGGCCCCAACCATAACGAGAACCCCGGAGCCATCGGCGACCCCAACCGTGACGGCGATACCGGTGGACATTTTTAATGCCAGCACTTTCCCGGATCAATATCAGGCGATGGCGGCCAATCCGTTTAGCGGAACACCACAACAACAGGCTGACTATCAGGCGTTTTTGAATATACAAAGAGAAGCTTTGCCTGGTGCGGCGGACACGATCGAAAAGATGAAATCGGATGGAAAGATCCATACAGAACAGGCAGATTTGTGGTGGGCTTTATACGCCGCTTCACAACAAAAGACTCCTGAAGTGGTAATTTTGGGTCCTGGGGATTTGCAACAAGCGATGGATATTGAGTCGGCTGACTGGGTAAGAACTGGTAATGTTAACGAGTGGTTTGAGCCTCAACAAATAGATGGAAAGAGTTGGCAGTATCAATTTAAGGATAAAATTAATTCTGATATGTCAGGTATATTTGTTGGGGTTGGACAAGTCGATTCGAGTAGTAACCGGGTGTTGATTTGGGCGTATAAGAACCAACAGTCCGGTATTTGGAGCTTGTATATGCGGACACTGATAAATGATCCACAGTTTAAGTTTAAAAGTGGTTCAGCTTGCCATCAGCTTGGAAGGTTGCCGCTTGGCACAGCTTATACTCTGGATGAAGATGCCCCGTGGGGAAATACCGGGGGGGGACCAGACGAAAAAACACTTTTAGGAAAGATTGGTCGTTCAATTGACATCATTTCGTACACTCATGCCTATCAGTATTGGCTAATGGATTATATTAAGAGAAAGCCAACGTTGAATGGTTGGGATGTTTTTTGTGAATTGCCATATCAGAATTTATTTCCGGCAGGTCAGATTGAATTTACTGAATTTCTGCCGGTATATCCCAATATGCCATGGAGTGATACTGCTTCACCTCCGGCGACACCAACAGTGAAACCATAATTTGCAGGGGAAAAATGAATCATGCCGTGATGATTTAATAATCGGTGTGGTTGAAAAACGGAGCTTAGACAAATGCTTCGGCTTTGCCTGGCCGACCAGGAGGGCGAGAGCGAGCACAAGCGATACAAGATAATTCGTAATAACCTCTCGTGATGGGGACGGATAAGGAAAAGGGAAAAATGCCAGCACGACAGGAAGGGAGGGCCGGTAAGCCCTCCCTGATTGTGGGCTTCGAGACGGGTAGTCTCTTCAGGTGGCCAGGTCTCGGCCGCCTTGAAAAATGATGCGCCATTGGCCGTGCGTTTTCCGGACGCAGATGCGGGCGCTGTAAAGGGCGCCGACCACCAGGATCACCTGGGCGGCGTCTTGCATGACGCGCTGGACAGTTAGCCAGCCTGGGAAGATCAGCCAAGGTTCATCGCTGCCGCGGCCTCCCTCGGTGCATTCCCGGCTGTCCAGGTGCAGGTTCATCACCTTTTTGCCGGCAAAGCACAGATAGAGATTATCGTTCTCCAGCCAGATGCCGGTGAGGATCCGGCCGGTGATGAGATCCTTCAGCCTGGGAGACGGCGGGACAGAACGGCGGAAGGGGAAAGGAAAAGACAAGAGCAGGTTCATGTGCTTGCTCCTGCGGTGACTGCGTTGCAGTTGGCCAGCCAGATCAGCAGCTTGCCGCTCTGGTAGCACTCCAGGCAAACCGGCACTTCACCATCGTAGGTTCCGTCGGTTGGCCGATCGCAGCATACGCAGCGGCCCGGTACGATAACCTTATGACAGGGGCAGCAGTGGGCGTGGGCGACCAGATCGCAATCGCAGAAGATCTCGCCGGTGAAGGTTTCCTCGCCGGCTGTGCGAACACGCGCACAATCCGGCCGGTGCAGATCATGGCAGGTCTCAAGCTCCTCGCCAGTGAGAAGCTGGTCGCACATGCAGCAGACCTTCTTTTCCTCTTCCCAGCTCCGCACCTTCCCTACATCCATCGCTCGCAGGAACTCGATGATATCGCGGCGGGCGGAGCACTCCGGGTCGCTGGGTGGTCGATCCGTTTCCGAGACACGCTCGAACTCGTGCCAGGGATGATCGTCTTCCGTCTGTTCCTCCGGTGGGCTGAAGAAGCAGGTCTCCAGGTCAACCATCTCCGCTTTGAACCATTCGCCATCGTACAGAGTTTTACGGATACAAGCTTCGATGTCGGCCAGGGGGATCTCACTTTCGTTGGTGAATACCGCTTCTCCATGTTTTTTCCAGTTGGAGGCGTCGCGGTACATGTATTCGAACAAGATATTAGCCATAGTGGCATACCTCCATGATTGAAGTTGGGGGCCGAAAAGGCCGCCCCGGAAGATCCCTTCGAGGTTAGTTTTAAAGCAAACGAATCGGATTCGTTTGCTTTAAAACTGGAAGTGGCCATCCGGGGAGGTCGTTTACCGCCTCAAGCAACTTGCTGTCACGGTCAGTTGTAAATGATGTAGATTTGCTTCATGATGCATTTGAAATTTCAGTTGATACGGTGGAAATGAGCTACTTTTCTCAATAAAATATGTAGCAAGGGGAATCACGATATGGTGCCTCCCGCTACCGTAATGTTATCTAGCGCTAACCTGCTAGGTGTGCGTCAATTGCAGCCTGGCTATGGATACGCCGAATGCTGGCCGAGAGGGAAAAGATCAAACATGCACTGCTTGAAAGCAGATCTGCAGAGAAGGCTGGAATACTACCGGAATAGGCTAATGGAGAAGTGAGGGATAATAAAGAAGCCCCCGCCGAAAGGCGGGGGTGACAATGGCACGAAAGGTAACATTACCCCAAAATGTTTTCTATATATCTTTAGATTTGTCCTGAAGATCTGCTTCGGTTTTCTTTCGCTTTGATACCAAAATATCATCAAGTTGTAGAGTGGATGCAATCAAGGTTTCGTACATTGATGAGTAATACCATCTTTTTCGTTTTGCTCCCTCGCGTTCTATAAGTAGGGAAGAAATAATACAAACAAGGCAAATAACAAGATGCCATATTAGAAAATGAGATTGAATGAATATATATGTCTCAACAAGGGACAAAATCATCAAACTAAACCCGATATTTCTAAGCATTATATGAATAGCGTTGTGTGTGTCTATTTCATCGGCTGCGGCACTGTTATGTTGTTGTATGAATGCTAATAGCACTGACCGTTCCCTTGGTGCGATTTTGAAATCAATATTTGGATATCGATTCCTAAAGTCATCTAAAACCATTTTAGCGAGGTTGTTGCTTCTAAAAAGGTGACTAATTAACCTTGCGAATCGATCGAATATCAACCCAATTATATAGGCCAAAAAAGCAAGAACAACAATTGAGTAAATGGTGAGCGAATTAAATGTGTTTATATCAACGTGAAAAAAGCCAAGGTATGTTCCGAGGTATGTAAAAATAAATAGGTAGACGCTCCCGGGAATAATATGAGAAAAGAAATCATAGACACCAATTTTTATAGACATGATTTTCCTCTCTTTTTTTACTAAATATAGGTAAGCCTCTAATAGTATAGAGGAAATCTATTTTAAAATCAATTACTTTCTTGTGCGCAAGATGTGATAACGGAAGCAATAATGGGTAGATGGAAATATTGAAACCCTTGTTACTTTCACGCATGTAATTATGCACTAAAGTGAGCTACTATCGGGAGGTGGTCACTGAGACCATCATCGAAAACACGCTTCTGTGAACCCGTATCGCATGAGATCAATCGGGATGCAAGAGCTGTTGTTACAAACATGTGATCCATTTGATGCCTGACTGCTCCTCCATGTGTGTTTCGAAATGTAGGTGTGTGCTCCTTTGGATTCTCGAAGGCATTCAGTCAGGCCAATAGCCGCCATTCGATCCAGGTATTCACGATTTCCGCCACCTGACCAACTCAATTTATCGAAAGTCTCTGATAGATTAAAATCGCCAGCGATAATCCAGGGATCCATCGGATTCAATTTGTGATAATGGAGACTCGCCCAAAGTATATCGGCTAACCAGAGTCCAGGATTTTGGGTTAGACGAACACCGCTAATATCGATGCCTTCTAGTCGCTTAGGATCAATCGGCCAAGCAGGGTTGTATACCGAGATTGTTTTAAGGACAAGCCCTCCCTTTAGAGTTAGTTCACGACAAATCAAGTTTCCAGCAAACATCTCAAGTTCAGCATCTGCCCATGGGGTAAGGCCGTTCAATATAATTGAATTACCTATTTGACCATCAACCAATACTACTGTACTGAACCTTTGTAGAGCTCCATTTTTCCAAGCTGCACGTTGTTGATAGCATGCAAAACGGTCAAGCACCTTTACGGGTATGGTTCCAACCTCTTGGAGAAGTGCTATGTCTGGGTCAAGCTCTAGCAGGTAATCCCATACCTGGCTATCAGCTTTTGCCCGATGGCAATTCCATGAAATTGCTGTGAACTGTTTTGACATTTTCATCCTGTGAAAGTTGCACCGAGAAGAATATTTAGTTTTTTTACTACACGGAAATATTATATTCGAGCGCTCTTATATAACCTACAATAGCATTATCGATAATTTTAGTCTGGCATGTATTCCACCCCTTGCCAACACGACGAATAGGATTTGTTGAGATTGCTATTTTTGCGAAATATCCCATAGCAATAATAAAAGTATTCTCTTGTGTATTATCAAATGCACTTTCGGATGTTTTTTCAAAGAATCTGCCCGTATATCTCCGGTCTATTGGGACAACTAGGTCGGGTAATATATGATGCAGGATTTTAGAACACGCTACCAGTTTGGTATCATTTAAATTTATTTCAAGTGAATTCATGATTTGCCATAACTCGCTTGATTTTTCTTGAATATCAAGTTTTTGATCATCTATTCTTATTTCATCAAAGGCAGATATTAGAGTGGCCTTTAACCGTAATTCATCTTTGAATTTAGGAAATGGCGCTCGATGCGCTCCTTGCGAATCCATGCCCCAAAAGCGAAGAGTCTCATAAAGGCTCCACAGAAAATCATCGTCATTGATGGCATTTGTTGCTGAACCAGCGTTTCTTCTCAATGCAATTGTTCTTCTGTGATAATCCAATTGACCAGGTTGACCAAATGGCCCCCGTTTAGTATATATTTCTATATATTTATCGAAGTTCTTTATAAGTTCTTGAACCCTCAATTCAACGGTTGACGCATTTGAGACTAACATACATTCCACCTTCCGGAGTAGTTTTTTCACTTGTGATTTGAGTGTAAATGCATGCTACTGGTTGAAATCAACGCAATACAATTCATGCGGACCTATGGGGCGGGAAAGTATAAAGAAACAGGCTTTTTTGAAGCTGGCGTCCACAGCCAGGGAAGCTAATTCACGTGTGTTTTTGCCCGGGGGTGGCAGAGGCACGGTCCACATATCGGCTTGGGCGCAGCCGTGCGGCTGCATCAGGTGCATCTGCCCGTCGGCGGTCTCCCAGGCATACAGGGGCTGCAACGTCTCATTTTGGGCAACCAGCACATTGCTCGCCAGCCCGCTTTGCCCGGTGGGAATGATTTCAGGCCATAAGTTCAGGCTGCTGTCAAGACACTGGAAATGCAGCCCGGTTACATTGCTACCGGGCACAGGCACCTGGCCGGTCCAGGAATAATACAGCGTACCGGTATTATCCAGTACAGTCAGAAAATCATGTGCTGCTACCACGGCATGGTTGGTAACAACTTGCGGGTTCTTGGAAGTGGCAAAAAGCAACTTGCTGTCAGTAAATGCATCCTGCCCGTAAAAATGGATTGCGCCAGCCTGGTCGGGCAAGACGTGCCAGTTTGCGTATTGCCCCCAATCCGGTTTTACCTCTACGGGAGAAGACCAGGCGCCATTACCCCGCGCCAGATCAAAGTAATGGTACAAAATCATATCCGAGTCGGTTACCAGCACGTGAAGAATGGATTGGCTGTCGAAGAACAACCTCCCCGAAAGCCCGCTATTCTTCTTCGAGCGGTACACTTCTTCTTCCGGGCTCCAGGTTTGACCATCGAAACTGGCATACATCAGGCGGTATGGCCCGCCCATCGACAGGGCATTGAACCAGAGTAGGTGGATGTGTCCATCGGGATCTACCAGCGGGGGGAAGCGCATCTGCGAAGCGCCGAGAGTCTCGGCCACCTTGGCAATAGGTGTCCATTTGCCGCCACCTGCGTAGTCAGTGTAGTAGATAAAAGCGCCATTGATGCTCATGTAAGGGTGCCAGAAAAAGTGCACGCTGCCGGATGAATCGATTGCCATGGATGGCGCCGCGTTTGGAGGGAAGACAGGCGTAAAAACGGGCACGGGAAGCTGTTCCACGTTCAAGCTGGCCCCACCTTTTTGCGTGATCTGCGGCTGTGAAATGGGTATAGCAGTCGGCTGGAGGGTATTGGTGGGGGGCGGAATGGGAGTATCGGCTTCCGGCGGCAACGGGGTATTACTGGGCTGCTGCAAGGCCGCAGTGGGAGCCGTGGGTGGCTGGGGTGTGACAGCCTGGACGGTAATGCACGCCATCATAAAGGCGAACAAGAGCGGAATGGATACAAGAATCAATCTGGATTTCATGATGCCTCCGTTAGCTTTTTATGTTTCCCCTGGAGGATGCAGAGGGAGTAGGAGCGAATCAAATTATAGCAGATGTGTGTAGCAATGGTTCCACCCAGAGTGGTGGTTTAGGTGCCGCTACTTTCCATTGAAAGAAAAGTAGCAGGGGGAATCGGTTTGACGCGGCTCCTCCCGCTACCGAACTTTTATCTGGAGCAATACTTGCGCAGGCGTGCGTTGATGCAAGCCTGGCTGCGACTGCGCCGGATAGCTGTCATAACGCCACCGGTGACGGCAGCGAAGATAACAGCGGCAGCGATGAACATGAACATGGTGCACCTCTCTCGGTGAAAAATTGGGCGATTAGCCCGTTTGGAGGGTGGGCTGGTAAGCCGGCCTCCCTGCAGAAGGGCAGAAAACCTGCTCCTCCACAGGGAGGCGAGGATCGCAGTGTTCCTCATCCTGAAGGGTGAGAGAGGTGCAGAACATCCAGTTCATTGAGGAGTAGTAACCGATCCCCCCTGCAAGTATCCTGTCAGGTCACGGGCCTGGCTGCCGCCCACCTGGTACAAACCAGGCTGCGGGAGGATGAATAGAAGAGAATAGAAAAGAAATGATTGCAGAAAGGAGAGGCTTGTGGCCTCTCCTTTGGGGTTGCGATGCCCGGTTGGCCTTTCGGCCTAAGTTGTCGTCGAAGCGCGAACTATGGCTGGGGTTCTTCTTCAGCCGCGGCGTCGCTGGTTTCGGCGGGCTTGACCTCGCTGGCGTAGATCACCAGCGTGGAGCGCTTCTCGCCGTCTTCGCCGGTCCACTCTTCCAGGCCGATGCGGCCCTTGACATCCAACTTGACGCCCTTCTGGGCATTGGCCAGGGTGGCGATCGTCGGGTTGGAGTCGAAATCATCGCCTTCCTTACCAAAGGCCATGACCTTGAACCAGATCGAAGGCAGGAACTCATCCGAGTCCTTGGCCTTGCCCTGGCTGAAGAAGGCGCGGGCGGTGGCGAAAGGCTTGCCATTCTGGGCGTACTTGCCCTCGCCATCCTTGCCGATCTGCAGGGTGAAGTTGACGAAGTTGTGGCGTTTGCTCTTGGCATCGCCGTTGGGGTTGTTGGTAGACATAGAGTCATTCCTCCGAGTTGAGATTGAGAAGATTGAGACAACGAGGGATGGTCATCCCTCGGTATCACCGAATTGGTTACGCCCGACAGGACCGCCATGCAGTTGTTCGCAGGTGTCCTTCAGCGGGCAGTACCCGCATTCCCAGACCGATTCCTTGTCGGCCAGGATGGGAGGCAGGTCGGGAGAGAGAAGGGCCGCCAGGCGGCGCTTGAGCAGGGCCAGGGCGGCCGCCGTGTCAGGCGCGACAGGGCAGCGCAGCAGGCCAAGGTAGGCGATCTCGCCACCGGAGACCGGGGTGTCCTGCCCGGCAGGCGGGGTCACCCAGTGATACCGCTCCAGCTCGGCGTTGTATGCTTCGGCCAGGAGCGGGGCGCACTTGCTCACCAGGAGCGCCAGCAGGTTGATCTGCATGGCATGGCCAGGGCGGGCAGCCGGCGGTGCGATGTACTCGTCCACCTGGCTGCGGGTGAGTTCCCCGCATTGCGGGCAGACGAACGGACCGCGGCCGCGCCAGTGCGGGCGGCCGGCCACCTGGTCTGGGTGAACATGGCAGGTGTAGGTATAGGTGGTGCGCGGCGGGTTGTCGGTATCCTTGTAATCGGTGATAAACCAGCCGCCATCCCGCAGGGCGAGCAGGTCAGGTTGGCCGGTCAGGGCCACCGGGACCTTTGCGCCGTTGGGGTGGGTGTAGGTGAACATCCAGGCCAGCCGGAATTCCTTCAGGCCCGGCCCGCCGTACAGGGCCAGGTCGGCATGACGGGCAGTGCCACGATGGGCAGCCGACAGGGAAGTCGGCCGTTCGTGGTACGGGTACTCCCGCACCAGGCGGAAGCGCCGCGGACAGCCGATCAATTCAGTGACCGAAATGCCGAACTGGGCGCCGAGAGCCGTGGCATGCCCTTGCGAGAATTGCAGGGGACGGATGCCCGTGATGATACGCTCGACGAGCGCGGGTGTCATCGGGCAGCCCGGCGCGCCGTTCTGGGCGCAAGCCAGGCAGTCAGGTGGGGTGACCGGAGCGCCGCTGACCTCGCAGATGAAGCCGGCAAAGCCGGCCTGTGCTGAGGCCAGTGGGATGGTCACCAGGGGGGAAAGCGTTGTAGCCATGATGGCATACCTCCAGGGTTGAATTCAAAAGGGAGACCGGATCTGCCGGCCTCCCCGGTGATAGCGCTTCCTACGAAGCGGGGGATGGAGCAGGAACGGAAGCATCTGCCGCTTCCACCCTGGCCCAGTTGATGGCTGGCGCCGAGGCGAGGAAGGTGCAGACGTGGGCGTAGCCCTCGCGGGTGATGCGCCGGCCGCGGGGTGTGCGGGCGATCAGGCTCATCTGCAGCAGGGCCGGTTCGATGACCGTCTCAACCGTGGCCAGATCCAGGTTGGCGCTGGCCGCGATCGAGCGTGGCCCGACGGGACCGCCGCGGTATACGTGAACAAGCGTCCCCAGGTATTTCCGGTCAGCATCGTCCAGGCCGCGTTTATCCAGGCCCAGCACAGGCATGGTGGTCTCCACCAGGGCCGCGTCGAGCCAATCCTGGGAAGCATTGATCGCCGCGTCCACGCAGCGCCGGAACAGGCGCAGCGCCACGCGCGGTGTGCCGCGTGCGCGCCTGGCGATGCCTTCCAGGCCATCGTCGTCATACATGTAGCCGAGAGTATCGGCTGCACGTCCGACCACCTGGCGCAGCTCATCCAGCGTGTAGATCTGGAGATGGAAGCTCTGTCCAAAGCGCGCCCGCATGGGTTCCGGGAGCATGCCGAAATCGGTCGTGGCTCCCACCAGCGTGAAGGGCGGCATGTGCAGCTGCACCGGTGGCTTTTCACTTTCAACGATGATGTTCAGAACGAAATCCTCCATGGCCGAATACAGGATCTCAGCCACGTCGCGCCCCAGGGCGTGGATCTCATCCAGGAACACGACATCGTTCCGCTGGACTTTCGCCAGGACGCTGGCCAGGTCGCCGGCCTTCTTGACGGACGAGGCGCTCAACTCGAACAGGCGTCCGTTCATCTCGGCGGCGATAATCGCCGCCAGGGTAGTCTTGCCCAGGCCGGGAGGCCCGAAGAAGATCACGTGCTCCAGAACGGAGCCGCGTTTCTGGGCGGCATCCAGCATCAGGCGCAGGGTCTTTTTCACCTCCGCCTGGCCGATGAAGTCGGCTAGTGCTCGCGGGCGGAAATTCCGCTCATCAGTTTGTTGTATTGTCATAAGACATTCCTCCAAGTTTGTTTGAAGGTAACGGCCTTGAGCCGTTCCTGGCAGCAGCCAACCAGGTTGGTTGTTCCCAGGAAAGGCTCAAAGAAAAGACCCTCGGCCAGTAAAAGCCGAGGGTCCTGATCTTCAGGTTAAGGGCAGGAACGAATTATTCAGGGCTGATATTCCAGGCAACTTTATCCTCGCCGGGGCGAGTGGGGTTTTTCGCCTCCGCAAAGGTGCAGCGATCGCCGGTACTCAGCTCATCGAATTCGATGCCCTGCAGCCAGTTGTGAAAAAAGAAATAGCATCTTTGGCCTGACGGCCCGGGGGCATCAGGCTCGATGAATCCATAGCCAGCCTTCAATGCAGAGATCCTGCCATGCAGTCGCTGTTCCACCGGCCGGGGCGCAGCCTCGCGTCTCTCGTCAAAAATGATCCCAACGATCTGACTGCTCTTGTCACCGTCAAGCATCTTGTTGAGTGCGAACGCCCAGGTGGCAGCCGCCAGAAGGTCTCGTGCGATGCCGGTGGAGTGGTTTTCCTGGTCCGTGCCCACATACTGAAATTCCATGCCGATCACCAACACTCGGATGCGGTGGCACGCCAGCTTGCGAACCAGGGGGACAAAATCAGCGTCGCCGGCGAAGAGCACCACGATATCCAGCTTCTTCCAGACGACCGCGGCCTCGAAAGCATCCAGGGCGAGTGCTACATCCACGCCCTTTTCCCGCCAGCCGTTCGTGCCGGTGGGAATGGTCAGGTAATGGGCGGTAACACCCTGGCGCGTGAGACGGTCATCCATGCGGCGATCGGTGAGCACATCTGTTTCGGAGATGACCGACGCTGGCACCCGGCCCTGGTAATAATGCGCTTCCACACAGCGGCAGCCATGCTCTTCGGTTTGTTTGTCCAGGTATTGCTCCAGCCAGAGCTGGAATGACTGGAGATTCAGCCAGCGGTGCACCTGGTGGTTGAAGAAAAAATATTCAGTTGCGCGCTGCAGGTACGTTCCATCATAGAAAATTCCAAAAGTCAGCACGGGTGATTGTCCTCCGATTTATTTACGAAAGGACCCTCGGCCTGTGTATCATCCGAGGGTCCATATTCTCAAGGATAGGAGATCCCGCAATCCAGGATCTCGTTGGGTGGTGGTGCCCATTCTTTGGGAAAGTGGGGAGTTGTGCGAAGGATCGTCAGGCCCCGCAGCAAATATCTGCGGGCCAGGATTGTTGCCTCGCTCCTGAAAAATCCTTCCAGGCCGCCCTGGTTTAGTATCTCGGTGTTATAGGCGGTTGCCAGGTCCGGGTCTTTGAAGGCGATATCCATCATCAGGTCAAGATCGCCCACATTCTCTTCGCCGCGGGCGAATGAACCGTACAGCTTCACTGTTTGCACGCAGCACAAACTGATCGGGTCGGTGATATCGGCCGGCCTGGCATTGACATCCCGGCAGCGGTCCAGGAAGAAGTCCAGTTGCCGCTGGGCAGCAGCCCGGCTGAAACGCCTGGGGGATGCGTTCCTGAAATCTCCTCCCAGGTCGGTCAAGGTATAGTAGGTGGCGGGTTTCGGATCTTCGTCTACGCCATGAGTTTGTAGAGACGGCCGGTCGAGAGGAATCTCCTTTCGAATCTCGATAAATCCACCCTCCAGGCACGCCTGGATCAGTTGCCTGCAGCGTTCCCGAGCATCATTCTTTATGTTCTCGATCTTGATCTTTCTATCCTTGAGAGACTCTGTCCACAGCCATGATGAATTGCGCATTTCCTGTAAGAATAGCTTATCCACCACTCCTTCCAGGGTGATGCCGTCGCCTATATAGAGTGGGAAGTTCTGCTTCAGGAAGTTCCGCAGCTCGATGGGAGGAATGCCGCGGATCGGTGTTTTCCAGTCAAATTTCATCAGTTCACTCCTTCCGAAAAGAGTATACCAGCCGGATTTTCATTCCGCCACTCCCACAGCCTGGTCGAGTTCCCGGTCTAGCGCCTGGATGCGCTCGGCCGGCCATTTGAGGCGCTTCAGGGCATCGTCGTGTGGCGTGCCAAGCTCGATCAGCCTCCAGTAGCCCCTGGGAGGCTTGGGCACACTCAGCTTGACGCAGCGCTTGGAGATCGCTTTGTCGCTGACGCAAAAATTCTCGGCGATGGCGATTGTGGGCAGATCCCAGACCAGCTGCAGCAACTCCTCCCGGGTAACCTCGAAGCGGCGAACCCACTTCGATAGGCACTCGGTTGAGCATGTCCTACGGAAGGATGCGTGTCCGGCCGAGACGAAGAAGGTTTGCTGGCACACCGGACAGATTTTCGGGACCAGGTTGGGCGCGTTGCCCACGATAGCCTGAAATTCAGTTCTGGAGATAACGAAAATGTTCTCTGAGGCTAAGTTGTCCGGGTTACCGTCCTGGTACTGCACCAGTTCGCTGGCCAGCAGCCAGCGGCCGAGTTTCTGGGATGCCACGTGCCGGGCAGCTCGCACCCAGTGGCGCATGCCGCTGGTGTATACTTCACTGGCCAGGGGATGCCCGGGGGCGAAGAAGTACCAGTAGCCGCTTTTCTTCTGCCGGCGGGCAGTTGTCCAATCCAGTTTCAAAAAGTCTGTGTCGGCCATTCTTCCCTTATGGAAAATCGCGGAGGAAATTCAGAGCCAGAGCTACTGGGATTCGATGTAAACCGCCAGTTCTTTAAAGCGCCTGATTCCCAAAAGTCCCAGAGAACATCATATGTTCTTCTCTTTGGGAGTGGCGTATTGATAAAAGCCTCGACCGCTTGGATGAACCCATCATAGTATCCTCGGCGATATTCCTCTTCTTCCGAAACAGAACGGGGCGGTATGGCCCCTTCGCTGAAAAGGTCTTTTAAAGATTTTGGTTTGGATACAGTCATAATTTTCCTTTTACCTCTGCTTTTTCTGTCAATGGCAGTTCTCACCGATGAAATGAAAAGGGCTGCAGTTTCATAGTCAGGCTGGCCGACCAGGTGAACCAATGTCGTGTCTCACATATAGTGAGACTGGCCTAACGCATGAATTGCCTGTAGAGAATGTTGTCTTTCATTACCAATTGCTCTCGTGCCGGAGTCGTAAAGCCAGTCTCGTTATCTTTGAGATCCTACACTCTTGGATCCCATAAATCGCCTCGCCATATAGGTTGAACTACCTCACACAACTTGGGTTGTATGTAGTAGTTTGGTATAATCGGGGTGATAATCAGCCAAAACGAAGCAAATATGCTGTCATTTCTACTTCACAAAATAAAAAACAGGAGCCGACCCATGCCCACCCGACCGACCCTCTTGAAAGACGACCTGGAAGCATTGTTGAAAAACGCGGGACCGCTTGACGAAGAGACCCAGGCCAAGGTTGCCAGCCTGCAGCGCCACCTTAGGGTGAACCCCACGGCCATGAACACCCATGAGGACTTATCGCTGGAGGTAAAGTATCCTATCATTGGGTCTTTCCACCTCTACCTGATCTGGACCAATCTGCCTTCCCGTCGGCGGCAGGGGGCAGCCCCGAAGACCATCCAGGGCTATTCCCAGGATATCTCGATCTTCGTGCGCTGGTGGCAGGGCACCTTCGGGGAGGAACTGACCCTGGATGTGCTCAAAGCCGACCCGTTCCGCTTGAACCGCAAGGTGCTCCAGGATTTCCTGGCCTGGCTGCAAACCACCCAGGGTTATGCAGCGAGTACTGTTCTGCGTTACGCTGCCAGTCTGCGGGCTTTCTGTCAATATCTGCAGAATGAAGATTTTATCCAGCACGACCCGGTGCTGGGATTACGCTTGCCGGCCCGCAAAGCGCAAAACCCCAAAGGGCTGGATGATGCTCAACGCGCCCGCTTTGAGGCAGTCTTCCTTGCTCCGTGGCAGGATAAGGTAACGAAGCGGAAACGGCCCTACGAAACGCAGGCGGGTTTGCGTTTGATCCGGGACAAAGCCATCGCTTTCCTGATGCTGTATGCTGGTCCACGGGTGGAAGAGGTGGAACGGCTGACCGTCCAGGATGTGGAGTTGCGGCCGCGCTCCGGGCTGCTGCAGATCCGCCAGGGCAAAGGCTTTCGCGAGCGGGAGGTCAACCTGCCGGCGCCGGCCCGGGAAGCGTTGCGAGCCTGGCTCGAAGAGCGGGCCAAGCTCGATATCTCTCATGATGCTTTGTTCGTGGAGCTGCGAGCAGAACACCGGCGCCTGTCCCGGCGCTCAATGCAGGCGATGATCGTGGAGGCTGGGGAGCGGGCCGGCCTGGAACGGCTCGATCCGCCGGTGCAGGTGACCTGCCATCTTCTCCGCCATACCTACGCCTACATGCTGCGCCAGGCGGGCGTGAGCGTGGAAGTGCGGGCGGAGCTGTCCGGCCATTCGATCCAGACGGCGATGAAATACGGCCGGCCGAAGGCCAGGGAGAAGGAGCAGGCTGCCGAGGCGCTGGATGAGTTTGCGAACGGGTTATAATACGATCCGTCAGCGCTATTACTGACAAGGAGACCGAAATGTTACAACAAATTACTGTTCAAACGCCAAACGCTAAACGACTCAAATCATTACTTAAATCGGTCATCGCGAACGAATTGTACGATGTCGAACAAGGCATTGAAAAGACTCGCGCGAAACTGGAAGCCTTTGAGAAGCAATACAAAATGAGCACGGTTGAATTTAAGCGTCGTTTTACTCCCGATGACTTGGGCGAAACGCTCGACTTTATTGAGTGGATGGGCGAAATCAAGACCCTGCACCGGTTGGAAGAGAAACGTAACACCCTCAAAGAAGCCAAAATCGCATGATAGAAGAGTATTTCGACAGTATCAAAACGCTTTTGCGAAATACGCCTCTTGCCCAACCGCCCGATGTCAATTATGACCGCCGAGATAAAGAAACGGGATTCTTGCGTGGGGATCTGGTTTTTAAAGACGGATCTCATCTACATTTTCGCGAGTTTGTTCATATACAACGTGGATATCCCGCGAATCGTTACATGTACGCTTTTCAGTATATGCATGCCGATGGTACGCTGGTTTT
Source organism: uncultured Chloroflexia bacterium (assembly GCA_963837875.1). GTDB lineage: Bacteria > Chloroflexota > Anaerolineae > Anaerolineales > Villigracilaceae > UBA877. The sequence goes on from CAWIOV010000001.1 coordinate 1,366,796, forward strand.
TCGTTACGATGATGCAGACCACTTTCCACAATTGCGATCCGCTCCGCACCACAAACACATTGGAGAAGATGATGTGATTGCGGCAAATGCTCCTGATCTACAGTCTGTCTTGAAGGAAATTGAGAAGATGGACAAGGCATAGGCAGGCTCACAAATACGCAGAACAAATCGCCCGCCAGGAAAATCCCCTTGGTGGGTGATTTGTTATAAGATAGTCGTCATGCCTGGTGGCACCACCAAGCATGAAAATGTGCTATAACAAGCGGCGACCGGCTGGCACACAGGTTGTTTTCTCAATAGTGCACCGAGCTCGCAAGTTAGTCGGACTGGGGTACCTGTAGGCACCCCGGCAGAAGTTTTGCTGCGGATTGCAGAACAAAAGCCCGAAGTGTTCACGCAGATTATGTGATCTGGCGGGGAAATAAACAAGAGGGGCGCGGGTGGCGCCCCTGAATGGTCAGTTGGCATAGTTGGGAGCGAATCCGGCGATCAATCCCGCCAGTTCCTGGCGAGAAACCGCAGGAATTTGCGTGCCCGACCGGTAGAACGCCTGCACTGCGCAGCGTGTCCGCAGAGACGCTATGGGCAGCACATCATTCACCAGCATCCGGCTCTTTTCTGAACTAAGATTGAGCAGACCGGCGCCTGTCGGAATGCACGCGCCCGAACCAGCCATTTGACCATTTGAAACAATCATGGCAGCCATCGAAACCTCCGATGGTGGGGGAATCGATGTCGGCCATGCCGCTCCCCCACCTTGAATAAAGGATAGGGGAACGGTGAATTCGGGCGAGTAGCCCGGACTCCATATCACCTGTCGGGTCGTGAACCCGGCCGGCTGCCTGGAAGCAGCGGGGTGAAAGAAAACAGGTTTGCACCTGGAATTGGAAATAAAGAGAAGTCGGGTAGACTTCTCTCAGACGAGGCGGGTAGCCTGTCCTCGTAACGCTCCCTGAACTCCGACTCGGGTGAACCACCGCACCCTATCGCCGTGAGTGTGCCAGGGGAGCGAGTGTCCCGATGGCACGGGGAGTGGGTGGAGCATGGTGGCTCACAAAAGGAGAGGAGAAGAAAGCGTTGCGGGTACGCATTGCGTACCAGATCCCCTGGCAGGTCGCGGGCCTGCGTGGGAGCACCCTAGCGGGTTACGCTTGGCTGGGTTCATCCTCAGGGGAAGGAAGTACCGTTATGTTGCCATGCCGTCAGCGGTATGGTAGCTGGAAAAGGTGATCAGCGCCCGCGCATCCACGTGCAGGTTTTCCTGCTGGATCTGGATCTCGTGGGTCTTGTCGGCGTTGGGCAATCGCCCGAGGAGGGCAATGACTTTCTCGTCGCCCGTCTCCAGGAGAGATTGGTGCAGCGTAAGGCTGGCACCCTTTTCACCCAGTGAGCCGGTGACGCGCAGGCGCATTTTGGATGCCAGTGAGACTGGCCGGCCGGCCACCTTTCCTTCCGCAAAGCGGATATTGATATAGTGCGGCCTGCGCACCGGCCGACCGCGTTTTCCTTCCTGCCCGTTGGGTATGGGGGCATAGCGGTCATAGATCGCCAGGCGGGCAAAGGCGTCGCTCGAATATTCCCAGCGCATGTAGACGATCCCTTCCAGGATCACCTGGTTCAGCTCGCCGTTGCCGGCGGGTTCGACCAGGTTGCGCACATTGACCATGATGTTCCTGCGGCGAAAAGAGATGGCTCGCCAGGCAGACAGGTCTTCGGGTGGAACGTCTTGCAGGAACGTCCTGGCTTTGGCAAGCTCCAGGAAGCGATGGATGCTTTCGTAGTATTCCGTGTGGGTGAGGTAGCCGGTTACCCGGATCACGTCACCCGGTTGCAGGGTTACGGGTTGGCCATCCACCAGCCCCTGGGAGAAACGAACATTGGCATATACCGCCTGGGTATCATCCTCTTCGACCAGTTGGCCTCGGGTGGAGATCCGCAACCGGGCGAAAACATCCCCGTTGCGCGGCCAAAGCTTCTGGATCACACCGGCGAGCTGAACGGAGTTCATGTCAAACTGCTCGCCGCGGCGCTTCAGGTGGATGGCGGTATCGGTTGGTTCAGGATTCATAGATCCTCCGAAATGGTGTTTGAAAAAACGTAATAGAACGGGCAATAATCCCGTTGAACGCGAAGCGGACGATACCGCCTCGGAAATGATCATTTAGTTGTAAAGGTCCTGGTCTTGCTTATCGGGGTTATGAAGCTGCCCCGGGAAGATGGCAGAGAGGGGAGGCAAGTGGCCTCCCCTTCCAGATCACGCAGAACAAAGGCCGAGACTAGGCAGGCTGGGCAACTTTGTCCCCAGCGGGGACTTTATGGTTGGCCTTCGCCAGTTCCTGGTAGCGCATGGCCGTATTCTTGAGGGTCTGCTTATCCAGGTCGGTGCCGGGGACCATGCGGGCCCAGAACTCGATCGCTTTCTGGCCGGATTCACCGGCAGTGACGACATCCTGGATGGTTTTGCCTTTCCAGGCGCCGGTCGGCACGGTGAACTGCAGCACAGTCTCCAGCGTCATGGCTTCAGGCTTGGCAGCCGCTGCCGGTTCTTCGCTGATCTCACCGTCACCTGCAGAAGCAGGGGCGGGAGCAGCCGCCGGCCTGGCCAGTACTGGCTTGGCCGGGGCGGCCTTCGCGGCAGGAGCCGCGGGGCTTGCAGCTGCCTGCTTGGCCTGCAGGGTGGGAGCGGCAGCCTTGGGCTTGCCAGCCCGGACGGTCTTGTGGGAACGCTGGCCCAGGTAGACCGATTTCTGCCAGCCGATCTTCGACAGGGCGTTGCCGATGGCGTAGGTGATCGCGCCTTTCATGGCATACGCCTCGTCATCGTTGTCGCTGGCGCCGCCGGCGTCGATCTGGCAGAGCACATCGCTGCCATCCGGCTTGATCAGCTTGTACCAGACGGACAGCTTGGTCAGCACCGCCAGGGAGACCCGGCGAGTGCCGGTTCCGTTGGACTTCTGCCGGTTCTCGATCGTCAGGGTCATGTCGGCCGGGTTGTAGGCGTAGCCCCAACCGAGGCCGCACGGGCCGAAGACCATATTGAGAACTTCAGTGGCATAGTTCGGGTCGATGTCGGTCAGTTCGCTGCCATCTTTGCCGTGCGTGCCGGCAATGGCTTTGTACGCCTCGGGCGGGAGTTCCTCGTCCAGCTTGGCATACATTTCCGCGACCGTCAGGCCGGTCATGGTTTTGAGATTCAGGGTTTCAGACATGGGTTCCTCCAATTGGAAAAAGATAGCGCGCCTCCGTGCAGCCGGGAGCGCATTTCGTGGGAATGGAAATGGCCCGTACTGCAACGGGGAAACGCCGACGGAGGAACATGCCTCGTCTCGACGTTCAAATTGTAAAGTGCGGTTCTGCGCCAGGCGGGTAGCCTGTGTCTGCTTTCCAGGGGGAAGGGTTCTGGAAAGCAGAAAGAGCCTACCAGCTTTCGAGCCAGAGCGGTGTCTGGTCCGATATATCATCGTGCTTGACGTGGATGAGCGTATCCAGGTCGGTGGCCACACCGGAAAGGTGATCCAGCCGGCAGTCGCCGGCCAGGCGTTGGCGGGTAGCCGGGGTGGCTGCACACAGAGCCACCTTGCCATTATTCAAGGCAGCCTGGTTGCGCCACTTGGCTGGGCTTTCCTTGCGGCCCAGCTCTACCTCCACATACAGCTTTTCCTCGTCCCGCTGCACCAGCAGGTCGGGCACTGCATGCGTGCCTTCAACCAGCGGGAGGATCCGGGTGGACCATCCACGCTTGCGGGCATGCAGGGCAAATACCAGAACCGCCAGGGTGTGTTCTGGGAAGCGTTCGCCTTCATGCAGGTTGATCAATCGCTCCCATTCGGATTCCAGCGGATCCTTCTCGAAGATGATCTTGAACAGGCGATTCCCATCGGGAGTCAGCCGGAACAGGATCAGGGATGTGCGCGGGGATCCAATGCGGGGACTGCCTTCGACCAGGATATTGCTGGCGGTCATATCGTCCATGAACCGACCAAACGATCCAGGCCGGCTGGACAGGCCATTGGCAAGCGAGATGATATCTTCGATCTCCAGCTTGGCAGTGATCCCGCAAGCGCCGATCAGATAGATCGTCAACCAGTACCGTTTGTACACCTTCTTCAGGTCTGCCCCGGTCCGGCCTCCACCGGTCAGAACCTTCTGAAACGCAGCCGGGCAGGTATCGGGGAGCTTTTTCCAGGCTTCCTGCGCCAGATAGAACAGGCCGGCCAACGGAGGCGTGAGGTCTGCCGGCAGGTTGCAGGCAACCGGGGTTACTTTGCCTGGTCCTGCAGCCGGTTTCTCTTCCCGGCCGGCCGATGAGTTCCTTTTCGCCACCCGCTCGGCCTCTTCACGGGGGAGCCGCTTGACCGGCGCGGCCGGCGTTTCTGCCACCACCGGAGCGGATGCCGCAGCCTCCATCCCGGCCAGGCGGGCGCGCAGTTCCTGGATCGTGCGTTCCAGATCCTGGCTGCGGGCATCACTCCTGCCCCAGCCGACCTGGACAGAAGGGGCTGGCGTTTCGGCGAAGAATACGCGCCAATCATCCGGCGTCCAATATTGCGGGATGTGCGGATTCTCGCGGCGGAGGGCTTCCAGCCGGTCGCCGTCGAAAAGGATGGCGACTTCCTGAAGCACCTTGGCCAGTTCGCGGGCCAGTTTCTCGGCCGCCAGGCGCTGCCGGCGGTCCGCCTCCGCCAGGTCGCGCTGGACCCGGTTCTGTGCATCCTGAAGAGAAGAAGGCATCCTGTACGTCACCATGTCATTTGAGCAGATTGCCGGCCGATTGAAGGGATGTGCCTGCCGTATCCCGGTCCAGGGCGCCGGCGGACCAGTTGACCACATCTTGGGCAGCCTGCAAGAGAGCCGCTCGGGCGGGCGCCAGACTGGCCAACCCGCTGGCGGTATGCATGATGATGCGCTCCTGCAGGAGCTGAGCCGATACCGGATCCGGGCCTTTATCAAGCAGGGCTGCCAGGGCGTCCACATCCGTGCGCAGGGTATCCCGCTCGGCCGCGTACTGCTGTTCGGCCTTGAACCACTGCCAATCGTCCCAGGTAAGCAGGCGGGCCTGGCCAGCGTCGGTCAGCGGAGAGTATGGATGGCCGATCACCGCCAGCAGAACAAGCAGGGCTGCCAGGGCGAAGGGGACCACGCCATAATGGATGAGCTTGCGATCGACCGAGATCTCCATAGAAGTTCAGCGCTGCACGACCCGCATCTGCGAGGTAGTTTGCACTACCGCCGTCATCGGCGGTGTCAGGGGGATAAGATGGACAAGCGTGGCAGTTGCCCTGCAACGGGCAGTTGTGGGGCCGGTGAAACCAACCGCCAGGGATGGGGAAAACTCCACCTTGGAAGCGTCCGCCAGTGAAGACGAGAACACGCCGGCCGCCTGGGAACGGCCCAGGCCCTGGTTGATCTGCTGCTTCCCGGTGGAGCGGAAGGTTGGCACATCCAGGGCATTGGCGGCTGCCTGGCAGGCGGCATCCGCGGCGGCCTGCAGGTGCGTTCGTACGTACATGCCGCGGACAACATCCACGGTCAGGCTGGCCAGCGGCAGGATAATGAACAGGATGGCGATGGATGTAAAAGCCCAGACATCCCCGCGTCGATCATTCCGGAAACGTTTGATCATCGCTGCCTCGTTGCCAATTTCCAAACTGTCCAGGCGAACAGTACGGCCAGAAGGGCGGCCCAAAGCGCCAGGAAGATTCGGCCGGCCATTACCAGCCTTCCTGTCGGAAAGTGGAGGTGGCGGTACCCTTCAGATCGCCCATGCTGCCGCCAAAAAAGGCAATGATCGGAGCGATGAAATTCGGCACACTCCAATCCACCGTAACCGTGATCGTCGCGCCAGGGAAACCACCGCCGGCGACGCTCACGGTGTAGCTTCCGAGCGGGGCGTGGGAGATGGACTCCGTCGCAGCCGAATAGGCGGCGCTGCCGGGATGCTGCTGGTATACGCTGCCAACGCGTGCGCCATGGTTGGCAGCATTGGCGGCATTTACGCTGGCAAAACCGGCCTCAGCCATGTTGAACAAGGCTACCATCAGCAGGACGACGATCGGGAAGACGATGGCGCTCTCGGCGAACTGGTCACCGCGCCGGTTCAGCATCCCGCGCACTTGTCCCCGCACGGGGAACCGTCCCCGGAAGGAAGGTCGGATCATGGTATATCAGATTCCGCCAGTGGCGCTGTTGATCAGCGAAACGATCTTGTTCCCGAAAGCAGCCCAGGCGCCCAGGCCGCCAACCACAACCAGGATGATGATGACGGCCTTTTCGCCGAACTCATCGCCCCGGCGGTCGTTCAGGAATCGGATGTAGGTATGTAAGATTTTGTTGTACATGGCATTCTCCGGATACAGGAAATAAAAAAAGGCGCGACGCAATGCGTCACACCTCTTTACATGCCCCCATTCTAATGAGCTTATGGGGAAATGTCAAGAAAATATATGAGTGGGATTGTGCAATAAGCCCGATAATGAAGAGATCTCATTGTCACTTCGGGAGCAAAATGACGGAAGTGGGTTGAGCGAATTTTGGAAAAACCAGGAACATGCCAAAGTGAGACGGGATTATCGTTCACGAATAGGTTTTTATATCATTATCCCAAACGGGTACCATTTACAAGCCGTAAGTCAGACGAAATTTGCGCCGGCTTATTCCACTAGCCCCCAGGTTTGGTGATTTCGCAACATGTCCATATAGAGAGAGTTAGCTTTCGATGGAATAGATTGAAGGTTGGGTGGGTTGAACGAGTATTTTTGGGAAAAAGTAGGAGTTGGACTGGGTGGTTCGGTGCAACAACTCTGAGACAGCTGCGCAAGAAGATAATAAGGTAGGATGCCAAAAGCCTTCTGCACTTCTGCAAGAGAACAGAGTATAAGAGTATAGAGCAGCCAGAGCGCAGAGTTTAAGAGATGTGCCGGGAAGATCACAATCCGAAAACTGAGTAGCTGCTCTTGCTGTCGGGACTGACCCTGACTCAGTACACACTACAGGCCCAGTCTCGATCGTAGTAAACCGAGCCGCTGCGCAGCGGTACGGGTTCCCCACCCATTCCTAGATATTCCCGCTCATCTATCTTTTGTTCATTACAAATGGTGCCACTTTCTCTCCACATAACGTACCAACAATACGTTCTGCTGCATGCCCATCTCCATATGGATTGACTGCATGAGCCATCTGGTTATATACCGAGTCGTTTTCCAACAAGTTTATCGTTTCAGCGACAATTCGACTTTGGTCTGTACCGACAATCCGCGCTGTGCCTCCAGCAATCGCCTCGGGGCGCTCAGTAACCTCACGCAAAACTAATACTGGTTTTCCTAGAGTAGGAGCCTCTTCCTGTATGCCTCCAGAATCGGTTAATATAATAAAGGCCCGTTTTAGTAACTGGGTAAATAGGAAGTAATCAAGTGGAGGTAACAACGTGATATTAGAGATATTACTCAAGAGACGATACACTGGTTCTTGAATGTTGGGGTTTAAATGTACCGAATATATTATTTGAACATCAGTATACCGTTCAGCGATTTCCCGTAGCGATGCACAAATATCCTCCAGCGGCTTCCCAAAATTCTCTCGGCGATGTGCCGTAACCAAAATTAGACGCCTCCCTTCTGGAATCCCTATTAGCGGGTTATTTCTTATATCGTATGGTCTGCGAGCAATCATTTGAAGCGCATCAATCACCGGATTGCCTGTCACGTAAACCGTTATCGGATCTACTCCCTCGCGCAAAAGATTGTTTCGGCACGCCTCTGTTGGTGCAAAATGAAGATCAGCCACTACTCCAGCTATCCTTCTGTTTACTTCTTCGGGAAAAGGATGCCATTTATCATAAGTCCGCAAACCAGCTTCAACATGACCAACCTTTATGTGCGCATAAAACGCTGCAATAGAAGCGGCCACAACTGTGGTCGTATCCCCTTGAACGAGCACCCAATCCGGTTTTTCCTGTCGAAAGATTGGTGCCAATTGGGTCAATACATTTTCCAACACGTCAGTCAATATCTGACCATCCTCCATTATGTTAAGATCGTAATCTGGCTTTATAGCAAATAAACTCAATACTTGATCGAGCATTTGGCGGTGTTGGGCCGTGACGCACACACGACTGGTTATTTCTTTGTTTCTTTTTGCTAACTCTCTGATAACTGGGGCCATTTTAATGGCTTCGGGGCGTGTTCCGAAAACAGATAGAACCTTGATCATTTTTTCTCCATAACTGAATATGGCAGGTCAACAGTCGTAAAAACCTGACATCGGCAAAGCTCGTTGGTACAGGCTGTGGAAGTATAATAACAGCGGACCGGGAATGTGTCTCATAGTGAAGTCAAGTTTTGTATAAAAGGTTCTGATAGCGCACATAATATAATACATCATGGAAAATAAGCAAACAGCTAATAAAAACTATATTTATGATAGTACGCGCCGAGGGTCTCTGGCCCTTGAGGAATTACGTGGCGTTTTCCAATATCGCGATCTAATCTATCAGTTGGTGCAACGTGACATTGTAGCTCGTTATAAGCGCTCGTTTTGGGGGATTGCCTGGACCCTGCTTAACCCGCTTGGAACGATGCTTGTGATGGTAATTGTTTTTTCACAGTTGTTTCATAGCGTGAAAGGATACCCAACTTATATCTTAAGTGGGTTGGTCGCCTGGACGTTTTTTGCCCAATCTACAAATTCATCTTTACAGCAAATAATATGGGGAAGTGCCTTGCTCCATCGAATATATATGCCCCGCACAGTATTTGCAATTTCTTCGATAGGAACAGGTCTGGTAAATTTAGTTCTTTCTTTTATACCACTTATAATAATTATGTTCATCACAACAATTCCTCTGCACTGGTCGTTATTATTTTTGCCTATTTCCATTCTCTTATTGGCTACCTTTGCCTTGGGTATTGGGCTCCTCCTTTCGACAATAACAATGTATTTTCCAGATGCAGCTGAAATGTATCAAGTAGCCCTTGTTGCATGGATGTATTTAACCCCTATCATTTATCCTGTCGATATTATTCCAGATACTTATCGCTATTGGTTAATTCACTTGAATCCGATGTATTACCTTATCCAGATCTTCCGTCAACCGATATACGATGGTAATCTTCCGCCTTTGCCAATATTGGCGATGGGTATTTGCATCTCTGTGCTGACATTACTAGTCGGTTGGATTATTTTTTCATACAAAGCAGATGAATTCACTTATCGAACGTAAAACCCTGATTTGCAACGCAGGCCATAATCATTCCGATGCGGTTCTCCGGCTGAACGAGGTTTCAGTCCGCTATCGAATCCCTAATGAGCGTATTCTGACATTAAAGGAATATGCCATACGGCGTCTTCAACGACGAGTACATTTCCGGGATTTTTGGGCATTGCGCGGAATAGACCTGGAAATTTATCGTGGAGAGATATTTGGAATTATTGGTAGAAATGGTGCCGGAAAAAGCACATTATTAAAAGTATTCTCACGCGTACTTGCCCCGACCGAAGGGCGTGTATGGATCAACGGGCGCATATCCCCTCTGTTGGAATTAGGCGCGGGCTTTCATCCCGAATTGACCGGGCGCGAGAATATTTTCCTTAATGGTACCATTTTGGGACATATACGGCGCGATATCGCTTCGAAGATGGACGAGATTTTAGATTTTGCCGATTTGGGCAGCTTCATTGACGCACCTATCCGGACTTACTCCAGCGGAATGGTGGCGCGCTTGGGTTTTGCAGTTGCCACTGCCTGGCAACCGGAAATCCTGATATTGGATGAGGTATTGGCGGTGGGGGATGAGGCCTTTCGAGCCAAGTGTCAAACACGCATGCAGGCTTTTCGTTCCAGTGGAACAACTACCTTGCTTGTTACGCACGACTTGAATACAGTAGGCTCACTTTGTGTGAGGGCCGTTTGGCTAGACCATGGCGAACTGCGTGTCTTGGGAACGGCGGATGAAGTGGTGAAAGCTTATCGCGCAAGTTGAGATGAGATTCAATTTGGCTTTTTATAATTTGCCGTAGCGCTCCTCTGAATTGACGAACCTGGTCGCTAGATAAATTGCCACGGAGCAACAACACACAGAAGGGTATTATGGAAGATTCTCTAAATAGCAAAGAATACTGGGATCAGCGTTTTGCAAGTGGTGATTGGGAAAGCAAATTCGGACGTGATCAATCACGCTTCTTTGCAAGAATAGCTGTTGAGAACCTGCCAGAATGGTTCAAACATCACATTATTGCTAACCGTTTGGGGATTTGCGACTGGGGATGTGCAGAGGGAGACGGAACTGATATTTTAGCATCGCACTTTGGAAGGGAACAAATCCAAGGAGTTGATTTTTCCAGGTTCGCCATTCAGAAAGCACAACAATATTACCCTGAACTAATCTTCAAGTTCGAAGATTGGTTGACAATGGAAGCGCCTGATCATCCTCCATATGATGTAATTTTTTCATCAAATACATTGGAACACTTCTCTAACCCATTGGCAATATTCCAAACTATTGCCGCTTATGCTAAACAAATAGTAGCGCTGATAGTGCCATTTGAGGAATACGAACGTGTTGCTGAACACCAGCATACTTTTCTCGCCCAAAATATAAAAGTAGTTCCTATCTCGGATTTCGTACTTATTCACGCCAAAATCATAGATACTACTAGCTTCAGCCCTAATTATTGGAATGGTGAACAGGTTCTTCTCATTTACCTTCGCGCTGAGTGGGCCTCGAAAATAGGATTTCCTCTTAACCAAATTTATTTAGATCTCAGACTAAGTCAAGCTCTAAGGAAGAAAGATGAAGCGGAAAAGACACTCTCTGCCCAACTGGCTGAGAGAGAACAAGTAGTGCAAACACTTTCAGCTCAACTGTCCGAGAGAGAGCAAGTGGTGCAAATGCTCTCAGTTCAACTGGCTGAGAGAGAGCAAGCGGTACAGACACTGACGGCTCAACAGGCTGAGAGAGAGCAGGCGGTGCAGACACTGACGGCTCAACTAACTGAGAGAGAGCAGGCGGTGCAGACACTGACGGCTCAACTAACTGAGAGAGAGCAGGCGGTGCAGACACTGACGGCTCAACTAACTGAGAGAGAGCAAGCGGTGCAGACACTGACGGCTCAACTAACTGAGAGAGAGCAGGCGGTGCAGACACTGACGGCTCAACTAACTGAGAGAGAGCAAGCGGTGCAGACACTGACGGCTCAACTAACTGAGAGAGAGCAGGCGGTGCAGACACTGACGGCTCAACTAACTGAGAGAGAGCAAGCGGTACAAAAACTATCTGCCCAATTAGCTGAAAGAGAGCAGACGGTGCAGACACTGACGGCTCGATTAGCTGAGAGAGAGCAAGCGGTACAGGTTTTGACAGCGCAGATGGCGGAAAAAGAGATGCTCCTTCGCTCTATCTATGCATCTCGTGCCTTTCGGTTGGTAACTATTTGGTGGGCGTTTCGCAATGGAATCAGTCGGTTGTTATCAAATGTGCATGTCATCCTAGTACGCATTAGCAAGAAGCTGATTAAGCTGATATTGCCAAGAGTGGCCAAAAACTTCATTCAGGAGTTTAGGAAAGAGTATATTCATGTTGATAAGAGCCAGGTTATTCTATTTTCCTCAAATTCGACAATTTTAGCCACCTATTCCCATCGGCGTCTAATTAGCCCCCACTTATCAAAAGAAAACACAGTTCAAGTTTCGTTGATATCAACCGTAAAAAACGAGGCAGTGAATGCTAGCGAGTGGTTAAACTCTTTAATCCTTCAAACCCGTAAACCTGATGAGGTGGTAATCGTTGATGGCGGCTCTACAGATGGTACTTTAGATATTATCAGAGAATTTGCTAAGTCATCATCTATCCCAATTAGAGTTATCGAGGCACCGGGATCTAATATCTCTCAGGGAAGAAATATTGCTATTCAGAATTCATCCTATTCTGTTATCGCGAGCACTGATTTCGGTTGTATCTTAGACAGGGATTGGCTTAGATTTTTGGTTACACCATTTGAGATGGATGGCAAGGTTGAAGTGAGCGCTGGGTATTATCAAATCCTTGGAAGAAACTCTAGGGATCAGATCACTGCCAAGTATTTTGTGGCCGATTTGAGTTCTATTAATCCATGCTCCTTTCTTCCATCGTCTAGGTCCGTTGCCTTTATGAGAACTAGCTGGGCTAAGACTGGTGGATATCCAGAATGGCTTACTGATGCTGCGGAGGATACTTTATTCGACATCGAGTTGAAGCGCTGTGGTGGTTTTTGGGCATTTGTCCCTGAGGCAAAAGTTTATTGGAGGATGTCTCGATCTCTTCCGAAAATTTTTCGGACAGTTTACCGTTATGCAAAAGGGGATGGCGAAGTTGGTCTTTTCGCCACCAATTATTGGCTAAAAGCAAAGGCAGTACTGGGAGCTAGCTTCCTCTTTATTATTTGTATATTATTTCTAACTCTATCATTATTCGTTTCTCTTTGGATACTTATACCCACATTAGTGATAACAGGGGGGGTATTTGCTGTTTTATGGCACAACATGACTAGATCGCATCCCGATGCAAAAATCCAAGAGCTTCGCAGGAATGTAATTATTTCAACGCTTGTTATTATTGCACAAGTACTCGGTTTCACTTTAGGAGTTGCTAACAGGCAAATGGTACAAAAACGCCAGAGCGAGCAGTATGTTGAGCGACTAAGGCAGATTATTGCTCATTATCCAAATGCCAAAGGGATTGTGATTTATCCTCCAACACACGATTGGGGGTTTATGTTTCAGAGACCTCACCAAATGGCCCGTGCGTTTGCAATGCAAGGATATCTTTATTTCTTTTGTACAAACAACGAGAAGACAGATGCGATTATAGGTTTCCAAGAAGTCGAGCCTGCTCTTTATGTTTGTTATGTTCCTTTGGAGACTTTCTCAGGCCTTAGTGAGCCAATTGTATATATAGGTTCCCCATGGCACCGAAGCGGGCTTCGAGTATTCAATCATCCTCGAATCATCTATGACCATTATGATGATTTGAAGGTTTCATCAGCGAACCTGGATGATCACATGGAATTGCTACATGCTGCAAAAGTCGTAGTGGTAACAAGCCAACGATTATTGGAAAATGTTAGAGAACATCGTCCAGATGCAGTCTTGATTCCAAATGGAGTGGATTATAAGCGAATACAGCAAAGCCGCCCATCAAATGATGAAAATATACCCCTTGATTTGGAGGTAGTTTTAGCAAAAGGACATCCAATCGTAGGCTATTCTGGTGCCTTAGCCGAATGGTTTGATTATGAGCTGCTCTCGAGTGTGGCGAAGAGAAGGCCAGATTTAGAGTTTGTGCTCATCGGGGCGAATTACGATGGAAGCTTAGATCAAAGCGAAATTTTGGGGTTGCAGAATGTTCATTGGCTAGGTATGAAAACCTACAATGAGTTGTTTAAGTATTTATGGCATTATGATATAGGAATAATTCCGTTCAAAATCAATAACATTACACTATCGACATCCCCTATCAAGTTGTTTGAGTATATGGCTTTTGGGAAACCAGTGATCACAACTGCGTTGCCAGAGTGCAAGAGGTATAACAGCGTATTCGTAGCTGAAACTTGCGAACAGTTTTTTGATTGCCTTGACAAAGCATTATCTGTTAGAGGAAATCAAGAGTATTTATCCGTGATTGACAAGATCGCGAGAGAGAACACGTGGGATATCCGAGTTGCCGAAGTAATTACTGCACTTGAATTACAAAGTCAAGGTAATCCCCAAAAAGCGGTTGAAAAAACTCTTGAAGACGCACCCATTAATTCCGCACGAATAAAAATACCTACTTCTCCCAAATCACAAGCATTAAACCTTTCATTATATTCGGATGTCCAATCAATATCTACAACTGAAATGCAGCAATTTGTAGAAGATATGCGTACCTTTTGTCGTCAAAGGAATTATTCACAAGAATATACCGAGGCATGGATGTTGCATCGCTTTCGTCTAATAATGACTTTCAAGTGGTTAGTGAGTATTGTGCCTTCCCAAGTTGGCGACAACTTTATAGGTTTAGAATTGGGAGGTGAGAGTATCGTCACGGATTTACTTACTCGATATTTTCCTCAAGCACGATGGCAAAATGTGCCAACTGACATCCGCTTATCTTGGCCCATTACTAATCAGTCAATCGATCTGATAAGTTGCACAGAAGTTCTAGAGCACTTATCTGATCTACCAAAGGGTCTTCAGGAGTCTTTTGAAAAGACAGGGTTGATAGCTACTCTCAAAGAATGCTATAGAGTCCTGAAACCTGGTGGATATTTGTTTCTCACAACTCCCAATGCCGCTTCCGTTGTGCAAATGATTAACATCCTTGCTGGGAAGGCACCTTGGTATTATTCGTTGCATGTACGTGAATACACGGCCGAAGAATTATTAACTGAACTGAAAAGCCTAGGTTTTGAAGTCAAACGCTGGTGTGCAGTGCATTGCTTGTCGGTTGACCAAGTCATTGACTACAGTCCGATATTTCAGGTGCTTCTAGATCATTGTTTGCCTACAGCCAATCGGGGGGATGATATCTTCCTTATAGCTAGTAAACCAATATCTTAGAGAATTTTGGATAAATAATGTCGGTTGGCCTTATGCGGTGAGCGAGCTCTTCAAGCAGCATCATAGATTTCTAGGAAAAAACATTGGCGTGCTTGATAATTTTTTTATTAAGCTCTTTGAGTCTTATTATTCTTCTCGCGCCCGCAACCATCCTTGCCATGGTGACAAAGAGAAACCCCAGCTAATAATCCACAGGACAAGAAATAGGGGAGCACTGATTAGGGCAATAGAATATTTGGTAATGTTTGTTACGTATCTCAGTCCGCTTATATAATAAGCCATATCAATCAAAATACTACCTAAAACCAGAGCCAATATCCATTGGTACAAACTATTATCAACAAACATCATAAGCAAAATAATTAACAATATTATCTTGATAAATGCTAACGCGGTCTTTGGTTTTATCAGCATTGCCAAAACCAGAGACCAGTTTGTCAAACCAGACCGCAATAGTTTTAGTATATCGCGTTGCTTAATTCCCCAGATTTGTCTTTGGCCCTTAAGCCACCTTCCTCTTTGTTTTGCCAGCCCTAGAAATGCATCTGACTTAGGGTCTACTATTTCGGCCTCTGGGAAAAAATGAACGTAAACGTTTAGTTCTGCCAGACAAACAGATAATTCAATATCGTCTACTTGTGTTCCCAGTTTCTGGCAAACCTGACAAAATATTTCCGACCTAAACGCCATTCCGGTGCCGCGGAGAGGGACTGACCAATGCAACCGCGACCTTGCTGTATCATCAATTTTTTGGGATAAAATCTCGGAGAATGATGCTAGAGTAGTCAAGGGGAACCCATCCTTACTAAATGGATTCACAAATCCTTGAACAACCTCCACACCGGGGACAAATGCCATGCGGATTTTTTTGCAGAATTCTTCACCGATTAGTGTGTCAGCATCGAAAATTGTGATTACATCTGCGTTGGCCAGTGCATCCTTCCCTTCATTAACAAACCAGGAGAGCGCCTGTGCTTTTCCCGGAATCCCAACTTGTCGTAAATAGACTTTTGCTCCCATGTCGGTTGCAATTTGTGTTGTCTTGTCCGAGCAGTGATCGGCCAAAACCGCAACAGTGACCAAGTTGTCTGTGTTAGCCTGGTGCCGGATCTGTAATATAGTGTTCCCTATTACGCTTTCCTCATTGCGAGCCACAATCAGTATAAGCAATTTGAGGCCACTGTTTTGAAGACTATTTTGTACATCCTCCCTTTTGGACAAATGCGCAAATATCAAAAACAAAAAGCGGCAAATGGAATCGAAAAGAACCAACAACAGGGGTAGAAATAAGAGGAAATATATTACTAGAATCACCCAGCTGTTTCTAATCATTTTCATCGTAACTGTACGTAATGGCCCACGAAGATATTGAAATTATTGTAGAAATACTTTTCATAAGTCAACTTAAAGTTATTAAAAGATATTCCTTCTGTTTCTGGCGCATAAGGTTTTGACCAAAATTGATCAATAAACCAGATTCCTGAACCAGGAGAAACAATTTGATATGGAAAGTTACTTAATAACTGTTCTGCCTCTGGATCGGGAGTCGTATCATCAGTATAAGGCAAAGAGTACCAAATCGTCTGTCCACATTCAAAATTCATTATGTATTGCCAGGCTGGTCCAGGGTAGGGCCGAACGATTATTATATCTCCTGGCTTTATATTGTCGCGGATAAAGATACAGATGGGTTGAAAATCTTGAGAATGATAGACTGGGTCAAAAGTTCCTATTTTTAGCAATGATATTGTCATTAGTAAAATAATAACCGCTGAATATCCGAGGAAAAAGCTAATGTGTCTGCTATAAACGATATGATCTTTAATGATTTTATGAAGATAAATTATTGAGACTGTGATTAAGCCAAGTGCTACAATGCCGATTATCGAGGCTAAGATCGGTTGCGCATTCGCAGTCCGCCATAGCAAGAGATCGGGTTGCTGAGTTGAAATTGATTGCCATTGTGTAACAATGGGTGTTTTGATAATGCTCCAGATATATCCGGCCGGAAATGAAGTTTCATTGGTGTATGTAGTAGAAGTAAATTCAGCCGAATTGAAAAATATGGCGGGCAGTTGAATTAGGAATCCTGCCGTAAAAAAACACCCTAGAATAACCATCCCACTTTTCTTATTCGATAATTCCTCTATAACGGGCAACGACACAATGATGATTAAAGGTATTGCAGGCAACAGGAATCGGCTCCCCCAAGTGGGCGTCCACCATTCACTATCATAAGCTAGTGCCTGATTTAACAACAATGCGATCAAGATCGCGATGGGTAGGATGAATAGCTCTGGTCGCTTCCGGCCATACCTTATAATAGATATCAATCCTAATAAGCACACAGGCGAATAGTAGACAAGGCCTTTCCATGGGCTTAATAAAGGTGCAAAAAGAGCCTCCAGTAGATGAGAATGGGGAATCCACATTAATCTTGCTATTGCATCGTGCAAAAATGTGCTGCTAAACCGGTAGAAAATATTGGAATCAGTGGCTTTTGGAGAAAGGAGATAGAGAACAATTCCAAGAAAGATAATAAGGCTACAAACTGCTATAACAAAAGTTCGTTCTTTATATCTTTTTACATTCGGGTGCACGAAGAAGAAAGCAACCAGGAATGCTGGGGCGGCTATTATCATAACCACTTTTGTTAGAAACAGTAGTATTAGAAGTAGAAGAAATACAACTGCCAGCCCCAGGGTCGGCCATGTGCTGTTTCTCTTTGCCATTAATATTATAAAAACGTAAATGCTAGACAGTAACAGAAGGGAGATTAGTGGCTCCCTGAACAGGGTTTTTGCGTAAGGCCAAGCCATTGTGCTAAGTCCAAATAGTATCCCCGCAATTGCTCCGGACTTATTGGAATAATTCAGTTTAGACGCGATAAGTACGATAAGCGCCGCCGATAATCCTGTATAAAGGATTGGAAGAAGGTACAAACTTTGAAGGTGACCAAAGTCAACATGAAAAAATAAGCGATACCAGAATGATGCTAAAACAGGGAAAGCTGGTTCCACACCGTGGTAATTACCCATTAAGCGAAGGTTGCCGTAAAGCTGTTCTGCGCTTATTTTTCCGGTAACTGCGAGATTACGGGCGACACTTGCATAGAGTTCTTCGTCATCTGAGATAGGTACGGCTGAAAAAGAAAGTAAATAGAATGCAACTGTTAAACAAAAAACACACGCCATGGCTAAAATGGTGTTTGTTTTATTCTCAGGCAGTTTAAAGGATTGCGCTATTTTCATCTGGGCACATTGAACTATCCCAATTAGTGTTGGATTGAGATATAGAAGGGATGAAATTTAAATTTCTACTTTTTTAGCCGTTTTGTAAGTGAAGAAATAGGATCTTCATTTTCTGACCAGTATGCATAGGCCTGGAACATTTTCCCCTGGCCCCTTTGAATAAGATAGCCTCTTCCAGGCGGCAGGTTGGTAGCACGTTGAAAAGCGGGAATGCGGGCATTGTTGAAATTCTCCACACCTTCGCTACCGCCCAACAGAATCCCGCATCCTTGCTGTTTCATTCTTTGAATAAAGGATGGCCCTACACCTGCATATTCTGCAGGCAATTTTGATAAATCCCCAGCAACAATAAAAGCAAGCCCATACTCTTCTCCGCTAACCAGACAAGTCGCGAGTTTGCGCTTTTCATTGTCTTCAATTTTGCTGGAAAACAATTCATAGCTATCAATGACGACTAGAATTTGGGGGAGTGATTCTAGGGTTTTTTCAATATCGAATAGATCGGGGTTTTTTCCATAAGCTTTTTCGGTTAGATCTGCTCGTCTCTTAATCTCTTTATCTAATTGGTCCAGAGTGGGCTCAAGCTCAGATTTCATTCCAACATACTTTTCCATCAAAGGAAGCTGCCTTAGTCCAGACAAATTTCTTCTATGGAAATCAAGCAGGTAAATCTGAATATCCTTTTTGGTATACCGTTCGGATAGGCCGATCAACCATGTGGTTAAGAGGGTCGTTTTGCCCGACCTTGGGGCGGAACCAGCAATAAGAAAAGATGGGCCATCTCTATCAAGCGAAAATCCAACCTCCGCCAGCGTCTCATAATCCTTCCCAAGAGGTAAAAATAACGGTCGTTTTGATGCTTGCCCAGAGACTCGCTTATCAGGTCCGGGCATGGTTATTAACAATGGAAGACTTCCGATGTCAGGAAGATGTTTTCCTTGTAGGCTCTTCCACGCTTCTTTCATCTTTTCGCCTAAAACCTTTAGGCCGGCGAATTGTTCATTGTCCGATTCTCCCTTTACCGGTAATGCGGCTTGAAACTCAAGAGGGGGAGACCCTCTCAGCAGCCCGCGCCCGGGAACTGGCATTTGGGTAACACCCTCCTTGATTTTTGCTTCCGAAGGTTGTCCCACAATCTCAAAGTAAGTGCGATGATCGGCTTGATGCAGTGTCATTCTCAGGTTTATGTTCCCAAAAAGGTCTGGAGGCAAGTCTGAAGGAAGATTACTCGCAATAACAAGGTGTACTCCTGCGGCTAAACCACCGCTTACTAAAGAAGTAATACTACCTACAAGTTCTGATGCACTGGGCGTATTCATGAAAGTTCGCTTTAAGTTTGAGAACCCGTCAATAATCAGGTATATGGTTGACAGCCTTTGGGCTTTATCTTTTAGATTTGCATTGTAATCAGTCAAACTATCCATTGACGCATTGCGAAATATTTCGTTGCGTTCTGCTATTCGGGCGTGGATAAATTCAATCAAACGCTGAGCTCTTTCGAGTTCGAAGCGTGTGATTACAGCGCCGACATGGGGGAATTCTTCGAGTATTTTAAGCGCAGATTGACCCCCAAAGTCCAGGATGTAAATCCATGCTTCATCCGGGGATTTGGTGTGAACCAGAGACGAAACAAAGGTCCGCAAAAGGGTGCTTTTACCAGTTTTGGCGGATCCGAATATTAAGAGATGACCTTCACCGCGGGAAGGGTCGACTTGCAGTATTGATTGTCTTTGTTGTGCTGGCTGATCACATAATCCAATAATTGGATATACCGCCAAGTCTGATGATTTCTCTGTAATTCGAAGGTGGCTTTGGTTCCATTTCGATGTACGTTCATCCCATCCGCCCTCGATATTTTCCTGTAAAAGGTCGGGTAAATAAAGTCTATCGGGAAGTGGGTCAGGCCAAATAGAAGGTGGTTTTCTTATATTTAGATTTTCAGCCGCGTAGATTAACCGTTCTGCAATCACCTGCGACTCAGTTCGTTCCGTAACAGAAGGCTGAACCCCATCTGGTTGTGTTGTGGAAAGGGGAATTGTCTCATGTGTTGCGAACCGGTATGGGCCGCCTGAATATGCTGCCTGGAAAAGGTGCCTGGTTTGAGCGGCAAAATAGGCTCGCCCTCTCGGAAGGGCTACTGCATCTCTTATACCGATCATCTGGACACTGTCCTGTGGATCGCTAACCCGCAAACAAATCCGGAATGTAGCATTTTGCAGAATCTCGGGATCAATCGCCGCCTGAATGTTTTGTGTAGCCAGAATTAAATGAATTCCGAGAGAGCGTCCGAGTCTTGCAATACTAATGAGGCGGCGGCTCTCCTCAGGGTGCCTCTGTTTGAACTCGGCGAATTCATCAAATATGATTACCAACCTTGGTAATAAGCGCTTAACTGGTAATCTACGGTATTCATCTATGTGAGTCCGGCCCAATCCAAACGAACTGCGTGCATCTTCAAGTACCTTCTTCCGATGTTCAATTTCGCCACTTAATGCTAATATTACACGTTCCGCATAGGATGCATGTGTTTCAATGTCTGTAACGACCCCGACAGTATGCGGCAAGTGAAGAAGCTCGTTAAAGGCCGCTCCGCCCTTATAATCGACCAAAGCAAAGTTCAGATCGTAGGGATGATGTGTTACTGCAAGCGCAAGGATAACCGTTTTTAGCACTTCGCTTTTGCCTGAACCAGTAATGCCGCCAATCACCCCGTGTGGGCCATGAGCACCATCTCTATCGCTCAAATCAAAGATTAAGGGAGCTTTCTCTGAAATCCTCCCGATAGGTACTTTTAAGTAACCATAGGAGGATCCATTTTCCCACCAACTCTCAATGGGCAGTTCCTCCAACTTGCTAACACCAAATAATTCCAGGAAGCCTAGGCGGGTTGGGGGCCTTGATAAATCAGCAACCTGGTTCCATTGAAACGCACCAAGTTTTCTCGCAAGTTCCTCTGCCTGTTTTGCGCTCATACTCTCGGGTCGATCGCACTTAAAGGCGCATCCTCCCACCCCTGTCTCTTCATACAACCAATTGTTCTCTCGAGTCTGGATAGTTGCTCCACAGCCTCCGGGAATGTCTTTTACATTTGCTGCTAAAAAGATACCGTATACTCCGAGCTCACGTCCTTTTTGAAAAAGCAGTGAAAGTGCCGGGTGATTATAAGTTGTTGAAAGTTGGTCAAAAACTATGAGAACTTGAGGAAGAATAATTTGAGTACCGGATGTAGCCTTGGATTCATTTTCGTTGGCCTCAATCATCTCTTCACGGCTCTGCAGTAATTTTTCAAGAGAATTCATGAATTGTGTTCGCGCTTCCTTGTTGTCAGGCGATTGAGAACCGCGCCATTCCAACAAGTTTGTTGCATGAGGAAGATGATGCATCCAATCCCATTCCTCCCAAATTTCATTTTCTTCCCCTATTGCCGCAACTTCCACTTCTGTGTACCAGTGATGAACCGCCACCTGGCTAATAATGGCCCGCACAATGTCTCGAACCTCTTTTTGCTGACCAGCGATCCCAACCGAACCAGTTCGGGGAAAGTTGAGAGTTACTGGAGCATCTATCACTATCGAATACTTTCGAAATAAACCATCTGCAATTGTATATTCTTCCTTGAGTTCATGAGCGCGGCCTTTTGGATCAACCTTTGTAAGTATGATAGTTGCATCCACAATCCCCAGACCAAATCTTGGACAAAGAAAGTCTGGATCATCTGGACGTCTTTCTCCAATTCGGCAATCTTGGTTATTTACCCTGCGCATACATTCGTTTAGATCGGGATTCACTTCCAGCATGATCTGGCGCTGAAGTCCTTGAAGAGACCGCAAATTTTTTTCTGTGTCAAGCAACGCATCTTTATATTCCTGTTTCGCCCTAGGAAGATCCTGATCATACTTTTTCTTTGCGGCTCGGGAAGTAAACCATGTTCCGACATATGAAACCAGCATAATTGGCAGGAATATGAGATAGCCAATAGGGGAAGTACCGCTCCCTGAAACCAGCATAACAAAAACAATCGTAATGATGATAGCCCCAAGTGAAAGGAAAATTGTCGTCCGATCCAAAGGCCCCGGTTTGGAAGGTAAGGTCGGAGGAGTGGGAATCTCAATCTTATCCTTAGGGAGAGGTTTTTGAATTCGGGGTGGACGGTTGAAGGACATGTTGAAAACCTCCCAAAGTTATAGTTAACCCAAACTTTCCCACCTGATTTGGGCATAAATCAAAGTCAAATTTGTTATTAAATTCCCCCAACAATTTAGAAATTGTTGGGGGCTAACTGCTGTTCTAATTTGATTAGAAACACTAAAACCCGCTATCAGTCTCACCGAAGGCCGTGGCAGCACGTTGGAGCAACTGGCCTGCCTGGCCAAGCGATTGAATGGCGGCATTAAGGCTGGGTTGCATTCCCTGCCATTCCTGAAAGGTCCTTTGTGCACGCATGCCGGTGTACTGGCCCTCAAGGCTATTCATTAAAGACCGAGCTTGAGCCACGAGCGCTTCGAGGTCGCTTTGCCGGGCCATAAACTGTGATCCAACACCTGAAACCTGACCTGTATCAATCCGAATAGTCATTTTAGCCTCCTTGGCTTGAACTAACGTGACTTCAACTTGAACTCTATTTTGAAGTTAGAGTTCAGAACTTTTGGTCAATGTGTTCGTAACGTTCTGCCATCGCATGCAATTCTTGGGCGATATTATTCAAAAGCATCGCAAAACTTCCCGAAGCTTGACTCCATTGTTGATACTGCTGGTAAAAAACCTGCTTGCTTGCGCTCTCCCACTTTTTTTCCAATTGACCAGTGACTTTATCCAATCGTTCGGCGATTTCCAAGGTGTCTTTACTCGCCTGCTTAAATTGCTCGGCTGCTTCATGTAAATCCGGAGGAGAAACTGTTGCACCGCTCATAAAAAATCACCTTCTGTTATCCGGAACTTCCACATAGATTGTCACGTGAATATTTTCGATGGTATGAGCACTGTTCATTAACCATTCAGCCAGCGAGTTGACTGTGGCTGGTTGATTGGCAAATGCTTCGAAGAAAAGGTTTTTGGACTGTCCCAGCCAATTGCTGTCCAAGGTCGCGCGAATAGAATTTAGATTCCCCGATGAGGAATATAAGTCATTAGCGGCTCGCCGAAATTCCTCCGCTATTGCATGTGCTTCTGGTGGAACAAAGGTTTTGGCAACAAGCATAATATCTACCTTCGGTTATTACTCGATTGCCACTTTACTGGTAGTAGTATATAATCTTGAGAGGAATTAGTCAATAGGCGTTTCCTGAGAGTCAGGGTTTTGTAACGTTTCAACTGTGCGGTTGAGATGTATAATGGTCAGCATTATCAGCGTAGATGATGGTCTGACATGATAAATGGAGACTGTGAGCGTGATCATTCAAGTAGATCCATCTCTTCTCCAGAGCAATGCCCAGCAAATTCAAGAAATTGGTGGGAATATTACCTCTTCGGTTAAAGGTTTGGTGAGTAAGTCTCAAAGTGCCCCCAGTTATAATGGTCAATTTGGTCCTCAAGTTGCTGCAATAGGACAGGATGCTTATTCTCGTGCAAATAATCTTGCTGGAAGTATAACTAATCTTGGTGAGCGTCTGTTTGCTAAAGCTATCGAATTTGATGCAGCTGACAATGCATCTATTGCAGGGGTAGAAACCGTTTTTGACGAAAATCAATTATTGTCTTTTTGGTCAAAACTGTTTGGGATTCCCATAGATAAACTGGAACGATACCTTAAGTTGGGCATAATTTTGGGCATTTCAGGACTCTTTAGTTTACCCGCCTCAATTTTTATCGGTACGCGAATACCAGTCAACACCCCCCCTATATCTACCCCTATCCCTAGTCCACAACCGCCTATTTCGGTGTCGGAAAGGCAAGATAATACTGATTGGGCAGACAAGCCTATGGGGGAAGGTGGCACAATGGCAGAATACGGTTGCACAGTTACCTGTTTGACAATGCTAGCTCGATATTATGGGGTGGATATCACGCCACAGGATTTTAATACTTATCTCCGAGACAATAAGGGCTATGTAAAAGGTTCAAATTTATATTGGGATAAGGCAAAAGATTATCTTAATTCCAAATTGTCCATTAAAGGAAATTTTTCTACGATTAGTGGAGTAGATGCCATTAACGCAAAGCTTAACGCAGGCTTCCCTGTTATATTGCATATCAAGGGGGCTACTACAGATGGCCATTATGTCTTGGCTGTGCCACCTCCTGGCAAGAATGGCGTTATTTCTGTCTTTGACCCTCTGAAAGATGGGCAGCAGACTTGTTCTATTAGCCAAGTAGAAGGGGCCACGGTGTTTCAATGACGCTCATCAAAGTTGATCCAAGTCTTCTTCAATTATCCGGCCAAGATATACAGGGTAGTGCACAAAACATCTTCTCTGTCGGGAGCAATGTTTTGGGAGCCGCGCAAAGCGCTCCCAGTTACAACGGCCAATTTGGTCCTCAGGTATCTGCAATTGGACAAGATGCATACTCTCGATTGGGGGGTATTTCCAACCAGTTAAATGATTTAGGTGCTCGCCTTACGCTCAAGGGAGCTGAATTTCAATCGGTAAATTCAAATTCAATAGATCAGTTTCAAGCCACTATATCAACGACAGAAATACTTGATGATCCGGCAGCTAACTTGAGTAGTCTGCCAACAGATCAGATGGAAAGCTATTTAAGATGTGGATCACTAATCACCGAAGGCTCAGGAGATCTAATTCAAGGTGGCGCACGGGCGGTAATTGCTGGAAATATCCATCTCGGGGATACTTATGATGGAGAATTAATCATCCCTGGAAACCATGAACTTAAGGATCTCGCGGGCATAGATGAGCATTTGACTAATATCGGCGGTGATAACTTGCCCGAGAATCTGGCGAATTCCGCTTTAGAGGATGCAACCGACTTTGATCTAGGTAGTGTTTCGGGGGCTCTCTATGTAGCAGGTATTGCTATGGATGTAGGAGCAGACTATTATAAGTATCAAGGGCAAGGAACAACAAAGATGGTCTCAGCTATGGCTGTGGACACTGCACTTGACGTGGCCGAAACTGCTGTCGGAGGATATGCCGGGGAATATATTGGCGCGGCATTAGGTACTGCATTAATTCCTATTCCCGGAGTGGGAACGATAATTGGTGGATTCCTTGGTCAAATTGCAGGAGTTTGGGTTGCAAGAGAGATTGGCACGAATTTGATTCGTGGTTCGGCGATTGATGCTGTTTCCAATTTTCTATCTCAATTATAAGGGAATGAAGATCTTCATCGCTTTTTATCAAAGAGGAGCAAAAAGCCATAGCTTCCGAGCAGGATAGCAATCAAAGCCGATGTGCATGCTAGTAAATAGCTTATCCATGACGGCCAACCGAAAAACGTCCCATTAGG
Organism: uncultured Chloroflexia bacterium; assembly: GCA_963837875.1. Lineage (GTDB taxonomy): Bacteria > Chloroflexota > Anaerolineae > Anaerolineales > Villigracilaceae > UBA877. The sequence continues at coordinate 1,392,023 of CAWIOV010000001.1, forward strand.
ATAGTTATAAGAAATTGCCAAATGGTAATTGGCCAATACCATAATAGTCAGGAATTGCCCAACGCCAACAAAAATAAAAAGGCCTCCTAGAATTCTTCGAGTTGTCAAAGGTAATTTGAAAAGAATATCCAAGATTTTCCGGCTCATAATTTCCTACTGGGGATAAGAAAACGCTAAAAATTAGTATACCACCTTGTCAAGCACGAAAGGAGAATGATGGACATCTACAAATTAGGAATTGAAGAATTGGCTGCAGGAATAAAAGCAGTTGGAGATCCAGAATCGGCAATTGGCATATTAACCGCAAATTTTGGTGAGTTGAATACCGAAGAGAAACGAGGAAGATTTTTGGCGGCCAACCATTCCTTGATGGCGAAAGGGCTGATTTCTTTGGAAAAAGGTGCTTGGCATATTCAAAACGAATTTGAACGAGCGATGAAGATGCTCATCCAATACGACTTCTCTTTGCGTCTAAACTTTGGAGAAGGTATAGATGAACAAATTATGGCATTTTATTTTCGAGATAAGCAAATTCTGAAGCATGTTAATTTGCAAGGCGTAGCTCATCATTTATCATGGGCAGGGAGCCTCCAACAAGTAGTTCAAGATGGAATACGTTTTTTAGGCTTCGATCAATATGAGGTATTTGATTGTCCGAAAGTTGAAATACGGCAACACTTGTTAGAGGATGCGAAAAAAAAGGCGGTTTCTCACCCCGAAAAAGTATTGAGCAGTTTAAAGAACGCTGGCGTTCCCGAAATAATTATGGAGAGGCTAAGTGATGATTTAATCCACTCTGATTTTCGCGGAAGTGTCTTAAGGGTTGAGAGAGAGAACAGGAAAATGGTTTCGAATCACGGTTTTTTGGTGATGATTCGTAAACCTCGAGCTTGGATCTTCCCAGTTTTTCTTAAAAACGATGAACCATATTCACGCATTCTTGCCGGCAATGAATCCACTTTCCAGGCAGAGATCCTAACTCTTATCAATTAAAGTAAAAGTTTATGCTACTTCATTATCCGTCTGCAATAATGGGTTTGAATGAAATCATTCAAAAGATGGCCTCTGGAAATATTGCTTCTCCTTTGCAGAAGAAAGGTGAATATCAAGGTGGATCCCAAAACAGTTAATGATGTTTGTATTGATCTCACTACGAGTGGATTTTGGTTGTTGCTTCAGCAGTTTGGATCTGGAACTATATTAGGCATGACTAACCCGCATCTTGGATGGCTCATCGATGAAATTGAAGCTGATCAACATTTGGCGTTGAGGTCGTTAGTAGATCGAGATATTGTTCGGATTGTGTCGAAAAATCAAATAGAACTTGATGATGTGCTTGCGGCCATGATAAAAACATGTGCTCACCCACAGCATACTCTCATTTCGCAATTTCAGGATTCAACTGGAAAAGATAAGCAGCGATATATCTATTTTGATAATGAACTCATCGTGGAACATATTGAATTCAAGCCTGGCCTTCATCGCCTGACAGCTATCAAGGATCGTGATGTTCTCCTTGCTCACCTGAGCGAGGTATTAAGGCTTTCATCTACTGTGTCCAGCCGTGGCGGAAAATTCTGCCTGCCCGAGAAGATATTGTTCGAAGCCCGTTTTCTTTGTACTCAGGGACATGCTCGTGAGGCACTCAATGATCTCAAGAAAGCACAACTTTCCGATGAAAAAGCCGCTTTGCTTAGCAAAGCTCTAACCAACCCGGTAGCCAATTCCGCATTTGTGGCCGTACATAATCAGGGAAAGCTCGAGCTTCAAAACGTTAAAGGATTTGCTTTGCTGGAAGGAAACAATGAATTCTGGATCCTTTTACCATATGATAAAGCTGGCGACAGAATGGTTGAATTTATCCCCACCAACTCAAAGTTGGTAAAGCAACGCTTTCTGGACATTCTCCCATAGAGGGCCATTCGCTATGACCAATCATGACGCAACAAAGCAAGACGAAACGAATAAAACCAGCGGCACGCGTCGTTTCCTGACCATTGAGGCAGAACATCGTCCCGAAAGAGTGGAAATGGAATTAAAAGGCGATCTACCTATTGGGGTATTATTTCCAATTCTTATCAAAACACTTGGATGGCGTATGACCAGCGATGAAGCGGATCCTCGCTTTCGTTTGATCGCCATCGTGGATAGCAAGGAAATTGAATTGAAAAGTTCGGATACTTTGGTCAGTGCAGATATACCCAGCGGGGCCGAACTTAGAATTGTATTCGTTAAAAAGCTTGGAGTAAGCAAGGAATTAGCACAAGATACCATTTTGGGTCTTGAGTCAACAACAGGACTCGAAAATGGTTTTTCAGTTGGAAATTCCCAGGACCGCCGTGGAAATATCGCGCCGCCTCATTGGGAAGAACATGTAAAGGAACCATGTTTTATCTCACCGTCTGGCAATATCTTCTCGATCCGAAATTCTCCTGTTTGGGTTGGGCGACCCGATAAGGGATTTAGGCCAGAAATCAATCTAGCTGGCGAAGAAGACCGTGATAATCCGACAGTCGGCCGTAGACATGCTCAGATATTTAACGAAGATGGCAAATATGTTCTCCGGCCAAAACCGAGCGTGAATGGCACTTTTGTGAATGGGCAGGAGATTCGCCATAGTCAGGGGTGTGAATTGAGAGATGGAGACCATGTACGATTCGGGGATGTTGAGACGATCTTTCGGGTACCTTGAAAGATCTGTTTACGATAAATAATGCGCCTGTGGGATTATCCGCAAGTTTGTATATCCGATTATTTTTACCGAGTTAAGTTGCATGCCGCAGATAGATTAGTATTTGGAAGTTGAGCACTCTGGCAAATATTTGTCCAATCTTTCATATCCGAATCGGGCACTGGCTGATCCTTAGACGAGATAGTTGAGTTACTAAGATCGAACACCGACTCGCCAGGCGATACAAGAGATTGAAGCTGATTATTATTTAAGCTAAACTGACAATTGCCTTGTAGGCAGTACACTTCCAGCATTAAATTTTTTACCCTTACGCCTAAAATTCCCTTGGCGCCAGAGTTTAACAGTATCTCTAGATTCCCCTTACCATTCTTTAGAGCTGCCAGAATAACAAAATTACGAGGCGCGGTTGAAACAACCAGTAATTGCCCGCTTATTAAATTAATTCGAGTCTCGTTGAGACGTGTTGGGTCTGTGGGTTGGTTCTGCGTATTTGATTGAGCCAAGTTTATTGTAGATAGGGTTGCTTCAGTGCCTGGTACCAAATATAGGTTTATTCCTTCAATCAAAGTAGTATTAGCGCTTTGGGGATCTGTTCGTGATTCAAGCTCAAGGTTCAACGCCTCATTAGCTGAAACCTGAAAGATTGTACCCGGATTAATCACCTGCTGAAGCGGGGTGGTTAAGTTAGTTTTTGGATCAATTGCATTTGCATTTCCTTTGACAATAAATGCCACCCCTAGGTCAGGGATAGGAACCGGTGCTTTGGGAATCAAAAAGAGAGTGACTATACCAATAATTACAAGTATGACAACTCCAATGATTGTTGCAAGAATAGGAATGGCATTACTTTTCTGCTTTCGTCCGAATCCGAGAACAAAGACAGTAATGTCATCATTCACATCCATGCCCTTCGCGATGGAACTCAAATGGCGGGCGGACCCACGAATATCATCGTATTGTCCAACCAAGGGAATTTGTTCAAGAACTTTTTGTATAATTTTTTGTCTGATATCGGTTTGATTCTCATTTTCATCGGGTGGATCGAAGAGTCCGTCACTGCATAGAATTAATCTTTCTCCATGTTTGATTATCTCTTTAACCTGTTCAACAAGGATTTCCAGGGAGTTAGGGCCATCGCCAAGACAAATATCGCTTTGCACTTGACCCTGCTCGGGAAGTTGAATAACCATCTGGTTGTTTCGCACCAGATAGGCTCGAGTCAGTTGGCCAACCTGCCCGAGGAAAACTCGATCGTCTTTAACGGCTATGACTGTTACACCTACATAGTCCTTTCCATGGTTTTGTTGATAAACAACTTGGTTTGCTACTGAAATAGCATTCCTAAGAAGGTCAACTATTTTTTTCTCCTTTCCCCGCTTGCACTCGGCAAAGATTGTGTCAACCGCGAGCTTGGCAGCTCGTTCTGGGGCAATACTCCCCCCACCATCCGCTACTATTGCTAAATATATACTGAACCCTGATGCAGTTTTGATGATGCCTTTTTCAACATAATCTTGCTGGATAGCATTTTTATTCGTGCTACCCTTCTGTTGGTCGATATCAGACTGAAGTAAATTCAGGAATGATCTGCTCATGAATCCGAATACTCCATAAATTGTTTTTGGGATTTGCTGAAATGGGTCAGGATTAAGTGGCTTGCATGAGTAATGCGGGTAAAAAAGAAAACAATCATCATGGCGGTGGACAGGGTGTGCCAAGGCTTTGATAATATCTACAGGATTGTGTAGCTTTTAAATTTGGAGTCGCTGACGGAGTCATGGTTATTGTTGATGTTGATGTTGGAGTAGCGACAAGATTGGGCACGAACTGCCAATATTCATTATGATTTCCGATACCGGTAGAAATGATTTGGTTACCCTGCAAAAGCGCATGCGAGCCTTCAAGAAGAGGATTATCAGATCCGCCTATCCCACACACATCCTGGATGCAATCAACATATAACTCCTGTAAACTGACATCATAATGTAAACCCATCATGGAGCCGGTGATCCAAGCTTGAGCCCCATTGGGGGTATCGATTAGGAATTTTCGCCCTGGCTGATTGAGCAGGATCCACCCTCGATTGAGAAGAATCTCAAACTGGGCATCAGTCATACCTTTGAGAGTGATGCTGGTGTCACCGGCCAAATACAACTGAGCCTGACCAGGAAAGCCGAGGTAGGCATAGCCATTTCTACTGCCACCCGTGGTTTGGATAATCTCGCCGTTCTCGAAACTCAACAAAGAACCTGTTTGCGGAGATTGAGAGGAACCATTGGTAGACTGCGTTGTGAGCGTTAGATTCCAAATCTGGGCGATATAAACTTGATTGCCTGTGACAGTGGGGAGTGGGGGCGGAGGTGGAGGCGTACTATTAACATGAGTTGCGAGCACTAATCCTAGAATGCCAACAACCAGTACAGCTACGATAATTATTATATAAGCACGAGATTTGACAGGAATCCTAAAATATTGTTTGCCGCCCGGAACTTCCATAACGATAACGGAAACATTGTCGTCTACATTCCGGTCAAGTGCTTTCTGAACCAACTGCTTGGGAGCATCCTCATTGGGCGAATGGGTGACGATCTCTACGATCTCTGGCGACTCAACGAAGTGGCCACGTCCCTTAGGAACCGATTTAATCAAACCATCGGAACAGATAAGAACCTTGTCACCTGGTAAGAGTTGTAGCCCCTGAGCTTGGGTAGCATCTGTCTCGGTCAGGTTAGAACCATCTATATAGAGGCCCAAGTCTACTTTTATTGAAGCCGCATATCCAATCGAACGAACCAGCTCGTCGCGGCGAGGGTGACGCGCAGCTTCTGTCGGACTCAGCTTACCTGCTTGAACAACATCACGTTCCCAAGTATGGTCGACGGTAAGTTGAGTGATTTTTTTACCTCTTACTAAATAAATTCTACTGTCACCTACATTGGCAATGTAAAGCTGCTTGTTGCATATCGCAGCTACAGCGGCAGTGGACCCCATATTCTTTTTGGCCCGTTGCTGCTGTGCTTCTCTAAAAACCTCGGCATTAACTTTTTCCAATGCACCTTTCAGGATTCGAGGTAAATCTGAGATATTATTCTCTGTTGAATTTTGGCAATATTCAAATACTCCATCCACTGTTAAGGCAGCGGCTCGTTCACCTGCATTTTCTCCGCCAATGCCATCTGCTACTATTCCCAAAGCAAATGATAGACCGCCTCTGGTGGATATTTGCTTTTCCACCTTTATACGGTCTTCGTAATAGCGTCCTTCGGCTTTCCCGAAATGCGAATACCCTTTAGCTAAGATCGGGGTGGAATTGATGTTTGGTTCCATATTTGATCTGCCCTTGTTATTGGCTGTATTATCTGATGGGTTTATCCAAACATACCCAAAAGCCCTTTGCCTTTTGGCAAGGTTATGATTTGATCAGTGCTGTACCTGGCAAGTTCTTTGACAAGTTGTTTTGTTGTTGGCCTTGCCTCAGGGCGTTTGGCCATGCAGGAGATTATTAATTCATCAAGGCCGGATGGAACCTTCGCGTTTAGAACTTTAACATGTTCAGGCATCTTATTTTGAATGTTACTGGTTAGGCTACCTTCAGTCATTCCAGTAAATGGCATCTTTGTTGTCAACATGCGATACAGTAATACTCCTAATGCATATACATCTACCTTCCTACCATCAACCTCGACCTCTGGGGGTAATTCTTTTCTCAACTGGTTCAATCGTTCTGGAGACATCCACGGAAGTGCGCCGGCATCTTCTTGTATTTTTTTTGATTTTGCCGCAATACCGAAATCAATCAACACGGGCTCAAAAGTAGCGCCCTTCTCCAATCTTTGTCTAAAGAGTATGTTATCCGTTTTAACATCATTGTGTACAATATCTTTTGAATGAACGTAATCCAGTGTCTTGATAATTTCTAGGGCAATGAAACTGGCTTCTCCTGAGGAAAGCAATTTAATATTCTTAAGAAGTTCCCTTAATGACCCGCCTACTAAATACTCCATAGCAAAAAACCAAGGATAACCATCAAGCTCTGTGGCTCGTTGCATATAAACTTTCTTGCCAATATCTGATTGGATCGGGATTATTTTTACAACCCCAGGATGATCGAGTTTCTGAAGGATTTCCGTTTCAGCTTTTAAAGCAGTCGCAAAAAAAGGATCACTTGCAATACGGCATATCTTTAGCGCTACTTCCAACCCATCTCTCCTGGAAGCTCGAACTACGGTTGCCATGCCGCCGCTTCCTTCTGGCAACAGATCTTTAACTACAAATTGAGATATAGATTGGCCTTTTTTAATAGTTATAGCCATGATTTATTCCCTTGAACATTCCACTATAACAAACAAATATGAGTTTGCGCATTATCTGAATATATTCTATTCATACTACCTTCTGCGCGGTTTCGTTTTTCGTGCTTCGTCATCTTCATCAACGGGCACATCGCTATTGTGTGTAATATTGGGATCACTAATTTCGCCAGACGGGTTTGCTAACGAAAAACTAAACTTAATGCCGCCTCTCTCGACTTGTCCTAATTCTATAAGATCTCCATCATGCAATTCTACAGGTTCCAAGGCGGTAAGTTTATTGCCATTTAGAAAAGTTCCCCATTGGCTATCTTCGTCACGAATAGTTAAGAAATTATCTTCATCAAGAATAGTGCAGTGTAAGCGGCTAATAACGCTATCTTCTTCGTTTTCATGAAAAACCAATTCCGCATCCCTTCTCGATCTTCCAATTGGTGTTTTGCCATAAATTTCGAAGATAGTACGATCTAAATCGGCACCCTTCAAAACCTTTAAATATGCTTTTGGTGTTGATACAATACGCGGCTTTGTAAGACGTTCTACGAAACCGCCAACACTTTCTACTATTTGAGCGCCTCCAGATACAATTTTTTTGCGAAAGACGATTACAAGCGCCAATGCGATTAGCGCGACGCCCAATGCCAAGAAGTTTACAAAAGGAGAAATAAATACAACTGCTGAACACAGGGAATTCGGTAATACTTTACAAATTGCTGGTTGAGATGCTTCTGGTGGAATCAATATAATCAGTGGAACACTGTCACTGTCACTTGATAGCCCTAGCTCGTCTGTTTCGTGAGCTTGAACAGAAACGGGATTTTGACCCACTTTTGTGTAGGTACGTAAATCCCACGGAACATTTACTAAGCCCAATGAATCTAAAGTCGGATTAGATATACTCCCTTGCGTGAGGTTGTTAACTACAATTGAAATACTGGTTATTTGACGAGGATGACCATCTGGCCATTCAACTTTGACTTTCAACGGGGAAAAATCAGTCACTGTGCCCGTTTGATTCGTAGCTGAAGAGTTTGTATTCCTGATAATAGTTGAATTTGCTGTTGGTTCTTGAATAGATATCTGTGCTGGTTGGAGAGAAATACTATAAGTTAGGGAAGCCGGAGAGCTATTTGAAGCTGTTGTGACTACAATTTGTCGATTGCCCGTGCTCGAACTGGCAGAACGGTAAGTTATCAGATACTGACTTCGCCATACCCCCATTGATTGGTATATTGCCTTTGTTATCTCTTGGGAGCTATAAATTTTATAATTACCTCCCCCTAATCTTGCTAGCTCGTTTAGTCTTGCTCCATATCCATCATCTCCGCTTCTAAATAAGAGGGTATAAATTGTTGGGTGACCTGGTTGAGACAATTGGTTGATAACGCTATTGTATATATCTCCAGGGAGCTTCTCGTTTTGAATCCCATCTGAAAGAAATATAATGAATGCTTTTTTTCCATCGGTTTGTTGTTTTAGTCTTGATAGCGCGTCCAAGATTCCCGCATAGCCCGATGATGAAACAGTTTCTACAGATTGGTAGCCATCAAGTCTGTTTTGCAGGTCGGTCGCCGAGGATGTGAAATCGCTTATTAAATTTGTTGTATCCCCTTTCGTTATATCGCCTACTTCAGCCAGGATGGAGACTGAGTTTGACGCGTTCATCTGAGAAAGATAATCGGCGATAGCCGTTTTCATTTCAGATATTCTACTTTTTCCAGTAGCGCCAGTCGCGTCAAACCCCAATCCAGCACCGATTAAGAATATAACCCTTACTCCAACTGGGCTAGGATTCATTGAAAACTGCACGGGGGTTCCGTTCTCGCTCACACTTATCGCTTGAGCCGTCAGACCAGCTAGAGGCTGGTTATTTGAATCGATAGCTTGCAACATAAATTTAACGGCGGGGAATCCCGATATATCAATTGAAGAAATATGCAGACTTTGTATGGCACCTTGTGCAGAAGCTGGAATCAAATAAATGCTCATAACAAGCGCTAGAGTAATTAATGACAGAATGGATTTCCACTTACCCATGGCCGCCTCCTAAATATTACTCTGGGCTTTATTTTCTTTCTACGTATAGCCGAATGTCTGTCAAAAGAAATAGATTTTTAGATCATTAAATATACTGGTGGTTGCTAGAAAATGGAATTTCCAACCTTTAATTGGAAAGATTATAACGCATCTTGTTTACTTTTACACGCAAACACGCCGTACAAACCAGGGCTTTCTTAAAGTCGTGAAATAAGGGTAAGAGCGCATGCAGGCTTGGCATCGAAGAAGCGCCTGGCTTGGGCATGATTGGAGAAGCCTTGCATATTCAAAAGGGCGATGACCAGGTTATTGATGATCGCCATCGAACGAGCAATCGTTTTGCGTGTCATCCTGGTTTTGTCTTCGTGAAAAGTAACATCGCGGCGATAATGCAACCCATTTTCGATGCCCCATTCCGAGCGAACCAGTGCGAGCATTCTTTCCGGGTTCGCCTCTTTTGCTGGTAGACTGGTGATACCAAATTGAGTTTCTTGATGGGTTTTGCCAGTGCTGGAATGAGTAAAGCGGCGCTCCATTTTGAATACTTGTTGGACCCGGGCCAATCCAGGTAGTTGTTTAACATACTGCTTACTGTAATGGTACGCTCTTCCAATCGTCCGTGATCCTTGTCGATCGTTTTAGCGGTTTGGAAATCCTGCGCTGGACAGCCCTGTCCGGGCCTGGCTTTCTCAGGAGCAAACAACAACTCGATCGCCTGACGTAAATTGTGTTGGTTGTCTTTGACGATCCAGACAAAGTCGCCTTCTGCATCCACAATTTGGCTCGATAATGCTCTTTGGGTCTGCATCGCATCTCCAAGAACGATTTTGTTCTGTAAATTAAAGCTCGCCAGCAGTTTTGGAGCGATCACAATCTCGTTTTCCTTCTCTTTTTCTACCGGCAAATGCTTCAAAGCGATGCCTGTCTCTGGCAAATAGGCAGTCAAGAGATGCAGGCCGAATGGATCTTCGGGTGTGATAGTGCCACGGACGGTTTTTCCATCAATGACGATCAGCTGGTACTGTTTTTTCTCAGCCAATTGTTTCAGAAAAGGAGTGACAACCCGCTCCAGTTCGCATTCATAATTCGCCAAAATACGTCGATATGTACTGTGGTGTGGCATTTTCGAATATTTCAGCGATAAAACTTCACACAACCATTCCTTGTGATTCTTTGCCCAATCTGCGATCCCGTAAGGTGTATCTTGACCACACAGTTTCGCCAAAACCACAACCAACAAAATGATTGACAGGTTATATCGTCTGCCTCGTTTCTTGCGAACATCGAGTAACCCTTGAAAATAATGATACAAACTACCGGCATCAAAAATAAATCCAGTTGTGTTACACTCCATCTTGACCTTCCTCGGTTCGAATTTGGTGGTGACACTCCAAATTTACCGGAGAAGGTCTTTTTGTTCAAGTCCGCGACTTTAAGAAACCCCTGCCGTACAAACAAGCTGTGGAACCAGAATCAAAATGTATTCAAGCCTTAGTTGATGCATTTCTTCCCCTGTATCTATTTTGCCTGCGAACTTGTACGTTCCGGAGATATTCTACGCGTAAGTAATAATTTTGAATATAGAAGTGAGCACCTCAATGGCTAGCATAATTGCAGTTCCTAGAGTTACAGCGACCAATGCGGGGATATGCTCGTTTTTTTGTTTGTTTAAAATCAGGATGAATCCCCACAATCCTGTACTAACTAGGCCTAAAAATCCGGCGGCGGACCATAATCCCCATAAGCCAATCACGATCCTGGCGTCGGCCCCGCCCAACCAATTGGAATACCAGGCAACCAATATGAAAACGATCACGATCAGTGGAAGTAGATCCAAATTGAGGATGCGTGCGATGGCCGTCAGAATTCCACCCAAGAACAGAGGCCATGTCAGATAGTTGTCCACTTCACGTTTTTTCCAATCCTGGATTCCCGCTAAGCATACATGGATTGCAACCAGGGCATGAGCAACTAGGATGGTATTCACCATACCCCCGGTATCAGCCGCCAGCGAACGTACCTTGCATAAACAAAATAACCACTGTAATTCAGAAAATTCTCCTCCCGACGGATCCTCCAAACCAATGATGCGACAAATATCAGCAGGATACCCAGGTTCCACCAAATAGGAGAAGCACACAATCCGCCCAGCAGCGAGAGCAATTCCCCGGTATACATGGGATGGCGCAGCCAGCGATACGGCCCGGTTGTCACCAGCCCGCGCCGGGCTGGAGAAACCCCGAAAGCGCTCCCCAGAGATACCAGGGCCCACAGGTTTAGTGCCAGGCCGGGAATGGGCAGGAGACCCGTCCAGATTGGCTGACTTGCGGGCGTGTAAAATAGCAAGGGCAGTAAGGCGGATATCCAGGCCACAGCCTGTACCCATACAGGGGCTGTAGCTGCTGCCTTTCTCCGGTAGATCATCAGCATCCCGGCCAGACCGGCCTGGGCGAAAAGCAGTAGCGTCAGCGGGGTCGGGCCGTAGTGGATGATCCAGGCCACCCGGGCAATGGCAAGCAGGAACAGGAAGAACGCGCCCGGGATGGACATCAGGGCAGCACCTGTACCTGCAAGGGTGTCCACCAGGGCAGTTGCTGGGAAGCAGAGAGGAAGTCGAGCAAATGTTTGCCCGTGCAGGCCGGGCAGCGGTCCAGGCAGATGTATTCGCCGGCCAGCTTGGCGGGTGTGAGCACACGAAAGACGGTTCCCAAGGGGAACTCGAACCCGCAGGCCACCACTTTCCCAATAAATCCATGCCAGTCCAGGCCGGATGCCATCGGGGAGCGACAGCGGCCCGCTTCCACGTCATAGTCAAAGCAGTTCGTGGTATGGCAGATACCGTTCTCCTGGTCGGCGCATTTTCCATTTACGATCTCCCCGTTCGCAAGCAGATCGGGATAGTAGAACGAATAATAGAAAGTTGTCGGGATGATCCCCGCATTCTCTACTGCATGCGCCGGAAATGGGTTCACCAGGGTGAGCATGAGAACGGTAAGTTGAAGGACAGCCAAAGAATGCATCGCTACCTCACCAACCAGTGATAGACGCCGAAAAACAAGGCAGCCATTGCATAAGCACCCAAGCCGGCTGCGCGTGTACCATTTGCCTTTGATTGCAGAACCGTGATCAGCCGCAACCCCATCTCCTTACCATACTTCAGCCAGAGCATGAACAGGCTCCAGCACACCATCCCGACCAGGATCGCCGCGGCCATTCCCCAGGAAGGAAAGAACAGCATTAGGGATGTCGCCGCCAGGGCATCCGCCCCGCCAAGAATATTCAGGAACCAGAGAACCGCCAATATCAGCCACCCCACCACCAGGGGCAGCAACACAGGGTACAGGACGGCAGTCAGGGCGGCAGTAATCAACAGGATCGCACCGCCCAGCCAGCGTCCTACTTTCAGACCATAGGGGTAGATCTCCGTCGAGATAATCGAGATCCCCATCAACAAGGCTGCCCAGGGCGTTTTGTTGGCTAGCAGCCAGACCAGCCCAAACATGATGATCGAAAGCGAATACCAAACCGGGATGTTGCGGTCGCGCAGATCCTGAATGGTTTCCAATATCATCCACAGGCAAAGACAGACCAGGAGAGCAGAATTAAGCAGCGGCATATTTTCCTTTCCGTTATGGCGTTTCATGTACAGGGTAGAAAGCAACATTCCAGATGGCGATGTTGCTTGATACGGACAAACCTCTTCCATCCTTCACGGTAAACCGGGCGGACCAGGTTCCGGCCTGGTTGGTCCCAAAGTTGGCATCCCCCGACTCGGCCGGGCCAAAGCTGAAGCTGGCACCAGGCGAGAGCAGGTTGTATTGCAACTGGGTCCCGTCCGGGCGGGTCACATACAATGTGGCCGTATAGGGCAGGGTCCCACCAGCGATGGTCCCTTCTAGCGTTTGGGCGGGCTGGTGCAGTGTCGAAGCCATGAGAACGAGCGAGCTGTGGGCAGGAATCAACATGGCGGCGAGATGCAGCGGTGTCGGAGTGGCTGTTGGGGTGGATGTGGCCGTTGCTACCGGCGTGGAGGTGGGGGTCCGCGTTGGGGTGATGGACGGTGTGACTGTCGCCGTCTGCGTAGGGGTATGCGTCGGGTTCGGCTTGGGCGTGGATGTGGCCGGTGGGCCACCTGCTTTACAGCAGCCTGTCACTTTGACGTTGCTGACGATCTGGCAGTAGCCTCCGGTATAGGAACACGCACCTGCATCCAACTGCAGCTTGCAACCCGGGCTGGGACAGGAATACGAGTTTTGGGTGTAATTCGTTCCGCAGTACCCTCCTGCGTAGGTGGTGCAGGAGGTAACGACATCCACTACCGTCGTACCGTAGCAACACTGACTGGCGCAGTAACTGTCGTTAGGACCACAGCCTGCTTTGCACCTGGTCTGTTGGAGCACCGGCGCAGCGCCGCCGATCAGTAGAACGATCAAGACGATAAAGAAATTGCGGATGTGCCTGTAAGTCATTCGCCTGCGCATGTTGCCTCCGGCAGAGTGGCAGTATCCGGGAACGGAAATCGATAAGCGTTCTCCCGGTTTGGGGCAGGGAACCAGCCAAAGGCGAACCAGCCTTCTGACGGCGTGCCCCTGTCGAAGAAGCCAACGCTGCCTTTGTCAATGGCCAACCCCAGGGCGCAGACGGCAGCGGAAGTATATTGGGCCTGCGTAGCGCACTGATCCCAGCGAATGCCATCCGGGTGCACATACCAATCGGCAATACCGACACTGAAGACCTGGCCAGACTTCGAAAAGATCTCCTGTGCCTCCTGGCTGGATTGCCAACCGAACCGTTCCACATTGTTGAAACTTGTATAGGGATCCGATCCTTCAGAAAAGCCCAATGCCACCCACAGGTTGTCCAGGGTGCCATCGGCGTGTAGGTAGTACATCCGGGCAAGGTCGATCGTGATGCCTTGGATGGTTCGGCTATCGGTCTGTCCGCTTGTCACTCCATACAGCAGCATGGTTGGCGGGTGTGCGCCATTGGTCTGGTAGTGCAGTCCCCAGAACTGCTTGGGGATGGTAGACTGCAGAACCGTCTGAACTTTGGCAGTATCGATCGGGCAAGGGGTAACAGTAGCAGGCGCGGGCGTGTTTGCTGGTGTGGCCTGTATCGTCGCTATGGGAGGTACTGTAGCCACAGGCACAGACGTTTCCGTCACTGTAGGCGTTGGGGGTACCGTGGGAAGAGCAGTGACAGTTGGTGTAACGGAAGGATCCATACAGCCGGGCAAAGCCAGCAGGAGCGCAATCGCTGCCAGCATCGGCAGTACGGTCCAAAACACTTCTTCGCTGTAAGACATTTTTCTCATGGCAGGCACTCTCCTACATCCTTGGGAATGGGTATACCGGCGTCCAGTTCCACCCGCCAGCCAAATATGAACCAATTGGCCGGCGCGATGCCGGTCTGCAGGAAGCGCGAGCTGCCCCCGCGGGAGGCGAGTTCGAGCTGCGCCCCCAGATCGACAGATCCCGGCCGGGTTCAACCGCTCCCAGGCCGGACAGTTCTCCCAGGCGATCTGCTCGTCATTGCGGATAAAGCCGGTCAGCGAGAGGAAAACTCCCTGGCCAGGCTGGCCGAAGATGGCATCCGCTTCCGCGGGCGAGAACCAGGCCCGCCGGCCCTGCAAGTCGGGTATGTTCATCGGGAAATAGGTTCCGGATGCGTCATTGAATCCGGTGGCAAACCACAATCCCCGCAGCGTTCCGTTCAGCGGGAAGACCAGGCGGGCCAGGTGCACCTGCCCCTGAGCGCGGGTCTCGCCGGAGGTGGCGCCCTGCAGAGTGGCCACCCGGCCAAGGGCGCCGGTATCGAAAGACATTGTGCCGAAGCGGAACCCACCCGGCGAGAAAGCCACCTGCAGGCGGGTAGCCAGGGAGTTGCAGAAAGCCGGCGTGCCTGCTGGCGATGGAACCGGACTGACCAGCGCGGTGGTCAGCGCCGGTGTTGGGCCTGGCAGCCAGGTGGCCGTGTAAGATGGGGTTGCACCAGGCACTACCCGCGCAGGAGCCCGAGAAGATCCCGGCCAGAGCATCCAGGCCAGGGTCGCGATCAGTACAAGGACCAGCAGGCCGGCGATCCAGATAGGCAGATCCTTCCGGTTCATGGCGTGCAGACTCCCGTAGGCTGGTGGACGGAGGCCGATGCGAAAACCTCGATCTGCACCGCCGGCCGGCCAACGAAGGAAAGCAGGAAGGTCGAGACCGGGAAGGACAAGTACACGCCCACCGCCGGTTCCGAGCTGGACCAGTTCCCTCTGCTCGCACCCAGGCGTACCGGGATAGGCGGGTAGCTGGAAATCGTCCCGCCGTTATATGCCGGCAGGACGCGGATATCGGCTGTGTAGGAGCTGATCCCACGCAGACTCATCTCATGGTCCAGCATGTCGCTGGCCGCCTGGGATGCCATGGCCGCGTCGAGCTGGATCGGGGACGGCCCGCCGGCGCAGAGCGGGGTATCCAATCCGCTCCAAGCCCGTCCCTGCGAAACGCCTGCCAGGGCGGCCTGCTGGGCAGCCTGGTAGCCCCAGTTGCGAGCTTCCGTCAGGGCATATGCATCCACCAGGGCGGAAGCGATCAGCACAGCCAGGGCAACGAGCAGCACAGCCAGAACGGCTGCCTGGCCGCGTTGGCGGGCACGGAGGAAATAAAGGTTCACAGCCGGTGCACTCCTCGTACCTGGATCACAATGCTGCCATCATCCAGTTCCACGGCGTGTCCCTTCTGCAGGGGATATCCCAGCAGGTCATATGTGCGCGCACAGTTCCTCATCCATGCTGCCTGTCCTGGAGTGAGAGCTACCCACAGGGTTCCGCCTTTCCGGATGTACAATCCCTGGCCGATGCTCATCCAGGGAGGAATGAATGTACGGCCACGGCGGACGCGGAGGTCTTCCAGTTCTTCCTGCGTGATCACGGGATTCTTGCTCACGAGTTTTTCCTCACGGATAACTTTCCACGATTCCCCAATGCGAGACGCGGATCGTCACCGTGCTTCCACCGACCAGCGGCAGCCAGGGGGTATAGTTGCATTCGGCTTCGACCAGGAATGGCGAACCAAACGGAAGAGTGGCCAACTGCCCGCTGGTGAGCTGCGCCCCGCTACTGTCATAGGCGTTCACGGTTACTGCGCTGACGGATCCACCTCCCAACACATTGTTGGTCATCGCCTGGTCGATCACGCCGGTTGCCCAGTCCCACTGAACCGGATCAATGCTGAGTGCCCGCGTCGCTGCAGCCGTGCCGCTGTCCAGCGATTGGCGGATGCCCACGCCGCGCGCCAGCTCTATCCCCCCGAACAGGAGCGGGACCAGGATCAGCAGGATCAGCAGCAGTTCGATCGATGCCTGACCGCGTTGCGTCCGATGGCCTGATAGTCTTATCGCCTGATAGTTCAGGCGCTTTATTCCTATGAGACTATCAGCCTCCTTGACTATCCGACTAAGAACCGATCTGCACATTGATATCCTGCAGCTTGGTCGAGATGGTCTGGGAGAGCGTATAGATCGTTCCGCCGATGACAGCGATGATCACGGCTGCCAGGACGATCCATTCCAGGATGGCATCCCCTCGATGATCAGCAAACATAGGTACTCCTTCCCTGGCGCCCCGCCCCCTGCAGGGCGCCAGTATTTGATGTTCTCGCCCAGGGGTTACGGATGGGCGCTGGGAACGTTCAGGCTCTTGATCCAGTTGCCCGTGGCGGTACCTTCGGCGCCACCCTGGGTGGCGACTGTGTAGGCAACAACGCCGCCGACCACCACGACGAGAGCGATCAGGACGACCCATTCCAGGATGGCGTCGCCGGTATGATTCTTCTTGGTAAACACGATGTTTTTCTCCTTTTTCAAAAATAGTATTGTTTTTTGGGGCGATGAAAGGGACGATAATGGGTATCAGGTACGACAACCACCTCCTTTTTTCTCCATCGTTTCTATGTTCTAAAATCCACCGCTCCAGCCCATCCCGCTCATGCCGGCCAGCAGCCGGGCAGCCAGCGGGTAGAGCAGCAGCACGATGGCCGGACCGAGCAGCGCCGGCAGGACCAGGAGCGTCAGGCGGGTGGGAATGCGCTGCATGTTTTCTAATGCGGCCGTGCGAGTCTCGGTCTGCAAGCGTTCCAGGGCGTGCTCGAAGGGTTGGTCGGCCTGCATCACGCCTTCTTCGGCCGCCTGGGTCCAGGCTACCAGGTCGGCCAGGGCGGGGATCTTCGTATCCTCGGCCAGGGTCTTGAGCAGCTCCAGGCCCGAACCGCTCCAGCCGCCCTTCAGGTAGCGGGCGGTGATCACCGCCAGGCGGGTTCCGCCGCGAGCGGCCACCTCCTGCAAAGCACGCAGCAATGTTCCTTGCAGAGGAATGGCCAGGCGCAGATCCATCAGGAAGGCGAGCACCTCGTTGTTCAGTTCACGCTTGCGTTGGTTGGTCAGCCAGGCCCGGGCGGCGAGGGGTAGGAAGGCTGTGAACACGGTCAGGAGCTGGTGGGTAAACAGAAACAGGCCCAGCCCGGCCGCCGCGCCTAGGAAGTAAAGTGGCATCCAGGGGATCTTGCCCAAACCGAGCAACTCCTCCCGGCTGGTTCGCACCGGCGCCTTCCGAGCCTCGGGTGAACTGGAGAGTAAATTGCTGAAGCGATTGCGGCGCAAGCCAAAGCTCTCGAGCAGTCCGGCCAGGCTGATCAATCCAGAGAAGGTCAGCAGAAAGATAAAGAGACCGAACAGGCCTGCACTGATCCAATCCATCCTGATCATCTCAAACCTCCAGCTGCCGCAACTCGGTCTCGACATACAGGCTGCCCAGGGCAGCCACGCCGAGCATCCCGATGAACAGCATCCAGTTTTGGGTGGACTGGAAGAAATAGGACCGCCAGTTGCCCAGCGAGCCGGCCAGGATGGCGGCTATGACCACCGCGATTTGCAGGACACGCGTCGTGCCGCGCACCAGGGTGAGCGACTGGCGGGCCTGGCGCCGCAGGTCCATCCGACCTTCCACTTCCCCACGCAACACACCCAGAGTCTCGGTGAAGACGTTTTCGTTGGTGTCCTGCGCCCCGGCCAGCACCTGGCCGAAACGGCGAAGAACGGTGTGCTTCAACTCTTGGAGCGGCTGCATGGCCTCGGCCAGCGGCTTGTTCATCGCCAAACGAGCCAGGCAGGCGGATACCGCCCGGCGCACTTCCCGGTCGGGCAGGGTCTCTGCTGATGATTGGAGCGTCCGGGCCAGCGAGTGCGTGATCGGGTAGCGGCTGGCGAACTGGATGATCAGGCTGGATACATCTTCGTTCAAACGCTGCATGCGCTGGGAACGATAGGTTGAGCGATAGATCTCGCCTCCCACCAGCACCAGGATAAATGCCAGCGGGGAGAAGAGCCGATCGGTCAGCAGAAGGGCGGCCAGGGTAGCAGCTGCCAACCAGAACGGCTGCCATTGCAGCACGCCGGCCACAGCCAGCCGGCGCCGGTCAGGGGCTTTCCCATCCACCGGAGCGCCTCCTTCGGCCAGTTTCTGGAATTCCATGATCCGCCGGACAGCCGCCGGCCGCAGGATGTGTGTGATCCGCCGAACGGCGCCATCCAGTATGTCGCCCAGCAGGCCCAGGAGCGGGTAGACCAACAGGAACAGGCCCAGGCCAAAAAGCAGGCTCAAGATCAAGGGAATGCTCATTTCTTTGAGGGTCTCCAGGCTCGCTGCAGGATCCGGGCTGCATCCATGCCTTCGCCGCTCCAGCCGGAATACAGGCGGTTTAACTCGTACTTCCCTTCCGGAGAGACGCCCGTCACCAGGTCGATCGCATCCACGAAGCGGGCCACGTGGCTTTCCTGCGGGTTGCGGGCCAGGTGCACCACCAGGTTGGCCCCACCCACGATCAACTCGCGCACCACCTCCCGGCCGATCTCGGACGAGTCCTGCAGGGCGAACTTCTCCAGCCGGCGCAGAGCCGTCTCGACCGTGCCGCCGTGGATGGTGGAATAGGCCCGCCGGCCGAGGTTGGCCGCCATCAGGAACTGCATGGCCTCGCCGGGCGAGACGATCTCCGAAAGCAGGATGGCGGCCGGGTTGGTGCGGGTGTAGACCGTATTGAGTACCCAGTCCATCGTGGCCACTTCTTCCTGGCCAGGCAGCAGCATCGAGGGGGCGATGGCGCGCATCTGGAAGAGCGCCTCCGGCGGTTGTAGCTCGCGGAAGGTTTCCAGGATTGCCAGAGGCGAGCGGCGCGGGAAGTACTTGCACAGGGCGTTCAGCAGGGTGGTCTTGCCGGAGGAGAACTCGCCGGCGATCAGGATGTTGCCCGCCTGGGCAGCCACCACCCAGGCCAGGAAGCGCTCCGGCGAATCATCTGGCAGGGCAGCTACCAGGGAACGTGCTTCCGGGTCGAAGATATCCTCCAGCCCGCCGGTCAGGCGCGCCTTCTGGGTACTGAAGGCGCCCAGCTCGTGCAGCTGCTCCAGGCCCATCTCCTTGGTTCCATATCGCCGAATGTTCACCGCCGGGCCGTCTGCTAGGGGCGGGAGCATCCCGGTGAAGCGTTCGCCGGTCGGCAGGTCTACCAACACCGCCCGGTTGCGGGGCGAGATGGCCACCCCGCGCTGGTCGGCGACGCGCTTGATCAGTGCTTCCCAGTACGAGTTGGGTGCATGGGCGATCTGGCGTTCCAACCGGCCGGAGCGTTCGATGGCGACCTCGCCGTGCCGAACGTAGATTTCCTCGATGTCAGCATGACGGAGGAACTGTTCCAGCAGCCCGATCCCGCACAGGGAATCGGCCAGTCGGATGGCGGTATCGTCCAGCCGGGTGGGCGATACCTTCGCCCGCAGGAGCTGGCGCACCTGGTCACGGAAAGCGCGCAACACCTTTAAGTCCGCCTCGCCCCAGGCCGGCACGCGGCCCCCGCCGGCCAGGATGCTGTCCTGGACGAAGTTCAGCAGCTCCAGGTCGGCCTCTTCCAGGCCGTGGAAAGCGCTCTCCTCCCGGAAGGACACCGGGACGGTGTGAGCCTGTCGAAGGGCTACGGGGTCGCCAGGGTTACCCACAGTTTGGCTCCTTCATGTTCCACTAAGGCGATGGCATCCAGGATTCCCTGGACCGTCTCGTGCGGGGCAGCTACCACCAGGATCGCCATCGGCTTGGTCTCGGTCTGCCCGTTGTTGCCCGTTGAAACCAGCGGATCGCCGGCAGATGCCAGCACATCCACGACTGGCACGCGGGCGACCAGCTCGACGATCGGAGTTGGCTGCGGCGCGTTGCTGTCCGTGCTGCTCTGCTTGACCGGGATCAGACAGTAGATGTTGATCTGCTCGCCAATATGCACCTGCCCGCCAGCGGCGATGGTTGCCTCGGCCGGCAGGGAGATCACTTCCAGGTTGGGATCGGCCAGGCGGAACTGGGCGGCGGGTACGGCCAGGCGCTTTGCCACCGGCAGGCCGGCCGGCAGCAGCTGGGAGCTGATGGCTCCTTTGACATCCTCTGTGGAGGCCAGATAAACTCCACCCGAGGCCATGGAGCGGGGCAGATCCTGCATTACGAACAGGCTTGCCGTGAGGGGGGTATAGGGCTGGATATCGGCTTTCGGTACGGGCACTTTCACCGTGCTGATCCCGGCCAGGTAGTTCTCCTGCCAGTACCGGGCGCCCACAAAGGCGGCTGCCAGGGCGATGAGAGCAAAAATGATCGGCAAGATACGTTTCATGAGTTACCTCTTTTGGGTCCAACCGGGATAGAGCAGGCCCAGCAGCGGTTCGGCCAGGGCGCCGTCGAGCTGGTCAGCGCGGTGCTCGTTGAAGTTGATGGAAGCAGCCACCTGGCCGGCGGCGATGCGTTCTCCCAGGGTGCGCACCTGGTTGAGGATCACGTGCACATGCGGCCGCGGGTCGAGCGAGGCGGTCTCCTCGTTGAGCCGCTGCAGGATGGCTTCCGTCTGGGCCAGGGCATCCGGGCGGGAAGCGGCGACCACGATCAGATCCGTAGCCAGTTCAAGCAGGTATTTCCACAGCGGGTTGGTCGGGAAGGTATCGGCGACTGTCAGGGTGTGGTTGTGGCAGATCTGCTGCAGGGCGGCCTGGAGGCGGCCATCCGTGGCCAGCATCTCTGCCCCCCAAGTGTCGGATGGGTACACATCCACCTCGCGCCAGCGTTGGACCTCGCTGCCCTGGGTCACGATGTCATACAGCGAGTTGTGCTTCCCGATCCGGGCATCGAAGGAGCTGGCGCCCACGCCCGCCTCAACCAGGGCGGCCGGCAGGCCGGTCGCCTTGCGGAAGGCGCCGGCGAGAGCCAGGGAAAGGGTGGTCTTGCCTACCCCGCCGCAGAAGTTGGTAAATATGGCAACACGCGGCGTCAGATAATGGATGCCCGTGCGTTCACCACCGGCCATAAGCGCTTCCCCCAGGCGCTGCTCCCGGCCGGCGAGGAACTCGGTCGAGGACACGATCACGGCTGCGCTCTGGGACGCTAGGGATTCAAAGGCCGAGCGGATGACCTGGCGGGAAACATTGCCCGCTTCGGGGATGGCGTCCAGTTCGGCCACGATCAGGATTGGCTTTTGCAGCAGGGCGCGGGCGATACCCAGGGTGGTGGAGGCTTCCAGGATCTGGAACTGGTCTTCAGGAATGGTTGCGGCTACGGACGGGTCGGTGGTGGCCAGCAGGATGGTGGCAATATGTTTTGGCATGCAGATCTCCTAAAAAGCGCTGAACATGCTGACGGCCAGGGGCAGGAAGATAGCCAGCATGAAGGGAACGAAGAAGAAAAGGGTCATGGGCATGAGCAGTTTGGTATCCAGCGTTTCAGCAGCCCGGGCAACAGCCACTTGATATTCCATCGCCAGGTCACGCGCCAGCTCGGTCATGCGCTGCGGGCCTTCCGCGCCGCGTTCGGCCACAGCGTCCATGCGGGCGGTGAAGGCTTCCAGCGGAGAGAATTGCAGCTCGGTAATGTAATCTGGGAGCATCCCTTTCGCTTCGGCCTGGGAGAAGAGCAGCGCTCCGGAAGCCGTGGCGCGTTCCATCGCGGAGCGCAGGATCTTCCCGATCGGGCCGGGCAGCTCGCTTGCCCGCTCCATGCCCAGGGTGATCGAGTTGCCGGCGCTCATCTCGGCGGCCACGAGAGCAGCTGCTTCCGGTAGGCCGCGCTTTACCGCCTCCCGGACGGTATCCGCACGGCCGCGCAGGGTCATGTATGGGTAATAGGCAGCCAGCGCGATGATGATCAGGTAGATCGGGCTGAAGGCCCGGAACGCCAGCACGTAGGCCAGGCCCAGGCCGGCGAATAGCACGCTTTGCCCCAGCACGCTGCCGACGGATTTCGGCTTGGGCTTTTCTTCGGCAGTCATGTAATACCCGCCGATCTGCGCCCAGCGGAGCTCGTGTTCCCAGGCTTTCAGACGCAGACCCAGGCGGTCCACCAGCAGGTCGCCCACCCGGTCGGTCATGTTGCGCGGATCTCGTTTTGCATGCGCCTCCAACCGGGCTGCAGCGGATCTCTGCACCGAGATGCCCAGGCCGTTCACGAACCAGTATGTGAGAAGGGCCAGCAGGATAGCCGCGACCGGAGGAATGATAGAGTGATAATCCATACTATGCCTCCTCTGCGAGCTTCCGGTCGATCTGCATGCGGCTGGCAGCTTCGCCCTTGCCAAGCAGGGTGTCAATCTCTTTCAGGAGGGCTATCTTGGAAGCAATTTTTGCCTGGGTGAGCTGGTAATCTGCCTGAACGATCTGGGCGATCTCTTCATCGATGATCGACCTGACATTCTCAAAGTACCGTTCCCTCTGTTCACGGGTAAGGGTGCGGTATTTGCGTGCCACCGATAGGCGATACCGCTCCAGCAGTTCCAATAACGCCTGGTGCTCTGCGGAGATCGGCAGCCGGAAATCATCGAGGATGGCGCCATCCAGCTTGTCGATCAGGGCTTCAAAATCCCTATGCTGCAGGATCTTGAGGCACCCTGCAGCTGTGACGACAGCTATCAACAGCACAGGCACGGCCCTGACGATTAGTTGCAAATAATCCATATTCACGCCTCCTTACACTGCGTTCTCGATCATGTCGTTGATCATGTTGTAGCCGTATACCAGCACCAGGAAGATGATGGCGTAGGCTACCTGCACCAAGGGAGTCCGCACGGTGGCAGCCATCGCCGGAACGTGGTTGAGGAACACGATCGTGCCAAAGGCCATGCCCATCAGCAGGTTGGTTGTGCCCTGGGCGCCGGAGCCGCGGGCACGGGCAAGCACGCGTGCGTTCAGTACTTCGCGTAAATTCGCCGCGGCGCTCTCGAAAGCCTGGGCATAGCCGGCGCCGCCGGTTGTCCACATGCGGCTGATCAGTTCCACGCACACCGCCAGGGAGGATGAAACCGCCGAGGCTTCCTCGAGGAGTAGCGTGATACAAGGCTGCCCTTCGGTGTGCATGCGGGAGGCGGTCTTCTCGGCCCAATTGCGCAGCGGACCGCCCTTCTTGAGTGTCCGGGCGGTATCCGCCAGGGCATCCGGGACATTCGGCGCGGTGGCGATGTTCGATTTCAGGCCGGAGAGCAGGGCCGGGATCTCCGCCTCGATGTCCGTGCGCATCTTGTTCCAGTCCCGGGTGACAATCCCATCCACCAGGACGTAGCCAGCGATCAGGCCGATCAGGCTGGTCAGGAATGGCAGGCCGAAGAGCAGCATGGCCAGGGTCAGGCCGCCGCCCACCGCAATCCGGGCCAGCCACAAGAAGTAATCCTCCCGGCCGTGCACATCGATGTTGAAGCGGGAGAAAGCGAGCTGGACGCGGTACGAATGGCTGCCGATCCGGGTCAAGGTGGCCGAGGCGCCGCCTGCTTTTTCCCCCTGGGCGGCAAACTTCTCCAGCCGGCCGGCCGTGTTTTTCTCGATCCGGGCCACCAGGGCGCTGCCCAGCAGGTAGCCGATGAATGCCAGGGCTGCCGCCCCGAGCGCCGGCAGCAGGTTATAGATTGCCGGCGGGAGGTGGAATAAACTGAGATTCATTGGGGTGCTCCTTCTGCCAGACGCATACCGGCTTCCGCATCACCGGCAGAGATGCGGTTGAAGACTGCCTCGACCTGGTTGAGCGCCGTGGCCCGCTCGCCGATCTCTTCGCCCGGCAATTGATACAGGGAGTGGAAAACGACATTGCCGCTTTTGAGCGCCTTGTCCACCTTCCAGATGCCAACCAGGTGCCGGCGGCGCTTGCCCTGTTTATCCAGGCGAAAACCAACCTGCACCAGCAGATCCACTGCCTGGACGAACATCCCTTTTGCTCCTTCGGCCGGGATGCGCACATCGTTGAACAGGAGCAGGTTGAGGCGGTTGATGGCCGCATCCGGCCCCTCGGCGTGGAAGGTGGACAAACCGGGATGGTCGGACATCTGGGCGCGGAACAGAGCGGCCACTGCATCCCCGCGGCGCATTTCACCCACGATCAGCCAGCGGGGGGACATACGCATGGCGTCATCCACGCCGCTGGCAAGCTGGTATGAAGTCACCGATGTGCCGACCTGGGCCGGCCGGGCTTCGAGTGTGACCACGTGGGGATGCTCCAGCCAGATCTCCTCCGGGTCCTCGATCTTCAGGATGCGGGCGGACTTGGGGATGCCGTTGCAAATGGCGGAAAGCAGGGTGGTCTTGCCGCTGGCCGTGCCGCCGATCACCAGGATGCGCAGCCCCTGGGCGACCGCCTGCACCAGCCCGTCGATGACCGACCTGGGGGCCAGGTTCCACTCAACGAGTTGGGCCGGCAGGACCGGCTTCGGCTCGAACAGGCGGATATTGATGGCCGGGAATCCTTTTCCCGGTGCAATGACGGGATGCAAGATCTTGACGCGCGCCCCGCCTGGCAGGCCCTCCTGGCGGGGGAGCTTGGCGTCCACGGATGGCGAGGCTTCGCTGCAGGCCCGGCCGAGGGGAGCCAGCAGGGCCTCGACCGCCCGCCAGACATCGTTCTGGGAAGGATGCACATCCGGAAGGAGAACGAAGTCCTGTTCTCCCTTCGGAACAACCCAGACCGTTCCATCGGGATTGACGGCGATCTCAGTCAGACCGCTGTCCAGGCGAAGCAACGGGGAAAGGAATCCCAGCCCGCCCACGCGGGCGATCACTTCCCGGGCGATCTTTTCGATATCCGCTTCAGGAACCTTCAGGCCCATCCGGCCGGCAACCGCCAGCACCCCCTGGACAGCCTGGGGAACGAGTTTCTCCGGTTCCTGGCGCAGCTCGGCCAGCGGCCGGCCACGGAAGGATTCGGCCACATCGTCGACGATCTGACTGCGCTGATCGGCTTCGAGCTGAGGAATAATTTCACTCCACCCGCTCATATGGATTACCCTTTCACCTTGATCGAGAGACCGCCCAACGTGAAGCGTTTGCCGCCTTTCCTGACATCCGCCGGCGCCCCGGCGCCGAAGAGCATATCGGCCAGGCCGTGGATCGGCCGGGCGAACTCATCGTCGCTGTCGATCACCGGCCGGCCGGCATCCTGGTTGAGCGGGATACCCGGCACGAAGGGGATCACGGCGGCCACCGGCGGGAAACCGGTCTGCAGGCCGATCTGCCGGCAGGTTGCATCGGCTGACTGGTGCCAATCATTCGGTGACATCATGCCGCTGCCGCGCATGTTCAGGACCACGAAAATGTTGCCAGGAACAATGCGATGCTGCCCGGCAGCCCGCTGGGTCACGGTGCGCAGGGCATCCACTGATGCCCAGGCATCGGCCAGGGTGGGCCGGGCCACGATCACCCAGGTGTTGCAGGCCACAACCGCAGACATGGCCAGGCCGGAAGCCGCCGGGGCATCCAGCAGGATGGCGCCATACTGGCCCCAGGCTGCGGTGGTTGCCAGGGCGCTGACCGAATTCTTCTCCTCGGCCTTCTGGCCTGTATCTTCCGAGAGAATATCCGGGAAGCCCACCAGCACATCCAGGTCCCCAACGTGCTGGGCGGCGTTCTGGATGGTTTGCAAGGTTGGCGTGGCGAACCAGGAAAGCACGTTCGGTTCCGGCTTCAGCCCCAGGTGCAGGGGCATGACATCCGGCGCGTCCAGGCCAATCAACAGGGAACGCACACCCCGCCTGGCCAGGGCTATGCCCAGGGCCGCCGCGATCGTGGTTCTGCCGGCCCCGCCTGCCCGATTCCAGATCGTGATCACCCGCATCCCGGTTACAGAAGTTGCGGCCTGCTGCCGGGCTTGCCATGAAACGGGAGCGGCGATCGTACGCCGCAGCGTCAGAGCATCGGTATAGGCGCGTTGCAGCATATCCGGGATGGGCGCGTCACCGATATACACCTGCTTCACCGAAGCGATCGCCTTCAGCTTCTCGGGCAGCTCGCGCATCTCCGGTTCTTTGGCTGTAGAGACTTCCGGAGGCAGAACGATGTACACCGCCCCGGTGACGGCAGCCAGGGTCTCCATCAAGGGTTGGGGACCGTGAAAAACCTTCGCATCCAGGAAGATGACCTCCGGGCTGTATGCCAGCTTGGCCTGCAGATCGGTGGGATCGTTGGCCAGGGCGGCCACGCGGAAGCGGGCATCCATGGTGATCGACTGCTGCCAGGCAAGCAGGCGGGAGCCAACCTCTCCGGCCAACAGGACACTGATCGGTTTTTCTCCGCTGGTATTGGGAGGTGCTTGCCCTCCCCATGAGGTGCTGGGGCTCATGGCTATCTCGTCGGGGTCGGTTGAGGAACGACGGTGGTAACGGCGCCAGGAGCGCTTGGTGTGCCGGTTGGGGTGGCCTGCGGGGTGATCACGAGGCCAGGCAGCCAGAGGCCGGGCGAAGTGAACTGCTTTGCGTTTTCGCCAGGCATCAGGTACAGGGTGATCGTGGAAGTGCTGTCGCTCGCTCCCAGCGCAGCCAGCAGCTCCAGAACATTCACCTGGCGGGACTGGGAGATGGAATTATTGGCGCTGAAATCATACAAGATGGTTTCCAGGCTGGTCGGCACGGCCAGGATTACAAAGCCGGTCTGGGCGCGGTCGGTGGCGCTGCCCATCCCGTTCACGCTGCTCAAGCCGGAAGCCGCGGTAGGGGTGCCAACAGTCTGCAGGTCGGATGTGGTTGTGTCAGCGGCCGAGAAACGGGGATCCACGTACATCACCCGCAGCCCTTCGATAGCGGACTTCGAGAAGATTCCCTGGCTATCGGAGCCTTGCATCTGAATGCTGGCTACGATACCGACCTTCTGGCCGGGAACCAGCAGGCCTACCAGGCCGGTGGCATCCGTGATCTTGACCGCCACGGCCCGCTCATCGGGTTGGAGGGTGATCATCCCGCCCAGGTTGGAAGTGCGGATGACATCTCCCTGGCCACGATCGATGCGCAGGGTCTGGCCAAGCGCTTGCTTGATGTCGGTGATGGCATCCGCAGCAATGGCGTTGGCGGGCATGGCCTGGGTCACCAGATCACTGTCGGCTAGAGTGTGGCCGGCGCGCAGATCGTGGGCAGCCACAACGACCGTCTTCGACGAGGCAGGGCGCAGCAGAACAATGGCCGCCAGGAAAACGACCACTGCCAGAACGATGGGAAGCACTTTCTTCATGGGGATCACTCCTTTTCATGGTTGGTACCCTCGCCGTCCGCCGGGGGCAGGATCAGGGCAAGGGCCTTGAGAGTTTCAGGAGCGGTTAGCTCCCAGTTGACGAGTTTTTCGTACCCTTCAGGGGTCTTTTCGACCTTGATGATCAGCCCGGCGGTGATCACGCCTTGGGGGAGATCCTGCAGAGCCTGAGCCAGGGCCAGGCGTGCTTCATTGCTATCGGGATCGAAAAAGACGATCGGAAGTGGGTAAGATGATGACGACATGGAGCCTCATGGGTGGGATGCAGGCGTCTGGGTGGGGAGCGCTGGAACGGGCGCGGGTACCTGTGCCCACGAAGTGGGTAGGGTCGTCCACCAGCCGTTGGCCGGGAAGAGAGTGAGGGTGGGAGTGGAAGTGTTCAATACCTGGAGACCGTCCCAGTGATGATCCCCGGAGCCATGTGTTAGTTGTAGCGCTGCAACGACCATGAGCAAGGCGCACACCAGGAACACGAGCACAATCACGAGATTGCGGGAGATCTTCACAGGGCGATCCTTCCGAGCCGGGCGGCGATCTCGTCGTCGGTCGGCTCCGGCACATCCAGCATCAGGGGCCGGAAGAGGATCGAGCGCTGCAGCCGGCGATCGGGAGTGTATGGGAAGCGGCCAATGGCCATGCCGATGCCCATATCATCCACAAATCGGCGCCATTCCTCATCACGGAAGCCCTTTTCCGAGCGGGCCAGAGCAGAAAGCACCAGGTCCTTATCCTTCGGGTTCTTGAGATAGTTGATCACCAGGTTGGAGCAGGAGGAAACGATGTCCGGGGCAATCAGGGCAGGCGCCTGGGCGATCACCGAGAAGCGCACGCCGTACTTGCGCGCATCCCGGAACTGGGCGCCGTATTGGTCGGCGATATCCGCTCCCCCGCCATCATCCCCGCCGCCTTTCTGCTGCTGGCCGAAGATCTTATTGGCTTCTTCGTACACGATATGCAGCATCGGTTCGGTCATGTGCACCTCGTGAACACGGGTAGCCACCCGGTCCATGTAGGTGTGC
Organism: uncultured Chloroflexia bacterium; assembly: GCA_963837875.1. Classification (GTDB taxonomy): domain Bacteria; phylum Chloroflexota; class Anaerolineae; order Anaerolineales; family Villigracilaceae; genus UBA877. Next base: position 1,420,627 of record CAWIOV010000001.1, read on the forward strand.
CAGCCGACCCAGCCCAGCAGGAACGCCTTGCCGAATTCGTCCAGGAACATCCCGCCTTCGATGATGGTGATGCCGTTGGGCTTGGACAGATCTTCAACCGGAACGCAGTCTTTTCCAGGAGAGAACTGCACCGCCGCGGCGCCTTGAACGAGCGGGTTCATGCGGAAGAGGATGCCTTCGAGCACGCCGGTCAGCATAGTGTCGCGTGGCGGAACAGATTTCAACTTGGCCTCAACCTCGGCATACAGGTCGACCAGGCCGACCACCGAGCTGCGCTGAACCGCCAACGCCTGGCGCTGTTTTGCGGTCAGAGAGCTGAGCGGAGTGCCTCCCAGAACGCCGACCAGGGCCAACTCCTCGCCATACTGAACCTTGCCCCACTGGGGATCGGCTCGCACCTGGGGATCATCGATCAGCACGCCGGTACGGATATAGCAGATCCGCAGGGCTTCGAGGAGTTCCTGCTTCTGGCGCTTGACGCCGAGCTGGGTGATCGAGCCGAATACGTCTGCAAAGGCGCGCCACTGGGTTTCCGGGGCGATCATGCGTCCGATCTGGAGCGGGTTCCAGCGCATCGGCCGGACGGCATCCGGCCAGAGCTGCAGGATGTTCACCCGCCCCTGCGTGCCCGGGGCGTTCAGGAGCTGGCGCCAGCCGGCGCCGAAGTCCAGCACGATCGTGCGCCAGTTCCAGGCCTGGGTGGTTTCGTATACGGTGCGAATGGCAGCCACGGACTTGCCGAACCCGGTATCGCCGGCATACAGGGTGTGCATGAACATGTCCGGGGAAAGCCGGACCTGGGCGGTGGTCAGGTCGGCGGTCTCCGGGCTGTACTGGTGGCCGATGACCACATCCCCGGGCATGTTGGGGATGAAACCCATCCCGTGTGGGATGGGCGCCATGACGGTGGCGGCCACACCTTCCTCGAAGAGCGCCGGAGCGGTCAGGGATGCCATCTGGGAAGCGGTCAGCAGGGTGGCATAGCGGGTCCAAAGCGCCCCGCTCAATGGATCGTATTCTTCCCCACCTCGCCAGGGGAGGAACGCCAGGGCGTGGGCGCGTAGTTCCGGCTCGTCCCCTTCGAGCGGGGCGATGGTCAGGATTGGCGTCGCCACATCCGGCCCGTGGAAGGCCTGCGGAGCTAGTGCGTCTGCTGCCGATGCGCCCTCCATGGACTCGGTGAAGATCAATGCGTTGGCCATGAAGCCGCCTTCGGCGGAGGCGGTATTGACCAAGCCCTCCAGCTTCCGTAGCACTTCGGTCAGGCGATCCGCCACATCATCTTCGGTCTGCCAGGAACGCCCGATATTGAAGCCCGGCATCAGGCCAGTGGAAAGGCTGCCCGTGACCCCATGCGTCAAAGCCTGGCTGAGCGCTTGTGAACGTGCGAGGCTCTGAGCGTAGCCTTGCCCGTATCCTTCGCTCGTTCCCCATGCTTCGGAACTGGTGTCTGCCGAGCCGTGCGAAACGCTGTCGGCCACCATCCCACCGGCGGAATGCGATTGCATGCTTCCGACGGAGTGCGCCTGGCCAACCGTTTCGGCCCGTCCCTGGCTCCAGCCCTGGGACTGGTTCCAGCCGAGACTCCCGCCCAGGCTGCCACCGACATTCGCGCCGCCGTTCAACCCGATACCCACACCGGCCGGATCGGCATCTGCCTTCCCGCCCAGGGAAAGCCCACCATTCAGACCGGCGTTGACGCCTTCACTCGTTCCCCGGGAAGCGGATACACTTTGGGAGTCCGTCACGGAATGTGATTGGGTGTCAGTAACGCTTTTCCCGACAGTATCGCTCCAGGATTTGCCTTCTGTGTGGGAAACACTCTGCGATTCGGTATGCGCTTGGCCAACCTGGTGACTGGTCCCCAACGAGTGCTGGGCGGATTGTGATACTCCCTGGGAGGTTCCCTGGGAAGCTCCCTGGCTGGCTGCCAGGCTTTGCCCGACCGCGGCCATCAGGGGAATGCCCAGGCTGAAGCCGATGTTGATCGCGCCCTTACGGCGGGAAGCCACGATGGATGCCATCTCGGCGATCCTCACCAGGGCGCCGGTGAGTTGCGGGCGGTTCACGTGCTCGGCTAAAACTTGAAAGACAAAATTCTGACGCAGCTTGGCCAGTCCACGGAACAGGATCTCGTTCTGCTCCAGCGCCAGATCATCCTTGCTGGCATCCCCGATCGCTCCATCTTTTGTCCCGGTCCCCCGGCCCTGGCGTGGATCCGGGTGGCCCAACAAGGCGGCGATGAAATGGCCGTGATCCGTGATGAATTCCAGGTACCAGCGCAGCCAATCCGCGTTGGGCGGGATCAGCCGGGATTGGTGAAAGTTCGCCATGACCCCTTCGACGGTGGCCATGCCGCGCAGGGCTTCTGTCGCCGCGAATGTTTCATCCGATCCTTCGCCAGCGGCGCCGAAGTATTGCACCAGGCCAATGTGGTCCGGGTTGAAAATTCCGGCGTTGGCGGCAACGAAGTTCACCCCGGCGTTGTACAGGCCGCGCATGGCTCCCCACATCTTGCCAAGCAGGTTGTAATCCTCGCGGACCGCGACCGGGATGGCATCCAGCTGCTTTATGGCCACGCAGCGGTAATACGGCGCACCATCATCGGCCGAGATGCGATACCAGGCATATCGGAATTTCCCATCCTCGATACACAGGCCGTTGTCCAGGATGGTTAGCATGACGCCCCCCGGTATCCGTGCAAGGGTATATCTACAATGAATTCCGCCCTTACGCTCTCAAACCTGTACGGGCTAATTAGCCTAGGCCCCCTATATCTCTCTAACGGCTGATTAGCCGTTACGAACATGAAAATAACTGGAGAACGCGCTGTCATCTTTCCTTCCCCCTTGTCCGTACCTGGGTGAGGATCTGCTGGGGACTGCCGCTGGGCGGGTGGGCCAGTACGGACTGAACCAGCATGACGATGGCTGCCAAGGGCAGAACGTACATGGCAATGCCAGCGATCGTGCTGAAGTAGTTCAACCCCTGGGCGGTGGCCGGGTCGGCCTGGGGATTGTTGGTCGAATACACCTGCCAGGCAGTGTATGCCAGGCCAAGCAGGGAATAGCCGGACAGGCTGCCGATCACGACCCAGAACCTGGCCGGCCGGTTGTATTGTTCGAGGTACACGGCGGCGGCCGATGCGAGCGCCAGCACCACCAGCATCACCGGTGCGGGGGCCGGGGCGAACAGGCTGGCCGCGATGGATAGTATCCCTGTGCCCACGGCCCATAGCCGCATGATGGCCGGAACCAGGTACACCAGGGCGGCGCCGCCCCCCAGCAGCAGGATTGTTGGCAGGTGATCCACCAGAAAGAACAGGATCACCAGGAATCCGTTGGCGATCCAGATCAGCACATCAGACAGGCTCATTGGATGATGGCGACTTCCTCCAGCCAGACTCCAAACTGGTTGCCGATCTTGCTAAAGCCGCGCGGCGAGGAGACCGGCGTTCCGCTGGTCGAGCCTGCCACACCCAGGTTGAAATAGCCTGGATCGGCTACTTGCATGGAAGTCTGCGTGAAGGACCAAACGAAGGTGTTGCCGTGGAGTGAACCTGTGACCGGATCACCACGAAAACTGAAATATGGGTTGTGCAGGTACGCTTCGGGATAGCGCACGCTGAGCGTGTTGAGGATCCAATCGCGCGATGTCTGGCTGAGGGAAGCGAAAGGTGTGATCCAGTTCAACCCTTCGGGAAAGAGCCTGGTATGCTGCACACAGTCGTACCGGACAACGACCTGTTGGAGCGTACCTGCCTGGTTGTCGGAGGTTGTGCAGTTCGATGAACTGCCCCCGGCGACGCAGACCGTTCCCATGACGGGCGTCTTGACGCCGTATGTGTAGATGGTCGGATCCACGCGCACTTCCCAGGTTACATCCGCACCGCGACGCTGCGGATCCTGGCCGACCACGATCGGGTTGGGTGGGGCTATCTTGTGGGCCGTGACGGTGATCGCTCCGCTCGTGACAACGGGCGTACTGCAGGAAGGCGGTACGGGTGGTTCAGGCAGTTTGGCATTCGCCGGGCATCCTCCGGGAACTTTGGCGCAGTCGCCAGGGGTGTAGAGCAGAAGCAACGTGTACAGGTTCTGGTCAGTGAGAGACATTTTTACAAGACTTTCCAGGAACCCCAGCGTATTCTGCCCCAGGATCGACCAGATATTCTGCTTGCCATTGATCACATCGGTGAAAAAATCATCCGGATTGGTGTATCCCAGGCTGGTGATTTGTGACGGATCGATGACTCCCTGCAACATTGCCTTGAGAATGCCGGGGGCCTCGATCCCCATGCCTGCGCCGAGGCTGAGCTGCGAATCCGCATCGCTGAGACCGGACTGTTGGGGGTTGAGCGCCATGAAGAACAGCGTGGTGGCGCTGGGCACAACCACAATGTTCCCGCTGGGGGTTTGGTACTCGTGATAGCTGGCCTCAAGGTTGCCAATGCCGGGGATGCTGGGCATCCAGGCGGTCGACTGTGTGACCACGCCCAGGTCGGTCAGGTCGCTGTTTAGCGAGCCGTCCGGGTTCACTACTTCGGCCCAGGCGCTGCCCGTCTGCGCCTGAACGGGAAGCGCTCGCGAGGCCGCAATAGCCAGAAAGACAAAGATCAGGGAGATCGAGAAGATGCGTTTCATGAAGTCCTCCTTTGCCTGCCTAATGGGCAGGCGTGGCTGTCGCATCCGAATTAATTTGGAAGCGGGCAGCTTCCTGTTCGAGCAGGATGTGCTCCAGTAGCCAAATCCCGTTCTGCTGGGTGACCTGGGCATACACGGGGAATTCCGCGCCGGCGCCGGGCCACGGATGATCCAGCGAGACGGTGAGCAACCAAGTGCGGCTCTTTCTGTTGTTTTCGACCAGGCGAACGGCCTTGACCGTGCAGCCGGTCTGCACCTGATTGGCATCGACCAGGGCTTGAACGGGCGGCGCATAGAGCTGCCGGATCACGGTGCAACCACCGGTGGTGGTCCACTTGCACACGGAGGCCTGCCACTGATCCTCTGGAACGGTATGGTCCAGGGTGTAGAAGGCGGTGATGGCGGAAACGGCCGCCTGGGCATCCGGCATGGTGGCCGGATCGCCTACGGTGGGGGTCTCCGTGCTATTGAACCGGGCAAGCATGCCCACGACCGTGGGATCGGAGCGCAGCAGGAAAAATCCGCCGGCAACTACCAGTAGCAGGATCAGCGCGAACAGGGTATTCCGAGTGGTTTTGCGGGAGATCTGGATTTCGTGAGTTTTCATGGTTTCTTCCTGGTCATGGTTTGGTTATGATCCTGCCTGAGCCGGGGGCAGGTGCCCACTTCGTGGGTACAGGCAACAAAAAATGCACCCAAAATCGGGTGCACTTCATCTTTCAGACGCGCAGCCTTGCGGCTGCACTTCACATCACTTCAGGGGCTATTTTACGCGTGTTGTCGATTCTGTCAAGCCTGGGTTGGCTAGTTTCTCGGGGCCGTGGGATGCCTTGACGCCATCCCGTTTGCGCCGGATGGTCGCTCCCTGATCTGTGTAGACCATGATCGTGTATGGGCGGGTTGCCGGGAATTCTTTTTCAAGTTGGAGCAGCACTTCCCGGCGGTTTGCGATCTTGCCCCGGCCATCCAGCACGATCAGATCGGCGGCTCGTTGGATGATCGGGTTCATGGCTGCTTCCGCATCAGTCTCAAGAGTCTCAATGGGCTTCCTGGACGTTCATCGCCTGGGTCTGCATCTCTTCGAACTGGACCGGGGTGGGAATGTTCGGCTGCAGGCGGCAGTATGCCACGAACTCGGAAGAACCGTGCTCTGCCCGGTACCAGACTGTCTTCTCGAAAGTGGTCCACCAGACCGGCAGGAAGGTCAGCCAGGTAACATCGCTTGGTACGGTTCCATCCTGCACATCCTCCTGGTTGAGATGTGGCTTGATGGCGGGATAGATCCCGGCCAGGGCATACAAGCCCGAGAGAGGCAGTCGAAGGCTCAGGTTGATCCCGGCGTCAGTGTTGTAGCACATATCCAGCCCGCCGCCCATCTTGGCATTGGGGTACATGGCGTGGTACTGAACTGCCTGCTGGCGCAGGGCGATCTTCTGCCAGGCCATGTACTGGTAATAGGTCAAGCCCTTGAACTGGGGCAGCTCCATCGGCTGCCCGGCCCGCCAGGCCAGGTAGGCGGGCGGTGTGATCAGGGCCGCCAAGATGGCAATAAGAATGATCTTGCTAAAAATACCCCAAATGGTCTTCATGTTTTTCTCCGTTCCATCCGATGCTAAATTAGGTTTTCGGTTGGGTATTGGTTATCGGATGTTTTATTTCTTTCCTTACGAAATTTAGCTTGCTTAGAAGCGTTCTCATTCCTCGAAGGAAAATTGCGGCCGCACGTAAAATCTCTCCAAGTAGGGGGTAGCTGATCTCACTTTTATTTGGTCTTTTTCTCTGACCATAAATTCATGTTTACCACCAGCGTATGGGCCGATAAAACCAAGTTTCTTCAGGGCACGAAAGTTCCCTACGGTGGATCGAGCCGACAGCAGGCATTATGTGGTCTTCACCACGAGGCTGATCTTACCTGCCACTGGCAACTCATGGCCGAGCTTTACGCCAACCAGGATCCAATCTTCGAGAACTTCCTGGAGTTGGTCCCGGCATTCCTCCAGGGTATCTGCATTTGCCAGAACTCCACGAAAGCCAGGGATTTCACCGTAGTAGGTTCCATCTTCGAGGATTTTATACTTTGCCATCCGCATTGCGGCACTTAGATACTTACTCAACATTTTTACATCCGAATGTTTGAGACACTATAAATTCTTGGGCTATCCTGCAATTCTATCGCTTTTTTGAGCCATTTCTATCCAGCGGTGCCCTTTTGCTTCCCATCCCAGGGAGCGCACGATCCGCCAGGCAGTCATCGCCGAACACTGGAAGATGTCTGCCAGCTCCCGGGTCGGTGGAACAGATCCTTCTTTTTCGATCAGGGCGGCGATCCTCCGGTGCAGATCATCGTATTTCGCCTGGGTCATCCTGCTCATGTTTGTGGCGCCTGGCCGGCGGATATCAATGCCGGCCACGGAAAGGCGCAGCCTCCTGGGGTGCGAAGTCGCTGGCCGCCTCGGGCGGCCGGTTTATCGGTACAATTGTATCTATATCACGCTTTCCCAGAGAATGTCAAGAGTTTTGTCACACTTGAAAATATTCCCCCGGATCAGCACTGATCGCTGGCTCCACCACGATCTGCATCCCGGGTCACAAGATCCCAGAACCATACCGACCAGGCTACCGTTACAGCCGAGGGCCTGGTCAAACGCGACAATGTAATCTGCCTGAGCCTTTTGCCGCTCGGGGCGGATCCAGGAAAAATCGGGCATGCTTGCCTAAGGATTCTTCAGGCATTCATCGTGGTTGTCGATGTTTCGTAAGACACAAATCGTCTTGCCATCTTTCTGCTCGTGTTGAAAGGTCAGGCGATATTTTATATCTACCCGTGCCTCCCAGACGCCCGGATAGCCCTGCACCTTTTTTACTACCAGGGAAGGGTAGAGCATATCCTCAGCCATCAAGCGCAAAGCACGCACCGCTTTTTTTTGAACCTCTTTTGGCAAAGATCGAAAGGCACGCTTAAATCGTTCGGAGCGAATGAAGATCATTGATCAGATTCCAGATCGGCAATCAGATCATCCACGTTGTCGAATTTCTTCACGTTCCCAGCATGGATATCCTCTTCAGCCTGGCGTTCGCCTTCCTGCCAGCGCTTGGTCCAGAAATAAGCCTGAGAGCGATCAATCGCCACCTGGGGTGTCAAACGGATGGATCCGTCTGACTCGAGGCTTACTTCCAACAGGTCCCCTGATTTCAAGTTGGTTTTGCGGCGGATGGAAGTGGGTAAGGTAATCTGGCCGTTATCACGGATCTGGAGTACAGTACTGGACATGGAATGCCTCTATTGTGATATTCGCAAATTCGTAATATCTATAAATGTCATTATACTAATATCCATAGATTTATACAAGTGCAAACCCCCAAAAAACAAGCCAACCGGGTTAAGGGGGGTAACCCAGTCGGCTTGCAATTAGTTTACACTACTTGATTGGGCTGGTCAAGATTTATATATGGTTTTCTTCCTCGCTCACTATAGTACTACTTATCCTTTTTAGAAAACTGCTTCAATCCCATGGATTAAGCACTTGCATTTCGGCTGCCTCAAAATCGCTGACGTTGCGCGTGACCAATGTCAATTGATTGACCTTCGCTGTCGCGGCAATGAGAGCGTCCATGGCGGGCATGGGCTTTCCCGCAGATTCAACTCGTGCGGCGAGAATACCCCATTCTACAATTACACCCGCATCAACGGGGATGATCTTGCCCTGAAAACGGGCCAATAAATCCTCTTTGAGCCAGGTATGCAGTTCAGTCTTCCGGCGAGATGGGGGCAGCTTTTCAATACCTTTGACGATTTCACCGATCGTGATGACGCTGAGGTAAACATCATCAGGGTCAAGAGAATCTATCCATTCCACCACCCGCGCAGAAGGCTGTTTCGAGACCAATTCTGAGATAACACAGGTATCGAACAAGTATTTCATAGCTTGGCATCATCCCGCGGCAAACTCTTATCGCGCCTTAGGTCAATGCCGGCCAGTGGTGAAGCGCGGAAGAATTCGCTCAGCTTCCCTTGTGATTTGCACAACTTTTCATACTCGGAATAGGAGATCAGGACAGCCGTTTTTTCTCCATGCCGGGTGATCAGTTGTGGCCCCTGTTTGATGGCCTGTGCAATTACTTCGCTGAGCTTATTTTTTGCATCTTGAATTTGCCATGTGCCATTCATGTGGTATCTCCTGCTAAACTGTCTAGTCTGTCTGGATTATAGCATGGCTATGGAGTATTTGTGTTGAACTCCGTCTTCTTTTCCTTGGATAGTGTACCCTCGCTTTTTTTTGCGGGTTATGATTGTTGGCGGCCAGTTGGTTGGCGCTCAGTGCGATGAGCGCCCAGCGTACTTCCTGCTCACGTTCAATGGCGGCCCGGCGTTCGTTCAGCCACCGGCACAGACTGTTTTTGCTCATTGTGTTCCTTGTCAAAAAAGCGATACCAGGTAATCCACCCAAACATCCATCTTGGGTGGGAGAAACAGGGGAGACCGCGCAAGATGCACCAAGTCTACCTCGGCCAGGGACGGGAGCGAGGTCATAACCTGCACAACGATCTGATAGCGGGGCGAGGCGATCTTGATGGTTCTCGTCTTGGGATAGGCTCGCGCGGACCACTGGCTGTATTTCTTGCCCAGGGCAAGGGAATCTGCCCATTGCGCATTCGGATAAGGAAATCCCTGGTCCAGCGCCGCCGCGAAGTGATACGGCACCACCCAATCCACCTTCACCGTCCCAATCTGGCCAGCCAGGCTGATCAGCCAGCCGCCCTCCATGAGACCGTCGCGTATCCAGTCGTATGACTCCCTAATGCGATCCCGGTATTCTGTCGGGATCGACTTTGCCCGCCTATCCAGGCCGCTGGCCAGATCCTCCACACATACCCGGTAGATCGCCCGCCCCGGATGGGCAGTATCCAGATCGACCAGCATCCGGGGATAAATATCCAGGTGCGCGTCCAGGCATACGATCTCAGCAACTCGTTGTCTCTTCCAGTCGGCCCCCATCCGTGTCTGCCTGACCACATCCAGGACTTCCCGATGCCAATCCGTGACGTGCGGTTTCAGCCGGCGCGGCAGGCCAGCCTCGATCAGCCGCCAGTACAATCCGTCCGGATCATCGGCGGGCTCGTGCCGATCGTCATGCGGCCGGCCGTTGGGGAGGTGAAAATCATAGACCAATGCATCCAGGGTTTGATGTTCCTCCTCGGTTCCGATCATCAGTTGCTCCGGGGTGGGATACACCGCCCAATCAGTGTCAAAAGTGAGTAATTTCATCTCCTGATCTCCAGCAAGGTGATATTTTTTCACTACCCGGGCAATGTTTCTTCCACACCCGGCCTGGGTAGTGAGTGCTGGCGCTTCCAGGCAACTACTTTGCCGGCCTCGCCACACAAGCGCAACTCTTCATCGGTCAGAGTTTCCAGTGCACGGGCGACATTCTCCGGAAGTTCTGGCATGCTTGCGAGTTTCGCAGTTCTGCGATGGCTCTCGATCAGATCGTCGATGCCGGCTCGGAACGCCTTGAGCAGCTCCTGCAGTCGTTCGGTCTCATCGTATGGGTCCATCTCGAACATCGAGCACCACAACGCAGCCGCAACCAGGCAATCCACCTCAAGGCTGGCCAGCATCGGTTTGTTGTTCTTGCAACGCACGGTACCAGGGTATTCCACCTGGACGACTTCCGGTATTTCCGCGATCGCGCCAAAATACTTCGTCAGATCGAAAAGCGTCCTGGCTGCAGGATCGCTGCTCCCGGCCAGGCTGTTGAGTATGTGCCACATTTCGTACGGCGCGAAAACTCCTATTGCGTATAAACGCTTGACGAGTTCGGCCCATTCCTGCATTTCTTCGTCTGTCGCTACTGTCATACATCACTCCTTGATGTTATAGAGAAAGTCGATATAGCTCCCCACGTGCGCCTTTTGCCCCGGGGTAAGAGCAACAAACTTCGCTCCAATCCGGCCCCACCGCTCATCCTGCACATCGGTGAAATGTACCGGCGTTTGCTCCAGCGATTTCACGACAGAAGAATAGATCTCGTGCTGAAAAACAGGCCCGATCTGGTGGATGGAGACAAGCAAATCCGGATCGTGACTGACCATGGACCGCCACTCGTCAAAGGTAAAGCAGAAAGCAAACTGGCGCCCCATTTCCAGCTGGCGTTTATCAACTTCAACCATCGCATCCCAGGCAGGACCATCTACCCTGCGTTCCAACACAAGACGAACGCGTTTGCTCAAGTCCAAGCTTTTCACACACTCCGAAACTCTCGTTTCCAGTTGTCTAGGTGCTCTCCTTCTTTTACCCACCGGAACCAGGCTTCTTCTTGCGCACTACTGGCCATTTTCAACATCTTCAAAAATTCCTTTCCTTGTTTATTTGATTTCCAGAACCGGTTGAATAATGGTGTATCCCTTTTTCAACTTACGGGTCACGATCTGGAGCGCCAGGCGTTCCGCGTCTTCCCGGCTGCCGCAAGGGATGGATCGCTGTTGCTGGAAATTGCTCCGCAGGCTGCCCCAAGCGCAGATCACCGGCCAGGGGTCGATCAGCGTCGGCTGAACATCGACTGTGTACCAGCGGTAGACGCACTTCGATGGATCAACGCGGTGCAAGATGATCATGCTGACAAAGGGAAGCGGCCGGGCGGTAGCCCGACCCAGGTCGGCGGTAGCCGACAACCGGCGAGGTCCGCCCGCGCCCTGATCCGACGGCGGTAGCCTGAGAAGCGGGGCGCAAGGCGGCTTTCGCCGGCGCCAAGGCCGGTAGGCCGAAATCGAGGCCGTTAGGCCGAGCCGCCCTGTTCCAAAAAATCACGTTTATGGCTTCCTCCTGGTAGGCGCCTGCAAAGGCAACTGCATCGGTTCCGTGAATGGCCAGATTGGGGAGCGGCTTCCCCCACCAGTGATCTCTGCAACCATCGCTTCGGCGCGGTTCCGGATCGTGCTTGATGTATGCCAGTTAATGCTTTGAGCAACCACACAAACCGATTCGACTCCGCTAACGAGGTTGCCTGACAGGGTGACCTCCACAACGCCATCGTCCCGATGCAGCTCTGCATTGTGCTGCTTCACCGCCTGAACATAACAGAACACGATCGCAGCCAGGCGATCGAGCGCCCAGACCGGATGTCTCTGGATCCCAGCAATCACGTGGAATGTGACCACCGGGTTGGCCTGTGGCGATGTTTTCAACACCCCAACCTTCAATGTACTGCAGTCCAGTACGCCATCGATCCGCGCCGAGGCATACGTGGTTGTTGTTGCAATGCTCTTCATAGGGGCTACCCGTTCCCTTTGATGGTGTGCCGGGGAGGGAATATCCCTCCCCGGGATGCGATAATGCGATTTATTTACTCGGCCAGCTTTAGCTCACTCATGGACGCTGGCTTCCGGGCCGTTCTCCTTCTTGCCATCCAGAGCGATCACCATATCCGCCCAGATAACAAAGGCCGCCTGGGCCATGCCAGCCTTTTCGCCTTCCTCGACGATCCAGGCACGCGGCCCGCCGGTAGCCTTGTCCGGAATCAGCTTGCCTTCGACATACAGGCGGCTGCCCTTCTTCAGGTTGAGCCGCTTGATCACATCGGCCAGGCTGCCCCAGCACTCGATCGTGGCCCACAGGGCGTTGTCATCGAAGGGGGAATTGACCGCAAAGCGGAAGGTGACTACTGGCTTTGCACCGTCGCCTTCGCCGACGGTCTTGGCGGTTGTGTCGGTTCCCATCCGGCCAATCAGGGTAATGCGATTTAGATCCATGCTATTCTCCTTGGTGGTGATATTTATTTCATGACTTCAGGTTGTGATAGCCCGAAATAGGGGTAATCTCTATTCTGCGTTTCGAAAGTTATTCACCTCCAAATAAACGACGGTACAACTCGCGCTTATAAGGTCCGGTGAGATGCCCGTAGTTCACGACATAGATGCTCTTCTCCGTGGATTCGTCGACTTCCCAGAGGTCACCGCCCAGATCATGGTCGAAGAGCGTTTTTAGTTCGAACGGCTTCAAATGAGCCATGCGATCAAAATCCCCTCCGGCGCCGGTGTGGATATTCTCCAAAAGCCGCTTGGCGGCCAGGGCCACCGGATCTTCGATGCGCCGGCCGGAGGGGGAGTAAGCGTACAAAAGCCAGGAAACGAATCCTTGGGCGAGCGTTTCAATGCTGGCGCCGGTTGCCTTTTGACGCTTCTGAATGTCGCTGGCTTTGGCAACCTGGTTGTTCTGCATCAGGAAGTTGAAATCCCAAAAAGCCTGATTCCCCATCCCCCCGCCCGAACGGATTGGCTGCTGCGAAATTTCCTCGCTCGAGTTGGTGGGGGGTAGGGGGGTGGTTGGAGAGTCATTAGTAATTGGGTTTAAGAGATTAAGAGATTTAAAGACTCTACAAACCGCGCGAAGATGGTCTACAAACCGCGCGGTTACGATACTACAAACCGCACGGCCATCGTCTACAAACCGCGCGGGAATCGACCCTGACGATGCTACAAACCGCGCGGGAATCGGCTCTGACGATCCTACAAACCGCGCGGGAGCAGGAATCGGGCTTTCTGATAGTGCAAACCGCGCGGAGACCGGGTTTTCCGATACTACAAACCGCGCGAGAAGTGGATCTGGCGATACTGCAAACCGCGCCAAGCCGATACTACAAACCGCGCGAAAATCACCATCACCCAGGGCCAGGTTCGCTCCATCGTCCAGGGCACGGGTCAGTGCCTGGTCGGCTTGGTCGTCCAGGGCGGCCTCCAGGATCTCGGCCGGGATCTCGTCCAGTAGTACCTTGAATGTTCGGGGGGATGTGGCGAAACTGGCTGCTTTGCCTGGCGTGGTTTCCCGCAGGTAGACCGAGAGGATCGGGAAGGAGAGTTTCCCCGCTTCAGTTGCCTGCCGTCCAGATCCACGTTGAACGCCACCCTTTTCCCGCGGTTTGCTCCGCCCACGTAACTCAGAGTGTTTGCCGTATAACCAACGCCAGACCGTTTCCGGCGTTACTCCCAGCCAATCACCGATCTCCCCATATCCGCCAGGGATCCGGACCTGGCTGCGCACCTCGCCGGTTTTCCGGTTTACCCAGCAGCGGTCTCGCAGAAGAGTTAACAGCCAACCCGGCCCGGTACCGAGGTAGGGCAGAACATGCTCGACGAAGAAATGGGTCACGCCCAGCCGGTCGCTGTCCGGCATGATGTGCTTATGCAGGCGGGTTGCCAGGGCAGCCAGGCGTTCTGCGGGTAGCAACGCGCCGAACAGGCTGCGCAGGATGGCGACAACTGTCTCCGGGACATCTCCATCCTGTGCCTGGGCATTCAGCGGTAGCAGATCATCAAGCGGCATTTCGGCCGCTGCTTCGATCACCTTCTCCGGCCCGCCCAAACTCTCCAGGTTGGCCGTGAGCCATGCACGGAGCGAACGCGCGTCTGCGGCGGTCATAGGTAGGGTCATCGAGACCGTGTACCGGCGGGGCAGCCGTTTAGGGGTGGCGCTGCTGGTGTCCCATTCCGGTGTGTTCGCGCTGGTACTGACCAACCCTTTCAGGCGTTCCCATGTTTCTACTTTCCCGATCCGGTTCCAAAAGGTGCTTTCAGCGATCCCGCTCAAGGCGGCGATAGCCTGGCCGGAGAAGCGTGCGTGCTTGCTCCCGCTGCGGCCACCGGAGTTAAAGGCGGATTGGCGGAAGCCCAGGTACAGCCAGCCCAGGTCCGGGCCGATCACGCGCAGGTGTTTGCGGAAGTACCCCGGCACGACGGTCACATGGTCGGGGGCCACGATCTCGTCATAGGCCAAGTCATACCGGGCTTCGACTTCCAGGTAGTTATCCTTGCCTGTGCCAGCAGCGCTGCCATTCGGAACCTCGGTGGCACTCGCGCGGTTTGTAGGATCGGCTTCAACGGGTTCGGGATCTGCATCTTCCTCCTCTGCCGGTTCTTCGTTGGCGACCATGAACTGCACTTCCACACTCCGGTTCATGATGCCCATCAGCAGACGCATCGCAGTACTGGATAGGCGGCTCTCCAACCAATCTCGTGCATAGGCGTTGCGTACCGAAATGGTGAAGAGCCCGTCCTCGTAGGAGGCAAGGTGGGTGTCGCGCACCCAGGTATCAAACGAGGCTTTGGGCATCTCCATTTGCAGTTGGCCAAGGGCGGATTGCCAGGCTTGTTCAGCGTTCATGTCGTCTCCGTTGCGCCTTTCAGGTGGCCAAAAAGGCCAACAATAATATTTTTGAACAATTTGATAAAAACCCACAAAAAGGCTCAGGATGAGGGTTTTTTCTTTTCCGATCCGTAGGCCGGATCGTTCCAACAAAACGGCTTCTGGGGTTTCCTGTGGGTTCGTTGTAAACATCACTGTAAGCGGCGGGGTAAACGGCATGTAAGCAAGATGTAAGCGGCATGTAAACATAGCCGCTTACATCAACAACCCACCCCCGGAAGATTTGCGGAATTTCCGCGTCCGGGGGTGGGAAGGTTTTGCTGGGGTGAATATCAATTACCATGACAGCCCCTTTTTGACTACTCTTGGCTCAGGTTTGAGCGGGATCCTGCCAGCCTCGTAAGCCTCCAGGGCATAGCGCAGCAGAATAGTGAGCACCCATCCTTTGCGCCCATCCGCCCGGACAAGGGCTTTGCCGGCGACCTTCTCGGTCAGTTCGGTGAGTGCCTGATCGACCGACGCCGGCCAGCGATATGCCACTACGAACGAGTTCCGCAGTTTCTGTAGTTTTTCTTTTTCCGCTTCAGGCATTGACTTCTTTCGCCGCCCACGTGCCTGGGATGCCACTGGCCAGCCTGGCTGCTCCCGGATGGCCCAGGTCTCGGTCCCGGTCGGGTACAGGGTCAATCGGCGCTGCGAAGGCGGGATTTTAGAGAAAGGGATTTCGCCGCTGATAGCAGCAGGGATGGCGCTATCGACGAACGCCCGCGCCACATCTGCCACCGGCACTTGCAAGGAAAGAGCTACATTGGCAACTTCCTGCCCGACTTCTCTATCGGTGAGGCGATACGAGAACGTGCGGTTCTTTTTCTCGTAATCCCGGTTTCTCGCTTTCGGCTGGACACCCATCATGTCGAAGGGGGTAAGCGCCGAAGCTGGCTGGCCGGCCGGTGGGATGCTTGGGCCGTCAGGTGCAGGTACCGCGCCAGGGTTGGTGTCATTTTCAAATGGGTTCTTGCGCATTGTTGTTCTCCTAGTTGAATTGCCAGCGTGCGATCGGCGGTCGGAGCATGAGCATCGCCAGGCGGCCGTTTACAATCCAATTCCTTTCGAGTCTTGATAATCGGTCTCTGGCATTCAGGAGATTACCGGTCTCCATGCCAGTCATGGTGGTAGCCACCAAGGATTCACTCT
Source organism: uncultured Chloroflexia bacterium (assembly GCA_963837875.1). Taxonomy (GTDB): domain Bacteria; phylum Chloroflexota; class Anaerolineae; order Anaerolineales; family Villigracilaceae; genus UBA877. The sequence continues at coordinate 1,436,599 of CAWIOV010000001.1, forward strand.
CGAAAATAAACACAACATACGCTTCAGGCAGATCCTCCCGCTCGAAGATGAGCCGGCTGGCCGGATCAAGCCGTAGGGTCATCAGCACCCCGCGCTCGTTCCGGGCCGTGATGGCCAGCGCATCGGGCGTGATTTGGATGTTGAAGAAGTTGGCGGGAACCTTCACCGTGACACCTTCAAAACCACATCCACGATCGCCTGGTATTCCTGGGCTGCCCGCTGGGCGGATGTGCTGGGTTTCTCCACCTCGAAGATCGTCCGGCCTTCCCCGGGGCATTCCCGCAGGGCGGTCGCCCGGTGGATCGGAGCCAGGACAAGCTGTTCGCCAAACGCCTTGCGGTAGTCCTCCAGGGCGGCGCCGCTCTCGCGGGTCTGCTCATCGTAGAAGGTTGGTAGGATCCCTATCAGCTTACCCGGCCATTTATGGTCATTCTTCAGCCGGAGCATCGTTTCGTAGATCTGGCGTACCCCGTCAGCCGCCAGGTACTCGGTGGCGGCCGGGATGATCACCAGGTCGGCGGCGAAGATCGCCCGCTCCTGGATGCCTCCCGTGGAAGGAGCCGTGTCGAAGATGATGAAATCCAGGCCCAGGCCGTTGCGGATTAGCGGTTTGAGCTGCTCGGTGATATGGCTGATCGGCTTGGACTCGGCCTGCAACAGAGCCTGGGAGGCGCCGGTCGAGAGATCGCCAGGGATCAACCAAAGATGCTCGCGGCCGCGACGGAGCCAATTCTTCACGGTGATCACTCCACCGGGCGGAGGGGTAAGTAGATAAAAGGCCCCCGGTTCGGGTTTCAAGCCGAGCGATGTAGCGGATTGCCCTTGGGGGTCTAGATCGACCAGCAGCACTTCCTTGCCTTTCAGGGCCAGGCCGTGAGCAAGGGAAACGGCGGTGGTGGTTTTACCAACGCCGCCCTTCTGGTTTGCAACTGCAACAATCGTGGTCATGGTTCTTCCTCCATCTCTGGTTGGTTAGTGTCCGGTCTTCTCAACCAGGAATGCACGAATATCGGCAGGATCAAAGCGCCAGTCTGCCTGGGGGTAGTATCCATGATGCATCTTGATCCCCTTCAACTGCCCCTGGCGGGCCAGCCGACGGATCGACTCCTGGTTCATCTGCAGATATTCGGCCACTTCGGCAACGCTCCACATTCCGGCGCACATGGCTTCGTTATCGTCGTACTCCCGCTTGGCTTTGCGGACAACATCGGCGTTAAAGCGCCATTCTGCTCGGGCAGAATCCCTGCCAACCTTGAGGGCGGGGATCCGGCCTTTGTCCACCATTTTCAACAGGACGTTGTGGCGCACTCCCAGAAATTTCGCCACCTGCCTGGTAGTCCAGAGCTCCTTGGGAAGGTCATTGGGATGATCCATCATTTCTCTGTCCCTTTCTCGATCGCGATAGCGCACAGCGGGCAGCCGCGGTATGCTCCGTTCCAAACGACCGGGAGCTTCCCAGGCGTGCGGTCCTTGTCAGTCTTTTCCTTCTCCAGAATGGCCAACGCCCGCTCATGCGTCTGGACATCCCGGCAAACGTGTGAGTAGATCTTCAGGGCGTTGCTGGGCGGTATTGTCACCAGGAAGCCGGTTGGGGTATACGTCTCCTGGCCTTGGGGATCCTTACCGGGAACCAAGACGGTTTCCATCCACTTGATCGTAGGAATGACGGACACCGGTTCTTCGCCAGATGGGGCGCATAACAAGACATTCTCGAAGCGAGATGCCTCGACTACATCGTCTTTTTTACCGTTTCTATCGGTCATACAAGTTTTTCCTCCAGAGTCTTCTTCTTCACCGGAATCTTCTTCTTCGAATTACGCTTTTTCGACTTCTTCTTCGGTTTTTTGGGCTGGTACACACATTTCCGAAGAAGAAGAAGTTTTCAGATTCATCGCTCGGAGCACAGCCACGCGCTCTTTGAGACGGTAAAACCGGTCTCCACCATTGACATTCCATACCGCGCGAACAATTGCAGCGTCGCTGCGCTCTCCCGATGCAATCATCTCGCGGATACGCTCGTCTTCCGAGTCGACTAACAGCTCAGGCTGCTCATACTGGGTGGATAACCACTGCAAGGCCTTCTCGCCTGGCGCCGGGTACGGCACCCGGAAGGATTGGAATTCCACCAGGCGACCGTCGAGCAAGATGATGCCTCTGCCGCGCTGCCTGGGCAACCGGTTGGCACCTACCTGACCCAGGATGGTCATGCTGTCATAGTGACTGACCACGGGTAATGTGATGCGCGTACCTAGGTTGGACTTCGCGATTACCCCGGCCTTGCCTGGGTCGTTGGTGGCGAAGATCGGGTGGATGCCGGCGGCCCGACAGACCTTGACCAGGTGGACCAGTACCGACTGGTCTTCGAGTTCGGCCACTTCATCCACAAAAAGAGCGATCGGCGGGATGGGGTTGGCCGGGTGGTCCGCGTTGTATGTAATGATGTTGGCGTGACCGCTCTGGGCGAGCGTCCGCATCCGCTCGGTGGCCTCCTTCTGGATCTCCTGCAGGGCCTCCTGAATGCCGTCCATCGGGATGAAACGGTAGTTCTCCGCGCCAAAATAACGCAAGTATTCCACGTTGTCCTTGCCATCCCAAGCGTACACGATGGCCCGTTTTCCATGGAGCAGCGCTTGGATCATCCCATGCAGCAGGCCAGTCTTACCCATGCCGCGCACGCCCCCGACCAGGAATGAATCGCCATCTTCCAAGCCCACCCAGAGCGGGCCTTTGGCTGTGGTCCCGATTGGCAGGGAGAGCGGTGTTGGCTGAGTTGCCAGGTCGAGCGGTATAGTTTCCAACGGAGCATAAGTTGGCATGCTGAAGCCAACTTGTAGGAATAAACCGCGGCTGTTGGAAAAGACTACCCGCCGGCCGTGCAGCAGCGTGGACAGCTTATCGGCGAACTTGCTGTTCACTCTGTCCAGGTTGACCTGCATTGGGTCGAAGACGAGTACCAAACGATCATGCCTGGGAAGCAGCCAGAACACCTGGCCATTGGCACGCAGCAGCGCCCGCTCTTGTCGAAGCAGGTCCATGGTACGACTGGCTACCAGCTCTTGGAGTTGGGCCTGTGCAGGTGGGATTGAATATTGATCAGTTGCTGCCATTACCAGCCTCCCAATCGTTATCCAAGAGATGTAGAAGATCGGAGTTCATCAGATCGCGCGGCGGGGCGGTGACCGTATACCGCTGGGTGGTGGCCATTAGTTCGCTCATGATGCTGAAGGTCTGGTCGGGCGTGGCGCCCGCAGCGCGGGCAGCGGCTTCGATGGCGCGAATCCGCTGAGCCCTGTCCAGTACATCAGAACGCAGGTTGGTCATGGCCGCAGGAGACACCTGGCCATGCACTACGGAAATGACCGCCGCTTCCATCAGTTCGGTGCTGACCACGAACTGGCCTTCCTTGCCTCGGTCGATTAGCTGCAGCTTCCCATCGGGAGTGAGCTTGCGGACCCGGCTCATCTGGTAAACAAAATACCCAACGATGAAAAGGCAGGCGGAAAGGATCACCCAGAGCACGATCGTGCTGGCGGGTCCGGTCCAGGCTTTCTTGTCCAAGTCCATCTTCATTGCCATAGCCTGTCCAGACACCACCGTCTGTTCGGCATTGATCTGGTTGGCATTGGCGGTCGCGATCAAAGGAATGGCCGTCTGGGTCCAGGATGCGGAGGTTGCAGTGGGTGGATAAGCAGTGGCGGTTTGAACAAAGGCTGTCGTTTGGGTGGCAGCCCAATACTGACCGAGCCAGTATTGGCCAGTCGCGGTTGCCTGGGCTTCCTGGGTTTGCTGCAGGTGCGCCGCATCGGCGGCCTGGGTGGCCTGCATCGACTGGGCAGTGGCTTGAGCGAATTGCTGTTGGGCCTGGCGGGTGGCGTCCGCGTTGAACTGCTCAGCAGCCATCGTGGCTGCCAACTCAGCGGCAGAGGGCGGAGGCGTGCCGAGCGTTGGCGTTGCCGCTGCGCGGGTCATTTGCATGTTCAACTGGTAACTGGCAGCGGTAACTGCCACATCCCCCAGGCTGGATTTTCCACTGACATCATTAATAACCGGCCCCAGGATCAGGAAAGCGGCGATGGCAATGACAGCAACCAGAAGAACGATCAGGAGGATCTTGTCGATGCTCATAGCTTCCTCGCATTCCTATCAGAACTCGATGTGCCGCTGCCCGTCCGCCGGCGACCTGTCGCCGTACCGAGCCGGGCGGCTGTCCAGATATTTTTCAAGCAGCATGGCAGTGAGCAGATCATTAGTGGACAGCTTCTTGCCTCCCGGTAGGACACCTTGACGCCCCCATTGAGCGTTCGGACCGCTGATCCAAGAGCCTGTGTTTGGCCGCCGTCTGGCGCGCTCGTATACCAGGTAAACCAAACCTCCCAGGATGGCGAGAGCGGCCAGGACGATCAGAACCTTGAAGGCAAAGTCCCACAGGCCGTTCAGTGGGGAAACGGCAGCAGGAGCGGCGGCGATCCCAACCTGTGCCTGCGCGATGCTGATTTCCGTGGTATCCATAGTTCCAAGCGCGGCGACCGTGATCACGATTGCCAGGATCAGGATCAATAGAATGAGTCCACCTTTATCCATATGTTGCTTCCTTCACGTCGGGCTAATCATCAGGGTTTTCCAACTTACCGTGAATGAAGATCCTGCGGCGACCGCTTTTTACATGCTCGAAGATTGTGCCTTCGCCAAAGCCGCCAGCCTGGATCATTGTCAGGTTGAAGCAATTCCCAAGAAACAGACCATCTTCGGATGGATCACGAATGCATTTCCAAAAGAGGTGAGAACCACCGGGTTTTGATGGCTGTTTCTTGTTTGATGTGTTCATGCTGATCTATTCCTCATACAGCTTCGGATAACGTGCTGGCGTAGACTGGCTCCAGGATGGATAAGGTGTTTGCCCAATCCTCAAGTCGGCCATAGCCGATAAAGTGACCACAGAAATCTCCCATAAAGAAACCTCCGTGTTTGAGCCTCCTCGCCCTTGCGCCACTTGGGGACGAAAGCTCGTCTTGCGCTCCGTGGCCGCGTAGCCTACAGATCTGCGGTCACAGATCTTGCAGGATTTCTCGCCCGAGAGCGGGCTTGTGCGAACGGCAGGACTTGAACCTGCTCTTGCGCGTGGGATGGGGAAAAGGGGCACGCGCCGTGCACCGCCACACTACGTTTCGCGAGATAAAAAAATCCCCTGCTAGTGTGTTTTCAGCGGGGATATGCTACAATTTCCTCGCTGGTGTGACCGCACCAGCGCTGCGCCCTGGGGCGCTCTCACGTTCCAGGGCGTTATTTATTAAAGAGGTGGAAAAGAACGACGGTGTGTTAGTGTAGCATTAATGTGCGATGTTTGTCAAGTTAATTAAAGATAGTACATATTGGAATAAAATAAAGCGGCGAACAGATCGCCGCTGATTTGCTTTTGAGAGAAGATTATCTATAAACCCGGATTCCACGTCGTTATGGGCAGTTTTCGTTAAGGAAAAGGGGGAATTTGGCGAGTCCAGCATCGCAATGCAGTGCCAGGGCTTTCTTAAAGTCGTGAAATAAGGGTAAGAGCGCATGCAGGCTTGGCATCGAAGAAGCGCCTGGCTTGGGCATGATTGGAGAAGCCTTGCATATTCAAAAGGGCGATGACCAGGTTATTGATGATCGCCATCGAACGAGCAATCGTTTTGCGTGTCATCCTGGTTTTGTCTTCGTGAAAAGTAACATCGCGGCGATAATGCAACCCATTTTCGATGCCCCATTCCGAGCGAACCAGTGCGAGCATTCTTTCCGGGTTCGCCTCTTTTGCTGGTAGACTGGTGATACCAAATTGAGTTTCTTGATGGGTTTTGCCAGTGCTGGAATGAGTAAAGCGGCGCTCCATTTTGAATACTTGTTGGACCCGGGCCAATCCAGGTAGTTGTTTAACATACTGCTTACTGTAATGGTACGCTCTTCCAATCGTCCGTGATCCTTGTCGATCGTTTTAGCGGTTTGGAAATCCTGCGCTGGACAGCCCTGTCCGGGCCTGGCTTTCTCAGGAGCAAACAACAACTCGATCGCCTGACGTAAATTGTGTTGGTTGTCTTTGACGATCCAGACAAAGTCGCCTTCTGCATCCACAATTTGGCTCGATAATGCTCTTTGGGTCTGCATCGCATCTCCAAGAACGATTTTGTTCTGTAAATTAAAGCTCGCCAGCAGTTTTGGAGCGATCACAATCTCGTTTTCCTTCTCTTTTTCTACCGGCAAATGCTTCAAAGCGATGCCTGTCTCTGGCAAATAGGCAGTCAAGAGATGCAGGCCGAATGGATCTTCGGGTGTGATAGTGCCACGGACGGTTTTTCCATCAATGACGATCAGCTGGTACTGTTTTTTCTCAGCCAATTGTTTCAGAAAAGGAGTGACAACCCGCTCCAGTTCGCATTCATAATTCGCCAAAATACGTCGATATGTACTGTGGTGTGGCATTTTCGAATATTTCAGCGATAAAACTTCACACAACCATTCCTTGTGATTCTTTGCCCAATCTGCGATCCCGTAAGGTGTATCTTGACCACACAGTTTCGCCAAAACCACAACCAACAAAATGATTGACAGGTTATATCGTCTGCCTCGTTTCTTGCGAACATCGAGTAACCCTTGAAAATAATGATACAAACTACCGGCATCAAAAATAAATCCAGTTGTGTTACACTCCATCTTGACCTTCCTCGGTTCGAATTTGGTGGTGACACTCCAAATTTACCGGAGAAGGTCTTTTTGTTCAAGTCCGCGACTTTAAGAAACCCCTGAATGCAGTGCTGCTTTCTATAGTAGAGTTGAGTCAGAATGGCATCACTACCCCGTTAGTGGCCCATGCCTCCCGCGCGATCTGCAAACTTCACTTCACTTTTTGGGTGAAGCCCTCACGATCGGATAAGCGGGTGTTAAAATCCCGCTCAGCATACACTTCTGTAGGATAGGATCCATCCATGATCGATCGTATCGAATTCACCGCCCGTCATCTCACCTCCAACGCAGGCCTGCTGCTCCTGCTCGAGAACACCCGGAAGAATGGGGTCTTCGACTGGATCGATCAGGAGCTGGTGTTTGAGACCCGGTCCACCAACCAGATCAAGAGGAACCACATCCAAACCCTGCTGTGCGGGAATTTCATTGGGATCGACAAGCTGGAACGCTTGAAGCTGCTCCAAGGCGACCCTCTCGTCCGGGAGTATTCCATTGCGGTCAAAGAGCCGGAAACGGTTTCGCGTTTCCTGGGAAACTTCAACTACAAAACCACTCAGATGCTGCGCGAGGTTAACTTCCGGTTGTTTCGCAAACTCCTGCAGATAAAGCGGCTCCCGGCTATTACGATTGACATCGACAGCAGTGTGGTCAACGTGGAAGGTCACCAGGAAGGAACCACCAAAGGGTACAATCCGAAGAAGCCAGGCAATCCCTGTTACAACCTGCAGTTTGCCTTCTGCGATGAGATCAAAGCCTTTCTCAGTGGATATATCCGCAGTGGGGATACGTACACTTCCAACGGCGCGGCAGGGCTGATCCAGGAGATCGTCGCCCAGATCCAGGAGCTGAGCGTGAAGACAACCTTCCGCATGGACAGCGGGTACTTCGACGAAGCGATCCTGGAAACCATCGAAACAATGGAATGTACCTATGTGATCAAGGCAAAAGGGTATCCAACGCTGGTATCCAAAGCCAGCGATCCAGGGCTGACATTCGTTCCGGGGGAAGATGGCCGGGAGACTGCTGAGCTGGTGGTGGCCCTGGATTCGTGGAAGAAAGCCAGGAGGTTCATTGTGAAGCGGGTGCGGAAAGATCCGACCCAGACAGCCCAATTAAGCTTTTTGCCCGGGGAAGAGTTTGAGTATTTCTTCTATGTCACCAATACGGTTCTGCCTGCAGAGGCTGTGGTTGCCTTTTATGAGAAGCGCGGCAATGCCGAGAACTACATCAAAGAGGCCAAATACGATCTGGCAGTCGGCCACCTGCTACTTCGGTCCTTCTGGGCCAATGAGGCGATCTTCCAATTGATGATGATGGCCTACAACCTGTTCCTGCTCTTCAAGATGGACCGGGGCATGAAAACGGAATATCGGCAGCAAATAAAGACATTCCGTCTAAAATACATCTTCCTGGCCGGGAAGATCATCCGATCTGCAAGACAAGTGGTGCTGAAATTACCGGAACAATATGCACATCAACCGATTTTCAATCCATGTTGAGTCCAGATCGTGTCTATGATATTTGCAGGGTGCTATTCGCATTTAATTGGGTCATGGTTTGAGATGGTTCAGGTTTGCTGCAAGGACTCGAGCGATTTCTACGTACACCCGAAACAATCGTTTGGTGACGAAATTCGAACAAATCGCCGGAATATGATGATTGATAACGTGTTAAAATATGTGAAACGCCTGATTAGTGAAGGTCGCGATCACTCAACGTGGATTTCCGGTTAACATTGAAGTGTTATGATGGCCTCGTGATTGCCAAAAGCGCAACCACTTAATCGTAGAATTACCAGGAGCAAAGCATGTCCAAACCCATCCAGCAGACGGTCAACTTCAAGGCTTCGCCGCACGAGATCTATGAAGCCCTGATGGATTCCCAAAAACACGCCGCCTTCACCGGCAGCCTGGCTGAGATCAGCCGGGAGGTGGGCGGCAGTATGATGGCCTATGATGGCTACATCACCGGCAGGAACATCGAGCTGGTGCCCGACCATAAAATCGTTCAGGATTGGCGTGCCGTGGACTGGCCGGAAGGGTATTTTTCCCGCGTCACCTTCGAATTCAGCGCCATCCCCGCAGGGACACGCCTGGATTTCAGCCATACCGGCCTGCCGGAAGGAACGGAAGCAGAATTCGCCCGGGGCTGGGAGGAGAATTACTGGGATCCGCTGATGGTATACCTGCAGAAGTGAAGCGGAACTGGAATGAATAAATTCTTCCTTAAACTCTTCATGGCGCTCAACACGTTCGCCATCCGCCTCAGCCGGGGGCGTATCGGCAGCCGGCTTGGCACGCAGACCATCCTGCTGCTGCACAGCCGCGGGCGCAAGACCGGCAATGAGCATGTCACCCCGATCGCCTATTTCGCGCTGGATGGAGCCTATTTCGTGATCGGCTCCAACTGGGGCAGCGACCACCATGCCGCCTGGTACCATAACCTGATGGCGCAGCCGCACACGACCATCGAGGTCAAGGGGAAGATCATACCGGTTGTGGCGGGCGAGGCCGAGGGAGCGGAATACGAGCGGCTGTGGCAGTATGCTGTGCAGCATCACCCGCCCTATGCGCATTACAAGGAAATGACCCTGCGGCATATTCCCATCGTGGTATTGAAACCATCCGCCTGAACGGAATGCATCGAAATGTGTTCATGGAAATCAAAGGCAGCCAAAGCCACCGCGCTTTTGGTGCTTTTGCTTCTTATCCCATGTGGTAAGATTCTTGCATGCCCGCACTCGTGCTAAAACCTGGCCGTGAGAAGTCGCTCCTGCGCCGCCACCCGTGGATCTTTTCGGGTCATATTAATATCTGCGAACTACATCACAAGTCGCTGGACGAAAATTGAATTAGATGCAGCGCTAGCGCGAGAATTTGAACGCGATGAGGCTTACATTTTACCGATAAGGCTTGATAATACTAAACTGAGCAGTTTATTATCCACAAGAGCTTTTATAGACGCTCGTCAAGAATCGATAAAGGATATTGTTGCTTTAGTGAAATCAAAATTGGAGTTGGAACGTTCGGTTGGCCTTCACCAATAGTTGTAACCGTCATTCGAGGCGATCATGAAAGTCTTTCTAAGTTCCACTTATGCCGACCTGATTGAGCATCGCCGTGCCGCGCATGACACGCTCGAACAACTCGGCCTGCAGGTCATTTGGATGGAGGCCTTCGGAGCGCGCCCAGTTGAATCAACCATCGCTTGCCTGAATGAAGTGGAAGAAAGCGACCTTTTTATTGGCATTTATGCCTACCGCTACGGATACATCCCAGAGGGTGCGGATATTTCCATAACCGAGCAGGAATTCAATCACGCGCAGAAACTTGGAAAGCCAATATTTGGTTTTGTAGTAAAAGACGATTATCGGTGGCCGCCTGAAAATGTTGAACACGATAAAGAAGATAAACTCAAAGCGTTTCTATATAAGGTGAAGAAACAACCCGTTGGGTTTTTCACCACACCCGATAATCTAGCCAAAAATATTGCTTCCTCTGTTGGACGTTATCTCAAAGAACATCTCGTTTCAGAAGCAAAGTCAGTCTCTATATTGGAGAAAATTCAACAAGAACTTGATAAAGGGAAACAATTATTTGATAATGCAGATTATCAAGCTGCCGCGAATTTGTACGGAGAGGTTGCTCGTTCAGCTAATAGTGCTAAAGATGCTGAAAGCGAGCGCAAGGCGCGCCATATGGCAGTCAGGGCGCTGGATACATATTTGGTCCTCTCTCACATAGATGAAAATGAGAGGAAAGGTGTTTTACAGCAGATCAATGACCATCTTCAAATTCTTGAATCGCTGGCTATAGATTCAGATATCTTAGGAATAGATAAAGCCCGACTCGCTCTGTTAAGTAACGAGTCCCAAGAAGCGCTCCAAATTGTGCAGAAAGTTATCGAGAGTGCTTCGGTAGGAAGTGTTATTTGGGTTGACGCACTACTCACTTGTATTCAGGCGTATTGGCAATCGGAGCAGATTGATGATGCACTTGGTATGAAGGACTTAGTAAGAAAAGCGCTTTCGAAAAAAGTTGAGGCACATGCGCGTATCGCAATGGCGGCCACATGGCTGCGCACTAAGATCAAAGCGGGCAAAGTAACTCGGCGCGACGTTCTTCGGTTTATCAACCTTGTCAGAGAGCTAAAGGGAGATAAAAACATAGGCGCGAAGAAGGCCATGATGATTGTAGGCGAGGTTGCAGCAGAGTCTAATCGAAAAGTTTTGCATGAGCATACTCTCGCTCTATTAGAATTAGCATTCGAGCTTGGTGAAGAAGTTGCTGAGCCAGCAATGGCCAGTTCCGCCGGTTTGCAAATTGCAGAGGTAGCAATTTATGCAAACGAATCATCAAAAGTTAAATATATTTCTTGGAAAAGCAGGCGATTGGGTAGAAAAGGCAAAGCTTGCCAAGTATGATCGAGAGGATTATCCATATCTGTGGCAAAATCTACGTGCCAACTGGCTGGCGGCCAAGGGGCGAATACTGGTGACGATGGTTGAACGCTCATTATTAATTGGTGATGAAGCAGAAGATGCTCTTAGTCAAGCGCTCACAATTCTTGAAGAGGGAAGGCAATTTGCTATTGAGAATCGATCCTTGCTTCGAGGAAATGTTGATCTATTCTTGGCAGAACTCAATTATTGGTCGGGCTTTGCAGCATATAACTTGAATTGGCATGATAGGGCAACTGAGTATTTTAGAGCGGTTCGTTCGGAATCTGCTATGGCCCACCCTCGTTTCTCAGCCGAAATAGTTATGCGGGCGTGGCTGGTTGAAGCTGAGACATTGGCACTTTCAGGACAAACTGATAAAGCCATTCAAGTAGTAGAGAATTTGCTAAAAGATGAGAGAAGTAGAACCAATCCCCAAGCGAGAGCAGAGGAATTCCGAGACCATTTGCAGAACAGAATAATTCCCGTGTTTAAATGGTTTAATTCACCGGATGCTCATGCTATTTCTAATTTAGCCAAGACGACTTCGCTGCGTGATGCAATAAAAGAGCAGATGCTTCCATTGATTTCGTGGTGGACAGAGTGGTCAGACGTCAACCCTGGTGCCCAAAGCCAGCTTTTTGACTTTTGGGGAAGGGGTGGATTTTCCCGCGTTGCCGCTGCAATACGCGCCAAACCTCATCAAGTGATCGCGGTGGATGCAAGCTCGGTAGATGACATTAGAAGGTGGGCTCGTATCTTTTGCCCATTGTTTGACACTGTAATTGTCAAATGGAAAGGTGAACTTGGGTCTGGATATATAATGGCACCGGTCAATGAAAAAAAATATAATTATCCTGGCTGGTTTGGTGGTTGCGGCTACACAGTAACTGCTGAAAGTCTAAAAAAGAATTGGCGTACTGCAGTGTCATGGGGAAATCCGCTACCACGAAAAGTTTCAGCATTTCTTGCGACTGAAGCTTTGCCACTCATAAAGTCAGGACGACTCGTGGTTTTACCTGCTCCGCTTGTGGGGTGTACCCAAAGCGTAGTGGGTTGGACAGATAACCTTTTATTGGATGGTTTTTTGGATGGAGTTGTTGATACTGCTCTAAAATCGCCGATCAGTAACAATGCCGAGGGTAAAAACCGCCAGCGTGTTTTAGATCTATCAAAGATTTCAATACCGTACATTGATGATATTAGCCTAAATGATTTAGCACAAGCCCTTGAAGATACTGAGGAGTTTGTTCCTCCCCTAAGAACTTTGCTGCTGAATTCGATACTTAGTGAAAACATTAGATATGAGCAATGGGAAAGCATTCGTGTTTTAGAAAATGATATTCAAACGGCTTGCAAAGAACTTGAAACCCAGTTTGCTCTCCTCAGCGCAAAAGGAAAATGGCATCTGGCAAAGGCTGATGGAGCCTTCTCTGTTGCGAATCGTAGCGAATCTAGAATTGGTCAGGAGCCTATAAGTAATCTGTTGAGTTCCCTTGCCAAAAGACAAGATCAACTCGCGCCTTGGGTCCCGTATTGGCGCATGAAAAGTCTCGGCGGTTATTTGGATTGGAGTCATCCGATTGATAATCCGAGTAAACCACCAGAGCAGCAACCAGATATACAGAAAGAGATTCATGGGTGGTTGTATCCTGGGACAGGCGGCCCGGGAATGATCGCGATAGCTGTGCCATCAGGAAGTGGGTATGGCTGTAGCAAGTAAGGTAATCCTTTAGCCAGCTCTTGATAAACTATGTCATAAGGAAAGCATATGTGGAAAAACCAAGTTAAGACAATATTGCTCTATTTTGTTCTCGCCATGCCGATCATTTGGCTCATTGTTGGCATTATTCTCTACATGCGCGGAAATGTGGGCGTCGTGGATTGGCAAACCATATTTATATTGCGAGATAACCCAATCTGGTCTATCGTATTGCTATTCACAGTAAGTTTAATCTATTGGATGCTTGGAAACCATCGCTGGAAGCGATTATTCAGATGGTTCACTGGGATTAAGTCACTAAATCACATCACACAATCTGCTATCCTGCTCTCTCTAACCTTTTATGTAAGTCTAGTTGCAACAGCGTTATTATTTCCTCGCTTAACAGGTTATGCCTTTAAAAGCGATTGGACATTATTATTGGTTGCAACCGTACCGTTATTGGCTCTAATAATCCTCTTGTTGATAGAGCGGGCTACTTCTGTAAGAGCGAAGTTTGCTGGTGTTGAAATCGAATTTCAGCGCACAATCACAGAACCAATAAATCAAACTGTGACTTTGGAACAAGACCTTATAACGAAGAGTTCTACACACGCAATTGGTAGGATTATTCAAGAAATCAAAGACAGAGGCAAATCTCCCCATAGTCTAATTGTTCGCATTCAACGAAATTCCATACGAGTTGAGTTTGTTGCATTGCGGCAATATGTTTATGAATTAAGTAAAGTCGCCCCGTTAGAGTACATCGTTTTCATTAATGAAGATGATGAATATCTTGGGTTCATGTCTGTCGAGTTGTTCAAGGCAAAATACCCAGAATTTGGCATAGAAGTTTTTCTCCGAGATTTTCAAAGAGATGAAGGCTCAATTCATGATAAGGAACTGTTTCATATGTGGGAGAGAGTGTTTCATTCCCCATTATTTCTTGAGTTAAGAGACTCTTGGGAGAGGATTCAAAATGAGTTAGTATTGCCTCAATGGGACGCTCAACGAGATAAGCGAGATATAACTGAACGCGATCTACCTCGTTTGGGCGCAATACGGCTTTATCTGCAAAACCCAACAGGTTATCAGGCCTATCGCCAAATGATCGAAAACAAAGTTTCAGCCCACATTCCGCACCCCTAAATCCGGCTTTTTGCGAATTATTTTCTAACTTGGAGTCTCACTGATTCTCCGCCCGTATTGCCAAGATGGTTTCTACAATCAACATCAAACAACCCGTGTTGTTTTTCTAAAGGTGTGGTGCCGGCCAATTCTTTATGATGTTTGCAAAGGGAGGCTGGATCTTTTTAGCATTACGCGGGAACCACCCCAACTCGGCACGGCCGGCCTGCGCTTTGAGTTCGGTAGAGCCCCAGACGAAGGTCGCACCAAGCACGCCGACCATGACGGAGAGCCAGCCTATAAATATAGTTTCACTTATCAATACCTTCGCCAATTAAGGGCTGTCTGAAGGTTGAAAAACCGGGTGAATAGCGCCCAAGCGGGCGATTTGCTGAAAAATGTCAGCCAATAAAATGGCATCGGGTTTTTTCGGAAGCATTTTTATTGTCTCGCTGGCGTATTTGTAGCCTCGATAGTGTGATTTCAAATCCAGGATGCTGTAGCCTGGATTTCGTTCTTGAAATGGTTGCAACAAAGCATAACTAAAGTTGACCATAAACAGCGACAGGTTGGTCGCATTGGTAACAGCAGTTTCTTTGACGTTCATGAAATCTTCCAGGCCCCAGTATTGCTTGGCATCGCGGAAGTTGAACTCGATCTGAAAACGCAGACTATAGTACTTGATGATCTTGTCATAATCCTGTTCCGGGTCGGTACTGAACAAAATGACATGCGCCTGGACATGGGTAAGCAGATTGGTTTTCAGGATAATGACTACATTCAGGGCAAAAGCAAATTCTTTGTTGTAGAACTGGCCTTGATAAATGTCGGTGCGCAAGTTGTCTTTGGTGGAGGTTTCTTTCAGATATTTGGCATCCAGATTGCGCACGTCCAGCTTTGCGCCATACTTGGCCGGGCGGCCCGTGCCGGGATAATCACCTTCAAAAGCCGGATAAAGTGCGGCGTCGGAACGCATCTTGGAAATCAGGTGCAGGTTGAGTTGCCTGACCATCAACGCACCAGGATAATTGCCAAAATGCCCATCCAATACAACATATGTGAGTGACAAGACTGTGCCAATCGTTGTCAGCAGGCTTTTCAAGGCGCTTTGGATGCGCAAAAACTCAATACTCAGCGTTACTTCCTGCTTGGCTTTATTCTTACTGTCTTTTGGACGCCCTGGTTTGCGCTTTTCTGCTGTTTTCTTGACCTTTTTCGCTTCAGCTTTGGCTTTACTGGCCGCTTTTTCTGCACTGCTTTTCACGGTTTGCGTAACTTGCAGCGGATAGGAATGCCCTTCCTGTACATTGACCAACGAAAAGGTGAAAAAGGACAACCCTGGTATTACGCGTTGCTGAATGCCAGAGAAAAAACGATCCAGTCCATACGTTTCCTTGCCCGCCTTGCTCACCACAACTTCATCACCAGCGAGGATGTATTCACCATCAGGCTGCAAAAAACGCTTGCGGAAGAACACCCACTGAATAGCCTGCCAGGGCAGACTGCTGTGATAGAGCCGTTGGATAGTACGATAACTGCCGCCTTTCTCTGTCCAACGTGAAAGGTTCAGCATGGTAATCCGTCCGCTGGCAACCAGCATCCCGAAAATGACCTGGCTCAATTGGTGCACAGCCGTTTTTCCGAAAAGAGGTGCAATGCTTTGTAAAAGTGCTAAAATCTCTGTCATGGGCTTTTTGTGGGTGAGTGTTTGTCCTGGAAGACATCAACTCTACCTCAAAAAGCCCTATTCCATTAGCCTAATTTTGGCGAAGGTATTGCTTATACAATATCTTCGCCAATTATGATGACATGAAATATTCTAAAGCTTGGCGGGATTTTGCCCAAGCAGGTGATTAGTATAAAATATCAGCTAATTGCGAAGGACATCGGATCAATGAAAAATGGTTTCTGGTTTGAGATTCGGTTTTGGATCAAACACCATTACATAGCGTCCAACGTGCCGGAAGCCATACTGCGCTTCTCGATGAGGCGGAAGCACAGGTAGCCGGCAAGAATGTAGATGACGCCAACGAGAACTTCACCGATGATAAGATGGCTGATCGCGCTCCAGCCGGCACCATTCAAGGCCAAACGGGCAGCCATGATCCCTCGGGTTAATGGCAAACCGTAAGAGATCGGCTGCAGCACGAGCGGCAGCGATTCAACCGGGAAGTTGACGCCCACCAGGATATACAAAGCCGAGACGAATGAGCTCATAATCATCCACCCATCCCGCGAGATCAGTGAAATGCTGCCGAAGAGAAAGCCGAGTCCACTGGATGTAATTGCAATCAGGAGAATACACAGCGCCAACATCAAAAAGTTGATTTTGGAAAGATCAAGATGAAAAATTAACGCGGCGATGGCCAGGCCAAGCAAGGAAGTCACAAAACCATCCAAAATATAAAAGAATGCCCGACCCATGAAAATAGGCATGCGCGGTGCCGGGCTCCCCAGAACATAAGATAGCGTACCCCACTGACGTTCATCTCCAATGGCTAAAGTTACACCGCTCAGGCCGTTGGCTGCGGGGATGAGTAGGACATTGCCAATTACGATATACAGGGGGTTTGTAAATCCTACAAATTTTCCCATATAAATGAAAAAGAGCATAAGAAAGAAGGGAAAACCCAGCTTGGATGCAATATACCCAAAAGGCGATGTAATGGCAAAGCGTCCGTGGTAGGAAAACCAGGCCTCGGCCAGATAAATGCGCAACGAATGAACCAATGATTGAATCATATCGAACTCAATTCTCCGCCGACTCGGATGCTGTCATGCACTTTGATCTGCAGCCAGCCCGTAATAGCCAAAAATATCAGCGAGATGCCAATGGCAATCACCCAATGCGTGATCAGGAAAACCAGATCACGATTGCCGAGCAGGCTTTCGTTCATGGCTTGTAAGGCCCAACGGATGGGGATCGCGCCCGAGATGATTTGCAACCAGCCCGGTAGCACCCGGATTGGGTACATGAAACCACATAAAAAGGCGATCGGCATTTCAAGGTAATCTACAAATGTACCAGACACGCGTGACCAGGCCAGGAAATTGGCCAGAAAGACGCCAATGCACCACATCGCAAATAAAAGGATAAGCAGTGAAATGCCAGTTCCCCAGAAGTTCACGCCTTCGAGCGAGTAGCCAAAAATTGCCAGGGCGGCGATGAAAGCCAGACTCAGGCTGAACAACCCGGCGATCACATTCGTCAATGTACGGATCGCCTCGATGGTTGCCAGCGAGGTCGGGCTGCCGACGATCAACTCTAACATGCCATTGCGGCGGTCGCCGACGATATCAAAGGTAGAGGTAAAAACGAGCCCGCTCCACATTCCCATGATGCCGCCGCCAATCACGCTGTAGACGAGATCCGGCATGGCATTTCCAGCGGCGCGGGAAAGCAGTATGCCTACGGCAGTGAAGATGGCCGGTTGTATCACAAACAGGCCCAGAGAATATAAATTCAGGGTGACATCTTGCACTTGCACGGCCATCTGTCGTTTGATCAAGCTCCAGCGCAGGTGTTTCATTCATCGCCTCTCTTTATGAGGGTGATGTAAACATCTTCAAGAGTCTGATTACGTACTTCCAACCCCTGGATGTATTGGGGATTCAGATAGGGAGAAAGTAGCTCGAGTACGCGCGCCGGTTCAGGGGTGCGAATACATAATTTTACAGGCTCGCTCGAGTTCTTTAGCTCGACCACTGTTTTGCCATCCAGCACGCGTAACCGATCCATTAATACATGTGTCTGGCCAGTATGGATAATGGCCTCGATTATCGAATCTCCGCTGATGCGCTGCTTCAGGGCGTCCGGGCTGTCTAGGGCCACAATGCAGCCGTTTTTGATGATGGCGATCCGTTGACACAGTTCCTCAGCTTCGGCCATATAATGCGTGGTTAGCAGGATGGTTTTACCCAGGGAGATCAAGGTTTTGATGGTCTGGCGCAGTTCACGTGCGCCGACCGGGTCGATGCCGACCGTGGGTTCATCGAAAAAAAGCACTTCGGGATCATGCAGCAGGGCCCGTGCCAGGTGCAGGCGCTGGGTCATGCCGCTGGAATAAGTTTCCACCCGGTCATCGCCGCGGCTGCTCAATCCGACCAATTCCAGTAGTTCGGGGATGCGTTTGCGCGTGACCTGCGGATCCAACGAGTAAAGCTCTGCAAAATACTTCAGGTTTTGGATGGCGGTCAGGCGGTTGTAGAGTCCCCGGCTGCCGCTGAAGGCAAAGCCAATGTGCTTGCGTACTTCCGCAGTTTGCTTCACCACGTCCAGTCCCAGGATCCTGGCAGTCCCGCCCGTGGGCAGCAGCAAAGTGGTCAGCATCTTGACAGTGGTGGTCTTGCCGGCGCCGTTTGGACCTAGCAAACCGAACAGCTCGCCGCGCTCTATCTGGAAAGAAATATCTTCAACAGCCACGGTAGATTTTGTCTTTGTCTTCCAAAGACCTATTTTTGTCTTGAAAGTTTTATTAAGTGTGCTGGCCTCAATGGCGATTGCATCCATTTTTTTAACCCTTCTACAGCAGTGAGTAAATAATCATCGGATCAGAGACAGGAGATTCAAAAAACGGGGTGGCTCTTTCTCATGGCTTTCCTCCCTTAACCGTAGTTTTTTATTGCTCCATTATATCAATATATTCGCAAGTGCCTACCGGCCCGGTCAGACGCGGCTGTCGCCCCGAAGGTATGAAGCGTTTTTTTGAAGTGGCGCGATAATCACATAGGGGATTTTCCCAATCCGCTCTGCTGGTGAGCCAAACTGTTTTGTCGCGTACAGAACTGGACAATTGTTGTCTACGATATTTTGGCAGCTATCGGCCTTGTCTCTCTGGCCGCCAACCTTGCACTTTTTGGATTTCAAATTCGATCCCCACCTCTTTACGGGTAACATTAAACCACCCGCTTTTGGCGGGTGGTAGTTGTTTATGCGGCGACCGGCGTTTTTTCCGACCTGGGCACATAGGGAGTGCCGTCGGCATTGAAAAGCCATTTCCCCCGGCCTTTGTTGGCGTGATAGATCTCGGAGAAGAAGGCAATATCTTGCTCCGGTAACAATTTCCTCCTGCCATCATTGCTCGTAACAGAGATTAGCTGCCGCGCGATCCAGCCTGAAATAGTTGTTGGCGGAATGTTATATTTTTCAGCAGCAGCACGTAAAGAAATTACATTATCCCCCAATGGGGCGTATTTTTTATACTCTGGCAAATCTTCCTTGTGCGTTCCCGTTGCCTGGGTAATCGGCTGCTGCTTTTTGTGGTAATTGAGAACGGAAACTTCACTCACCACCATATGGTTTCCAACGGTGGCGGCCTTGATCGAACCCTTTGTGATCATGCGGCGTAATTCAGCCTCACTTACCCCCAACTGGTGGGCGGCTTCTTTTAGCGTGATGAACGTCGGAAGCGCGGCCATCAAAATCTCCTTTGTGCTACAATTCCAGCGCCCCAAGATCCGGCGAGATTGGGGCCACTCCCTGCGCTGGCTGGCTGCTGGCGCAGGGTTCTTTATGAAAAAACCGGTAAAAATAGCTCCTCGCCGAGGATTTGAACCTCGAACCTAGCGGTTAACAGCCGCCCGCTCTGCCGTTGAGCTAGCGAGGAAGGCAGGCGGGATTATATAGGCAAGCCGGAAGTCTGTCAAGTTCGGGGATAAAAAAGTTTTCTGTTTTGGAAAGAAGCAGTATAATCCGCCCGTCGTTACCTTTTTTTGAGGAGAAAAATAATGCGCAAGCTTGCCTTATTGGTTATCCTGCTGGGCTTATCCGCCCTGCTGCTGTCTGCCTGCGGCGCCAATGCGGCCGACCCGGCCTCCAAGGCGGTCGAAGATTACCTGAATGCGCTGGTCAACCAGGACTCCACCAAACTGTCGGCGCTCTCTTGCGCCAGTTGGGAACAGAACGCCATACTTGAACTGGATTCACTCCAGGCGGTCAAAACCAAACTGGATGGCCTGTCTTGCAAAACCACCGGCAGCTCCGGTACCACCTCGCAGGTGGTCTGCCAGGGGAAAATCGTGGCCACGTACAACGGCGAAGACCAGACCCTGGACCTGTCGGTGCGGACATATCAAGTGGTACAACAGGGCGGGGATTACCTGGTGTGCGGGGATAAATGAAGTTCCGTATCTTTACGCGCGAAAACCTGTGGGCGCTGGTGTTCTGCCTGATCCTGGTGGCCCTGGTTATCGTGACGGCCAATAGCGCTCCCACCTGGATCTACCAGGGCTTTTAATGACGCTGGCGTATATCCTCATCGCCGCCGCCGTCGCGGCGGTCCTGGGCCTGGTCACGCGTACGCATGGGCGCCTGCCTGCACTGCTGGCGATCAGCGCGCTGGCGGTGTATGCCCTGCAACCGGCCCTGCCGGTGCGCGGGTTGGATTTCTGGCTGCCCACCCTGACCCTGGGACTGGCCGTGCTCGGATGGGTGCTGACCACGCCGCGGGAACAACGCCTCTGGTCGGTGACCTGGCCGGCGGCTGCCATCCTGGGCGGGATCGTCCTGGCGCTGGGCCTGACACGCTACCTGGGTTTTTCCCTGCCGCTGACCGCTTCCAACCCGCCGCAAACCTTTCAAATCATTATCGCCCTGGCGATCATCACGCTGGCGGCCGGCCTGCTATGGCGTTTCACCAAACCCGGCCAAATGATCCTGACGGCTGCGTTCGTTTTCATCATTTTGATCTTTGTCATCCTAAAAGTGCCGGCGCTGGCGGAAGGAGCCAGCCGGGTGCTGCGGGGCTGGAACGGACAATCCACGGCCCTGGCTTCTCCGCTGGATATAGGCTGGCTGGGGTTTTCATACATCGCTTTCCGCCTGCTGCATACCCTGCGTGACCGCCAGACGGGCCGCCTGCCGGTAGTCAGCCTGTCAGAGTACGTGGTTTACGTGATCTTTTTCCCGGCGCTGACCGCCGGTCCGATCGACCGGCTCGAGCGTTTTGTCGGGGACCTGCGCCGCCCGTTGGCATTAACTTCCGAGGATTACGGAGAAGCCGGAAGACGGCTCGTGTTGGGCCTGTTCAAAAAGTTCGTCATTGCCGATGCGCTGGCGTTGGTGGCGCTGAATGCCACCAACGCGCTGCAGGTGCGCACGGCCGGCTGGGCCTGGGTGGTACTGTATGCGTATGCCTTCCAGATCTATTTTGATTTCAGCGGCTACACCGATATTGCCATCGGCCTGGGACGGCTGCTCGGCATCCACCTGCCGGAGAACTTTAAATCGCCCTACCTGAAGCCGAACCTGACCCAGTTCTGGAACAACTGGCACATGACGCTGACGCAGTGGTTCCGGGCCTACTTCTTCAACCCGGTCACGCGCACGCTGCGCTCCGGGAAGAAGCTCTCCATCCCGGTGATCGTCCTTATCACGCAGCTGGGCACCATGCTCCTGATCGGACTCTGGCACGGCGTGACCTGGAACTTCGTCGCATGGGGCCTGTGGCACGGGATCGGGCTTTTCATCCACAACCGCTGGTCTGAGCTGACCAAGGCGCGTTTTGCAGCCCTTGCGCCGCGCTGGCAGAAGGCTCTGAATGTGGGCGGCGTGCTGCTGACGTTCCACTTCGTGGCCATCGGCTGGGTCTTTTTCGCCCTGCCGTCACTGCCAATTTCGGGGCATTATTTGCAGGTATTGTTCGGTTTGCGGTCAGGAGTTTGAGTGAGCGGACCTTTTTTACGTAACGTACTCTTGAAAGGCCTGGCGCTGTTCATCCTGGTTGACCTGGCGCTTGTGGCGGTCAACCCGGCCGGGCTGGGCCAGATTTCCCTGTATAACCATGTTTTTCCGGGCCGGCTACGTTTTCCTTTTGGCGAAGATTCGGCCCAGGCGTATAATCTGAGCCTGTTCAACCTGGACGCCATGTTTGCCTCGCACGTTATCGCAGCCGGGCCGAAACCGGCGGATGAGTACCGTGTTCTTATTGTCGGCGATTCGTCCACCTGGGGTATCCTCCAGCGCCCCGAGCAGACCCTGGCCGGCCAATTGGATGCGGCCGGATTATCAGTGTGCGGGAAGACCGTCCGGGTTTACAACCTCGGGTACCCGACCATCTCCCTGACCAAAGATCTGATGGTGCTGGATTATGCCATGCGCTACCAGCCGGACCTGGTCATTTGGCCGGTGACCCTGCAAGCCTTCCCGCTGGATACGCAGCTCAATTCGCCGCTGGTTGCCAATAACGCCGCGCGCGTGGATGCTTTGATCAGCCGCTATGCCCTCCCGTTCAGCCCGGAAGATCCGGCCCTCGTCCGCCCGACTTTCTGGGACCGCACCCTGATCGGCCAGCAGCGCGCCCTGGCGGACCTGTTCCGGTTGCAAATGTACGGCGTACTCTGGTCCGCCACCGGCATCGACCAGACCTATCCGGCCGATTACGTGCGTGCTCAGACGGATTACAATACAGACGCCACCTTTGACGGAATGCGGCCGCCGACACTGGATGAAACAAAACTGGCCTTTGACGTGCTGGAGGCCGGTCTGCGGGCGGCCGGCAAGACACCCGTGCTGCTGATCAATGAGCCGATGTTGATCAGCACCGGCAAGAATAGCGCCATCCGTTACAATTTTTACTATCCACGTTGGGCATACGACCAGTGGCGGCAGATGATGCTCCAAAAAGCAGCCGACCAGGGCTGGAACTATCTCGACCTGTGGAATCTGGTATCCGCTGACCAGTTTACCAACAGCGCCATCCACCTCACCCCGGCCGGGGAAGCACTCCTGGCAGGACAGGTGGAACAATCCATCCTAGAGAAGACATGTCCATGAAAACACCCAAAACCCTTTTACTGTTAACCCTGATGTTTATCCTGGCAGCGTGCGGCACCCCGGCATGGGGGCAGTCCCAGAACGTTCCTGCTGCTGCTGTGAGCACCCCAATCCCAACGGCAGTACCGGCAACTGCGACGAGTGCGCCTGTACCGTCCTTCCCTGTACCGTCTGTCCCTGCCACGCCCGAATCGACAATGCAGGATGCCGGTACCGCCCCAGCGCCCACACCAACGCTGGCCCCAGGGGCCTGGAAAAGCATGCCGATCATCCCGGTGGTTTCGGCGCGTATGATCGCGGTATACAAAGCCGGGCTGGCAGCCGGGCGCAATCCAGCCCATTTTTCCAAGATCGGCGATTGCCAGAACATCACGACCTATTTCCTGGCTTCGTTCGATGATCCTAAAAATTATCGCCTGGGTGCACAGTACGCCTACCTCCAGCCGACGATCGACCATTTTGCCGGGTCGTGGTCGCGCGAGAGCCTGGCAGTCGGGCCAGGGCATAACGTTGCCGTGCAATTGGACCCGTTGTGGGCCGACCCCAAGCAGTGCAAGGCCGGCGAAACACCGGTTGCCTGCGAGATCCGGGTCTATAACCCGAGTATCGTCACCGTCAGCATGGAAGAATCCTGGACGGGGAACCTGGTGACATACAACATGTATTTGCGCAAGATCGTCGCATATATCCTTTCCCAGAACGTGGTGCCCATCCTGGCCACGCGTGCGGAAGTTCCCGGAAGCAGCAACAGTATTAACGATGTTGTGGCCCGGGTAGCCTATGATTACCAGGTGCCCCTCTGGAATTTCGGGGCTTCGGCGCTCCCATTGCCTTTCTTTGGCCTGACAAAAGACGGTTTCCACCTCACCCAGGCCGGCAATTTCTTCGACGACCCGTCCAGCATGAAAGCGGGTTGGCCGTGGCGTAACCTGACGGCTTTGGAGTCCATTGATGCGGTCTATCGCGCCGTGAGTGGACAACCTTAATTCGGGTATGCATAAAGCCTGTTTATTGGCCCTGCTCTTGGTCTTTCTGGCTGCGTGCGCAGTCCCCGGAGGGGGCGAAGCGCCGACAAAAGGTGCCGTACCCTCCAAACAGCCTGTGATGACGGCCACAGCCACACCGTTGGCAGCCACGCTGACGATTTCGCCCACCGCGACGGAAACCCTTGTTCCCAGTCCCACTCCCGATACGAGCCTGCCCCCGGAGCAGTGGCAGGAATGGCCGGTGGTGCCAACCGTCAGCCCGGAAATGAAGACCCTTTTTCAGCAAGGATTGCAAGCGGGGAACAACCCGGCGGCCTTTGCAAAGATCGGCGATGGTGAGATCTCGACTGCCTGGTTCCTGACCCAATATGACCTTGGCCCAGCCCATTATCAGCTCGGTCCGTATACCGGCCTGGAATCGGTGATCAGCCATTTTTCAGGCTCGTTTGGCCGGGTCGGCCCTTCGGCCGGGCGCGGCTACAATACAGCCATTATCCTGGGCCCGATTCCCGCCGGAACGCCCGGTTGCAACCCAGGCGAGTCGCATCTTGACTGTGAGCTTCGTACAGTCCACCCATCCTTTGCGATCATCTCCATGGGCACCAATCAGGTCTGGCAGCCGGAAGTTTTCGAGCCAGGGCTGCGGCAGATCATTGAGCGCCTCCTGAAAGCGGATGTTGTTCCCATACTATCCACCAAGGCGGATAATAAGGAGGGTAATTACATCATTAATATGATCATCGTCCGGCTTGCGTATCAGTATCACCTGCCGTTGTGGAATTTCTGGCGGGCCGTGCAAGCGCTGCCGGAACACGGGCTGCAACCCGATCACGAGCATCTCACGTATGCCGATAGCGACTTCGGCAATGCGGCTGCCTTTCAATCTGCCTGGCCCTGGCGCAACTTGACCGCCTTGCAGGTACTCAATTCGGTCTACCGGGGTGTGACCGCCCAGCCATAACGGTTAAGAAACCATCCAATGAAAAAGATCCTTTCTCTGCTTTTGCTGATCGTTTTTTTGACTTCCTGTGTCCCCGGAGGGGGCGCAGGTCCTGCCAGGGGCGCAGGCTCTGGCGCGGGCAAAGGAACAGTTGCCCCAGCCACCCTTCTCCCGGGGTCTTCACCCAGCCCGACCTTCCCAATTGCTCCGGCGCCGGAAACCATCGTAGCCCCTACGCTGGTTCCGAATACCACGGTAACGGCTGTACCGGAAACACGCCTCCCTGCGGAGGATTGGCGGGAGTGGCCGATCGTCCCAGCGGTTACGGAGCACGCCATCGAGATCTACCGCACCGGCCAGAGCATGGGCCTGGATCCGCACGCTTTTTCCAAAGTGGGCGATTGTCAGAGCGTCAAAGCGGCTTTCATGGGTTATTTTGATATCCCCGATCGTTATTCTCTGGGCAGCGATTATGGCTATCTCCAGGATACCATTAATAACTTTGCCGGCCATTTCAATACAGATGGCCAGGCTGTCAGGGGCGGTTTCAATGCCGCGGCAGAGCTTTCGCCGCTGTGGGCTGACCCGCATGCCTGCCTGGCCGGGGAAGACCCGCTGGATTGTGAGTTGCGTATAACCAAACCAATAATAGTCATTGTCAGCCTGGAAGTCTGGTGGAATGGGCGCACACCCGCAGAATATGCCACACTGATGCGCCGTATTCTCGATACCATCATTGCTCACGGTGCGGTGCCCATCCTGGCAACCAAAGCAGATAACGTCGAAGGCGATAACAGCCTGAACCTGACGACTGCCGAATTGGCTACTGAATATGATCTGCCGTTGTGGAACTTCTGGGCAGCGGTCCAGCCTTTACCGGCGCATGGCATGGATATGAAGCGCAATGATGGGTTCCATATCTCGACGGAGGCCTGGAGCACGCGCAGTTTCACCGGATTGGAAGCGCTGGACAGCGTTTGGCGGGGGTTGTTGAGCGCGGTTCCCAGCGGGGCTGCCACCCCGACGATTGATCTGACGGCCACGCCCGGAGCGATCCCCACCTCCTTGCCGGAGCTGGCTCCCACCGCTACACCAACCGCGGGAGCCACGCCGGTGGGCGGCTCGAACCGGATCGTGTTCGGCCTGTCGGAACGCCAGGGCGAAGGATACAGCTTTCCGGGCGTGTACCTGTTGGACCTGTCCACGCAGCAGACAATGCAGATCTTTGGCTCCGGCGTGCGTTTCCAGTCGGCTTCGCCGGATGGAAAATACCTGCTTGTCAGCGAAGGTTCAGCCCTTTATAGAACCAACGTGGATGGGGCTTATCCGCTTCAACTGACCGATGCTCTCTATGCTTTGGGCAATACCGATGCGATCTGGTTGCCGGATGGGCAGATCGCGGCGGTACTGGCGAAACCCGGCGGGACAGGGATTTCCATCCTTTCTGCAGGAGGGACAGTGGTAAGCAACCTGTCCATTTCAAATGCTACACCGGTGGAGCTATACCCCACTTCAGATGGCAGGCATATCTATTGGGAGAACGGCTCGTGCAGTTCCCCGGGAGTCTGCCAGTTGGGAGGAACATGGGTCACCAGCCTGGATGGAACACTGAACCAGGCGCTTTCCGGCGTCACAGGCGCGGCTCTTGCGCCGGACGGAAGCGTGTTGGTCTCGGCAAATTCTTCCGCAACGGCGCAAAACAGCCTGGTTTTCGCTGCACCGGATGGCACATCCCCCCGCCCTTATCCATTACCCGGCAATTTGCTCGTTGATTATGCCTGGTCCCGGGCGGGAGATGCGCTGGCAGCCGTGGTGGCGAACATCAGCGGTTATTCCGGGAAATCCTCGGGTAACCGCAATTTTCTGGTGGATGCACACACGTTGGCCGTCAGTGAGTATCCTCCATCGAACTTATTGAACCCACGCGTGCTCTGGTCGCCGGATGGATCCACCTTATTCTGGATCGGAACAACGCCCAACGCTGCCGGGTTTGAAATTGACGGCAGCCTGGTCAACCGGACCTCGAAACAGGTTACCAACCTGGGCGGCGCCATTGGACAGTCCAGCCCGGATTATTTGGCGGTAACCAATGCTGCCTGGCTGCCGCTCCCGTGATATGATTAGGGCCGTCTTGGAAATGCCGGGATGAGCATGTACCAAATACTATCTGGAGGAAGCCATGAATGCTGATGAAATGAAAGCCACACTCGCCGGGTACCTAGCAAAAGATATCCTGAAACAACCAGGCCGCGCCATTCCTTCTGACGAAGCGCTGCTCTCCAGTGGACTGATCGACTCCTTCCACTTGGTGGACCTGGCATTATTTGTCGAGGATACCTTTGGAGTTCGGATCGATGATTCCGAACTCAATGCCTCCTCCTTCGACACGCTCGATCAGCTCATCACCTTCATCCAATCCCGCCAGTGACATGCCGACTTTTTCCGACCTGCTCAAGAACCATTACGAAACCACCCCCGATAAGATCAGCGTCACCCTCTTGCACGGCGGCCAACCTGACCGTCCGGTGACTTATCGAGAACTCATGCATGGCGCTGCGGGTTATGGGAAAACCTATGCCCAAAACGGCCTCCAGCCGGGCGATGTAGTTCTCCTGATCCTCCAGCATGGGATTGACCTGCTGTACGCTTATTACGGTGCCGTGTTGTACGGGGCCATCCCTTCCATTATGCCCTTCCTGACCGAGAAATTGCTCCCGGAACGCTACCGGGCAGACCTGGCAGCGCTCATATCGGTCACCCAGCCGACTGTCATCGTCACCTACCGCGACTTTGAGGTGGAAGTGCGTGCAGCCCTCAAACCCGGCCTGGACTCGGTCAGGGCCGTGATTGTCAGCGACCAGGTGGAGCCTCCGTGCATGCCAGACTTTGCCTGCCTGGGCGGTCTTCAGCGCAAACCGGAAGATATTGCCCTCTTGCAGCACTCGTCCGGTACCACGGGTCTCCAGAAGGGTGTGGCCCTTTCCCATCAGGCAGTCCTCAACCAGTTGACGGATTATGGTAAAGCCATCCATTTGCAAGATTCAGACGTGTTCGTTTCCTGGCTGCCGCTTTATCATGATATGGGCCTGATCGCTTGTTGGCTGATGCCGGTCCTGCTCGGTTATCCCCTGGTGATCATGTCACCCTTCGAATGGGTGCGCGCACCTTATCGTTTGCTGCAAGCCGTCTCGCGTTATAAAGGTACGCTCTCCTGGCTGCCGAATTTTGCCTATAATTTTTGCGCCCAGAAAATCCGCGAACGTGACCTGGCCGGCGTGGATCTAAGCTCCTGGCGGGCTATTTCGAATTGTTCCGAGCCGATGCGCTGGGACTCGCACCAGGCTTTCTTCGAGCGTTTCCAGAGCCTGGGCTTGCGCCATGAGGCCCTGAAGACCTGCTATGCCATGGCTGAAAACGTTTTTGCAGTGACCCAGGGCGGAATGGATGGCCCGGTTGTCTTTGAAGATATTGACCGCGCGAGTCTTCAAGTGGAGAAGGTGGCCCGCCCGTCTGTAGAAGGGGAGCCAACCATCCGCATGCTTGGGGCCGGGAAAGCCATTCAGAATACGCGTGTCAGCGTACTGGATGGTAAAGGGCATGCTTTGCCCGACCGGCATGTGGGCGAGGTGGCCTTGAAAAGCAACTGCATGTTGAGCGGGTATTACCACCGCCCAGACGCGACCGAGAAAGCCTTTGTCGATGGCTGGTATTTGACCGGCGACTTCGGTTATCTTGTGAACGGTGAACTCTATATCACGGGTCGCAAGAAGGATCTGATCATTGTCGGTGGCAAGAATATTTACCCACAAGACCTGGAGCTGCTGGCCTATGAAGTCCCCGGTGTTCACGCCGGACGCGCTTCGGCTTTTGGCGTTTTTAATGAAACCAGCGGCACTGAAGATGTGGTGCTGGTGGCGGAGGTGGACGCCAGCGATCCAGCCGAACAGCAGAAAATAGCCGATGGAATTCGCGCCGCAGTGACGCATGGCTCGGCGGTGGCGCTGCGGTATGTGCACATTGTTGGGAAGCACTGGCTGGTCAAAACTTCCAGCGGAAAGACGGCCCGATCTGCCAATCGCGAGAAGTTCTTGAAGGAAATGCAAGAGAAAGGGCAGCAGTACTAAAAATGACCGCCGGAGGATTGAAGCCTCCGGCGGTGTAATTTCAGTCAGGATTCGGTCTGATGAGCCCGGATTAACCGGTCGGCAGACGGTTTTCCAGCGTGCGATTGAATATCTCTTCCTGTTCCTTGGAGGTTGCCGACTTGGCTTTCCTGATCTTGGTACGCTTGTTGGCACGCACCTCGGCCTCTTGGAAAGCAATTTGGAAAGCGGTCAATTCCGGTTCCTGCGCTTCCTGCTCTTCAACAAATTCTTCCTGCTTCTTATTTTTCTTGTTGTGCCCTTTGTGCGGTTCCGGCTTGCTCACTTCAACCTCAACCAAAATTTCTTCCGGCTTGGGTAGGGCGGCTTTAATACTAAGGCGGATCTGTTTCTTGCGCCGGTCCACATCCAGAATCATCGCTTCGACTTCATCGCCTACTTTAAGAACTTCAGACGGGTTCTTGACATAATCGTGCGAAATCTCGCTGACATGCACAAGCCCGGGACGTTCAGCACCGATATTTACGAATGCGCCATACGCTTCCAGCCGCTCGACCTTGCCTTTGACGAGCATTTCTGGTTTCATCTCGCGCCATTCGAGCATCAATGGTTCGACCATGGTCAGCTCGATGCGATCCTCATGGGCGCGGCGAACCCAAACATCGATGGTCTGTCCGGCTTGGACAACATCCTCAACGCGGTTCACTGGATCTTTTTGAAGTTGTGAGATGTGGATAACACCGGGCACTTTTTGCCCAATGTCCACGATAGCCCCTGCAATGGTGGTTTTAATGACTTTGCCTGTCAGATGTGCTTTCGGTTGCAGCGCGCTATCCGGCGCCGCGTTTGTCGTTTCCATAGAGATACTCCCGTGATTTCTTGATTTGAGCCGAGGGCGGATTATACCTTTGATGGTGAAATGCGTCAACAAGATTGTCCAGGGTATTCTTAATATTCAGGCTGAATGGCCACAAAAGCCAATTTGCTGCAACGCCTGCCGAGATACCAAAAAAAAAGAAGGGGCTCAGCCGGAAGCTGAACCCTGTGCAAGAATGGATGAATTCTTGATCTACATACCTGCCATATAGGCCAGGCCAACCGTGCCTGGACCGGCGTGTGTACCGACGGCCGGGCTCAAAGATGCCAAAATCTGTTCAACCGGATTTAGCCGGGCTACCGCAGCTTCGAGGGTGGATCTTGCCTCTGCTTCAGCATTGGCATGGAGTGTGGCCAGATGAATGGGGCTTTGACCAGAGACTTTATCAACTACCAGTTCAATCATCCGGTTTATGGCTTTGCCTTTTGTGCGAACCTTTTCCACCGATTCGATGCGCCCTTCACGCAGTTCCAGGAGAGGTTTGATATTAAGCGCCGACCCAAGCATGGCCTGCGCACCCCCGATACGTCCGCCGCGCCGCAGGAATTCCAGGGTATCCACAACAAAGTAAACGCCGGTATGCTTACGGGCTTCTTCAGCCAATTTCTGGCATTCCGCCAAGGGTTCACCCGCCTGGGCTGCCCGGGCGGTAACCAGAACGTGAAATCCCATCGCCATCGAAGTACTGTTCGAATCCAACACAATGATTTTAGATGCGGCTTTGGGAAGCATTTCCTTGGCCTGGATGGCAGAGTCCATGGTACCGGAGAGTTTGGCCGAAATAAAAATACCTAAAACATCGTATCCAGCCTCAAGGAGGTTCTCAAAGGCAGC
Organism: uncultured Chloroflexia bacterium; assembly: GCA_963837875.1. GTDB lineage: Bacteria > Chloroflexota > Anaerolineae > Anaerolineales > Villigracilaceae > UBA877. The sequence continues at coordinate 1,467,091 of CAWIOV010000001.1, forward strand.
TTTCATGGTAACAATGGCAACTTGCGAAGTGGTCGGCATGATTTTGGCAGTTTCAAGCTTCCTGTAAAATGCAGTTGGCTGGATATCCACGCCATCCTGGAAGGTTTCATCACCCCAGATTAGAATTTGCGGGGTAACAGTGATGGGATATTTTTTCAATATTTCGTCAGGAAGATAAGCAGTGCTGTCCGTGACGATGGCAACTTTTGGCATGGTTTCTCCTTTGGGTTACAACTTACAGAATGAAAACCCCCATTAGAACGATAAGTCGCGCGGCTGTCTGGACATCTCCGTGATGGTGAAGCGAGTTGGAGGCTGGCCCCCATATCTTTCCCCATTCCCGGCGATTTCCAATGAACCGGTCGCGCGGGTGAAGCTATGCAGCAGAAAAACTAAGAAAGCCCGTGTGAAATCCGTTTTTCCTACATCCCGGTCATATAGGCAAGGGCGACCGTGCCCGGCCCGGCATGTGTGCCAATAACCGGGCTGAGCGGGCATTGAAGAGATTCAATGGGTTTGAACCTTAAGCGCGCAGTTTCAAGGAAACCATGCGCTTCTGCTTCCGCGTTGGCATGAACAACAGCCAGCCGGATCGGGTTACGGCCTGCCATTTTTTCTTCAACCAGATCGAGCATACGGTCAAGCGCTTTTCCCTTGGTGCGGATTCTTTCCACCAACTCAATCCGTCCATCCCGCATTTCCAACAGCGGTTTGACATTCAAGATAGTCCCCAACATAGCCTGTGCGCCACCGATGCGCCCACCCCGGCGGAGGTATTCCAGCGTTTCCACCACAAACATGACACCGGTATTGTCCCGGGCTTTTTCGGCCAGCTTTTGGCACTCGACCAGGTTCTCGCCGGCTTCAGAGGCGCGCGCGGCCGTTAAAACCGGCCAACCCAATGCCATGGTGGTAAAAAGGGAGTCGAGGATGGCGATCCTCTCTTTCCCCTTTTGTATCAATTCACGGGCTTGCAATGCTGATTGCACTGTTCCAGAGAATTTCGATGAAATAAAAATGCCCAGAACGTCGTAACCTTGTTCAAGCAGACTCTCAAAGGCACTTTTCAAGGAAGGAATAGTAGCCTGGGAAGTTGTTGGGATCATTTTTGTTTTTTCCATGCGCACGTAAAAATCTTCCGGCATCATATCCACGCCATCTTTAAAGACTTCTTCCCCCCAAATGAGAACAAGCGGGACAACAGTAATATTCAATTGCTTTAGCAGCTCATTGGGGATATAGGCTGTGCTATCGGTAACGATTGCAACTTTAGACATAGTTTCTCCTGGTAACAGATTGGATGTATTGTACTTAGAAAAGGAATCCGCTGCAATGCCTGCCCATCCGCTGATTTCCTTGACCACTGGCATGTTCTAAGCTAAAATCTGTCCACCTTCGGGTAATTGTTCTCTATAATGAAGAAGCACAATGTTTGAGACCCTAACCGGACAACTCAATCAGGTTTTTGACGGTCTGCGGCGGCGCGGAAAGCTTTCCGTTGCGGATGTGGATGCTGCCATGCGGGAAGTGCGCCTGGCTTTGCTCGAAGCTGACGTCCATTACAGTGTTGTCAAGGATTTCATCGTACGCGTGCGGGAGCGGGCAATCGGAACGGAAGTTTCGAAGGCGCTTAACCCCGGCCAACAGGTCATTAAAATTGTCAACGAGGAATTGATCGGGACGCTGGGCCAGGCGGCTCCGCTAAACCTTTCGGGGGAAAAGCCACGTGTGCTGATGCTGGTTGGCTTGCAAGGATCGGGCAAGACTACTGCTGCCGGGAAACTGGCGAGCTTCCTGCGGGCACGTGGAGAACGCGTGATGCTTGTGGCCGGGGACCCGTATCGCCCGGCGGCTGCGGAGCAATTGCGTACCCTGGGCCAGCAGTTGGATGTTCCGGTCTTTTTCGAGGCGGGGATCAAGCCGCCTGAAGTGGTTAAACACGCTTTCGAAAAGGCCCGGAACGGCGGCTATACCGTTGTCATTGTAGACACAGCCGGGCGCTCCCAGTTGGATGAAACGCTAATGAGCGAACTGCAAGCCATCCTCCGGAACGTACCTGCCACCGAAACACTTCTGGTGGTGGATGCCATGATCGGGCAGGAGGCCCTGCACGTGGCTGAAGGATTCCGGCAGACCATCCCGCTGACCGGTTTGATCATGACCAAAATGGACGGGGACTCGCGCGGCGGCGCGGCCATCTCCATCCGTTCTGTGACAGGCGTCCCGATTAAATTTATCGGCACCGGTGAAAAACTGGACGCACTCGAAGCATTCCAGCCGGAACGGCTGGCCTCCCGCATCCTGGGGATGGGCGATGTGATCGGCTTGATCGAAAAGGCCGAGGCCGCCTTCGACGAAAAACAGGCTCAAAAGCAGGCAGAACGCCTGGCCAAAGGCGAATTTACGCTCGAAGACCTGGCCGAGATGCTGCGCTCTTCCAAGAAGATGGGCCCGCTGGGTCAGATGATGGATATGCTTCCCGGCGATATGGGGAAAGCCGCCCGTAAGGTCTCGCCTGAAGATATGGAACGCCAGTTTAAACGCACGGAGGCCATCATAAGCTCCATGACCCCTGGCGAGCGCCGGGACCCGGATGTGTTGAATGCCAGTCGCCGCAGGCGCATCGCGGCAGGGTCCGGTACCGAGGTTCAAGACGTGAACCGGCTGGTCAAACAATTTCGGGAGATGCAGCGTCTAATGAAGACACTGCAAAAGACAGGTGGCCGAGGCCTGTCACGCTTGTTCGGTTAGTGTTAAAATGGAAGAGTGGCAGCAAAAGTTGCCATTCAACCTTATGCAGGTTTTCAGCTTGGCGCGGCGCACTCCTTTCTGCGCCTCTGCGCGCCTCCCGCTGATACCGAATTAAAAGATAATAATTTAGAAGGAGAAACATTTCGATGGTCCGAATTCGTCTTCGTCGTACTGGCTTAAAGGGCCAGCCGTCCTATCGTATTGTCGTGGCAGACAAAGAAAGCCCGCGCGATGGCCGTTTTCTTGAAATCGTGGGTTTTTATAATCCACGCACTGAACCCGGCACCCTGGAAATCAAGGAAGACCGAGTCTATGAGTGGATGAATAATGGCGCTCTTCCGACCGAGTCGGTGGCGCAGTTGTTTAGAACATCTGGTACTTCTGAGCGCTATGAACGCCTCAAGAAGGGCGAGTCTGCAGATGTATTGCTGGCTGAGGCCGCGCAAGCCAAGTCGGCTCGCATCACTAATAATAAAACCAGCCGTTAACCAGTAGTTAAGACTGTAATCGTTCCAACGGTTACAGTCTTAACATAATCGAGATGCCATGAAAGCACTCACAGAATACATTGCCAAATCCCTTGTGGATCACCCTGAAGAAGTTGTGGTTGATGAAGTTCGCCACGGCAACCATGTGACCTTGGAATTGAGTGTCGCCAAGGATGATATGGGCCGTGTTATCGGCAGGGGTGGACGCGTGGCGAATGCCATCCGTACGCTATTGCGGGTAGCCGCAGAGCGGGATGGCTGCCAAGCTACCCTGGATGTGATGGAGCCTTAATCCCGCGATATGCCTGGCCATGTTGAAAGACCGGCAGGCTCGCCAGCCGCTGGCGAGCCTGCTTTCTTGGCAGTAGGGAAAATACGCCGTCCCCATGGTGTGACTGGGGATGTGTTGGTGGAAGTTTACACCGACTTCCCCGAACGCCTGCAACCAGATACGGTGGTTTATGCCGGCGAGGACCATCTCCCGTTGACTATTCGTCGACAGCGAACCCACAATGATGGCATCCTCCTGGCTTTTGATGGTTTTACTACACCTGAACAAGTGGGGCGTTTTAGGAACCAGGCTCTCTATATAGCCACTGCCGATGCTGAGGAATTGTCCGAAGGTGAGTATTATTATTACGAGCTTCTGGGCCTCACGGTCTGGAACGAAACAGGTGAACTTCTCGGAGAAGTGACGGAGATCATGCAGACCGGAGCGAATGATGTTTATGAGGTTACAAATGCCGCTGGTCGTGAACTTCTACTCCCGGCCATTCCCGAGGTCATTCTGGATGTGGACCTGGACGCGAAAACAATGAAAGTGCACCTCCTTCCGGGTTTGATGGAGGACGCGGATCGCGAACCATGATCCCTGCTCTCGATTAATAAAATGGATAAACGGTATTGGGTTGGGTTTAATCTGGTCAAGGGGATTGGGGCAGTCCGTTTTCAAGCTCTACATGACCATTTCGGTGATTTGGCCTTGGCCTGGCAGGCCCCCCTGGATGCGTTACAGGCTGCCGGCCTTAGTCCTAAGCTGGCTGAACGCGTGGCGCAAATCCGTACCAGCGTTGATCTGGATAAATACATGTCCAGGATCACGGCGCAGGGTATTCATATCCTCACCTGGGAGGATGAATTCTATCCCCCGCGTTTGAAGGAGATTGACCAGCCGCCGCCAGTTCTGTATATGCGCGGCGCTTTAATTACTGAAGATTCCTGGACGGTGGCCGTTGTTGGGACGCGCCGTGTCAGTGCGTATGGCCGCCAGGTTGCAGATGAATTGGCGATGTTTCTTGCCAATAATGGCGTGACGGTTGTCTCCGGTCTGGCACGCGGAGTGGACGCAATTGCCCACCAATCTGCGCTCAAAGCCGGGGGGCGTACCATTGCCGTGCTTGGATGCGGTGTAGACCGGATCTATCCGCCAGAACATGCACAGTTGGCTGAAAAGATCATCGCCAATGGCGCCATTCTAAGCGATTATGCACCCGGGACTCCGCCGGATGCGGCGAATTTCCCGCCACGCAACCGTATCATTTCTGGGCTTGCCATGGCAACGGTGGTGGTGGAAGCCGGCGAGACCAGTGGAGCGCTTATTACGGCGCAGTTCGCATTGGACCAAGGACGGGAAGTCTTTGCGGTGCCGGGCAATATTATGGCTCCTCAGAGCAAGGGCACCAACCGGCTGATTGTAGAAGGCGCACACCCGATGCTTTCTGCACAGGATTTATTGGAAGCCCTGAATCTGACGCGTGTTACCGAGCAGCGCGAAGTGCGGAAAGTCCTTCCCGGCAATGAAATTGAAGCGAGTTTGTTAAGTGTTTAACCCACGAACCTCTCCATATGGATGAAATTCGCAACAAGACTGGCCTGCCAATTGAGCGTGTCTCCGCGACGCTGGTGATGATGGAACTCAAGGGATTGGTGCGGCAGGTCGGAGGAATGAATTACGTGGCAGTCCGGGAAGAACAGGCCGAGTATAAGGTATAAATATGGATCACACTTATGCAGTCATCATGGCCGGTGGTGGCGGAACCCGCCTCTGGCCCATCTCACGTAAGAGCCATCCCAAACATGTTTTGCCGCTATTGGGGGAGCGAACGCTTTTCCAGAGCGCGCTGGACCGCCTGGATGGGTTTGTTCCGCCAGAACGGATCCTGGTGGTCACGACCGCCGAGCAGGCCGGAGAGCTTCAGCAGCAGGCACCGCAAATTAGCCGGGCAAACTTCCTGATCGAACCACAGCCGCGCGGTACGGCCTCCGTTGTTGGATTAGCAGCCGCGGTTTTACAGAAACGTGATCCGGAAGCGGTCATGCTTATTCTGACTTCCGACCATTACATCCGCAATTATGATCTGTTTCGCTTGATGATGCGTGTGGCAGTCCAGGTGGCGCGCAGGAATTACCTGGTTACCCTTGGTATTACCCCCACTTTCCCGTCTACCGGCTACGGTTACATTAAACGGGGTGAGGCTCTGCCGGAGAAGTTTGATCACCCGGTTTACCACGTGCTGCATTTTACAGAAAAACCGGATGAGGCAAAGGCGCAAGCCATGCTGGCCGGTGGCGAGGCCTCATGGAACTCGGGGATGTTTATCTGGCGCGCCGATTGCATCTTGGACGAATTTTCGAGACAGATGCCGGATTTTAAGAATGCGCTTGATCACATCAGCGCGGCTTGGGATACGCCGGATCAGGATAGGGTTCTTGGATTCGAATGGCTGCGGCTAAAGCCGGAGACGATCGATTATGGCATAATGGAACATGCCAGCAATGTGGCCGTATTGCCAGCCGGCGGCCTGGAATGGAGCGATGTTGGCTCCTGGGATTCGCTGTTCGATGTGCTCTTGCCGGACGAACATGGAAATGTGGTTGTCAACTGCGACCACATATCCCTGGAGACGCGCGATTCGCTGATCTATTCGAACAATAAAAAGCTGGTGGCTACGATTGGTTTGGATGATCTGATCATAGTTGATACCAATGACGCCTTGTTGGTCTGTCGCCGAGACCAAGCCCAGCAGGTGCGTCAGGTTATCGAAGTCTTGAAAAAAATGCAAAAAGAAGATTATCTTTAGGAGGTATCTCGTGGAAGCCTATTGCATGAAGTGCAAGACCAAACGGGAAATGGTTGCCCCTCAAGCCTCGTTCAATGCCGCCGGTGCGCCGGTTACACGTGGTACCTGTGGCGTATGTGGAACAACCATGTATCGTATCGGTAAGACCGATGCGCACGAAGGCATGACAAGGCCGGAAAAGGTGGCCAAGCGCAGTGGCAAATTGGTTATTGTAGAGTCCCCGGCTAAGGCTAAAACGGTGGGACGTTTTCTCGGTAAAGGGTACACGGTCCGGGCTTCGGTGGGACATGTGCGTGATCTGCTGCGCTCGCAACTATCGGTGGATGTGGATAATAACTTTGCGCCGAAGTACCGCGTTCCGAATGAAAAGAAAGCTATTGTCAAAGAGCTTAAGCAATTGGCTAAGGAAGCCGCTGAGGTTTACCTGGCTACCGATCCTGATCGTGAAGGCGAAGCCATTTCCTGGCATTTGCTGGAGGCTGCTGCCATCGAACAGAAGCTTGCCAAGCGGGTGGTTTTCCATGAAATTACCGAACACGCCATCAGTGAAGCCTTCTCGAATCCGCGCGATATCAACATGGATTTGGTCAATGCCCAGCAAGCCCGGCGCGTTTTGGATCGGCTGGTCGGTTACAGTATCAGCCCTATCCTGTGGGAAAAGGTACGTAGCCGTCTTTCGGCGGGACGCGTCCAGTCCGTGGCTTTGCGCTTGATCGTCGAGCGCGAGCGCGAGATTGACGCGTTCAACCCGGTGGAATACTGGTCAATCGGAGCAGAACTGCGGCCGCAGGGCCAAAAACAAACTTTCCTTACCAAGTTGGCCAAGATTGACGAGAAGGATCCCGAATTAGGTAAGGAAGAGATCGTCAAGCCTATCCTGATGGATATGGAGAAAACGGATTACGTTGTAACACGTGTCAAGCGTGGTGAACGGCGGCGCAAACCATCCGCACCTTTCATTACTTCCACGCTCCAGCAGGACGCCTCGCGCAAATTGGGTTTCACAGCCAAGCGCACCATGGGCTTGGCGCAGGGTCTCTATGAGGGCCAGGATGTGGGCGAGGGAGGTGCGACCGGTCTAATCACGTATATGCGTACTGACTCAACCAATATCGCCGAAGTAGCGCGCGACGAGGTGCGCAAGTACATTGCTCAGCGGTATGGAAACGATTTCCTGCCTGAAAAGCCGGTGGAATACACCAAGAAAGTAGCTGGTGCGCAGGAAGCGCACGAGGCGATCCGGCCAACATCCGTGTTACGAGACCCCGAAAAGGTTAAACCTTACCTTGAACCGGCCATGTTCAAACTGTACCAGTTGGTCTGGCAACGTTTTGTAGCCTGCCAGATGGAATCGGCCGTATATGCCACCCTTTCAGTGGATGTAAGCGGAAAAGGGTCTGAGCATGATTACACACTGCGGGCGGCTGGTTCAGCGGTAAAATTCCCCGGTTTCCTGACCGTCTATGAAGAAGGCAAGAATGAGGATAAGAAGTCCGAGGAAGATGATGAGATGAATGTGCGCATCCCTGCCTCGATCGCCGAAGGCCAGAAGCAGGAGTTGGTCCGGCTTATCCCGGAACAACACTTCACCCAACCTCCGCCGCGTTACTCGGAAGCCTCCCTGGTTCAGATTCTGGAAGAGTATGGCATTGGACGCCCTTCCACTTATGCGCCTACGTTGTCAACCATTCAGGCGCGTGGTTACGTGGAGCGTGTGGACCGGCGCCTTATTCCCACCGAGACGGGTATCCTGGTCAATGATTTAATGGTGCAGTATTTCCCCGAGATCATTGATCTGGGTTTTACTGCCCGCATGGAGGAAGATCTGGACAAGGTTGCTGCAGGCCATGCGGACTGGGTGAAGGTGATGGATCAGTTTTATAGGCCCTTCGCAGTCACGGTTGCGAAAGCCCAGGCCGAAATGCCGGTCACCAAGACTGGGCCGGAACCGATCGGACGCATCTGCCCGGAATGTGGCAAGGAACTGGTTATCCGTTATGGGCGTTATGGAAAATTCATTTCCTGTTCAGGATTTCCGGAGTGCCATCATACTGAGGCCTGGCTGGAGAAAATCGGCGTGCTTTGCCCGAAAGATGGCGGCGAGATTGTCTTGCGTAAAACGCGCAAGGGCCGCATTTTCTTCGGTTGCGCCAATTATCCTGCTTGTGATTTCACTTCCTGGAAACGCCCGTTGGCTCAACCCTGCCCCAAATGCGGTGGATTACTGGTCATAGCCAATAAACGCGAAGCCCAGTGTACGGTCTGTGAAGAAACCTTCCTGATCGAAAATATTGTTCCAGAGACAATTCAGGAGTAAATCGGCGCCAAAGCATTCGGATAGTGGTACACTGTAAAAGAGTCGGGTGCTGACTGTAATTCAGTGCGTTGGTCTAATTGATGTGCTGGAAATGGGTGTTGCATAATTGGCAAGGTTCTGTATAATATATAAGGAAATTGGCGTATTCTCTGGAGGAGAAGTTTATGAAAATTCTTGACTACCTAAAGAAGCCGGTCATTGCTGGTGCGATTGGGGTCGTGATTGGTATTATTCTTGGGCTGATCTGGGGTTGGGATATCCAACCGGTCCAATATGTGCCACCAACACAGGTGGGAACGCCGACTCCGGTTCCGCCAGCGGGAGGGGGAAGTTCATTCGGCAGCATCGCGCTTATTCTGGTTGCTTTGGTTTTTATCCTCCTGGTGGTCTTCGCGATTATTAGGTACCTGATACCACTTTTCCGGAATACGCGCAGCGCTTCGCCGACCGCCGCTACACGTGCGCGCGACATAACCAGCCAGACCGAAGTAACTGATTATGAAGCCCAGGGTCGTGAACCGCCGATCTCCCAGTTCGTAACGACCTACGTTTTGGGCGATGATCTTTTTGACAATTCTTTCAGTATCGATTCTCCATCCGGTGAATTTCTGGGAGAATGTGGCATCGGCATTTCAGAAACCATTGGTGTTGGAGACCCAAAGAAGGTTCAGGCCTTTGAGGTCTGGCTCTTCGATAAGAATGACATCCAGACGGTGACGAAGGTGTTGATGAGTGCGCATGCTATCAATGACGCCGCCACTTTCCAGCGCCTGCAAGCCAAGGGCGAACCGTTTATGGTGGAACGCAGCAAGCAGGTTGTTTTGGAGACGGCTGCATTGCAACTGGTTGCAACCGTTTCGGATGCCGAGTACGGGCAAGGTGGGGCCTTGCCGGAGGAGAGCTACTTCGACCGCCTGACGCTCGAGATCGCTGTCTGGGCGAAGGCAGGGGTACCTGCGCCGGCACAGATGCCAGAACCTCAGCAGTAAACTTCTGCCAGGATTCAACCATTCTATGGCCGTCACCTACCAGGTGGCGGTCATATTCGTTTTACCGGATGCCGCAGGACGGTCTTGAGCTTGGCTGGGTCGGCCCGGCGCGGGTCGCCCATGTAGATCTCGTGGTGCTTGCCGCCCAGCCCGACCAGGTCTTGGAAGCCGTTTGCCTGCATGAACGCCTGCATTTTCTGGGCGGTTTCGGGTTCGGTGGCGTACGGACCGATGTGCATGGTCTGAACGCACAATCCCTCACGGAATGGTTCCAGGCGCAGGCGTGCAAAAGCCGGTTGGTCGCCTTTCTTTTTCCGCACCTGGACGAGCGCCTCGGCGAACAACTCCGAGGCGACCAGGTCCGGTTGCATGATCATGACCGTATATTTCCAGTTGCCGGGCTTTTGGAGATCGAACAGGCCATCCTCCACCCACCACAACCCTTCTAGCGCCATGACCGGGTAATCCACCGGGTTCTCTTTGCGCAATTTAAGGGAGAACTTTATGGTATACGCGGCATTGTATATGGCCTGCATGTTCTCCGCGAAAAGCGGCGACGTGCTCGGGGCCTGGCCGGGTTCAATGGCGCCATCAATCATGATGAAGCTCATCGGCGGCACATCCACCATTTCGACCTTTTTGGCTGAAGGGGCATACAGATATTTCAAGTCTTTCTTTAGATCCAATTTTTCCACGATTTATTCTCCTTCTAATGAATATAGGTTGACGATCGCCTGCGCCCAAACACATGTGACAATTCGCGACATAATTATATTCCCAATGGATTAACAAATAAAAAAAACCTGCCCGCAGGCAGGTTGGATGGAAAATCCGCCAATTATTTATTGCCCAGGCTGTTCACACTGCCCAGGCCGCTGACTTCCCGGCTGACATTCGGGGAGCCATAGTAGTTTATCGAGCCGGTCCCGCTGATCGTGGCGGCCAGGCTGCTTTTAGCCCAGACGGTGGCGCTGCCGGCGCCGCTGATTGAGATATCGGCGCTCTGGCTGGCCAGGTCAGCCCCCTGGAAACTGCCCAATCCGCTGATATCCATCTTCAGGCTGCCAACCGAACCGCTGGCCGTGATGCTGCCAGCTCCATTCAGGTTAACGTTTAGGCTCTGGGCGCTTAGGTTCGCCAGGGTCACTGTCCCGGCGCCGCTGATGGAAACATCCAAGTGATTGGCTTCAAAATCCTCCACCCGCAAGGTTCCGGCGCTGGGGAAATCCACCAGCTGCAGGTCCTTGACCGTGATATGGATCGTCACAGGACGAGTAGGATTGACCCGCCTGGTCCAGTCCGCCTGGCTGTTCTCGATGGTCAGGGTGCTTCCGGAGACATTCGTGGTTACCTGCGGCATCAAATTATCTTCGGCCTCGATCGTCAGGGAAGGCGATTGCCCTTGCTGGATGATGATATCAGCCGGGAAATTGATCTCGATGGAGTTGAAATCCGCTACCGTGCGGGTTTGCGAGACGACCACCCCCGAGCCTGGCACGGAACCGTTGAAATCGCCCAGGTTGATGAAATTCCAGGCGGCAGCCCGGTTCCAGCCCAACTGGGGGGCGAAAACGATCGAAAGAGCCATGCTCAAAACTATCAGGCCCGAAACGAATATGCGGACAAACGGCCAGCGCGAGCGCAGGATCAGACCGATGCCGGCGGCCATCAGGAAGAACGGCCAGATGTACATGAGCGCCCACAGGTTTTCCATGGGAATCCTGTGCAATTCGATCAAGAGCCAGATGATGCCGCTGGCGATCAGGAAAAATGGCCAGAATAAAGAACGGTTTCGCATAGGTACTCCTTACTTCTTATCTTCGGATAAAGGCATGGATGGATTATTTGGATCCGAACGCCATTCGGAAAGCAGGCCGGAACGAACAACCACCAGGTAGGCTCCCAGCAAGACCAGCAGGGCCGGGAAGAAGTATTGCTGGATCCCTGGGCGGAAAGCTGAGAAGAGCAGCTCAAAGAAGCTGCCGAAAATGATGAACAGGATCGCACCCACTTTCATCACGTGCAGGCCGGCCTGGCGGTGGTGCGCGTCCTCCGCATAAAGGCCCATGATGAAGATACCAAGTCCAACCAGGAACAGGATGATCGTCCAACTGTAAGCCCAACTTTCCCAATAGCCGGTCAGATTCTGGAAGAACATCATCACGCCCAGACCGCTGATGATGCTGCCAGGGATGGCCAACCCGGCCAACGCTTTCCCGCCCGCAAACATCCCCACGAAAAACATGCCTCCGATGACGACGATGATGAAGGGCCAGAGATAGCTCCAAAATGGAAAGCCGCGTAAAAGCTGTCCGAGCAGGGACAACAGGCCAATCACGATCAGGATGATCCCGCCCGCCAGGGCTCCCGAATTACGTTTGATGATCATATCCACTCTCCTTTTTTATAAATTGTATAGATGGCTTCGTGTAATATTCCATATACGTATCCTCCAGGAGGTTGGTTTCACTTAGCTAGACTTTATCCATTTGCACATTAACAAAATGCAAGGTAAGCTGTGTCTTTACTCGGCCAAGAGAAAGGACCAAACCTACCTTGCGAAGCGAATATACCACGATCCTGACGGCCTTTGCCGGACTTTTTTCCAAACGTGTTTGGCAGCATGTACAAATCCTGTTGATGGGAGCCATCTTGGCTCCTGGACAGCGAACGGTGACCGCCATTCTGCGCATTATGGGATTGAGCAGCGAAAAGCACTTTCAGAATTTTCATCGGGTGCTCAATCGTGCGATCTGGTCCAGCCGTGAAGCCAGTCGCGTGCTTCTGGATTTGTTGGTGGCTGCCTTTGCCGTATTTGGGCCGGTGGTGATGGGTTTGGATGATACCATTGAGCGCCGCCGGGGAGCCAAGATCAATGCCAAGGGCATCTACCGGGATCCGGTTCGATCCAGCCACAGTCATTTCGTCAAAGCCAGTGGCTTGCGCTGGTTGAGCTTGATGCTGCTGACACCCATCCCATGGGCGAAGCGGATTTGGGCGCTGCCTTTCCTGACAGTTCTTGCGCCTTCCGAGCGCTACTACGAAAAGCGTAAACGGGCTCACAAGAAGCTGACTGACTGGGGCAGGCAAGTGCTTTTCCAGGCGAGACGCTGGTTGCCGGGTCGAAAACTGGTAGTTGTGATGGATGCGAGCTTTGCGGCCATTGATTTCTTGTGGCAAGTGGCGAAACTTGCTCATCCAATCACCCTGATCGCTCGTTTTCGGCTGGATGCGGCTCTGTATGAGCCTGCTCCCGAGCGCAAGCCAGGACAAAATGGACGACCTCGCAAGAAGGGCAAACGCTTGCCTACGCTTGAACAGACCTTGGAAGATACTCGGACCAGTTGGAAGAAAGTCATCATTCCAAACTGGTATGGTGAAGGAAGACGAGAAGTCGAAATTGCTTCCAGTACAGCGGTCTGGTTTCACAGTGGTATGCCACCTTTGCCAATTCGCTGGGTGCTGATCCGTGATCCACTGGGCAAGTTCAAATCGCAAGCCTTGCTGTGCACCGACCTGAACGAAGAACCGGAGCAAATCTTGAAATGGTTCGTTATGCGTTGGCAGTTGGAAGTCACCTTTCACGAAGTCAGGGATCATCTTGGCGTAGAGACCCAACGCCAGTGGTCGGATTGGGCTATTGCTCGCACTACACCAGCCTTGTTGGGCCTGTTCTCGCTGGTGACTTTGCTGGCCAATTCGCATGCCCAGAACGATAATATCCCGGTTAGGCAGGCTGCCTGGTACTGCAAGCCCTTGCCAACTTTTTCGGACGCATTGGCGCTCGTGAGACAGGAAGTGTGGCACCATCGCTATTTTCAGCTATCGCATAAACGGTATGATGTTCGAAAAATCCGGCCGGAAGTGCTCAATTACCTCAATAGTGCCGCTTTTTACACGCCTTGAACCATCAAGATTGGATAAAGTCTAGCTTAGAACCTATCCGAAAATTATTGAAAGACCGCATTTTGAGAGTGTGCGGCTTCGCCGCACACTCTCAAAATGCTACCTCCTCCGAATTTTATGATAGATATTAAAGTATAAATGGGTACCCGTAAAACTGCCTATCGGACAGCTAACAATTCGCTATTAAAGTTCCATGAAATGGGATAAAACTTTCCCCTTTTCCTGGCGATTCCCATACTGACCAAAGTGCGTGAATGTCTGCCAGATTGTATTGCGATATAATCGCATTGTCTCCGAAAGAATACAGGAAGGGATTAGAAATGGCCCAACAGGAAACAGGATCAAAAAGAATATTCACCAATCTGTTTGCGTGGATGATGCTCCTTATCCTGTGGATCTGTTTTCTTTGTCTGGGGTTGATCGGTTGGGTGCAATATGACGTGATGAAAAAACAGGTTGTCGATGTTGCCTTGGATGTTTATCTGACCATCGAGCTGGTTTCCATGACTTCCGGCGAGCTGGCCCAACCCATCCCACTGGCGTTGAACGTTGCCCGTTTTGCCCTGCCGGTGCTTACTGCGCTCACAGCCATTCAGGCCTTTATCGGCCTCTTCAGAGACCAGGTGCACGCCATCCAGCTTTCCTTGTTACGCGGGCATGTCATCATCTGTGGTCTCAGCCGGAAAGGTATGCTCCTGGCCACCCGCTTTCATGACCAGGGCACGCCGGTGGTGGTTGTTGAGCGGGATGAGAATAACCCCTGGATCGCCTCCTGCCGGGAACAGGGAATATTTACCCTGGTCGGAGATGCATCCGAACCTGCCATGTTGAATAATGCCGGCATAGGGCGGGCGCGCGGTCTGTTTGCTGTATGCGATGAGGATGGCATCAACGCCGACATAGCTATTCAAGCTAAAAAATTGCTTAGCCCGGAGTACCTGCTCTCCAATAAACGCGCCTGGTGGCAGCCTGATTGGGCATTCCTGCACAGGCATCCCACGGAAAAGTCCCATGTGTCATCCTCAAGAAGGAAAACTCAGGTACCCACTCCATTCAAGATCCTGATGCACAACGCCGACCCGCAATTGGTGGAGTTGTTGCACCAATACAACCGGCACCAGCCGCATTTCAACGTGCAGATCGTCCTGTTCAATGTGTATGAACGCGCCGCCTCCCAGCTCTTGGATAAATACCCGGCCTGGCAGGAGGGCCGGCTCGAAACCGGACGTTCTCCGCAGATCCTGCTGGTTGGCCTGGGGTTGATGGGCGAAAATGTCATCCTGCACGCCGCCAAAAAATGGGCCGCCCGCGCGCCTGCTCCCGAGGCACGCCTGCATATCACTATTCTCGACCACCAGGCCGTCGAGAAAGTGGAATCGCTGAACTTGCGCTATCCCACCCTGGCGCAAGAGTGTCTCTTATCGCCGCTACAGATGGAGATTGATTCGGCTGATTTTGAGCGCGGCGCCTTTTTATTTAATTCCCATGGCGAGCTGGACGTTGATAGCATTTACATCTGCATTGACAACGATTCGCTTGGCCTGCACGCTGGGTTATCGCTGTGCTTGCGCCTTCCGGAGGGTAGGGAAGTCCCCATTGTGATCCGCATGAGCGAAGAGGCCGGGTTGGCGCGCTTGCTGGCAGATCATCACCGGTTGCAGGCGGAATATCGTTCCTTGGTGGCTTTCGGTTACCTCGACCATACCTGCACCCCGGAACTATTGTCGAAGTAAAGCTACTTTACACTCCCCATCCTGGCTGCTAGCCATATCCCTGCCAATATTAAGACTGCTCCTCCGATCTTGATCCAGCCGGGCTGCTGCTGTAAAAAGAAATAGGCCAGTACCGTTGAGCCAACCGGTTCTCCCAGCAGGGCCACCGAAACGATCGAGACGGGGATGTATTTGAGCGACCAGTTGAAGATCGAGTGCCCGATCAACTGCGGTACCAGCGCCAGCAGGATCAGCCATAAGTACGTTATGGGGGAGAACCCGAGCGGGCTTTCCCGCATCCCAAACATGACCCCGATCAACAGGATGGCTGCCATCCCATAGACAACGAAGATATACGGGATGAGATTCATCTTTGCCCGCAGGCTGCGTCCCACCAACATGTAACCGGCCGCCATCCATGCTCCTGCCAGGGCCAGGAAATCGCCCAGAAAAGCCGTCCCGCCTAAAAAGATCCCTGCAGCCGGGCAGGAAATCGAGCCTGCCTGCCAGGTGCAGGCATCGCTTAGAGCGACCACCGTGCCCCCTGCCAGCGCCAGGAACAGCCCAATGTAAGCCGCCGCTCCGACGCGCTCGCGCAGCACCAGCGGTGATAGCAGCGCCACCCACAGCGGCGTGGTGCTCACCAATACCACCGAACTGGCCACGCTGGTATATTGCAGCGAACTGACCCAGACCGAAAAGTGCACCGCCAGGAAAATACCCGAGAGGATTGCCAGTCCCCACTCGCGCCGGGTCAATTGGTGCAGTTCAGAGCGGTAGCGCGTCAGTGCCAATGGGGCCAGTCCAAATGCTGCCAGGGCCAATCGGAAGGCTGCGATAACGATGGATGGAGCCCCCGCATGTTGGGCAAATTCGATCAAGATCGAGGCCGTGGAAACGGCCAGGATGCCGGCGAGCAGGGCCAAGCTCAGGGTGGAACGACGGGGGGATGCGTCCATTTGTGCCATGGAGGAAGTGAGGAGGGTAAGGAAATGAGTGCTACAAATCAAATGGCACGTACTGCGTGACACTTGATACGGAACACAGGAATGCGTTATTGTAAACGAAATGTTAGAAAATCGGGCGAGAATATTGACAAGCGCAGAACAAAGATTATAATATAGATGATAAATATCATAAATATTATAAGTCCAAAATAAAGGAGAAAAAACATGTCTTTCCAACTTGCCCCCTTGCCCTATGCCTATGATGCCCTGGAACCCTTCGTTGACAAACTGACGATGGAGATCCATCATGACAAACATCATGCTGCTTACGTTAATAACCTGAATGCCGCCCTCGAAAAACATTCTGAACTGGGTGGAAAAACTTTGGAGGCGCTGCTCACAGACCTGAACGCCGTTCCGGATGATATCCGCGTGGCCGTTCGCAACCACGGTGGCGGGGTCTGGAACCATAACCTGTTCTGGGAGGTTATGGCCCCCAATGCCGGTGGCGAGCCGGAAGGCCAACTGGCCAAAGCCCTCCAGGCGGAGTTTGGTAATTTTGCCGATTTCAAGGCGCAGTTCGAGAAAGCCGCCATGGGACGTTTTGGTTCCGGCTGGGCCTGGCTGGTCAAGAAAGGCGGTAAACTGAACATCATTTCCACCGCCAACCAGGATAATCCGATGTCGGATGGCATGACCCCGCTCCTGACGCTGGATGTTTGGGAACATGCGTATTATCTGAAATATCAGAACCGCCGCGCTGACTACGTGACCAATTGGTGGAACGTGGTCAACTGGAAGGCAGTCGCCAGCCGGTACACTGCCAAATAGATACAATCTTTTGATAATAAAAGCCTTGCGAGGAAAACATCGCAAGGCTTTTATTTTTAACCCCAAGTTTTGTTCGATGACAGCCATTTAATTGCGAAATTCTTCCAACACGGATATAATATGTCAGGCTTGTTCTATTATTTCTATAAGGAGTAGCAAAATGACCCATATCATTACCAGCCTGTGTGTGCGTGATCGCGGCTGCATCGAAGTCTGCCCGGTGGAATGCATTGTCCCCGGCGAACCAGTCGGTGAGTGGCCCTGGATGTATATAGACCCGGATACCTGTATTGACTGCGGGGCCTGCATTCCGGAATGTCCCTACCTCGCTATTTTCCCCGAGGATGAAGTCCCTGCAGCCTACACCGCCAAAGGTGGTGAGTACATCAGCAAGGTCGGCCTGACCGGGCACTTTGAAGGCACCAACCACCATGGCACAAAAGTGGTGCTGGATACGGTCAAGCAATTGGCTGCCGGGGAAGTCGTCAACCTGCGGGATGATATCAAACCCAACTACGATTTCTTCAAACCTGGTCCTGGCTACGCAGCCAAAGACCAGGATGACGGAATGTAAATCGAATACCCGGTGTCTCTCACAGACACCGGGTTTCTTTTACCTATTTGGCCATTTGGGGAATCACTGGCACGATTACCAATGATCCACCCATTTTCAATGGGGTAAGGGAGAGTATAATTTAATCTTGTTGGAAAAATATGGATACTGACCTTCTCTTCTCTCCGGACCCGGCCACCCGCCAGGTGGCCCGTGAACTTTACCAGGGTATAGCCACCCTGCCGCTGGTTTGCCCGCATGGTCACGTGGACGCGCGTCTGTTCAGCGACCCTTCTGCAACCTTCGGATCTCCTGCGGAATTGTTGATCATCCCTGACCACTATGTCACACGCATGATGTATTCCCAGGGCCTCCCGCTCGAATCTTTAGGCGTGCCGCCTGTGGATGGATGCGGCAACGGCCAAACTGACCATCGCAAGATCTGGCGAAGCTTCTGTGAGAACTTTTATTTATTCCGCGCCACCCCTTCCGGCATCTGGTTAACCTGCGAGTTGAGCCAGGTCTTTGGCATTGATGAGAAACCTTCTGCCGCCAGTGCCGACCGTCTCTACGACTCCATCGCCGAAAAACTTGCCACGCCTGCCTTTGCCCCGCGTGCCTTGTTCGAACGCTTCAACATCGCAGTGCTGTGCACCACTGATGCCGCCACTGATACGCTCGAACATCACCGGGCCATTCGCCAGAGCGGCTGGGGCGGGCGCATCCTGCCCACTTTCCGTCCGGACGCGCTGATCAACCTGGCTGCCCCAGGCTGGCGTGACCAAATTGACAGGCTCAGCCAGGCCAGCGGCGTGGATGTGACGGATTACGGATCATACCTGCAGGCGTTGGAACAGCGCCGGGATTTTTTCCGTTCGATGGGCGCAACCGCCACGGATCACGGCGTTCTGGTGCCTGATACCACGCCGTTGAGTCCTGCCGAGGCCGGTCGGCTCTTCCAGCGCGCCCTGCGTGGCCAGGCTTCCGTCGGTGATGCGGCCCGTTTCACCGCCCACATGTTGGTGGAAATGGCGCGCATGAGCTGCGAGGATGGGCTGGTCATGCAGATCCATTCCGGTTCCCTGCGCAACCATAACGACAGCGTGCTGCGCCGCTTTGGGCCTGACCGGGGCGGCGATATTCCCATCCAGACCGAATATACCCGCAGCTTGCTTCCGCTCCTGAACCGCTTTGGCAACGATCCCCGCCTGAGCCTGGTGCTCTTCACGCTGGATGAATCAAACTATGCGCGCGAATTGGCGCCCCTGGCCGGGCATTATCCCGCCCTGAAACTCGGCCCGCCCTGGTGGTTCCATGACAGCCCCAATGGCATGAAACGCTATTTCGATCAAGTTATGGAGACGGCCGGCCTGTACAACACCGTTGGGTTTAACGATGACACGCGCGCTTTCTGCTCCATCCCGGCCCGGCACGATGTCTGGCGGCGGGTTTCGGCGGATTGGGTCGCCGGTCTGGTGGTGCGGCATATCGTAGACATGCAGGATGCGCATGAGATGATGGAAGAACTGGCAGGTCGCCTTGCCAAACGCGCCTACCGCTTTTGATGGAGGCTTCCATGCTTACCCCGCTTGGCTTATCCCCTTCCTTTGGTTTTGGCGACCGGCTTGGCCTGGCCACACCCGGTCATATTGCCGCCGTCAGGGACACCCGCTTCGCCCCGATCTTTGCCCAGCAATCCGTGCGCGAGAATGCCCGCACACACCGCACCCCGCAACAGGTGCTGGAGGATGCCCGCCGCGCCGTTGAAGCCGCCGGCTGGGAGGCCCCTTGGGGCGCAGATGCCGACCATCTGAAAAGTGTGGATGATCTGCCGCCCTTCGTCAAGGCCGGCTACACTTTTTTCACAGTTGACCCGGGCGCGTTTGTTGATAACGCCGCCGATTCCTATCCCCTGCCAGTCTTGTACGAAAAAACCCGCGGCGCAGATTTGATCCAGCTTTCCGAGCGCTATCTTCGCCCGGTGGAGAAAGTCCCGCGTGGATTCCGCGGGAAAGCGCCCTGGGGGGAATTCGATGCGGAAAGCCTCCTGCGGGCGGAGGTCAAGTATGGCCGGGCGATCCGCCACGCCGCCGATATGTACCGTCGCCTGTCTGATATGAAAGACGCCTTCGACTTCGAGGTCTCGGTGGATGAGACCGACTCTCCCACCACGCCGCTGGAACATTTTTTCATTGCCAGCGAGTTGACCCGGCAGGGTGTGCGCTTCACCTCCCTGGCGCCCCGCTTCATCGGGCGGTTCGAAAAGGGCGTGGATTACATCGGCGACCTGTCCGCGCTGGATGCGGAACTGGCCCGGCATGCAGAGGTGACGGCGTACTTCGGCACATACAAACTCAGCCTGCATTCAGGCTCCGATAAGTTCAGCGTCTACCCGCTGATTGCCAGGTATTGGGGCGGGTGCCTGCATGTCAAGACCGCCGGGACGAGTTACCTCGAGGCCCTGCGGGTCCTGGCGGAGGCCGAGCCTGCCCTCTTTGAACGCATTTGGAGTCTGGCGTTGGAGTGCTTTCCTGTTGACCGTGCCAGCTACCACGTTTCTGCGCAGGTTGAAAAGGTGCCCGCGGATGTTCCCATGCCGGCCCTGTTGGACGATTTCGATGCGCGTGAGATCCTGCACGTGACCTTCGGTTCAGTGCTGGCTCAATTCGGCCTTGAGATCAAGGCCGCGTTGGCAAACCACGCGGAGCTGTACTCCGCCGGTTTGCAGAAGCATTTCCGCAAGCACCTTGATCTTTTAAAGTAGGCCGGATCGCCTGTCCGGCCTTGCATTCCATTCCATTACGGAGGTTTCCATGCTATCCCCTCGTTCCAATCGCTACCGCCAGGCCTTCGATCTATCCGGTTTTTGGCAGTTCCGCTTCGATCCGCAGGATGTGGGCCGGACGAACGGCTGGCAGGCCGGCTTTTCCGATGCGCGTCCGGTTGCCGTCCCGGCCAGTTGGAATGACCAGTTCGAGGACGGGCGCGATTTCCTTGGCCCGGCCTGGTACCGGACGGATTTTGATCTGCCCTGGGGTTTTGCCGGGAAGCGCATGCTCCTGCGCTTTGACTCGGTTAACTATTTGGCGGAAGCCTGGTTGAACGGCCAATCGCTGGGCCTGCACGAAGGCGGGCACCTGCCCTTTGAATTCGATATAACCCCGTTCGTCTCCCCGGAGAAAAACAAGCTGGTGCTGCGCGTGGATGGCCGGCTGGCATTCGATCACGTCCCCCCGGGAAACGTCACCGGCGACTCCGAAGATTTTTTCATCAGCCATTCTGTCAACTTTCCCCCGGCGCAGTTCGACTTTTTCCCCTTTTGTGGCATCCAGCGGCCGGTCTGGTTGGTCGCCACGCCGCCGGGTGGCTTGCAGGATGTTCGCGTCCAGACAGACATAGAGGGAATCAGCGGCCTGGTACATGTGCGCGCGGAACGTGCCGGCTCCGGGCCTGCCCTGGCGCGTTTCCGTTTCGAAGGCTCCGGGTATCGTGCTGAGCTTGAATCGGCTTTTTCCGGTGATGCTGCCGAGACGGTCATCCATGTGCCCGAGGCCGCCTTGTGGTCTCCCGCCAGTCCGTATTTATATGACCTGTCTGTTGAGCTTGTCCAGGGAGATGTTGTGACCAATTCCTACGCCTTAAAGATCGGCATTCGCACCGTTGCGGTGGCAGGCGACCGCCTGCTCCTGAACGGCCAGCCGGTTTATTTGAACGGGTTTGGTCGTCACGAGGATTTCCCCGTCGTCGGGCGCGGCTACCTGCCGGCCGTCATCGTCAAGGACTATGCCCTCATGCGCTGGATCGGCGCCAATTCTTTCCGCACCTCCCATTATCCCTATTCCGAGCCGATGCTTGACCTGGCCGACCAGCTCGGTTTCCTGGTCATAGATGAAACGCCCGCGGTCGGGCTGTATTTCCGGGAAGATGGCCTGGAGAAGCGCCAGACGCTCTGCCGGCAATATGTGCGGGAGATGATCTCGCGGGATATGAACCATCCCAGCGTCATTATGTGGAGCCTGGCCAATGAGCCGCACTCCACCCCCCCGCATGCCCGCCCCTTCTTTGAGCAGCTTTACCAGGATGCCAAAGCCCTCGATCCCACCCGGCCTGTCACGGTCGTCAGCTTCCTGGGCGCCGCAGAACCGGCCTTCGAGTTTTGCGATCTGCTTTGCCTGAACCGCTACTTCGGTTGGTACAGCCAGGCCGGGGATCTCGCCGGAGGCCTGGCGCTGCTCTCGGCCGAGCTGGATGCCCTGCATGAGAAGTTCGGCAAGCCTGTGCTCCTGACCGAGTTCGGCGCGGATGCCATCTCCGGCCAGCATGCCCAACCGCCTGAAATGTTCAGCGAGGAATACCAGGCCGACCTGCTGGCCGGGTATATCGGGCTTTTACGCCAGAAACCCTATGTCGTTGGGGAGCATGTCTGGAACCTGTGCGATTTCAAGACCGCCCAGGGCATTACCCGCCCCGGCGGACTAAATCATAAAGGCGTTTTCACCCGCGACCGCCGCCCGAAACTGGCCGCACATCGCCTGCGCGCTTTGTGGCATAAGGAGGAAGCATGACCACTTTACCGGTTTTTTCCATCCAGGATCAAGTTGCCGTCGTCACCGGCGGTGCAGGCGTATTGTGCTCGGATATGTGCCGGGCGCTGGCGGGAGCCGGGGCGAAGGTGGTGGTGCTGGATCGCCGCCATGCCCCGGCCGCAGCCCTGGCAGCCGAACTGGGGGAGGCTTCCATCGGCCTGGCTTGTGACGTGCTCGACAAACCCAGCCTTGAAGCCGCCGCACAGCAGGTGTTGGAAACCTTCGGGCGCGTGGACATCTTGATCAACGGAGCGGGCGGCAATCGGCCGCAGGCCAGCACGGCTCCCGGGCAACCTTTCTTCGATCTGCCCGCTGAAGCCGTCCGGTCGGTCTTCGACCTCAACCTGATGGGCACCTTCCTGCCCTGCCAGGTCTTTGGGCAGAGCCTGGCCCGGCAAAAAAGCGGCGTGATCCTCAACATCTCTTCCATGAATGCCGTCCGCCCGCTCACGCGCATCCCGGCCTATTCGGCTGCCAAAGCCGCCGTAAGTAACTTCACCCAGTGGCTGGCGGTCCACATGGCGCAGGAATATAGCCCTGTCATCCGCGTCAATGCCATCGCACCCGGCTTCTTCCTGACCGATCAGAACCGCTTCCTGATGACCGATGAGCGGACCGGCGAGCTGACCGCACGCGGGCAGGCCATCCTTTCCCATACCCCTATGGCGCGCTTCGGTTCGCCGGCCGATCTGCTGGGTACCATGCTCTGGCTGGTCTCGCCTGCCTCGGCTTTTGTCACCGGCGCCGTCATTCCGGTGGATGGCGGCTTTTCCGCCTTTAGCGGTGTCTGATCTGATACCTGACCACTGACCAAGGAGCGCTCCCATGAAACAGGTCTCCCCGCCTGAAAGGAACTTCAGATCGCTTTCCGTGAAAGATCTTCTGGAAGCCCGTGAAGCCTATCATATTCACCTTACCAGCAAGGAAAACGTGGTTGCAACGGCTATCGGGCGCTTCCGTATTCGTATATCCGACCCGGATGCGCGCGCTGGTGCCTCGCATATTGCCCAATGGCGGCCGCGTGATAGGAATGTGCCTGCACGCACGTTACAGAACACCATCGTCAAAGAGTATTCCTGGCCCTGTGTTCTCGTTTTCGTTGACCAATGGGTGCAGCAGCATGATATTGTCAGCCAGAACCCGGACCAGGTGGTGCCGCGCTTTTTATATATGCCGGATGGGCGGGTGGTGCCCACCTGTGTGATCCTGGCCGAGCGATACACGCCCGCCCTCCCGCCCTTGCGCAACCTGGCTTTCCCTGACCAGTTGATCGGTGGCGGCTATCCCGTTTTTTCCGATGAACAGGGCCAGGAACACATTGGTTCGCTCGGCTGTTTGGTTTCGGATGGCGATATCGTTTACGCCTTGACCAACCGGCATGTAGCCGGCGACGAAGGCCGCCCGATCTATACCATGCTGCATGGGCAAAAAGTGCAGATCGGCGTATCAGCCCGGAGCGGCTTCGGGCGGGAACGCCAGGTCGGCAAGCGCCTGTTCAAGGATGTCTACCCGGGCTGGCCGGGCTCGCATTCTTTTGTCAATCTGGATGCCGGGCTGATCCGTGTCGATGACCTGGATTACTGGACCGCCCAGGTGTTTGGGATCGGTGAATTGGCTGACCCGCTCGATCTCAACACCGACAGCATTTCCCTCGACCTGATCGGTTGTCCGGTGCGCGCCTTTGGTGGCGCATCCGGGGAATTGTCGGGAGAGATCCAGGCCCTCTTTTATCGTTACAAATCCATTGGCGGCGCCGAATACATCAGCGACCTCTTGATCGGACCGCGCGCCGATAAACCCCTCAATACCCATCCGGGCGACTCTGGCACGCTCTGGTTCGTTGATCCGCCCTCCGATCCGGGTGTGCCTGCGCCGAAGCAAGGGAATGGAAGAGCGCAAAGCCTGCGCCCGCTCGCCTTGCAATGGGGCGGGCAAACGGTCATTGACGGCCAGGGCCGGGGCAAGCTCCAATTTGCCCTGGCTACCTGCCTAAGCACCATCTGCCGGGAACTCGATGTGGATATCATTCCGGATTGGAATACCGGGCATAGCGAGTATTGGGGGAAGACCGGCCATTATAAGATTGCCGCCGCAGCCTGCCAAGTCGTTGATACCCCCGATCCTTCGCTGGAAAAGCTCAAGACCCTCTTGATGAATAACGTCAGCGTGATTGCCTTCGATGACCAGGCCATCCAGGCCGGGGAGCTGCAGAAGATCGATTCCGCCCAGTTCGTTCCCCTTGCGGATGTGCCCGATCTGGTCTGGCGCAACACCCGCAAGCTCAATTCCGCCAACCACTTCGCCGACATGGATCAGCCCGGGCAGGCCGATTTTGCCGGCAAGACCCTCTTGGATCTTTGCCGGGATCCCAAAAATCTCAGTATCGAGGTGTGGAACGATTTTTATGCCAGCCTGCAGGTCGCGCCGCTGCACCGCGGCGGGCTGCCGTTCCGCGTCTGGCAGATCTACGATCATATGGTTCAGTTTGTGCGCGCAGGCAAAGTGGCCGAGTTTATCTGCGCCGGCGGTGTTATGTCGCACTATGTCGGCGATGCCTGCCAGCCTCTGCACGTTTCCTACCTGCATCATGGCCATCCCGATATTCCCGCCGAGATCAAAGTGCATTCCATTTATGAGACTGCCATGCTGGACCGCTATGCCACCGAGCTGATCGGGGGCGTCAATGCCAGCCTGGCCGGTCGCCTGGCGCAGGCGGATGTGCAGGGCGGGTTCGCCGCCAGCCTTTCCGTGCTGGCCTTGATGCGTTCCACCATCGAGAAATTGCCGCCGGAGCAGGTCATTAACGCCTTCAATGCGGAATCCGCTGCGCAGCGCCTGCCGTATATGTGGAGCGTGCTTAAGGACGCCACCGCCGCCTGCATGGCCGAGGGCTGCCTGCGCCTGGCTTCCCTCTGGGCCAGCGCCTGGCAGGAAGGCGGCGGCATGGCCGCCTACACGCCCGACCTCGGCATGGTGGACCGGTCTGCCCTCAAAGCGCTCTACGACGATAATAATTTCCTGCCCGCTTACCGTCTCTCCGACCCCGCCTTTGCGGCGGAATTAACGTAATTAGGGTTCTGTCGCCGCATGGGTAGGCGCGCAGCAAGACGTATCGCATTGTCTGGTGATTCCAGACAGTGCTGCGCTTTTTTTTGGGAGGTGTTCCTCTGTCGTTGTTTGCGTTTCGTTGTACAATAAGGTATCTACTTTTTCAGATCCCGTTACTGGCCTGCCCCAGCTTGTTCGAGTTACCCGTTTGATTGCCCCTGTATTTTTGGGGTTGGTTTTTGGGAGATGATTGTGCGGGGGTTGCCTGCAAGCTTGTCTCATCAGGATTAAAGATCAATGCATCTTTATGAAGCCCTTTCAATGCACGTTGCAGCCTGGCAGGGAGAAGGATATCGGCAAGCGGTTTTCCCTGCCATCGCAGAAATTCTGGAATGGGTGCGCAACCCGGATGTAAGTTCTTTCCGGTTGCGCACACCCCAGGTGCGGGCATTGGAGACCTATTGGTATCTCCGTTTGGTCGAGAAAACTCCTCATATTTTCGAATTGTATAAAAGTCTCTATCCTATCATTAGTGAGCGCATGGCCGCCATGGGTATGGATCATCCGGCTCTGAAGGATTTGGCGCTCGATCAGGGCTTCGACGGCATTATCCAGAAGGTTCGCGCAGACGATGCCTTCGTCAAGCAGTATCATTTGGAAGCTCTGCGGGAAACCCTCACGCTGGATTATCCCAGTTATATCCTCGCATTGGCCATGGGCGCTGGTAAGACCGTCCTGATCGGGGCCATCTTCGCCAGCGAGTTTGCCATGGCGCAGGAATATCCCGACTGCGGCTTTGTGGAAAATGCCCTCGTCTTTGCTCCCGGCAAGACCATCATCGAGAGTCTGCGCGAACTGGCCGAAATGCGTTACGAAGCCGTCCTGCCGCCGCGTATGTACAAATCCTTTGCCGCTGCCCTAAAGCTGACCTTCACGCGTGACGGCGACCCGGACATTCCCATAGTGGCGGGTTCGCATTTTAACGTGGTGGTAACCAATACCGAGAAGATTCGCATCCAGAAGGAAACCATCCGCAAGTTGGATATTTCGACCAGATTGTTCTCGCAGAAATCCGAAGACGAAGCCCGCGCCGAGATCGCCAACCTGCGCTTGCAGCGCATTGCCAGCCTGCCGGACCTGGCTATTTTCTCGGACGAGGCCCACCATACTTATTGTCAGGCCATGGATAGCGAGTTGAAGAAGGTCCGCAAGACCGTGGATTACCTGCACAACCCTCATGTCGAAGGCACCGCCGAACACGCCGCCCACGAAACCAAACTCATTTGCGTTATCAACACCACCGGCACGCCCTATTTCAAGCACCAGGCCCTCAAGGATGTGGTGCTCTGGTATGGTCTCTCCGAGGGTATCCGGGATGGCATCCTTAAGGAGGTCGGCGGCAATATTCGCGCCTTCGATTTTGAAGGCAATGTTGAGCCGTATATCGAGTTCGTCATCGAGGATTTCTTCAGGGAATACGGCGCGGCCAGTCTGCCCGATGGCACCCCCGCCAAACTGGCCCTCTTCTTCCCGCAGACTGATGATGTGGAAGCCCTGCGCGGTGTCGTTGAGAGCAAAATGGTTGCCCTGGGTTATGCCACCGACCTGATCTTGGAACATCACACTGCCCATGAGGAGAAGGATGAGTTTGACCGTTTCCGCAATTCGCCCAAGCGCGTTGCCCTGCTGGTCAGTCGCGGGGTGGAGGGCTGGAATGTCCCGGCTCTGTTCGCCTGCGCTCTGGCCCGCAAGCTTTCCGGCGGTGGCAACAACTTTGTCTTGCAGGCCGCCTCGCGCTGCTTGCGCCAGGTGCCCGGCAACACCCTTCCGGCCCGTATCTATCTCTCGATGGATAATCGCGCCATCCTGGATTCCCAACTGCAGGAGAGCTATGGCGAGACGATCAACGATCTGAACGGTGCCGCCGCCAAATCCCGCCCGTGGACGATCACCCTGCGCAAAGTGAACATCCCTCCGCTGGTGGTGCGCAAACAGGTCCGCAGCGTGACGCCGGTGGAAGGTTCTGCGGCGGAATTGATCCTGGAGCGGCCTGTTGTCAAGGCGGTTGGGTTGAAGATATCCACCTACACCCTGGCGGAGCAGGCCTCCACCTATCGCGTCCTCCAGCAGATGGGCGAAACGATCACGGTTGAATCTGTCCCCGATACGTTGGATTTGTTCGCGGCCGCGGTTGAACTGGCCTCCAATTATCACTTATCACCAATGTCAGTCCAGCGCGAGCTGAATCGTCTTTACGGTCAGGAGGGCGAACTGCCCCGCGCCGCCCTGACTGGGCTGGCCGAACAGATCGAAAAACAGACCCGTAAGTACGTGGTTCGGGAAGAAACGGTCGAAGTTGCTTTGGCGCTGGTCAAGCCGGAAGGCTTTAAAAAGGAAGTCGCCGCGGACGGCGTCGAAACCTATACTGCCGAGATCCAGTTCCCGGTTGACCGCCAGAACCTGCTCACTTCCTACCAGGCCTGGCAGGCCCAGGCCGGGCGCTTCGGTTTCCACTATGACCCCTATAACTTTGACTCCCATCCGGAAGAGCATTTCTTTGAACAGATGCTTGTCGCCCTCGGCCAGAGCGCCGGTCAGGTGGATGACATTTATTTCACCGGCGCCCTCACCGACCCGCAGAAGACCGATTTTTACGTTGAATACAAGGGCCTGGATGGTGCCTGGCATCGCTACTCGCCCGATTTTCTCATTCGTCTGCGGGATGGCAAATGCCTGATTGTCGAGATCAAGCGCGAGCACGACCGCCAGCACCCCGTGGATGGCGAAACCGGCGCCAAGGCCATCGCCACCCGCGCCTGGGCCAACCTCAACCCGGACCGCTTGAAATACGAGATGATCTTCACCAGTGGCGATGAACTGGGCTACGACCAGTTGAAGGATTCCAGGGCCTTTATTGCCGGAGGCGGAGATGGGAATTAATTTTGCCCCTGGTTTGGGCAGGCGTTCCACCCGCCTAAAGAACTGGGATTATTCCCAGCCGGGCGGATATTACATTACGCTTGTCACATTTCAACGCGAGCACCTTTTTGGTAAGATCGTGAAAAACGAAATGCAATTGAACGAGTCGGGCGGGATTGTTCGGGATGTATGGCGACAACTGCCTATCCGCTACCCAAATGTGGTTATGGACGAGATGATTGTCATGCCCAACCATTGTCATGGGATCTTGTTTATTCTTGACGATCTCTCGGCATCCTCGCTAGGAGCTGTATATCCCGGCCATCCGGTAGGGGCAATTCATGAATTGCCCCTACCGGATGCGCCCCCACCCGATGGGATTCATGTCTCGCCCGCCCCGTATAATGAATCTTCCGATGAATATCGTCTGCGTCGCCGCCGGATGTTGATCCCAAAAATGGTCGGTTATTTTAAAATGAATACCGCCAAAACCATCAACCTGCTGTTGAATTCTTCCGGCGTTCCCGTCTGGCAGCGCAATTACTACGAACATATCATCCGGGACGCGGCTGAATATACCCGCATTGCCCGCTATATAATTAAAAATCCCGTCCAATGGGAAACGGATGAAGAAAACTGCCCGTACGAGGATTAACCATGCCCGAAACCAAACCCATCGCCATCAAACCCGCCAAAGGCCGCCCCATGCTCACCTGGGTCGGCAAGCGCCCCCTTCGTAACGTCACCGCCTACCCTGCTCAACTGGTGGAAACATTTAACCCTGTAAGGGCAGTTCATGAACTGCCCTTACAGGGCAACTGGCAGGATTGGCCCTCCGCCTTCCCGCGCGCCGGCCTGCTCTTCCATGGCGACAACAAGGACGTCCTCGCCCACCTGCTCGCCAACGGCTTCCGCGGCAAGGTCAAACTTATCTACATAGACCCGCCCTTCGACTCCGGCGCGGATTATGTGCGTCAAATTGCGCTGCGTGGTGTGTCTGGTGCAACAAAAATTGACGGAGAAGGTTATAACTTAGGCGAACAACTTCAATATACCGATATCTGGGCAAATGATAATTACCTCCAGTTTATTTATGAGCGATTATTAATGTTAAAAGAGTTATTGGCTGAGGATGGGAGCATCTATGTACATTGTGATCAACGTAGAGCACATCATATTCGCTGTTTACTGGATGAAGTTTTTGATTCGCAAAACTTATTAGCTGAGATTGTTTGGCAACGCTCAAACTCGCACAATGACGCGACTTATTTTGGAATTGTGCATGATACTATCCTTGCTTTCTCGAAATCTGGGGAGCCAAAATTTAACCGTATCTACTTACCTATATCCCAAAAGACTGCCGACAATTGGTATAGGAACATCGAAGATGGTTCTGGACGCCGTTATAACTTAGGAAACCTTGTTAGTCCACACCCGAGGCCTAATCTCATGTATGAGTGGAAAGGGATTAAACCTCCAGCAATGGGCTGGCGAGTCTCAAAGGAAAGAATGGAGAATCTGGAAGAAAAAGGTCTTTTGGTTGTTGTTGGGAAAGGCGACAAGAAAACTCTCAAGGTAAAGCAATATCTTGATGAAAGCAAAGGACGATTGTTAAGTTCATGGTGGGATGATATTAGCCAAATTCGCGGTTATGGTAGTACAGATGAGAAGGCTGACTACCCAACCCAAAAACCAGAGGCACTATTGGCGCGTATCGTCGAGGTATCAACCGATCTTGGCGATATTACCTTGGATTGCTTTGTGGGTTCCGGCACCGCCGCCTCCGTCGCCCAAAAACTGGGCCGCCGCTGGATCGCCGCCGATATCAACAAGGGCGCCATCCAGACCACCGCCAAGCGGCTGCAGGGCGTCATCGAAGAGCAGGTCGAAATAACAGAAAGGAAAAAGACAGAACTGCCGGGCATGGAAGAGGTCGGTTCTGCTCCTGCCCCGGCCCAACTGGGTTTTGCCGTCTACCGCGTCAACGATTATGACCTGCAGGTTCAGCACAACGAAGCCCTCAGCCTGGCCGTCGAGCACATCGGCATCACCCGCACCAAGACCGATGCCTATTTCGACGGCACGCTCGGCAAACGCCTGGTCAAGGTCATCCCGTTCAACCACCCGCTTACCCCGCTCGAATTGGAAGAAATTAAGCGCGAGTTGGGAAATCGCCCTGAGGAAGAACGCGACGTGGTCGCCGTCTGCCTCGGGAAAGAACTGGCCGTTGAGGCCTGGCTGGAGGATTGGAACCGCAACCGCAAACGTACCGGCCTGCCGAACCAGATTGAAGTCATCGAGCTGCGCTCCGACCCCAAGTACGGCGGCTTCCTGGTTCACCAGCCCGCCCAGGCCGAGGTCAGCTTTACCCGTGATAAAGATAAAGTAACCATCGAGATCACGAACTTCATTTCTCCTACCATTATCGAGCGCCTCAAAAGCCAATCCGGCCTGCTCACTCCGCAGATCAAGGATTGGCGCTGCATGGTGGACAGTGTCATGATTGACACTGCCTATGATGGTCAAACCTTTCACATCACCCTCGCCGATGTCCCCGAGCGCAAGGATGATCTGGTGGTGGGAAAGTACGAGGTGGATGGTACGCAAGCTAGCACCGTCGCGGTCAAGCTGACCGATATGCTGGGAGAAGAAGTGCTGGTGGTGAAGGAAGCCTAAGGTGGTTAGTCTGGAAGATCAATTTCATCACGCTATGCTTGGCGTCTATGAAAATGCCAAACAACATGCTTATTTTGCCACGTACTTCAAGCAGGTGATTGACCTGTATGGTGGGCTGGAAGCGGCGAAACGCTTGCTTGCGAAACCGGTATTCAGGAAGGGCTGATGAAGCTCTGGGAGTTAAATCTCCTCGACCGCTCTATGGAAGCGTTGGTAATTCAGGAGAGATTCAGAGCACTTTTTACCGAAGCCGAAATTGCCGAAGCGCGTCGGCGCTTGGAAGAACTGGGATACAGGTAATAGAAAGGGTGATATGACTGCAGAGAAATCAGGTTGCCTTGCTGCCATTTTCCGCAAGTTTGGTTTGGAGAAACATGATAATGGTATAACCGTTCATGTCTATGAACCCGAAGAATTGCCCTATCGCCTGCGGGATGATTTTCTATCCCCCGCCGAAGCCTCCTTCTTCCATGTGCTTAGATCGATGGTTGGTGGAGGCCTGGTCATTTTCCCACAGGTTTCCCTGGCTGCGCTTTTCTACGTGCCCCGCAGCGAGTTTTTTCAAACCTATCAGAACAAGATTGACCGCAAGCGGGTGGATTTCCTGCTCTGTGATCCAAAAACGCTCAAACCGGTTTTCGCCATAGAACTGGATGATTCCAGCCACGCCCGCCCCGACCGGCAGGAACGGGATGCATTTGTGGAGGAAGTTTTCGCGGCTGCCCAATTGCCGCTGGTGCATGTCCCTGTTCGCCAATCCTATAACACCCAGGAACTGATCGCTTTGTTTCAGACTGCTATCCAGAAGAAACCCTCCGCAACTCCCATCGAAAAGCCGCCCGTCGGGACGGATGCGCAGCCCCCGCTCTGTCCAAAATGTGGCGTTCCGCTGGTGTTGCGTACCGCCAAGCGTGGCAACACCCCTGGCCAGCAGTTTTACGGCTGCCCCAATTACCCGCGTTGCCGGGTGGTGGTCCCAATAAATTTGCCAACGCCCGGGCAGTAGTTATTTTTCCACTCACAAAATAAAGTGCCATTTTCCCCTTGACAAAACAGAACTAATGTTCTAGGATTATATCCAGACACGGCAAG
Organism: uncultured Chloroflexia bacterium; assembly: GCA_963837875.1. Classification (GTDB taxonomy): domain Bacteria; phylum Chloroflexota; class Anaerolineae; order Anaerolineales; family Villigracilaceae; genus UBA877. The sequence goes on from CAWIOV010000001.1 coordinate 1,498,986, forward strand.
GTCAATCCTTGCCGTGTCGCTATTAGCCCCCGTAGGATGGAACCGGCTGCGTTTTCCGCCCGTCCACCCTGCCCATGTACCTTTGGAGACCACTTCTTCCTTCCCTTGTTTCCTTCGTGGTGAAAAATATGTCCCCCTCCCCCTCTCTCTCCGCCTCCGTGAAACCGTCCGCCGCAGCCCCGTCGCCTGGGCGCGTGCCTGTGGCATCCGGTTGCGCCCCTACCAGGTCCCCGTTGCCCTTGCCATCAAAGACTCCATTCTCCATCAACTCGGCCTCACCTTTGTTGTCATGTTCGCCCGTCAGTCCGGCAAGAGCGAGATCCAGTCCCATCTCCTTGCCTGGCTGCTCTACCGCTTCTCTAACATTGGCGGGCTCATCGTCTCCGTTTCCCCCACCTATCACCCTCAGACGATTATCAACATGCGCCGTGTCCGCGACTCTCTTAACTCCTGCGTCGGTTCGCGCGGCCTCTGGCATTCCTCCGATGGTTACGTCTATGAACTTGGCAAAGCCCAGCTCCAGTTCTTTTCCGGCGCGCCGCGTTCCAATGTCATGAGCGCCACCGCCAACATTCTCCTCTCCGTGGACGAAGCCCAATCCATCACCATCGCCAAGTTCGACCGGGAATTCGACCCCATGACCGCCAGCGCCAACGCCACCCGCGTCTTCTGGGGCACCGCCTGGACCGACGATACCCTGCTCGAACGCGAGCGCCGCATCGCCTTGCGTGACCAGCAGCAGGATGGCCGCCAGCGCCTATTCTTTTACACCGCCGATGATATCTGTCGCGTCGTCCCTGCCTATGCCCGTCATATGGAACGCATCATTGCCACGCATGGCCGCAACCATCCTGGCGTCCGCTCCCAATACTTCTGTGAGACCATCGACTCCCAGTCCGGCCTCTTCACCCCCGCCCGCCTCTCCTTGATCTTTTCTTCTTCTCCCCTCTCCCAATCGGAACGATTGGGGGAGGAGCCTGTCCTGCCTGTACCGGTGCCGCAGGCACTGGCAAGTTTAACGAAGGAGTCGGGGGAAGCCCCACAAAGTGGGGCGAGGTCAGCCGCAGAATCAGCCTCCGCCTCGCCCCTCTCCAAATCCGCAGGATTTGGGGAGGGGGCAGGGGAGGGGTCGGGTTCCTCCCCCATCGCCTTCCTCCTCGACGTCGCCGGCATGGACGAATCCAAACTCTCCCCCCTCCACTCCCTCGACCTCGGCCTCGGCAACCCCGGCCGCGATTCCACCGCCCTCAGCATCGTTCAGATTGACCTCTCCAGCGTCGAAACCCTCGGCTTTCCCACCTATCATGTCGTCGCCCGCCACAGTTGGGTCGGCGAAAACCACCTGTCCGTTCTGGGCAAACTCAAAGCTCTTGCCGAGACCTGGCATCCCCAGCACATCGTCATGGACGCCACTGGTGTAGGCGAGGGCCTCTGGTCCATGCTGGAGCGCGCCTTCCCTACCCGCGTCCTCCCCGTCAAATTTACCCAGTTGGAAAAGTCCGAGCTTGGCTGGCGTTTCCTCTCCATCATCGAGACTGGCCGTTTCCGCAGCCATGTCAATACCGACGAAGTCCGCCTCCAATACAGCCATTGCATAAGCGAGATCCTCCCCGGCCCTCTCAAGACCCTCCGCTGGGGCGTCCCCAATGGCACGCGCGGCCCGGATGGTGAACTCATCCACGATGATTTTGTCGTCGCCGATTCCCTTGTCGCCAAGCTCGATGGCCTCAAATGGCGTCTTTCCTCCCCTGCCGTCCTCATTCCCGCCCGTGATTCCTATCCGGATATGGACCACTACTTCAGCCAGGATCATGACGATCACTACTTCTCCTCCCTCTTTTCCTTATGACCACCCTCATGATCGATCCGCCCTCGTTTCTCGTAACTCAATCCTCATTCCTCCTCTCCCCGTCAGTTTTTCGTATTACGAATCCATTCATCAATCATCAATCATCAATCATCATTAGTGAACCTTCGTGGTTAAACCCTCTTCCCAGAAAGGAATCTCCCATGCCCGCTTCCTCCCCCTCCAAACGCCGCCGCGGCGGCCAGCCCGGCAACTCCAACGCCCTCCGTCACGGCTTCTTCTCGAAGTCCTTCACAGAATCCGAATTGAGTGAATTGGACGAAAACGTCAAAGGTGAATTCGTTGACGAGATCGCCCTTGCCCGCATCAACGCCGCTCATTTGGCGGAGATGTTGAAAGATTATCGCAACATATCCTTGGATGATTACGTCTCTGCCTCCAATGCTCTCAACAAATATCTTGACCGCATCCAGAGCCTCAGCCGTGCCCAGCGCTTCATGTACCGCAATCAGACCACCCTCGAACAAGCCCTTGCAGAACTTGCTGACATTCCCGTCGATGAAGATTAACCTTCTCTCTAATTCTTTTTCCCTCCCCGAAAGTGTTCTGTATTTTGGGATGGCTGGATGGGGCCGGGCATGGAATCTTACCTCCTCGCCTTGGCTCCCCTCTCCAAATGTGCTCTTCATTTGGAGAGGGGCCGGGGGTGAGGTTTCTCCCCTCCCTCGCGAAGCATGTGTGCCCGTTAGGTATCCTGCAGGCGCAAATGTGTTCTTCATTTGGGGAGGAGCCTGTCCTGCCCGTACCGGTGCCGCAGGCACTGGCAAGCGCAGCGAAGGAGCCGGGGTCGGGGTCGGAAGCACTCTTGGGCAGGGCTATTCGTTTTTTTTTCGATACGCGGAACGAATACTGTATTTCCAAGGCATATCCCTTGTCCGGTCTTCCTCCTTTCATTTTACGAATCTCTTCCTCCCACCCCACTTCGTGTATAATCACTCCTGCAAGGAGCCGCTTATGCCAACCTCTCGTCTCGAACATGATTCCCTCGGGGATGTCCAGGTTCCCGCCGAAGCCCTCTACGGCGTGCAGACCCAGCGCGCCGTGGAGAATTTCCCCATTTCCGGCCTGAAACCCTGGCGCGCCTTTATCTGGTCCACCGCCACGGTCAAGTGCGCCGCCGCCCAGGTCAACTGGGATTTGGGCCTGCTGGATGCCGAACGCGCCGCCGCCATCCTGCAGGCTGCCCGCGAGGTCATGGATGGGAAGTGGGACAGCCAGTTTGTCGTTGACCCCTTCCAGGCCGGCGCGGGCACCAGTCACAACATGAACGTCAACGAGGTCATCGCCAACCGCGCCACCCAGATCCTGGGCGGCAAGCTGGGCGAATACCGCGTCCACCCCAATGACCATGTCAACATGGCCCAGTCCACCAACGATGTCATTCCCACTGCCCTGCGCCTGGGTTGCCTCTGGCGGCTGGACGAACTGCTCTCCGTCCTGGAAGACTTGCGCCTCGCCCTGCAGGCCAAGTCCGTCGAGTTCGATGATGTGGTCAAGTCCGGCCGCACTCATTTGCAGGATGCCGTGCCGGTGCGCCTGGGCCAGGAGTTCGGCGCCTATGCCAGGGCCGTCCAGCGTGACGCGGAAAGGATCCGGCGCTCCGCCGAGGGGCTGCGCCGGCTGGGCATTGGCGGCACCGCCGTTGGCTCCGGTCTGAACGCCCACCCGGAATACCATGCCCGCATGGTCAGGCAGGTATCCGCCTTGACCGGCTTGCAGTTATACGGATCCGATAACCTGTTTAAATCGATGCAGTCCATGGCCGACGCCGCCGATTTCTCGGCCTCCCTGCGCACCCTGGCCCTCACCCTCATCCGCATTGCCAATGATTTCCGCCTGCTGGCTTCCGGTCCCTCCACCGGGCTGGATGAGCTTCGCCTGCCGGCCGTCCAACCCGGATCGAGCATCATGCCGGGCAAGGTCAACCCGGTCATGGCCGAGATGCTCGACATGAGCATGTTCCACGTCATCGGCTGTGATACCACCGTTGTCCTGGCGGCGCAGGCCGGGCAGTTGGAACTGAACGTGATGATGCCCATCATCGCCCACAGCCTCTTCGAGGCCATGCAGGTGGCCATCGGTGCCGTACGGGCCTTCACCCTGCGGGCCGTGCAGGGCCTGGGCGCCAACCGCGCAAAAGCCGCCGGCTGGCTGGCGAAAAATGCCATCGTGGTGACGGCCCTTAACCCGCTCATCGGCTATTCCCAGGGCGCTGCCTTGGTCAAGGAGGCCCTCAAACGCGACTTGCCGATCCGTGCTGTCGCCGTGGAGAAAGCCCGGGCCGGCGCGCTGAAACATCGTGACCTTGATCGCCCGGTCACCGCCGCGGAGGTCGAAGCCGCCCTGGACGACCTGCGCAAGCTGACCGAAGGCGGCATCGCCGGTGGCGCTGGGGCGGGTGGCTAGTTTTTTTGATGGAATTAGCGGAGTGATACCATGGTTTTGGACCCGACTTCCCTGAGCGAATTAACCCTCATCCTGACCGCCCTGGCCGGGGCCTTCCTGGCGGCCCTCTGGGTGGCGCTGGTGGTCTGGACCTACCGCGACATGCGCGCCCGCCATCGCGACACCCTGGTGCACATCCTGGCAGCCCTGATGGTGGCAGTCTTGAACCTGCCGGGCGTGCTGGTTTACCTGATCCTGCGCCCGGCCCGCACGCTTGAGGAGGAATACCAGCAGACCCTGGAGGAAGAGGCCCTTTTGCAGTCCATCGAGGACCAGTCCGTCTGCCCCGGCTGCGAGCGCCGCGTCCAGGACGATTGGCAGGTCTGTCCCACTTGCCAGACGAAACTGCGCAAACCCTGTCACTCTTGCGGCCGCCTGATGGAATTGCCCTGGAACATCTGCCCCTACTGCGGCACCCCCGCCCCCGGCATGCGCAAGGAAGGCGCCACCATGGACGAAGTCCTGCGCAATTTGCCCGAAGAAAACCAGCCGTCCACTGAAGACCAATAACCTGCCTACCTACCATCTATTAGGTATCAGCTATCAGCTTCCCCTATGAAAATCAACTCCCTCACCCTCCACCATCTCTCCATGCCGCTCGTCGCCCCCTTTGAAACCTCCTTCGGGGTCACGACGGAACGGGAATGTATCCTTGTCTCGGTCCAGTCGGAGGGATTGACCGGCTGGGGCGAATGTGCGGTGGATCGCGACCCGGGCTACAGTTACGAGACCACCGGTACGGCCTGGCACATCCTGAAGGATTTCATCGCGCCCGTCTTGCTCGGCCAGTATGTCCCCGACGCGCAGGGCTTCCAGGAACGCGTGGAAGGTATCCGCGGCCACCACCTGGCCAAGGCCGGTGTGGAGATGGCGCTCTGGGACCTGCTTGGCAAGCGTCAGGGCAAGAGTTTGCGCGCCTTGCTGGGCGGGCTGAAGGCGCGCGTGGAGGTGGGCGTCTCGGTCGGTTTGCAGCCATCCCCCCAGGCGCTGGTTGAAACGGTTGGGAAATACCTGGCCGCCGGGTACGGGCGCATCAAGATCAAGATCAAGCCCGGGCGGGATGTCGGCGACGCCGAGGCCGTCCGCAAGGCCTTCCCCCATATTCCGCTCCAGGTGGATGCCAATTCTGCTTATACGCTGGAGACCTGCCAGGTGCTTCGGCCTCTGGATAAGCTCAGCCTGCTCATGATCGAACAGCCGCTCAATGAAGACGACCTCTGGAACCATCACAAGCTCCAGAAACAATTCCATACCCCCATCTGCCTGGATGAAAGCATCCTTGGCTTGCTCCAGGCCCGCTCCGCCCTCGAAATGGATGCCTGCCGGATTATTAACATCAAGCCCGGGCGGGTCGGTGGGCTGAGCCAGGCCGTCCTGATCCATGACCTGTGCCGGGCGCAGGGCGTTCCGGTCTGGTGCGGTGGGATGCTCGAGACCGGCCTCGGGCGCGCCGCCAACTTGGCGCTGGCCTCCCTGCCCGGTTTTACCTTGCCCGGGGATATTTCCGCCTCCGATCGCTATTATGCCGAAGATATCACCATCGAGCGCTTTATCCTTGATCCCGGCAGCACGATTGATGTGCCCTCCGCTCCTGGTCTGGGTGTCACGGTGGACCCTGCCGCTCTTAAAAAATTTAGCCTGGCGGAATTGCGCTTGCCTGCCAAGTGATATACAGGTTAACTATGAAGATATACGACGTTTCCCTCCCGATTTCCCCCGATCTGCCGGTCTGGCCGGGTGACCCGGCGGTGGTGCTGGAACAGGTCTCTTCGATGGATGCCGGCGCGCACGATAACATCTCGCGCCTGGCCTGCGGCGTCCATACCGGCACACACGTCGACGCGCCGCACCACTTCCTGAACGACCATCGCACGGTCGAGTCGCTTGCGCTCGACATCCTGGTCGGCCCGGCGCTTGTCCTTCAGATCCCGGATGCGGTAACGGTTGTCGATGCCTCGGTTCTGGAGAAAGCCGCCATCCCCGCCGGGACCTTGCGCCTGCTGTTGAAAACCAGCAATTCCAGCCTCTGGGAGCGGGGTGAAAAGGAATTCTTTACCGGCTTCGTCGGCATCTCGGCGGATGGGGCCGATTGGCTGGTGCAGCACGGCCTAAAACTGGTCGGGATTGATTATCTCTCTGTCGCGCCCTACCACCAGAGCATCCCGACCCACCGGGCCTTGCTTGCAGCCGGGATCATCATCGTGGAAGGCCTGGATCTGAGCGGCGTCCAGCCGGGAACCTATACCCTCTACTGCCTGCCGCTCAAACTGGTCGGTTCGGATGGCGCGCCCGCCCGGATCGATCCTGGTGGATCATTAAACAAAAAATCCCGCAGATAAAACCTGCGGGATTTATTTTGTGAATTAATATCTGCGCTGACCGCCGCGGGCTTTGCCGCCTGGGCCGCCCGGGCCGCCACGATTGCCGCCGCCGGGGCCGCCGCGCCGGTCACCATAACCGCCGCCACCACCGCCACCGCCTCCGCCGCGACCATAACCACCGCCGCCACCGCCAAAGCTGCGCTCTTCGCGCGGCCGGGCCATGTTGACTTTTAGCGGCCGGTTCCCCAGCGTGTACCCGTTGAAGGTCTGGATGGCCTTCTCGGCTTCACTCTGGTTGCTCATTTCCACAAACGCGAAGCCCTTGGATTGCCCCGTGTCGCGGTCTTTGATCAAAGCCACCGATGAGACCGTCCCTGCCTGGGCAAAGAGCGTGCGCAGGTCGTCTTCGGTGGTATCGTAGGACAGGTTGCCTACATATATCTTGGTTTCCATCTCTTCATTCTCTCCTTTTGAATTGGGGCAGCGGGCTTGTAAAAGACCGCCAGCCTTGTACAGGGCCGGCGGCGAAAGAGCACACAAATCCTACTGCAAGTGTGCTTATTCTAACATAATCCGCCTTGTCTGGGAGAATCAATTTGCTGGGAGTATGTACCCGCCGTCCACCACGATCACCTGCCCGCGGATCATGCTGGCGGCCGGCGTGCAGAGGAATCCCACAACTTCTGCCACATCCTCGGGCGTGACCAGCCGTCCGGCCGGGGTCGCCGCAATGGCTTTCTGGATCAGGCCATCCTGGCGCAGTGCGTCGAAGTGTTTCAGGGCGTCCGTTTCGACTATGCCGGGGGAGACCGCATTGACAATGATATTCTTGGGGCTGAGTTCCACTGCCAGGTAACGCGTCAGGCTTTCGATGGCGGCCTTGCTGGCTCCGACCACCACGTAATCCGGCAGCACCCGCCCCGACCCCGAACTGGTCAGGCTGACAATACTCCCTCCGCCGCGTTTTTCCATCAGTGGCGCCGCGCGTTGGGCTGCGAATAACAAGGAGCGCGCATTGATATTCATCGTCCAGTCCCAGCCTTTGGGTTTTTGCTCCAGCACTGGCCGGTTATAACCGGATGCGGCGTTGTGGACGAAAATATCCAGCCCACCGAAAGCCCGCTCGGTTTCGTCGAAGAGGCGGTTCAGAGCCTCCAGGTCGCCCACATCTGCCTTGACCAGCAAGGCCTGCCGGCCCAATTTCTCGATCTCGGCTGACGTCTCTTCGGCGGGTGTGCGGTTGCGGAAGAAATTGACCACCACGTCCGCACCGTTGCGGGCAAAATACAGCGCAATCGCGCGACCGATCCCGCGCCCGGAACCAGTCACCAGGGCAGTCTTATTTGCGAAAGGAAGAAGATCATCCATGCTTGCCAGCCATAATTGAAATGCTACCTGTTCGGTCTTGATTATAACATCGGAAACTGGATAACCAGGCATCCCGTATAAACCTCCTGAATTTTCCCATATCCCGTCGTGGTAAAATCCCAGCATTATGCAAAAATTGCCCTGGGGAAGACGCGTCTTCCTGGCGGTAGGGATCCTTTCCATCCTACTGCTTGTTCTTCTGGCGGCCAGCCTGGATACCTTGAAATTCAAAAAAGGGACGCCATTCTCGTATGCTACCACGCAGCCGCAACAACTCCAGGCACCCTCCACGCTGCCAAATGTGACCTGGTTCATCATTGGGGAGATCGTCGTATTTGCCATCATCATCGTTATTGCGCTGACCCTTGTCAAACCAAAACAGCGCGGCATCATTTTACTTGGCCTCCTGTTCATAGGATTAACCCTGCTGGCTATCATGTGGGACATCTCCACCAGTGGGGGTGGTGTGGAAATGCCTTCGCCAACGCCAAGGCCAACGGCAACGGTTGTTCAAAACCCGGCTGGGCCTTCCGAAACTTTGGTACCGCTACCGCAGGCAACACCGGTGCTCTACCGGCCGCCGAAGATTTTGCCCTGGATTTCACTAGCGCTAACGTTTTCTGCATTGTTCGTCGTCGTCCTGCTGTTTTGGTTGTCCCTGCAATATCGCTGGAAAGATACTGTGCCCCTGGATGAATTGGCTGGTATTGCCGGGCGGACGGTCAGCGATCTGCAGGCCGGCATGGACTACGGCGATGCCATTCTCAATTGCTATGCCGGTATGGTGGCGGCGGTCAATAAACATCGTGACATCCGTCGCCGTGGCAGCCTGACCCCCGCCGAGTTTGTTGCCGTGTTGGAGCGGGCACACTTGCCGTCCGCTCCGGTCCACCGGCTGACCATGCTTTTTGAGAAAGTGCGTTATGGCGGGAATAAACCCTCCCGGGCAGAGATTGATGAAGCGCTGGCTTGCCTGAACGATATTGTGGCTGCCTGCCAGGAGGTGCGATGAACAAGAAACATATCGCCTTCTGGGTCGTGGCAATGATCCTTCTGGTTGGATTCTCTTTCCTGCTTTCCGGCCTGGTGCAGGATACCGTTGTTCTTCCCATCGTGAAATTTGCCTGGATCTTGAAAGGCTATTTCGGCTCGCTTCCACAGGCTGTCATCTGGGGAATTGTCGTTACTGCCAGCCTTATTATTGCGGGATTCAGCCTGCGTACCGCATCATTCACTTTTCACAGCCGTGGGCAGCGCGCAGAAAAAATGCTGGGTCAGGTCGGTGATCTGTCCTTCTGGATCGGCCGTTCGAAGGATGGCCCCTACCCGCGCTGGTACGTAGCGCATACGCTGGCCGAACTGGCGCTGGAACTTCTGCGTCGTCGGGGTGTAGATCCCGGGCATGGTGAACAGTTGAAAGGCCCAGGTTGGAGTCCGCCAAAGGATGTTCAGGCTTACCTTGAAATAGCCTTGCGATCCACTCCCGCCTCCTTTGCACGTCAACTAAATTTCGCGCAAATGCCGGATCTCCCGGACACAGAATCTATAATCAAATATTTAGAGTCGTATGCGGAGAATTCCAATGATTGATATTCCTGAAACATCCAACCTATGCAGCCAGGTGGTTGACGAAGTCGCCCGTGCCGTTGTTGGTAAGCGCTCGGTTTTGGAGATGATCATGGCGGCGGTGCTGGCGGGCGGGCACGTCCTGCTCGAAGACTATCCCGGCTTGGGCAAGACTCTGGTCGCCCGATCGTTCGCAACGGCGCTGGGACTGGATTTCAAGCGAATCCAGTTTACCCCCGACTTGCTGCCGGGCGATATTACTGGCGGTTATATCTTCAACCGCAACGAAAGCCGCTTCGAACTGCGCCAGGGACCGATCTTTGCTAATGTCATTCTGGCAGACGAGATTAATCGCGCTTCACCCAAAACGCAATCTGCTCTGTTGGAGGCCATGCAGGAGGGACAGGTGACCCTGGAAGGGGAATCGATGCGTCTCCCGGATCCCTTCATTGTCCTCGCCACTCAGAACCCGATCGAATATGAGGGCACCTTCCCGCTCCCCGAAGCTCAACTTGACCGCTTTATGCTCAAGCTGACGGTGGGCTATCCCAGCCTTGATGAAGAGCGCGAGATCTTGCACCGGCGACAGCAGCGCCGCCAGGAGGAAGTGGAGTTGAAAAGGGTCACCGATCCGGATACGATTCTTGCCATGCGCACGGCTGTTGAGACGGTACACGTGGATCCGGACCTGGAAGGATACATTACTGAGCTAGTCCAGCAAACGCGCTCCGACCGGCGTGTGGCCGTTGGAGCCAGCCCGCGCGGATCATTGGCGTTCCTGAAGATGGCACGTGCCCATGCTGTGCTGGATGGACGCGATTTTATCCTCCCGGATGATATCAAACGCTTTGCCAGGCCGGTGCTTGTCCACCGCATCATCCTCCAACCTGAGTTCTGGCTGACAAGCCAGGTGTCATATAAAGTGATCGAAGATGTCCTGGCGAGTGTCAGTGTGCCGGTGTTGAAATAAGTGTTATCCGCGCTGACAAGTATCGATCTCGGATACTCGCCTTCCCTTTGGAATCTTAATGTATCGTACTTACTTCCTTTCCTTGCTCGCCTTCTTGCTGGTCATTGCCGGATTGGTGTCGGAAGAAAAACGTATATTAATCCTGGCATTGCCGTTGGTGGTTTTCCTGCTGGCGGGATTCTGGCGCGCTCCTGGCATGCTGAAGTTGTCGGCGATGCGCAGTCTCAGCGCGGAGCGAGTTTTTTCAGGCGAGGCGGTACAGGTCACACTGGTGATAAAGAACACAGGCGATGACCTTGAGGAAGTCTTGTTGGAAGATGTGCTCCCTGAAAGACTGGAAGTAGTAGGCGGGGCAAAGCGCTATCTGACACGGCTGCCAAGGGATGGGGTTGCTACGTGGACATACACACTGCAAGGCAAGCGTGGCTATTTCATGCTCCATGAAGTTCGTGTAACCGTGCGCGAACCGTTGGGATTGTCCACAGTAAACCAGATTTTACCTACCGACGGGCAGTTATTCATCGTCCCGCCTGTACTGCGCCTGCGTAACGTCTCGATTCGCCCGCGGCGAACCCGTATTTTCTCAGGTATTGTCCCGGCTGGGCAAGGCGGCCCGGGCGTGGAATTCTTTGATGTGCGCGAATACCAGACCGGAGATTCGCCGCGCGCCATCAACTGGAGGCAGACCGCCCGCCATCCACAGAGCATATACGCTAACCAGTATGAGCAGGAGCGGGTGGTGGATGTGGGATTGATTCTGGATGGCCGGCGGCAGGTGATTGAATGTGGCGAGCGTTCGATCTTCGAACACTCCGTCATGGCCACGGCGGCCATCGTGGATGCCTTCCTTTCGGCAGGCAACCGGGTCGGGCTGCTCTTTTACGGAAAAGAGCTTCATTGGACTATGCCAGGGTATGGCAAAGTGCAGAGCGAAAAGATCCTGCACGATCTCTCGCGCCTGGAACCCGGCGGGCCACAGATCTTCAATGACCTTTACATTCCCCGTCATCTGTTCCCGGTCAGATCCCAACTGGTGCTGGTTAGCCCGCTCACGCCCAACGATTTTCACGCCCTGTTCGACTTGCGCTCAAAAAAATATGCTGTGCTCGTCATCAGTCCGGACCCGGTGGCATTTGAGTTTGCCGGGTTGTCTGCAACGTATGAAGTCGACCTGGCGCGGCGTATCGCACACATGCAGCGCCAGGCATTCCTGCGCAGGCTGCGCGGCATTGGCATCCAGGTCGTTAATTGGGATGTATCCCAACCCTTCGAGCAGGTCGCACGGCGAGAACTGGAACGCCGGCAGCCGGTTCAGCGCGGAGTCTTCTGATGATCCGGAAACTATCTTTCTTCTTCACATTTCTTGGTGCAGCGTTGATAACATTGGCGTACATGATGGCCAGGCTGTTCTGGCCCGCCGGCGTCTTCAGCCTGTTAATTGTTCTTTGGATGATCGTTTTTTTTCGAGGCGGGCAGTGGATTCACACCCCTGGCCTGTTCCTCGCTTTTTGTTTTACCGCGGCTGGCTTGTATTTGCACCTGAATGCCGGCCTGATTTTCTCTGCAGCGTTCCTGGCGCTGGCTGGCTGGGATCTGGCCGCTTTTACCGGCCGCTTGGAGCTGGTTGGAACAGAGACAGACGCGACCTACTTGCAAAAGCGCCATCTTTTGTATTTAGGGGTTGTGCTGGCGATCGGAATAGGCTTGGTGCTGTTGGCGCTCAACCTGCATCTTTTCCTCCCCTTCGGATGGATAACAGTGCTGGTCTTGTTGCTAGCAGGGGGATTAGGCCTGCTTATCGATCGCCTGCTCCGGGGTAGTTAATTCCACTGGATTGGTTTCAGTAGGGTTGTGTCAAATGCGGCCATGCGCTGCGGTCCCAGTTCCTGTAGTACCTGCACGGCTGCCTCCAGATCCTGCCGGAGCTGGCCCACTTCGATGCCGCGGCAGGTTTCCGGCCATGGTTGCAGCCACTTCTGGCAGCGTTGGTAAACCTTGATCGCACCTGGGTAGTTCTGATTGGTGATGTGTAGGTAGACCACACCCACTTGCAGGATGCCGCGATACAGGTCGCGTACCCGTCCGGGTTCCTCCCGCCAGGCCGCCTCGAGCGCCTCGTGGGCTTCAAAATAATGGCCGCGGTTGAAAAATTCCATCCCCTGGATGGCTTTTGGGTGGAGAGGGACCTCGGCAGTCGTCTGTTCCTGGCGCATTCAAATTGGACATAGTGTGTGGAATTATATCATTCCAGCCTTACCAGGAATCCAGCCATTCTTCCATTTCCATTGGCCATCTGAAGTGGAAAAACGCCAGGTGGGCATATTCCGGGCTGGTAAACAACTGCGGATAAAGCCGCTTTTGCCGCCGGTAGCTGTGCACCTGCCAGTAGAATAGCGAATCTTTCGACCAAACTTTTAATTGGGGCCATAGCCGCTCGTAATTGGTACCCCAGAGTAGTTCCTGTGTCAGCCAGCGTCGCCAGGTGCGTTTCCACAGGCGTCCAAATACCAGCAGGAAGGGATAATCCAGCCAGATGACTGCCTGGGTGCGCGGCCAGACCAGGTCGCGGGTTTTACTGTAATTCCCGGCCAGTGCCCAGGCTGGGGCACGCGTGGCAACCTCCACCCTTTGGTGGAATTCTTCATCAGCGCATGCGACCCAACCTGGCTTCCAGTACAGGGCGTCCAGTTCGATGAAATCCAGGCCCAGCTTGTTGGCCAATTTCTCAGCCAGCACCGATTTGCCGCAGCCGGTCACGCCAACCACGACAATGCGACGGTAAGAAAAACACATCACTCGTCTCCTTTTGCTTCTGGGGATTATAATTCGTTATGGAAACGAGGCTGCCATGTTTGATCTTCCCGATGATGAAATCCTTCCGCTCTCCAAAGAACACGTTTTCTGGACCTGGTCGGCCCAGGCGAAAGTGAACCCGCTCGCGGTCAAATCGGCCAAGGGCGTTTATTTCTGGGATACCTCCGGCAAGCGCTACCTGGACTTCAACTCGATGACCATGTGTGTCAACATCGGCCACGGCGATAAGCGTGTCATCGAGGCGATGGCAGCCCAGGCGCGTGAACTGCCTTACGCCGCGCCGGGCATGGCTACCAAGGTCCGGGCGATTGCCAGCCGGTTGGTGGCGCAGGTTTCGCCGGGCGGAAAATTGAGCAAAGTCTTGTTCACGCTGGGCGGGGCGGACGCCAATGAGAACGCCGTCAAGCTGGCGCGTGGTTACACCGGACGTTTTAAAATATTGGCGCGTTACCGCTCCTACCATGGGGCTAGCGCCGGGGCGATGGCGTTGACTGGTGACCCGCGCCGGGTGGCCTGGGAACCTGGCTTGATGCCGGGTGTGGTGCATTTCCTCGACCCGTACCGGTACCGCTCCACCTTCCACCGCACCATCCCGGATATTTCCGAAGCCGAGTTCTGCCAGGATTATCTCAACCACCTGGAGGAGATCATTCGCTATGAGGACCCGGAAACGATTGCGGCCATCCTGATCGAATCGGTCACCGGCACGAATGGGATCATTGTCCCACCGGAGGGCTACCTGCCGGGGGTGCGTAAAATATGTGACCGTTATGGGATCGTCATGATCGCGGACGAGGTAATGAGTGGCTTTGGACGCACCGGCAAGTGGTTTGCCGTGGATAACTGGGGCGTTGTCCCGGATATCATGACGATGGCAAAGGGCCTCACTTCGGCCTACGCGCCGCTGGGGGCAGTGGCGATGAAGCCGGAGATTGCCGCGGCTTTCGATGACCGCACCTTCGAGTCGGGGCTGACCTACACGGCCCACCCGGTTTCGCTGGCGGCGGCCGTAGCGAACATCAACGTGTTGCGTGAAGATGGATTGGTGGAGCACGCCGCCGAAATGGGCCCACTGCTGAACCGCCTGTTGAAGGATCTGGGCGAGGCGCATCCCAGTGTGGGGGAAGTTCGCTCCATTGGTTTGTTCGGGATCATCGAACTGGTCAGGAACGGAAAGACTAAAGAGCCACTGGCACCCTGGAACGGCTCCAGCCCGGAGATGGCCGCGCTCCGCAAAAACTGCTTGGAGCATGGCCTGTACGTGTACACGCACTGGCACACCGTGCTGATCATCCCGCCGCTGCCCATCACCTCCGCCCAGTTGCAGGAAGGTTTTGCTGTGCTGGATCAAGCGCTGGAAGAGACGGATAAGGCGGTCAGGCGGGATTAGTTTACCTTACTCTATATCTGGATATGCGAGATCAAGTACTCCAGGTAACGTGATTTTACCTGCCGGCTGGCCATGGCTTGCTTGACCGGCGGCATGCGCAGGATCACGCCCAGTACCGCCGCCAGGGCGCGATGGTTCCAGAGCACATGGTTGTCGAAGATCAGGTTCTGTAGGTCGCCGCGTTCGATCGCCATCATAACGGTGCGGTGTACGGAATTGAGCGGCGTGATCACCCGCTGCGGGCGCGAGCGCAGCGACATGCTCTCGTGATTGCAAGTGCGCACGCACACGCCGCAGCCCAGGCAAATGTCTTCGTCCACTTTGGCTTTTTTCATTTTCGGATGGTGCGGATCATTGGTGGAAACCAGCGTCATGGCCTCCACCGGGCAGGCATTGACGCACTTGCCGCACCCATTGCAGGTGGTTTCATCGATCACCGGCAGGAAGTTGGAGGTATGCACCGGGTTGAGCATGCCGAACTTGCGGGCGGCGATCATCGCTTCGCAGCAGCACCCGCAGCAGTTGCAGATGAAGTTAACCCCTTCCCGCACGTTTTCCCCAAACTGTACCAGGTTTTGTTCGTAAGCTTCCTGGAGCAGGTCCAGCCCTTCGCTCACATCCACCGGGCGGGCATAGCCGTGCCTGGTCAGCGCTTCGGCCGAGCCGTTGAAGGTCATACAGATGTCCATTGTGGCGTTGCAGGCGCGCCCCATGTGCATCATCTTGTGGCGGCAGTAGCATACCCCGACCCCGCGCTGGCTGGCGGTGCGGATGACCTCGCTGGCGCGTTCGTAATCCAGCACGTGCAGTGCATTTTCATTGTAAAGCACGGGTTCGTGTACATACACACGCCCCAGTTGCGTTTCCCCTCTGACAAACAGGTTCCGGATGAACTCTTCTTCCACGTTCATGTACTGGTAGAACAGTTCAGCCAGCACTTTCTGGTCTATGTCGCCGCGCAGGCGCATCATCGAGAATTCAAAAAATCCTGCCATGGGCGGTGGCAGGGTGTAGGTGGTCTGGCCCATTTGCTCGGTATCCACTAGGATGGCGCGGCTGGCCAGTTCATCCAGCGCTTTTTGGGTCTCGTTGAGATCCATTTTCAATATCCGGCTGGCCTGTACCGCCGTAAATGGCTTGATCGGCAATTGCGCCACCAACCCGGCTTCCTGCTCACTGAACAGGATCTTGAGGATCTGGTAGAGGGTCTCGGACGGTGGGGTGCCTTGCGGAAAACGATTCAAGCGTTCAACCAGGTCGGTGTAACCGGATTTTAAGGTATTATGAGCCATTTATCTCTCCTAAAATAACTGTAAATAGAATCAAAGGGCAACCTGTTAGGCTGCCCTTTGATTTTTGGCAGAGAAAAGACATCAATGGATCGTGATCGTTAGTGAATAATCTACGATCCACCCCCCTCGTGGAATGACCTCGATGACATACAACTCCGAATCCGGGAGGACGCCTGTCCAGCTTTCAGCTCCGGCTTTGTAGCTCAAGAGCGAACCGGTGCCGACCCCGAAGATATCCAGGTAGGCAGTGGATATATTGAGGCTTACTGTCAAGATCGAACCTTTTCCGCCGTTGATCGCATAGGAATAGATAAACCCTTGGCCTGTTTCGCCTTTTATGGTGACGGATGTGGTGCCGTTGCCAATATAAACATGCTGGGGTAGTTTGGCGGTAAGGGTATATTGCTCCGTTGTGGCGCCTCCGATCACCTGGATCGTGTACAAACCGGTTACGTGCAAAGGCACTTGCCAGTTCAAATACTTGCTGGCCGGATTGAACATCGGGTTGCCATTCGGATCAAGTAATCCTAGGGTGACATCATCATTCAGGGAATCCACATTCAAGATCAAGGGTTGGTATTGGTACCCTTGCAGTGTATATGTGACAACTTGTCCGGGGCTGATAGTACCTTGCTCGACCGCCGCGGTGGACCCGGGTTTGATGAAAATGCTCCCGTTTGTAGTATTTGGAGTAGTTGAGGAAGAGTTGTTCGCTGCTGCGGCGGTACCGCTGCAGGAAACAGTTAGTGCATAATTCACCACCTGACCGTTATCCGGAACGACCTCGATCACGTAATCCTGGGTTTCCGGCAGGATCCCTGTCCAGGCATTTTCTCTGTCCGAATCCCGCAGGAAAGTACCGGAAACCAGCCCCCATAAATTGATGTAGGCTGTACTGGCGGGTACGTTGAGGCTGGCGTTCATGGTTTGCCCTGAGGCGCAGTTCAGTGCGTAATCAAACGGGTAACCGCTTACCGTTGTTCCGTTCACGGTGGCGGAACTCGTGCCGGAGGCAAAATTGATCAGTTGGGCCAGCTTGGCGGTCAGGCTGAAGGTCTCTGTTGTGGCGCCTCCGACCACCTGGATTGTGTACAGTTCAGTCTCGGGTAGCACTCCCTGCCAGTCCTTCAATTTTGCGGCCGTATTGACCAGGATAGTGCCATCCGCTTCGGTAACGCCCAGGGTGACATCATTGTTGGGAGAGTCGAGCAGAAGCACCAGGGGCTGGGATGCTATCGCCCCCAGTGTATAGGTCACAACCTGCCCGGCTTGGACGGTGCCTTGTGCAAGTGTCGCATTTGTCCCGGCAGTAAACGCGATGCTCCCGGTCGGGGGGATGCCGGTACCGGCCGGTTGCTGTGTTGACATGCTAGCGGTAGGAGTCAGCTGGCCCATGGGAGCCTGGGTTATCGATACCATGGGGACTTGAGGCACGGAAGGGGTATCCGTGACTAGGAGCACTTGGGGCGTGGCTGGGCCAGTGGTAATATTGGGCGTGGCCAGCAATACCTGGGATGTGGGAGTGGCAGCACTGACTCCACCAGAAGTGGGTGTGGAAGAAATGGGTGCAGGCGGCGCGGAAACCGGCAGCAGGCCACAGCTTGCCAGGAACAGGGCTGCAATACATAACGCTACGAAAACCGGATAGGCTTTGGAGTGAAAGATCGGGCGCTCGGGTGACATAGGATATTCCTCCTTTAGGGACGATCAAACGAAAACCATGGTATTGGCGTGTATATAAAATGTGCAACCATTTGTTCTATTATATCCTGATTATGAGTATCATAATTTTGTTTTAAGGTACGCTGTTGCTGATCCCGGTTGATCCCAATATATTCCTGACGCCCGGCATCATAAGCTGTTGGAAGATCCCATCCATATCCTCTGGTGAGTAAGGCATCTTATGCTCAAGCCACCACTTCAGCAGGATCAGCAAACTTCCGGCCAGCGAGTAGGACAACACGGCAATGGATAAGGCTGGTTCCGGCTTGTTTGTCAGCATTTTGGTAAAACGCTCCTCGAACTTTGCACTGAGCGTCGCATGGCCATCCCTGGTAAGGATCTCAAAGCCCGATCCCCAGGCCAGCGTCCGGAAAAGCTCATAATGCCCCTGAGCATGTCGGAAAAGCGGTGTGGTATCCAGTTGCATATCTTGTTCTATATTACCAGTGGGAATTTGCTGGATGAACATATCTAGCGCACGTTCGAAGCCTCTTTTCAGTAGATCGTCCTTGGTCTGGTAATGGGCGTAGAAAGTTGACCGTCCGACATTGGCGCGCATAATAATGTCATTTACAGAAATCTCGTCATAATGCTTGACCGCTAGAAGCGCAACCAGTGCATCCAGTAAGGCTTGTTGCGTGCGCTGCGAGCGACGGTCCTGCTTTTGTTGTGCCATTGGGCCGCCTTGTTTTGGTACAAATCACCTGGTTTGTCCAATAATGGACATTTTGGGTTGGATGGATATGGTCATAAGGATGTTTGCAATGGATAATGCCTCTGACAAAATTATATACCAAAAAGGTATCCATCGCATCTCAAGGAGTGAACCAAATGTACGCGAACACGCTTTTGAACCAAATACAACAGGTCGGGCTAGGCCTGGTATTCATCATCTTCCCGTTGATATTTATCTTTGCCTTTGCAGTACACCCCGGTTTGCTGCGCCCGCGTCTGCTTGGACCACGGGAACTTATTCACCGGGCCCACCGGAATAAACTTTTGCAGTTTGGGCATGTGCTGGTCACGTTAAATACTGCCCTACTGGTTGTGGCGGCCCTGCATTTTATGGATCTCCTCGGGCGCACACCTCTTGCATGGGCGGGTTTCATTGGTGCCGTACTGGCGATTTTTGGCTCGCTTATCCTGGCCGCTGATAAAGGCGCGTTATGTCTGAGCATGAGCGCGTTTGACACGCTGCCGGAAAATAGTTTTACGCAGAGCATGCCGGGTATTTTGGCCCTGTTCTCAAAACGAGGCTGGTTGGTGTTGCTCTGGGGCCTTTTATGCCTGCCGGTTGGGTTTGTCCTTCAGGCGATTGCCCTGCTCAAAACCAATACTCTGCCGCGCTGGGAGGCTAGTCTTTTTTTGATCGGCGTATTATTGGTGGGCACGCCGGATGGCCTTGAAATTATTAATCTGAGTGCCGCCATCCTGATGGCAATTGCATTCATTCCCTATGGGATCCGGACCATCGCAAAAGCCTGATTCATGCTTCTTTGCGTGGAAAGGCAAAGAGTGCGCTTTGCGACAGACGTGTGAGCGTCATGCTCTGCTCCAGTGTCATATAAATGCCGGTTTTGTGTCCCACCCTGCGCCTGTATTCCCGAGCGTGTTCTTCTGACCAGAAGAAAATGGAGTTCCGTCAGAACGCGTCGATGATGCTGGGATCATCCAGCTTCCGCAGGTTCATCATCGGCACGAACAGCAGTGGCACGGCCTGCGCTTCCTGCACATGGAAGTTCAGGTCGCTATCCACTCGCAGGTGCAACGGTGTGTGGCAGTGTCCGCATTCGCTTTCGATCTGGACGGTCAGCTTTTCCTGGCGCAGTTGCCCTTGCACGAAGGGCGTCGCAATTGCGTCGGCCGCTCAAGCCGCATACAGCTTTTCGCCGGAGCTGAAGGTGATCTGGTGCGGGGTTTGATCCACTGTGACCGGGTAGGCCCAAGTGACGGCCCCGGCAGGATTGCGGAACAGGAAGGTCATTTCCCGTTCCAGGTCATCCAGGAGAGAAACGACCCATTCGAGCGGCAAGTCCAGCCCGGCGGCGATGTGTTCCGGCGGGATGGGCCGGTTGTAATGCGGCAGCTCGCGCACCACGAAATCGTGCACGCGCCGGTGATCCGGGCTCATGAAGGCCAGGTCCGCCTGCGTTTCTTTGGCCAGTTGGCTCTGCCAGAGCGCCGGAGGGACGCTGACCATGATGCGCCATACGCCAATCAGGATATTGTTATTCATTAAACCAGTTCCTTGATCTCATCATAAGACATCTGCGCTTCCTGCTCGACCAGCGGAACCATCTCCTGCCACATTTCCATAAAAGCGCTCTGGCGGCGTTCGAGTTCCTCGAGCGTAAATGCGTGCAGGGACATTATTTCTCGGATGCGTTCCTGAAAATGCTGCGGTAGGCGGGGCAGCTTTTCCACACAATAATAACGCCATTTCATATCCGCGACCAGTTCGTCATTAAGCGCGAACAGCATTTCAAAGAAATAATTGAGTCCTTGATAGAACATATGCTGGGCGCTGACCATATTGCCGCGCTCCACCCACAGGCGGGCCAGCCGGTTGAAGTACCATTCTGAGAGGACCAACCCTGACATCAATAACCACTTTTTTTCTTCCGGCTGCAAGGGGACTTTTTCCTCCAAAAACCTGGCTATCCGGCCCTCTGGATCGTAATAGATCTGCCTTTGCGAATAGGTCCAGCACTTTGCCATGTCCCAGGGTGTTTGGATCCCGGATTCAATCTCTTCAAAATGGCAATGGACATCCAAGCCCTCCACTTGCAGGAAATTTTTTTTCAATGGAAAAGCTGCGCCCGGTTTTATAAAGAAGGCGATATCAATATCGGCGGATGCGTCGTAATACCCGCGGGCGATTGCTCCCAGGAAAACGATTCCGACCGTCTCTTCCCTGGCGTACGGTTGGGCAAACTCCCTGGCGACCCGGCTGGCTTTTTCCAAGCGCAGGGGATCGGAAGATTGAATAATAAAAGCTGTGCTCATGCTTTCCTTTCGTGTATTACTCCGCCAGGCCCATGCCTTCCCCATACATCGGAAATTTGAATTCAAAATGATCCTGCTACAGGGAACGCCCGATAAGGACTCCCATCCTTAAAAACAGGTTGGTGAGCAGCAAAAGTTGCTCCGTAGCACCAGGTCGAGATATTGTCGCTCAATTATTGCACAGTTGATGAGGATTGGCAACAGATAATGGTAGAATCAGGCGGATTTTGCCTTGTAGGAGTTCGATTTATGAAAATAGCCGTTGCCTGTGATCATGCAGGTTTTCCACTTAAGGAAGTGGTGCTCGAGACCATCCGCCGTGCCGGGCATGAACCGCTCGACCTGGGGACAGACAGCCGCGAACCGGTGGATTACCCCGATTACGCCGAAAAGCTCGCGCGTGTCATCCAGTCCGGGCAGGCCGCACGCGGAATTTTGCTGTGCGGCTCTGGGGTGGGGGCCTGCATCGCCGCAAATAAACTGAAAGGCATCTATGCGGGTACCTGCCATGATACGTATTCCGCCCACCAGGGAGTCGAGCATGATGCTATGAATGTTCTCTGCCTGGGATCGCGCGTCATCGGTCCCGAACTGGCCATGGAAATCATCGCAGCCTTTTTATCTGCACGTTTCATCGGCAATGATACCGGGCAGGAACGCCATGCCCGGCGGGTTGCAAAAATCCGGAAGTTGGAACAACAAAGTTTATAATGAAGGGTAAGAACCATGACCATCCAAAAACTATATTCCCTCGGCCAATCGCTTTGGTACGATAATATCCAACGCCGCCTGCTCGAAAACGGCGAACTGGCTGCCATGATCACGCGTGGCGATATCCGCGGCGTCACCTCCAATCCATCCATTTTCCTTAACGCCATTGCCAAAACGAACGATTATGATCCGGCGCTCGTTCCGCTGGCCTGGTCCGGCTGGCAAGCCGAGCAGATCTTCTGGCAGCTTGCCATTGAAGATATCCGGGACGCCTGTGATCTGTTCGCGACCATGTACCACGCCAGCGAAGGAGCGGATGGGTATGTCTCGCTCGAAGTCAGCCCGGCGCTGGCGCATAACACGGCCGGGACGCTGGCCCAGGCCAAACAGCTTTGGGAGTGGGTGAATCGCCCGAACCTTATGATCAAGATCCCGGCCACTCCGGAAGGCATCCCGGCAGTACAGGCCGCCATTGCGGCTGGCATTAACGTTAATGTGACCCTGATCTTTTCGCTGGAGCGTTACCAGGCGGTCATGGAGGCCTACCTGGCCGGCTTGCAGGAACGCCTCGCGGCCGGGCAGGAAGTGCGGCAGATCGCTTCGGTGGCCTCCTTCTTCGTCTCCCGCATGGATACAAAGGTGGATGCGCTATTGGACGCACTCACTTCTGCCGATGCAAAGGAACTTCGCGGCAAAGCTGCCATTGCCTATACCAGGCTGGCTTACGCCGCCTTCATCAAGGTCTTCCGCGGCGAGCGCTTTGCCCGATTCAATGCGGCCGGTTGCTTGGTGCAGCGTCCGCTCTGGGCTTCTACCAGCACCAAGAACCCGGCCTATCCCGATACCATGTACGTGGATGAGCTGATCGGTGCTGGTACGGTCAACACCGTCCCGCCTCAGACGCTGGATGCTTTCCGTGACCACGGTCGGGCCGTGGTGACCATTCTGGATGACTTGGATGGAGCTCGCCAAACTCTTGCCCGCCTGGAAAGCCTGGGCATTTCGATGGATAAGGTGACGATGGAATTGGAGGCCGAAGGCGTAAAATCCTTCTCTGATGCTTTTGCCGCCATGCTGCGGGCCATTGATGACCGCCGCGCCGATGCCGTCAACGCGCTCGGATCCTTGGCCGCCCCCGTCCAGCGGCGGGTTGCCGGCCTGATCGCACAGGCCGCCCCCGTTCGGATGTGGTCGCATGACCCATCACTGTGGACGGCCGACCCGGCGGGTCAGGAAGAAATCCGCAATCGCCTGGGCTGGCTGGACCTGCCGCGCAGCTCGCGCGCCGCGTTGAAGGAGATCAACGATTTTGCCCGGCGAGTCCGTGCAGATGGGCTGACGCACGTGCTCCTGTTGGGCATGGGCGGTTCCTCGCTCGCGCCGGAAGTGCTTTCGCTGTTCTTCTCCTCTTCCCAGGGGAGTCCCGCAGGCGGAGCGCATTTCTCCATCCTCGATTCCACCGATCCTGCCCAGGTACGTGCAACTGCCAGCCAGTTCCCCCCTGAAGAGACCCTTTATGTTGTCTCCTCCAAATCCGGCGGCACGGCGGAAGTCAACGCCATGTTCAATTATTTCTGGGAACAGACCGGCGGGGATGGCAGCCACTTTATCGCCATTACCGATCCTGGCACTTCCCTGGATGCCCTGGCGAATGCGCGCGGCTTTCGCAAGACCTTCCAGGCTGACCCGACCGTCGGCGGGCGTTTCTCCGTTTTGAGCCACTTTGGGCTGGTTCCGGCTGCATTGATCGGCCTGGATGTGGAACGTCTGCTCCAGCGCGCCCGTTGGATGATGCGGCAGTGCGCCGCGGACGTCAGCGGCGCGCGCAATCCCGGCCTGGTGCTGGGTGCGGTGCTCGGCCAGGCCGCCGTGGATGGCCGGGATAAGCTGACCTTCCTGGCGGATGAGCCGGTCGCGCCGTTGGGTGCCTGGCTGGAACAGCTCATCGCCGAATCGAGCGGCAAACACGCCAAGGGCATGATTGTTGTGGATGGCGAACCGGTGGCCGCCCCGGAAAAGTACGCCTCCGACCGGCTGTTCGTTTATCTGCGGCGGGATGGCAGCCTGGATATGGCGGTTGAAAGCCTGCGCCAGGCCGGCCATCCGGCGTTGGTCTTTGAGATTGCAGATGGATATGACCTGGGGGCCGAGTTCTACCGCTGGGAAGTGGCTACCGCCTTTGCCTGCGCTGTGCTGGGCGTCAACGCTTTTGACCAGCCGGATGTGCAGGATGCCAAGACCCGTACGATCAACAAGATCAATGCCTATAATCAAACCGGTACATTGGAAGAGGGCCAGGCCCTCTGGGAACAACCCGGCGTGCGGGCTTTTTCGAACATGGAACTGGGCGGTTCCACATTAAAAGAAAGCTTGCCGGCTTTTCTGGCCGCAGCGAAAAAAGGGAACTATGTGGCCATCAATGCCTACCTGCCGCGCGACGCGGCAACTGCTGCAATCCTGACCGGGCTTCGCCTGGCCATTCGTGAGAGGACCGGTTGTGCCACTACGCTCGGGTTTGGCCCGCGCTTCCTGCATTCCACCGGCCAGTTGCATAAAGGCGGGCCGGATTCGGGCCTGTTCCTGCAGATCACCGCCGAACCGGTTGCAGACCTGGATATTCCCGGGCAGACCATGTCATTCGGCTTGCTTGAGCGCTGCCAGGCGTTGGGTGATTACGAGGCCCTGGCGGCCCGCAACCGCCGCATCTTGCGTCTGCATCTGGCTTCCCCGGATTTGTTGGCGGAGGTCGTCAAAGCTTTGAGGTAACGAACGCTCTCACAATATCAAACCGGATTCTCTGCGAGCTTCTTACGCAGCGAGTCATGATCCAATGCATCCAGTAGCTTCATGGTCGCGGGGAGATCTGCCAGCCCGCCGATTATTGCGCCAAGGATATTGGAAGGCGCATTTGGTTGGGGCGGTAAGCTGGTCCAGTCGCTGAAATCCACCCGGCGGCCATTGATCTCGTAGTAAGTGCGGTTTATTTTTTGAACCCTGGGGCTATCTTCCAGAAAAGCGCGCAGGCCGGCCCGCTCGGATTCCACCAGCCAGACCGGGATGTCCGAAGTGGCTTTGAAGTCCGCAATCCGGGCCAGGTCTTGCAGGAGCGCCTTCTGCTCACCTGTTAGATTGTTTAATTTGGTCCGGAAGTAGGCTACGTCCGGGTCGGTGTGGACGAGCGGGTGCAGCCACAGGCGGTTGAGGCTTGTCCGCAAGGCATTCCGCCCGCCCGGAATGGCGAAATTCATCAGCAGGGCATCGTCACGCGCGGAAGCCCAGTGGTCTGCCACATCCGGGCCGATCCGCAGCCCGTCGCACAGCCCAAGCGAGGGGAAGATTGGCGCGCCGCAGGCCAGCAAGTACGCCTCCTCCAGCGCCTCCCGGATGACTTTCAGCGCGTTGCGGTAGGCGGCCTCGCGTGGTATATCCACGTGGCGCTGGCCCGGAAGCGCACCCGCATACAGGAAATCCAGCTTGGCATACTCATAACCCCAGGCGCGCACCTTTTGCATTAGCGCCTTCAGCCAGTCCAGTGCCTCGGGATGGGTGGTATCCAGGGCGTAAAGCTGCTCACCCCAGTTAAAACCCGCCGATACAAGGCGGCCTTTTTTATCCTTTAGCAGCCAGTCCCTATGTTCACGGTAGATGCTCGAGCTGGGGACGGCCAGCAGCGGCGCCAGCCACAGCCCGGCCTTGCGCCCGCTTTCTTTGATCCGGGCGGCCATGGTTGCCATGCCGGCGGGGAACTTGGCGTTCGGCTCCCAATCGCCAACGCGGTTCTGCCAGCCGTCGTCCACTTGGAATACGTCGAAAGGCAGGTCCCCCAGGTCGTGCAGGATTTTAACCAGTCCCTCTTCGTGGATCAGCGTGTACAGGCTGTACCACGAGCACCACACCCGCGGGGATTTTGCAATGCGCCCGGCTCCGAAGCGTTCTTTCAGTTGGCCGGCATACCGGTCGAATATCTCGGTTTCCTCCCCGCATGCCAGGAACCACTCCCCGGCCCCCTCCTCGTACCAGCCTATCAGGGTTTTTCCTTCCAGCCGGACATGGCTATCAAGTCCCAACGCGCCCAGCAAGAGCACTTGTCCATCCGAGAATTCCACCGCCCCGTACCACGATCCGTTTGGGCGGATCTCGCCCGCGTAGGCCGGGTCGGTCTGCATGGGGTTCAGGGAGACCGGGCGCATCCGGCGGACGGGGCGCCTCGTGTCCACCCAGGTGGTCAGCGACCAGGATTGCCAGCCGGAGTACAGGTAGCGCACGGGCGCCTCAGGCAGTTCCACGCTAGCGCGCACACCGGTGAGCCGCCGATCGCTGCCTGTCTCCTGGATGGAATCGGCGCTGATTTTAACCGTATCGAGGAAGCTGTCTGTCATGTTGGGTTCCTTTCAGGGACGAAGGGATGGTTCCATCCAGTATACCAAAGTGTGTTGGGTCGGTGGCGGAAAGCCCATTGACTCATTGCCGCCCGCATATCCCCCATCTTTCCCCTTTTTGAAAAGATACAAAATTTACTTGTTATAATAGGCGATGTATTTCCTTACAAATAAGAGAGGAATTAGCCTCATGAGTGAAAAGATACCTTCGGTTGCCAAACGTCCAGGTTTGGAACGGAAATGGAAAGTGCTGATTACCGTGATGTTCGGCCTTTTCATGGTCATCCTTGATTCGACCATCATAAACATCGCCTTTCCCACCTTGCGCCGTGTGTTTGGCGCCAGTTTGGCGGATGCCCAATGGGTGATCAGTGTTTACGTGCTTGCATTGGGGATTACCACGCCGGTCTCGGGCTTTCTGGCGGACCGCTTTGGGATCAAGCGCATTTATCTTTTGGGTTTGGCTATTTTTGCGTTCGGTTCGTTCTTGTGCGGCATCGCTCCATCGCTTGGATTCTTGATTGCCGCGCGCGCTTTGCAGGGATTCGGCGGCGGGATTGCGCAGCCGCTTGGGTCGGCGCAACTCTATCGCGCCTTCCCGGTGAAAGAGCAGGGCCGGGCTTTCGGTGTGCTTGGCATTGCACTGGTGGTCGCGCCCGCTCTCGGACCGATTTTGGGCGGCTGGCTGGTGGACATCAACCTTTGGCGCGGAATATTCTTTATCAATGTGCCGATCGGGATCGTCGGTGTGATCCTCGGTTCGAGTTTCCTGCTCGATTTTCGTATTGACAGAAAGCCGTTGTTTGACCCGCTAGGTTTGTTGACGGCGATTATTGGATTCGGCGCGATCCTATATGCGGCTTCCATCGCGGAAAATTTTGGCTGGGGCGGTCCGTTCACTCTTCTGGCGCTTGGATTGGGTTTTGTCGTGCTGGCGGTTCATACTTTGATCGAATTGCGCCTGGTGAAGGAGCCATTGATGGATCTGCGGCTCTTTCTCAACCCGACCTTTTTGATCGCCTCGTTGGTGGGTTTTATTGCTACAGTTGCTTTGTTTGGTGCGGAGTTCATGATGCCGATCTATTTGCAGGCCTACCGCGGGAGGACTGCTTTGGACGCCGGGATCATTTTGTTGGCGGTCGCGGCCACCTCTGCGATCGCCACACCGTCAGCCGGAAGGCTTTTTGACAAGATCGGTCCGCGTGCGATTATGGCTGTCGGATTCCTGATCTTGTGTATCAACACCTGGCAGCTATCTTTGATACAAGGTACAACGCCGATTTCTTATATTGTGCTCCTCCTGGCGTTGCGTGGCCTGGCGATTGGATTAACATTGCAAACCTCCTATGTTGCTGCATTGAGCAGTATCCCGCTGGATACGTTGCCGCGTGGTTCATCGTTGTTGAATAGCACCCGCTTTGTGGTCCAGGCCGTTTCGGTGGCGGCGCTGGCAACGATCCTGGTCAGTTTCCTGTCGCCCAATATCGTCGCCTTGCAGAATAAGATGCAGGATGAATTGATTAATGTCACAACGCCGTATGGCCTGTGTGAGACGCCCGGCGTTTCGGCGCAGAATAATTTCCCGCCCGGCACATTGGCTTCCTTGGCGGCCTTGCCGCAATCCTCCAGCGGGGCCGCAAAGGCCGGGATCTTATCCACGCTTCAACTGGCCTGTGATCAATCCATGCAGGGCTTCGACGCCGCCTATCGATTAACTTTTTATGCTTCCATCGCCGCGCTGGTTATGGCCGCCTTCCTTCCTGGCTGGCCCGGCAAGTGGGCCGGACGTGGCAGTACCCAGCCTATGCCGAACTTGGAATAAAGGAGAGAAAAATGAAAAAATTTCTTGTCAGTGCCGTCATCATACTTGGGATCAGCCTGTTTTGCGGCATCGTCATCATCTCGATCGGATTTGGAAGTGTGATCACACAACTGAACCAGGTTGCCGGGCCGGTTGTCTGCGGACAACAGCAGCTCGCTGTGGTACAACATACCTCCTCTTACGAGCCCGGCGAAGAAAGCTGGAGCATGACGGCCTATTGCATTGATCCACAGACCGGGGACAAGCAGGATGTGACCACCGCGGTCCAGCTCGTTGCAGGAACGATCTATGGCTTGATCCTTTTTGCCATCATAATCATCGCGGTGGTCTGGTTACCCATCCTTGGGCGCGGGCGTTCCGCTCCGAAAGCGGGGGCGGCCGTTTCCGTGTCCCCGGCCTATCAGGCTGCCGTCACGATCCGGAACTCCTCCGAAGATGTTGATGAAAAATTGAAGAAATTAAAGCAGTTGCACGACCAGGCCCTTATCACAGACCAGGAATACGAGCAAAAGAAGGCCGAGATCTTGGAAAATATTTAATTCTTCCGATCTGTTCTGCGCGCTGGAGGATGGCATGGAGTTTTAAGATTCCGGAATGCAGTTCCAACAAACCGTCAAGCTACTATTGACAAAACAGAACAAATGTTTTATGTTTAATCCATGCTCTACCAGGCCGCTCGCCGGTTTGACCCGCTCTACCCGTCTCGAATAGCTGGCTTTCTCCAGGAAAGTCTACTGAATCCTTCCCCCTTTCTTCTTACGTTTTACTTCCCCCGATTTGTTCCTCCTTTGTTTCTCAGAAACAAATACCACTCATCATTTATCTGTAGAGGAAATATTCGTTTCTCCGTCGTTACGAGGTTCGAATATTCCTCCATTCCTCCATTCATCCTTCATCATTCATCATTCTCCATTCTCCATTCCCTGCCTCCTTCCCCTCCCGGCCTTTCTGTGGCATAATCGGCCCAATTCCAAAGGCGTTGATGGGAACGAGTAAGCCCGCCTCGCTGACAGCGAACCTGGGTTTGGTGTGAGCCAGGTCTGCAAAACGGGCCGAAAATCCTCCCGGAGCCGCTCTCTGAAACTGGTGCACTATAATTTGGGTACACTGGGAATAGGAAAGCCGGTAGCCGACCGTTATTCTTATCAGGCAGGGCCTCGCCATAAGGCCGCGTCCTTGAGCGCCCGCAAGGGAAGCAGAGTGGTACCGCGTGAGCCGTCCGGCTCTCGTCTCTGAGGTGAGACGGGAGCTTTTTATTTGTTGGATGGTCAGAAAAATATTTTTTGGAGGCTTGATGTTCAAACCAGTATCCCCCAAACTCGATGTAACCGCCCTGGAAGAGGGCGTGTTGAGATTCTGGAAAGCGCAGAAGATCTTCGAGAAGACTACCTCCGAACGCCAGGGCGCGCCGGAATACGTTTTCTTCGAAGGCCCGCCTACCGCCAACGGCAAACCGGGCGTCCATCACGTGGAGGCGCGTGCCTTCAAAGATATGTTTCCCCGTTATAAAATAATGAACGGCTTCCATGTCAGCCGGCGTGGGGGTTGGGACACGCATGGGCTGCCGGTTGAGATCGCCGTCGAGAAGAAGCTTGGCTTCAATAATAAACAACAGATAGAAGAGTACGGCATTGAGAAGTTCAACGACCTGTGCCGCAAGTCGGTTTTCGATTACATCCAGGACTGGGAGAAGCTGACCGACCGGATCGCTTTCTGGGTCGACCTGGGGGATGCCTACGTGACCTACACCAACGATTACATCGAGTCGGTTTGGTGGATCCTCAAATCTTTCTGGGAACGCGATTTGCTCTACAAGGGCTATAAGATTGTGCCCTACTGTCCGCGCTGTGGCACGCCCCTCTCGGACCACGAAGTCGCCATGGGCTATGCCGAGGCAACTGACCCGTCCGTGTTTGTACGCATGCCACTGGTGGATAAACCCGGCACTTCCCTGCTGGTCTGGACGACCACCCCCTGGACGCTGCCCGCCAACGTGGCGGTGGCGGTAGGTGCAGAGGTGGAGTATGTGACGGTCGAACGTTCCCTGTCCGATGATGCTGGCGGCGGGACGGAACGCCTCATCCTGGCCGAAGCGCTGCTGGAGAAAGTTTTCCGCAGCGAAGAAGTCAAGGTGGTGGAACGTTTCAAGGGCAAGAAACTCAAAGGCACTAAATATCACCCGCTCTTTACCTTCATGCCGCTGGAGAAACCGGCCCATTACGTGATCCTGGGCGAATTCGTCACTACCGAGGACGGCACCGGCCTGGTGCATATCGCCCCGGCCTTCGGCGCGGACGATATGGAAGTCTCCAAGAAATATGACCTGCCCATTCTGTTGACGGTCGGCCCGGATGGCGCCTTCCTGCCGCCGATCAAGCCCTGGCGCGGCGTCTTCGTCAAGGATGCGGATCCATCCATCATCCTGGATCTGCAGGCGCGCGGGCTCTTATTCCGGTCCGAAGCGTACACGCATACCTATCCCTTCTGCTGGCGCTGTGGCACACCGCTCCTGTATTATGCGCGTGATTCCTGGTATATCCGCACCAGCCAGTTTCGGAAGCGCCTGGTGGAACTCAACAACCGCATCAACTGGGTGCCGGAGCATATTCGTGAAGGTCGCTTCGGCAACTGGCTCTCGAACAATATTGACTGGTCGCTTTCACGCGAGCGCTACTGGGGCACGCCGCTGCCGGTCTGGGAATGCCCGGACTGCAAGAACCGCGAATGTGTCGGCTCGGTCAAGGAACTTTCCGAAAAAGCCGGCCGCGATTTGAGCGACTTGGACCTGCACCGCCCGCACGTGGATAATATCACCTGGGCTTGCGCAAAGTGCGGCGGCCGGATGGCGCGTGTCCCCGACCTGATTGACGTCTGGTTCGACTCCGGCTCCATGCCGGTTGCGCAGTGGCATTATCCCTTCGAGAACCAGGAACTCTTCCAACAGCAGCACCCGGCCGATTTCATCTGCGAGGCCGTTGACCAGACGCGCGGCTGGTTCTATACCCTGCATGCCATCAGTACCCTGCTCTTCGACCAGGAGTGCTTCAAGAACGTGATCTGCCTCGGCCTGGTCGTGGATGCCAACGGGCAGAAGATGTCCAAGAGCAAGGGTAACGTGATTGACCCGTGGGATGTGCTGAACGAATCCGGCGCGGACGCCTTCCGCTGGTATTTTTACACTTCCGCGCCGCCCAATGCCGAGCGCCGTTTCGCGCCCAGCATGGTGACGGACGTGGTCAAGAATTTCACACTGACGCTCTGGAATATCTACTCGTTCTTTGTGACCTATGCCAATCTGGATCAACCGGACCTCACCCCTGGCTCCAAAAGTGCAAGTGGGAAGGAGAACGACCTGGATCGGTGGCTGCTCTCAGCGCTTAATGCGCTGGTGCGGGATGTGACGCATGCCTACGAGACCTATGATGTACCGGGGGCGACGCGCCCGATCGAAGGCTTCGTCGAAACGCTTTCCACTTGGTACCTGCGGCGTTCGCGCCGGCGTTTCTGGAAGTCTGAATCCGATACCGATAAGCAGGCCGCCTACATCACGCTGTATACTGCTTTGGTGACTCTCTCCAAGTTGCTCGCGCCGGCCATGCCTTTCCTGGCCGAGGAAATGTATCGTAACCTGGTCTGCGCCGTGAATCCGCTGGCCCCCGAATCTGTTCATCTGGCGGGCTGGCCCAAAGCGGACGAGTACCGCATTGATGAGACGCTCAACCGGGAAATGGCGCTCGTCATGAAGATGGTCAGCCTCGGCCATAACGCCCGCCAGAAAGCCAACCGAAAAGTGCGCCAGCCGCTGGCCGAGGCTGCCTTTGCCCTGGGCCGCCCGGAAGACCGCCATGCTGTGGAGATTTACGCCGATCTGATCACCGACGAACTTAACGTCAAGAAGGTGCGCCTGCTGGATACCAGCGGGGAGGCGGTCTCATTCGCGGTCAAGCCGTTGCCTAAGCAGTTGGGGCAGAAATATGGCAACAAATTTCCCGGATTGGCGAAGGCCATTAATGCGCTGGATGCCAACCTGGTCGCGCCGGTTTTCCTGGCCGGGCAGCCGGTCAAGGTTTCGTTGGATGGGCAGGAATACAACATCCTGCCTGGTGAAGTGGAAGTGCGCGCGGATGCCAAAGCCGGTTTTGCTGTGGCGGCGGAGGGCGCCTACCTGGCCGCTCTGGTGACCGACCTGACGCCAGAACTGGTGCGGGAAGGCCTGGCGCGTGAGTTCGTCCGTCGGGTCCAGGACCTGCGCAAAACCGCCGACCTGGACGTGGCCGACCGTATTAAGGTCAATGTGGTAGCCACCCCCGGGTTGAAGCAAGCCATTGAAGCCAACCGTGAGTACGTAACCGCCGAAACGCTCACGGTGGAATTAAGCTATTCCGAGCCGGTTCCTGGAACTGTTACTGCCCAGGATGAATTCGACGGAGAAAAGGTCACGGTTGGACTGGTGAAAGCTTGATATCTATGAACGCCGCAAAGGGTGCTGGAGAAACCATGTCCCTCTCCGGCACTCTTTCCTGCAAAATATACCCGATGGTACGGCGAACTGCCTGGACGATATTAACTCTGGGGAAAAGGTTGAATATGCCAGATGATCAGGATGGGTTTTTGCGCGTATCCATAGATCACAACGTGCCCTATGCTTGGGTCGTGGATCTTTTGCATTATGCTCGTATCCAAAGCCCCCTGGTAGAACCCGATCACGTATCCGCCTTTTCCCAGGATCTCTTTTATGCTAGCCATATTCAGGTTTAACTTGTCGAGCTGTAATATGTTGAATTCCAGGTGTTCGGAAAGCATATATCCGACTGGTTGGGCGATCCACCAATCCTCTGCCAGGATGGTTGTCGGAGCCCGGTCGGGATCTCCGTTCAAGATCATGGCAGCCGCAGCCGCTTTTGGTTCGACCGGCCCGGTAAAGTACATCATGTCTGCTTGCCCGCCGGTAGTCATCAGCGGTACAAAATAATTCGTCGCCACGCTGAACAAGCCAAGGAAACCTAATGTGATCGCCAATCCCAAGGGCCACCAGCGGGATTTGCTTTTGAGAAAGACCTCTTAATACTCAAAGTTACTAAAAGGAGGGTAGGTACTATCAAGAATTGGAGATAGCGATTGTAAGGGAGAAGGTTGGCATCCGCCATGGTGATATGCACCCCGACGAGAGAAACCAGCAAGCCGCCGACCAATGCAACAATCACAAAATCCCTGCGCTTGATGGAATACCAGCACCCCAGGATAATGGTTGAAAGGAGGATGACCCAAATGAAAAGATCGTGCAGCACTAATGTCAACCCCTGGATGGGGGTGGAAATGTAACGGTAAAGCATGACGCCGGAAATGAGATCGCCGTAGGATGCAAAAAGCCCCAGCCAGCCTGGCAGGCTGAAGAGTTGATCGGTTGCCAACCCTGCGATCCCGATACGTTTAGATTCCAAAACCAGGAATAACACCAAAACCACAAAAAACAGACCCAACGCCCCAAGTATCCTTCTGCCTTGCCGGGAACCTATCGAATGCTTGAATGGTTCAGCCCCAAAAAAGATGATCAATATGGCTAATGCAAAGATATTCGTCGGTTGGATGATCAGAGAGAGAACTACTGCAACTAGGCACAGCCCCCATTTCCTGGATAAGGCAAAGTAGAAGACGATCAGCATGGCTAGGCCGGTTTCAGAGGGATCCCAACCGAAGCGAGCATAAACGATTAGGTCCGGCAGCCCGGCAGCGAGGGCGACGAAGATAAGGGCCGGTAGCACGCCAATTTGTTTCTTCAATAAAAAGTATCCCAGGGCCAGCAACAATAATCCGGACAGGACGGCTGGCATTCGCAACACCCAGAATGCCGGCGGGGAAAAGCGCTGAAAGATCCAGAGCGGAATGATAAAGAACGGATTGAGGAACAGCCCGGTGGGTGTGAACCAGGTCACCGGCCTGGTACCGATCATTTGCACGCCAAACCAGGCTTCGTCGCCGTTAATGCCAGGAATATTTCCCAGCCAAAGAACCCTGGCCAGGCAGGCCAGGATCAATAATACCGAGAGAGCCAGGTACCCAGGCAAATCTTTTTTTGCTTTCGTGAACATGCTTGTCATAATTCTGCTCCTGCGTAAAGGCTCATGTGTATGGTTGGGATGTTTACTTAAGCACTCTGCAATTCCCAAACAATTATGACAAATCCACAAAATCACGCTATACTATACGAGAAAATGAAGATAGTCGGCGTATTGGAATCCAATCGCCGCAATCTTATCATGGATTTCCCGCTATATAATTGGTGGCTCTTTGAGAGTTGCCGGAGTGACGAGAGAAATAGGGGGGTGTTGGGCGGGGGAAGCCCGCCCAACACCTCAATATCTTTCCTGATATCCCGGGGATTCCCACTGAACCTTATCGGTTGGCCGGGTGTGACAACATGCCGGCAAG
This sequence comes from uncultured Chloroflexia bacterium, assembly GCA_963837875.1. Taxonomy (GTDB): domain Bacteria; phylum Chloroflexota; class Anaerolineae; order Anaerolineales; family Villigracilaceae; genus UBA877. The sequence goes on from CAWIOV010000001.1 coordinate 1,533,088, forward strand.
GAATTGGAGACGAGTCAATGAAACGAGATGAAACCCGGCAGACTGAAACCTTGAAGCAGGTGGGCTGATGCCGCAAAAATTGCGCTGCCAGGTGATGGAGATCCAGACACACGGGGAAGGGGTCTACAGCCTTTTCCTGAAGCCGGAAAACCTTACGCCGCGTTTCCGGCCAGGCCAATTCCTGCACCTAGCCCTGGATGCATACACACCGGGTGATTTTTGGCCCGATTCACGTTCATTTTCGATCGCCAGCGGGCCGGCTGACCGCCAATTGTTACGTATCACCTACGCCGTCAAGGGCCAGTTCACTGCCCGCATGGAAGCGGAACTTCAACCAGGCCGCCAAGTCTGGATCAAGATGCCCTTTGGCGATTTCACCATCCAGGATGAAGGGGATCTATGCCTGCTGGCGGGCGGTACCGGTGTGACAGCTTTCACGGCCTTCCTGGCCGGGCTGACCGAAGAATCCTTACAGCACGTTTATCTCTTCTATGGGGCGCGTCGCCCGGATCTGCTGATCTACCGGCCGCAGGTGGAAGCCGCGGCGCAGCGTTGCCTGGGTTTACGTGTGCGTTATTTTGCGGAAGAAGATTATGAGGGTACGGATTGCCAGCCGGGATTGATGGATGCCGAGACTGTTCTTGGCTCTGTCCCCAATCCATTCTCCCTGACCTACTACCTGGCCGGCCCACCTGGGATGATCCAGGCTCTCAGGGCCGGGTTGAGCGGACATGGTCTGCCATCCGGGCAGATCGTCGCGGATGCGTGGGAATAAGCCATGCCTGAGAACCCTTTAGCGACTGATTTGGAGCACATCCTTGAGCATACCCGTTCTCTTTGGGAGGAACTGCGCGGGGAGCGCATCTTCATAACTGGTGGGACAGGCTTCTTCGGTTGCTGGCTGCTAGAGAGCTTTGCCTGGGCGAATGAGCGCCTGGGGTTGGGGGCAGAGGCGCTGGTATTAACCCGCAACCTGGAGGCCTTTCGGAAAAAGGCGCCGCACTTGCCAGCCAATCCCGCCATCCAATTCCACCAAGGAGATATCCGCTCGTTTGTTTTCCCGCAGGGCACATTCTCTTTTATCATCCACGCCGCCACCGAGGCGAGCGCAAAGTTGAACGCCGAGGACCCGTTAATTATGTTTGATACGATCGTGGAAGGGACGCGCCGCACCCTAGAATTCGCCCGGTGTTGCCAGGCACAGAAATTTCTGCTGACAAGTTCCGGGGCTGTTTATGGTAGGCAGCCGGAGGAAATGACTCGCATCCCAGAGGAATACATGGGTGCGCCGGACCCTACCGATCCCCATTCTGCCTACGGGGAAGGGAAACGCGCCGCCGAGATGCTTTGTACGCTTTATGCCAGGCAATACGGCTTCGAGGCGAAAATTGCGCGTTGCTTTGCCTTTGTAGGCCCATATTTGCCTTTAGATATACACTTTGCCATCGGCAATTTCATCCGGGATGGGTTGCGCGGCGGGCCAATCGTCATACAGGGAGATGGCGCTGCGTACCGATCGTATCTCTATGCCGCTGATTTGGCGATCTGGCTGTGGACAATATTGTTGAGTGGAAAATCAGGAAGGCCTTATAATGTGGGCAGCGAGGAGGGCATTTCCATCGCCGAAGTTGCCAAGTGCGTAGCGGAGCAGTTTTCCCCTAAAATTGAGGTCGAAATCCATTGCGCGACGGATCCGCTCAAGCCGCTGGAGCGTTATGTGCCGGATATTCAAAGAGGAAAAAGCGAACTAAGTTTGCAAACGTGGATTGGTCTTTGCGATGGTATCCATCGTTCGTTGAAAACCTTTCTACTAGTTTAATACGTCTTGATAATAGCGTTTTGAATAATGCCTATAGATATATTTGCTTGTCCTTTATGAGGATATAATTAATGCTAATATTCGCTGGCTCTTTTTTGAAATTAAGCTTGCCAAGGGTATAAATCTAGAATTTATGGAGCCTAATTATGAATAAATCGAGAATAACAGATTTGGCAAAGTATGGCGGCTCACCTGCCTTTCGAGAAAAGCTTCACGTAGGACGACCCAATATTGGTGACAGGAATGCCTTGATGAATCGTATCAATGATCTACTGGACCGTAGATGGCTTACCAATAATGGACCCTTCGTCCATGAATTTGAAAATAAAATTGCTCAATTGACCCAAACAAAACACTGCGTTGTAATGTGCAATGCAACAATAGCTTTGGAGATTGCAATCAGAGCTCTGGAATTACGAGGCGAGGTCATTATGCCTTCCTTTACATTTGTTGCTACCGCGCATGCACTCCAATGGCAGGAAATTACGCCGGTATTTTGTGATATTGATCCCTTAACACACACCATTGATCCGCAAAAAGTGGAGGAACTCATTACACCACGAACAACTGGCATTATTGGAGTTCACCTCTGGGGAAGAGCTTGTAGAGTGGAGGCCTTATCGGAGATTGCCAAGAGGCGGAACTTGCGGCTCTTATTTGATGCAGCGCATGCCTTTGCCTGTTCCCACATGGGGACCATGATCGGCAATTTTGGTGACGCAGAAATATTCAGTTTTCACGCGACAAAGTTCTTTAATTCTTTCGAAGGGGGGCTGTTCTTACAAACAATGATGAACTGGCAGAAAAAATCCGCTTGATGAAGAATTTTGGTTTCGTAGACTATGATAAAGTTACGTATATCGGTACGAATGGAAAGATGAGCGAGGTTTCTGCAGCAATGGGACTTACTGGATTGGAGAGTCTTGGTGAATTTATTTCCACAAATTATCAAAATTATAGACAGTATGGAAATGATTTGCGGGATATCCCAGGCATAAAAATGGTTACATATGACGAGAAAGAAAAATGTAATTTCCAGTATATTGTTCTTGAAATAGACGAGCACATAACCGGGATCAGCCGCGATGAGGTTGTTCGAATCCTTCAGGCAGAAAACATCATGGCAAGAAGGTATTTTTACCCGGGCTGTCATAAAATGGAACCGTACCGTTCGTACTTTCCTCATGCCGGTTTACTTTTACGCCAAACTGAAAAACTAGCAGAACGGGTTCTATCGCTGCCTACAGGAACTGCCGTATCCCGCCAGGAGATTATGGAGATTTGCCAGATTCTACGGTTCGTTGTGGAACACAGTCACGAATTAGCACAAAAGCCAGCTTCCCAGTAAGCAACCTTGGAAAGGCAATACCATGACCACTAAAAATACACAAGAAGTGCAATATGATTTTTCGCTGGTTATCCCTGTATACTTAAATGAGGGCTGTTTAATTCCGTTAACCGATTCCATTATGCAGGAAGTGATTCCCAGGAATCCGGACCGGGCCTGCGAAATTATTTTTATAGATGATGGATCGTGGGACAAATCCTTGGATGAGCTATTGGAGATCCGCAAACAATATCCTGATATTGTAAAAATCATCAAGTTTTCCAGAAATTTCGGCCAAAACAGTGCCATTATTGCTGGCTTGAGTCATGCCAGCGGCAAATGTGTTATTGTAACGTCTGCTGATGGGCAGGATCCTCCGGAATTGATAAACAATATGCTTAAAGCATATTTTGAAGATGGTTTTGAAATTGCTGTTTGCACTCGTAAAAGTCGGGATGGATCGTTTTTCCGGGCAATTGCATCTAGAATAGCTTATTCTATCATCAGGAGGTTGACTTTTCCGAACATGCCAGTAGGGGGATTTGATAATGTTTTATTGGGAGAGCGGGCATTGGAAGTATATTTGCGAAACTTGGATAGCAATTCTTTTTTCCAGGGATTAGTCCTCTGGTCGGGTTATAAAATTAAATTTCTCGAGTACCATCGAAAGGAAAGAATAAGTGGGAAATCGGCTTATACCGTCTGGAAAATGCTATTTAACTTGATTGATGCCATTTTGGCGTTTTCTTATTCTCCCATACGTGTGATGTCCTTCACCGGAATCACCATATCTATACTCGGCTTCTTGTATGCGATTGATATTATTTGGACAAAGATTTTTTATGGCGTCCCGGTTCAAGGATGGGCGCCAATCATGGTGGTTTTGCTTGTAACAGGTGGCATTCAAATCCTGATGCTGGGGATCATTGGGGAATACATCTGGAGAATACTTTCGCAAGTCAGAAACCGTGATCTGTTTGTCATCGACTTATATTTTGGCAAGTTTAAAACCTCACCTCTTGAAAAACGTGGATTTTTGGACAGAGACGCAAAACTTTCCTAGCTTATAGCTCGGAGTTACGTCCAACTTTAACTAACCTTTTCAACTCACCGGAGAGATTTATAACCGAATACGGAGTTGGTGCAATGAAGATCGCGATCATGCAGCCTTATTTTTTCCCCTATATCGGTTATTTTCAGTTAATGAATGCAGTTGACGAATTCGTGGTCTACGATAACATCAAATACGTAAAAGAAGGCTGGATCAATAGAAACAGAATTCTAGTTGAGGGAAGGAGCTCTTATATCACACTCCCACTAAAACACGATTCTGATTATTTGGATGTCAGGGATAGATTTTTAGCTGAAAGTTGGCTATCTGGAAAAAATAAAATGTTGAAAAGAGTAAGCGCTTCCTATAGAAAATCACCATATTTTGTTTCTGCTTTTCCCGTAATTGAAGAATGTATATTATTTGAAGAAAGAAATTTGTTCACATTCGTTTTACACTCTTTATATAAGGTGAAGGAATACCTTAGTATAAAGACGCCTATGTTGATATCATCTTCAGTTTTGATAAACCATGAATTGAAAGCGGAAAACAAGGTTATTGCAATTTGTAAAACGAGGAATGCAGACTTGTATTTGAATCCAATAGGCGGTATTCAACTTTATAGCAAGGACCGTTTTAGGGAGCAAGGCTTGGATTTGCAGTTTCTAAAAACGAATGACTTTAGTTACAAGCAATTCTACAATGACTTTATTCCCTTTTTATCAATTATAGATGTGATGATGTTCAACTCAAAAGAGGAGATAAGGGGATATTTGGAATCATTTTATACATTGATGTGAAAAGTGATAAGTATGAATACAGACGACAAATTTATATGTAAAAAAAGCTGGCAAGTATGTCTTCGAAATGGACTTGATATCTAATGATATATAACTCTGCTTGAGACTTACATTGAAAAAATGTTTCGTTTTTCGCTTGGATTAAGTGCTACCGGAGTTTTACAAAAGAAATATTTATTTTGATAATGATTTGCAATTACAAAATGTAACTTTGTCAATAGTCATCGAATTATTTATGAAGGTGTATTAATCGAATTAGGAGTAAATATGTTTACATGGAAAAAATTGGGAAGGGTATTTAATCCTGAGGTAGTACAAGGTAGAAGTTGGTTGAAGGAATTCGCCCAGGCTCCTTCCGTTTTGATTTTCGATGATTTTATTAGGGTTTATTTTTCCTGCAGGCCACTACGAGACAAGAATGGGCAATATATAAGTTATACAGCTTATATTGACCTAAACAGAGACAATCTTTTTGAAATAATAAACCTAAGCAAGAAACCAATATTAGAATTGGGCGAATTGGGAACGTTTGATGAATTTGGTACTTATCCAACATCAGTAATAAGAAACGGAAAGGAAGTATGGGCTTACTACGGCGGATGGGTGAGATGCGAATCGGTTCCTTTTAATGTTGCTATTGGGCTTGCAATAAGTTATGACAACGGTACAACATTTCGCAAATTTGGAACCGGCCCGATATTGTCTTACAGCATCAACGAGCCATTCGTTATAAGTGGCCCAAAAATCAGAATGTTTAATAACCTTTGGTACCTATGGTATATCGCTGGAAAGAAATGGATAGTAGCGGAAGGAAAGCCAGAACCGGTTTATAAAATCCGCATGGCTACTTCGACCGATGGGATTAATTGGATAAAATTTGATAAAGACATTATTGAGAGTAAAGTAGAAAAAGATGAAGCGCAGGCAAGTCCTGACGTATTTTTCTATGATGGTAAATATCACATGTTTTTTTGCTATCGGTATAGTACAAATTACCGAGGAAAAGAAAGAGGGTATCGTATTGGATATGCATTTTCTGATGATCTAACTCATTGGGTTAGAGACGATTCGAAAGCTGGTATCGATATTTCGCAAGATGGGTGGGACTCGGAAATGATCAGTTATCCACATGTTTTTGAGCTTGACCACAATCTTTACATGGCCTACTTAGGAAACCAAGTGGGCAGATTCGGTTTTGGTTTGGCCAAATTGGAAGATCATCAATATTTATAAGAGGTCATTATGAAATGGGAAAAACTCGGGAAAATTTTTGATCCGACCAAATATAAATTGGCGAATAATTGTCTTGAATTCGCCCAGTCTCCACAAACTCTTGTTTTTGACGATTTTGTAAGAATTTATTTTTCGACAAGAGAGAAGGATAAGACTGGTAAATATTTAAGCCATATTTCATTTGTCGATTTTGATAAGCGTTTTAAGACGATAAAAAATATTTCCACTGGTACGGTAATTCAACTAGGTGGTTTGGGTTGTTTTGATGAGCATGGTATTTTTCCATTGAACATTTTGCGGAACGGCAAAAAAATATATGGATATATAGGCGGTTGGAGCAGGAGAGCATCTGTATCAGTTGAAACATCCATTGGTTTGGCTATAAGTGATGATAATGGCCAAACCTTTTACAGAATTGGAGATGGCCCCATATTAACTTCTTCATGGAATGAACCCTTTTTGGTAGGGGATCCATTTGTAGTGAAATACGCGAATGTCTATCATATGTGGTACATATTTGGTGTACGATGGATGCAACACCCAACAGAGGATGTTAAAGAGCGTGTTTATAAAATTGGTTATGCAATATCAGATGATGGTATTTCATGGCATAAAACAGGCAGACAGCTTGTTGCTGATAAACTAAATTCTGATGAGTGCCAGGCTTTACCAACCATTATAAAGATTAATAACAAATATCATATGTATTTTTGTTATCGACAAGCACTTGATTTTAGAGATAACAGAAAGAACGCCTATATGATCGGTTACGCTTATTCAGAGGATTTGGAGAACTGGACCAGAGATGATGAAAACGCTGGCATTTCTCCATCCGAAGGTGAATGGGATTCGGACATGATGTGTTATCCGCATGTTTTTCAATGTGAAGATAAAATATATATGTTATATAACGGCAATGAATTTGGACGGTTGGGGTTTGGCTTGGCTGTTTTGAAATAGACATGATTTGCAAAATGAAAACAACCTGCATAAAATATAAAATAAAAACCGCTACTGAAAATGAAATTTTGTTACATCTAATGAATTGCAGCAACTCTTTTATCCCACCATTAGCCCAAAGGGTGAATCTTAAGCAATATGCCCAAAAATTATTTGAGAAATCGGTAACGCTTGAAGCATGGGAAGATCAACTTCTGGTCGGATTTATTGCAGTTTATTTTAATATTGATGGCTCTGCGTTCATCACAAATATGAGCGTACTAAAAGAATTTGGGGGTTATGGAATAGCGACAAGATTGATGGATATTTGTATTGAACAAGTCAGGAAAAACAACCTCCGAGAAATAACGCTAGAAGTTAACATGTATAATATTGTGGCAATACGTTTGTATAAAAAATTTAGTTTTACAGTTATTAATACTTATGGTGAAACTTTAGTTATGAGAAGGCAAATATGATGGGACCCCTAAGAGATTACAATAAGGAAATAAAAGATACAGCAGACCATAAATATAGTTATGTTTTTGATCTTGATGTAATGCACCCTTATATGTTGAGATCTTTTATTCCATTTTTTGTTAAGGGCAATTTATTGGAGTTGGGAAGTTATAAGGGGGATTTTACCAGAAGATTTCTTCCGTATTTTGAAGACATCACTTGTGTGGAAGCTTCGGGTCATGCCATTGCAGTTGCTAAAAAAGAATTGGGGGGTAAAGTAAAATTTATTAATTCGCTCCTTGAAACAGCCGTATTGCCAACCAAATATGACAATATAGTATTAACACATGTTTTGGAGCACTTGGATGACCCGGTGGCGGTGATGAGAAGAATTAATATTGAATGGTTATCCGAGCAGGGCAGATTTTTTCTGGTTTGCCCAAATGCCAACGCGGTCTCCAGGCAAATCGCAGTGAAAATGGGTTTAATAAGCCATAATTCAGCAATAACACCTTCAGAAAAAGAACATGGACACAGAAGAACATATTCACTGGATACATTGGAAAGAGATTCAAAAGCTGCTGGGTTAAATGTCATTTACCGTTCTGGTATTTTCTTTAAAGCGTTGGCAAACTTTCAATGGGACAAACTGTTAAGCACCGAAATTATCTCGCCCGAGTATTTGGAAGGTTGTTACCAATTGGGACAACAATATCCTGAGTTATGCGCAAGTATTTTCTTAATGTGTGAAAAAGGGAAATAATAAGATGGATAAAGAAACTAAAATCAGGGTCATTGTTACGATAATATTGATTGGCTTTGTTAGCGGTGTGTTTTTTCATTACATCGAGGGTGTTTACCAGAGTTTGCCATATCCCCATAATACTTTTCTTTTTAGCCCGGTTGACAAGTTTAATGATTATTTTGTTTTATATGATCTCATGCAATATCGGCAACCATATACTGGTGCATTTCAAAGTGCGCAATACCCTTTTCTGAATTTTATTTCATATGTTTTTGGGTTACTGCCCAGAGGAGCATCATTTATTATATATTTATCATTGTTCCTGTATATATTCTTAATATTTACAATTTTATATACCTACCCCGATAACCCTCGAAAACATATCTTAGAAATATTCATTATCACTTTATTAACCTATCCAATTCTATTTACTATTGATCGTGGAAATTTAGAAAGCCTGGTATTGATTTCTTTGTTCGCTTTTGTTTATTTTTATCAAAAAAGGAAATATTTACTAAGCACGTTATTTTTATCATTCGCCATCGCGATGAAATTATTCCCCATTGTTTTCTTGGTACTATATTTATCAGATAAGAAATACAAGGAAATATTTCTAACAGGGCTGTTGACAGGATTGCTTACAATTATATCGCTGCTCTTTTTAAAGGCGGCTTATTGGAAAATTTGACTCTACTCGTAAGGGGAGCGAATCTTGCATTCGAGAATCGTTTTCTTGGAGGAGATTTGATAGTTCAAAGGGGAGTCTCCCTCTTTTCTTTTATAAAGATACTCCTAATCGAAACCGACTTTATTCAAAAAGTGGATATGGCGAAATTTCTCGGTATTTACATTATAACTGCAGCGGTTGTAGGCTTTTCCATTGCCGCCTATGTTATGTTTGTGGAAAAAGAGTTCTGGAAAAAAATTGCAGTTCTTGTAATTGCCATGTTATTGTTACCCCAAGTTTCTGCCGACTATAAATTGATACATTTGTTTATTCCATTGTATATATTCTTCGACGCTCCAAAATCTAACCGCCTTGATTGGGTCTACATATTATTGTTTGGCTTGTTGGTCATACCGAAGGATTATTATATATTACCAAAGGTAACTTCAGATGCATTCTTAAATGGTCATTACGTCCAGGATATCAGCATATCTGTGATCATAAATATCCTTATCATGCTCTTGATGTCAGCGCTCATTATAATAAGTGGGATCAAGGGCTACTTATTAAATTTGCGTTGTAAAATCCATCCTGCTGAAACTGTCTTGTAACAAGGTGACAATGCAAATCGTAGATAACACATCAGAATTCTTGGCCCAACTTGGCTTTCGCCATGTTTTCGAGCTGGTTGGCAGTTATGCATCATGTAAATCCAGCCAGCTTATTGAGATGTTCCGCATGATGTTTGGAACCAAAAGAGAAACCAAACATGGATAGAAATAAAAAAATATACGTCCTCTCTTTTGTCATAGTTGTGGGATTTGTATACGCAGTTGCATTTCATTATGTGCAAGGATTTTATAAAGGCCTGCCCTACCCGAATAATACATTCCTTTTTACAGCCCAGGATCGGTTCAGTGACTTTTTTGACGTGCTCAGGGACGGACATACGCTGAACCCATATCTCGGTTATCAAAGTGCTCAATACCCCTTTCTTGCCGTCGTGGGATATTTGTTCTCGTTGATCCCAAATAATACATATGTAATCTATATCTGTATATTTTGCGCTTCGTTTTTGTTTTTTAATTTTGCGTTTCTTTCCATCGGAAATTTATATGCCAGCGCAACGCATATCTTTATCATTACATTTTTATCTTATCCATTTCTATTTGCTCTAGATAGGGGGAATTTTGAAAGCCTTTTATTTATCCTTTTATTGGCGTTCACGTTCTTTTATACGAAAAAGCATTATCTAGCTAGCGCGATCATACTGGCTTTTGCTATTTCCATGAAAATCTACCCTGCCATCTTGTTGGTTTTATTTATTCCTGAAAAAAAGTATCACGAGGCCGCCGTATGTGCTATCTCCACCATTGTTATTACGTTGGCCAGCCTGCTGTGTTTTAAAGGCGGCTTGTTTGCCAATTTAAGCTTTCTTATGAAAGGATCCAATATCGGATCCAATTGGATGTTCACGCACTTTGTTTCCATTGAGAGCAATTTGGTGCAAAGGGGGGTATCGTTGCTTACTTTCATCAAGATAATCTCTTTTGAAACCGGATTATTGCCGGGCTTTTTAATTAACCATTTTTCATCTTTTTACATGGGGTTAGCAGTTTTCCTAGGCGTTTTGGCGGTTACGTACGTGATATTCGTTGAAAAAGAAGAATGGAAGAGATTTGCTTTATTAATTTTTGCCATGCTGCTTTTACCAAGCATTTCTGCCGATTATAAATTATTGCATGTTTTTATTCCCTTGTATGTTTTTATAAATAATAAAGAAGTGTCAAAGTCTGATATGATCTATTTGCTTATGTTCTGTTTATTACTTATTCCCAAAGATTATTTGTATTTTACCAGTGTCGTCTCGGATTATCTCTTGAATCGGGTTGTACACGATATCAGCATATCTGTTTTTATAAATATCCTTATCATGCTCTTGATGTCAGCGATAATAATGATTAGTGGGATAAGAATTCATATCTTAAATTTGCTTGGTAAAACACACCCCGTTGTTGATTAGCTTTTATACTAAAGGTATAACGATGCGATTAGCAGATTACGTATCAAAATCCCTGGCTCAATTTGGTGTCGACCACATTTTCATGCTGATCGGTCTAGCAGAACAAATCCAGCATATGGGCTTGCCAAATGAAGTTATATTTTTACAGGAGTAACCGTTGAAATTCTCTCTGGATCCTATTTTCAACCCAGAATTACAACCATCAGTTTCAGAATCGTTCTGGCTGAAACCGGGTGTGTCCATCTATATTTACGGTACCGGCACTGTTGGCCAGGATGTCTGGAATACCTTTTCCGCCCAAGGTATTTCCGTGGCCGGCTTCATGGATAATCGCAACCGCGGAACCTCTTCTATATCTGGAGTTCCCATCCTCCAGCCAGATTCGGTTGCTAATTCAGACAGGGGGCAGGCGGTTATCGTTTTGGCCATCCACAACCGTGAAGTGGATATGCGGGTGCTCATTGGCCGTCTCAAGGCGTTGGGTTATCCCCAATTCATTACGATGATCGACCTATATGATCATTTTGCTTCTGAACTAGGAACGCGTTACTGGCTGGCCAGCCGTACCATCTACCGTGATTTCGAAACCCAAATTAACGCCACCCACGCCCTCTGGGCCGATGACTTGAGCCGTGAGACTTTTGCAAGAACCCTACAATTTCGCATCACGGGCGATTTTTCGGTCCTGCCTGAACCGGATCTGGAAAACCAGTATTTCCCCCCCGACCTGCCGCCCTGGAAGCAGCCCTTCCGAATGATTGACTGCGGGGCGTATGATGGGGATGCTATCCGCGCTTTCATCAAAAATGGTGCCACCTTCTCCGCGCTGGCTGCCTTTGAGCCGGATTTGCAAAACTATGTCCGTTTGGTCGGTTACATTGAGGAATCCGGCACAACCTTCCTGGAAGTCAGCCTATGGCCCTGTGGTGTCCACGCCACCTCCTGTCAACTGCGTTTTACCTCAGGTGTAGGTGAAGCCAGCAGCATCACAGACTCTGGGGAAACAATCATCCAGTGCGTGGCGCTGGAGGATGCCCTACCCAAATTTGCGCCGACCCTCATTAAAATGGATATCGAAGGCTCAGAAATGGATGCCTTGCTGGGTGCGCGGAACCTGATCGCCACTTATCAACCCGGATTGGCGATATCGGTATATCACACCTCGGCTCATCTATGGGAAATTCCGTTGTGGGTGGCGCGATTTGCTTCCGAAAATGGGATAAACTATACTTATCATTTGCGTTCCCACGCTTATAATTGTTTCGATACCGTTTTTTACGCCATTCCATCCATTTGAGGTTCATTTTATGCGCGTTTCAGATTATATTGCCCAACACCTCGTCGAATTGGGTGTGCAGCATGTTTTCATGCTGACCGGTGGCGGCGCTATGTTCCTCAACCATGCCATCGGTACCCACCCGAGCATTAAAACAATCTTCAATCAGCATGAGCAAGCCTGTGCCATGGCCGCCGAAGGGTATGCCCGCATCGCCGGCAAGCCGGGTGTGATCAATGTGACCACCGGGCCGGGCGGAATAAATGCACTGAATGGTGTCTTCGGCGCGTGGACGGATTCAATCCCCATGTTGGTCATCTCCGGGCAGGTCAAGCGCGAGACCTATCTGCGTAGCTACGATCTGCCGGACCTGCGCCAGCTTGGTGACCAAGAAGCCGATATTGTTTCCATGGTGCGCGGCATTACCAAGTATGCCGTCACCGTGACAGATCCGCTGGAAATCCGCTATCAGCTTGAGAAAGCCTGGTATTTGGTATCGGCGGGACGCCCTGGTCCCTGCTGGCTGGACATTCCTATTGATGTGCAATCCAGCCAGGTGGATGAAGCAACATTGAAAGGGTTTAACACGCCTCAAGTATCGCCAGATATTCAGGATAAGCTCCGCAAAAGTGTGTCTTTCACCCTAGAGAAATTGAAACAGGCCAGCCGTCCGGTAATATTGGCAGGAACCGGCGTTCGCTTAGCCGGGGCAGTGGAATTGTTCAACGAGGTGGTGCATAAGCTTGGCATCCCGGTCACTACTGCCTGGACCCACGACCTGATTGCCTCCGATGATCCTGTTTTTTGCGGTCGTCCCGGAACAATCGGCACGCGGCCCGGCAATTTTGCCGTTCAAAATTCGGATGTGTTGTTGATCCTAGGCAGCCGGCTAAATATCCGCCAGACCGGCTATACCTGGAGATCTTTTGCCAGGGCTGCCTATAAAATCTGGGTGGATATCGACCCGGCGGAACTGTCCAAACCGACGGTACGGCCTGATTTCCCGGTTGCTGCCGATGCAAAGGCTTTCTTGCAAGAAATGAGCCGGCAGGTAAATGAGAATGGGTGGGATGCTGTTTCATATTCTGATTGGCTGGTATGGTGCAGAGAACGGCAAGTGCGCTATCCAGCAGTACTGCCAAAGCAGCGAGTTTTTAACGGCGCAATCAATCCGTATCACTTTATGGAAGTGCTATTTGAGCATCTCGATGCGGATGATGTGGTCGTCTGCGGGAATGCCACGGCCTGTATCGTACCCTTCCAGGTGGCAAAATTGAAATTGGGCCAACGTCTTTTTACCAATTCTGGTTCCGCCTCCATGGGATATGATCTGCCTGCGGCTATCGGGGCTGCCTGCGCCAGGGATGGCAAGCGTGTGATGTGCCTGGCTGGGGATGGGAGTTTGCAACTCAATATCCAGGAATTGCAGACCGTTATTCATTACAGGTTGCCCATCAAAATCTTCGTTTTGAACAACCACGGTTATCTTTCCATCCGCACTTCTCAAAAGAATTTCTTCGGCGTCGGCGTGGGCGAAAGCCCGGAATCAGGCGTGACATTCCCGGATATTCTTGCTGTTGCGAAGGCTTACGACATCCCGGCCCTGAAAATTGATATGGCGGATTTCGATTCCTCCATCCAGGAAGCTCTGGTGATGCCGGGGCCGGTTTTGTGCGAGGTGGTGCTTGATCCTGGGCAAAGTTTCGAACCGCGCCAGAGTTCCCGTCAATTGCCGGATGGGCGGATAGTCTCTGCCCCTCTGGAGGATATGTTCCCATTCCTGGACCGTGAGGAACAGGCCAGGAATTTACTCATCCCTGATTGGGAAGGCTAGCTTTGGAGTAGAATAGTAATATCTACTCCAACTGACAGGAGGAAGAATATGATTGACCGAGATATCTTTGATGAACTATTCGTCTTGGAATTGGCAAATAACCATTGGGGGGATGTCCAGCGCGGCTTACGGATTATCAAAGAATTCGCCACTGTTGTCCGTTTCAATAATGTCCATGCGGCCATCAAGCTGCAATTGCGGGATGTCGAGACTTTCATCCACAAAGATTTTCTTAGACGCGAGGATATCCGCTACATCAAAAAAACCCTGGATACGCGCCTGGACCGGGAGGGGTTGGCAGCCCTCGTCGAAGCCATCCGGCGGAGCAACTGTGTCCGTCTGGCAACACCATTTGATGAGAAGTCGGTGGAACTGTGTATGGAACTGGGCATCGAGATATTAAAAGTTGCCAGTTCGGATGTGACAGATTGGCCTTTACTGGAAAAGATAGCCAAAACCCGCAAACCAGTAATTGTTTCAACGGGGGGCTCGTCGCTCAACGATTTGGATAATATGGTGATGTTTTTTGAAAACCGTAGCATCCCGTTGGCGATCAACCATTGTGTATCGTTATACCCTGCAGAAGACGCTGATCTGCAATTGAACCAGATTGATTTCTTGAAACACCGCTATCCCGGGCACGTTATTGGACTTTCGTCGCACGAATATCACGATTGGCGATCGTCCATCCTGATAGCATACGCCAAGGGTGCTCGCACATTTGAGCGTCACATAGATATTAAGACTGACGATAAACCGTTCTCCCCTTATTGTTCCACGCCTGAACAGATTGCCGAGTGGTTCCAGGCATTTAAGAAGGCCAAGGAGATGTGCGGTGCAGCCGGAATGGAAAAAGTAGTCGCCACCCAAAAAGAGACAGATTACCTGACCACCCTTGTACGAGGAGTTTATGCCAAACACGACTTGTTGGCAGGGCACGTCTTGGCGCCGGAGGATTATTATCTAGCCATTCCCCTGCAGAAAGGGCAACTTTCTTGTCGCGAATTACTGAATGACCAGGTTCTAGCCCAGGAATGTAAAAAAGATGCACCGCTCATGGTCGAAATGGTGGATAGTTTATATAATCGCGACGAGGTTCTGCGCAAACAGCTTTATGCGCGCGGGTTCTAGAAGCCAGACATGCCATGAAAATGATTAGCATTGTCACCCCGTGTTTTAATGAGGAAGACAACATCCAGGAACTCTACGCTAGCATCAAGCAGGTGATGACGGGTTTCCCTTATGATTATGAACATATTGTTATTGACAATGCTTCCACCGATGGTACTGTAAATATATTGCGCAAGCTAGCAGCACAAGACAAATGCCTCAAGGTGATCATCAATACGCGCAATTTCGGCCACATCCGCTCTCCCTTTCATGCTCTGCTGCAAGCCAGGGGGGATGCGGTCATCGGCATGGCCTCTGATTTGCAGGACCCCCCCGAAAAGATTCCCGAGTTTATTCACAAATGGGAGGAAGGTTATAAAGTTGTCATCGGTGTAAAAACCAGTAGCCAAGAGCCAGGTCTGTTTTATTTCTTGCGAAGCCTGTACTACAGGGTTCTGCGCAGCCTTTCAGAAGTGCCTTTAATCGACAACTTCACTGGATTCGGGTTGTATGATGGTAAAGTGATCGAAATCCTGCGCGGATTCCATGATCCTTACCCTTATTTTCGTGGCTTGATCGCCGATATTGGTTTCGACATCGCCAGGATCAAGTTCGACCAACCCCGCCGCAAGCGCGGTATCAGCAAGAACAATTTCTACACACTCTATGATATGGCGATGCTTGGTGTGGTCAGCTATACAAAGGTGCCGCTGCGCTTGGCGGCCATGTTCGGATTCTTTTCCGGGGCAGTTAGTTTCCTTGTTGGCTTGGCTTACCTGATCTATAAGCTAATCGACTGGCAAAACTTTTCGCTTGGACTGGCTCCGGTTGTTATTGGCCTGTTCTTCCTGGGCTCGGTACAGCTCTTGTTTCTGGGCATCGTCGGCGAATACATTGGCGAGATTTACACACTATCGGTACACCGCCCACTGGTGATCGAAAAAGAACGGATCAACTTTTAGATGTGTTTACTCTCCCGCCAGAGGCAAATGTTCAACCGCTAAAAAAAAGACGCCCGGCATGGGTGCTGGTTTTCGCATTCTTGTTGGCGGCTGTACTCCTGTATTTCACTTTACACGGCCTCGACTGGGCCACCTTTTGGAAAACAATCACCACAGGCCATTATGAATTAATATTACTGGTAATTCCGCTCGCATCGGTTAATTATTTCCTACGCGCAGTACGCTGGGGCACTCTGGTAAACGCTGAGAAAAAAGTGCCGTTGCTCTCCATCTTCTGGGCAAATATGGTGGGGTATCTGGGAAATGCTTATTTACCCGCCCGCGCCGGGGAGCTGATCCGTTCGGTTTACCTTGGGGAAAAGAGCGGTGCAGGCACCAGCTTCGTATTCGCAACTGCCTTGGTGGAACGTCTCCTGGATGTGATTGCGTTAGTATTAATTGGTTCTGTATCCGTGTTGTTACAGAGTCAAATCTCGTCCCTTCTGGCTGGAGCAATTAAGATCATGGCTGCAGCGGGGGTGATTGGCTTGGTTATCATCATCGTAATGCCATTCCAGGAAAAATTGATTCTTACTCTGATTACCCGGGTGCCTTTTCCCTCTAAGGTGTCGCAAAAAATATCTGAACAAGTGGCGCGTTTTCTGCTTGGCATGCGTTCTTTGCATAACGTTCGTAGGCTAGGAGTCTTCATTCTCCTGACAGCGGTTATCTGGCTGATTGACGGTCTTGGTAATATGATTGGCGTGCATATTATCTCGCAAACCCTTACCTTGGGCCAGTCGCTCATCCTGCTGGCTGCCCTGGGCCTGTCTAGTGCGGTTCCCACCACACCTGGATATATCGGCGTTTATCAATTCGTCGCTGTGAATGTCCTTGTCCCCTTTGGCTTTTCACGCCCGGCTGCATTAGCGTATATTCTTATCAGCCAGGTTATAAATTATCTTGTAATCAGTTTCTGGGGGTTGATTGGCCTTTGGCAGGTCAACCGAACTCAGCTAAAGAAGGGAAATGTATAATTGAGCCAAAATAAGGAAAAGATCCGATGAAGAAAATCCGTTGGGCGCCTATTCTTATCATTGCAAATCTGGCTGTAATCGGCTGGGTTGTGATTCGTTTTATGAACCTTTCCTATCCCATAGTGGGGCATGATTACAGCCTGGCCATGCCATCATTACTGGATACCTATATCCATCAAGTAGTAAATGGATTCGGTATCCAGTGGTATACACCAAATTTCGGGGGAGGAGTGCCAGCTTTCCCGGATCCCAATAACGGCCAATTTTCGTTGCTGGAATGGCTGCCACAGCTCGTTAATCCATGGCAGGCTGTCGTTATCTCTTCTATGATTTATTTTGCCGTAGGAGGTTTAGCAAGTTATCACCTCTTAACCGGGTTCTGAAGCTGCACTGGTCATCTAGTGTTCTAGGGATGGTCTTTTTCTCCGCGAATGGCTTCATTATGCAGCGGCTGGCGGTTGGACATCTTGGCTATGTCGCTTTCCCAATCATTGCCATATTGGTTGTTTTGTTGTTGGATGCATCTATCCCAAAAGGTATTGCGGGTTTGTTCTTTGCGTTGATGGTTGCCATGGTGGTCCAGCAAGCAGGTTATTTTCTCATTGTTGTTTTTGGGCTGTCGATCCTAATAATTTTACCGCTGCTGTATATTTATCAGCCCGTCACCATTTCGTGGAAGCGCATAGCATTTGTAATTGCTATCGGAGGATTTGCTGCCTTGATTGTATCGGCATCCAAGATAGCGGCGGTATATGCCTTTATGCGTTTCTTCCCTCGTCAAATCGCGGATACCATTCAGCCGGTGGGAATAATCAGAGGCCTGTTCGGGATCGTGTTGCAGCTTTTAGGGACGATGGGGCTGGTGCCTATGCTGTGGCTGGCCAGGGTAAGCCCAAGCCTCCTGGATAATTATTTAGTTAAAGCGACCGGGCAGCCTTATGGGTTCTGGGAATTTGATATGTCCATGTCACCGGTTGTTTTTGGGATTATCCTTTTTGGGTTCTATTCTTTTGTGCGGCGACCGAAAAAGTATCCGGACTTGTTCAAACCGGATAAAAAAAGGCTTGCCTGGATCATGTTGGCCTTTTTCACTTGGCTGGCGTGTGAATTTGTCATGGCAAAGGGTTTAATGTACCCTTTTCTAAGCAAACTCCCCATCCTGAGTTCCCTGCATGTGAACGCGCGTTATGCAGTAGCCTTTATTTTCCCGCTGGCTATCTTGGCGGCCATTATTTATAACAAATGGATCCCTAAATGGTCCGAGAGAAGGTCCACCCGGATATTTCTTGCTGTAAATATCCTTACGCTGATTCCTTTAGCTACTTACTTTTTAATACCGGATGACCCGCAAGTCAGGCTTTACAATATCACCGAATCGGAACAGATCTATGCGGCCATTCGCGCCGGGGATACCCTCAACGTAACTGCCATCAGTGACAATTCCGTATCCGATACACAGGCGTTGAGCCGGCATTTAAGCGCCTTGTTGCCCTATGATCCGATCTTTGGATATGCCCTGGAGAATTTCCATACCGAGGTAAAACCAGGTTCCATTTGGAATATATCGGATGGGTATTACAACATGACCAACCCGTCTGGATACGTATTTCCCGAAATAAACAATACCCATCCCTTTGAGCGCATTCCCGTCAGTGAAAAAGCCCAGTTGGAAGCCTTTGCCAGCCAGCGTGACCCGGGTTGGAAGATCCCGCTTTACCAGCAGGTTCTGGACTGGGTTTCCGGGCTGGCTGCCGCAGGAGTGAGCGCGTTCTTGGTGATCGTCGCCATCCGGCAGCTCGTACTCCAACTTATTCGCCGTAGAAAAAGCGGATAGTTTTATTCGATCTTCAAGATCTTTAACTTGATCTTTCCACCCGGCGTTTCCGCCTCGACCGTATCACCAACATGGTGATCCATCAGCGCCAGGCCGATGGGGAACTCGTGGGAGATTTTCCCGGCGCGCGGGTCGGCTTCCTTTGCGCCAACAAGATAATAGGTTTCCGGGTCGAAGCCGCTTTCTTGGACGGTCACGGATGCGCCAACGGCGACGATATTCTTCGGGCCGGTGGTCTTTTCGACAATGATGGCATTGCGGAACATGTGGTCCAGTTCCTGGATGCGCCCTTCGAGGAATCCCTGATCCTCTTTGGCTTTATGATAGTCGGCATTCTCTGAGAGGTCGCCCATCTGGATGGCGTCGTGCAGGCGCTTGGAAATTGCCTCGCGTTGTGGGCCTTTCAGGTCTTGGAGCTCGGCTTCGAGTTTAGCCGCCCCTTCGGCGGTCAGGTAGATGGGTTGCTTTTCTGGCATGTTTACTCGCTTTTCACTAAGGTTTAAGGTAAGGGTCATGCAGCCGTTCGTGCTCTTCGATGGCGTAGCGGTCGGTCATCCCGGCGATGTAATCACAAATTGTGCGTTCCATTCCTCGTGATGGGATCCAGGACTGGACGTGATCGGGAAGGATGAGCGGTTCGGCGCGATAAGCATTGAAAAGGTTAGTGAGGATGTGCTCGGCTTTAACTTGCATCCGCATCACGCGGTAATGTCGGTAGAGACTGGTATAGAGAAAATCTTTTAGCTCCCGGTTGCGCGGCTGCATATCCTCACTGTAACCGATCAGGTTGTGTGAGGCTTGTTGGATTTCCAGCGCAGAGGTAAAGCCGCTTTCCTTCAGGCGGGCATCTGTGGCCTCTACCATATCAGTAACCATCAAACCGACCAGGTGCCGGATCATGCGGTGGCGGTCCATATCCTCTAAGGACGGGCCGTGCCAGTTGAAGGTGTGCACGAGAATTTCCCAGATTGCGATCCCGTCAAGCGTTTGTGGGGTGATCATCCCAGAGCGTAGGCCATCGTCCAAGTCGTGGGTGGTATAGGCCAATTCGTCAGCCACGTTGCAGATTTGTGTTTCCAGGTTGCCGCGCAACTCAGGATTGAAATCACGGGCATCTGTAATATCGTATTCGGACTCGTGTTTGACCATGCCCTCGCGCACTTCCCAGGTTAGGTTGAGACCGGGAAATTCCGGGTACCGTTGCTCCAGTTCGGTGACGATGCGTAGCGACTGTTTATTGTGGTCAAATCCACCAAATTCTTTCATCAGGCGCGCAAGTGTGGATTCACCGGCGTGGCCAAACGGGGAATGACCGAGGTCATGCGCCAGGCAGATCGCCTCCACCAGGTCTTCATTGGCGCCGAGGGCTCGTGCAATGGTCCGACCAACCTGGGCCACTTCAAGAGTATGTGTCAGGCGGGTGCGGAAGTAATCCCCTTCAAAATTGATAAAGACCTGCGTTTTGTACTCCAACCTGCGGAAGGCAGTTGTATGCAATACCCGGTCACGGTCCCGCTGGAAGGAGGTGCGGTAATCCGGTTCGTTATCCGGGTAGGCGCGTCCTTTTGAGTTTTTGCTGCGCACTCCATAAGGTGCCAGGCTGCGATCTTCAATCTCTTCGAGTCTCTGTCGGGAATACATATCTTTTCTCCAAGAATGGTTCGGGCGATGAGTTTAATGCAGGAAGGGTGTAATGTCAACGATGCAGGCGCGTGCCTGGGTTTTCTCCCCGCAAGGCGCGACGAAAGGCTTCGGGATTCTCACCGGAGAAAATCAAAATTTCGAGATCGGGGATCTCTTCCACCAAGGCCAACATGTCAATGACCTTGGAGCGCATCCCACCTGTAACATCCGCTCCGACGGCTTCGCCCAAGAGGGGGGCTTGTTGTGCAAAATTACTGGGTGTGAGTTCCGCGAGCAGGCTTTTTCGGATAGGGAAATCGGCCCACACTCCGGCTTCCAGTCCGGCCAGTAGGATACGCTGCGGGTGGAGTTGGCGCGCCAGGTGAGCGAACAAATCTTCTGTGGAAAGGATCGTCCCGCCGCGAATTTCGTCAAACGCTACATCTCCATGGATGACTGGCAGGAGCCCGTTAGAAAGGGCGGTTTGGAGGGGATAGGAATCCCAGATGAATACCTTTCCATCGTGTGCAGTCACGCAGGCGGCCGGCGAAAATGTAACTGCCGGGAGATCGGCTTTTCGTAATGATTCCACAACAAGGCGGTTCAGCGCGGACGCTTGATACCAAACTTCCGCAAAACCGCGCCAGGCTACCGGCCCGGAAACGCCTTGACGGGTGTCATGGCGGCTGGCGGCCGCATGCCCGAAGGAGCCGGAGCCGTGCCCGAGCACAAGCTGCAAGCCCGCATTTTCCTTTAATGCAGAAGCGATTCCGACAGCCAGGGCATCCAGTTTTTCAGGACGCGGTGTATAAGGGCGGGTCTTATCGGTGATAAGCGATCCGCCGAGTTTGAGGAAAATAATGTTCATAGGAAAAATGTAGCACGTTCCGGCGCAGGCGTCAAGAAGGTATAATCAAGTCACATGAACCTGGATATTCACGCTGCTGTTGTCATGGCGGTGATCATCCTCCTTCTGGGTGCGCTTCTCAGTGTTTGGAGGGCGGTCCGTTCCATCCGCAAAGGCCGGAATGTGGTTTACTATCGCATCCGCCGGAAACTGGTATCCAGCGGGTGGCGGATGATCGTTTCCGCAGCAGGCTTGGTTTTATTGGCAATTATTTTCGGGATATTTGCGGAACCGGTTGCTTATATCTATTTTCCCCCCAGCCCAACCACATCGCCCACGCCTACAATTTCCTTGACCCCTACCATTACCGATACTCCGACCATAACCGATACTCCTACCATCACACCCACCCCGGCCATGAGTTATACACCTACGCAGACTGGCACCCCTTTCATGCCGGACGCGATCGAAGCACAATTTACAAGTGTGGTTACACCTAACCTGAAGGCGGTTTTTAGTCCGCTGCAGTTCTCCCGTTCAGTTGCAAAATATAAAGCTGTGAACCCGCAAATCAATTTCCAAAATCCTGTCCAAAAGCTATTTATAACTTACTCTTATGACGGGATGACAAACGGGGTTCAATGGACGATGCTATGGTATCGCGCCGATACATTATTGAAATATGATTCTTCGCCCTGGGGAGGCGGCACGGGTGGGTCAGGCCAATATGAATTGGATCTGCCTGGGGAACAGTGGCTGCCGGGAACGTACCAGGTGATTTTTTTTGTAGGAACGCAATGGAAGACAGTTGGGGAATTTCGTATAACCGGCGAACCGCCTACCGCGACCCCGACTCTTACCCCAACCATTAGCCCAACTCTTAGCTTGACTCCTACGTTGACGCTTACCCCGCTGCCGAGTTTGACGCCGTGGCCGACAGATACGCGCTGGCCAACGGCAACGAAGTGAGAAAAGACGGGAGACGGAAGACAGATCTTTATTGAGATTGGGACCAGGCTTGCGCAATTTTGGCGGCTAACCTGGCGTTATTTAGAAGGAGCGCCAAGTTGGCTTTCAGGGATGCCCCGCCGGTCAGTTCAGACAGGCGGGCCAGCAGGAAGGGGGTCAAGGCTTGGCCGTGGATGGCCTGCGTATGGGCTTCCCGGCGGGCCTGCTGGATGGCCCCGTCAATTTGCTCGCGCGGAATTTCTTCCGAAGAAGAAAGCGGCTGGCAGACCAACACGGCGGACGGCAGCCCCAACTCCCAATGGGTTTTGGCGAACGCGACCACATCTAGCGGCGAATCCAGCCGGGCGCTGACTGGCAGCCCGCTCTGGCGCGAATAAAAGGCCGGGAATTCGTCTGTGCCGTAGCCGACCACTGGGACAGCCAGCGTTTCCAGGTATTCCAGAGTGGCCGGCAGATCCAGGATGGCCTTGGCTCCGGCGCAGACCACAACCATGGGCGTATCGGCCAGTGCCTGCAGATCGGTGGAAATATCGAGTGTCTCCACTTCGTGCACGCCGCCAATGCCGCCGGTGGCGAACACTTTGATCCCGGCTTTATGCGCGGCGAACATCGTTCCGGCGACGGTTGTCCCGCCGCATTCCTTCTTGAGGATGGCGGTGGCAAAATCCCTGCGGCTGATCTTGCGGACGTTGCTTTCGTTTGCCAGGCGTTCCAGTTCGGCCTCCGTTAGCCCAACGTGGATCTCCCCATCCAGCAGGGCGATGGTGGCGGGCGTGGCGCCGTTCTCGCGTACCACGCGTTCCATATCGTGTGCCAGTTGCAGATTCTGCGGGCGCGGCAGTCCGTGCGTGATGACGGTGGATTCGAGGGCGACGAAGGAGTCTTTCAAGTGCATTGTCTGGTTGGGGTATTGTAAAGTAGTGTTCGGAAAAGGAAAGGACATTTTTATATTGCCCAAATACTATAGACTCAATTTGGCAACCGCAGCTACGATGCCAATTATTTTGCATTCTTTATCGCATGGAATGGGAGAATGTCCAAATTCTGACGAATCCGAAAGGAATACCTGGTCGGCTTTATTCCAGCGTTTTACCATGAAGGAGAAACCCGCTCCTGTATCAGTGGGACAAGATACGATAACAAAAGCATTTTCCGGGGCATCGCTGGATTGATAAAACAGAACCATATTGCCTGCCTCGATATGAGTTGGTTGGGCCACATTCATACTATTCCCTTTCACTTCTGCCCAGCCATACTGCCGGTTGGGGTCAATAGTAATGCGTCTGTCGCCACGATTCACAGAGAAAATGATGTAATGGCGGTTTCCTATTGATACTCGGTTCGTTTCAGTGTAGTCATTATCCGAGTCATGTTCAGCCCAGATCGGACCGTTTGAACCTGCTTGTACACTAGTGTATGTTGGTAACTGGAGTAGAAGTAAGTGGCCTTCCTGGCCTTGCGGAGAGGGATGCGAGAAAGAATTTTCTTTCGTTTTTTTTCCATTATCCCCAGATGGTTGAATAAGATTAGCATCAATCTCTTCCTTAAAAAGTTTGATCTCATACAAAACATTCAGGCAGGAAGTATTGTCCTTATAGAGACCACTTGTGGAGCATACCTGCGCTAATGTGGAAAAGGAATTAATAGCAGCATTAATTTTTTCCTGAGACCTTTCTTTCTCCCCACATTCCCATAAAAATAAGCTTAACAGCCAATTACATAATGATTGATCCCATTTCTTGCCTTGATTCTTAAATTGAGATTCTGCTCTTTCGGCATGGCTAATTGCATCTGATCGGCCAGCTAGATAAGAAGCACAGGCAAGCAGGAAATAAAAATATGGAGATTTTTCATAATAAGGTTCGGTGAAAGTCTCCACCAGTTTTTCTTGAAGGGTAGAAACAAGTTCATCTGGGCTAGAACTGATCAAGCCAAAATCTCGCACTCTTTGGGACAAAGCTGCGATCTCTTGATTGTCACCGGTATCCAGGTGGTCAAGAATTTGTATCAGATCTTTTACTCGCATTATTCTCACCAGCTTTAACAGACTGCTCTAATAAATTCCGTACTTTTTCGAGGGTATCCAACGTCTCACCGGCCAGATAAGCCCTGGCCAGTGGGTCCTGCAGGGTCTGATCGAGCACCCCGGACAACGAAAGCAACAAAGGCTCGGCATAATTTCCGGAAGCATTTTTCTCCAGGCCATCCGCAATGGCCAGGATCAAATCTCGTTGTGCCTCGGCACGCGCTTTTTCCCGAGAGCGTATGTTGAAAGCCTTTGCCTGTCCATCAATGACTGTAGCAATCCCCTGACGCACAGCCTTCCAGTTCTCATTTTGTTGGTCAATGACTTTGGCAGGCGCTTTAATTTGTTGGATCTGGAAATCCAGAACGTAGACCCCAAAGCTGCTCGTGGCTTGATTGAGTTTTCCAGTAAGATCTTTAATCGTTTCGGGTGATAAAATCTGCCCACTTTGGCGCTCAGCCATTAGTAAATCATCCAGCATCCGGCTGCCGATGTAACCGGGAACAATGCCGGTAACCTGCCCCCAAGCGGCATCCATCCAGGTGAATTCGCTAGGTTCTTCCAGTGGGTTGGGCCAGCGCAGCGCATACCGTTCAATGGCTTTCTTCACCGCAAGGGGGTCGAATGGGTACACCAATTCAGAATCCGGCTTCTTGGCAGGATCACCCACGCGACACGTAATGCGTGCGGTACATTTAACCTTTATCCCATCCTTTGTCCAGACATCGAAACTATCAACTTTTACTTTCGGGCGCAGGTCTACTATATATTTAATGGTTTCATACCATTCAAGGAAAGGCACCTGATCGCCGGGACCGACCACGCGGGAGAAGCGATGACCCCGTTCGAGATAAAGGGCGCATCCATCGAAGACAGTCAGCGTGATTGGCCCGCCGAGATGCTGGGCGGACCATTCGACCCATTTATCGGCTTTATCGATCATTCCATCCTTGAAAATAATGTACTTAAACCTGGAAAATCTATCCAACGGTGGTGGAAGTTTGGCTTTTCCATAAAGACGATAATTGATCAATTCGGTTGGGGCAATTCCATCCGGCGGACGGTAGAACTCGCTAAAGAATTCTGGTTGCAAAATAGGTGGCTCCCATTTGGACAACCACCAAGAGAACGAATATAGCAACAACCGCCAGCAAAGCTATGATTCCCCAAACATAAATAGAAAATAGTTTGAGGCTAAAATGAGGAACAATGAGTATTGCACAATAGCCTAAGAGGATCAGGAACCCTGCCATGAGCGCAAGTGAAGAAAACTCAGCGTACTTGCCGGAATCGTTATAGGCCTGGTCACGTGTATAGGCTGATTGCCACTCTTCCGGCTTTTCCGGGTAGGGAAACATTAGGATGATCTCTCCTTATCAAGGTTAGGGGAAATCCGATTTTGCCAATCTCTGAGACGGGTCTGCGCTTCTGCCATTTTCTTGGTATTTTCCGGGTCGGACGCTTCCCCGGCGGCTTGTTGGTGGATAAGATCCTGTAAAGCGCTCAGAAAGCGCATGGAAATCACATAATGTGGCAGTTTGGGATCAATTTCCCCGGCTTTTTTCAGGCCGTCTGCAATCGAGCTGAGGAGAATTGCCTCGGCGTATGCGCGTGCCTCCTGCTGTGAACGATCTGATTCGGCCTGGGCATCCGCCAAAATGTTGGTGCGCTTCCTTTCCCATTCCGACCCCCAGGTCGCGATCTGTTGTTCTGATATTCCGTCAAGTTGACCTTCTTTGCCTAGAAAACTGAAATTTACGACACGGGCGGTCAGAACTAGGATGCCAGCTGACCGCAACGTTAGAGCCACTTTTGCTTTTAATTCATCGGCGATTTTATTCAGCGCATTGGCTCCTTTTTCATCTTCTTGCGGGCGCCATAATTCATCCAAGTTCTTTTGGGAAATCACCTGGCGGGCCTCGTTTTCCACAACACTGAGCGCCCATTGGTCCCAATACACGTGGGCGTCGCTGGTGGCTTTGGAGCCAGTAATGCCAATGGCTGCCTGGACGCGCAGGTGAGAAAAGGGGAAACTTCCCTGGGTATAGCTAAGTTTGTCCGCGCCACGCAGGGCTGGATTCATACGGCGCAAGGTATCGTAGGTCGTCTCATCCCAGGGTTCCGGATCCAGCCGGAATGCTGTTACGACGCGGACTTTGAATGCGATGCCATCCTTACTGACCACGTCGATTTCGCTGGTCCGGGTCTGTAAGCGCAAATCCATAACCTGGAGAGGTCGTTCTAGTTTGCCGGTAAATACAATTCCAGGGCCATCCACACTTATAAATTTCATTCCACTGGTGATACCCACCACTTGGTGGGAACGTGTCCAGACCAGCCCAGGTATGGGAAAATCGTGTGTGAGATCACCTGGGATACGCGTATCCGGTGTTTTCCAGGCATGTCCTTCCACGGATATGAGCGGGCGTTGCAATCCCCAGGTATAAGCCGCCAGGATGAGAAACCTTTTCCGTTTTTCGACCGGGTTATCCGGGTCGGAGACTGGCAACACTACCAAAGCCAGGCTATAAAGAGTGCAATAATAGGCAATGATTAACGGCAAAGAGATAAACATTATGCCAACCCAGCGTTGAACGATCCATCCTATCAGGAGCACTGCGATATGCCCTGCGGTGGAATATTTCCAGCGATTTTCCCCATTCTTATGGCCAAATAGATAGACCACACCTGATATTCCCAGAATAAAAAGGATCCATCTGAGGGGGGTAGCCAGCCAAAGCCAATCTGTGCGTGCAAGGATGAGTTCAGGTAGCCCCCAAAAAATCCCGAAAATGACAAAGGATAAAATGAAAAGGATGAATGCCCCTGAAATTAGATCGGAGAGTCTGGCCTTCTTTTTTTCAACATTGGCCTCCCGGTCGGCTTTCTGGAAACCTCTGATCAGGTAATAAACGGGATATGCTAGCAGGGCAATCAAGAAGACCCACGGGAGCAAAAGATCCAATCCGTGATTAACGATATTGAAAAACAGGTTAATCCCTTCCAGTAGGCTTTTCATGCAACCAATGTTCTTCTCCAGGATTCTGATGCGCCTGATTTGTTTCCAATTAGGATGGAAGCAGTATATACTGTTAGAATCATGTTTGTCAAGCTAATTAGCATTGAATATGATGTCCCTACAGGTTGATTTTCATACCCATACTTCGGTTTCCAAAGACTCGCTCACCTCTCCCGAACGGTTGGTCGCGACCATTCGCCGCAAGAAACTGGACCGTGCTGTAGTGACCGACCACAACAGCATCGCCGGGGCGCTGGCTGCTCAGGCTCTCAACTCGGAACATATCATCGTCGGGGAAGAGATCATGACCACAAAAGGTGAGCTTCTGTCATCTTTTATGACCGAGGAAATTCCACGCGGCCTCACCCCACAGGAAACTATCCAGCGCCTGCGCGATCAGGGCGCGTTCATCAGTGTTTCGCACCCGTTTGATTCTTGGCGGCAAGGGGCCTGGAAGCTGGAAGATTTGCTCGAGATCATTCCCCTAGTGGATGCCATTGAGATCTTTAATGCGCGTTGTACCAACGCTATGGATAACCAGAAGGCGCTGGAGTTCGCTCAGGAACACCACATTCCCGGCACAGCTGGTTCAGACGCGCACGCAGCCTTCGAACTGGGAAAGGCCCGGCTGTCGTTGCCACAATTCGAAGATGCAAATGGATTGCGCATCGTGATTCCGCAAGGACAGGTAAAGGGTGGCTTGTCCCCGATTTGGGTCCATTTTACTTCAGCTTATGCCCGCTGGCGAAAAATGAAAATGGTTGTATAATACCCCCCGATGGGGCGGTGGCGGAATTGGCAGACGCTGCGGACTTAAAATCCGCCGGTGGAGACACCGTGTGGGTTCGACCCCCACCCGCCCTACAGATATGGCTATGTAAGGAAGTTTCTGACCTAAACTTCCCTGTATAAGGATAACGACACTGGAAAAAATTTAAAGTTCTCTGGTGTCGTTTTGCTTCAAATACCCTGAATTCTTGCCGAGAAGGCGACAAAATTCAAAATTGCGCTCGAGATTATGGGTGAGATTCGTTCCCAATTACCACATACCCTTGGAAGTAAGTCTCTATGCCAATGCAAAGAATTCAGAATTATCCACCGTTCTCGCTCGACGGTGTTTGATGCATCTGCTTGAGATGTCACTAAAGCAGGCTATTCCTTTGGCAGTTGCGAGATAAAATCGAAACCTATCGACAGAGATGGAAAAATGTCAATATTCAAGCGGTTTAGCATGGTTGGTCTATCCAATGAGATAATTAGATTGAAAAAACATATCGCTTTCATTGTTTTTGTTGTGGTTATTTTGGCTGTGGGGTTCTTAACATACCGTGATTACGGCGTGTCTTGGGATGAACAAGAGCAAATGGAAATTGGCCGGGTGAACTATATATATATCACCAATAGTAATCCCACACTGCTGAATTTTGCCGACCGCTACTATGGCCCTTTTTTTGAAACACCGCTTTGGAGATTGACCGTCAATTTGCCAAACCCTGAAATGATCTATACTCGCCATCTAGTTATCTTTTTGGTTTTTGTTTTTGGTGTGATACTCTTGTATGTTCTGGCGTACAGACTTTTTTGTAACCCATGGTGGTCGCTTATTACTGCTATTTTATTGGTGCTTAGCCCCCGGATATTCGCCAATTCCTTTTATAATTCGAAAGATATCCCTTTCCTCTCATTTTTTACATTAGCATTCCTATCAATGGTGTGGCTGGTAGATATCGCCTGGATGCAGAAACGATGGATTGTCAAATTTGGAGCAGCTGCGTTTTCCGCTCTCACCTGTGCAATTGCAGTAGATATACGCTTGCCAGGAATAGTATTAATCCCCTTCACAAGCTTTCTCCTTATCGGCATAGTATCTTGCCGCCCAAATCGCTGGAAAGATGTAGGAATATTATTCGTTACATACCTTATTCTATCAATAGGTTTTATTATTCTTTTCTGGCCTATTCTGTGGCATGACCCAATTCACGAGTTCATAAATGCATATGTGCATATGAGCCATTACCCGTGGTACCATACAATCCTATATAGGGGACAGTTCATTAAAGCTTCGAATATACCCTGGCATTATATTCCAACCTGGATCTTGATAACCACCCCGCTTTTACAGTTGGGCGGTTTTGTGCTCGGTATCCTTGGCCTGGTCATTGTGACAGGAAAGGGAATTTTTGTTAATTTTCCAAACTCATTCAGGTTCTATCTAAATAAGATTACCCCAGATGGCTTGGCATGGTTTGCGGTATTGGGGTGGTTGGTCGGTCCATTGGCAACAGTAATTATCCTGCACTCGGTTATTTATGATGCTTGGCGCCAGATGTTTTTTTTGTATCCAGCAATACTACTTATTGCGGTATATGGCATGAAGACAGTTTATAGTCAATTGTCGAACGTTTTCAAGCATCCAATCGGGTTAAATATTCTTGCCTTGGTAGTTCTGATAACTGGCTTTCTAGAGCCGATCGTTTTCACTATTCGATATTATCCATTCGAAAATGTTTTTTTTAATGTTTTTGCCGGTAATTCCACAACACTCCGCCAAGATTTTGAGCAGGACTATTGGGGTCTTTCATATAAACAGGGAATTGATTATATCCTCTCGCATGACCCATCCAATAAAATCAAAATAGACATCAGCGAACTTCCTGGGAAGGAATATATACACTATATGCTGACGCCAGAACAAGCTTCGAGACTGGTCTTGACGCCCATTGAAAAATCTAATTATTTTATTACTACATTCCGCTGGCATCCGCAAAATTACGGCTATGGACCAGAATATTTCTCCATTAAGGTCAGGGGCACCGAAATCATGGCTGTTTATAAGTTGAAGTAGTTGATCAACGAGTCGATCAATTACATAATAATAATTTATTCATGAGCCTGTGATTGGAGTACAAGTGAGTAAGATTAACCAAACAATCAGGGAAAGATTAGGAATGAAATTAAAAAAATTCACAACTCAAGACATATTCGGTGACCTTTTCATACTTATTGGAATACTTGGGTTAACTGTAGCTATTTTGTTCACCCCGTTTTTCGTTGAAAAATACGTTAAGGCAAACCATTATATTACAAGCGGTGGGGTCATACTACTAAACCAATATAGATTGTTTCTATCTTTTGGGGGATTATTATTTCTTTTATTCGGTTTTCACTTGGCGATAGAAGAGAAATTAAAGCTGACCGAAAAAAACAAATACTACTTGGCCATCAGTTCGGTCATAGCCATTTGTTCATTAGGCGCATTAATACGTATCTATTTTTATATAGTAGATCGTTCTCTTTGGTTCGATGAAGCGATGTTGGCCCTAAATATTGTAAACCGTTCATTTGCGGGTTTGCTCAAACCTCTCGATTGGAACCAAGGAGCACCGATAGGCTTTTTATGGGCAGAAAAATTAGCCACCAGCATCCTAGGAAGTAAAGATTACATCCTGAGACTCTTTCCTTTAATATCAGGCTTGGCGTCAATTCCGCTGATATATCTGGTTTCCAAAAAATATGTTGGGCAATTATCTACTTTTGTCACATTAATACTATTTGTTTTTTCTTCGCGCCTTATATATTATTCTTCCGAGGCGAAGCAATACTCAACGGATGTCCTGACGGCATTGATAATATTGCTGATTGCTCCTACTATTTTTTTAGAGAAAAACAAACGCCGATCATTTGTTTTGCTTGGCATTGTCGGGGTTCTAACAACATGGTTTTCGCATCCTTCCGTTTTCGTGTTTGCAGGGGTCCTCTTAACCGCCGGCGTTATTTATGTCATAAAAAGGGATTTAAGATGCCTATTGTGGTTGATTGGAATTGGTTTAGTATGGGGAACAAACCTAGGCCTGGATTATTTTGTTAGTCTTCGATATTCTGCAAACAGCACGTTTTTCATGGATTATTGGAAAAGTAGTTTTGCACCGCTTCCCCCATGGAGTCATATAAAGTGGTATTTCAATAATATAGCCAGTATGTTGAACGATCCCGCTACATTACCTCTGAATATAATCACTTTTGGAATGCTGATAATCGGCGTTATTTCATTCGCACTAAAACGATGGCAATCCATGATGATATTGCTTGCTCCTTTTGCTATGGTCTTAACTGCTTCTGCTTTAGACAAATACCCATTTAGCGGGCGATTGATCCTGTTTCTGGTACCATTTTTATTTCTTTTCCTTGCTGAGGGGATAGATCGATTTAGATCGGTGTTGCAGAGAGTGAGCCGGCCGTTGGCATGGTTTTTTACTGCTTTTTTCGTTTTATACTTCATGGCGCAACCTGTAATTGTTGCTTACAACAATATTAAAACTCCCCCAATGGGAGAGGATATCAAGCCGGTAATGTTATATGTCAGTGAAAACAAATTGAGTAATGATATGATTTATGTTTATCACGGGGCTGTACCTGCATATTTGTTTTATGCTCCTTCATACGATGGATTAAATGGCAAATATATTGTTGGAATTTTAAACTTTCAAGACCCCAATAAATACCTAGAACAAATAAATAAAATCGGAACAGGTCATCGTATCTGGTTTATTTTCTCTGATAATATCAGTAGGTTTAAAGTAAATGAACAGCTATACATATTGGAGTACCTCGATAAGATCGGTAGAAAAATAGATGAATATGACGCTGTTGGCGCATCTGTATATCTATATGAATTAGGGCAAATCCGGTAAAAACAACCGCGTGGATTCGACCCCCCACCCGCCATACAAAAGTGTAACATCTTCTGCATTTGACATATATTCCCGATGGGTGCCGAGTCCCTTTTTCATGGGATGACACCCGGCATGAGAAAGAGGGAGTTCCATCTCTTGTGAAAAACGCTAGATTGTTAGACAATTAAGCCAGTATTTTTGTCCAGGAGCTGGTATGACAAGATCCTTTACCCCCACACAATTGAAACTCCGCCGCCAGGTGCCTGCGGATATTGAAATTGCCCAGGAAGCTTTCACAAAACCCATCCAGCAGGTAGCTGAGGAATGTGGCATTCTGCCGGAAGAACTCGAGTTTTATGGGCCGTATAAAGCCAAGGTTAAACTCGAAATCCTGGAACGCCTGAAGGATCGGCCGGATGGCAAGTATATTGACGTGACTGCCATTACCCCCACGCCGTTGGGGGAGGGTAAGACCACCACTACCGTTGGGTTGAGTCAGGCGTTGGGCGCACATCTTGGAAAGCGCGTCTTCACCTGCCTGCGCCAGCCCTCCCAGGGGCCGACGTTTGGGATTAAAGGCGGGGCGGCCGGCGGCGGCTATTCCCAAGTTATACCGATGGAAGATTTTAACCTGCACCTGACTGGCGATATCCATGCCATTACCGCCGCCAATAACCTGCTGGCGGCGGCCATCGACGCGCGCGTCTTTCATGAGTCAGAACAGGACGATGAAAAGCTCTTCAATGCTCTCTGCCCGGCTGACAAACATGGCCGGCGGCGTTTTTCCCCGCCCATGCTGCGGCGTCTACAAAAACTAGGTATCCAGAAATTGGACCCAAACGAACTGACATCTAAAGAACGCGTCCGTTTTGTCCGCCTTGACATCGATCCCGCCTCGATTACCTGGCGGCGAGTGTTGGATACCAATGACCGTTTCTTGCGCGAAATCGAAGTGGGACTTGGCCCGGATGAAAAGGGCCGGACGCGCCGCACAGGTTTTGATATTGCTGTTGCCAGTGAGGTCATGGCCATTCTGGCGCTTACTACCGGTTTGGAGGATATGCGTGAGCGCCTCGGACGGATGTTCATTGGGACGAATTGCCAGGGCGAAGCTGTTATTGCCGAAGACCTGGGTGTAGCGGGGGCACTGATGGTTCTGCTGAAGGACGCCATCAAGCCGAACCTGATGCAAACCCTGGAAGGCACACCGGTTTTTGTTCATGCCGGACCATTTGCCAATATTGCCCACGGACAATCTTCGATCATTGCCGATCGGATTGGATTGAAGCTGGCCGATTACGTGGTGACCGAATCTGGCTTCGGTGCAGATATCGGCATGGAGAAATTCTTTGATATTAAGTGCCGTTACTCTGGTCTGATTCCACAGGTCGTTGTGATGGTTGCCACCGTGCGGGCTCTGAAGATGCACGGCGGCGGCCCAAAGGTGGTGGCCGGGAGACCTTTGGCTCCTGAATATACCGAAGAGAACCTCCAACTGCTGCGTAAAGGCTTACCGAATCTGGAGCGGCACATTCAGAATGCCCGGAAATATGGTGTGAATGTGGTCGTGGCGGTCAACTCCTTCTCAACGGATACTTCCGCGGAAATGGAACTCATACGGAGTGCCGCGCTTGAAATGGGCGCCACGGATGCAGTCGTTTCCACGCACTGGATGGATGGCGGCGCAGGTGCCAAGGCCCTGGCCGAAGCGGTGGTCAAGGCTGCTGAACAACCCAGCCGGTTCCAGTTTTTATACCCCGTGGACCTTTCGATCAAAGAAAAAATCGAGAAAGTTTGCACGGAAATCTATGGCGCAGATGGTGTAGATTATCTACCTGAAGCCGAGCAGAAAATCAGGCTTTATACCAAACTGGGTTTTAATAAGCTACCTCTCTGTATGGCCAAGACACACCTATCTTTCAGTCACGATCCTGCTCTCAAAGGTGCCCCAACCGGTTTTCGCATCCCCATACGAGATATACATGCCTCCGTTGGTGCAGGCTTCCTCTATCCGATGGTGGGTGAAATGCGCACCATGCCTGGCCTGCCCACCCGCCCGGCTTTCTACGATGTTGACCTTGATCTCAAAACCGGCAAAGTGGTGGGTCTGTTCTAGATGTAAATATGAGACCGGATATATCCAGCCTTAGTCTCTCGGCTGCTCTTGAACAGCTCCGCCACCGGGAGTATTCCGCCCTCGAATTGACCGAAGCCTGTCTCTGTCAAATCGCCCGTCTCAACCCTGCCATTAACGCTTTTATCACCCCAACACCCGAACTGGCTGTCCAGGCGGCCATCCAGGCAGATGTGCTTTTTTCGAACCACTCCCACAACCTCAATGATCTGGCCTTGCTTGGAATACCACTTGGGATAAAGGATCTCTTCGATGTAGCCGGAGTACCTACCACAGCCGGTTCGAAATTCTTTGGGAAGAGTCTTCCCGTGGAGGATGCCCCGGCTGTCTTGCAGTTAAAACTCTCTGGTGGGGTGATCTTGGGTAAGACCAACATGCACGAAATTGCTTTGGGGGTAACAGGCGCAAACCCGCATTATGGAGCGGTTAGAAACCCGTGGGATAGCGCATTTATTTCCGGCGGTTCTTCCAGCGGGTCGGCGGCGGCGGTGGCTGCGGGAATGTGCTTAGCCGCCTTAGGTACCGATACGGGCGGCTCGATCCGCATTCCGGCTTCCCTATGTGGCGTAGTTGGGTTGAAGCCCACCTACGGCAGGGTTAGCACGCGCGGTGTGGTTCCGCTTTCATGGAACCTTGACCATGTTGGCACGCTCACGCGCACGGTCAGGGATGCTGCCTGGATGCTATCCGTATTGGCTGGGTTTGACCCGCATGATCCGGCTTCGGTGAATATTCGCGTGGATGATTATCTCGCCAAGCTTGAAGAGGGTGTCAAGGGTTGGCATGTGGGACTTGCAACAGGGAAATATATTGAAACCGCATTTCCGGAAGTGCTGGCGGCAGTTGACCAGGCTGGACTGATATATAAGGACTTGGGTGCGCAGGTGGAGAAGGTGGATCTATCCTGGATGGAGGAGTTAGCACAAGTAAATAGCCAGATGACCCATGCCGACGCGGCGGCTTTTCACCGTGAACGCCTGGCAGAGCATCCAGATTGGTTCGGGGCTGACGTGCTGCAGCGCCTCCGAAGTGGGGCGGAACTAACCTCCAGCGAATATGTACTAGCGCGCCGGACCCAAGTGGAGGCCCGCCGGCGCTTCGAGGGTTTCTTTGAAAAATATACCGTTTTGCTGCTTCCCACCACTCCCATCTCTGCGCCGTCGGTCGAAAATAGTGAGGCTATCGAAGCAGCCCGGCATTTGACGCGCTTCACCAGGCCGTTCAATCTGAGCGGGCTTCCGGCGTTGTCACTCCCATGCGGTTTTACAGAAACGGGATTGCCAATTGGCCTGCAGATTGTCTCAAAGCATTGGGGGGAAGCAATAGTTTTGCAGGCAGGACACGCGTTTGAACAGGCGACGGAATGGCATCACTGTCAACCCAACCTTTTTTAAAAGAAAGGGATGGGCATCTATCCGACCATCCGACATTATTTTTGCAGGCAAGCGGAAATGGAAGCAAGGGTTCCTTGCGGCCTCGAGGCAGTGATCGCCAGGACTAGCAGGCTGCTGGCGGCTGTGAATACATCCTTAATATTACCCGACACAACTTTTTCTCTCTGGGTGATTATTCCGATTGCATTAACATCCTTTGTGACAGCCTGCACCATCTCATGCTGGTTGTTTGCTAGACGCGCCGAGGATGTAAGTGGGCTGCCGCCCAGGACGGTTTGTTCGAATATCTGTTGCACATCCTCGTCAGCAGGAAAGGACCACACCTGCACCAAAGCGCTAGTCCCGCTGATGGTCTCCCAGGTCCGGATCTGGCCGGTAAACAGCCCGCCTACCTGGCTGGCGGTTAATGATTGGGTTGGGTTTTGCGGGTTGACGATCACCAGGAGTTCGTCTGTGCCGATCTGATAAACGGGAGAGCTCAGGTGTTCAGGCTGCCCGATGCGAATGACTATATCAGCAGAGTGGGGGTCAAGCAGGTCGGCGGTGCGCACTTCAACCGATAAAAAATTAGATCCTTGACAGTTAATTACCTGTTTCAGCCAGGGATCGGCTGCGTCGGTTACCTGCATGTGGATGGTTCCAGGGGTTGTGATCGGCGGAGTGGCAGTACAGGCAGCGGTGAGCAGGACCAATGCAAATAATAAAAAACGAAAAACGTTATTCGTAAAATGGTGTTTGTAATGTGTAATTCGTAAACCGCAACTCATACGTGTTTTCTGTGCTTGTTTCACCGCGTTATTGGATGAGTAAAGCGGGAGTTCTTTCTGCGTTTCCCTGCCATTGTGCCTGCCAGACAGGGATTTTGCTCTCGTAGGAACCATTCATGATGGATAGGCGGATATCTTTTACCAATTGGATTAAAGCATGCACATTATGAATGGACAAGAGCGTGCCAGCCAGCAACTCTTTTGACACGATGAGATGGCGCAAATACGCGCGCGTGAAGGTCCGGCAGGTGTAGCAAGTACAGGCTGCGTCAATCGGACGCGGGTCATGAGTGAAGGTGGCGTTCATCAGGTTAAGGCGCCCCTCGGAGGAAAAGACGGCATTGTGGCGCGCCAGGCGGGTCGGCAGGACGCAATCGAAAATATCAACACCGCGCGCAATACCATTGATCAGGTCCTCAGGAGTGCCAACACCCATCAAGTAACGCGGTTTGTTTTTCGGCAGGAGCGAAGCAACAAGGTCAAGGGTGGCGTGCATCTCGGCTTTGCTTTCCCCGACCGAAAGTCCGCCGATGGCGATGCCTGGAAAAGGCCGAGAGGCGATGAATTGCGCTGAAACAGCCCGCAGGTTTGGATCAATGCCACCCTGAATGATCCCAAAGAGGGCTTGATCGGTTCGCTTTTTGGCAGCGATGCAACGCTCGGCCCAACGATGGGTCCGTTCCATAGCGATTTTGCTGTAGGCATGGTCGTTGGGGTCGGAACACTCATCAAAGGCCATGATGATATCTGCACCCAGGTTCTCCTGGATCTGGATGGATTTTTCGGGCGTGAACCGGTGGGTGGAACCATCAATATGGCTCTTGAAGGTGACGCCATCATCATCAATTTTGCGGGTTTGGGCCAGCGAGAAAACCTGAAAACCGCCTGAGTCGGTTAACATGGGATGCGGCCACTGCATGAAGCGGTGCAGGCCGCCCAGTTCGGCCACCAATTCGTCGCCGGGGCGTAGGTAGAGATGGTAGGTATTGGCAAGAACCAGTGAGGCGCCCAGTTCGCCCAATTGGGTAGGCGTGAGCATCTTGACGGTGGCCTGTGTACCAACTGGGGCAAAGACGGGTGTTTCCAGATCTCCGTGAGGTGTGGAAAAGATGCCGGCGCGGGCATGGCCTTGGGATGCAAGGATTTTATATTCAAACATTGGAACGATTATACCCGACCGGAGATGGTGGTATGATAAGCGATTGCTGTAGCCCTGATTATATAGAGAAGTAAGAAGTAAACAATAAATAGGCAGAAATAAAAAAAATAAGAAAGAAGAAACGAAAGGTATTATGACTTATCCGGTTGCATTGATTACTGACAGCACATGTGACATTCCTCAGGCGATGGTGGAACAATACGGAATTACTGTCATTCCATTATGTGTAGTCTGGGGAAATGAGTTATTACGCGACCGGGTTGATCTGGCTCCCGAGGATTTCTATCGGCGTCTCGAAAAGGATCCGGTTTGGCCAACTTCAACCCTGCCCACTCCGGCCGAATTTGAGAAAGTATACCGGGATGCCATTGCCAATGGTGCGAAGGAAATCGTTATGTTGACGGTCAGCAGTGCTATGAGCGGGACTTTCCGGCTGGCCGAACAGGTGGGGAGGCAGATGGATGTGCCTGTCCATGTGGTGGATTCTAAAGGTCCGACCTTCAGCTTGGGATGGCAGGTGCTGGCAGCGGCGCGAGCGCGCGAGCTGGGAGGCGGCGCTGCCAGGATGATCGAGTCGGCTGCCAAGGTCCGTGAGAAGCTGGTACAAATTGTTTGCCTGGATACGCTGGAATATCTCCATCGCGGTGGACGGATCGGAGGCGCCACCCGTTTCATTGGCAGCTTGCTGGATATCAAGCCCTTGGTGCAGATCAACCACGCGACTGGCCTGGTGGAATCTTGCGGGCAGGCACGCACGCGCAAGAAATCCATCGAAACATTGCTAAGCCGCTTTTTCGAGCAACTTGCTCCGGAGAAACCGAAGCGGGTGGCTGTACTCCATGGCAACGCTTTACCCGAGGCCCAGGCCCTGGCCGAACGTATCAAAAAAGAATATAACCCATTGGAATTATTGGTCAATATCACTGGGCCGGTTCTGGGCATTCACACCGGTCCGCGAGCACTGGCATTATGTGGGTATACGGAAGAATGATGAATCCGCCAACGCGGTAGGTCATATGACATACACAGTCATTTGTTTGGGCTTGATTGTAGCTGCTCTCCTGGTTGGCCTGGTTTGGAGGCTGGCATCCCATCGCAATGAACTTCCCTGCCCGGTCTGGCTGCGCTGGCTCGTCGAACTTGATAACCCATTTACTGAGACCAATCGAGCCAGCGTAATTGTAAGTTATCTGGATTTGCAACCTGGTATGAAAGTGCTGGATGCCGGCTGTGGCCCAGGGCGGCTTACCATCCCGGTTGCCGAAAAGATTGGTCCAAAAGGAGAAGTTGTGGCGGTTGATATACAGGCCGGGATGTTAAAGCGGGCGCAGGAGAAAGCCCGGGCTGCGACCTTGGACAATATTCAATTCATACAAGCCGGGTTGGGGGAAGGCAAATTGGGGAAGGGTCAATATGATCGGGCATTGCTGGTCACGGTGTTGGGTGAGATTCCCAACCAGGAAGCTGCAATGAAAGAATTATTTGATGCTCTGAAGCCAGGCGGAATACTTTCCGTGACGGAAATCATTTTCGATCCCCATTTTCAACGGCGGGAGAGGGTCCTCCGTTTAGCTAGCCAGGTTGGCTTTCGGGAAAGGAAATTCTTTGGAAAAAGTCTAACCTATACGGTGCATGTAGAGAAACCCGGCCGCGTCGGTGTGACTTTCCCCAATGAGCATGATAAGGTCGCTACAACGGTTGAATCTGGAATTACCTGAAATTACGCTTTGCCGCGTATCTTTCCAGGTCTGGCATGGGGTGTTCATACTCCTCTCTCATCAATGGGGAAGAGATCAGGAAATCTGCCGTGGCACGATTGCAGGCGGTAGGAATGTTCCGCAATACTGCCAAACGTAACAGGGCTTTGATATCGGGATCGTGAGGCTGGGGCTCGAGTGGATCCCAGAAAAAGATAAGAAAGTCAATCTCGCCCTCGGTGATTTTGGCTCCGATTTCCATATCGCCGCCGAGTGGACCGGAGGCAAAACAAGTGATATCGAGCATGAGTTCCTCCGCCAGCAATTTCCCTGTAGTGCCTGTGGCGAAAAGAATGTGTCGGGAAAGTGTATCCCGGTTAAACTTTGCCCACTCCAGCAGATCGGTTTTTTTGTTATCGTGAGCAACCAACGCGATATACTTTTGGATTCCAATCGGATTGTTTTTCATTTTCATCCTTTCTCTTTATCCTTTCTCAGACAACACACTCCTGTGGAGACGGCCATGCAGGTATAGGAAGCCCAGCGCCGCGGCCATACCCAGAATCCCGCAGGCAAACCAGAGCCAGTTTGGGTTGGTATTATCCATGATCACCCCGGCCAGGTATGGCCCGGCGGCATAGGCAATCCCCCACGAAATATTGTACATGAAACTGTAGCGACCGCGCATATCTTCTGGGGCAAATTTGACCACCAACGCGTTCGAGATTGGCATCATGATCATCTCCCCAACCGTTATCACCAGCATGGCTGCCAGGAATAGTGCATAAGTTGAGAAGAACCCGTACATCGCAAAGCCAATACCTAAAAGAGCCGCACCGATCGCCATCATCGTCATGGGGGGGCGTTTCTCTAAATGGCGCGTGATCGGGAATTGGAATAACACAACCAGCACTGCATTCAGACTCAATAACCAGCCATACCCTGTTTCGGGGATTCCGTGGGCGCTTTTCAGGAAAACGCCCAGCGTGGTGCTCATGTTGATGTAAACCAGCCAGGCCAAAACACTGATGGCGGTAAAAACCATGAAGGGCGCATCGCGTAGGATGCGCAGGTAACCGCCAAAGGATTCGGCGGTTGTTTCCTCCGGCACGCTCGGCTGGGATTGAGGTTTCGTCTCTGGGACAATAATGAAAACCACTACCGCTGCGATCAGGCTGACAGCCGCACCAGCTATGAAGAGTACCAGGTAGGAACGGGTGGCGATGAACCCGCCTATGGCTGGTCCAAGGGCTGCGGACAGGTTGAATGCCAC
The DNA here is from genome assembly GCA_963837875.1 of uncultured Chloroflexia bacterium. Classification (GTDB taxonomy): domain Bacteria; phylum Chloroflexota; class Anaerolineae; order Anaerolineales; family Villigracilaceae; genus UBA877. Next base: position 1,573,764 of record CAWIOV010000001.1, read on the forward strand.
CCGAACAATGCCGTATCCCTGAGAACGTTTCTGTTCTGGAAGTAAGTCGGCTACGATAGCCTGATAGGCCGGGGTAGCAATGTCCGTGAATATTCCGGCGACAAATCCAAAGCTGAAGAAGAGAGTCAGGGTATTGGCTATTCCCAATGCCAGATGGGAAAGGGAGGTTGCCACCAAACCAACGATGATCATCCCTTTGCGACCCAGGCGGTCAGTCAATGCGCCGCCCGGGAAGCTGCCGATAAAGCTGGATGATGTCCAGACGGCAAATAGGGCGCCGACTGTTTCCATGCCGACGTCGAAACGTTTGGTCATATACAGGGCGAAAAAAGGTAGCAGCAAGGATGTGCCCAGGTGGTCAATAAAATTGACGAGCACCACCATCCAGAAAGCGCGTGGGTATTCATGGTAAATATTTATCACGCGTTGGGTTTGTTTTTTGAGGAACATGCTTATCTTATGGTTTTGTGGCTCGGGTGGCAATGTAGGTCGGGTGGTATTTACTGATGGGACTGTCGGGGCAGATATCCTCGTAAAAACCCGTTATGGCAAACCCGGCGTCGGTCTGGCCACCTAGCAGATCGGTCAGGCTATGACCGAATTCGAGCGGTGTGGCTTCCTCAATACAAATATCCAGTTCTTTTGGGTCCATGCTGGTCAGGTCGGAATAAGGGATGGAATACTTGATCTGCAGGGCTTCCTGTTCATCGGCATGTGTGCCAATCAAATAGTAGATTGGGTTGGCGCACCCGGCCAGCAATAAGCCGCTATGCCGGAGGACCCGAAAAGCCTCAAGCCAGACTGGCCGGACCTCGGGGCAGAACACATTGGAAACTGGATGAAAGATCAGATCAAACAATTCATTGGAAAAGGCGGAAAGGTCACGCATATCCCCTTCAACCGTTTTGATGGTCAATCCTTCGCGCTCGGCTACCATGCGGTCGCGTTCCAATTGTGCAGGCGAATTATCGAAAATGGTAACCTTCGCACCTAAGGCTGCGAAGACTGGCCCCTGCTGTCCTCCGCCGCAGGCCAGACCAAGCATGTTCAGCCCCTGGAAGGGTGGAAACCAGTCGTGTGGGACAGGTTTCGTTTCGGTCAACAGAACCGAAAATTCCCCACGGCGCGCGGCGGCAATGATATCTGGCGAAACCGGGATGGTGAACGGATTTTTCTTATCCACCTGCCGGTCCCAGGCGTAGCGGTTGTATTTGCGGACGTTAAGGGCCGATTCGTTTTTTGGCATAGCCTTCTCCTGGCGCCATTATACACCGGTGAAAAATCAATCCATGAAAAATCCCCGCAAGAAGGTTGGCGGGGATTTTTCATGGGCTTGCAGGAAAGATTATGGAGTCAGTGTGGGAGCCACACTCGCGCCAGTCCAGGTGAAGGTGCGCGACTGGCTGGCTGCCCCGGCAATGGTCCAGATCGGATTTCCCTGATCGTCTGTGCCTGTCTGGCGGACAACCACCACAGACCAACTCATCACATGCGAAACGTTGTCCAGCGGGCGGAAGGTGACCGGAACGATGTACTTTGTATCGGTTACTTGCCAAACCAGTTCACGGCCCGTTCCGGCGGTCACATCTATAATAGTAACCTGGTATGCTTCATTCTCACGTAATGTGCCTATGGCTGCCCATTGGAGTGTTACAGTATCATCCGCCAATGTAAAAGGTGCGCCATCGGCGGGCAAGAGCAGGTTGGGCGCCTCGTAAGGAGGCGGGATTGTCGGTGTTGGCGATGGGCCGGGCGTGGCGGCCCGCATGCATAATGGAATGATTAACTTTTGATCTACAAAAACGCTGTCTGTGCTTAGGCCATTGAAGTCTTTAATGGCTTGCATCGAAACATTGTAATCGGCCGAGATGGTACTGAGTGTGTCGTTTGCCTGGACAGTGTATTCTACTTTTTCGCAGGCGGCTTGGGTCGCTTCGGCTGGTTCAAGTGTTGCAGTGGGGGGAGGCAGTGGCGTTGCCGTGGGAAGTGGAACCTTGATGGTCTCTCCGATTGCCAGGTCTGTGCATGTACTGTTTAGATTGTTCAAGGAAATGATGGCGGTCACGGAAGAATTATACAAGCTGGCAATGGCACCACAACTATCACCTGCCTGAACCTTATAAGCAACCGGAGGCTGGGGTGTCAGCGTGGGCGTATCCGTTGGGACAAGCGTATCTGTTGGTGTGTCAGTCAGGGTTGCTGTTATTGTTGGGCTGGGGACAGCGGTTGGAGGAAGGTAGCGCCCGGATCCTTTCAATGTAAAAAATAACGCAGCCGCGCCTATAACCAAAAAACCGGCCAGTATAGCCAATGCAGCTGGCAGACTGAGGGTTACTTCCGGCATGCGTGATCCCTGCACGGCTTTTTCGGATTTTGCTTTTTGTTTGGGGGTGGCACTGAATTCGCTGCCACATACCACGCAGCGGGTGGCATTTTCTGCCAGACGCGTACCGCAAGTGGGGCACAGTTTGGTGGAAGTTGTTTCTGGGCTCATAATCTCGGCATTATACCATGAGGTAAGCTATAGATGCTCAAAATCGGACATGCGTATAACCAAAGTAATCTACCAGAAACTTATCTTGCCCTTGCGTTATAATGTCCCAGCCATGAATAACAATTATGCTCTATACAGAACAATGCTGCTTATCCGCCGCTTCGAAGAGCGCTTGCTGGCCGAATTTAGCACTGGAAAATTGGTTGGCACCACCCATACCTACATTGGCCAGGAAGCCGACGCGGTAGGTGTTTTCTCTGTTACCGATCTGAATGATGTAGTTTTCAGCAACCATCGCTGCCATGGGCATTTTCTTGCATATGGCGGGGATGCGTATCGTTTGGCGGCCGAACTGATGGGGAGAACCACAGGATTGGTGGGCGGGCGCGGCGGCAGTCAGCACATCCATTGGCGCAACTTTTACTCGAACGGTATCCAGGGTGGAATTGTACCGGTGGCAACCGGTATGGCGTTGGCTCAAAAAGCTCGCCAGACTGGGAAAATTGTCTTGGCTTTTATCGGCGATGGAACGCTCGGCGAGGGCGTTCTTTATGAAAGCCTTAATATTGCTGCTTTATGGAGCCTTCCCATCCTGCTTGTGCTTGAAAATAATCGCTACGCCCAGACCACGCCTGTTGAAAAAGGCGTGGCTGGTTCGATGGCCGACCGATTTACCGCTTTCGGTATTCCAGTCTGGGAGCGTGACACAACAGATGTATTGGAAGTTTGTTCAGCCGCGTGGGAAGCTGTCCAGTATGTCCGTTCGGAGGTCAAGCCCGGTTGCCTGATCCTGCATACATACCGCTTCTCAGCTCACAGCAAGGGCGACGATCCGCGCCTGCCTGAAGAGCTTGCCCGCATACGTACTTTTGATCCACTGACTCTACATGGCCCGCGCTTGACTGTCGAAGAACGGTACCGGGCAGGTACAGAAGTGTTCGCAATTGTTGAAGATGCATTCATCCGTGCGGAGGCAGACCCTTTGCCTCTACTGGATGCGAATGGTTGAACACGAATGACTGGCACTGTTCTCGAGCACCTCAATCAGTCCTTGCATTCCGTCATGGAAACCGACGGTCGCGTGATCCTTCTTGGAGAGGATATCCTTGACCCTTATGGTGGCGCATTTAAGGTGACACGCGGGCTTTCTACGCGATTCCCCGAGCGCGTTCTGACTATGCCTATCTCGGAAGCGGCAATCGTGGGCGTGGCGAATGGCATGGCATTGGGCGGTCTGCGACCGGTGGCTGAAATTATGTTTGGCGATTTTGTTACTTTGATTGCCGACCAGTTGGTCAACCATGCAGCCAAGTTCCGCTGGATGTATAACGATACTGTCCGTGTGCCAATTGTTGTGCGAACACCCATGGGCGGGAGGCGTGGGTACGGTCCAACCCACAGCCAGTCCCTGGAGAAAATGTTCCTCGGTATTCCAGGACTGAAAGTGATTGCCCCCAATACGCTTGGCAACCCTGGCCGGTTATTGGAAGCCGCCATTGCTGATGATGACCCGGTGCTGTTTGTGGAACATAAATTGCTTTATACCCGCCCGCTGCTTGAACTGGGCCAGGGAGACCTAAACGATTTTGAAATCCAATCATCTAGTGGGATTTACCCGAATTACACTTTGCGTTTTCCAAATCACGCCTCTCAACTTACCATTGCCGCCTATGGTTACAATTTTGAACTTGCCCGTGTGGCTGCCCTCGAACTGCTAATGGAGTATGAAATATTCCCTGAAATACTCCTTTTTTCCCAACTTTGTCCTTTCGAATTGGGACCGTTGTTTGACTCAGTTAGGCGTACCCGTAAGCTGCTGACTGTCGAAGAAGGTACATTGTCACTTGGCTGGGGAGCGGAGTTGGTAGCGCGCGCAGTTGAAATGTTGGACGGGTTGAACGTCCGGCGCGTTGCATCGCTGGACTTTCCTGTTGCCAACGCGCATTCGCTGGAAGAGGCTATTTTGCCTTCGCAGGCGGTGGTCGTACAAGCAGCGCTTTCTTTGGTGAACTCATGATCAAATCCGAAATCCTTGTGCCCCTTCTCAATGCCAACGAACCGGAAGCTCGTCTGGTGGGCATACACATCAAAGATGGGCAGGCTGTAGAGAAAGGCACTCGGCTGTTTACCATAGAGACAACCAAAGCCACTTCTGACATCGAGTCTCCGGAGTCTGGTTTTATCCGTATTTTGGCAGCGGAAGGGGCAACACTGTCGGTTGGGGATAAAATCGCAGTAATCGCTGAAATCGTAGACGAACCGTTGAATCTCCAAATTGATGGCAAGCCAAAATTTACTCCTGTGGGAACGAAATCCCCTGCGGGAATGATGTCCCCTTCAGAAGCCCTGCGAATCACCAAACCGGCACGCCAGCTGGCAGAATCGCTCGGAGTGGATCTCGCTACCTTGCCGACGGGGCATTTGGTAACGGAAGAAGAGATACGCCGGGCTGCCGATCCATTGCAGAAAATGGATGTTAAATTACCCTCATCTAAAAAGCCGTACCTTCTGATTTACGGCGCGGGCGGACATGCCAAGTCGCTTATGGAAATTGTGCTGCAGAATAAAATTTACACCATTGCGGGTATTGTAGATGATGACCAACAGTTGACCGGGAAACAAATACTTGGCATCCAGGTGTTGGGAACGCGGATGATGCTTTCATCTTTAATGGAACAGGGTGTCAAATTTGCGGCTAATGGCGTAGGCGGCATTCTCGATATAAATGTGCGTGTCAAAGTTTTTGGATGGCTTGAAAGCGCCGGTTTTTCATTCCCTGCTCTTATTCATACGCGTTCAACCGTTGAGCCAAGTGCTAAAATGGGAGATGGAGTGCAGGTATTTGCCAATGCGTACGTTGGCGCTGAGGCAATACTGGAGTCGAGATGCATGGTTAACACTAATGCGGTGGTTTCACATGATTGTGTTATCGGGATGTATACACATATTGCTCCTGGTGCGTTGCTGGCCGGACATGTCCACGTGGGGGCTAGGTCCCTGGTGGGCATGGGTGTGACAACCGCGATTGGGGTGCGGATTGGTGACGGAGTGCGCATCGGCAACGGAGCCATCATCCTGGCAGATGTGCCTGATAAAACCATTGTCCAGGCGGGTAGATTCTGGACTGGGAAAACAAGCATACTTTAAGCGCGGTCCCTGAATAAATCCGGTATAAATCCGTAATAAGTCTGGCGAATTTAAAGATAAAATAGGATAGGCAAATTCTATTTCATCAATTTTTGTTGAAGGAGGATCTTTATGAAAAAGTACATACCATTACTTGTTGTATTGGTTCTGGTTGTTTCGATTATCGGAATTGCCAGAAGTAACCCAGTTTGGGCCAGCCCGAAGGTCGCTGATGAATCTAATGCGCCTTTGAAGACGCTTATTAACGTAACCGCGAACGGCACCTCCATTATTGGCGGCGTCTGTGAGATCACAGCAACGTTTGGAACAACCGGAAAAGTGGATAATATTGAAGCAGATGCAGAGGTTCCTATCGCTCAATCCAAGACAGTTGTATTAGGGATTCCTTCTGATGAACACCTGCTCTTCCCGGGTTGCCACTTTGTGTTTTCCAAGGGGGGTACTGCAGTTGCGAACCCAGTGGACCCCAAGGATGCTGGCCTGCAAGTCTGCTTTGGCTCCAGCCCGAATTTGACGGAGAAAATCTATTATTACTTGGATAAGGATTTTCAGGCCTCTAATTCCACCGGTTACGGAGTTACCTGGAACCCACTCCCGACCACATTAGATCCAACCCGCCAATTGGTTTGCGCTCCCGCGCAGTACAATGGGGTCTATATGCCTACCGGGATGGTACCGATTGCGACTACTACAATGGCCGCCGGCGTTAATCCATTGTTCCCGAATGGTTTAGGTGGCACTGTCTTACCGCCTCCCGATGATGTCTCCTTTACAGGATCGGGAACGTATGCGGTCGGTGGTATTTGTATGATCAAAGCCACCTACATCGACACAGGTCTTTCAGATACTGTTAAGGTAACTTATCCAACCATTTACACGGAAGATACCAAAACAATTCCCCCGGATGCCCTTACCCCCAGTGGTGATGTATTTTATTTCCCTGGCTGCCGTGTGACCCACTTCAAGGATCAGAACATCCAGAATACGATGACTAGCCAGCAAGGCGATTGGCAAATTTGTTTTGCAGCAATTCCAGGCAAAACGATGACGATTTATTACTATGCGGATAACACAACCAATGTCACTCCGCCTTGGACACCACTTGTTTCCACTACCGCAAACGGGATGGTTTGTGCCGATCCGGTCGATTTTTCGGCAATTTATGTGCCTGCCGGACACTAGTAAAGCCAGGTAAGCAGGCGCATAACAAGTATCAAGATAGAGGCGAAAGCCTCTATCTTGTTATAAAGCCACATGCAACAATCCAATCGGTTTATTAGATCCATTCCGCCAGGAATCCTGGCGTTCTTCCTAATGGTGGTATATCTAAGCAGCCTGGCGCGCGGGCTGACTTGGGCTAATTTTGGTGCAGATGGGGGCGATCTGATCGCCGCGGCTGCAACATGGGGGATTGCTCATCCAACCGGGTATCCGCTTTACCTGTTGTTGGCGCGCTTATTTCAACTTTTGCCGTTTGGCTCCCTGGCTTTTCGTACTAACCTGATGTCTGCATTTGCCACAGTTGTTGCTGCGGTTCTGGTGTATAGCCTGGTAACCCGGTTCCTAGCACCAGCCGATCAGGATCAATATTGGCTGGTGGGTCTGGCTTCCGGCATTGCTTTTGGGCTGGCGTCCCTGGTCTGGTCACAGGCGGTCATTACAGAAGTGTATACGCTGCACGCTCTTTTTGTGGCGCTTATTCTCTATTTGTCTGTACATCCTCTGTCGGTATATTTCACGCAGAAACGTCAGGATCTTTACCTGGGGCTTACATTTGGCCTGGCAATGGGAAACCATGTTACTATAATCCTGCTTCTGCCTGTTGTTTTATTCACAACCATCCTCCCTAACCCGAACTCGACGCAAGGAAAACAATGGAGCGATATCTGGCGACTGGATATACGTGCGTTGGCACGCCGGTTGATCTGGATGGGGGTAGGACTGCTGGTTTACCTTACTATTCCGTTGCGCGCCCTGTTCCATCCCCCTGTCAACTGGGGCAATCCGGTTAGCCTGGATGGCTTTGTATGGCTGGTTTCGGGAAAGCTGTACCAACATTTACTCTTTAACTTAAATATTGTGTCAATTTGGGAACGTTTTCAGGTTATCGCAGCGTTGTTCTTGCAACAGTTCGGTGGCATTGGCCTCAGCGCCGGCTTGATTGGGCTGATTGTTTATTTTAAGCCCACCCGCTTATATTTCAGTACGCTTTGGGTTGTAGCTGCTTCTTCAGCTTTCGCGATGATTTATGCTACGGATGATGCGTTTGTGTACCTGATCCCGGCTCTGTTGTGCTTTGCCATCTGGATTGGCTTGGGCTTGGGCGGTTTAATGAATGCTTTTCCCATACGTGCCCGGATAATAAGACCATTCATCGGTCTGGCCCTCATTTTGGTTCTGCTTCTGCAGGCTTGGAAAGCCTGGCCCCAGGTGGATGCGTCCCACGACCAGCGGGCAGAAACCTTCGGGGAAAGCGTGCTTTCCATCGCGCCTGCCCATGCGATCGTCTTCGCAACAGGCGACGAAGCTGTCTTTACATTATGGTATTTCCAATATGCCTTGCGGAATCGTCCCGATCTTGCCATCGTGGCGACTGACCTAATTCAATTCAAGTGGTACCTGCAAACATTGCAATCCACTTACCCTGACTTGCATTTGCCTGGCCCCTTCCCCTTTGTGGAAACCGTGGTAAAGGCTAACCCCGATCGACCTGTATGTTATGTACAGTATACCCAGGTGGCAGAAATCAATTGCCTGCCTGTCGGTGCTTCCCAGCTGCCATAGGTTTAAATCGATTAATTTTATTTTTGCGCAGTTACAAACCAGTTATGCGGCATTTCCGGCATGTTGACGGGAATAATCGGAAGTCGCCAGCGGCCATGGTTTGCATCCGGAGCGCCTGCTTGGGAGAGTTCCACATGCCAGCCCAAGGCAGCCAGGGAACCGGCCGGATCATCCAGTGTGCCAATCCAGGGCGCACCGCTCTGGGCTTGCATTTCGACCCATTGCCGCGTGTAGGGGGATGTTAGTGTTATGCTGTTGATAATATCAAAACCCAGCCAACTGCCGGGCGCTGAAAGGCTGTTTATCTCGTTCAGTAGGCGGGTTATGCTTTCATTGGGAATATAAAAGAGAAAACCCTCCAGCAGCCAGATGGCAGGCTTTTCCGGTTCAAGACCAGCTTTGAAGAGCAGCTCTTTCCAGGGACCAGTCAGGTCCACCTGGATAGCGTGGCGTGTACAGGCCGGTTTTGCCCCCGCTGAATGTAGAATTTGCTCTTTCTCCTGAAGGACCCCGGGTTGATCCAGTTCAAAGATCTGTGTCCCGTCAGGCCAGTCTAACCGGAAGGCGCGTGTATCCAGACCGGCGGCCATCAACACCACCTGGCGAACCGCGTTCTTCTTGGTAATACGCTGCAAGAAATCGTCGAAAAAACGGATGCGCAGGACCATCGGCGCCAAGCTATCGGGGGAGCGATTTGCGGCCCAGACTGTGCCATCTGCTCCTGCCAGCGCGGCGGCCCAGGGATCGTCGAACAAGTGGTCTTCGCGAGCTGTCTCTATGGCCCGTGCAGCGGCGGTCCAGCGGGCAGTCGAGCCGAGAGTAATGTTGGTTGATGGTTTTTCCAGCATGGCTTTTACCTCCTCGGTTAACCAGCGAACGATTATTTTTTATGGGAATGATATAGTGTTTGGATAATTTTACCAGTAGTGGTGAACGAGTGGTCTCACGGAGCGATTATAAAGTTCGCCTATTGCAGCCATGGTCACATCCGGCAAGGGTGGAAGGGTGGCAGCCTGGATATTTTCTTCAGCCTGTTGCGGCTGTTTGGCTCCGGGAATGGCGCAGGTAATTGCCGGGAACATTAGAATCCAGCGTAGCGCCATCTGTGACAGAGTCTGGCCTGAGGGGACCAGCGGGCGCAGCGCTTCAACTGCTTGTAAGCCGGCTTCGTAATCCAAGCCGGAAAAAGTTTCACCGCGATCAAAGGCTTCGCCGTGCCGGTTGAAGGAACGGTGATCATCTGCTGCAAACTGGCTGGTACGGGTTAATTTACCGGTTAGGAGGCCGGATGCCAGCGGTACCCGGGCTAAAATACCAACGTGACGGCGCTGTGCTTCCGAGAAAAACAGGTCAGCTGGACGCTGCCGGAAGATATTGAAAATGATCTGCACGGATTGCATTCGCGGGTATTCGATGGCTTTGAGCGCCTCTTCCACTTTCTCCACGCTCACGCCGTAATAGCGTAATTTGCCGGCTATTACCAGATCGTCAAGCACGCCGAAAACTTCCGGCATGTAATACACTTCGGTGGGTGGACAGTGAAGCTGCAAGAGATCAAGGGCTTCTGTTTCAAGATTTTTCAGACTGCGTTCTACAAAAGCGGTGAGATTCTGCCGGTTATAGCCACCGGCAGTGTGCGGATCGAGTTTGCGCCCGGCTTTAGTGGCAATGTAAAATGCATCGTGCCGTTCCTTGCGAAGCTGTGCCAGCAAGCGCTCACTGCGCCCATCTCCATATACATCTGCAGTATCGAAGAAATTAACGCCCAGGTCAAGCGAGCGATGCAATGCTGCGATCAATTCCTTGTCATCCACGTCACCCCACGACCCACCAATGGCCCAGGTGCCAAAGCTGATCTCTGATACCTTCCAACCCGTTCGTCCAAGTTCGCGGTATTCCATAACAGTCTCCTGATATCAATAAGATGAAAGCATTTTGATTTTTTCAGATGCCCAACTCTGAGATTAAATATTCCCTAAACCGAGCATGCTCTGCATGTCTGGGATCAATAATCTGTTCGAGATAAAATACTTCATTCGTTGTGGGAGTTTCCTGTTTCCAAATTGCTTGATCAATATTCGCTACATTGATTACTGTCCAAAATTGTGTAAAACCATCGGCTTTTGCCTTTTGATGAGTTTTTTCTGCTTCCCCAAGGCGGTTATGTATATTGGAGAAATCAGTTCCTCCCTTTACTTCGATAGAAATGCGGTTGCGATATGAACCATTGGTCATGGATTGCCTGATTGCAATATCGGGATCCGGAGCGAACTCAATTTTATAAGTTCTGGATGTCGCGCTGGCAATAATTAAGTAGGAATTTGCCTCCTCAATAATATGGTTGGTGGCTATTGATTTAACCAGAGCAAAAACCAACCTAATCGCTTCAACCCCCAAGCTAACATTTCTGGAACCTCGAAATTGGGGACCTAAAGTAAGTAAAGTCAGGGAATTAATTATCTCTCCAGACAACTCCGGAATACCATTAACGAGAACCCACGAACTTTCAATCAAGCTATCACACAATGCAGGGAGTAGAGCTTTGACCTTGATAGATAAAAACCCATTTTCAAGTGCCTTAAACTTGGAGAAAGCACCTTTATAGATTTCTTTTTGGGAGAATCCTAGAAGAAGTCTATAGTAGCCCAAAAGAGCAGGTTTTGTTTCAAGAACATAGGGGACAGGAAATATTAATTCTCCTCTTAATCCCTTGCGTGCAACAAAGGCAAGCTTTTCAGAATTGGCGAACTGTAAAAGTTCTTGATCGAGTTTTCCTATATTGAGTGATCCTATGTGAGTGAGAAGTGCAGGGAGCAAGTAAGTTTTTTCTGCATCTTTTAGGCGTTGATAAAATCCGAGTTGGAGAGTAGGTGGCAGAATCGGAAGATCAGACAAATTGTTTGCTCCTTTCTATTGAGTAAATCACATCAAAAGTGATACCTTGCTTTTTTAGCCTGCTTTCAGCTAGTTCAATATAGTCAGGTTTTAGTTCGATACCTATGAAATTTCGATTAAGAGTGCTTGCTACTAATCCCGTGGTACCGGATCCAAAGAATGGATCAATAATATAATCGTCTATCGCGCTTCCGGCCAGTACACAAGGCTCTATTAACTTGGGAGGAAAGGTGGCAAAGTGTGCCCCATTAAAAGCCTCTGTTTGAACAGACCAGATACTACGTTTATTCCGTACATTTCCATTAGCCCCTTTTTCGCAGATAGCCTGATAATCATAATAATAATCTTCGTTCTTAGTTAATAGAAATATTGTTTCGTGGGCTCGTGTAGGTCGGTCTTTTACGCTTTCTGGGTGCACATTAGGTTTATGCCAAATTATTTCGCTTCGTAGATACCATCCATCTGATTGGAGGGCCATTGCAAGTCGCCAAGGTACGCCAACCAGTTCTTTGGGCTTAAGGCCTTTTGGCGTAGGGGCTCTATACGACATTGCTCTGGCGGGATTCTTTTTATCTGGAGCACGCCAAGTGCGACCACCGCTTGTATAACAATCACCAATATTTAACCAAAAGGTTCCGTCATCTGTTAAGCCATCCTTAATTCGTGAAAAGCCTTAACAAGTTTCTGAATATATATGTTGACATCATCTTCAGACCCAATCTGCCCATCCGCTTCGTAATCTCTCAATCCCCAATAAGGCGGTGATGTTATTGCCGTTCGACAAATTCCGGAAGGAAGTATCTTAAGGATGTCAAATACATCTCCATTGTAAACGAACGATGGCGCGGATGATCCATATGGAATAAGAGGTAATTGCTCACGGATTTTATGCATGCCGCTAGCCTTGAAAGCCATACAAAGTCACAGCGAAGTATAGCACCGATTTTAAGGATAGGCCATTTGCCCCCAATCCAGGTTGATTATCAACATCGAAGTTTAGACTGCTTCAGTTGATGCTTTTGTCGTCCGCGCTTATCTGGTTCCGGCCGGCCGTTTTGCTTTTATACATATTTTGGTCAACTCGCTGGATAAGAGATTCCAGGTTGTCTTCGAAGCGGATCATGGTGGCTCCAATGGATACTGCAACCTGGATTTCCCGATTTTCCACGGTCAGGTGGGATTCCTTGATCAGATTACGTATTTTCTCTGCCACGGAGAGCAGTTTCTGCCGGTTTACTCCGGCCAGCAGAGCGATAAATTCATCGCCTCCCCACCGTGCAACGGTATCGTCTGTACGCATATTATGTTGCAGCGTTTTAGCGACCATTTGCAGTACTTTGTCGCCTGAATCGTGGCCGTATGAATCGTTCACCAGCTTAAAGTAATCAATATCCAGGAAAATAACCCCAAATGGAACACGATGCTGCTGAAATTCATCCAGGGCGGATTTTAATTTCATTTCGATATAGCGGCGATTTCCAATTTCAGTGGCCGGATCGATCAAAACGGTTTTTTCCAATTTTCCCATCCTGCGGCGGACGGTGAGAAGCGATGTATTATCGCTGAATGTTTCGACTGCTCCAATAATCACACCATTTTCATCCTGGATGGGGGATGTTCGTACCATGACTGGAATACGGTGCCCATCTGCGTGGTGGAGATAAACTTCTGCCTGACGCTGTTTTCCATCCACAATGGTGGCGTGTAAAGGGCAACCGTTCAGGCAAAGTTGAAGGCCGTTTTCGGTAACATGGTTAAGCAGGTTATCCATACAGCGGTGACCGACCACCTGCCTCGCCGAATATCCGGTAATGCGCTCGGCTCCTTTATTCCAGTAGGTGATATAACGATTACTATCCACAAAGTAGACGCCATCGTATATATTATCAAGAATTTTCTTGAATTCAAGGTCATTATTGTTCATGGTTTACCTTTAAGAGAACGTTTATCCATCCCCTGTTGAATTTCGCGCTTTCTTTTTAGCCGCCGCGATGGCGTTTTGGATCTGGTCAATATGGGAAAGAATGTGAGGCAGGGAGCCTTCCAGGAGCATGATGGCAGCCTGGAAATAAGAGGCCTTACGGGCAGTGAACTCCGCAGGCAAGCTCGATACATATGCCACCATTTCATCGGAAAGCCGTTTCATTTCTTCCAATAAGCCTTGCACGGTTTTATATGCTGCCGCCGTGGCATGGACATGCTGAGTGCTATTGCCGGCCCAATCGTCGGAAAGGCGCGGGTAGCCGCCGATCACATCCTCCAGGTTCTCCAGCCAGTGCCGTTCGGACTGGATAAGATGGGCCAGGACTTCTTTGGCGCTCCATTCGTCGGGAGCAAGCTCTTGATCCGCATCAACTTCGCTTCCATTCGCGCAAGCCTTTTCCAGTGCAGCCAGTCCTTCATCGTATTTGGCCCGAATGGCCTTTGCCAACTCCTCTGGCTCCCAGGGGATTTGCGGGGCCGGGCGTTTGGTTAATTCCATTGTGAGAGTTTTCTTCTCCGGGCCACGATAGAAAACCACTTCCACTTTATCGCCCCCTTTCTTACCCTGTATCGCCATGAGAAGGGAACCCAGATCGTTTGTGATGGACTTGCCATCCAATTCGATAATAATATCATCTTTGCGTAGGCCGGCTTGGTAAGCTCCCATTTTTTCGGGCAGGAAATCAAGGCGGATGCCAGCGTTGACGGGTACGCCCATGGCTTTGGCGATGCCTTCATTGAAATCGCTCATGTTAATGCCAAGCACCGGGCGATCGAAGATGCGTTTATCCAGGCCGGTTTCGAGCACTTGCGCCAGGTTTGTGAGGGTCCAGGCCCATTCCTGCTGGAAGGACCGGGCATGTTCCGACCAGTATTCCCCGTCCGGGGTGGTATGCGTCAGTCCGACCAGAGTACCGCCGTCCTTTTCTTGGAGCGTTACGGCTATCTGGCTGGGGGCCGGGTCCTGGCTTGAGTGCCATTTGAAAACGATTGATTTGTTTTCTGCCAGGGAAATGAATTCTCCGGCAGAATAAAAATCCCCACGCCACCACAGGTATATACGTCCGCCGGGGTGCGGCACAACGGTGGCGAAATCACACATCCATTCCATCAGGCTGATGGCGTGCGTGAAGCCAAAATAGACCTGGCTGGGGGTGCATTTGACGAACTGTTCGGCTTTCAGGTTGAGCGACATTAACTACCCTCCTTTTCCAGTGGCTTTTCCGGATTCTGGAGCCACTTGCTTATATCCCGTGCATGTTCATCCTCGTGGTCGCGAAACATATCCACCAGGTAGGTTACCGTGGCCTTGTCCCCCCACGGGACGATTATCAGCCCAATAAATTTGTCTTCCGGCATCTGTTCGATGGTGGTTCGCAATACCTGGCGCGTCAACCGCCATTCCTTCAAGGTTTGATCGTAATTCAAACCTTTGCGGGAAGAAACGGTCAGGGCGTTATATTCATCCATACTGTGGATGGCAGGCACTGACGGTGGCCGGCCAATCACATGTGCGCGCAGCGAATCGATTGTGGCCTCATCCCAGCCGGTCATATGTGCCAGCATTTCCTTGATGGTCCAGCCGGGGTAAATTTCTTTCCTGGCATCAATATTTGGCAGGTATTCTTCAATTTTTGAACGGGTATCGTCCAATCGGCGGAGCAAAATATCCCTATCTGCACTGGTCATATTAACTCTTTACTTTTTACAAATTATTTAGGCGATGCAACCATAATGCTTTTTATTGTGAACTACACTTCCACTTGAATGGCGCTGCCGCTCTCATAACGCTGCAAACCGAAGTGGAATAAAAACACAGCCAGAGCCAGGAAGCCGGTGGCTGCCAGGCACATTTGCCCCAGCAGGGGCCAGGAGAAGCCGTGCACAAAGCCGGCCGGGACAGCGCCCATGAACGCAGCCGGAACGATGATGAAAAGGATCAATTTGGCGGAATTGTTGAAGAGCGTGATGGGGTAAATTGCAAATGTGATCATGGCATTTATTGCGATATCAGTGAACGCGCCGGTTGTTCCCAGCCAGAAGGCCAGGCTCTGGACGATAACCAGGAAGGAGACAAAGACTACCGTTGCCAGGAATAGAGCCAGAATGAAACGCACCAACCCGCCCGGGCTGAACTGGCCGGATGCGCAATAACTGATGAAACCGTATAGAAAATCTCCAAAGCCGCTCGGGATGGCCCGGCTGGCCAGCACATGCAGCAGGATCGGGCGCGGCAGGGACAGGTAATAATCCAGACGGCCATTGATAATGATGTCGCCCAGATTAAAGGCATTACCAAAGAATATGCCGGCCAACCCAAAGGCTCCGGCGGAGACGCCATAAACAAGGAACATATCGGTCAATTGCCAGCCGCCGATGTTCTTGAAGCGGTCAAAGAAAAGGATCCAAACCAAAAAATAGACCCCATCATTTAAGATCATCCCGATAGACTGCGAGATAAAGGCTACGCGGTATTCCACTGCCGAGGCCAGGTTGGTTTTCCAAAGAGCGGTCAAGAACTTGAGCTCTTTCATCTTCAGCCTCCGTTGATTGCCAGCCTGCGCATTCCGCGCGAGAAGGCCAGGGCCAGCATTCCGCCGAGCACTGCCAGCCAGAGTACCTGCCCGGTCAGGATTTGAAAAAAGAGTTGCATATTTGGACTGACGAAGAGACGCGCCGGGCCGTACATCATATAGGCGAATGGCAGGGATTTCGCCACTGCTTGCAGCCAGCCTGGGTAGAAATCCAGCGGGATGAGCATCCCGCCCAGGATGAAGACGAGTTTCTGGTAGATCCATTCGAAGGGAGCTACTTCCTCGGCGACAAAAGCCGCCAGCCCGATCAGACCATTGAAGCAGAAGTGCAGCAGCCAGGCCCCTGCCAGGGCACCTAGCGCCACCGGCCAGTTGGCAAGAGTTGGGGGTGGTCCGGCCATGGCCCAGACCAGGCTACTCCCTAAGATGAACAGAATTCCCATACGTGGCAGGCTTTCGCCCATCCCGCTGGCAAGCTGGTAGAGCAGGAAATCGTAAGGTTTGTTAAGCAGGTAGGCGATGGAACCGTCCTTGACTTGCTGGGAGATGAGGCGCGCCATGCGCGGACGGCCCAACTCAAGTGTTTCGGCCACCAGCAAGTACCACATGGTATCGTGCAGTGTTAATCCGTCGAGCACCTGTGAACCGGAGGCGGAGTAGGTGGCATGCCATAGCTGGAAAAAGACTAACATAAATACCAGGATCATGCCACTGCGGGTCACCATTTCGGCTGGATAGGCCAGACTGTTGAGCAGGGTGATTTTGAAGATGGCAAGGTATTTCTTCATCTGGTTCCTACCCTTTGCTTTCGGCCCTTTCATAAATTGCGGCGATGACTTCCTCCAACGGCGGGTCGGAGACGGTAATATCGAACAACGTCCCGGCCGCCGAAAGCTGCGCGATGACCTTTTCGACCGGTGTCTGGAGTGTGTCAAAACGCAATTTGACCGCGTAATGATCTTTTGAGACTTTCAGGGTTTCTGTTCCGGCGATGTGGAAGTCGGGGGAAACCTGCTGTGAGTAGCGTACTTCGACCAATTTCGATGTCAGGTAGGAGCGCTTTAGTACCGAGACTTTGTCCTGGTACACGATTTGCCCGTGGTTGATAATGATGACGCGTTTACAGAGTGCCTCTAGGTCCCCGGCATCGTGTGAGGTCAGCAGCACCCCCACATTTTCCTGGGCAGCCATTTCACGAATGGCGTCGCGGATATGCTGCTTGGCGACCACATCCAGCCCAATGGAGGGTTCGTCGAGCAGGAGCAGCCTGGGTTTGTGCAACAGGGAGGCTGCCACCTCACAGCGCATGCGCTGTCCCAGCGAGAGTTTTCGAACGGGGGTTTCGAGCAGGTCGCCGATTTCGAAGGCTTCGGCCAGGGACGCAATACGTTTCAGGGTTTCCTGGTCATCCATGTCATAGATTTTACCGAACAGAATGAAAGTATCAACTGCAGGCAGGTGGTACCACAACTGCGGGCGTTGACCGAAAACCGTGCCGATGGAATAAGCCAACTGGCGGCGTTGTTTCCACGGAATGTAGCCAAGAACGCTGACGCTGTCTGCGCTGGGGAATAGGATGCCGGTCAGGATTTTGATGGTGGTGGATTTCCCGGCGCCGTTCGGGCCAATGAAACCCAGCAACTCACCCTGTTCCATTTCGAACGATAAACTGCACACTGCTTCGACGGTGTTGTACTGCGGTCTGACCAGCGATCGCATGCTGGCGCCCAACCCGGCGGCTTTGCGCTTGGTATGGAATGTTTTGGTGAGATGGGAGACTTGAATGGCGGGCATGGCCTATTTTATCATTCGCGGGCGAGCTTGAAGAGAAAAAAAGGGCGGCTTGCAAAAGCCGCCTACCTGTAAAAGCTATAATCCAATAAATGATAATATTCTATTGATCTTCTTGGTATTTCTTTTCTCCGGCTTCGATGGGAATGGGCAGGTAATTGTCTTTTGTCGCTAAGCCGCATGTGGCGTACAAGGCATAAGCGCAGGGCATATTGTAGGCCCGGTTAAAATCAAGCACTACCTGCTCATTTTGTGGCTTTTCGGTGAGCAGGTAACGCCCACCGGCATAAGTGGTCTTGGCGTTCGTCTTATCCTTAAACGCAATGAAAAGACCTTCGCCTCCGTCCTCCGCGTCGAGGCGGTATTTCTTACCCTCCCATTCGAAGGTGGCATACCCGATCATCTGGCTATCGTGAACTTCCCCGATAATATCTTCCGTCTTGACGATCTTATAAGGGCCGTACCCTGTGTATTTTGCGATAAAACAATACTCGGGCCGGTACGGATAATAATTTAATCCGGTAAAAGCCTTGCGGGCCGGATGGTCAATATCCCACAGGCGGACGAGTGTGCTGTCGCCTCGTTTTATTACCACCAGTATAAAGTGGGAAAGGTACAGGAAATCAGGTTCATCTTGTTGATCGTCGAGCAGGGCCCGGGACGGCAGTTTATGGCCATTACAAATTATTTTCACGGTCGGTTCTGCTTTAATGGTGACCATTCCATCCTGGAATAGGAATACCCCGGCTTTTTTAGGCGCGTCTGCTGGAAGGACAAAGGCGCAACCGGGATCGCTGCCGAAAGTGTTTTCCCCTTCTTTCAGCCAGTACAATCCCGCCAAGCCGAACCAGCTTTTTTCGCTGGTGCGGAGGCGTTCTTCACGTGCCTGCCGCCATTGCATGACGGCCGTTTCCAATTCGTTATTTGCCATGCGGCAACTATACGACAAATGTACTCATTTTGCAATGAAATAAGCTGCCTAATCCTCGTTTAGCGGGCTCAAGACAGCCATGAACTTCCGCGCGCAAATTGGCATCGCGAATAACCTGGTGTATAATGCCGAGCGTGTAACAACCCCGGAGGGAAAAGTAGATGGATATTCCCGTTGAACTCGTCACTTTTTTGCGCTCCGCCCGGGTACTGGCTGCGCTGACCGGCGCGGGCGTTTCCCAAGAATCCGGGCTGCGCACTTTCCGCGATAGCACGGAGGGTTTGTGGGCGCAATACAAACCGGAGGACCTGGCCACGCCTGAAGCTTTTGAACGCAACCCGGAACTGGTCTGGGAATTTTATGCCATGCGCCGTTTGAAGGGCGGGGAGGTGCAGCCCAACCCTGGTCATTTTACCTTGGCCGAAATGGAACGCCAGGCTCCGCACTTGATGCTCATCACCCAGAACGTGGATGGCCTGCATCAACGTGGCGGCAGCCAACGGGTGCTCGAATTGCACGGAAACATAACGCGAGTCAAATGCTCGCGCGGCTGCGGTGTATATTCAGAATGGGATGACACGCCGGGGAAAGTCCCAATCTGCCCGCAATGTGGGTCGAAACTGCGCCCGGATGTAGTTTGGTTTGGTGAAAATCTTCCGGCAGCAGAATTGGGAGCCGCCTTGGAGTCCGCCCGAACATGTCAGGTTTTTTTCTCCATCGGTACCTCCGGACTGGTGCAACCGGCGGCATCTCTAGCCTGGCTGGCGAATAAGCACGGCGCACTTGTGGTGGAAATTAACCCCGAGACAACCCCTCTCACGGCCTCGGCTGATTATTTCTTACAGGGAAAATCAGGCGAGGTCCTGCCAGCGTTGGTAGAACAGGTATGGGGTTAATAGCAGGGCAGAGAGAATCTCTCTTCACCCAACCCAGATGCCGCTCCAGGGGGGCAGGGTGATGGATAGTTTGCCGCCTGCGATGCTGAATTTTAGCCCGTCAATCAGACTCTGGACAACCCGCCCTTCGCCCCAATTCAGGGCGGCGCAGGGTATTTCGGTACTACGGCTTTGCTCCGAGGCGTTCAGGGCGACGAGAACGTTTTGTTCTCCCAGGATGCGGGCAAAGGCGTATACCCTCTCTTCAGCTATCAGTTGTACGTATTCGCCGCGTCGCAGGCTCGGAGTGCGTTTTCTCAAGGAGATGAGTGTTTTAACCCATTGGAGCAGTCCCTGGTCCCATTTGGTCTGCTGCCAGGGGAAAGCGCGCCGGCTGTCTGGATCTTTGCCTCCCTCCATCCCGATCTCATCGCCATAGTAAATGGAAGGGGCACCTGGAAAAGCCATTTGGAAAAGAAAGGCCAGTTTGAGCTTATTGGTATCTCCGCCCATTAACGTTTTGAAACGCTCAGTGTCGTGGCTGTCCAATGGAACATACATTGCGAATAGGTTTTCGCGTTCATAGGCTTTAAAGATGGTCTCGATGTGTTCGCCAAATTGGAAGGCGCTCTCGTTGCCCAAGAGGTAAGCCGCCAGAGCATCTTTGACGGGATAGTTCATCAGACCGTCGAAATGGCCATCGTTTGCCCAGCGCGGGTCCACTTTCCAGATTTCGCCGGTCAAGTAGGCATCCCGGTTGGCAGACTTGACTACCCGGCGGAACTCTTTCCAGAAACCATCATCGTCAATCTCGTTTGGCACATCCAGCCTCCAGCCATCCGCGCCTTTTTCGATCCAGAGCCGTGCCACACTGAAAATATATTCGCGGACTTTGGGGTTGTCGGTGTTGAATTTGGGTAGGGATTTATGGTTCCACCAGCCAATGTAATTTTGCGCATCACCGCTGCCATAGGCATCCAAAGGAAAACGTTGGATGTGAAACCAATCTTTGTAGGCGGATCTTTCGCCATTTTCGAGTACATCCGTGAAGGCAAAGAAACCGCGTCCACAGTGGTTGAAAACACCGTCCAGGATAATGCGCATGTTATTTTTGTGGATGGCATCCACCAAAGCGCGAAAATCGGCTAGTGTGCCGAGCCTGGGGTCGATCTGAAAATAGTCGCTGGCGTTGTAACGGTGGTTGGACGAGGCCAGGAAGATGGGATTCAGGTAAAGGGCATTCACGCCCAGGTCCAGCAGGTAATCGAGATGCTGGAGGATGCCGCGCAGGTCGCCGCCCTGGAATCCCCAGATGGTTGGTGGAGCACCCCATTTTTGCAGATTGGGGGGATCGTTGGATATATCGCCATTGGCGAAACGGTCAGGAAAGATGTGGTAAAAGATAGCGTCTTGTACCCAGTAAGGTGTTGACATGTTTTTTTCGCTTTACAGTATGAAATTTTATGCGGGTCGAATTTTACCGCGAAGGAAGCTGGTGTGCGAAGAAAAAAAGATTTGGCCGCGTCCAATCTAAACAGCGTCTGCCTTGTACTGCAATTTATCTTCGGAGTTGTTCCCTGATATACTTGGCATACATCCGAATGAAAAGGGTTGCTTATGAGTTCCTCTCCGCTTGACCGATTGGCGATTTTGACCGTTTCTGGAACGCAAACAGACGCGCTTTTTGCGCACCTGGCGAAGGAGAAGTTCAGGTTTACTGTGATCAATAGCACTGGCGGGATGCTCCAGGAGCCGGAGGTCTGCCTGCTGGTTGGTTTTCAAAGTGAACGCCTGCAGCTCTTGTTGGATGTGGTCAGGAAGAACTGCCGCCCGTACCGGCAATATGTTTCTGCGCGCGGGTTCATGCAAGGCGAAGTGACCGGCCCGCCTATGGTCGAGGCTGAGATGGGTGGGGCGCGGTTTTATATGCTGAATGTGGAACGATTTGAGCAGTTTTAATAGAGCGAGGCAGATATGAAGCTAATGTTTGTGGTTGTCCGCGATAAAGATGCCGAATCGGTTGTCCAATCGCTGGTTGAAAATAGGTACCGGGTTACGCGCGTGGCAAGCACCGGCGGTTTTATGCACGGCGGCAATGGAACTTTGATGATTGGCGTTGAACAGGAGCAGGTCCAGACGGTGATCGATCTTTTACATGAAGCCTGTTGCGCGCAGGAAGACTCGCACCACCGCGCCACAATTTTTGTGGTGGATATGCCTTATTTCGAGCAAATATAAAATATGGCGCGTCCAGTTTTGCCAGTATCGCGTGACCAGGCCCGGCGCGCCTTCCGGTTGTTTACCTGGGGAGGCGAGTGGGCTCTTTCGTTATCAGAGCTGATCAAGCACAATCTGTATTGGTTCTTTTTTGACGGCCTGTTTGCATCTGCGAGCGACAATATTTACATTACGTATGTTACCCTGTACATTTTGGCATTGGGGGCCACGAGTGCACAAATTGGCCTGTTGAGTTCTTTTTCCAGTTTTGGTTCAGCGCTTTTATTATTGCCTGGGGCATTCCTGGTCGAACGGTACGGTCGCCGCAAAGAGATTACGCTGGCATTTGGCGGCGGGGTGGCCCGCCTGATGTTCCTGGCCCTGGCATTGCTACCGATATTCATCGGCGGGCAGGCCGTAGTCTGGGTGGCAATTGTGCTTTCTGTGACGCATGATTCGTTTGCGAATCTGGCTTTTCCCGCCTGGATGTCCTTTACTGCTGACGTCGTCCCGATGGAAGGGCGGGGACGCTATTTTGGCTCGCGTAATTTCATAATGGGGATTACCGGGATGCTGGCCATTCTGTTAGTGGGTGAATTGATCACCTGGAATTCCATCCCGCTTGGATACCAGCTTGCCTTGGGCCTTGCATTCGTGTTTGGCCTGTGCTCTACTTTTAGCTTCGGTCACCTGCGAGATCCCCGTGGCGGCATCGCCCCAGAGCAAGCAGCGGCGAGTTCGCTGTCCCTGCGAAAGGTACTGCGGGATATACTGGCCCATCCGGCTTTCCTGGCGCTTGCCTTGGTAATGGCTTTTTGGAATTTCTCCCTTAACATTGCCGGGCCATTTTTCAATGTTTACATGGTTGATAATCTGAAGTTTTCTGCTTCGATGGTGGGCATTACCAGCATTGTTTCGACCGTGGCCGGTCTATTAATCCAGCGGCGGGTGGGCAGGCTTTCGGATCGGTTGGGACCACGCCAGGTGCAATTGATCAGCATGATCTTGATCCCGTTTGTCCCTTTTGCTTGGATGTTTGTCAGCAAATTCTGGCATGTGATTGTATTGAACACATTCAGTGGTGTGTTTTGGGGAGTGTTCAACCTGGTATCATTTAACTTCTTGCTTTCGCTGACTCCGGATGCACAAAGGGCGCGCTTTTCGGCAATTTACCAGATTCTGGTCATGCTGGCATTGGCGGGTGGGGCGGCCCTGGGCGCCTGGGTGGTAACGGCCTGGGGTTACCCGGCGATCTTCCTGTGTTCGGCGATCGGCCGGATGATCGCAGCGATATTATTTCTTTGCTTTGTGCCATCCCGGACAGAAGGCGCCAAGGCTTATAGAAAAGGGTAAAACTGTTTATCTTCCCTTTATCCTGGCAAATCCTAATGGATCAGATGGTTTGCTTGTTTACCGTGTGAGTTGTAGAATATATTTGCTGTATCCTGGCAGCGTAACGATCGGCTGGTAATTGTCGAAATTTCCTCCAGTAACGCTACCAGTTAAAAATGATCCGGAGCCGAGGATTGAAATGGGGTGGTATGTACCGTCTTCGATGGCGGGATCTCCGCCACTAAGGGCATAGGTTGTGATGGGGTTTGCGGTCAGGTTGGCTAGCACTAAGATAATGGTTCCATTTTCTATCCGGAGGGTGGCATAGATGCCGGAATTTCCCGTTGATAACAGTGCCAACGTACCTGAACGGAGAATGGGGTTATTCGCCCTGATTGCAAGCATAGTTTTATAAAACGACAGGAGCGAGCCTGGGTCGTTGGTTTCTGCGGCGACATTGGCGGTCTGGTCGTTAGGTTCGAGCGCTTCCCAAGGCGTACCGGTGGTGAATCCGGCGTTACTGCCGGCTGCCCATTGCATTGGGCGGCGGATATCCGGGTCCGGTTTATCCCCTTCCATCCCGATTTCTTCACCATAGTAAATGAATGGAGTTCCGGGGGATGTCAGGAGGAGAAAAGCGGCCATCTTGGCTTTATCGAGGCTGCTGTTTAAAACGGTCATTGTCCGGGCCTGATCATGGTTCGTCAGGAATGTAGCGAATTGCCAATCGGACATGGCTTGTTTGGCAAAAGTCAAAGCGCTATCGATAGCCGAGTTGGTTTGCCCGTTGGCACTGTCAATAAAACCGCTGGCCATTTCAAAATTGAAAACCATGTCCATCTGGTTGCCGGTGTACGAAGCAGCCAGGGTGGCATCGCTCCCAAATACTTCGCCAACGGTATATGCATTGGGATTGTCTGCTTTGTAAGTCGTATAGAACCCCTTAAGCCAGTCATGAGTAGACTGGGTGTTGACCTGCTTCTGGCCTTCTTCGACAAGATAGTTTATCGCATCCAGGCGAAACCCATCCACGCCAACATCTTTTAACCAATATGCGACTACCTTTTCCATCTCAGCCGTAACCGCCGGGTTGCGATAATTTAAATCCGGCATGTTTGCGCCGAAGATTCCATAATAATAGCCTTGGTTCCCCGGAAACCAGGCAACTCCCAATGGACCCAAGTAACCTGGGTTGGTATCAGACCAAACGTACCAATCCCTATTTGGAGAATCTTTGTCTTTGGAATTAATGAACCAAGGGTTTTGGTTGGAAGTATGGTTTAACTCCAGATCCAGAATGACGTGCATACCGCGCTTATGCGCCTCAGCGAGCAGGTTCTTTAGATCATCCAACGTGCCATACTGAGCGTTAACGTTGAAATAATCAGTAACATCATATCCATGATAGGAAGGCGATGGATAGATCGGCATAAGCCACAAAGCGGTAATGCCCATGTCCTTGAGATAATCCAATTTTTGGATAATGCCGTTGAGGTCCCCGATGCCATCGCCGTTGCTATCGTAAAAACTGCGAACGAATATTTCATAGAACACTGCGTTCTCCCACCAAGGCTGCGAGGTTGGAAGCGCTATCTGAGTCTGTGTAGGTCTAGGAGTCGAAGTTTGCCTCTCTGCAGGCATGCTTATAGGCGTCTCTGTCAGTGCAGGCAAATGAACAGGGGTGTTTTCCCTGGCTGGTCTGCTCAAGGGGGTACATGCCGCGATGATTCCAGCAACAAGGAGAAGAGTCAAATATTTTCGCATCACATCACTCTGGTTTCAAAAAGGCGGCCGCCTGGCCGCCTCGTTGATTGGATTATCCTTTTACGCCTCCGATAGCCAGGCCTCCGACGAACCAGCGTTGTATAAAGAGGTAGATGATCGTAACCGGCAGGGCGACCAGGATCGAGTATGCCGCAAAATGCGACCACGGTGTGCTATCAGAATACTGGCCGACCATATTATACAGGGCCATTACGAGTGTGAAATCCTTCGGGTTGGTCAGAAAAAGCCAGGAGGTGGCAAATTCTGTCCAGGTGCTCATAAATCCCAGGAAAAATGTCACCGCTAGGACGGGCGTTGAAAGAGGTAAGGTTACCAGGAAAAAGGCTGACATTTGGTTACAGCCATCAATCCAGGCAGCTTCTTCAAGATCCCTGGGAATGGTGTCCAGGTAGCCCTTCATATTCCAGATCGCGAAAGGCAGCGATCCGGAAAGGATGGCAACCCCTACTCCCAGGAGCGAGTTGCGCAGGTTAAAGACCGTTGTTCCAATATGGAACTGAACCTTATTAAGAAGGACGAACAGCGCCGGCAGGGTGGCGATGGACGGCAGCATCAACACACCCAGAACGGCTAGCATCAGAACCTGCCGGCCTTTGAACCGCAGGCGTGAGAAAGCATAGGATGCAAATACACCAACAATAATGGATGCAATGCCTACACTGGTTGCCAACCGTAAGCTATTAAAGGCCAGTTGTCCAAGATCGACTGGGTTGGGGGTGGGTTTCGCAATTACATCTGCGTAGGCCTTGAGTGAAAGCCCGCTTGCAAACGGGTTAAGGCGTAGCGCGGTTGGGCGGGAAATGTCACGCGGATCGAACGACATGCTCACGATCCAAAGGATTGGATAAATAACAGTCGCCGCGACGATCAGCAGGAATAACTGGCTCAACAATTGGGATCCAAGGCTCATTCCGCGTTCCCCGGAGGTACCCCGGCTTTGTAAAAACCACTTGATGCGGTTGGAAAATGGCGTTCCAGTTTGTTTAGACATCGTAGCTCTCCGTGGCGCGGGTGAGCGCATTCGTGATCAGGGTAAGAGCAAGCAATATGATGAAAATGTAAACGCAGAAGGCGGCTGCAATCCCATAAATATGCTGCTGGGTGATCAGGTTATAAGCGGCAGTCACCAGGATTTCCGTCTCCTCCAACGGGCCTCCGTTGGTCATGAAGAAGATTAGGGTGAACAAGTTGAAGGTAGCCACGATGCCGTACACTGCTGCCGGAACCATCGCCGGACGAATCAGGGGAAGCGTAACCCGCCAGAACTGCTGGCTGCTGTTGGCGCCGTCAATGGTTGCGGCTTCGTATAAATCTTTTGGGATGCTTTGCAGCGCCCCACTGGCGACGATGGTCATGAAAGGCCAGCCCAGCCAGATATTCGTGATGAGTAATGCAAAATACGCCAGCGGCAACGGCAGCCAACTGATCGGAAATTGCACTTGCTCAATCCAATTGATATGGAATAAGGTTGGGCTTAATCCCAGGAATGTTTTACCCAAGACTGCCAGCCCCTGGTTAATGGCGCCGTAATCCGGATCGAACATGTTCTTGAATATGGTGGCGACGATAATCTGAGGTAGCACCATGGGAATGATAAAGAGGGCGCGATAAAAACTTTTAAACCAAAGACCCTGCCGGTTCAGCACGACTGCGATCAAGATCCCCAGAGAGACGTGGATGATCACATTGGAGAAGGTCCACCAGAGATCGAAGGCCAGGATGTGCCAGAAGTTGAAATAAGACAATCCCAGTTGATTCGTCAGGATGCTGATGTAATTGGATAGCCCAACAAATGCAGGCCATGGAGCGCCAACACGTAGATTCTTCAGGCCATAATCGGTGAAGGACATCCAGACCTGGTAGAGCATCGGATAATAGGTGATCACCCCCATGATCAGGAAGGCCGGAACGAGATAGAGATAATTGGTAGCGTTTCTCCAAAAAGGTTTCTTTCTTCGAGCCATATTAACGGAAGGGGGACTTTTTGTCAGGGCAGTCATACTCACCTCATTCGGCCATCCACCGGGAGTGGATCGGCCAACTCAAATGAAAATGGGCATTATTCCTGGGGGGGAGCGCTATACCATATAGCGCTCCCCCCGAATGGATATTACGAAACGGGTTCGGAATGGTTTGAGTCTGCCTGGCTGTGGCAATTTACATCACAGCCGGTTGCTCCATTCCGCTATTGCAAGAACTACTTTTTGTTGGCTTTATTCATGGCCGCGCAAGCGGTTGCGACGGCTGCTGTTGGGGTGGCTGTACCGGCGAAGGCTGCAGTCAGAGCATCTCCGAACGGGCCCCAATAGTTACCAAATTCGGCTGTCTGCAGGCGAGGGAAGCCACCAGCAGCGATGGTAGCGAACTCCGCCACCAATGGATCAGTCGAATTAACGTCGGAGCGGGCAGCCGGGTCGCCTGCGGTGTTCTCGTAGGCGGTCAGGCCATCCTTGCCGAAGAAGTAAAGGGCTGCAGCAACGGCAGCAGCCTGGTTTTGGCTGTTGGGGTTGATGTACCAGCCATCAATACCGCTCATGGACATGAAGGCGCCTTTCGGGCCGGTGGGTCCAGTGGTAGCGCCCAGCTTGGTGCCGAGAGCCTTCTCGAAGTCACCCAATTCCCACGGGCCTTCGAAGATCATATCCAACTGGCCCTGCTCAAAGGCGGTGTCCAACTTGCCCGAATCGGTGTCAATGTCGGCGCCGGCCTTTTTGAGGTCTATCATATACTGGATTGCATCTGCAAAACCACCTTGATCAGCAACGCACTTTCCGTTGCTATCCAGAAGGGTGCCACCAAACGCGGACCAGAATCCCCAGGCATAATAGTCGCTATTGGCAAGGCCAAGTTTCTTGCCAGATTTGACCAGAGCCATCAGGTCGTCGGTAGTCTTTGGAGGGTTGGGGATGGTGGTGGTGTTGTAGAACAGTCCGACTGCCTTGGCGATCCCTGGAACGGCATAAAGTTTGCCATCAATGGTAACGCCGTTGATGCCGGCCTGGGTGTAGCCAGTCAGTTTGCCCGCGACGAGGCTATCAATGGGGGCGATCAAGTTGGCACGGACTTCGCTGCCGAGGTTGTCATTCGGGGCCGTAAACATATCTGGGCCACCGCCAGCGGCAGTGTCGGTCTCGTACTTGGTGAAGCAGGAGTCGTAAGGTACTTCCAGGAGGGTGATCGTGACATTCGGGTTGGCGGCCTCATATTGCTTGACCAGGCCGGTAATCGTCTGTTCCTCAGAGCCACCCGCATGGTAGCAATCCCAGACATTCAATGTAACTGCTGGAGCAGATGTCGCGGTTGGGGGAACGGCGGTCGCGGCTACTGTGGCAGGAGCCATGGTTGGGGCTGGAGCCGATGTGGCGGGAGCCATGGTCGGGGCTGGTGCAGCAGTGGTTGCAGTTGCGCCGCAGGCCGACAGAAGCATGGTGGCAACAATCATAAGGCTTGCCAGGATAACGATAGGGCGTTTCATTTTTTTCTTTCTCCTTAATTATAGTCGAATTGAATTGAGTTGAATATCGGGAACCTTACCAGCATTGCGAGGTTCCGTTTGGAAAGCGCTTTTACGATTGGGTTATTTTGGGTACCCGGCTCTGCTTGCGTGCCGCGGGTGTGGCTATCACCTCCTTTCGGTCTGCAATCTGGTGCAAGGTAATGGTTAGTGCTTGGATGACTGCTCCGATGCTGGATGAACGCCGTCCGAGCATCGCCGTAGTGATGCGGACAACCCGCGTGGCGGCTGGAAGGCTCCGGCGGTTAACCACTTGCCGGATTGGCTCAAGGATAATGTCTCCGTTCTGTGAAACACCACCACCGATAATAACCATACCAGGATTGAATAAATTGACTAACCCTGCGAGTGCTATGCCGATATGTGCCCCGGCCTGGCTGAGGATCTGCTGAGCCACCAGATCGCCTTGGCGGGCAGCCGTGGCAACCTGCTGGGCGGTTATTGTTCCATCCGATTGAAAACTGGCCAGGCGGGTGCGCTGGCCTTTTTGGATGGCGTCCATGGCCTGTTGGGCGATGGCTCTACCGCCGGCAAATGCTTCCAGGCAACCATGATTGCCGCACGCACATAGAGGACCGTTTTCATCAATGGTCAGGTGACCGATCTCGCCAGCCGATCCGGTGATGCCGCGGTATATTTTTCCATCCAGAAGCAGGCCGCAGCCAATCCCGGTGCCGACTTTGATATAGGCGAGATTGCTCTCACCCCGTCCGGCGCCGGCTGCCCATTCTCCCAACGCACCCAGTTCTGCATCATTGTTGAGGGAAACCGGTCGCCCCCACTTTTTTTCGAGTGTATCCCGGATTGGAAATTGGTCCCATCCTGGCATGATGGGCGGCGCCAGTACCATGCCGGCATCCGAGACGATTGGTCCGGGAACGCCTACTCCGATGGCTAGGATATCTTTAAGAGCGAGATTCGTTTTTGCAAGAATATCCTGGATGAGCTGGTCGGCCTGATCCAGGCAGATTTTAGGACCGTCCTGAATATTAAGAGGGGCTTCTATTTCATCCACTATGTGGGCGGCCATATCTGCAACAAGTAAACTGATGTGGCTGGCGCCCAAGTCTATACCGATAACGTAGCCTCGCGACGGGTCGATTTCCAATACAACCGGCGGCCGTCCACTCTGGCTGAAAATGCTTTCTGATTCCCGGATGATCCCGCTTCCTAGGAGGTCACTGACGATGGCAGTTACGGCTGCCCTGGTTAGTTCGAGTCTTCTGGCAATTTCGGCGCGTGAGATGCCTCCGGGTGTGAAACGGATCAGGTCCATTACGGCATATTTGTTAATGTTTTTTACATTCTGAGATGGTATGGACCACATATATGCCTAAAATCTGTCTAAACAAGCCTATTAATGTATTAAATCTAACAAAATTGTAATTGAATGATAACAATGAGGTATTATTTTGTCAAGTCATTTAACTAATTCAATCCTTAAAAAAATCCTGCGCGCCCCAGGGCGCGCAGGAACAAAAGATGCTTTTATATTTATGCGTGTTTCAGGGATTCCCAGCCGGCGTATTTACCGGTATCGCCCAGTTCGGCTTCGATGCGCAGCAACTGGTTGTATTTGGCAACGCGGTCGGAGCGAGCCGGCGCGCCGGTCTTGATCTGGCCCATGTTAAGGGCCACAGCCAGGTCGGCGATGGTGCTATCTTCGGTCTCGCCGGAGCGGTGAGATGTGACTGCCCGCCAGCCGGCCCGGTGGCAGATCTCGACTGCTTCGATGGTCTCGGTCAGGGAGCCGATCTGGTTGAGTTTCACCAGCAGGGCGTTGCACGCCTTCTCTCGGATACCGCGCCGGACGCGTTCGGGGTTGGTGACGAGCAGGTCGTCGCCGACGATCTGGATCTGGTCGCCCAGTTGCTCCGTCAGCAAAACCCAGGACTCCCAGTCATCTTGCGCCAGGCCGTCTTCGAGGGAAACGATTGGATAATCCTTAACCCATTTTGCCCAGAATTCGACCATTTGCGCCCCGGTCAGCTTCTTGCCTTCCTTGCGCAGGTTGTAGGTTTTGGTCTCTTCGTCGTACAGTTCGGATGCAGCCGGATCGAGGGCGATTGCCACCTGCTCGCCGCGCCCCGCCTTGAAACCGGCCTTCGCGATGGCTTCCAGGATGACTTCTACGGCTTCGTTGTTGGCCTTGAGCGCAGGGGCGTAGCCGCCTTCGTCGCCGACCAGGGTAACGTAGCCTTTATCCTTGAGCACGGATTTGAGGGCGTGATAGATCTCCGCGCCCCAGCGCAGACCTTCCGCAAAGGTGGGTGCACCGAGCGGCATGACCATGAACTCCTGGGCATCCGTGGACTGCCAGGCGGTGTGTGCGCCGCCGTTCAGGATGTTCATCATAGGTACGGGCAGCACGTGTGCATACACGCCGCCAATGTAGCGGTAGAGCGGCAGGCCTAGCCCGGCTGCAGCCGCTTTGGCGACTGCCAGCGAGACGCCCAAAATGGCGTTGGCACCGAACTTGGACTTGTTGGGGGTGCCGTCCAGGGCCAGCAATTCCATGTCAATGGCTTTCTGGTCGGTGGCATCCCAACCGTACAGTTCGTCGGCAATGATATCGTTGACGGCTTCGACGGCTTTTAGTACGCCCTTACCGTTGTAGCGTTTTTTGTCTCCATCGCGCAGTTCGAGCGCCTCGTGAACGCCCGTGGAAGCTCCGGAGGGCACGGCCGCGCGCCCCCACGAGCCGTCGGCTAGGACCACTTCGACTTCCACGGTCGGGTTGCCGCGTGAGTCGAGGATTTCCTGCCCGGTGATAAGTTCGATTGTAGTATCCATAGGATTCTCCTTCAAGAGTTTGGATGAAGTCTGTCGGTTTCTAATCTGCAAGTATAGCGCATTTTTTAAGATACGGCAGTCACATCAATGCCTATGGGTGTATAATATTTTTAGATATGCAACACTGAACAAGGTGCCTGTGTTTCCTTCAATTGATGGATTGTATTCCTTTAGGAGGAAAATATATGTTTCGTTTCACTTTTAACCATAATTTTTCCAAATTGGGAAAACTCTGCCTTGCCTTGGTTATAGCCGTCGTTGTGTTAAGCCTCAGTTCTGCAAGGACAAAAGCCGCCTCGCCTGGAGATGGCGAACAGCTTGGGGTAAGTGCGGTCAGTACTACAAAAACGACCATTACGAAAGCCACACCCAATCCGTCCATACCCGGCCAATCGGTGCTGGTGAGCGTTACTGTGAAGGGGAAAAGCAAAACTCCCGCCCCAACTGGAACGGTACTTATCTTTGGAGCGGACACCGACTGCACGATTACGCTCGTAGCAGGCAGTGGGAATTGCACCGTGGTTTTTGATACGCCTGGTACCTGGACCCTTGTGGCTTCTTACAGTGGCGATACAAATTATCCGCCCGGCCTGGGGAAAGCAAAACACAGTGTGAACAAAGGTCCCTCTACAACTACAATTAACGGCGCCATTCCCGATCGATCTGTACCAGGTCAGGCGGTCGTGGTGAGTGTTACCGTAAGTGGAGCTGGCACGACCCCGACTGGAACAGTGACCATCAAAGGAGCAGATATCAACTGTTCCCTTACACTCTCTGGAGGAAGCGGCAGTTGCAGTGTGATCTTTAACACAGCCGGTGTTAAAACCCTGAAGGCGACATATCACGGTGACGGGAATTATGCCTCCAGTTCGGGTTCCGCCATCCAATTCGTGCAATTAGGTTCATCCACAACATATATTACAGCAGAATCTCCTGATCCATCCTTTCCCTCCCAGGCAGTCTCTTTAAGTGTTCAAGTGGTTGGGGGTGGTGTCAGACCGACCGGAACGGTTAATATCAGCGGTGCGGATATCAATTGCACCATCAGGCTTTCGGGCGGGACTGGAAGTTGTAATGTGGTTTTCAACACCATTGGCCTCAAGACCATTACTGCCTACTATAACGGCGACGGGAACTATCTGCCCGGTTTGGGTACCATCAGCCATTCTGTTAAAAATGCCTCCATCGTGACCCTCACAGCAGAGCCTGATCCAGCCACGCTTGGTTCCTCGGCAAGTAACTTTGTCCTGGTGACCGTTACCGTAAGCGGCCCGGGCGTTACTCCAACTGGTACGGTGGATATCACCGGCACGGATAACGACGGCAGCGGCATCCCGTTGGATTCAACCGGGACCGCCAGATGGAATGTATGGTTCCTGACTGCCGGTCCCCATACCATCACGGCAACATACAACGGCGATGCGAATTATGTACCTAGCTCGGGCACTACCAGCGATACCGTGCTCCGAGGCACTCCTACGGTAACCATCACAGGGGTTTCCCCTGAACCATCTGTGTCCAATCAATT
Source organism: uncultured Chloroflexia bacterium (assembly GCA_963837875.1). Lineage (GTDB taxonomy): Bacteria > Chloroflexota > Anaerolineae > Anaerolineales > Villigracilaceae > UBA877. Next base: position 1,606,367 of record CAWIOV010000001.1, read on the forward strand.
GGTCGAGGTAAGTGTTAGCGTGACCGGATCCGGTGTTACACCAACTGGATACGTAGCAATCAGCCTCAACCCCGGTCAAAATAACGACTGTACCATCGTTCTTGCAGATGAAAGCTCTTGCGGTGTGGTCATCACCAACCCTGGTCAGGTCACGGGTCAATTCAGTGTCACTATCACGGCTACGTATGGCGGTGATGGAAATTATCAGGAAGGTTCGACATACGTGATTCATACCGTCAATTGATAGGTACAATGTAAATTATAAATGACAGGCCAGACTGCGCCAAAAAAGCAGTCTGGCCTTTTTTATTATTGGACAACCATTGTATTCTTATGTATTCCCTAACTCGTTAATACCCACGCCTCTCCTTAGCTGCCTTGATCAGGCCCATAAACAGCGGGTGCGGGCGCATCGGGCGGGAGAGGAACTCCGGGTGGAACTGGCTGCCGAGCATGTAGGGGTGGTCCGTCAATTCAGCTATCTCTACCAGCATCCCATCCGGGGAAATGCCTGAGAAGGCTATGCCGCCTTTTTGGAACTCCTCCCGGTAGTTGTTGTTGAACTCCCAGCGATGGCGGTGGCGCTCATCCACCTTTTTCTCGCCGTACGCGGCGGCGGCTTTCGTGCCTGGCTGCAATACACACGGATACAAGCCCAGGCGCATCGTCCCGCCCATGTCCGTAATGGCGCGCTGCTCCACCATCAGGTCGATCACCGGGTAGTTCGTACCGCGGTCGAACTCGGTCGAATTGGCATCCTCGTGCCCCAGGACGTTCCGGGCGAACTCCACACACATCACCTGCATCCCCAGGCACAGGCCCAGGTAGGGCACATTGCCCTCCCGGGCATAGCGGGCCGCCTGGATCTTGCCTTCGATGCCGCGCGAGCCGAACCCGCCCGGGACGATGATACCATCTGCAGCTTTGACATCTTCCCAGCCCTTGCCCTTTTCCAGGTCGGCGGAATGCACCCATAGGATCTCGGCTTCCACGCCCTGGGAAAGCGCGGCATGTTTGACCGCCTCGCGTACCGACATGTAGGCATCTTTCAACTCAACGTACTTGCCGACCAGGGCGATCTTGACAACCGGCTTGGGCTTGCGCACTTCCTCCACCAACTGCCTCCAGGGTGCCCAGTCCGGGATCGCACGTGCCTTGAGTCCCAGTCGCTCGACGATGTAATCGCCCACCCCTGCTTTTTCCAGCAGCAGCGGTACCTCGTAGAGCACCGGGGCAGTCACCATGGGCACCACGGCGCGCCGGTCCACGTCGCAGAACAGGGCGATCTTGTCGCATAGATCGTCTTCGACCGGGTTATCTGAGCGGGCGATGATCATGTTGGGGGAGATACCCATGGAGCGTAGGGTGGTCACCGAGTGCTGGGTGGGTTTGGTCTTGAGCTCCTGCGTGGCGCCGATGAAGGGCAGCCAGGTGACGTGTACGAAGAAAGTGTTCTCTCGTCCCACCTCATTGCGCAGTTGCCGCAGGGCTTCCACGAACGGCTGTGATTCGATGTCACCGACCGTGCCGCCGATTTCGAGGATCACTACTTCCGCCCCGGTCTCCTTGGCAACCAGCCCGATACGGCGCTTGATCTCGTTGGTGATATGCGGGATAACCTGGATCGTCCCGCCCAGGTAGTCGCCATGGCGTTCCTTGCTGATCACTTCGGCATAAACCTGCCCGGTGGTGAAGTTGCTGAAATGCCCCAGGCGGATGTCCACGAAGCGCTCATAATGGCCCAGGTCCAGGTCCGTTTCGGCCCCATCGTCGAGAACGTAAACTTCCCCGTGTTGGTAGGGTGACATTGTGCCCGGGTCCACGTTGATGTAGGGATCCAGTTTCTGTACGGTTACCTTGAAACCGCGCGATTTAAGCAGCAGGCCGGTCGCCGCGGCCGTGACGCCTTTGCCGACTGAACTGACCACTCCGCCTGTGAAGAAAATATATTTGGTTGGCATTTCAACTCCTTGAGCTCATCACCTGCTTCCAGTGGATGGAACGGGTGCCCTAAACAAAGGGCGTGGGGAGGGCCAGTAGCTGGCAGCCTCCCCACGCGAGTAGACGTTTTTGGGTGCTAATTGATTATCGCCGGTTGGTTTCATCCGACCAATTTGACCAGGTCCTCGGCGGCCCGGCGCATCTCCAGGAAGATAAGGCCGAGTTTGGCATCCTGGCGTGCCAGTGCGGTCAGCACGGCCTCCGCTCCGACCGAGGTCAAGACGATAAAGCCAGCGCTGCCTTTAATATAGACTTGCTCCAGCCCGCCGCGCCCCAACTCGCTGGCGATGCGTTCCCCCAGGCTGAGCATGGCAGCGGACATGGCCGAGACACGATCTTCTTCGACATCGGCAGGCAGAGCCGATGCCATGATCAATCCGTCCACTGAAACGATGGCAGAAGCTTCGATATCCGGTGCGGCGGCTTGCATCGAGCGCAAGCGGTTAACCATCTGTTCGCTGCGAGTTTGACTCATTCTGTTACTCCGGAATTTGGTTGTTTAAAAGATATCTCTATTATAAGGGAAACTTAGAAATTGTGTATGACTTTCACCTTGCAGCTTTTACCTTGGCGTTGACCCGCGCCCACCTTCGTGTTAAACTACCCTTTTACTAATTGCCGGGACAGGATGATTCGAATGAGGAAATTGCTCTTTCTGATATTTATCCTGGCGGCGGTTGTCGTCAGGCCTGTTGCCGCGCAAGCTGGGCCTGTTTTCATGTCGCTCCACCCGGGCCAGGTTCTTCAGGGCGTGGTGGCGATCCAGGGTTCCAGCGATGTGCCGGGTTTTCTGTCAGCGGAAGTCGCTTTTGCATACGCCGGCGATACCACTGGAACCTGGTTCCTGATTGTTGCCAGCAACCAACCGGTTGCATCGAATACATTGGCAACCTGGGACACCACTACCATCACAGATGGAGATTATAATTTGCGCCTGCGGGTATATTTGACCGATGGGAGTCATCTGGATACCATTGTTCAGAACCTGCGGGTGCGTAACTATACGCCGGTCGAGACGCCCACTCCGGCTCCCACCCCCTTGCAAGCAACTCCTCTCCCGACCATCACGCTGACCGCGACGCAATTCCCCACCCCGACTTCTTTACCGCCTAATCCTGCGGTATTGACGCCGGCGGATGTCTCGATCAGTCTGGCTTACGGTGGCTTGGGGGCGATGCTTTTCCTTGCCATTCTTGGCATATATGGCTGGCTGCGACGGAAATGAATATGACAGAAACCTTCCTGGTTGTCGGTTTGGGTAATCCGGGCCGCGAATATCGTGAAACCCGCCATAACGTGGGATTTATGCTGCTCGACCGGCTGGCGGTGAAACTCAACGCGCGTTTCACCCGCCTGCAGTCCCGGGCGCTGGTGGCGAGTGCTTTATATGGCGATTACAAGATTATCCTGGCCAAACCGCAGACCTTCATGAACCTCTCCGGCCAATCCGTGCTGGGATTAGTGCATTTTTACAAACTGCCCTTGACCAATTTGCTTGTGGCGCACGACGACTTGGACCTGCCCCCCGGCACCATCCGCATCCGCCCGGACGGCGGCTCGGCTGGGCAGAAGGGCATGACCTCCATCCTTGAACGTCTTGGTACGCAGGAGTTGCCGCGCCTGCGGTTGGGAATTGGCCGCCCGCCCGGACAAATGGCCGCTCCAGATTATGTGCTCCAGGAATTCTCGAACGCCGATCTGGCCATTCTCTCTGAAACACTCATCCGCGCCGTAGATGCCGTGTTAACGTTTGTCTCCGAAGGCTTGGATGCGGCCATGAATAAATATAATGGCGGTAACAGCAGTGGCCAGTGATAAGTTGCTCCTTCGTCATTGATGATTAGTACCCGATATTTCCAATAACTCGTTTTCCACTCCCGTCATGCAATTCCTCCTTGACTCGCTTCGCCAAACTCCCGCTTACCAGCAACTGCTGGTTGCGTTGCAATCCAGCCATGCCCAACCCGGATTGGCCCTGCCGCGTGCAGCCCGCCTGCCGGTACTGGCGGCCCTGCATACGGACTTGCGCCAGCCCATTCTCCTGGTGACCGATCGCGCCGACCATGCCCTCCAATTGTACGATGAACTGGCTTTCTGGGCGCCGGACGCCCCTCGCTATATCTTTTCGGAGCCCAACCCGCTTTTTTATGAAGATGCCGCTTGGGGCACCACTACTCGGCGGGAACGTCTTCAAGCGCTGACCGCGATGGCGGTTTATCATCTGCCGTTCGCGGCGAAGCCGGCCACCCCACCTATCCTGGTCACTTCGGCGCGTGCGCTCATGACACGCACCCTGCCGCGAAGGGACTTTCTTAGGGCCTCCAGGCAGCTTAAGACTGGGCAAAACTTCTCCCCGAACAGCCTGCTCGAAGAGTGGCTGCACATTGGATATCAGCCAGTTGACACCGTCCTGGAACCGGGACAGTTCTCGCATCGCGGCGGTCTGCTGGATGTCTGGCCGCAGTCTGAACCGCACCCCGTCAGGCTGGATTTCTTCGGAAATGAGATTGATACCATCCGGCGTTTTGATCCAGGTTCGCAGCGTACGGTTGATAAACTTGAGTCTGTTCTTATTACCCCAGCCCGGGAATATATAATAACTGACAAGCCGGATATGTCTAACTCGTCCGACCTGTCAAACCTCTCCACCCACATCTCTGAATTTCATATCCCTTTGCTGCACTCGCTCTCGGCAAATGTATTGGATTATCTACCCCAGGGATCCATTATTTTGGTGGATGATCTGGGTATCCTCGAGAGCATGGTATCAGAAATCGAGGAGCAGGCCGTCAAGCTGCGGGCCGAGTCCATTGCGGAAGGGACGCTGGCGGAGAGTTTCCCGGTTCCTTATGTCTCCTGGTCCGAACTGGCCGATATCCTCAGCAGCCGCGCCTGCCTTGAATTGGGTCGTTCGACGTACGAGGTAGCCCCTGACGATCAGCCGGCCGCGGTAAATTTGTCAATGCAGTTTGGGCAGATTGAACGGTTTGGCGGACGCCTGAAACCTTTTACCGAGTATCTTGCCGGGATCGTCAATGAGAATAATTCTGTTGCGGTGGTATCCCGCCAATCTTCCCGTCTGGAAGAATTGTGGATCGAGCACAATCATAAATCTACACTTGTCGATCCTCAATTCGTGGAAGGCAGTCTCTCCGAAGGCTGGAGCCTGGGTAGTTCGTATCTCATTACCGATTCTGAGATCTTCGGCTGGGAACGCCCGCAGCCTCGCCAACGCCCGCGTCCCGGCGCTGAGACTCCCGAATCCGCATATGCGGATCTGCACCCCGGCGACTGGATCGTCCATGTGGATTACGGACTTGGTAAATTCACTGGCATGGTTCAGCGCACGCTCGAAGGCTTGCAGCGCGAGTTCCTATGTGTGGAATATAAAAATGGTGATCAGGTCTATGTCCCTATCCACCAGGCTGACCGCCTAACCCGCTATATCGGACCGGATGGTTCGCCGCCGACACCCGGAAGCCTGGGCACCCAGGAATGGCCGGAGACCAAGCGCAAGGTTCGTGAAGCCGTGCAGGCGGTAGCGCAGGATCTGCTCGATCTGTATGCTCGCCGCCACTTGGCCGAAGGTTTCGCCTTCAGTCCTGACAATACCTGGCAGGGGGAACTGGAATCCAGTTTTCCTTACGTTGAAACAGGTGACCAGGTCAAGGCGCTGGCGGATATCAAACGTGACATGGAAACACCTCGCCCGATGGATCGCCTGTTATGTGGCGATGTGGGTTATGGCAAGACCGAGGTGGCTTTGCGGGCGGCCTTCAAGGCCGTGATGGATGGGCGCCAGGTGGCGGTGTTGGTGCCTACCACCGTGCTGGCGCAGCAGCATTATGATACGTTCCGGCAGCGGCTGTCTGCTTTTCCTGTGACGGTCGAAATGCTCTCGCGCTTTCGCACGCCGCGCGAGCAGAGCCAGATTTTGTACGCGCTGTCGCAGGGTGCGGTGGATATTGTCATTGGCACACACCGGCTCATCTCAGCCGACGTGCAGTTCAAAGACCTCGGTCTGGTCATCATCGACGAGGAGCAGCGCTTCGGTGTAACACACAAGGAGCACTTGAAAAAATTGCGGACCGAAGTGGATGTGCTTACGTTAACCGCTACGCCCATTCCGCGCACGCTCTACATGGCGTTGACCGGTGTACGCGATATCTCAAACCTGAACACTCCTCCGGAGGAACGCCTGCCCATCATTACCCACGTTGGGCCGTACTCTCCCAAGCTTGTCCGCCAGGCTATCCTGCGTGAGCTGGAACGTGGTGGCCAGGTTTTCTTTGTTCACAATCGCGTCCAGACCATTGATGCCATCCGAATGCATCTGGAAAAACTCGTGCCCGAGGCGCGCATCGCCATTGGTCACGGCCAGATGGCCGAGACGGAACTCGCCAGCGTGATGCACCGCTTTACCGCCGGCGATATTGACATCCTGCTTTCAACCTCCATCATTGAATCCGGTCTCGATATTCCCAATGCAAACACGCTCATTGTGGATCGGGCGGATGCTTTTGGCCTGGCGCAGCTTTACCAACTGCGCGGACGGGTTGGACGCGGCGCCGCGCGTGCCTACGCCTATTTTTTCCGGCACCGGAAGTTTGCACCCACGCCCGAAGGCCAGGAACGCCTGGAAGTGATCGCCGAAAATACACAACTTGGCGCGGGTTATTCGATTGCCATGCGTGACTTGGAAATGCGCGGCGCTGGTGAACTGTTGGGAACGCACCAGTCCGGTTATATCGCCGCCGTGGGTTTCCACTTGTACACGCGTTTGCTGGCTGCCGCAGTAAAACAGGCGCGCACACTGGGTCGGTTCGAAGGCTTGAAAATTGACCTGAAATCCGCCAGCCTGGAGGCCATCCAGCCTATGGGCTTGCCGGTCAACGTGGATTTGCCGCTTGCCATCGGTATCCCCGAAACCTATGTTCCGGACACGAACTTGCGCCTGCGTCTCTACCGCCGCCTTGCTGACCTGCCGGATGAGCCTGCCTTGGATGCGCTGGCGGCCGAATTTACCGACCGTTTCGGTGTGTTGCCTGAGATGGTGACCAACCTGTTTTACCAGATGCGGGTTAAGCTGCGCGCCGAACGTGCCGGACTGGTCTCGATTGGCATGGAAAGTGGGCAGATTGTACTGCGCTACCCGCCTTCCCCGGAGAGCGGGGAACCAAAACCTGGCCCGGGTCTGTCGAATGGCCGCCTGCCGGACCTCGGCCCGGGAGTGCGTGGTGGCAAGAACGCCTACTGGTGCATGTTCGGGAAGGAAATTGACTGGCCGGAGCGCTTACTGGATGTGTTGGTACGATTGGAGCAAAAATGATTCTTTCGCAGGCGATTGCCCCCGTTGGGCAAATTCTCTCCAACGAAGAAATTCTCACCGCTTTGCGTCAGGGACTTGGGGAACAGTTTCGCGCCCGGAAAGTACTTATCCTTATCCCGGATCATACGCGTTCCCTGCCGCTGCCTTACCTGTTTCGCACTCTGGTGAATCTGCTTCACGACGCGCGCCAGCTCGACTTTATGGTCGCGCTGGGCACCCATCCTCCCCTCGACGACGGGAACTTGCTTCGGTTGGTCGGGGTCACATCCGAGGAGCGCGCCGGTGCCTTCCGGCAGGTCGGGCTGATAAACCATGCCTGGAGCGACCCGGGGGCGCTTACCCGCCTTGGTACCATTTCCCAGTCGGAAATAATGGCAGTCGCGGGCGAACACTGGCACCCGTCGTTGGGCGGGGATGTCCCGGTCCGCATTAACAAAGCTGCGCTGGAATACGATCACATCCTGATCCTCGGGCCGACCTTCCCGCATGAAGTGGCTGGTTTTTCCGGCGGGGCGAAGTATCTGTTTCCAGGTATCTCCGGCCCGGAAATGATTAATGTCACCCACTGGCTCGGCGCGCTGACCGGTGTGGTGGGTACGATCGGCATCAAGGAGACACCTGTTCGCGCCTTGATTCATGCTGCCGCCGGGATGCTGAAAACGCCGCTGACTTTGATTGGCCTGGTTGTGGAAGACCATGAATTGAGCGGCCTGTTTGTTAGTGACCATCTGTCTGCCTGGAGTGCCGCGGCTGATCTTTCGGCGCAGCGCCACATTCTGCGCGTGGACAGGCCTCTCCAACGTGTGCTTTCGTGCGCCCCTGCCATGTACGACGAACTCTGGACCGCCTCCAAGGCCATGTACAAGCTCGAACCGGCAATGGCCGTCGGAGGCGAGGTGGTGATCTATGCTCCGCACCTCGATACCGTCAGCCGCTCTCACGGCAAATATATTTACGAAATTGGCTACCACATCCTGCCGTATTTCCTTGCAAACTGGGAACGCTACCGGCAAATCCCACTGGGCGTGTTGGCCCACAGCACACACCTGCGCGGTTCCGGTTACATGGATGGAAATATCGAGCATCCCAACGTGCGAGTGACACTGGCTAGCAAAATATCGCCCGAAGATTGCGCCCGCCTGAATTTAGGCTACCTCGACCCCGCCGGCGTCAATGTTGCCGATTGGCAGGGTCGTGAACAGGCTGGCATTCTCTATGTGCCGAGGGCAGGGGAAATTCTTTACCGTGCTTAACCAGGGTGTATTTTGGTTGGAACAAGCGGCCGCCCCCTTTTCACCATATTCCTGGAACCAGCCGGTAGCGGACCTTCTTCGAGTAATCCTTGTACCCGGCCAATTCCTCCTGGAGCATGCGGTCCTCCTTTGCGGTCCGGATGATGAACAGGATGCCGATGATTCCTGCCGGAACTAATCCCCAGGCTGATCCCAGGGCAACTGGGGAGCATAAAAAGAGAATAATGATCCCAATATACATTGGATGCCGTACATGCCCATAAGGCCCGGAGGTGATCACCACCTGTCCCCGGTCGGCCTGGATGCGCGCCACGCGTGACAGGTAGGTGTTGGTTTCCAATGTCCAGAAGATGATGGCCGTACTGCACACCAGTCCGAACCAGGCCACGCCTTTGGCTGGCGCAGGAATGCGCGACCAGTGAAACCGCCCGGCATCCAAACCGCAAACGATAAAGAGTGCCAACAAGCCGACCGTGTATAAGAGCAGGATAACCTTATCCCAGGGTTTGGCGTTCTTGGTGTTCCAGGACTGGCTGCGTTCGGCCAGTTGTTCCGGATCTTTTAGCGATCCCCAGATAGCATAACTAAGCAGGAAAACTCCATAAGCAATTATATAAGCCCAGGCATCCATCCAACCCAACCGCCCTGCAGGAATAAAAAGTAATCCCCCCAGCACTGCCAGGATGAACAGCAGTTGGATCAAGAGTTGGCTGAATTTTCTGATCGGGCCTGGTTTGCGCAGTTCTGGCGTGACCATGCTGCTCATGGCATCTGCTTTCGAATGCTCGACTAAACCATTTTCCTAACCCTTACCTCAATGCCTGGCTCGTTTTTCAATAAATCCACCAGCTTCGAGGCATCCGTATTTCCATAATGATACGGATAGAGGATGCGCGGCTTGAAGAGCCGGGCCGCCTCCGCTACCATTTCCGGTGTCATGGTATAGGGCAGGTTCATCGGCAGGAAGGCGATGGCAATATCCTGCAAATCCTTCATTTCCGGGATGTTCTCAGTATCCCCGGCTAGATACAGGCGAGTATCGCCAAAGGTTAGGATATAACCGTTCCCAATGCCTTTCGGGTGGTAGTGCTGCCCATCCTCGCGCTTGTGGACGATGTTATATGCCGGCACCGCTTCAATATGCAGCCCGGCGACCGTTTGCACATCTCCATTGCGCATAACAATGCCACCGCTGACCTGCCCTGCACCGGCCGGGTTCAAAACCAGCACCGTCGCGGCTGTGCGGATGGCTGCCAGCGCTTGCGCATCGAGGTGGTCGCGGTGTTCATGGGTGCTGAGAACAATATCTGCCTTGGGCAGACTGGAGTAGTCTGCCACCTGGCCGAATGGGTCAATAAAAATGTTCTTCCCGTTGAAAGCCAGGATCAAGCTCGCGTGTCCGAGAAACGTGATGGACAATTCTCCTGCGGATGTATTAAACACATCGGTCTCAAATGATTTTTGCGCTGCCATTTTTGTCTTCCTTCCTTATTTTTTTGTAGCTATTCTCCGGTGGTGTGCCGGCCATCGCAGAAAGGTTTATTCTTGGACTTTCCACACCGGCACAAGCTGACTCGGTTGCGGACTTCGTACACGCTACCGTCCGCCGATTCGATCGGGATTCCGCCGCGCACCCACAGGGGTCCCAACTCGGCCGCTACCGGGTCGAGTACCAGCCCGATGGAAGGCTCGAATTCGGGTTCGATCAGGTTCCCGGCTTTATCCCGCAGCACCAGCCGTCCGGCCGGACAGTCACCCACTTCCTGGATAGCAATTTTCTTTGCTTCCGGGTCATTCGATGCGCGCGTGTTGTCCCAGACTCCGCCGGCCCGGTCGCAGAAGCGTGCCAGGGCGCACAGGGCCACCACATCGGTCAATTCCACTTCTGGCCCGACTGTCTTTGGCTCCGCCTGGCTTTCGAATGGTTCCCGGCTGGCTGTCTCGGTCCCATCGAAGAAAACCTCGGCATGGGACGAATCACAAAAAGGCTTGGTCTTGGAATGCCCGCATCGGCACAGGTCGAACTCTTCCTGGAGCGGATATTCTTTTCCCTTATGCCATTTGGTGGATAGGCCCTCGGCATCCGGAACAAGGATTTGTTCCATCAGCGGGACTCCGCCGTAGACGGTGTATGGGCCATCCGCGCATATCTTGATTTTCATTTTGCTGTTTTTTGCCGTCATCTTCATCCTCTTTTCTCCATTTGCCTAAATGATAACTCAATCTCCGAACCTGCGATAGAACCAGACTTTGACGATTTGGGTCAGGATGATATAAGCCAGCAGCATCGCCAGCAGCCATGGCCAGAAAGACAGTGGCAGGGGGACAAAGCCGAGTACTTTTGCAATGGGCGAGATGGGCAGGTAGGCCGCCACAGCCACAACCGCCAGCGAAGTAAAGAGCAGGGAATTGCTGGCCCGGCTTTGAATGAACGGGATCTTTTTCGTTCGGATGACATGGATGATCAAGGTTTGGGTGAAGATCGATTCAATGAACCAGGCGGTGTGGAAAAGGGCAATATGTGCTGCGTCTGGGTGCGCCCAGGCGCCATAGACGAACAACATCAGGAAGTAGGTCGCATAGTCAAATATGGAACTGATCGGGCCGATGAAAATCATGAAGCGGCGTATTTCACCGATGGCCCATTTGCGCGGCTTTTCCAGCCAATCGGCATCCACTTCGTCGGTCGGGATAGCAGTCTGTGAAAAGTCATAAAGCAGGTTGTTGGTCAGTACCTGCAGGGGCAGCATCGGCAGGAAAGGCAGGAAGATGCTGGCGCCCAGCACGCTGAACATGTTGCCGAAATTCGAACTGGCCGCCATCTTGATGTACTTGGTGATATTCCCAAAGACGGCCCTCCCTTCCATCACGCCGTCCTGCAGCACCAGCAGGCTGTTTTCCAGCAAAATTATATCGGACGACTCCTTGGCAATGTCCACCGCGCTGTCCACCGAGATGCCCACATCCGCGGCTTTAAGGGCCGGAGCATCGTTGATGCCGTCGCCCAAAAAGCCCACAACGTGGCCCTTGCTTTGAAGGGCATGGATGATGCGTTCCTTGTGGGATGGCGAGAGCTTGGCGAAGACGGTATTGGCTTCGGCGGCGTCGGCCAGTTGGGCTTCGTTCATTTCCTCAATCTCGCTGCCCAGCAAGATGTGCTCCACGGGCAGGCCGACCTGTTTGCAGATGGTGCCGGTGACGATGTCATTGTCGCCGGTCAGGATCTTGACGGCCACGTTGTGCTCTTTGAGTTTGCCCAATGCCTCGGTGGCCGTTGCTTTCGGCGGGTCCAGGAAGGCCAGGTAGCCCAGCAGGGTCAGGTTTGACTCATCCCTGGTGGTGTAATGGGGAAGTTCGTCGGTTGCGGGGAAGACCCGGTAGGCCACCGCAATAACGCGAAAGCCTTCCATGTTTAGTTGTTTGATGCGTTGCTTGCGGTGTTCGTCGTGTTCCGGTGTTACTTCCAGTATCTCCCCATTGACTTCGACGTGCGTGGAGAGTCCCATGATCTCCTCGACCGCGCCCTTGCAGATCAGGATTTGCTGCTTTTTCTCGTTTTCCACGATAACCGACATGCGCCGGCGCTGGAAGTCGAAGGGCAACTCATCGATCTTCCGATAGAGTTCGTCCACTTGCAGGTCGTCGTTCAGGTTGATATGGTTGAGAATGGCCTCATCCATCAGGTTTTTCAAGCCAGTCTGGTAATAGCTGTTCATATAGCCATAGTCCAGGACACGCTTGCTGGGATTGTTCATCACATCCAGGAATTTTTCCAGGATGATTTTGCCTTCCGTGATGGTGCCTGTCTTGTCAGTACACAGCACATCCATGGCGCCAAAGTTCTGAATGGAATTCAGGCGTTTGACGATGACTTTCTTCTTGGACATGGCAATGGCGCCCTTCGACAGGTTGACCGTCACGATCATAGGCAGCATTTCCGGCGTCAGCCCCACTGCCACTGCCAGGGCAAACAGGAAGGCATCCAGCCAGTTATGCTTGCTCAGCCCGTTGAACAGGAACACCAGCGGCACCATCACGGCCATGAAGCTGATCATCAGCAAGGTGAACTGGTTCACACCTTTATCGAAACTGGTTAGCACGCGCTGACCGACGATGCTGCTTGCTAGGGAACCGAAATACGTCCCGCTGCCGGTCTGGACGACCACTGCCGTAGCCGTGCCGCTTTCGATGTTGGAGCCCAGGAAACAGATATTGGTCATCTCCAGGGGATTCTGGATCGCTTCGCTCACAACAGGCACGGTCTTTTCCACCGGGAGCGATTCCCCGGTCAGGGCCGCCTGGTTGATGAACAGGTCTCTTGCGGTCAGCACGCGCACGTCTGCCGGGATCATATCCCCGGCCGCCAGGGCTACGATGTCACCCGGGACCAGTTCTTTCAAAGAGATTTCCTGGCGCTGGCCTTCCCGGATGACCGTGGCGGTCGTCCGCACCATCGCCTTGAGTTTCTCCGCTGCGCTATCCGCGCGGCTTTCTTGGATATAGCGCAGCACGATCCCCAGGATCACCATGGCAAGGATGACCAGGGCGCCGGGCGTGTCGCCAGTTAAGTAGGATACGGCTCCCAGGACGACCAGCAGGATCACCAATGGATTCTTGATGTTATCCCAAAGGCGTAAGATCCAGTTTCGGTGTTTTTCCCTGGCGATCTCATTTGGCCCGTACTGTTCCGCGCGCGCCTCGACTTCGGCCTGGGATAGACCGTTGGGTGTGGTATTCAATTGTTCTAAAACAGTTGAGACGTCTGTTCGGGCGCTTTCCACCAGTTTTTTTGAGATTTCTACCCCTTTGGTACGCCCGTTGCCGGGTGGTCGGATGGGAACTTTGATGTTAGGCAAGAAGCTCATGTTTCACCTCTAGAAAAAATAATCTGCCCCCGCGCTGGATGAGCCGCGGGGGCAGGCAGGTTTCACCGTTAACGCACGGTTTAACAGGCCTTTAACGCAGGCATCTTCCATCCAGCCGGTTGGGAGTGGGAATGGCGTATATGATCAGGATCAAGCGAAAGAGTAGTTTCCATAGTTTTTGTAGTTTACAACCCGCGCAGTATATGCCCATCAATGGGTCGTGTCAAGAGGTCAATTTCGGATTTTTGGTGTTTCGTAGTAGCGAATTTAGTCGCTTAACAGCTTCAGCGGATTATAATAATCCTAATTATCCAAAGGATGGCTGTCGATGAAAAAAATCATTGCGATTTATGTTTGTATTCTTTTGCTTTCTTCCTTATGTGCCTGTAATTTGCAAAGTGCTGCCACCCCAGTCGGGCCAGATTCCAATACCGTTGCCACAGGCGTCGCTCTAACCCTGGCCGCCTTGACCCAGTCCGCCTCCCAACAGACGCCGCTAGCCTCCCCGACCTTGGCACAACCCACCAACACCCAACTTGTTGCACTGTCCTCCCCCACATTTAGACTGATCGCTGCCCTGACCGCGACGATCCTGGTCACGCCCACGCCAACAACGACATTGGCACCCACCAGTACGCCCGTCCCCAAGCCGGGCACCATCACCGGCAGTATTTCCGGGTATCCGTATGGCACCCTGGGGAGCCTGGCGATTGTGGCCTTTGGCCAGCAAGCCCCCTATAACTATTCCTACTGGATCACCGCCTCTGGCGATACTTCCTATACAATGACCAGCAGCTACTTAATTCCTGGCCAGTATCAGGTGGTGGCGTACGACTCGAGCGGCCACATCGGTGGCTGTCCAGGTCTTGTGGCGGTGGTCAGCCAGCAGACCGTCACCTGCGACATCACGGATTGGGGTGGCGGCTACCCATCCAAGCCCTTCGGTGTTCCCAACCCGTAAATGCTTTCTATTTGCAGTTGATTTTCGCCGCCTCGGGACTCGTTCCCAGGTTCCAGACCCGCCCGAATTCCTGCAAGTATTGCTTAGCCAGGTCGGGATCGTGGATGACGAGCACGTTATCGTCATTTATCTGATCAGCTGACTTCGTGAAATTGAACGAGCCGGTAATGACAGTGTCATCGTCGATCACGATCACTTTGTGGTGCATGATATAGGGGTTCCCATCCAATTTAACCCGCAGGTTGGCGCAGAAGAGCGGCACCAGCGCACCCTCCAAAGCATCCTGGCTCTCGATCACGCCTTCGATATCTACACCGGCCTGGTAGCGTCCGATCATCGCGTTTGCAAGAGCGGTATCCGTATACGTGTAGATCATAAAACGGATGGATTTCTTTGCGCCTTGAACGTAGGCGACCAGCTTGTCCATGACGTTGTCAACCGGCGAAAAGTAATTCTCCACCTGGACCCCATCTATGGTCAGGTGGGGAGTGAGTGCACCCACTTGGGCATGCATTCCGAACCTTTTATCCGCGAACAATTCGTTGAATTTTGCCTGGTAATTGGCGATTAGCGTAGAGTTGGTGATGCGCAGCAGGTTGTTGTTATTCCGGAACGTGTCGGTATAGGACATGTTCCAGGAGCCCATGTACAGGATCTTCCCGTCAATGATGATGATCTTGTCGTGCATCAGGCCGGCGCTGCGCCCGCCGTTCACCACCGGGATCCCGGCTTCCTGCAGGATTTGTGTGGCATCAAAAGGCTGGCCTGTGGGCGATTCTCGAGCGCTAAGTTTTTGGGAACCGTTGACCTCATCCAATACCACGCGCACCTGCACACCCCGCTGGCTGGCCGTCGCAAGTGCATTCACAAAGCTGGGCAGGTTGAAGTCAAAGGAGGCTACGTCAATGGATTTCTGCGCCTGGGTCACATCTGCCACCACGCCATTGTCGATCCCGTGCCCCACATTGTCGGGCGGGTTCGGGTTGGTGAAAAAAACCTCCAACCAGCCGGATGTCCCGCCGCTGGATGGTGCGCCGGTGGACTCCAGCGTAGTTGGCATGGTGGATGGCACGCTTGGATTTACGACAGTCGCTGGCGGGGCTGCCGGGGAAGTCGGGGTCGTGGCCGGGGCGATTGGGCTTATGGATGAGCTTGCACAGGCGATCGAGACCAGGGACAGTATTAAAACCAACCCGCCCAGTCTGATTCTCATGCTACGCTTGCTGGACATTTTCTCTTCTCCTTGTTTTTGTTATCTTACAATAAGAATACAGGAAAACCCGGCCACGCGCAAGCGTTTTTTTGCCTTTCGTTTCACGTATTATGTTTTACGTTTTTTTATCCTCTTCACTCCGAATCTCTTCCCCGGCCTGATATAATGACCTTATGGCAGAACCCTCCAAACGCCTGCTCGACCCCGAACCGAAGCCGGATGACCGCCTCGACCAGACCCTGCGTCCGCAGTCTCTCTCCGACCTGATTGGGCAATCCGGTGTCAAGGAAAACCTGGGCATCCTGATCGCGGCCGCCCGCCAGCGCTCGGAGCCGCTCGATCACGTGCTCTTTTATGGCCCGCCCGGCCTGGGCAAGACTACCCTGGCGCACGTGGTGGCTAACGAGATGGGAGTCAATATCAAGGTCACCTCCGGCCCGGCCATCGAGCGCGCCGGCGATCTGGCTGCCATCCTGACTAACCTGCGCGCCGGCGACGTGCTCTTCATTGACGAGGTTCACCGCCTCGGCAAGGCCGTCGAAGAAGTGCTTTACCCGGCCATGGAGGATTACGCCCTGGATATCATTATTGGCAAAGGCCCTTCTGCCCGTTCCATTCGCCTGAAACTGCCCCGTTTCACCGTGGTGGGCGCCACCACCCGCCTGGCCCTGATGACTGCCCCCCTGCGGGCCCGTTTTGGGGCGGTCTACCGGCTGGATTATTACGACATCCAGTCCATGCAAGCCATTGTCTCTCGCGCCACTGGCAAGCTCCATGTTCAGACGGATGAAGGCGGCATCGAAGAGATCGCCCGGCGTGCGCGCGGGACCCCCCGTGTAGCCTTGCGTCTGATGCGGCGGGTGCGTGACTACGCCCAGGTGCGCGCCGATGGGGTGGTCACACGCGCGATTGCCAAAGAGGCTCTCGATCTCCTGGCAGTGGATCCGCTCGGCCTGGACGACCTGGACCGGCGTGTCCTCAAGACTGTCATACAAAAATATCACGGCGGCCCGGTCGGCCTGAACACCATCGCTGCCGCCATCAGCGAAGAACCCGAGACTATTATGGATGTGGTCGAACCCTACCTGCTCCAGCTTGGCTTCCTCGATCGCACTCCCCAGGGAAGGGTAGCAACCCAGGCTGCCTATGAACACTTGGGCGTGGAGTACAATGAGGAGAGCCAGCCTAAACTCTTATGAGCGTTGCGATGATATTATTTCTGAGATTGTTTTTATGTGCTTTTATAGTGGGTTTATGGTTCGTGAGGAAATCAATTCCATTTCCTCAATTACTAGTAAGTGATGTGGTGTTGCCCCAAAATGGAATCCAAAAAAAGTGCATTTAATCCCGCCAGTTTTCCGCACATTCCGAGTATCCTTTTCGCCATTTTTGTCAGGAAGTATTCGTTTTTTTTCGATACGCGGAACGAATACCCACCCATCCCCATTTATTTCTTCTTTGTTCCTAGGAACAAAACCTACCCCTTTCCCCCTTCTTTCTTCTCTTTATTCGTTTTTTTCTAGCGACTGTAAGGTCTAATAATTGAAAACCTCCGACTTCGATTATACCCTCCCTCCCGCCTCCATTGCTCAGACTCCCATTGAGCCGCGTGATGCCTCCCGCTTGCTCGTCCTGCAACGGGATAGCGGAACGCTCGAGCATGCCATTTTCCGTGACCTCGGTCAGTACCTACATCCCGCCGACCTGCTCGTCATCAACCGCACGCGCGTCATCCCGGCTCGCCTGTTTGCCAGCAAACCCACTGGCGGGCGCGTCGAAATCCTGCTCCTGCGTCGGGAAGACCTGCTCACCTGGGAGTGCCTGGTGGGCGGCAAGGGCCTGGCGGCCGGCAAGCGCATTGCTATCGAAAACGGCCCCTCCGCAGAAATTGTAGCTGTCCTGGAAGGGGCGCACCGCCGCCTGCGTTTCGCCGAACCGATCGAACCCTGGTTTTCGAAAGTGGGGCATGTCCCGTTGCCGCCCTACATCCACATACCGCTCACAGACCCGGAGCGCTACCAGACCGTCTATGCCAGTGAACCCGGTTCCGCGGCTGCACCCACCGCCGGCCTGCATTTCACTCCCCGCTTGATGGAGGCGCTCAAGGCCCAGGGCGTGGACTTTGCCGAAGTCACCCTGCACGTTGGCCTCGACACCTTCGCCCCGGTCACCGAAGAGGACCCCGAAGAGCATCACATCCATACCGAGTGGTGCGAGGTTCCGCCTGCCACGGTGGACGCCATCACGCGTGCCCGCCAATCCGGCGGTCGCATCATCGCCGTCGGCACTACCTCCGTGCGCACGCTCGAGTCGGCTGCGCGTGCCGGAAGGGATAGCATCATCTCTTACACCGGGCCGACCAACCTCTACATCCTGCCGGGCTACCGCTTTAACCTGGTGGACGCCATGATCACCAACTTCCACCTGCCCAAGTCTACCCTGATCATGCTGGTCAGTGCCTTTGCCGGGCGGGAAAACGTCCTGCATGCCTATGAGCTTGCCATGCAGGCCGGCTACCGCTTTTACTCGTTCGGCGATGCCATGTTTATTTGCTAGCTTGCACCGTTGTTGTCTTGATGCCCATGGCCCCATCCACTTGGTCATCCAGAATCATATTGCCCAGCATCTCCCCGTATTCAATTAACTTGGGGATTTGTCTGGGGTCATCCATCGGGAGCGACTCGCTCAAGTCCACTTGGAAGCGTCGGAAGTCCAGGTCCTGGAAGAAGGTATCCACCAGATGCACCTGTTGGTCGTCCGCCGAGGCCAGGAACGCATCCAGCGTCGGGCCGAGCCAGTCCCAGGCCATGAAGCGCCTTGGCTGGCCCGGCTTGATTGCTTGGGGATCACGCCCGGTCCCCAGGCTGATCAGCGTGGTCTCCATTGGATCCCATTGCAGGCAGAAGCGCGCTTCGTATGCTGCCAGATAGCACGGGTTGGCATACGCTCCCACCCCGCCATCTACGTAACGGCCGGCCACAACCGGAAAATAGGTCGGGACCGAACTGGAGGCGAGGATGGCCATGATAACAGGCCATTCCTGGTATTCAGGTTTCCAGGGCTTTATGAAGCAGTTCTTGTTGGCCAGCAAGTCGAATGTAGTGATGACCACGTCTGTTGGCGGAGTGGCCGTCCAGAAATCGCCCATTTTCTTGTCGCCGATGCTTTCGTGCAAGGCCTGTGCCAGAGGTTCGGCTGGGTAGCGGAAGCGGGTCAGCGGCCAGAAGCTGCTCCGCCAGGATTTTTTGAAGATGGTATCGCCCAGGCTGATATACAACCGGTGCAGTTGCGCTGCCGTCAACCCGGCCGCTATGCCGGCGGAAATGATTGAGCCGGTGGATGTTCCGGCCGCTAACCGGAAGACGGTATGCACCGGTTGCTTGATCTGTCGCTCCAGCATGGAGAGTGCCCGCGTCACGATCACACCCCGGATGCCACCGCCATCTATGGCAATGGCTACATTCTTTCGGAAGGGTTTCATTTTTCCTCGGATACCTTAGTTTACTTTGTGCCCTTTGTGTTTAGAAAATCTATTTGCAGCGAACCCTTATGCGTAACTCAATTATACAGAATTTCAAGCTGGTTATAGGGTAGAATTTGGATATGACCTTGCAGGAACTCAATGTCGGACTGCTGGATTGCTGTTGTTGCCCCCGCCTCGTCGAGTGGCGCGAGCAGGTTGCGCGCGAAAAACGCCGTGCCTACCGCGACCAGATCTACTGGGGTAAACCCGTCCCCGGCTTCGGTGATCCAAACGCGCGTGTCTTCGTGGTCGGGCTGGCCCCGGGTGCACATGGCTCGAATCGCACTGGCCGACAGTTCACCGGTGATGCCTCGGGCGACTTCTTATACCCAGCCCTGTACCGTGGCGGCTTTGCCTCCCGGCCAACTTCCGTTTCACGTGAGGATGGCTTGGAACTCATTGACTTATATATGGCCCCGGTTTGCCGTTGCGCCCCGCCGGATAATAAACCCACGCCTCAGGAGATCGCGAACTGCCGGCCCTACCTGAAGCTCGAGCTTGCGATCCTCAAGCCGAAAGTCATCGTCGCTTTGGGGCGGATTGCCTTTGATACTATTAAATCCATCTTCCTCCTTCCCGCCTCCGCTGTGTTTTCTCATGCCGCGTTATTCCCTTTACAGGCGGACTCCGCTGATCGCTGGTTACTGGCATCTTACCATCCCAGCCGCCAGAACACCCAGACCGGACGCCTAACTGCCGGGATGTTTGATGAGGTTTGGAAGACAGCCCGGGATTTGTTGGAAAGGAATTGCTAATGGGAAATAAATGTGGTCCTTTGGCTTTACTTGGCTCCGGCGAAACCTCGCTGGCAGGTGGTCGGATCTTCGAGATAATTGCCCAGCGCTTCTCCCCCCCTTTGCGGATAGCCATACTGGAAACTCCGGCCGGTTTTGAATTGAACTCACCTAAGGTGGCCGGGCGGGTGGGGGATTTCCTGGAAACTCGTTTGCAGAATTTCCGCCCACAGATTGATATTGTCCCGGCCCGCAAGCGCGCCACGCCTTTTGACCCGGACGATCCGCAAATCCTGCAGCCGCTTTTGCAAGCCGACCTCATTTTTATGGGCGCCGGTTCTCCCACCTATGCCATTCGCCAGCTAAAGGGCAGCTTGGCTTGGGATCTCCTGCGCCTTCGCCATCGCCTGGGTGCTGCGCTCGTTTTTGCCAGCGCAGCCGTGATCTCCGTAGGTGCCTGTGGTCTGCCGGTCTATGAGATTTATAAAGTCGGACAGGATGTCAGCATGGTGCCGGGCCTGGATCTTTTCGGCGATTTCAACCTGCCGCTATCCATCATCCCACATTGGAACAACACAGATGGCGGGGATGATGTGGATACCAGCCGTTGTTTCATTGGGATTGAGCGCTTTAACGAGTGGTGCAGCCGGCTCCCGCCCGGGCACACCACCGTTGGGCTGGATGAGCATACCGGTATCATTATTGACTTCGATTCTGGGCAATGTACCGTCAGCGGGGTGAGTTCGGTCACCCTACTGCGGGAGTGTGACCCGAAAATCTTCCCATCCGGGGCTGTCTTTCCGATGTCGGAATTAGGCGAATTTCACCGACCGGAGAATCCTGAAAGCGGGATTTCTGCCCGTGCCCGGGCAATGTTCAAAAATGGTGCCCAGCCTGGTGTTCCGGAAGAGGTGCCGGTAGAAGTAATTCGCCTGGCAGAAGACCGCCAGCAGGCGCGGCTCAGCCGGGATTGGGCGGCCGCTGATGTTCTCAGGCAGAAAATAGCCGCACTCGGTTGGTCAGTCCAAGATACTCCGGAGGGTCAAAAAGTTGTTAGACAAACCTGAAATACGTTACAATACGCATAGTTAACAAGGAGAGTCCTATGCGTGCGGTTGACATTATCATAAAGAAACGTGAAAAAGGCGAGTTGACCGGCGAGGAGATCAAGTTTTTTGTGGATGGTTTCACCCGTGGCGAAATCCTCGATTACCAAGCCTCTGCCTGGGCCATGGCGGTGCTGCTGAACGGTATGACGCCTCGTGAGACGGCCGACCTGACCCTGGCAATGGCGCACTCCGGCGAGATCCTGGACCTTTCCAGTTTGGTGGATATTGCTGTTGATAAACATTCCTCCGGCGGCGTAGGGGATAAGACTACCTTTGTCGTTCTGCCGGTGGTGGCAGCTTGCGGGTTACCTGTAGGCAAGATGTCAGGGCGCGGGCTGGGCTTCAGCGGTGGCACGCTTGATAAGATTGAATCCATCCCCGGTTACCGGGTTGACTTGACCACACACGAATTCAAGCAGCAATTGAAAGATATTGGCATCGTTCTCACAGGCCAAAGTCTCGACCTTGCCCCGGCGGACGGTAAACTATATGCTCTGCGCGACGTGACTGGTACGGTACAGTCCATCCCGCTGATCGCTTCTTCCATCATGAGCAAGAAGATTGCCGGTGGAGCGCAGGCCATCGTGCTGGATATCAAGGTTGGCTTGGGGGCCTTTATGGAAACCCTGGCAGAGGCGCGTGAACTCTCACATTTGATGATTGACATCGGCGCCTTATCCGGACGCCAGGTGATAACCCTGCTTTCAGATATGAACCAGCCTCTAGGAGAGGCTGTTGGCAATGCCTTGGAAGTGGCAGAAGCGATCGACACGCTCCATGCCAGCGGCCCGGCGGATTTTCGTGAACACTGCCTCCACGTCAGCGCGCACATGCTGGTGTTGGGCCGGCGTGCCCCGGATCTCACATCTGCCCGCAGGATGGCAGATGCGGCCATTGCCTCGGGCGCGGCATTTGAGAAATTTCGTGTTCTGGTGGGCGCTCAGGGCGGGGATGTTTCGTTTGTGGATGATCCTCAAAAATTACCCAAGGCGAAGTTCGTCAAGATTATTGAAGCCGGCCGGAGCGGGTACCTTTCCCGGGTGCATGCTCGCATCATCGGAGAAGCTGCCGTGATGCTTGGCGCAGGACGCGCCAAAAAGGGCGATCCCGTGAATCATGCGGTTGGATTTAAAGTTCATGGAAAAGTCGGAGATTGCGTGGAGCGGGATCAGCCTATTTTCACGGTTTACGCGGACGATGCGGTAAAACAGGCTGATGGGTGCGCTGCTGTTCTGGCGGCTTTCGAATGGAGTGACCGGCCTGTCCCGCCGCTACCTCTTTTTTATGAATAAGGTGAATCCGAACAAGAGTGCTGTTATTTTCTAAAATGCAATTGCGTATTATGAAAGTTTAGTGCATAATAGTGCAAGGAGTGCACCATATGGCTAAAGTGTTCCTGCGTGTTTACAATCGTGAAATCGAAAGTATGATTGATGGCGGGCAATTGGATGAAGCTGTAGCCCATTGCCAGTACATTCTCAAAACTTTCCCAATGTATATTGAAACATATCGCTTGCTGGGGAAAGCCTATCTGGAAGCCCGGCGTTACACGGATGCGGCAGATATCTTCCAGCGTGCCCTGATGGCTGTGCCGGATGATTTTGTATCCCATGTGGGCATGAGCATCATCCACGATGATGCTGGCAAACTCGATGATGCCATCTGGCATATGGAGCGTGCTTTTGAAGTCCAGCCATCTAACTCGGCTATCCAGGGAGAACTGCGTCGCTTATATGGGCGGCGGGATGGCGTTGAGCCGGCCAAGATCCGTTTGAGTCGTGACGCGCTATCCAACATGTATTTCCAGGGTGAGCTTTTTAATCAAGCCATTGCCGAGATTCGTTCTGTTCTAGCCGAGGACCCCAACCGCCCTGATTTGCAGGTTATGTTGGCACGCGCTTACTATCGCTCCGGGCAAAAAGTGGAAGCGGCTGAAATGGCGGCCGCGCTTCTCAAAAAATACCCCTATTGTATGGATGCCTTGCGTGTCCTCGTGGATGTGTTGCCTGGTACTTCGCGGGCCGAGAATACCCAGGCTTATCGCCAACGGTTGCGCTTACTCGACCCTTATTCATCTTTTGCAATTGATTCAGTCTTTACTTCTGATCAGGTAGTTGATTCGGCTGTGAACATGGAACGCCTTGAATACAAATCTGGCCCCATGCCGGTTTCTTCCCAACCTGATTGGGCTTCTTCCCTTGGAGTTAAGTTGAATGATGAGCAGAAAGCGGATACTCCTCCCGATTGGATGCAGGCTGCCGAAGATGGAGAACAGACAAGCGCCTTTGCGCCGGAACCTTCCGGTTCTGAATCTGCCCCGGCTGCTAAAGTAGCCGCGGATTCTGTTCCTGATTGGATGCGCTCGGCTGGTTGGCAGGAATCCACTGGTGAACCACAAGCTGGTTCGGGCAATTCCGAGGAAGCCTTGCCGGATGAGCCGATTGTCAAAGCTGATATCCCTGACTGGCTCAAGTCAATGGCTCCTGCACAGGCACCCGAGGAAGCGAAAGCAGAACCTGAAGAACCTGCTGGGGACCTGCCCATTGGTGGAGATGGCATTCCCGATTGGCTTAAGCCCAAAGCTCCAGCCGGGACTGCTGGGCAGCCGCCTACTGCATCCCAGCCGCCTGCCGGCATAGAGCCTGTCCCGGATTGGCTTAAGTCCACCAGCCCGGCGGGGGCAGCCGCGGACGCACAGGTGAACTCTCAGCCGCCCGCTGCACCGCAGCCCACTAGCCAGGATGATTTACCGGATTGGCTCAAGTCAATGAATCCGGCTGGATCTGCTGAAGCTTCGCATGTGGAAACTCAGCCATCCGTCGAATCACAGCCTCAACCGGCTGAACAGCAATCTGCTGCACCGCAGCTTACCGGCGAGGATGATTTCCCTGATTGGCTTAAGTCAATGGCCCCGGCTGAATCTGCTGAAGCTATACATGTGGAATCTCGGCCGCCTGTCGAATCGGAGTCCCAACCGGCTGAGATGCCGCCTGATAGTGAGGAGGCTATTCCGGACTGGCTCAAGTCAATTGCCCCGGCGGGAATTGATGTGAATGTGCACATAGAACCCCAGCAGCCTGCTGAATTGGAGCCACAGGTATCCGGCGAGGAGGCTGTGCCAGAATGGCTTAAGGCCACCAGCCCGGCAGGAGAAGCCGTTGAGAATAACCATGTGGAATCACAGCAGCCTGCCGAATCGCAACCAATTGAACCGCAGCCTGCTGGTGGGGATGATGTTTTGGATTGGCTTAAGACCCTGGGCCCACTTGAACCTGCCGTGGAGGCGCATGTGGAACCCGAACAGCCTGTTTTATCCCAATCGCCTGCCAGCGAGGCTACTGTACCAGATTGGCTCAAAGCGATGGTCCCGGCGGAATCTGTTAGGTCATCGGATGGGGTGCCCGAATCCGCAGCCCTACAAGGTTCTCCCTTGAAAGCTGAACCTGAACAAACTCCTGCCGGAAC
This sequence comes from uncultured Chloroflexia bacterium, assembly GCA_963837875.1. Classification (GTDB taxonomy): domain Bacteria; phylum Chloroflexota; class Anaerolineae; order Anaerolineales; family Villigracilaceae; genus UBA877. The sequence goes on from CAWIOV010000001.1 coordinate 1,630,820, forward strand.
CCCCTCCGCATCTGCGCAGGCTTTCCCGGATTGGTCAATGGACATGGGCGCACGTGCATCCGCAGCTCAAACCGCTGCTGCTTTGGTTGCCAATGCAGTAAAACAACCGGGTACCGGCACCTCTTTGAAAGCTGAACCTGAACAGATTCCTGCTGGAAAACCTCTCGAACCGGCGCAGGCTTTCCCGGATTGGCCTATGGATTTGGGCGCACGTGCATCTGCTGCTCAAACCGCAGCTTCTTTGGCTGCCAGTGCAGCAAAACAGCCAGTTACCAGCCCTCAGCCTGCTAATAAACCGCTGGCTTCGCCGGAAACGACTGACGAGGCCAAGCCGTCGGCCAAATCCGCGTCGTATATGCCGGGCACGCAAGGCGATGCATTCCAGCCAACGGGCGAGGTTACGCGGCTCAATATTGAAGACGATGCGCTGGCTTGGTTGGAAAGCCTGGCTGCAAAGCAAGGCGCGAAACCTGAAGAGTTGCTTACCACCCCCAATGAGCGTTCCGGGGAAATGCCCGATTGGTTGCGGCAATCGGGTGAAAAACCGGTCGTTGCTCCTGTGCCTCCTGAACAAGAACCGGCACCCTCCACTCCTGGACTTTCTCAGCAAGGATCAATTCCTGTTGCCCCTGGTACTCCTGCACAGGAGCCGGTGCGCCATCCCTCACATACTTTACCGCTCGAGCCGCTCAGCCGGTTTACCGAGCCTTCCGCCTCGCAACCATCCTCTAAGGAAGAAGTTCTTCCAGTACAGGCAGAAGGTCCATTACCATCCCAGCCTTCTGCAGAACCTGCCACACAATTGCCTGCTCAGCAGTTTGGCGAGGCGGATGATACGATGGCTTGGTTGGAGCAGTTGTCTGGTAACCAAGGAACCAATGCAGAAGAGGCGGGATCAAGTGCCGTAGGCAGTTTGGAAACAACGCCTGATTGGTTCCAGAAAAGTTCGGATAATCAACCGGCTACCCCTGTTCAGGAAGAAGCGGTTCCGGCTGTGCCAGAGATGCCAGCAGAGGATATTACAATTACATCATGGCTAAGCAAATTGGATGTGGAAGAGGCGGTAGGAAAAAAATCGCCTGAGGCGCTCAGTGAAGTACCACCGGCTGCCCCTGCGGAAGAATTGCCGGATTGGTTAAAAGATATTGAAAAACCAACTGCACCGCTCGAAGCTCCAAAAGCTGATAATGATTTGCCTGAATGGCTGCGCCACCCCACTCCACCTTCGGAACCTGAACCAATCATTCCAACGCCTACGCTGGAACCGGCCTCTGATCTGGATATGCCGGCGTGGATGGATGAAAATATTCCAGTTGCCGGAGAAGCTGCCCCAACTATGCCGGAAGAATGGGTTCCGGCGGAGACAAAGGCGGCTGCCGGGCCGGTTACAACCGCTGCGCCTACGCCGGTTGCTGCGCCAATACCGCCTGCCGTACCTACAACTCCTGTCATGCCCCCGGTGGTCACTCCATCTACGCCGGTTACTGTGCCCACATCGGCCGTAATACCTCCGCAGGTTGCTGAACCCTCGCCAACCGCTGCTTCGATAATTCCCATCGAAACTCCGCCGGCTGTCGAACCTACACCGGTTGCCGCACCTGCACCGACCGCTGAATCTACGCCGGTTGTTGCATCTGCGCTGCCGATTGAGCCTCCCTTGGCTGCGGAACCCGTTCCAATCCCTGTTCAGACACCCGTCAAACGGCCGACCCTGAAGCAGACAGGCATGCTTTCGCATGTTCCTCTTCAAGACAAAGATGCCGAACTTTTATCCAGCGCGCAGACTGTTTTGGATCAAAACTCTTTGGAAGAGGCGATGAAACGATATGCGAAACTTATCAAGAAAGGTCGCCTATTGGATGAGATTATCCATGATCTGCGCGAAGCCATCTACCGTTATCCTGTGGATGTGATTATCTGGCAGACTTTGGGGGATGCGTATATGCGCGCTAATCGTTTACAGGATGCCCTGGATGCCTACACCAAAGCCGAAGAATTATTGCGATGATGCTGGTAGCGTGATTTATCGCGCACTTGCGGCATGGTAAAATCAGACCTCGGGGTGCTACTCACCTCGAGGTCATTTTTGAAGCGGAGAGGATTTCATGGAACGAACGCTAGTGCTTGTTAAACCCGATGGTGTTCAACGTGGATTGATTGGTGAGGTCATTGGCCGTCTCGAACGGCGCGGGTTACGTCTGGTAGCAGCCAAGTTTATTCAAGTAAGCCAGGAACTGGCCGAGACGCATTATGCCATCCATAAGGGCAAACCGTTTTATGACGGCTTGATAAAATACATAACTTCTGCGCCGGTCATGGCGATGGTGTGGGAGGGACCAAATGCCGTTGTCGCCGTCCGCCAGACGATGGGCGCCACCCGCCCGACCGAAGCTGCCCCCGGTTCCATCCGGCATGACTTTGCCCTTGAAGTGAGCCGCAACCTCACCCATGCTTCGGACTCGGTTGAGAATGGTGCAAAAGAAGTGGCGTTGTGGTTCAGCCCCGCAGAACTGGTGGACTGGAAACGCGAATCTGACCGGTGGATTTTTGAGAAGGGTTAGTACAATCAAGGCTGTCCGGATTTGAATATGGGACAGCCTTTTTGAAAGCCTAATTTCTGATATCAAAAGGAGTATCCCATGACCGAAGAACTCTTCCAGAAGATGGCCCAAAGCATTCTGGATGGCGATTCTGATGCCGCCATCCTTCTCGCAAAGCAGGCCATCGAAACCGGCCTGAATCCGCTGGATGCCATTACCAAAGGCTTTGTGGTGGGTGTCAACCTGGTTGGCGAAAGTTTCGCCAGCGGTCAGGCTTTCCTGCCCGAATTGGTTATGGCGGGCGAAGCGATGAAAGCAGCGGTCGCTACTCTGGAACCCGAAATGGCGCGGCGGGGCACGACCCGCCAAATCTACGGCAAGGTGGTACTGGCAACCGTCGAAGGCGACATCCATGAGATTGGTAAAACATTGGTTGGGACGATGCTTTCGGCTTCTGGATTCGAGGTCTATGATCTTGGGGTGGATGTGTCCTCGGCAAAAATTATCGCAAAAGTCCAGGAAGTGGATGCCGACTTGGTCGGCTTGAGCGCCTTGTTGACGACGACCATGATCAAGCAGAGAGAAGTAATTAATGAATTGGATAAGCTGGGATTGCGTAAGAAAGTTAAAGTGATGGTAGGCGGTGCTCCCGTGACCCGCGACTGGGTACAGAAAATTGAAGCTGATGGTTACTCGGAAGATGCTATCGGCGCAGTGGGGCTCGCCAAGCAACTGGTCGGGGTCGCCTGAACCGCCAGGAGCTTTTCATGTCTAAGCTGATCAAATCCATCACAAACCCAAAACTGCATTTGGAAATCCTGACGCCACAGGAAGTTAACAAAATTCATACTGCCACCCTGTGGATCATCGAAAAAGTTGGCGTACGGTTCCCGTCCAAACGTGCCTTGGAAATATGGGCCGCCCATGGTGCGGAAGTGGATACGAAAAAAATGGTTGTCCGTGCCAAACCGGAGCTCATTGAACAGGCACTGAAGACTTGTCCGCCGGTATATCCGCTGGCGGCGCGCGATCCGCACCAGGATCTTTCTTTGGATGGCAACCACGTTTTTGTGGGAACAGATGGCTGTGGAGTGGAAGTGATTGATATCTATACCGGCGTCCGGCGGGTCTCTTGCTTGCAAGATGTGTGCGATATTTCCCGGATCGCTGATGCGACCGAGGAAGTAGCCTTCCATTGGGTGCCAGTCTCGGCCCAGGATATGCCGCCCGGGACGCGCGGTTTGCACGAGATCAAAACCATCTGGGAAAACTCCACCAAGCATGTTCAGACCGAATCCATTTATAGCGAACGCGAAGCGCGTGCAGCCATAGAAATGGCTGGGTTGATCGTGGGTGGCAAGGAAAGGTTGCGTCAAAGACCGGTCCTTTCCTTGATGCAGTGCTCTGCTTCCCCGCTTGGGCACGACGGTGGCAGCTTGGATGCTGCGCTGGTGGCTGCCGAGTATGGAATCCCAACCGGTTTCATGACCATGGCAGCGAACCTGACCACAGGACCGGCTACGCTGGCGGGTAACTTGGCGGTTGGCAATGCCGAAGTTGTCGCGGGGGCAGCCCTGATCCAGTTGGCGTTTCCCGGTGCGCCGGTCTTTTATGCAGCTGCCCAGACAGCTTCTGATTTGCGGACGGGTGCCTACACCGGCGGTGGCCCGGAAGATTTTTTGTATGGCGCGGCCACGAACGTTCTAGCAGATTTTTATAATATTCCGCTCTCGATGGGTTCATTTGCGACTGGCGCAAAAGAACCAAACTGGCAGGCTGGGATTGAAAATAGCCTTTCCACTTTTATGGCGTGCATAGTTATGTCGGATATGCTTTTGGGGGTGGGGTTCTTGCATGGCAGCCGCATCTGGTCCTTCGCCGAGATGATGATGGATTGTGAAATCTACTCCATAATTCATAAAACTATGCAGGGTATTCTGGTTGATGATGAGACATTGGCTTTGGATGTCATCGCAGCGGTCGGCCCTGGCGGAAATTTCCTTTCACAGAAGCATACCCTTAAACACATGCGCGACCTGTTCCTGCCTCAATTCATGGATCGGCGTCCATACAGCGAGTGGGAAACCAAAAAAGACGATGCGCGCGATTGGGCGTTGGCAAAAGCCCGCAAAACATTGGAAACTCATCAACCCGATCCATTTGATGAAAAAATCAGTGGCGAAATGGCTAAGATTATTTCTTCCCTGGAGACGAAATAACTTATTATTATTGCCTTTTACCCAAAGAAGGAGATGCCATGCACACGATCTTGAAAGGGAAGTCGAAGGAAATTACCATCGGTATTGACAGGCCATTCGTGATGATCGGGGAGAAGATCAACCCAACCGGTCGGAAGAAACTGGCGGCTGCGCTGTCAGAAGGCAACCTGGATTACGCCCGCCAGTTGGCCGAGAGTCAGGTGGCCTGGGGTGCGGAAGTGCTGGATATAAATGTCGGCGTACCGGGGCTGGATGAAGTGGTGGTGGTCAAAAAGCTGGTGGAGTTGGTGGCATCGGTCGTGGATGTGCCGTTCTGCCTTGATTCTGCCAACCCGGACGTTCTGGCGGCCGGTCTGTCGGCTGCGCCTGGCAAACCCCTGGTCAACTCGGTCAGCGGGGAGGAGAAAAAATTGGCGTCGGTGCTGCCATTGGTCAAGGAGCGCGGTGCGGCTGTGATCGGTCTGACCATGGATGATAACGGTATTCCAAAAACGCCTGAGGAACGCCTGGCCGTCGCCGAGAAAATCCTGGAACGCGCCGCCCGGCTTGGCATTCCTAGCGAGGATGTGATTATTGACCCGCTGGTGTTGACGGTCGGCTCGGACAGCCAGGCCGGGATTGTCACGCTCCAGACGGTGGAACTGATGCGCAAGGAGTTTGGCGTGAATATCAACTTGGGCGCCAGCAACATTTCCTTCGGCTTGCCGGATCGCCCCACCCTGAATGCGGCCTTCCTGACGCTTGCCATCCAGATGGGCGCTACCTGCGCCATCACAGACCCGGCCAAACTTGGCCAGACTGTCAAGGCAGCCGACCTGCTCCTGGGCCGGGATGAAAACTCCATGCGCTATCTGAAATATTTCCGGGCGGTGGAAGCGTTGCGGGCAAAAGAAGCAGAACAGGCAGGGTAGGATATGGAATCGAATTGGAAATCCAGGAAAGTTGTGGTGGTTGGCGCAGGCGCGGTAGGCTCGACATTCGCGTTTGCTCTGGCCCAGAAGGGCTTTGCGGATGAAATTGACCTGATAGATGCCCATCCCGATTTTGCCGAAGGGCAGGCGCTTGATCTGGCGCATGGCCTGCCATACTACCCGTCCGTGCAAATCCGGGTGGGACAAAAGCAGGATTATGCGGATGCCCAGGTTATCGTCATCACAGCCGGCGCCAAGCAGGCACCTGGAGAGTCGCGCCTGGCTCTGGTGAAGAAAAATGCTTCCATCATCGAGTCCATCGTGGATGAAATCGTTGGCCAGGGATCGCAGGCCGTGATCCTGGTCACCAGCAACCCGGTGGATATCCTGACCTACGTGGCCTTGAAGCGTTCCGGCTGGCCCAAGGGGCGCGTCATCGGCTCGGGCACGGTGCTGGACAGCGCCCGCTTCCGCTACCTGCTCAGCCAGCATTGTGGTGTGGATGTCAGCAACGTGCACGCCTATTTCCTGGGTGAGCATGGCGACAGCGAATTCCCGGCCTGGTCCTTGACGCATATTGCCGGAGTTTCCATTGAAGATTATTGCCCCATGTGTAATAAATGCGGTGCCTGGCAATTGGAACGCGAAAAACTTGCCCAGGCTGTCAAAGAGTCGGCTTACCATATCATCAACTACAAAGGCGCCACCTACTTCGCAATAGCCATGGCCATGGTGCGCATTGTCGGCACCATCCTGCAGGACCAAAGGAGCGTGCTGCCGGTTTCGACCCTTTTGGATGGTGAGTACGGTCTGCGGGAGGTCTGCCTGGGCGTGCCCTGCTTGGTCGGGCAAGGCGGCGCCAGGCAAATTGTCGAAGCGCCGTTGTTCCCTGAAGAAAAGACCGCCTTAGCCAAATCCGCTTCCATTTTGCAAGAGGTGTTGAAGCAGTTATCGGAACAGTGATCTTCGCAAAATCGTTCCAAGCCCCTGCCACAGTTCATAGATGCCAAAACAAGCCATCGCGATGGATGAAAGGCCCACCAGCGCCCGGCTGACGCGCGGGCCGAGGTTCCGGGCGGCCGCGAACAACACGATCACCCCAATGTTGACCAGGATCATGGTGGCGTAAAACCCCATCAGTAAACCGATCCCGTTCGCGGGAGTTTCCCGCCAGCCTTTCAGCAGGAGCGGCCCCAAAACCAGGCTCCAGACGAGCCAGGGGTTCGGGTTGAGCAGGTTCACCAGGGCGGCCTTTAAGATGGATTGCCGGCCGGGGGACTCCTGGAAGGCTTTATTTATATCGTACTCCCGCCAGATTTTGAATGCGCCCGCGGCGAGATAGAGCAGGAAGACCCCGCCGGCGCACTGCAGGATCTGCGCCAGCCCACCTGGCAACCGGCTCAATACAAGCAAGACCAATATGATGATCGGCCCATCGCTGAGCAGGTTTGCGAAAGCCGCCGGGAGGGTGCGCCGCCAGCCGTTGGAAAGGGCTTGCGAGATCAGATAGGCCTGGAAAGGCCCGGGCTGGACGCCCGCCGCGAAGGCATAGGTTATTCCCAGGATCAGATAAGCCAACTAGCACTCCAACATCTTGTAGTCCTGGGCGGCGTAGAAGCGCCCGCTTGGGCCATGATCTTCCAGCAGGGCCGGGACCAGGGCGCCCGGCAGAACGGTCTCGACGGCGTTATCGGCGTCCGGCCCACCCATATCGGTACGCAGCCAGCCCGGGTCCAGATAATTCACCAGCACGTTGGTGCCACGCAGTTCGGCGGCCAGGTCGCAGGTATACTTATCCACGGCGGCTTTCGAGACGCTGTAAGGGGCCAGGTTCGGAGTATCCTTGATCCCGGAGGTCAGGTTGATGATACGCCCGTAACCGCGTTCCTTCATCCCCGGGGCAAACGCATTGCACAAGCGGATCATGGCGAACAGGTTAACCCGGAAGGTCTCCAGCCATTCCGCTTCGGTGAACTTCCAGATGGGTTTCCACTGGCTCTGGATGGCGGCATTGTTATAGAGTATGTCCACCACGCCCGGCCCTGCCTCTACCGCATGGATAATGGCTTCCAGTTCTTCCGGCTTGCCCAATTCTCCGCAGACCATGTATGTCCGGATGCCATAGGGCTGCAGCAGGTCCAGGGTTTGGGTGGTGTGCGACTGGCTGCGCCCATGCACGATAACGTTGCATTTCCTTTGCGCTAACCCGAGGGCGATCTGCTGCCCGATGCCGCGGCTGGAGCCGGTGATAAGTGCCCATTTGTTTTCAAGCAGTTTCATGTTTTTTTGTTTTCCTTTCGGGGGAACCGGTATAGGATCGAGTAATAGCTCCGTGCCTTCCTGCGTAACGCCATTTTAATCGGCAAGCGCGGAAGGGGGAAGTGCGGAACTGAGAGGAAACAGGGGTTTCTTAAGGTCCGAAGCGAGTTGGAAGAAAGTTAAAAACTCACAGCAGAGAGCGCAGAGTCCGCTGAGTTTACCTATTATTCTCTGCGATTTCAGCGAGCTCTGCGGTGAATTGATTTTTTAGCCCATATTTGTTGCTGACTTTTGGGGATGATATTCGAACCTCGTAACGACGGAGAAACGAATATTCTCCGGCGAAAAGGAAATTTCTCTAAAACGCGGCAAAACCAAGCTGGAATTAAAGTCACCTTTTTACGATTTTCCGCGGAACGAATGATGGGTGGCAAAGGGCGCCGGAAGCTGTTATTTCTGGCGCTTGCTAGCGGGACGATGCCAAGGGGACCAACGGAAACCTGTTCCAAAATGACTCCTGGGTGGTTATTACGGGAGAACCATTATTCCCGACGAAGCAATTTTAGTACAAATGTTCTAATATTGCAAGGGTCGGGCGGAGGCCGTATTATGCAGGCGGTTATCACTTAAAACAGCCCCTGATTTTGCAGTTGATAAACAAAACACTCTGCCTATTGTTTATCGTTCACAAGGCGAATCACTTGAAGCAAGTCCGAAAGCTCGAACGGTTTTACCAAATACTGTACACTGTGCTCTTCGATAAATTTCTGGGTAACCTGGTTGGCAGTATCCCCGGTAATGAAGATGATTCTTTTTGCCAGGGCAGGGTCCCGGGATTCTACGTTTTTGTAAAAATCCAGGCCATTAAAACCCGGCATACGGATATCGCATAAAATGAGCTGATAATCTGTCTTTGTTAAACACAAAAGACCATCCGCGCCGTTATTGGTAGTATCCACAACATAGCCACGCCGGCGGAGGGTTTTTGCCAGGACATCTTGTATATTTATTTCATCGTCCAGAATAAGAATTCTGGTTTCTTCCCCAGTCTCCATAGGTGTTCCTGCTTGATTATCCTTTTCAGGCTGTGTCTTGATTGCTTTGGTGACAGGCAACTCGACGATAAACGTTGCTCCCATGCCTGCCTGGCTTTCTGCCCAGATATGCCCTTTGTGCTCGGAGACAATGCCATGGCAGATTGAAAGGCCCAATCCGGTTCCACTACCTTCGGGTTTGGTAGTGAAGAAGGGATCAAAGATTCGAGTCATTACTTCTTCCGGGATGCCGGGTCCATCATCTTTAATAAAAACCCTGACCATTTTCTCCCGTGTATTATCTCTAGAAGGATAAATGGATTCGCCAATTTCCGTCACAATCTTCAAATGGCCATTACCGTGTGCCGAACTCATGGCCTGCCAGGCATTTTGGATCAGATTGACGAATACCTGGGTCAATTGATGCGAATCGGCCATGACCTTGGGTAATTCTGGAAAGAGCTCCAGTTCGAATTTAATATCATGAGCATTTAATTCGTAACCCAGAAGATCCAGGGTAATTCCAAGGATATCATTTACCTGAACCATTTCCTGTTTTATGGGTTGTTGCCGGGCAAAACCGAGCAGCCCCCGGACTATTTTCCCGGCGCGGATGGCTTCAGAAACAATTTTCGATACATTTTTCCGCACGGCTTCGTCATGGATATCATGTTCCAATAGTTGGGAATAGAGAACAACGGATGTGAGCGGATTATTCAATTCATGCGCGACACCAGAGACTAATTGCCCAATGGCAGCGAGTTTCTCGCTTTGAATCATTTGCGCCTGAGCATCTTGCAAAGCTATTAATTTATCCTGCAAGTCATCATGCAACGCCTGGCGTTGGAGGGCACTTGCTATCATATCTGCGATTGCTGTCAACAGGTGAAAATCTTTTTCTGAAACCGGGGTCCGGCGACCCAGCCAAAGTACACCAATCGTATTTACATTTGTTGTAAGTGGAACGCAGGCCGCGCAGGCCGTAATGTTGGTTTCAGCACGCCATTCAAAATGATCGTCAGTGGAAAGACAATCAGAGATGTATGGTTGGCCCGCTTTATACACATTACCGGTAATTCCATCAGAAACAGGTTGGTGCCGTCCGGTTAAATTTGCCCATTCGCCAATCGCCAGATCAATGGTTATATCATCCCTGGATGGGTTGTACGTACCAAGAACTACCCCCGTGCCATTAAACAGATAAAAAATTTTCGACAGAACAACCGGGAGAATATCCTCTCGAGATTGCGTATTCCGCATCGCGGAAGAGACCTGCGTCAGGGCTTCCAACTCTTCAGCGCGACGAAGAATTGCTGCCTCCCCTTTCTTGCGCTCAGTGATGTCAAGGACCGAGACCATTATTTTTTCGAGGGTATCTGCATAACCCGGGGCCGCCGACCATTTCAGGCTGACCATTAACTTTTCACCATCGAGGGTATAGTATATCCCCTCCCATTCAAATTCGGTCTGCCCTTCCGCAATACTGACAAACCCATCTACAAAATCTTTACCAGCCTCGGTAATAATAACCTGGTTTAAGTTTCCGAGGAGCTGGCCTTTATTGACAGCATGTACCAAGGTGAGGGTAGCCGCGTTTACGTCAAGTACCTTAATCTCTTTAATACATTCGCTGAGCACATCCGGGTGACTTTCAAAGAATTCACGGAAATCTGTGACCCCTTGCTGTCTCAGGCTTTCGAGATGACGCTTAACTCCTGAAAAATCTTCTTCCCAGAGCGAAATGGGCGAATTCTCAAACAAGCCCCGATAACGCTTTTCGTTCTCTATAATATTCTCTTCTGCCAGCTTACGCTCGGTGATATCCCGAATAATGGCAGTGTAGAACTGCCCATTAGCAACTTGCCATTCGGATAGGGAAAGTTCCGCTGGAAATTCACTGCCATCTTTACACAGCCCTTCTACTTCAACCGTTTTCCTGAGGCTGTGTTTCTCTTCACCCGTATATACGCTCTGCATAGCGGCCAACTGACCTTCACGGAAACGGGTCGGCATTAATAAGGTCAATGGCTTGCCAAGGATTTCGGATTCCTTATAACCGAATATGCGTTCAGCGCTGGGGTTCCACGCAACAATGTTGCCAGCGCTGTCGGCGCTGATGATGGCATCATTAGCTGAATGAAACACCGCCCGGTAGCGCGCTTCGCTCTCTTGGACTTCCTTTTCCGCACGCTTGCGCTCGGTGATATCAATCGCTACAGAGAGAATGCATTGTGCGCCATTCAAATCAATCAAATCGGCAGAATAGCGAATATTAATACTCCGGCCATCTTTCGTGCAGAACTGGTATTCCCGGTCTTGGACTGAGCCTGCGTTCTGAAGATCCTGCAGTAGAAGTTCGCGGTCTTTTGGATCAGCCCAGATATGTAAATCAATGACCGAGCGACCTTTCATTTCTCCTGGATGGTAGCCGAGTAAGCTTTCAAATGTAGGGTTAATTTCATATAAGTACCCATCTTCAAATCCCATAATTGCAATTGCAGCCGGGCTGGTCTGGAAAATTTTAGAGTATTTTTCCTCGGATTTTCTCAAAATCTCTTCTGCGCGTTTACGTTCCGTAATATCCACAATTTCCCATAGAATACATTCTTCCCCGTCCAGGTCCAATGCCTCTGCAGACAGTAGTCCGAAAAGAACCCGGCCATTTTTACTGCGAAACCGGCCTTCCAGATTACGGACCCTTCCCTGCGCTTTAAGGAGATCGAGAAAATTTTCATGGCTCAGGGGATTCTCCCATATTCCCAGGTCCCCAATCGTCCGTCCAATAACCTCCTCACGCGAGTAACCGGTAGCCCGCTCAAAAGCTTCATTAACATCAATGTATCGGTGGTCCATCATGGTGCTGATACCGACAACCGCCGGGCTGGTCTGGAAGATCTTTGCAAACTTCGCTTCAGACTTTTTTAATGCAGCTTCCGTTTTTATATGTTCGGTGACATTGTTAACATGAACGATGTTCTTATCCCCAACCCGGGTGCCAAAGATTTCAACGCTGCACTGCCGGCCGTTTTTACATGTGATCTGGTATTGATGGGCCTCAATATCAGTTTGACCTTCGGCCGCCTTTTCGTTTAATTCTTTCCAGAGCGCCAGTGCCTCCTGGCGATATTTCCTATCAGGATATGCCAACCGCCACCATGTGTTTATATCGGGTAGATCAGCAAGTGTGTAGCCATATGTATCGGTGAAGCGGTCATTGATAAATTCGAAGGCGCCCGAATCGTTGTAAATTGCCGTTGGAATGGGGGATTTCTGGATATAAAAACGAAACAGTTCGCTCTCATTATCCAAAGTTTCCAAGATTTGTTTATTCCTTAGAACCTCCTGTATTTGAATTTCTTGAGAACGCAAGGATTTGATTGTTTTCATAGGTAAATTAAAGTGTATCTTCTCAATAAGTGGGGGAGGGTGAGGGTGTGCGGGCGGCTTTGCCGCCCGCACACCCTCATTCCCCTTTATATTGAGATGTTCCATAAAGATAAGGAAAAAATCTACAACCCTTTCATTGTTAGTAGTTTAGCACGTGCAGGAATGAAAAATCATTATGAGTGGATAACAATATCATATATAGCTAAATACTTCCAGAGTGACTAGACATTTCATCCGGCGGAAGCATGTTTTCCAGCTCGTTCTTCAGGGCTTGATTAATGTCTATCATCGGGGTGGTGGGGGAATAGGGCATCAGTTTGACATCGGTTGCTTTTGTAAGTACGTTCATTACAGCTTGCATGCTCCTCAGGCTTTCTTTACCCTTCTGAACGATTTCAGCTATTCCTTCATCCGGTTCCTTTTGTTCCAGCGCTTCACTGAGCAAGGTTAATACCCCACTGATGGCCATGATGTTGTTGTTCAGGTAATGGGATAGGGTTATCACAGTTGACCGGACGGTTTCGGCGGTTAACAAATTGCGATTTAACACTTCCCGTTCACGGGCCAGGCGCGACTCGCGCAGGGCCTGTTCCACGACCAACTTGACTTCGTCAGACGTAAAAGGTTTATTGAGATAATCCCGTACTCCCAAACGGAACGCCTCGACAGCGATATTTTCAGACCCATAGGATGTCATGAAGATGACCGGACAGTCGCAGTTCGTTTGCCGTAAGGCAGCCAACATTTCCATCCCGGTCATCTGGGGCATGCTCATATCGAGAAGGATCAAATCAGGTTTCCGGTTGGCGACCAATTCCAATCCGGATTTTCCATTTGAAGCTGTGATCACTTTGTATCCCAGGGAGGAAAGGATATATTTATCCAACAAGTTCCGCATTTCATAACTGTCATCCACAACCAGGATAGTTTCATTGGCCATATTGTTTTTCATCCTTGTATAGTCTCATCTCAATAACTTTGGAAGATAGGGGTGTGCGGGTGGCGGAGCCGCCCGCACACCCCTATCTTCCCCTTCTTTTTGAGAAGATACCTTATATAGTTGAAGAGCTGCAACCGGTTGATTGCCTGTTTGTGATAGGGTGGTAGCATCGAAAAGCAAAAGGCGATCGTACGGCACTGCCTCAGGGGTTAATCCGTCTCCAAAGGCTTTGCGCAGAAAAATATAGCGCGAAGAAAAGACGAGTACATTCCAATCGCGTTTACAGAGATAGTAGAGCGGGTTTTCGTGCTTAAGCACCAATAATCTTTCGGGGCGTCTTAGATCGCAGGCCAGAAAGGCGAACTGTCCCTCCAATAATTGTATGGAAGGCTGGATGGCACCCAAATATTGCCTTCCAGAATCTCCAGGCAAGGCTGAGTCGAGAATACGAAAGATGATTTCGCTATCCACATGTGCTTTCCTGGGATAATGGTATCGGGCGAAAAGTTCATCATCATTATTGATATGGCCATTATGCACACCAATGACCGCCCCGGCTAATAGAGGGTGGTTGTTGGCAGGAAAAGCCGGATCGCCTTTGGTCGCCTTACGGGTATGCCCCAGGACCAAGACGGCATTTTCATCAATGCTTTTTATCAATGATTGATATTCTTGCCGGGTTATGAATTCAGAGGCTGGTAAAGGCATCTTTTGTATGATTACTCCCCCATCTTTCTGAATGACAGCACAACCAGTTGCCTCGACTCCACGCTCTTCGTTGAAAACCAGGTTATGAGAAAATGTCTCTCGTATGGATTCCCATTCCGATTCTGTCCGCTCTTGAGGCTGAAGCAACAGCGCCGCTATTCCACACATAAAATTCGACCTCGATCCGGAATCCGGTCAATTACCGAACACCATCGTTCCTTGACGTTCGTCCCAGCGCAACCCACGCAGGTCACGCAGTTTTTCCAATCGTCGTTCCAGGTCCTGCGGGGTCAGGGTTAGCTCACGCGCCGCGTTCCATTTCCAGCTTTCCACCGAGGCTATTCCCGCCCATTCGCCCAATTCAACCCGTTGCATCAGGCGGCGATCCAGTTGATCCACCCCGACATCGTCCAGGCTTGCCCGCCCGGCCAATAAAGCTTCAATCCCCGCCCAATCGTATCCGGCACAGCGCATCAGGGAAACAGGTCGCTCCGCCAGGGCGAGCAGGATATCCAAAGCCGGGTTATCTTGAAATCGTTCGAAGGTGGGCGCCATCAGGTCAAGCAATTCATAGCAACCCTGGCGTAATTCTTCGATGATTTCATCAGTGATGAGAGAAGTGTCACTGGCAGCCAGGTTCCCATCGTTATTACTGAGCAAATTGAGCAATTCGATCTTGCGCCGCCATGGGGATACCTTTCCGACATGGATCACGCCATATTGCGCCAGGTCAACTGATTTGAGCGCCATGGCAAGAAACAAGAAAGTCTTGGCTGTAACCGATGTGGGGGAAATATCCGCGTCCGGAAAGCGAAATTCCAAATGGAATGGATGGACAGCCCCGTTTTCAGTAAAACCGAGGTGTTCCAGGTTCAGGAAATTCTGATGTTCCGGGACCGTCCGGCTTGCCTTAAGGCTTTCCTGGATTTCCTGCATGCTTTCCAAGCCGGGGGAATGCCAGGCCATTTCCAGGTGGCTGTTATATTGGCGGTGGCGGCACAGGCTCTGGCGGCTATCTCCGCCACTGGTCAGGAATTTAAGCTCGGGGGCGTACCGGCGGGTCAAGTTCCATAAGTTGGCAAGGATGATCTCCGGGACGGGTTCAGCCAACCCCGGCGTCAGCAAATGGAAATGCAGGCCGCAAGTGTGGCGGGGCCTGGCCGCTTGCTCCATCAGCACATCCATGATGGTCCTGTATTGATGTTGCAAAGCCCGGAAGTGCGGTTGACGGCCGATGATACGGATTTCAATCCCGCAATGTTCGGGAGTAACGTCCAAAACCCCATTCGGGCCCAATAAATCCAGGCTGCCGGAGGGTTGCAGGGCCAGGCGGATCTCGTTTTCAAAGGTGGGCCGGTCACAGCCTTTCGGCGGAGCCACCTCCAGTTCCGTGCCGATCTTGATGGCCCGGTACAGCAAATCCTTCCAGTAACCGGCTTCGACCGGCTGGAGGGTATCTTTCCGGCGTAGAACAATGGGCTCTTTCATAATAAATTGGGAAGGGGCGAGGATGTGCCATTACGGCGAAATCCTCGCCCCTATCGGCTCACACGCAGCTTAGAGTAACTCGAATGTGATTGTCTGGGAGTTGGCCGCTTTGTCAACTTCAACGTTACCGCGGGCTTTGATCCCCATCCGGGCCAAAGCTGCGATGCCCGTGCACAGGAATGGATGGCTGAACAACTTCTCCACGCCGCGTTCCTTCAACATGGCATATTCGGGGCTGCCGACAGCATGCTGGAATGTAATCCGGATGGTTTTATCCGCATTTTCCACTTTAACTTCGGACCCAAACCCCAACTCATCCACAAAAATGCGCCCGAGTTCCACAAACAGGTCGGCAGGCTTTTCACCGGCGATCTCCAGGCCGAGTTGTTTTTCAAGCTCGCCCAGGAGTTGCGCCCCGATGATAGGCGTGAGGGATGTGGCCAATTCTTCCACCATCTCCCAGATTCCAAATGTCATGCTGGTGGTAGTCAGCCCCCACATGCGTGCCCGATGGGCGTTTTTTTCCAGGTCGGTTGCCATAAAATTTTCTCCTTTTTCTTAATCAGAATTGGTTAGCGAGGAATCGCGTCCCAGAGCTGGTCCGCGTATTCGTTCATCAACATGCGTACACTGCCCAGGGTGGCATTGCGGGTGACCGCCAGCCCCCAGTAATACGAGCTATCCCCCATGAAACGAGAAAGAATATAGGCCTGGTCGGTGGTGACGAGGTTGTCGTCCACTTTCCCCATGCCGACTTTTGCGCTGGCCTTTTCTGCCAGTTTCATCACCATCGAAAAGCGCGCGGATGCGTCTGTGGCATTGAAGTTGGGGTCAATCGAGGCACCCGCAATCGAGAGACCATCCATCCCGACGATATCGGTCGAGATAAAGTCGGCGCCCAATTCCGAGCGGACTTGTTGAATGAGTTGTTCGAGTTTAGACATGAAATGCTCCTTTCTTATGATCCACGCCTCTAGCGAGGCATAGCCTTCGACAATCGTTCGGCGTACATTTTGCTGATCAGGCGCATATTGCCCAGGTTGCCGGTCTTGCGGTTTGCGGCCAAAGCCAGGTAATACTGTTTCCCGGGCAGAAACCGCGCCAGGATATAGGCATTTTCCGTTGTGGTCAGGTTATCTTCAATAACGCCCGCCCCCAACTTGGCCACCGAGGTGTCCACCAACTTGAGCAGCATGGTCATTTGGGCGCTCATGGTTTCCGGGTCCGCGGCTTTGTTGCTTGTGTGCGCTGCAATATTGATGCCATCCAGGCCCACCAGGCCGCTGGCGAAATAGCCTGTGACCTCGCCGCTCATTTCCTTCAGAATATCATCTAGTTTTGCCATTTCATTAGCCTCCAGTTGAATGTTTGGATCAGATAGGTTCGCTTCCATTGCTTGATTACTCTCATCAAGACGCCGGGCTCCTTCGAGCAACACGCTGGCCCAACTGTTTTTGATCGAGATGGAAGGCGGGTTGACACCCACCTCCAGGTTGAATGTGCCTTCTTCCCAGTTAAGGATCTGATAAACAACCTCCTCTCCCTCCTGGTCGCCCAGGACGGCATGTACGACATTCCCGTCTTTAAAATAAAGCAGCGCCTGCTGGCCGGAATGTTGGATCTGCAATTGCGCGGTTTTACGATCCTGGCAGGTGTGCTGGATCAAATCGGCTATTGCCATGTCGCGTAAGTTGCCATTCATACCCATGGCAGCTACTTCCAGAATGATTTCCAAATGCGGCGGATTTCACTGACCGCATGGTTGGTCGCCCGCCGGTAGGTGTGATCCCGGTCAGGCACAAGCACTGCCAGGATCAACTGATAATCGTCCACGTTCAACGGGCGGCAGACGAGATGCTGGCCATTGGCATCGGAGAAAGAAATTTCATCGGTGTCCGCCATCCCCAATTGCTTGCCGGCCTGTGCGGCAGCTTTTTGTACGAGCGCCACCACTGCCGATTGGCGTTCCGGGTCCATCCCTTTTGAAGTTGCCCAGGCAATTGGGAGTCCCTGGGAATCGGTAACTACCGAGATGGGGAATCCCCCCTCAGAATTCATTTTGGAAAGCAGATCATTTAATTGCGCCGAACCGGATAATTGATTCATTTTTCACCTTAGGCAACTACCATTTGTTTCTGAATGGAAGAAATTACGTTTAGGGTTATCATTTTAAGGGTATCAAATACACCTTCTCCGTGAGTCGCGACGGCTATCGAGGTCGGGATCGAATAGGTATGGAGAAGGTATTTTATTGCGGCCGGGGTAAGGGCCCCGAGTACATCCTGTTTGTTGCATTGAAGCACGATCGGTATTTGATCCATCGACAGGTCAAACGATGCCAGGTGGGATTCCATATCCTCCCACGAAACAACATTGGCATTGGCGCGTTCTGGGGAGGAGTCGGCCACAAACACAATTCCATCCGCGCCGCGCAATACTATTTTGCGACTGGCCTCGTAATAAGTCTGTCCCGGGACCGTGTAGAGATATATTTTAGGAACCAGGTTATTGATCCGGCCTAGTTCAATCTGCATGAAATCAAAAAACAGCGTCCGATCCTCATGGGTCTTTAGCGAGACAAGCTCACTGCGGTGCCTGGGGTCGATCCGGGAATGGATCTGCTCAATGTTGGTCGTCTTCCCGCTCAAGGCCGGCCCGTAATAGACGATCTTTAAGTTGAGCTCACGAAGCTGCCAGTTGATGTGCATAATTTATTTCTTCCAAATGCCATCCAGGCCATCGCTGAACATTGCCGAAAGTTTTTCGTCATCCAGTCCCAGATCCAATTTGGCTACTTCTTCTGGAGGAGTCAAAACAACCTCTGACAGTTGGCGACTGGCCTCGTGAATAATCAAACGCGCCCATCCGATTGGAATTTCTTTGTCAACCCGAACAAATAGGACCAGGTGGGAACCAGCTTCAGAGATAAAAGTATTGGCCTTGGGGCCTTCACGCAGGATCAATTGATAGTTCTGGTATTGATCGGTCAGGCGGGCAATTTCCTGACTGGCGGCCAGGTCGCCGGCGACCAGTGATCCCAACGCAACAAGGTTGGTTCCAATCCTCTCTCCCAATGCTGAGATGATCTGGCCACTCACCTCGGCCAACAAGACGAATTGGGCCGGGCATTTTTTCATCAATTCATTCAGGACGCGGTCAATTGCCTCATCCTGCGAAGGATAAAGGGTTACGCCGCTTGGTAGATCGATTGGTTTATTAATACTGGGACTGGTCATGATCTCTTTGTTCCTTTAGGCCTGCCGGAAGCACCTTTTCCCTCGGTTCTTCCTTAGTGGTCCCGCTCATTTGATTGTTTTCTAAACTCAGTACCTTAGGAGGAGTCGGCCAACCCCCCCTTTTCCCCGAGCCCGGGTCGGATATTCCTGGCGACCTGACCGCCGAAAAAGGCGCAGGTTCTACTGATTTCTCGGGAGGGCGCTTCGAGCCGGCATCGGAAAGAATATCCTCCAATCCGCCGGCAATTGCCTGTTCGAGATTCTCGCCGAGCATATTTTCCGGGCTCGCATATTGAGCATGTTCAAATTTTTTGCGCAGTGTCATGGCGGCTAATTGGGCGCAATACCACACTGCTCCCAAACGGCTGCTGGATGGGCCGCGGTCAATAACAATGATCAATAAGAATTGACGACCAACGTTGATAACATACAAATTTCCCTTGCGCGCTTCGCGGTAGCCAAGATTGATCGCTTCATCATCGTCATCAATTGTCTGGCCCGCCTCGTGCAAGGTGGCAACACTTCCCCCAAGCAGGGCGGCTATTTTTCTGAAATCCACATTGTCGTCAATCCCTGCAAAAGCAATATATCTGCCTTCGTTATCGGTAAGGAATATATAACGCGCTCCTACCTCTGCTTGTAACTTGTGCAGGATCTGAACGACTTCGCGATAATCGTTCTCCGAAAGGACAAAAATCCCGGATAAAGCGGGTTTGTTCTGGCCAACAGCTTCTTTAACAATTTGGCGAAAAGCATTTAGTTCAAGCGGCTTGGCGATATAACGGTAAGCTTTCAACCGGGAAGCCTCCGCCTCCACGGAAGAACTCCCGTAGGCTGTCATTAAAATAACTCGAGTTTCAGGCCGTTCCAATCTAATCTGTTCCAGCAATCGCAGGCCATCCAACCCCGCCATTTTATAGTCTGTGACCACCAGGTCAAAAGAGCGTTGCTTGATCTGCTCAAGAGCGGCCTGTCCATTCGCCACAGTAACCACCCGGTATTCCGGACCAAGTTTTTTCAGGCTGCTTTTCAGGACAGTCAATATGCTCTCTTCATCGTCAACGATTAAGATCCATTTGTCGGTCATAAGAATCCTGTTCCGGTTTTTACTATACACGGGAAAGGGATTCGTATACGTTGGGGATGGTTGGGAAAGGTTGTACTTTTAATAAAAAAAGGGCGAGAGGTTCGCCCTTTCAATTTTTATCCTTCTAGCGTCACCAAGACTATCCACCGCTCCAAAAATAGCCTTTATACCGGACAGTTTTGATATATTTCGGATTGGCAGAATCCGGTTCGACTTTTTGGCGTAACTGATGTATGTGGTATTTTATTATTTCGCGTGCTTCTGCTTCGTCTATGTCATAGTTCAGGGCAGCCATAACCAATTTTTTGGGAGAAACGGGAGATGGCGCACCATCGGCGAGGCAAGCCAGAAGGTCAAACTCAGCGGTGGTCAAATCCAATAACTCGCCATCCAATGTGGCAGAACGGTGGTATTTATCCACCACCAGTTTTCCTGTCCGGATAAAACGATGCGGAGATGCCGTTTGCCCAATAGTTTCTGTTTCTTTATCCAAGTCAATCAAATTTTGCCGGAGGCTCTCGATTTGATCCAGGAGCCGTGAGCGCAGCAGGGTTTGTTGACGGTGTTGAATGCCTTCACGGACCCGTTGGCGGATTGCCTCGGGGGAGGCCGGTTTGTAAAGATAATCGAACGCCCCCAACCGTAATGCTTCCACGGCACTGTCAATGGTGCTATGAGCAGTGAGAATGATCACAACAATCTCCGAGTTGAGTTCACGGATCGCATTAAGTACCTGGATACCCCCAACCGGCTTCATATTCAAGTCGAGTAGAACAAGATCATATTGTGACTGGCCAAGTTTATTGATCGCTGCCTGGCCATTCTCAGCGGTATCCAGCATATACCCTTCATGGCTGAGGGTCTTTTCCAGAACAAACCGTACGTTGGCTTCATCATCTACGATAAGGATGCGTGGGAGGTCCATTTGGGTTTCATCCTTTAACAATAGGGTCAATTGGTAATAGTCGGAAACCTGACTCGAATGAAAAGTTCCCTGTTTTCTTTACCGGTATGGACCTCACCGTTGTTGGCGATGATCAAACTTCTGGCCGGTTCCATAAAGAGGATGGCATCCGGTTCTTCCAAACCATCCTCCGGAGAAGAGGCGGCTCCGGCCGCAAAGAATTCAACCTGTATAAACTGCTTTTCCCTATAGCATTGATACCGCAGACTGCCTCCTCCGCTGCCAAATCCATCGTACAGGTTCAGTAGAATACTTAGGAAGGCCAAATAAAGTTGGTCAGGCACGCCTCGGATGGCCGGCAGGCCCGTCTCAATTTTCCCATCTAAGCTGATATCATGGACGCTTGTCTCCTCTGATATCATTCTCAATACATCCTGGAGCAGGCTATCAAGTTGAATGGATTCTTGAACTTTTCCTTGCGGCCGGTAGATCTGGCGCATGCGTTCCAGTAACTTTACTACCCGCCGGGTTTCCTGCCGGCAGATGGTGAGATAGGTCCCCAAATCATCCGAGAGATCTGATTCTTCCATAGCCAAGTCCAGCGCCCCGCCGGTCGCTTGCATGGCATTGTTGATATCGTGGCAGATATAGGATGTCAGCCGGCCAATGGAGGCCTGGCGCTCTTTTTGAATAATTTGGTTTAATAACACCTGGATGATCTCCTGCTCTTGTAAGCGCATGATCAACCGGCCTTTTATCTCGGATGCAAGCCATGGCTTCAGCAGGTAGTCGGACGCGCCGGCACGGATCGCAGCTTCTTGTTGTTCAGGATCATCTATAAGGCCAAAAACCAGGACATTGTTCCGTTTTACGCGGGTAATTTGGTGCACCCATTCAGGTTGATCCTTAATGTCAACAAGCATGGTTAGGTGATTGTCAGATGGCTGGGCAAACTCTTCCAAATATTTTTGAACCTGGTCGAATTGGTCTCCGTGCACTAAAACCCAATTTTCCGGCAGGTAAGCAGCAATAGTTTGATAAAGTATTTCATGGTTGCTGATCAATAGTATGGTTTCCATATACACCCGGTTGGATGATTTCGCTTCTCTTTATCTGGCTGGAGCATACAGTATGCTTGGGGCGCGATGATAAGCCTTGGCTGAATAGGAATTCCTGGCTGATGTGAACGATCCTTTGCAAATGTGGCAGGCGTTCCAGGTCTGTCAGTATGGATCACTTCCTTATCGCCTGATATAGGTTAGTTATTTTTCTCAAAAAGCCATTCGATTGCATCGTCGAAAGAAGTAAATGCCTTGACCTGGACGCCTCTATTTTGGGCGCATAGCGCCAGGAAGCCTGCGTTGTCAAATCCTTCCAGCGGACACACGATCGCCGTCTTTCGGAAAAAGGGCTTTCCAAGCTTGCTGAGTTCCTCTGCCAGGTACCAAAGGTCGGCTATGGATAATTCCACTTGCGCTTTTCGAGTGTCCAGAATAATCTCGTAGTCGGTCGCAGGGGCCGAGGCCGACAAAATCTCGGCAAGCGATATTTTGCACTTTTCTAGATCGAGCTGTCCTTCCGGGGTTGCTCTGATGAAATCATGTGCGTGGATGATCTTGATATTGGTTGACATAATTTGCTCCTTCGGCATTTACAGATGCCAAATTAGAGTAACCAAAGTACACCGCGTGGTCATTATACGCCGCTTTCCGTTTTGAATGAGAGCTGTTCCATAAACAGGGTGGTGAAGGCTGGCCGGGCGGTCAACTCCACATAGCCGATCCGGCGGGCAAGCTGCTCGGCTTCCCGGCGCTTGTCCACGGAGAGGAGCATCTGCTTGGCCCCAACCCCGGCGGCGTTGCCAACCTGGTGGAACTTTGCGGGCGGCAAGGGCGGGAACATGCCGGTGCGGACTGCCGAACGCAGATCCAGATAGGTGCCGAAAGCGCCGGCCACAATGAAGGCGTCCAGATCGGCGGCGGCCAGCCCGGCTTCCTGCAGCAGGACCTCGACGGCGGCTCGGATGGCGGATTTGGCCAGTTGGATTTCGTGAACATCCTTGCGCGTAACCATAAGGTCGTGTCCAAAGCCGGTCTGAATGGCCGGGACGAGCACATAGCCGGAGGAAGCAGCGGTTTTCAGCGCTCCGGTTGGTTTGAGCAACCCGCCGTCCAGTAGGGCGGCGACCACATCCAGGATGCCGGAGCCACAGATGCCCACGGGTGGCTGGTCCGCGATGGTCTGCCAGAGGATCTGCCCATCCGACCAACGGGCCCGCTCGATCGCGCCGGGGGCGGCCCGCATGCCGGCGTGGATGTGGGCGCCTTCGAAGGCTGGCCCGGAGGCGCACGAACAACTGGTCAGCTTGCCGTCCGCGGCCAGGCCGATCTCGGTGTTCGTGCCGATATCCAGGGCGATGACATTGGCCGAGGTTTTCCCAACCCCGGTTGCCAGCAGCATGGCGATGTGGTCCGCGCCGACGTAGCCGGCGATGACCGGCGGCAGGTAGGCCTGCGCACCCGGGCCGAGGGCTAAGCCCAGAGCCGCGGCGGGGAGATAAAGCGGTGCAGTACTGGCAGGGGCGAAGGGCGCGTGCCCAAGCTGCTCCACCGGTAACCCTGCGAAGAGATGGTGCATGGCGGTGTTGCCGACCAGCACCGCATCCAGAACGGAAGCGGGGGCTACGTGCGCCTCAGCGCACATCCCGGACAGCATGCCATTCAGCGTTTCCATCAAAACGGATTGGAGTTTTTTAGCCCCTTGCGGTTCACGCCCGGCGTAGGCGATCCGGCTGATGACATCCTCGCCAAAGGCGATCTGCGGGTTCATGGCACCGGCGCGCGTCACGGTCGCGCCGGTTTCCAGTTTAACCAGGTAGGCGGCCAGCTTGGTGGTGCCGATATCCACCGCCAGGCCGTATGCGCCCGGTCTGCGGACGGCCGGGTTGAGTTCCAGGCCCGTTTCCTCGCCATCGAGCTGCAGTCGTTGAGCGGCCGTGAGTGATTCGGGCGGAATATCCAGCTTGACATCGCTGAGCGGCTCGGCCTGGCAGGCCAAGCGGAACCCGGCGGCCAGGTCGGCTGGGCTGAGGACGGCTTCTTCGACTAGCGTGGGCGGGGTCAGCCTGCCGGAGGCCAGGCGCACCCGGCACTCCTCGCACGTGCCTACGCCGCCGCAGACGGAGGCCAGCCCGACCCCGGCGGATTGGGCGGCTTGCAGGAGCGTCTGACCGGCCTGGGCTTCGCCGCGCCGGCCAAGCGGTTCGAAATCGATCCGAAAGGGTTCAGGCACGGCGGTACCGGCAGGTATCTTTCAGGCTGCAAACTTCACACAAGCCGGCCTGGGACATTTCCGATCCAAGGCCGAGCACGAAGGAAACGGATTTCTTCGGGATCATCATTCCCCCGGATGTGAGCGTGATCCCGGCCTCGGATGGATCCAGCAAGGCGAAGATCTGCGGCTGGCCGATCCCAACCGCCCATTCCGGGTTGCCGGGACTGAGCGGGGTGGAGGCTTGCAAGCCTTCCACCTGGACCTGTTCAGCGATGCGTCCGCAAACCTGTTGAGAGAGGATTTCCACGGCTGCATTGCCCAATCCATCCAGCGCCATGGCATATGCCGGATCTTCGGGCAGCCATTGGGTGATGGCTCCTTCCAATTCCGGGCCGATCGTGCAGACGGCCGCGACCACGCGTTGCGCTCCGGCCAAGTGGCGCGTTACCAGCGGACCGGTTAACGTCGCACCGCCCTCCAGCAGGATGCGGGTGTGGCGGTGTTGCCGCACGACCAGCGTGTGGGTCAGCGCGATCGGGTGGATAAGACCCACTCCCTGCGTGATGGCTCGCTCTGCCACTGCCATGAGCAACGGCTTGCCGGCGCGAACCACCTGGGGGTCCGCGCCCTGGCCGCGCAGAATGTCGTCCACGCCCAGGGAAAGCTGCCAGTCAGTGATGGTATTCATTTGTTTACCAACGTTAATCCAAAATATACCATATGCTTATTATAAGATCATTTCAGGGTTGGGCCTGCCCGATGATTTGGAAGCCAGGCTTTTTTTAATGATCGCCTGTCGGCATAAATAGATAAGGAAGCGTACGGTAAGGTATAATCTGCGCGGGGTTGCCCCGGCAATTTTGTGCGTCTGGTTGTGCCCTACAAGAGGGCTTGACGAACCTTTATCAACCATATTTTTTGGAGAAAAGACCTATGAAATACGGATATTTTGACGATACCGCCCGTGAATATGTGATCACCCGTCCCGATACACCTCTGCCGTGGATCAATTACCTGGGTTGTGAGTCGTATTTTGGCTTGATCTCCAATACCGCCGGTGGCTATTCTTTTTATAAGGATGCCCGCCTGCGCCGGTTGACCCGTTACCGCTACAACAACGCACCGTATGATATGGGCGGACGCTATATCTACCTGCGTGATAACGCGGACTGGAAGTTCTGGTCGCCATCCTGGATGCCGGTGCGCAGCCCACTGGATGAGTATACCTGCCGGCACGGGATGGGCTATACCATCATCCGGAGCGTATCCCGCCAGATCGAGGCCGAGACGCGCTATTTCGTACCGATGGGTGAAAACCTGGAGATCTGGGAACTGACCCTGACCAACCAGCGCACGGAACCGGCAGATCTATCTGTCTTTTCGGCGATCGAATTCTGCCTGTGGGATGCCTTGGATGATTCCACCAATTTCCAACGGAATTATTCCACCGGACAGGTGGAAATTGTGGATGAAGTCATCTATCACAAGACCGAGTACCGCGAGCGTCGGGATCACTTCGCATATTTTGCCTGCTCGGAAAAATTGGCCGGGTTCGATACGCAGCGCGAGGCCTTCCTTGGCCCATACCGTGGCTGGGATTCGCCGGCGGCCGTGGAAGCCGGCCACTCGTTCGATTCGGTCGCGCATGGCTGGCAGCCGATCGGATCCCATCATGTCAAAGTGCAGTTGAAAGCCGGAGAGTCAAAAAAGATCATTTTCATCCTGGGTTATCACGAGAATCCCAAGGACGCCAAGTTCGATCCGCCCGGATCCCAAACAATCAACAAGCAAACGGTCAAGCCGGTCATTGCGAATTATCTCCAGCCGGAAAACGTTGAAGCGGCGTTTGTGACCCTGCAAGAGTATTGGGCTACCTTGCTGGGCAAACTCCAGGTAAGCACGCCTGACGTACACACGGACCGCATGGTCAATATCTGGAATGCCTACCAGTGCATGATCACGTTCAATATGTCGCGTTCGGCCTCGTATTATGAATCAGGCATCGGGCGAGGCATGGGCTATCGCGACTCGAATCAGGACCTGCTGGGTTTCGTGCACATGATCCCGGAGCGGGCACGCGAGCGCATCCTGGACCTGGCGGCGACGCAGTTAATAAACGGCGGGGCGTTCCACCAGTTCCAACCGTTGACCAAGCGCGGCAATAACGACGTCGGTTCCGGGTTCAACGATGACCCGGCCTGGCTGGTGCTGGCCGTGGCGGCCTATCTTAAGGAAACCGGCGATCTAACCATCCTGGATGCCCCTGTGCAATATGAAAACGAAGCAGGCAGCGAGACCCCACTGTATGAACACCTGCAACGCTCGTTCCAGTATACGCTCGACCGGCTCGGCCCGAACAAGTTGCCGCTGATCGGGCGCGCGGATTGGAACGACTGCCTGAACCTGAACTGCTTCTCAGATACCCCGGGGCAATCCTTCCAGACCACCACCAACAAGGATGGCAAAGTGGCCGAGTCGGTCTTTATCGCCGGGCTGTTTGTTTTGGAGGCCAGGGAGATGGCGGAGCTGGCGAGCCGCTATAAAGGCCAAAAGCCAGAGGCTGATGCTTTCGATGTTCAACCGGCTAGCTTTTATACCAAGGCGGCCGAGGAAATGGAACAGACCATTTGGGCGGCCGGTTGGGATGGCGAGTGGTTCCGGCGGGCTTATGATGATTTCGGGCACGTGCTTGGCTCCAAGGAAAACAAGGAAGGCCAGATCTTCATCGAGCCGCAGGGCATGTGCATATGGGCCGGCCTGGGCGTGGATGATGGTCGCGCCAAGCAAGCGCTTGATTCTGTCGCCAAATACCTGGCCACACCACACGGCATCGTCCTTCAGCAACCTGCTTTCAGCCAGTATTACCTGCATCTGGGTGAAATTTCTTCCTATCCACCCGGATATAAGGAAAACGCGGGTATATTTTGCCATACCAACCCATGGATCATGATCGCAGAGACAAAGATCGGGCGCGGCGACCAGGCTTTTGATTATTACACGCGCATCAACCCATCCAAACGGGAAGCAATCAGTGAACTGCATAAATGTGAACCGTACGTTTATCCGCAGATGATCGCCGGTAAGGATGCCCCCACGCATGGCGAAGCCAAGAATTCCTGGCTCTCCGGCACGGCCGCCATGAACTATGTTGCCATCACACAGGCGATCCTTGGGATCCAACCGCAATATGATGGGCTGGCCATTCGGCCGGTCATCCCGGCGGATTGGCAGGGTTTCGAGGTGGTCCGCTACTTCCGGGGCGTGCGTTATGAGATCTTGGTCAATCGGAAGGGGAGCGGGAATACGGTCGCGCTCGTGGTGGATGGCAAGCCTGTTCCAGGAACGGTCATACATTTACCAGCCAGGGAGAGCGGAACCGTGAAAGTTATAGCCAATATTGGTCAGGAGTAGATCTTAATGAAAAAGAACCATTTGTTGCCCGCCTTTATCCTTTTCCTGGTTATCGGTATCCTGGCGGCCGGTTGTGGTGGCACGGCACAAAGCAGCGCGACTCCCACGCCTTATCCAACCCCGGTGAAGAAGACCTATACCGTCCAGCGCGGCGATATTGTCATCAATGCGAACCTGTTCGGGAGTGTCACACCTTTGGCCCTGGATACGGTCTATTTCCAGATGGATGGGACTGTCGGCGATGTTTATGTCCAGGTGAACGATACGGTCAAGAAAGGCGAATTACTGGCCGACCTGCAGGAGTTGCAAGGGCTGCTTGCAACTGCCACCACCACCGAGGATGCGATCCAGCGGGCCCAAGACAATCTGAGCATCGCCCAGCTTACCCTGTCAAAATTGGAAGCCCAAAAAGCTTCCACTTTTGATATACAAATCCAGGAGAAATACATCGACTTGGCGCAACTTGATTTAAACGAAGCACTGATCAAATATGGGATCGATCCAAAAAACACCGATCCGTTCGGCGAAATCAATGCGCAAGTGGATAAAGCCAGAGTGTATGCCCCTGCGGATGGAGTGATCATCTCGTCCGTCAACCCGGGCAGGGCGGTCACTGCCGAAACCACCATTGCATTTACGATTGGTGACGGCAGCCAGTCCGAGATCGTCGCCGCGGTTGACCCTACCAAAAGTGAAGAGGAGTTCAAGAGTATGTCCGAAGGGATGGCCGTGGTGGTCAGTCCCAACAATAACCCCAGCCTGCAATGGAGCGGTAAAATCCGCCAGTTGCCATCCCCGTATGGCACTGGGAATTCCGATGATACTAATGTACACGTTGTATTGGACCAGACCCCCCCGGCTGGAGAGCTTAAATTCGGCGATACGGTCACCGTTACGGTGCAATTGGCGAATGAAACGGGTGTTTTGTGGCTTCCACCTGCGGCGATCCGCCAGGTGGGAGGCGTGACATTCGTAATCGTCAATGGAACCAATGGTCCCAAACGCATTGATGTTGAAATTGGCTTGCAAACGGCCGATCGGGTGGAAATCACATCCGGCCTGGAAGAAGGACAGGTCGTACTCGGACAATGAAAATTCTTTCAGGCTTCGGATCATTTGTCTTGCAGGTTTGGGCGACCATCGGGGTTGCTTTCAAGCACCTGCGGACGCAGCTTTTTCTGAGCATCGCAGCGATCGTAGGCCTGATGATCGCCTCTGGCTTCATTTTGAGCATCCCGTTATACGCGGATGCGACCTACTTCCGCCTCTTCCGCACGGAGCTTTTTGCCGGAAACGAGGCAAAGCTTGCCAACCGTCCGGCTGATTATGCGCCGATGGCTTTCACATTCGAACTGAATGTAGCCGGGCAGAACAGCCCGCAATGGAAAGACTCAGTGAAAGCGGATCAATATTTATCTGGCAGCGCTTTACGGATGATCCAATTCCCGATCGAGCAAACCGTACGGCGATACCATACCGATGATTATTATATGTATCCTCCTCTGGATCCAAACGTACCAGGGAGTAAATACTATTTAACCTCGGTCGATCTTGCTTTCATAACTCCCATGGAAGATACGATCCGGCTAGTTTCCGGCCAATACCCGCAGCCCTTTACTTCCATTTTGGAACTGGGAGAAGTCCCGGCGCTGGCGAGCGAAACGGTGGCTGACCAACTCGGCGTTCAGGCCGGGGACGTTTATTACCTGCGTCAGAATGGCATCGAGATCCCGGTGATCATTGTTGGGATATGGGCCCCGCTGGATGCCACCGCGCCCTACTGGGGCATTGGATCCGAAAATTGGCTTCTTGTTAATGAGGCCAGTTATGCCGGCGCCATCAGCGGAGCAGTACCGGATGAACTGCGCGATGCAATGTGGTATATCGTCGCAGATGGTTCGAATCTCCATTCGGGGGATGTGGCTGGCCTCGATCAGCGCATCCAGGTCATCCAGAAACAAGCCGACTCGCTTCTGCCTGGCACCAAGCTTGTTTCATCCCCATTGGATGCCCTGAATCGCTACCAAAAGAACGCCCCGGCCCTGACGTACTTGTTATATGCGTTTAGCGTCCCGATCCTGGGGCTGATACTGGCTTTTATCGGACTGGTGACGGGTTTATTTGTTGGGCAGCAACGTGGAGAAATGGCTATCCTGCGCAGCCGCGGGGCCAGCTCCTTGCAGGTGGTGGGGATATCCATGCTCCAGGGAATCTTGTTGGCCATTGTGGCGCTGGCAGGCGGCATCTTGCTGGGGTATTGGATCGCCCATGCCATCGGGCAGTCGCGCAGTTTCATGGACTTTACGGCCTCGGGGGGACTAAGAGTCAGCTTGACCATTTCGGCGCTTGCCTATGGACTAGCCGGCATCGGTATTATCCTGCTCGCGCAGGTACTCATTCCAACCCTGGGGGGCGCTGGGAACACGATCGTTACCTACAAGCAGGAGCGTGCCCGGCTATTACGTTCGCCTTGGTGGCAGCGCTACTGGTTCGATATCCTGCTGCTCATCCCGGCGGGATACGGTTTATGGCAGTTGCAACAACAGAGCGGCCTGGCACTTGCGGGCAAGGCGAATATTCCCAGCCCCTTGCAGAATCCTTTGCTTTTAATCACCCCTGCCATTGGTATTTTTGCAGTAGCCCTTTTCACGCTTCGGTTAGTGCCGCGTTTGATGAGTTTACTGAGTTGGGCATTGCGTAAGACAAAGAGTGTCGGGATGCTGATGGCAGCCCGCTACCTGGCAAGAACCCCGGCTTTTTACAGCGCGCCACTCGTATTGCTCCTGCTCACCCTGGGACTTTCCTCTTTCACGGCATCCCTGGCTAAAACATTGGATGCCCAATTGGATAAACAAACCTATTATCAGGTTGGATCGGATATGAATGTCATCGAAGATGGCACAACGGTCAATCTGGATACGCAGACACCGGTCTATACTTTTGGGCCGGTTGAGGAGCATCTCGGTCTTAAGGGAGTCCTGGCGGCGAGTCGCGTGGGAAGATATACTGCGACTGCCTTGACACCCAATTCCGCTTCGATAAACGGAACCTTCCTGGGCGTGGATCGAAGCACTTTTCCAGAGGTCGCTTACTGGCAAAGCGATTTTGCCTCCCAACCGTTGGGTACATTGATGAATGCGCTGGGCGCCGACCCGGAGGGCGTGCTGGTACCGACCAGTTTGCTCAAACAACAGGATCTGAAAATCGGCGATACGTTGATCTTCGGCGTTCAATCTGGCGTCCCGGGTGTGTCGATTCCAACGCAGTTGACTATCGTTGGCTCATTTGACTTGTTCCCGACCTGGTATCCAGAAAATGGGCCTATTTTTGTGGGGAACCTGGATTCTCTATTTCTGCAAGCTGGCACGGAGTACCCTCACGAAGTCTGGCTTAAGACGGCTGCCAATGCCGACCCGGAAAGCATTGTATATGCCATTCGTGGATACAGTATCACTCTTGACCAGACAGCCGATCAAAGCCGTTTGGTGGAGAACGGGTTGAATACCCTGGTGGAGAGTTGGACCTCGGCCAGAAACGATATCCTGGCCGCCCAGCAGAGGCCGGAACGCCAGGGATTATTTGGTTTGCTTTCGGTCGGATTCATTGCATCGGCGCTCCTAACCGTTCTGGGGTTTTTGCTGTATGCACTGTTTTCGTTCCGCCGCCGCTTCATTGAAATGGGGATGCTGCGGGCGATCGGCTTGTCTGTTAGACAGATGACCACGTTCCTGGCAGCCGAACTGGCTTCCCTGATCCTGATCGGTATCGGCGCGGGAACGCTGGTGGGAGTGCTTGCCAGCCAATTGTTTGTGCCATTCCTGCAGATTGGATCCACTTCCCAGACAAATTATCCTCCATTCCAGATCGAGATCGCCTGGTCATCCATTTTCCAGATCTATGGCTTGTTCATCCTACTGTTTGTCGTGGCACTGGCCGTACTTTCGGCCATATTAGTGCGGATGAAGATTTTCCAGGCGATCAAACTCGGAGAGAGCAATTGATGACCAGCGAACCATTCATTCAGTGTGAAAACCTGATAAAAATCTACCGGATAAATGAAAATGGCGGATCCTCCGATGCATCCCTGGAAGTCCAAGCGCTGCAGGGACTGGACCTAACCGTCTCCGAGGGTGAAATAATTGGCGTGGTAGGGGCCAGCGGGAGCGGAAAATCCACCCTCCTCAACATACTTGGGGGGCTGGACCGTCCCAACGGGGGCAGGGCCCTCGTGGATAAACATGATTTGGGCAGGCTAAGCCAGCACGGTTTGGATCAATATCGCCGTAAGATGGTTGGCTTCGTCTGGCAATACGGGGCGCGAAACTTGATCCCATACCTGACTGCCCTGGAAAATATCCAGTTACCGATGACACTTTCCGGGAAGGTTGGTAAGGAGCCGCGACAGCGTTCGATCGAGTTATTGGAGCAGGTGGGGCTGAGCGACCGGATGAGCCATCACCTCGAAGAGCTTTCCGGCGGCGAACAACAGCGAATAGCGGTGGCGATCGCCCTTTCCAACCGGCCGCGCCTCTTGCTGGCCGACGAACCGACCGGCGAATTGGATACTGCCACTGCGAAGACGATTTACGATATGTTCCGCGACCTCAACCGGAAGCTGGGTCTGACTATCGTCATTGTCAGCCACGATCCTGGGATTGCCCAGCAGGTTGACCGGGTCGTGGCTGTCCGGGACGGTAAACTGGCAACGGAATCTGTGCGACTCAAGCCTGCCATGGGCGGTCAGCAGGAGGACCATAGCCATGTATTTGAAGAACTGGCCATCCTGGATTCGGCTGGGCGACTTTCCATTCCGCGCGATTACCTGGAACAATTCCATATCCGCCGCCGGGTCCGCTTGGAAATTGTGGATGACGGGATCTTGATCCGACCTCCCGCGACCGACCAGGCCGACCTTGAGAAGAATCCGGCCGAACCTGAGACGGGTGAAATTTTGGAAGAGGCCGAGGATTGGCGCAAGCTACCAGCCTGGTTGGGCCGTTCGAAAAAAACATTCCAGAGGCTAGGTGATCCATTCCGTAAAGGAAAGACCGATGCAAAAAAAAACAAAGGAGAACGGTGACCGCATGGCAACCGAGTTCTCCCTAGAAGCTGATCTCGTGATTGAAACAAATGACCTTTGGCGTGTTTATCCTGTGAAAAATGCCAAACAAGGCGGGATCGCTGCCTTGCGCGGGGTCAATCTGCGGGTTCAAGAAGGCAAGTTCGTAGCCCTGAAAGGGCGGTCCGGCAGTGGTAAGACCACTTTATTGAATTGCCTGGCGGGCCTGGATCAGCCCACCTCCGGCTCCATCCGGGTATTGGGGCGTGACTTGGAGAAGATGAGCGAACAGGAATTGACCGTCTGGCGCAGGGAGCAGATCGGGCTGGTATTCCAGTCCTTTGGGCTGCTGCCGACTTTATCTGCTTATGAAAATGTCGAACTTCTGCTGAGGATAAAAGGTGAAGAGTACGCCGCTCGCCATAAGCGAGCACTGGAATGCCTGGAACTGGTCGGGTTAAGCGATTGGCGCAACCACCGGCCATATGAGATGTCTGGTGGACAACAACAACGCGTAGCGGTTGCACGCGCATTGGCCAACCGGGCCAGGTTGATCCTGGCGGATGAGCCGACGGGTGAATTGGATAGTAAAACCACCCATGAAATCCTGGCCTTTTTTCGCAAACTGGTTGAAGATGAAAAAATAACCTTGCTTATGGTCTCGCATGATCCTTTGGTGGATCAACATGCCCATGAAGTTATTTTCCTAAAAGATGGTAACCTGGTAAATGGTGATGGTTTAAACTGAAGAAGGTAGATCATGAAGCGAACACTTTCTTTTCTTTTTATAATTTTGTTTCTAGTAACAGCCTGTTCTCCGAAGCCGGCTCCCACTCCCACGGTTACACCTGGGCCAACCGCAACACCGACCTTAGGCGCTCCAATTTATAACGATCCATCCCAGCCGATTGATGCCCGCGTTGAGGATCTGCTTTCCCGCATGACCCTAGATGAAAAGATCGGCCAAATGACCCAAGTGGAATTAGGCAAAATAAGTCCCGCCGATATCACGCAATATGGCATTGGATCCATCCTGAGCGGTGGAAGCGACAACCCGGATGAAAACGATCCTCAGGCCTGGCAAGATACGGTTAAAGGCCTCCAGACGGCGGCCATGGCCACGCGCTTGAAGATCCCGATAATTTACGGTATTGACGCAGTTCATGGTAATGCGCATCTCTATGGCGCAACCGTTTTTCCGCATGAAAGCGGTGTGGCCGCCACACACGATCCGGCCCTGGCACAGGAGATCGGTCAGGCAACTGCCGAGGAAATGCTTGCCACGGGGATCCCGTGGACTTTTTCTCCGATCGTGGCTGTCCCGCAGGATATCCGCTGGGGGCGTGCATACAAATCATATAGCGAAGATACGCAGTTAACGACGGAGATGGCGACAGCTTATATCAAGGGGCTGCAAACCCTCCCGCAGGGATACAAAGCTTCCGCCGGGCAGACCCTTTTTATTTTGGCGACTGCCAAACACTATATTGGCGATGGCGGTACCATCTGGGGCTCCTCCCGAACCGATGACTACATGCTCGACCAGGGCAATACCCAGGTTGACGAAGCAACTCTCCGTAAACTTTTCCTGCCTCCTTATAAAGCGGCTGTGGATGCCGGTGTAATGAGTGTCATGGCATCCTTTAGTAGCTGGCGAGGCACCAAGATGCATGCTCAAAAGTATCTGTTGACCGATGTTCTCAAAGGGGAACTTGGTTTCAAGGGCTTTATCGTCTCCGATTGGGGCGGAATTGATCAGATTAACCCGGACTACTATACGGCTGTCGTCACTGCGATCAACGCCGGAGTCGATATGAATATGGTTCCAACCGATTACATGACCTTCATCAGTGTAATGAAGCAGGCGGTTGACAAAAATGATATATCCGTGGATCGGATTAACGATGCCGTGGGCAGGATCTTGCGGGCAAAATTCGAGCTTGGGTTATTTGAGCATCCCTATCCTGATCCTGCATTCATCCAAACTGTCCGCTCCGATGCACATATAGCGGTGGCCCGGCAGGCGGTCCAGGAGTCACTGGTATTGCTCAAAAATGATGACGCCGCTCTGCCGATTGCCAAGAATACCCCAACGATCTACGTTGCTGGCCAGGGAGCAGACGATATTGGCATGATGTGTGGCGGCTGGACCATTTCCTGGCAGGGGCAAACTGGAAGTATTGATACAGGAACAACCATTCTCAATGGCATTAAAGCAATCGTCTCTCCAGGCACTATAGTGGATTACAACAAGGATGGCAATTTTACGGGTAAGGCGGATGTTGGAATTGTCGTAGTCGGCGAGATGCCTTATGCGGAGGGCATTGGCGATAAGGCTGATTTGAGCCTGTCGGCTACGGATGTGCAAACGATTACTGCCATGCGTCCGCTGGTGGCTAAGTTGATCGTCGTTATTATTTCCGGGCGACCGTTGATTATTACCGACCAGTTGGCGAACGCGGACGCCTGGGTGGCGGCCTGGCTGCCCGGTACAGAGGGGGAGGGCGTCAGCGACGTGCTCTTTGGCGATCATCCGTTTGTGGGTAAACTGCCATATACTTGGCCGCGTTCGAATGCCCAACTGCCCATCAATGAAAATAACGCTGTAGGCAAAACTGGTTGCGATGCCCCGCTCTTTCCCTTTGGCTATGGCTTGGGAGAGGCCGGCAGTCAGCCAATCGTACAACCGACCTGTCGATAAATTATGAGCATATTAAAACAGTCCCTACAATCTGGCATAAACCTGGGTGGCTGGATATCCCAATATCCGACCTTCGATTATCATTATTTTGAAACTTTTATTACTGCTGATGACATCCGGCGTATCTGCGACTGGGGCTGCGACCATGTACGCCTTCCGGTGGATTATCCGGTCCTGGAAGACGATATTGGGTCAGGAGTCCCGAATGAACGCGGCCTGGGGTACGTGGAACGTTGCCTGGATTGGTGCCAGCAAAGCGGACTGCAGGTTATCCTGGACCTGCATAAGGCGGTTGGTTTCAGCTTTAACAACCTGCAGGCCGCAACCTTGTTCGAAAATCCCCTTCAGCAGGAATATTTCCTCGATCTATGGCAGGCTCTGGCGGAACGGTTTAAAGCTACCACAAGCTTTGTGGCCTTTGAATTGCTCAATGAGATCGTATTACCGGACAGCGCTCCCTGGAACCGGCTCCTGCAGCAAGCGGTCAGGCAAATCCACGATGTCGATTCCGAGCGTCTGATTGTCGTAGGGGGAAACTACTATAATTCGGCCAGCGAACTGACAAACCTGGAACTATTGGATGATCCCAATATCCTTTATACCTTTCACTTCTACGAACCGATGGTTGTTACCCACCAGAAAGCGACCTGGGTGCCAAGCCTGTTCGATTATAATCACGCTGTAGATTATCCCGGTTCGGCAGGCGGTTTGGATGGCTTTTTGGTATCCAATCCACAATATAAGCCAGCCTTGGCTCGGTACGCCGGGAAATACCTGGATAGATCCATCCTAATGGCTTATGTCCAACCTGCTGTAGATTTCATGAAAAACAACGGGCAAGTCGTGTATTGCGGAGAATATGGAGTTATTGATGCCGCTTCGATGCAGACCCGGATTAACTGGACGCGCGACTTTATCTCCATTTTACGAGAGAATAATATAGGACGGGCGGCCTGGTCATACAAAGCGATGGATTTTGGCCTGGTTGACACGGCTGGTAAAGTAGTCAATGCTGAGTTGGTCAAGATTATTTGTGAACGCCGATAAAGCCTAGTATAGTAGCAAAAGAGCTAAATGTCTGGCAAGGCAGATGAGGAGATAAGATGGACGAGAAATTGCTTGAGGTGCGCGAGTTTACCGGCCCCGGCTACCAGCCGGTGATTGATTTTGATACCTGGCGTGTAGCCATCCTGAATTACCTGGATGAAATCCATCCAGAACGGATTGATTTTATGGAGCGGCACAACGAGACCGATGAGGTTTTTGTAATGCTCCGAGGGCAGGGTATTTTGTTACTGGGCGAGGGCCAGGCGCGTGTTGAAAAGATCCATCCCCAGGCAATGGAAGCCGGCAAGATCTATAATGTTAAACGGAGTGTCTGGCACACGGTGGTTCTTAGCCGAGATGGCTCTGTGTTGATTGTTGAAAACAGGAATACCAGCAGGGAGAACTCGAATTATTATACACTTGATCCAGAACAACGTAATTTGATTGTTAAAACCGCCCAACGGGAAATATCTGATTGGGAGTGATGGTATGGAAGAGATCACATTTTCAGTATTCAATCATGGGCTGGCAGCATCAGAGAAACTCCAGGTGCTGCTTGAACAGTTTGAGAAACAATCTGGTATCGGTGTTCGTTTAGAGATCATATCGAACTGGACGCTTGGCTGGTCCAAGTTGGTGGAGAATGCCCTCTACCACAGTGGACCGGATATATCTGAAGTGGGTGATACCTGGGTCGGAGATTTGGCCCGCATGGAGGCCCTGCATCCTTTCGGGCAGGCGGAAGTAATGCAAATAACAAAAGATGCACGCCTTTTCGAAAACGTGTGGAAGAGCAGGATCATTAACGAGCAGGGGAAGGCGGTGATCTATTCCATTCCCTGGACGGGTGATACGCGTGCAGTCTTCTACCGGCGTGACTTGTTGGATAAAGTGGGAGTTGATGAGCCAAATGCATTTACTGACACCGCTCACTTTGCGGAAACCATCTCTACTCTAAAGGAGATGGGTGTTTCCATACCATTGGCTTTAACAACCCAGCGTTCGTCCCTGACCATCCATTATGTTGCCTCCTGGGTTTGGAGTGCAGGTGGTGATTTCCTAAGCCCGGATGGGATCGGCCTGGCTTTCGATCAACCGCAGGCGTTGGAAGGCTGTAAAGCCTATTTTCGCCTAGGGCATTACCTCGGACCAGTGGGACGAAATTTAGATGAGGATGAATCAAATCGCGCATTCAGATCTGGAAAAGCGGCCGTTACCTTGAATGGTTATTGGATGTTGGACTTTGGTGAAATGGTCCCGGAGGTTCGCGAAAATTTAGGCGTAGTGCCCATACCGGGTACGCCATTCGTCGGCGGACAGGATTTAGTGATATGGAACCATTCCCGGCACGTGGCTGCTGCAATAAAGCTGGTTGAGTTCTTGCATAGCGAAGAAGCAGGCAAGGAACTTTATCCTTTATATGGGCTGCCTGTCAGTGAGAAAACCTGGGAAAACCCACCGTTTGATACAGGGTTTTATCCTGTTTTTAAGACATCCATCCAGAAAGGTCGTGGTTTCCAGGGCCAACTTTGGGGATTGGTAGAGAAACGCCTTACCGATGAATATGGGGATATCTGGGCCGAAGTTTTGAGGTCACCGGAGTCGCAATTGGATACTATTATAGAGACCCGTTTGACCAATCTCGCTCATCGCTTGCGGTTGTCAATGGGATCTTAAGGTTGAGCTATACTACTCAACGGTAGATATGAATATGCAGAATTATCGCCTGGATGAAAACGGCCAATTTTTGATTGAAAATTACCAGAATACCCGTCCTTTTTCCAGTTTTTTGCCGGGAATCGCTGGCCCGATGGGTATACCCTTATGGGTCTTTTATGTCAACCGCGGCCAGGCGATTGCCAGCTTCGGGGTGGAGAATAAGGATAAACCCATTCTGGAGTTCCAAACCGCCAATCGGGCGTACCAGTTGACTCCTTATCTGGGCTTTCGCACTTTTATCAGGATGCAATGCGGAGACGAACAGGTCTTGTACGAACCTTTTGCCTCCGGTTCTTCTTCGCAGAAAATGGGCATTGGCGCGAATGAATTGCGTTTATTGGAAATCAACCGCATGCATGGCTTACAAACAGAGGTTGTTTACTTCCTGTTACCAGGCGAGAACCTGTCGGGGTTGGTGCGCATCGTGACACTGACCAACCAATCGGAGCGGCCTGTCAATCTTGAAATATTGGATGGGCTTCCGGCAGTGATTCCGTTTGGCGTTACTAACCAGATATTGAAAGATATCGGTCGGACGGTTGAAGCCTGGATGGAAGTCTACAATCTCGAGCAGAATGTTCCTTATTATCATTTGAGAGCAAGCGTAGCCGATACAACCGAGGTGAGTTTATTTGAGGCTGGTCATTATATGCTGGCCTTCTGTGACAGCCGGGATGGGTCACACGTACTCCCGGACGTTGTTGACCCAATACTGGTTTTTGGGCAGAATACAGCCCTGAGCACACCAGACGTGTTCTACCAAAAAGGGTTGAAAGAATTGCTTGGTCAAAAGCAAATTACCTGTGGCCGGACACCTTGCGGGTTTGCTGCTTTACAGGCTGAATTAGGCCCCGGCGAATCTGTGCGGGTGAACAGCCTCTTTGGCCATGTCAGCCGTTTGGAAAATATTCAATCCCGGATAAATTATCTAATCACCCCTGGCTATCTGGATGGTAAACGGCATGAAGCCAATGATCTGGTGCGCAGCTTGACAGATAGTATTTCTTGCCAAACCAGTTTACCGGTTTTTGATGCATATTGTCGTCAGGCATTCCTTGATAATGTACTTCGCGGTGGTTGGCCGGTTATCTTTGGGGAAGGGAAACAAGCGCGGGTTTATCATATTTATTCGCGCAAACACGGCGACCTGGAGCGTGATTACAATGCTTTTTCCTTCGCACCGGAATTCTATTCGCAAGGCAATGGCAGCTACCGCGATGTGAATCAAAACCGCCGCGAAGATGTTTGGTTTAATCCCAGTGTCCGTGATTTCGATATACGCGTTTTTATGAGTTTGATTCAGGCGGATGGATATAATCCGCTGATCGTGCAGGGTAGCTGTTTTACCGTTCCGCCCGAAAAGCTGGAAGAAATCCTGAAGTGCGCTGAAGATACGGCAAAGCTGCGCAATCTGCTTTCCCAACCGTTTAGCCCGGGCAGTTTGCTCAAAGGGATTGCCGACGAATCCATACGTTTAATAGTGGATACCCAGACTTTACTGGAAATGGTTATAGATGTGAGTGAGCAGCATATCCAGGCTGCTGATGGCGAAGGATATTGGGTCGACCATTGGACGTACAACCTGGATTTAATAGAAAGTTACCTGGCTGTTTACCCGGAGTGTCAGCGCAACCTGCTTTTCTCCAACAATGATTTGCCTTTCTATGATAGCGCAGTAACTGTACAGCCACGCGCAAGAAAATATGTACTCCTGGATGGACAACCTCGTCAGTTAGGTAGCCTGCTCGAAGATCGCCAAAAATCTGCTCTGATCGGTGGCCGCCGCATGTACTCTTATTGGCTGCGCACCGGTCATGGGGCGGGCGCGATTTACCGCACCAGCCTGTTTGCCAAGTTGTTCGGCCTTGCACTGGTCAAATTTGCGAGCCTGGATCCATACGGAATGGGGATTGAGATGGAAGCTGGCCGCCCGGGCTGGGACGATGCCTTGAATGGTTTGCCGGGTTTGTTTGGATCGTCCATGGCGGAGACGTATGCCCTGAAACGGCTTGTGGTATTCCTGCGTGCTGCGTTACTGGCAGAAGGTTCCGGGAGTCTGCGCTTGCCGGTTGAAATGATGCGCTTTCTCCGCCGGGTGGTACAGGAATTAAAGGGCTATCAACCTGTAGTTCAAGAAGAACGTGATTACCGGTATTGGGATCGGGTTTCATCGGCGCGCGAAGCGTACCGCTCCAGTATCCGTCTGGGGCTGGATGGAGCAGAGGAAGAATTGATTTTCGCCAAATTGGATAAAATTCTGGGTTCGTTTGAAACCAAAATTGATGCAGGGATTAACCGTGGATTTGCGTTGAATAACAACCTACCGCCAACCTATTTTATGTTTCACATTGAGGAATTCGATCTTTTGAAGGATAAGCAGGGCCGGCAGCGAACTGACTCTGGAAGGAAGACCATATATACGTGTCAAGCGATTTATGGCCCAGCCTTTACCGCTTTTCTTGGAGGGCATGGTGAGGGCGATGAAGGTGATGGATACGGCCTCAGCAGAGCGTCTTTATAAACAGGTGAAAGAAAGCTCTCTTTATGATCGTAAATTGAAAATGTACAGGCTTAATGCTCCTCTCGAATCTCTGCCCAAGGATATTGGCCGGGCGCGCGCCTTTACGCCAGGTTGGCTCGAAAACGAGTTCATCTGGCTACACATGGAATATAAATATCTCCTGGAAGTTCTGCGAGCAGGTCTTTACGAGCACTTTTTTGAGGATTTTAAGACAGTTTTGATACCTTTTCTCAATCCAGAAATTTATGGGCGTAGTCCGCTGGAAAATTCATCGTTCCTGGTAAGCAGTGCTCATCCGGACGAATTATTGCATGGCGTGGGCTTTGTTGCCCGTCTCACTGGCGCAACTGTTGAGTTTCTCAGCATGTGGAGGCAGATGATGGCTGGTGCACGCCCGTTTATTGTTCAAGATGGCCAACTCTGCTTGATTTTCAAACCGATCCTGCCGGGCTGGCTGTTCGATGAAGCTAATAGGATTTCCTTTAAATTTCTTGGACGGACGACGGTCGTTTACCATAACCCAAAACGGTGCGACACATTTGCTCCAGAATTTGTAATTCGTTCAATAGTTTTACATCCTTTTAAGCTTTCACATACTGTTGATGTTGGTTCGCTCGAACTGGCTGGGGATGTTATTCCTGCGCCTCATGCGCAGCAGGTTCGGAATGGGCAGATACGGCAGATCGATGTTCACTTTGCATAACATTTCTTGACCAACGCCAATGGAGATTGCATGAATCAATCAGATTTTTCCGGCTGGGAATTTATAGATGATAAAGGTACATTTCGCTTGTATAACCCTCATCGCCACAGTTCGCTTTATTTCCCGTTGGTCAATGATGCGGGTATCTTTTCGGCAGTGACGCCGACATTGCATGGGGATATCAAGGCGGATCATAACAGCTTCTTAACACCGCCAGTTTCTGTTGAGAGCCTGCACGATTCACGTTCAGCGCGTAATTTCTGGGTACAGATTGATGGTGTTGGTCCCTGGTCTGTGACAGGAAACAGCGCTGCACAGTTTGCTCGTCATTTTACCGGGGAAGATGAAGAATCCATTCTGGAGGCGGGTTTCCTGTGGCAGCGCGTGATCCGAAAAAACATACAGGCTGGTTTGAAGGCCGAAGTCACCAGTTTTGTGCCTGCTAGCTCCGACCGTGTGGAGTTGATGAAGGTCACGTTTTCCAATCTATCCGGTAATGTCTTGAAGTTCACTCCAACGGCTGCTATTCCCATATACGGACGTTCGGCAGACAACCTGCGCGACCACCGGCATGTGACATCTCTCCTGCACCGTACGCATTGTGGAACTTTCGGGGTGCTTGTCAGCCCAACGCTTTCTTTTGATGAACGCGGCCACCAACCCAATCTGCTAACGTATGCTGTCTTGGGCGTAGAAGAGGATGGTACACCGCCGCTGGGCTTTTTCCCAATTGTGGAGGATTTTATTGGCGAGGGAGGCAGCCTTGATTGGCCGCAGGCAATTGTTCAAGCGCGGGAACCAGAGTTTTTGCCCGGCATGCAAATGGATGGGCACGAGGCGATCGGAGGACTCCGTTTTCGTGTAGGTACATTGTTACCCGGCGAGCAACATTCGTTCATCCTGATGCTGGCAATCATGAAAACAGACGATTCGGAACATCTCGTCAGCGAATATGGCAACCTGGCCCGTTTTGACGCCTGGCTGGAGAAAACACAAGCGTACTGGCAATCCAAACTAGATGTACCGCGAATATATACTGGAGATACAAGGTTTGAGGGTTGGTTGCGGTGGGTGACAGTCCAGCCAGTGCTGCGTAGATTTTTTGGCAATTCCTTCCTTCCTTCTCATGATTACGGACGTGGCGGTCGCGGCTGGCGGGATCTCTGGCAGGATATTTTGGCATTGCTGATGATGGAAAGCGATGAAATCGGCCAGGTCCTTTTTGATAATTTTGGCGGTGTACGTATGGATGGGAGCAACGCAACCATTATTGGTCCCCGTCCGGGTGAATTCAAGGCCGATCGCAATAACATTCCCAGAGTCTGGATGGATCACGGAGCCTGGCCTCTGCTAACGACCGGCCTATATATTGACCAGACTGGCGACTTGGCCTTCCTGTTGCGTTCCCAGGTCTATTTTAAAGATTATCTGGCTGCCCGTGCCCAGCGCGTGGATAGCGTTTGGTCACCTGAACAGGGGACAGTATTGCGAATGGCTAATGGTAATCCTTACCAGGGAACAATTCTGGAGCATTTGCTTGTCCAGCACCTGGTTCCTTTTTTCAACGTTGGTGAACATAATAATATTCGCCTGGAAGGGGCCGACTGGAATGATGCGATGGATATGGCCAGTCAGCGCGGGGAAAGCGTAGCTTTTTCTGCCTTGTACGCCGGTAATATTCATCGGCTGAGCGAATGGGTGCTGGCGCTTGGAAAACTTGGCGTATTTGATGTGGAAGTTGCTGAAGAGATGCTCCCATTGCTGGATACATTGGCAGAAGCAGTAGATTACGATTTGGTCGCGGCTAAACAGACCCTCCTGGCAAAATACTTCGATAATTGTATGCATACTATTTCGGGCAGGAAAATCTCCCTGCCCATTCAGGGTTTAGCTGCGGACCTGTCGGCTAAATCCGAATGGTTATGTTACCACCTGCGTATACAGGAATGGCTGACCAATTCTGAAGGTTATGGTTGGTTAAACGGCTATTACGATAACGATGGAATGCGAGTGGAAGGCGATTTTCCAAAAGGCGTGCGTATGACTTTGACAGGCCAGGTTTTTGCGTTGATGGGTGGAGTCGCCAGTGATGAACAAGCCAACGAAATTGTCCGGTCTGTTGACCATTATTTATACGATGCCAGGGTTGGTGGATACCGGCTAAATACCGATTTTGGGGAGGTTTTGCTTAATTTGGGACGTGGCTTTGGCTTCGCATATGGCCATAAAGAAAATGGGGCCATGTTCAGCCACATGGCAGTTATGTATGCCAATGCCCTTTACCAACGTGGA
This sequence comes from uncultured Chloroflexia bacterium, assembly GCA_963837875.1. Taxonomy (GTDB): domain Bacteria; phylum Chloroflexota; class Anaerolineae; order Anaerolineales; family Villigracilaceae; genus UBA877. The sequence goes on from CAWIOV010000001.1 coordinate 1,674,259, forward strand.
TTGGTCAGGCAGGGATATAAAGTATTGGATGGCATTTACCAGCACTGCCAGGATTTTTTTCAAAGCCATATCTATCCGGGCATCCCTGAATATATCAATGAGCGCGGTCGTGGAATGTATACATATTTAACGGGTTCAGCCAGTTGGTATTTGCTTACCTTGGTGACAGAAGCTTTTGGTGTCAGGGGCAAATTCGGCGATTTGGTGCTAGAACCGAAACTGGTGTCAGCGCAGTTTGACCGTGCCGGCGAAGCGCGCTTGATTACCCGTTTTGCTAACCGAGAAATAATAATAATCTATCATAACAGAGACCGGCTGGATTATGGAAATTACCAGATTCATTCTTTGCTTTTGGATGGTCAGTTGGTTGAATTTGATCGTGGGGCCTTGGCCATTATTCCCCGCAGCCGGATTAATTCGTTGAATCTCGCCGGGCATCATAGTATAGAGATTGAATTGCGTTAGAATAAATAGAGAAGAATGACAGAATTGCGTGGAGCAAATATCCATATTACCGGTATTGTGCAAGGTGTTGGTTTTCGGCCTTTTGTTTATGGGCTGGCAGTACGGCTTGGGCTAAGTGGTTGGGTACGGAATACATCCGCCGGAGTGGAAATCGATTTGGATGGGTCAGAGGATGCCCTGAATTCATTTATCAATTCTTTAAAATCTGATCTTCCTCCTCTAGCCCGAATTGATTCTCTCGCCGTTTCTTCCGAACCCCCTCAGGGTTTTGTGGGTTTTGAAATTATCCACTCTGAAGCCGTGGCCGGGGGATTCCAACCCATTTCTCCGGATGTAAGTATCTGCCCGGATTGTCTGCGTGAACTGTTTGACCAGTCCAACCGGCGCTACCGTTATCCATTCATCAATTGTACCAACTGTGGCCCGCGTTTTACCATTATTACCGACATCCCATACGATCGCCCCAATACGACCATGGCACCATTCGAGATGTGTCCTGATTGCGCTGCCGAATATGCCAATCCATTGGACCGCCGTTTCCATGCTCAGCCGGTGGCGTGCCCAGTGTGTGGACCCCAGGTTTGGTTGGAACGTGCAGATGGAAAGCGGATCGCTGAACGGGATGATGCCATTCTGGCGGCTCAGAAACTCCTTGCAACGGGAAGGATTGTTGCAATCAAAGGCTTGGGTGGTTTTCATTTGGCATGCGATGCGACAAACGCCGAATCTGTAAACGAGCTACGCCAGCGTAAGCTGCGCGTGGATAAACCGTTTGCCCTTATGATGCCCGATTTGGAGACTGTCGAACTGCACTGTTTTATTAATGCCTCTGAGCGCGCGCTGCTTGTTTCCCGCCAGCGTCCGATCGTTCTTTTACGCCGCAAACTGGATTCCCCCCTTGTGGAAGAAATCGCACCGAAACAATCCAACCTCGGGGTCATGCTTCCCTATACACCGTTGCACTACTTGCTTTTTACGCCAGATACTGGTCTTCCACAGGCCACACCCACCATTCAGGCCCTGGTAATGACCAGTGGTAATCTTTCGGAGGAGCCTATTGCCATAAGTAATGATGAAGCCCGCCAACACCTTGCCTCTTTGGCGGATGCTTTCCTGATGCACAATCGCGAAATTCATACGCGTTGTGATGATTCCGTTTCCAGGGTAATTAATATTCAAGAATCAAACGATAAGGAAGATAAATTTCCCATTTACTTTCTTCGCCGTTCGCGCGGGTATGCCCCTGATCCAGTCCAAATCCCCTTTGATGTTCCTTCGCTTCTTGCAACCGGTCCGGAACAAAAAAATACATTTTGTCTTACCCGACAACGCTATGCTTTTCTAAGTCATCACATCGGCGACATGGAGAATTACGAAACCTTGCGCTCTTTCGAAGATGGGATAATGTATTTTGAGCGGCTATTCCATATCCGTCCGGAAGCCATCGCGTGTGACCTCCATCCCGATTATCTTTCCAGTCGTTATGCAGTACAGCGCTCGCAGCAAAACGACCTCCCGATATTTCGGGTTCAGCACCATCACGCTCATATTGCAGCCTGCATGGCAGATAATAAACTGGATGGCAGCCATCCGGTTATTGGCTTAGCTTTTGATGGTACCGGTTATGGTGATGATGGGGCTATTTGGGGCGGAGAGATTCTGGTTGCGGACTACGTTGGGTACCAGCGACCTTATCACTTGGCCTATTTTCCCCTTCCAGGTGGAGATGCGGCGATTAAACGACCTGCCCGTACAGCCCTAGCTCTGCTTTGGTCGCTTGGGATGGATTGGGATGATCGGTTGGCCCCTGTCCAGGATTTGTGCTTTGAGGAGCGCCAAGCGTTGCGCATCCAATTGGAGCGCGCTTTGAATACACCTCGCACCTCCAGTTTGGGTCGTCTGTTTGATGCGGTAGCTTCATTGGCCGGGGTACGCCAAATGGTCAACTATGAAGCTCAGGCGGCCATTGAATTTGAAGCGGCACTGGATCCAGAAGAGACCGGAGATTACCGATTTGAGATTCGAGGAGATGTGCTGGAAGCCGGAGAGGCTATTTCGGGTTTGTTGGCAGATATCCATATGGGCGTTTCAATCCCGGTTATTTCCGCTCGCTTCCATAACGGCCTGACCGAGCTGGCGCGACAGGTCTGCGCGGAGCTTCGCCGCCAGACTGGGATCAACGAAGCCGCATTAAGCGGCGGCGTATGGCAAAACATGGCTTTGCTTGAACGAACTGTCCGCAGCCTGCGCAAGGACGGGTTTGTTGTTTATGTGCATCACCAGGTTCCTGCAAATGACGGCGGGCTTTCGCTTGGCCAGGCATTGGTTGGTGCAGCCAAGTTTGACGTATAATAAGCTGGTTTGAACCGGCCAGTACGTTGTGAAAACTATAGAGTGATTATGCTTAAAATATTGTTGGTAGAAGACGATGCATCTTTGCTGGAAGTTATGCGCTGCCTACTGGAGGCTGAAGGGTACGATGTGTACCCTGCAATTAATGGTAAGCAGGCGCTTAATTTGTTTGTTTCAAGCCGCCCCAACTTGGTTGTGTCAGACATCATGATGCCGGAAATGAACGGCTACGAGTTACTTGAATCGGTACGCGATATGCCGGAAGGTATTACGGTGCCATTCCTATTTTTGAGTGCCCGAACGGAACGTTCGGATGTTGACCGGGCACGTTCTATGGGGGTTGATGATTATCTGTTCAAGCCGTTTGAAGCCTCAGAGTTGATTAATGCTGTGCATGCTCGTCTTGAGCGCCGCCGTATGATTGAGCTTTTTGATACTCGTACTGCGCATCTTCAAACGGTGATCATGTTAGCAAATGTTATCGAGACGCGTGATCCATATACTGCTGGCCATTTGGAAAGAGTTCGCCGTCTGGCTCTTAACCTGGCATTTGCACTGAGTTGGAATACCGAGGATATCGCCATTCTGGAGTTTGGGGCTATTCTGCATGATATCGGAAAGATTGTCGTACCCAGCCAGGTATTAAAGAAAACGGGTTCCCTCAATAAAGAAGAGTGGGTTTTGATGCGCCAGCATCCGGAGATTGGCGCAAAGATGCTGGAAGGTGTGGATCATCTCAGAGCTGCGGTGCCCTATGTGCTTAATCACCACGAGTGGTGGAATGGGAGTGGCTACCCATCGGGATTGAAAGGCGAAAAAATTCCGCGCGAGGGCCGATTGCTGGCCATTGCGGATTCTTTTGATGCCATGACTACTAACCGCCCATACCACAGCAGCATGCCGGCAGCCGATGCTCTGGATGAATTGGCTCGTTATCGGGGCATTTATTTTGATCCAGACATGGTGGATGCATTTCTTCAAACGTATAAATTATGAATTAAAACGATCCATCTCACGCTCGGCATCCCTTCGGGCAATGGCTTCACGTTTATCGTGCAGTTTTTTGCCTTTAGCAATGGCGATTTCGATTTTAGCGCGCCCGTTTTTTAGGTAGACGCGAATGGGCACAATCGTAACACCTTTCTGCCGAACGGCGTCCCACATTTCCCGGATTTCCTTTCGATGTAGCAACAGCCGGCGCGGCCGTTTGGGGTCGTGGTTGAAGCGGTTTGCCTGCAGATAGGGAGCGATATGTGCCTCAATCAACCAGGCTTGATTCTCATCTACGCGGATGTAAGACTCTGCCAGGCTGATTTGTCCGGCACGGATGGATTTTATTTCGCTACCTTTTAGCGCCAGGCCCGCCTCGAAGCGTTCAAAAAGGAAGTATTCAAAACCGGCTTTGCGGTTATTTGCAACGACTTTAACATTTTCAGGCATATTGGCTTGATATTACCACGAGTTTTTGGAAATTTAAGTCATTCGGAAAAGGCTCTATCGAAGGGATTATAATCACCGCTGGTATTATTCTTATTAGGAGATATCTATTATGTACTTCGACCTCCCGCTTGATCACTTGCGTACTTATCGCCCTGCCCGAACAGAACCAGAAGATTTCGACGCGTTCTGGAGTGAGACTCTGGCCCAAACTCGGACATATCCACTCGATGCCCGTTTTGAACGGGTCGAGACTGGTTTAAATTTTGTGGAAGTGTTCGATGTAACCTACAATGGCTATGCTGGACAACCCATTAAAGGCTGGTTTTTGTTGCCACGTGACCATGCAGAGACTCTGGCCTGTATCGTCGAATATATCGGTTATGGCGGTGGACGTGGCCATCCCTACGACTGGTTGTTATGGAGCAACATCGGGTACGCCCACTTTGTTATGGATGTGCGTGGTCAGGGCAGCACTTGGCGCAGCGGCGATACCCCGGATATTGAAACGGACGGTGGTAATCCCCAAATCCCAGGTTTTATGACGCGTGGCGTGCTTGATCCGCATACCTATTTCTACCGTCGAGTCTTTAGCGATGCTGTACGAGCTGTGGAAGCTGCCCGATCTCACCCGGCTGTGGACGCGCAGCGAGTGGCTGTTCTAGGTGGGAGTCAAGGCGGCGGGATTACATTGGCAGCGGCAGGCCTTGTCCCGGACGTTGCCGCGGTTTTGCCAGACGTGCCTTTCCTGTGTCATATTCGTCATGCCACCGAGATCACCGATTCCTATCCCTATGCCGAAATTCAAGAGTACTGCAAAATCCACCGGGGCAAGATTGAGACTGTCTTTAACACATTATCTTATTTTGATGGGGTCAATTTTGCGGCCCGCGCCAAATCCCCGGCGCTGTTCTCGGTGGGATTGATGGATGAGATTTGTCCACCCTCAACGGTCTTCGCGGCCTATAATACTTATGGAGGGCCGAAGGAAATCAAGGTTTGGCCTTACAACCATCACGAAGGCGGCGAAACTCTTCAGAGCGTTGAGCGAGTGCGCTTCCTGAAAAACCTGTGGAGATAGTATCCTCGTTATATTCGACGAAATTCGACGAAAAAAAGAAAGGGTGAAGAAATGAAATCTGCCGTTAACGATCTTGTCTCCATGCACGATGTTGAAAGCCTGATAGAGATTCTGGACGAGAATGATGATTGGATGCTTCAAATGGATGCGGCTGAAGGACTGCTCCAGTTGGGAGACCGGCGTGGGCTGGAGTATCTTTTGGTTTCCAAACAAAGCGAGATAGAGGATATTCGGGAGGCTGCCACGGAAATACTGGCGGATCCGGAGGGCCAGCGTATGCGGGAGCAGATTGAGGCAGAATTGCGCTTTGCCAACCAGAAGTTGGTGGAATCCGCCAAAGAGCGTCTTAAAAAAGGCCGGAAGGTTTTTCTGCATAAAATTATCCATTTACCGGTTGCCGATTTTATGCAGGAGGATGCTTCCCAGGCTGGCTTTCAAATCTATGATTTGAATGACGCCGGTCTGGAAGGATGGGAAGTGGTCAATGTTATGCCGGGACGTTATTTGGTTGCGCCTGGAGAGACTGGTTTATCTGGCGCTTATGTTTTTCTTCAAAAGGAGCTTGACCAGGATGAGACTGCCGAACTGGAGAAAAGCTGAAGAGCAAAATTAAGCGAAAAAATCAATGCGAATGTACTTCTCCGCCGGTTTCCGACCCAAGATAAGGACGGATAACCCCCAGACGATCACTATACAAAGCCAGAAGAGTTGCGACTATGGTTGATATAGGGACGGCCGTGACCAAACCTAGGGAACCAACCAGTGTCCGGACGATTTCTTCTGCAACCGATGCTACACTAATGAGTTGTGTATAATTGCCGCGTTCCACCGCAAACAGTAGTAACAAAGGCAATGCAACGCCTGTATAAGCCATGACCAATGTGTTGACCGTCGATGCAACATGGTCCTGGCCGATGCGGTAAGCGCGCTGGTAAAGTTGGCGAAATCCAAGATCTGCATTGGCCTCGTGCAGTTCAAAGACTGCTGACGCCTGGGTTATGATCAGATCATCCAATACACCCAAAGCACCGATAATAATTCCGCCTAAAAGTAACCCGCGCAAATCAATTTTTATTCCTGGCACTTGGATCAGGTACAAGGCTTCCTCGCTCCCACCGCCGGTCAGGAGCGCTATTTTTACAAACAGCCATGCCAGCACACCGGTAATCATCAAGACGATAAGAATTCCAAGCACTGCCGCATGCGTTTTTAAATTCCATCCATAAGTCAGGTAAAGCGTGACGACCAGTATGATCATCGAGCCAATGATGCTTACCAGCACCGGGTCCTCTCCATGGATGATGTGCGGGATGATATAGGCAACCACTACCACAAAGCTGAATGCCAGGGCAAGCAGGCTGCGGAATCCCTTCCATCCGGCGACGACGACCAGGGCAAGGATGAAAATTGCCACTATGATAATGATCGGACGTGTGCGGACTGCATCGGTGTAATCCACTACGATGTTATTACTACCGGGACTTGAACTGACTACAACCATGATCTCGTCTCCAGGACCGAAGTGGAGCCCTGCTGGCTGTATTTGATCCTTTCCGAAACTCACCGTCGCTATCGTATCTTTGTATTGACCCGACAATATTTTTACGCTTAGATCTTCATATTCCTGAGTGGTACCGCCCAGATTGACGGTTCCTTCATCCAGAATTTGCAAAACCTGTGCAGGGACTGTTTCAGACCCAAACCCGGTATTAGTGGGAGCCGGTAAAGAAGTATCTAGGAAATAAGGTAAACCCCAGATCATGAAGGCGATAATTGCCAGGGTGATTATACCGGCCAACAGAAAAAAAACGATCAGGTTTTTCTTCATTTCAACTTTCAGCCTCAGTTTTATTTATTTTCCATATCTTTTCAGGATACAGTGGGGGACGGAGTTTGTGGGTGATGAAGTTAACCACACAACCCGCTCCCTACTTTATTGAGACGTTACTTTTTACTTTTCTCTAACGGCTCGACCTGCATTATACTATGAAGGAAAATTATGAATTTGTGATCGAGTTGGTGTTACAATTGAGGCGGGTTAGTGTTTACAGCCCTATCGAAAAACTTGAGGAACTGCGCCTGTTTCAACTTGTCTGTCAGACCAGGATTGGTCGCAGGTCTTTGGTCTTTGTAAAACCTGTCGACCAGATTTTTAGGAGGTAGCTATGTGTATGTTTTGTGCAGCCATCCCGCTAGCTGCAGCGACCGGGACATCATTGGATAACAAACAACGCAAGAATACCCTGTTGCAGGGATGCACACCGAAACGTATTCGCCCGTTCGTGGCATTGACAGCGATTGTGATCTTCTTATTGGTTATTGGATCGGCGATCGTACATCTACGCTATTACCAGCTCTGGTTGTAGAACCAAACCGTCCCATGGGAAGCTCTAAAAACAGTTTCTCGTGACTTCTATCCAATCTTGGCGGCCACCTTGCACCTGCTGGCAGAATTCCTGCGTAATTTCATGCTGGGACTGTTGGCTTGGACGGTGATTCTCTTATTGCAAACTGGTAGTGTGGGGTTGGCGGTTGCCTTGCTGGTCATTCCGGCTGATATTGCCTATCTGTTGTATTGACGGTCATGGCTAATTTCCTGCCTGTTTTCCTCTTCCATCCCTGCAGTGGGCTTTTGTGGAAGAAAAGATGAACATGCTCCGTCTTCCTCCACTCCTGCTTCTTTTTTTTACTTTTTTGCTCTTAACAGCTTGCACCGGTCCTGGGCCATCTGCACCAACGGTTGCTATTGGCCCGACGGTTACTCCCAACCCGGACGCTTCGCCCACACTGACCCCTTTTAGCCCTCCAGTCGAAACGGCTACAAGTACGCCAATTCCTCCAACCATGACGCTTGCCAACACGCCGGCCCCGACTGCAACTCCTACCCCTACCCTCGCTACAGCTTCCCCGACGGCTACATTCCCGCCCACCCTCACGCCTACAATCACGCTCACGCCAGGTGCTACATTCGCATTTGTTCCATCCACGTACACATTGAGCGTCATGCTGGATTATGCCGCTCATTCCCTAATTGTGGACGAAACCATTTCCTATCAGAACTCCACTGGTGATATTCTGAATGGGCTTGTCCTGGCTGTCGAACCGAATCTGTCAGAGAATTGCTTTGTGCCGGGCAATTTGACGGTAAATGGCCAGGCTATTCCCAATGCCACTTTGAATGCTGACCGGCTTGAGATACCATTGGCTGCACCGCTGGCACCTGATGGAACCTTGAGCCTATTCCTGCATTATGACCTGCATCTCCCGCCCGCGGATGGGGCGCATGTTTTTGGCTATAATGATAGCCAGATCAACCTTGTGGATTGGTATCCTTTCATCGTCCCTTACATTCCCGGCCAGGGCTGGCTATTACACTCGCCTGCGATTGTAGGTGAGCACCTTGTCTATGATGTGTCAACCTTTGATATGGTTTTACACTTGACCGGCTCCATTGGGACGGCGGTCATTGCTGCCAGTGCACCTGCGCAAAGGATTTCCTATGGCTGGCATTATCACCTGGAGAATGTACGTTCGTTTGCTTTTTCTGCCAGTCCTAATTATCAGACTACTTCAACCAAGGTAAATGGTGTAACCGTAAACAGTTATTTCTTTGGCAGCGAGAGCGCGCAAGGCCAGGCCGTTCTGGACGAGGTTGCCAAAGCAGTGACAACGTTTGATACGCTCTTTGGATCGGACCCTTATCCGAGTTTGAGCATCGTTAAATCGCCGTTCAATGATGGCCTGGCGTATGACGGGTTGTTCTTCCTAAGTCGTGATTATTACATCGCCAATAATGGAACGACACTCAATAACCTGGTTGACACTGCAGTCCACGAAACGGCCCACCAGTGGTGGTTTGGGTTGGTGGGGAACGATCAGGCTATGGAACCCTGGTTGGACGAGGCGCTCGCTACGTACAGTGAGCGTTTGTTCTATGAGGAAAACTACCCGGATATAAATACCTGGCAGGCTTTCCGCATTGATGCCTATGCCCCCACCGGCTGGGTGGATTCGGATATTTATCACGTTGTTGATCTTCGAACATACACCAACGCTGTGTACCTGCGTGGGGTACAATTCCTTCAGGCGCTGCGCGGTCGAATAGGGGATGAGGCTTTCTTCGCTTTCTTGAAAGATTATGCTACACAGATGGCTGGCCAACGGGCTACTTCAGCGGATTTCTTTCGCATCCTGCGCCTACACACCAATGCTTCTCTATCAGACATCATTTCTGCATATTTCCAAAATCCGCATTAACGATGTGGGTGCACCCATGTGCATTTCCCGTTAATCGGATACCAAAAAATAAAGGAAAGCCGTTTTTATCGGTCGAAGGAGACTGTTATGAATCGAATGCCGGTTCTTTTCGTCGGGCATGGTAGCCCGATGAACGCCATTGAAGACAACGAATTCAGCCGTGCCTGGAGTGCAATTGGAAAGGCGCTGCCTCATCCAAAAGCCATTCTTTGTGTTTCAGCGCATTGGGAGAGTGAAGGCACACAGGTCACGGCAATGGAAAAACCGCGTACGATTTACGATTTCTATGGATTCCCACCCGAATTATTTGCAACGCGTTACCCGGTACCTGGCTCGCCGGAACTGGCCCAGAGTGTCCGGGAACTGGTCAAGCCAGTGGAGGTCGGGTTGGACCAGGAATGGGGGCTGGATCATGGCGCTTGGTCGGTGCTGGAGCGCTTGTTCCCGGATGCGGATGTACCGGTGGTTCAGTTGAGTCTGGATGGTAAGAAAAGCCCGCAGCAGCATTATGATTTGGGACGTTTGCTTAAACCGTTGCGGGAGGAAGGGATCTTGATCCTCGCCAGTGGGAACGTTGTTCACAATCTGCGGATATTGAATTGGGAGGACACTGCCTTTGATTGGGCGGTGGAATGGGATGCCAAGATAAAGCAATGGATAGTGGAGCATGATCACGATTCCATGATCCAATACCACAAGTATGGACGGGTTGCCGCACTGGCAATTAATTCCGCCGAGCACTATAAACCGCTCCTCTACGCGCTTGGGGCCGGGGATCTGGATGAACCGGTGTGCTTCTTCACCGAAAAAGTGACATTAGGCTCCATCTCCATGCGCTCCATGCAAATTGGGTGACCTCAAAGGATAAAATATGACCCCATTATCTGATTTCCGTAAAGCAAAAGATGACTTTTTTAAAACCGACCATCAATCCCCGCTCGACCAAGTCCAGCAAAGAACATTTGCCGGGCTAAACTATTACCCTGAAAATCCACATCTACGCTTTGACCTGCTGCTCGAAAAAATGGAAACGCCGGAGCATATATCCATGGCCACTTCCACGGGCGAAGAGCAGGATTACTTGCACGTCGGGCAGATCCGTTTCGATGTTCAAGGGCAAGAGACCTCGTTACAGGTCTATGTTTCTGAAATGGACGGGGAGTATTTCATCCCATTCGTGGATGCAACCGCGCCGGCCGAAACCTATGGGGCTGGTCGCTACCTGGAACCCGAAGATCTGGGTGGTGGAAAATTGCACGTGGATTTCAACCTGGCCTACAATCCCTATTGCGCATATAACGATGCCTGGTCCTGCCCCGTCCCGCCGCATGCCAATCGGATTTCCGTGCGCATCGAAGCCGGCGAGAAGAAATACCACAAATAGTCATCACGCCACTTTTGGCAATGTTGGGCAGTCTGCATTTTAGTGGGCGAATTTACAATTTATTTATAGAGCCATATCCAGGTGTTCTTGAATGAGCACTTGGTATTACCTGCATCCTGTTTGGCTGTAAATGCAAATTTCCCGCTGGAAAGTAATTTACTGTAATCGTAGTAGCGGCCTTCGTAATTGCCGTTAATATAGACTTTAAACTCATTTTCAACTGCAGAGAGGACGACTTTATTTGTGTCGCCGTTTTCGTTCTTCAGGAAATTGGAGTATTGAACCTCTTGTGTGACGGTGGTGACATAATTACCATTGTGATAGTATTCGATATCCCAAGCCGGCAGGCCGGAAAGACGCAAGATAACCAACTGATAGTAATCACCTTTTCCCCAATCATCTTCTGCCGCTGCTCCTGCTCGGAACCAGATTCCGCAAGTTGGCCAACTATCTGTATTCCAGGTAACATCAAAGGATATTACGAAATCGCTGGCAGTGAGTGAAGGGTCCAATATCTGATATTGTGTCTGCGGACCTTCCAGCGGGATGGTGACTTGGTTGTCTTGGACCCAATACAGATTCCCGGTATTGGTCGGCAATCCAAATTTGGTCAGCTCAGCCCCAGCAGTTTGTTCCATTTTGAGATCCTGCGTAGCAACAAGATTGGGAGTAGCTGTTGCAATGGGGATATTGGTGCTGGTGGGAAGTTCTTCGGTTGGAGAGACTGGAGGGGGTGGAGGAGTTGCCGTAGCGGTTTGCGAGAGGCTATTACATGAGCAGGCAATGATCCCCATGATTAAAATTGCACCAGCCAGTACAAGCCATAATTTGCGAGCGGTATTCATCAGACTCTTCCTTTCCTGCCCCGGTTAAGCCTCTGGCAGATTCGTATGATGATGATGTAGACAGGTTGCTTTAAATCCGAGTGTATTCTAACATGGACGCGAGAAAGGTACAATGTGCTGAAAAAGGAAAATAAAATGTAAAATAAAGAAAGAAGTCAGGAGACTATTAAATCGCCAAGCTGAGCGCCTCGACCAGGGAAGGGAATACTTGCGCTGTGTTTGCCCGTAAAGCCTGCATTTTGACCGGTTTCTGAGCGATCCCGAAGTATTTTGTTTTAATCTGAATCCCGGCTTTGTTTAATGTTTCTTGGGCAGCCTGGAGACTCTTGATCCCGCCGGGTGTGTCTTCAAATATACACACTTGTGCTCCATCCAGCCGTTGCCAGTCAGTTCCGGCCTTCCTTGTCTCAACCAGGTCGGCGGCATGGCTGAGTGCGGTTTCCTGTCCCTCGCCCAGAGACATGCGCAAGGCTGCCAGAGCATGCACTGGGGAGGGTTTGACGAAACTCTTCGGATCGGTCCGGCGTTGTTGCCCCAGCCAGGTGATCCCACCCCAACCTGCGATCGGGAGGCCCTCCAGGCCGACCAGCGCAGCGCCCAGTTCTGCTTCGGGTGTGGAAAATATCCCGGCGGGTGGTCGGGATGGGCGGCTGGTGATCACGGCTGCGGCGTGACTAGTTGCGTATATCCAATCTCGCAAGCACGCACTTTCTTCGGAGGATAGATTTGAGATGTCGTATTTAAGCAGATAGCTTTCGCAACCCAGTCTGGCTGGCAGGCCATAGGTAAGGGTGAATTCGGCGCTGCCCAGCACGAGTTCCTGGAAGGTGCGGTGGGTGAGCGCGCGCTGTGGGTCATGTGCTCCATGAAGCAATTCAAGCAAGGTATCGGACTGTGCCTGCGTGAAATGGTTCGTACTAATGAAATAATGTTCAGCGCGTTCAAGCGGGTGCCGGGATAATTGCTCCGGGCCGGAAAGCACTTGTGCCAGAACATTGAAATCCGGCCCCGGCTGCGGGTTTACACTGGTGACATTTCCCGCCAGCGAATCCGGCAGTCTACGCTCCGGGTCAACCTCCCAAACCGTTTTCAATAACAGGGCGGCGCTGATGGCGGCCTCGTCCCATTCGCTGGAAATCCCGCCCGATTCAAAAGTGGCGATATCCTCTGTCGAAAGAGTAACGTCTCCGAACCCCAAGGCCCTGGCCATGCGGCAGACGGTCTCTTGCAACGCCAGGTGGTAGCCATGTGATTCCAGCAGGACGCCGTCCATATCGAACAGGAAGATTTTCATTTTACCTTCTGGGCGGTATGTCGGCGGCGCAATTCTGCCTCCACATCAGCCAGGCTCACACCCTGCCGGGCCAGCAGCACGAGCGTGTGGTAGAACAGGTCAGAGGCTTCCTCTATTAGGCGCTGGTTCCCTTGTCCCTTGGCTGCCAGTATGACCTCAACGGATTCCTCGCACACTTTTTGCAGAACCATGTCCAAATTGCCATCCAGAAGCTTGTTGGTGTAGGAACCCGGCTGAGGGTTCATTTTGCGGTCCAGGATGATCCCAAAAAGTTCGTTTAGCATATTTGCTCCACAAGCTCCAAGCGGTTATGGTTCATTGTCACTTAGTGAGCGGTAGAAGCAACTGCGCTCTCCGGTGTGACAGGCTGGCCCGGCCGGATTGACGAAAACCAGCAAAGCGTCTTCATCGCAGTCCACCGCGATCCTGACCACCTTTTGGATATTGCCGGATGTAGCGCCCTTATGCCATAGCTCCTGGCGTGAACGTGACCAGAACCAGGTTTCTCCTGTATCTACGGTGCGCTGGAGGGAATCGGCATTCATCCAGGCCAGCATCAAGATTTCCAGGCTTTGGCTGTCCTGCACGATAGTAGGGATTAATCCCTGCTCGCTCCATTTTAAAGCTTTAATTATCATCGACCATCCTCCTTTGTGCGAATCCTGAGATGCAAGTTGCCTACATTAATGCCTTTGGCCTCCAGGATCCTTCTCAGAACTGCCTTTGCGACCAAGTCTTTCACACGTGGTCTCCAACTGGGGTTTAGTAGTTCAGGATGTTCCAGCAGACCAAATTGGAATTCAGGTGCAACAACATGAACAACAATGTTATAAAAATGCCTGGGTTGTTGGATGAGCCAATCTATTTGGAAAAAAAGTGAGCCAAGTTCGCCGTTGTGAGTCCAACGGACTTCCTGTGAGAGTTCAATATGACCGAGTTGGATTTTCACGGGATCCTTTTCCAGTTTCAAATCTCCGTTTTCCAGTCTTCGGACCTGCCATCCGGCATCTGTAAACATGTTTATCAGAGGTTCAACTAATTCGTGCAGGCGCAAGGTGAGATAATCCAGGTCGTCGTGTTCTCTCAAGAGACGGCCTCGATAAATATCCGCGGTCAGCCCACCCCATACCCAGGAAGTGGAATTCAGTTCAGTAGAAAAATTTTCTACCTGCTTCATCGCTGAAAGGAGTTTATTATTCATCCTTCACCATTCTGACTTTAACACCTCTCCCGGCCAGATATTCTTTGATTTCTTGTACTGTAAATTCGCCGTAATGTAGCATGGATGCCACCAGGGCCGCGTCGGCCTTGCCCTTGGTCAGTACTTCGTATAGATGTTCGGGCTTGCCGCCGCCACCCGAAGCGATAACTGGGATGGTGACTGCCTCTGCGATCATGCGCGTCAAGCGGATTTCATAGCCGGCTTCGGTGCCATCCGCGTCAATGGAGTTGACCACCAACTCGCCTGCGCCCAGTTCCTCGCCGCATTTGGCCCAGGCGATGGCGTCTAGGCCTATTGGGATGCGTCCGCCGTTGATGACGATCTCGTAGCCGGATGGAAGTTCGGATGTGGCAACGACCCGGCGCACATCCATCGAAAGCACAACCGCTTGCGCGCCGAAGGCCCTGGATGCATCGGATATCAGTTCCGGGTTTTTGACCGCGGCCGAGTTGACGTTGACCTTTTCCGCACCTGCCAAAAGTACGCGGCTGCAATCTTCTACCGTTCGCAATCCGCCTCCAACCGAAAAGGGAATGAAGACTTGTTCGGCCACCCGGCTGACTACATCCAGCAGGATGCCACGCTTATCGCTGGAGGCGGTGATATCGTAGAAAACCAGTTCATCCAAACCTTGCTCGTAATATTTGCGCGCCTGTTCCACTGGGTCGCCGATATCCCTGGTATTCACGAACTGGACACTTTTGGCGAGTTTGCCATCCCGCACGTCGAGGCAGGAAATGATTCGTTTGCTCAACATGGCGATCACTCCGATTTAGCCCAGGATTGCAGCTCGATCAGATTCCCCTCCGGATCGCTAATATAACACCAGGTGACTTTCGCCCCGGTGGCGATCCTCAGGGTCACCACTTCTCCAACTGGTTTCGCTCCTGCGGCTAGTGCGGTTGTGCGGGCTAATAAAACATCCTCCACTTCGAAAGCAATGTGGGCGAAGCCGGGCCGGTTCACAGCGCTGCTTAGTCGGGTTTCTTGGGGCGTGTAGCTGAAGATTTCCAGGGTTGGTTCAGCCTCTTCATAACCGGGTAAGCGTAGATGGATGCCGCACAGATGTGCTCCCGAGATGCCGGTTCCAGCCTCCAGCGTTTCTCCTTGAAAGTCACGTTCCGGAGGGATGGGAATACAGCCAAAGACTTCCTGGTAGAACCCGGCCAGTGCACGCCAATCCTCGGCGATCAGGTTTGTGTGAACATATTTTGCTTTGATGCTCATGGTATCTCTCCGACTTGCCAGTGTGCGAAATTTTCCAATAGTTTTAACCCGACCACCCCACTCTTCTCGGTGTGGAATTGTACGGCGAACAGGTTGCCGGTACCGATGGCTGCCGGGAAGTCTTGGCCGTATCTGCTGGTCGCGTAAACGGTTCGCGGGTCGGCGGGTTTGGGATAATAAGAATGCACAAAATAAAACTCATCGCCGGGACGGAGGTGCTGTAGGATGAAATGCGGCCGGATAACACTGACTGCGTTCCAGCCCATGTGCGGAATCTTGAGCGCCGCCTCCTGAACCTGGAAACGAGTGCACTCCCCGGGAATCAGATCCAACCCCGCCGTGTCGCCTTCCTCTGAATGGCTGAGAATGATCTGGCAGCCGATGCAAATTCCCAGGATGGGCGTACCGCGCCGAAAGGCGGCTATTAAGGCCGAATCTAAACCGCGCTCTTTGAGCACGCGCATGGCTGTCCCGGCGTGACCAACTCCGGGAAAGATGATCCGTTCGGCCCCCTGGATGACTTCCGGATTGGCAGAGATTTGGTTGGGAATGCCCATATGGTCTAGGGCGCGTTTGACTGAGGTCAAATTCCCGGCTTTATAATCCACAATTGTAATCATGTTTGCTCCAACCTAGAGTGACTAAAGTCGTTGCTACGGAAACAGGCATGTAAAGAAATTTTGCCTTCATATAGTGCCCGTCCGATGATTACTCCGGCCAGGCCGGCTGCGCGGACATGTTGCACATCCTCAAGGCTGCTGACGCCGCCCGAAGCAACCACCTGCATTCCGGTGGCGTTTTGCAGTTCCAAAGCGTCTGTTACATCGATACCGCTGCTGATGCCATCTCGCCTCACATCCGTCAGTACGCACCACTCCAAACCCTGTCTGCGCAAGTGTTGCCCGGCCTCCAGCACAGTCAATGCAGTGCTTTCCTGCCAGCCGCGGATGGTTACTTTTCCGTCGCGAGCGCCGATATCCCCGGCGATGCGGGCCGGGCCGTAGGTGGCTATGGCCCAATCCACCAGCACCGGATTTTGGATGGCGGCGGTGCCGAGGAAAACGCGCCGCACGCCCAGGTCGAAAGCCGTCTTGATGGAAACCTGGTCGCGAATTCCGCCGCCGAACTCCACTTTCAGACCGGTGCTGAGAACAGCCGCGAGCGCCTGCATGGTAAGGCGGGTGCCATCGCCAAAAGCGCCATCCAAGTTGATGACGTGCAGCCAATCCGCACCCTCGGACTTCCAGCGTTCGGCCCACAGGCGTGGATTCTCTCCATAGATCGTTTGGCGGCCTGGATCACCCTGGGCGAGCCGGACAACCTTGCCGGCGCGCAAGTCAATCGCGGGGAAGATGGTGAAGGGATCAGGCATCGGCAGCCAGCTTTCGAGGGTCAGCTTTCAGCTTTCAGTTGGCGGGCGATCTGAACGCAGTGGATGGCATCGTGGGCGGCGTGATGGATGGCCATACTGAATATCGTGATTTGGCCCAATTCAGTGTGCTGCCCCGATCTCTGCCATTGTGCGGAAGTAAGGTTCGAAAGCTGCGCAATGGTCTGCTGGCGGAAGCTGTTGAAGCCTGCCAGAGCCGTTTGCAGCTCGACTGCTTTATAGTTGCGTTCCTGTGCCAAGGCTGCCTGGTCGTAGCCGCCGATTGGGGGATCATCCTGGTCGCGCATGGCCTGCAGGCGTTTGATGAAAAACTCTTCGGCATCGCGCAGGTGGCAGACCACTTCAACCACCGACCAGTTCTCATCCCCTCCGCGAGCCGAACGGGCTTGAGCGACGCTGATCCCGGCCAGCAGGACGCTTAGAGTTTCTGGGGTGGCTTTTAGGGCATCCAGCAAATCATGATTTAAATCATACATAGTTTTCTCCTTTTTGGCTGTTTTTGACTTTTGCAATCTGATTACAGATTTCCCTTGGTGGAAGGGATATTATCCGCCCGGCGCCCGTCGAGCTGTGTGGCGGCATCCAGTGCGCGCGCCAGGGCTTTGAACAATGCTTCGGCTTTATGATGATCGTCGCGGCCATAAAGAATTTGTGCATGCAGGTTGCTGCGGCTGGCAACGGCGAAACTCTCCAGGAAATGTGGGAACAGGCTGGTGGGGATACCCCCAACGGGAACCATTCCCCATTCGGCCTGAATGACCGTGTAGGGCCGGCCGGATAGATCCACGGCTACGAAAGCCAGTGTCTCATCCATTGGCACATAGGCGTGCCCCATACGGACGATGCCCTTGCGATCTCCTAGTGCCTGATCGAAGGCTCCTCCAAGCGCCAGCGCCACATCTTCGACGGTGTGATGCGTATCAACCTCCAAGTCGCCTTGTGCATGGACAATGAGATCGAACAGCCCGTGAACGGTCAGGTGGGTCAGCATATGATCGAGAAAGCCGATCCCTGTGGCAATATCGTGCTGGCCGGTTCCATCTATATTCAACTCGATAGTGATATCGGTTTCATTGGTCTTGCGTTGGATTTTGGCAGTTCGTGTCATGAATTGCTCTCTTCCTGGCTTGGCAGCGGCCATCGTTCAAGGCATTGTTGTATGGTGAAGGGAGGCGAGCAGGCGCTCAGGTATTTGAGCGGAGTTCCGCCTGTGTTTTGCAGGCCATGCTTGACCCAGGATAGGATGGCGTCGCGCTGGTAACGCGGGGATCGGGCGGGGGTCATGATAAACATTGCAGCGCCTCCAGGAGTGCATTGGTGTATTCGGGCTTGCCAACGCTGATGCGGATACAGTCGTGCAAACCGGGTTTGTTGAAATAACGTACCAGGATGCCGTATTTTTCGGCCAGGTCCGCTTTTAGGTGGGCGGCCTCCCGGCCGCCTACCCGGCAAAGGATAAAGTTCGCGCAGGTCGGGTAGGTCTGCAAATATGGGATTCGCTTCAGGCCATCCATCAGCCGTTGGCGTTCTGCACGCAGACGAGCGACCATTTCGGCGATGGTTTTAGCATCTTCCAAGGAAGCGATGGCGGCTGTTGATGCGGCCACGTTGACATTATAAGGTTGCTTGGCCTTCCAAAGTGTCGGCATCAGCCAGGCCGGGAATCCACCATATCCAACACGCAGGCCCGCCAAGCCGGCCCACTTGCTGAAAGTGCGTAAGACAATCAAGTTCTCCCGCTCCGCCACGTGTGTTATATTGCTAATACTTTTTCCGAGCGTGTCCTTTTCGTCGGCAAATTCAATATAAGCTTCGTCCAGAACTACCAGCACAGGCAGGGATAACAGTTTATCGAGCACATCCGCTGGGATTAAGGATCCATCCGGGTTGTTTGGCGAGGCCAGGAAAAGGATTTTCGGCTGGGTCTGTTCCACGGTGGCACGGATAGCATCAAGGTCGAGCGAAAAATCCGGGCGGCGCGGTACGTTCACGATGGAACCGGCGTTTAGTTCCGTGTCGAAAGGATACATGCCAAAGGTCGGCGGGCAGTTGATGACTCGGTCGCCTGGTTCGAGCAGCAGGCGCGTGACTAGGTCAATTAACTCGTCCGCGCCGGAACCCGCCAGCAGGTTTTCGGCCGGAACGCCTGTGAACTGGAACAGTGCACCGCGCAAAGCGCGGCTTTCCGGGTCGGGGTAAATGTGCGGGAATTCCATCTCAGCTAGGGCGCGCCGCACGGCCTGGGAAATGCCGTAGGGGTTTTCGTTGGCGTCCAGCTTGATGATTTGTTCGGGCAACCGGCCCAACTGGCGCGAGAGCACTTCGAAAGGCAGGATCGGTTCGTAGGCGGGCATGGCCTGGATTTTCGGGCGGATGAAACTGTTTGGGACTGTGCTCATTTTTCATAACCCGCTTCCAACGCCCTGAAGTCCGCTGCGGCGGCGTGGGCGGTTAGACCCTCGGCACGCGCAATGGTGGCTGCAACCCGGCTGAGTGCCCGCCCGGTAGCTTCATCCAGGGCGATGACGCTGGAGATTTTGACAAAATCCATTACGTTGAGGGGCGAGGCAAAACGGGCCGTTCCGCCGGTGGGCATGACGTGGCTCGGGCCGGCGATGTAGTCACCCAGCACCTCGAAGGAATGTTCGCCCAGGAACAGACCGCCCGCATTCGGGATGAGCGCGGCCATTTTTTCCGGATCGCCCACGGCCAGACAAGTGTGTTCGGCGGCGTACGCACTTGCCAGAGCGCAGGCTGTTTCCAGGTCGGAGGTGAGCACGATGCCGCTGCGTTCGGCCAGCGACCCGGCGATGATCTCACTGCGGCTCAGATTTTCCATCTGGTGGGCGGCTTCCCTTTGCACGGCTTCGGCCAAGGCACGTTCGGGTGTCAGCAGGATTGCGCTGGCGAGCACGTCGTGTTCGGCCTGTGCCAACAGGTCGGCGGCCACCCAGGCGGGCCGGGCGCTGTGGTCGGCCACCACCACTGTTTCTGTCGGTCCGGCCAGGCCATCCAGACCGACCGTCCCGTAAACCTGCTGTTTGGCGAGCATGACGAATAAATTGCCTGCCCCGACGATCTTATCCACTTTTGGAACGCTTTCGGTGCCGAAAGTGAGCGCGGCAATGGCCTGCGCCCCGCCCAGCTGGTAGACTTGGTCAATCCCACACAGGTAGGCGGCTGCCAGGATGGTCGGGTGCGGGTTGGGCGGCGTACAGACAACGATGGCCCGCACGCCCGCCACCTGTGCCGGGACAACCGACATCAGCAGGGAGGAAGGCAGCGGTGCTGTTCCGCCTGGAACATAGATGCCGACACGTTCGATCGGGGTGACGCGCTGGCCGAGCCGCCCGCCCATGCTACTGGTCTCCCAGTTGGGGAGCGGTTGGAATTCGTGGAAGCGCCGGATGCGCTGGGCGGCGGTTTGCATGGCGGCCAGCAGGTCGGCTGGCAGGGAGTGGTAGGCCTGATCCAAGTCTCCAGGCGGGATGCGGAATGTTGCAGGGACAATATGGTCGAGCAGCTCACACCAGCCGCGCAGGGCCGCGTCGCCATCTGCCTGGACAGATGCTAGGATTTTTGCCACGGCCTGTTGCGGGGTCACTTCCGCTCCAAAGAGTTGCGCTGTACGTTCCAGCACTTGGGGCGGGAATGTCATCGTGCTCAGCGGGGTGCGCCGCAGGATGGTTTTCTTTGCCGTTTCAACGTTGTAGATGGTGAACACATTAATCCTCCAGTTGCTTGAGCATGGCCTGGTATTCGGCCGGTTCTTCTTCGAAAATATAGCTGACTGGGGATACCACCACCCCGCTGCCGCCGACCGCGCGCAGTTCGGCGATGGCTTGTGATAGCTGGTCCTTGCGCACTACCAGGTGGGTGGCGTACCACTTTTCCCCCTGCCGGGTGATGACCGGCGAGAGCGTGGGTCCCTGCAGGCCGCCGATGAACGCCTTTGTGAACATGCGCCTGGCAATGCTTTCGGGTAAGTCGCCCCGCATGTTGGCAAAAACCGAGACGTTGTCGCGGGCGCGCAGACAGGCCACGATGAATTCCAACAGAGTGCGCGCCACGCCCAGGGCAGCCGGGTTGTTCTTCAGGCTATCCTGATTGGCGATCAAGCAACCCTGCGAGGCCAGGATCTGCCCATCTGCCAGGCGTTTCAGGCGGTTATCGCGCAGCGTGATGCCGGTGGAGACTAGGTCGGTGATCAGATCGGCGTAGCCGATGGTGGGGGCGATCTCGAGCGTGCCTTCGGCGAAGATGAATTCGACCGCCTCCAGCCCGTGCTGGCGGAAGAAGGCTTCCGCCTGGAGCGGGAATTTGGTTGCTACTCGCAGCGGACGCTTCCAGGCGGTTTGTAGGGCTTGCAGGTCTGCCATCGTGGTGACGGTTTCCCAGGCTTCTGGCACGATCACGTTCAGGGTGCAGTGCCCAAACCCCAGGGCGGGATGGATGGACAGGAGATGCCCGTTGCCGCCGCGCTTCTCGCACATCACATCCCAGCCGGTGATGCCGAAATCCACGCTGCCATCCCGCACGCTCACCACTACGTCGCCGGGACGCTGGAAGAGCACGGTCACGCCAGGCAGGTTGGGGATGCTGGCCTGGTACTGGCGCGGGTTGGGGTGATGCACGTGCAGCCCGGCCTGCTCGAGCAGTTCTAGGGCTGGTTCGGCCAGTGGCCCCTTGCTGGGCAGCGCCAGCCGGATGTCTCTTGTTGATGACATACATGCCTCCTGAGTAATGAAAACGCTCCCTTTTCCGGGAGCGCTCGACATGACGTGTTCGTTGGTGAGACCTGTGGTCTACTTAAAACAGCCCTGCCCGGTAAGGAGTCCGGCGGAGATGGGATGATGATGGTGTAGACAGCCTGTGTTCATATTGGGGCGCATTCTATCATAGAGGTGGGTATTATGCAATGTGTAATCACCCCGCTGGCGGGTGCCTGACCACGAGCACCGAACAACCCGAATAATGCACCAGCTTGCGCGAGACGCTGCCCATCATCCAGCTTCGAATCGGGCTGTGCCCGCGCGATCCTGTGATGACCAGGTCCATATTCTGCTCCTTGATAACCGTCATGATCTCGCTGGCGGCATCCCCCTTTTTCACGATGCATCTGGCAGGCTTGCCCAGGGCTGCCAGTGCCGCGCATGTGACTTCCACCAGCGCCTGGCCCTGCTTTTCCTCCTTTGCCTCCAATTCAGCTGCTTCGCCTGAATCCTGGATGGCGACCGGTACACGGCCCATCGGCGTTTCCATGAACATGATCGGGATGGGCGGCGGTGGGAGCACATGCATCACCCACAGCCGTGCATCCACCGGAAGAGGCAGGTTGCCCAGATATTGCAGCGCCTGCCGGCTGGATTCCGAGCCATCCGTCACGAACAGAACATTTCTCAGCCCGTGGTACGGTGCGCGCACCACCAGCACCGGGCAGGGGGCGTATTCCACCACCTGCTGAGCCACGCCGCCCAAGAGGATACCAACCGTGGCGCGCAATCCCTTCGCGCCGACGATAACCAGGTCTGGCTTTTGTTCTTCGGCGTGCCGCAGGAATTTTTCCGTTGGGATGCCCACTAGCAGCTCCGGTGTGGCGTGCAGCCCTTTCTCCTTTAACTGGTTGCAGGTCTGGTTGAGGGCTTCTTCCATCAGGATCAGGTCGGTGGCTTGGTTTGGGGAGACGGCCCTGAAAACGGTAACGTCGGTCCCTGATGCAAAGGGCAGATCCTCCAGCAGTGCCACCGCCGCCAGGGCATGCTCCGAACGGTCATCTCCCAGCAGGATTCTGAAATGTCTATGGTTCTTTTCAGCCGGCATGGCAACCTCCTTTCAAGCGGTTAAAGGCAACCCATTCAATCCCCGTAACTATACTGTATCACAATCCGGCCTCGATTTCTACCCCCTGTAATCGCGTTGACTAACTCCGGAAAGAATTATATACTGTGCTAAAGTGGAAGGAAAATTGGGGCGCGCCCGCCATTGGTAGGGAGGTAAATGAAGATTTTTATACCGAGGCTTGTCTAATAAGGTAACAACAATGGATTCTCACTCGCTTGAACTTTGCAAAGCCGGGCAAGAACTTGCCATCGAAAAATTGGTACTGACCTACCAAAAAGAGGTCTACCGGCTGGCGCTCTCCATTCTCGACGACCCCGATGAGGCCGAGGAAGGCGCGCAGGATGCGTTTATCGCCGTCTTGCGTGCTTTGAATTCGTTCCAAGCCGCTTCCTCCTTAAAAACCTGGATTTTTTCGATCACGATCAATATCTGCCGCACCCGTTTGCAGCGCCGGAAGGCCAGGGAGCAGTTAAAGCAAATTACGGTTGGGCTTTTTCATTTACAAAACCAGAGCCGGAAAAGCTACCTGCCCGAAGAGACGCTCATCCAAACCGAAGCCGACGCAATTCTCCAGAACGCCATCCATGGGTTGAATGAAAGACATCGCCTGCCCATCATTTTGCGCTATTATCACGATTTATCAGTTGCCGAAATTGCCGAAACGCTTGGTATCCCGCAGGGAACGGTCCACTCCCGCTTGAACACTGCCCGGGAACGCCTGCGCCAGGTATTGAAGGAAGAGACAAGATGACCGGTATTACCCATAAACAAGCCCGCCATTACATCAATGCTTTAGCGGATGCCCTTATCAAAGAGCAGGAACAGGCAGATCTGGATGCGCATCTGGAGGCTTGCGAAGAATGTCGCGCCTATGCGGCGCAAATGCAGGAGCTTGAATCCAGGCTGCAGCATTCCTTCCACGAGCGCTGGGGCCTGTTTCAGGGTCCATCTGAAAGCCTTGGTCAAAATGTTCAAAGCAAGGCAAGGAGAATTGTCATGAGCAACCGGATCGATCTCGGATTGAGACTCATTGCGGGGGTTGCAGCGTTAATCGTGCTGGGGTTGGCTTTCAGTCTGGTGATTGGGCAGTTAAAAAGCCGTTCGACAAAAAATCCTGCTGCCGGCTCTACTGTCACTGCCGGCCCGACTGCTACCGCTCTCCCCACGACCACAGTTGTTCCATCTTCAGGGAGACTGATTGCTTTTGTTTCAGAACAAGCTGGCAACTCAGATATATATGTTATGAAAGCAGATGGAAGCGGTGTTGCCGACCTCACCAACGACCCTGCTTATTACAGCGATCCGGTCTGGTCGCCGGACGGAACCAAAATCGCCTTCGAAAGCAACCGGAATGGCAATCTTGACATCTTTGTGATGGATCCGGATGGCAGTGGGCTGACCCAACTCACCCACGGCCCCTCCAACCATATTTTGGGGGCTTCCCCAAGCCCGCAAAGGTTTGGCGCCAAAGTTCCGGATGTTTGGTCTCCAGACAGCCGGCAGATCTTGTTCTCAGGCGATGGCACCGGCCGTTGGGTGCTCTCTGCCATGAATGCCGATGGAAGCGGCGCGGCGCAACTGATACAACCCGATGATCCACCTGCGCAGGCTGCGTTCTGGTCGCCAAGTGGCAGGCAGGTTGCTTACACTTCACAAACCGGGAATGGCTGGATGCAGATTGTGGCTGTTAATGTGGATGGCACCAATCGCCGTGTAATGGCAACGGGAGACCCGGCCAGGAGCAATGCTGCCTGGAATTCAGGCGGAATAATCGCCTGGTCCAAGGATGAACAATCCATCTATTATGAATACCAGACCGAAGATGGCAGCAGTTGGTATATTATGAAAACTACTGCCGACGGCGCGAATACGGCCCGGATAATTGCCAGTGGATCCGGGATCCCGGAGGGGGTTTATGATCAAGGTTGGCTGGGGAATGATGCGGTGCTGTATTACGAAACTGAAACAGTAGCATCATCCGACAATGTCACCATTTGGCACAAAACGGATGATGGAAAAGCACTGCACTGGGATGTGTTGGCCATCTGCGGTATTTCTCCAAACACATCTACGGGCTCCTACCCTGTCGAAAATGAGGCTGCCTCGCATGGGGGTTCCCAGTCCATTTTGGCATTGCAATGTTCAAATAAGAATTCGGGGCTCTATTTCCTGGATATAAAGACCGGTGCGATCAATGAAATTGCGCAAATTCAGTCAAATTGGAGCGATTGCATTGTCAGTTGGTCCGCTGACGACCAATTGATCTTGATCCAGGGAAAAGACCAATCCGGGAAAGCAGAATTTTATATTTTAAACGCGGGCGATTTGCAAACCAAAACGACAGTCACGCCCAGGTTGATTTGGAGCGGCGAAAGCAGCCAGGCGATCTTGCAACCGGTCCCATTCAACAATGCCGCGGCTGAAAACCGTCTCCCGGTTGTGCCCACCTTGCCTCCAATCACTACCAAGGCAGCGCTGTGGACCGATACCAGCCGGAGAAACCTTATCGCATTTACATCTGACCTCACCGGGGGAGATGATATTTACGTGGCCAGGAGCGATGGCAGCGGCGCAACCGACCTGACCAACAGCCCGGAATCCAGCGGTGCCCCGGCTTGGTCCCCGGATGGAAAAACCATAGCATTCACACGTTACAAGAACGGCAGCGTTCCGGCTATTTACGTTATGAATCCAGATGGCACGAATTTGCGCCAGGTGTCAGAAGATGGAATATCCGTCAATACCTGGCCACCGAATGGTCAAGAACTCGCCTGGTCACCGGACAGTCAAAAGATAGCCTATCTGGTTAGCCAGCCACAAGACCTGTCAAATCCAAACGGCCCGGCGAAAATGTCTCTCAAGGTTGTTGACCTGGGCGGAAACATTCTCCAATCCGTTGACCTGGGCATTTTTTCTGTGGTCACCCAACTCCGCTGGTCGCCGGATGGACATTCGTTGGATTATGTGGCGACCCAAACGGCAACTGACGCTTCGGGTGCAACCAGCGTGACTGAATCGGATATCGATCAGGTCAGCCTGGCTGACCAGTTGCCAGAAGTAATCGTGAAATCCGGCCAGCAGATCGATGCCTGGATCGGCTCGGGACCAACTTTGACCTATCTCGTCCGTGATGCAGTTACCTGGAAATTAATACGCAGTTATGGGCAAAGTCAAAACAAGCTGGCAGCCTGGGCGGTGGATTCAGGTCAATGTGGGCTCGCAGGTCTTTCCAGCTCGGATGCAGCCTCCTCATGGGACAAGATCGCCAGTTCTTCATTCATGCGCTGGTCACCCGATGGAAAACGATTATTAATCGAAGCTAATTGTCCGGGTGCTGCATGGCTTTATTTGGGCAATTTGGATGGACAATTCGTAAAATTGATGAATATCCCCGTGTTTTCAAGTGGGGTTGGACCGGATACTTTTAGTTGGTCGCCGGATGGTCATACCATTATCTTTACATCCGATATGGACTCAACCGGGAATTTGGACCTCTATGAATTGAACGTGGAAGCCGCGCTGAAAGACCCCTCCACCCGCCCAATTCGCATCACCACTTCCGGGTTTGCCGAATCCAGCCCCGATTGGCAACCCTTGCCCTAGAATCAATTCTGGGTAAAATTCCCCAGGGCCCCTAGCCGCCGGGCGCGTGACAAAGCGCAACGAGCAGAATGTTATAAATTGCTTGCCCCATTTTAGAACGCATGTTATAATCCTGCCCCGCGCCGCAAGGTGAAGATTTTTTTATAAGGAAGAGTATTATGATTGACTTGAATAAAAACTTCAATACCACCAAAAACGAGAACATCCCCGAGCTGAAACCCGGCGACCAGGTAAGCGTGCACGTCCGCATCAAGGAAGGCGAGCGCGAGCGTATCCAGGAGTTCAAGGGCACCGTCATCCGTATGCGCAAGGCTGGAAACAACAATTCCACTTTCACCGTGCGCCGCACTGCCTCCAATGGGATTGGCGTGGAGCGCACTTTCCTGACGCTCTCGCCGCGCATTGATAAGGTAGTGGTGGAACGCCACACGCACGTCCGCCGGGCGCAGTTATACTTCCTGCGCGGGCTGACCGGCAAAAAGGCCCATCTCAAACAGAAATTCGAGTAAGACGAAAGCCGATTCCCATAAAAGGGTGCAGATGCAAGCCTGCGCCCTTTTATGTTTTGTGAGGAGTTCTTATGCCCATCCCAGTAATCGGCCTGACAACGTATAACGGCGAAAACAAATCTGGCTTCCCCATTGCTGCGTTGATGTACCAATATATTCTGGCAGTAACTGAAGCCGGCGGCGCGGCGGTGTTGATCCCGGGTGGGTTAACCGCTGATGCGGTTGTGTCCCTTCTTGGGAAGTTGGACGGTATTCTCCTGACTGGTGGCGGGGATATCGCCATTGAGCGTTTTGGTGGCGAAGCGCATGCGCGCGTGGATGGGGTGGACCTGCAACGCGATGCAACCGAAATTGCCCTGCTCCAGGCAGCGGCGGGTTCCGGCAAACCCTTCTTGGGTATTTGCCGGGGTATCCAGGTGGTCAATGTAGCCTTGGGCGGTTCGCTGTACACACACCTTCAAGACCAGTTCCCCGGTGCAATCAAACACGATTATGATTCCGCTTCGCAGCGCCAGTTGTTGGCCCATACCATTCGGGTGGAAGCTGGTTCTGACTTGGTGGGGATTCTGGGTGAGACCAATCTGCAAGTTAACAGCCTGCATCACCAGGGCGTGAAAGACCTGGCTACGGCGTTAAAGCCGGTTGCCTTCGCTCCGGATGGCCTGGTGGAAGCCGTGGAACTGCCCGGGCATCCTTTTGGGATGGCAGTACAGTGGCACCCGGAATGGTTGACCGGCCAGCCCGTTACGCAACGGTTATTCCGGGCGTTCATTCAAGCGGCTGGACAGGCGTAAAGCCATGTCTTCTGAACATGCTCCCATCGGCATATTCGACTCGGGCGTGGGCGGGTTATCCGTGCTGCGCGAGATTATGCTGCAAATGCCGTGGGAATCCGTGCTCTATTTTGCTGACCAAGGGCACGTTCCCTATGGACCGCGCCGCTTGGAGGAAGTGCGTGGGTTTTCGGAAGCAATCACCCGCTTTTTGCTCGGGCTGGGGGCGAAGCTGGTCGTGGTGGCCTGTAACACGGCCTCTGCGGCGGCCCTGCAACATTTGCGCCAGACTTTCCCGGCAATTCCTTTTGTCGGCATGGAGCCGGCTGTTAAACCGGCAGCCGAGTCTACCCGCACGGGTGTGGTGGGCGTGCTGGCCACTCCAGCCACCTTCCAGGGTGCCTTATATGCATCCGTGGTGGAACGCTTTGCCAGCGGTGTCACCCTTTTACAGGATACCTGTCCGGGACTGGTGGGGCAGATCGAGAAAGGCGAACTGGACAAGCCGGTCACCCGTGAAATTTTGGAAAAGGCCCTACGCCCGATGCTGGCGCGCGGGATTGATACGGTCGTGTTGGGCTGTACGCATTACCCGTTCGTCATCCCGCTCATTCAGCAGATTATCGGCCCGGAAGTGCGCGTGATTGACCCGGCCCCGGCCGTTGCGCGCCAGACTGTTCGGCTGCTGGATGCAGCCGGGCTACGGGGGACCGATTCCAAGGTTGGCACGCGCCTTTTTTTTACCAGTGGCGAGGCCGCCCGGTTCGAGGCGCAGTTGCCGGTATTGCTTGGTCAGGAGAGCCGGACCCCTGAATTCTTTAACACCATCCCCGGAGAGGAGAACTCGAAGGCCTGGCAGGTCCGGCAAATTGAATGGGATGGGAACAAAATTCGTTGTGAATTCTAACCCATAGTGTCCGGGAAAATCGCCACCAGGATGAGCAAGGTTTGTTTCTGTTCCACGCTCTCGCCGGCCTGGATGCGTAGGCGTGTCACCTTTCCGGCGTAAGGCGCGCGTAATTCGTTTTGCATTTTCATTGATTCCAAAATAACCAGGGTCTGGCCTTTTTCCACCCTCTGTTCCTCGCTGACCGGCACTGCCACCACCATGCCCGGCATGGGCGCTTTTAACACGAATTCGGCTTCCGGGCGGGCAGCGCCCTGTACGGCCGCCCTCAGCCGTTTTTCGCGTTCATCTTCCACGCGCACCTGATAGAACTGTCCCTGTAAAAGCACCTGCCAGCCAGCCTCATCGGGATAGACGTATCCCTCGAAAAACTCGCCGTTCACGATGAGCGAGTAGAGCAGTTCGCCGCTGACCGCAGCCAGGTCCACTTCGAGCACGTTTTCTCCAAAACGGACGTGATGCTCATCCAGGATCTCGAGCGGGAATTCCAACCCATCCACTTCGGTGATATATTTCATCGGCTGAACTTTTCGTGCCGCCCCGCCCACTTCCATTCTGATTTTGATTCAGGACGAGGATAAACCTGGGCACGCCGTTCCATTTGTCCATGGGCCACCAGGCTGGCCATCAGGGCGGCGATATCCAGGTAGAGTTCGCGGTTTTCGGCTGCATCCAGCATGGAAAACTGTTCTTCCACGAAACGCGTGTCATACTTGCCGGTAATGAAGGGATACGTACTCAGCATGGCTTGATGGAAGGGTATATTTGTCCGCACACCCACGATTCGGTACTCCTCCAGGGCGCGCCGCATCCGGACGATAGCCTGGGGGCGGGTTTCCCCCCAAACGACCAATTTGGAAATTAGCGGGTCGTAGAAGGTTGAAATTTCAAAACCTACGTACACTCCCGTATCAATCCGGATGCCGGGACCGGTCGGCAGTTGCATAAGTGTAATCCGTCCTGTCGAAGGCAGGAAATCGTTATACGGATCCTCGGCGTTAACGCGGCACTCAATCGCTGCGCCGCGCGGCTGGATATCCTCCTGGTGGCGGCTAAGATGCCAGCCATTTGCGACCCGGATCTGTTCGGCCACGATGTCCATTCCCGTTACCATTTCGGTAACAGGGTGCTCCACTTGCAGGCGAGTATTCATTTCAAGGAAATAAAAATTCTGGTCTTTATCCACCAGGAACTCAATGGTGCCGGCATTGGCATAATCTACTGCCCGGGCGGCCTGCACCGCCACGTCGCCCATGCGTTGGCGCAGCTCCTCGTTGCCGGCCAGCAGTGGCGATGGGGATTCTTCGATCAGTTTTTGATGGCGGCGTTGGATGGAGCATTCCCGCTCTCCCAGGTGAATGACGTCCCCGTACTGGTCGGCCATGATCTGGAACTCGATATGGCGGGCGGCTTCAATGGATTTCTCCAGGTAGACATTTCCATCCCCAAAGGCAAATTCGGCCTCCCGCCGGGCCGATTGGAGCAGTTCTGGCATTTCCTGTGCGTTGCGGACTTCCCGCATGCCCTTCCCGCCACCTCCGGCGGTGGCCTTGATGAGCAGCGGAAAGCCGATTTTCGGGGCAATGATTATTAGATCATCATCCCTTAGGGGCCCTTCGCCCTCTGTACCGGGTACGATTCTGACGCCGGCTTTGGCGACCGTGGCGCGTGCCATGGCTTTGTCGCCCATTGCGCTGATGGCCGAAGGCCTGGGGCCGATGAAGACCAGGCCGGCCTCCGCACAAGCAGCTGCAAAATCCGCGCGTTCCGCCAGGAAACCATATCCGGGGTGAATGGCGTCCGCCCCACATTTCCGGGCAATGTCAATGATCTTGTCGCCACGCAGGTAGGAATCGCGCGCCGGGGACGCTCCGAGCAGGTAGGCTTCATCGGCATAGCGGACGTGCATGGCGTGCCGGTCGGCCTCGGAGTAGATGGCAACGGTTTTGATGCCGAGTTCCCGGCAGGCGCGCTGGATGCGGACAGCAATTTCCCCGCGGTTGGCGATAAGCAATTTTTTGAACATGCTAGATCTGGGGTATCACGCTCAGCTTTTTTTCACCCACAAATTCACTGAAGAAACGGATCTGCAAGTTGAGTTGTTCGGCGAAGAGCTGCCGGCCGGTGGGCGTGTAAAGCGGATTCTCTTCCCGATAGTGCTCGAGACGTTGGATGCGTTCGCTCAGCTTGGTTGCCAGTTTTTCATAATCATCTATATCGGAAAAGCACCACTGCAGGATGCGATACGGCCCAAACCGGTCCACATTATCAGCGTCGCTGACCACTTTTGCCTCGAGTGTATCCGGGTCAATTTCGTCCACATGCGCTGCGATGCAATAACAGATATTCTTGATTTGTTTGCTGCCATATCCTAGGCTTTCCAAAATGGGTTGGGCTTTCTCTGCTCCCAGGCGGCCATGTTCGCGGCTGTTTTCAGCATTGGTATCGAACCAGGCGATATCGTGTAACAGACAGGCTGCCACCACCAACTCCACCTGTGCGGATTCATTCTCGGCGATCACCTTGCCGAATTGTGCCACGCGCAGTGTGTGTTGCCAACGGTAATCTGCTCCGGAAAGATAGCGGTCCAGGTTGGCTTTATCCGGCTCGGGGCGCTTCTGGTAACTTTCACCCAGATATGCTTGTACAAAATTTGCGATTTTTTGAAGGCGGGCGTTGTTATTTTTGGTCATTCTATATCTTCCTTAATGCGGTCTTTCCCTATAAAGGAATATTGCTGTGTTTTTTGGGAGGATTGGAATCGCGTTTGTTCTTGAGCATTTCCAGGGCGTTGATCAAGCGCGGGCGTGTCTCACTTGGCTCGATTACGTCATCCAGGTAACCGCGCTCGGCGGCCACGTAAGGGTTGGCAAATTTTTCGCGATATTCACTCGTCAGCTCGGTTTTACGCTGGGCAGGATCATCGGCATTTTCCATTTCTTTACGGAAGACAATGTTGACGGCTGCCTCCGGGCCCATCACGGCAATCTCGGCGCTCGGCCAGGCCAGATTTACATCGCCGCGTAAGTGTTTGCTCGACATGACAATATATGCCCCGCCATATGCTTTTCGTAGCACGATGGTCACCTTGGGTACGGTGGCTTCGCAATAAGCATGCAGCAGTTTTGCTCCGGAACGGATTATACCGGCATGTTCCTGTTGGACGCCCGGCATGAATCCGGGCACATCCACCAGCGTGATGATGGGGAGATTGAACAAATCGCAGAAACGGACAAAGCGGGCGGCTTTCTCGCTGGCGTCGATGTCAAGTACACCGGCCAGTACCTGCGGCTGGTTGGCCACGATCCCAACCGAGTGCCCGCCCAGGCGTGCAAACCCAATTACGATATTCTGGGCGAATGCCTCCTGGATTTCGTAAAAGTGGCTGTCATCCACAACGCGCCGGATGATTTCTTTGACATCGTAAGGTTTGCCGGGATCGCCAGGAATGATGGTGTCGAGTGTGTCGTTTGTGCGGAGCGGGTCATCACTGCCGGGTCGGAAGGGTGGATCTTCCAGATTATTTTGTGGCAGGTACCCAAGCATTTTTCGGATGAGGTACATGGCATCTGCTTCGCTTTCAGCGGCGATGTGGCATACCCCGGATTTTTCGGCGTGAACGTCTGCGCCGCCCAGATCGTTGGCGCTCACTTGTTCATGGGTGACTGCTTTGACAACATCCGGGCCGGTCACGAACATATTCGACGTACCCCGCACCATGAAAACAAAGTCGGTCAGAGCCGGTGAATAGACCGCCCCACCGGCGCAGGGTCCTAGGATGGCCGAAATCTGAGGAATGACGCCGGAAGCCAGGGTATTGCGCAGGAATATTTCCGCATACCCGGCCAGCGATACCACTCCTTCCTGGATGCGCGCACCCCCTGAATCGTTCAGCCCGATCACCGGCGCACCGTTTTTGAGTGCCAGGTCGAGAATCTTGCAAATTTTCTCCGCATGCACTTCCCCCAGGCTACCGCCGAATACGGTGAAATCCTGCGAAAAAACATATACCAGCCGCCCATCAATGGTACCCCAGCCAGTTACCACACTATCGCCCGGATATTTTTGTTTTTCCAATCCAAAATCATGCGTACGATGGATTGCGAAGGCATCGGTTTCGTGGAACGAACCTTTATCAAGTAACAGGTCGAGGCGTTCGCGTGCGGTCAGTTTGCCTTTCTGGCGTTGGGCTTCCATCCGCTCTGGACCGCCGCCCAGCCGGGTGCTGGCTTTGCGGTCACGCAGGTTTTGGAGTTTCGGGTTTTCGCTCATTACCATCTCTCTGAAAGAATTGCCTTGTCCTGGTGACGAATAGGATAGGAAAAATGATCAACAAGATAATGATATTTATAATCAGAACAAACGGCCAATTGGCGTGAGGCTTTTGCAGCGCCAGCCGGTCGAGCCAATACCAGGCAGTATAGCCGATGGTACCGGCAAGCGTGGCTGCCCAACCCCAGGCTTTTCCATGCCACAACCCCCAAACGAGGAACAAACTGGCATACAGCCAGACTCCCGCGCTAAAGCAGATATATAAAGGATTTGCGCCATATTTTTCCAAAGTCTTCCAAAAATAAAGCGCCTCACCCAGACGTAGGCCATTCCATGCTACCAAGGCCAGCACAAATAGCACCAGGAAGAAGATACCAGCAGGGCGAACTCTTCTGATCTGGTTATGGCGAGGTTGCGACTTCATATTGCTCGTATAATAAATTCCCATCCGCGGCTGGGATGGACTTCAATTTCCCACCGGGATAATCGCCCTGAACTGGCGCGATCTGGTCCAGATGGTTGGGAAGGAATACAAAAAGCAGGTGGTGGGAAGTTATATTGGATTTGTCCGCCGAAGACCAAGGTTGATTAATATCAATACCGCTGATTTCGGGCACAAGATATTGGATACTTGGAACGGAATAGTAGCCCATGCCAGGAGAGCCAAAGAATATTACTTGTAAATTTTTTGGCTCGGTTTCCAGGTAATTTGCAAGAGTTTGAGCGATTGTTCCATTGCCGCGTGCATCTGAAATTAGGCTATTGGGTGTAAACACAAAAAAGTAGAAATGTAGTTCATCCACGGCCAGGATGGCCATAAGGATGATCGATATAATCGCGACCCAGCGCTTGCCTTTTTCAAAAAAGTTCTCAAGTAATGCGGTGCTTTCGCTTAGACCAAAGCCAACCAACAGGGCGCAAACCGGCGCAGCCGCTACGTAGCGTTGTGCCGCCGGGGTACTTTCGCTTAGGCCGCCAATTGCCATGAAAGCGAACAGCCAAAGTAGGATGGGAATAATTTGCCATTTCTGCCTGCGATAGAACAGAAGGACCAGCCCGATTAAAAATAGACCCGCTGCAAAAGGCCGTAGAAGTGGTACACCCGGCGTGTACCAAGCGCGCAATGGTTCATAGGTGAAGGAACCAATTGCCAGACCTACTTGCTGCAGGACAATTTTCCACGCAGGCACCCCGGTTGCGGCAGCTACCTGACTCAGCCATTGGGAAGTCAGGGCAACGCGGGCCATGGGTTCCATAAACGTATTGGGGAATTCCACATAGAACCAGGCCAGGGGCAGGGCAACTATCCCTGTTACGAAGAGCATTAAAAAAAGGTTTACCCAGGCTTGTTTAAGCCGTGGACGGTCAAAAATGGCGGCCAATACCACCCACCCCAGAATCAATATTAGGATGGTATGGCTGCTGGAATAGAAATACTGCGACAGTCCGAGGGCTAGCCCGGCAAGTAAATAGGCGTTACGGCGGTTTTTTTCCCATCCATACCACAAGGAACCGATGGTGACAATGTACCACAGCCCGTCCCAAATGTTATTCAGTCCAATACGGCTAAAGTGTATGTGGAAATGGAGCACGGCCAGAAACAATGCGGCATACCAGGCAGTCCGCTTTCCAAACATGGCACGGGCAACAAAAAATGTAGCTGTAACAGTCAGGGCACCGGCTATGGCGGAAGGGATGCGCAAAGCTAACGTGGTATGTCCGAACAGACCAATAAAGAAAGCGGGTAGTGTGAACCAAAATGATGGGAAGGCATACCAGGAAGTAATAAATATATTATTCATTAAGCCGTGGGTAATATTTTCTGCGTTGGAACCAGCCGCGGCTTCGTCGCCGGTTAACACGGCAGGAATGCTACCCGCCAGGAAGACGCGCAGGAAAAAGGCAAAAGCCGTCAGCCCGAGGAACAAAGCCACCAGCCGCCAGGATGGCCAGTGCAACGGAGCAGGCTGAATCCACGTTGCGGCCAGAACCAGGCCAATGGCAATAAACCATGCAGATATGGCTACTATGGGGTGGATCATTTTTTGGCCTGTTCCGGCAGCAAGAGGTACAACAATGGCAATGGGCAGGGAAAAAAGCAGACAGGCCAACTGCCACTCTTTAAAGGAGAGGCTTGATATCCAGGCCAAGCTACGGGTTAGCCAGCGGGGTTGATCTTTATCTAAACTCCAAATGCCGACGAAAACGAATACCAATCCAATCGCCACTAGGATGAGCATCCATGCATGTTTGTTATCAATATTCTCGACAATCTGGCTCTGTCCAATGATTACAAGGATTCCTCCCATCAGGAACAGGATGATTGATATTGGCGATTTTTTGGGCTGCATGAGTTCCACCTCATTTTGATAGGTTGATCGTTTGCAGGCATTATAGCACGCCAGATTATACATCATGGCTTATCAGAAACAGTTTCTCGGGGATGTAGGGCATTCAAATCAGGCGTATGGAGGCAGCCCGATTTGCAATCGCCACGATGGGCGGGTAAGCATCTTGCGTAATTAATTAAAATCACCTACAATTAAAACACCTTCCATATTGGAATTCGTGTCGTCAGCAAACCTGAGGGATGGTGTGAAAAGCTTGGAATGCGGATCACCTCTTTTATAGATCATTTTCGCTTTGCATAATTGCAAGGCTTTTAGCCAAAAGCAAGGTTGTTTTAGTCAAAAAACATGGAGGAATGAAATGGCAACCTCAAACGACATAAACGAGTTGTCAAAAGGAATACTCATCGTATTTTGCTGCGTCTATATGATCTTCCTTTTCACGATGATCATTCTTAAATATAAGCTCAAGATTAAGAATTTCCGTCTCACCTCAATGGCCCGGGGAGCTGATGGGATGCGGATGGCAGAATCACCCGAATCCTCTCCGTCTTCTTCAAGTTATCAAGAAGATACGGTTTCTCTGCCCGAGGGTCATGGAAGAATCCCCGTGATTAAAACAGATCCAAAACAATTTTTTGAAGGTATTAATAGATGGTGGGAAACCAGATTCATACCCGGCGTTAAGCAGAGCTTTGAAATGATCTGGGCAAAAGATAGTCGCTGGGGTTATCTTCTGGAAATCATCGTCATTGCCATTTGGGCTATTTACGTTGGTCGGGCATATTTAAATCTGGATCCTTCGGTCTGGCCAACCGGTAGGGAATTTGGTTCCTCAATTCAAACGCACTATATATGGACAAACCTGTTTAAATGCGGTGCATGCGTTTTTTGGAACGGTTCCACCCATGGCGGCGCTCCTGCTTTTGCCGACATGCAGGGAAGTATGCTATATCCATTAGTGATATTATCCACGCTCGTGATGGGTGTATTAAGCGGAGTAAAGGTCACATTGGTCGCCGCTTTAATCATGGCGGGAATCGCGCAATGGCGGCTGTCTAAGGTAATGGGATTCGGCCGGATTCCTCGCTTATGGAGCGGTTTATTGGCGGTGGTAGGTGGTCATCTTGCGGCCCGGATGGAATTGGGCGCTTTCGGAATTTTTTTATCAACAGCCGCGTGTAGTCTCGTTCTGGCGCCCGGCGTAGCTCTCGGATTAACCGGAAAACGCCGCTATTCCATATTACTTGGGATAACCATTGGCCTGGCTCTCGTTGCCGGACAAGGTTATATGCAAGTTGGATTACTCGTTGGCATTATCCCGGCATTCCTGGTGTTCTTGCCGGGGCGCGAGCAGCAATTCAAGAATCTTTGGAAAGAATACCTGCTGGCTGGCTTTCTGGCTATTTTAATCGCCGGAGTTTTTCTCATACCCATGATCCATTTTTATCCAAACATGGTGAAGAATGAAGATTCGACCTTCGCAATAGCTCAACCTCTTGAGTACATTCCTCTTAACCATCTGATCGATAATGTTGATTTTTACAATTCTACTGCACTCAAACCAGCTCCCTACCCTGTTCTTTACGCGAACTTTTTAGGGTGGGTCCCCATCCTTCTGGCAATCCTGGCCTGGCGGTTTATTCCAAAATCAAGGCTGCGGCTAACGCTTTTTTTCCTGGTCGCCATTATATTGGTGTATTTAATCGCAAGTGCTGATTTACTAAAACTCCTGCTAACATTTTTACCACTGGCTGCGGGTGTTCGTAATCCTCCTCAAATAGCCGGGCTTGCAAACCCTCTTATTCTCGGGTTATCGGCCTGGGGCTTGGAGGCGCTTCTCCATATAAAATGGCCAAAAATTGCATTAATGAGCACTAACCACACAGGATCCATTTTTGAGGTGAATATATTCTTATTTATCCTGGCAATCCCGCTGATCTGGTCTTTGAGACAAGCCTATGTTTTTGGTCAAAACTGGCTTACCACAGAAAGTATTTCCGGGCCTCTATACCAGGAAGTGTCCTATTTAAAAACGGATGTTTCAGAGTGGATCAATCTACCATTCGGTGACCATTTTTGGTTGATCCCGGTTAATGATATGGGGTTAAAAATCAGCAATGGATTTCGAACCTGGAGTTGGAGAGATCGGCAGGATCCTCCTGTTTATCAAGAAGCTTCCTCTGAGAAAGTTGATCCTGGAACACCTAATTTAATGATGGTTTCAAATGGATTGAGTTATCTTTCCCATTTTGAGAACGAATACGCATACATTCAAAGCGGAGATCAGAAGATTGCTTGTAAAGCACACGCCATTGGCGGAAATATTGACGTGGCATGCCCGGAATCTGCAAAAGGACAATTGATCGTATACGAGAATAATTGGACAGGCTGGTATGCGTGGGTCGATCAGACAAGGGCGCCCCTTCTAAATTCAGTCTGGCTGAGTACGGATGCGCCGGCAGGAAAGCATACCTACCATTTCAGATATAGGCCATGGGATGTCTGGGTGGGCATTTTTCTAACTATTTTGGGGATTATATTAAGCGCGATTCTTTGGTTCCGAGCAAAACAAACCAGCCTGCCGCCAAACCTATCATCTTGCTAAATTGGGTGAGGATGTGAGCGGCAAAGCTCCTCACCTCCCCTGTCGTTGGCGGGTCGTGAAGCAAACCCGAATGATGCAAAGCCCGCCTAGCATCTTCTATTTCTCTTATCGCTCCGGCGATTCCCAAAGAACATGGTAATTGGGATAGGAACTCTGGCGCAATGCGAGTAAACTTGTATTATTGCTTGGAAGATAGAAACACCCCCATTTCCCCAGTGGTTTAGAGATATATATTTTCCCTGTTAGGAGAAATGTGAAGAAACTTTTTGGTGAAAAACTTCAATTTGATTGGAAAATCGCCGTACTCGTTGTGGTCAGTACGCTGCTCCTGATGATAAATTCTTACCAGGCGCAGCTTGCACCTTGGGCCAAATGGTTTCCGGCCTGGAATGCCACCCGCCTTCCCACCAAAGTGATAGACCGGACCTTGCTTTATTTTGTAATCCCCATGCTAATTATTTTACTGGTCTTCCGCCAAAAACCCGCTGAGTTTGGCTTTACGTTGGGGGACTGGAAAGCAGGGACCATCCTGACCCTGGGCGGAATAATATTGATTGCGCCAATTCTCTGGTTGGTGGCGCATGGAAACGGGGCAATGCAAGCCTACTATAAATCACAGGTTGGCGGGCTGCCCTGGAATACTTTTCTGGATCTGTTTGGCTGGGAATTTATCTTCCGGGGCTGGTTGCTTTTCGGATTTGCGCGCAAGTTTGGACCGGAAGCCATCTGGCTTCAGGCGGTGCCTTTTGCATTGGCTCATATTGGCAAACCGGAAATTGAGACACTTTCAACCATCTTTGGTGGTTTTGCCTTTGGGTGGGTAGCCTGGCGAACGAAATCGTTCGTCTACCCGTTGCTCATCCACTGGTTTGTCGGTTCCTTTACGATCATTGTAGCGGCGCATGTACTTAGGTGATTTTATGATTCGTTCGGCTACACGGCAAGATTTTCCGGCCATCCGGGCGTTGATTCATGCTGTTCACATCAATCCAACCGGACTGGACTGGCGGCGCTTCCTGGTTGCAGTGACACCGGATAACGAATTGCTCGGTTGTGGACAGGTTAAGCGGCATTTTGACGGGTCGCGTGAACTGGCGTCCATCGCAGTTCAGGAACAGGCGCGTGGTCAAGGTCTAGCGCGGGCGGTTATCCAGGAACTATTGGTGCGCGAGACGGCGCGTCCACTGTATTTAATGTGTCGTTCCCGGTTGGAATCGCTATATGCCAAATTCGGGTTTCGCGCGATTGGCTTGGATGAAATGCCTCCGTATTTTCAACGAATTTGCCGTGCCGAGCGGATATTTAACTCGAAAGGACAGCCGGAAGACAGGTTATTGGTGATGAAATTGGAGTGAGAACTGGGCGATGAAGACGATATTAAACATTACGTATGGCGTGCTGATTGGCTTGCTGGCGGCGGGTATCATCTGGCTGGCAGCCTCACATCCACGTGGTGAAGCAGTAACCTTGCTTCCAACTGCCACGCCTGGGTCGTTGACAGTTTACGTTAGTGGGGCGGTGGCAACCCCGGGTGTGTATACCTTGCCAGAAGGCAGCCGGGTCAATGCTGCGGTCCAGGCTGCCGGCGGTTTTCTTCCCGGTGCAGAGCCTGGAAATGTGAACCTGGCTATGCTGCTCGCGGATGGACAACAAATTAATATACCTGGGATCGTGAATGCGAGTCATGTTAATGCTGGAAGGGTAAATATCAATACAGCCACGCTGGACGAACTGGATGCTTTGCCTGGTATTGGGCCGACTGCCGCGCAATCCATCCTGGCTTATCGTCTTCAAAATGGCCCCTTTCAGGTTATACAGGATATCCAAAATGTACCCGGAATTGGCCCTGCCACGTATGCGCAAATTAAAGATTACATCAATGTAGGCCCGTAAAAGACTCTTTCGGAAATACCAGGAAAATACGGAAATTGGCAAAAAAGTCGCCACCTTTGTGACGATAAGGCAAATGGTTTTCCCGGATCCCATTTCAGTAGATGGCCATAAACATTAATCATCTTCTGCTAATCCTTCATTTGAAATCTTTCAGCAATTCAAGGGCTTCCTGAGCCTTGTCTTTGGGTATAAAAATCTGTACGCGCCCCAACCCGTTTATTGTCACCGGATAAACTGAATGCCCAATGGATTCCTGGATAAGCTCAGCATCCACCCCATTGGCTTCCAGAAAACTTTCAATGAGCTCAGCCTCCAGTCGCCCTTGTACTTCGGTTAGTTTTTCATACATCATTTCATCCATTTTCGTTCCTCTGAAGTGAAAATGTTCCCGAGATATCCCACAAAGACTATATTCCCAGCCACTTGGCGGCTGCCCGCGGTAGTTCTGCCAACGATCCAACCCGCAGGGTGCATTGCGGCAAGGACTCAATGAAGAGTTTTCCGTATGTCTTTGTGAGTACGCGCCGGTCTAGGATTGCGACCACGCCCCGGTCGGATTGGGTACGGATAAGCCGTCCAAACCCCTGGCGGAAGCGCAGAATGGCCTCTGGCAGGTGGTATTCGTTGAAGGGATCCTCAAAAGTTTCCGAGCGGGCGGCCACCAACGGATCGGATGGAACAGCGAAGGGCAGTTTGACGATCACCAATACCGAAAGTGCTTCCCCGGGAATATCCACCCCTTCCCAAAAAGAGCGCGTCCCAAGCAGCACGGCTCTTTCGGAACTCTTGAAGGATTCGAGCAAGGCATTGGGTGAGGCGCCTTCCCCTTGTTCATAGACAACGATATCCTTTTGGGCTAGTGGGCCGGAAATACTCTTGGATGTGCGCTTTAGCTGCGCGTATGAGGTAAACAGCACCAGCGTCCGGCCCCCGCTAGCCGTGCACAGGTTAATGATGGTTCGATCCACCTGTCCCTGATACTCGCGGGCGTTCGGTTCGGAAATATCGTTGGCTATGTACAACAGTGCGGCCGTCTCGTAATCGAAAGGGGACCCCAACGCCAGTTCGTCGGCTTCGTCGGCCGTCAATGTATTACGGATATAGTCGAATTCTCCATGTGTGGTCAGTGTGGCGGATGTCAGGATGACGCTGCGCTTCTCGTGCCAGAGATACTTCTCTACCAGTGGACCCACGCGAATGGGAGCCGCGTTGAGCGCCAGCCGGTTGTTATTCGGGTTGACTTCCACCCAGTAAACGTAATCCGTGGCCGGTTCATAGATCATCGCTGCGACCATGCTTTCAGCTTCGGTCAAGCGCCTGTAAAGGTTGCCCAAGCTGCCGATGATATCTTCCAATGTTTCCAACCCGTTGGAGTAGAGTTCGGTCGCACCTTTCTGGATCTCCCCAAGCAAGGCTACCAGTAATTTCAGGGTCTCCGCCGCCGCGCTCCAGGCGACTTCCACGCCATCCCAGCCCGGTTGTGTGCGCGTGGCCGGCAGGATACGTTCCTGATAGGCGTACGTACTGGCGGCCTGGCCTTCGCGCTGGTAGGCGACAAACTCGGCCAGGGCATCAAAAAAGATCCGGATCTGTTCCTGCAGCCGCCAGATCAGATCGGTGGCGCGTTCGATCTTCTGATTTAAGACAGCAAAATCAGATGGGCGGATCTGGTCACGTGTTGCTGCCAGCAAATGTCCCAGAATGCCGGAACCGGAACCGCCCGCCTCGCGGATCAAACGCTCCAGATCGAATTGGGTTAGGCGGAAGGAAAGGGAGTCAGTGGTGGCAGTTTCGAGGTGATGGCCTTCATCTATGATGACGTGCTCATAATCCGGCAGGACGCGGTTACCCACCGCCACATCGGTCAATAAAAGGGCGTGGTTGACGATCAGGATATGGGCATTCTGCGAGGCCTGTTTGGCCCGGAAAAAAGGACAGGCTCCGCCTTCACGCTCTAGGCAGGTTTCGCTGGTACAGGCATCGTCTTCGGCGGAGATGTGTCCCCAGACTTCGCGCTCGGATGGCCCGGCCAGGTTGATTTCGGCGCGGTCGCCGCTGGTGTTTCCCGTCTGCCAGACCAGTATCTTTGCCAGGATGCGCATTTCATCGGCGTTGCCCGGTCCGCGTTTACGCAGGAGTTCCAGGCGACGCGGACAAAGGTAATTGGAACGGCCTTTAAGTACGGCTGCCCGCAGATCCAGTCCGAGCGCAG
The DNA here is from genome assembly GCA_963837875.1 of uncultured Chloroflexia bacterium. Classification (GTDB taxonomy): domain Bacteria; phylum Chloroflexota; class Anaerolineae; order Anaerolineales; family Villigracilaceae; genus UBA877. The sequence goes on from CAWIOV010000001.1 coordinate 1,716,179, forward strand.
CACACAGGTCAGGGATGTCTTTTTTTATCAGTTGGTCCTGCAGGTTTATTGTATTGGTCGATATGACCACGCGTGTATTGTTTTGCAAAGCGAACAACGCAGCCGGGACAAGATAGGCAAAGGATTTGCCCACCCCCGTGCCAGCTTCCACCATCAAGTGCTGTCCGTACGATAGGGCATTTGCAACTGCTTTTAGCATTTCGACTTGCTCCGGGCGATGCTCGTAACTTTCGAAATAGCGTGCAAATGGTCCCCCGTGTTCCAGAACGGCAGCTGCCTCTTCCGGGTCAATTGGGATGGGTTCTTTGGGTACCTGGATGGGCGGCCCTTTGCGTTTTTCCGACTCTCCTGACTCATAGAGCGGGCGATCTGGCTGCTTGCCCCGTTTGGTCCTTACCCCCTCGTGCGCGCGGGCTTGTAGCACCTGCTGGAAAGCCCACGCACCGTTCCACTCGATCGGTTCGCTGTGCCGGACAATTTCGGCCAGCAGGTCAAGCGGTAGTTCGTGCGCTTGCGCCATGAGTCGCTGGTAGACGCCATGCGTGGCGCGCGCATCGTCCAGGGCACGATGGGTGGCAGGCAACGCAATGCCAAGCTGTTGGACCAGCGAACCCAGGCCGTACCGGCTGGCGGAAGGCAACAGCACCGCCGCCAATTCATAAGTATCAATGCGTTCGTTTAGTTCGAAGAGTTTGTATTTTTTGAAGAAGGAAAGATCGAAGGGTATATTGTGCCCCAGGATGGGCGAATCGCCGATGAAGGTAACTAGTTCCTCCAGCACATCCCGGATGGCTGGAGCCTGGCGCACCATCTCGTCTGAAATGCCGGTCAGGCCGGTGACGAACTCCGGGATGTGACGCCCCGGGTTGATGAGCGTGGAAAACTCATCCTCGACCCGGTTACCATCGAAGCGACGCGCGCCAATTTCAAGGATGGCATCCGTTTGTGGGTCTAGGCCGGTGGTTTCGAGATCGAGTGCGACAATGGAAGTCATTTATTATTATTCTTCTTTTTCTGCTTGCGGTAATGCAGCTTGCAGGCTGGCAAGCATCGAATCGCTAATGGATTTTTCCTTGCTTTTTTCGCGCAGGAAATCCTTGAGGTCCTTGGGAGTCAGGGCAGGGATGGGGGCTTCCTCCAAATTATTCAGCTCGATTTGGGGATGGGCGAACAGCAACAGGCTCTGGATGGGAGGCAACTCGGTTCCTTCCGGCAGCATCTTCGACAAGTAGCGCCTTGCTGATTCGATCTCAGCCTCGGATTCCAGATCCGGCCTTCCGATGTTCTCCTGGCCGAACATCCGCATATAAGTTTGGAGGAAGCCGCCGCCTTTTGCCCGCCAGCGCTTTTTATCATAAGAAACGGTTCCACTTAGGAAGTATGGCAGGATCGCCCAGACGCCTGCTGGGCCAACCAGCAAGTGCGAAACCGGTGTCACATAATGATAGGCGGTGAATTCCCGCCCCAGGCCTTTCAGGCTTTTGTCAATGATTTCGTCAGGGCGGGGTTTGCGTCCCCAGCGGTTGGTGAACTGGATACCGACCTGTGACATAAAAAAACCCACCAACAAGGCAATTATGGAATATACATATAGATCCTGATGCGTAAAGCTAATGTATAGGCCGCCCCCTAGAACAACCAGCGCTCCCATGCTGGTATACTGGCCGATTTTTGCGTTCCGGTTGATCAACTTCAAATTCGTGACGGTTTTCATGTTTCCTCTATTCTTCTTTGATGGATTGTTCGATGGCGCTGCGGATGGACTCCAATACACCGGTCTCCACGGCATTCTTGGCCACCCGGATGGCATTCTGGATAGCGATCTCATTTGATCGCCCGTGCCCGATGAAGACTAGGCCGTTCACTCCCAGCAAAGGCGCGGCGCCTTCTTCTTCCGGGTCGAGCATCTTCTTGATCTTGCGCAGGGTCGGACGCACGAGTATACCGCCAATCTTGGCTGTCAACGGACCATTGTTTATCAGTTCTTTCACCTTGTCTAGGATCAATTTTGCAACCGCTTCCGAAGATTTCAGCATCACGTTGCCGCTGAAGCCATCCGTGACGGCTACGTCCACCATGCCGCCGATGATTTCCTTGCCCTCTACGTTCCCGTAGAAGTTAAGTCCGGAGTCTTTCAGCAATGGATAGGTATGCTTAACCAGGTCGTTCCCTTTTCCGGCTTCTTCGCCGTTGGAGAGTAACCCGACCTTGGGATTTTGCACGCCGCGCACTTTCTCGGCATAGACTGCGCCCATGATGCCAAACTGGAGCAGGTTTTCAGGCTTGCAGTCCGGGTTGGCGCCCACATCTAATACCACACAGGAACCATTGGCGGTCGGAAAAACCGGGGCCAGGCCGGGCCTGTCCACGCCGGGGATCAGACCGAGACGGAAGAAAGCCGTTACCGAGGCTGCGCCGGTATTGCCGGCGGTCACGAAGGCGTCTGCCTGGCCGTTTTTTACCAGGTCAATGCCGGCCGCCATGGAATTCTGTGCATTTGGTCGGCGTGCTTTCAGAACCAGCGCCATACCTTTGTCTTCCATGGTCAGCATCTCCGGGGCATGTACGACGCGGATAGGGAGATTCCCCGGGTTTTGTGCGGCCAGAACCGGCCTGATTTTTGCTTCATCTCCCACCAGGATGATTTCCACGCCGTAGGCGCGTGCAGCTAGCACGGCCCCGACCACATCCGGGGTGGGGAATTCGTCGCTCCCCATGGCATCCAGGGCAATTTTTATCATACAACCTCCGTAGTGAAATAATTAACAAGCTATTAATCCTTAATGGCTGCTTGGTTCATTAGGCGTCATAGGAGTAAAAGGAAAGATATGGGGCCAACCCCTTATTTCTCCCGTCACTTCGGCGATTATCCTAGAGCCGTCTGCTTGACATGCAACTGAACATGATTATAATACGACCTGCCCAAGCGCTGGTGCTGGAATTGGCAGACAGGCATGGTTGAGGGCCATGTGCCGCAAGGCGTGGGGGTTCAAGTCCCCCCCAGCGCACACAATAAAATAGCCGCATTAAGCGGCTGTTTTTCTATAAAGTATTGCGTTAATGATTACCTTGGCATATAATCCGCCGCAACTTATACCAATCTCCAAGCCATTTGGAGAAAAACGCCAACCTGTTCTACCAAAGGAGAGAGAAATGAAGAATGCAGCCCAAATCCTAAGTGTAATTTTGCTTGCTTCCTTGGCCTTGGCCGCTTGTGCGCCAGCCACGGCTACAACGGCGCCTATGGGCACGCCTGTGGCCCAAATTCCAGCCAGTGACTTGGCCCAGAAAGGCCACCTGCTGATTTGCACTGACTTCCCCTATCCACCCCAGGAATCCTTTGATGATAACGGAAACCCACAGGGCATGGATGTCGAGATCGGCAATGAGATTGCCAATCGCTTGGGCTTGAAAGTCCAGTACGTCAATAGCGTCTTCGACACCATTATTGCGGCCGTTACCAGCGGGAAGTGCGATATCATCATTTCCGCCATGAACATTACCAGCGACCGCCAGAAACAGATCAGCCAAATTCCTTACTTCGAAGCCGGACAATCCATGGTCGCTGCCAAGGGCAATCCGCAAAATATCAGTACGCCGATGGATCTGTGTGGCAAATCTGCCGCGGCGGAAAGTGGAACTACGGAAGCTGATTATTTACAAGGCACCGGAGACTCCGCAGGAAAGGGTCTGACCCAGGCTTGTACGGCTGCCGGGAAACCAGCCGTCACGGTAGTGGTGACCCAGAAGGATACGGACGCCCTCCAGCAGCTTCAATCTGGCAAAGTGGCTGTCTATTTTGCCGACTCACCCGTTGCGGCATACTATACCGTCCAGCACCCGGATGAGTTCCAGGTGGTTGGACAGGTCATCCAGCCAGTTGCCGAAGGTATCGGCGTTCCCTGCACGCAGACCGATTGCACCAATGCCCCGCTGTCTCCCGTTGGATTGGCCGTTCAGGCCGCTCTGAAAAGCATGATGGCGGATGGTACGTACCTGAAGATCCTTACCAAATACAACCTCCAGGGCAGCGCTGTCCAGCCGTAAAATATCTAATTTCAATTGGGGTGTTTTGGGAGAAAATCCCAAAACACCCCATTTCTATGTCCCATTTCCGTAATCTGTATAGTTCATACCCGGCTTTATACGAGGTATTTTTATGTACCATTTTGATTGGGCGGTCTTCTGGCATTATTTATGGCCGGTAACTGCGCTGGCTGACCCACTGATTCGTGGTGGTTTGATTTCCACCATTCTGGTCAGCATCATCGCCCAGGTCATGGGTGTCATCCTCGGCTTATTTGCTGCGCTTGGCAAGATGTCGAAAGTGGCGCCGTTGCGCTGGTTGGCGGATGCCTATATCTGGTATTTCCGCGGGACACCCTTGCTGGTCCAGATGGTTCTGTTGTACTATGGCTTGGGTGTTACGCATATTTATAATTTTCCCAATATCCATATTGGGATTATTGTGATAGCCGGTGCCATCCAGGCCGGTACACTGGCGTTGGGAATTAATGAAGGCGCCTACATGGCGGAAATTGTCCGCGCTGGAATTGAAGCGGTTGATGCCGGCCAGATGGAAGCCGCCAAGTCACTCGGCATGACCAATGGAATGGCCATGCGGCGTATCGTCCTGCCGCAGGCTGCCAAAGTGATTGTGCCTCCATTGGGGAACGAATTCAACAATATGATGAAGACAACCACGCTGATGGAAGTGATTTCAGCGGGCGAATTATTCTTTGGATTCAACCAGATCAACGCTAACCTATTTAAACCCTTTGAACTATTTATTGCCCTCTCCATGTATTACCTGGCCATGACCACGGTCTGGACGATCATCCAGGCCCGCATCGAGGCCGGCCTGGGCGAACGAAAAGGCAATGTAAAAACTCCTGGCGTGTTCGAACGCCTGATCGGAAGTAGACTTGGAGCGCACTAATGGCTGAAATAAATAGTTCATTTGGTTCACCAGTAGATACGTCCATTATCGTTAAGGCTGAGAAGGTTAATAAATATTTCGGTTCGTTACACGTTCTAAAGGATATAGATCTTGTAGTGCACAAGAACGAGGTGGTGGTGATTATCGGCCCTTCCGGATCCGGGAAGAGCACCCTGCTGCGTTGCATTAACCATCTCGAAAAGATCAACAGCGGTCACATTTTTGTCAACGGGCACATGATCGGCTATTATGAAAAAAATGGCAAGCTGGTCGAAGACTCGGAAAAGAACATAGCCAGACAACGTGCCGATATCGGCATGGTTTTCCAGCGCTTCAACCTTTTCCCCCATCTGACTGCCCTGGAAAATATAATTGAAGCCCCGCTAAATGTTCGCAAAACTCCCCGAGTACAGGCCGAGGAGGATGGAATGCGGTTGCTGGCACGCGTCGGCTTGTCCGAGAAGCGTGACCAGTATCCGAACCAGCTTTCGGGAGGACAGCAGCAACGTATCGCCATTGCCCGTGCGCTGGCGATGAAACCCAGCCTGATGTTATTTGACGAACCCACCTCTGCCCTCGATCCGGAAATGATTGGCGAGGTTCTAAGCGTCATGGAAGAATTGGCCAAGGAGATCACCATGGTGGTCGTCTCCCATGAAATGGGATTCGCGCGCGCGGCCGCTGATCGGATCCTTTTTGTTGATGAGGGGGTGATCATTGAAGATACTACCCCTGAGGAGCTATTTACCCATCCTCGCGAAGAGCGCACCAAGCTGTTTCTTAGCAAGATCTTGAATTAGCTTTTCTGATTCCGAGTTTGTATCTTAAAATAAATAGCGGCTTCGGCCGCTATTTCGTTTATAATCGTTTCATCGGAGGAACATCCTATGAAACTAGTAACGGTACCTCAAATGCATTTGATAGAGCAGGAAGCGGATGGCAGCGGCCTGACCTACGAAAAGATGATGGAAAATGCCGGATATAACCTGTCCCGCGAAGTGTTGCGACTTGCCTACGCTCAGGATGATGAAGATGAGATCCAGGTTCTTGGCTTGGTTGGTCCTGGTAATAACGGCGGTGATACCCTCGTCGCCCTGGCGCACTTGGCCGGGAAAGGCTGGAAGGCACGCGCTTATCTCATTCATCGGAAGACCGCTGGCGATAACCTGATCAAGCAGTTGGAAGATGCTGGTGGGGAAACCTGCCAAGCTGAAAAGGATGAAAATTTCCAGCAGTTGCAGGCTTTCCTTGAAAGCGCGGATGTGGTCCTGGACGGTGTGCTGGGTACGGGTTTTAAATTACCGCTTAAAGGGGAAATCGGGGCGGTTTTGGCAACTGTTCAGGGGATTGTCGCCGGGTTGGAATGGCCTCCTTATATCATTGCGGTGGATTGCCCGTCTGGAGTGGATTGTGATAGTGGCCAGGCTGCTCCACAAACGATCCCGGCCGAGGCGACTGTCACCATGGCTGCGGTTAAGCAGGGCTTGCTAAAGCTACCTGCTTATGATTTGATTGGTGAGCTGCGTGTAGTTGAAATTGGCCGGCTGGACGATTTAAAATCCTGGCAGGCCATCAAGAATGAAGTGGCAGATGGGGATCTGGCCTTATCGCTTCTTCCGCTGCGCCCGACTGATTCGCATAAAGGGACTTTCGGCACGGCCATTATTGCCGCCGGCTCTATTAATTACACTGGCGCGGCTTTGCTGGCTGGAAAGGCTGCTTACCGCATAGGCGCCGGGCTGGTGACGCTGGCGGTGCCGGCATCCTTGCACACAGCCTTGGCGGGACAATTCCCGGAAGCGACCTGGGTTCTCTTGCCACACGAGATGGGTGTTATTGCCTCGGGCGCAGCGGAAGTTTTAATGAAGAATCTTGAACGTGCCACTGCGCTCCTTGTGGGTCCCGGCCTTGGGCTGGAAAACACAACCAAGGATTTTATTGCGAATTTGCTCAAAGGCTCTATGGAAAAACCCGCTCATGGACGGATGGGCTTTGTCCAGGGGGATGGGGCAAAACAGCCTGATTTGAAACCTGTTTCCCTGCCACCGCTGATTTTCGATGCGGATGGGCTGAAGCTGCTGGCGAAGTTGCCTGACTGGCCGAAAATGCTCCCAGCACCTGCCATCCTGACACCTCACCCGGGGGAAATGTCCGTCTTGACCGGTCTGACTACGGAAGAGATTCAAAAGGACCGGTTGGTTTTGGCGCGCAAATATGCCCAGGAATGGGGCCACGTGGTTGTCCTGAAAGGGGCCTTTACCGTTATCGCCGCGCCGGATGGGCGTACGACAACCGTGCCGGTCGCAACGCCTGCGTTGGCGCGTGCTGGCACAGGCGATGTATTAGCCGGCCTGATCACCGGGCTGCGTACCCAGGGCGTCGAAGCCTATGATGCCGCCCGGGCTGGGGCCTGGATCCATGCACAGGCGGGACTGGCTGCGGCCGTATTTCAGAGGAGCACTGGTGCAGTCATGGCAGGGGATGTTGTGGAAGCCGTACCGGACGTGATTGCTGATCTGGACTAGGAAACACAAACCCCGGTTGGTGAAGGACCGGGGTTTCGGTTTTATTCATCCAAAGACCGCCTCTGCTTTTTGATGGTTCCCCTTTTCTTTTTTGATTCTACTGGTTTAATCCGTGCTGTCAGGCTGGGTCTGGTGGCGTACCGGACTCTTGGCCGGCGTACAGCTTTCTCGAGCAAGGCTGTCAACCGCAGTTCGGCGTCTACCCGGTTCTGTTCTTGGGTGCGGTAGCGCTTCGCTTCGATCACCAACACTCCCTCCTGCGTCATGCGTGTCCCTGCCAGGCTAACCAGTCTTGCTTTCACCTCCGCGGTCAAGGATGGTGAGTTGTGCACATCGAAGCGCAGTTGGGCGGCCGTTGCCACCTTGTTTACGTTTTGCCCGCCTGGTCCGGAGGAGCGGATAAAAGAAAAGCTCAGTTCACTATCCGGGATGGTTAAGGTGGGAGTGATTTGCATGTTCCCTAAAACATCATCGCATTGATCTTATCCATCGTTTGGCGTGCCGGTCGTAGCTCCGCTTCGGTGAGGCGGTTCAGCGGCTGGTCCACCAGGTTATACATATCGGTCAAAGCTGGACGCCCGGTTTCGATGTAGATCAGTCCGGTTACCAGGCAATCGTCACGCTGGGCCTCCTCCATCATTTGGAGAGCGCGCCAGCGGCTGGTGGGATCATAGTCATGCTCCAGTTTTTTGAGTTTGACCGAGGAACCATCGTGCATGGTCACTTCGCGCACGGTGCCTTCCTCGAACTCTTCCTGCAGGATGATCTCTGAAAGTTTGGGCACATAAGAAATCTCATGCAGCGGGGCTTCATGATCCTTGCTCCAAGTGTAGGAATGGAAGGCATTGTCTTCATTGTTGAAGGTCACGCATGGGCTGATGATATCGAGCACGGCGATGCCGTGATGGCTCAAGGCGGTCTTGATAAGTTCCTTGACCTGTTTCGAATCCCCTGCAAAGGAGCGTGCCACAAAGGTGGCGTTGGAAGCCAGGGCTTCCATGCAGATATCCACAGGCATATATTGGTTGATGCCCTGGTGTTTCAGGTTGAGCCCCACTTCGGCAGTGGCCGAGAACTGGCCTTTGGTCAGGCCGTACACGCCGTTGTTCTCTACAATGTAAACCATCGGGACATTGCGGCGCATGGTATGTTTGAAACCGCCCATACCGATGGAGGCAGTGTCGCCATCGCCGGAGATACCGAGAGCTTTAAGGGAGGTATCGGCAAAGATGGCGCCGGTAGCCAGTGAGGCCATGCGTCCATGCAGGCCGTTGAAACCGAACGAACGGTTCAGGAAGTATGTGGGGCTTTTCGATGAGCAGCCAATGCCGCTGAACTTTATCACGGTTTCCGGGACGATATCCAGTTCGTAACAGGCCGCGATGATCTGGTTGGCGATTGAGTTGTGTCCGCAGCCGGGGCAGAGTGTGGAAGTCAGGCCGCGGTATTCGCCTTTGGTCAGGCCGGCTTTGTTCACCTGGCCGACGGGAATGGAAACGGGTGTGGTCATTCTTTATCCTCCTGGGCAAGGATGGATTCCTTGACCCATCTGGCAGTCAGTGGCAGGCCATCGCTGTGGGCGGCGGAACGGAGCTTGGGCGCCTGGTCGGGCATTGTGCTGGAAAGTATCTGGCGCATCTGCCCATCTCGGTTGGCTTCGACGATGTAGGTGCGTTCGTGCTCATTAATAAAATCAAAAACTTCCTGTGTACAGGGCAGGGCGCGTATGCGCAGGAAATCGGTCTTCAAGGCTCCGGTTTGTTCCAGCAGGATGCGTGCTTCCCGCACGGCTGCCTCGCTGGAGCCATAGGTAAGCAGGCCCACTTTTGTCCCGGGTGTGCTTTCGAGTTCTGGTTTTGGCACCAGGCCGCGAGCGGTATCGTATTTGCGTTTCAGGCGCAGCATATTGGCTTCCCAGTTGCCGGATTCTTCGCTATATTTTGCGTTCTCATCGTGACCGGTACCGCGTGTGAAATAGGCCGCTGCGTGGTGCCGGTTCCCGGCCACAGTGCGATAGGGGATGGCGTCACCGTCCACATCCTTGTAGCGTCCCCAGGCGCCGTTAAGCTTTTCCAGGTCGGTTTCCCATAAGATTTTGCCTCGATCCATTGGCTCACCGGGATATTCGAAAGGTTTGGTCATCCACTGGTTCATGCCCAGGTCGAGGTCCGAAAGCACAAAGATGGGTGTCTGCAAGTGCTCAGCCAGGTCCAGGGCTTTCCAGCCAAACTCAAAACATTCCTGCACCGAACCTGGCAGGAGGATGATGTATTGCTTGTCGCCGTGACCGATGTAATAGATTCCGGTCAGATCACCCTGGGCAGTGCGGGTGGGCAAACCGGTGGAAGGTCCGATCCGCTGAACATCCCAGATCACAACCGGCACTTCGGCGAAGTGCGCCAGTCCGGTATATTCGGACATCAGGCTGATTCCAGGGCCGGATGTGGAAGTCATTGATCGCAGACCGGCCCATCCGGCTCCCACTGCCATCCCGATGGCAGCAATCTCATCTTCGGCCTGCAGTACGGCATAGGTATGCTTACCTTCCGGCGTTTTGCGCAATTGTGGCAGGTAAACATTTAAGGACTCGGCCAGGCTGGAGGCAGGTGTGATTGGGTACCAGGCAGCGAACTGGACACCGCCATAGATCGCACCCAGCGCCCCGGCGGTATTGCCGTCGGCCATGATATAGTTGGATGTGCCGGACATTGGTTCCACGATATAAGGATCGCTCTTGGTGAGATTCTGAGCAGCCCACTCTGCCCCAGCGCGGATCACACCTAGGTTGGAGTTGATCGGCCCTTCCTTGCCTTTGAAATGGAACTGGAGCGCCTGTTGGATGACGTCCATGCTGATACCGAGCATCTGCACCAGCACGCCCACATAAACCATGTTGGCAATGTAATCGCGCAGGTTGGGTGAAACATCTGAGTCGCGCGCCAGGGTCTTGGTGGGCATGGGATAGATGGCAATATCGCTGCGTCCTATGGATGTTTTGATATCATCTGAGTAGTAGAATGCCCCGCCGGGTTGTACCGAGGCCAGGTCCTTGGCAAAAGAGGCCGGGTTCATGGCAACTACGATTTCCTGTTCGTCGCGGCGGGCAATATACCCATCTTTGCTGAGGCGGATTGTGTACCAGGTGGGCAGTCCCTGGATATTGGATGGGAATAGGTTTTTACCGGAGACCGGGATGCCCATTTTGAAGAGGGCGCGTAACAGGGTTACATTAGCCGTCTGCGAGCCGGACCCATTCACCGTTGCGACGGTTATGGAAAAATCATTAACGATCTTCGAGATACCCATGCTAACTCCTGTTTATTTGGATGCAAAATTCGATAAAAAGAGGCAAAAATATAATAATTCAAACTTTGGTGAGGGTCAAGGGAAAAAGCTAAATGCTCCCTTCCTTTTCCAATATATTAATTACGGCTGTGGCAAGCAAGGCAGCAGCTCGCGGTAAGACAACTTCGTCAAAATCGAACTTTGGGTGATGGTGACCGGCATCCAGTCCTTTTTCCGGGTTTGCCGAACCGATAAAGAAGAAACAACCCGGTACTCTTTCCAGGATGAAAGCGAAATCTTCCGAGCCCATGGTTATGGAATTGGTAGACTCTATTTCTGCATTCGGGAAGAGATTTTGTGCAACCTCCCGTACCCTGGCGGTGGTCTCCGAATGGTTGACGGTTGCCGGGGTAAGGCGCTCCATATTTATTTCTGCCTTGCACCCCATGGCTGCCGTGACACCGTGCACAGTCTCTTCGAAGCGTTGCAATACCCGGGCCCGGACATCTGGTTCGAAGGTGCGGATCGTGCCGGTCAGTTCAACTGCTGGCGGCATGACATTGAAAGTCTCGCCGCCGTGGATGGTGCATACACTGACGACGGCGGCTTGCAAGGGGGCCACATTCCGGGCAACGATACCTTGTAGTGCATTGATAACCTGTGCGGCAGCCAGCACCGGATCTATGCCGAGATGCGGTGCGGCGCCGTGCCCACCTTTGCCGGTGATTTTTATTTTGAAAATTTCTGCCCCGGCCATGACCGGTCCACCCGCGATGCCAAGCCATCCGACCCGTTTCTCGTTCCAAAGATGCAGGCCGAGTGTCACATCCACTTTGGGGTTTTCGAGAACGCCACCTGCGATCATTTTTTCTGCCCCACCCATCCCTTCCTCGGCCGGTTGGAACATGATTTTCACAGTTCCTTTAATTTCTTCGCGGTGGGCTAGAAGCATTTTGGCAACTGTCAGCAGGATGGCAGTGTGGCCATCGTGCCCGCAAGCGTGCATCACGCCTGGATTTTGGGATGCGTACACTGCGCCAGTTTCTTCGATTATTGGCAGGGCGTCCATGTCGGCGCGCACAAGAATGACCGGGCCGGGTTTTGTTCCCTCGATCAGCGCTACCACGCCAGTTTCGGCGATCCCGGTATGGATTTCCAGTCCCAGGGCGGTCAGTTCTTTGGCGACAATTCCGGCCGTGCGCACTTCATGGAAGCCGAGTTCGGGGTGGGCGTGAAAGTCCCGGCGCATGGATCGGGTGTATTCAAACAAGGCTTGCGCTTCGGAAAGGAAATCAGGCATGGCACCCTCTCTTGCTATGGTCGTGTATAGTACTGGTTTAGCGGAATTTTATTACGCGGAATTTTTCCTCGTAATATATATTTTCTTCTGTACTTCTTTCTGACTTGCGTGCCCGCATGCGTTCCTCGAACTCTTTCGAATCGCCGATCTGGGACTTGTGTTCTTTCAGCGCCCTGACCTTGATCTCCCATGTATCGGTAACATCCAGGGTCACGGTCGGGTTGCTGGTCAGCGAGACCCAGACTTCCCCTGGCTGATGTGGCTGCAAGCCCTCATCCTTGATAAGCTCCGGGAAAAAGAATGGATTGCCCGCCGCGGGGAAGACGGCATCCAGGACCACCTGGCCGGCGGCACGATGGTCGGGGTGATTTATGGTTTGGTACATTGTAAAGAGATGGGTCGGGTCACATGTGACCAGGATATCCGGCTTGACCTGTCGGATAATGCGCACAACTTCCCGGCGCAGGTCAATACTTGGGACAAGGTATCCATCCTCCAGATCAAGAAAACGTACCGATTTCACACCGATGATGGCTGCCGCAGCATTCTGTTCGGCGTGCCGGGTCGTGCAGATCTGGCTGGCGGTCGCAGTGGAGTCGTTGAAGCCTTTGTCACCGCACGTTAGGAGGAAGTAGTGGATCTCGTGGCCGGCTCGCGCCCAGCGGGCCAGGCTGGCCCCACAGAAAAATTCCGGGTCATCCGGATGGGCCAGGATAACCAGGATTATTTGAGGTTTCTCCCAGGCATCCGGAGCTTTCACGTGGTCTTCGCTCATACTTTCTCTTTCGGTGGATTGGGGCAATTCTCGCAGGGCTGCTGGGATTTGCGCCGTAGGGCTTCCAGTTCATCCCATGGTTCGATTTCTTCCCGCTGGAATTCTCGCACACCGCTACCGAGCAATTCAACCCGGATGGTCATAAGCAGGGGCGATACATCCACTACTTTGCCTTCGCCCATGGGCGTGATGACATGCTTATTTCGCTTGGGGAGTTCTTTGCGGGCGGCCGCGTATTGTTCATATTCGTATACCAGGCAGCAGCGCAGTCGCCCACACATGCCGGTGATTTCCTGGGGTGTGAGCGAAATGCCCTGCTCCTTGGCCATTTTTATGGAAATGGGGCTGAACTCGGTCAGGAACTTCGAGCAGCAACGCGTCTCCATCCCACAAGCGCCCATGCCTCCCAGCATTTTCGCCATGTCGCGTGGGCCGATCTGGCGCATCTCCACCTGCGCGGGCTGGTACTGTTTTTGCATATCGTGCCGCAGGGATTTGAGATCGGCCTTGTCTTCGGTCTCGGTGCTGAACATGAAGTTCAAGCGTGTCCCATCGAAGGAATACTCGGCCGCTACCACTTTGACACCGTGCAGCCTCAATTGCGCCGCGCGCTCGCGACAGGTTACCATTGCCTCTACTTCTTTTTGTGCCCAAGTGCGGCGTAACAGGAGATCGCGTGGGGTGGCAATGCGTTCGATTGGTTTCCAGCCCTCGGGAGTTGGCTTGGCATCTTTGACGATCTGTACCACCTCGCCTAATTGCCGGCCACGCGAAGTTTCAACGATGACGCGGTCGCCCGCCTTGATTTCCGGTGTGGTGGAAGCGTCAAAATGATAAGCTTTACCGATTTGTGCGAAACGAACACCAACAATAAGTGGTTGCATGGGGGGAATTATACCGTACCCTTCTGGTTATTCAATTTTGATTACCGGCTCGTTCTTCTGGCTGAGCGCTTCTACGCTGATGCGGGCGGCTACCTGGCCGGCAATGGCCTTGAGCGCTTTGGCTGCCTCCGAATCGGGATGGGCTGCGACTACCGGCTCACCGCTATCTCCGCCGACTCTTACGGCTTGTTCCATCGGCACTGCACCTAGGAAGGGGACGTTGGCGATGCGGGCCATGTCCTCCCCGCCGCCGGAGCCGAAGAACTCGCCGCGCATGTTTTCGATCACGCCCAGGATGGGCACTTCCAGGGTTTGGAACATGTTCAGGCCGCGGCTGGCATCTTCGAGCGAGACGGCCTGGGGTAGGGTCACAATGATCGCACCGGAGAGGGGGAGCATCTGCGCCAGGGAAAGCGATGCGTCACCGGTGCCGGGTGGCAGGTCTATGATCAGGTAGTCAAGTTCGCCCCACTCCACGTCTGCCAGGAACTGTCGGATGGCGGAATTGAGCATGGGACCGCGCCAGATCAGTGGCTGGCCGGGCTTGACCAGAAAGCCCATTGACATCATTTTTACGCCGTAGGCCTCTGCCGGGATGAGCTTGTTATCCTGTGTTCCAGGAATGTCGTGGATGCCCATCATGGTGGGGATGTTGGGCCCGTAAATATCTGCGTCCATCAGGCCGACGCGTGCCCCGGTCTGCGCCAGGGCTACGGCCAGGTTGGCAGAAACCGTGCTTTTGCCCACCCCGCCTTTTCCGGATGCGACTGCCACGGCATTGCGGATGGGCAAATTGAGCAGGCCGCGCTGGCGGCCATCGTTCGGGACACTGGCGTCCATCTTGATGGTCACTGTTTTTACGCCAGGGATGGCCAGCACGGCCTCGCGCGCCTGTTTCTCAATGCTGCCTCTGAGTGGGCAGGCTGGTGTGGTCAGCATGATGCCGAATGTTACGGTGTCGTCTTTAATTTCAATATTACGGATCATGTTGAGCGTGACCAGGTCGCGGTGGAGTTCAGGTTCCTGCACCTTACTCAGGGCGGCCAGAATGGATTCGGGAGAAATGTTATTTGGCATGGTTACCTGTTGATTCAGACTACCTTAATAAGGGATTTTTTCTTCTGTATATATTGCTCGACCTCTGCTCTGGCCGCTTGGAATCCTTCAACCAGTGCCTCATCGGTCTGGCGTAGGTGTTTAATCGATTGTATGGCGCAAGCGCTGCAACCATTCATGGCTCGGTACGAATCGGCATGGCATGTTGCGCAATTGTTCGTACGCACCATCATCAGGATGAAAGCCATCTGCTCAAGGCTGTCTGACCCGGCCGCGATAACCATGCTGACCAGGTTTTGCCAGGTCACTCCCCGCAGGTCGCGTAAAGCCGGCAAAGTGCGCGGGGGAAAGAGCAGGTCGGTATCCGGATGATTCATGGGATTTTACTCCACCTTGACAGTTCCGCTGCGGATGGCTTGCTTGGCGGTGCGTAAAGTGTTCTCACGGGCGGCGTTGGCCGGGCGGATGCTCTCATAATACTTGCTCGGTTTGGAAAGCCTGGCTTTATTGTAAATCGCGCGCCCGAAGGATGCCAGTTCGTAATCATGGTCCATTTTGATGGCATCGAAAGGGCAATATTCGGCACACAGGCCACAGTTCATGCAAATATCGGCATCAATGTAGAATTCGGCTGGGTCCGGGACTGGCCGTCCGGTGGCCGGGTCGGTGGAACGAACGATCCAGATGCACTGTGGCGGGCAAACCTTGGCGCAAATGCCACAGGAAGTGCACAGCAGGTTTTTCTCGCCGTTCGGCCCTTCGTCATACACAAGAAATGGAATAACCCGGAACTCTTCCGGAACCGGTATTTTTTCCTCAGGATACTGGACGGTGAAGATACCCCGCGCATCCTTGCTCCCCCGATGGGCTATGCCTCCGGGGGTGCGATAGCGTTTGCCGATCCAGGTTAAGTCATCTAGATAGGTTTCGACAAACCGCTTGAGGCTGACGCCTAGCCCTTTTAATATACCTTTACCGTATATATCATCATTCATTTCTACCTCCTGGTACCTTGGAAGTGCTAACGGTCCACTTCGCCAAGGACGATATCAATGGAGCCGAGCACCGCCACCACATCGGCAACTTTCTGCCCGATGCACATAGGTCCGAAGGCGGTCAGGTTGACAAAGGACGGTGCGCGTACATGGTAGCGCCAGGGGTTTGGTTTACCATTCGAGACAATATAAAAACCGAGCTCGCCCTTTGGGCCTTCCACCCGTCCATAGGCTTCACCGGGTGGGACGCGTACCTGGTACATCGGTTTAACCGACATAACTGGGCCTTCCGGGATCTGTTTGGTAGCTTGCTGGACGATGCGGATGCTCTGGCGAATTTCATCAAAGCGCAGCATCAGTCGGTCGTAGATATCGCCGTTCTTCCGTGTGCACACATCGAATTTGAAGCGCTCGTAAATGCTATAGGGTTCAGCCCGTCGTATATCATAGGGAATGCCCGAGGCGCGCAGCAGCGGGCCGGTCGCGGAGTAGCGGATGGCATCTTCTGCGGTCAGCACGCCCTGACCGACGCAGCGGGAACGGATGATCTCGTTTTCACTAAGGAAATGGTCAATTTCATCAATCTTCCTGGGCAAACGCTCGAAGAATATTTCCTTGATTTTTTGAAGTGTGCCCTCCGGGAGATCGCGCGCAACCCCGCCGAAGCGGAAGTAATTGCACATCATGCGGCTGCCGGATACGGCTTCAAAGATATCCATGATCAGTTCGCGCTCTTCCAGGGCATACAACATGGGAGTGAAATAGGCTCCCAGGTCATTGAGCAATGTACCGATCAAAAAAAGATGGTTGGAAACCCGCGTCATCTCGGCCATTATCACGCGGATGTAATCCGCCCTCTCGGTCGGCATAATGTTCATCAGCTTTTCGACCGCTAGCGCATAGCCAAAATTGTTACTCATGGAAGCAAGATAATCCAGCCGGTCGGTGTAGGGCATGTTCATGAGATAGGTGTTGCGCTCGGCTATCTTTTCATGGTTGCGGTGCAGGTAGCCCATGACCGGCTTTAGATTAATGATCGTTTCCCCGTCCAGCATAACCGCCACCCGGAATACGCCATGCGTGGAGGGATGCTGCGGGCCTAAGTTGACGATGATGCAATCGGTATCCAGGCCGACTTCGTTTTTTTGGTAAGTGCGCAGAGCCTCGTAGAGTGCTTTCTCCGGGTCAAATGTCTGGCTTTCGGGGTTGAAATTGCCGGGGTAAGCAATATTGTCACCATAGATATTATTGCTTTCGGCCATGACGATCTTGCCATCCGGCCAGCGGTTTTTAAAAGGCTTGGCTTCTTCTTCGAAATATGCCTCATGCCAGTCTTTGCGCATGGGGAAACCGGCGAAACCCTCCCACATCAGAATGCGGCGCAGGTCGGGATGACCGGTGAATTTGATGCCGAACAGATCCCATGCTTCCCGTTCTTGGAGTTCCGCGCCCGGATATATGGCAACCAGCGATGGAACCTCCACTGGATCTGTGCGGGCTGCCTGGACTTTGAACATCAGGCCTGGCCCGCCGGTGGTTTTGTATACCTGGTATACCACTTCCATCTTTCCTTCAGGCAGATAGTCCACGCCGGTGATCGAGGAAAGATAATCGTATCCGAACTCATCCCGGAGGGCAGCGGCGAATTCGAGCAGGTTGGCTGGTTCGAGTAGCCAGCCGGAGTAACCCGGGCGGGTATCCGCCTTGAGCATGTTCGGGAAGCGACCTAATAGATCGAGGGCTTGAATGGGGACTGGAGTCGTCATGCTTGCCTCCTAGGCCTTTTCACCGTTTTTGATCAGGCCGATCTTGCGCGGGTCGATCAGGTCCGGGCCGAGCATTGGGATGGGGATTTCGGCTGTATCCGGGCCTTTTTGATACCAGCGGGAATTTTTAATCGCTTCACCCCTGATCTTTTCCTGGACCTTCATCAGGCCGTGCAGGAGAGCCTGGGGGGTGGGCGGGCAGCCCGGCACGTAGACATCCACCGGGATGAACTTGTCCACGCCAGATATGACATTGTAGCCATCTTTAAAAGGCCCACCTCCGGATGCGCATGCGCCCATGGCCAGCACATATTTCGGTTCGGGCATCTGGTTATACAGGCGGACGATGGTAGGGATCATTTTTTTTGTTACCGTCCCGGAGACGATCATCAGATCGCTCTGGCGTGGAGAGGGCCGCATGATTTCCATACCGAACCTGGCCAGGTCGTACCGGCTGGCAGCCGCACAGATCATCTCGATGGCGCAGCAGGCCAGCCCGAACATCATCGGCCAGACCGAGGCGCTGCGGCCCCAGTTGTAGATGCGGTCGAGACTGGTGATGGCAACCTGCGCTTTTATTTCGGGAGGAATGTCATAACCAGGGCTGTTCAATTCACTTGAGTCCATGCTATTTCTCCATGTGCTGATTGTGGTTCTTTGGGTATCACCGTAAGTATAGTAGGAAGATATGGGTGTGTTGTGCGGGCTTTGCCCGAAAAACACACCCAATTTACCTCCTCAACCCAGCGATTCCCGGGGAATCTTAATTGGCAGACAAGCTTGGATTATAGCCGCCGCAGAAGGACCTGTCAATTTATTTATGCAAATATATATTTGTATAAATAGTATAATACCCCCTATGCGCCCGACCACCCGATCACGTATCCTCGATTATTTGAGCAAGCAGCAAACCTCTTCTGCCGGAGAGCTCAGCCGCGCCCTGGGGATGACCGGGGCAAATATGCGCCACCATCTCGCCATGTTGGAATCGGACGGTGTGATCGAACTTATTGGTAAACGCCGGGAGGCACGCGGCCGGCCGGTAAATATCTATGCTCTTTCACGGCGCTTGTTGGGCGATGGCTTGGGCAATTTGGCCGTGGCTGCCTTCGCTGTCTGGCTAAGGGACACGCCGGAGGCGTTCAGGGAAACTGGCCTGCGCAGCCTGGCACAGCAGTTGGCCGGGGTAGGCTTTTCCGGCCCACCGGTTCCTATGCCGCGCCGTTTGGCGCGCACAGTTGATCGTTTGAACGATCTGCATTACCGGGCGCGTTGGGAGGCCGGTGCAGAAGGCCCGCGCCTGATTTTGGGATATTGCCCCTATGTAGCCATCCTTGCGGATCTCCCTGAACTGTGCTGCATGGATGCCTTCTTGCTCGAGCAATGCATCGGCCAGCCGGTTGAACAGACCGCCATGTTGCAGCCGAACCTGAATGGATTCCCTTTCTGTACGTTCCAACTCAAAGGGCAGTAGAATTTTGCTCTCCGTGTAGGAGCAATTGACACCGGTGGCCCGCTTTACTTCGGCGGTTTCGATTCGCGCCAATTCTCCGCCCCCGGCCTGCTGCCGAACTCGGGCATGACCGTACCTACCCCGCCTCTTTTCCATCGTTTTTTATCGTTTCGCCCATTTTGCGTGCAGAAATTTCTTGTTTTCTGCCCCATTCACAAGTGTCTTGGAAAAACATCCCCTACTATCGTTTTTTATCGTTTCGCCCATTTTGCGTCCAGACATTCCTTGTTTTTTGCCCCATTCGCGGGTGTCTTGGAAAAACATCCCCCTACTATCGTTTTTTATCGTTTCACCCATTCCGCGCCAGGAAATCCATTTTTCTCCCCATTCTTGCAGCCAGTTGCACCTCGAGCGTCGATCCTTGTTCATCATTCATCATTCATCTTTCAGCGTTCACCTTTCTATTTGCGCCAAAAATGATAATCGGGTATAGTAAGGATTGCGTTTATTCCCATGGGAGACAAAATGATCAATATCATCACAGACAGTACGTCGGACCTGGGCCCGGAGATAGCCGCCGAGTTTGGATTAGCAATCGTCCCGCTCTCCGTGACGATTGGGGGTGTCGTCTATCAGGATGGGGTGGATATCCACCAAAAAGATTTATTTTCCCTGGTGGAAAAATATAAAGAACTGCCAAAAACCGCGGCCCCCTCGGTGGGCGAGTTTATCAAAGCCTTTGACAAGCCTGGTGAAAGTCTTTTTATTGGCATCTCCTCGAAACTTTCGGGTACTCTCCAAAATGCTATCCTGGCAGCCGGGTCATTCCCCTCCGGCAAAGTGCGCGTGGTTGATACGCTCAATCTTTCGACAGGCGTGGGGCTACTGGCCCTACGGGCAGCCGGGTTGCGCGATCAGGGCCTTGCCTCCATGCAAATTGAAAAAGAACTCCTGGATTCGGTCCTCAAGGTGCGTACATCCTTTGTAGTGGATACCATGGAATATCTGTATAAAGGCGGGCGCTGTACCGCCCTGCAGGCAATTGCCGGAAGCGTGCTTAAGATACACCCGGTCATTGAAGTCCGCCCAGATGGAACCCTCGGAGTGAAAGAGAAAGCCCGCGGGACGCGCCAGAAAGGCATCCAGAGGATGCTGGACGATTTTGCCTCTCACCTCGACGAACTCGACCGCCGCCGAGTATTTGTCACTCACACTGCTTCAGATGTAGACGCCGAATTCTTGAAAAATGAGATCATCCGCCTGGCAGCACCGCAGGATGTGCGCATCACGCAGGCCGGGAGCGTCATCTCCAGCCATTGCGGGCCGGGGACGATCGGGATTTTGTATTTTGTGAAATAATATAGATTTATCCCATCTCCACTCCTACAACATTGCTTGTACCCGCCTCTTGCAGAGGTACGACACTTCCTTCGATCGGTTCACCGTTCAGGCTGATCGCCTTGACGCCTTTCTGTACTCCGGCAGGATTCCTTACCTGGATGGAGTAGCTGGCCCCCCGCCACTGGCGGGTGACCTCAAATTCTTTCCAATCTGACGGGATGCATGGGTCAATCGTCAGCCCGGTGTAGCCGGGACGGATGCCTAGTATCCAGTGGGTCACGGCATGGTAGGCCCAGCCGGCCGAACCGGTCAGCCAGGGATGGCGTGCCCGCCCGTAGGCAGTGTGGTCACGTCCCATCACAAATTGGCAGTAGGAATAGGGTTCGGACTGGCGGATCTCGATTATATCGTTTTGGTTATAAGGCAGGGTTGCATTGTAGAACTTCATCGCCCTGTTGCCGCGCCCAAGTTTGCATTCTGCCACGATAGCCCAGGGGTTGGGATGGCTGAAGATAGCTCCGTTTTCTTTGATGCCTTTGTATACACGCGTTACGTAGCCGATATCATCGTCTGGCTTGGAAAAGGACGGCCAGAGTAGGTGGATGCCGTATTGCGAATAGAGATACTTGTCCACTGAGTCCATGCACTGGCGGCCGTGCTCGGGCGAAGCCGCTTCGGAAACCACAGCAAGGGAGTTGCTTTCTAGGAATATCCGGCCTTCCTCGTTCTCGTGAGAACCGATCTTGATACCCTTTTTGGTAAACCCGCGTAGGTACCATTCGCCGTCCCACAGGTGTTCCTCGCAGGCCTGGCGTACCTTTTCGGCCGCGGTAGAATATATTTTCACATCCTGGTCACGCCCAAGGAATCTGGCGGCCTCGATGAAATTGACCAGCGCCCAATAGTGCAGGAAGGAGACCATGGCGCTCTCGCCGCCGCCCAAGTTAAGACAGTCGTTCCAATCCGCCCGCAGGCCGAGGCAGATGCCGCTCTTGCCAGTCTGTTCGGCGGAGAAATCCAGCGAGCGTTTAATGTGTTCATAGACCGTACCTTCGCCACCGTCCGCGAATGGGATGATTTGATCGAAGAAGTCCAGGTCACCAGTTTCCTTGACGTATTCGCAGGCCGACGCGACGATCCAAAGTGCATCGTCGGAGCAAGTATCCTTCAGGCCGTGGATGATATCGGCTGGGTTGGGGGTAGGAACCACGGTAGGAAGTTTGACACCGGGGAGTTTGGCTTCCTGCGGTTTGAATACTTCCGGGTCGAACAGGTGCAATCCGTAGCCTTGCTGAACCTGGCCGTTAAACAACTCTTCCAAGCGTTGTTTCACCTTGGTGGGATTGGTGTGCGATACGGCCATCACATCCTGGGATGTGTCGCGGTATCCGAGGCCGGTACGCCCGCCCACCTCGATGAATGATGCGAACCGTGACCAGACCACGCACGTCTCGGCTTGGTAGAGCGTCCAGGTGTTGACCATGGAATCCAAGCCGGAATGGGGCGTCTTGCATTGGAACTTGTCCAGCTTGGCTTGCCAATATATTTTCAAGACGGAAAAAGCTTTGTCAACGTTGGCGGGGTTGGAATATTTGGAACGGATCGCCTGACCGGCGATTCGGTTTCCAACGCCCAGCATAAAGACCAGCCGTGTTTCCTGACCGGGTGCCAAGCTGATTTTTTTATGCAGCGCACCACAGTGGTTGCCGCCCAGTTCGGAACTGCCCGAGCATTTCCCACGCGCAACTGCTTCCGGGTCCGTTTCGGTGCGATAGCTGCCGATGAAGCTATCACGCAGACAGTCGTAAGAATCCGGCTCGAAGCTGGCCGCCATATAATGGAATGTCCAGGGCTCGTAGAAAAAGTCATACTCGATCACGCCCTCGCTATAATTCGACCCACTGGCATACAATGACATCTGCAGGTTTTGGTTGTCAATCTCGATGTGGTGGTAGGAGAACTCAACATAGGAAAAGACGGATAAGTTGCGTTGTCTTCCGGAGATATTGTGTAGAAGCACGTCCCAGAGTTCCACGTTTTCTCCGACCGGGATAAAGATCAACTGGCTGGCCTGGATGCCTAGGTAGTTGCAGGAGAATTTGGAATACGACAGACCATGGCGGCACTCGTATTTTGCCTTGGTTAAATCCTTACCGGTTGGCTGCCAGGATATGGTCCAGAATTCGCCTGTCTCATCGTCGCGGATATAGACGTAGTGCCCGGGCCGGTCGAGTGGGATTCCATTTTGGCGAAAGCGCGTGATGCGCCCGTGCTCAGCAGTTTTGTAGAAGGAGTAACCGCCGGCGTTGTGCGAAAGGACGCTGCACATATCTTTCACACCGATGTAGTTAGTCCATGAGACCGGCACATCCGGCCGTTCGATAACGTATTCTCTATTTTGGTCGTCAAAGTATCCGTAACGCATGATTCCTCACTTATTAAACACAAATGGTTTGATTGTCTGGGAATTGCCGGTAGAAGGGTTTAATCCTGTTTTTCGCAGAATTGTTTAAGCCAATCGATCAATTCGCGCGCCTTCTCAGCCGAATCCGCCTCCACCATCAGGCGTAGAACCGGTTCGGTGCCCGAGAAGCGCAGGAGCGCCCAGTTATCGTTTTCGAGCAGCACTTTTGTGCCGTCATAATGCGTGACCTTCATCACTTCATATTTCCCAATAACGGTAATGGGGGATTCTTCCAATCGCTTGGGGATGGCAACGCGCATTTCCGGCGTGGCCGGGATGTTTTCCTCCAGGCTGTAGAGGTGCCCCGAAATCTTCCAGGCTTCCGCCTGCATCTCGGATATTTTTTTGCCTGTACGGGCCAGCATCTCTACCACCAGGGCGCAGGCGAAGATACCGTCTTTGCCCAGGATATGGCCACGCACGGTCAGGCCGCCACTGGATTCTCCGCCCAGGAGGGCATCGTGGTCAACCATACCGGCGGCGATGTGTTTAAACCCGACTGGTACCTCGTAACTGTGTTCATTAAACTTGGCAGCCATACGGTCAAGCATGTGGGTGGTTGCCAGGTTTCGCACCACGCCGCCACGCTGGCCGCGCACTTCATGCAGGTACCAGTACACCAGCAGGAGCAGGTCATTGGTTGAGATGTAATTGCCCTTTTCGTCAATAATAGCAATGCGATCGGCGTCGCCATCCGTTGCCAAGCCCAGGTCAAAATGGCCTTCTTCCAGATCGTTGACTAGCAATCGCAGCGATTCTAGATCTGGAGCCGGGGATCGCCCGCCAAAGAGCGGGTTGCGTCGCTCGTGGATGAAGGTCACCCGGCAGCGTGCCTCGGTCAGGACGATGCCAAGGGTCAATTGGCCCACGCCGTACATTGGGTCCACGATGACGCGTAAGTTTGCCTTGCGTATGGCGTCCATATCAATGATCTTTTCAACGGCATCCACGTACTCGTTGGTCATGTCACGTCGTTTAATGATACCGGCTTCCAAGGCCAGGTCGAGATCGAGCTTGACTACACCCTTGGCGGTGAGCTGGTTGGTTTCGGCGGTGATCTGGTGAGTCTCCTCGTCAAGTAGCAGCGAACCGTCGCCGCGGAAAACTTTCAGGCCATTCCATTCCGGCGGGTTGTGACTGGCAGTGAAAACCAGCCCATAGGCTGAGTTCAGCAGGGCTGTGGCATAGGTCACGAGCGGGGTGGGGGCATCTTCGGAAAGTAGTGTCACTGGAACATTGTTCCCGGCAAAAACCTCGGCAGAGGTCTCGGCAGCTAGATCCGAAAGGAACCGTCGGTCATAGCCGATCAGGACGCCGCGCTTTTCCTGCCCCTGGCGGGTGATTTCATTGGCCAGTGCTTGGGAAAGCCGCCTCACGTTGTGCATAGTAAAACCCTCGCCGATAACGGCCCGCCAGCCACCGGTGCCAAAGGCCACTTGCTCCTCAGCTTCTGGGCGGTGTGGGCGGAATAGCCGCTTTTGCAGGATGAATTCTGCGTTTGCCAGATCTTCCGGTGTGTTGATCCCCTGGACTTCGTCCTGGTCATAGGTTTGGTAACTCTCGACCAGCAGGCCGGAGCGGACGAGCTGGTGGACACAGTCGGTTAGCCGGTAACCGCCATATTCGGGAGAAAGTGGCAGCCTTTCCAGGGCCGGGAAAATGGTATCGGCGCGTACAACGTATGCCCCGATATTGAGTTCACGGATGGCGCGTACGC
Source organism: uncultured Chloroflexia bacterium (assembly GCA_963837875.1). Taxonomy (GTDB): domain Bacteria; phylum Chloroflexota; class Anaerolineae; order Anaerolineales; family Villigracilaceae; genus UBA877. Next base: position 1,740,679 of record CAWIOV010000001.1, read on the forward strand.
TCTCGGAGGCTTCGGCGGCTTCGATGATATCCACAATCTGGCCTTTGGCATCCCGGATGATGTGTCCGTAAGGATATGGGTGATCCACCATGGCGCTCAAGAGAGTCAGTCTGGCTTGGCGCAGGCGATGGCGGTTGAGCAACCCGCGAATCGAGTCGGGTCGGAAGAGCGGTGTGTCGCCATAAATAATGAATAGGTCGCCGTGGAAATCTGCCAGAAGGGGTTTCAACTGAAGGACGGCATGGCCTGTGCCGAGCTGCTCTTCCTGGCAAATATATTGATATTCGTTTCCCAGGTGCGCACGCATCTTTTCGCTTTCGCGACCAACCACAATATAAAGGTCCTTGGGGCTGACAAGTTGAAGTGCATTTTGGATAACGTAATCAATTACATTGGCGTTGCCGAGAGGCTGTAGCAGTATGGATTTGACATCCGTCGCGGCCAATTCTTTCCCAGCGGCCAGGATGACTGCTTTCAGTTCCTGGTGCGAATTTTGTTCTTGTTTTAGCATCTCTATTCTCCTGGATAATAGCTGGTGGGAATATAATGTCTATTATATAGCATGTCAATGAGGGGAAATGGAGTGTAGAGACATGAAAACAGGGACTTTGCGAGCACTTCTCGCAAAGTCCCTGTTTTTGTATTTTGAAATTTATTTCTCGGTGATGGTGACGCTTTCCATTGCATCGCCAGGAAAGGTGGGGTTCTGGGTGGGATCGCGCCGGGTCAGACCGTTAACTACATCCATACCGCTGATAACCTGTCCAAAGATGGTGTAATCACTCTCTGAAAGTCCATATGGCCCAAACATGATAAAGAACTGGCTACCGTTGGTGTTCGGCCCGGCATTCGCCATGGCAACTACGCCGGCTTTATCAAATGTCAAGTCATTCGTTTCGTTGGGAAATTGATAACCTGGCCCACCTGATCCGGTACCGGTGGGGTCGCCGCCCTGCGCCATGAAACCATCGATAACGCGGTGGAAGGTGACGCCGTTATAAAATCCCTTCTTTGCTAAGAATACAAAACTGTTTACGGTAATGGGGGCTTTATCAGGATAAAGCTGGATGACGAATTCTCCGCCTTTAACCATTTTAATCGTGGCAAAGTATTGCTTATTAACATCAATCTGCATGGGCGGCGGAGTCGCAAATTGCATCACGGCAACCGTTGGGGCGATATTCCCGCTGTTATTGACAGCAGCCGTTGGGACAGTGTTGTTGGCGTTGGCTTTGAATGGCTGGGAAGAATAGATCATCGTCACAATGATGGCGATTACGGCCAAGGCAACGATACCGATGATGATTTATCGAATGACCTTTTGACGTGCTTGGCGGCGTTGTCTTTCCTTTTTTAGGGCGGTTTTATTTTTTGACATACAGTTTATCTCCTTTTATTTATATTTTTTTGTAGTTCAGTTTCCCAGCATAATGCACATACGTAAAGCCAGCAGATCCAGGTGAGCGTATATCATTACAGCTTGCTGGGCACCGATTTCATCCACCAGTGCCTGCCAGGCAGATTTTTGACCCGGCAGTCCAAGAGACAAGAGAAATTGATCTCTAACATGTCATCATCTCCTGCATAATTTTACCAGTATAGGTGGGATTGGTGCTATTCAACCGTTACGCTTTTCGCCAAATTCCTGGGCTGGTCTACATCCAGGCCGCGCAGGCTGGCGATGTGGTAAGCCAGGAGTTGTAGTGGAATGACCGTTACCACAGGCGAGAGCATCCAGGGGCAATCCGGGACCCACAGCACGTGGTCGGCCATGGATGCCACCAGTTCGTCCCCCTCGGTGGCTACTGCAATAACCGTCCCGCCGCGCGCTTTGACTTGCTGGATCTGGCTGATCATCTTTTCGTGCCAGGGATCTTTGGGTGCGATGCAGACTACCGGCATGTGCTTGTCTATCAGTGCAATCGGGCCATGTTTCATTTCACCGGCCGGGTAGCCTTCGGCATGTATGTAGGAGATTTCCTTGAGTTTTAGAGCACCTTCATAGGCGATCGGCATATTAATTCCGCGGCCCAGGAACAGGCAATCATGCACATTTTTCAGGGCGTACGCCACTTTTTTGATTTCCGCATCTGTATTAAGCACCCGGCTGGCGAGGTGAGGCACCAGGCGTAGGTCTGCCACAAGAGCCTGCCGGGTCGTATCGTCGAGTAAGCCGCGTAGATCTGCCAGGAGTACGGCCAGCATGTACAGGTCCAATAGGGGGGCGGTGAAGGCCTTGGTGGAGGCCACGCCAATCTCAGGTCCGGTTTGCATGGAGAGACTGCCATCCGCAACCCGCATGGCTTGTGACCCGATGGCATTGACGATGCTCCATAGGGTGGCGCCCTTGCGACGGCCCTCATCCATAGCTGCCAGGGTATCGGCGGTTTCTCCGGACTGGCTGATTGCCAGCACCACGGTGTGCTCGTCCACAATGGGATCGCTGTAGCGGAACTCGGAACCGATTTGCACTTCGCAGGGCAGGCGGGCAATCTTTTCGATCAATATTTTCCCGACCATCCCGGCATAAGCGGCCGTGCCGCAGGCAGTAATATCAATTTTCCGGATTTGAAGTGCCAATTCAGGTGTCAGCTTGAGCTCCGGCAGACGGACGCGCCCGGCCTGGAAATCCACCCGCCCAGCTAGCGTATCGGTCAATGAGCGTACCTGCTCGTGAATTTCCTTCTGCATGAAGTGCTGGTATTCGCCTTTTTCGGCGGAGGCAGTATCGGGGCTAATGGTATGGATTTTGGGCTGGATGGTCTGGCCGGCTAGCGTCTCCACGTGGACCTTCTCGCGCGTCACAACTGCCATCTGGTGGCTTTCCAGGAAGATGACACGCTGTGTATGTTCCATAATGGCGGGGATGTCTGATGCAATAAAATTTTCACCTTGACCCAGGCCGATAACCACACCCCCGGCGTTGCCAATCCGGGCGCAGACGATTTTTTCGGGTTCGTCGGCTGACAGCAGTACGATACCGTGAGCACCCTGGATTTGTTGGAAGGTACGCCGGGCGGCTTCGACCAGCCCCAGGCCAGCCGCTTGATGCTTTTCGACCAATTGGACGATAACCTCCGTATCCGTATCCGATACAAAGTGCACGCCTTCGGCAGTCAGTTCCTCGCGCAGTTCCAGAAAATTTTCGACAATGCCATTGTGCACCACCACGGCACGTGCATTCGCACTGAGATGCGGGTGGGCATTCCGGGCGGTTGGGACGCCGTGGGTGGCCCAACGAGTATGGCCGATACCGGGCGACCCGCTCACGGGCGCTTCTTGCACCAGTTCGACCAGCCGGTTTAATTTACCGGCCTCGCGCCGCACTTCGATACGGCCATCTGTAAAGATAGCCAGGCCGGCCGAGTCATAGCCGCGGTATTCCAGCCGTTTCAGGCCATTCAAAAGAATCGGTGTCGCATCCCGCGGCCCGATATATCCTACGATTCCACACATGGGATCCTCCATGAAAGAATGTGTCACGTGCTTTCGCTTCACGCATTCTGTGCTACGCAACCAGAGTCATACGCACAAAATACATGAAACTTTGTACCTGGCACTTTTTATATTGCCACTTCCTGCCGCTTTGTCCATTCGGTTATCCGGTTGGCTTTGTGACAGGATTTACCCCTGGAGGGAAAGGCTGCGGGGAGCATGGCATCCCCGGAGGGCATCCGCTGATCTTTCGATTTTTTCCCGGCGGATTATGCCGGGATTAACTTTGCCGCGAAGCAAAGAACCCTCATCCTCGTCAACGGTTAAGTTGTTCAAGCCCAATTGGTAGGCTTGTCAGAAATATCAGATGCATCCAACTAACTCAACTAAACCGTCCGTGCGCTCTCTTTCCCGTATAAAACTGATCTCTTGCACCTCCTCATGAAATAGAATTGTCAAATTATACCGCAACAAGGCTTACATACCTGTACATACCTTGCCCGAGCGATAGCCAGTCTGCAGGAACATATCGTGCCAAGTGATTATGACGATTAAGTGCCTGATAGGCGATAGACACAGAAATGCAGGTAAAATTATTGCACCAACGAGAGTGTCAGTAAAAAGACGCCTAATCGGGATGCACTTTCGGTTGTGCAATCTGACTATACAGGAGCATTTAATTTTTCAATCTCCATCCAAGCGGCCGGATTCTCCAGCGTGCCATACCCCATCTGGCCATTGGGGTTCCAGGCGGCGAACTGGTTGTCGATCCAGAGCACTAGGCCCAGTGGAGATAGCGGAGAACAGGTTGTGTGTAAGATTTCGTTTCCATCTACGCGGAAGAGGCAACTGTCCGGCAGCCATTGAAAGGAATATTCATGCCATTGAGTGACATCCACTTTGATACTGGCAGCATCCTGGTGAATGATCTGCCCGCTCAGGCGGCGCAGGAGGCGGGAGAGCGGATGGATCGCACATAGCGGGATGGCCAGCAGACACGGCGTGAACAGAGTGGAAGGGATGTGGGCTGATCGGAAGGTTCCAGCGAAGAAACCGTTGGCGGGAATGGTTTCGGGGTTATCCCGCAAGGAAAGCCAGTTCGGTGGGGAAGCGTACATGAACCAGACGGCCTGTGGCAAAGTTGGCAGTCTGCCAGCCCCGCCACCAAAACCGAGCGAGAGTCCGAACGGGTCGTTCCAAAGTCCAAAGCCCCATGTGCCGGACAGGTCTGCGCTCGAGATGCGGACGCGCAGGCTTAAGCACCATGGTGTGGTGTGGCGCAGGCGACTGCGGGGAATACGGGTATAGTCGTCGACCTGGGCAAGGCGGTAGGTATGCGGTGGACCTGCGGGAATTTCGAGCCGCCAGCCGCCAGCCGTCTTGAGTACGGAAGAGGTGGTAGTCTGGCGCGGGGTGAGTTGAATTTCCATCTGCATAATTATACGTGTATAATTGGCTTGCACGGAGGTTGCATGGATATTACATGGTACGGACATTCCTGTTTTCGTTTAGCCGAACGTGGCATGGCTACGGTCGTATGTGACCCGTTTGATTCTGAGACGGTAGGATATGAGCCGCTTAAGCTGAAAGCGGATATCGTCACATCCAGCCACGAAGCGCCCGGGCACAACCACCTGAGCTCGGTGAAGGGCTATTCCCATGCCATCACTGGCCCGGGAGAGTTCGAGATCGGCGGCGTTTTTATTACCGGTGTTCAGATGGATGGGCAGGGCAAGAAAGCGGTCGATAAGCCGCGCAATACCTTATATGTGTTCGATTATATGGGTATCACGGTGGCACATCTCGGTGACATGCGCTCTGTACCTCCTCAGAATGAGATCGAAAGCCTTGGAACGGTGCATATTGTGCTCGTTCCGGTTGGCGGGGGCAGCGGGTTGAACGCAGCCAAAGCAGCCGAGATCGTCAGCCTTCTGGAGCCGAACATTGTCATCCCGATGCACTATGCCACCCCTGCGACCAAGGTGCCGCTCGACCGGCTGGATAAATTCCTCAAGGAAATGGGCTTGCACGAAGCTGAAACGGTTCCGAGCCTCAAAGTGAGCAAATCCAGCCTGCCGGAAGAGACGAAGTTAGTCGTGCTGGATTATCAGCGCGAATAAGGTAGGTGCCATGGCTGTAAAATTGATGCTGACCTGGGATATCGCTCCCGAACACGAACAGGAGTATTTCGAGTTTGTCATTGGGGAATTTGTTCCAGGCGTGCAGCGCCTGGGGGTTCAGCCGGTGGAAGCTTGGGTAACAATTTACGGCGATTACCCGCAAATCCAGGTCGTCATCCTGGCCGAAGATTTATCAGGTGTGCAACACATGCTGCGCTCGGATAGCTGGAATCAGTTGCAGGGCAAATTATTCGGACTGGTTAAGAATTTTTCATACAAGGTTGTCCCGGCGCGCAACGGGTTCCAATTCTAGAAACTATTGACTGAATTCTCTGATCGTATCCTCCATTGGTATGCCAGTCTGGGACGCAAGCTGCCCTGGCGTATTTCCTCGAATCCGTATGCTGTTTGGGTCTCGGAGATAATGCTCCAGCAGACACGCGTCGAGACGGTCATTCCGTATTTCGAGCGTTGGATGGTTCGCTTCCCAAGTATTGTTGAGCTAGCGGCGGCTTCCGAGCAGGAAGTTCTTTCGGCATGGGAAGGGTTGGGGTATTACAGCCGGGCGCGCAACCTGTACAAGGCGGCTCTCATCGTTATGAAAGAATATGGAGGAAACCTGCCGCGTGAACTGGAAGCACTGCGCAGTCTGCCGGGCATTGGGCGGTATACGGCGGGCGCAATAGCCTCTATGGCCTTCGGTCAGGACGTGGCTACGCTGGATGCCAATCTGCGACGGGTATTTGCGCGTGTATTTAATGTAGCAGAACCGGCCGATTCCCCCGTTGGCGAGGAAATCCTGTGGACACTGGCGGGGCAGCACCTGCCGATGGGGCGCGCAGGGGATTTCAACCAGGCGTTAATGGACCTGGGCGCAACGATTTGTTTATCCAAAAAGCCGCGCTGTTTATTGTGCCCCTTGGGAGAATTATGCCAGGCGCGCCGCCTGGGTATCCAAGAAAAGCGCCCTGTGCTGCGACCAAAAGCTGTAGTGCCACATTACACTGTCGCAGCCGCAGTGATTGGGCGGGATGGGAAATTCTTGCTGGCTAAGCGCTCCTCCAAGGGGCTTCTGGGAGGGATGTGGGAATTCCCGGGCGGGAAAATAGATACTGGGGAGACGCTCGAGGAATGTCTCATGCGTGAAATCCGGGAAGAATTGGCTGTGGAGATCCGGGTTGGGGAACCGTTTGGGGTTTATGAGCATGCTTATACTCACTTCCGGATCAGACTACATGCCTTCCTGTGCGTCTTAAAGTGCGGTGAACCCAGCCCAATTGTAGCGGCCGAACTGGCCTGGGTTAGTTCGGCGGACTTAGGACATTACCCGATGGGCAAAGTGGATCGTCAGATCGCTCGGAAACTGACGGAACGTGAAAATGCTTCTTGAGTCCTCAGGAAGAATTCTCCGCGGAGCATGCTGAGAGCACAGAGTTTTTATGATTGCTGAGGACGAATATACCCTTAAGCGCAAACTCATGGTGGAGGAACAGATTGCCGGGCGCGGCATCCGAGATGCACGCGTGTTGGCCGCGTTAGGCCGCGTACCGCGACATTGCTTTATCCCTCCGGAAAATCTTGCCTGGGCGTATGCGGATGGCCCTCTGCCGATCGGCTATGGACAAACAATCTCCCAGCCATATATCGTGGCCTTGATGAGCGAACTGCTGGAAGTGGAACCGGGCGAGCGTGTGCTGGAAGTGGGCAGTGGGTGTGGTTACCAAGCGGCCGTGCTGGGCGAACTGGCAGCAGAAGTTCATACCGTCGAGGTTATACCTGAATTGGCGTGCCAGGCGGAAAAAAACCTGACCGACCTGGGGTATACTTCCATTCACGTCCACACCTGCGATGGGAGCTTGGGTTGGCCGGGAGCAGCGCCTTACCGGCAAATCCTGGTGGCTGCAGCCGCACCGGAAGTTCCACCTGCATTGCCTGACCAGTTGGCCGAAGGGGGGCAACTGGTCATTCCGGTGGGCGACCGCAGCGTCCAGAATTTGGAAGTCTGGAAGCGCGCTGGCCGGAGGTTCGACCATTGGGTCAGCCTGGAAGTGCGTTTTGTACCGCTTCGTGGACTGTATGGTTGGAAATAGTTATGGGATAGAAGGAGCAAGACATGTCGACAATAATTCGGATGCTATTATATGGCGTGGGAGCGGCCGGTTTTTTTGGCGGTCCATATATTCTTTACCTGGCATTTTATAAATCTGAAATTTTCCCCAGACCGAAACAGGCCAAGTGGCAGGGGGCGGTGGCCTTCCTGGTGGGCGTAGTTTTATTGACCGTACTTTTTATACTGCGATCGTAATTCGCAGCGGATTTCCTGTATTTTTTAATAAACAAGGTAGGCAGGTTTCAGACCTGCCTACCTTGTTTATTATGCTTTGGTGACCGCCACAAAAACCATCGGCTTGCGCCCGGTTTGATTGCGCAGTAGCGAGCGCACTGCATCAGTGATGAGCCTTTCATCATCCAGGCCGGCACTGTTGACCAGATCGGTAACCTTTTTACGCACCGACGGAATAATCGCCTCGGCATCTTCAGGGGAGATGAAACCGCGCGTGATCACCTCCGGCTCTTTGAGCAACCGCCCCGAATACTTATCCAGCGGTATGTTGATGAGTACCACGCCAGAGCGGGCCAGTTGTTCGCGTTCGCGCATCACGTCCAGGTCAATATCTCCAACACTGTCCCCCTCAACAAAAACATAATTACCAGGATTGCGCTCGGCCAGGGTAAGTTTGTCATCTGCAAGTTCCACCACTTGCCCGTTTTCAACAACAACTATATTTTCAGGGGGAATGCCTACCTGTTTTCCGAGCGCGGCGTGGCGTTTTAACTGGTGTAGTTCGCCATGGATCGGCATAAAGAATTTTGGCCTGACCAGGTTGAGCAGGAGCTTCATCTCCTCGGAGCTGGCGTGACCCGAAACGTGCACGGCTGATAACGCCTCATATATTACGTCTGCACCCTGGCGTAGGAGCCGGTTGATGGTTTTATTGATGGCTTCTTCGTTTCCAGGAATAGGGTGGGAGGAAATGACGATGGTATCACCCATTTCTACATCGAACTGGCGGTTGGTGCCGGCGGCAAGTCGTCCGATAATGGAAGTGGGTTCGCCTTGGGAGCCGGTACACATCAGCACCACCTCTTTCTTCGGCAGGTGCAAGCCTTCCTCCAGGCTAACTAGGGTCGATTCGGGGATATCCAGGTAGCCCATCTTCTGGGCGATCTTAACGTTATCCACCATGCTCATGCCGACAAAGGCCAGTTTGCGGTCATGCTGCCTTGCAGCATCCGCTACTTGCTGCATGCGAGCAATCAGCGAAGCGAACGTGGCGATAATGATACGACCGGGAGCGTTGCGGAAAATCTCATCCATGGCCGGTCCAATGACGCGCTCGGAAGGGGTCCAGCCGGGACGTTCGGCATTGGTTGAATCGGCCAGCAGGACATCGACACCGCGCGACGAAAACTCGGCCAGCTTGGCAAAATCGGTCGGCCAATTATCCACCGGGGTTTGGTCGAACTTGTAATCGCCGGTATGGATGATCAGTCCGGCGGGTGTGGTAATGCCTAGGCCAATGGCATCCGGGATCGAATGGCAGACGTGGAAGGTCTCGATCTGGAAGGGTCCAACCCGGAAGGTCTCGCCGGCCTGGATGGTATGCAGATCGGCTTTACCTGCCAGCCCGTTGCGTGCCAGCTTGACCTCGATCAAACCACGTGTAAGGGGCGTGGCATAGACTGGAGCGGGGATCACCGCCAGCAGATGCTGGATGCAGCCGATATGGTCCTCGTGCCCGTGAGTGATGACAATGCCCAAGACGTTGGCAGCGTGGTCACGCAGATATTTAAAGTCCGGGATGATATAGTCCACTCCGAGCATATCATTATCGGGGAACATCATACCGGCGTCCACAATCAAGATTTGCTCGTGATATTCGTAGACCATCATGTTTTTACCGACCTCGCCAAGGCCGCCGATGGGTATAATGCGCAGTTTTTCGTTTTTATTACTCATGGTTATTCCTTTTATATGGTACTGCCCCACCCTGTTATGCATTAAATAACAACACAAAACGCCCCTTGGTTAAGCAGGGGTTGGGAAGAACAGATAAATTGGGTACTTACAAACTGCCAAAAACGGCAGATAAAGTCAACGTTATGATGCCAGTATAGCAGGGCTGGGAAGTATTGTCAAATTGGGAAGGATAGGATTTAAATGTCAGTAGTAAGGGAAAGAACCCTTTCGTAGAGAGCTTCATATTGGCGCACCATGTTCTCGAGACTGTGTGCCTGGACTTTTTCGTAACTGGCGGCACCCATTTCGGGCCAGCGTTCGGAATGGTCGGCGAACCAAGCCATGCAGCGGGCTGCGTCGGCTACTTCGCCCGACTTGAAGAGCAGGCCATTGCTTCCTTCGCTGACTAATTCTGGCAGGGCGACGGCGTCGGCTGCTAGAACTGGACGGGAGCACCCCATGGCCTGCAGGGTTGCGATGCTGAGCAACTCTGCCTCGCTGGCGATTGTAAAAACGTCTATGCTATTCAGAACGGAGGGCAGGTCGGCCTGGGGGATGAAGCCGGTGAAATGAACTTTATTGCCCAGCCCGAGTTGTTCTGCCAGGGCGGTAAATTCGTTTTGGTACGCACCTTTACCAGCAATGATAAGCTGGATATCATCCCGGTTGAGCGAGTACATTGCGCGGATCAGTACATCCAGGCGTTTTTCCCGATCCACCCGACCGACGAAGAAAAAAATCGTTTTTTGTGGGGCGATCCCGTACCGGCTCCGCCAGGCAGAACGGTCTACGGTTGGATCGGTATGGAAGAGCGCAATATCCGCCCCGCAGGAAATGGGGAAGACCGGCTGGCGGATACCTACCGAACGCAGGACCCGCACAGCTGTCTGGGAAGGCACTGCCACTACATCCACCCGGTCATAGGTCTCCCGCATCCATTTCCACAAGACCCAGTTGAAGAGCGGCTTTATCCTTGAGAGCACCGGCACGTAGGGAGCCAAGTTCTCGGGCATGAAATGGTTAGTACCAACGCATTTTATTTCCAGCTGTTGGGCAGCAATGGCAGCATTCCGTCCCAGAGTATACTGATCCTGGATGTGAACAATGTCAGGCTGAAAGGCCTGAATGGCACGCCGGACGGCACGGGCAGGGAAAAGTGGCAGAAAGACATCCGGGTGAACTAATTTCATATTTAAAGCTGCAAGGGCTTCGATTTGGACGCCGTTGCGCTCAGAGTGGTACGCTTTGCCGGTTTCGGATGCGACCAACGCTTGGACCATGTGGCCATGTTTTGCTAATCCCTCGGCCAGGTTAAGGGTAAATATCGCCTGTCCATGGAAGGCGATGTACTGGGAGGTTGCTGCGATGAGGATGCGCATTGGATTACTTGGCTTCTTTGTTGGCTATTTCGTCTTTGTATTGCTTTCCAAGGACGCGGCGGCTCATGGATAGTATGAAGAGTACGAAAACCAGCGATAAGCCCAATATTGCATATTCCACGCCCTGCTGCACGCGTTTGACCGCCTCGGTGGCGAAATACCCGATCAGCACCAGCGAGCCGGTCCAGATCATTTCACCCGCGAACAAGGACGGGAACCAGCGCCTCCAGGGCACTTTCATTAACCCAGCCGCGATCAGGGAGGGGATCATAAAACTGACCGTTAATTTTGCCACGAATAAAATCTGGGGGGCATTTTTATGCATACCCTTTTCCAGGCGCTCCAGGAATTCGGGTTGGAGGCCCAGTTTCCGCCCGAAACGCAAGACCCATTCGAGTTTTCCGGCATAACCCAGACTGTACCAAAGCGAGTCGGCGGTGAGATTGCCCGTAGCTGCCGCGATGAAGACCAGCCATGGGCGCATCAATCCAGCTGACGCAATGGCAGCCCCCAAGAGGGTAGCCACTGGTCCTTCGATAGCAACCAAAAGGGCCAATACCAGGTAAGTCCAAAACCCCAGTTGGGGCAGGCTACCGTTTTTCATGGCAACGATGAAACTTTGTAGCAATTGGAAAAATGAACTCATCAAATTTGCCCTCGCGCCTTATTTTGCAACCATTTCTTTTGCCTGCTCCACGTATGCCAAGGACTGGTGCCGGAAATACGTATTATAAAGCATGGCGTAATGCCCTCCTTGCGCCAGCAGCCCGGCGTGGTTGCCAGTCTCGATGATCTTGCCTTTTTCCATTACGATAATCCGGTCAGCAGCCTTGACTGTTGAGAGCCGATGAGCGATCAAGATACTGGTTGATTTTACCAGAATCATATTCAAAGCTTGCTGGATTTGCCACTCGGTGAATGGGTCAATGCTGGCGGTGGCCTCGTCCAGGATGAAAATAGCGGGTTTTTGCATAAGCACGCGTAGTAAGGCCACCAACTGGCGTTGTCCCATCGAGAGCATGGCGCCGCGTTCCCCAACTAGCGTGTCCAACCCATCCGGGAGGGTTTCGAGCCATTCGCCATCGCCGATGCGGCGAGCCATGAGCAGGATTTCTGCCTGTGTTGCTTCCGACGCGGCGTAACGGATGTTTTCTGCTACCGTTCCTGAAAACAGGAAAGGCGACTGTGAGACAACGCCCAACTGCCGGCGGTACAGCTGCAGGTCTAGTGTGCGGATATCGGTTTCATCAATTAGGATACGCCCGGCTTGGAACTCGTAGAAGCGCGCAATCAATTTTGCCAGCGACGATTTGCCGGCCCCAGTGTGGCCGACAATCGCCAGATTTTCGCCGGGCTGGATGGCCAGATTGAAATCTGCCAGCACCGGCTCGTTTTCGGCATAGCGGAAGGAAACGTTCTCGAAGCGGATTCCGCCTTTCAATGTTGGGACAGCCTGCTTGTCGGTTTGAACAACATTCGGCTCGGCATCCATCAAGGCGAATATCCGTTCAGCCGCGCTCAGCCCAGACTGGATGTTGGACCAGAAAGCCGATAGGTTCATAACCGGGTCGAAAAAGCGCCCGAGGCTGAGGATGAACAGGTACCATGCGCCGATGGTGACGGCCCCTTGCGCGGCACTCATCCCACCCGCGAAGACCAGTGTGGCGGTGGCTATGCCGCCAAGGGTATTTATGGAAGGCCAGACTAGCGAGAGGATAAATCCGCGCCATACGTTGACCCGGTAGGATGTGCGGTTGGCGGCGTTGAAGGTCTCGAAGATGCTATTTTCCTGGCGGAAGTTCTTGGCAATACCGATACCACTGACGGTTTCCTTTACGGTCGAGTTGACATCTGCCATGGCTTGCATGCCGCTTTTGGTGACCCGGCGGGCCAGGCCGCGGAAACCGAGCGCCAGGCCGAAGATGAATGGCAGAAAAGCGAAGAGCAGCAGGGCCAGATGCCACTCGGTTTGAACAATGACAACCCCAAGCAGGATAGCCTGGAAAACCTGGGCGGATACATCCGTGACGATGACAACCAGGTTACCTAAGTCGTTGGTGTCGGAATTGATGCGCGAGGCGATGCGTCCGGAGGAGAACTGGTCGTAAAATGACAGGTCGTGCTCAACAGCGGCACGGAAGGCGAGCGTGCGCAGGTTGAGGATGACGTCGCCGACTATGCGGACGGTGAGGCGGCGCCTGATCCAGTTGAGACCCCAGTTGGAGATGCCGATGAATAGCACGATCAGCCCAATCAGCAGGCTGGCAGCCAGAGTGGGTTGACCTGCGAGCTCGTCCAGACCTTTGCTGACCACAACCGGTTCGGCGGCGGAAATGACCGCCATCAGGATGGTCAGGATTATGACAATCGTCACCCAACTGCGCTTGGCGGTGAAATATCCGACGATGCGGCGCGTCAATTCACGATCGGGGTACTGGCGATCATATTGTTCTTCGTTAAGTCCTTCGTAGAAACCCATGAGCAGATATCAGCTTTCGGCGATCAGCTATCAGCTGGCCGCTATTCTCTAAATATTCGGGCATACGCGTCCGAAGTCTTCATAAGTTCGTTGTGATTGCCGATGGCGGCGATGCGGCCCTGGCGCAAGACAACGATCAGGTCGGCCCAGCGGATCTGGGAAAGGCGGTGTGTGATGATAAATGTGGTGCGGCCGCGAGCAGCCGCGGCGATGGCACGCTGGATCTTATCCTCGGTGGCGGAGTCGATCGCACTGGTTGAATCATCCAGGATGAGAATGCGCGGGTCGGTCAGGAAGGCGCGTGCAATCGCCAGTCTCTGGCGCTGGCCGCCGGAGAGAGTGACGCCGCGTTCACCGATAACAGTATCGTAGCCGTTTTCAAACTCGTGAATAAAATCGTCCACTTGGGCAGAGCGAGCAGCTTCTTCCACCTGGGCGCGGGTGGCTTCCGGTTTGCCGAAAGCGATATTATCCGCAATCGAACGGGAGAACAGGAAGACATCTTGCTCGATGATGGAAATCTGCGAACGAAGGGAGGCCAGATTCCACTCGCGCACATCCACGCCATCCACCAACACCTGGCCGGCGCGCGTGTCGTAGGTGCGGTTGACCAGTTTCATCAAGGAAGTTTTACCGGTGCCGGTCTGCCCGACGACGGCAACGGTCTGGCCGGGCTTGACGGTAAAGGAGATGTCCTGGAGGACGAGAGTTTCACCCGCAACCCTTCCACTGGCAGTGGATGGGAGAGAAGAGGCAGGATAGGCAAAGAAAACGTTTCGGAACTCAATTTTGCCTTGCATGGCCTGCGTACAGCCGGCGGTGTTTTGGTCGAGATCGTTTTCCCGGTTGATCAGTTCCAGGATACGGCGAGCGCCTGCCAGGCCGGAAGAGACCTGCGAATAAGCAAAAATGGAAGTCCAGGTGGGAAAGTCGAGCAGGAGCAGCAGACCGAAGTAGGCCACAACGTCGCCGGTGTTCAAGATGCCCAGGCGAAATAACAGGATGGCATGCAGCAGCCCGATTGCCAGCGCGATGTAGAATAGTAGCAACGGTACGAAGCGTGCTTCCATGTCACCCTGACGGACAGTGTTGTTGCGCAAACGACCGGCATTGAGGGCAAAGCGCCCGACTTCGGCTTCCTCCTGGGCCGCGCCTTTCACTGTCTCGACGCCATCCAAGGATTCCGAAAGATGAGTGTTCATAACGCCGAAGGAATCGCGAACATCTTCAGTGATGGGGTCGAGGCTGCGCAGGTATTGGCGTAGGGCAATGAAGTAGGCGATCGTGAAGAGCACCGGGGCGAGTAAGAGCGTCCAGTGGTAAAAGGGAGCAATGAAGAGCGGCATGAGCAGGAAAACCAATGAACCTACCACCAGGTTGAGGCCCGGGCTGAACATGTAGTTGACTTCACGCACGTCGTTGGTAGCGCGGGCCATGGTATCGCCGACCGGCTGGAGGCTGTGGAAGGTCATACTCTTACCGAGCAGGGAGACGTAGAGTTCGTCTCGCACGTCCCTTTCCACCACCTGTGCCATGAACTCAGCCCCAAAGTTGCGGCCCAACTGGAGTACCCCGCGCAGGATCTGCGACCCGCCCATGAGCAACGCCAGAGGAAGCAGCACCTTCGTATCAGGGGGTACCTTGAGCATATCGTTGAAGGCGTCCCCGGTCAGCACCGGCACATAAGCAGCCAGGGCGGCGTTGCCGACTGCGCCGGTGAACATGATCAGCACCAGCCACCAGTAGCGCCGGGCATACGAGATTATCCAGCGAACGTGGCTGCGCCGGTCAGATTTGTGGCGGCGGGGGAGGGTGAATTCGGCAATGGACATGGGTTCGATGTTGGGCTTTCCCGGTTTTCTGTATTTGCAAGGGAGTTGATTTTACCACGGACGAACCTATCCCCCGGCCCTTTCCCTTGGAGGGAAGGGGAGAGAGGGCGCGGCGGAAAAGAAGGTTTTTGGGGCTGTGCGTTTTGGACGTTTTGGGCGAAACGATAAAAAACGATAGACAGACCAAACCCCCTGGCTCACTCCCAAGCAGGGAAAGGGGGATGGGGCGAGGCGGAAAAGGCATTTTTGGGGTTATTCGTTTTAGGCGAAACGATAAAAAACGATGGAAGAACCTAACTTCCGGCTCCTTCCCTGGTGGGGAAGGGGAGAGAGAACGCGGCGAAAAAGACGGTTTTTGGGGTTGTGCGTTTTGGATGTTTTGGGCGAAACGATGAAAAACGATGGACGGACCTATCCCCGGCCCCTTCCTTAAAAAGGGAAGGAGTGAAGGCAGGACTATTCGTGTAGCCAATATATGAGGGTTTGTGGGATAGGGAGTAATACTACCGGTGGTTTGTTTCAGGCCGGCTGATTATTCGCTTGGCGAAATTGATAAATTGCCTTACAATACCACTGTGCGATTTAGCGCAGGAGGTGCCTGTTGGAAAAGTTTCACATCGTAGGCGGAATTCCCCTTAAAGGGGAAATTACGCCAGCCGGTAACAAGAACGCGGCCTTGCCCATCCTGGCGGCCACACTAATGACAGACGAGCCGGTCATTTTGCACAATGTCCCAAACATTCGGGATGTAAATGATATGCGTAAATTGGTTGCCAGCCTGGGCGTTGAGATCGAGGATATGGACGGCGGCTCCTGGAGGATCGCAGCCCACAGCGTGCGGCCGGCCGATCTCGACCCGGACCTGTGCCGCCGTATCCGCGCTTCCATTTTGTTGGCCGGCCCAATGCTGGCTCGTACCGGAGGTTTCCATCTTCCCCCACCGGGTGGGGATGTGATCGGCCGGCGCCGCCTGGATACACATAATCTGGCTCTCAAGGCTTTGGGCGCAGAAGTTAATTATGCGCGTTCATCCTTTGAATTCAAGGCAAAAAGCCGCCTTAAAGGTGTGGACCTCCTGCTCGATGAGGCTTCCGTTACCGCTACGGAAAATGTCCTGATGGCCGCGGTAACCGCCCGGGGAACCACCACCATCCGCAACTCGGCCTCCGAACCGCATATACAAGATCTGTGCAATATGCTGAATGCGCTTGGGGCAGGAATCAGTGGGATCGGATCCAACACGCTGCATATCGAAGGCGTGGAGAGGCTGCACGGAGGTGAATTTACCATTGGGCCGGATTACCTGGAAGTGGTCAGTTTTATCGGCGCGGCGGTGGTAACAGGCGGCGAGTTGCGCATCCGCAACGCCGGGAACCACTGTTTGGATATGATCCGGTTTATATTCCGCCGCCTGGGCGTGAACTGGAACGTGGAGGGCGAGGATATTCTTGTCCCGGCCAAACAACGCTTGAAAATCGAACCGGATCTGGGGAATGCCATACCGGAAATTAAGTCTAATGTCTGGCCGGGCTTCCCCACCGACTTGGTCAGTATTGCCATTACCGTGGCAACGCAAGCCCGCGGAAGTGTCCTGTTCCACGATTGGATGTATCCGGGGCGCATGTATTTCACGGATAAACTGGTGGCGATGGGCGCACAAATCGTACTGTGCGATCCTCACCGGGTTATTGTCACCGGGCCAACGAAGTTGTATGGGGAAAGCGTGGAAAGTCCGGATATTCGAGCCGGAATGGCATTACTGCTGGCCGCGCTGGCGGTGCCGGGAAAATCCACCATCCGAAACGTTGGACAGATCGACCGCGGTTACGAGCGGGTGGATGAGAAATTACGTTCACTGGGAGCGAATATTGAGCGCATTGTAGAGAAATAACAAACAATTGTTTAACCAATATTAACGCTGTGTTGCCAATTGGTTAACCTTCGCTTGCTAAAATGAATTAAGATAAGTGTAAATTTAATCGTAGTTGTGACTCACAATAAGGTTTTCTTTCATGAAAAAAAATATCCTGTTCATTTGTGGCTCGCTTAATCAAACCACCATGATGCATAAAATAGCTCGTTACATGATGAACGAGAATGCCTGCTATTTCACCCCGTTTTATGCGGATGGCGTAATCGACCTGGCTTACCGGGCCGGCTTAATGGGTTTTACCGTCCTGGGTGGAGGCCACCGGCGCGATACGGATCGTTACCTGGCTGAGAACCATCTCAAGGTGGATTGGCGCGGGGAGGGACGTGCGTATGACCTGGTTGTCACGTGCAGCGATTTGATCATCCAGAATAATATTCGCAGGAAACGGCTGGTCCTAGTCCAGGAAGGCATCACCGAACCGGAAGGGCTGGCTTACTGGCTGGTTAAATGGCTGAAGTTTCCGCGTTTCCTAGCGAATACGGCTGCGACCGGGCTTTCAAATGAGTATGACATCTTTTGCGTGGCCTCGCATGGCTACCGCGACCTTTTTATCCATAAGGGTGTCAAACCTGCCAAAATCGTAGTGACCAGCATACCCAATTTTGACAATTTTAAGGAATTGGCCTCCAATGATTCCCCGCAAGATTATGTTCTGGTGGCAACCAGTGCTCTGCGGGAATGTTTCATGCCGGATAACCGCGTGGCTTTCATCCGGAAGTGCGTCCGCATCGCAGCCGGACGTCCATTGATCTTTAAATTACATCCGTTGGAAAAAATCAAGCGTGCGCAACGCGAGATCCAAAAATATGCACCTGGCTCCATTATTACGACAGATGGCAATATTAATGCCCTGATCGCCAATTGCCGGGTATTGATCACCCAGCGCTCCACCTGCACTTTTGTAGGGGTGGCTTTAGGGAAGGAAGTGCATTCGGATCTGGACCTCAACCAGCTACGCCGCCTGATGCCAATCCAGAATAATGGCACCTCTGCCTTACGCATCAGCAACATCTGCCGCCGGGTATTGAACACCCCCATGTCGCAATTGGAACCGGTCCGCGCCGGCTTTCGTTCCCGGCCGCGCTGGGAACGAGCGGATGGTTTTTAGAAGTTCTTTTATGCCTGCCTGGCAAGGCGCAAGGGCGCTTGCGGCCCATCATTCGAACTGACCCAGCCGGCCCTTCGCAGGGCAAAACCGGAAAGCCAGCGGGCCGCCAAAAAGAGCCTGGGATCCGCCTTGCTTTCCACGGGACGTGTCAATCCGGCAAAGAGGGCCCGGCGCAATTGCTCGGCTGACGATCCCTGGAAGAAAGTGGCCCCTTTGCCGATCATCCACAACAAATGTGCGTCACTGCTGCCAACCCGGGCCACAGGCACTTCCTCTGCCAGTTGCCGGGCAACCGTGTTGCCATTCAATGGGATGATACCCGCGTTGTACACCTCAATGCCTATAAGAACTTTGGCCAAGTCGGGTTTTTGCAGAGCACGACGGATCACTTCGGGCCTCAGGCTATTTATACGCATGCCACCCGGATGGGGGGCGATACAAACGCCGTTCTGATCAGCAACATGCCGGATAGTTTCCTCCAGAGAAAGGCCTTTTGGAATTCTTTGATGAATATAAAGAGCCAACAGGTGGCCTTCAGCAGTTGTAATCTCGCTGCCGGGAATCACCTCAAGCCCATAAGCAGGAGCTTGTTTCACCGCTTCCAACGATCCCTGGATCTCATCATGATCGGTGATCGCGATAACATTTAGGCCAATATCACCGGCTTTCTTGAGGACAGCATTTACAGTACTGGTGCCATCAAAGCTATAGGTTGTATGTATATGCAAATCTGCCAATCCCATGGGACACCTCGTTAATCTTTTGCTAATCTTTTTCTTTAAGGATAACAGCCGGCTATTAACCACGCATCAAGGATAAGTTAAGGTTTTATTATGGTTTGGAGAAGGAAAAATGAAAAAACCTTGCCTGGGCAGGGTTATTTCGCATTCTTGTCCCGTTTGTTAATAAAAGAATAACAATTTCTTTAAAACCGATTAATAGATTCATCCCACATTTATGTGATAATATAAGTACGCATCCGCCTTCTCCTTAATAGGGACTATGTGGAACTCCAAAATTGAATGAGTGAGTGGCATGCAAACAATCGCTGCAATTGATGTTGGCTCAAATGCGATCCGCCTGCTAATTGGCAAGGTGGACGAGAATGGCCAATCCGAATCATTGGAAAGTCTGCGCGTCTCGGTCCGCTTGGGGAAAGATACTTTCCAGAATGGTATTATTAGCGAAGCGAGCATGCAGGAGACCGTCAATGCTTTCGTCTCATTTCAAAAGGTGATTCGCGATTATGGGGTCAGCCACTTTCGGGCCGTTTCGACCAGCGCCATGCGCGAGGCAGTCAACCAGGATATTCTGGCTGATCGGATTCTTCAGGCTACCGGCATTCAGGTAGATGTTATTAGTGGGGAGGAAGAAGCCCGCCTGATTCACCTGGCGGTTTCAAAAGCTCTGGATTTACATAAAGATATTGCCTTACTGATCGATATTGGGGGAGGTAGCATGGAAGCTACCCTGTCGGTTAATGGCAATATCCTTTTTGTAGAAAGCTACAAAATTGGAGCTGTACGGCTGCTTACGCAATTGAACCAACCGGATATACCCGGAGGCTCAGTTGAAGATCTGGTGCGTGAAGTTGTTGAAAGCCCACGCCGACGCCTTCGACAAATCCTTCAAACCCCCAAAGTGACCCTCCTGGTAGGAACTGGTGGTAACGTGGAAGAGCTGGCTGAATTGGCACACAAGCTGTTCAAGCGCAGAACCAACCAGGTGGTCAGCCTGAAAGATCTCAGCTTACTCATTGAACGTTTGGAAGCGACTTCGTACGAAGACCGCATTCAACAACTCGGCCTTCGACCGGACCGCGCCGATGTCATCCTGCCGGCTGCCATTTTACTTAAAGCGGTAGCCGATGAGGCCCACCAACATGAGATTATCATTCCGCGGGTTGGTCTCAAGGAGGGGGTCCTTTGGGATCTTGCGGAGGAAATCATCCAGGGGACGCATGTTTCCCGCCGTGAGCAGGTGTGGGTTTCCATCCAGCGGTTGGGGAACAAGTATGGGATGGATGATGGGCATGCCCGGCACGTAGCCGATCTGGCTGGCCGTATCTTCGACCAAACTCATCAACTGCATAACCTTGAACCAGAGCACCGTCTCTTGCTCGAAGCGGCTGCATACTTGCACGATGTGGGCCATTTTATTAGTACCATTGATCATGACAAGCATGGTTATTACATCCTGACGGCCAATCCCTTGATTGGCCTGACCGATGCGCAACAGGCCATCGTTGCCAACATGGTCCGCTTCCACCGGCGCCAGCCCCCCAGCATTGAGGAACCCGGGTTTCGCATTCTGCCTCAAAAGGACCGCCTGGTAGTGATAAAATTACTCTCCATCCTGCGCATCGCGGACGGGTTGGATACCAACCGTTCTGGCCGCGTTAAAGAAATCAGCATGAAAAGCGAAAAGGCTGCCTGGGAGCTACATATTAGCGGAGAGGGCGACCTGTTACTCGAAAAATGGACTGCCGACAAACGCAAGAACCTTTTCTGCGAATTGTTCGGTGTTACCTTGGAAATAAAAGATTGATCTTTGAAAAGAGGTGTTCAAATGCCTGCAGGTATGCCCGGTAAATTAATCGTTGTGGAAGGCTTGGATGGTTCTGGGAAATCCACCCAGGCCCATCTTTTACGACGCTGGTTGGAGATCGGAGGTTACCGCGTATATTTTACTGAGTGGAATTCATCCCCACTTGTAAGGAACGTGACCAAGCGCGGTAAAAAAGAACAACTGCTCACGCCGACAACATTTTCAATCGTTCACGCCACAGACTTTGCTGACCGTTTCGAGCGCCAGATCCTGCCAATGCTCCACGCAGGTTACATTGTGCTGGCGGATCGTTATATTTTTACCGCATTTGCGCGCGATGCTGTGCGTGGCGTGGATAGGGAATGGGTACGGAACCTGTACCGTTTTGCCGTCAAGCCGGATTTGGCTTTTTTCTTTAACGTGCCTCTTGAAGTGGCTTTGGGACGTATCTTAGACGGCCGGCCAAAACTCAAGTACTACGAAGCCGGCATGGATATGGGCTTCGATGATGACATTTACCAATCTTTTCGAATTTTCCAGGGACATGTGTATGAAGAATACATAAAAATGGTTGATGAATATGGTTTCATTGTTGTGAATGCCACCCGCACTCCCGAGGAAGAGCAGAAGGAAATCCGCGCCATTGTGGAAAAGCGGATTGACCTGGCAAAATATAAATATGAATGGAATACGCCATGAGCAAACAATTTTATGGAAAAGGAATTCCTCACCTGGATCCGGAGCGCTTGAATGGGAAACTCATTGTAATTGAGGGTTCCGATGGCTCCGGTCGTAGCACCCAGATCAGCATGCTGCGCAATTGGCTGGAAGAGCATGGCTATGCCACCGTTGAGATCGGCATAAAACGCTCCCAGCTTGTTGCGGCTGAGTTGGATATAGCCAGGCAGAGCAACACTTTGTCTCCTATGACGATGACACTCTACTACGCTTGCGACTTTGCCGACCAATTGGAGCATGTGATCATCCCTTCCCTACGAGCCAATTTTATTGTTCTGGCCGATCGCTATATATACACACTGATCGCACGCGCCATTGCTCGTCGACTCAACAAGAGTTGGATCAGCCAGCTATATGGGATTGCACTTAAACCAGATGCAGTCTTTTACCTATCTGTGGAACCCGAGACCCTGGCTGAACGCACCTTCCGGAAGTACGAAACCTTGAGCTATTGGGAATCCGGCATGGATGTTCATCGGCAGGTGGATATGTACCGTAGTTTTATCTCCTATCAACGCAAGCTACAGCGTATTTTTATGGACCTCCAACAGGATTATGGGTTTGTTGTTATAGACGGCAACCGATCACCTCAAATTATCTTCGAGGAATTGGTTAGCCGCATTAAGCCCATCATTGAGCAGGTCGCACCCGTCGAGGCATCCTATCCGGATCCAATTCCCTTTTCAGTGAAATGACTCCTTCCAACGGCACTCCTTCTCCGACTTTTCCGCGGGCAGCCCTGCTCCTGCTTAAAGGGCTGGATAATCGCTGGCAACGCTATCAGGATTGTTTCAAGCTTTGTCAACAGGAATTTTCCAAGGAGGCCGTCCATGATCTGCGTGTGGCCACCAGGCGCCTGCTTATTCTTCTGGAAATCCTCGAGACATTGTTCCTGGGAATGAAAGGTCGAAAATTACGCCGGGAACTCAAAAGGCAACTCGATAGCCTGGATGAACTTATGGATATCCAAGTCCAGATCGCCTATGTGGTGGATGAAATGGCCGGAGTGGAGGGTATTTCTGCTTTTCTAAAGTACTTGTATCGTCGGGAAGCATACCTGCTCAAGGATGTGGAACATATAGTTAAATCAATCTCAATCGCCGATCAGAACCGCCGTATGGCGAATTTCCGCCTTGTGGCAGAATCAAAGCTCCAGATCCGGGAAGTGCGTTCCCGATTGATTGCCGCAGTAGACATTTCTTATTCCAATGTGCTGCACCGGTATTCCAAGATAAACCCTGAAGAAACTGAAAGCATACACCGCACTCGCATTGCATTTAAATCCTTTCGCTATGCCGTGGAGATAATCCACCCCTTACTGATCCGTTATCCTGTCGGTCTATTGAAGGCAATGAACGAATTCCAGGGATTAATGGGTGATATTCAGGATAATGAGGTATTGCAGGAGATGTTCGAAGTCTTTGGCAAAAAACACCCGGATGTAAATATTTCCCCTTCCAAGGAGTTTGTGAAGGAACGCCACCAACTCCTTGTGACCACCTTTGTTTCCGAGATGGAAACGGTGCATACTTTCTGGCGGATTTCCCCTCGCCAGCCTTATCCTTGGAATAAAATCAAGCCCGAATCCGAAACCATCCCATCTTGAGGAAAGTATGAATCTTTATATTTTACGTCATGCAATTGCCGTTGAACCAGGCAGCCCGGCTTACGAAGATGACAGCCAACGGCCTCTGACTGACAGGGGCGCTGCAAAAATGAAGCAAATTGCATCCGGTCTTCGGCATATGGATGTTGAATTTGATTTGGTCCTTTCCAGCCCTCACTTGCGTACACGCCAGACAGCCGAGATACTGGCGAAATCTTACGACATACCGGATAAGGTGATAATAACGCCGGCCTTGCTACCCGAAGCGCCTGCTAGCCAAATTATTAATGAAATAAATGAGAATTATTCCCGGTTTAATAACGTAGTCCTGGTTGGACATCAACCTTACCTGAACACCCTTATCTCAATGCTAATTTCTGGAGATCCAACGTTGAATATAACATTAAAAAAGGGCGGGTTATGTCGCCTCAGCGTCGAACGGTTGCGCTACGATCGCTGCGCCAAACTAGAATGGCTTATTTATCCTTTTCAGATAATCAGCCATGCCAGGTTGGATTGAGATATCTGCTTATTTACGGGAATAAAAAAGCCCGCAGGTTCTGTTAGATCAGCCCAACTTCTCAAGGGGTATATATGATCAACACAGCCTGCGGGATCGTAATTAAAAGCTTATCACTAAACGCTCTTTTGTGCGGTCACTTCGATAAATTGGCTGACCACATCACGCAGCATCCGTTCGGGAAGTGCGCCCACCTGGCGATGGACAATTTTTCCGCCATATACGAATAACATAGTGGGGATGCCCTGCACACCATACTTGGTTGCCCATTCGGGGTTTTCATCGGTATTGACTTTGGCTACAACCACTTTGCCCGGCATTTCCTGGGCAATCTTGTCCAGTATGGGCCCAACCATTTTGCATGGTCCGCACCAAGGTGCCCAAAAATCCACAATGACCGGTAGGGGATTCTGTAGAACAGATTTTTCGAAGGCGGCATCTGTAACGTGAATTGGTTCGTTCATTCCTCGCTCCTTTATTTGGCGCTTTCGCCGGGTTTCAATAGCTGATATTCTGATGTAACCTTGGCTACCTTGCCAAGCATTAATCCTACGGAACAATACTTTTCTTCTGAAAGCCGAATAGCCTGTTCCAAATCCTTGGGCGCAATGTTCTCGCCCCAAATTAAATACGTTACGTGAATATCCGTCCAAACCATCGGGTAGTCAGTGGCGCGTTTGCCACGCACGCGGACTTGCATATCAACTGGTTTGAGACGCTTCTTATTCAGGATGGAGACAATGTCCTCGCCGGTACAACCCGCCAAGGCAACCAATAATAGCTGCATAGGCCCGATCCCGGGCTTGCCATCCAGACTACCCATCTGAACGGAACCGCCTGCAGCGTTTTGACCAACAAAGGCCATTTCATTTTTCCAGGAAGCAGTAATCTCAACCCAATCGGCGGTCATCGTTTCTCCAGTGTTTAGCTATGATAGTCTATTATAACGTATGATGCACGCGGGTGAAAAAGGTTGCATATAGCAGTATAATCTGCCCGATATGGTTGATCTTTTCTCGCGTTGGAAAACAGGACTAGCGCGCAGTAGCAAAGCCGCTCTTGGACGAGTTGCCGGTATTTTTGGCGCGACGGAAATTACCGCCGATACATGGGAGCAGCTCAAATCCCTGCTTATCCAGGCTGATCTGGGCATCGAGACAACTAACGCAATACTTGATTCTCTTCGCAGCGCTGTCCGAGCCCAGGGCCTGACCCGTTCCAGCGATCTTCGGGACAGGCTGGAAATCGAGCTTCGTGCACGCCTTGAGATGACGCCGGCTTTGGATTTGACGGCTCATCCAACCATTATTTTGTTAGTTGGGGTCAATGGCTCAGGAAAAACCACCACTGCTGCCAAATTGGGCCGGCGCTTTGCTGACCAAGGGAAACGTGTTCTGCTTGTCGCGGCAGATACATTCCGGGCGGCTGCAGTGGATCAGTTGCAGGTCTGGGCGGAACGCCTGGAATTACCCATTCTGGCTGGACAGATGGGTTCCGATCCTGGCGCAGTGGTCTTTGATGCCATCCAGTCCGCGCTTGCTAAAGATTACGACTTAGTTTTGGTGGATACGGCGGGTCGCTTGCATACCCGTTATAATTTGATGGAAGAACTCAAGAAGGTGCAGCGTGTGGCTGGTAAAGCGCTGGCAGGTGCACCCCACGCTGTTTGGCTTGTATTGGATGCCACCACTGGACAGAATGCCCTGGTGCAGGCACGCGCTTTTAAAGAGGCTGTTAATGTGTCAGGTGTTATTCTGGCGAAGCTGGATTCTTCCGCACGCGGCGGTATGGCTTTTGCCATCCAACGGGAACTGGGTCTGCCAATCCTTTTTGCCGGCCTGGGGGAAAAGGCAGATGATTTAACGCCTTTCGACGCGGACGCGTTCGTGAAAGGTATCCTTGCTGAGTGAAATAGCATGCCTTTCAATTACATTTTTAATTCGGTTTAGAAGGGAAAATAGAATGCAGGATTTACTTGATCGGTTACAAACTGCGGAAGATGTACTTCGCCAACTCATGGTGCGTCTTTGACTTATCCACCAAAGAATACCAATTCGCAGAGCTTGAAAAAGAAATCAATACTCCGGATTTTTGGAATGACCCAAACCATGCCCAGCAGGTAAGCAAGAATGCTGCCGGCCTGCGGGAGCAAATAGAGGATTGGCAAGGCTTTGAGCACCGCCTGAAGGATGCAACAGAACTGGCTGGATTGGATGACGAATCTTTACGGGTTGAATTGGAAACGGAAATCGCCAGCATAGAATCGGAACTGGATAAGCGTTCATTTACAGCAATGCTCTCGGGACCGTATGATATTGAGGATGCCCTTTTGGCAATCCATGCTGGGGCAGGCGGCACAGATTCACAGGATTGGGCAGCGATGCTCCTGCGCATGTACCTGCGTTGGGCTGAAAAGCAGGGCTACCAGACAGATATCTGGGATATGACCGAAGGGGAAGAGGCCGGTATAAAATCGGTAACAGTGGCCATAGATGGCAAGTACGCTTACGGTTATTTACGTTCCGAAAAAGGCGTTCATAGGCTGGTGCGACTTTCTCCGTTCGACTCTGCCCACCGAAGGCATACTTCTTTTGCCCTGGTGGAGGTGCTGCCGCAGATTGCATTTGACAGCCCGGATGTTCAGATAGATCCGGCGGATCTAAGGGTGGATGTTTTCCGGTCATCGGGTGCGGGGGGGCAGAACGTCCAAAAAAACGCCACCGCCATTCGGATCACGCATATTCCAACCGGCATCGTGGTTACCTGTCAAAACGAGCGTTCACAGACACAAAACCGCGAGTTTGCCATGCGGATATTACGGGCACGGTTGTTAGAAATCAAAAAAGCGGAGAAAGATGAGGAAATTGCCGTATTGCGGGGTGAATATACCAAAGCTGAGTGGGGGAGCCAGATTCGCTCGTATGTTCTGCATCCATACCAGATGGTGAAAGATCACCGGACGGAGTACGAAACCGGCAACACTCAAGCAGTGCTGGATGGCGAACTGAGCGATTTTATGGATGCTTATTTACGACGAGGCAAATAGACTTGACGCTCTCACACTTCATGCTATAATCAGCCCGCTTAAGTCAAAAATAAGTTTTATCTCAATACCCGTCTTGTTGAGATATTACAATATATTAATGTAATAACGACCGAATGCGTTGTTACACCTTAGAAGGAGTAAGAATGCCCCCTCAACCGAAACGAAAACTCTCAAAAGGCCGCCGTGACCGCCGGCGTGCTCACGATGCGCTGGAAGCCGCCAACTTGGTCGCCTGCACCAACTGCGGTACAATGATCCTTCCTCACATCGTCTGCCCGAACTGCGGTTTTTACAAAGGCCGAGAGGTCATTGCGGTAAAGAAAGCGGAAAAGAAAAAGAGTACCTAACAAGCTGACGGGCTGTGACCAAAACAGCCCGTAGTTTTTTGTTAGAAAACCAAGGATTTAATTGCCATGAAATTTAATTGGCGGAATGTGATCAATTAGGATATTTATCCAATCAAGAATTTTCCGCTCGGTTAGGGTCTAGCTAAGTAAAGGAAGAGGTACCTATGAGTCTTAGTCATGTAGCCTGTTCCATTCCGGCATCGCCAACCGTTGCCCTAAACGAAGAGGCCCGTCTTTTACGTGAAAAGGGGGAGCCTGTTATTCACCTAGGCATCGGTGAACCAAAAAACAAAACGCCGATTGCAGCCATCTTGAGTTCTGCAGCCAAATTAAACAGCGGGGAGGTTAAGTATGAGCCTACAGATGGTAACCCGTCGCTTAAAAAGGCGATCATCCGCTACACAGAAGATAACTATGATCGTAAGGTCGCACCACAAAATATCATTGTTTCAGACGGAGCTAAGCAATCGCTGTGGAATGTTCTGTTTGCAATCTTGAATCCGCAGGATGAAGTAGTTATATTGGCTCCATATTGGGTCAGTTACCCTGAAATGGTCCGCATGATTGGGGGAGCGCCGGTTATCGTTACCCCTGAAGATGGTTCATTTATTCCAACATTTGAAGAGATCGAACGGGTTGTCGGCGCTTATACAAAAGCTATTATCGTAAACAGTCCGAATAACCCTTCGGGCGCAGTATACCCTGCAGAACTTATTGCAAAGATCGTTGGCCTTTGTGAAAGCAAGGGCATCTACATGATTTGTGATGATATTTACCACAAGCTGGTCTTTGATGGGAAGGTGGCTGCTCCAGCATACCAATTCTCGACCAAGGATGTTGAAAATTCGAGGATAGTTGTTGTCAATGGCGTGGCAAAGTTGTATGGAATGACCGGTTTCCGCATAGGTTGGGTTGTAGCTCCTAAAAAACTGGTAGAGATCACAACCAATATCCAGTCACAGACAACAACCTGTGTCTCGCCTGTGATGCAGGCAGCTGCTGAAGGAGCTTTAACGGGTATCCAATCCAATGTGGAGGCCTTGCGCCTGGCGATGCAGAACAATCGTGATATCCTGATGCAGGAGTTGCGCGCATTTACTGGTGTGCGTTGTTCTAAACCGGAAGGTACTTTCTATGCCATGCCTGATTTCAGCGCGTACTGTGGTAACGGATTAGTTAATAACTCGGTGGAGCTATCGAACTTCTTACTCAAAAAGGCTTTAGTTGTTACGGTGCCTGGCAAGGAGTTCGGTATGGAAGATCATCTGCGCCTCAGCTACGCAGGAACTGTAAAGGACTTAACAGAAGGGATTGAGCGGATGAAATGGGCACTGGATCCGAATGCCCCCGCTGAAATTTATATTGGGGACCGCAAGATCGTACGAAATTGGATGTAATCGCCAGATGTAATGGCCATAGGAGATAGCCATGAGTAACATCTATAACATTAAAACGCCCGCCGAAGGACAGGCTGCATCTGTCTGTGGAGATTATGGCCTGGATAATCTGGGCCTTACCAACCTGCGCAAGGCGTACTGGAACTTGCCGGTGGAAGCGTTGTATGAAGAGAGTATCTTCCGTGGAGAAGCAAATATTTCGCACATGGGGCCCTTGATCGTTAATACCGGC
This sequence comes from uncultured Chloroflexia bacterium, assembly GCA_963837875.1. GTDB lineage: Bacteria > Chloroflexota > Anaerolineae > Anaerolineales > Villigracilaceae > UBA877. Next base: position 1,769,419 of record CAWIOV010000001.1, read on the forward strand.
AAGCATACAGCCAGGGCAGCCAGTGATAAGTTTATTGTTCGTGAAGCAACAACAGAGAATAACATTTGGTGGGGTCAGTATAACCGGCCTTTTGATGTAGAGAAATTTGACGCGCTATTTGCCAGGATGCAGGGATACTTTCAAGGAAAGGATGTTTTTGTTCAGGATTGCTTTGGAGGAGCTGACCCCGATTATCGTTTGCCCATCCGAGTTATTACTGAATATGCTTGGCACAGCCTGTTTGCCCGCACGATGTTCATCAAGCCGCAAACTGCGGAGGAGTATCGCCGGCATGTGCCAGAGTTCACCATTATCTGCGCTCCCGGATTTAAGGCTTCTCCCCAGATCGATCAGACCCCGTCTGAAACTTTTATTGTGCTCAATTTTGCCAAGAAGATGTGCATTATTGGCAATACAGCCTATGCGGGTGAGATTAAGAAATCTATTTTTACTGTGCTGAATTACTTGTTACCGTTAAATGATGAAGTAATGACCATGCACTGTTCGGCAAACGTCGGTAAACAAGGGGATGGGGCTTTGTTCTTCGGCCTCTCTGGCACAGGAAAAACGACTCTTTCCGCAGATCCTGATCGCGGCCTAATTGGAGATGACGAACATGGCTGGAGCGATAATGGTGTTTTTAACTTTGAAGATGGTTGCTATGCAAAAGTAATCGAACTCTCGCCGACCGCCGAGCCGCAGATTCACGCCTGTACCAGCCGCTTTGGGACCATCCTGGAAAACGTCATCTGGGATCCGGTTTCGCGCGCTATTGACTTGGATGACGCATCCTTGACTGAGAATACACGTGCATCCTATCCGCTTGATTTCATCAAGAATGCCATTCTAGAGAAGCGCGGCGGGCATCCCAAGAATGTTGTTTTCCTGACATGTGATGCATCTGGTGTGATGCCACCAATCGCCAGGTTGAATGTTCAACAGGCTATGTACCACTTTATCTCCGGCTACACATCCAAGATTGCCGGAACAGAGATTGGTTTGCGAGATGAGCCGGAGATTACCTTCAGTGCTTGCTTCGGCGGGCCGTTCATGGTACATCGCCCGGCTTTCTATGCTGAGTTACTGCGGCGTAAAATCGAACGTTATAACGTCAAATGCTGGCTAGTCAATACCGGGTGGGTGGGGGGGCCTTATGGCATCGGTAAACGTATCAGCATCAAACACACTCGTAATCTGCTGAATGCAGTTCTAAACGGTGCACTGGATGATGTCGAATACTACGCAGACCCGGTGTTTAATTTCTTGGTACCCAAAACATGTCCGGATGTACCAGAAGATGTTCTTTACCCGGCGCGATCTTGGCAAAAAGAAGAGGATTACTGGAAGAAATACAAACAACTGGCGGGCCGGTTTATCAGCAATATGAAAAAATTCGAAGTGGATACCCCACAAGAGGTGATTGCGGCAGGACCAAAGATTTAGAAAACCATGGTTCCGGATTGAATTCCTTATGTAGAAACTCCCCGATACTTCTCAGGTGCCGGGGAGTTTATTTTGAAAACGTATATTGAAAAATAATAGAAACGATGTATAGAAACGGGAGCTTTGTCATGGAGGAATATGGCAGATTGTGCCTAGCCGAAATCCCAATTATGGATATAATAGCCGTTTGGCTTGTGAAAACTTGAACTTATATCCTTGCGGCGTGGAAATAAAACTTTTTCTAGGAGAGTGAACGTGAACAAAGAAGCGATCAACAAACTTTTGCGGCCGAAATCAGTCGCAGTAGTGGGGGCATCCTCCCAGCCCGGGAAAATTGGTTATACCGTTCTCGAAAACTTGCTGAAAGGCGGTTATAAAGGAAAAATTTACCCGATCAATCCAGCGGCAACCGAAATCTTGAGCCTTCCGGTAATTTCTTCGGTATCCGCTTTGCCTGAGCCTGTAGACTTAGCCATTATCACGGTTCCGGCCAAACTTGTAAACCAGGTTGCCGAGGAATGCGGACAGAAAGGCATAAAGGCGCTCAGTGTCATCACTTCCGGATTTAGCGAGGTTGGGCGGCACGACTTGGAAGACGAATTGGTCGGTATTGCGCACAAGCATGGAATGTGCGTTCTTGGTCCGAATATCGTTGGTACATTATCCAATTCGGATGAGTTAAATGCATCCTTTGGGCCATTCCTGCCGTTCAAAGGTTCAGCTACTCTTATCACCCAGTCTGGCGCCTTGCTTATTGCCATGGATGCCATTACGTATACCCGCAAGGTTGGCTTTGATAAGATGATTTCCATAGGTAATATGGCGGATGTGGATTTCTCGGACCTGATCGAGTGGCTGGAAGAAGATAAGAGCACAACCTGTACCTGTCTTTATATTGAAGGCATCAAGGATGGCCGCAAGTTTATTGATGTTTGTCGCAAGGCGAAGAAACCCATTATCGCCCTTAAGGCAGGCACTTCGATCCACGGCGCAGCTGCTGCGGCATCGCATACCGGTTCGCTGGCCGGATCCGCCAAAGTCTATGGAGCAGCATTCCAGCAGGCTGGCATTGTCCAAGCCTCGGACTTGAACAATCTATTTGACCGCACACTGGCGCTTTCTTTAATGCCGCCATTGAAAGGTACGAACCTGCTGCTCGTTACGAATGGCGGCGGAGTGGGAGTGTTGGCCACTGATGCAGCCGAGAAATTCGGCATCCCATTGAAATTTGCTCCTCCGGAAGTGCAGGAAGAACTTAAGAAACATATGCCCGACTTCGGTTCGGCTAAAAATCCGGTGGATATGACGGGTATGGCCGGCAACGATTGGTATTACGAAACCGTTAAGTTCGCTTATGCCCACCCATGGACAGATGGGCTGGTGGCTCTGTACTGTGAGACAGCCATTACTAATCCATTGGAAATTGCCCAAGCAATTAAGCGGGCTATTGACGAGAGTGGTGTGAAGGGAAAGCCTGTGTCTGTTTCGATGGTGGGTGGAACGCGCTGCGAGAAGGCCATGCAATGGCTGGTGGAGAACGGTATACCTGCGTACGGTGCGCCGGACCAGGCGATGAATGCCATGTCTGCATTGAGCGAGCTTCACCGGATTCAATCCATGTTGGATAAAACAGAGGTTAATTCCGACCCCGAGCGGGCCGCCAAGGCTGCCAAGATCATTGCGGTTGCTCGTGCAGAAGGACGGACTGCACTGACGGAAACCGAAGCGAAACAGGTTTTTTCTGCTTATGGTTTACCGATTGCCCAGACCCGCTTGGCGAAATCTGAAGATGAAGCAGTTGAAATGGCTAAATCGATCGGTTTCCCGGTGGTAATGAAGATCATCTCTCCAGATATTGTGCACAAATCGGATGCCAAGGGCGTAAAAGTCAATATAAAAGATGAGGCTGGCGTACGGGAAACTTATAAAACCATCCTGGCTAACGCGAAAGTATATAAAGCTGATGCGAACATCCACGGCATCGCTGTCCAGGAAATGGCTCCGTCGGGCACCGAGGTGATCGTTGGTTCAGTAAACGATCCCACCTTCGGGCCGACCATCATGTTCGGACTGGGTGGTATTTTTGTTGAGGTGCTCAAGGATGTTACTTTCCGCGTCGCGCCGGTTAACAAATCACAGATCGAACAGATGCTGACCGAGATCCGCGGCGCCCCGATGTTGACGGGTGTCCGCGGCGAGTTGCCTCGCGACCGGACTGCATTAGTGGATGTCCTATATCAGTATGCCATCATGATTTCAGATCTGGCAGGTGAAGTTTCAGAAACGGATGCCAACCCGATCCTGGTTTACGAGGAAGGCAAGGGTGTCAAGGTAGTGGATGCCCGGATCATCTTGAAGAAAAAATAATAAATTCGATGCCAAAAAAGGATGCGGTTCTGACAGAGAACTGCATCCTTTTAAGATTTCCCAGGCTTGGCCGGTTCGAATAATCAACCAGACGCCGAATAAAATAATCATACCCCCCATCAACCCTGCTGGAGTTAATTTTCGTTCAGCAGCAGAAATGAAACAAGTACCGTTACCATGGGCTTACTATTTATTGCATAGATATTATAAGGCCCAAGCGAGCATCAAACCGAAAATGGCAATTACCAGGCCGATATGTAAAAATAGGTTTGTATCTTTCAACCAACCAACGGGGAAGAATTGCAAAATAAAATTGGCAATAATTAGCAAAATACCAATGAGAGGCAGAAGACCCTTGCGAGGAGCAAGGTATTCGGAAACTTTATCGAGCATTTTATTCAGCCATTGAAACATCTTCCTGCTCCTTTTCTTTTTCGCCTGCCTTTACCTGCCATGGCTTGAATTGTGCTACCAGCCGGCCGGGGACGCGACCATGTATCAAAACTCCCTTGCGTCCGTGTTCCAAACGCTCCACCTGACCGAATTCATGAAAAAGTGAAATGAGCTGTCCCTGCTGATAGGGTAAGCGGACGAGAATGGGCGTAAATGTTTCATAAAGACCGTTGTGAATTCGCTCAAGAAGGTCCGCGATTCCCATGCCAGTGCGTGCAGAAATGGCTACCGCTTGTGGGAAATGTTCCAGCGTGTGACGGGCAGATTCAGGATCAGATAGGCGATCAATCTTGTTAAGCACTGTTATGATCGGAACATGACCCGCATCTATTTCTCCGAGCGTTTGCTGAACAGCCTCTGCCTGATTCATCGCATTCGGGTGGGAAACATCCACTACGTGCAGTAGCAGGTCAGCTTCCGCGATTTCTTCCAGCGTAGCATGAAAGGCTGCTACCAAGGTGGTTGGAAGCTTTTGAATGAAGCCCACTGTATCGGTAAAAAGTGCCTGGTAACCGCCAGGCAGTTCCACGCGCCGGGTAGTTGGATCGAGTGTGGCAAACAATTGATCTGCTACATAGACATCTGACTTTGCCAACCGGTTAAGCAACGTGGATTTTCCAGCATTGGTATAGCCTACTAAAGCTACAATAGGGATACGGCTGCGTTTCCTTTGCGCGCGATATCTCATTCGGTGAGCGCGGACTTTTTCAAGCTCTTCTTTGATATGGGCAATCTCGTGACGGACCGCCCGCCGGTCCACCTCCAGTTGGGTTTCACCTGGACCGCGCAGGCCTACACCTCCAACTGAGCCGGATCGTCCGGCACCACCCCCAGCCTGCCGGGCGAGGTGAGTCCATTGACCGGTCAGGCGAGGAAGATAGTATTCGTACTGTGCTAATTTTACCTGCAGTTGGCCATCGCTGGTGCGAGCGTGTTGTGCGAAAATATCGAGAATAAGGGCGGTACGATCAAGCACGCGTACGGATTCGCCGATGTGTTTCTGCAATTCGCGTTGGTGGCGTGGAGAGAGCTCCTCATCGAATATGATAACCTGCGCCAATGTTTCCTCGGCCAATGCCCTGAGTTCTTCTACTTTTCCGGAACCGATGAATGTCTCCGGGTTGGGATGATCCATTTTCTGGGTCAGTTCGCCAACCACTTCCAGGCCGGCAGTATCTGCAAGCAGTGAAAGTTCAGTTAGAGAGTCTTCGAGTGTTAACAGGTGTTCTTGTCCAAATACTTCTATCCCGACCAGGAACGTGCGTTCACGCGGCGAAGTGGTCGGTTCAGGATTTTTTTTTGACATATGGGTGTGTTCTACTTCTTTTGTTATTTAATTTCCGCATCAAACAGTTTGGCAAATTTTGGGTCGGGCGGCTCAGTACGAATCGGCAATAGAATATGGAAGGTTGAACCTGGGCACCGCTTCTCATCGTGGCCTTCAGATTCCACCCAAATGGCTCCTCGGTGTGCCTCAATTATACCTTTAGCAATAGATAGACCCAATCCTGGCCCACCCCCTTTGAACTTGGTTTTTCCGCTTGAATGCAGCGATGCGTTACCTAATTGCCCAAATTTCTCAAAAATGGTTTCCTGATCCTCTGCCGAGATGCCGATTCCGGTATCACAAACAGTCACTTCCTGAAAACCAGGCAGGGTACGCCCATCCACAATTATTTTGCCGCCATCGGGTGTAAATTTGATGGCGTTACTCAAAATATTTCGGAGGGCTTGATACAAACGTTCCGGATCTCCAAAAAGCATTTGGTCGCCGCCTGGGAACGGACGTAAATCAAGCACCTGTTTTCGGTTTGTGATTGAATTGATTAGCTCATTCCGAATCAGACCGAGTATCTGGTTTATCCAAATGGGCTGAAAGTTTAATGATAGCATATTGTTGTCGATCAAGGATACGTCAATCATGTCATCCACGATGGAACGTAGACGGCGAATACCATTATTGACACCTTCGATCAGACGATCCAATTGGCCACTCTGCTCGTTTTCAGTACTTTCGCGCATCATGGTGGTATAACCCTCGATCAGCGTTAGCGGTGTTTTTAGTTCATGTGCGGCTACAGAGATAAAATTTGATTTGCTGCGGTCAAGCCGTTCTAGCTTATTCTGAACACCAGATAATTCATTTGAGATAAAGGACACACGCGTTTCCATCTCATATCGAGCTGCCTTTTCTAGAGAAAAAGTAAAAACTGGCAGAACAGCTCCCATTAATTCCATTGCATCCTGCTCAGTAAGATCTTCACGTGCTAATTCGAAAGTAATCATCAACATACGGTTGAGAACTGCCGATATGTTCTTTTCACCTTCACGTAAGTCACTTTGGGTCGGTGCTGCGGACCAATCGTAAAGAACAGGATCCACCCAAGCCGGATCGCCGGTTTCAATGGCTTGAATCATCAGATCGTAGAACCGCTCCAGTTGCTCTTGGAAATTTTCCCGTACGCCCGCTCCGCGCGCCAGACTGTTGGCAACGCGGCAAATCCAAGATGAGCGGATTTCAGTTAATATTTCCGGAATATTCATTAAATGGCAGCTTCTTCTGAGGAATGATGAAATGTCAGTGCGATTTTCTCGAATAGAGCAGAATTTCGGTTTGGCGGATAATGTAGCGTGTATAAGTGTAAGTCAGGTTGAGCCTTTTGACAATCCCAATTTCATTATACAGATAACAATCAGATGGATGGCTATCTCTGCGTCATTATCCAGTCTGCCAATGTTTCGCCGACAATTTGCAAGCTTTTTGGCGAAACCTTATCTGGGGTATCCTCCGCAGTGAGCCAGTATGGGTAATCAAAATCAATTATATCCACTGCCGGGATACCAGCCTCCAAAAAAGGCGTATGATCATCCTCCATGCTGTATTTGGCTGTTGGTATAAATTGATTTTCGTACCCCAGCTTGGCAGCCTGCCCCCATATTTCGGACACCAAGGTTGCATTGGAATTGCGTTCAATATAAATGTTTAAATTGGCATCACCCACCATATCCACGATGATGGCAGCGCGTGGATGGAAAGTCAACTGATTGACAAATGCGTGTGAGCCCATTATCCAATCACGCCCACCCAGACCACCATCATCCTCAGCGTCAAAGAAAACCAGCCAGATTGGGGTAGTGTTTTTTGGTAGCGTGCGACCCAACTCGAGCAGGACGGCTACACCTGATGCTCCATTGTCAGCACCTGGCGTCGGCGCATTGCGACCTGGACCGGGTCCCGGTCGGCGAGAATGCGACTATCGTAATGGGCTCCCAAAATGATTTGTGGTGACTGATTATTGCGGGATGCAATGACATTTTGAATGGCGAATCCATCCCAGGTTGTATTCTGTACTTCGGATTGCCATCCCGCTTTGCGAAGTTCCTCCTGGATATATGCAATGGTATTAGCATGTGCCTGGGAGTTTGGAACGCGGGGACCAAAGGCGACCTGTGCAACCACATCCTTATAGGCGCGCTGGCCGTTAAAAAGGGCAGATTGCTGATTGGTATGTGATACCCACCAAACTGATATGGCTACAAGAAGAATACCCATTGTAATTAAGGCGAAAATTCGATATTTGCGCATAACCACTAAATTTCCTTATATTCTTCTAAAAAAGTTTGAAGGTCGATTTTAGCGCGATCTACAAATAATCTTGCTCGTTCATGCTTATCCATGCGTTTAGTTGACAAAAGCGGCGGCAGGATACCAAAGTTGGCTTTCATGGGCTGGAAATCTTTCAGACTGGCATGAGTGATATAGTGGCAGAGCGCACCCAGCATGGTTGTTTCTGGAAGAGCGAGGGTTTGTTTTCCCTGCAGAATACGGGCAGAGTTTATACCTGCTAGAAGACCGGTGCCAATGTTGCCTATATAGCCTTCCACGCCGGTAATTTGACCGGCAAAAAATAAGTTTGCGCGACCGCGAAATTGCAAGGTGGGCAGCAGTATATTAGGTGCTGCAAGGAATGTATTCCGATGCATCTGGCCATATCGAACGAAATCGGCCGTTTCTAATCCAGGAACCATGTGGAAGATGCGCTTTTGTTCAGAATAGGTGAGATTAGTCTGGAAACCTACCATGTTATATAGGCTACCTGCAAGGTTATCCTGGCGAAGTTGAATAAGGGCGTGCGGCCAATGGCCTGTGCGCGGATCAGCCAACCCGGTTGGCCGCATTGGACCGAAGGCCAAAGCTTGGTGGTCACGTTGAGCAATTATTTCTACGGGCAAGCAGCCTTCGAAGAAATTCGGCGTGCCAGCATCAATTCCTTGCTCGATTTCGGCCTCAAATCTGCGCAATTCAATGCGTTGAGCAGATAAAAGTGCATCAACAAATGATTCATATTGTTCCTTCGTGAATGGGCAGTTTATGTAATCACCGTTTTCGTTATCTCCGTGATCGTAACGTGATGCACGAAAGGCAATTTCCATATTAATTGATTCTAGTGTTACGATCGGGGCGATCGCGTCAAAAAAGTATAGCTGTCTTTCCCCTGTCAAAGTTTTTATGGCGTATGCCAATTTATCCGATGTCAAAGGCCCAGAAGCGATGATGGTCGGGCCATCAGGTATTTCTGTAACCTCTTTGCGCAGGATTTCTATATTCGGATGAGTTGCGAGCCGTTCACTCACTTGCTGGGAGAACAATTCTCGGTCAACTGCCAGGGCTACTCCGGCTGGAAGTGCTGTTAGCCGGGCGCAATCCAACAAGAGTGATCCAAAAAGTTGAAGTTCGTTCTTTAATATACCGGAAGCACGGTCAGGTAGATTTGAACCAAGGGAATTCGAACAAACGAGTTCAGCTAGATTCGAGGTTTGATGCGCTCCGGTAAATACTATAGGGCGCATCTCGTAGAGGCGAACACGTAACCCGCGTTGGGCAGCTTGCCAGGCCGCCTCTGTGCCGGCTAATCCGCCACCGACAATGGTGAGATCAGGATGTGTCATTTTAGCTTGTATTGTACCATTTCGGATTTATGTGGATGTGATATATAATTCAAATGGTTGATGTGAAGATGGCAAAAAATCAAATGGATATCCAGCTCAAGGAAACCAGCCAGTTGACGGGTGCTAACTGGGCTATTTGGTTGGAACATACAACCGATTGGGAACCCCTTGCGTTCCATAAACTAAGTCCCCAAAACCGCTCCGCTTTTTTACGTTATATTCGAACAGCAGCCATAAATGGCTGGTTAAATGGGGCATTGACTGGCAAGCGTAGCCGTTCGCGCACAATTTCGCCTTCGACCGGGCTGCCAAGTTCAAAGCTCTACGTTTTTCCAGATCAAATGACACAGCGGGTAATCATCGTCGGCGCGGAGAACCTCTCGAGTGTTTCGCAACGTTTTTGGCGGGTGGTTGCCTTGGGAAATTCAAGAAGTTCCTTTCTGAACCCGGCAACTGCTCCGGTTTTATCCATCCCTGACTTGGGTATCCCTTACTATTTGCCGGAGGTTTTGGATCGTGTTCTGGAGTTGGTTTTGCAGATGGCAGCTTGTGATGTGGGATGGTTGGCCATCCGATCCGGCGATTTTTTTGAGATCAAGGCCTATTCAAACTGTAAAGATTGTTCTGAAGAAAGGATTTCCATTGAAGCGAATCCGCTCTTGCGGGAAATAATCAACACAGGCTCGGCGCGGCTGTTGGAGAAGGAAGATGCTGAATGGTCGATGGTGCCTCGCATAGGCTATAAAGAATTTATACAAGCATGGGCTGCTTTACCTCTTGTTATCGGGCAGCGTTTGATCGGGTTGGTCGCGTTCTGGGGGAAGTCCCAAATCTTGCAGGATCAATGGATCGGATTGCAACAATTGGTTAAACGGGTGGCACCATCGGTAGAAGCCAGTGTTACGTTTTCTGATCTTGCGGATCATTTGGGACGCATGGCCTTGTTGAATGATTTCGCGGTAACCATCACTTCAGCTTTGGATCCGGAACAGATTGCTCAGAGGATGTTCGCTTTATTGCAACGCGCTTTTGGAACTGAGCGCATTCACATGGTGGTGCTGTCACCGGATAGTAATGGCCTACAGAGCTATTCCAATCGTGAGGGCACGATCGTTTTACAAACCATGTCATTAGATGACATATCGGTTCCCGGTTTGATAAGGGGAGGTGATGTTTACAGGGTTGATTCAATCACGCCGGAGTCGGGCTTTGTGCCTGTTTACCCAGGCTCGCATTCTGCATTGGTTATCCCCATGAAATACCGACGGCAGTCGATTGGAACCTTGGGGTTGGAAAGTGTTGAGGATGGAGCGTTTACTGTTTATGATGAGCACTTGTTGATGGTTATTGCCAGTCATCTGGCTGGCTTGCTTGAAAATGGACGATTGCGGCGCGAGGCGGAGAATAGGGTTCGCAATCTAAGTTTGATCCATGAAGTTATTGAGCAAGTCATTAGCTTGACTGATGTTCGCGAGGTATCGCAAATTGCAGCCGAGCTGATGGCGCGTAATTTTGCTTATGAATTGGTGGTAATCGCCTTGATTGACGACAATGAGAGGAATATAACGGTAACCGGGATAGGCGGAAACGCGGCAGATCTTGTACAACAAGGCTTGAGCTACATGGATGAAACAAGAAAAGAAGGTATTGTGATGCGTGTTGTTGTAACCGGACAAAGTATCCTGGTCAACGATGCTTCTCAAAGCCCCTTTTATCGTCCAATCCCAAATTGGGATGCCCAGTCGGAAATGTGTGTCCCCTTAAGGGATGGCGATCAAACCATTGGCGTGATTGATGTGGAAAGCCAGAGAAAAAGCGCGTTTTCGCAAAATGATTTAATTGTGCTTGAATCGTTGGCGGGGATACTATCGAGCGTAATGTCCAGTGCAGGGCAATATCAGAAATTAGAGGCAACTGTAAATCAGTTGCGTGCTGCAAGAGAGGAACTTCAGGAGCGCATCGTTGCGCAACGTATGACAGAAAGTCGGCTGGTTCAGGCAGCAAAACTGGCAGCAGTTGGTGAAATGGCTGCCGGGATCGCACATGAATTAAATAACCCTTTAACAACCGTTTCAGGCTTTACAGAATTGGTGCTTGAAGAACTACCCGCTGAGTTTGGCGTTCGAAATGATCTGGAGCTGGTATTGCGAGAAGCGCAAAGAGCGCGCGGTGTTGTGCGCCGGTTACTCGACTTTGCCCGTCAAGGCGAAAGTGCGCATGTACGTTCTGATATAAATGAAATTATTAAGGATGTTTTAGCTTTAGTGAACCATTTGTTGCGTACAAGCGGTATACAATTGGTCACTGAGCTATTTGATGACCTTCCCTGGATATCGGTTGATCGCAACCAGATAAAGCAAGTAATTCTTAATCTGATTCATAATGCTTTACATGCCATGCCAACTGGTGGGAACCTCCAAATTGTAACTAATCTCCGGCGTCGTGACCAGAGAGAGTGGTTAGCCATCTGCTTGACAGATACAGGGATTGGCATTGCCCCAGAAAACATTGAGCGGGTATTTGAACCATTCTTCACTACGCGAGCTAAAGATGGTGGAACAGGATTGGGCCTGTCTGTGACGTATGGGATTGTCACCGACCATGGTGGCTTTATTGATGTGGAAAGCCAAGTGGGAAAAGGTTCGATGTTCACTGTCTGGCTTCCAGTTGAGGTGGAGTGATGGCAGTTCCGCATATTCTGATAGTGGATGACGAACCTGGCATTACCCGCCTTTGTGAACGTTTACTAAAAAGATTGGAATATCAGGTCACCTCGTTCACAGATCCAGAGGCGGCCATGAAATTCGTGGTCGAATATAAAATCGACTTGTTGTTGGTGGATATTCGAATGCCGCAAATCAGTGGCTTTGACTTAATCGCTCATACCAAGCAACAACAGCCTGATACAGCCGTTTTGGTGATGACCGGCTTTGGCACTGTTGAGACGGCCATTCAAGCCCTTCGCCAGGGGGTAGATGGCCTAGTGCTAAAGCCCTTCGAAGTAGGCGGAGAATTAGTGCAGGCTGTTCAGCAGGCTTTGGATGATAGTCAGAAGAAACGCGATATTGCTCGTATTCAGGCCTTGCGGCCTCTATTTGATATTATCGAATCTTTTTTGGCAGAAACTCACCCAGGGCGTTTGTTAGAACTCGTGCTAAGTGCTGTTTGCGGGCATCTTCGATGTGAACATGCCGGATTCTATCAGCGTTCTGCTAGTGGTTATCACCTTTCTCTTATTTCTGGGCGAGGAAAGACCCTAGCAGAAGAAGATAGTAACATCAACGGGGGTATTATTGGACGTGTTGATGCGCTTAATACGCCAATATGGGTTAATGCGACCGGACCAGGCGAACCAGAGCTGCAATCTGCGCTTGTTGCTCAAGGTTTATGCTCTGTGATGTGTGCCCCGGTTTCCCGCCTTAACGTGCATGGTGTGTTATATGCAGGGCAGGGCTTGAATGCTTCTGCCTTTCGTGAGGTAGAGTGGGAAATGTTTCTTTTACTGGTCAGACAGGCAACCGTAGCCATGGAAAATGCGCGTCTTTATGAGGAACTTCGCGAATACGTACGGCGGGTGGAGGAATCCCAGCAGGCCTTGATTCGGGCAGAAAAGATGGCAGCCGCAGGAAGGTTAACTGCATCGATAGCACATGAAATCAATAATCCCTTACAAGCTGTACAAAACTGTCTCCATCTTGCCACACGAGACGATGTAACCGCGAAAAAACGACGCGAATACCTTGATCTTGCAAATATCGAGTTGAATCGTCTTATGAGCACTGTTCAGCGTATGTTGGATTACTATCGACCTGGTGCTGTGGAACCACAACATGTGGATTTGGTAGCATTGCTTCGCCATGTAATCAATTTGCTCTTACCTCAGTTGCAAGCACGTGGAATTCATGTTAACACAGGCTTCTCTTCCAAATTGACGTCTGTGCTTGCAGTCAATAGTCAATTGGAACAAGTATTTCTTAATCTTGTTCTTAATGCTTACGATGCCATGCCTGATGGCGGCGAATTACGCATTAGTGCACGGCCGGTTCGGGATATGGTTGAAATTCTAATACAAGATACAGGGCCTGGAATTCCGGAAGAGATGCGTGGCCGGATATTTGAACCATTTGTTAGTTCCAAGCAAGGTGGGACAGGACTGGGATTGTCGGTCAGTTATGGAATTGTATCCGCCCATGGTGGTAGCCTGGACCTTATTCCAGATCGCGGCCCTGGGGCTTGCTTTAGGGTAATTTTGCCAATAAAGGGAGAATCATGAACAAAGCTAACATTCTTGTGGCAGATGATGAGCTAATTGAACGACAAACCTTGACTGATATTCTTCGGTTGGAAGGATATCATGTTGCAGCGGTAGCCAATGGTGAGGCTGCGGTGGATTATGTCAGACATAACCCGGTGGATTTGGTTATCCTTGATCTACGTATGCCCGGGATGAGCGGGCTGGATGTTGTCAAGGTGGTTTATCGGATTTCTCCTGATATTGAGATCATCCTTCTAACTGCTCACGGTTCGATTGAATCTGCTATTGATGCGCTGCGAAGTCAAGTTCATGATTATTTGCTCAAACCGGCTTCTCCTGCCCAAATTATTGATAGCGTCGTTCGTGGGCTGGCAAGGCGGAATTCCAAACTCCAAGCGCACGAGCACCAGCAAACCGATGTTGGTGCAGATGAGAATGCTGTTATTACTCTGGAAGATGGTACGATTGTCGATTATGGTCGTAGGCTTGTTCGTTCCGAAATGCAAACTGTATTTTTAACTCCGGCTGAGGGGCGGCTGCTTCGAATATTTATCGAAAATATCGGGAAGGTGTTTACACACCGCGAGTTAGTTTTGCTCGTTCAGGGCTATTCTACAACGCAACAGGAAGCGCCTGAAATTTTGCGACCCTTAGTCAGCCGTTTGCGACAGAAGCTGGCCGAGTTTCCATCGTTGATGCAGCGGGTTGTCAGCGTACGAGGCACAGGATACGTTTTTGAAGATGAACGAAACCCATCTGACGATATGCGCGTACCTGATTGACTCGGTTTTGTTATTCGTGTGGGCCTATTGGTATATCCGATGTAACTTCCGGGGGATGCAGCCAACCAAGCAATCCGTGGATACGGCGTTTTTCGGGATGTATTTTCTCAAAGCCAATTAATATCAAGCTTATACCCAGGAATAATGCGCCAACCCATTGGATGGAATTTAGGGTTTCGTGTAACCAAAAATAACTAACTGTTAGGGATACAAATAACTCACTCAACCCAAGCAGTGCTGTTTGCATGCCCCCGAGATTTTTAACACCGAGAAAGAGCATCAGCCTAGCGAGGAAAGTTACAATCGCCAATGCCAGGATGGGTGTCCAGTGTGTACCGGTGGGGGGCAGATGACGATCAAATATCAGATAGATGGGTACAACAACTGCGCTCATTGTAAGCAACGTATACAAGGTCACGGTCGGAGCGGGGATATCATAAAGCACACGCTGGTTTATCGGTAGATGAATTGCATACATAATGGATGCGCCAAGCATCATTATGATTCCAATCCAATCTATTTGGACTGAACTAGATAACGTTAACAAAACAATGCCCAAAAGAGCAAAGCCGATTCGAACGTATGTTAAGGAACTGGGCGGTTGCCCGTCAATGATTAACCATAAGACCAAGAAAATGGGATAGAGGGAATATAGCAGTTGGCCTACGCTGACAGAAAGCCTTCCAATAGCAAAATAGTATAGTATGGAACCCAATCCGTTCAACGAACCCGCCAGCATACACCCCAATAATCCTGCAGGGTAAATAAAGAGGTAAGGTCTGCGAAAAATGGCAACGATGGTCAAAAGTAGCCCCGCGGCCAAGCTTGTACGAAATGCAACTACAGCCATCGGGGAGAACCCAAGCGTGATGGCTTGTTTTCCGAAGACAGGTGTGAGACCAAAGAATATGGCAGATGCCAAGGCAGCCTCTATCCCTGTAAGCCGGCCTCCCCTTTTTTCCATAAGATAATCCTTTTCTATTGGTTTCAGCCTATCAGGGCACGAACCTCTTCCAGGAATTCATCACTGAGGAAGTCGCCCTTTTGCAATAAGACCTGGATCTGTCCCTTAAGTCTATTTTTTTCTTCGAGTGTAAGTTCTTTTGCAGTAGAAACAATGACTGGGATGCTGGCAGTTTCTGGCCTGGCTTTAAGAGCATCCAGAACGGCAAATCCGTCCATCTCTGGCATCATCAAGTCAAGGATGATCAGATCAGGGTGCTCCTTTTCGACAAGCTTAAGTGCTTGTTTACCATTTTCTGCCTCATGTATGATAAAGTTTCCCTGCGACTGCAAAATACGGCGGATAAGCCTGCGCGCGTCCGGACTATCATCTACCAGCGCTATACAGGGGAAACGGTCAGGCGCAACTCGACTGAGAGCGGCTAATAATCCTTCTTGTGGGGTCTCGTCCATTGCACGAGATGGCAAGACAACATTGCGGGCCCAATTATCCCCCAGAACGAAAGGTTCGGTTGGCATAGTATGCCCGGTGCAATTAATTACAACTATATCAGTAGGCTTAACGACCCCTGCGCGAACGAGTTTAAAGAGTCCAGCAAAGGCTACTGCAGCGGCTGGTTCGGCAGAAATCCCCTCCATTTTAGCCAATACGTGCATGGCTCGGAAGGCCTCCTCATCGCTTACGCTTTCGAAGACGCCATGGGTTTCATTAACTTGTTTGTAAAGAAGACTGTACGATCTGCCGGGATCACCTGTTGCTAGAGTTTCGATGTGAGTTCGAGGCGAAGTAACTGGTATGGCTTTTTCGGCGTGTTCTTTCCACGCAGTAACCATAGGTGCACAACCCTCTGATTGGATTGCTGCGATTGCAGGCATCCGATCAACGAAATTCATCTTATTAAGCTCGGAAAACCCTTTATAAACCCCAAGAGCTCCCATTCCGCCGCTTACGGATTGGATATACCAGTCTGGTGTGCGCCAGATGGGGCGGGATTTACCATTTGCCTTGGACGTGGGACCAAGCATTATAGTAAGTTGTTCGGCAATCTCGAAAGCGATGGTTTTCATCGCTTCAATGGATGTGATTGTGCGCGCTCCCATATCCAAATAAAGGTTACGTTGACGTGCAAATTCAGCAGCTACTTGTTTAGCCTGATCGTAGGAGCCAGTAACTTTAACAACCTGGCTGCCATAAATAGCAATTTCACGCATCTTAACAGCAGGTACCAGGCTGGTGACAAAAGCCCACAACTTTATTCCTGCACGAGCACAATAAGCAGAATAAGAAATTGCCACATTTCCGGTCGACGCGGCGACCATTTCGGTTATCCCGGCTTCTTTGAGAGTGGCAATGGTGACGGCAGCCTGTCGGTCCTTAAATGAAGCTGTTGGACCCTGGCGTTCATCTTTGATGAATATATTGGGACAACCGAGCATCATCCCAAGGTTAATAGCCTGGATAAGAGGTGTTCCGCCTTCCCCGAGCATGGTAGCCGGGTTGGGATTGCGGACAGGAAGAAGCTCGCGATAGCGCCAAAGATCAAAGATACGCCCTGGTAATTGGAGAGGCAGACTTTTTGAAATAGTATCATAATCATACTCAGCTTCCCGCCATTGGCTATTACAACGGGGGCAATTTATTGAATTCGGAAAATATGGAGCAGTGTGGCTGCAATCAAGGCAGCGGACGACAAAGGACATAGTTTTTTTTAGATTCCTTCGCAGATGAAGTTACTTGATGCGTTTGAGGGCTTTGTCCAGCGATGAAAGTAATTCTTGTTCGCTTAGTGAGCCTTTGCGGAGCAAATTCTGGCCAAATTCAGCAAGCTGTTTTTGCTGTTCGGAGGTGAGTTCCACGCCGCTGACGACGATAACAGGGATATCACTTAATTCTGGCGTGGTGCGTAGCTTCTCCAGGATAGTAAAACCATCCATGTCGGGCATGAAGATATCAAGGATGACAGCCTGGGGTGCCTTGTTCGTTAGAGCTTCCCACCCTTGAGGTCCGCCGTGAGCCAGAATGGGATTATATTGACCCTGTTGTAGAATTCTCTCGATAAGCCTTAAATCTATATCGTCATCATCTATGACTAAGACATCATGGATGTCTCCTTCGCCATTTAAACGATCCAAGGCATTCAGCAGGTCTTCCTCCAGAATCGGTTTGACCAGATAATCTGATGCACCGAGGCTGAATCCTTTCTCGTCTTCTTCCAGGATACTGCAAACGATAATAGGGATATCCCGAGTGGTTGGATCGTTCTTGAGTTCTGCCAATACTGTCCAACCGTCCCGCCCTGGCATCATGATATCCAAAGTAATGGCATAAGGCTTTAGTTGTCGTGCACGCTCAATTGCTTGGGCGGGATCGGTGAGTGCAACGACCTGGTATCCTTGCGGCTGTAAAAATCGTTCATACAAATTTATCACTTGTGTGTCATCGTCGATTGCAAGTATAATTTTCTCTTCGCGCCGGCCATCGAGTCTTGTTCGGGTATCCACAACCTTAGGGAGAGGCAAAGTAAAGTAGAATGTGCTGCCTTTACCTAGCTCGCTTAGAACATCAATCTGCCCTCCGTGAAGCTCAACCAAACGGCGAGAGATCGAAAGTCCGAGACCCGTTCCGCCTGTCTTGCGAGTTGGGGAAGCATCTACCTGTGAGAAGGGTTGGAACAGCTTTTTGAGATCCTCGGGAGCGATGCCAGCACCAGTATCTATGACTCTAACAACTACTTCTGGCTGTCCATTTGGCTTGTTTTCCACGCTAGCCGTGATGGTAATGGAACCCTCGTCTGTGAATTTGGCAGCATTGGAAAGTAAATTGATCATTACCTGGCGTAGGCGCATCGCATCTGCGCGGACGATCGGAATATTGGACTCAATATTTTGTTTGAGTGTAATAGGCTTATCCTTAATCAACCCGTTGACCGTTGGGATAACACTCTGGAGCAATTCGCTGATATTAACATCATCGAAGGCCAGTTCCATCTTGCCGGCGTCAATTTTGGAAAGATCCAAAATATCGTTGATGAGACGCAGCAAATGCTGGCCGGAATTATAAATTGCGCTTAGATCCTGCTCTTGGAGATCGGTCACCGGACCATCAATTCCCTTGATAATGACGCGTGAAAAGCCGATGATCGAGTTGAGAGGGGTGCGCAGTTCATGACTCATGTTCGCCAGGAATTGGCTCTTCAGCCGATCCAGTTCACGCATCTCATTGATGGCTTGCTGGGCTAATTCGTAGGAGCGCGCGTTATCTATTGCAACCGCCACCTGGTCGGCCAGCGCCAGCAGAACACCGATATCATCTTGTTTGAAGGCCTCTGTTTCTTTTGATTGAAGATCTATAACGCCAACCATGCGCCTGCCAATACGGAGAGGAATAGCGGCTTCGGAACGGGTCTCTGGGAGCAAAGGATTAGGCCGGAAAACTAAGTCAAGGGCTGTGTTATTGACTACCAATGGCTCTCCTGCGGACGATACTGTGCCTACGATTGACCGAGAACCAACCGGGAGGGTGTGATGGCGTTGCAGCATTTCCTCGCCGGGCTTGCCGGTAGCTGACTGTAAAACTGCAGTGAAGCCAGTTTCCTCAATAGTAAATATCGCAACATGGTAGAAGCTAAAGCGTTCATGGATCAGGTTAACGGTTCGGCTGAAGAGTGTATCCAGATCGAGAGTCGATGTGACAAGACGGCCAATCTCTGCGGAGGTTGCCAGATACTCGTTTTGTCGACGTAAGGTCTGTTCGGATGCCTGCGTCTGAGCGAACAGGCGTGCATTTTCAACGGCGAAACCTATCTGGCGGCCAATTGTCTGAAGCAAGGCAATTACATCATCGGAAAAAGGCCCGGGTATTTTACGAAATCCGCATAACGTACCTAGAACTTGACCTTTCGATTCAAGCGGAATCCCCACGTAGGAATAAAAACCTGCCTCAATTTCCCCGGCCAGGTCAACCGGTCCTCCATTTCGGAAATCCTCGATAACAAGAGTTTTCCTAGAAGAATATACAACTGCGCACAACGAATTTTCCATTCCTTCGGCAGGATCATCGGGTATTTTTCCTGGCAGCCCAAGCCGGGCGGCTCTTTCGAGCTTGCCACGTGCTTCGTTAAACATTGTAATTAGACCGCCATCAAAACCGACTGTTTCGATCGCTTGCCGGAGAACGATATTCAGAATTTGACTCAATTCCAATGTTTGGCTAGCCGAGCTAATGATTTCGTTGAGAGTAGCCAATTGCGTGTTACGCTGTTGGGTTTCATTTAAAAGGCGTGCGTTTTCAAGCGCTAATGAAAGTTGGTCAGTAACTTGTTGAGCGAGAAGCTGCTCATCCTCACTCCAACCGCCCTTTTCAGGCGGACTATATACTTCAAGCATACTCCAGGAATCCGTACCAGTGCGAAATGGTAAAGTGATGGTAGCTGGCTCTGCTATCACCTGACTTTCGCGCACATGTATCTGCGGCTCGGGAACCAGGTGGCGTGCAGCCGTATCGAGATGCGAACTCTCCGCTACAGATTGTTCGGTTTTGGCAGGAATCGGTTTCTGCTCTGACCCGTGGCGTGTTTTCTTTCCCTGCGACACAGGCGCGCTTGGCCCGTCTTCCGGAGGTCTTAACGATGGTTCTTCGGCTTGCTTGATGTCAGTAAATAATTGATCAAGCCGCTTCTGAATTCGCCTGTTCGACATATTGGATCAACTCCTCAGCCAGGCTGCGATACTGTAAAGCGCCGCGGCTGTTTGGCTTGTATTGCGTAATGGAAAGACCCAGAATGGGGCTTTCGCGCAGTTTTGTATCAATCTCTATCACAGTTTTAAAGATACCAATACCAAATGTTCGTTCCAGTTGGTCGCGAATATCCCGATGAGTGCGATTGCGTTGGTCCAACATGGTAACTAAAATCCGGTAAGCCAATTTTGGATTCTCTTCTGTACGCACTTGGCGGACTATAGCCATCATGTCACGTAATGCATATGCGGAGAAATATTCAGCCTGGGTGGGAATAATAAGCAGGTCAGCGGCTGTGAGCGCATTGACTGTAATGGCTCCCAACGAAGGCGGGCAGTCGATCAGGACAATCTGATAGGGCAGCGGATCCGCACTTTTGATTGCATTGGATAATCGCGATGTGTAATTTAAATAAATAGGTAACACTTGTTCGGCTTGTTCCAAGCCGGTATTTGCCGGAATAAGATCGAGTCCGGCAATACTGGTCGCTTGGCAGGATTCCAGGAGCGGTGTAGCATCCAGAAGTATATCGCCGGAGGTATGCTCCACCTTGCCTGGTTCAAACCCTAGTGCCAGGGTCAGGTTTGCCTGTGGATCCAGATCAATCAACAGAACCTTTTGGACAGTTTCAGCAAGCGCTGCGCCTAAAGATAGGGTTGACGTGGTTTTAGCAACGCCACCTTTTTCATTCGATATTGCAATTGTATATGTCATTTTTTTCTCCCAAAGGGATGATCTATGCTGCCACTACTGGCTTGGGCGGTTTTTTCTTTTTTATGTGCGCTTGCTGCTCGGTATTTTGGCCCGCGGATGGAGGATAATATGGACGAATTTGGATATCACTAGCTCCCAAGGTGCGCTTAAGCTCGTTCAGGGCAGTTTGGAGCATTATTTCCGGATCGCTGGTACTGCGGATGCGGGTCGTAATTTCGGTGACAGCCCTTTCGCGATTGGCCCGATTAGTAGTCTCTTCAAAGAGACGCGCATTTTCCAAAGCCAGTCCTACCCGATCGGCAATTGCCTGGATGATGTCTATTTCTTCTTTCTGCCATAGGCGATTGGGGTTCGTAGAACGGATATCCAAAACACCAATGGTTTGTTCACGTATGCGTAAGGGAATTGCCAATGCTGGCTCGCGATTAGCCTCTTTATCGGGATGAAGAATAACCATTTCACCGTTTTTGATGGCTTGTTGGGCTTCCTCCCAGTCAACGGGCTTGATGAGCTTCTTGTCGCCTTGAATGGTATGAAGATAGCCGACCTGTTGTTCCCTGGTTACCCGTTCCCATGCTTGAGAACTAAATTGCCGGGAGAATGTTTGGGCTTCATTGAGGGCTTGTTGCGTTTCACTAAATAAGCGCGAGTTCTCAATGGCGATGGCTATCTGGTCGGCCAGAATGGCAAGCGTATTAGCTCTTTCCTGAGTGAAGGCGTTCGGCTGCTTGCTTTGTGCATCTACGACGCCAATGATTTGTTTCCGTAACAGCAAGGGCAGGGCAATCTCAGAGCGGGTATCTGGCAAGTTGGGGTTATTAATATACACTGCATCTTCGCCCACTTCCGAAGCAATTCGGGAAATTCCGGTAGCGGCGACATTCCCAACAATACCAACCTGACCAACCTCCAGCCGATGGCCGTGTTCCAACATGCGTTGCCCTTCAATGCTGTTGGATGCTTTCAGGACGGCATATTTCCGGGCATCATCAAGCAGGAAAATACCCACATGATAAAAGCCAAATCTTTCACTTACCAGATGGGTTATCAATGGAAGTAATTTATCGATATCCTGCTCCATTGACATTACACGGGATAATTCAGAGATAAGCTGAAGCTCTTCTGCTCAACTCTCTGTTTGTTCTTTAGCAGTTTGAAGTTCGGTAGTTCTTTCGGCGACGCGTTGTTCAAGATTCTGTCGGGAAGTATCCAGATCGCGGTTGGCTTTTATAAGCTCGTCCACGCGTTCCCGCTCCACACCATCTTTATAAGCAACCACCACCAATGACAGAAAACCCATTGTTAGTGTAATCCCTGTGGTGGTTATATAAGTGCTAATTTCTATATTCGGTCTCAGAAACCAAATTGAGATCGTTCCTGCCATTACCATAAAAAACAAACCTATCATGCCTCGCTGCGAGAAAAGGCCAATCCCCAGGATAAAGATCAATGGAATCGTTATGAATAATGCGGACCCCAACTCAAATTGTGTATCCATTCCAAACAATACTGCCGAGACAATCAACGCTGCAGAAATAAGAATCGAACCAAAAGTGATGTATCGAGTCCGGCTAAAACCATATGCGCAGAAGAACACTAGGGAAAGGGCTGCCAGTTCAAGGAAATCCGCTTGTGCCAAGCTTTTCGGTGTATGGACCATAAAAGGAATGGAAGCAACTGTTCCCAATCCGGTGGCAATTGCGAAAACCAGGGTAATACCTGAAAGCAACTGCGCTCTTCGGATCTCTCCTTTTTCCTGTATGGAAGGATGAGCCCGGGTCAGCGATTGCCAAAACCTAACGATCCAAATTCTTTTAATGGGTACCAGCGCGTTATCCGCCGTCATTAAGAACTCCTCTCAAATAACCGATGGTCTTTATTACTTTCGTTAATTTCAAGCAAATGAAAAAGTACATTTATTTATCCAGATCATCATTAGCTGTCTTAAGTTGTACTAATATGTTCGTACCCGCGAATACTTTGCTTAATTCTTCCGCAGTCGTCTTTAGGATACTTTCCATTCGCAGAGAACCGCCAATCCGTCCTGAAATTTCAGCGATTGTGGCATCCCGTTGTGCGCGCAGACTAATGTCTTGATATAGACGGGCGCTTTCGAGTGCAGCTCCCAATTGAATGGAAAGTGCATCGGCCATAGCGATGGTCTCTGGAGTCCATTTATCACTTTCTGAGGATCTTTCCATACGAATGGCGCCAATGCTCTGTCCACGAATTTTGACCGGCACATGGAGAACAGTGCCATCATTTTCCAGCACGTTTTGTCCTGTCTGGGTGGCTTCCACGAATCCTGGACTGCTATAATCGGACACAGGCGACGTTTGTCCTTCAAACAGACTCGCGTACCCGACTGTTTTCTGCCTTTCGCTTAATAGATGTCGCCAGCCCTCAGCGCTGAGTGTTCCGTAGGCGCGCTGGGCTGTTTCCAGCGCTATCTGGTTTTCTGAAAACAAACGGGCATTCTCGATGGCAATGGCGATCAGATCTGCCAGCACTTTCAACGTTGTAATATCTTCTTGAGTAAAAGCCGCTTCTTGTGAACTCTGGATATCAAGGGCGCCCAGGGTCTTACCACCCACGATAAGCGGGAGCGCCATTTCAGATTGAGTGGTGGGCAAGTCGGGATTATTAAAGAATGCGGCATCTTCGCCCACGTTCAGGGCAATACGAGCCTGCCCGGTCCCTGTCACGTAGCCCACAATGCCAACCTGCCCAACTTTCAATTTATGCCCGCGTGCCAGCATGCGTTGGCCGCCTTCACTATTCGCGGCGCGTAGAACGGCATATTCTCTACGGTCGTCCAGCAGGAAAATGCCAGTATGATAGAAACCAAAGCGTTGGCTGATCAGGCGGGTAACCTGGCGCATGAGTTCGTTCAGGTCGCGCAAGCGGGCGGCAGTGCTGCCTACGTCAGCAGCAGCCTGCAACTGGATGGCACGCCGTTCCAATGCCTGCGTACGATCTGCTACGCGTTGCTCGAGGCTGCCAATTAGTTCCCTAACGCGTCCTGTCATGCTATTGAAAGTAGCGGCCAAAGCGCCGATTTCATCCTGCGTATTTATGGATGCAACGGCATTCATATCGCCTTGCGTGATTTGTTCGGAAGTGTGGGTCAAACTGAGAATGGGTGCGATAAGTACTTGAGTCAACCCCAGGGCTATGGCTATACTGACCAAGCTGATCAAGATACTGAGCAGCACTACGCTTTGGGTCTGCTGTTGCACTGGAGCGAGCAGGGTACTTTGTGGAACAAAGGTAACCACATACCAATTGAGTGATGATAATTCCGACGCGGCAGCTTGATCGGGTGTCAAATTTTCACTTGAAGTTTGTTTTTGGAGGGGGTGGAAATTTCCTGAGAAATATTGGATATTAGGTAAGTTTTTCAATCCAGCAGTCAGCCCATTCATTTGCACGGATAATTGTTGGGGCGCCAGGTTCGGCAGCCGGTTTGCATAAATTAGATTGGTGATCGTATTATTGTCGGTTGGGTTAATAATTTTATATACAAAGTCCGGGGTTGCGCTATGGGCCAGAATGATGTTGTTTTCGTCCACAAGCATGGCGTTTACATCCGGCCCAAGTTTGTCGCTATTTCGAACGATGATCTGCTGAAGTACCGAAGCGGAGTAAACGATATCCAGAACGCCATTTGTTAAACCGGCTGTAGTTCGAATGGGCGCGCTGAAGTGAATGACGCCTGCCCCGTTGGCAGAAACGAGCACGGGCGAGACGTAAGGCAGGCCATTTTGAAAGGGGGATAGATAATAATCCTGGGTTACTTCATCTTGTCCAATCTCAGTCTGGTTTGTACTTAGCTGAAGAACCCCATCTCTATCGAAAAGTCGACAGGAAATAATGTTTAGAGGATCTTTTTTAAGTATTGCAAGGAGAGTGCTGGTGGTTGTTTTTTCGAGGTCGGTGCCGCGTGCAAAATTAGGAATACCTCCTGCCATGGAAACGGATGGCTGGCCCACATAATCTTCAAAGGTAGGAATCTGGGCCTCTATACGGGTCGTATCCAGGTTGGTTTGAATATATTGGTCAACAGCCGAAGCTAATTGTGCAGATGACGAGACCAGGTTTTGATTAGCCTGGCTGATTAAGTTTGATTGGAGGTCGCTGCTACTGATGGAAGTTAATATTGCAGTTGGGATGATTGTCAAAAGCCCCAACACCAGGATCATTTTTACCCGGAAGGCATACGTATTAAGATTAAATGCAACGTATAAGGCAAACAGAATAGCTACTATTACTGAAGCCCATTGCGCAATCAGCGCTGTTTCTGCGCTTGCGCCAGTTAGCGGGCTGCTTGATTTAAATAAGCCAAATATTTGGATGGCTGACCGCCCTATGATTGTAATAACAACGATCCAAGTAAATTCATTTTCGGAAAGCGACTGGATGGCTATCATGATGGGTACGACCACTATCACCAATTCAGCCACAGTTGCGTATGTCGTTTGCAGCGAAACGATCGCGATTACGAGGAAACCTATGTATACAGCCGCGATCATTAAGTAACTAGCCAGACGAGTTTTACCTTTCCAAGCCAGGAAGGTAGCGATACAACCCAGGATGCTTAATAGGATTGGAATGGGGTTAACAATAAATTCCTGGATATCTTTTGGCGCCAACAGATCCCCGATTGATGCCAGGCTGAAAAGGATAAAAACCAAGGTGGTAAATCCGATAGTTAATAAAACCCGGCGTGTTATAGGTGGAAGATGTGCAAACCAGTTTCTTGGCTTCTGCATTTTGTATCCTATGTACTCACGAATCTTTCAGGAGCAACTTTTTTCCTATTTCAGGAAAGATGGATCAATCAGGGTGTCGATATTGAGCTGGGCGGTTAAGTACCCTTCCGTTATGAGAAAATCCTGATTGAACCCGGCAATATAATAAATGGAACTGGGGTCTGTGCCAGCGCGGTTCGAAAAGAACTGAACATTATTATTGAGTGTGTAGAGAATTCTATTGCTTTCCAAGGAAAGATCGCGGATAGGGAGTCCGGTCGCTTTCGAAATGAGCGCAAGCAATTCCTGTGGGTGGGTGGTGCGATATTGCACGGCTTCGTCCCAGGCCAGGACGAAAGCGCGAATATCTTGGGGGCGCTGCTCAAGAACGGCATTCCGGAATACAACCAGCTGGGGAATGAGGCTGGAATAATAATCACTTCGATAAACGATTGTTTTTCCCTGCGCGAGCGCTTGGTTAATATAGGGTTCCCAAACGAGTCCGGCATCAATTTTGCTTGGAATGTTTTGTGAAACTTGACTGGGTGACATTTCCACATACGTAACATCACTTAATGTCATATGTTGGCTCTGGAGCATATAGGAGACGAACATTTCGCTGGAGGTGTGCAGGTTGAACCCAATCCGCTTTCCGCGCAGATCATTGACGGATTGAATATCGGGCGATGCCACAATGGCGTATTCGTCGCCGTTATCACTTGCCATGACCACTTTGATGTTTGCCAAATTCGATGCCAGCAAGGTATCGCTCATTGTCAAAATGCCGCCATCCAATTTTGCTCCGGCCAGGTCAGGAATGGCCTGTGTAGTGGAATCATAGCGGACCGGATCGACATCTAAACCGTGCTGCTTGAAGAACCCCATTTGGTTTGCCACCAATAGGGTGTAATCGCCTTGCAATAAAGTCCATTCCACCTTCAGAGGAGCAGATGTGGGGGCGGGTGCACCGCTAGAGCAGGATGCTGATAAACAAACAATAAATGCAAGCAACAGCCCGAGTGCCGGGGTCTTTTTAATCATGGCTACCTTCTGTTGATTGGCTCTCTTCGGCTAATTGCAGTCTGACCTCTGCTTCCCTTAAGGCAAGCGACTGACGCAATTCCATAACGGCGGTTTTTAGAATCGTTTCGATGTCCAATGTCTCACGCATTCTGGAAGTGACCTGGCCGATCACCCGCTCCCGTTCGGCGCGTTGTTGGGCTTCGGCGACCAAACGAGTATTTTCGAGGGCAAGGCTGACACGGGATGCCACAGTCTCGATCAGTGCTTTTTCATCCTGATGCCATTCGTGGTTCACGTTGTCGCTATCGTAGCCCACCACGCCGATAATACTTTCACGTAAAATAATGGGGGTCGCCAGGCGTGCACGCGGTGGTGTATCAGCACTTACAAATGTTACAGATTTTCCAGATAACAATTGTGCTGCCACTTCCGGTGGAAAGGTTTCATTGGCAGGCAGCACCTTGAGCCGGTCATAGGTATAACCAACTGGTTTACCGCTCCCCAGTTGCTCCCAGGCGTTCTGGACAGAGCCTCCAACCAAAAGACTGATTTCCTGAATGCGGTTTTGCAGTTGGTTGAGCAAGCGAATATTGGCCATGGATAGGGCAATTTGGTCCGCAAGTGTTTGCAACGTTTGCTTGTCAATATGAGGATCGGATGATGCGGTCTGGATATTCATAAAACCATATAGACGATCACCACTGATAAGAGGAAAGGCCAAGCTCGTAACCAAGTTAGGGAGTTGCTTGGGCGGATCAATATAATAATTCTGTTCGCCAATCTTAAAATGCAAGATGTTAGGTCCCATAAGAAGGCTGGCGGTTTCACTTCGAATTACATTCAATTTATTACCGGCAGGGGCCAGGGGTGTTCCTGCCTGGCTTCGGGATACCTGCAAAACAACATTTTCTTCAATTTGATCCAGAACAAAAATGCCGATGTATTCCAAATTAATTTTTTCCAGTAGCAGCATTGCAGACTGTTCAAGGAGTTCTCCCTCATTCTTTACTTGATTAGTAAGCCGGGAAACGGAGGCGACAGCTTGTAGCGTGATATTGCGTTGTTCCAAAGCGGATGTGCGTTGTTTAAGATCAGCCTGACTTGCCTCCAATAGAACGTTAACTTCTTCTTCCTTTTTTTCTTTCTCTATGGCCTTGCGTGCAACGGCAGAGATGTTGCGGATTGCCATATTTAGTAATAAAACCACAGCGATCAGCGTTATGCTATGCGATAGGAGTACTGACCAGATGGGTACTTTGGCATACGCTGGAAGTACGCCTTGATTTTCGGTGAATGCAAGACTTGCTGCGGCCAGTATCGTCAATGCAGTGAATATAATGCTGCCACGAGTTCCCATGGTTAAGCCGGCAATGAGAATGATTGCTGCAAAAGCGTCAAAGCCCGTATCGCGAATGCCGCCATAGAGGGCCACTTCTGTGACTATGGCTGCCCACAGCGTGAATGTCAAAATTGCGCTGGCCAATTGGATGCGTTTCGATTGAACCAAAACCAATAAGCCGAATTCGATGATAATGGCAGCAATAGCTATAATCAATTGGCCCAGAGGAGGAAAAAAGATTGCATAGATTAGGAATAAAAAGCTGAGCACAAGTATACTGAGCAAGATGGTATGAATACTACTTGCTTGGGCGGCCTCTTCCGGATCATCAACGACAGGGGGCCTAAGTAAACTTTTAAAGCCAGTTAGCATCGATTCGCCTCTTCCTCTTCCGATCTATTGATTTTTTTCGGGGCCCGACTGAACCAAACCGATTTGAATAAATGTTTTTGGCATGCCCAGTGTGTTCCCTAATTCCCGGACCGTGTTTTGTAATAGCGTTTCAAGGTTGGTGGATTGTTGCGCTTGGGCCGAGATGATATTGATCTGTCGTTCACGCATAGCGAGGCGTTGAGCATCTTGAACAAGGCGGGCATTCTCAAGGGCAAGCGCGAGACGGTTGGCCGCCTCCTCTACCAACTGCAAGGTTTCTTGTGAGACCTCGTTAGTTTGGAACCGTAAATTTAATGTTCCAAGCGTTTGCCCACGCAAGCGGATTGGAACAGCCACGATATTACCGGGTTTGGCACCTTCGCTCCTTGGACTATTAGCCGGCTCGTTTTCTTCCACTGATGTAATGCTATCTGCCGGCAGTTCCAAAAGGGATTCAACAGTCACGCCATCATAACGATACCCTACATTTCCACGATTTTGTTCCAAAAAATTTCGCCAGGTGCGGGAAGTGTTTTCTTGTAGAGCTTGTTGCAATGCAACTGTATTCTGTTGCAGTCCCTGGTGAAGTTGAACCCTTTCAATACTGATACTGATTTGATCGGTCACGACTTGCATAATGGAAATACTGTTCTGATCGAAAGCGTTAATTTTATCGCTTTGAATATCCAGTACACCGAGGATACGATTGGTAACCTTTAGGGGGAGTGTCATCTCAGAACGGGTATAGGGCAAAAGCGGGTTTTTAAAATATGTGTCCTCTGTGGCTACATCCAGAATAATCCGAGAGATACCGGCTTGTGCAACGTAACCAATAATGCCCGCTTCTCCCACTCTCACTTTGTATTTTCTTTTCAGCATTAGCTGTCCCGCATCACCGCCAGCAGCTCTCAGAGCGGCATATTCACCGTTGTCGTCTATCAGGTAGATACCGGTATGGTAATAGCCAAATTTATCTTTAATGAGTTGTGCCGCTCGATCAAGTAAGCTGTCAATATCGGCAGCCAGAGCTGTGTCGCGTGCGATCAAGGATGCAGTCTGGATCTCCAGGTTCCGGCGCTCCAAGTCAATGGTACGTTCGGATACCCGTTTTTCCAAGTCAGCCCGCAGCGTTTGTAATTCTTGGTTATTTGCTCTTAATTCCTGTTCGCTCAAGCGTGATTTTTTAAGGGCCCGGTTGATATCGTTGATGGTAATATAAGAAACCAGCGCTACCAGTAAAAATACGATTGTCAAATCAATGGCTGTATGATAAGGCGAGGTTCCCAAACCATTATATTTCTTGATAGTTTCAAGATATGCAAATGCCCAACTTGCGATCAAACTGAGCGTGGCAAAAACAAAACTGGTACGTAAGTTAACAAGCAGGCCTGCTGCAAGGATAATAACAATATAAGCGACAATGGCAATATCGCGTAACCCAGAATACGTCCAAGCCTGTATTGTCAGGCCTATCCATCCAAATGAGACAAAAATATAGCCTGCCTGACGAACATAGCCCTGCTTCACAAGGAACCACAGGCCTATGGCCGCGAAGTCAAGACAAACCAGAGCTATTTGTGTTGTTGCGCTTACGAGTTCCTGGATAACAAGAAGACTCAGAAGGACAATCGTACCCAGCAAAATTAAGTTCAATATTGCTGCAGAGCGCGTCTTTTCTTCATCCTGTCTAAATATGGGAGGACTGAAAAATTTTTTTAGAAAAGCAAACATAAAACAGCCTCAGCCTAGTCTTTCGTCATCTCTTTTGATGGTGCGGTTGTACCGGGTGGCGCAACATAAACAGACACTTCTTCCACATTTGGTAATTGGTGTAGTTCTCGCACAACGGTACGCAGGATCATATCGGGGTCAAGCGAACTGCTCAAGTGAGCCGTCAGTTCGCTTAAGGATTGTTCCTGGGCCACGCGGCGCTGGGCTTCATCCAACAGGCGGGCATTTTCCAGCGCCAGACCAACTTGGCCGGCAATTTCGGTTGCCAGGGAACGGTCCGTTTCGCTCCAGACATTTTCCGCCGTACGTCGCAATACGATCGTTCCCAGAGGCTGGCCGCGCAGCGTAATAGGGATATTCAAACGGTTCGATGGACTATCGCTGGACGCC
Organism: uncultured Chloroflexia bacterium; assembly: GCA_963837875.1. Classification (GTDB taxonomy): domain Bacteria; phylum Chloroflexota; class Anaerolineae; order Anaerolineales; family Villigracilaceae; genus UBA877. The sequence continues at coordinate 1,799,690 of CAWIOV010000001.1, forward strand.
GGCGTGTTTCCAGGCTGTGTTACTGCTGAAAGCCCTATGGATGCATACCGATAGGAGCGCTTATTGGCGCGCACACGCTCGCGCCATACCCGGCGCACGTTCTCTGTTGTGGCAATTTCCAGCCGCTGAAGCGCCTCCTGGCTTTCCGTAATCAGGCGGGCATTTTGGATTGCCATCCCGATTTGGTCCGCCATCGCTTGCAGCAGATCTATATCATCTTGACTGAAAGCAAATGGTTCGGTTGATTGAATATCAAGTACTCCGATTATTGTTCCGCGCGCCGCCAAAGGAATAGCTGCCTCGGAACGGGTAAGTGGAAGATCGGGGTTTTTATAATAATTCGGATCGTTTTCAACATCCATGGCTACATGAGAACGATTCTGGTATGCGGTTGTTCCAACGATACCTTGAAACCCAACCTCAAGCTTATGTCCACGCGCCAGCATATGTTGCCCGCCATCCGATGAGGCGGCTTGAAGTACCGCGTATGTTCCGGAATCGTCCAACAGGAAGATGCCTGTGTGATAGAAACTGAAGCGACTGGAAATCAGGTCTGCGGTTCGTTTGAGCAATGTATTGATATCCTGTACCCCGGCAGCCTCATGTGCAACCCAGGCGGCAGCCTGGAGATAGGCTGTTTTTCTGGATAAATCCAGCGTTCGATCTTCTATTTGCTTTTCCAACTCTATTCGGGAAACCTGGAGTTGGTCCAATAGTTGATTTAACTGAACAGTAAGTTGAGCAGTTTCATCCGATGTGATAATGTTGGCTCGCTGGGAGAGCTCCCCTTTTTGGAGCTCACTCAACGTTCGCGTCATTTCTTGGATCGGTTGGGAAAACGCATGGAATAACCGAGATGCCAGGAAGAGACCAAGGATAAAAAGAGCTATCCCAATAATACTAAATTGAATCTGAAGTTGTTTTAGAATGTCCGCCAGGTTTGCTCCTGGCAACATTGCAGCGTTAAATTTACTATATACCAAGAGGCCAGGTATAAGCTCGGAAAATAAAAGTAAGAAACCTATTACAAAATACTGGCGGGCAGCGCCCCCAATGCTTATGTGAATATCTTGTTGCGCTATGTTGTCTGGTAAAAGTGCTCGACGAACTGGGGCAAGACGGTTATCCAGGCTAAGGATATTTTGGATTAGCATCGCCAGTACTGCCAATGAACTACCTGTTGCAATGGCTGCAATTTGAAACCAACTCGCCTTCCCGGAAATTCGCATGAATATGATAACCGGCAAATTTACCAGTAAGAATGCTGAGATTAGTTGGGCTATGGCTGTTCTTTCCGGCAGAGTAATAATTTCTTTCCACGCTGCGGTTGCATCATTCCCCTCAGGCAAGGGAATGTTTCTGAAAATGTTATCCAGGCGAGCTTTTGCTTGGCGAATGCCTCTGCTCATTAAAATCGGGGCAATCAGGTTGACCAATACAATCAGAATGACCAGGCTTATGATGAATTGAATAAATTGGAACGGGCTTAGATTTGCAGTAATATAAATACAAAGAATCCCAACAGGGGTTCCTAGGAGCAAGGAAGCTATTTGGGAACGCTCAACCGCTAGTTGGATATAGCGGCCTCCCAGTCTGGCCAGTAATCGGTCGTCATTACTCAATACGCTTTCTGGTTTATTCATGCTCCTTGCTCCTATCGCGCAGGCATCAATCCATTTTTAGTTCAATTGTGGCTTCATCTGCGCGGAGAGCCCGCCCAAGTTCCTTGACTGCGGTCTGCAAGATGAAATCCGTATTGGCGGAGGACCATACTTTTCCGGTAATCTCTGCCGCCAAGCGCTCGCGCAGCGCCATCCGCCGGCTCTCTTCCAGGAGACGGGCGTTTTCCATGGCAAGAGCTGCCTGTGTGGCAACGGCTTCCACCAGATTACGTTCTTCGGGCGTCCAATCTTGCTGCCCTTCCAAGTGCAACTGCCCGATGATTTGTTCGCGAAGAGTCAACGGAACGTCTATCATGGATAATTCTGAGCCCGTCTGAATTGCTTCTGGGGAAGCATAATCATATCCTTCACTTTCACGAGTGGTCTCAGACCAGGCTTTTACTACATATTCTCGCTGTGAAACCCGCAATTCATCAAGATTCTTCTGTGTCTCTCGAAACAAACGGGCATTTTCCAGGGCGGTGGCAACACTGTTTGCCATACCCTGAAGAATGTCGATATCTTGTTCGGTAAATGCAGCCTCTTGTTTGGATTGCACATCCAAGGCACCAATGATGTTTCCAGCAACCAGGAGTGGTAGAGCAATTTCCGATCGGGTATCTGGAAGAAGAGGATTTTCAAAACGGACTGGCTCAGAACCAACATCTAGAGCTATACGGGCATTACGTGTAGCGATTGCAGTGGCTACCATACTTTTTCCGCCTAGGGGAAGCCGGTGACCACTTGATTTCAGAGTCTGACCGGCTGTACCAGTGGCTTCCCTAAGAACTGCCCATCGTTCAGATTCATCAATCAGGAATATTGCAGTATAGTAATAGCCAAATCGGTCGGTGATTAAGTTCACCACTTTTGTGATCAGTTCATCGGGATCAAGGATTGTGCTTACGACGCGGCTGACCTCAACTGTTGCTTTAAGTTGTTCAGTGCGTTCTGCCACCTGGCTCTCCAAGGTTCCAGCCAGGGTGTCCAGCCGGGAAATCATCCGGTTGAAGTGCATGGCCAACTCGCCAATTTCATCAGTCGCGGTTACGTTGGCGCGTTGCTTAAGATCCCCATTTTCCACCTTGTTCAGCACCCCGATTATTTGATGAATAGGATCGGAAACGGAGCGGGATAACAAGAGTGATAGACCGAATCCCAGCAGTAAAGCCACAAATGCTGCAACCAGACTTTGATACTGAAGACTTCTTAGTGCTCCTTGGGTACTGATTAAGCCGTTAACCAGAACAGTGATAGTACTATGATACCCGACGGGTGCAACCAAAAGAACGCTTACGAGAACCATGATGAAAATAACAATAAGAAGTTTTGTCAATATCCTTGCACCAGTCGATCCAGATAGTTGATTCTCAAATTCTGCGGGTAGGAGAATCGCCCTGACGGGTGCTAACAGACGTTCAATCAATAACATACCCAAAGCAACGGCCACCGAAGCGAATACAATACTGCCCATTATGGTGTAAAGTAACTGGTTTGATGTAACCTTCAATGTAAGAATCATAAACCCAGCCAACGGCAGAGTCTCAATAAAGATCGATATCAGTAATGAAACAATACCAAATCGCCAGGAGCAAGATGTGATTTGTTTCCATGCCTGGAGCTCTTCTTTTGAATTGTCAGGTTGAATTCCCTCCAACCAATTTTTGATCTGCTTGCGGGCTTGCTTGTTGGAGAAATGAATCCATGCAAGAAGCAAAATATTTCCACTTACGATCATGACTGCTGTGAAAAGGCTTGCCTGCCTGACTTGTGGTCCGGTCAATTCGGCGTTGGTTTGTACAAAAATTGCAAGTGGAATGACCAATAGTGAGGGGATTAATTGGGAGAAGAAACCAGCCAATAACAGGAAAAATTCACCTGTGTTTGTTAGAATTCGTCCCAAGAAAGTAGTGGACAGACCTGTTTTGTCCATAAAGTGTTCTTCCTCTAAGCCTCTACTCTGAACCTGGTTGAGATTCAGTGTCGGTTTCATCCTCAATTTCGAGCTTGATATGAGCGCGCTGTGCGCCTAATGCCTTGCTTAACTCAGCGGTGGTGGTTGCCATAATGGTATGCATATCAGTGGAACGGCGGATCTTGCTGGTTACATCAAATAGCAAGCGTTGGTAATCCACTTGATGGCGTACCTGCTCGATCAGGCGTGCATTGGAAATAATCGCTGCCAAACTGCCGCCCAACGTACCCAGCAATTCCTCATCGTTTTCGTTATAGGCCCCGGCTTGATCGCTTTCGACATTCAGAACGCCAAGCAAGTCTCCGCGGTATGAAAGTGGAATTGCCAACTCGGAACGTATGTTGGAACCTACCTGGATGTAGCGCGGATCCTGGGTTACATCGTTAATCCGTTGGGGTTGCTGATGAACAGCCACCCAGCCAGTAATGCCTTCGCCGTATGGAACTTCGAATTTCCCAATCTCTTCGGAATATCCTGCAAATGACCTGACTCTCAGTATCTTTTTCCCCTTATCAGCCAACAGTATCGAGACCCGATCACCGCCTAAGGTAACCTGGAGGCCCTGTGTGGCACTATTTAGGGATTCTTCCAATGTCGTTCCGGATGCGGCAGCGGTCGTAACATGGTGTAATAAGCGATGTTGGGAAAGATGCTCCTGGGTATCGGCGAATAGTTCAGAGTTGATAACCGCGATCGCCATTTGGTCAGCCAGGATGCGCAATACATCCACGTCTTCTTCGCCGAAGGAATATGCACGTGCACTTTGCACATCCAAGGCCCCCAGAATGCGCTGGCCAACTTTTAGTGGAATAGCTGCCTCTGCACGAGTTTCGGGTAAGAGCGGATTGGCGTAATAGGTGGCATCGCGGCCGGTATCATTGACGATAAGGGATTCGCCGCTGCCCGTTACATATCCCACGATGGATTTGGACCCAACCTTTAGTTTATGTCCGGCGCGTTTCATTTGGGTGCCTGCTTCGCCGGTGGCCTCGCGGATAACCGCGAACTCGTTGGTCGGTTCAATCAGGAAAATAGCTGCGTGATAGAATTTGAATCGATCACAGATAAGAGTCGCAGCTTTATTAAGCAGTTCGCCTAGATCGAGCGAACCAGAAATATCCCGGGCAACCTCAGCGGTTGTCTGCAATTGGATAGCGCGGCTGTGCATTTGTTCCAGCAGGTGTGCGTTATGGATGGCGCCAGCCACTTGAGTTGAGAGGGTGGTTAGAAGTCGCAAATCATTTTCATCGAACGCGAACTCTTGCTCAACGTTTTGTACTATTAGTGCCCCGATCACCTCGTCGGAAACGATCAACGGAGTCCCGAGCCAGGATTTAGCCGATTTCCCAACGATTTTTGCTCCGAGTGCGGCGGCTCGCCTCTCTGCATCTTCAACAAGCATTAAGGGCTGCTTTGTACGGATCAATATGGAGGTCAACCCTTCCCCAAGAGGAAATGTATCAATACTTGTAATATCACCGCCCTCAAAGCCCTTCTCGTACATATATGGCACCGAAATGGAGCTAGTGTTGGGGTTGTAAATGGCTACCAAAAAGTTCACATTTCCTAATAGCAAGCGGATGTGTGAATGTAATGTAGTGTAGATGGTATTTAAATCGCGGATGGTTGATATCTCTTCACTGACAGCGGTGATGGTTTCCATCTCGGCAATGCGGCGTTCCGTTTTTTGTGCTGCATGGAAGCGCTCGATTGCTATGGTGACTAGATCGGCTACGTTTCCATAGGCTTGTGCTGTTTCAGAAAGAATAGGTTGTTCTTCACGCGTTCCCACAATTAAAAGTGTTACTAATTCTTCATTGCGTGTTACTGGTATGAACACTGCGGATTGCATTTGTGCCTGCTCGATCATTTTAAGGAATACAGGCTGTAGTGGAGGCAGTTTGGTGACCTCAGCCGCGACCATTTTACTTCCAAGCTGTTCCAATACTTCGCTCGGCGAGACATCCAGCCACTCTGGTAACCCGCTCAATCCTCCTCCTTGGGTTGGATCTACGCTAGTTGCAATTCGGAAATTGTTCTTCTCAGCAATAAGCAGGATGGCGGCATTAGTTGTATGCTGGAATACGCGTTGCGTGGCTTCAAATACCTCTTCCGGGCGGAGCGAGCTGGAAATGTCACTAGCAAGTTCGGAAATGGTTTGCAATTGAATGTTAATAATCCCCATATCTGCCATGCGGCGTTCTGTTTTTTGCACTTGATCAATACGTTCCATGGTAGCCGCGATTTGTTTGGCCAAATTGGCATAGGGTTGCATGCTGGTTGTGTTCAGTGGTTCTTTTTCCCGTGTGCCAATCAGTAATAGCGCCGAGAGTACTTCATCGCGCATCACAGGAATGAGCGCCACGCTGAATATTTGAAGCTGTTGCAAGAATCTTACTAAATTATAGGGCAAAGAATTTAAGCGGTTTCCTTCCCCGATAAATACATCCGATCCCAAAGCTGTCCCCAATTCTTCAAGGGAAATGGAGATTGACTCGGGTAGGTTTTGCCCATCTGCCAACTGCGCTCCCGCTATTGCTACTACCTTAAGCGTCCCCCTATCAGGAGTGAAGAACATAGAGACATAGGGCACTTTTGGGAAGAGTTGCTGGAGTATTTGGTAGATTTCATTTTCATTTTTTGATTGGACGATTTTAAAACCAGCCAAGTACACTTCGGCTACTTCTTGAATACTACCTTGCTCAAATTCGATCAAGCGCACGTTCTGGATGGCTGTTGCAATCTGGCTTGCCAACATCTGCAGGACAACAATGGTTTCATTATCAAACACGGTTGTCCTGGTGCTTTGCACGTCCATTACGCCGAACAGTTTTTCTTTGCTAAGGATTGGAATGCCAAGTTCGGACTGGTTTCCGGCAAGGAGTTCTGTCTCTAACAGGAGCGGATCTTCTGTGATTCTTGTCATCAGGCGTTGTTGTTCGTTCGCCGCAACCCAGCCAAGGATGGACGGGGGGCCATACTTTACCCGTTTACCGGTCTGTAAGAACCTCCCTGTGCCTGAACCCTGTGCAGCTTTTAATTCAACATATTGCCCGGCCTCATCTGCAAGAAAAATCCCAACATAAGAGAATCCAAAACGGGCGCTGATCAGATCCACTGAATGGTGTAGTAATTCTTCAAGGGATGAGGATGACATGATTTCCTGGGCAATGTCAGCAGCGATGCGAGCATAGCGTGTGCGTTCTTCCACACGCTCCTCCAGCCTACCTAGCAGACTGCCAATTTCATCTTGTTGCTGAGTCTCGAAAGCTTCCAGGAATCTGGCGACCAATATGAAAGCTGCTTCAATAACCGCCAGCCCGAAGAAAAAGAGCAATTCCATACTGGGTAAAATACTTACCATAAGCGGGAGGACACCAACCGTAATTAAAACAATCACCGCAATAATAATAATTGCCAAGAGCGGCAGCAGAACAATGGCGAGAGCGAAAGCAGGAACGATTGTGGCTACCAAGGTGATAATAGTGACCGTAACGTCCGAATAGCCGGTGCTAATAAAAAAGCCGCCCAGAATTATTCCACTGACCAGCAGAATACTCCCCACGAGGTAATTCTCAGTCCGCCCCAATACACAAGCAGCCACCATAATTATTGCAACAATGAACAAGCCGGTGGTAATTGTAGTTGCAAAACCAGCGATAAGACCAATAACCCCTGCAAATAGGCTTATCGCGGCCAATATCAGAGAGACTAGAGTGGTGAGGTGCGCTTGTTGTCGTGAACTCGTATCTTTGATATTCGGATGCGGCTCAAGAATCCTTTCGAGCAGCCCTTTATCAGCCAGTTCATCTTTTTCTGACGGCATCAAGGTCTCCTTAACTTCGTAATCCAAGCATGATTGCCATACTGCTGGTCTAGCTCAGTTCCCAGACCGGTTTGCCGTTTATAATATGCCGGATTTGATCGGGAAAACGGTCCGGATCGAGAGGTTTTCCAAGAAAACCGTCGAATCCCGAAGCCTTGGCTTTATCCATTTGTTCAAGGCTGGCTTCCGCAGTTACTGCTACAATGGGGACTTGTTTCAGGCGTTCGGACGCGCGAATTTTCTTTAAAGCGCCGTAGCCATCCTCGTAAGGCAAACGGATATCCATCAAAATCAAATCCAGGCGAGGAAGAGTATCTGCATATTCAACTACTTCATACCCCGATGTCTTCCATTCGCAGTGGATGCCCAAATAGCCCAACATGCGGGCAATCAGAACGAAGTTTGAGACATTATCTTCCACCACAAGTACGGTGCAATCTTTTGGGATAGCCGATTTTCGTCCCGTTTGTGTATCTGCCATGGAATTTTGAATGGTATCTTGAGAGTTGGGCATAATTATTTTTTCCTCAGGTAGCGCTCAACTTGCTGCGGGAGCAGATCGATATCAATCGGTTTTTGGATATATCCATCGCAGCCAGCTTCCAGAGATCGTTCCCGGTCTCCGCGCATTACGTTGGCAGTAAGGGCAACAATCGGAACGCTCTCAAAGCCTGACATGGAGCGGATCTGGGATGTAAGAGTATATCCATCCACATCAGGCATGTTGATATCCATTAGAATTAAATCAGGATGTAAAGTTTTAAGCATATCCAACGCCTCCCCTGCATTTCCGGCTTCTTTTATTTGATAGCCTTCTGCTGTTAAAATCCTGCGAATAAGCGTTCGATTATCGATGTTATCTTCGATGTACAGAATAACGGCACTACTCATAGCGATTTTGCAGCCTCCATTAATATTTTAGCATGTCGTCGAACGAGACGCATAACAGCATCCTTGCAATCTATTATGAGATGAATGTCCTCCGCTATATGGGGTTTGGGGAAACAAGGAAATACGTTTAATCTTAAGCTATCGTGTTCTAAACGAGTTGCTCATTGAGGTAATTATAACGCTTAACGCTGTTGAAGAAAGATATTTATTCATTCCCCCACCTACCATAGGCGTTATTATCAATTCCCATACGGAGCAATATGCGCCCGGAAAGATCCGTTATCAATTCATCCAGCGTTTGATGTCCGGCATAAAAAGAAGGCACTGGGGGAAAAATCACAGCGCCGGCCTCGGTGGCCTCCTGCATTAATCGCAGGTGCCCGGCATGCAGTGGCGTTTCCCGTACAGCCAGGATCAATCTGCGCCCCTCTTTCAGACATACATCTGCAGCCCGGATGATCAGGTTGCTGGCGTAGCAATTGGCGATACCAGAAAGAGTCTTGATCGAACAAGGCACGACCAGCATACCTTCAGTTGTAAAGGATCCTGAGGCGATGCTTGCCCCGATTTGTTGCGGTTCGTAGCATGTGTCAGCCAATGCTTCTACGTCTGCCACGCTCCACGCTGTTTCAACTGAAATTGTTTGTTGGGCAGCTTCGCTGATGATCACGTGTGTCTCCTTCCCCGCTGCCCGCAGTAATTCTAATGTGCGGATGCCCAATATCGCCCCGCTGGCACCAGTAATTGCCAGGATGACTCGTCCCCGTGTGCGGCTCACGGAACCTCCACGGTGCCGTTCTCTGCACACACTCGAACCCGCATTCCCGTCGCGATATTCCCTGTGGGGATGTGGTCTACGCAGGGGATATCGGAGATAATGCAGCCTACAGCGGTAATGGTCTCGGCTTCGGTGTTGATGATGGCTGCCGGAGCCTTCCCTGCCTTCTTCAGACGGTATAGCGTGTAAGAGCCGACGGTGGAACCCTTCCCGGTGGGAAAGACCAGTACCTTCCCGCCGATGAACTGCCCTTCCAATGCATGTCCTTTTTCTACCACCTGGCCAGTTCCGGGGTCAACACCACCATAAAAAGAAATTCCCATGGAAGTGACCAGCGCCTCGGCATCAGCATTACCGGGGGATATTTTGCGCCCCTGTAATATCATTTCAGTGCCTCCTCGATGACTGCATCGAAGGGTAAAAAACGCGTTTTGAAGCCATTTTTTGCGGTGGCATAGTAACAAGCTTTGGCGCTATCAGTGGCAATGGCATTAAACCGGCCTTTAATGGGTGCAACCACGCAACATGTATCTGTGGCGAACACGGCTCCTGCTTCATTGATCATTGCCGTGTAACCCATCTGGTCTGCAATCCGTTTGGTCGGGCGTGCCGTGGTAATCCAGAATGGCCTCCTGACCTTTTTCCCTTTCAGTAGTTCTGCTACTCGTTCGATTTCATGGAGTGACAGGTGCGGACAGCCCAGGCTTACAAAATCAACATCATTCACTGGCGGGAGCTCATCGAGGAAACGGATGGCAATCTCTATATCTTCCTGGCAAATTGTCACAATTTCGTCTGGAGCTGAGGATAGGGTCGTTTCGGGAGTGATTCCTTCCATGTGAAAGATGGCCAAACCGCCATAAGTGGCAACGCTAGCGCAAAAGGATTTAAGTTCTTCCAGGGAGGCCTGGCAAATCCCACGGATGTAAGGAACGGCTTTAGCCTTCCTGGACTCGATCATCTTGCCTATTGAAACGCCCAGAGCACCGAAATCGCGCGTACCGGTTAAGATGGCTTGTACATCAAATGTCAGCGTGGGCCGACGGTTCCCGGGCAAATGCAATCCATAATTGGGCGTTTTCCCGGTTAACGCGGCAGCCAGGGCGCTTGGGCCACCTTCCCGGTTGGTCATTGCCCCCAGGACAGAATTGGCATAACAAACGGCGCTGCTTTCTGCCCATGCAATGTGCTCTCCGTAATGTGGCAGGTTTCCAAACAGGTATGGTGTACACGAACAGGTGGGCACAATTCCCATTTTTGTATAGGCGTCGATCACCCGTTTCTGGTTCATGGCGAAATCTTCATCAATTCCCAGTTCTTGCCAGTTTTCGATATCCATCCCGGCCGGGTTTAATGTGGTCAAAACTTTTGCTTTTGCCCCATTTTTAGCCATCTCAGACAGGAATTCCAAACCGGCCTCGCCCAGGTTGTCAAAACTAACCCCAGCGATCTGTACCGACGCAACCGTCAATAACCGGTCGGCCCCATAGATCGTTCCGAGCGCAATCAGAATTTCCATGGCTTTGCGGGTGGCTTGGCCATCCCTGCCTTCCAGCATTTGGTATTCTTCTTGGGTTAATTCCATACGAATTTCTTTAGATCCACAGCTGGGAACGCGGCCCGATAAAACGATTTTCCAGACGTTTCGAGCGGCGCGGTCAGGTCAAATCCGAGCCGGGTGGTCAGATGTGTTCCGGCATCTGCGGATGGATCCAGGCTGGAGCCTGGGCGCGTTCCCGCACCACCAGGTCACGGTCACCCTGAAAGCGGGTTGCCATGGCCCATTCGACCTCGAGAGAATTGTAGATGTCAATATCCTTATCAACCACATAAACGTGCTTGCACGAACTATGCCCGGAAAAGGCAGCCTCGATCGCCTTTTTCCCATCGTCTTGAGTTTGTTTGTCAATCTGAACGATGGCATGTAACCAGGAACACCCACCGGGATTGACGTTCACATCCAGGCATCGCACTACCTCGTTAACCTTTTTGAATATGGTAGGTTCGCGTGGCATGCCCATCAATAGTTTGTGCTCCAGCGCGCCTGGCAACAGGGCATGCCAGATTGCATCCCGCCGGTGCGTGATGGCTTTTACTTCCAGAACGGGCTCCTGGCGGGTCACATCGTAAGTCTCGGTCAGATCCACAAACGGCCCCTCGGCGTGCGTTTTGTCCAGATGGATGGTACCTTCAATAACGAATTCCGTCTCTGCCGGGATCAGCAGGTTGCTTGTTTTTGCCTGCACCACCTGGAAAGGCTCGAGCGCATTGGCGATCTCCAATTCGTTTACACCCAACTCCACGGATGTCGCTGCGGCCACCAGCACGTTGGGCGCGTTGCCAATGCAAATGGCCACATCCACATCTTTCTGGTCGCGCAGATAGCGGTCAAAATGCCGGTTGCGTACAACCCGCACGGACATTTCTGTTCTTGAAAACTGCATGCACCGATGAAAATCCGCGTTCTGACCATAGACCGGATGGCTGGCGAGTACCACCCCTGAGCTGATGTAGTTGCCTCCATCTCCGGCACAGTGGAATAAGATTGGCATCTGATCCAGGTCCGGCATATCCAAAACGACTTCCTGGCAAGGTGCGTTGGTAACGATTTCACAGGCAACAGGTTTCTGTATGGCAGATAACAGAAAGGGGATGATCTCTGCAACCCGAATCCCAAAGTAATCTGCAAAAGCGGCTTTTGAACAAAACAGGTTACCGATGACTGGAAATGGCGTTTCACGCACATTTTCGAACAGCACCGTGGCTGGTTCACATTGTTTCAAAACCCCCGCAATTTCCAAGGTCTTTGAGATCGGTTCGCTGACCCGGATGAGTTTCTTCCGGTTTGCCAGACTATGGATATATTCTCGGAGTGGCATAATTTTGGCTCTTTGTGTTTTTTATTTGGTATATGATAGCTTCTTTATTTTACTGCTTCTTGGGCAAATACTCGGACCCCAAATAAGGTAAATTTGCCGATATATTTCCTGAGTGTCGATATAAAATATACAATATATGTGCAAAACATTGACAATATCGAAGCTATTGCCTATAATATAAACAATTAGGATAAATAAAGGAGAAATTAAAGATGAACATTATTGTTATTGGAGCTGGCATCGGAGGCATTGCGGTTTCTGGACGTTTGGCACGGGCCGGCCACAATGTTACTGTGATCGAAAAATCTGATCATCCCGGTGGGCGGGCATCTTTTATCCAAAAAAACGGGTACCGGTTTGATACAGGCCCAACTCTTTTCCTTATGCCGGAGGTCTTTGCCGAGACCTACGCCGCGTTGGGGGAGCGTATGGAGGATCACCTTGAACTGGTTCACCTTGACCCGACCTACCGGGCCCATTTCCATGATGGAAACAGCCTAGATCTGACTTACCAAATGCCTTCTATGCGCGAGCAGTTGGATGCTCTCGAACCAGGTGCGTTTGGACAGTTCCTTAAGTTCATGGCAGAAGGGTACACCAATTACCACCTCGGTCTGGACAAATTTGTTGGCCGTAATTTTTATTCTTTGGCGGAGTACTTCGACCTTGGCAATCTGCCGTTGTTATTTAAAATGAAGGCGTTGGTTAGTCATGCCAGCAATACGGCTCGTTATTTCAAGGATTCTCGTTTGCAGGCAGCTTTCTCATTCCAGAATATGTACCTGGGCCTCAGCCCATATGAAGCTCCGGCAACTTACTCGCTGCTGCAGTACACCGAACTGGGCGATGGGGTTTGGTTCCCAAAGGGAGGTCTGTATCGGCCGATTGAGACTCTTGCCAAGATCGTGGCTGGGCTAGGAGTACGCTTCGAATATGGTATAGCCGTCAAGCAGATTAACATCGAAGGCAGTCGCGCAACCGGGGTTACGCTGGAGGATGGCAAAGGCATGTCAGCCGATTTGGTAATTGCTAACGCCGATCTGCCGTACGTCTATGCCAACCTGCTTCCCGACGATGGCACAGCTGCACATCTCTCCCGAAAAAAATACACTTCCTCGGCGTTGATGTTTTACTGGGGCGTGAAAGGCGTGAAATCTCCGGAGTTATTGCACCACAACGTTTTTCTGGCGGATAATGAGTACCGGGCCTCCTTCGAGCGTATTTTCCGGGATTTTGGTTTGCCGGAAAACCCTTCATTTTACGTTAATGCCCCGGCCCGTACCGATCCATCGTTCGCTCCGGCGGATGGGGATTCTCTGATGGTGCTCGTACCGGTGGGTCACATCAACGCCGCACAGCCGCAGGATTGGGATGCCTTGCGCGAGCGCGCCCGAAGTTTTGTAATTGACCGACTGGAAGGCATCGGCGTTAAGGATCTGGGCAAACGGATCGTGTTAGAAGAGACCATGGGGCCGCCGGAATATCTCAAAATGCTCAACCTTGCCAAAGGCTCTGCTTTTGGTCTGAGCCACAACTTTGCCCAGATTGGTTATCTGCGCCCGCATAATCGCCACCCGCGTTATAAGAACCTATACTTTGCTGGGGCCAGCACCCATCCGGGAACAGGCCTTCCGATCGTCCTGCTTTCTGCTAAGTTGACCGCCGAACGCATCCAGATGGAACTGGGAGGTATCCAATGACAATGCAGCAGAAAACTTTGCCCTGGGAATCCAATCTGCTTGGAATGGCGCTTGAAGCCTTTGGACAATTGGCCACACCCACCATTGCCACCCTTGATTCGACCCTTTTGTGCCAAGCCTACCGGGCCTGTGAAGATATCACCCGGCAGCACAGCCGTACTTTCCATCTTGCTTCCAGCCTGCTACCCCCACAGAAGCGTCAGGCAATCCGCGCTTTGTACGCATTTTGCCGGATCAGCGACGATATCGTTGACTGCACCTCTGCGGATGATCCCCTGCCGATGCTGAATGACTGGCGTTCACGCTCGCTCTCATCCCATCCATCTGGCGAGCATTTGGTGGCCCTGGCCTGGGCAGATACCCGTCTGAAGTTTGGTATCCCGGTTTGTTATGCCGAACAACTCCTCGATGGAGTGGCTTCCGATCTGACCCGCTGCCGTTACCAGACTTTCGAAGAATTGGCCGAATATGCTTACAGAGTGGCTTCAACCGTTGGGCTAATGGCGATGCACATTGTTGGTTTTTCCGGTCCCGAGGCTATTCCTTATGCCATTAAACTCGGTGTTGCCTTGCAGATGACCAATATCTTGCGGGATGTCACCGAGGACTGGCGTAAGGGGCGCCTTTACCTGCCCCTGGAGGATCTGAAACAATTCGGGCTTACCGAAGGCGATATAGCAGGCGGAATGGTTACTCCACGTTGGCGCAAGTTCATGCGCTTCCAGATTCAGCGTGTCCGGCGCATGTACGCGGAAGCCTGGCCGGGGATTGCTATGCTAAAAGGTGATGGCCGTTTCGCCATCGCCGCAGCTTCCAATTTGTACGAGGCCATCCTTTCTGATATCGAGAATCACGATTACAATGTCTTCTCCCGGCGTGCCCACATCGATGCTTGGGGCAAGCTCCGCCGCCTGCCTGATATTTGGCTCAAGACCCATTCGCTGGCGGAAGTGACAGTTTGGTTCGACGAATGAGAGAGCGTTTGTCTGATAATAAAGGTTGTAAGGTTCCTCCTGCTCCTGATTCAGAGACCGGGTTGGCGGCCTTGCGCGAACTTTTTGGACCGTATAATCTTATCGGCGCTCTCTCGGCAATGCATCGGCACCTAGGCTATATTTTCCGCCTTTCGCTCCCTGGTTTCAGCCCAATTTTCCTATCCGGACCGGATGCGACCCACTTCGCCTTAGTAGAAGAGCGTGCACGATTGCACTGGCGCAACGAAGCAGACCCGGTCACCAGCTTGCTCAGGCACGGGTTGCTGGTCGAAGATGGTGAGGCGCACGACAGTCTGCGGAGGAAGGTCATGCCCGCTCTTCACCGCCAGCAAGTGTCCGCCTATATTGACAAGATGTGGCATCGTACCAACCAGGTTATCGACGCGTGGGAGCCTGGAGATACGTACGATATGCTGGTGGAAATGCGCCGTCTGGCCCTTCTCATCGTGATGGACACTCTTTTCGATGTTGACATGACCCCCGACCTCGATCTCCTATTCCCGGCAATCCTGGATATGCTCAAATTCATTTCTCCTGGCCTGTGGTTACTGGGCGCGCCCCGCCGGCAATATGGTGCATCCATTGCCGCGCTCAACAACTATCTTTATCGATTGATCCGTGATCGTCGTGCTCATCCCAGCAAGGGCGGAGACCTCCTCAGCCAGTTAATTGCCGGCGGCATGGACGATGACCTGATCCGGGATCAAATGCTCACCCTGCTCATTGCCGGGCACGATACCAGCACAGCTCTACTTGCTTGGAGCCTTTACCTGGTGGGCAGATATCCCCAGGTCCGGCCCTATTTGGAAAAAGAGATCGCCAACTTTTCTCAGGAAACGCCTCCCACACCCGAGCAGATCGAATCCCTGGTTTATTGTAAACAGGTTATTGACGAGACATTGCGTCTGTATCCGCCCATTCATGTTGGCAATCGCTTATCCGCCGAAGACCTGTCGTTTTGTGGGTACGATATCCCGAAAGGGTCACGCGTGATGGTTTCCATATACGCCACACATCACGATGATGCTCAATGGCCCAAGCCCGAACGGTTCGATCCAGATCGCTTTGCTCCCGGCAATCTTCACGTGCCTTATAGTTACCTGCCATTTGGCGGGGGACCACGCAATTGCATCGGGGCCAACTTCGCCCAAGTGGAGGCCAGGGTAATCCTGGCGCGCCTCTTCCAGCGCTACGAACTGACCCTCACTCGCCAGCGTGTGCACGTTCACATGGGCGCGACGCTCGAGCCGCGTCCTGGTGTGTTAATGCAGGTGTCACAGCGATGAATTACGACTTTGCCATCCTGGGCGGCGGCGCGGCTGGGTTGAGCCTGGCGCTCGAACTGGTTAACAGCCCGCTCGAGCAGAAATCCATTCTGATCGTAGAAAAGGATTCCAAAACCACTAACGACCGCACCTGGTGTTTCTGGACCGACCAGCCTACCCGCTACGATGGGATTGCCCGGCGGGCCTGGCCGCGCCTGCGTTTCCAATCCGATGAGATTGACCAGATCTGGAATCTAGCCCCGTTGCATTATGAAATGGTGCGCGGCCTGGACTTTTACAACTTCGCCAGGTCTGAACTTGAAAAACATACGGTTACTTTTGTCCACGGGTTGGGAGATGTGGAGGATGGACAGGAAAAAGTCGCCATCAACGTGGGCGGCGAGTCATTCGCAGCGGAATGGGCCTTCGATAGCCGTATCCGTCCTTCTGATGTGGTTCCGAACTTGCGGCGTTACAACTACCTAAAACAGCATTTCACTGGCTGGGAGATCGAGACCGCCGCGCCTGTATTCAACCCACAGACCGTCACCATGTTCGACTTGCGCACACCCCAGCGCGGCGGTGTGACGTTTTTCTATATCCTGCCTTTCAGCCCGACCAATGCCTTGGTGGAGTACACCCTATTTTCCCCGGAAGTATTACCAGACGATGAGTATGCAGAAGCCCTGCGCGGCTACCTGTCTGCCACTTTGGGATTGAAAGCCTACAACATCCTCGCTAGCGAGCATGGGGTCGTCCCGATGACCGACCAGCCGTTCCCACGCCGTATTGGGCGGCGCATTCTCGCAATCGGCACGCGTGGCGGAAGGGTAAAACCTTCCACGGGCTATGCTTTCGCCCGAATCCAGCGCGATTCAAATCGAATCGTGAATTCTTTGCTCAACCGGGGCCATCCCTTTGCCATCTCACCCGACCCGCTGCGCTACCGCTTTTACGATGGAGTAATTTTGGAAGTATTTGCCAAAAGGTCGGCATTGGGTCGCTCCACCCTTGCAGCTATTTTTACAAAAAACCCAGCCCAGCGTGTGCTTAAGTTCCTCGATGACAGTTCCTCCCCCTGGGAGGACTTGCAGATCTTAAGCTCTCCGCCTGCTGGTTCGTTTCTGCAGGTGATTGGGAATAAAACCTTGGAGAGAGTTTTTCGAAACGAAAAAAATAGAAGCAACTTTTAGAGCGGGTGATGGGACTCGAACCCACGATATCTTGCTTGGGAAGCAAGCGTTCTACCACTGAACTACACCCGCGGGTGAGAAAGATTATACCAAATTTTTATTCCTTCAATTCATGGAAAATCCGCATGAATGTAGCAGCAGTTGTATCGTCCGGTTGCTTGGCCCAAAACGTGTTGCGCAAATGCGGCCGGTACAGATCGTAAAAAAGTATAAATCCCGGTAGGGAAAACGTTGCGTTTTCAGCTTGAATCTCAGATGCTTGACCGGCCAGCATGCATCCAAGCGAAACCAGGATGACAGCCAAGCCAAGCCCAAGACCGAATCCCAGCCAGGCTGCGGTGTTCTCTCCTTGAGCCACTTTTTCGACGCTAAAGATACAGGCGATGATCAAAAAGAGACCTGCGAAACCGAACCAAATGCCAAGTGTGATCCAGAACTTTCGAGTGATCCGCCAGGCTGCCTGCCAGTATTTTTTATATATATCTATTTCATCGAAATCCTGTACGCCTTTGCTTATCCCACCGTGCGCTTCATCTTCGGGCTTTTCTTTGAGATCCGTCCCTTCCATTGGCGACTCGCTCTGGGGCTCGCGTTCACTATTGATAATTTTTACATTCTGATCCTCCAATAAATCCAATTCAGCTTGCCCTTGTCCTTTCGGCGCGCTAATCCGCTCCCGGCAGCTTGGACAGGTGTGATCCTGCAGAGGTAGAACAGTACTCCGGCAATGCGGACAAATAACAAATTGCGAATGATCGAGCATTTATAAACCTCTCTTTATACTTTCCTGCCTAATAGCACCTGAGTGAGTTCGAACAGTGCTTCCCCGGCTTCGCCCTGTGGGTCGGCAGCCCGCAGGCATTGCAAGGCCAGGTCGGTCATCTGATCGGCTGCTTCCTGCGTGTACAATTTGGCCCCTTCCCCTGCCAACAGTTCAGACATACTGCTTACTTCCTCAATCTGGATGCATCCTTTAGCCCAGCGCTGCGCAAATGATCCATTCTTTGCCAGCCCATATAACACCGGCAGGGATTTTTTGCCCGTAACCAGATCTAACTCGGTGGATTTCCCTGTCAATGCTGAATCACCCCAGATGCCGAGATAATCATCCTGAATTTGGAAGGCTAGGCCAAGATAATGACCGAAACTGCGGTAACTTTCCTGTGCGTTTTCGTCCGCCCCGCCCAGGAGTGCCCCAACTTGGGTACAGGCCGAGAGCAGGGCAGCCGTCTTGCCAGAAACCATCGGCCAATAATCTTCGCTGGTCAGACCGGCTTGCTTCTCATAGGAAATATCCAAGAATTGGCCACTGCTCAAGGCCAGGCAGGCCGCGTCAATGATTGCCTCGGCTTGCAGCGGTATCGCCAGCGGAAAATCTGCTTTGGTTTCCAGCAGGGCCAGGTGTGCTAGGATGAATAACGCATCCCCCACGTTGATGGCCTGTGGCATACCCCATTGCTTCCAGACCGTCAGTCGGCCACGCCGAAGATCGGAGCCATCCTGGATGTCATCGTGAACAAGGGAAAAGTTGTGGATGAGTTCGATGCAGGCGGCAGCCGGCAGGGCGCGTTGCCACGTCCCGGCTGCCGGATCCGCTTCATTCTCCCCTTTAACTGATGCAGCGCAAGTCAACAGCACCAACAGCGGGCGGATGCGTTTCCCGGTTGCTTCCGGCCCATGTCCTTCCCCGCTCCAACCCATATGGTAAGTTAGCATTTCGTGGAAGGAGCGCAGTCGTGGCGTATCCAACTGGGCTACCACCTGCTGGAGTTCGTTTTCGATGGCGGGAAGCATGTTTTCTGTCAGAGTTTTCAGACTCATGATTTTTCCTCGCTCCAAATTTCAGGATGGTTATAAAATGGCCATTTGTTGAAGCTTCAAAACGAGGCGGGCAGGGTTCGTGAAGTGGTGGGTTACAAAGCCCATCATTTGGGCTGTTTCGACATTTTTTTGCGAATCATCCACCAGTAAACATTCCTGCGGCTGCCGGTTGATTTTCTGAAGTAGCAGGTGAAAAATTGCCGGGTCGGGCTTGACGAGCTTTACCTCCCCGGAGACCACAATGTCTTCAAACAAATCGAAAACCTTGTATTTATGCCTGACGAGGGTAAATTTTTCCGCCGACCAGTTGGTCAGGCCGTACAATCGGTAACCGGCCGCTTTGAGGCGGAATAGAATCTCAGCGGTCTCCGGGATGATCCCAGTGATGGATTCTTCCCATTCTTCATCATAGGCGCGGATGATACGTGCGTATTGCGGGAACTTGGTCGAAAGGTCCGTTACAGCCAGGGCAAAGGGGTAGCCTTTATCCTGGGAAAGATTCCAGTCGGAAAAATTAATTTCAGCCAGGAAGGCGTCAATGGCCTGCGTATCGTTTGCGAAATATTTATTGAAAAGTTTATGCGGATCCCAGTTGACCAATACGCCGCCGAAATCAAATATGATGGAGCTGATGATGGTAGTCATGGCGTTATTGGTCGATTTTCTGCAGATATTCTTCATTCTTCATTTTACTTAGATCCGAGATGCCTGCTGAAAACAACGTGACCTGGATCTGCTTCCGGGTTAACTTAAGCAACTCGATGGCTTTCGCAGGTGATACCGCCGCGGCCTTTAGGAACTGGCCTGCCATCCCGCCCAGCGTGGCACCCAGGGCCAGACACTTGGCGATATCCAGCCCGTCTTTTAGGCCGCCACTGGCAAAGACCATCAGCCCTGGTACTGCTTTCCTGACACGCAGGATCGAGTCTGCGGTGGGAATACCCCAAGCGACGAAGGTTGCTGCCAGCTGGCGGGTGAACTCGTCCGTGGCGCGCTGCATTTCCACTTGCGACCAACTTGTGCCACCCGCACCGGCCACGTCAATCGCAGCGACACCACACTCGGCCAACATCCTGGCGGTCCGTTCCGAAATGCCCCAGCCGACCTCTTTGATGATCACCGGGACTTCCAGCTTCTTACATATTCTTTCTATTTTTTTTGCCAGGCCGGCAAAATTAGTGTCGCCGCCGGCCTGCACTGCTTCCTGTAGTGGATTGAGATGCAGGAAAAGCGCATCCGCCTGGATCATGTCAACGGCGCGACGGCATTCATCAATACGATAGCCGTAGTTTAACTGTACCGCGCCCAGGTTGGCGAAGAGTAGAATATCCGGGGCGACTTTACGGGTGATTGCGTAGGTGGAAATTTGCTTAGGATCCTCCAGGGCGGCGCGTTGGCTGCCCACGCCCATCGCCACGTTGCATTCCCGGGCAGCCTCCGCCAGGTGCTGGTTGATTTCCCTGGCTAACTCGGTTCCGCCAGTCATGGAAGAGATCATGATGGGTGCAGCCAGTTTTTTGCCAAACACCTTTAAGGAGATATCAACTGCGTCTAGGTCCAACTCGGGCAAGGCTTCGTGGATAAAGCGGTAAAACTCCAGACCACTGGTCAGGCCAGAACGGACATCCTGCTCCAGGTTGATCTTGATATGATCGGATTTGCGTGTTTCGATGGGCGCAACTTTTTTCATGGGTTTGTGTTCCGTCTATTGAATTATACTGGCAACCCGGTTACAATTGGGCCAGAAAAATTATTTTGGAGGAACCCATGGCAGATACATTTGATGAAGTAAAGGCTATCATTGTAGATTTGTTGGGTGTGGATGAAGCCAAGGTCACACCGCAAGCCCGCTTCCGTGAAGATTTGGAAGCCGATTCACTTGACTTGGTTGAACTCATCATGAAATTTGAGGATGTGTTTGGCACCGAAATTTCCGATGAAGATGCCCAGAAGCTTGCCTCCGTGACGGTGGGAGACGCGGTTGCATTTGTTGACTCCCGAAAAACCAAACAATAACAAGTCTCTAAAAAATTTCTTGGGGGCACGAACGCCGTCGTGCCCCTGTATATTTTAATTGACAGGGGCGGCCCATTGGGTCGCCCCTGTTGTGTTATTGCAGTAGCAATGATGGGATTTCTTCTGGGTGGCGGGCCACTTTAACGCCGACTGCTTCAAGTGCTTTAATCTTATCGGCTGCGGTACCTGCTCCGCCTTCGATAATGGCTCCGGCGTGCCCCATACGTTTACCGGGTGGAGCGGTCTGCCCGGCGATGAATGACACTACTGACTTTGTCATGTTTGCGGCGATAAACTGAGCGGCTTTCTCTTCATCAGTCCCGCCAATTTCACCGATCATTACAACCATTTCGGTACGCGGGTCAGCTTCGAACAAATCCAGACAGTCGATAAAATTCGTGCCGTTAATGGGATCGCCGCCGATACCAACGCAGGTGGTAACACCCATGTCATGTTGCTTGAGAGCATAGAGTACCTCATACGTAAGCGTACCGGAACGCGAGACCACACCCACATTGCCAGGTATGGCAATATTGTTGGGTATGATGCCCACCTTGGCTTCACCGGGAGTTAACAATCCGGGGCAGTTTGGACCGACTAGCCTGATCTGTTTCTGGTCGAGATATTCGCGAACTCGCATCATATCCTGCACCGGAACCCCCTCGGTGATACAGACAATCAGCGGGATACCCGCGTCGGCAGCCTCGAACATCGCGTCCGGAGCGCCGCGCGATGGCACAAATATCACGGTAACATTTGCGCCAGTGGCATCGACGGCCACGCGGCAGGAGTCAAATACCGGCACTTTGTCGCCCAGCACCCATGCTCCACCTTTGCCAGGCGTAACGCCTGCCACAACTTTGGTCCCGTATGCCAGCATCTGTTGCGTATGGAAGAGGCCTTCATTTCCGGTGATACCTTGAACCAACAAGCGGGTTTTCTTGTCAATTAAAATACTCATTGTTCAGTCTCCTATACTTTCGCTGCTGCAACGGCTTTTTGGGCCGCGTCGACCAGTGTTTCAGCAGTAATCATATTGGCTTCTGCCAACAGTTTGCGGCCTTCTTCGGCATTCGTTCCTACCAGACGGGCAACCATTGGTATGGTTGGATTGACCTCCTTTAGGGCGGTCAGGATACCCTTTGCAACCTCATCGCAGCGGGTGATTCCGCCAAAGATGTTAAACAGTATGGCTTTGACATTTTTATCCGAGAGAATGATTCGCAACGCTGCAGCAACCTTATCTGCACTGGCGCCTCCGCCAATGTCCAGGAAATTGGCCGGTTCCCCATCGAACAGCTTGACGATATCCATACTGGCCATGGCCAGCCCAGCGCCGTTTACCATGCAGCCAATTTGTCCATCCAGTTTAATAAAAGAAAGCCCATACTTGCGTGCCTCGGTTTCGATGGCAGCTTCTTCGTCTACATCGCGCATCTCGGCCAGATCGGTGTGGCGGAAGAGGGCGTTATCGTCCACGAGCATTTTTCCGTCTAAGGCCATCAGTCGTTTTTCCTTAAGGATGACCAGCGGATTAATCTCAGTCAGCGTGGCGTCGCACTCAACGTAGGCGCGCCACAAGCCACGGCAAATTTCAGCGAATTGCTTCCAGTGTTCTTTTGGCAGGTCAATCCCAATGGCGATGTCACGTGCCTGGTAGTCGCGCAGACCAAGTAATGGGTCAATATGGACCTTGATGATTTTCTCCGGATTGGCGCGAGCAACTTCCTCAATCTCAATACCACCAGCAGCGGATGCCATGATGACCGGTCTTCGGGCAGCACGATCATTGGTGATGCCCAAATAGATTTCTTGTTGAATGTTGGCTGCTTCATCGACAAGCACCTTTCGCACTGGCAAGCCTTTTATTTCCATGCTCAGGATCTGTGTGGCGAAGTCTTCGGCCTCCTTGGCCGATTTTGCAACGCGAATGCCTCCGGCTTTGCCGCGTCCGCCCACTAGCACTTGGGATTTGATCACAACGGGGCCGCCCAACTCCTCGGCAATTTGTCTTGCCTCAGTTGCAGTAGCCGCAACACGTCCCTTCGGGATTGGAATGCCGTATTTGGCAAAAATCAGTTTGGATTGGTATTCGTGGAGTTTCATGCAGTTTCCTCTCCAATTTTAATTATGAATATAACTATCCCTTTTTTATACAGTTAGGTTTACGGCAGTGTAAAGCGCATCAAGCGGTTGTTGGCCGCATCGCTGACCCAGACCCGTCCCTGGCTATCCACGACAATTCCGGAAGGCAATCCAAAATTTCCTGGCCCGCTACCGAACCCGCCCCATGCGTTTACAAATTTGCCATCGGTCGTGAACTCGAGCACGCGGAACGAATCCGGGTCAGTTGTAAAGATGTGTCCATTTTCGTCCACCGTGAGATAGGGCTTGTTATCCAGCGATTGGCTCGACCAGCCAGCGATATCCCATTGTGCTGATGGCGTGTAGGTAGTCTTGGCAGCATTGGGAGCAAAGACTTGGATACGCTGATTCCAGGTATCTGCCACGTACAAGTTACCCTGGCTATCAAAAGCCAGGCCAACCGGTTCATCGAACTGGCCTGCCGCGGTCCCTTCGCCGCCAAACTGGGAAATGAAATTCCCTTCTGAATCATAAACAACGATGCGCTTATTGCCTGTATCTGCTACTACCACGTGCC
Organism: uncultured Chloroflexia bacterium; assembly: GCA_963837875.1. GTDB lineage: Bacteria > Chloroflexota > Anaerolineae > Anaerolineales > Villigracilaceae > UBA877. The sequence goes on from CAWIOV010000001.1 coordinate 1,823,352, forward strand.
CTTGCGAGTTTACTACGATGCCGCGCGGCCCCCACAGGCCAAACGGGCTGCTTGAATTGGGGTCGTAGTTGGGTGTTCCCCACGCCTTGACCGGTGTACCATCCGCCGTGAATTTTTGAATGCGGTGGTTCCAAGTGTCAGCTACATAAACCCATTGCCCGTCGGGAGAAACAGCCACTCCCCAGGGTTCACAGAAGGTACCCAAGGGTACATTTGGTGGAGGCGTGGTGGCATAGGGACAGCCTGGCGATGCCTTTCCGAATGCTTGGATCATTTTACCGGTTACATCAAAATGCTCGATGCGGTGGTTGAGCGAATCGGCAACATACAAGCTGCCATCCGGCGCGACGGCCAAGCCGCGGGGTGTATTGAGTTGACCGCTCGCATTTCCAGCTGTCCCGAAAGTTAGATCAGCTGGCAGGCTTATGTTTCCTTTTTCGTATGGATCGGTCTGGATCGGCGCCGCCTGGTTAATGCCATACTCCCAGATTTGCGCCGCAATGTCTTTGCGGATGAATAACTCCATTTGTGCAGAGGGTTGCCAATTGGTTAAGGTCAGGCCACTTTCGCCGGTGGCCTTGGCGTATGCCGAGTAGTCCCGGTTTAGCCAGATCTGGAAGATGGCGTCTCGCATAGCTGGGTTGGTAATCGCATACTTGATACGTTGCCAGGTCAGCGCAAAATAGTCCTGGTTTGGCCAGACTAATCGTATGTAATCAAGACGGTAATAATTATTGGCTACAATCGGCTTGATATTGTCATAGTTCTGTGGGTCCACAATAATTACCGGCACATCGCGCAGGTTGTTGCCTGGTTTATCAAAAGAAAAGGCATTAGGATAGCTTCGCAAGTACCATATGAATGAATTGGAAACGCCATCATCATAAGCAACTTGCAGGTTCTGTTCCCCGGAGACGCGGCTCGAAATCGCGCTTATCTGGTCCATTACATCTCTGATCCCACTGTCGCCATGTGCATAGACCAGATATTCCATGGCGTTGTCACCGTTAACAAAAGCTGCACGGATAGCTGTACGAGCGGTCAGGATAGCTAGCAAGGCAAAGGTAACCAAAACAGCGATCCGTAAAGCATTACGAAACTGCCAGCCAGAGAGCAGGTAGTACAACCCACCTGCGCTGGCGATGCAAATACCTGCCGAGAGCAGGAACGCTCCCGTGGACGACAACTGCTCCAGCGTCTTGCCTTGGAAGGGGGGCTTTGCCCCCAGCGCCATGGCAATTGCCGTAGCCAAGCTGGTAAAAAGAATTACCAGCAAAACGGTGACAATTCCGCCGCGCTGCTTGCGGAACTCGGACCAGTTGACCCTCTCAATAATCTGTCCCAACGCCCAGCCGGTTAACAGAATCATCGGTAGCGTAATATGAACGGTCAACCAGGGCATTTTTTCGCCTGCCAGGGTGAAGGCCAGCAGACTGGTTAAGGCCCACCATATCAATAATTGGAAGGTGTAATTCCCTTCGCTTGGCACCGGCTCTTTTGTAGGTGCAACTGGCGGGATACCTGAGACCTCCGCAGAATTGCCCGTAGCGCTATTTTTTGCGGAATCGGTGGATGGGATCGGCGCAGGAGATCTCCGATGCAATCCAAAGTATACCGCCAGCCAGAGGCCCAAAGCAGGTAGAAATTCATAGATTGGAATCTGTATAAGCAGGTAGTAATACCATGGTTGGCCTCCGCGGTGCACGCCTTGTTGTTGCAGCCAATAGCCGAGCGCGCCAACCGTACCAACGAAAAAGCCTTGCCAGTTGCTAAAAACGCTGGTAAAAAGGATGATGTAAATACCCCAGAACAGGGCGGCATAGATGATCCAACGCTTTCTGTCCCAGAGCAGGCCGATTGCAACTGAAATGATGCACAGCACAAAAAAGACGAGGGCTGTCCGCACAGGCTGCTGAGCCCAAAGTGCCGATAAGTTCCAGCCCGGCCAGTTGTATTGGTAATCCAACGGATTCCATCCCAATGCCGTAACTGGGAACGCGGCCAATTGCGGGATGACAAATGTGCTGAGCAGGATTAACATATCGAATGAACGTTCGCGGCGCAGGTTCCCCCAGCCAAAGCCAACGATCAAAAGGATAACGGCCGCAAGGAATGCCAGACAGGCAATGATAGCGGCAATGATAATGAGCGTAGGTACAGACGGAGATTGTTTTGTCAGTCCCAGTGCAGCGCACGCCACCAATACACCGATCGACAAGGAAATACCGAAAGCGTACAGAATAGCTCGATTCTTCCAGGGAGCACGGGTAACACGATGGATTAAGTAGACTGCCAGGAAAAGCATCGCCTGGGCTGTGTAAATAAAGGCGGTTTCTTTGGCAGTAAAATGCAGGATGGTGGCCAGGGTCAGCAGAACAAGGTAACGGGCTTTACCGGTTTCCAGGTAACGAAGGATGGCATAAAGCATCAAAACAAAGATCACGCCAATAAAAGCCTCATTGCGGGCATAGCGCCCATAGAAGAGCAAGAACGGAGAGATGAGCATTAAACCAGCCGCCACCAGTGTGCCAGCGCGGCCCAGATAACGTCGCCATTTCCATAAAAGTACGATGGTCAGGATGCTGGCAAGGGCATGAGGTAAGCGGGCGGTAAAGTCGCTAGCCCCCAGAAATTGATATGTTAGTGCCAATAAATGGAATTGCAATGGCCCGTGGCTGACCGGATTATACTGATATCCTTTTCCGGTCGCATAAAGCCATGAATAAAAGACATGCGTGTTCTCGTCATGACTAAAAACGCGCATACCCAAGTTATACAGTCGGCTGATGCTTGCGAGGAGGATAATTATGCTGAAGATAAGGATTTCCCCGGTCAAGGCGGGGAAGGTTGAAAAGATGGGGCGGTCGAGCCAGGAATGTTTTTCGGTGGTTTCAGACATGCAGCGGCACCTGTGTGGGATGATAAACGCGTCTAGGATACTTCAAACTGACCAATCTGGCAAGCAAAATTTGTCCTTATCTAATGCGTATAGCCAAAATATCACAAACATTCACAAAACAAATAACCAAAACCCTAAAATCAAACCAGACTTGCCAACTGCCCACAGCCAGCCTGAATATCAATTCCGCGTCGCAGCCGGATCGTGCATGAGATTCCTGAACTATCCAATATTTCCTTAAACTTTTCTGCCCGTTCCCTTGTGGTTGCCTTGCCGGAAAAGCCCTGGGTGGGGTTGAGCGGGATGGCATTAACATGACATAGCAGGCCTTTCAGTTTCTTCGCCAGCAAGTGCGCCTGCTCGGGTGTGTCGTTTATCTCATTGATCAGCGCCCATTCAAAGGTGATACGCCTTCCCGTTATGGCAACATAATCCCGGCATGCTTCAAGCAGTTCGTCAATGGGGTAGCGCTTATTTACTGGCAGCATGGAAGTGCGCAGAGTATCCTCTGCAGCATGCAGAGAAATGGCAAGGTTGACCTGGCGTTTTTCGGCTGCAAAACGTCGGATGGCCGGAACCAAGCCGACGGTTGAAATGGTGAAGCGGCGCGCCCCAAAATTATAGCCATCTGGATCGTTCAGCCGGTCAATTGCGGACAAAGTGTTATCGTAGTTGTGGAATGGTTCACCCATACCCATCACCACCACGTTGGTGACAGCCTCGCCCTGGTCGTGTAGCATCCGCGCATAATACATCACCTGGGCAACGATCTCCCCACTAGAAAGGTGGCGTTTGAAGCCCATTTGCCCGGTTGCGCAGAAGACACAGCCCATTGCACAGCCAGCCTGCGTGGAGATGCACAGGGTATTGCGCTTTTCATAGCGCATCAACACAGCTTCAATTGCTCGGCCATCTTGCAAGTTGAAGAGCGTTTTAACCGTCTGTCCATCGGATGAATTTAGTGTTGTAACAGGAGTGAGTACCTGGAATTGTAAAGCTTCGGCAAGGCGCGTACGCAGTAAAGCCGGTAGGTTGGTGAACTGCTCCGGGGTATTCCAAAGTTGCCTGTATAGACCTTGCCAGATTTGATTGGCGCGATAGGTTGGTTCACCCCATTCGGTCAGCCGGGAAGAAAGGTCAGGCAGATTTAGATCATAAATGAGTGACAGGTTGGTTTGCACACCTTGATTTTATCACGCCCCCATTGCGCCCAGACGGGAATTGACCGATAATAAGAGCAAAATATCCTAGTCCCGTCAGGGGAGTTGCTGATGAAAAAATATTGGTGGGCCTTTCTTCTTGGAGGATTTATTCTGGTGGCAGCCGCAGTTGCCATCAGTTGGTATGCCTTTCCTGCTTGGCAAACGCGCCAGAATGGAATCTTGGAATTGTTGGGCATCTCCACAGGAGCTGTTTTTGCTTTCCTGGCCAGCGTTGCAACGTTGCTGCAAGTATTGGGCGTTTTTAAAGAAGGCTCCTCGCCACCCGCGCCGGCTGGCATGATTAAACTATAGCCCGCAAATCGCAACCGGAGAGCGGGGACGGAATATTAACATCGGCAGGGATTATGTCGAGACGCAAATTATCCAACCGCCATTCCCAGAGATTCATGATTCCATCGGTTATATCCCGCCCGTTAAAGCGCTTATCTATATTCATCGCGGCACGATTGAAGAGGAGGTGCGCGCTTTTCTGCGCGGCGGAAGTGGCGCAGGCGCGATTGTTGGCGTACACGCTCCTGGCGGGTGGGGGAAAACAGAGCTTGCCAAGCACGTGGCCGATGAAATGAGAAATCAATTTGAAGGCGTATTATGGGTGGATGTAGGCGAGAAGACAGCTCCCGAAGTGGTGGTGGAAATGTTGCGCGGCTGCGGTTTGCAGACCCAGCTTGGCGCCTCTTATGAATTGCAAAAGACCGAGTTGCACCATTATCTTTCGACGCATAGTTTGCTGGTTGTGTTGGATGACATGCGCCAGGGCGCATTAACCGGTTTGGCTGATTTCCTGCCTTCCAAACCATGTGCAGCACTAATAACCAGCCGTATTCAACAGATTGGCGGAGTGACGAAAACCTTTCCGCTGAAGCCGATGGCGCAGGAACAAGCCTTTGCATTGTTGGAAGCTGTGCTGGGCGCAGATGTAGTGGCTGCCGAAACAGAAGTCGCCGCAAAGCTGGCTGAACGCTGCGCTTTCAACCCGCTGGCGCTTGAGATCGCTGCCCGGCGTATCCGCCAGTTGGAAGGTATGAAAAAACCCATTACGCATTATTTTGAGATCGCGCAAGGACGCTTCTCCGAACTGCACATGGAAGGCGATGTACGCTGGGATATGAAAAATATCTTCGATTTGAGTTACGAGGATCTGAGCGCCGACGATAAAAAATGCTTCCGTTCCCTGGCAGCCTTTCAGCCAAGCGGTTTTTCTCCCACCGCAGCGGCTTTCTTGTGGCAGGTTGACGAGAATGTCAGCCGGGCAGTACTCTCACGCTTTATCAACCTGTCGCTGGTTAAGATTGCGGAAAGTGGACGGGAACGCTACCGACTGCATGATTTGTTGAACGAATACGCAGGTAGTAAACTGCACGAAGATAAAACGGAGGAGATCCTTTTTAGGGACGCGCTGGCAGAATGGATCATTGGCCTCTTTTCCAGTCACTTTATCGACGATCAAAGCACCGCGCCGCGCGTGGCCGAAGAACGGGCAAATTTGCTTCTTTCATGTGAGTGGGCGCGCGGGCAAAAAAATGCCGGCTTGCTTGCCAGATTAACCACCCAAAGCCGGAATTGGTTTTATGTCAGTTTCACGGAAGATTGGATCTACTGGATTGCCTGGCTGGAAGCTTGCCTGCAACTGGGTCTTTCGGATGGGCAATTGAAAGCCAACGTGCTGAAAGCCATCGGCGACGTGCAGCAGTTTCGCAAGGAAATGGATGCGGCCCTGGCCAGTTACAACGCGGCCCTGCAACTCTTCCGCGCCGTTGGAGACCGATTGGGCGAAGCCAACGTGCTGAAAGCCATCGGCGACGTGCAGCAGTTTCGCAAGGAAATGGATGCGGCCCTGGCCAGTTACAACGCGGCCCTGCAACTCTTCCGCGCCGTTGGAGACCGATTGGGCGAAGCCAACGTGCTGAAAGCCATCGGCGACGTGCAGCAGTTTCGCAAGGAAATGGATGCGGCCCTGGCCAGTTACAACGCGGCCCTGCAACTCTTCCGCGCCGTTGGAGACCGATTGGGCGAAGCCAACGTGCTGAAAGCCATCGGCGACGTGCAGCAGTTTCGCAAGGAAATGGATGCGGCCCTGGCCAGTTACAACGCGGCCCTGCAACTCTTCCGCGCCGTTGGAGACCGATTGGGCGAAGCCAACGTGCTGAAAGCCATCGGCGACGTGCAGCAGTTTCGCAAGGAAATGGATGCGGCCCTGGCCAGTTACAACGCGGCCCTGCAACTCTTCCGCGCCGTTGGAGACCGATTGGGCGAAGCCAACGTGCTGAAAGCCATCGGCGACGTGCAGCAGTTTCGCAAGGAAATGGATGCGGCCCTGGCCAGTTACAACGCGGCCCTGCAACTCTTCCGCGCCGTTGGAGACCGATTGGGCGAAGCCAACGTGTACCTTTCTATTGGGTCTACTAAACGAGAATCCGGGGATATTTCTGGCGCCCGGAAAGATTTCCAATACGCTTTGGAACGTTATAAGGAAATTGGTGATGGTTATAGCCAGGCGCGAGCATTGTACCGGATTGCAGATTGTGAAAAAGATGAGGGTAATAGAGAACAGGCATTGGAATTATATAAAGCTGCTTATGAGATTTGGCGGAACATTGGCCTATTGGATATCGCAAATCAAATCATCAAACCCCGCATGGATGAAATTTCATAAAAATAGAACTTCCAAGTGTTCTAAGAATTCTATACTGCTATATCAGTACCAGTGAAGCCAAATCCTCCGCGACCACATCCACTTTAGGCTTCCATCTCTCAGCTTGCACGCGTGTGCTGATCCCTGAAAGCACCAGTGCAACTGGCATCCCGGCTGCCTGGCCCCCGGCAATGTCTGTTTCCAGCCGGTCACCTACCACCATAGTTTCTTCTTTTGTTGTTCCCAGGCGCTGGCGCGCCAGTTCGTGCAGGTAGGGTGCAGGTTTCCCGGCATAGATGGGTTCCACGCCGGTAGCCGTCACAATCACCGCGATCCAGGCCCCCGCACCGGGGATTTCGCCGCGCGGGGTGGGGAAAGTTTTATCCGGATTGGTAGCGTAGAAAGGTATACCGCGGCGGACCAGCAAAGCCGCCTCACGCATTTTCTCGAAATTGATTTGCACGTCGATCCCCATGACAACGGCTTCTGCCATTTGCGCATTCTCTATGGAGAGTAATTCGAAGCCGCGTCCGCGTAATGCCGTCATCACGCCTGCACCACCGATCGCAAAGACTGCCCCGCCAGAAGGAAATCTCTGTTTGAGCAGTTCAGCTACTCCAAGCGCAGACGTTATCACCTGCCAGGGTTCGAAACTAACGCCTAATCGGGCCATTCGCTCGACATATTGCTCAGGTGTCTGTGTTCCATTGTTGGTGGCAAAAGCTACTTTTAAACCGCGTGCCTGAATACGATCAAATATGGCTGGCAGATCACCAATCGGCGCATCCGCTTTCCATAATACACCATCCATGTCAAGTATAAGAGATTTAATGTTGGCAGGCAGCAGATCAGGCATTTTCTTCACCCATTAAAAAAGTTGGGACGCTCCAAAGTAAAGGCGCAGCAGGGTTTGGAGCACAGCTTTTGTACTCTAGTGATGCTGCGCCTTACTTTTTATTAAACAACCCCACCTGATGTTATTTCTTTTGCGGGATTTCGAGGACCTGGTCAACCAGGCCATATTCCACAGCCTGTGTTGCATCCAGGTAAAAATCGCGTTCCGTATCCTGTTTGATAACATCCACCGACTTGCCGGTATGTTTTGCCATGATACCGTTTAAAAGAGTCCGCAAACGCAGGATTTGCTTGGTCTGGATTTCGATATCCGTCGCTTGTCCCTGTGCACCCCCAAGAGGCTGGTGCATATGGATCGTGGCATTCGGTAAGGCATATCGGCGGCCCTTCGTACCAGCGGTTAGTAGCACGGTCCCAAACGAGGCGGTGACGCCTACCGCAACGGTGCTGATTGGATTGGATATCATCTGCATGGTATCGTAGATGGCCAGTCCAGAGTAAATCACGCCGCCGGGCGAATTGATATACATCTGGATCTCACGCTCAGAATCCTCACGGTTCAGAAACAACAATTGCGCCACAATAACATTGGCTACTTGGTCATCAATCGGCGTACCCAGAAAGATGATACGTTCCTTAAGCAGGAGTGAATAAATGTCGTAGGCGCGTTCCCCGCGTCCGGATGACTCAATTACCATTGGGATAACGCTATTAGGATCAGGATTCATATTTTCTCCATTTCTTCAAACATTAAAAGGTGAATTTTTTAGTTAGCGATTCTCTTCTTCGCTTGAGGCCGAAGTGGAAGCGGACTCCTTTTCAACAATCTCATCGGCTTCTCCATCTCCTGCTGAAAGAGTTCCACTGGCTGCTTCCGAGATTTGCTCAGTAGCAATATCCTGCACAGCTTTTTCGGTTTCTTCTCCAGGAAGAGCCTCGCTGGCCAGTTCGGGTGCCTGGCCTATGGCAATATCTTTTAGCCGGTTAAGGGTCTGCTGCACGTAAGCCCGGTTGGCGGATTCCATTGCCACCGCATTCAAGAGTTGTTTGGGAGGTTGGGATTTGCCACGGGCCATTTTCTGGAAATCAGCGTCTCCCTGGTATTCATTCCAGGTCTGCTCGAAGGATGATTGCAGAATTTCCTCGCTTACCTGGATTTTTTCGGCTTTGGCTATCTCATCCATAACGAGCGAACGCTCCAACCGTTTTACTGCAATGGGCCTGGCTTCCTCGGCAACGAACTTCTCTTCATCCATTTCGCGCGTTTTCAGATACGCTGCCATATCGAGATTCTGGCCAGCCAGCCGGGACTTTAGATCTTCCATCACGTGCTCTACTTCATGGTCAACCACTTGTGGCGGGTACTTGATAACCGCAGTCTCTTTGATTTTTTCCATCAACTTGGCGAAGTATTCATCGTCATATTGGGCCTTAGATTGAGTTGCCAGGTTGGCTTTGACTGCATCGCGCAAGGCTTGTAGATTCTCAAAGGGCCCGGCCTGTTTGGCAAATTCATCATTGAGTTCAGGCAGGATGCTGCCACGCACCATTTTAACCGTCACGTCAAAATGGATTGTCTGGCCTTGCAGGCTCTCGTCTTTGGCATCCTTCTTGTATTTGTGGCTAAATGACTTGCTTTCGTTCACGCCCAAGCCGACCAATTTGTTTGAAAAACCGGGGAACGGGAATTCTTCGGCTTTCTCATCGGTGCGAATAAAAATGGGCAGACCAGGGCGATCCATCAGCGGCGCTTCCCCTTCAGCGGCTGTTGCCTTAACGCCCTTCAGATCAATCATCACAAAATCGCCCTTTTGAATGGGCCGTTCAACCGTCTCGGTTTTGGCATACATCTGGCGCAATTCTTCAATAAACTCATCTACTTTGTCATCGCCGGGTTCCTGCCAATCGTATGGCAGGCGTATTGAACGGTAATCACCAAGGTTCACACTAGGGGCAAGCGGAACGGTAAAAGTAAACTTTGGTTCTTTATCCAGATTTTCCATTTTTTCCAATGAGCCGGAAGCGCCTGGTTCCAGTTTTGCTTCCTCGAGGGCCTTCGGATAGACTTCGTCCAAGAGCAAATCAACTGCATCTTCAACAATAACGGCTTCTCCAAAACTGCGCAGAACGACATCGTAGGGGGCTTTGCCAGGGCGGAAGCCGGGGATACTCTTCCGCTCAGAAATGCGTCGGGCGGCGCGGTGTTTGGCGCCCTCCATTTGTTCGGGCTCGAGTTCGACGATCAGGGTTACCTGATGGTCATCGCGGGGTTGGGTTTCGATTTTCAAAGTTTATTCCTTCTCTTTTACATGATTTCTTATTGGTGAAGTGTGGGGAAGACGGGACTTGAACCCGTACGCCTTGCGGCACAAAATCCTAAGTCTTGCGCGTCTGCCAATTCCGCCACTTCCCCGGAACTGCAAGATTATAAGCTTAAGGGGGGAGTGCGTCAATCAATGTAGCATCAACGTTAACCTTTTGTTTATAAGAGGGCCTACGTGGTTTTTTGGCAGTATAATGGCGCAATCTTTTTTATCCGGAGGTGATCTTGAGCAGAGTTATTAATCCCGATAGCGCTGGAAAAGAGCGGACGCGCCTGACAAAGGGTGTTGTATTGGCAATTCGCGAACTGGCACAGCAGAGCGGACCCGGTCCAGAATCGCGTGACCTGGCCGCATTTATTGCCTTGGCCTTGTCCGTTATCTCTGAAACGATCGATGTTTCAGTGGCTGCCTGGGAAAAACGTGACTACTGGGTTAAAGCTGATAAATTCCGTATGGATTGGGCTTGGTCGGCTCAGTATGCAAAAAAAATGAAACAAGCCGTATTAGTTGGCGATTGGGAAAGCATAGCTCAAGTAGCCGCACAGACTGGACAGAAGTTGAACAAAGTAACTGTCCCACCGGGTCATCGTTTGGGGCGACCCTGGGTGGGAGCATGGGATGAATTGAATAAACAGTAAAGCAACACCCGGCATCCAACAGAACATGCCGGGTGTTGCTTATAATATGCCAACTTGCTTATCAAGGAGTTGTATATGTTACGATCAAGCTCGGGTTCGAAAAGCGAACAAAATCGGCAATACCATCATGGTTGGACCCCGCAAATTGTAGCCGTACCTTGAAGCGGGCCGAGCCAAGCATAGCCTGTAAGGCATTCTTTATTGTTGGTTGGGCTTCTATTTGGTTCAGGATATTTGTGGAACCCCAGTCAGCGATATTTCCGGATGGAAAACCGGTCACAAAATTGCTCGCAACCAGCGGCACGGCGAAATTCATTTTATAGCAATTCAATATTCCGAGATTCCCGAATGGGTTTCCACCGATTGTATTGGTATTAAATTCATCTTGGACCTCGGTGATCGTTGCATCGGCGGGTATGCTCGAAATATTGTAACTTATGAAGGCTTGGATTGCATCGTTATTGGAAGCATCGCCTACTACTATATCGCCAGGGAAGACCCCGCCATCCGATCGAACTGCACCGCTTTCAGCTACAATCGGTGCGAGTGTGACGGATGTAGCTGTTACTACCTTGATCTTCACAAGGAAAGTTCCGCCTGCGGGTGTGATGCCAAAGACCACTCCGCCCGGATCGCGCATACGCCAGTAACCGGTATATGTACCGTTGGCGGCCGGTGCGGTTAAGTTGACAGTCAGATCCACCATCTGCCCTGGGTTGACCACGCTCGTGGTCAACTGCTGGGTGTAACCTGCAGTGACACCCATCCCATCGCCGTGATCAAAGATTAGCAAGTAATTGGAATTCCAAGAACAACTGCCAACATTTTTGACACGCCAGGTTTTTATAAAAGCCTGGTTTTGAGCTACTTGCGTGTTATCGGGGTAAGTCACATCACTAATAAAACTTGCCAGGTTGCAAGGGATGGGTGTATTGGTTGGCGTATAGGCCGGCGTATTTGTGGGGGTGGATGTACTGGTGGAAATTGGGGTTAATGTATTGGTCGGAATATTCGATGTTGGCGAGGCCTGCAAAGCTACCTGTGTTAGCTTGGCTGACACTGTCTCGGCCTCTTCGGTAAAAGCTTCATCAGGTGAAGCTGGGGTCATTTGTCCACCAGGCAGGTTGCAACTGACCAAAATGACGAGAACGCAGACTATGATCAAAGTAAGGCCATAAGCATATTTCTTCATAAGCATCTCCTTCTCTTTTATGAATGGTAATGCCTCAATAAACCAGGGTATGGGGGATGGCCTTCCATTTCCTGATCTTATTGCGAAGGTAGAATGATTAATTATATATTATCGATCAAGAATTAAGACGCTGTATCTCATGGTAAAGTTCCCCAAAAGGATAAAGCCGGCCATTAATCCGGATTTCAGAAGAGAGTTGGCTGATAGGCAGCACGTCGTCCATCGAGGAGTAAATAGGGCATAGCCCGTTCTGTAAATACACCTATCTTTTTCAAGGTGGTTACATCTCGTATCCTATTCTGTCGTCGTGCTCGCAAGATGGCTTCGGCTCCTTTGACGCCAATTCCTGGGATACGAATCAAAGTCTGACGCTCTGCCTGATTGATTTCAATCGGATTCTCAGACAGGTTCTTTTGTGCCCAAGCCAATTTAGGATCAATTAGGATCGGGAGCCGGCCATCCACATCGAAAGGCAGCTCCTCTAGATCAAACCCGTAGTCGCGCAGTAAGAACGATGCTTGGTACAGCCGGTGTTCACGAACAACCGGTGTAGGGGGTTGATCCTCCAGGGGGGTATCCGGGATAGGATCAAAAGGGGAAAAGTAGGCGCGTCGCAAGCCGAGACGACGATAAAGGTAATCCGTAGTGGTTAGAAGTTCCAGGTCTGATTCGCCGGCCCCACCTGCTACAAACTGGGTCACAGATGATGGCCAGCGTCCATTCCAACCTTTGGTTCCCGGCTGTGTATAGCGGATGTCTTCCACCCATTTAAGTGGCTGGAGAAGTTCTTCGGTAAACTGCTTGTGCGGGGCCAGTTTTGCCAGACGACTGTCATTGGGAGCCTCCAGATTAATTGAGACGCGGTCGGCCAGTTGCATGGCCCGTTCAACTTGGGTACGTTCTGCACCAGGCATTATTTTTAAGTGAATGTAGCCTCGGAATGCAAGCTTATAGCGCATAATTTCGGCAGTATCGAGTAATTTGTCCTGTGTGCGGATACCGCCACCAGTCAGTCCTGAACTTAGAAAAACGCCTTGAGCGATGCCTTTTTGGGTAAGCCTGACAAACAAACGAGCAAACTCTTCCGGTTGGAAAGTAGCACGGCGAAAATCCCGCCCAGCCCGGAAGGGACAATAATAACAATCGCGCTCGCATGCCGAGGTAAGTAAAGTTTTAAGAAGTTTGATCTGTTGCCCGTTTGGGAGTACAGCCGGATGCACAAAAACTGCATCCGGGCAGTTCTCAGTTTTATCCAAATAGGGGGATCCAATCAGACTATGGTCCTCGGCCGGCTCGTACGCCATCTGTTCGCTAAGTGCTTTCAAGCGGGCAATCTCATCCATACCTTGATTATAGAACATATATTCTATTTGTCAAGTGTATCTACTCACACTCTTCGCGATCTGAACAAGGTTTGATAATATAGGGCCTATATGACCCGAGACGACCTGGCTGGGATGAGCCGTGATGAACTAATCGAGAAAGTACTTGCAGACTATGCGAGACTTCAGCAACTGCAAGCCGAGAATGAGGCATTGAAACTGAAGCTGGAAAAAGGCAAAAAGCCACCAACGAACTCGAGCAACTCATCACAACCGCCCTCGCGGATCAGAAGGTGAACCGACCGAAGGATCGCAAGCGGCATCGGCATGGGCCACCAGTCGGGCATGTGAAGTACGAGCGCAAGTTTGTAGCGAAACCGGATCATATTGTGGAAGTGAAGCCGTGCGTTTGCGAACACTGTCAGACTGATCTTTCAGCAGGAAGCAGCAAGTTGGTGGATGTCAACCAGATCACCGAACTGCCGGAAGCGAAAGCGGAAGTGATTGAAGTGCGCCAGTATTTGGTGGATTGCCCATGTTGTGGGAAGGAGCAGATTGGAGAGCCTCCGGCTGGCCTGGAGATGGGACGCACATTCGGCGCACGATTGGAAGGGACGGTGGTGTACTATCGCCAGGAACAGCATATGAGCTATATGCGGACGAAATCTGCCCTGCGGGACTTGCATGGGGTTGAGATCAGCCAGGGTGGGATAGACCAGATCATGCAACGCGGCGGGAAGAAAGCGCTTGAGCAAATTGGTCCGATCCAATCCAAGATCCAGCAGAGTGCTGTGGTGCATTGCGATGAAACCAGCAGCCGGGTGGGCGGGGATAACTGGTGGCAATGGGTGTTCTGCTCTGCGAGTGCCGTTTTGCATGTGATCCGCTTCAATCGCAGTGTGGATGTGATCAGGGATGTGATGGCGGAACATACAGTGGATGTTTGGGTAAGCGATTGTTACTCTGCCCAAATGAAATCTCCGGCCAGACAGCGTCAACTTTGCATGGCGCACCAATTGCGCAATCTGCAAGCCGTGGTTGACCGTTACCCGGCTGCTTTTTGGCCGAGAGCGATGCAAGCTCTGTTCCGCTCTGCCATTCATTTGCACAACCGGAGAGATCATTTGTCTCCACCAGAGTTCCACTTCCAAATGCAACGGATTGAACATATCTGCAACTGGTTACTTGAACGCTCCATCAAATTGCCGGAAGCTAAAAGACTCCTCAAACGCTATCTCAAATACCGGAAATGCTTGTTCGTCTTCTTGCAGCGCACCGATGTCAGCCCAACTAATAATGTCAGTGAACGAAACCTGCGCCCATCCGTTGTCCACCGTAAGGTGATCGGTTGTTTCCGATCCGGTTGGGGAGCCAGAGCGTATGCCGCTTTTGCTTCTGTCATTGCCACTGCTGCCTTGAACAGTATTTCTTCCTTCGATGCAATTCAAAACCTATTCGGCACTCCTGCTCTTCCTCTTCCATCTGGAGGGTGAGTAGATACTGTCAAGTCAAATCTTCTTATGTAAAAATATTCTTGTCGGGATTTTGCCCTGGGATAAAGCGGCTATGTGTTAATCCATACCGTCATCTTTGACTCGCCTCGGTTGGCCCAAAGGTGATATGGGATTGCAGTGAAATCCTTTCCATCTGTTGTTTTTCCACACAGGCTCCAAATACCTCCCAATAGGGCAGGAGTGGGTAAGGCGCGGATGGAGTTTGGATCAATTTTGGATTTGAAAATATCGATATCCGGGTTATCTACGCTTTCCAGACAATAGACCAGAGGACCGCGCGTCAATGCAGATTTGCCCTTATGACCGCGCAGGCGCGGGGAGGCCCGGCGCAGGAGAATAGGAATATCAAAATCCAAATCCACCATATCACCGGGCGACCACACACGCTGAATTGGTAAAAACCGGGCTTGATGCGGATCATATCCGGATGCATTGGAAAATCTGGCTGTGGACTGCTGATTGCTAAATATCGAAGCTGGGAGACGGAAGGGCTCTCCATTGATACGGACAGAGGTTGTCTGCGCCCATGAAGGGAGACGAAAATGGATGCTGAAATCGGCAGGCGTAGCCAGCTCCAAAATAAAGCGGACTTTGCCTTCCCAAGGTAGGCTTGATTCCAGTTTTACTTTCCATCGTCTGCTATCAATCATCGTTTGATTCCCTATGTATTGGTGAACCCATAGGTTTTTTTCGTTGAAAGAATAGATATATTTTCCCAGAGATGCCCAGGTGCGCGACAAGTTGGATGGACAGCAAGGCACTAGGAACCACGCCCGGCGTGTTATACCGCCACGGCAGAGCAACGGATTATTGTAAAGATAGCTGTCACCGCTCAGCCCCATCCCAACCGCTGCGGCATTATAGAGTTGCCATTCGAACAAATCGCTATAACAAGCCTCACCGGTAATAAGCGCCATTTCCCAGTTCCAGTAGAGGCTTCCCAAGGCAGCACAGGTTTCGGCATAAGCGATCTCAGGATCAAGCTCGTAGTCACAACCAAAGCCTTCCAGTTCCGGTAGGGACCCTATACCGCCAGTGATGTACATTCGCCGTTCTACCATGCATTCCCAAGCTTCTTGTTGCGCAGGCAGCAGGGTCAAATCCCTATTCATACGATGCAACATGGCAATGGCTGTTTCCAGGTAGGCAAAGCGGACTGAGTGACCAACAGGAACAGTTTGTTTGCGGATGGGCGCATGTTGCTGGAAGTATTTGCCGTTCAAAGCGTTAAATGCCCAGCGTAGTTTTGCGTTGTAAGGCTTTTTAGCAAAATTGTCTGGGGGAAGACGGAAGGAACTCTGTTCAGGATGTTCAGCCAAGTATAGCTCTCGTTGTCCTTGGACAAATTTGTTTCGCTGGGCGACGCGGGTGTTTTGCTGAATGATAAGGGGCGCGAACAGCCGGACTTGGCCACGCCGTTCCAGGAATTGTCGAGCCAACTCCAAATATTGCTCATTGTTAGTAACCTGATATAGGCGTAGCAAAGCAATTTCGACCTCCTCGTGACCGGAGGTTTTGTCTGGCGCGGCAACGAGAAAATTGCTTACCAGTAGGTTGGCAGCTTTGCAGGCAATTTCCAAAGCAGTCCTTTCATTGGTCGCTTCGAAATGCGAGACACCCGCCTCAATAAGGTGCCCATGACAATATAGTTCGTGTTCAATCAACAGGTTGCCCCACCGTTCACCTGGAAAATGAATCTGGTTGTATGTGTAGATGTAACCATCTTGCATCTGTACACAGTTTATCAAACGAATAAACTCATTCATAAGCTCTTTTAGATCGGCAGATGGCCAACTGGCATAGACACGTGCGGCAGCATCCAGCCACTTATAGGCATCCGAATCGGCGAAGAACCAGCCTTCACGGAACCCATCCTTTTGGCTGGCAGCCAATCGGAAATTATCAATACAGCGACTGTTCTCTAATTGCTGCCATTGGTGGAAAATGGAAACGCGTGCATTCATCAACTGGCGGGAGGTCCAGAGTGTATCCTGGATGGTTACTTGGGATGCAGATAATTCATTCATATTATTATTGTACAACAATTCGGTAGCTGGGCCTGTTGCAACAAGAGATACTTTCGGATAAACTTGTTACATGTCAGATGCGCAAACGATCTACGAGCTTCGATTAGCTTGCCATAAATCAGGTTGCCCTATCTGTTCGCTTGTCCAGCGAGCTGGAGCCCGTTATATTGAGGGAACTTTCACTGAAAGTATGCTCGATCCGGCCATCCGCCAGAAATTAGTGGATAGCTTTGGATTCTGCTACGAACATACTTGGCAATCGATAAACCTGAAACTATCAGACTCCTTGGGGCATGCAATTCTTTACAAGGATCTGGTAAACCATGTCATGATGACGATTATTGAAAACCTAAGGAACCCGGGTAGCCAACTCGCCAATGCTCTTAACCCGGCGTCGGCTTGCCCAGCCTGCCGGGTCGAAGATACCACGCTGGACCGTGTAATTGATGCAATGGTAGTTTCGCTGCGGGACCAGGACTTTGTCGCAGAATTCAAGCAATCCAATGGCCTCTGTATTCCGCACTTGAAGCGCCTCCTTCCAAGTCTGGATGGGAAGCGCCAGGCAGTCATTCTTGGCCATCAGCGCACTTGCATGGAAGAATTGAAGAGTGAACTGGCGGAATTTATCCGAAAATCCGATTATCGCTTTCGGGATGAAGGCATTGGGAAAGAAGGGGATTCTTATAAGCGGGCCGCGGATATGATTCAGGGCAAACATTGGCCGACTGAAAAAAAAGATTTACGCTAAGCTTAAGCAGAAGGGGAATTTGTCATTGCTCTTACCAATTACTTAAATACATTCCTATATTACCAACAAGAGGCCAAGAGGATTTCCCTCGGCCTCCTGCTCATAATTGACCTGAAATTTCAGCAGATCTTAAATATCGTAATACAAAGAGAATTCGTAAGGGGTAGGGCGAATACGCACAGGATCAAGTTCGTTCTGCCGCTTGTAGGTAACATGGGCTTCCAATAGATCCATTGTGAAAACATCCCCTTTGAGCAGAAAATCGTGGTCTTTCTCAAGCGCGTCAAATACTTCGCCCAGCGAACCGGGCACCTGCTTGATGAGCTTGGCTTCTTCGGCGGGCAGTTCGTATAAGTCCTTGTCAACTGGTTCGCCAGGGTCTATGCGGTTCTGGATACCATCCAGGCCGGCCATTAGTAAGGCGGCAAAGCACAGGTACGGATTGCTGGTCGAATCGGGGGCGCGGAATTCAATCCGCTTGGCCTTTTCGCTGCTTGTCACTGGGATGCGGCAAACGGCAGAACGGTTGCCTTGAGAATAAGCCAGGTTGACAGGTGCTTCGAAACCGGGTACCAGACGGCGGTAGGAATTAGTGGTAGGGTTGGTAATGGCTAGAAGCGCAGGAGCATGCTTGAGCAGTCCGCCTATATAGTACTTAGCTGTATCGGAGAGCTGGGCATATCCCGATGCATCAAAAAATATATTTTTATCCCCTTTCCAAATGGACTGGTGAACGTGCATCCCCGAGCCATTGTCACCGAAGACCGGCTTAGGCATGAAGGTGGCAGTTTTCCCGTTCTGCCTGGCAACGTTCTTGGCAATGTATTTGTAAATCAACAGTTGGTCTGCCATGCGGGTCAGGGTGTTAAAGCGCATACCCAACTCAACCTGGCCGGCAGTGGCAACTTCATGATGATGGATTTCCATCTCTACGCCACATTCTTCGAGCGCCATGACGATTTTGCTCCGAAGTGTCTGCAAGGAGTTGGCTGGCGGGACCGGGAAGTAGCCGCGTTTTGGTAGGATTTGGCCACCGAAATTGGGCTTGGTCGCATCGCCACTGTTCCACCAGCCTTCGACACTGTCAATGGCATAGAAGGATTCATTCGTGCTGCTGGCATAGCGCACATTATCGAAGATGAAGAATTCGGCCTCGGGACCAAAAAAGCATGTATCGCCGATGCCGGTCTGTTTTAGGTAGGCTTCAGCTTTTTTGGCGACATATCGTGCATCCCGGCTGTAAGGTTGGCGGGTGATTGGATGGTGAACGTCGCAACTGATCACCATGGTCGGTATTTCAGCCACAGGATCCAGAAAGGCTGATTCCGGGTCCAACATCAGGATCATATCAAACTCGTGAATTTCCTGGAAACCGCGGATAGATGAACCATCAAATGGAATTCCATTTTCAAAAAGGTCCGCACTGAGGCGGTGTGCCGGAATGGTGAAATGCTGCCAAGTTCCGGGAACATCAACGAACCGCAGGTCCACCATTTTGACGCTTTTCCCCATTTCAAGTACCTCTTTCACTGTCTTAGCCATTTAAAAATCTCCTTCGTTTGAAATATGATAATGAGAATTATGATGTCGTGCTTATTCTCAATCATTTACTAGCCGAGGTAAATCAGCACCGATAAAGACTAGCTCTTATTTTTTGAATTTGGTGATTATAAGGTCCACCAACCTTTCTGTATATAACCCGAACGGGCGCACTTCTAAGTAGCAGTTTTCTCTTTAGCCGGTCTATCGCCAGCGCTGCGTTCTTCAATATTACATACTTTCATGCTGCGTTCCCCTGTACGTATGCGTACCAGTTTTTCAACCAGGGAAAGGAAGATAATGGCATCTCCTTTCCCCATTATCTTTCAAATGATTGATAATATTATCCGGTAAGGTAGGGGGCAATACACTCAATTAGCGCCAGATCAATAAACCTTAAATAGGAGAAACTCCATGGCGTGCCTCCTGAATCCAGGCCAGGATTTGTTTTATGCTTGCTGTCAGAGCCGGGAAATCGCGCCTCTCGATCAATTGGTTAGAGATGAACTTGCTTCCCAAGCCAATGCAGGCTACACCTGCTTGGATCCAAGCGAAGATATTCTCTTTCTCGGGGGTTACCCCTCCAGTCGGCATCAATCGTACCCAGGGCATGGGGCCCTTTACTGCCTGGACGAAGGCCGGACCGCCCAATTCACCGGCCGGGAAAATCTTGCAGATCTCTACGCCTAACTCCTCCGCAGCAGAAATCTCGGTGGATGTGGCGCAGCCGGGTGTGTAAGAGATCTTCCGCCGGTTGCATAAACGCGCCACATCCGGGTTGAAGTTGGGTCCAACAATAAAATTCGCGCCAAGTTGGATATAGATGGCCGCGGTGGCCGGGTCCATGATCGTTCCAGCGCCCAGTATGAGTCGTTTGTCATCCCGGAACCGTTTCATCAATTCGGCAAATACTAAATGGGCTCCATCGCCGCGGTTGGTAAATTCAATGCAGCGAACTCCTCCTTCCAGGCAAGCCTGGATGACACTGGCGGCTACATCCGGGTCACCGTGGTAGAACAACGGCACAATGCCAGTCTCGATCATGGTTGTGAGCACTATTAAGCGAGAATACTTTGCCATGAGTAACTCCTTTTAAATCTAATTACCGGCTGACCCGTCCGGAGGCATTTCCGGCTACCAACGCTTCCACCTCTGCCAATGAGACCAGGTTGAAATCGCCGAAGATGGAATGCTTGAGAGCCGAAGCAGCCACGGCAAAATCAATGGTATGGTGTGGGTTGCTGTCAGGGTGGTTCAAGCCATAAATCAAGCCGGCTGCAAAACTATCCCCCGCGCCGACGCGGTCGACAATATCAGCAATATCGTAAATTGAGGCAATATAGAATTCGCCTGGCTTCCAGAGCGCCCCGCTCCAAGTGTTATGGCTGGCAGAAAGCGAGCCGCGCAAAGTAATGGCGATCGTCTGCAGGCGCGGAAAACGCTCTGCCAGTTGTTCGCAAACTGGAACGTATTTCCTGGCTTCCACCTTGCCAGTCGTTACATCTATCTCTGGTGCCTGGATGCCAAAAACCTTTTCAGCGTCCTCCTCATTGGCTATTGCTAAGTCGCACAGTTCAACCAGTTCGGTCATCACTTCCTTGGCCGGTTTGCCCCATTTCCACAATTTTGCGCGGTAATTTAGATCACAGGAAATGGTCAGACCGAGCTCGCGAGCGGCTCTTACTCCTTCCAAACAGACCGTTGCTGCTCCTTCTGAAACGGCTGGCGTGATGCCGGTCCAGTGGAACCAGGTTGCCCCTTCAAGCACTTTTTTCCAATCAAGCATGCCAGGTCGAAGGCCAGCAAAAGCAGAACCGGCCCGATCGTAGATCACTTTGCTACCGCGTTGGGCTGCGCCATTCTCCAGGAAGTAGATTCCCAGTCGCTCGCCGCCGCGCAGGATCTGCCCGGTGCCAACGCCATACTGGCGCAAGTATTGCAGACAGGCATCTCCCAGATCGTTGGCCGGCAGGCGGGTGACGAAATCCGACTGCATGCCAAAGGTTGCCAGTGCGGCGGCTACATTGGCTTCCCCCCCACCGTAGATTGCGTCAAAACTGCGTGCCTGTCCAAGGCGCAGGTATCCTGGCGGAGAGAGCCGCAGCATGATTTCTCCAAACGTTATAACGTGAGAAGTCATGGGGAAATCTTTTCACTCAGCCTTGATTTTTCCATCTACCAGAGCTTGCCGGAAAATGGTCAATGTTTCAGACACACCCTCTGACAGTGGGGTAAAGGTCAGTGGGCCAATCGCCTCAACCAGGGCTCGGTTATCCACTTCCGCCGGGAAGGGCAGGGGAATATCCTCAAAACTGATCCGGCCACGCGCGGATGGCTCAACCTGCTCTATGGCACTGATGACATCTACCGTGCTGACCGAATCACCACCGATATTGAAGACCTGCGCCCCAGTACAATCTGCCCGGGCAGCCTGGATAAAGGCCTTGGCAGTGTCATTTGCATATTGGAAACAATAACGCCCGCCATAACTGATCTTGTAGAGTTGGCCGGCGGCTGCAGCCAGGATCGCCTTGGTAGGGGTGGAGGTCATACCCTGGTCGCGCCCGGGGCCATAGACTGCATAAGGCCGCAAACCGACACTGGAGAGACCATCATCCCGGTAGTAGACTGCCGCGTTGCCCTCGTTGGCTTGTTTGTAAACACCATAGTGGGAATGTGGCTTAAGTGGGGCGTCGTGCGCCAATGGTTGTTCGGGATATTCCTCGCTGAGCCCATACACAGCGGTGGTGCTGGCATAAACAATGCTTTTCAATCCAAGGCGTTTCGCGGCCTCAAAGATGTTGACAGTTCCGACTACATTTACACGCGCTCCTGCCACCGGGTCGGCTTTACAGAAGGGCAGCTGCAGCGCAGCCAGATGGATCACGCGTGTGGCTTGGCTCGCCTTCAGGGCATTTTCTACCGCCTGATAATCTGCGATATCTCCTTGCAAGAATTGGATATGGGCGATCTCATCGTCATTTAACACCAGCGGCAGGCGATGATAATGGCCAGACAAATCGAGAGCCGCCACAGGAACCTTTTCCCGCACGAGATTCCGCAATACCCAAACACCGATACAGCCAGCTGCTCCGGTGACCAAAAAACGTTCTTCGCTCATAGACTCTCCTTCCTCATGCCTTCCTGATGCGTGACCTACTTTGCCACCCAGCCGCAATCCACCAGCCAATCTGCGCCGGTGACAAAAGATGCGCCTTCGCTTGCAAGAAAATAGATCGGTTCGGCTATCTCGGATGGGTCGGCCCAGCGGCGCATAGCCTGTTCTGCCTCGCGCTCCTGCTTGACCTGTTCGAACGGGATGCCAGTGCGTTTTGACTCCAGGTTGATATCGCCGCGCAGCATGGGCGTGTCAACTGAGCCTGGGCTGATCGAATTGACCCGGATGTTGTAAGGTGCTAATTCCCAGGCCAGGGCGCGTGTCATTGCAATGATGGCGCCCTTCGTAGCGCCGTACATGACGTGGTCGGTCTGTCCAACGTGCCCGGAGACCGAGCCCATGTTGACAATCACGCCGCTTCTTTGCTTTTTCATGGTAGGAAGCACGTACTTGCATAACAAGAAATGCCCGCCCAGGTTGACATCGGTGGTGCGGCGGAACTCGTCCCAGGTGATCTGGTCAAAGGGCTTGACCAGCACGATTCCGGCGTTATTGACCAGCGCATCGATGTGCCCAAAGTTTTCCCTTATCTGATTGACACACGCTGCGACCTGCTGCTCGTCAGCTACATCACATTGCAGGAACAGAGCTTCACAGCCATCTTTTTGAATTTCATCGGCTATGCTTTGCCCCTCTGGCAGGATATCCAGTCCGACCACATTGTAGCCATGTTTCGCAAAGGCCCGCATGCAGGCCGCGCCAATGCCACGGGCTGCGCCGGTGATGATAACAACTTTTTTATCGTCCATATCTCCTCTTTTTTTTCGACGCGCAGGAACGTCGAGATATAAACCTTCATACCCTTATGTTTAAATGACTTTCAACCCGATCATCTGCCTGGCCTGCTGGATTGTTGCCAGCGGGCGGCCGAAAGCGCGTGCCATCTCAGCCGTCTCATGCACCAGCGCAGGCGTGCCCGCCAGGGCACCGCTATGGTCAAAAGGCAGGTCCTCGGTTCCAACCCGTACATGATCACCATTAATTATGGCCGCCGCAATGATCTCGCGCTGCCCTTCACCCATGATGCTCACATTACAGGCGCAGCCTTCCGGCATAAGTTTCCGCCGGTACAGATATTCCTCAACCGTGGGCGGACTCCAGGTGCCACCCGGCCAGCCGAAGAACAGGGTGGTCACATAAGGCGGCTCGAGTAGTTTCTGCCCAATCAGATAGTTCAGGTTCCAGATCGATCCGGCGTGCCAGACCTCCCACTCCGGGATGACGCCATACTGCTTGCATAGCCGGATGTATTCAATCAGTTCGGTCTTGGGATGCAGCACATTGAAATCTGCCCCGACAAAAGCCTCATCGTGGTGGTTGAGTATGATGGAGATCATGTCAGTTTTGGCAGTGAAGACATCCATTCGCTCAGGGATGGGCAAGCTTGACATGCCGCATTGCACGATGATATCACTCCTGGCGCGCACTGCTGCAATGGTTTCCTTCCATTTTCCTTCCGCATGGGTATGCAGGATGGACGCGCCATTCTCATAACATAGTCGGGCTTCCTCGGCGATGGTTTCCGGTGTACGCGGATAATCCACCTCAGGCTTTAGCCAGCAGATATTGGGGGTAGCGATAATGATGAGAGGTTGCATGGGAAATCCTTTTATGTAATCACATTGGAAGCATGATTTACCGATAGGGATGGATGTAAAAATAAACACCCTCACTATAGCACAAAAAATCCAGGCAGTGCAAGTTGATGAAAATCATAACTTTGTGGGGGAATAACACAAACCCAAATTAAAGCCTTTAACCCATTGCAGGGGAAATTCGTTTGTGCTATAGTTTACTTTGTCCGACAAGCACGCATTCATTCGAAAGGATAGCCTATGGCAGAGAAAAAGGTTCGTGTTGGGCTGGTGGGTTTGGGATCCATTTCGTACGCCCATGAAGCTGGTTACTCGGAATTGGGGGAAGCATGTCAAATCGTTGCTTTGTGCGATATCAACGAAGAAGAAGTCAACAACCGGCTTGGAATGTACGAAGGGGCGAAAGGCTATACCCGTTACCTTGACCTGCTCGATAACCCGGATGTGGATATGGTGGATATCACCGTCCCGCATGTGCTGCATTACGAGATCGCCAAAGCCGCCCTCCAAAGGGGCAAGCATGTGCTGGTGGAGAAGCCAATTACGGTCAAGTCGGAGCAGGGCGCGGAACTGATCGCCTTGGCAAAGCAAAAGGGTCTCAAGTTCAGCGTGGCAGAAAACACCCATTTCGTCACTGCCTACCTGAAGGCGGAGGAGATCCTCAAGCAGGGCCTGTTGGGCGATATCTCAAGCGTTCGCACCCTGATTGCCGGTAGTGAAGCTTACCGCATCAAGGACCCCAATCTTTGGCATGGCAAGGCACCTTATGGTGGGGTCATCTTGGATTCGTCGGTGCATAATTTCTACTTGTTCAAATGGCTGTTCGGCGGGGTCCACGATGTGCTTGGTTTTGCCTCCAAGGTTATCCCGGAGGGAGAGATGGAAGATAACGGCCTGATTTTGGGTCACTTGGCCAACGGCGCTGAGTTCCAGCTCCATACGAGTTGCTCCTTTGAAATTCCCTGGACCGAGCGGGTCGAGTTTTACGGCAGTCGCGGTGGCATGATTATTGACCAGTTGGCGAACCCGGTGGTCAAGTATTACATGGGCTCACAGGATATCGATGGCACGGTTGTTGAGAATGTTCCATTCGACCCGATGGCGTGGAAATTCAGCTCGATGATTGCCGAGGTGGGCGACTTTGTCCATGCCGTGATCGAAGATCGCGCGCCGCGCATCGACCCGGCGGACGCACTCTACGCCCTAAAAGCGGCCGAGGCGGTCGCTAAATCTATTGAGATCGGGAAACCGGTTCTCTTGTAGGGAAGGATCTTGCATCTGTTCGTTGGAATTCTAGCTGGATCGTGGAGAACAATTATGTCTGAAGTCTCTTTCAAACCTGTTGGTCTTGACCATGCTCGCCTGACCTCCCTGATGGAAGAGCGCAAGCTGGATGGCATCTTCCTGTCATCGCCTGAAAACGTCTTCTATACCACTGGCTATCCCTGCCTGCCCGGCAGCGGCAACCCGATCATCCATGCTCTGCGCAACATGAACCCCTATTTCGTCTTTGTCGGCAGTGACGGACAGATTGTTCTGTTATGCTGGGGAACGGCCGCGTTGGGCATTGAGTACGGCGCAGAGGATGTACGCATGTCCTTCACCGCCCAAATGGCGACCGACGACCTGGCTGCCCTGATTGACGAGAAGCTTAAACCGGGTTGCACGGTCGGGGTCGAGTTGACTTTTCCCTATTACGCCACCCGGCTGCTGGAAGAACATGCTCAACCGGGGAGTATCCAGGTTATTGACGATCTGTTTTACCAGTTGCGCCTGCTAAAATCCCCTGGAGAGATTGAGTTGATCCGCCAGAGCACACTGATAATTGATCGCACTGTCATGGAGCTGGCTCAGAACCTGCGTCTGGGCATGGGGCGATTGGAGTTGATCCGGGAGGCCAAAGCGCGCAT
The DNA here is from genome assembly GCA_963837875.1 of uncultured Chloroflexia bacterium. Classification (GTDB taxonomy): domain Bacteria; phylum Chloroflexota; class Anaerolineae; order Anaerolineales; family Villigracilaceae; genus UBA877. The sequence continues at coordinate 1,848,948 of CAWIOV010000001.1, forward strand.
GATTACGAATGGCGCTGATGGCGTGGATCACGTTACCGTTGCCTTTGGGACGGCCAATCCCGAGGTAGCCCTCGATGAGCCGCTTGAGTCGTACCAGATCGTGACCCTGGATCTTGGCGCTGTTTACCATGGATACGTTTCTGATAATCGCCGCCTGGTTTACACTGGCACGGTGCCGGAACAGCTCAAGGAATTGCATCAAAAGCTGTGTTGGGTGGTGGCGGAAATGGGAAAGGCCCTGCGACCCGGCAAGACCTTTGCGGAGTTACACGCCTATGCTGGCGAGTTATATGCCAAAATGGGCATTGACCCAATGTTCCTGCATGTTGGCCACAGCTTGGGGCTGCAAGTGGAGGAACACTGGATCATGTCCGATGATCCGACCTCAGTCCAGCCAGGCATGCTGCTCAATATCGAGTTGTACTCACCCAGCGAGGAGGGTGTCATGATTGGGGATGAGGAGACCTTCCTGGTTACGGAAACTGGCACAGAGCAACTCAGTACCTTGCCGGTGGATATTATTGAAAAAAAGTTCTGATCTAAATATTCACAATCAACAATCCAAACTTTCAATTAGAAAAGGAGAATTCCCATGGCCGACATCAAACCGTATCTTCAGAAAATGGTGGACCGCTTTGCCAATCCCGCCGTGCAAGCCAGTCTGAAAGGTTTCACAAAGACCTTGCAGTTCAAGTTCACTGACACAAAAGAGGACTGGCTGCTTAAGGCTGTGGATGGAACTTCCGCCACCTTCGCCCAGGAGACGGCGGAAAAGCCCGACATTTTAGTTACTATAGCTACCGATACCCTAGCCGGCGTCATGGATAAGAAGATCAACCCGACCACCGCATACATGACGCGCAAAATCCAGGTCAAGGGCGCAATGGAAGACCTGATGAAGTTGCAGAAGATCATGATGTAAGTTCAAGGTCCAGACACGACCAACCCGAAGGGACACAGGAGTAAGTTCTTGTGTCCCTGGTAAGTCATATCCCCTGGGGGTGATTTCTGTATTTGGAGAGAGGCCGGCATGACAGATCAGTCAGGCACGACGGTAAAACGTTCGATCGGATTCCTACTTGGAATGAGTATGTTGATGCTGGGGGCCAACCTTGTCTGGACTGCTTACAACAGCCTCCTATTGCCCACGCTTGTTGAAGGTGCTGTAACTAACGGCAAAGGCCTGGTGACTGGGCTGATTGGCTTCTTTGGCACCTTGCTGGCTGTTATAGTCAGCATCCTGGCGGGTATCCTCAGCGATCATAGTGCCAGCCGTTGGGGACGGCGCACTCCAGCCATCCTGATCGGTGCATTCCTCGGGCTTCCCCTGATTGGGCTGCCTACGCTCTTTCTCGCACCTGCCCTGCGGCCGGCTTTTCTTTCTCTGGCGTTACCGATCATCATCCTCAGTTATTGTGGGATGCAGTTCGCTACAAATGTTGGCAACGGAGCTTGGTGGCCGCTGCTGGTGGATGTTGTTCCAGAGCACCAGCGCGGTACTACTTCGGGAATCCAGGGCGCCCTGACCCTGGTGGGGGCCACGGTCGCCATCGTTGTGGTGACCATCCTTATTCAAAACAACCAGACCATGGCCGCCCTGTGGCTGGTCGCTGGCGTGTTTGCTTTGAGCGGGGTAGTCAATGCACTGGTAATCAAGGGAAAAGACAAACCTGCCGAAAAATCCGATAAAATCAGCCTGATGCAAGCGGTCCGGGATATGTTCCGGGTCCGGACACGCGTGGTGGTCTTCTTCTGGTTGGTGCTGGCAGTTTTGCTGGCTTATTTGGGCATGAACAGCCTGCAATTCTTTGCCCTGTATTTCTTCCAGGTCTATTTCCCGAAAGTCAATCCTGACGCGGCTTTCCGCACCATGGGCGGTATCAGCCTGGTGATGACCATGCTGGCTGCGGTTGGCTCGGGGGTTCTCTCTGACAAGGTTGGTCGGAGGCCCCTGATTTTATGGGCCATGTTCCTTTGCGCTGGAATCACCCTTCTAATGGGCCTGACCGGCAACTACGTCGTTTTCCTCATCCTGGCTGGCCTGCGTGCAGCCGCAACAGGTCCGATCATGGCCAGCGTTCCGGCTCTGGCCAGTGACTTGGCCCCCAAAGATGAGGCAGGGCAATACATGGCATATAACAACCTGTCGACCGGTGTCTCTGGCGCTCTGGCCGGTCTGATCTTTGGCGTCATCCTGGTGACCTTAAATCGCACCACCTTCATGGCCTTGTTCATTACATCGGCAATCATGTTCCTGTTAGGGGGGGTTGTCTTTGCGGTCAAAGTTCCGCAAAAAGAGATTGATGCCCGCCTCCAGGAGGCTAAGGGAAGTCAATGATTCGAAGAATTTCGCATAGCATTTTATTGCCAACCTCAGGGTTTTTGCTATATAAGTTCGTACCTTGACGGAGTAGATCAGGTTCTCGCAGCCGGGATTATCAATTGGAACAACATAGCAGGTATCTTTGACTAGGGTGGGGGAGGGGGCGAAAAGTTATGGGGCTCTTGCTTTCTCCATGCTTTCAGCGACTCCACACAGTGAGTCGCTTTTTTTGAGTAAGTGTTTCCCTGCTGTCATGATGATCATCGTTCAATCTGGTGGGGGAGCTTGACATGGCATCAAAGTAGGTTTATACTATATATGGTTGCGATAAGTATTATTATCACAAACATAAGGATATCGAAAATGGAAACCCTTACCATCAGTCAAGCAATCGAAAAGTACCTGGAATCCGTCAAGCTTGCCCGTAGCCCCAATACCGCCCATACCTACGCCAATGCCATGCACCTTCTCGTTGCTGTGCTGAAAGAAAATGGTATGGACCCGCAGGCCTCCCCTGCAGCAAATTTGACCGAAGATGCCGTGGTCTGGATGGCGGTCGCGCTGAAGGATTTTTCTCCCGCCAGTGAGCAGCTCTACCTTGCCGCCACCACCGGCTTCTTTAAGTTCCTCGCCGCTGAAAGATTGTCCAATATCAACCTGCCTCGCCTGGATCTCCTGCGCCTGCAGCGCGCTAGGCGACCTGGTCAGCGCCTGCCCCAGTTTCCCAGGGATGATATCGAGCGCGTTCTTGAGTTTGTGATAAATATCACGAATAACCTGCCAAACGACCCGGATATTCGGTTACGCGCAATACGCGACCGTGCCTTTTTACTGACCTTGGCTGATACGGGTCTGCGTGTCCACGAAGCCTGCAACCTGCGCCGCGGTGATATTGACTGGAATGAGGGCCGCGCCATTATTATCGGTAAAGGTAACAAACAGGCCGTAGTGCGTTTCTCAAGTCGCAGTCTGGCTGCATTAAAAGATTACCTTTCTGTGCGTGCTGCCTTGGATGGTGCTTCCGGACGGCCTCTCCCCTCCCTGCCCCTCTTCGCCCGTCACGATCTGGGCGCTGGGAAAAAGGTCAAGCCCATCACTACCACCACCGGGCGTAATATTGTCAACGAATGTGTACGCCAAGCGCTTGGTGATGCCGCCACCGGTCGCATCACCCCCCACTCGTTTCGCCATTACTTTGTAACCACAGTCTTGCGCGCCTCCGGTAACCTCAAACTGGCCCAGGAACTGGCCCGTCACGCCAATATCCAGGTCACCCAGCGCTATGCCCATCTTTCCGATGATGAACTGGATAAAGGCTATCATGATATTTTCGAGAAATAGGTTTATTGCAAAACGCTTTAGTTCCCCATATTTTTAATGTTCATTCATGTGCCTTCGTGGACAATCTCTTTAGCGCGTTCCTCCCGGGCAAGATCAATTTTCTAATTCTTCCCACCGCAGGTAGGCACGTCCCAATTCTGCCTCCAACTCTTTCAGCCGGTTGGCGGATCGAGTAATTTCGGCGCTATCCTTCTGATAAAAGGCTGGGACGGCCATAAGAGTGGTGAGCCGGTGCTGTTCGGCTTCCAGGGCTTCGATCAGGTGTGGAAGTTCGGCTAGTTCGTGCCTACGCGCGTCGATGAAACGCTGCTCTTTATAGGTTGGCTTCCGGGATACCTGGGGCTGTACGACATTTGTTACCTGGAAAGGTGCAGGCTGGTGTGGCTTCTCTGGCTCGGCAGGCTGGGGAATGGATAACTGACTCTGGCGCTGCCAGTCATCATATCCGCCCACAGTTTCAGTAACTCCCCCCAGACCATCCAAGACCAACGTGCTGGTGACCAGGTTATTCAGGAAAGCCCGATCATGACTAACCAGCAACAGCGTTCCGGAATACTCCAGCAGCAGGTCTTCAAGAATTTCCAAAGTTTCGATATCCAGGTCGTTGGTAGGTTCATCCAGCACCAACAAGTTCGCCGGGCGGGCGAACAGTCGTGCAAGGAGCAAACGGTTGCGCTCCCCGCCGGAAAGCGCACTGATGGGTGCGTGTACCCGTTCGCGCGTGAACAGGAAATCTTCCAGGTAACCGATCAGGTTTCGTTGTCTGCCATTAATCTTGATGGTATCCCGCCCCTCCCCCACATTGTCCAACACAGACTTGGTTTCATCCAATTGAGCGCGGAGTTGATCAAAATAAGCTATATCAACATTGGTCCCGTGCCGAACTTCGCCTCCTTGCGGTTTGATCTCCCCCATCAATAGGCGCAGAAGTGTGGTTTTACCCGCCCCGTTGGGGCCAATGATGCCCACCTTGTCACCGCGTTGGATGGTTGTAGAAAATTCACGCACAATCGCACATTCCCCAAAGGAAAATTCAACCTTCTCAGCTTCAATTACCAGCCGGCCGGACCGCCGCTCAGCTTGGATTTGCATACGAATTTTACCTGGCTGTTCACGCCGTTCACGCCGCAGTTCACGCAGGCGCAGAAGGGCCCGCACCCGGCCTTCGTTGCGCGTGCGACGTGCTTCGATCCCCTGGCGGATCCACTGTTCTTCCAGGGCAAGTTTTTTATCAAAAAGCAAGTTCCTTTCCCGTTCAGCCGACAGTAAATCTTCCTTGCGTTTGATGAAAGTTTCGTAGTTGCAGTCCCAATCGAACAGGTGACCCCGATCCAACTCGATAATACGTGTGGTCATTTTTTGCAGGAATATCCGGTCATGCGTGGCAAACAGCAGCGTACCGCCCCAGCGTTTTAGGAAAACTTCCAGCCATTCAATGGATTGGATATCCAGGTGGTTGGTGGGTTCATCCAGTAGGAGCAGATCAGGATTCCGCACCAATCCGCGCGCCAAAAGGACTCGGCGCTTGAGCCCAGCCGAAAGAGAATCAAAGCGTGCCCGGGCATCCAAACTCATGCGGGCGATGACTTGCTCTACTTGAATTTGATTTTGCCAGGTTGCATCATCCGGGGTAGAACCTGCTGTTGCCGCGCTTTCACCTAATCCGCTGGCGACAATTTCTGCTACCGTTCCGGCCAATCCTTGCGGGATCTCCTGTGGTAAATAGGCGACGCGCATATTTTGCTGGCGAGCCACGCTACCATGTTCAGGCGGTAGGTTGCCATTTACCAGCTTCAGCAAGGTGGATTTGCCCATGCCGTTGCGTCCCAGCAATCCCACCCATTCGCCGCGTTCGATCTGTAAATTGATCTCTTCCAGGAGCAACGGCCCGCCGAAGCCCAGGCTCACCTCCTGCAAACTGATTAAAGCCATAAGTATTTGTTCCTTTTTTAGCAGGCGGGGCCAATCCTCTCACAGGATCAGGGTAAGTGGCCTGCATCCCCATCGTTCCGCCGCTATTTTATCACCACCGTCCTGCGTGCTCCGGCAACCTTAAATCTACCTCCTCCACGCTCATCCGTGTCTCAATTCTTGAAATTGTCAGTTGTGTATGCGTTTGTTCAATCCTCGGCATACCCGATGGTTTGCCCAAACAGCGCTCGCTGGTTCGGCTTCAAGCCAAGTTTCTTCTCCACGGCTGCCTTGTTGCAGTTGTGGAACCATGCCGTCAGTCCCAATGCCGCGCATGCCAGGTATACATTTTGTGCGATCAGGCCGGTGTCCACAAAGTAATAGGATTTCTGAACCTCCGGGTCATACAGCCCGGGTTCTTGAAAACCGGCACTCTTGAACCGTTCGAGATCAACCACGTAGATCAAGCGTACGGGCGCCTTTGCCCCGGTCTCCCCCTGCCCCGCCCCGATCGCCAGATTGCGGCTGTCGCCGGCTGCCACCGGGGTCAGCTTGTGAGCATCCGGCTCATATAAATAAATTCCTTCTTCCATGGCCACATAGACACAGATCTCCTGGGAATTGCTCGCCGATCCAGCCGTCCGGCCTGGGCCGCCAAAAGGTCCCCCGGCGCGGTTGACCCCCTGCGCCGCCCACAGGATCTCCGCCAGGGTTTGAAGCGGGATACTTTTATCGCTTATCGTCCGGCAGGTCCTTCTTGCTTTCAAGGCTTCAAAAACGCTCCCTCCTTCATCAAAAACCGGTTGAGGCAGGGCAACAGACTGTAAGTCTTTCATTTCACTTTTTTTCATATGCAATACTCTACTACCATTCTACGCTGGATAACACGCTTCGAACCTGTTCAGCAGCTCGTCAATCACTTCGTCGATATCGGCCATTCTAGTAATCTATGGTGCGTAATCTGTGGATCATCCTTAGCCATTTAATCTTTTATAGCTGCCTTTGTTCTGGTGATAGAACCGTGTGAACTCGGCAAACAACAAATCATACAGTGCCCGGTTATCCGGGTTCGGGGTAAAAGTCGCCTTTATCTCGACTTTTTGGGGAATATCCGCAAATGCCAGGTGACCCAGGCCGACTGCCGCGATGAAGGCCGCCCCGCGCGCATTCGCCTGGATCGGGTTGCGCACTTGACGGATATTCACATTCATAACATCTGCCAGGATCTGGCTCCAAACGTCCGATTTTGCTCCGCCGCCGACAAAGTTCAGCTGGGTCAGCTTGCGGCCTATGAATTTCTCGGCCGGCATCAATAACCAGCGCGTGTTGAACGCCACGCCCTCCAGGAAGGCCCGCACGAGGTCCTCGCGTGTATTTTCCAACGAGATGTTAAACAAGGCTGCCCGCGCATTGCGGTCGTCAATCGGAGAGCGCTCCCCATATATCCACGGCATGTACAACACCCCATGGCTTCCCGGTGGTACTTTCGCCGCGATCCGGTCAAAGATTTGGAAAACGTCTGGAGCCTGCTCCTCTTGCAGCAATTCATCTTTGTGATACACGATCTTGTCACGTAAAAAATTCAAATTTCCGCCCGCCGTGGTCTGCAGGACGATCATCAAATATTTATCCGGAATGGCGCAGGGCACCGAGGCCATCCAGGAAGACATATCCGTCTTCTTATAGGGCACGTGGGCGGCCACCCAACTGGATGTGCCTATATAGATATGCGCATCGAAATCGTTCACAGCTCCGGAACCGAGAGCCGCCGCGCTGACGTCTATTGCCCCGGCCACTACCTTGACTCCGTCTTTCAACCCCAATGTCTGTCTTACCTCCGCCTTTAAATCGCCGATCACCGTGGTGCATTGGACCAATTCCGGAAACTTATCCGGGGCGATCCCACAGCCCTTGAGCAGCCCATCATCGTACTTGATGTGCTGTGAATCCCGGTTGTCGGTCACCCAGGAGGTCAGGATCGAATCGGATGTGGCAACGAATTTTCCGGTCAGGCAAAGGTTCATATAATCCAGCGCCGTTAGGAACTTGTACGTCTTTTCATACACTTCTGGAAATTCGTAGCGGACAAGCAGCATGTGCGCTGCCGGGTCCGTGCCGGTATGTGTGGGCGCGCCGCCGGTCAGGTTCAGCAGACGCAGGATCTTGAAAAGATTGTACCCTTCCACCTCGATCAGGCCGCCGATGATTTTCGGAAGGTGTTTGGCGCCACGCATATCCAGCCAGGAAATCACATTCATCAGTGCTTTGCCGTCCGCATCTACAGGCACAGTACATTCACCTTGCGTGGAGCAACACACGGCAATAATGTCTTCAACCGGCACAAGTTCTTTCTTAATAAGTCGTTTGGCGGTGGTAATAAAAGCCTCCCACCAATCCAGCGGATTTTGCTCTGCTCCGCCGTCTGGTAGGATTTGTAGGGGAATTTCCTGCACTTCCCAGCCGGCCACCTTGCCGGATATGGAGATCAATGCGCTTTTCAGGGCCGATGTGCCCAGGTCAACCGCAAGAATATAAGGTTCTTTTTCCACGCTCTCTTCCTTTCAGTAAATTATTTTTTTCAAACTGCATTAATTCGCAAGCAATCCGATCAACTTGTCCGGTTGGCGGGAAAACTCCGCGATCGGAATCTCGCCTCGTACCATGGCCAGCAGGGTCTCGGTTAAAAGACGGCTGACCGGCGTCTGGATCCCCGATATTTCCCCGTAGCGCACCACCGCCCCGTGCAAATACTCCACTTCACTCTTCTTACGTCCCGCGTGCAAGTCTATATGGAAGGATGGCATCTTGCCGCCCCGGCCTCCACCGACCACTTTTGTCATCACAGGCCGGGCCAGGAAAGGTGGCAGACGCATGGCCAGCGCCAAGGCCTTCACAGGAATCTTCGGCAGGTTCACCGGCTCGGCCCCTTGGGCTGCTATGACTGCCAACGCCTCGTGGGCCATGCGCATCTCCAGTTCATATAACCCAGGATGAGCAAACACCTCCGCCGGACTCATATCCACGATCGCAGAAGTGGCACTTCCCGGCAGGTTGGCCAACACCTTAGACCACTTCATATCCGCTGCATGAGAGTAAAGGCGTGCGTTTAACCCGGCTATATTCATTACAGCCACCAGCCGGTCCGAAAGTGGGTACCCGGCTGTGATCCCCATCCCGCGCGCCTTTTCCAGGACAATATCGCCGGCAGCCAGCCGGGCAACCACAACGGTTATCGTACCTGGAATAACGTGGTCCGGCCCGAGCGCCGCTGCGATAGCAGGTTCATTGTCAACCCCATTTTGCAAACATAGGATTGGCGGTACCTTATCCTTGAAGGGTTTGATCTCCTCCAGGGCAGCCGCAGTATCGAACGATTTCATAGCAAAAATGGCTACGTCGAATGGCCCCTTCTGCAACGCCTCTTCCAACGAAGAGGCACACTCCAAAGAGCTAGGAGGAACAATTAGGGGCTCTGTTGCGCCTCTTTGTTTATCAATGGTCACATCCAGCCGCAGTCCGCGCTCGTGCAGTTCGGCCGCGACAGACGGATGCTCGATAAAGACCACCCGCTGGCCCGCCAACGCCAGCGAACCGCCAACATACGTACCGATTGCTCCGGCGCCAAAAACCAGCACTGAAATTGGTTTCACACCATTCACCAAATACCTCCGACGACCAGTTTTTTAGATATTTCAGATGCTGCTATTATACAAGAATGAGGATGAGACTGGAACATTTATAATCTGTGAAGATAACACGGAAAACGAAATATCGGTGCGAATCTGTTGGTTACATTCTGGCGCTTGCAGTGCTAAAATTAGGTTGAGGAAAATTTATGGATATGTATTTCAAACCTTTGAAGGCATTTATTACTTGTCTGGGAACATGTTTGCTCGTTCTTGTCATTGACTCCTGCGCTCCGTCGGTTCCTTCAACCAAACTGTTGCCAGTTATTCAAACGGTCGAAGTGACACAGGTAGCGACAAATATAGTTCCTTACGAAGTGACTCGTTTGGTGGAATACCCCGTTACCATTACACCATCCCCCACTCTTGTACAGACCCTCACCCCGTCTCTTACACCTACCATCACTCAAATACCATCAATAACGCCAACGACAGCACCTCCGCGCATTACAATCCTCGTCACTTCAGCCTGTTTATATGGGCCTGGATCTGCTTATCTTTATAAGTATGGATTGAATGCGACTGTCTGGATGACGGTGATTGGGCGGAATATGGATGGTTCTTGGCTTAATATCAAATCGGCTAACGATTCAGTTTGGAATGCTTGCTGGATAAAAGCAACTTTGGTCAAATTCGATACCGGTAGTATACAGGATGTTCCGGTGATATGGACGGGACTTCCCCATTCAATTATCTACCCCCCACCCTCATCTGTCAGTGCCAACCGCGTTGGGAACGTAGTCACAATCTTCTGGCAACCGGTCCAAATGACCCAAGACAAGTACCGAGGGTACTTGATCGAGGCTTGGATCTGCCAGGGCGGCACGCTGGTTTATCTCCCGATTGGCTACGCACCTCCTTATGATCAAAATAACTCGATGATGGCTGTCCAAGTCACGGATGAACCCGGTTGTGATATACCATCCAGCGCTCGTATTTATTCTGTTGAAAAACACGGTTATACTGACTACCGCGTTATTCCCTGGCCAGGCTTCAATTCAACAGTCACCATTACGCCCACACAAACCCCTACTCCATAATCTTATACAGATACCATGATCACACCTTCCAATCGTCTGCAATTTTACCGGGTTATTACAGCTTTTATGCTGCTCATTTTCGTTGGGAGTTCCTGTACTTTTTCTCCCAGTACGCCTGTAATTCGAACAGTCCAAGTGACGCAGGTTGTCACCCAACTGGTGACATTGGATGTCACCCAGGAGGAAACCCGGATTGTCGAAGTTCCAATAACTGTCACACCATCGGTTACCCCGTTGTATACCTTTACTCCCTCGCTCACTCCCACCATAACCAACACGCCTACAATAACACCCACGCAAGAACCGCCAGTGGTCACGGTATTGGAGCACTCGGATTGTTTCTATGGCCCGGGATCGGGATATCTCTATAAATACAGTGTCATGGCTGCCAGCTCCATGGAGGTGGTTGGTCGCAACCTGGATGGCTCATGGCTATACATACAGAGCGTGGGCGGCTGGAATCCGTGTTGGATTCAAACCGCATTGGTAAAGTTCAACGCTGCAGATAGTGAAAACATCCCGATTGTATACTCTACACTTCCTTATGCCAACGAATATTCATCCCCTGATGCCACTGTGCAACGAAACGGAGATGAGGTGACCATTTCGTGGAAGGCGGTCTGGATATCGTTTGACGATTATCGTGGTTACTTGATTGAAGCATGGGTGTGTCAGGGAGGCACGCAGGTTTTCATTCCGCTAAGCTACGTTCCATTGGTTGCCAATAACACTGGTATTCTTTCGGTTAAGGTGACGGATGGACCCGGGTGCAATGTTCCATCGAGTGCGCGCATTTATTCAGTTGAAAAACACGGTTACTCGGCACCGAGTAATATTCCCTGGCCGCCCTTCCAAGTCACGCCAACACCAGGCAGCGATTAATGCAAAGAATGCCGGGTGCTTGTTCAGGTCTCACACCCAGCGGCTTATAGTGTCGACCAATCGGGTGATTTGCGCAAGCGAATGACTTGCAAAGATGGCGATCCGCAACGCGCCGCCGGCCGGGGTGCTGGTGTAGGAACGCACCAGTTCTACGGCAATATTCTCATCGGTTAAACCTTTTTTTATCCTCTCCAAGCTGATCCCCTGATGGCTTTCCAGGCAGATGATCGGCACTGGCGTATCCGCCAGATCCCAACCCAGGGCACGCAAGCCATCCCGCGCCTGTGATACATTCTCCCACAGGCGCCGGCGAAGTTCAGGGGTAGTGCGCGCCACGACTAATGCCCGAGCTGATGCAGCCGCCACCACCAACGGTGGCGGACTTGCTCCAGCGCAGATTTGGGAAGCGCGGTCAATGCTTTCCACCCAGCCCGCTTTACCCCAAATCACCCCTCCAAAGCCGCCCAGTGCCTTGGCCAGCGTTGCCGAGCTGCGACAACTTGTATCTTCAATCTCATAATATTCAGGCGTACCACGCCCGTTTTTACCCAACACCCCCACCGCATGAGCGTCATCCAAATAAACCAACCCTTGCAAGGGTTTTACTAATGCCAAGTAATCGGGAAGCGGAGCAATCTCACCGGAGACCGGAAAGACGCCATCGCTCAACACCAACGGGCGTTCCTGCCGGTGCAACTCGTTATGTAAATGCTCGGCCAGGCTTTCGGCGCGTAGGTGGTGAAAAGGGGTGATAGGCAGATTGGTTGCGTGGGCTGCATCCCACAAACTGAAATGCGCAGAGGAGTCGATAAAGATATGCTCAAACTGGTTACTGGTCGCTTGGGTTAGGATGGAACCCCCCAAGTAACCGGAAGCAAAATAAAGCGCTTTCTCTGCCTCAAAATAAGCGCAGACTTCCTTTTCTAATTCATCATACACCGGGTGCTCGCCATAACCGCCCCGCGAGGTGGCAGTGGAAAATCCATATCTTTGTAGCGCCTCCTGTGCAGCTTGCAGTACCGCTGGGTGGTTCTGTAAGCCAAGGTAGCCTGTGCCGCCAAAATAATCCATCTTTTGGCCGTTAAAAATCTTTTGTGCTCCTGCAGGGCTTTCCATGTGAAGTGACATAAGGGGCTTAAAGCTATCTTATCATATCCATCTCCCCTTTACCCCAAAAAAGTGTCATCGTTCCTCCTCGTTTTATGCTTTTTATCCGCGCAGTTTTAAATTTACAGCGAACTGCGTCATCAAAGTGCACCCTTAGCTATTGGTACTTCGACCTGTCTGAGTAACTCTTGGACTGTTGTGATGGATGTCTCGCCTGCCAGGGCGTTTTCCGGGTTAACAACCATCCGGTGCGCCAGGCAGGCTATGGCCATGGATTTTACATCATCCGGGAGGACAAAGTCGCGCCCTTCCAGGGCGGCACGGGCCTGGGCTGTTCGAAAGAGAGCCAAGCTTCCACGCGGACTGGCCCCTAGTGTCAGGGTGGGATGGCCGCGTGTAGCGTTCACTAGCTTCAGAATGTAGCGGCGGATGCTTTCGGCAACATAAACCTTACGCACCTGCTCCTGCAGTCTCGGGAGATGTTGTGCCTCAACGACGGGAGCCAGGCTGTCGATGGGATTGGCAAACTGCTGCATTTGCAGCATGGCATCCTCGTCCTCGTATCCGGGATATCCTAAACTCAGGCGTAATAGGAAGCGATCCAATTGGGCCTCGGGCAGGGGGAAAACCCCTTCGAACTCAACCGGATTTTGGGTTGCGAGAACCAAGAACGGCTTTGGTAACGGGTAAGTTACCCCATCTACTGTCACTTGCGCCTCACCCATCGCTTCTAACAGGGCACTCTGGGTGCGAGGGGTTGCCCGGTTGATCTCGTCTGCCAAAAGAACATGGCTGAAGGCCGGCCCAGGACGGAATTCGAACTCCCGCGTCTTCTGGTTGAAAACTGAGACTCCGGTAATATCGTTCGGTAGCAGGTCGGAGGTGCATTGAACGCGCTTGAACTCCAAACCGGTGCTAATTGCTATGGAACGCGCCAGCATCGTCTTGCCAGTCCCAGGTGCATCCTCTATTAGCACATGTCCTTCACACAGCAAAGCTATCAGCAATCGTTCGATGACCAGGTGTTTTCCAACGATCACTTTTTCGACATTCTTGATAACCGCCTCGGCAAATTGCTTAACTTCACCACTGCTATTCTCCTTAATATTCGTTTTTTCTAGCATGGCGTTTGCTCCTCAAACCTGACCTTTGGAAGGGGTACCGGTCGGTTTCCCTTTAATTTTGAGATAACTAATAATTCCATTCCAGGTCTTCAGTAGCCACACTGCGCTCAGTTGCCACCGAAGCTTATTCCATTGGCGTAAAAGGTGCACATCTTTGGATGAAGCTGGACTATAGCTGGCCAAATTAATCCCTTCTACTAATTTTTCGATCCCCCTTTCCAAATATCCTGCATGGGAAATCCACTTTCTGCTAGCCAATAGGCTCCGTATATTCATCTCCAGCGAGGCGGAAAATTCATAAGGGGTAGCGCCCAAGTCCGCTGCGACAGAAAGGTGGCCACCGTAATGTTTCAGGCGCGCATATATCAGCGCGGCCGCGGTCGCTTCCGAGAGCTGGTGTGAATAGATTTTTCTGGAGATCACCAAAATCATGCCAATGATTACTGCCAGGATAATCAAGCCAAATAAAGGTTGCCAACCGGAGAATAAGATGTTGGCCGGCTGGCTATTGTTTACACTGTGGGTCGGATTCGAGCCTGGAATTTCCGCGGGCAGAAGCTGCCCCGGTCCTTCCAACCGGGGTGAAGCGGCAGTTGGCTCGAATGGTACCCAACCGATGCTGGGAAAATATACCTCCACCCACGAATGTGCGTCGGCTTCGGTTACTATATAGCGCTTCGAATTCAGGTTATAGGTTCCATTGGCGTAACCCGTTGCTAGGCGGGCTGGGATACCTGCCTCTCGTGCTAATACCACCATTGCAGTCGCATAATAATCACAATAGCCTTTTTTTAAGTTAAACAGGAAATAGTCTACCAAATCCTGTTGCTTGGGCGGGATTGGGACATCCAAGGAATAAGGATAGGTACGCAGGTAATTTTCCATCGCAAGCGCTCGATCAAAAACTGTTGGTTGCGAGTCAGTCAACTGGATAGCCAATGCCTTGACCCGCGCCGGTATGCCCTTTGGAAGAGCAAGGAAATTCTGCCGTACCCAATCTGGGTAGTCTTGGCTGGCAGACCGCAATGCAGCCACGTCCGCGACTGGAATCAGAGAGAATACTTGATAGTCAGTTGATCCCATGGCTCGCAGGCCAAACAAATCCCCCTGCGAACGCCAAGCCGCCTCACTGGGGATGTTGAGGTTTACCGGCTCACCGGCTGCATAAATGCTCCCACCTAAATTCTTCACCGGGAAAACATCTTGTTCCACCAGGGCGAACCCGGTGGCATGATTCGCCTGGATCGGTTGATTTGCCTCATAGAAGCTGGACTGGGTTACGCTTGTGCTCCAACCATGCCCCGTATACACATCGTAGGTCGCGCTTTGCCAGTAAAGCAGTGGCAGTTGCTCACTCGGCGTAAGCGTTGTCAGGTTCCTGATCGAGATGGTCATCACAACTCGTTCCGAAGTTCCTGGGCTTGTAGTAATAAGGAATTCGCGCGGTTGGCCGGAATAAGGACTGATATTTTGTGAAGATCCTTCAACGGCAGGTGCTTTCTGAGCGCTCTGAGTGCTGCTGGTTGTCTGGTTGGAAACCCAATCCCGAATATACTGAAACGAAATAGAGGATAGGGCTGCCGATAGAAGAACAAGTCCACCAGTAACCAAAAGAGCAGGATAAGCTATCTGTTGTCCCTTCCGGCGCGGATAAGCTACACCAGTTTCATCCCAGATCTGTTTGCGAGAGTCGATCTGTACTACTGCTAGAAGTAGTAATGTTGCTCCCAAAATTACATACGTTACCAACGAGTCGCGTTCGCCGTAAGCGAGTACGTATCCACTAAGCAGTAGAGCCGGAAGTGCTGCAAGTAGGGCATCCTTTCGGGCCACAATCACCCAGCCGGCCCAGGCAGATGCAAGCCAGATCAGTGAATCCCAAACCAAGCCTGCGGCCAGTGGGTCAAATGCAGATGGGTTTATCGAAAGAGCTACGAACCAGGCCCAGATTTCCTCAATCTCAGTTCTTGCCGCTGTAAATAGCTCTTGCCATCCCACAATCAGTGCGTGGCCAGAACTGGCAAATACAATACTGGCCTGTCCGCTCAAACCGCCTGGGAATAAGAAGATATACAGAAAACCTATAACGATGATAAAAAATATTGCTCTATAAGCTGGTTGTCTCAAAATGCCTAGCATCCAGCCAAGCAACAAGCCGAAGAACACAATTGGCCATAGGGCGTTCCAGTCAGGCCCCCAGAACGTGTCGACGAGGCCGGCAACGGCGGCTAAGAGCAGAACAAAAAGGAGCCCAAGGCTGAGCAACTTTTCGAGACGTCTGGTAGATGGAAACGCGACTGCAAGCAAATTCGTCAATCGATGCTTCGCCAATTTGACTTGTCTTGCTCCATAAAACGCTTACGGGCTTCAATTCCGTTGGGCTGTTTTCGGTTCTTCCATCTCGATGAAGAGTACGCTTCTTCAAGCAAAGTTCTGGGCATAATGGAATATGGAATGCCGATTTTAGACAGCAGAGCGGAAACCTGCCCTTGGTTTGCTGGTCGGCCGAATTCTGCAGGGTTAACCAGCAGGATCTCTATTTTCCTATCATGCATTAGTACACCCGCTGAAGCCACCCAGAGTGGGTCGCAGGTTGGAGTGACGACGATTATGGAACCTCTCCTCACGGACCGGTGCAAGATTAACAGATCGGATATGGGTCGATCACCTGGCTTGGCTGCGGCTAATGCACATAACATGTTCCAACGTTGTGCAGGTCCGGAGCGCGGCTCTATTCGTACTAACTTGGGGCCAGCCAGCATCAGGCCTACGCGATGGTGTTCTTTCAAGCCGCGCGTTATGAGCGAAGCAGCCAGTACAATTACCAACTCGATGGTCGAGTTCCATTCAACCCCGGCTTGTACCGATGCATCCAGATCGGCAAGAACCCACCAATCTTCTGATGCGGCAGCTTCGAGTTGCTTTACCATAAGAGCGTCGCTATGGGCTGAAGTATGCCAGTGGATACGCCTGAGGCTATCCCCAGGCATATAGTCTCTTATACCAGCTTCGCTGATCTGTTGGTTTAGCGTCTGAAAGTGATGTTGCTTGCCATCAGCCTGCCCACCTAAAGGAATGTGAAGTTGTGGCAGCGGTATTTGCGGAGGCGTCACCAAAATCGTACTCACATGCCCGCTGTGTAGGGTCAACGTATAGATTCCCAGGGGATCACTTGTTCTCAGGCGCGTAGGACCAAGTGTATAAATTCCGCGCCTTTTAAATGTATGATTTAAGGTCCGCCTGCGGGTTACTTGCGGCTCGACATCTGTCACTAAGCGAACCGGCTCAACCAGTTGTTCCGATTCATCGACAATCTCAAGCCAAGCAAGCGGCAGTCTACTTTTATTAATAATAAGTAGTTGCTCGGGTATTGATTCTCCTACTTGTGCCCATGCAAAATCCACCCTGCGAACAAGGCTCAAATCTTGTTCAAGTATGTGAATCCATACTGCGCCCAATAACCATGCTCCCCCACAGCCAATTAAGAATGCCAACCAACCGCGATAACCTGTCAGAGCATATAGAGCAGCAAAGAGTATGACCAGAAAAGGAAGAAGTTTTACATTCAGCTGACACTTAGGCTCAGAATTAATATTCTGAGGGTATTGCCTACTCATGACGTACCTCGCATCTTGTACCAGTAAAACGATCCGCGGAGTGGGGCGAAAAGAATTTATTCTACTTTAAGAGATCCTCTGCATAGTGACAGGCTACCTGGTGCCCTGGGCGGATTTCCCGCAGAAGCGGTTCCTCTACCGAACATCTCTCTTTCGCCAGAGGGCAGCGTGGGTGGAAATGGCAGCCCGCAGGTGGGTCAATTGCATTTGGAATTTCCCCTGTCGGCATTGGTTCGGTTCGGCGACGTACCGGATCTGGTACGGGGACCGCCTCCAACAAGGCATGCGTATAAGGATGGGCGGAATGTTCGTATACTTCTTTTAGCGGCCCCACCTCACACAGCTTGCCGAGGTACAGGATTGCGATTCGGTCGCAAACGTACTTGGCGGTTGCCAGGTCATGGGTGATGAACAAGTAAGTCAGATCGAATTCTTTCTTTAAATTCATCATCAAGTCAAGCAGCAGAGCCCGTACTGACACATCTGCCATGGCAATGGGTTCGTCTGCAATGATCAGTTCAGGATGGGTGATCATGGCTCGTGCCAGTACCACGCGTTGGCGCTGTCCACCCGAAATCTGGTGCGGGTACAGGTTATAAAAAGCCTCCGGGGGGTTCATGCCCACCGCATGAAAGATATCCAACACGCGGCGACGCCTTTCGCTTGAGGAAAGTTCTGGCATGTGAATCTGGGCAGGATGCTCTATAGCTTGTCCAAGGGTCATACGCGGGTTAAGCGATGCTAGGGGATCTTGGAAGATGATCTGCATGCGGGAGCGCATCCGGCGCATTTCCTCGGTTGATAGGCTTTGCAGGTTGATGCCGTCGAAAACAACCTGGCCGGAAGTGGGTTCGTACAGGCGTAGTACCAATCTTCCAATGGTGGATTTACCGGAACCACTCTCTCCGGCCAGTCCGAACACTTCGCCCCTATGTATGGTAAAGCTAACCCCATCCACAGCTTTCACAGTGGGAATATGGCCATGGTTAAGCAGAGTAGCCAGGAAACCGGTCTGTACTGGAAAATGTTTGCGGAGTTCTTCAACACGTACCAGGTCTTCGCCTTCGGTGGCCACTCGCACCGATCGTGATATCTCATCTCGGGTTTTTTGTTTAGCCATTGTGGATATTCTCCTTCCCGGAGGCATTCTTTACATCTTCTTGTTGGTAGATCCAGCAGGAAGCCAGGTGGTCTCCCATCACCGGCTCGAAGGCTGGTTCTTCCTGGGAACAAATATCCATCACGAGGGGCAGCGCGGGTGGAACCGGCACCCGTTGGGCGGGCGCAGAAGGCTCGGTGGTTGTCCACCCATCTTGTATAATTCAGCTCCATCCAGCTTAATATTAGGGACCGATTTCAACAGCCCTTGGGTATAGGGATGCTGCGGGTTCGCGAATACTTCCTGGGCGGTACCCACTTCGGCCATCTTGGCGGCATACATCACAGCCACCCGGTCAGCCACTTCGGCGACGACACCGATATTATGAGTGATGAGCAGGATGGTCAGCCCAAATTCTTTCTGGAGTTCTTTGAGAAGATCCAGGAATTTCGCTTCCACGATCACATCCAAGGATGTGGTGGGCTCATCAGCGATAACCAGCTTGGCCCGCAAGGCCAGTGCCAGAGAGATCATCACACGCTGGCGCATCCCGCCCGACATCTGGTGCGGATATTCTTTCAGGCGTTCATGCCGGATTCCCAGTCGTTCGACCAGTTCTTCGGCCCGGGTACGTGCAGCCGCATCACTCGTCTCAGGTTCATGGGTATGGATGGTTTCGGTCAGGTGATCCAGGATGCGTTGGACCGGATTAAGGGAGGTCATGGGATCCTGAAAAACCATCCCGATCTCAGCACCTCGGATATCCGGCATTTCTCGTAACGGGAGGTCCATCAAATTTCTGCCATCGAACCATAGTTCACCGCCGGTGATGCTGGCGGGGCCATCATGCAGACGCATCAAGGCTTTCCCGAGGGTGGATTTTCCACAGCCGGATTCACCTACTAGGCCAATGATTTCACCGCGACGGATATCGAGGGAAACATTATCCACCGCGCGCACGGCTCCCGCACGCGTCTTATATTCTACGGTAAGGTTTCGAACAGAGTACAGGATATCGTTAGACATCAGCGATCCCTCAGTTTGGGATTGAAGATATCGGTCAGGCCCTCCCCCATTAAAGTGAATGCCAAGACAACCAAAAGGATGGCTAAGCCTGGGAATGTGATCATCCACCAAGCTGTTTGGATGAAGCGCTGGCCGCGCGCCAGGTCAATTCCCCAGTCTGCCAGCGTAGGCGGTAGGCCCAGGCCCAGGAAGGAGAGGCCGGCCCCGGTCAAGATCGCATCTGCCACGTTCACCGAGAAGATTATTGCTACGGAAGGGATGACATTGGGGAAAATATATCGGCTTAAGATTTCCATACTGCGCGCACCGATGCTTTTGGCTGCCTCAATGTAGACATCTTCCTTGACGGTGAGTGTCTGTCCACGCACAATCCGGTAATAGGTGGGGATATACAGCACCGAGATCGCCACGATGATATTGAGAACACTTGGGCCTAGAACGGCGGTGATAGCAATGGCCAGGATCAACCCGGGGAAGGCGTATAAACTATCCATCAGCAGGCTTAACAAGCGATCAAAAGTTCCGCCAACAAATCCGGCAAAGAGTCCGAGGGGGACACCCAATACAAAAGCTACAATCGATGAACTGAACCCAATGATCAGGGCAATCCGGGTTCCCCAAAGTAGGCGGCTTAAAACATCCTGTCCGATATCATTGGTTCCTAAGATAAAGCCACCAGCCGTAGCTACCTCGCCGGTAATGGATGGACCCTGTCGCAAGGTGGGGTAATGAGCTGTAATTATTCCAGCTTCCGAAGTTTGTATTACTGCAGCCTGATCTGTTCCATTCACAACGGCTTGTAAAGCCGCATCCAGAGTTGGATAGCGGTCAATCATCGGCCGCAGGCGCAACCCGCCTGGCTGGTTTTTGATCTTGCCATCGATCTGCTGGGCCTGCTCATTCAAAGCGCTGGCTGTTGGTACACCCTCGACAACGCCTATAGTAGAACTTGGCGAACCTGCTGGAACTGCCAGGTCTTGTAACCTTTTTATGGGTGAGTTTTTTGGTAATACCAAAATCGGTATATCCACTTTGGCACCCGGAGCCATGAAACTAGGCCCGACCAGGGCATCCGGCGCATAGGGTGCAAACAGGCCGGGGAAGAGCGCAATTACGATAAAGGCTATTACCGCCACGGCTGACACGCTTACAAACCACCAGTCTGCGCCATACCAGCGGCGCGCCATAAAAAGGCGGCGCACAAAGCCTACTCGGTTGAGTTCGACCTCCCAGTTGGTACCTTCTAGAGGAGCTGCAATAGGGGCTTCAGTAAATTCTTGGTTAGTTTTAGCCACAGTTTAATACCTCACCCGCGGATCAACGAGAGAGTAGATTACGTCAACCGCCAGGCTGATTAATGCAACCAGCAGGGCGAAGACAGTGATAACGCTCTGTACGGCAGTATAGTCGCGGGCGGAAATGCGTTCCACCAGATAACTCCCCATACCTGGCCAGGAGAAGACTGTTTCTGTCAGGACGGCCCCGGCCAGCAGGATGGCGACTTGCAAGCCAATCAACGTAATGACTGGGATCAGCGCATTCTTCAAAGCATGACCATAGATCAGAACACGCTCGCGAATGCCGCGGGCGCGCGCCGCAGCGATATAATCGGCTTGCAATGTCTCGATCACATTGATGCGGGTCATACGTACGAATACGCCAGACAACACCAAACCTAGAGCTACAGTTGGCAATATAAGGTGTTGAAGCACCGAGAAGAATGCCGGCCAATTGCCCGTAAGTAAAGCGTCAAGGCTGTATATATTCGTAATATGAGTGAGGGTTGTCTCAATCACAGGATCAATTCGACCCGAAATGGGCAACCAGCCTAGTTGGACGCCAAATAACAATTGGAGAACCAGCCCAAACCAAAAAATAGGCAGGGAATAAATTACTACCGCATAGATACGGAAAGCAAAATCGGTCGCTTTCTTACGCTTTGCGGCGGCCAGGGTGCCACCATAAATACCGATGAGGAGAGCTAGAATGGATGCAGGCAGGATCAGCTCCAGTGTGGCAGGGAAACGTTCGCTCATTTCGTCAATAATTGGACGGTGACCGCCGACGAGCGAATTGCCAAAGTGAAAGGTGACCATATCCCAAAGGAACCGGCCGTATTGAACGATCAACGGATCATTGAGCCCAAGTTCCGCCCGGATATGTGCGATCATCTCTGGCGTTCCCTTGGGTCCCAAGGCTGACCTGACCGGGTCTCCTGGTAAAACTCGCATTACCACGAAAACCATCGTGCCCAGGATAAAAACCATTGGCAGGGTCAGCACAATGCGTGTGAGGATATACCGGCGCAGCCCGGTCGAGCCGCGGATAAATACATATGCCAGTAGCAATACAGACGGGATACCGATTATCAGAGCAATGATTGCAATGGGGGACACGTTTTTGATTGGCTCAACAGAATGGTCAGGGGCGGGTATTATGCCCGCCCCTGATTTTAAGGGAGTCGGAAATTACTTCTTGCTTAACGTCGAGTAATTGAATTCGATGGTTGAGCCGATATTCAAAGTCTCGGGCGATGCATAAGCAGAGGAACCAGAGATATTGCTGCGGTAGACGACATGTTCTGCCTGGAAGAACAGAGGCAAGGTCACCACCAGATCAGCATAGATATCCTGGGCCTGTTGGTACAAGGCAGTCCGTTTGGTAATATCTGTTTCTGAATCTGCCTGTTGCAGCAGGGTTACCAGTTGTTGCGCTTTGGCGTTGATCGGAGTACCCACATCACTGCCGGTCGCTGCGGCAGTGACATTGGTTCCTTCTCCGCCATTATAAACGAATGGATCCAGGTAATTGGATGGGTCCGGATAATCGAAGAACCAGCCCAACACACCTGCAGGATAGGATTTGCCATCCGTCAAAGCGGAGACGTAGGTGCTCCATTCCTGGGCTTGAAGGGTCACTTGTATCTCACCGGTAGCCTCAAGCTGTGTTTTGATGACCTGCATCCAGGCAGCCGTAGAAGCGCCGTAGTGCTCGGGTGGATACCACAATTGGATTTTGAGCGGGTTGGTAGCAGAGTAACCGGATGCCTCGAGGAACTTCTTGGCCGCATCCAGGTTCGGGGCGCCATACATCTTATCAAAGGCATTATCGGCACCCAGGAAGCCGGGCGGATCCATCGAATATAACGGGGTGACCTGCCCGCCGAAGACTGTATCAGCTATTGCGTTTCGGTCTATTGCTGATGCGATAGCCTTGACAACATTGGGGTCATTCATCGGTGCCATCGTGTGGTTCAGGATTAAGTAGCGGATGGAACCGCCGCTGATAGTTCCGATGTTCAAGCTGGATTTACCCTTGAGCTGGTTAATCTGTTCCGGGCTCAGCAAACGCCAGGCAACATCAATTTCACCATTCTGTACTGCCAAGGCCATGGTATTCGGGTCAGAATAGTACCGGACAATGACCTCTTGCACCTGTGGCTTCATCGCGCCGTTGTAATAGGGATTGGGCTTGAAGACGATTTGCTCGTCAGCATTATATTGAGATACATACCAGGGCCCAACTCCATATACAGGGGCGGTCGGGAAAAGTACGCACTTGTCGGCCGGGAAGTTCGTAGGATCCGCCGGTACGTAAGGTGCGCCTGCCAGGATCTGGGGGAAGAAAGCAATCGGGACCTTAAGGTTAAAGACTATTGTTTTATCGTCAGGAGCAGTGATGGTCTTTACATACGGGACAGCCAATACATCCGCCACATCATCCGGGCACTTTGGACCGATGGTCAGCAAACGGTTTAGCTGCGCCGCATAAACTTCTGCGGTTAGGGGCGTGCCATCGCCGAACTTAATCCCATCCCGCAGGGTGAAGGTATAGGTCAGCTTATCGGCGGAAATCGTCGGCATGCTGGTTGCCAGCCCTGTTGTTAATTCAGCGGTGCCGGGCTTCCACTTCAGCAGACCCTCATTCACATTCTTGATGATCTCCCAGTCGCGGATCGCATATGCATCCGCAGGATCCATGCTGGCGATTTTATCGGTCGTTCCGATAATAATAGTGTTCTTATCGGCAACGGTACCTGCTTTCGATGGGCCACAGGCGGCGAGAACAATGCTCACCACCATTAACAAGGCAACTACTACAAACCACTTTTGGCGATTCATACATTCTCCTCTTAAGTGATCACTATGGTTGAAACAAAGGATGAGATGTGGAACGAACCGAAAATTTGGTATTGTGGGAACACCTCCTTTCATTTTTGTAACGCTTTTGCAATTATATGAAATTACCTTGCATTATACGCTTCAAGAGAGGGATGTCAAGGAAACTTTGCCATCTTGGCAAGCCTTTTTTTAGCATTGACATATTTCATCAATCAATGATAAACTCGCAACCGTTAATATAATTCTAAGGAAAGGAGCGCACTGCATGATGATAAAAAGTATCGTTCTTTTTATGCGAAACCTCACTAACGCTGTTGCTGGTGTGGTTTTACCTTCGCGGAGTGCGCCTGCTGACCGGTAAGGTCTCCTCGTACGTCGTTTTGACCACGGTGCACTCTTTGCACCGTGGTTTTTTTTTCAGACAAACTGCAAAATAAGAGAGTAACTATGGCTACCATCACTCCCCCTGCAACCTACTTCGACTTCCGCAAAGCCCTCACGAAAAACAAACTCGTCAGCCTGTGGCGGATGATGGCCGATTACCGGCTGTCTTATGCGGCTGCCAACCTGTCCCTGGTAGTCTCGGCAACCGCTAAAATGGCAACATACTTGTTACTGGGTAATTTTGCCAATACCATTTTGGGTACCACCCAACCCTTCGCCGGCACGCTTTCCCGCACCCTTATCCTGATCGCGGCTGGATTCGTTATCTTGGCCTTGGTTGAAGGCGGATTCGCTTTTCTATCCGGACGCTTGGCAGCTTATTCCGCCGAGGGCATTACCCGCCGTCTGCGCAATTTTCTTTACGACCATATCCAGCGGCTGAGTTTTGCCTACCATAGCAAGACTCCCACCGGCGACTTGATCGAACGTGTCACTTCAGATATGGATGCGCTGCGTAGTTTTTTCAATGAACAAGCTATCGGCATGGGGCGCATCATTGCACTATTCGTCATTAATTTTCTCGCTATCCTGGCCTTAAACTGGAAACTGGCTCTGGTTTCTATTGCAGTGGTTCCGCTTATCCTAGTCGTTTCTCTCTGGTTCTTCAATAAGGTAACCATAGTTTATGAGGCCTACCAGGAACAGGAAGCCATCCTTTCTACAACTCTTCAAGAAAACCTGACGGGTGTGCGCGTGGTAAAAGCTTTTGCCAGGCAGGATTACGAAAAGGATAAGTTCGAGAAGGATAATTTTGAAAAGTTTATGCGTGCCCGGAAATTCATCAGCATGCAATCGCTCTTTTGGCCGCTCTCGGATATCGCCTGTGGTTTCCAAATGTTGGTTGGGTTTGTTTTTGCAGCCTATCTGGCCATCCATGGTCAGATTTCCATCGGGACCTACCCTGCCTATGTTGGATTGGTGGTCTGGTTGATCTGGCCCATGCGTAACCTGGGCCGCCTGGTCGTCCAGACTTCAACCGGATTGGTATCGTATGAGCGCCTGATGGAAATCGTCAGGCAGGAGCGCGAACCCCTGACAGACGGCAAGGTTCAGCCGCAGGGCCCAGTTGACGGTGAGATCGTCTTCGAGAATGTTTCGTTCAAGTACGAAAATGGGAATAGCGAGGTGCTCAAGAATATCTCGTTCCGTTGCCAGCCTGGACAGGCAATCGCTCTGCTCGGTTCCACTGGCTCGGGTAAAACCTCCCTGGTCAACCTGTTGCCGCGTTTCCATGATTACACCGATGGGCATATACTGCTGGATGGTGTGGAACTAAAGGATTATTCGCGTGAGTACCTGCGCCAACAGATTGGCATCGTGGAACAGGAACCTTTTCTGTTCAGCCGTTCTATTCGTGAAAATATTACGTATGGCGTAGGCCGCGACGTCCCACAGGCAGAGATCGAAAAAGCCGCCAGGGCCGCTGCCATTCACGAGGTCATCCTGACTTTCCCGGATGGGTATAACACGCTGGTTGGTGAAAAAGGCGTGACGCTCTCTGGCGGTCAAAAACAACGTGTGGCAGTCGCACGTACCCTGCTCAAAAACCCGCGTATTCTCATCCTGGATGACTCAACCTCTTCGGTGGATACCGAAACCGAGGCCGAAATCCGCGCTGCCTTGGATCAGTTAATGGAAAATCGCACCACCTTTATCATCGCTCACCGTATCCAATCTGTCGTGGAGGCCGACTTGATCCTGGTTTTGGATAAAGGTGCTATTGTGCAGATGGGCCGGCACAGCGATCTGGTGGCCCAGGCTGGCATGTACCGCCAAATTTACACCATCCAGACTCGCATTGAAGATGAACTGGAACAGGAAGTACAGAAATATGAAATGTAAGAGGAATTATGGCTGACGAACTGATCGAAATCGAAGAAGAAGAATACACAAGTCAACTGACTGCCCCCACATTCGCACGTATTGCCGCCCTGGTTAAACCACACTGGCGCTGGATGGCCGGATTTCTGGCAGCCATAGTGGCGACCGCCGCCCTGGATGCCGTTTTTACCTACCTTAACAAGCTCATCATTGACCAGGGTATTGTTCCCGGGAATTTCAATCTGGTGCTGCGCTATGCCATATTTTATGGCAGTATCCAATTAGTGCAATCCGGGCTGGTTTTAACATTCATCTACTTGGTCGGCATTCTCGGCGAGCGTATCCAGTACGATCTGCGTAAATCCATCTTCAATCATCTGCAGGATCTTTCACTTTCGTACTATAGCCAGAACGCGGTTGGCCGGTTAATGGCGCGCGTCAACTCGGATTCAGGCCGTGTCTCCAACCTGATGACGTGGGGGCTGCTTGATATGACCTGGGCCATCGTGAGCGTTCTCAGCTCGACAGTGTTTATGCTCGTCATCAACTGGAAACTGGGTCTAATGGTGTTTAGTATCATTCCGATCCTGCTGATCATCGCGGTGAACTTCCGTAAGAAAATCCTTGCGGAGTTCCGCCAGTCCCGCCGCGCCAACTCGAAGATCACCGGCGAATACAATCAGAACTTCCAGGGTGTACGCGTTGTCAAGGCGCTCGGACGCGAGCAGGAAAACCTGCGGGAGTTTTCTACGCTGACAGATATCATGTTCCGCTCCAGTTATCGGGCAGCCTGGCTTTCGGCGCTCTTTCTGCCTACTGTCCAGATCATCTCGGCTTTTGCTCTGGGTGCCATTGTTTGGTATGGCGGGCTGCAGAGTCAGGTGGGCGGGTTTACTGTCGGTTCACTGAATGCGTTCGTTTCGTACTTGACATTTATGATCTGGCCAGTGCAGGATTTGGCGCGTGTTTATGCCGATATGCAGCATTCCATTGCTTCTTCGGAACGGATATTTAAGCTGATTGACACGCCCCCTGAAATCCAGGATCGCCCGGATGCGTTTGCAGCTGAAACCATCCGAGGCGAGATCGAATTCGACCACGTGGATTTCTACTATGAGGATCGCAAGCCGATTCTGACCGATTTCTCGTTGAAGGTCAAACCTGGTGAGAACATCGCCCTGGTTGGGCCAACCGGTGGTGGTAAGACCACCATCGTCAACTTGCTCTGTCGTTTCTATGAACCGCAGCGCGGCTTTATCCGCATTAACGGCCGCGATTACACCGACTACACATTGCAGAGCCTCCAGTCGCGCGTGGGCATTGTGCTCCAGACCCCGCACCTGTTTTCCGGGACAATCCGTGATAACATCCGCTACGGGCGGTTGGACGCCTCCGATGCCGAGGTGGAAACAGCCGCCCGGGTTGCCGGGGCGCACGATTTCATCGCCTCTTTCGAGGAGAGTTACGACCAGGAGGTCGGCGAAGGCGGCAACTTGCTCTCGGTTGGGCAAAAGCAGCTTATCAGCTTGGCACGCGCCGTGTTGGCCCGGCCCGAGATATTCATCATGGATGAGGCCACTTCCAGCGTAGATACGCTCACCGAAGCCCTGATTCAGCGCGGCATGGAAGCCCTCATGCAGGGACGAACATCCTTCATCATCGCCCATCGCCTCAGCACCATCCGCCGCGCTGACCGTATTGTCGTCATTGAAGCTGGCCGCATCGCCGAAATGGGCACACATGCCGAACTGCTGCGAAAACGCAGCCACTACTACCGCCTCTACACTCAACAGTTCAAGTTTGAAAAAGAACAAGCGTATGTTGGCGCACTGCCTGCTGTAGTGCCGGTAATTAAGTAGGGGCGCAGCAAGACATAACGCACACTTGTTTTACCCTGAACTCGCTGCGCCCACCGCTCTTTGGACAATAAAAGATGAGAAGGAGAAAAAATGGACAATGTCAGTAAAACCAATCGCACTCGCTGGAACGACTTGGCGCGTGCCAATGTGGAATACTCCCGTCCTTTCCTGGACTACACCCGGGAACAGGCCGCCGAAAACATCTATCGGCATGGGGTACTGAAAGATGTCGCCGGGAAGCAGGTCCTGTGCCTCGCCAGCGGCGGCGGGCAGGACTCGGTTGCCTTTGGGCTGCTGGGAGCGGCTGTGACCGTGCTGGATTTATCTGATGTGCAATTGGAGCGTGACCGGCAGGCCGCCGCCCACCACGGCCTGCACACGCATACTATCCAGGGCGATATGCGTGATCTCTCAGCTTTTCCCGATTCCCACTTCGACATTGTCTGGCAGGTCTATTCGATTAACTTCGTTCCCTCACTAGACCCGGTTTTCCAGGGGGTTCGGCGCGTGCTCAAGCCGGGCGGAATCTACTTCTTGCAATTCGCCAATCCTTTCGCCATCGGAATTGACCAGGAAAAATGGGATGGTCAGGCCTACCCCCTCAACGCTTTATACATTGACAGCGAAGATCAATCCGAACGGTTCCCGGACTGGGATGTGCAGCAGCCGGATGGTTCCACGGTCAAGCGTACCAGCCCGCACGAATTCCGCCATACTCTGGGTACGGTGCTGAATGGCCTGGTTGGCAATAGTTTTATCCTGCTTGGACTATGGGAATGGATGAAAAAAGAAGAAAATCCCGCGCCCGGCTCATGGGCGCACTTCACCCTGGTTATCCCGCCTTGGTTCAGTACCTTCTGGCGGTTGCAGAAATAATTCCAAAGAAAGAATCGTCCTGAAGGGCAAGCCTAATGATAAAAAATAACAGATGGATGAGGCTGAATTCCGAATCCGCGTCCATTATTTTGATACTTTTCTACCGCATCAACCGGGCCGATACAGCCGCCAGGGCCTGGCGCGGCAGCAGGCGCGTACCCCAAGCCAACCCGGCGTTGATCCAGCCCGGGACCACACTCGAACGTCCCTGCAACAGTGCCTGGATCCCGCTGCGTACCACCGCATCCCCTTCCATCATGGTTACCCGCTGGTAGGCGCTGGGCTGCTGCCCGGCTGCCTCGAGGAACTCTGTCCGGGTGACGCCAGGGCATAGCACGCAGCACCTCACATTGGTGTGCCTTAACTCGTAGTGCAGCGCTTCGCCCAGGCTAAGCACGTAGCTTTTTGCTGCCGCATATGCGGCGTAGGTAGGCGTTGGTTGGAAAGAGGCAATCGAACCGATCAATAAAATGGCACCGGAATTTCGCTTGACCATCTCGGCCGCATACAGATGCGTCAACTGCGTGAGCGTCATGATATCGAGCTCCAGCATCTGGTGCAGCCGTTCCCAGGGAGTCGCTAAAAAATCGCCATAAAGTCCAAATCCGGCATTATTGACAAGAATGTCCACAGTCTGGCCGGTCTCCTTGATTTGGGTGAAAAGTCGCAGGGGCGCTTCCACTTCAGCCAGGTCCATCGACATGCATTCGACAGATGCCGCATAACGTCCGGAGAGCTCCGCCTGAAGCGCCTGCAGGCGTTCCAGCCGCCTTGCCACTAGGATCAAAGAGCAGCCTAGCGCAGCAAACTGCCGGGCGAATTCTGCCCCCAGCCCGCTGGATGCACCCGTGATCAACGCCGTTTTTCCTTCTAAATTCGCTTTCATGCTTTTTTCATCCTCTTTTTTAAAATAATTTATAGTGATGCACGTACCTGCAGCCGTTCTTTGGGAATTGGGTAGTCGTCCGCCTGTCTCCGCTAGGGGATTGACGGAGTGCATCTCTTCCGTTCAAAGCAGGATTATAATTGTTTTAAAAGTGCCAAGGATGGCTGAATAATGAAACGCTCCCATTATTTTAAAATTGCCGCTGCAGGCATCTTGGGCCTGACGGCCATTCTCTGGTTTATCAAAGGTATTACAGATATCTTTGGGAACGTTTCCGGCGGCATCCTGAACCTGGTCCTATCCATCTTTTTATTTGGACTGATCTTTTTGAGTTGGAAGCGTCTCCTGTTGGGAGGCATTATCACTGCTTCCCTGGCAGTGCTTCTGGCATTCGGTTTCAGTATTGTATTACCTGATATTTCTCTAGCTCTTATCCCACTGTTGTTGTTGTGCGCGCCTATGGCATTGAGTGGCTTACTTTTTATCGAAGCAGATTGGACAAAGAAAAGAAGAGATTGATCAAAATTAAGAAAATTGAAGCACGCTTTATCCAACCCTAAGTCAATCGTTTTCCCAAAGGAGAAAGAAATGCCCGAACCAACCGTACAACCCCGCAAGAAAATCACCCTACCCTATCTATTCAAGAAAGTCGCCGAAGGTAGCCCCATCACTTGGCTGACCTGTTACGATTTTCCCACTGCATATCTGCAGGAGCAAGCCGGCATTGAGATGATCCTTGTCGGCGATAGTTTGGGCATGACCATGCTCGGTTATGACTCGACCTTGCCTGTTACGATGGACGACATGGTCCGTCACGCCCAGGCAGTTCGGCGCGGTGCTCCCACTGCTTTTTTAGTCGGCGATATGCCTTACATGACTTACCAGCCCAGTGTTGAGACAGCTATCCGCAACGCTGGTCGTTTTATGTCTGAATGTGGCTGTGATGCCATCAAGCTTGAAGGTGGTGCCGCCATGGCTGACCGTGTCAAGGGTATCGTGGACTCAGGTATCCCTGCCATTGGTCACCTGGGGTTGACCCCGCAATCGGTTAGCGCGCTGGGTGGTTTCCGCGTACAGGGCAAATCAGCCATGCTGGCTAAGAAAATTCTGGATGACGCCAAGGCGCTCGAAAAAGCCGGAGCCTTCGCCATCCTTCTGGAAATGGTCCCTGACCGGTTGTGCAAGCTCATCACTGAACGGGCGGAAGGCTGTATCATCATGAGCCTCGGCTCCGGTCCGGACGCGCATGGTCAACTGTTGATTTACCACGACATGTTTGGCCTCTACCCGAAGTTCAAGCCGAAGATGGCCAAGGTCTACGGCAACGCCGGCGAGGTAATCCTGAACGGGCTAAAGAACTACCACGATGAAGTTATCAGCAAGCAATTCCCGCAAGCAGAGAACTGGTTCAGTATGCCGGACGAAGAGTTCGAAGAACTAAAGAAAATGCTCGATTGATTTACAACTTTCCCGCCGGAAATCCCCGGCGGGATTTTTCTTTCCTCTGCAAGTGCCATTTATCACTTGCCCTCCTGCTCCCCGTGTTCTATACTGTGTAAAGTCCCCCGAAACACTTTTTTCGTTTCTTTCCATTCTAACTTCTCGCTTCTACCTTCTTTCAAACTCACCCCTTTCCCCGGAGGTTCCCATGAACGAAAGCCTGCGCCAGTTGCTCAAAATCCCATCCAACCGCCTTGATTCGATCAATGCCGTATTGCTCGACCAAAATGAGCGTGTCATCAACGATTTTCTCCAGGTGGTGGAGAAATATGGCACACCGGAAGAGATTAACCGCCGCCACGCTGAATCCCGCCAACTGCCCAACCTGTTGAAAAAGGTCGCGGACAGGAACCCGGCTTACGTCAAAGACTTGGAATGGTTGATGCAACAACGTGACCGGGGTGCCTTTATACCGGTGTCATCCTACCGTCGCAAGGTACTCGGCGACAAGGCTGACCAGATGAACTTCAAGGATGAGTCGGCTGTCACGCTGGAAGTATCGGCTCTGCAATACTTCCCTTGGATCCGCCCTATGTGTGAACGTGCCATCCGGGAAGAAACCCTTGTACCAGGCCGTTTCATCGCCGTCCGCAAAATGAAAGAATCCGAAATGGATGGTGATCTGCCCGCCATCGTTGCCGCTTTGGATATTCTTGGCGCCTCTTTCGTTGAAACACTCGATACGAAGGGCACGGATGGCTCCAATCCCCATTTGGGCGGGCCTGCCACCATAACCGGTTACTTCGGCGGGATTGGCGAGCCAAACCAGCACGCACTGATGTGGCTGGATGAGTTCCTTTATTATTACACCAACTACGGCGTCCAGCACGTGCTCAACTTCAACGCAGGAACCATCCTGCTGGGTTTCCTGCTCTACCGCTTGGGTGTGGATATTCAGTTCAAGATTTCGGTCTTCTTTGGTTCCGATAACCCCTACCACGCCCTCTGGATCATGACCGCCGCCAAGCTGTTTAGCCGCGACGACGGAACTTCCCCGTTGATAGGTTTCAATTGGGCCAACTCGATCGATAACCAAACCATGGAATTGACTGCCCAATTCCGTCAGGCGCTCGGTTTCGAAGATGTGGTTCGCTTCGAACACCATATCACCGAAACCTGGAAAAGCATCGTCATCCAGCCTTATGATCGCCGCGCTGAGTTGGTTGAGGTAGCCAATCATGTTGCAAATATTTCTGCCAAGCACGAGGGCGGCGATCCTGAGGTCGAACAGACGCGTGCCCACCCGTCTGACATCTTGGATTATTTCCGGGAAAAACAGGAAGTCATCCAATCCGGTGACTGGGATGCAATGCAGTTGAACTTCATGGATAAAGTGGATGCCTGCAACCATACCGCCCGTGCGCTCACGCAGGCTGGTCTAAGCTTCATCGCAGCGCGTGAATTACATAAATGATCAAGGAGTCTCCATGTATATCGTTCACGTCCATCTTCATGTAAAACCAGAATGTATCGAACCCTTTAAAGCCGCATCGCTTGAGAACGCCCGTAATAGTCTTCAGGAGCCTGGCATTGCCCGTTTCGATTTGCTCCAACAGGCTGACGATCCTACCCACTTTGAGCTGATCGAGGTGTATCGCACGCCAGCAGATCCTGCTAAACACAAAGAGACTGCCCACTATAACAAATGGCGTGAACTTGCCGAGCCGTTGTTGTCCGAACCGCGTACGCGCACGGTCTATAACAATCTCTTCCCTTCTGATCAAGACTGGTAAATGCGCTTCGAATTTGCAACCTCCAGTCGCATTTTATTTGGATCTGGTACTTGCACCGAGGTCCCTGCCCTTGTCGCAGCCTTGGGGCAGCGCGCTTTTGTTGTTGCTGATTCACAGGAACGTTGTCAGGTTTTGTTGGACGGGTTGTCTGCGTGTAGGGTGCTGGTTAATTTGTTCTTGGTAAAGCATGAGCCTGATTTGGATTGTATATTATTGGCTACACGCATAGCGCGCGAATCCGGTTGTCAAATGGTAATTGGTTTTGGCGGAGGCTCTGCGCTGGATACTGGGAAAGCCGTCGCCGCACTGCTTTCCAATCCAGGCAACCCTCTCGATTACCTTGAAGTAGTTGGCGCTGGGAGAGCGTTGCAGGAACCATCTGTCCCATATATCGCTATTCCTACCACTGCCGGGACCGGTTCCGAGGTGACCCGTAATGCGGTCATCACTGTCCCCGAAAAACGTGTTAAGGTCAGCCTGCGCAGTCCGTACTTGCTGCCGCGCCTCGCCGTCATTGACCCGCTATTGACTTATACGCTGCCGCCCTCCGTCACGGCCAGCACCGGCATGGACGCGTTGACTCAACTCATCGAGCCGTTCGTGTGCAACTCCCCCACCCCGCTGACAGATGCCCTTTGCCAGGATGGGATCGTCCGGGCAGCCCGCTCCCTGCGCGCGGCCTATGAGAACGGTCAGGCTGCCGACGCCAGGGAAGATCTGGCTTTGGCCAGCCTGTTTGGCGGAATGGCGCTGGCGAACGCCCGCCTGGGCGCCGTACACGGCATGGCCAATCCGATCGGCGGGATGTCTCACGCCCCGCATGGAGACATCTGCGCCCGCCTGTTACCGCTGGTAATGGCAACGAATCTGCGCGCTTTACGTACCCGCCAGCCCGCCTCTCCCGCCATCGCCCGTTATACCAATGTGGCCCGCCTTCTGACTGGAAATGCAGATGCCTCCGCCGAAGATGGCCCCGCCTGGATTCAGGCACTCTGCCAGGGGTTGGATATCCGTCCTTTGAAAGAGTATGGATTGAATTCAAAGGATTACCCGGTCCTGGTCGAACAATCCCAAAAAGCCAACAGCATGAAAGGCAACCCGTTGCCCCTGACAGATGAAGAGCTAATGGCTATCCTTGTGAAAGCTGCCTGAATAAATTAGCCATATCGGGAAGGCAATTAGGCACCGTGTATAATGACGCGCGTAGTTGACCGCCTGTTCCGATAGCAGATTGACGAAGACCGTCTTGGCATTCACGAGCCTTGGTATTTCGAATCGTCTATTTCCTCGCGAAGCTTTTCCTCCTCGGAAATTGCCGATGGCTGTTCGGATCCTGCTTTTTCCAGCTCGGCCTTTTCAGCCTCGCGCAATTTACTGATCGGCTCCACTCGCACCAGGCTCCACTTGCCGCAGTAGGGGCACACCGCCAGTTTGGAAAATCCCACATGCGCGCTGAGCAGAGGCAGCGCAAAGGGCCGGTGACAGTTCGGACAGATTCCGCCGCCGCCCGCGCCATATTTTCGCTCAGCGCCAAGAGGCAGATCGACATGCTTGCCGTGACTGGTAAGGAACGGCACAAGTGCTGAGAGGATGATTGCCAATAAAACGATGCCTAGCACTGGAAGGAGAATATTCAAAGAGGATTGTTTTGGGACAAAGTTTGCAGAAATGCTATTCGAGCGGTATTCCTGTCCGGTGGTGGAATAACCCACGGCATATAACTGGTGGCTACCCAGCGGATAATTATCCGTGGTGAACTGCAGGTTGAAAGGCGCTTTCGTAACCTCGCCTATTCTTGTATTATCAATATAATACTCCACCCTCGCCAGGTCCGCCGGTCCACTCACCCGCATAGAAAACAGGCCCTCAATATCGCCGTTAAAACCACCATAGCCCCAATCACGCGAAAGACCCAGCGTTAAATGCTCAGTCTGAGCAAAGGCCGCGGAAACAACCAGAAAGCTCAGTAGGCTGACAGCCAGGCATACTGCAAGGATGAATGGTGTTTTTTTCATAGGTTCACTTCCATCTCGTCAGAATTTGCTCGCGTTGGAAGACGCGCGTCGCAAGATAAACCATCAGCACGTCCAACCCAAGCAGGATAACGGCGACCACCACAATTATCTGTTTATTCAATATGAACAGGCCCGCCACCTGCCCAAAAAAGCCCGCCAGCACCGGCAGGATAATGATCATCGAGATCTGCTCCGCCACGCGTGGTTCATTCACACGCGATGATACCATCAGCGAAAAAAGGACCGCCAGGAGCGCCAGCAAGGGACCGACGATAATTATGGCGATGAGCCACCGTATATCCAATAACGCTGCTAAGATCATTTTATCCGCAACGATTATCCATGTGCCCAGTGCAAAAATTCCAAAAGCCCCATACGTTGCCAGAATCGCCGGGATTACTGCGGCCAGGCATTTGCCCACCAGTAACTCTGCCGTTGTGATGGGTGTTGCCAGGAGCGGTTCCAGGCTGCGGGCTGTTTTCTCCCCAACAATCGAATAGGCTGCGATTGTCACCGGGATGACCACTGGAACAAGCATAAACAACATCATGAATTCGCTCACCAGGAACACCTGGAAGCAGTCCGACCCGCTCAATCCACTTGGGCAAACCGACTGGGTTGCTTCCGTCGAAAGCTGGCCAGCAATGGCATTATTGCTTGCTGGCAGGTTATCGCGTGTGCTGTATATAACCCCCAAGGGAATGGCCGTCATCACGAGCGGCAGGAACGCCACCGTAAAGATCACCATGCGGTTCTTGAATAATTCCGCCCATTCTTTTCGGATGATAGTATTAATCTTATTCATGCCTGCCTCAAGCACCCTTGACCAATTGAAGGTAAACATCTTCAAGGGAATGCCGCAACTCACCCACAAATTGGATATCCGCGCCCGCCTGTACCAGGGTCCGCACGATTTCCGGGTTGCGACTCTCCGGCTCATCCAGGGTCACTACCAGTTTATTTTCCACAACCTTGACCTCGCGCACAAATGGCAGCTTGCGAGTACAATCCGCAAGTTTTTCATCTGCAGTGCGCAAGTGGAAGATCACCTTGCGCCCGAAAACGGACGCTCGCAGTCTGGCCGGCGTATCCACCACCAACAAGTGCGTCTTGAACACTCCCACCCGGTCACACAAGTGATCGGCTTCGTCCAAGTTGTGCGTACAAAGAAAGATCGTCCGGCCTTCTTTCTTCAATTCAGCAATAAATTCGCGCACGAGATGCGCCCCTTCCGGATCCAGCCCTGCTGTTGGCTCATCCAGGAACAGGATGCGCGGCTCGTGCATCAAGGCGCGTGCAATTGCCAGCTTTTGTTTCATCCCCTTGGAAAAAGTCCCGGCTGCGTCGAATCGCCGCTCCCACAAGCCGAGCATCTTGAGATATTTCTCGATCTGCCCCGCTACATCTTTGACTTCATATAATTCGGCAAAGATGCGCAGGTTGTATTCGGCTGATAAATTGTCATACATCCCCGGTGTTTCGGTCAATACTCCTACCCTGCGGCGGATTTCGGTATCCTGCTTGCCGAGTACAAATCCAGCCACCGCAGCTGAACCGCTGCTTGGACCGATCAGGCTGGTCAACATGCGCACTGTGGTGGTTTTCCCGGCCCCGTTCGGACCAAGAAAGCCGAATACTTCGCCCTCGGCTACATCTAGGCTGAGATTGTCCACCGCCAGGGTTTCATTAAAACGTTTCGTCAGTGCTTCGGCGTGGATCATGGTTTATTGATACCTCGTTTTCTCCAGGGCCTCTGAGGTCTCCTGAACTGGCTCAGGCATGGGAACAACTGGCACAGGCGTACCAGGCAAGCCAAATTCGGCCGGCTCGGGTTGGCGTAAAAGGAAGATTATTGCTACGCTCAGGATGGCAAACAGGCCAATCATTCCCTCTATTCCTAAAGCGCTCAGGTATCTTTGTACAAAAACTACCATCCCGTCCAACAAAGCATGGTATCCAATCGCTGCAAATAGCCAGCCCATGTTTCTGCGGGTGAACACTTGCATCACCATCACAGCCATGGCAATCTGGCAAGGAATGGTAAAAAAACGTTCCAGCGCGCCTAGCATTGAATCATACCATGTCATCGTCCAGTAGGCATGTACCTGCTGTTGTGCCAGTGCAAGCTGGCTTGCCTGGTAGAACTTGGATAGGTCCGCATTTCGGAAAGTCAAGAACTGGAGAAAGGCATATAGCGCCAATGCGCCGAGAATAATTGCTTCCGTCCCGCCATGCCCGGCTCCGAACAAAACACCCTTGCGCCAGGTGCGGACATCCTTCGCCCACATCCGCATCACTAGGTAACGCGCCCCCTCCTCAAAAATTCCCGCGCTGATACCGAGGAAAGCGGCATTAAAAATTAACTGGGCGGTCGGATTCCAGGCCACCATGCCGGTTTGGTTCAGGAGTTTACCGGCCAACAAATTGAAAGGGATATGCCCAACTTGGGATAGGACGAATGTCGCTGCACCAATCCACCAGATCCGCCCGCCCAGTTTCCAGCGCCGCGTCAGGTAGATTGCCAGGCCTACCGGCATGGCAACCATCAAGAGTCCATTAAGCAGGTGAACGATAAATGAGATATCCATACCCACATCTACGTACTGAATCCATCCAAAGTTACATTGAACAGTTCAAGTATCTTCATTTGCTTACTTGGTTCGGCGGAGCAGCTTTAACAAAGCTGTTTGAAGAGGTCGGTGCGGCCTTGGGACGCAAAGCCAGGATGATCATGACGCTGAATATGGCAAAGACGCCCAGCACAGCATTCGTCATGGTTTCATTTGACAAATTTAAGGTGATCACCCGGGCTCCTTCTACCAATGTATGGAAGCCTGCCGCAAGCAGAACCCAATACCATTGTTTTCGGGTAAAGGTCTGCATAACCATCACAGCCAGGCAGATACTCGATCGCGATCATAAAAACTTGCCCAACCGCCTCGTGGAGAGCATAGTACCAGGGTGCAGACCAAAAAGCCGTGATTTGGGATTGAATCACTTGCAACTGGTCTGCTGGTATCAGGGTAGTCAGGTCCCTGTTCCGGATCATAGACATATTGATAAAATTGTAGAAAACCAAGCTGGCCAGGATGATTGACGCCGCCCCACCGGCCCCAGTGCCTAGCAGCAGTCCGCTTTCAAAGGAACGCGCATCTTTCGCCCACCAACGAAGCATCCCATAGCGCAGGAGTTCTTCGCATACACCCACACTCAGGCCAAGTATCAATCCTCCAAATATCAATACTTCCATGGCTGGCAAAGCCCCGGAATTGCTCAGGTTATTTAGATATGGGTTAATGAGATTATTTTCCAGTGGTTGTATAATGACTTGGGAAACGACATAAACGATCCCGCCAATCCACCACCATTTACCTTCAAGGTTAAATCTCCGCGCCAGGAAAATTCCAAAAGCTATCGGGATGGCGAATAGTAGCAAGACATCCAGGGAATACATGCCATACAGCATATTTATATTTACCTCTCATCCTTCGTGTTCCCCGAAATTAGGCCCGCTTCGCTAACGATGCGAGGTACAATCTCCTCCCATCCCACCGCCATGATATGCAAACCGTTTATACCCTGCTTACCACGGATTTTTTCGATCAATTCGAGCGCGATTTGCACGCCCTCTTCTTGGGCATTCCCGGCTTCATCGGCTGCTTCCATGCGTTGCAAGATTGTCGCAGGCACAAAAACCCCGGGCACTTCATCATTCATATACTTGGCCATTTTAAGCGTTTTGAGTGGGGTGATTCCGATGAGAATATACACTTTTCCAAGGACATTTCTCTTCGCAAGTTCGTTCAACCAGATTTCCAGGCGATCGGCATCGTAGACTAGGTTCGTCTGGAAAAACTGTGCCCCCGCATTTACTTTCTTGTGCTC
Organism: uncultured Chloroflexia bacterium; assembly: GCA_963837875.1. Lineage (GTDB taxonomy): Bacteria > Chloroflexota > Anaerolineae > Anaerolineales > Villigracilaceae > UBA877. The sequence continues at coordinate 1,887,244 of CAWIOV010000001.1, forward strand.
CCGGATTGCTTGGAACTTTGGCTCCGAAGCAAACGGCGAAGCTGCCGCACCCAGGAAATATTTCGGCGGGAATTTCATGTCGCGCCCATCCAAATACTTGCCTTCGTCGCGCATCCGCCGCAGGATCCACAACATCTGGATCGAGTCCAGGTCCACAATATCCATCCGGCCGCGCGGACCGGGGCTAATTTCATGCTGTCCCCGGAGAGACACAAAATGTTGCGCACTCCCAATGCGCTGGCGCCGACTACCTCCGCTTGTAAACCAACTCGGGTACGGTCGCGCGCTGCGATCTGCATGACTGGTTCCGCCCCATTCTGGATCGCGATGGTGGAACATGCCAATGAAGACATTCTGGGTGTTGCCGAAGGACAATCCGTAAAATTGACCGCCGCGACATACGGCTTGATCATTGCCACATTGCTGCATAGTTTATTCGTGGAAATCGTCTGAGGTGGTTGTACTTCAGCAGTGACAACAAACTCGCCTGCTTTGAGACGCCGCTCTAACTCTGAAGCCGGTTCGGTATATCCAGGCGCATGGTATTCCACGTCACCCCGCCACCAATCTGGCTGGCGTACTGGGCGAAAGATTCCATCCCACGTCGTGGCGCGTTTCATTGCATCATGACTAACCAGCCCGCTTACTACTTTCCCAGTCCCGACTTTTTTCACTTGGGTTACCACATCGCCCCAAGTCTCGCCGCCCACCTTGTCCCAGTCCAGCGGTGGGAGCACTTCCAACAGGATCTCCTGCCGCCCTAATTTAAAGGCCCGTTCGTATATTCGGTACCACATGCATGGACGGGTTTCATCCACGTAGCAATGTTCCGATGTGGAACCTCCGCACGGGCCATTCCGGATACCCTTCGGGCATTCCATCGAACAAATAAAAGCAGTTTCCTGCAAAAGACAATTTCCGCACATCCGGCATCCCCACAGCGGTCCCTTCACAACTTTCTCTACAGATATCAATACTCTCTGACCAAAAAATTCTCTTTTAAACGGATTAAACGGGGGCTGCCAGCGCTTGCCGGGAGTAAATACGGGCATATAAACTCCTAATAAACTTTTTATTTTTTAGCCGGGTGGCTAAAAGAGTATCCTGCCATTATAATAGCAACATGCAAAAACTAATCAAGGCAATTTTGGCATTGATTCTGATCTCGGGTTTCTTTTTCCTGCCACAAGCAGCGCAGGCTGAATCATCTGTGCACGTTCCTTTTCATTCTAGCATATCCGACCTAATCGATGGGGTTAACGCAATTCGCTCCAGTAAGGGTTTAAACACCCTCCAAACGAATTCTATTCTGACAGCCGTTGCTCAACAGCAGGCTGATTATGAACTCTCGATTGGCACCTTGACCGATAGCAGTCCCAACGGTTTGCTCCCTTATCAACGCGCTCTGGCGGCAGGTTACCCGGTCAAGGGAGGCTTTTTCGCCGAGCTTCTCTTTTCAGGTAGCGGAGATAACCCCGCGGCTGCAGTCACTTGGTGGAACAACGACCCGTATCATCACGCCATGCTCATCAGTGCGGTCTTTGCAGATGTTGGTGCAGGGATTGCGTCTTCAGGCAGTGCTTCTTATTATGTTCTTGAGTTAAGCGTCTCCACCGGTGGAACGCCTGTCCCCTTTACTCCCCCTGCGCCGCTCTACCCAAGCACGCCCACGATTGTTCCAAACACACCCAACCCGGATGGCTCCATCATCCAAATTGTCCAGCCCGGCGACACACTTGGGTCCATCAGCATGGCATATAACGTTTCTTTGGCCGATCTCCTTAAACTGAACAATCTGACCCTCACTTCCACGATCTATGTGGGCCAAAAAATTATCGTCCAGGCCGCTTATACACCTACGCCGACTCAGCCCACCTCCACTCCCACCTCTCCACCCACGAGTACGCTCTGGCCCACTTCAACACCCACTTCCACAGCAACTCCCCTTCCACCAACTCCCACGCCTTCACCAGGACTGCCGGTTACAGCAGCGGGAGGAGCAATGGCTGCAATTGTGATCACTGCCTTGATTCTAGCTCTGTTGATTGCCTTGATAGGACACAAACAAAAATAACTTCTTCAAGCTTAAAAAAACTGACGCTTCGTCAGCGTCAGTTTTATATTTTTACTTTGCCTTGCCCTGGGCAGCCACTGCCTCCGCTGCCTTCCGGACAGTTTCTTCATCTGCCAGGTAATAATGGGTAACCGGTTTGAGTTCCGAGTTAAGTTCGTAAACTAGCGGGATGCCGGTAGGAATATTGAGTTCAGGAATTTCCTCGTCTGAGATATTATCCAAGTATTTGACCATCGCCCGTAGGCTGTTACCGTGCGCAGCGATCAATAAATGCTTGCCAGTCTTGATAGCTGGCACAATCTCAGCATGCCAGAAAGGTAAAACACGTTCTAGTGTAATTTTGAGAGACTCTGTAGCTGGCAATTGGGCTTTAAGCAAGCCGGCATAACGCGGTTCAAAATGCGGGTGGCGCGGATCGTCCCATTCAAGTGCGGGTGGTGGTACATCATAAGAACGTCTCCACAATTTCACCTGCGCTTCGCCGTATTCTTTAGCGGTTTCAGCCTTGTTTAATCCCTGTAAAGCACCGTAATGGCGTTCATTCAACTGCCAGGCATTGATAACCGGGATCCACTCCAGGCTCATTTCCTGAAGGACAATCCAGAGCGTTTGGACTGCACGTTTCAAAACCGAAGTGTACGCCAGATCAAATGCATATTTGTTCTCGCGCAATAATTGGCCGGCGGTATGAGCTTCCCCAATTCCTTGCTCCGTCAGGCCTACATCCGTCCAACCGGTAAAACGGTTTTCGAGATTCCAGGTGCTCTGTCCGTGTCGTAAAAGAACCAGTTTATATTTCGTTTCCATATTTTTTCACCTCAAATAAGCATGGTAAACCGCCAGGGCGGATGCACTTGGCGGTTTACATGTCAAACAAGCTTAGCGAATGGCTTTCTCAGTATCGGGATCAAACAAGTGAATCTTATCCATATCGAACGCCACCTGAACCTTGTCACCCATGCGGAAATCAGTGCGAGGGTCAACCCGCGCCACGATGCTATCCTGCCCAGTCAGCAAGTACAGGTTGATTTCGTTACCCATTAATTCTGTTACATCCACTTTGGCTTCAACAGGCGCTGCGTGAATGCCGGACGGAACGAAAGCGGGGTTATGCACATCTTCCGGACGGATACCCATTACGATCGGCTTATCCACAAAGTCATGATACGACTTCCTGTCGGACACAACCGGCACCTTGAATGCGCCACCTTCGATTAACAGATGGCCGCCATCCTGGCGGATCTTGGCCTTGAAGAAGTTCATCGCCGGCGCGCCCATGAAGCCGGCTACAAACATGTTATCCGGCCGGTCATAAAGGGTTTGCGGAGTATCCAATTGCTGGAGAACGCCTTTATTGATAACCGCGATGCGAGTGGCCATGGTCATGGCTTCTGTTTGGTCATGGGTCACATAGATAAAGGTTGTCTGGAGGCGCTGATGAAGCTTGGTAATTTCGGAACGCATTGCAATGCGCAATTTGGCATCCAGGTTGGAAAGCGGTTCGTCGAAGAGGAATACCTTCGGCTCACGTACAATGGCGCGTCCGAGCGCCACACGCTGCCGCTGCCCTCCGGAGAGTTGGCGAGGCTTACGGGTCAGCATATCTTGAATGCCCAGGATTTCCGCCGCTTCCTGAACGCGCCGCTTGATATCCTGCTTGGGCGTCTTGCGCAACTTTAGCCCAAAGGCCATGTTATCGTACACGGTCATGTGCGGATACAGGGCGTAAGACTGGAACACCATGGCGATATCACGGTCCTTCGGCGGCACATCATTCACGACGCGATCCGCTATTTTCACTTCGCCTTTGGTAATTTCCTCCAACCCTGCCAGCATGCGCAAAGCAGTGGTCTTCCCGCAGCCCGAGGGACCTACGAGGACGATGAATTCCTTGTCGTCGATGGCCAGAGTCAAATCGTTGACTGCCACAACTTCGCCGAATTCCTTACTTACATGATCGTACATTACATTTGCCATTTGAGCCTCCGTTTCAAAAGAGTATAGTGAGTCCATTATACCAAAAGTTAAACGAATGGGTAAGAATTATTTTCTGATCCATTATTACACGTTGATTCGACATGTTTTTTGCTCCTCTGGAATTAAGCAGTAAAATGGAGCCATGACCGACGATGTTACTCCCATCCGCCAGCAGTATCTTGAAATCAAAAGGCAGTATCCAGATACGCTCCTGCTTTTCCGGCTTGGTGATTTTTACGAAACCTTCGACCAAGATGCCGAGATTGCTTCACGCGAACTGGATATCGTTCTGACATCCCGCCCAATCGGCAATGGGGTGCGCGCCCCCTTGGCAGGTATCCCCTACCACGCCATCGAGAATTACCTTTCCCGCCTGATCGAAAAAGGCTATCACGTTGCCATCTGCGAACAGGTTGGCGACCAGCCCGCCAAGGGCATCTTTCCTCGCAAAGTTGTCCGGGTGGTGACGCCCGGAACGATTGTCGAGCCGGGTCTTCTTCCCGGCGATTCCAACAACTACCTCGCCGCAATCGCCCTGCAGGATACTCGCGCCGGCATAGCCTACGTTGATATCACCACCGGCGAATTCGCCGTAACCGAATTGGATGCGTCTGCGGACTCTTCGGGGATCTCAAAAGACCAAGTCTTTGCGCCGGTGCGTGCCGAATTAACCCGTCTTCGTCCCGCCGAGATCATCTACCCCGACAATCTTGCCATCCCCAACGGCCTTCCCGGTCATCTGACCGCCTGGCCCGCCTGGCGATTCGAACCGGGAAAATGCCAGGAGACCCTGCTTGCACATTTCGGCGCATCCACTCTGGATGGCTTTGGTTTACAAGGATTGCCTTTGGCAATCCGCGCAGCCGGTGGAATTCTCCAATACCTTAAGGAAACTGAAGGCGCTGCGCTGGCTTTGCTCACAGGTCTGCGCGTCTATAGCCTGAATGAATTCATGACCCTCGACGCCGCCACCCGTCGCAACCTTGAACTCACCGAAACATTGCGTGGCGATATCAAAGGCTCGCTGCTGGGCGTGCTTGACCAGACCGTCACTCCCATGGGAAAACGCCGTATCCGTCAATGGGTCAGCCAACCCTTACTGGATGTTGACCGCATCCGCACCCGCCAGACTGGGGTGGAATTTTTCCTCAACCATTCCATGGTGCGTGCTGAGCTGCGCGCCGCTCTCAAGCCTTTGTCCGACCTTGAGCGTCTTACCAACCGCATCTTGTCGGGCCATACCCAGCCACGTGACCTCGTGGCGATGCGGGAAACGTTGTTAAGATTACCAGGGGTCGAACAAGTAATAAATGGGAAAGAAGGCGGAGATAAAAAAGAACTAATTCAATCTTCCTTCTCGCCTTCGTTCTTGCCTTCCTTTGATAATTGTGCCGTGGAGCTGGCCCTGCTCCAATCGGCCATTGACGATGACCCACCCGCTACGCTCCAGAATACTGGCATCATACGTCCCGGTCATTCACCTGAACTGGATGGCGTTATCGAAGCCTCCAAGCACGCCCGGGAATGGATCAATAACCTCGAGCCAGCCGAACGCCAGCGCACCGGCATCAAAACGCTCAAGGTTGGTTACAACAAGGTCTTTGGATACTACATCGAGATTTCACACGGACAGGCCGCCAACGCTCCATCTGAGTACATTCGCAAGCAAACTCTGGTCAACGCCGAGCGGTACATCACCCCGGAGATGAAAGAATACGAGACTCTTGTTCTTAACGCAGAGGAGCATATTCGCGAAATCGAGTTACGTCTATTCCACGAAGTTCGCGCAACCTTAGCGAAATCCGCTGGGCGCCTGCTGGATACCGCCCACACGTTGGCAGAATTGGATGTTCTCTCGGCTCTGGCTGAAGCAGCCGCTTTGGGTGGTTATATCCGCCCCGAAGTTCAGGATGATGATGCGCTTGATATAAGAGACGGGCGGCATCCGGTTGTTGAGCAAATGTTACACACGGAACGCTATGTACCCAACGATATCACGTTTGAACAAGGCGAGGTAATTCGGGTTATTACCGGGCCAAACATGTCGGGTAAATCCACCTACTTAAGGCAGGCTGCTCTGATTGCATTGATGGCACAAATGGGTTCGTTCGTCCCAGCCGCCTCTGCCAAAATTGGGTTGGTGGATCGCATCTTCACCCGTATCGGCGCCCAGGATGAGATCCATGCCGGGCAATCCACGTTTATGGTGGAAATGATTGAAGTGGCAAATATTCTCCATCATGCCACATCCCGCAGTTTGCTCGTCTTGGATGAAATCGGGCGAGGTACCAGTACGTACGATGGCGTTTCCATTGCCTGGGCAGTCATCGAATATATTCACAATCACCCGCAATTGCATGCAAAGACCCTCTTTGCAACCCACTACCACGAATTGACACAATTGGCCGATTTACTTCCAGGTGTCCGCAACTATAATGTGGCCGTTACCGAAGCAGATGGCAATGTCGTCTTCTTGCATAAAATTATTCCAGGCGGTGCGGATCGCTCCTACGGCATCCATGTAGCCCAACTGGCAGGCTTGCCCCGTCCGGTTATCCAGCGGGCAACCGAGATTATGAGTGAGCTCGAAAAATCTTCCGGGCAAGCCATTCGTATCAATCCGCATGCCGCACAACAGGTGGCATTATTTCCGGAAACCAACCCCCTCTTGGATGAACTTGGCAAACTGGATATGAATTCGCTTTCGCCAATTGAGGCGCTCAATAAATTGTTTGAATGGCAGCGAAGCTTTTTGGTTAATAAGAAATAGGCCAAGTATGACACCGTGGCTATACGCAGTATTACTAAATAATTAAATTAATAAGAACCTCCCATGTGCACATGGGAGGTTCTTCTTATTCTATTACCTTAAAATCGTCTGCTTTTAAGCTTTTTCAGCTTTCAGTTCAGCCATAGGAGCCTTTGAGCGTAAAATCGCCCAAACTGTTGCGGCCAACAAAATCACTGCAATTGCAACAACAATGAAATTGATGCTGCCATCCGTTCTGAGGATCGGGTACTTCACAATGATTGGCGCAGCCAGCAAGCTGACCAGATTCGCCACTTTGATCATTGGATTGAGTGCCGGGCCGGCGGTATCCTTCATTGGATCCCCCACCGTGTCGCCCACCACGCTCGCCTTGTGGCGTTCGGAACCCTTGCCCGTATTGGCTGCCAGGTCGCGCGGCTCATCCTCGATGGATTTTTTAGCATTGTCCCAGGCCCCGCCCACGTTGGACATAAATACGGCCAGCAATTGGCCGGAGACAATAATGCCCGCCAGGAAACCACCCAAGGCTTCCACCTGCAGAACCAAGCCGATCACGAGCGGCATGAGCACTGCGATGGTTGCCAGCGGAATAAGTTCCTTCTGTGCGGAAGCAGTCGAAATGCCTACGACCTCGGCATAATCGGGCTTTTTAGTACCTTCCATGATACCGGGTATCTTGAATTGTCGCCGGACTTCTTCAACAATTCTGCCCGCCGCTCTGCTGACTGCCCGGATGGAAAGCGAGGAAAACAACCAGGGTAACGCGCCGCCCAGTAGCAGTCCAATGAAAACTTTGGTATCAGACACGCGGATCGCATCCATGACAGGTATACCAAGCGCTTTCTGTACCACGCCTACATCCGCAATGTAGGAGCCAAACAGACTGACTGCTGCGATCACCGCCGATGCAATTGCCACGCCTTTGGTGATGGCTTTGGTCGTGTTACCAACTGCATCCAGGTCGGCCATGATCTGGCGGGCCTTCATGGTTTCTTCATCTTCCATATCATGCCAGGCCATTTCGCCAATGCCGTTGGCATTGTCGGAGATCGGGCCATACGAGTCCATAGCGACGTTGTTGCCGGTATGGCTGAGCATACCGATACCGATCATGGCGATGGCATAGAGAACGTAATTGGGACCGTCATGACCGAAAAGCAAAAGGCCAAGGATGAAGGCAATTACGATGACACAAAGTGCCCAAACACTGGATTCCATCCCGACCGAGAGACCGGAAAGGATCGTTGTGGCTGCACCGGTCGCAGTGGATTTGACGATTTCCTTGACCGGTGGCTTCTTTGTGGAAGTGAAGTACGATGTCAGCGGGTTGAACGCGACCGCCAGACCCACACCGACCGCCGTGAGGGCAGCCAGGCGAATATCATGCGCATAAAGCCATGCCAGGAAAATGGACAATGTCACGGTGAAAACGCTGGAAACCTCATACGAGCGGAACATGGATTCTTCCGCATCGTGGGCGCGCAGGAACTTTAGCGGGAATTTCTCCCAGATAGGCACCGTGAACGTGCCCAGCATGGAGCTGACAACACCTATTGCCCGGATGATTAGCGGGTATACGATCCAATATAATTTGCCAGTGATACCTACCAGGATCAGGCCGAGGATCAATCCGGAAACGATGGTGGTTTCATAAGACTCGAAGATATCCGCTGCCATACCGGCGCAGTCGCCAACATTATCCCCGACCAGATCGGCAATAACTGCTGCATTGCGGGGGTCATCCTCTGGAATATCTTTCTCAACTTTGCCGACCAGGTCCGCACCTACATCCGCAGCCTTGGTATAAATACCGCCGCCCACGCGCATGAACAGCGCCAATAGTGTGCCGCCAAAACCAAATCCAAGCAGGGCATCCGGAGCAGCCCTACCAAAAACAATGAAGATCAGGGTGCCACCCAGCAGACCAAGCCCATCGGTAAGCATTCCGGTAATGGTTCCCGCATAATATGCAATCGAAAGGGCTTCATTAAACCCACGCCGGGAAGCCGAAGCAACCCGAATGTTCGCCTCCACTGCCATGCGCATGCCCAACTGACCGACCGTCAGAGAGAAAAACGCGCCCATGATAAAAGCGATGGTGCGCCCGATGGCAATGATCAGAACAATATTCTGCGGGCTGAAATTTTTGAATTCAACCGCGGCCTCCGAACTCGGAGGAACAACATAAACGCTGAAGAACATCACCACGGTTAAGATACCAATGAGCGGGAGAATGGTCTTAAGTTGGCGGTTCAAATAGCTATTGGCGCCAACCTTGATGGCGTTCCAAATCTCCTGCATTTTTTCCGTGCCCTTGTCTTTCTTAAGCACGATGCCGCGCAGCAACCAGGCGTAGCCCAGGCTGATGAATGCGGCAACCAGGACGAAAACGATGGCAATCTGTTCAAAGTTGTTAAGACCGTGACGACTGCCGAGCCAAAGGATATTCATGTCACCTCCGAGTGAAATAAAAATTTTTACTGCGGTTAGCAGCAGTTTTTCCACAAATTCCGCACAATTTTACCACCATATGAAAACATTACGAACCCACAATCGTATTATTAAAATAAACCCTACATTGCATTAGGGTTTCATTAGAATGCTTAAAACCTATTGACTTTATATCTCAATTTATTGTATAGTTTTCTCGATTACTTGTTGTATCCTACCGGCACCGCTGCCTGTTGGCCGCTGTGCCTTTTCTTACGCACGGTATCATTTTAGCAATTAAGGAGAACAAATGATTCGTACTACTGGTCTCACTAAGGATTACGGCTCACGAAGGGCAATCGAAAACCTAAACTTCGAGGCCAACCAGGGCGAGGTGGTCGGATTTCTTGGTCCAAATGGCGCCGGCAAAACCACTACGCTGCGTATTCTGGCAGGCTACATGCCTCCGACTTTCGGGACAGCCCAAATCGCCGGTTTTGACGTGGTGGAAGAATCGATAGAAGTGCGCCGGCGAGTGGGATACCTGCCCGAAACTGTTCCACTTTATTCCGAAATGACCGTGTTTGATTACCTCAAATTTTTCGCCGATTTGCGCCACTTACCCAACGGCGATGAAATGGTTGATAACGCCCTTGAGATGGTCCAGTTGGGGAACCGAGCCAATGGCTATATCGCCAACCTGTCCAAAGGTATGCGTCAGCGGGTGGGTCTCGCTCAGGCATTGCTGCACAAGCCCGAGGTTCTGATACTGGACGAGCCGACCATTGGACTTGATCCCGCTCAGGTAGTCGAGGTACGTAATATTATTAGGGAGATCGGCAAAGAACGTACAGTTCTCCTCTCAACTCATATCCTGTCCGAGGCTCAACAATTATGTGACCGTGTTCTCATCATCAATAAGGGCCGCATTGTTGCGGAAGATACTCCCGAGAACCTGCAAGCCCGGCTGGTGGGAGCCGATCGGTCGGTTCTGCGCATCAAAGGGGATGCAGAGGATCTAATGCCACAACTCGCCCAAATTAACGGCGTTCAGGATGTTAAACTTCGCTCTGACGGTGCACTGGAGTTTCAGTTCGCCCCTGGAGTGGATGTTCGCCCGCAGGTTGCCAGAACAGTTATCCAATCCGGCTATGATTTACTCGAACTCAGTCCGGTTGGATTAAGTCTGGAAGAAATTTTCCTGGAGTTGACGCGCGATGGCGCGCCCACCAAGAAGGAGCATTAGAGATGCGCAACATTTGGACAATCGCACGCCGTGAAATTCGCTTGTACTTTGCTAGCCCGGTTGCCTATATTGTGGGTTTACTCATCCTGCTGATTTCCGGCATCTATTTTGTACTGGTGATCTATCTGGCCGAACAATCGGCCTATACATCCGGATCGTCAGCAGCGCCTGGCCCCGATTTAGTAGTCGGTCTTATGGTATTTCTTTTCCTGTTTGCAATCCCGGCACTATCCATGCGCCTCATGGCCGATGAACACCGCAATGGGACGCTTGAATTGCTCCTCACCGCCCCGATTAACGAATGGGAATTGGTCATTGGGAAATGGCTGGGATCTTTCCTGTTTGTTCTCATGATAATAATCATCACGTTCATTTTCCCGATTGTGCTGAACAGCTTGGTCACACCCGGCATTGATAAGGGTCTGATGCTGGCAAATTACCTGGCTCTCATCCTCGTGGCCGCAGCGTTTCTGGCAATTGGCACGGCAATTTCTTGTTTCTTCGACAACCAATTTGCAGCCTTTTTTGCCACCCTTGCCATGCTGTTCTTTATGTGGATCGTTATCGGGTGGCCGTCTGCGGTTATGCAAAGCGGTGGTGGTATCTTCGACTATCTAAGCATGAGCAAGCACTTTTCATCCATGCAGAGCGGAGTGGTCGCACTCTCCGATATTGTCTATTACCTTAGCCTGACTGCACTTGGCCTCTTCCTGGGCACAGTCGCGGTGGAAGTCCGCAGGTGGAAATAATGGCAAAAAAATCGAATTCTTCTCAAAAAAGTTCTTTACAACGGTTTGCACCTGCCGGATTGTGGATTTCCGGGGTTGCTGCTCTGGTAGCCGTTATCACGCTTGTTGTCAAGCTTCTCGTTTTTATTGGATTGTACACTCCTACAGACCAAAAAGTCATTAACTTGGTACTATGGATTAGTCTGGGGATCGCAATTATTGGTCCTGCAATCTATGCGTTACTAGATCCGCAACGAATAAGAGAATTCCTTTCCGGTCGGCAGGCCCGCCATGGCAGCAATGCCGCCATCTTACTAATCGCCTTTGTCCTTATCTTGGTGGTAATCAACGTTATCGTTTATCAAAATCCCATCCAATGGGATTGGACCGAAGGCAAGCAAAACACCCTCGCTCCCGAAACAATTGAAACTCTTAAAGCCCTCCCGGCCCCGGTTCATGCAATTGGTTTCTACACGACCCGCACTTCGAATGCTACCACGCAGGATTTATTCACCAAAATCAAGAACGCGAGTAACGGGAAGTTCAGTTATGAATTCGTAGATCCTGAAGCCAATCCCGCGCTTGCCCAACAATACAAAATTACACAAGATGCCTCGGTGGTACTGGTTATGCAAGGTCGCCAGGAACTGATCACGAGTCCCAGCGAACAGGATTTTGCCAATGCTTTGGTTCATTTAATGAATCCTGGCCAGCGTGCGGTTTATTTCCTGATTGGGCATGGGGAAAGGGATACACAAAACGCTGCGGATAAAGCTTACACACGTGCACGTACGGTGCTCGAATTGAAAAATTACACAGTTAACACCCTGAACCTGCTGGCACAAAATAAAATCCCAACGGACGCATTGTCTATAATAATAGATGATCCTACTCAGCCAATTTCCAGTGGAGAGATGGCTCTGTTGCAAGCCTACGTATCCAAAGGAGGCTCTCTTGTCGTCTTGGAGAACTCCCCTCTGGCTTCGAATGCTGGCAAGCCCATTGATCCATTGGCAGATTACCTCTCAAAAACCTGGGGCATCACCCTTAATGATGATATCGTGATTGATCCAAGTTCAAATCAAATTATCGTCGCGATCGAAAACGCATACGGCTCTCATCCGATCACCAGTAAGTTACAAAGCCAGAATTTGGTCACATTCTTCCCTTCTTCCCGCAGCCTTACCATAAAACAAAATGTCCAGAATGTACAAACCACTGCGTTGGTCACAACCATAGACCGTTCCTGGGGTGAGACCGACTTTACTGCTCTTCAAAACAACCAGGTTTCCTTTGATTCGTCAACCGACTTCCCCGGCCCATTGACAATTGCCGCCGCCGCTCAGAATTCCGCTACAAATGGTCGGGTTGTCGTGATTGGCGACGCCGATTTTGCCAGTGATGTTTATTTTGACCAATATGGCAATGGCGATTTGTTCACCAACTCGGTTGATTGGGCCGCCGGCCAGGGAAACATGATCAACCTGACATCCGCCCAACCTGTCACCCGCCAAATGAATTTGCCCAATAGTTTCACGATCCTGCTGCTGGCTTTCGTTTTTATAATCCTGATTCCGGGATTGATAATTGCTGCCGGTGTGGCATCCTGGCTGGTTCGTCGTTCCAGAGGATAGTCCAGAGGAAAGTCCAGAGGAAAGTCCAGAGGATAATTCCATGATCAAACGTTCTACTTGGATTGTGTTGGCAATACTGGTTCTGGTTGTGGCTGCATACTTTTTACTAAAGAGCCATCCTTTAAAGACTGGGCAACCGACACCCACAGCTACCGGGACCGCCTACCTCGTGACTCCGGCCAATGGTACCTTGGAGAGTCTCCGCATTTACAATAAAAAAGGAAAAAACTTCCAAATGCAAAGGGATCTGAGCCACACATGGGTAATTACTGCACCGACTTCTGGCGAAGCTGATCAGGGCTTGGCTGGCGCCGCCGAAACACAGGTTGGTGCATTAAGCATTATAACCATGTTTGCAACGCCGCCCGATCCGAGTGCAACGGGACTTAACGTTCCGGCTGATACGATAGAACTGGGTTTCGTTAGCGGTGCGAGCCACAAAATTGAAGTTGGGAATTTAACCCCAACCAGTAGCGGGTACTACGTACGTTACGATGGCGGAAAAATCTATGTGATCGCCCAATCCGGGATCAATTCTCTTTTAAATTTGCTGACCGCTCCACCCTTTCCTGCCACAGCCACTCCTGCTGCAACGAATGCACCTAGCACTATTACACCCGAAGTCGCGACACCAACCCCATAATGAATATAGGGTATTGAATTTCAGCTTGAAATAGTGTATTCTAATTAATATCACTTTCTCAATAATAGCAGCGTGTTTGGGCGACCTAAGTCACCTGCACACACTCGCTGTCCGAACTTATTGAGATACTATTAAAATCAATTTGGTAAGGAAGTAAAATGGAAAACCCTTTGCTGCTTGAGGAGGAAGAAGAATATTCACCCATTGCCCGGCTGATCGAATTGGGACGACAGAAAACCTACGTCACCATTGACGATATCCTACACTTTTTCCCTGAGGCGGAACAGGATGTCGAGCAGTTGGAGGAAGCTTTCGCGGCGCTCTTGAGCGCAGGAGTTGCCTTCGTCGAAGATACACCCGCCATAGAACCTCCCGAGGACGAATTAGTTGCCGTCGAAGAAACTGAAACGGAGGTTGAGCCGGAACTTTCATTGGATGACTACCTCGCCAATATTGATACCGACGATACTATAGGGTTATACCTAAAAGAGGTCAGCCGTGTTCCACTGCTGACTGCCACTCAGGAGGTTGAGCTTGCTCAGCGGATCGAACGCGGCCGAATGGCACGTGAAGAATTGGCCCGCGGTAATGTCAGTCCGCGCCGCCGGATTGAATTGCGCAAACTCATTGAAGATGGCTGGGCGGCCCGTGAGCACCTTATCACAGCAAACTCTCGTTTAGTCATTAGCGTTGCCAAGAAATATATGGGACGCGGCGTACCTTTCCTCGACTTGATTCAGGAAGGCAATATTGGCCTTATCCGTGCCACCAAAAAATTCGACTATCGCCGTGGTCATAAATTCAGTACATATGCCACTTGGTGGATCCGCCAGGCAGTAACGCGTGCAATTGCTGATCAAGGACGTACCATCCGTGTCCCGGTTCACATGGGCGATCAGATCAACAAGCTCCTGCGTGTCCAGCACCAATTGACCCAACGGCTCGGCCGCGAACCAACTGTTGAGGAGGTGGCCGAAGCCTTGGAAGTGCCGCCCAAGAAAGTGGAGAATATGATCCAGGTGGCGCGCCGTCCGCTCTCGCTGGAAACCCCTACCGATGATGAAGAAGATTCGGTTCTCGGCGATTTTATCGAAGATGATGAGGCTGCTCCGCCCGATGAAACTGCCACCTACAACCTGCTGCGCGAGCACTTAAGTGAGGTTTTGAACGGATTACCGCCACGAGAAGTACGCATTCTGCAATTGCGCTATGGGCTGCTCGATGGGCAGGCTTACACACTCGAGGAAGTCGGGCGTAAGATGGGTGTTACCCGCGAACGTGTCCGCCAGATCGAAGCCCAGGCACTGAGCCGCCTGCGCCATCCATCTATCCGCCGTAAACTGCGTGACTACTTGGGTGAATAATAGCTTCCCTGATCCCCGTCAATTTCCAGTGACGGGGATTTTTATATTCGTAGGTCAGCCTTAAAGCGTGATTCGTTTCCGCAAGAAGCAGTAAAATAACACCATGAAATTAAAATTAACCATTCGCCAAATCTTTTTCATCGTCCTGTTCCTGGGTTTATTCCTGATGACACTGCGTCCGATTGGCGACCCGGATTTCTGGTGGCATCTGCGCACCGGCCTTCTCATCGTAGAAACACGTGCAATTCCTCATACGGATCCATTTTCTTTCACAAAAGCCGGTAGCCCGTGGATAACGCACGAATGGCTGTCAGAATTACTGATATATGGTCTTTTTAAACTTGGTGGTTATGGATTACTGATCTTCTTCTTTTCACTCATTATTACCGGAGCATTTTTGCTTGTTTACGTGCGCTGCCCTTCGGAGACCCGCCCCTATGTAGCTGGATTCGTACTATTGCTGGGAGCAGTCTCCACTGCACCGACCTGGGGCGTGCGTCCACAAATGATCTCACTTTTTATCACTTGCCTGTTCTTATATTTGCTTAATCGTTATCGGCGAGAGGACGGGCTTAAATTCATTATCCCATTACCATTGATTACAGTTGTGTGGGTCAACCTGCATGCGGGATATCTTACGGGTATCGCCCTTATAGGTATTTATATTATTGGTGGATTGGGCGAAATACTCATGGCCGAACTTCACCTTGGAGAAAAGGCCGGCTCCATCCCGACCTTTAAATCCATCTTGAGCCTGTGCGGCATCTTGGGCGCTTGCGTTCTCGCAGCTTTGGTCAACCCAAATGGAATCCAGATCATTATTTACCCCTTCCAGACTCTCACCAGCCCGGCCATGCAGCAATTTATCCAGGAATGGTTCTCGCCGGATTTTCACCAAACGGTGTGGCAGCCACTTGCCTGGCTTATCCTGGCACTCATTGGATTCGGTATGCTCAGTAAGAAATCCATCTCGCCGACGAATATCCTACTTACATTGATTTTTGGTTATGCTGCACTGCTTTCAATGCGAAACGAACCCTTCTTTGCGATAACCGCCATTCCGGTTCTGGCAGAACAGATTGGTTCCTTGGTAAAAATCCGTTCCGATAATCGGTCACCGGGTCGCTTACTCAGGTTGGTAGTTCCAATTCTCCTGGTTAGCATTGTATTGCTAACCGGCTTGCGCTTTGTCCAGGTTGTCCAGGAACAACCTAAAACGGAGGCCGAAAACTTCCCCAAGGCCGCCGTGGATTGGTTATTGGAAAACAAACCCAAAGGGAATCTCTTCAATTCTTACGGTTGGGGTGGTTATCTTATCTGGCGTATATATCCGGAGTATCAGGTTTACATAGACGGACGCGCAGATGTATATGGCGACGCTTTCATCTACAATTACGTCAGTATTTACCATGCCGAACCCGGCTGGGAGGATAAACTAAAAAAACAGGCCGTCGAAACAATCTTGGTAGAATCCGATGCTCCGCTGTCAAATGTGCTCCGCCAGTCCCCCTCCTGGCGAATTGCCTATGAAGACAAAACCAGCATCATTTTTACACACTAAAATTAAAGATCCTTCGCTGCCTTTAGCACCTCAGCACTATGCTCGGCCGGCCTGACATTCTCAAATACTCTGGCAATGCGGCCACTTGGGTCGATCAGGAAAGTTGTCCGCAGAACCCCATCGTATTCATTTCCCATATATTTCTTGGGGCCCCAAACGCCGTATTCTTCGCAGATTTTGTGACCATCATCCGCTAGCAAGGAGAACGGCAGGGAGTATTTTTCCTTGAACTTTGCATGGGATTCTGGTGAATCCGGGCTGACTCCCAAAACCACAAGGTCTGCATTCACATAAGCGCTGTAATCGTCACGAAAATTACAGGCTTCGGTAGTGCAGCCTGGTGTATCGTCCTTGGGGTAAAAATACAACACAACCGGCCGGCCATGAAAATCAGAAAGCCGGCGGGATACATTATTTTCGTCAGGCAGAGAAAAGTCTGGCGCTTGGACACCTGATAAAATGGGCATTGCAACCTCCTAACTGGTTAACAAACAAGTGATATATAGATAATTATTATCTATATTATAAACAAAAATGCGCCGGTTGAACAGTCCACCGCCGCATTAATTAATAAAACGTAAACAATGGATTTTAGAGAATGCCTGCCTTTTTCAGAGCGCCTTCCAGGATACCCACCATGACTGGCTTAAGAATTACAGCATTGGCCCCACCTGCCAGGGCCCGCTGGGCTGTCTCCGGCTGATCGTCCGATGTGACAATAATAACCGGTACGCCTGCTAGGCGTGGCTCACGCCGCAAATACGCTAACACCTCAAAACCATCCACGCCAGGCATATTAATATCAAGGAAAACGATCTTGGGGGTTAGCTCACCAAGGATCTTCATCGCCGCGCTTGGTCCATATGCTGGGCGCGCGGATATATCCCAGATTTTGAGCATCTGAACCAGTGCTTCGGTAGTCTGTTTGTTATCATCAATAACAAGTGCAATTGCCATTTCAACTCTCCATAAGGTGTTATCTTCTCAATTATACCTTTAACTTATCAGCGTATCCAAAATGTCAGTGCCAGTAAATAAACGGTTAACCCGAAAACTGCCTCTGCAAACGGGATCAGGAACTTCCACAGTGCCCGTCCGCCCATGGCAATACGCTGCAACCAGACGACCTGGACCACCGCAAAAGGTAGCGCCAAAAAAACCGGCCCAACCAATCCCCATGGGAATCCGAGCAAAGGTGCGCCCGCGAAAAATAGGAAAGACGATAATATCAATAAATGGTGGATGGGAATGGCACGCTGCCATGTCAGGCGGGTTAGCAGGGTATTACGTTCAAACCTCAGGTCAGTCGCGAAGGTAGGGAAATCACTCACTAGGTAATACGCAAGAGCCAGCAAAGTGAGCGGGAATGTTGCAAATGTCAGCAAGCGATGGAATCCGCCAAACTGGAGCAAAAAAGCCAAGGCCGGAACGAGCGTTCCCACAGCTACTGCCATGACCAATTCACCATATCCTGCCTCGGAAAGGCGCATGGGTGGAACAGCATAAGCAACATAGAAAAAGACGATCAGCCCCAAGAGAATCGCGGCTTGGGGAGTCAGGGATCGGGTCAGGAGCAAGTTTACAATGATCGCTCCAGAAACGGTCAGCAACGCCGCCGCGGATTGTAAAAGGCTTATCCGCAATGCTTTGCGGTGGTGGGGTGTTTCATCCTTGGCTAACGGTATCATGGGTAAGCGAAAGTATTCTACCAGCCAAAACGCTGCCGCTTCGATCGCCAACACAGCCAACATGCCCAATCCGAAGACCACCACATGGATTGGGCGTCCTAGGTAGCGGGCAATTCCAGCTCCAAGGCTATAGGTTAATGCAGCCAATAGAAGTTGAAGGGGTCTTGCCAGTCTTACGAATGTTCGAAAACGTAACATAACACCACTATATCAGATTAACGAATATCCACCGTCCACGACAATTGTTTGTCCGGTGACCAATTCATTTTTTAACAGAAACACCAGCGCTGCAGCCATCTCATCCAACGTGGCAGGATGCTTGAGTGGAAGGCGGCCGATCAGTTTATTCCATTCATCCGCTGAAAAATCAGCGGATGGCAGCACCAAGCCCGGTGCAATGGCATTAACGCGGATATTTGGCGCATACGTTTTCGCCAATAGGCGCGTCAGTACTTCCACTCCAGCCTTGCTGACAGTATACGCTGGGAAGCCAGTCCATGTCCTCCCTGCCCCGGCATCGCTGATATTAACAATAAGACCGCCTTCAGCCATACGCTCTGAAGCGCGTTGGGCCAACATGAGCGGTGCACGCAAGTTTAGATTAAGGCTGGCATCCCAATCGTCGGCAGATACAGTCCGCAGGTCTGTACGCCTCATTTCAGATGCGGAGTTAACAAGGACTTTCAGAGGAATATCCAAAGAATCCAAAGCTGAAAATAAAGACTGGATTTGAGCTGCTTTGGTTAGATCGGCCTCTACAGGATGAACGGGCACGCCAATGGCGCGGATTTCATCCGCAGTGGCTGCAGCCGCATCAGAAGATTGATGATAATGTAGTAGGATGGCATACCCTTGCCGCGCCAGTGTTAGGGCAAAAATGCGTCCCAAACGATGTGCGGCGCCTGTCACTAAGGCGAGCGGACGTTCATTCATGCCTATGTTTTACCACAAAAAAAACCTCATTATTTCCTGAAGAAATTCGAGACAAAGAACCACACATTCGCCGGTCTCTCCGCCAAGCGACGCATAAAATAAGGATACCAATGAGTGCCGTATGGAACGTAAATTCGTACCGGGTAACCTTCCTTGATACACTGCCCCTGCAAGTCGCGCCGGATTCCATAAAGCATTTGGAATTCCAGCGCCTGTTTGGATAAGTTAAGTTTGGTTGCATGATCCTTTGCAAACTGGATCCGTTTTTGATCGTGCGTGCCGATCGCCGGGATGGGCGGGATACGCCCATCCGCACTGATGCTGGGTGCACCCGCCATGCTCGCCGCATCAAGACACAGCTCAACCAAACGATCATAATGGGCATCCACATCCGCCTTTTTCGGATAAGCTAGTTCAGCCGGTTCTTTATAAGCACCCTTCACTACTCTAATTCTTGCCCCTTCGGCCAGTAATTCTCTTACATCCTTCTCAGATCGGAAAAGATAAGACTGGATAACTAACCCGGTCTGGACATATCCCTTGGCACGCATTCGCCGATATTGTTGAATCGTCCCATCAGTATAAGGTGTATCCTCCATATCAATGCGTACAAAATTACCATACTGTCCGGCTCGCCCAAGGATCCGCTCCAGGTTTTGAGTACACAGGTCATCACCCAGAGCCAGGCCGATCTGCGTTAATTTAACCGAGACATTTGCCCGTACCCCCGCGTTCTCGATCTCGTCGAGTAAAACTAAAATATCTTCGGTCGCCGTTATGGCTTCTTCACGCGTGGTTGTGCTTTCCCCCAGATGATCCAAAGTGACATTAAATCCATTTTTATTTAATTCCCTGACAACAACGATCGCATCTTAAATCGTACTCCCCGCCACAAACCGGCTGGCTGCCCGCCATGCAAACTTCCAACTGGTGACAAGCCGCTGCGCCCAGGCAGCCTTCGAAAGGGAAATCAAAAAAGACCGGAGCATGGGCCCTCTTTTCACAATCGAATTCCGTCATCCTGAAATATATAGTCACATTGGAAAACGGATTCAATTCAACACTAAGAACATATTGTTAGACAACCGCTCGGATAATTCTAGCATATCTACACATGGCGAGTGTGTTATACTTTTTACCCATTAGGCATGATGAACATCACTATTTTGGTTGGCTTGGAGGCGCCGTGAGATTACGCAATTCTTCTCTTTTGCTGCGGGGTATCTCCTTGATTTTTATCCTGGTGGCAGCCGTTTTTATTGTCTACCAACTGGTTCAATACAGTGTGTCTCGCTCGAATTATCCTCCCGATATGACCGTCGCTGGAGTGCCTGTTGGCGGGCTGAATCCTCAATCGGCTGCTCAAAGGCTTCTGCAGGTTTATTCCGTTCCGGTTGAAATCCATTATAACAATGCAGTTATCGATCTTGATCCAGCCCTGGTCGGTTTTCGATTAAACACAGACAGCATGTTGGCAGCAGCCGATTTACAGCGCACCGGCGCGTCTTTCTGGCAAGGCTACTGGGATTACTTGTGGAATCGTTCCTCTCCGCCAAGCCAGATTCCCTTGGTGGCGACGTATTCAGAAGATCGTTTGCGCATTTATCTAAAGAACGAAATATCTGCGCGCTATGACCAGGCCCCTACATCCGCCAAGCCTATCCCCGGAACGGTTAATTTCACGCCCGGCACACCCGGCCAGGCTCTCGATATTGACCAGGCCGTGACATTGATTGCGAGCGCATTGAACTCCCCCAATCAACGCGTGGTTCTGCTAGCATCTCAACATACGGCCGCCGCCCGGCCATCTTTGGACACCTTACAAATCCTGCTCAAGCAGATTATTGACCAGAGCGGCTTCACCGGTATAGTTGACCTTTACTTTCTTGACCTGCAGACATCGAATGACATGCAATTTGCTTATCAGTCTGGGCAAAATATATCTGTCAAGCCCGATATCGCATTTACTGCTTCCAGCACCATTAAGATTCCAATTATGATTTCTGTTTTCCAACACCTCAGTAGTAAGATTGACGAGCAGACTGATACATTGATAAAGGGTATGATTGACAAATCGAGCAATGATGAAGCCGATGCCTTGATGATGTCCTTGGACAAGACCCGCGGCCCATTGGTTGTCTCGGAAACGATGCAAACGCTTGGTATACAAAACACCTTTATTAACGGATTCTTCTATCCAGGAGCAGGCATTTTGAAATTTTTCACCACCCCGTCCAATCAACGTACCGATGTAAATACCGACCCGGACGATTATAGCCAGACTACTCCATCTGACATGGGCGCGCTGCTCGAAGATATTTACTTATGTGCACAGAGTGGTGGCGGCTCCCTGATCGCAGTTTTCCCCGGTCAGATTACCCAGGCAGGCTGTCAACAAATGATCCAATACTTGGAAGCTGATAAACTCGGGGCGATGATCCAGGGAGGCGTACCGGAAGGTACCGTTGTGGCGCACAAACACGGCTGGGATATAAATTTGACCCAATACAGTGACGCCGGCATCGTCTATACACCTGGCGGCAACTACGTACTGACAATATATGTATACAACCCGGGCGGAGGCAATTGGTCCGTCGTTTCGCCCATGTACGCTGAACTCTCGCGTGCCATTTACAATTACTTCAATCTTCCTTCTCAATAGACTTGTACCTGCCCTTTCGGAGTAATGAACGCAGCTATACTTCGATGCAGTTCAACATCCTCTATGTAAAAATGTAATCATTTATCGCAGAAATTGACTGATGAAAGCTGAAAACTGATTGCTGATAGCTGACCGCTGCTTGCTGAAATCAGTATATAATGATGCTATGAGCCAGACATTGAGCCTCTACCGTCTCCAGCAAGTAGATAGCCAGATAGACCACCTTCAGACCCGCCTGCAAGCCATCCAAAAGAGCTTGGACGATGACGTTGAGTTGCGAAATTTAAATGATTTCATTCAGGCAGCCGAGACTCGCTGCCAGACTGCTGAACTGGGGTTGAAACAGGCTGAGGAGATTGTCCAGGGTCAACATATCAAGATCGAACAAACGCAATCCAGCTTGTATGGCGCGAAATCTCACAGTCCAAAGGAATTGCTGGATCTTCAAAACGATCTGGCCGCGCTAAAACGTCACTTGGCCACTTTGGAAGATCATCAAATTGAAGCAATGATGGAATGCGAAGCCGCTGAAGCCGGCTTACAGTCCGCCCGGGAAAAATATGGGACTGCCAGGGATATTCGCTTGAAAGAAAACAAAGGCTTGCATCAGGAGCAGGAAACGCTCAAAAACGATCTCGAAAGGTTTTTTGTTGAGCGCAATGTAATCGCAAGAGCCGTCCCACCAGCCGAAATTGGTCTTTATGACCAATTACGCCAGCAGCGCCGCGGTATTGCAGTGGCGGTCATTAGCGATAATTCTTGTGGGGCTTGCGGTTCCACCCTTAGTCTTGCACAAATGCAATCTGCCCGCTCATCCGGCCAAATGGCGCTTTGTCCATCCTGCGGGCGTATTCTTTATGGAGGTTGATTTCTCCCCAGAGCACGTGGATAAGGTCTCAGGTAACATATGCGCTTCCCCTTCCCAAATATAGATGCCTTCTCCTTTTGGTTGGGCTTTCTCCTCTCTTTACTCATATGGGGAGGCATTTCCCTGCTGCGCCCTGCTTTCGAACAGATTCGCTCGAATATCCGCGCCAGGCAAACAGAAAAGAATGAAAAAGCCAGTGCCTTCAATGCCGTCGAAGAACGCTATCGTCGGATGGTTTTACAACAAGCCCAGGGCATGCATCTGGCTGCCCCTCTCTTCTCTTTGGATGAAGTCCTCGAGCCATCCCGCCTTCTTGCTCCACCCCCGCGCGTAGAGCCTGGTGATCTCTTGTATATCGAGGATATCGTCGAATCGACTGTCCCCTATTTGCCTGCTTGGCCGGAATTGGCTACCATCTATAAAGCCTCCACTCTGACTCTCTCTGAGGCTCTTTCCGGTAACTCGGACATTGTCTTGGTTGGGCAGACGGGTATGGGCAAGACAGTCGCTCTTGCCAGTTTGGCATCTCACTTGGCGCGCCGCGACCCCGAACCGGGCCTTGCTCCGGACACATTGCCCTTCCTGATACACGTGGCCGACCTCGATCTGCCTGTCAACAAAGACGCCCCCCTCAACGCATTGATTGACTTTGTCGCCGAAAAATCCTCCTTCCTGGACATGTCGCGCATCCCCGATTTTATCCGCCGGGCATTCTCCGATGGGCGCGCCTTGCTTCTACTGGATGGAACCGACGAGTTGACACCGGAAGGCTTAAAGGACACCGTCGATTTCATCCGGGCTCTGAAACGTATGTATCCCAAAACGCGTATGATCACCACTGCATCCAGTGAATATTTGGATGGGCTGGTCAGCCTGAACTTCATCCCGTTTGCTCTGGCTGCCTGGAATTCCGATCAAAGAACAAAGTTCTTTGAAAAGTGGGGCAACCTATGGACTCGCTTTGTGGAGGTTGAACCCTGGGCGCAAATCTCTGATCCGGTGGATCCACTCCTTCTCAATGGCTGGCTCAACGCCGATAATACCGCCCTGACCCCGCTGGAACTTACACTCAAAGCTTGGGGAGCATATGCCGGGGATGTGCGTGGCCCCCGTACCATCGATGCGCTGGAAACCCACGTGCGCCGTCTCACACCTGCGAACACGCCCCGCGCTGCCCTTGAAAGTCTGGCGCTTCAAATCAACCTCGCCGCCGAGCCGGTCTTTGATCCACGTCAAGCCCGGCAATGGGTGAAATCTTTTGAACCAGATGAACCCGTCCTACCGGAAGAAGGTGAGAAACCTGAACCCCAAAATGCGCCGGCAGGCGAACAAGTCCAGCCAGATGAGGATATACCCGCCGAGACAACTGGTCAGAAAGAAAAGAAGAAAAAGAAGCTCGATAAATCCCCTCAGTCTGTCCAGCAGAAGGCGCCCACTCTCGGGCTTATTACACAAATGGCTGAAAGCGGGTTGTTAAGCCAGCATCGCAATAATCGTATGCGCTTCATCCACCCCATCTTTGCAGGCTATCTGGCTGGCGGCTCGCTTGCGAATTACACGGACGCTGTTCTCCAGCAGCCTCCCTGGATCGGTAAATACTTGGCAATGCACTTCCTGGCAGCCCGTGGAGATGCAACACCGCTCTCCAACGCATTGCTGGCCCAGTTGGATCGCCCGCTTTCGCGCAACCTTCTCGTCCCTGCCCGCTGGTTGCGGGACGCTCCGGCGCAGGCTTCTTGGCGCGCCCAGGTTATGGCAAAACTTGCCGAACTCCTACAACAGACCGGGCAGCCGCTAGGCTTGCGTGGCCAGGCGTTGGCCGCCTTTGTTCAAAGTAGGGATCCGGGAGCCGCCGTTTTATTTCGGCAGTTGCTCACGCAGCACGAAGTTGATCTTCTCCAACTGGCTGCGCTTGGTTCTGGAGCGCTGCAAGATGGTAAATCCGTGGAATTGCTTTCTGCATTGTTAGGCAATCCAACTCCAAACGTCCGCCGTGCCGCCTGCCTGGCGCTTGCCGCCATTGGGACAACCGCAGCCATGGATGCCGTTGCATCTGCCCTCTTGCATGGGGATGAAACCCTGCGCCGGTCCGCCGCGGAAGCCCTATCGAACCTTCCTGGCGAGGGGTATACCATACTCAAGGAAGGCGCTGAGATGAAAGAAGACATAAACGTACGCCGCGCCGTGGTATACGGCCTGGGCCGCGTTCGGCAGCCTTGGGCGGATGAGCTTCTCACGAAAATACAAACCGACGATGACCAGTGGGTCGTCCGCAACGCCGCCTCAGAAGTGCTCGAAGAGCACAGCAAACCCAACCTGCACATACCCAGGCGGCTTCCACCGCCGTCTGAATCGCCTTGGCTGATAGCTTTTGCCGGAAAAAAGGGGGAAGGTATCAGCCCCGATAAATTGCCCACTGACCTGTTGCTTTTAGCCCTTAAATCGGATAACCCGGAAGAACGGCTGGCATCTCTGGCATACCTGCGCATGATGCCGGCAGAAGGCGTCTTCGGCGCACTCTATCATGCCATGTATGGCAATGATCCGGAATTACGGGAATCCGTCTTCCGCACTGTTTCAGAAATGGCTTCGCGCGGCCTGGAAGTTCCGGACCCGGTTCAGTTCGGGGTAGGCTAATATGCGTATCCCTTTGCCATTATAGCCGTAAGGGCTAACCTGCGTGTTGGCCTTACAAACCGGCCGCCCGGGTTTGGGTAGGTTAATAAGAATAGAAGGATAAAAGGAAAATTCAAAATGAGCACAACTCCTATTTTGATTACCATCGCTGTTCTCGGCGGCACCGGCAAAGAGGGTAAAGGCTTGGCTTATCGTTGGGCGAAAGCTGGTTACCGCGTCCTGATTGGCTCGCGCACGCCCGAAAAGGCTAAAGCGGCCGCGCTGGAAATTCTGGAAATGCTCGGCGGAAATGCCTTCGTGGAAGGCGACACCAACCTCAAAACCGCCTCCGCTTCTGATATTGTGGTCTTGACCGTTCCCTATGCAGCCCACCGCGAAACGCTTGAAGCCGTAAAAGCAGTTCTGCCAGGTAAGATCCTGGTGGATGTGACTGTCCCGCTTGTCCCGCCCAAGGTAACGAAAGTGCACATGCCATCCGCTGGTAGCGCTGCTCAGGAAGCTCACCAGATTCTTGGCGAAAACGTGCAGGTAACCTCCGCATTCCAAAACATCTCCCATGAACTCCTCCTGCTTGACGAACCCGTCGCCTGTGATGTGCTGGTGACCGGAACCAGCCAAGCTGCCCGTGCAGAAACTCTCGAGCTGGTTGCCGCCGCTGGTCTCACCGGCTGGGATGCTGGTCCGCTTGAGAACTCAGTCGTAATTGAAGGCCTCACCAGTGTGCTTATCCACATCAACAAAAGCCACCGAGCGACCCACGCCGGCATTAAAATAACCGGCGTTACACACGCATTATAAAACCCGGCATACTCCTGTTAATGTTTCAAAGACAAACTATGACCACATTGGATTGGAAAACGCTTCACCACGAAGCCACAATCGTGGATTTACACATCCATCCATCCATGCAGCAACAGCTCTTCCATCGCAATCTTAACCTCCGCTACGTCATCAACCGCACCTTTCATGGGGATCCCAGGAGCGTGCGCGCCAGCTTCCCGCGCCTGCACGACGGCGGTTACAAAGTCATCCTTTCGGCCTTGTATGTGCCCGAGCGTGGCATCCCGCACGATTTCCACATCGTGCGCGTATTCCGCTTCTTGCGCCCTGATCTGTGGAAAAAATTGATCACAGCCCCTCCTTTTGATGCCACTATTAGCATTATGAATGATATGGAGGCCGCGGTGGCTTCCTCCGGCCCCACGGATGCCATGCAAATGGCCGCTTCCCCCGCCGCACTGGATGCCATTCTGAATAAACCGGATGGATCGCATCCGATTGCCGTTATCCACGCCGTTGAGGGTGCCCATAGCCTTGGCCTAAAGGAAGATTCGGAACAAAACATCTTGCAGCACTTGGAAATGTTTTACCAGCGCGGCGTCGCATACCTCACCCTGGCACACTTTTACTCCAACCAGGTTGCCCACCCGTGCTACCCCTTCCCGGAAGATGTCGCCCGGCTTGCCGCCAATCCTGAACTCTGGCGCAATTTAACCCTTGGATTAACCGACATTGGGAAACATGTGGTTGAGAAAATGATCGAGATTGGCATGCTTATAGACCTATCTCACTGCACCCCCACCGCTCGTAAGCAGGTTTATGATATCGTGGACGCCAGTCATAAGCGGGTTCCCTTACTTGCCACTCATGCGGGCGCTTACTCGATTAATCCCACCCCATACAACCTGACTGATTGGGAGATCCATCGTATCGCCAGGGACGGCGGCGTGATTGGCGTGATTTTCATGCCATACTGGTTGATGCCCAAGGAAAGCGGCCAGGGTCTCAATTTCATCTCCCGCCACATCCAATACCTGGTTGAGAAAGGTGGCGAGGATATTGCCGGCTTCGGCAGCGATTTTGATGGCTTTACCACGCCTCCGGATGACTTGGACAATGCATCTCTCCTGCCCCGCCTGACTCAACGTCTGGTGGTGGATGGCTACCGCGGGACAGCCATCCAAAAAATACTCGGTGGAAATGCCCTCCGCTCCATTCGGCAGGGCTGGGGCAAGCACACCTGAACACTGGATTGGGATAATATAACACGCCCTAAATCTTATTATTCGTTTTGCTCCGATTTGAAAAAAACACTTTAATACCCGTCCCTTCGCCGATCTTGCAGTCCATCTTGCACCCTTCTCTAAATGTGCCCTTCATTTGGGGAAGGCGTGGGGGGTGAGGTTCCCTTCTCGCAGCCGAATGCGTTATAATTATCGTCATAATATCCCATCCCCTGCCCACTTCCTTATTCATCCTTTATCATTATTCGTCCTTCATCATTCGTCCTTCAACCCTTACACCCATGCCCCTCATCTTTACACCTCTCCCAAAAATTCCCCTCATCCATCCCGGCGATGACCTGGCCGATATTCTCCTGACCTCCTTGCAGTCCGCCCGAATCGTAATAGAAGATGGCGATATCCTGGTACTGGCACAGAAGATCGTCTCGAAAGCCGAAGGCCGGCTGGTCAACCTGACCACCGTCACACCCTCCAAGGCCGCCTTGGAATTAGCCGAACGCAGCGAAAAAGACCCGCGCCTGGTGGAACTCATCCTGCGGGAAAGCCGCGATGTTTTACGCGTCCGTCCAGGCACGATCATTGTTGAACATCGCCTGGGGTTTGTTTGCGCCAGCGCCGGGATTGATCACTCCAATGTTATGGGCGAAGATGGTAATCCCGAAGACTGGGTTCTGCTCCTTCCCGAAAACCCCGATAGTTCCGCCCTCGAGATCCGCCGAAGGATAAAAATTGCCACAGGCAACCGCTTGGGCGTTATGATTATCGACTCGCATGGGCGCGCTTGGCGGGTCGGCACCGTCGGCACAGCCATTGGCCTCTCCGGCTTGCCTGGCCTGGTGGATAAGCGCGGCTGGAAGGATTTGTTTGGCTACCGGTTGAAGATCACGATTGTCGCTGCCGCTGATGAATTGGCCGCCGCTGCATCCCTCGTCATGGGCGAGGCCGCCGAAGGAACGCCGGCTGTTCATGTGCGCGGCTTCCCTTACCCTTTGCGTGAGGGCTCATTAAGCGAACTGATCCGCCCCAAAAAACAGGACCTGTTTCGGTAGATGGTATGAACGGCGTCGCCTCCCTGCTTGACAAACCCACCACCGCTCGCGTGGAACACCTCTGGCAGGAATTGGAAACTCGCTGTGGTTTGGTTGGCGTCAAAGCCACCCCGTTCCCGCATTTCTCCTGGCAGGTGACCGAGGCTTACGATCTTCAACTTCTTGAGAAAGCCTTGAGCGGTATTGCCCGCCAGGCTCACCCTTTTACCGTTCGCACATCCGGGTTGGGACTCTTCTCCGGTGAAAGCCCCATTATCTACATATCCATCGTAAAAAGTGACACGTTATTACGTTTTCATGCACTCCTGTGGGAACAATTGAACGGGATCGCCATTCGTCCGGCTCGCTACTATGCTCCCGTCCAGTGGGTTCCGCACATTACGCTCGCTTACAATGATGTCACCCCGGCTAACCTGGATTGCGCCATGCAGATTCTGGCCTTCCAATCCTTCGAATGGGAAATTCAGGTTGACAATCTGGTTTTTATAGATCATTTGGAAAACCAACCTCCCGAAACAGTCGGGTATCGCTTTGGATCTTGAGAAGCATACTGGAACGATGGATGCGCTTTCAACCTCTGGATTTTGGGATTTCCTTGATCAATTGGTGGCCGCTTGCCCTGTGCGGATTGATCGGCCCCGCAACACGCCGCACCCGCGTTACCCTGCCATCGTTTACCCGCTCGATTATGGCTATTTGGAAGGCACGACTGCCGCGGATGGTGGTGGGATGGATGTCTGGCTGGGAGTTTCCGGAACACATACCATATCCGCCATTCTGGTAACCGTTGACATGCTCAAACGCGATAGCGAGATAAAGATACTGCTCGGCTGC
This sequence comes from uncultured Chloroflexia bacterium, assembly GCA_963837875.1. Classification (GTDB taxonomy): domain Bacteria; phylum Chloroflexota; class Anaerolineae; order Anaerolineales; family Villigracilaceae; genus UBA877. Next base: position 1,916,366 of record CAWIOV010000001.1, read on the forward strand.
ACAGAAGAGGAGATACAGGCCACTCTTTCTTTCCATAACTTGGGAAAATACATGCGGGCGGTGCTCGTCCGCCGGCCAATTATCCAAGGAGACATAATATGAATATGATTCCAGAATCTCACCAGGATTTACTCACCGACGAAAAACGCGCCTATGTCTATCTAGCCACGCAGATGGCGGATGGAACGCCGCAGGTTACACCGGTCTGGTTCAATACCGCTGGCAACTATATCCTGGTGAACTCAGCCAGGGGTCGTGTAAAAGATAAGAATATGCGCAAACGTCCGGTGGTCGCCCTGTGCATTCAAGATCCGGCCGATCCCTATCGCTATTTGCAATTGCGCGGCCGGGTTGTCGAGATTACCGAAGAAGGCGCGGATGCTCATATTGACGCACTATCCGGCAAATATACAGGCAACTTTACATACCAGAATAGCCAACCCGGCGTAAAACGGGTTATCTACAAGATCCTCCCCGAAAAGGTGGACGCGCACGGATGACAGAAGGCCTGCACACATTCCTGCGTTCCCGGCGTTCCATTCGCCGCTTTAAACCGGACCCGGTTCCTGTGGCAATTATGGAGCGCATCCTGGAGACTGCCATTTGCGCCCCTTCTGCTCACAACCTGCAGCCCTGGCGTTTCGCTGTCCTGACCGGAGCCGAAGCGAAGTCGCGTTTAGCCGAAGCTATCACAACTAGGTTTCAGCAGGATTCGCTTGCAGATGGCACTCCTGCAGCCGTTATCCAGGCGCGTGTCGAGCGGACGATCCGCCGTACCACGGAAGCGCCGGTCATCATTATTCTCTGCCGGGATACGTCCCAGTCCGACCCGCAGCCTGATGCGCTTGGTCAGCAAGCTGAAGCGGTCATGGGCGCACAATCCGTGGCCCTGGCGGGCCTGCAACTGCTCCTGGCGGCTCATGCCGAGGGGCTGGGCGGCACCTGGATTTGCTGGCCGCTCTTTGCCCCCGCCGAAACACGCCGCGTCTTGGGTTTGCCACTGGAATGGGACCCTCAAGGTATGATCTTCCTCGGCTACCCGGCCGAGCAGCCAGAAATGCCGGAAAGAAAACTAATGAAAGAAATATGCCTTTGGCTGTGAAATATCCGCCCGATTGGAGTGTTGAACGGAATCCGTTCTTTGAATGGAGTTCGACCGTTCGTAGGATTGAAAGCACTCGTATTTTGCCAGAGTTCATCTATTCAAAATGGTGTCAGAGAAATCAGCCATGAAATTAGTCGCTTTGGCGGGCGGCGTTGGCGGTGCAAAACTGGCCGACGGACTCGCCCAATTGCTCCCCCCTGAAGATCTCACCGTTGTCGTCAATACCGGCGACGATTTTGAACACCTCGGTCTTACCATCTGCCCCGACTTGGATACCGTCTGCTATACCCTCGCCGGTCTTGCAAACCCAGAAACCGGCTGGGGGCGCCGCACCGAGACCTTCCAGGCATTGGAAAACCTCCAAAAGCTTGGTGGCCCGGCCTGGTTTCACATCGGCGACCAGGATCTGGCCACCCACCTCGAACGGACGCGCCGGCTGCGTACCGGGCAGCCGCTCAGTCAGATCACAAGGGATTTCTGTCAGGCTTGGGGCATCCGGCACCGCATCCTGCCTATGAGCGATCAACCGGTTCGCACCATGGTAGATACCGTAGAATACGGGGAATTGGCTTTCCAGGAATATTTCGTTCACAGGAATTGTGAACCAAGAGTGCACGGGTTCCGGTTTGCAGGGATTGAGTCGGCCAAACCCGCTCCTGGAGTACTGGAAGCCATTCAAAGTGCGAGTGCAGTCGTGTTTTGTCCATCCAACCCCTGGGTGAGTATTGACCCGATTCTGGCTCTACCCGGTCTCCGTACCGCTCTCGCTCCAAAAACCGTTCTCGCAGTCTCCCCCATCATCGGAGGGCAGACCGTCAAGGGCCCGGCAGCAAAAATGTATACCGAATTGGGCATCCGGCCTTCCGCCCTCGCGGTTGCGAATCATTATGCTGGCCTGTTATCCGGATTTGTCCTGGATAAGGTTGACTCAGGCATGGTGGATGAATTTTTGATACCGGTCACCATTACACAGACTTTGATGAAAACCCGGGATGATCGGTGCAGATTAGCCCAAGATGTGCTAAACTTGATCTCGACAAAATAAAATTATGCTCATACAAACAGCAGCATGACCATCTGGGCCATCGTCCCCGTTAAACCATTGCGGCGCGGCAAATCACGCCTGGCAGGGTTGCTTTCGGAAGAACAGCGTACCCGTCTCAATCGTTACTTGTTGGAACATACCCTTACCGTACTAAATGAAATTTCCGATATCGAACACACCCTGGTAGTCAGTCGCGACCCGGCGGCGCTTGCTCTCACCCGCAGCATGGGCGGGCGAACAGTCCTGGAGGATGGTGCCCCACAACTTAATACAGCTATCCAGCGTGCCACAATAGTTGCCCAGGCGCAGGGTGCGCGTTCGGTCCTAATCTTGCCAGGTGACCTGCCTTTGGTTGAACCATCAGACGTGCAAGCTTTACTAAACCAGGGTCAACTCCCCCCGGTTGTTGTCATTTCACCCGACCGGCGGCTCGACGGAACCAATGCTCTCTTTATCAACCCTGCCGGTTTAATCCAATATGGCTATGGTCCCGGTTCCTTCCAGCGCCACAGCGCTCGCATAACACAGGCTGGGGCCAGGCTGGAAATTCTCCATTCCGACCGCTTCGGGCTCGACTTGGACTTGCCTGAGGATTTGGAAATGGTTGGCGGGTTGAGAGGGTTGAAATTGGAATAGGGCACGCATAAGCGTGCCTTTTTCTTTTTAATTAAATGCTATAATACGCTCAGGTTGTCAGACAATTCATCTTACAGAGGTGTGTAATGCAGAATGAGAACGTTCACTCACTCATTATGACCCCCGCACAGCTCCAGACGGAATTGCTCCGCTGTGAGTTCTGTGAGGAGAAACCATGTCGGGAAGCTTGTCCCGTCAATTGCTCTCCGGCCGATTTCATCATGGCTGCCCGTCAGGGTACCCCGTCCGACCTCCGCCGTTCGGCAGCCGAGATCATGCACGCCAATCCTCTCGGAGGTGTCTGCGGTATGGTCTGCCCGGATACGCTTTGCATGGCTGCCTGTACACGCAAAAAATTCGACAGCTCGATCAACATTCCGCTCGTTCAAGCTACTATCATTGAAATGGCCAAGAACCAGGGTGGCATCCCGGAATTCTCGCATCCCAAGCCGAATGGGAAGAAAGTAGCCGTTGTTGGCGGTGGCCCGGCCGGTCTGGGTGCTGCTGCCGCGCTCGGCCAAATGGGCTACACGGTCGACATTTTTGAGAGCCTTGATCGTCTCGGTGGGATGGCAAACTTAATTCCTGACCATCGTTTGGATAAGAAAGTGGTCGAATCAGATATTAAGTTTCTCCTTTCGCTCGGAAATATTAAAGCAAAAACAGGCATACAGGTGGAAGATCCAAAATCGCTACTGGAACAAGGCTACCAGGCTGTCTGCGTTACTGCTGGATTATGGAAGCCCATTGAACTTGGCATAGAAAACGAGAACCTTGCCACTCGGATGGTGGACCTGCTCTCGAACCCATCTGGCTATCACTTTAACGGGCGCGTGGCTGTCATCGGCGGAGGTGCTACGGCATTGGATTCCGCCGTCACGGCCAGGAATTGCGGTGCCGCACATGTGGAGTTATTTATGCTGGAAAAACTGGCCGAAATGCCGCTTACATCCAGGGAACGCAAAGAGCTTTTTGACTTTGACATTGAAGTTAACGGGCGCACCCGGATCAGCAAAATCCTCGCCGAAGGCGGAAAGATCTCCGGTCTGGAAACCGTCAAACTGGAACTTCCCGACGGAACACGTTTCAGCCCGTCAAATGTCCGCGATATTCCCGGGACAAAGGCCATCCGCACCGGTTTCAGCGCGGTCGTCATTGCCATTGGAATGCGTCCTACCCTCCCGCGCCATGAACCGATAGAGGGTCTGTACTATGCCGGTGATTTCCTGACTGGCCCAAAGACAGTCGTTGAAGCAACCGCATCTGGCAAGAACGCTGCAGTCGAGATGGATGCCTGGCTCCAAAAAAAGGAAAGACCGGAAATCAAGAAACCGAACAAATCCTACTTCAGCTTGCCCGGTTATAACCCGGTGCCTGTCTCGCTCGAGACTGAGTTTTTTGGTCGCAAGATTATTTCCCCATATCTTGTCTCTGCATCCCCATCCAGTGACGGTCTGGATCAGATGACCAAAGTTTACAAAGCCGGTTGGGCTGGCGGCGTGCTGAAGACCGCCTTCGACAATGTTCCCATTCACATCCCCGGCGAGTACATGTTTACATTCAGCCCTAACACATATGCCAACTCTGACAACGTTTCCGGCCACCCCTTGGATCGTGTTTGCCGGGAGGTCGAGCAATTGGTCAAACAATGGCCAGACCGTTTGACCATGGCATCAACCGGCGGTCCGGTTTCCGGTGAGGACGAATGCGATGCGGCTGGTTGGCAGTCGAACACAAAAAAACTGGAATCCGCTGGTGCAATGGGTATCGAATATTCATTATCCTGCCCGCAAGGTGGTGATGGTACGGAAGGCGATATTGTCTCGCAGAACGCCGCCCTAACAGCCAAGATCATTGACTGGATCATGCAAGTTGGCGACCCGGATATTCCCAAGCTATTTAAACTGACCGCTGCAGTAACCTCCATCGTACCTATCCTGCGCGCAATTCGGAAGGTGCTGGATAAATACCCGAACAAACTGGCTGGCATCACATTGGCGAACTCCTTCCCCACCCTGGCTTTCCGCCCGACCCCTGGTCGTGCATGGGATGAAGGGGTCATTGTCGGCATGAGCGGAGAAGGCGTTACGCCGATTTCGTACTTGACTTTATCGCAGGCCGTACCGGAAGGTATTGAGATTTCCGGCAACGGCGGCCCGATGAACTACAAAGCCGCCATGGACTTCCTGGCACTGGGCGTCAAAACAGTCCAGTTTTGTACCATCGTGATGAAACAGGGCTACGGCATCATCAAAGATCTCGAATCGGGTACCGCATTTCTCATGCAGGAGCGTGGCATTCACTCGATGAAAGAACTCATTGGAATTGCTTGGCCGCACCCTGTCACAGGTTTCATGGAGCTTACGCCGGTTAAAAAGATTTCCGAAGCAATCCCTGCTTTCTGCGTTTCCTGCGGTAACTGCGCTCGCTGTCCGTACTTGGCCATTACACTTGACGAGCAAGGTTTCCCGCACACAGACCCATCCCGCTGCATTGGTTGCTCCATTTGCGCCAAGAAATGCTTTACCGGAGCCATCGTCATGCGCACCCGTAGCGCCGAAGAACTTGCCGTGTTAATAGAATATTAGGAGACGAACCCCATGACCACTCGTTTTGAAAATGGAATCGTTGTTACGCTCGGTACAAACAATCGCGTTATCTGGAATGCTACCGTTGTTACCGATGGAGAGTTGGTGGCCGCGCTGGGCAATTCGGCTGAAATGAAGCGCCGTTTTCCGGACTCTGAATCTGTTGACTGTTCCGGAAAGGTTATCCTGCCCGGATTTATCTGCGCACACCATCACTTTTACTCAACCATGGCGAGGGGTATGGCCATTCCGGGAGAACCGGCGAAAAATTTCATAGAAATCCTCGAAAAGTTGTGGTGGAAAGTTGATCGGGCATTGGACGAAGAAGATATCCTTCTCTCAGCCCAACTCCCCCTGATTGACTGTATCCGCAATGGTACGACCACCGTCATAGACCACCATGCCTCCCCTTCCATGCGGGATGGCTCGCTTGACCTGATCGAGAGCGCTGTTCGCCAGGCCGGTCTACGTGCTTCGCTCTGCTATGAAGTCTCCGACCGCAATATCGTTGGCGGCGGGATCGCCGAAAACGAACGCTTTATTAAAAAAGTTGGCAAAGGCGATGGTCAAATTGCAGCTATGATGGGATTGCACGCCTCGTTCACCCTCTCCGATGGAACCTTGGAAAAATGTGTCGGCATTGCCAAAGATGCCAACGTTGGTTGCCACATCCATGTGGCAGAAGATCTCTCTGACCGGGAAGATTCGCTCCAAAAATACAACACGACCATCGTCAACCGCCTACACAAACTGGGCGCGACCGGCAAGAGATCCATTTTCGTTCATTGCGTCCACATTGACGAGTCCGAGATGAACATAGTGGCCGAGACCGGTACGATTGTTGTCCATAACCCCGAATCGAACATGAATAACGCCGTGGGCGTCACACCGATCCTTGCCATGCTAAAAAAAGGCGTGCTCATCGGCCTTGGCACCGATGGTATGGGTTCCGACATGCTCGCTCAAATGCGTTGTGCCTATCTCCTGCATCGTTTGGCAAATCGCGACCCGTCCGTTGCTTTCATGGAGGCCCCTCAAATGCTTCTTCAAAACAACGCGGAAATCGTTGAACGTCAGTTTGGTCTTCCTCTAGGAGAAATTGCCGAAGGCCATCCTGCCGACTTGGCTATCATTGACTATTGCCCGCCAACTCCGCTCAACGAGGCCAACTTCCTGGGTCACCTTATCTTTGGGCTGGTGGATGCCGTTGTGGATACCACCGTTTGCCGCGGAAAGATCCTCATGCAGGGTAAAAAGATTGTCAGTATGGATGAAGAACGCCTCGCCGCCCACTCACGGGAACTGGCGCCTAAGATGTGGAAGCGTCTACAGGAACTCCAATAAATTCTGATGGAACGCGTAGCTCTCTATCTTCAGGATGCTCATGATCTGCGTGATGGATTGGATTGCGTCCGTTATGCAGAAAGTTGTGGTTTCGAAGCCGTCTGGCAGGCCGAATCCCGCTTGGTGCGCGATGCTATCGTCCCTATGGCCGCCTATGCCGCTGTTACCGAACGCATTAAGGTTGGTTCGGCGGTTATCAACAACTGGTCGCGCAATATCGGCTTGTTGGCATCCACCTTCCTCACGTTGGATGACCTGGCCCCCAATCGCATCATCTGTGGCATAGGCGCTTGGTGGGATCCGTTAGCCAAACAGGTCGGCATTGATCGCAAAAAACCGCTCATAGCCATGCGGGAGACGATCACCGTGATGAAGCGGTTGCTCAACATGGAGCGGGTAACCTTTCAAGGGGAGTTCATCCACGTTAATGACATCGAACTGGACGTGGTGCACGGGCGGCGCGAGCCACGCAATGTGCCCATCATGATCGGTGCCACCGGCGACCAAATGCTGGAATTAGCCGGCGAGATCGCCGATGGTGCCATCCTGAATTACTGCGTTCCGTTGGAATACAACGACCGGGCAATGGAGTTGTTGGAAAAGGGTGCAAAGAGAGCCGGGCGTAGCCTCGACCAAATTGACCGCCCACAGTTGATTGTGTGCTCGGTGGATGAAGATCACGACAAAGCCATTGATGCAAGCAAAATGCTCCTATGCCAGTACCTTGCCCAACAACCGCACATCGCCAAGGCCAGCAATGTTTCCCAGGATATCATTGCCGGGATCCAGTCAACGTTAGGTTGGCCGGCTACAAAAGAACAGATTGACCATGCCAAACATTTCATTCCGGATGATCTGATCTACCGCATTACCGCCTCAGGCACACCTTCTGAAGCCCGCGCCAAAGTGCAGGAATACATCACCCGCGGTGCCACCTGCCCCATCCTGTATCCGGCCGGAGGAAGCCTCAAGCTATTGATAGACACCTTTGCCATATAACCCATTTCGTCCCCATATTCTGGCAAAAGTATTATAAAATTACTGCACAAGCTAATTTGACAGGTCCAATGATCGCATGGTGACTGCCAAGATGCGTTTCCAGAGAGGATGAACATATGGCCGAAAAAACACAAATAAAAAGTGGCGCAACTGCTGTTGACCAACTAAGAGAGGAATATGATGCGCAATCTGCCCTCTTCGATGCTCAACCCGCAATCGTTCAGCGATTCTTGGAAGCCCAGGCAAGTCAGATTGCGAATGCCTATATCGAACGACAACATAACCTGCACTTCTCCCTGCCGGATCGGGTTACCCTTCCCAATGCGAGCGAACCGCTTCCAGTTCCGCCGCTAATGCGTGAACAGCGGGTGGGAAAAATTGGTGACATTGTCTCCCGCCGGGATGTCCATGATACCCTGCGCCAACGCCTTGCGGAACTGGGCCAATCAAGCGATAAGGCTATTGCCACTAGTGCAGATTTGATCCGTTTTACGGCTGCGAATATTATGGTACGGAATATGCTGCCCTCGGGTCGGCGGGTCACCTACCTGCCCGCCGAGGCTGATGATATTCCTTCTATCCCAAGTGGGGATGCAGGCGCCGGCCCGGAATCAGCCATCACCGCCAGTACGGACGCGATTGCCGAGGAAGGCCAGGCAGATGAAAGGCGCGGAAATCTCCAGGTTCCCTACGTCCCGGAAGCACGCCGATTTTACCTGCCACAATGGGTAGCATTCGACAGCCAGGACAACTTGATCGTTAATTCTATTAGTGAAGCGGTAGCACATATCGCTTCCATACAACGCTTCCTGACCATTTTATTCGCAGCCCGCTCTTTGGCTCCCTATATGGTCGCCGATGAAGAATTTGAGAAAAAACGCTATGGGATGCTCGGACAACTGGTCAACCAGGGTCGGGCATTGGCTCGCTACCAAACCAGGGAAATTATCCACACCATTCAGGACCGTGCCAAAGCCCAAAGCCTCAACCGGGGCCTCAGTCTCAGCCTCCCTTATTTCGATGACCAGGATCTCCGCATCAAAACCCATAATTTTGTGATCATTCCCGCTGGCCGGATCATGTTTGTGCCAGCTTTCGTGGTGCGGGCCGCGCTTGAAGAACAGGCAAAAATTGCACAAGATACCCGTTTCAGCCATTCCACTCGTATGCATCTGATGGCTGAACTACAGATGTTGGGAGACGCCTTCAAATCATCCGATGAATAAAACTGGCTTGTAGTGATGAATGTGCATGTTCCATTAGCCTGCTTCCGCCTGTCCCTTTTTTGGGGAGATATTTTTGGGGTCAACCAATTGCACCCTATTCGATGCCCATCGCTCCAAATCCTCCTTTACCATAACCTATGAGCTCCGCCCCAATATATACTCTGCGCGTTCCAGAAGTATTTCAGAGCATGGAAACTTCCCCGAAAGGTCTCTCCATGGTCGAAGCAGAGTCGCGCAAATCGCTTTATGGAGAGAACATCCTCTCCGAACAACCGCATCCTGCTGAATGGCAGAAATTTATCCGTCAGGTTCGGCACCCATTCATTCTTCTATTATTCTTGGCAGCCATCCTCAGTCTCTGGCAGAGAGATTGGACTCTGGCTTTGATTATCCTGCTTTTAAGCATTGCCAATATTGCTTTCTCCTATTGGCGTGAGCACAGCGCCGAACAAGCCATCGAAAAATTGCGACACCTCCTCCCGGCCTACGCCCACATCATCCGCGATGGTGCAGATATGCATATCCCTGCCGATGCTGTAGTGCCGGGCGATTTATTAATCCTTGCCGAAGGCGACAATATCCCTGCCGATGCACGGGTCGTTGAAGAATATGGGTTGCGGGTCAATAATGCTTCATTAACAGGCGAGGCGGTCGCCGCACGTAAAACCGCCGAAGCCTCCATCCTACCAGGCTTAGCGATCTGGAACGTCCCAATCTAATATTTGCCGGGACATCTGTCGCCTCCGGAACCGGAAAAGCCATTGTTTATGCCATCGGCATGTTAACTCAGTTTGGGCGCATCGCCCAATTGACACAAACAGTTCAGGAAGAGCCATCTACGTTCCAAAAAGAACTGGAACACTTGAGCCGAAGATTGACTTGGATCGCAATAATTGTGGGCGGAATCGTCTGGGCGCTTGCCACTTTTGAACCGCACATCAGCCGGCAATTTCCCAACGCCTTGCTCCTCGCACTCGGCACAATTGTTGCTATTACGCCGGAAGGTCTGCCTGCCACACTGACACTTTCGTTAGCCATGGCAGTTCAGAGGCTGACATCACGCGGCGTACTGGCCAAACGCCTGGATGTCGTAGAAAGACTAGGTAACGTTTCGGTCATCTGCACCGATAAGAGCGGAACGCTGACGCAAAACCAGATGACCGTCCGCGAAGTGTGGGTGGGACGCCGCACCCTCAAAGTCACGGGTATTGGCTATGAACCTAAAGGTCAATTCCTTCCATCGCCAACTGACACTCCTGTTGAAAAAGATCTCCTTAACTTGCTGGAAGCTGCTTTGTGCTGCAACAATGCCCGCATAAACCCACCTGGCCCGGAGCATCCTAACTGGACCAGTCTTGGCGACCAAACTGAAGCCGCTCTCAAGGTGGCGGCAATGAAATATGATCTGGACGAGCATTCGATTTCGGTTTTCTTACCGCGCGTCCACGAGATCCCCTTTGATGCCCGGCGGAAACGTATGACGACTATCCACAGGGAAGTGGATCGGGAAGTTGCCTTTGTCAAAGGCGCACCGCGCGAGGTTTTGCAACTTTGTTCCCATATTCTGATTGATGGCGAATCCCGGCCGATCAGCGAATCCATCCAGGCTGAAATCTTGTCTGCCAATGACGAGTATTCCCGCCGTGCCTTGCGGGTGCTCGGCTTTGCCCATCGGGATTTACCGCCTCGTTCGGGGGTATATACAGCCGAGACAGTCGAACATGATTTGACTTTCCTCGGCCTGATGGCGATGATGGACCCGCCACGTCCCGAGGTTGAACAGGCCATTAAAACCTGTCGCCAGGCTGGTATCCGTATCGTAATGATAACTGGCGATTACGGTCTCACGGCCGAATCGCTGGCAAGGCGCGTAGGCATGGTTACTACGCCTAATCCGCTTATTGTTACCGGTGCCGAAGTCGACACGATGGACGATCTTAAGTTGCGCCAGGTCCTGGATAAAGAGGTCATTTTTGCTCGCATGGCCCCGGATCATAAACTCCGGCTGGTCTCGGCTTATCAAGCCTCCGGAGAGGTGGTTGCCGTTACAGGCGACGGCGTCAATGATGCACCCGCCCTTCGCAAAGCCGACGTCGGTATAGTCATGGGGATCATCGGTACAGATGTAGCCAAAGAAGCTGCCGATATCATTTTAACAAATGACAATTTTGGCTCCATTGCAGACGCCATCGAAGAGGGTCGGGCCGTCTACGATAATATTCGCAAGTTTATTACCTATATCTTCTCCAGCAATATCTCGGAAGTTCTACCATTCCTTTTGACCTCAGCGATCGGCATTCCACCCGCATTGACAGTCCGCCAAATCCTGGCAATTGATATGGGCACTGATATCCTCCCCGCTTTGGCGCTGGGAAGTGAAAAACCCGAACCGGATATCATGAAATACCCACCCCGCCGCTCCCAACCATTATTGGATAAAAGTCTGCTCACAAGGGCTTTCCTCTGGTTGGGGTTGATCGAAGCTGGTTTATGTTATGTGGGTTTTCTCGCTACCTACCTTTTCTCAGGAAATGCCGGCCTGCTCAATCAACCTTTCCTGGATACAATTAATTGGCCTAGGTTATTGGTCATCCCTGGACACGTAAATGTAGTGGCGAGGACGGTTTTCTTGGCCGGCGTGGTACTCGTTCAGATTGGAAATGCTTTTGCATGTAGGACTTCCAAAGCACACAACACCCAAATGGGCTGGGGCAGCAACAAAGTTCTTCTCCTCGGTATCGCCCTGGCCCTGCTCATGATCATTGGGATGGTTTATATTCCAGTTCTGGCAAACATATTTGACAACCAAATATTTCCACCCATTTTTTGGCCAATCCTTGCGCTTTTTGCTTTGATACTCTACACTCTAGAATGGTTCCGAAAATCCATACTGCGCCGGAAAGAAAAAGCCACAAGGAAGTCGTCTTTCTAATTCTTGATGAGAGGAGGCAGGAGCATGAAAACCATTATTATGGGATACGGGCGGATTGGTTCGCAAGTTGGCAGACTCCTTACTGAGCAGCAACATGATGTTACTATTATTGATCATGATGCCGATGCCGATGAGCGACTCGCCCCTAATTTTAAAGGACGGATCGTTCGGGGCCTCGGTTTCGACCGCAATGTTCTGGTTCAAGCCGGGATAGAGGAGGCTGAGGCATTTATCGCTACCAGTCATTCCGATAATGCTAATATCGTCGCTGCACGCATTGCCCGCAACATCTTCCATGTGCCACGCGTCGTGGCCCGCCTGTATGATCCAATACGTGCAGAAATATACCAGCAGTTGGGTTTGACAACGGTCTCTCCCAATAACTGGGGAGCAGAGCGTATTCTCCAGGTACTGATGCATGCCGAACTGGATGTGAGAAACACTTTTGGGCGCGGCGAGGTCTCGCTTATCCACCTGGAAACTTCCCCACAGTTGATTGGCAAAACCGTATATCAACTGAATGTTCCCGGCGAGGTTATGGTGATTTCGATCGTCCGCAATGAACAGGCCTTCATCCCCATCGTTGGGACAGAGTTCCAGGCAGGCGATTTGATCAACCTTGTTGTGCTGTCTTCTGCAATGGAACGTCTGGAAGCATTGTTGGGGTTGGAAAGGAGGTAAATATGTTTGTGATCATAGTCGGCGGTGGAAATACCGGTTCGTATCTGGCGAAATTGCTCCTGGAAGCAGGCCATTCCGTCAAGGTTATCGAGGAACGTCCGGCCGTCTTGGATAAGATAAAAGGGGAACTCCCGGCGGATATCATCATTGCGGGTGACGGCAGTTCGCCGCAGGTTCTGGAAGCTGCCGGAGTTCTAAAAGCGAATGTCCTTACGGCGGTAACCGGGTCCGATGAAACCAATCTGGTGGTTACCTCATTGGCCCGATCAGAATTCAATGTACCCCGCGTTATTGCTCGGGTTAATAATCCAAAAAATGCCTGGCTGTTCACACCGGAAATGGGCGTGGATGTGGCTCTTAACCAAGCCGACATCTTGGCGCGTCTGGTGGCCGAGGAAATGTCGTTGGGTGACATGATGACTCTGCTAAAATTGCGCAAAGGCGAGTACTCGCTGGTTGAGGAAAAAGTCCATCCGCTTTCGCCGGCCGCAAAGAAAAACCTGCGCGACCTGGAAATACCGAGCGAGTGCGTCATTGTTGCTGTCATTCGAAAAAACCAGATGCTCATCCCGCACGGCGACACAGTTCTGCAAGCCGCCGATGAGGTTCTGGCGTTGGTTCACGCTTCCCAATTGAAGCAACTGGCCAGCCTGCTTGGGCCAACAGAACCCACTAAGAGGCAAACCCAATCGTGAAAAAGCAACCTAATTCCCGAATGTGCTTTATCTGTGGGGTGGAAAACCCAGTTGGATTACGTTTAAAAATTTACGAGCTTGAACCGGGTGTTATCGAGACGACCTATATCGCCCCGGAAAATTACCAGAGCTATCCAGGTATATTGCACGGCGGCATTGTTGCCACCATCCTGGATGAGATCAGCGGCCGCGCCCACATGGGTGACCCGTCCCAGCCCCGCTTTATGTTTACTGCCAAGCTGGAAGTAAAATACCGCAAGAATGTGCCCATCGGTAAACCGTTGCGCATCGTTGGTAAAGCTGGCAAAGCCAGAGGCCGGATGGCAGAAAGCTGGGCCGGGATTTACGATGAAGCTGGCACGCTTTTGGCCGAATGTAATTCTCTCTTGGTTGACGTCCCTGCAGAAATGCTCAACAGCGTTGACCCGGCCGCCCTGGGTTGGAAGATTTATCCGGATTGATTATTATAGATGTCCTCGGATCCCTGTGGTTCCCACCCATGGTCGCATCCCGAAATTAGGAATTGACTGGGGGAAAAATTTGGTTTAGAATATCTTCAGAGCGATGAAGCTCGCTTGCATTCAGAGAAGCCGCCAGATTTTCGGCTGATAGCTTCTGTCTCCCATCGGCAGAAGCTATTTATTTGCAAGCCTGCCATTCATTTTGAAAATCTAAGAAATTCAGGAGAAAACTATGTCTACCATTGATTCTGTACATGCCCGTGAAATCCTCGATTCGCGCGGCAACCCTACTGTGGAAGTCGAAGTCCTTCTGGATGATGGCGCTTTCGGACGCGCGGCCGTTCCATCCGGCGCATCCACCGGCGTTCATGAAGCATTGGAACTCCGCGACGGTGACAAAGCTCGCTATGGCGGCAAAGGTACTTTGAAAGCAGTTGAGCACGTCAACAATGGGATTGCCGATGCCCTGTTCGATATGGACGCACTCGACCAAGCCACCGTAGACCAGACCATGCTCACCCTGGACGGCACGCCCAACAAAAGTAAATTGGGCGCCAATGCCATCCTGGGCGTCAGCCTGGCAGTGGCACGCGCTGCGGCGGAATCTGTCGGTTTACCACTGTATCGCTACTTGGGCGGCGTGCCAGCCAAGGTTCTGCCCGTGCCGATGTTCAACATCCTGAACGGCGGCGTGCATGCCAACTGGCAGGGTACCGACTTGCAAGAGTTTATGATCGCCCCGGTAGGCGCGCCGAACTTCCGCGAAGCCTTGCGTTGGGGCAGTGAAGTTTACCAGGCCCTCAAAGGTGTACTCAAAGGCGAAGGCTACACCACCGGCGTGGGCGATGAAGGCGGTTTTGCCCCGGCACTCAAGAAGAACTCGGACGCCGTCGAATTGATCCTGAAGGCCATCGAAAAGGCCGGATACAAACCTGGTGATCAATTTGCGATTGCCCTCGACCCGGCCTCCAGCGGCTTTTATGAGGACGGTTTTTATAACCTGCGCACTGAAAAACGCAAGGTCACATCGGCGGAGATGGTGCAGATGTACGCCGATTGGGTGGCAAAGTACCCCATTGTTGTTCTCGAAGACGGCCTTGCGGAAGACGATTGGGATGGGTGGAAACTCCTGAACCAGACCCTGGGCGACAAGATTGAGTTGGTCGGTGACGACTTATTCGTGACCAACGTTGAACGCATTGCCCGCGGTATTCAGGAGAATGCAGCCAACGCCGTGCTGATCAAGCTCAACCAGATTGGCACCTTGAGTGAGACCATTTCCGCCATCGAAATGGCCTACAAAGCGAACTGGGGTGCGATGGTTTCCCATCGCTCCGGCGAGACGGTGGATAGCTTCATCGCTGATCTGACAGTGGCCATGCGCACCGGCCATCTCAAGACCGGCGCACCCTGCCGAGGCGAGCGGGTCGAGAAATATAACCAGCTCATGCGGATCGAGGAAGAATTGGGCGATGCGGCAGTGTACGCCGGGCGCAAGGCGTTTGTGCGTTAGCCAAATATTCCGCAGGAAGGGTTCAATTGTAGTTTATTATTTCAGCTTACCCAGCCGGAAAGATCACACGCCCGCCAAACAATTGGCGGGCGTGTTCTTTTCTCTTCGGGGAAATCGCCCTGAGCAGCAAATCATATCCCGCGCACAAAATTCTTTTCTTCCTTCGCACGCCCCACGGAGAGCCGACCGAAGATTTTTATATCCGTGGTACAATCCCGCACTGTGTAGACGGACCCACCGTATCTTGATAATATCCTGTGCCTGGTGGTCCAGCAGGGCAGTAAGGTTCTGACCCACGAGCAGTCGATCCGCTCCATCTGGGACATACAAGTCGCTAGTGACCAGGAAGATCGTATCTCCTGCGGGTTAACGTCAGGATCCTGGGCCGCAAGCTGGCGACTGATTCCTCCCGGCCACACTTGATTGTGACCGAACCAGATGTAAGCTACCGGCTAAAGACGGTTTGAAAGGCTTACCGGTTTATTTTTTGTAAAACGACACACGCACGAGGAAACATATGCTTTTCTCCATTGGGTTGCTGATCGTAATTGTTTTTATTGCCTTCCGGATTTCCCCACGTGAAAAAAAGGATCATGCCCAGGTGCATGGTGCCGGGCAGATCTTCATGCTGGCTGCCCTGGCCCTTTTTGGCATAGATTTCTTTACTTCGTATTACTACGGCACTGGTGAACTGATGAGCGTCCTGTGGCCTTATGGGTTACAGGTGTGGGGCTACGTCGGGGCAGGCTTGATCGCCTTTGCCAATATCTGTTTTGGTATTCTTTACATGTATTCGCTTGGCCCGTTCAACGAAGGCGGCGGTTCCTATACCGCTTCCATGCGTTATCTGAGGCCGACCCTCAGTTTGATGGTTGCGGTCACTCTCATCGAAGATTATGTTTTGACCATCGTGGTTTCCGCCCTCTCCGGATCCGACCAGTTACTCTCCATAACGAATTCTTATAACGCTGCATGGTACTGGCACGTTGGCATTGGCGTAGTGCTGGCTGCGGTAACCTGGTATCTGACCATACGGGGGCGTGGCGAATCTTCATTTGTCAGCTTCGGGTTCCTGGCAGTCTTTCTCATGCTTACGCTGGTGAACTGGGGCGGCCTCATCGCGGCTGTCCACAACCACGTAGCGCCTGCTGCTTCCATGGCTCCGACGCAATCTGCAACTTTACTTGACGCTATTTATCACATTATCACCGGGTCAATGAAAGGTATGGTCGCGCTGACCGGGCTGGAAGCCATGTCGAACGGCATTCAGTTCGTAATTAATGAAGACGTTTCCCTGGTCAAATGGGGCAAACAGAAATTACCCAAACTGAATAAAGTCTGGAGTTTCTACAGCGGGAAAACTGGCGTTGGTCGCTTCGTGCAGACTGCCTTTCTATTTTATGGCGGCGTAACAACCATCATTCTGACAGGGTTCGCCATCCATTTCAATGTTTTTGACGGCACCCTCGGCCGAACGCTGGTGGGAAACCTGGCCTGGATCGGCTTTGGACAGATTCCGGGAGGCACTCTCCTGTATTGGGTTTACCAAGCTTTGGCGGTTGTCCTCCTGGCATTTGCCTCCATGACCGCCCTCCAGGATGCCCAAGCCACCGAATGGCGGGATGTGGCCATCGGGGAGATCCCCGAGGTGATCATCTACCGGGATAAGCGCGGCACCTTCACCCGCTCAGTGACGATCACCTTTGGATTGGCAGTGATCATCATGTTTCTGGTGCACGGCAAGACGGATGTCGCCGCGCCATTCTATGGCGTGGGGGTGTTCATACCGATCACAATCATGGGCCTGGCCATGCGGCAGCATATTCTAAGGACCTTGAAAGGCTGGGCGCGCCGCTGGGGTGGGTATGCGGCGTTATTCGTAGCCATCCTGTCAGCTTCAGTCTGGGTCTTCCAGATCATCGGCAAGTGGACTGAAGGCGGCTGGGTGCGGCTGATTTCCTTCACCGTGTTGTTCATTTCGGCGCACCTGGTTATCCTATCCCCGCTGGGCTACCGGGATCCGAAACAGATCCACCGCATCGTGAGAGAAAAGGCCCGTATCCGGGGCGCTATGGCCTCCATTGTGGAATGGCAATCCCTTAAGATGCAGGAATACCGTTACAGCCTGCTGGTGGCGATCGCCCGCTTCTGGCAGTTCTTTGGTATCAACCGCCCTGTGCGCTATGATCGGCCCGTGATGGCCGGGGAATACGATGAAGCCCTGCACGTTGATCATCCGAATGCGCCTTCGATACTCGAACAATATCTCGAGGACAATCCCAGTGCTCCCAAGCTGGGCGGTGCTCCCAAGCAAACCGCCCCCGGGGACGAAGAAGGCAAGATAGAATAACCTGGCCTGCGGCGTAGTGTGTCCAGGGCACAACAAGCAGCGCATTGCAACGCGATCGCTGCTGAAGTGTACTCGCCGGAAGCCTTGATTATTTTTACGCTCCCGGCGCTATCATAAGCTGGCCTTGTGCCATTATTCTGCAATCGGGTAAGCCCAATTGTCAGACAAACCCCACACCCATTCCAGAATGAGTATAATAAAGCCATTGCCAACTCTTGGAGAATATCCTATGATTACACAATATCACCGTCCTAAAACGCTGGAAGAAGCCTTGGAATTGCTTGCGCAGCCACAGACCCACCCGCTCGGCGGTGGGACATTGCTCACACAATATAGCGCCGAATCCTTCTCCGTTGTGGACCTGCAGGCCCTCGGATTGGATAAACTCCGTAAATTCGGAGATGTCCTTGAGATCGGGGCAACCGCCACCTTGCAAACTCTACTCAAATCCGCCTACGCAGCAAAAGCCCTCCAAGCAGCCGTCGAGCTGGAAGCGCCGCTCAATCTGCGTGACATGGGAACAGTCGCCGGTGCCCTGGTAACCTGCGACGGGCGTTCGCCTTTTTGCACTGTGCTGCTGGCATTGGATGCAAAGATGACTCTTGCACCCGGTCAGGAACATATCACGTTGGGTAATTATTTGCCCGCTCGCGTACAAGCGAACGGCCCTCACCCCCTCATCACCAAGATCGAAATTCCTCTCAATGTCAAACTCGCCTTCGAGACCATCGCCCGCACTCCTTCTGACAAGCCCATCGTCTGCGCCGCGCTGGCCCAATGGCCTTCCGGGCGCACCCGCTTGGCGCTCGGCGGTTATGGACAATCGCCTGCGCTGGCCTTGGATGGCAACGAACCCAATGATTTGGAAGCTGCCGCCCGCAATGCTTTCGCCGAGGCTGGCGATGAATGGGCCTCAAAAGAATACCGTCGCGAGATGGCTGCGGTGTTGGCGAAAAGATGTCAGGAAAAATAGCCTGTCATGAGCATTTATCAACGCTCACTTTCTGGCGAAAGTGATTTTCGAGCGATGGAATTCCTCGCCCGTGAAACTCGCGTAAATAACTTGCATGTCATCGATCTCCCTTATCGGCTTGGTTCTTGGGCATCGGATGATCCAGAAAACCGGAAAGATAATAAATATTTCTCCAAATTTGAAAAATTATGACGAAAAGTTTGGAACTGGACCAGATCCTCTCCGGCGACTGTCTTGAAAACCTCGCCCAGCTCCCCGAAGCCTCGGTGGACTTGGTTTTCGCCGACCCGCCCTATAACCTGCAGCTCTCGCAGGAACTCTGGCGTCCCAACCGCACACGCGTCGAGGCGGTCGAGGATGCTTGGGACAAGTTCACAAGTTTTGAAGAATATGACCGCTTCACCCGCGCCTGGCTCTCCGCTTGCCGGCGTGTCTTGAAAGATACTGGCATGCTCTGGGTGATCGGGACCTATCATAACATCTACCGAGTCGGTGCCATCTTGCAGGACCTGGGTTTTTGGATTTTGAACGATGTGATTTTCATAAAGACCAATCCAATGCCGAATTTCCGCGGCGTTCGCTTTACAAATGCGCATGAAACGCTGCTCTGGGCGCAAAAGAAAAAAGGCGCTAAATACACTTTTAACCACCATGCCATGAAATCCTTGAATGACGATCTGCAAATGCGCTCGGATTGGTATCTGCCCATCTGCACAGGCAAGGAACGCATAAAATCTAATGGAACGAAAGTCCACTCCACTCAGAAGCCGGAAGCCTTGCTCTACCGCATCCTGCTTTCCTCCACCAACCCCGGTGATATAGTACTGGATCCTTTCTTCGGTTCCGGCACCACCGGTGCGGTTGCCAAAAAGCTGGGTCGCCATTTCATCGGCATCGAGCGCGACGAAGGCTATATCAAGATCGCCCAGGCACGCATCGCCGCAGTCAAACCAGCCCCGCAAGCTGCACTGCAAATCGTCGAACCGCGCCGCCAAAGGCGCATCCCGTTTGGAGCGCTGTTGGAGGCTGCCCTGCTCCAGCCGGGACAAACGTTATACTTTATTCAGGATAATCTCACGGCCACCATCCTGGCGGACGGGCATATCCGGTGCGGCCAGGTCACCGGCTCGATCCATACCGTCGCCAAATCCTTATCAAACGGCGCGCCTGCCAACGGCTGGGATTGCTGGCTCTTCGAAGATGCGAGCGGCTCCCGCCTCCCGATAGACCAGCTAAGAGAACAGATTCGAAACCGCGCGGATCAAGGAGAGCCCATTTGAAATGAAACAAAATCGTGGCCTCCTTATAAGCATTTTTTTATGTCTCATTTTCGCCGTTGCTGGCTATTCCTGGGCCGCCGGCCTGGCAACCTCCATCATTAACTACCGCTCGCCTTTGCGATTCGCGCCCCCTGCGCCCGATGCGCCCCTGGGCACGCCCCTCACCCGCCGGGTCGTGATCGTCTTGATAGACGGTCTGCGCTATACCACCTCAACAAATACTGATGTCATGCCTTTTATGAACACGCTGCGCGGCAGCGGCGCCGGCGCCCATATCTATAGCCAGCCACCCTCCTACTCCGGTCCGGGCATGACCACCCTCCTGACCGGTGCCTGGCCCGACATTAACGATGCCCCTCCTATCAACCTGGATGATTCGAATATCCGCACTTTTACCCAGGATGATATTTTCTCGGCCGCCCACCGGCTCGGCCTGCGCACTGCCCTCTCGGGTTACGATTGGCTAGGAAAAATCATTCCACAGCACGCCCTGGATGCTTCTTTCTATACTTCCGGCGCAGGTGCCACCGCCGACCAGGCCGTCATGCAGGCCGCCCTGCCGGCGCTCTCCGGCAATTACCAACTGGTGCTCATCTATCTCGACCAGGTGGACTATGTTGAATATTACCAGGGCGGTCCGCTCGACCCACCTTCGTACGCTGCCGCAAAACGTACCGACTCTGATCTGCAGCGGATTGTCTCGACCCTGGATCTAAAAAAGGATACTGTTATCGTGCTTTCCGATCACGGGCAGATTAACCGCGGCGGAGATGGCGGCCCCGAACCGATTACCTTGCTCGAGCCGTTTGTGATGGCCGGCGCCGGTGTCCGGCCAAGCATGGCCATCCCTGATATAACGCAAGCGGATGTAGCCCCAACGGTTGCAGCCCTGCTGGGGACCAACCTCCCGGCCTCAACCGAGGGTCGCGTCCTGACAGAAATGCTCAACTTGGCGCCTGCCTATGCAGCCAAAATCCAGGCAGCCGAGATCATTCAAAAAAAGCGCCTCTTTCAAGCGTATACCACTGCCATCAATGCCCAGCCAGCCCGGCCGCCTGACCCGTCCGATTCTTTCTCGTACGCGATTGCCATGCTCGATGCCCGTGCCGCCCGTCTGGCCAGCGAACGCACTTGGCGCAATCTGGCCGCCATTGCCTTGGCCGTTTTACCCGCTTATTTTCTCGTCATCAGCGGGAAAAAGAAATTCCTTTGGTTGGCCGGCGGTGCGGTTGTTTATGTATTGATATTTAATTTCTGCTATGCCATTCTGGAGAACCAGACCTATTCTTTGAGTGCAGTCGAAAGCCAGAACGGGTTTATCATCATCACAGCCGTAACGGCTTCGATTGCGCTGGTCATCGCCTGGCTGATCTCCATGCTGCGTTTGCGCGCCTTCCAGGCCGGCCCACGTAATGCCGCAGAGACTTCGTTGGGCTTCATTCTTTTCACCCTCTACCTGCTGGCATTGCCCATCCTGGTCAATTTCGCCGTTAACGGCATTCTCGTAACGTGGACACTGCCCGAGTTTTATACAGCATATATCGCATTACTATCCCTTATCCAATGGGTATTGGTCGCCATGTTTGGGTTGGTGCTGGCCGGAGCCGCCGCTCTGGTCGCTCACTACGTTCCCCATCCGATAAGGAAATACAGGAAATCCCGGAGGAAGCATGAACATCAAAATGGAAATTAATGGTACATCGCAGAGTGTCGAAATTTCCCCATCCGAAACATTATTCGCCGTGTTGCGCCGCCTCGGTTATCACGGTGTCAAGTTCGGCGACGAGCAGGGATTGAGCGGATCGGATACCGTCCTGCTGGACGGGCGCCCTATCAATGCCGGCTCGCTCCTCGCTGCTCAGGCCGAAGGCCATAATATTGTCACCATCGAGGCCCTCGGCGAACATCCCGATCAGGGCTGGAAGAAGACCGGCGGTTTGCATCCTATTCAGCAGGCCTTTATCGAAATGGGCGCCATCCAGTGCGGCTACTGCACGCCGGCCCAGATTCTGGCTGCCAAAGCTTTATTGGATAAAAACCCGCTCCCCACCGAAACCGAAGTCCGTCAGGCCATTGCAGGCGTTCTTTGCCGTTGCACAGGCTATACAAAACCCGTCCAGGCCATCCTTCGGGCAGCCGCCGTTTTGCGCGGGGAACAGGAACCCGGGGATCCAGGGGTAGGCGTTCAGGAGTTCCCTTTCGCCGCCGATTCCTTATCCCCTGATACCCAATCCCAAAGTACCCAGTCCCTGGTTACTGCCTCCCCTAAAATCGTTCTCGCCCCGGAAACCGGACCCTACCAGGTGGTTGGCAAACCCGAGCCAAAAGTGGATGCCATCAAGCTCGCCCAGGGGAAGCCCGCCTTTACCGCAGATATCGAATTGCGCGGCTTGTTGCATGCAAAAGTGCTGCACTCCCCGCACGCTCATGCCCGCATCACCCGCATTGACGCCAGCCGGGCCCGTGCATTGCCCGGTGTGGCCGCCGTGCTGACCTGGCAGGATATTCCGCGCGTGGTTTATTCCACCGCCGGCCAGTCTGATCCCATTCCCGGCCCGCTGGATACTTTTTCGTTGGATAACAAGGTTCGCTTCGTGGGGGACCGGGTAGCCTTTGTGGCCGCTGAAACCCCCGAGATTGCCGAACAGGCCCTGCGCCTGATTGACGTGGAGTATGAGATCCTCCCATCTCTGCTGGATTCAGCCGATTCCATGCTGCCCACCTCGCCGCGCATTCACGATGAGCCTGAATATGTCAACTTTGCCGATTCCAAACCGGAGAAGAACCTGGCCGCTGCGATCCGCATTGATATCGGCGATGTGGATAAAGGCTTCGCCGAAGCGGATGAAATCTTCGAGGCCGAGTATTCCGTTCCAAAGGTGCAACAAGCCCATATCGAACCGCACGTGACCATCACCTATTGGGATGAAGATGACCGCTTGGTTATCCGCACCAGCACCCAGGTTCCCTTCCACGTCCGCAGGCAGCTTGCCCCGGTGCTGGGGTTGCCGGTGAAGCGCATCCGAGTCATCAAGCCCAGGATCGGCGGCGGGTTTGGCGGCAAGCAGGAAGTCTTGATGGAAGACGTGGCCGCACATCTCACCATCGTCACCCACCGCCCGGTCATCTATGAATACAGCCGGGCAGAGGAGTTTATCGCCGCGCGTTCCCGCCACCCAATGCGCATTTGGATGAAAACTGGCGTCAAGCGGGACGGGACCATGACTGCCAACGCAATGCGCATCCTGAGCGATACCGGTGCGTACGGCTGCCATGCCGTTACCGTGACCGGCAACACCGGCTCCAAATCCATGGCATTGTACGTTGGCGATGGGCCGTATCGCAAGGCACCTAATATCCGTTTTTACGCCGATATTGTCTATACTAACACTCCACCCGCCGGGGCCTTCCGCGGCTACGGCGTACCCCAGGGCTATTGGGCAGTCGAGCGCCACATGGAAAAGATCGCCCGCGCCCTCGGCCTTGACCCGCTCGAATTCCGCCTGAAGAACACCATCCGTCCCGGCGAATACCACCCGTTCAGCACCGCCTGGAACGAGGGCCGTGAACCCCGCCCGGAGATCATCCACACCGTTGGGCTGGAGCAGTGCGTCCAGCAGGGCAAGGCGGCCATTGATTGGGATTCAAAATACGGGCAGGCGGCCTGGCGCGCCTCCGTCTCCCATGAACTCGGGGCAACATGAAACTGGAAAACGGAAAGGCATCGGCGTCGCGTTGGTAATGCAGGGGACAGCCATCCCGTACCTGGACATGGGCGGGGCTTCCATCAAAATGAACGATGATGGCTCCTTCAACCTGCTGGTCGGCGCCACGGATCTGGGCACCGGCTCCGATACCGTCCTGGCGCAGATGGCCGCTGAAGTGCTCGGTGTGCCGCTGGATGATATCATCACCTACTCATCCGATACGGACTTCACCCCGTTTGATAAAGGCGCATACGCTTCATCCACCACCTACATCTCTGGCACGGCGGTTGCCAGGGCCGCCCAGATCGTCGCCGGTCGGATCAAGCAACGTGCCGCTGACATGCTTAAGCAACGGCAGAATGGCTCAACATTCGAACCTGCCGATGTATCTTTGGCGAACCGTTGCGCCGTCTTCCCGGATGGCCAAACCATCCCGCTGGGTGAAATTGCTCTCGACAGCTTGCACCACAACGATCAGGAGCAGATCATGGGCGTAGCCTCCTATGTTTCCCCCTCCTCTCCGCCCCCCTTCGCAGCCCAGTTTGCCGAGGTGACCGTGGACACGCAAACCGGTGCGGTGACCGTGGATAAATTGGTTATGGCAGTGGATGGCGGCGTTATCATTAACCCCCTCACGGCCTCCGGGCAGATCGAGGGCGGGATGACCCAGGCGCTGGGGTATGCCGTCTGTGAAGAGATGCTTTATGACCGGAAAGGCAACGCCCGCGAGCGCAACTTTGGCGACTATCACATTTTCCGCGCTGACGAAATGCCCGAGCTGACCGCCATCTTCGTTGAAACCTTCGAGCCTACCCATCCGTTTGGCGTCAAGGCCGTGGCCGAGATCCCGATGGATGGGGTCGCCCCGGCAGTCGGGAATGCCGTCCTGGATGCGGTTGGCATAAATATTGACGCGAACCCGGTCACCCCGGAAAAGGTCTGGAAAGCCTTAAAGGATATGAAATAATGCCTGTTCTCATCATCATTCACTACCCATCATTCATCATTTACATTTAATCCTTTCCGCCCTGCCGGGTTTATAATAGGGCATCTCAGGAGATCTGCCTTGGTACGAGGATTCGGTCTTGTATAAGCAATAGTTTTTGCCGGTCATCCTGAGACTGTAGGAAAGGCACAAAAATGAATACCATACCCAATTCTTTACTGATTGAAACAGATATTCCATCCCGGCGCGCTGCCTGGAAAAATATCCTTCCTTTTGCCCATACCTTTAATGGGTACGAACATTGGGGCTCGGTCAAGAAATGCCGTGAGGTCGCCAGCCAGGGCATTGTTCTTCACAAATCCAACCAGGAAATGGCCCAATCCCTGACCGACCTGCGCACTTGCTTGTTCTTCGAAGCCCGGCGCTGGAAACATCTGGAAAAGACTCCCAGCAAGGCAGGAATGCTGTATATCCACGCCTTGGTGGAGGCCATTCGCGTGCGCGTCCAGGCGAAAGAATTGGCCTGAGCCGTGCCATCCATTTTTCAGGCTCTTGCTGAGCTCGAAACCACCCACCAGCCTGCCGCCCTGTGCACCGTGGTAAAGACCAGCGGCTCCACGCCGCGCCACAGCACCAGCAAGATGCTGGTCTATCCGGATGGACACATCCTCGGCACGGTCGGCGGCGGGGAACTGGAGAACCGCGTTGTCATGGAAGCCCTGGCTTCGCTCCAGGATGGCAAGCCGCGTTTGCTTGCATATAGCATGGCTGACCCGGCCCGTGGCGATCCCGGCCTGTGCGGAGGCCAGGTGGAGGTGTTTGTGGAACCCATTTTGCCATCCTCCCTGCTGGTCGTTATCGGCGGCGGACATGTCGGCAAGGCCGTCACCCATCTGGCCAAATGGCTTGGCTTCCGGGTGGCCGTCTCGGATGACCGCCCGGAATTCTGTACGCCCGCAGCCAATCCGGATGCCGACGAGTTTTACCCTGTTCCGCTGGCGGAACTGCCCTTGCATCTGGCCATTACCCCCCAGACAGTCCTCATCCTGACCACGCGCGGCAGTAACGTGGATGTGGCCGGGCTGCCGGCCCTCCTCGATAGCCCGGCTGGTTACATCGGCGTGATCGGTTCGCGCAAACGCTGGAACACCACCCTCAAAGAGCTCAACCAGCAAGGCGTTCCGGATGAAAAACTGGCCCGCGTCCATTCCCCCATCGGCCTGGGGATCGGGGCCGAGACACCCGAGCAGATCGCTGTCAGCATCCTGGCGGAAGTCCTGATGCTGCGCAATGGCGGCTCGGGTACACCGATGCAAAATCCCAAATAAAACTTTTTTAGCCCAGCAGCGTAGATTAGAATATCATCTCAATCTCTTGAGGAGTGCATCTTCCCTCCTTTTTGAGAAGATACTTGTAAGATGTACCATCGAAGCAGTATAATCGTCTCATATTTATTGCCAACCCTACAAGGAGAGAGAACATGGCTCGTATCTTTGATGTTATTGAATATCCGAATGAAATGGTGGATGAACTCGTCCATCGTTTCCCGGATGACGGCACCACCGGCGATTATCGTCTGGGCTCCAATGTCATTGTGCGCACCGGGCAAAGCGTGGTTTTCTTCCGCGACGGCCTGGCGCTGGATATGTTCGGCCCCGGCCGGCATGTCATCGCCACTGCCAATATTCCCCTGATAACCCAGAAGCTGCAGGATATTTTCACCAGCGGCAAGGGCGTCTTCCCGGCGGAAGTCTACTTCATCTCGATGAAGGAATTTCCCCAGCGCAAGTGGGGCACACCGCAGCCGATCCTGGTCTCCAACCCGGGCATGGGCCTGGGCGTGATGCTGCTCCAGGGCTTCGGTACCTATTCATTCGAAGTCAAGGACCCGCAGCAGTTGGTGACCCAGATCGTCGGCAAGACGGCTTCCTACAAGATTGACCAGATCGAAGACCGCCTGCGCAGCGTCATCCTGTCACAATTGCAGGATACCCTCAATGAATGGGGCGCCAAGCTCAATCTGCCCCAACTACTTGCCAAGACGGAAGAAATGGCCGGTTTCATCCGTTCCCAGTGCGAGGATCAGTTCGCAGCCGTCGGCCTGAACCTGAAATCCTTCATCCTTGCCAACCTGCGCCCCTCCGAGAAATCTGCCCAGGAACTGCGCGATATGGGCATGCTCGATATGGCCACCTACACCCAGTTGCAGGCTGCGGATGCCATGCGGGATGCCGCCAACAACCAGGGCGGCGGTGCCGGGCTTACGGCCGGTATTGGCGCCGGGATGGGCATCGGCAACCTGATGGGCCAGGCGCTCCAGGGCGGCATGCAGGCCCAGCCACAACCCAGGCCTTCCGCCAGCCCTGCCCCTGCGGCTCCCGCCGCTCCCGCGGCTCCTGCAGCCGGGGCCATGGCGGACGTGATGACCCCCGCCGAGGCCGCTGCCGTGTTGAAAGTCTCCGAAGAGGATGTCATGTCCGCCATCAACGATGGCTCTCTCAAAGCCAAGAAGCTCGGCACCTCTTATCGCATCAGCCGGGAAACCTTGGAAGAATTCCTCAAGAGTTGATCCCTGACAAAAATCCACCGGGGCTGCCCTAAAAAGGCAGCCCCGTTTTTTATTCTTCCGCTTTCCTCGCCGCCATCCGGCTTACTTCACCGTATGCAGCAAGGCCATGTTCGGCGTGCCCATTTCGTTGATCGGGAAACCACACACCAGCACAACCTGCTCGCCGGGATTCACCTTCCCGGAATCCTGCAAAGCCGTTTCCACGTAGTGGAACATCTCCTCCACCGTCTTCGCGAACGGGACAATGCGCGGCTGCACGCCCCAGGCCAGCGCCAGGCGCCGGTAGGTGCTCTCTTCCGGCGTGAAAGCCAGGATGGGCACGCGCGGGCGCGCCTTTGCCATTAATAGCGCCGAACGGCCCAGGCGGGTGAAAACGGCCACCGCCGCCACATCCAGGTCATGCGCCAGTTCGCGCGCCGCCCGCGTCAGCGCCATTCCATCATCGTGCTCATCCGGCACGCAGTCATCCTGGATGTGCCCCCACAGCGGGAAGTCCGCTTCGGCCTGGCGGACGATCCGGTCCATCAGCGTGACCGCTTCCACCGGATATTCGCCCGAGGCCGTTTCCGCTGAAAGCATGACCGCGTCCGTGCCGTCGAAGACCGCGTTCGCCACGTCCGAGGCTTCGGCGCGCGTCGGCAGCGGGTTGTGGATCATCAATTCGAGCATCTGCGTGGCCGTGATGACCAGCTTGCCCTTGCGGTTGGCCGCCTGGATGATGCGCTTCTGCGCGCCCGGCACGTCCTCCGGGGCCATCTCCACGCCCAGGTCGCCGCGCGCCACCATCACCCCGTCCACCGCATCCAGGATGGATTCCAGGTTATCCAGCGCTTCCGGGCGCTCCAGTTTGGCGATCACCAGGGGACAAATGATCGGGGAATGGCAAGCGATGGCTTCGCGCACCTGCAGCACATCTTCGGCGCGCCGCACGAAAGAGACTGCCACAAAGTCCACGCCCAGCGACAGCCCGAACTTGAGGTCCTCGGCGTCCTTCTCGGTAAAGGCCGGGATATCCAGCGCCACCCCCGGCAGGTTGATGCCCTTGTTGGAGGTCAGCACCCCGCCGGTCTGCACGCTGGCAGTCACCAGGCTTTTCTCCACGCTCAATACCTTCAATGCCATCCGCCCGTCATCCAGCAGGATGCGGTTGCCGGGCTGGACCGCCTCGAACAGTTGCGGGAAATCCACCGGGATAACCGGCTGGCCGGCCGCGCTTTCCGGCTGGGGAGCGCCTTCCGGGTAAAGCCAGGCCGTCTGCCCCACCGCCAGCGGTACCGGCGCAGGCAGCACGCCCGCGCGGATCTTGGGGCCTTGCAGGTCCTGCAGGATCGCCAATGGACGGCCCAGCCGGCCGGCGATGGCGCGCAGTTGCGCGCACCGGGCGGCGTGCGAGTCGTGCGTGCCGTGGGAAAAGTTCAGGCGGGCCACATCCATCCCGGCCAGGAGCAATGCTTCGGAAACGGCATCTGCCTGGGTGGCCGGCCCGATGGTGGCAACGATTTTCGCTTTTCTGTTCATGTTTTTATATCCAATTCAATTCTTTGGCTTGTTTCTCCAGGTCGGCCCGGAAATCCGGGTGGGCGATCTGGATGAGCGCCCTGACGCGCTGGCGCACCGACTTGCCATACAGGTCGGCCACCCCGAATTCGGTCACCACGTAATGCACATGGTTGCGGCCCGTCACCACACCCGCGCCCTGCTTGAGCATCGGGACGATCTTACTGATGATCGTCCCATCTTTCATGGTGTTGGATGCCGGCATGGCAATGATCGGGAATCCGCCCTTCGAGCGGGAGGCCCCGTAGATGAAATCCAACTGCCCGCCCACCCCGCTGAAGAAGCGCGGGCCGATGCTGTCCGCACAGACCTGCCCGGTCAGGTCCACCTCGATGGCCGAGTTGATCGCCACCATGCGCTCGTTCTGGGCGATCACGAACGGGTCGTTGACGTACTCCTGCCGGTGGAACTCGCACAAGGGGTTGTCGTTGATCCAATTGTACAGGGCATGCGTGCCCAGCACAAACCCGGCCACGATCTTGCCGGGATGCAGGCTCTTGCGGCTGCAGTTGATCACACCCTGCTCCACCAGCCGGACGACCCCGTCCGAGAACATTTCGCTGTGGATGCCCAGGTCCTTCTTGGTATCCAGGAAGCTCAGGACGGCGTCCGGGATGGCGCCGATGCCCAACTGCAGGGTGGCCCCGTCCGGGATCAGCTCGGCGATGTGGCCGGCGATCTGCCGGCTGACCAGGTCGTTGCCCTCCCCGCCCATCGGCATTTCGGCGATCGGATAGTCGACCGGCACCATGTGCGTCAGGCGGCTGACGTGGATGAACGAATCGCCCAGGCTGCGCGGCATCTGCTGGTTGACCTCGGCGATGATGATCCTGGCCGACTCGGCCGGCGACTTGGTCAGGCCCACCTCCACGCCCAGCGAGCAACAGCCGTGCTCGTCCGGCGGCGAGACATGGATCATGGCCACATCCAGCGGCAGGATCCTGTTCTTGAACAACAGGGTGAATTCCGAGAGCAGCACGGGGGTGAAATCCGCCCGCCCTTCCGCCACGGCTTTGCGCACATTCGGGCTGATGAAGACCGTGTTCACCCGCAGGTGGCCTTCCATTTCCGGCTTGACGTAGTCCGCCGGGCCCACCGTCAGTGCCTGGCAGATCTCCACATCCGTGACTTCCGGGGCGTACTCCACCAGCGCGGCCAACAGCTTCTGCGGCACCGATACGTTGCCGGTCATGAAAATGCGGTTACCGGATTGGATCGCCCTCACCGCTTCTTCCGCCGTGCTTACCTGGGATCGATAGGTCGTTTGCCAGTCCATGCTAAGGCCTCAAAAAATTCCAGACCATTCGGATTTCTTTCGGGATGTCCATGTTCATTGCGCCTCTCCAGGATCGGGTTGTATGCGTTGCCGGGCAATACCCTCCTATTCTACTGCAAAATCGCCCCCCGTCCCCGTTCCAGGTGGAAAAAACCCGTTTTTTCGGCTTGCGCGCGCGCGTTGGTTCAAAACAACGAGGAACAATTCCAGAGACTTGGCTATTTAACCAGGTAAAGTGGGACGCGATGGCATAAAAACGGCCTTTCCAGGATGGTTTTAGGCGTTTTTAGGGCGAAAGTGGGACGGTAGACTTGGTTTTACTGGTTATGCGAATGGCTTTAATTAAATTGATCCTCGGAAAACAGGGAAAAAATGGGCTGTTTTGTGTTGTTTTTGAGGTAATTTCGCAGAAAAGATTTGTAACAAGCGTATAATATATCCATGCCGCGCAGAGCGGCAATTTCTTTCTGAGGTAAAAATTGAAAAAGCACGCTCCATCTGCCAGGTTTGAATTGAACCTGCACTGGTCAGAAACTTTTGCTGCGCTGAAGCATTACAACTACCGGCTCTGGTTCATCGGCCAGATGATCTCCATGATGGGCACCTGGATGCAGAGCACGGCGCAAGGGTATTTGATCTACCAGATCACCAATTCGACCACCTATCTGGGCCTGGTGGTTTTTGTAGGCGGGGTGCCGACCTGGTTATTCACTCTTTTCGGCGGTGTGGTCGCCGACCGGATTCCACGCCGGACGTTGCTGGTCATCACGCAGACCTCGATGATGGTCCTGGCGTTCATCCTGGGGGCGCTGGTGTTCGCCAATGCCGTCCAACCCTGGCATATCCTCGTCCTGTCCTTCCTGCTTGGCGTGGCGAATGCCTTCGATGCCCCCGCACGCGTTTCCTTCGTGCTTGAACTGGTCCCGCGCGATGACATGACCAACGCGATTGCTCTGAACTCGACCATGTTTAATATTGCCACCGTGGTTGGGCCTTCGGTGGCAGGCCTGGCCTATGCCGCTTTTGGACCTGCGTGGTGCTTTACCATTAATGGTCTTTCTTTCCTGGCTGTGATCGCCGCCCTGCTCTTGATGCACATTAAAGAGCAGGTAAAAGTGGTCCGCAATTCGAAGGCCATCGCAGATATCGTCGAAGGCCTGCGGTATGTCTTTGCAAGCCGGCTGATCCTCAACCTGATCGGGGCGATCGGCCTGGTGAGCATTTTCGGTTTTGGCCTGTTGAACCTGTTGCCGGCCTGGGCAACGGATGTTCTGCATGGGAACGAGGTAACCAATGGCCTGCTGGTATCGGCGCGTGGCTTCGGCGCGCTGGTCAGCGCCCTCATGCTGGCCTCGATGGTGAGGTCGAATATCCGGGGAAAATATTGGATGATCGGTCTGCTTGTCATGCCGGTTGCCCTGTTCATCTTCGCCCTGGTGCGCTGGTTGCCTCTTTCGCTGCTCGCGCTGGTGGTGGTCGGCTGGAGCCTGATGATGGTCACCAATAACTGCAATACCTTGATCCAGTCGGACGTACCGGATGCGCTGCGCGGGCGGGTGATGGGAGTCTACTCCTTGATCTTCAACGGGGCCATCCCGATCGGGGCATTGCTGGCGGGCGCGGTGGCAGAGCGTATCGGTGCACCTCTCACGGCGATGATCTGCGCAGGCATCTTATTGGTGTATGCCCTGATGGCCTGGGTTTTCTTGCCGGATATTCGCCGGCAGGCATAACCTCTTTCCGCCCCCCGCTTCCGCCGCTGCCACGTTTTTTGAATGGAGCGGGTATAATAATAACAAAGTGCCTTATGAACCCAGACCAATTGCTGCAATCCAACCGCCAGGAGATCATCCGCATTGCCGCCCGGCACGGCGCCTACAATGTGCGCGTCTTCGGCTCGGTGGCGCGCGGCGAAGCCCGCCCGGATAGCGATGTGGATTTCCTGGTAACCCTTGAAGCCGGCCGGAGCTTACTGGACCTGGCCCGCCTGCTGCGCGAACTGCAAGCCCTGTTGAACTGCCCGGTCGACATCGTGACAGAAGCCGGCTTGCGTCCACGCCTGCGTCCGCAAGTTTTGAAAGAGGCCCGTCCCTTATGAGAAGCGAACGCGAGCGCCTTCTGGATATTCTGGAAGCCATCCAACGGATCGAAAAATATGCCGGCAAAGGTAAGGAGGCCTTTCTGGAGGATGAACTTAATTGAAATTAAACATTCAGGCTATTCTCAATAGCCTGGGGGAAAAGGGCCGAGCCATCTAACCACAGATCCAAAATTCAAACTAACCGCCCCCCGCTTCTGCTGCTGTACCGTTTTTTTGAAAGCAACCAGGAGTTCTATTGCTCCAAAAAAGTGGCAAATGCCTGCAACTCGGCGCTCAATTGGGCGAAAAGTTCCGGGGCGTTATTAACCAGTTTTTCCACTTTGTCGGAGTCGAAGTGAAACGTGTACACATTGCGAACAACATGCCGAAAGCCACGATATTCATTCAAGCGGTTCCCGACCGCTTCGGAAATGACGGCGGGACGCAGCGGTGGTCTATCTTGTGTCATCTGTTGCAGCAGGAGTAAGTGCCAGTTTTCTCCCTGCGGCATGGAGCCATCCAGGATCTCGGCAATCAGAGTGAAGATGCGTTCCAGTCCTGAATAAAAACCGTGAAGGTTAAGTGCCACGCTGTCAATATAGTAATCGTCCCCCGAACGGCGGGCGCGCTGCCAGCCTTCGGAGATCCGGGCCAGAACACGCTCCAGTTCTTTCAGCTCCTGGCGGATTCGATCGGCCAACAGCCGCAGGCGGTCGCCTTTCATAGGTCTTTTCCTTCCAATTCAATCGTTTCCCGCAAAGCGGACGGACAAGTGTCCAGGTCGATCAGATCCAATTTGAACTCTGCGTTCATCCCGATAACCCAACCGACCGCCTCGAAGAATCGGGCCGGCGGGATGCCCCGCGCAGCCAGGTCAATATCCGACCAGGGCGTGAAGCCGCCGCGCCGGGCCAGCGAGCCGAACAAGATGACCCTTTCCGCGCCGAATTCCCTGCGCAGAAGGCCGGCGGCCTTGCGCGCCGCCAGGTTTGCCCGGCGGCGGCGATTAATATCCGTCCGCGCGGGCTTCTTTCGACCGAGGATGGCTTCCAACGGGCGATATTTCTTAAGGGCTTCCGCGGGTAGATCGAGCGCAGTCATGGACATGCCTGAATTATAACGTTCTTTTCCCCTTCGTGCCCGCCTGTACCCGGTACTTCACGGGTGCCTGCACCCGGTTCTTCACGGGTGCCTGCACCCGGTTCTCCACGGGTGCCTGCACCCGGTTCTCCACGGGTGCCTGCACCCGGTTCTCCACGGGTGCCGTGGTAAACCCATTTTTCCGCCCCCCGCTTCCGCCGCGGCCACCCCGCCACCCGCCCCGGCCGCGCTCCGCACGGGTGGGAGGAATATCATCCGACGCGGAACGGCCAAAACCGGCCGCAAGCATTCCAAATACAATTCTTATACAGATTGCCGAAGATCAACCGTAAAAATTGACTGATGGGATGTTGAGGATAAATGATGGGGTGAAAGTACATTGTGCGTTGTAAAAAGAATTGCTATAATGCATGAAAATTTTGGTGGACAACAATCCTTTACATTCAAATTTCCTAAATTCATAAGAGGTTGTAAGGAAGATCCATAGTCCTTTGGGAAGTTCGTCTGGCAAGATATTGGCGGTAAAAAAAGGAGGATTAAATATGATTATCAACTTTTTCAGCTCATGGACATCTGCCGATTGGGTGAACATAACCCTTTCTCTTTTATTGTTTATCGCCGGTGCATGGGTAACTAAATTCCTGGGGGCCAAGCAAGAAACGACCCTTAAGGAAGTACGAGATCTACAAGAGGCAACTTCTGAATTACAAATACGCGAGAAGATAGGCGTTATTGCAGGCAAAATAAATGCAATTGAAATGGCTACCGGCAAACAAAAACAATCTGCTGAAATGATCAGGTTTGCTATGAATGTTTGGCAGGATGGTTTATCCGTATTACCTCTCTTTAGATACGCTTCCGAAAGATTGCAGGTTAAATACCGTGACATTTTGGCTCATGCCCTGCATGTTTTGCATGATAGCCCTTGCTTTGAGCAGCAATTAGAAGGAATGTATTCCGAAATTGGTGAGCATGTAGCCAGACTTGAAAGCGAAAAACTAAGTTGTGCGATAATTCTAAAGGGCGCCTTACAACTCACCGAACAAGAGTCTCTACTAGCCGACAACAAAGTCATTTGAAAAGAACAAATAATATTTCTAGAGGAGGTTTTTATGTTTGGTCTCGGGATATTACTTCTTCTTGCAGGTTTTGGGCTGCTTATTTGGGGCGGAGCGGAACTGGCACAAGAGACAGGCGCAGGGCTTCCCTCGAATCCGATTGAAATGGTCATTCTGATAATATTCTCAGTATTCCGTACTAAATCTGGTCTGATAGGTGTAGGCTGCCTGCTTGTGGGTGTGTTTTTTCTTTATTTATCCGGTGCTTGATTAATAATAGGCATTAACTTGGATTTTCGTCAGTCCTGGTAGCCATCCCCTGGAGCCGCCCAAAATGGACTGGTCGGTGCTGGCTGTCCTACCCGCTGCTGCCACCCCGCCACCCGCTTCCGCCGCGCTACCGACAGGGGAAATCGGTACCGGCCTGCAGCCATGTCAGCGAACGGGAACCCTTGTTGGTAAGGAACCCTTCACAGGCATTGGATAGGATACCAGTTGCCACATAGATAAACGGACTGAAGCAGATTGGCGCTTTATTTTCTTTACTAATGCTTACGATTTGAGGCACGCATTGAATTGCATCAAACGACAATAATTATCCCATCATTCCGCCGCCACCTTCATCCTTGAAGGCGTAAGAATCTGTCCACCCTGTGCGCCCAATAATAGAGATTGCTTTGGGCGGAGAGAGTTTTTTGAAGTCAGCGGATTTTGGGCGGCAGCTAGATTCAAGAATACACCTTCCATCGAATGTTCGCAGAAGATTGGAACTATCCAATCGCAATGCACCATCCTCGTCTCGCGGCAATTGTTCTGCCTGGGCCTGACAAGGGAGTAACCTTCGTATGGGCGTCAGCCTAGTACGACATGCAGGGCAAAGCTTGAGCTGTGCGCCAAAATGGAAAAAGTGATGGCCATTCTCACAGTTAAATTCCACCAGCTTATCTTCACAAAACTCCCTGCCAATTCGATAGAGCAGGAAATCCATCATGCAGGGAGCCAATGGAGCTGTGGATGGAGCGATGGCTTTCCATTCTTCCCATACAGCGCGCCAGGCTAATGCGCTCATGGTGTCAATATAACCGTATTGGTAGCCGAAAATATCCAGAAAACTCGAGAGCAGCGGAATTTCTGTATGCAGGATACGCGCACGTAGAGCCAGTTTCATGGTGTTGCGGTCACTGGCTACATCAATCCCCTGCATGTTGGCCAGGTTCTTCCACACGCCCAATACCAGCATATCGCGGATAAACATATCGGTTTTCTTGCGCCCGTAGCCCATGCAGACATTTGCCAAAAATCCTTCCCGTATCTTCTGGGCGTCATTCTCGAAATAAGCCGCCATCTCATAAGCAGAAATGCCGCGTTCGAGCAAGAATTCGGCGGCATGTTTGGCAAAATCGAGCCGTTTGTCATTTTGTGAAAGCCGCGCCATGCCCAGGAATTGTAAAAATTCTGCCGGATCGGCGGCAATGGCGCTCGCATCAAATTGCATATTATCTTCCAAATATTTACCGAACTGGTCTTCAGGTGACTCGCGAAAATCCTGATTAGCCGTGAAAAAACGGACCTGCGCAATGGCTTGTTTGGAAAGCCCGCGTGCGTTCAGGGTTACATCAAAAATGATCTCGCCATATTGCAAGCGCGCCGCGTGCAAAGCCTGGGCAGCCAGCCGGGCTTGTTGGCGGTCTATCCTGGCATCGATAATTTCTGCATAATGGGCTTCCCAATATTTGTGAAAATCAGAAAAATATTGAAATTCCTTGCTACCCAGCGTGGTAATACAGACTCCCTCATAAGTCTCGTGGAAATATGCATTTAATCTTTCTATAATACGGCGAGCCAAAGTAATGTCATCCGTGATTTTGTCCCAATCGTCAAATAACAAGATGTCAGATTGGTGTTGAAAGTCCGCAATGGAATTCCGCAAGTTCATATTGCCTCCCTATAAATTGTCCAGAAACCAATCAAGATAGGAATTTTTCATCATCTGGCAAATCTATTTTGTTGGGCAGGCCTTGTGAAATTATAGCCAATCCGAAAGTATCCACAACAGAAAAACCTTTTTCAAGCCAGTTAAAGCGCCCTTCAGTTTTCCACGAATAGACTACTCCATCTATTTCCTGTGCTAGTTTTTCAGCATCGCGGGCGTCCTCAATCTGAAAACATTCAAATTTAATTCCACCACCAAGATTTACATTCATATACATCTTCTCTAATCTATGCAGATAAGTATGAGTTCAATTTATCGGTTTGTTCCATTCGATATTATGCCGCTTCCCATTATTGTGTCAAGAGCGCTTTCGCTTTCTTTTGGATGAACAATTCCAACACATTTAGCAGGAATGCAATCCTACGCGCCCTGGTCTCTGCATCATCCCAATCATCATAATCTACACAAACGCAAATCTCTCGTCGCCCATACAAGTCTACAACCTGAAAAGTACTGCTATCGAATTGGCTTACATCGTATCTTTTCATAATAATTCGTCTCTTTTATAACAATGCTTGCTCCGCGAGAACACTGGCTGAAATTTTGTTGTGGAGTTCTGATACAGCATCATAATCCAAAAATTTTACAAAGGGCTTAATGGGTTCGAAGGCGCTTAAGGAAATTTTGTCTTCAAATTCTGCTCGTCGTCGGTTGTCTGCCACAATATAAAAATTGATTCTGAAATCCTGAAATTCAACGAACTTGATCAACGAGTTATAAATGTCTGTTGAGTGCTCTATTTCAAAAAACGAGTTGGGGTATTTTCTGGGATTAAACCATGTAACATCAACTGTCTGTGCTTTGCGTAATACTTCGCCATAAGTAAATTCATATAAACTTGAGAGAGACGCGACTTCCCCTAACTTCTGGTGGGCGAATGGTTTATTCTTATCTTGGGATGGAACAAAAGTTTCAAACCCCCTCAAATTCCCAATCTCAACAACGAGGCCTTGAAAGAAGTAATGAGAATATTCCTTTTCTCTCTCAGGCCCTTCTTCATCAGAGAATAAACGTAATACCTTTTCTTTTTCTGAAGATAAAGCCCAAAGGCCCGGACAAATCTTGAAAAACTCATCACGCGTTTGCACAATTCTTCGGATACTTGCAAAGGGCGTTTTTGTCTTCCATTTGCAATCAGATATTTTCGGGGCAGCCTGGTACAACTGTCCAAGGGTTGCATAGCCACCGATTTCTTTCATTGCTTGGATTACTGCTTCATGCTGTTTCATAAATCGCCGTGACCCTTTACTAAAACTTAATCGAACGGTTCAACATACTTCCCGATTTCCCCATTGCACATATCTGCCGAGAAGAGACCTGCCAGTACTTGAATTAACTGGCTTTTTCCACCGGCCCATTTTAGAAAAGGTTTCGCCGGAGGAGAAAACAATGCGCCGGCATTGGTAATAGCAAAGGTTGTTTGCATAGGTCGGATTATAACCGTACAAACCCCAAATAAATAGCCGTTAGATACCCAAAGATGAGACATGGAAAAAACGCTCCTGGCTGGCCGGCAAGCGGAGGGGAGCATCCAATCAAGGGCAAAGTTATAATCATCAATACAATTCATCGCCTAGCAAGATTGCCAGCAGCAGCAAGTCACGTGCATAATTATACAACCTCACTTGAAAGGGTATACTTCAAGTGCTATACAGACAGACTGATTCAAAATACTTGATGTGATCACTAATCAAAAGGATGGTCTTGGAGTACAGTATGGGGTAGAAATAAAAATCCTTTGTGAGGAGAAAAGTTTATGGCAACCTTCGAGAATGTCTGGTCCTGGCTCCAGAACAACCTGAAATCCGGTCAAACAATCAAGAATTGGTCCGTCTTGCATGGGTATCTTGGCCGCACTACTACAGTCGTGGAAGTGTGTAGCGACTACATCAAGGTCGATCCGCCCAATGCGAAAAATATTCAAGTGGTTCCCAGGGAGGATTTCGAAAAGTTATGGGAGGATTGGCCCGCTTACAAAGGCGGCAAGGTACCTCGCACAACATTTCCAGAAAAGACAAGATTTGTCACATACGTCATAAGTATCCTTCATTATTACGATGTAGAAGTGTCGGGGAAGACGCGATTTTAGAACTGGGCGTTCACAATAAAATGCCCCGATTGGCTGAGGTTGATGGCGTTATCCACCCACAAAACATGTTGGATTGCTCTCAAGCTTTTGAGAGCCGATACTTTATTATTGCGGTGTACGTCAATTAGAATGATATTAGGGTTGTCATTTAGCGCGGCAGCAAGCGATGGAAACCAGAATTCATCTGCAAACCAGGCAGAATACAGCCGCCTGCCGGCCCTTACCGGCAAAGTCTCCCGCCCCTTCTGCCGCCCCTGCAAGCCGGCACATGCGGGCGCTTCGTCAGGATTTCAGCCTAACATTATGGCTATGCGCAATCTCCCCATCCAACTTGCCGCGCTCCCGCCCCCGCCGCTATTCCATCGTTTTTTATCGTTTCGCCCAATTTGCGTGCGGAGATCGTTTTTTCTACCCCTTTCGTCTGGCCTCGAGAACGCCTCCCCCTATCATAGGGAAATCCCAAACTTTCTCCTCCCCCATTTCTGTAATTGGAAATGGGGGAGGTGCCCGAAGGGCGAAGGGGGTCCACGCTGCGCATGGCTTGAGAACGCTTCCCCTTCCAATCGGCCTGTTGAACCACAGGAATACACTTATAATAAACGCAGGAGAGACGATGTCGCCCAATACACTTGGAACAAACATTTCCCAGACTAACATCCAGGTCACAAATATTGAACAGGATGGCTTCTGGCTGCTTACACCCGAAGGGGAATTCTTTGTAGCCTTTGAAGACTATCCCGATTTCTATCATGCCACCGTTGCCCAGATCCACCATTTTCGGGGCGAGCCGGATGGCTTTCACTGGCCGGATCTGGATATCGACATCGAACTGGATGCCCTGAAACACCCCGAACGCTTCCCGCACAAGTTCAAACCCTGACCTTTTGCCGCGCAGGATCATTAATTTCCCCTCCCCCATTTCTGTAATTGGAAATGGGGGAGGTGCTCGCAGGGCGGAGGGGGTCCCATCGTTTTTTATCGTTTCGCCCAAAATGCTTCCTCCCCCATTTCGTTTCGAAATGGGGGAGGTTCCCGCAGGGCGGAGGGGGTCCCGCCTCTACTTCATATTGAGCACATCCCGGATGGCGGGCAGCGCCCAATCGATCGTTTCCTTTTCGATCACCAGCGGGGGCGCAAAACGGATGGTATTGGCGTGCGTCTCCTTGGCCAGGATGCCTTTCCCTTCCAGGGCCTCGCAGAACCGGCGCGCCCCGCCCGCGCTGGGCTTTAATTCCACCCCGATCAACAGCCCCTTGCCGCGCACTTCCTTGACGTGCGGGCTGGGGATCTCGGACAACTGCTCGATGAAATATTCGCCCAGTTCGGCCGCCCGCCCGGGCAGGTTCTCTTCCACGATCACGCGCAGCGCCGCCCGCGCCGTGGCGGCCGCCAGCGGGTTGCCGCCAAAGGTCGAACCGTGCTCGCCGGGCCGGAACAGCCCTAGCAAGTCCGCATCGGCCAGCACCGCCGAGACCGGGTAAAAGCCGCCCGCCAGGGCCTTGCCGATAATGGTGATATCCGGGCGCACCCCCTCATGCTGCGCCGCGAACAGCTTCCCGGTGCGGCCCAGCCCGGTCTGGATCTCGTCCGCCATCAGCAGCACCCGGTTGGAAGCGCATAGGTCCGCCGCTTTCCGTAAATACCCGGGCGGCGGGACGATCACCCCGCCTTCGCCCTGGATGGGTTCCACCAGCAAGGCGGCGGTGTTCGGGGTGATGGCTCGGGCGATCGCCTCCGCATCCCCATACGGCACCATCACAAAGCCGGGTGTAAAGGGGCCGAAATCATCCCGGTAAAACGGTTCGCTGGAAAACGAGACCTCGGTGATGGTGCGCCCGTGGAAGTTGCCCGCGCAGACGATGATCTCGGCCTGGTGATGCGGGATCTTCTTGACGGCGTAGGCCCATTTGCGGGCCAGCTTGAGGCCGGTTTCGACCGCCTCCGCGCCGGAGTTCATCAACAGGGACATTTCGTACCCGCTCAGTTCGGAGAGTTCCTTGTAAAGCTGCGGCAACTGGTCGTTGCGGAACGCCCGCGAGGTCAGCGTGACCTTGCCAGCCTGCTCGACCAGGGCAGCCAGGATCTTCGGATGGACGTGGCCCTGGTTCAGGGCCGAATAGGCCGACAGGCAGTCCAGATACTTCCGGCCTTCCACGTCATAGACCCACACGCCCTCTCCGCGCGTGATGACCACGTCCAGCGGCTGGTAGTTGTGGGCGCCGTACTGCTCTTCCATTTTGATATATTCCTGCGTGTTCATGCTTTCACCTTTCCATAAAATAAAGTGTTTGGTTTGGCCCCGAGCGCCACGCAGTCGAGAGGCTACCCCACCCTTCTCCCTTCCGGGAGGGGGTCGGGGTCAGGCAACTTCAAAGAGACGCGCCAGCACCGCCTTTTGGGCATGCAGGCGGTTATGCGCCTGCGGGAAGATGACCGAATGCGGGCCGTCCGCCACCTCGTCGGTCAGCTCGTGGTTGCGGTGCGCCGGCAGGCAGTGCATCACGATGACATCCTTGTCCGCTTCCGCCACCAGCTTTGCATTCACCTGGTACGGCGGGAAGACCTGTTCGCGCCGGGCGGTTTCCGCTTCCTGGCCCATGCTCGTCCACGTATCGGTGTAGATCACCTGGGCATTTCGAACGGCTTCATGCGGATCACGCAGGAAGCGCAAGTGGCTGCCGGAAGAAGCCGCGGCTGCCCTTGCCATCTCCACGGCGACCGGGTTCAGGTCATAGCCTTCCGGGGTCGCAATGGTGAAGTTCCAGCCCAATTTGACCGAGAATCTGCATTAACGAGACGGCCACGTTATTCCCGTCGCCGACGAAGACCACCTGCAGCCCCCTGGCTTTGCCGAACTTTTCCTGGATGGTCAGCGCATCTGCCATGGCCTGGCAGGGGTGGCTGAAATCGCTCAGCCCGTTGATCACCGGCACGGAGGCCCATTTTGCCAGTTCCAGGACGTGGGCATGCTCGAAGACCCGCGCCATGATGGCCTGGACGTAGCCCGAAAGCACCCGGCTCACATCCGCAATGGATTCGCGTTTCCCCAGGCCGATCTCGTCCGGCGAAAGATAGAGCGCGTCGCCGCCCATGTGGCGCATGGCCATATCGAACGAGACGCGCGTGCGCAGGCTGGGTTTTTGGAAGATCATCCCCAGCACTTTGCCCTTGAAAAGCGGGGCGTTCCCGCCGGCAAAATATTCCTTTTTCAAACCCACTGCCAAATCGAGGATATCCTGCAGCTCCTGCGAGGAATGATCGAAAATATCCAAAAAGTTCTCCATTTTTCTTCTCCTTGATCCGAATGAATTCCAAGTATCAAGCCAGCCGGGTTTCCCGTCAAGTGTAACCTGGCTGATTATTACCGGAGGGGTATCACATTACCCGGCCATGCGCACCTTATGCCAATACCGGAACAGTCCGCTGGCCCCCATCTGGG
Source organism: uncultured Chloroflexia bacterium (assembly GCA_963837875.1). GTDB lineage: Bacteria > Chloroflexota > Anaerolineae > Anaerolineales > Villigracilaceae > UBA877. The sequence goes on from CAWIOV010000001.1 coordinate 1,958,009, forward strand.
CCGGGCTGGCAAGATCGTAGGCTGCCAGGGTACTTTCCGGCACACCCTGGGCCAGGCCGCGCGCGTGCAGCCAGGCCGTGTAGCGGGTGTGCAGTGTCTCCACATCCGGGATGCCGGGCATGACCGTCTCCAGCCAGGCTTCCATCTCATCCAGGGCCTGGCTGGCAAACGCCAGGTGCGCGGCGGCATCCGCGTAGATCCCGAAATGGGTCAGGGCCAGCCGCCGGCTGTTCGTCCGTCGGATGCGTTCCAGGCTGGTCCGCCATTTCCCCAGGTCCGTCTCCGGCGGGACATACGGCAGCCGGACGTACAACGGCCCGGCGAAGCGGACGCCGCCCACATCGCCGGTGAAACAGGTGTCTTCAAAAACATACGCGACGTGGTGTTCCGCGTGGCCGGGAGTATGCAGCCCCGTAATGCGCAGTTCCCCGATGGCGATCTCCGCCCCATCCTGGACCGCGTTCAGGTGTGTGGCCGGGACGGGCAGGCATTCGCCCCATAATTCTTCCAACCTCTCCCCATAGATGCGGCCTGCGCTGGCCAGCAGCTTTTCAGGGTTCAGCAGGTGCGGCAGGCCGACCGGGTGGACGTACACCTGCGCGCCGTACCCGGCCAGCCAGCCGGCCGCGCCGGCATGGTCCAGGTGGATGTGGGTCAGCAATACGTGGGTGACTTGTTCGGGTGACAGGCCATGCCCCGCCAACGCAGAAGCCAGGTTGTGTTGGGTCGAGCCGGGGCCCGCATCCACCAGGACGGCTCCCCCGGAATAGGGGATGAGAAAGGCCGCAGTCAGCCCATTATGGCCCGGCAGGTTTGTATCCAGACAAATGACAGAGTCCATCGTTACCTTCCCGAACTGAAATAGGATTTCGCCGTAAAGGCCCGCTGAAAGTACACTGCCGGCAGCGCCAACTGGGTCCCCAGGTCATCCCCCAGGCCTACCTGGCAAACGGGTATGTTCCTGGAAAGCAGGCCGGCAGCCACTTTTTCCGTTCCCACCGGCCCGCCAAAAGTCTCCGGTTTGAGCAGCACCACCACCGGCCGCAGGTTGCGCCGCTGCAGATCTTCCACCGCCAGGAGCAGGTCCGGGTGGGCCGAGGGAGTAATTAATATGACGCCGCTGCCAAGAGGCAGCAATTTCGCTTGCAGATTCACCAGCCCGATCAGCGGAATGCTCCCATCCGGCTGGAGCAGAGCCAGGGTCTCCATGATTTTGTTGGTCTGGCGATCGCCGCGCTCGGCCGGGACAACGGTAAACCGTGCGGCCGGACACGCCAGCCCGACCGCCCGCCGGTCCGCCAGGAAAAACCGCGCCAGCGAGGCCGCCGCGCTGACGCCATACTCGAACGTATCCCCCGGCAGGGAGATCTTCGGCCGGCGCAGCCACAAATGCTCGCCTAAATCAGGCATCTCCGTTCCAGGCATGGAATAATGCACCGGGCGGTACGCATCCAGGAACAGCCAGATATCCGCCTGCGGGTCCTGTTCGAACTCTTTCACCATGAACTGCCCGCGGTGAGCCGTGCTGGGCCAGTGGATGCGCTTCATCGGGTCGCCCGGAATGTAATCGCGCACTTCTGCGGCATGCGGCGTCACGTCAAACGTGCGCTGGCGGATCGCCTTTCCACCCGGAAGGAGGCCGGGGGGCGGAGGAAAGGCGGGAATGGGGAACGTCATCGGCAGGATGATCAGTGTATCCCTGGCAGTGACCGTTTTGTGTCGGGTGAAAAGCCCGAACGGATCGCCGGATGTGAGCGTGGTCGGTCCGAGAAGATACGCCCCACGCTTCGTCAGGAGTGTGCGGGCAGTGTAATAGCGTAACTGGTGTGCGCCGATCCGCGTTAGCAGGCGCGATCCAGCCGCTTTCGGCAGGCTGGATTGGTTGAGCACCTCCAGCCAGGCGCACCCCGGCCACGCATCTTCCTTGACCTCATAATGCTCTTCAAATACTTCCCCCATGCTGGCCCGCAAGGTGCGGGTGTGCCTGCGCAGGCGGATTCCATTCATCGAAAAGACCGTCCAAAGCGCTGCGCCGCCCACCACCAGGAGGCCGAAATAAGCCAGGCGTGCATAAATGAGCAGCCCGGTAAAGATCCAGCCTGTCAACCCGATTAATATTACTGCCACGAGCAGCCAGCGCGAGGCATGAGGCACTGTCATATACGCTCAGGCCTGGAAATCTCCACCCGGTACAGGCAAGCTCTCCAAAATCTCTTGCACGATCTTCTCGGCGCTCAACTCGCGCAACCGGGCGGCCGGCCCAACGATGACGCGATGCGCCAATACCGGCACCGCCAGGCGCTTGATATCGTCCGGCAGGACAAAATCACGCCCGGCCAGGGCTGCCACCGCCTGCCCGGTGCGGAAAAGCGCCAGGCTGCCGCGCGGGCTGGCGCCCAGATATACATCGGAACTTTCGCGCGTGCGGTTAACCAGATCCACCAGGTAGCGCTTGACCGGCTTGGAGACATACACCTTCTTGATCGCCTCCATCACCCCTTGCAGTTCTTCCACCGTGATAACAGCCTCCAGCGTCTCGATCGGGTGGCGCAATTGCTGGCGGTCGAGGATCTCGATCTCATCCGATGGATTGGGATACCCCAAGCGGACCCGTAACAGGAACCGGTCCAGTTGGGCCTCCGGCAAAGGGAAGGTGCCCTCGTATTCGATCGGGTTTTGAGTCGCCAGAACCATGAAGGGGCTGGGCAGGCTGTGGGTCACGCCGTCCACTGTGACCTGTTTTTCTTCCATCGACTCCAACAAGGCCGCCTGGGTCTTGGGGGTGGCGCGGTTGATCTCATCCACCAACACGATCTGGGCGAAGACGGGGCCGGGGCGGAATTCAAACAGGCGCTTCGACTGGTCGAAAATGGAAACGCCCGTCACGTCGCTGGGCAGCATGTCGGGAGTGAACTGGAGGCGGTTGAACGAGCAGCCCAGGGATTTCGCCAGGCTGCGTGCCAGGACCGTCTTGCCGACCCCCGGCACATCCTCGATAAGTATGTGCCCCTGGCAGAGCAGGCCAACGATAATGGACTCGATCGTCTGCCGTTTGCCAACGATAACCTTCTCAAGATTGTCAATGAGCTTGCTGCCAAAAGATTGAATATCTGTCATGGTTCAAATCCTTCTCATCCCTATTTTACCCGTACTTGAGGCCGGAACCGGTCAGGATCACGACAACCGGATCGGGCAGTTCATCCAACTTCTGCGCCAGCGCCGGCCAGACGATGGCAGAAGTGGGTTCCACGTAAAAGCCAAGCCGGGCCAACGTGGCATGCGCCGGCAGGATTTCATCTTCCTCCGCAACGCAAACACAGCCACGGCTTGCCTTTACGGCTGCGAGTACTGCCCGTCCTCGCAGCGGATGGCGCACGCGCACCCCCTCGGCTACCGTCGGGCTGTCGGCAACAAACTCCGCTGCCTCTTCCCCGGCTGTGTACATGGCCCACAAGGGCGCACAGGCACGCGCCTGTACACCAATCAATGCCGGGGCCGCATAGGCTTTATTGGCTGAACGCAAAGCCTCAAACCCACGCGCCAGTCCAAGCAGCAAGCCACCCTGCCCGGCCGGGACCACCACCGCCCCGGGCATTTGCCCGATCTGCTCAATAATTTCATACGCCGCTGTGGCATAACCTGGGAGGTTGAAAGGAATATAAGCGTGGCTGGCATAAGCCGCGCCGGCCTCGGCTGCCTGCCTGACCGCACCGGCAACAGCGTCACGCGTGCCGGGGATCGGGACAAGTTCTGCGCCATAGGCTTCGATCTGTTTGCGCTTGGGGCCGGAAGCAGACTCGGCCACAAAAATACGCGCCCGAATCCCTGCCCGGGCGGCATAGGCCGCGCAGGAAGCACCGGCATTCCCGGAGGAATCTTCGACGATTTCAGCCACACCCCGTGCCCTTAACCAGGCAATAATAAGGGCCGAACCGCGGTCTTTGAAAGAACCGCTTGGGTTGAGGTATTCACATTTGAAAGCGACCCGGCGGCCCCGGACCTGCGCCCATACCAGCGGCGTCTGGCCTTCGCCGAGAGAGACCGGCTCGAGGTCTGCCGGAAGTCCAAATGTATGCCGGTAACGCCAGATGCCGGGCTGGGAACCATCCACCTGCGCCGGATCAAAATGCAACGCCTTGCGAAAATCGTACAACCCGCCGCAAACCGGGCAGCGATACGGAACGCCGTCCGGCGGATAAGCTCGGGCACATTCCGTACAAAAGACCTCCGACCTGGGCATGTCCGGTGCAAAGGGAAGAGACATTCTTATTCTCCAGGTTTCGGAATATATTCGCCTTCCACCCAGAATTCGCCCTCCGGGCTGACTTCCTTCTTCCAAACCGGTACAATTTCCTTCAACCGGTCAATCCCGTAGCGGGCCGCCTCGAAAACCCCCGTATCCCGGTGGGCGGCCGTGCAAACGATCAACACTGTGGGTGTTTTTGGATAAAGCCGCCCAACGCGCTGGACAATGGCAATCCCTTCAACAGACGGCCAGCGCACGCGGATCTCCTCTGCCACCTGGCGCATTTTGGCTTCGGCCATGGGCTGGTAGGCTTCATACTCCAGGTAGCGCGTTTCATGGGGATCGCCTCGACTGGTGGTGCCGCGCACGATTCCGGAAAAAATTGCCGCAGCGCCGGTGGAGGAGAGAGTTACCTGGGCGACCAATCCATCCAAGTCAAGTTCATCTTCCGTAATGGAAACAACCGTCGGGTAATCCATACGTTATCCACCAGAGACCGGGGGAAAAAGGGCAATTTCCGCATCCCCGGGGATGACCTGCCCGTCCTGAGCGTATTCCTGGTTGATGGCTGCCATGATGGAATTCCGGGCCGGTGCCATCTTGGGATAGGCCTGTACCAAGGCTTCTTTCAATCCCGCAACAGTGGTCCCGGGCGGGATTTCCAGTTCGAGCACCTTCGCGCCCACTTTATCCCGCAGGGTGGCAAAAAACAAGATTTTGATTTTCATAATTCATTCACCACATCTCCAGATCGGCCGCCCCGTTTTTCAACCAGGCGGATATTCTGGATCTTCATCGTTTTCTCGGCGGCTTTGGCCATGTCGTAGACTGTCAGCGCCGCCACCGAGACGGCTGTCAAGGCTTCCATTTCCACACCGGTTTTACCGGTCGTTTTAACCTTTGCCGTAATAAGAACGCCAGGAAGCGCCTCATCCAGGCTCACGGATACTTCGATGTGGGTGATGGGCAGCGGATGGCAAAGTGGGATCAGGTCTGAGGTGCGCTTGGCGGCCGTAATCCCGGCAATCTGGGCAACTGTCAACACGTCGCCTTTTTTCACCGCCCCGGCGCGGATCAAGTCAAGCGTTGCCTTCTTCATCAACACTTCCCCGCGGGCAACCGCAAGGCGCTCCGTCTCCGGTTTGGCGCCCACATCGACCATGTGGGCGCGACCGGCCTCATCCAGATGGGTTAACTTTGCAGACATGGCTGCATTATACCAGCCGTAAGAAAACCAGTTTCTGGTTATAATAAACCCATGGAGTTTTTTATCAACGATCCACTGATAGAGCGACAACCTCCCGTCGAGACCCGCCTGCTCGACTTGCGAGCCGAGCCCGATCCGAACGGGCAGCGTCTGCGGGTCGCGCTGGAGTTGACCCCATTCCAACAAAGGCCTGATATCGAACTCAGCCTGACCAATTCCACCGGCAGTGAAGTTGCCTCGGCGAGTATCATCGAGCCGGTCGGTTGGAAGCTGGAACTGACCCTGCACATCCGTACCATTATCCCAACCGCCGAAAAATACACCCTCGCAGCCAGTCTATCCTATCCTGGACTGGGTGAAGTGGACCGGCGTACTCTTATCATTGAAATCCCCATCCCTGCCCAATAAAAAATGAGTCACCTTAACGCCCCACATCTACGCATTTCCCGCGCCTTATTTCCCATTTTTTATACTGCCATCTGTATTCCGCTCCTCATCTCTGCATGTGGCTTGCTGCCCACGTCCAGCCCTACGCCCACCACCACTCCTGTTCCCCCAAGCACAACACCTACCGCGAGCCAGACTCCCACATCAGCACCCACCCAGACGCCATACGTTATAACCGCCACTCCAGGATTAGGCGCTACGGTTCCCGCACCGCAAGGCACATTTTTTCTTTCCCTGGCGGACACCGGGCATTACCACCTCTTTGCTTATGCCTCGCAGACCCTGCCGCTGGTTCGTTTGACTGCCAATGCCTGGGACGATATCACCCCGGCCATCAGCCCGGATGGCAAATGGCTGGCCTATGCTTCGAATCAAAATGGCTACTGGGACCTATATCTGCTCGAACTCGCCAGCGGCAATACCTCGCGCCTGACAAACACACCTGAATACGACGCAGCGCCATCCTGGTCCCCGGATGGGAACTTTCTGGCCTATGAAAGCTACCAAAATGGCAGCCTGAACATTTTTATCCGCTCTGTCAAAGATGCCACACAGGTGTTTGCCCTGACGCAGGATGTCACTGCCGACACATCCCCGGCCTGGTCTCCCGGCGGCCGGCAGATTGCCTTTATCTCTAATCGTAGCGGCGAGCCCGAGGTTTGGATCGCCAACCTGGATATCACAGGGGATGGCAAATTTGTCGATATCAGCCAATCTCCCCAGACCGTGGAATCGCACCCGGCTTGGTCGCCGGATGGTACACACCTGGCTTGGGCCTCCACTGATCCAGCCTCCGGCCTGACAAGCATTTTCGTTTGGGATGCCAACAATCCCACCCAGTTACCGAGTTGGGCCGGCTCTGGGGATTGGCCGGTCTGGCAGGATGCCGATCACCTCGCCACCCGCTTGCCCGCACCCAACCAGACTTTTCTGGCAGGCTATACCGCTAATGGAACCACCAACCTCCCGCCGGTCCTGCTCCCGGGCCCATTAAACGGGTTGACCTTTGGGAGTACCAGAGTGGCCCTGCCCGGGCCCTTCCAAAGAACCGCCCAGGTCACGCCGGCCGCATTATTCAATCAAACCATCACACCCCAACCGAGCGCGCTGCCCGGGCGGGCTTCGTTGACCGCACTGGCGGATGTTAAGGCCCCTTATCCGCAGATCCACGAACAGGCCTACAATTCCTTCCAGGCGTTGCGTTCGCTGGTTGCCATTGCAACGGGCTGGGATGCCCTGGCAAACCTGGAAAATGCCTATGTGCCTCTGACAACTTCCCTCGAACCCGGGCTGGGCGAGGATTGGCTGTACACAGGTCGGGCTTTCACGCTCAACCCGGCACAAATCCAGGCTGGCTGGATGGCTATTGTCCGTGAGGATTTCGGCCAGGAAACGTATTGGCGCATCTACCTGCGCACCACCGCCCAGGATGGCTCCGAGGGCGCTCCACTTACCCAGGCTCCCTGGGATTTTAGCGCCCGCACTGGCAGCCCGGCTGATTATGAAAACGGCGGGAAGTTGGCAGATTCCATCCCATCCGGCTATTGGGTTGATCTGACTGCCCTAGCCATACAATATGGCTGGGAACGCCTGCCCGCCTTAACCGACTGGCGTACCTATTATGCCGGGGCACGCTTCAACGAACTGGCTTTCACACAGGGACTGGACTGGCGCACCGCCATGCTGCAACTCTACCCGCCTGAAATCCTGGTCACTCCCACGGTGGTGCTTCCACCTACTCTCACCTCGACGCGGACTCCCTTGTGGTACCATACACCCACGCCGACTTCTACCCCGACCCCCCGCCCAACCAATACTCCATGAACCATTTGCGAACCCTCCTGCTGGTGGCATTGCTCTTCCTGGCAGGGTGCGCGCCCGCACTTATCCAGACGCCGACACCGCAGTTGACACCCGCATCTCCTATCCTTCCAGCCACCCCCACGAACATTGCCCCCATCACCTCGGAGAGTATTGCCACAATAGCCACCGAAACGTCCACGCCCTTCCCGGTGACCGAAGCGCCGCCGACCCTCCCCACTGCCACCCCCGGGGCAATGCAGTTATTCTTCCCCACGGTCATCCCCGTCGAAGGCGCTGAATACCGTCCGCCTCTTTATCCTATTCCCTGGGCGCTTTCATCCCATGATCATTTCTACTTCGATGCACCGATCGCTGCGGCCTTTCCCGGCGAACCGGAATGGGATTACCCTTATGGCGGCACTTTCTTCGGGCCGAATATTATTCACACCGGGGTTGACCTGCCGGCTCCGCGCGGAACAGACGTTCTGGCTGCCGCCCCGGGAACTGTCGTTTGGGCCGGATACGGCCTTTTCACCAGCGAGCTCGGCTACATAAAAGACCCTTACGGGATGGCTGTCGCAATCTATCATGATTTCGGCTATCAGGATCAGCCGCTTTACACCATCTACGCCCATATGGAGGAGATCGATGTGGTCGTGGGGCAATGGCTGAATACCGGTGATGTAATTGGGAAAGTGGGCAGCACGGGCAATGCAACCGGGCCGCATCTTCATTTCGAGGTGCGGCTTGGAGAAAACAGCTTCTACTCCACACGCAACCCGGTATTATGGATGGCTCCTCCACAAGGCTACGGTGTTTTGGCTGGCCGGGTGATGTCCGAGGATGGGATAACACTCAAAGATCAACTTGTCTCCATGAGAAACCTCCAGAGTGGAAAGACGTGGAATGTCTACACCTATGCCAGCGACGCAACCATCCACAGCGATGCCTATTACAACGAAAATGTTGCACTGGGTGACCTCCCGGCAGGTGTCTATCAACTAAACATTCTCTATGCCGGAATGAATGATTGGGTCAATATCCAGATATTGCCTGGCCAGATCACATACTTTACTTTTTACGGATTGGCTAAATACTTTTTTACGGCGCCTCCCACTCCCAGCTTTACTGAAACAGCGCCTCTTCAAACCCCACAAATCCCGCAAGAAATCCCTTGACGCATCGAACATCTGTGCTATACTAAATCGTCTGGGAATTACCGGATGAGGAAGTAAATCGGTGGCGTTATAACACCACATCATTTCCAATATCACGGCGATCCCTTATGAACTATACTCTGGATATCTAAAGTGTAGAGAGGATAAAACTATGGCAAAAAAATCCGATCCTGCTCCGGCCACAATCGTAGATGATGGCCGTCGCGCTATGCTTGACAAGGCCGTTGGAGACATCGTCAAACGCTACGGCGACGGTTCCATTATGCGGCTGGGCGATGCACATAAAATGGTCATTGATGCCATTCCAACCGGTTCGCTCTCCCTCGACCTGGCTCTTGGCGTTGGCGGCATCCCACGCGGCCGCATCACCGAAATCTATGGGCCTGAGTCTTCCGGGAAGACCACCATCTGCCAGCATATCGTCGCCGAAGCCCAGAAACTCGGCGGGACGGCTGCCTACGTGGATATGGAACATGCCCTGGATCCAGCCTACGCACTCAAATGCGGCGTCGATGTTGATAACCTGCTGGTTTCCCAACCCGACACAGGTGAACAGGCACTCGAAATCACAGAGACACTTGTCCGCTCCGGCGCAGTGGATCTGGTAGTGATCAACTCGGTGGCAGCGTTGGTGCCCCGCTCCGAGATTGAAGGTGATATGGGCGATGCCCAAATGGGCGCGATGGCCCGCCTGATGTCCCAGGCGCTGCGCAAACTCTCCGGGGCAATTAACCAGACCAAGACATCAGTTATCTTTACCAACCAGTTGCGTATGAAGATTGGCGTGATGTTTGGCAACCCAGAGACTACCACCGGCGGCAACGCCCTGAAATTCTATGCTTCCGTTCGTATGGATGTACGCCGCATCCAATCCATCAAGATTGGGGCGGAGATCGTCGGCAATCGCACCCGCGTGCGGGTGGTCAAGAACAAGGTCGCTCCGCCGTTCCGCACCGCTGAGTTTGACATCATGTACAACGAAGGCATCTCCAAAGTGGGGGATTTGATTGATCTGGCCACACAGCTTGGTATCGTGGATAAGCGTGGCGCTTTCTTCTCCTTCAACGAGGGCCGTCTCGGGCAGGGCCGCGAGAATTCCAAGGAATTCCTGCGCCAGAACCCGGGCATAGCAGAAGAGATCGAGACCATCATCCGCCAACGCGCCAGCGGTGGGGAAGTGGCACTTCCGCTAGCAATGGGCGAGGAGAGTGAAGACGACGACGCCGGGGAAGAATAGTAGTAGGCATCTGACAGTCAGAGATTGAGGATGCAGATGGATACGCGGCGATTTTTCTCCAAATCCGTATCCATCTGTTTTTCTATCCTGCTCATTGGGAGTAGTTGGGGGCTCTTGACTTCCTGCGTAGGAACGGAACCGATCACTCCGTCTTCTCCTCCGCTCGCCTCTGCGACCCCGCCCCCCGAACTGCCCAGCACAACGACCTTTACACCCGTATCCGTTGTACCGACTACCACGCCCGCCTGTACAGATAATCTACAGTTTATTAGCGATGTGACCATCCCGGATGGCACTGTCGTGGCGGCTGGCAGTACACTGGATAAACAGTGGCGTGTGCAAAATAGCGGGGGCTGCAATTGGGATGCCCGTTACAGCCTGCGGCTCATTTCCGGGGATGCCCTGGGGGCAACGCCGGAACAGGCGCTCTACCCGGCCCGCGCCGGCACTCAGGCCACCCTGCGAATCCTTTTCACAGCGCCGCAGGCAAGTGGAAATTACATCAGCGAATGGCAAGCCTTTGATGCAAATGGGATCCCGTTCGGGGTATCGTTTTTTGTAAAAATTACCGTACAATAATTCGCGCGCCCTAGCCTTGTACCGGAAACGCGGCTCAGTCATCGCATCCATTCATAACGGCACCCTGGAAAAAGGCTACCGGCTGAAGCAGGAAAACCAGCTCACCGACAAAGATGGCATTCTCATCTGCGACGAGATCGAACAGCAAATGATCTTATAAAGGAGGTTTCGTTCTACCAAAATTCATATGCAACTCTTATCCGGGGCTGGTAAAATATGAATAAACCGGAGATTAATGGTATGAATACCGTTCGTCCTGTCGAAAGAATCATCGAACCGCAATATGTTATGGAAGGCGCCGGGGTGCTCCTACGCCGCTCCATCTCCCCGCACGTGTCCAATCAGTTTGACCCCTTCCTACTCTTTGACCATTTCGCCTTCAACGACCCAGTAGAAGGCCCGATCCGCGGCTTTCCGATGCATCCGCATCGCGGCATTGAGACGGTTACCTACATACTCAACGGTAGCGTCAACCATCGCGACAGCTTGGGCAATTCTGGGCTGATCGGTCCCGGCGATATCCAATGGATGACGGCCGGAGGCGGCATCCTACATGAGGAAATGCCCCGGCGAGGACCAGACGGGATTATCAATGGTTTCCAGTTGTGGGTCAACCTGCCGGCCACTCTAAAAATGACCCGCCCTCGCTACCAAGGTGTGGTTGCCGCGGATATTCCGGCGGCACAGGGAACGGGCTGGCAAGCACGCGTGGTGGCAGGGGAAGCAGCCGGCGTGCGCGGCCCGGTGACCGAGATTGCCGCCAACCCAATTTACATGGAAGTGGCATTGGAGGCTGGGGCCGAATTCAGCCAGCCCTTGCCGGAAGGGCATACCGCTCTTGCGTATGTTTTCGATGGACTGGCGGACTTCGCCGGGCAGGCAATCTCGGCAGTAAAGCTGGTTGTTTTTGGCAGAGGCGACCGGGTCGAGGTACGAAGCGGGGCTGCGCCGGTACGCTTCATGCTGATGGCCGGAGCGCCCTTTGGAGAGCCGATCGTTCCCTATGGCCCATTTGTAATGAATACGCGTGAAGAGATCCAGCAGGCCCTGACCGATCTACGCAATGGCACGTTCGTACGCAACTAAATCCTGTATAATTGGGGCATGGCTGAAATTCTGAACGGCAAACGCATCGGGAGACAAGGAAAGATCCGCTTGGGGTATTCAGCAGCGTTATTGGAGAAATTCGTCACAGATAGACTGGCAGGCCAGGATGCAGCTTTCATCCGCTAAGAATCTCACTAGAGTCGTCTACGGAGAACGCATCAGCCGGCAAGGCGACTTGCGCCTGGGTTGTTCCGCCATTCTTTTTGATAAGGGGCACCAGGCAGTTCTGCTTACCCGCCGCATGGATAACGGCCAATGGTGCCTGCCGGGAGGGATGATCGAACCGGGCGAGTCGGTTACCGAGGGCTGTGTGCGAGAGGTATTCGAGGAGACTGGGCTGCGGGTATTGTTGTTGCGCCTAGCAGGTGTCTATAGTGACCCAAACCGACTAACAATATATCCGGACGGGAATAAAGCCTGCGTGATCGTGCTTACTTTCGAGGTTGAACAAGTTGGAGGAGAATTAGGGCTAAGTGACGAAACCACGGATGCACGTTTCTTCCCTGTTATCGAAGCCGTACAGATGGATTTGTTCCACGGCCACGCGGAACAAATCCGAGATGCCCTGGCCGGAAAGGCTGCAGCGTTTATCCGGTAAAATCTGCCCAACGCCATGGAAATTGCCAACAAACGAATAATTCTTGCTTACGAAGAAAGAATTTGATATAGTATAAACAGTTAGCGGCAGCAGGAGCTTTAATGATGTTGTACTACATATACATCACCTTCCTAATCATTGGCATTATCATTTCGTGCTACCTGATTGCCCGCCTTTGGATAGTCCGCAAAACGCCCGGTGCTACTCATTTGATCTGGGCGCTGGCTTGCGTAGCAATCTGGTCCTTTACGTACATTTTCGAAATAGCTCTCTCTAACCCAGCCGGCAAAGTCGCTTGGTTAAAGGCCGAATATCTGGGAATCCCGTTCGTATGTCTGGCAATTTTCACTTTTACGTTGATCTATAGTGGGCGTTCGAAATGGCTGACGCGCAGCCGTTTCGTCCTATTGTTGGTCATCCCAATCATCTCGTTTCTCATGGCACTTACGAATGACTGGCACCATTTGCTTTGGTCAACGCTTCAAATACCTGCCACGCTGATTGGCCCCATAACGGTGGGACACGGGCCATGGTATATCGTCAACGTTGTTTACTCTTATACCCTCTTCCTCCTGGCAACATTCTTCTTGATCCAGCTTGCCGTCCGTCGGCGCGACTTCTATCGTTCACAGGCTATCATCATGCTGGTCGGAATGGTTATTCCATGGATCGGCAATGTTATTTACGTTTTCAATCCAGGAATTGATTGGACTCCGTTGGCCTTTACACTGACCGCCATCGCTTTCGAGATTGGCTTTGCCCGTTTCAGATTGATGGATATCATGCCCATTACCCAGAGCGAAGCGTTCAACGCGATGCGCGATGGGATTGTCGTCGCAGATGTGCACGGACGCGTTGTGGAAATAAACCCTTCCGCCCAAAGCATTTTCCAAAAACAAGGCGACCAGGTCATCGGCCAGGGGATTCAAGAACTCCTTCCAGCCTGGATCAAGTGGAATACGGAAACATCCACTGCTTTTGAAATCGAACATGAAATTGTGTTTGGGGAAGGGCCAAACAAGCGCACCTACAGTTTGAGGATCGCGCCCATCCTGGATCATAATGGGCGCATCAACGGTCACATGGCAATTTTGACCGACATCACTGACCAGAAGCTGGCCCAGACGCAAATGCTGCTCCAGGTGACCGCACTAGAGGCAACCGAAAATGGGATCGTAATTACTGATCGGCAAGGGAAGATTGAATGGGCCAACCCAGCCTTCACGCGCCTGACCGGTTACAGCCGAGAGGAGGTAGCGGGGAAAAATTTGCGTTTCCTGAAATCGGGGAAACAATCGCTAGAGTACTATCAAAATTTATGGCAGACAGTCCTTTCCGGGAAAGTCTGGCGCGGGGAATTGGTCAACCGTCGCAAAGACGGCAGTGAGTATTATGAGGAAATGACAATAACTCCTCTGATCCAACCCGGTGGTTTTATCACCAATTTTATTGCCATCAAGCAGGATATTTCCGAGCGCAAGTTGGGGGAAGAGCAACTCCAACAAGCCCACGAGCAGGCCGTTGAGGCCAACCGTATGAAGACTCAATTGCTCGCGAGCGTTAGCCACGACTTGCGCACGCCGCTGGGAACCATCCTGGGGTATTCTGAAATGCTCCAAACGGGAATATTGGGTCCTGTCAACGAGGAACAGAGAAACGCGGCCGCCGGCATCCTGGATAGCGCCAATCGCCTGCTGGCTTTTGTAAATAATTTGATCGGCCAGGCGCAACTTGAAACCGGGCGTTTGGTGATCAGGCCCAGCGCTTTCAAACCGGTTGAATTGGTGGAAAATGTTAAAACTATCGCACAGTTTATGACGGAGAAAAAAGGCTTGGTTTTTGAATCCGAAATAGATCCGCGTCTCCCGGGGCAGCTTTATGGAGATCCTTACTGGCTCAAACAAATCCTGCATAACCTTGTAAACAATGCTTTGAAGTTTACCGATAAAGGAATGATCAAGGTACGGCTCTTCCTGGTTGATGAAAGCCACTGGGCTATGCAAGTTTCCGATACCGGCGTTGGCATTCCTGAAGAGGCCAGGGAAATTATCTTCGAGGCATTCAGGCAGGTGGAAGGGAAAAAGGCCACCGGCGGCTCGGGGTTGGGATTGGCCATTGTAAGCCAACTCACCGCCCTTATGAATGGCAAAATTGAACTGCTAAGCGAAGTAGGCCGGGGCAGCCTCTTTACTGTTACCCTACCCCTGTCTGTTTCTAAGGAGTGATCAGATGGAAAACCAATCGAGACCCCTGGCATACATAGTTGAAGATGACGATCAACTCGCTGACATTTTTACACAGGCGATGAAAGCGGCGGACTTTGAAACACAGACCATTGGAAACGGCCAACAGGCCATCAAAGCATTGGAGGGGCTTAATCCTTCTGTTGTCATCCTGGATTTATATCTTCCTGGGGTCTCAGGGGATAAGGTCCTGGCTCATATCCGCAGTGAAAGCCGTTTTCAAAAGGTGATCGTCGTTCTTACCACTTTTGATTCACTTCTGGCCGACAACCTGCGGGAACAGAGCGATTACGTTTTGTTAAAACCCGTCAGCTTTAGCCAATTGCGCGATCTGGGCATCCGCCTTCGGTCCACCATCAAATAACACTCAAAGCCAAGCTATGTATCGATAACCAGTAAAATGGGATCGCTTAGTTCTTCCGCTCAAAAAATCCAGGACAGCCTGCGCAGGCTTGGTTCCAATTCTGTTGTGATCGAATTCAGCGGAAGCACACGCACGGCCCAGGAAGCCGCTGACCAGGTGGGCTGCCAGCTCGGCCAGATCGTTAAATCAATGGTCTTTAAAGGGCTGCAGAGCAATAAAGGCATCTTGGTCCTGACCAGCGGGGCTAACCGAGTGGACGAAAAGAAGATCAGCCAATCTACCGGAGAGGGCATTGGCCGTGCGGATGCCGATTTTGTCCGCAACACAACCGGCTTCGCCATCGGCGGCGTGCCGCCGGTTGGTCACTCCAATTCACTAGAAACGTATATGGACGAAGATTTATTGCAATACCCCACCGTCTGGGCTGCCGCAGGGACGCCTAATGCCGTGTTCGAGGTGGCCCCCTCCATACTGGTTAATATCACACATGCGCAGGTCGTCTGCGTCAAGCCATAACAAATCCGATCAAATTTAATAGAACAGGCTCAGGTATCAAGGTTCGTCCAAAGACAGAAAAGGCTTACCCGCTTACTCGTCCAGCGCGTCCTTGGCTTTCTTCTGCTGCTTGCCACGTTCGTCTGTATTGAGGATGCGTTTGCGAATCCGCCACGAAAGCGGCGTTACTTCGAGCAACTCATCGTCGGCCAGGTATTCAATCGCCTCATCAATGCTCATTTGGCGCGGCGGCGTCAGGCGGATTTCCATGTCGCCGTGTGAGGAGCGCATATTGGTCAGATGTTTCTTGCGGCAAACGTTGATCGGGATGTCACCGGGGCGGGCATTTTCGCCGATAACCATGCCCTCATACACAGCCACGCCCGGTCCATAGAAAAGATTGCCGCGCTCCTCGGCGCTTTTCAACGCGTAAGACTTGGTTTCCCCTTGTTCCCAGGCCACCAGCGAACCGGTGGCTCGCTGGGCCATCGGCCCGGCCATTTCCTCATAGCCGTGGAAGAGCGCATTCATCACGCCCATGCCACGCGTGGCAGTCAGGAACTGGTAACGAAATCCCAGCAGGCCGCGAGTCGGAACAATATAAACTAGCCGCACGCTGCCTTGTCCGGTATCCTGCATATCCATCAATTTACCCCGCCGCCCCCCCAGCATTTCCACAACCACCCCAACCGTCTCGGGGCTGGTTTCGATATGGACTTCCTCGTATGGTTCAAGCTGGGTGCCATCTTCGGCCTGACGAAAGATCACTTCCGGGCGTGAGACCTGGAACTCGTAGCCCTCCCGGCGCATAGTTTCGATCAATATTGCCAGGTGGAGTTCCCCGCGTCCAGAGACAAGGAAGGTCTCGGCTGTTTCGGTTTCCGTCACGCGTAGGGAAACGTTAGTACGCAATTCGTCGAACAGGCGCTCGCGCAACTTGCGCGACGTGCTCCACTTGCCTTCCCGCCCGGAAAACGGGGAGGTATTTACTCCAAAGGTCATGCGGACGGTCGGCTCTTCCACCTGGATGGTCGGCAATGCGATCGGGTTTTCCGGGTCGGCCAGGGTCTCGCCGATGGCGATCCCTTCCAGCCCGGCCAGGGCAATGATCTCGCCCGCTTCGGCATGTTCCACTTCGACCTTGTTGAGGCCCTGGTGGATATACAAATAGCGGGCGCGTTCCGGCACGTTCTCTCCATCCACCTTCAAGCGCGCCAGCGCCTGACCAACCTTGATAGTGCCGGCGTGGATGCGCCCCACCGCGGTTACCCCGCGGTAATCGTCATAGCCAAGGGTGGTGATGAGGATTTGCAGCGGCGCGTCCAAATCCACTTTCGGGGGCGGGATGTGGCGCAAAATGGTCTGGAAAAGCGGCTGGAGATCCGGGCCGAGTTCGGGGGTGAAACCGGCCTGGGCGCTGGTGGCCTGAGTATAGATGATCGGGAAATCCGCCTGTTCGTCTGTCGCGCCCAGTTCGATAAACAAGTCGAAGGTCTGGTTGACGACGCGCTCCGGCTCGGCATCCTTGCGATCCACTTTATTGATGACCACCACTGCCTTATGGCCCATCTCGAGGGCCTTCTTGAGCACAAAACGCGTCTGCGGCATGGGGCCTTCTGCAGCATCCACCAGCAGGAGCACGCCGTCCACCATGTTCATAACGCGCTCCACCTCGCCGCCGAAATCAGCGTGGCCGGGGGTATCCACGATATTGATCTTGACCGTTTCGCCGGTGACAGGGTCCGGGATTGTGATGGCGGTATTCTTGGCCAGGATTGTGATGCCCCTCTCGCGTTCCAGGTCATTCGAGTCCATCACACGCTCGGCCACCTGCTGGTTGTCACGGAAGGTGTGCGACTGGCGTAGCAGGCCGTCCACAAGAGTGGTCTTGCCATGATCAACATGGGCAATAATGGCGATATTACGAAGATCGGTGCGTTCTTTCAGCATAATTTACCTTTTCGGTGTAGCGGACGCCGTCCGCCATTCCCTATTCCATACAAAAACCCCGGGGTGGAAACCGGGGCCTGGCGTAACGATGAGTGATTCCGGTGAGTGCCCTATGCCTTCGTCCTAGGCCGGTCGAAGGGCTGTTGAAGGGTGCAACCCGTATTTTATCACATATTGCGCCGGATTCAGGCTCCGGAGGCGGCGTCGATCGAGAATCGCCTGGAACCGGATGAGGGCAATCGAATCAAAAATCGCGCGAACATAATTATTGAAACGATAAAAACGATGCAGCCGAATCTGCGGAGAACAACGTCTCCTGACGTTGGAGGATCCGAAGTCCGGGAATTTCGGAACTATATTGTTGAGTATGTGAATATCGTATAACCTGAATTGGAATCCGTTGACATTGAATCACCAAAGTGTTACTCTTATATTCCTATTCTTTTTTAATGAGACAAAGAAGGTGAAATATGCGTAAAAATAAAATTCTGTTTGGCCTGATCGTGATCGCCCTAGCTGCGGCTTTCATTTTGGAGGCCTGCCAAAGCGCCACTGCCACGGTTGCGCCCGCCCCAGCCAATACAGCGGCCTCGCCGACTGTGATAAATCCAACTGTGCCCGCAGTAACTCCAGTGGCGCCGACTACGCTTGCTCCGACCGTGACGGAACCGGCTACTGTCGCCAGTACGCTGGCAGCTCCCACTACCATCCCGGCCACTGCCCCAACCGTGGCCCAAGTAGTTCCATCCATCAATGCCAATTGCCGGAAAGGGCCTGGCACGGGCTATTTTGCAATTACCTATCTGCAAAATGGAACTGCCTACAATGTGGTCGGACGGAACGAAATAAACACCTGGTGGCTGGTCCAGGAATCGCCGACCACCACTTGCTGGATGGGCGACCCGAACGCCAGCTTGCAAGGCCCGACGGATCAGGTCCCAGTTGAGCTGGTGCCTCCCTTACCAGGAACACCCACCTCGTTTGGTAACACATTCATATGTAGTTCCAGCAATTTGGAAGTATCTTTGCAATGGGCGCCGGTGGAGAACGCCACTGGGTACTCCATCTATTTGAATGGCAACCACCTGGTAGATGTTCCAGCGAACGAAACGTCTTACGTTCAGACAGATGCGCCCCAGGGCGCGAGCCTGGTGTATGAACTGGAAGCCTTCAATGATTATGGCGCATCCGACAGCCTTTCGACGACTGTTGCGGAATGTAACTGATCAGCCATGCCATCGCCGGTCACACAAAATGGGTGCTCCAACAGAAGATCCCAGCCTCCATGCTGGAGGCTGGGAAGAGGAAAAAACATGAAAGGAGTTGGACTACTGGCTTGCTATTGAACTTTATATTGGTTCAGCAGGATGGTTTCCGTGCCGCCGGTGGCGCCATTTATTTTGACTGATTTAACCAATCCCACTCCTTTGGCATACCAGTCGGTGATGTTCACGGTTTTGGGGGCCTCAGCCGGTGTGGGCGTCCCTTTCAAGAGCACCGAAACGACCACCGTGTTTGTGCATGTAACCTTGGCGGCGTTGTTGAACGTCCCGGCCGGGACCGTAACTGAATCGGTGCCAACGGCGCTGCAGTCCACTTTGGAGACAATTTGGGATTCCATGGATCGCGTGCTAGTCACCACAGTTCCATTGACAGTCACAGTTTCGGACCAAGTATCTCCGGTATTAAAAGTACTCGGGATATTATAACCCTGTGCAGTGATGGAGTTGCTGGTCAGCGTATATTTCGAGGTGGATAAGCTGAGACTGCTCGCCCCGGCGTCCAACGCGGCTATTTTTCCATCCTGGCACTCCCATTTGATAATCGCAGTGGTTCCCGTTCCAAGGCTGGATTGATCGTTGGTGGTAAAACCCGTGTCGCTCAAATCCGTTATCGTCCAAGTATAGGTGTAAGCTCCCAAAGCGCTGCCGGTGCTGGAATAGGACCAGTTGTTCCCGGAGGAAACCGGGAAATAAGCGTTAGTGCATCCCCCGCTGGCAGGCGCACTGACCGGCTGGGAGGTCGCGGCAGCCAGCGTTGGCGCGCCTGCAGGGGGTGTTGGGGTTGCCGCCGGGCTTTGTGCACAGGCTGCCAGGATGACGATGAGCAGGAGGCCGCTGACGATGATATGAGATTTCCGTGAATTCATTCTCTTGATCTCCTCTTTTGATAATTATTAGAACTATTCGGGTGGATTCTAACACGCCAATATAATCATTACAGATTAGAAAACCTTAATGGGAATCGCTGGAGAGTTGGATGAAATAAGGTGGAAGATGGGAACACCATATCCATTCAATGGTGTACAATCCGTCCGGCCATGCTCGCCTCATTCCGTGCCTTAAGCCAACGTCCCTTTGCCCTCCTATGGAGCGGGCAAACGATATCACGCCTGGGGGATAGTTTCTACCAGGTGGCGCTGGCATGGTGGGTATTGGAAAAAACCGGTTCGGCGTTGGTGATGGGCACGGTCTTGATCTGCACAGATGTTCCTATGCTGGCGCTCGTACTGCTTGGCGGCGCCCTGGTGGATCGCTGGCCGCGCCTGCCGGTAATGCTGATCTCTGACCTCGTGCGCGGCCTAGCAGTCGGTTTGATGGCAGCCCTGGCTTTGGTAAATTTATTACGGGTCTGGCAGATTTATATCATCAGCCTGATCTTTGGCATGGTGGATGCCTTCTTTCAACCGGCTTACCGCGCCTCGGTCCCGGAAATCGTGCCGGTTGAGCATTTGCCCAGCGCCAATTCATTAACCAGCCTAAGCGGAGAGATCAGCGGCATTCTCGGCCCGGCGTTGGGCGCAGGGATGGTCGCATTGGGCGGCACTCCATCTGCGTTCGCGTTGGATGCGCTCTCATTTTTCGTTTCGGTTGCATGCCTGCTCTCCATACTAAGACTGTCCGGGGCCGCGCGCACAGAAGAACCAGGCGGGAGTATCCTTCGGGATATGCGCGCCGGGCTGGGGACCGTGTTTGGGACGCCCTGGCTTTGGGTCACGATTGCCATAGCCGGGATTTCCAACCTTACCTATGCCGGCCCGATGGGGGTCGCCCTGCCATTTTTGATCAAGAACCAACTGCACGCGCAAGTGGGTGTGCTGGGTCTTTTTTACACCTGCATATCTCTAGGCGCGCTGCTGGCTGCATTCTGGCTGGGACGCTATACGCGCATCCGAAAACGCGGCCTCAAACTGTACGGCGCTTGGATGCTGATCGGGATCATGGTGGTACTGATCGGGCTGCCCATTTCGATCCCGGGCGTGCTGGCAGCCGCGTTCGTCATCGGAGGGGCCAATACCGCCCTCGGGTTGATCTGGGTTAACACGCTTCAGGAACAGGTTCCGCGTGAATTACAGGGGCGCGTCTCCAGCGTGGATTTTCTGGGTTCCTCCCTTTTAGCCCCGGTGGGATACGCTGTGGGTGGATGGGCAACCGGGATGTTTGGCCCGGGATTGGTTTTCATTGTTGGAGGTATTCTCCAAACCGGGCTGATCGGCTTGGGTTTGCTGCACCCGAAAGTCAGAGGGGTTGATTAAACAACTTGCAGTATTGGAAGCCTGCCATCCGGCTATTCTGTTCGGAAAAGGGGATGATTGGCATTGATCTGGAGCAAGTCCCACAAATTGCCATATAGATCTTCAAAAACGGCCACCAGTCCGTACAATTCATCCTTTGGAGCTCGGACAAACCGGATGCCTTTAGAAACCATCTCGTTATAATCCCGCCAAAAATCATCCGTGTTGAGAAAGAGAAATACCCTTCCGCCGGTCTGGTTGCCTATAAAGGGCTGCTGTTCCGGCTTAGAGGCCCGAGCCAGCAGCAGCGTTGTCCCGCTCGAGCCGGGCGGGGCGACCACCACCCAGCGCTTATCCTGCTCCGGCTGGTAGGTATCTTCAACCAGGGTGAAATGGAGTTTCTGCGTATAAAAAGCAATGGCTTCGTCATAGTCTCTGACTACCAATGCTATATGGATAAAGGACTGTTTCATAATGGCCTCGTTCAGGGCGATCCAGCGACAAGATTTTCATCCTTCGGGATGTTGCCAAAACATGATGTCTGTTCTGACATCAGCGCGCGTGTATCGCCTGAAATTATACGCTATTTGCGGGGACCTAACCCCCGCCGCATCCAGCGTCACCCCCTTCCCTATCAGGAAAAGTCCCGCGTGCTTTTCGCGGTAAGGGGGACGGGGGGATAGGTAATAGCTGCCGGAGTCCAACGTCTCCAGATGTTGGAGAGTCCGAAGTCTGGAGACTTCAGACTCCGCCGGCCATTTTCGAGTTTTTCATCCGGGCGGTTCATCTTTTGTTCATCTTTTTAGCGTATATTTATCCAAATACTGAAATTAAAAAAGGAGACGAACATGGCAAGAAACCAAACAAACCAGGGCTCGGGTTTCATCCAAAGCATCAAGAAATTTACTTTGTCAGCCTTTGTGGTGATTACATTCATTGCTTACTACATTCACGAGAGGCAAACAAATCCGGCCAACGCCGGTAATGGAAACACGGCAGCGAACATCAGTGAAACGCCAACAGTGGCTGCGCAAACGGCGCCGGCGCCAACGGGAAGCGTACCGACGGAGAGCGCACCAGCGGGAAACACACCAACGTTGGCCACAGTCCCTGCAGGAACGGGCTACAAAAACGGCACCTATACCGGGCCAGTAGTGAATGCATATTACGGGAATGTCCAGGTACAGGTTGTGATCCAAAATGGGAAAATTGCGGATGTCAAGTTCCTGGATTATCCCCATGACAGGCGCACTTCACAGATGATCAATGCCCAGGCCACGCCCTGGCTCACCCAGGAAGCCATCCAGGCCCAAAGCGCCAACGTTAATATCATCACAGGGGCCACGCTGACCAGCCAGGCTTTTTTGAGCTCCCTGCAATCCGCGCTTAATTCTGCCAGCAACTGACCATGAAACAAACCCACCTCAGCATGGGCATGCCCATCACATTGGAAGTGCTCGACCCCGGCGTGACCGGGGAGACATTTGAGTCCGTCTTTGCCTATTTTGAATATGTGGACAGGAAATTCAGCACCTACAAGAATGACAGCGAAATTTCCATGCTCAACCGGCAGGAGATCACGCTTGAACAATCCAGCGAAGATATGCAGTCTATTTTTGCGCTGGCCGAGCAAACCCGCCAGGAAACCGGCGGGTATTTTGATATTGCCCACAACGGCATCTACGATCCTTCCGGGATCGTCAAAGGCTGGGCCATCTTCACTGCTGCCGAAATCATCCAGCGGGCTGGTTTCGAAAACTATTACGTGGATGCCGGAGGCGATATACAGGTATCCGGGAAAAATGGCCAGGCCCAGGCCTGGCGCATCGGGATCCAAAACCCCTTCGATCCCGGCCAAATCGTGAAAGTGCTCTCCATCCAGGATGGCGGCGTGGCAACATCAGGGACATACGTGCGTGGCCAGCATATCTATAATCCAAAAAATAGCGGCCAACCAATTACCGGGATCGTCAGTCTGACGGTGATCGGCCCGGATGTTTATGAGGCGGACCGCTTTGCCACGGCCGCCTTTGCAATGGGGCCGGCCGGCATCCTTTTCATCGAAAAATTGGAAGGCATCGAGGGATATATGATCGACGAGGAAGGTTTGGCAACCTATACGAGTGGTTTTGAAAGGTATGTAAATCATGATTAAGTCCATAGACAACTGGCTAAACCGGGTCACCATGTACCGGTTGGTGCTGTATTATTTGATATTTTTACTCGGCACAGGCATCATTCTTTCCCTGACAGGTTTATTAAAGTACGATGTTTTTGCGCTGCTTTTTTCGATCGGTTTCCTGATCGCGGTCTGCTGGGCTGTAAACTGGATCTTCGCCAAAACGTTCCGGGTGGCCGCCAACGTGGAGTCGGTTTTCATCTCCGCGCTCATCCTGGCCTTGATCATCAGCCCGATCAAAACGTTTAACGATCTGTGGTTCCTAGGTTGGGCCGCCATCCTGGCAATGGCGTCAAAATACATCCTGGCCATCAACCGGAAGCACATTTTTAACCCGGTCGCCTTGGCCGTGGCCCTGACATATTTTACGCTTAATCAGTCGGCCAGTTGGTGGGTGGGCAATGCTCCCATGCTTCCATTCGTACTGGTTGGCGGCATCCTGGTCGTTCGCAAGATCAGGAGGTTCGATCTGGTGCTCAGCTTTTTGGGCATGGCCTTGGCAACCAGCCTGGTATTAAGTATGTTTAATGGGGGTAATCCGGTCAACGATATGCAAAAGATCTTTCTCTACTCCCCATTATTCTTCTTTGCATTCATCTTCGTGACCGAGCCGCTGACCACTCCGCCCACGCACAGATCAAGGATCGGATACGGCCTGTTGGTGGGCTTCTTCTTCTCCCCGCAAATCCATTTCGGAGCGTTTTACCTAACGCCGGAATTGGCGATTCTATTTGGGAATGTTTTTTCCTATCTCGCCAGCCCCAAAACGCGTTTGGTGCTCAAGCTCAAAGAGAAAATCAAGGTTGCGCCTGACATATACGATTTTATCTTTACGCAGGCGAGGAATTTCGCATTTACGCCGGGGCAGTATATGGAGTGGACGCTTGGTCATGATCATCCAGATGTGCGCGGAAACCGGCGCTATTTTACCCTGGCTTCGGCGCCAACCGAAAAAACCTTGCGGCTGGGCGTCAAGTTCTATCCCCAATCGAGCACTTTCAAGAATGCTTTGTTAAAGATGAAGGCCGGCGATGAAATTGTCGCCAGCCAGTTGGCCGGAGATTTTACCCTGCCCGAAAATCCATTGCAGAAATGCGTGCTGATCGCCGGCGGAGTTGGCATAACCCCTTTCCGCAGCATGATCAAGTACTTGCTCGATACACACACAAAACGGTCAATTACCTTGTTTTATGCCAATAAAACCGTTGATGACATCCTTTACAAAGATGTGTTCGACCGGGCGCAGCGTGAATTGGGCATCCAAACCATTTACGCGGTGACCGATAACAACCATCTTCCGCCCGCCTGGACGGGAACAACCGGGCAAATCACTCCAGAGCTGATCAAAACCAAGGTACCTGGTTACCGCCATTGTATGTTCTATATTTCAGGTCCCAAGGCCATGGTTGATTCCTTCAAAGAAACATTGCAGCAGATACATATACCCGCTTCCCAGATCAAGACAGATTTTTTCTCCGGTCTGGCCTGAGTGCGCGGGGAATTGCCGAGGCGAGTAAGCAAATTGGAGGTGTTGGGTGGGCGGAGCCCGCCCACTGCTGACCGGCGTACATTTCTTGATCCGCCATGGGGAACGCTTCGGGCTGATCGGGCCGAACGGGAGCGGGAAACCGGTGCTACTGCGGCTCATCCTGGGAGTGAAAATCTCGGATGCAGGCGAGATCAAGCTCGGCCCCAACATCAGCACCGGCTACTATGCCCAGGAGCGCGATACGCTCGACCTGGATAAGACCTTGTTGGATACCGTCCGGCGAGCCGGGAATCTGAGCGAGTCCACCGCTGTGACCGTTCTTCTGGGTTACCTTTTCTCCTACCCCACAGGCCAGCGAAAAGGTCCGCACGCTTTTGGGCTGGGAACGCTCGCGCCTGCAACTGGCGCTGCTGGTGCTTTCGGGAGCCAACTTCCTGCTGCTGTACAAACCCACCAACAATCTCGACATCGCCTCCGCCGAAGTGCTCGAAAACGCCCTGGAGGACTTCATCGGGACGGTGCTGGTCATCTCGCATGACCGCTACTTCCTGGACCGCACGGTCAACCGCATCCTGGCCCTGGAAGATGGGAAGGTGAAGGAATATATTGGCGGGTATAGCGATTATGCAGGGAAGAGGGGGGAGTCCCGCTATCCGTTGCAGAATGACCTTATGAAGCGTACAATGGGTTGAACTTTATTTAAAGGAAACCAATGGCAAGGAAAGTTCTTCACAAGCCGGATACCACGAAAATCCTGGGGAGATTGTTGGGCTGCATTCTGGCAGCCGGCCTTTTTATCGTGGCAGCGCCTATCTGGATGACCGAGGCAGCCGCATCGCCGCCGGCGTACACGACCAGTTGGTATATGGATACTGCCAATCCAGCCAGTATTCCGGCGGCTGGGTATGCGTTGGGGTGCGCGCTGGGAACGCATGATTTAAAAACCGCCGGGGCACAAAAGGATGTAGTGATCCTGTTCTTCGGAATGCCGGCGTATTCCAATGCCACCTATGGCACCTATGATTGGAGTTCCCCTGGGAATCCCAACAACCAGGTATTTGTTTCCAGCGCACAAATCGCTGAAACGGTCGAGCAATTTGGGGCGGGGTATTACATTTGTACCGGCAAGGATCGGACTTCCCAACTGCACATCGCGGCCGGGGTAAACAACGCCGGGAGCGACGAAACCTACGACCAGGGAGTCGCTTGGGCGACCATGACGATGAATATCAGCGCCTGGGTCACCGCACAGGGCTATTCCAGCCAGGTGTCGGTGCGAGCCGCCGGGGATATGGAGCCAGACATGAACAGCCCGTCCGCCACGCAAGCCTGGGTGGACGGATATACTTCCGTATACAATTCCAACAGCCCCGCCAGTTCCGGGCTATATCTCTACAATGTGGGCAGCGCCTCCGGTTGCCCGCTGGCAGGCCCCTATACCGCCAGCACAGTCTGTGGCAATTCGTGGACAGCCGAGGGGGTTTGGTACGTTTCCTGGGGAACCCTGGCGCTTTTCCCCTTCCCAGAGATTTACAACACGGTCGGCGCAAATGGCACGCAATGGAGCCTGATCAGCCAATACGGGAGGATCACTGCTGAAAGCGGGGCTCTGTCTTTCATGGGCGCACTGACCCAATCCCAGGCCTGCAAGCAGATGGGTGGATGTTCTGGCATAAACGATACGCCCGCCAAAGGCTGGACGAATCTATGGAAAAACGTCAAAGCTACGCAGAGTAGCCTGTACGGGTCAACCGACCTGAAGTGGAAATAATGAGCGGAGAATAAAAAAAATCATGCGCAGCCTTATCCGAACGACCTTGAGCACGGCGGGAATAGCGCTGGGGGTGTTAATCCTTTTATCCACGCTATATTCCGCAAGTGCTACGACGGGAGCCCAAGCAAGCACCGGACCGGCGCGGCCGTCTTATTGTGTGCCACCCGAGCTAGCCGGTATCGAAGAACAATTGGCCCAGAAAGACGCCAGTGAAAACCCATTCCTTCTCGCCAGAAAACAAGGGGCGTTAAGCGCCGAATCACAATGCGCCGCCGATGCAACCGCCTATCCGCCGGCAGCGAAATCGATAAAAAACGCCGGCGCAGCCCGGCCGGTAGCCATGCCAAGCCCAACCCCGACCCTGCAAACCGGTCTGCAATTCAATCCGCTGGGTGTCGTTGGAAATTTTCTGCCCACACAAGCCAGGTACAATGCATGGGCAGGCAGCGTGGATGGCAACGTCGTGGAAGTCGCGGCGGGTGCCCTGATGGAAACAGACGAAAATGGACGGCCGGAACAGCCAGCGTGGAGTGTTACGGCAGCACAAGGAGCGTTGAACGTAGTTGTCAATTACGCTGGGCTGAAGGCAATCAATTATCCCACGCCGGCGCGTGCGGGGGCGGTTCACCTGGTGGCTGCATGTGGAACGACCCTGGTTCTCCAGGCAGCCGATGCCTCCATTTTCACTTTTGATGTCGCCAAAATGGCCTATGTGAGCAATCCGGGGGCGTGCCCAATCCCAGCGCCCGGAAGCCCATAAAAGGAGCAGATTGGATATGCGCAACTTGATTGTGGCAGTAGTGTTGGTTATTTCACTCTCGGCCTGCAACCTGCCAGCAGCCGGTTTGCCAGCGACGGCCGTCCCGTCTGAAAGCCCCCAGCCCGCACCGTCTCTTCCGGCCATGTCGACTGCCTCCCCTGCTCCGGCCCTTCCGGGTGAATCCCTGGTGGCCGTGCCAGGCTCAACGCAGAAAATTTGCCAGTTGCTGGGAGATGTGGATTGGGAAACCGGCCAGCCCACCGCCGCCCGGACATTAACCAATGCCGGACTGGCGGCCGCCGACCTGGGCTATCCCGTTGAACACCAAGGCAAGCTAATCCTGCTTTTTGGGGATAGCTGGCCGCCGCCCCACCCGCAAAACGAGACGCCCGCACAAAGCGAAGTTCCTCCGGACGATGCGGTAGGAATAACCGTTCGCACTGCTCCGCCGGATGCCAGCACTTGCCTGGATCTGCAGGTTAACCACACAATTGCCGGGAAGTTCATCCCGGCCAGCATCACCGGTCCGATCAAGGTGAAACAGGGCTTCTTCAATGTTCCTTCCGGAGGCGTGAGCGCAGGCGGTTTACTGTATGCCTTCTTTTGGACGGCGCATTGTGTGCATCCCAATCCGCTCAACCCATCGCCGCTGACCCCGCTCGCCCGCCCGGTAGCCAATCCATTCAACGATTGTCCGGAGACGGATGCGCGTAACAGCCTGGGAAAGAGCGTACTGGCGCAATCCAGCGACGATGGCCAGACTTTCAGCCAGGTGATCCCCATGCCGGCCGGTTTCGTGTATGTCACAGCGGTAAACAGCCTCCTGCAAGCCGACATTCCCACACAGCAGCGGCTGGGAATCTTTATTTTCGGTGCGCCGCGCTATCGCGCCAGCATTCCATACATGGCGTATGCCGCCCCCGAAGCTCTGGCAAACCCCGCCGCCTGGCACTTCTTCACTGGATTGGATAGCACCGGCCAGCCAGAGTGGGTGACGAGCAAGGCATGGTTCCAAAACGCGGCTTATACCACCACCTGGAACCCACCGGGTCAACCGGAGATATTCAGCGTTACATCCAACGCCGGTCGCTGCGTGGGCGAATTTTCGATCACCTGGAATTCCGTATTGGGAAAATGGTTGCTGCTCTACAACTGCTGGGGAGGTATAGTAGCCCGGATCGCTGCGGCTCCCTGGGGACCGTGGTCAGCGCCAACGACCCTTCTGAGCCCCGGACCTGCAGTAGATTGCCGCCTGGTGATGGTCCCGGCGGGGTGCCCCGGCCAGAAAGATTTTTGGCCTGCATTGCAGAAGAACGGGATGTTCGAAGCCGGCTCCTTCTATGCTCCCTTTGTGCTCAATCGCTATACGACCACGGAGAGCAGCGTTAATGGTAACCGGCGCAGCACCATTTATTGGCTTGTTTCCCCATGGAATCCATACGAAGTGACCGTCATGCGTACCACCCTGGAAGTTGATCCAGCCGCGCCCGGGCAATGAGAGACTTAAGGCACCACGACCATCCGACGGCCCTGGAAATCCGTGCGCTGCCAGATTTCCTGGATATCTTTGAGCGCCACCTGCTCGATATCCATGCTGATCTTTTTCTCAAGGATGAACTTCCAAGCTAACGCAGTGCCTTCAGCGATCGCTTCAGGGCTCAAGCCTGCCCCCGCCCCTGTAATCTCCAACCCGGAGGTGCGTAATGCACTGGCGGGTAGCACAATACTCGGCCCGGCCATTTCCCCCACCTGAACCAGGCGAACCTGGCCGCGGGCGAAACCAAGTTCCTTTGGAACCAGCGTTTTTATTAGCACCTCGGTGGGATGCCCCCAGACAAAATCGAGGATAACGTTATAGCCCTGGCCGGCTGCCCGGGTAAAGGCCTCGGCGAGTTGCTGATCCGGTAACTTCAAATCAATGACCGCGTCCGCACCAAATTCCTTCAGGCGCGCCATGGACTGCTCGTTGCGCCCCGTACCGACGACCCTTCCCGCGCCGAGCAGTTTTGCGATCTGTACGGCCAGTTTCCCCGAAACGCCGGTCGCGCCGTTGACCAGGACGGTTTCTCCGGGCCGGAGTTGTGCGCCCCATTTCAAAGGAAGGAGCGCAGTCAAGGCTGAAGCCGGGTAGGCTGCCGCCGTGATCGCATCCACCCCATCCGGTATGGGGACAAAATATCCCTGCGGGATGACCACCTTTTCGGCTATCGCTCCATAAGGAGGCTTAACCCCGCCGAAGCCCACCAACCGGCCATCCTCCAACGCTCCAATACCACCATGCCCGACAACGGCCGGCAAGCTCGGAAAGAGCTGTTGGCTGGCATAATGGGCCCCCATCGCCGTTGCTTTATCCACATTTTCCAGGACAACCGCCTTCACATATACCAGCAGTTGGCCGGCAGCCGGGATTGGATCCGGGAAATCTTCAAACCTGGGCGCCTGGCCGAAGTGATGCAAGACAGCAGCTTTCATTGCTCAATTCTCCTTTGGTGGTAGTATTGTTTCTTGGAAACAATACTACCACCAAGCCATTCCGATGTCAATATTGTTTCCTGGAAACATAATTTATATGCGTTTTTTGTGCATCTTCTCAAAAAGAAGAGCAAGATAGGGAGTGTGAGGGCGGCTCCGCCGCCCGCACACTCGCGCTCTCCAAGTTATAGAGATGAGACTTTTTTGATATACTTACTTACGGAAACAAAGGAGATATTGCCATGCCCCCTGCTGAAGACCCTGCACTGATCCCGGAAATCCTGGCCTTACTCGGAAAACTTACTGAGCGATTCCAACCGGACGATGCCGCGATGAAGCAATGGATGACAGAGCACTTCCACAATCCAGCCCTCGGTGAACTATTGCAGGATTCTACCCTGACCATGCTACGCGTGCTGAACGCGATCGGCCAATCGGAGCCGATCAACGGCATGACCATCTCGAAGCAATCCGGGGTTCCCAGAGGCAGCGTCTCCAAGGCAACCCGCCGTCTGGCGGCCAAGAAAATCATTATCAGCGAATCCCTGCCCAATAATAAAAAGGTGATCCTGTTCCGCACAACCCCGTTGGGGAAAGAGCTATATGAAGCGCACCGGGCTTTCGACCATCAGATGGAGAGGGGCTTTGTCCGGTTTCTGCAAAAGTACACGGAAAACGAGTTGCACTTAATGGTGCGCGTTCTCCAGGACTTTACGGAAGCATCCTTCCTGGAATTGGGAGATAACGGCGAGAAAGATTAAAGCCGCTGGAAACAATAAACGCGTCCCCAGGTTCGGGCATCCGGCGCAAAGGTTTTATAGCCGGGCGAAGCGATACCCCACGCCATAAACGGTTTCTAAATAATGAGGCGCGCTGGGAACCTGCTCGATCTTTGCGCGCAGGTTCTTGACGTGCAGATCAATGGCGCGTTCGTAGCCTTCGTAGCGCACGCCCTGCAAAAGGTCGAGCAGGTCAAGCCGGGAGTAGACATGTCCCGGCGTCGACATCAAGGCCGCCAGCAGATCGAATTCAGATGGGGTCAGATCAACGTACTGGTCGCCGACCTGGACGGAATGGGCGCTGCGATCCACCACGATATCGGCCACATGCAGAACCTTGCCTACCGGTTCTTTTTCACCGCTGCGTCGCAGCACTGCCTTCACACGCGCCATCAATTCACGCGGGCGGAAGGGTTTGGTCATATAGTCATCCGCGCCTGCTTCCAAGCCAATCACTTTTTCATCGCTCTCCGCCCGTGCTGTTAAGAGAATGATGGGAGTATCATGCTCCGCCCGGTAAGCGTGCATGAATTCATACCCATCCATCTCAGGCATCATCAGGTCGAGGATGATCAGGTCCGGTACCTGGCGCTGCGTTAGGGCGAGCGCCTGGCGTCCATTCGACGCTGTGACAACCCGGAACCCGCTCTGGGCCAGGTAGGTTTCGACCAGGGAAACCAGCCGGGCCTCGTCATCCACAACCAGGATTGTCTTTATTCCAGTCATTTTAACCAACTCCCGGAAAGTTGCTTATTTCAGATTGGCTGTCCTAGAATCGATAAGATAGGGGGAAGATATGGGTGTGTTGGGCGGGCGAAGCCCGCCCAACACACCCAATTCACTTCTTTACCCCGACAATCCACGATGAACCTTCATATTCTAGGAAGCGGCGGTCTTCTGTAAAAGAGAGACCAGGGCGTTCATCAGAGAGGTTGGAATGCGGTTGGCATATTGCGCCAATAGGGTCGGATTCGGGGTTGGACGGACGGTTGTACCGGTACTGCCGGTTCCAGGAATGCCATCCGCGCCTGGGCCACCATCAGCGAAGAAGCCGCCAACACCAGTGCTTGCCCGTGGCGTCCCACTATAGCCAGACGAGCCGTTAGCGCCGCCACTGCTTAATCCCAGGCTGCTCATTTCGGTAAGCATATCCTGGCGGGTCAACTTCATGGCTGTGATCGCTTGGACCTGCGCCGGGGTCAGGGTCTGCTGAACCTGCGTGACCACTGCGTCCAACTCCGCCTGCGCAGCCGAATTACTGGAGGTCAACTGGGCGTAGGCCTGCCAGAGCGGAATGAGGGCGGTCGCCTGGGCGGAAGTGACGGCGTTGCCCGTCCCACCCAGCTTGAACGTGCCAACCACCAAGGTTTCTGCGAGCGGGAGCGGCCGGGCAAGGTTGGCAGCCGGGGTGCCGGCTGTGGTCGTGGCGCTCGGGTTTGCGCCACAAGCCGCTAAAGCGACTGCCAGGATCACGATCAATGCGGACAGGGGAAGTACAAGCTGCTTTGTTTTCATGGGAACCATCCTTTTTTACGATTAAACTCTCTAGAAGAACCATTTCATTTATATAGAAAATTGTAGCAAACAGTTATGAACATAACATGAATTAATAATGTGTAAATTATGTACACGTTCCAATTGAATGAAGACTGGCATTAAAAGAAATTAAAAAACGCCTCGCAGGATAGCTGCGAGGCGTTCTAACCGGTATTAGTCACAGGAAAATAAGCTCAGGCCGGCCGGGCGAGTAGCGCCATGACCGCGATAAAATGCGCTAAGGCACCCAGCAGAACAAAGATGTGCCATACTTCGTGGAAGCCGAATTTCCCCGGCGTAAAATTGAAGATCTTGGTGGCATACACCACCGCCCCAAACGTATAAATCACCCCGCCCACGATCAGCCAGACCACTGCGCTGAACGGGTGCACGGAGGCCATCTGCGGAGCCGCGAGAATGCATAGCCAGCCCATCACCACGTAGATGCCCGTGTGCAGCCAGCGGGGCGAATTGATATAAAAAATCTTGACCAGGATGCCCAGGGCCGCAATCACCCAGATGATGGCCAGCAGCCCCCAGCGCCAGAAACCGGTGAAAGCGATCAGGCAGAAGGGTGTATACGTTCCGGCGATCAGCAGGAAGATGGCGGAATGGTCCATTTTCCGCAATGTTTGCAGGACAGCCGGTTTAACTTTGGCGATATGATAGGTGGCGCTGGCCGAAAACATAACGATCAGGCCGATCCCATACACCAGCACAGAGACGATTTTCGCCGGCCCACCCCAACCAGTCACGAGCATGACAATCAATCCAAAGAAGGCGGCAATCGCGCCGCCCAGGTGAGTCAACCCATTGACGGGTTCGCGCAGTTTTGAGAGCATGAGGATCCTTTTCAAACAAAATTGAATTACCAAAAGATGATACTACACTTGGAAAATCACGCCTATTCTCCCGCTATCAATTCGCCATCAAAATGGCCCCGCAAATTCCCATCTGCGAGGCCATTGCCTTTTACCGTTTAACGCATTCCGTTATACTTATGTTCTACGTGCCCTCTTCCCATGAATTCAGGTACTTGACCTGCTCAGCCGTCAGGTCGTCAATCTTGACGCCCATGGCGGCCAGCTTGATGCGCGCAATCTCGGCATCCACTTCGGGCGGGACGGAGTAGACGCGTTTCTCAAGCGTTTTGGCATTCTTGACCATGAACTCAGCCGCCAGGGCCTGGTTGGCAAAGGACATATCCATCACCGAGGCCGGGTGGCCTTCGGCGGCGGATAAGTTGATCAGCCGGCCCTCGGCCAGGATATTGATCTTGCGTCCATCCTGGGTCTCGTACTGGTCCACGAAGGGCCGCACCAGTTTCGGGTCGGTTTTGGAGAGTTTCGCCAAGCCGGGGATGTTGATCTCCACGTTGAAATGGCCCGAGTTGGCCACGATGGCGCCATCCTTCATCACCTCAAAATGACGGGTATCAATCACATTGATATCGCCTGTGACGGTGCAGAAGATGTCGCCGATCTTGGCGGCTTCCATCATCGGCATGACCTGGAACCCATCCATGACGGCTTCGAGCGCTTTGAGCGGGTCCACTTCGGTGACGATCACCAGCGAGCCCATACCGCGCGCCCGGGAAGCCAAACCGCGCCCACACCAGCCGTACCCGGCCACCACGAAGTTCTTGCCGGCCAGCAGGACATTGGTGGCACGAATGATGCCGTCGAGGGTGGATTGGCCGGTGCCGTAACGGTTATCGAAGAAATGCTTGGTCATGGCATCGTTGACCGCGATGACCGGGAACTGGAGCATGCCATCCGCGGCCATGGCGCGCAGACGGATGACGCCGGTGGTGGTCTCTTCGGTGCCGCCGATGATGCCCGGCAGAAGTTCACGGCGTTCCTTGTGGATGGTTGAAACCAGGTCGGCCCCGTCATCCATGGTCATGTGGGGCTTGTGGTCAAGGGCTGCGCCGATGTGCTTGTAATACGTCACGTTATCCTCGCCCTTGATGGCAAAGGTCGGCACCTCATAGATATTGACCAGTGCAGCCGCCACATCGTCCTGCGTGGAAAGCGGGTTGGAGGCCGTCAGCACCAGGTCCGCGCCACCTGCCACCAGCGTACGCGCCAGGTTGGCGGTCTCGGTGGTGATATGCAGGCAGGCTGACAGGCGCACGCCGCTGAGCGGCTTTTCCTTCTCGAAGCGCTTGAGGATGGTTCGCAGGACGGGCATCTCACGCTCGGCCCATTCGATGCGCCGCCGCCCGCCTTCCGCCAGGTTTTTATCTTTTATATCGAAATTGTTCATATTCATCTCCAGAAATTGAAAAGATATTATTACAGGATAATCGTATCCAGAACGCCTTTGTCATTAAAATGCTGCCGGAAGCGTTTCACGAACGCCAGACGGGTAAAGGAATGGTTCTGCGGGCCTTTCTGTTCCAGACAGTATGTCGCCGCCAGGGAGCCAATTTGGCCGCACAATTCCCAGCCCCAGCCGCGTGCATAGCCGACCAAAAACCCCGCCCGGTAGGCGTCTCCCACGCCGGTGGGGTCCACGATGCTGACTTCCGGGACAACCGGGATATTGTACTCTCTTCCGGCCGCGTATACGGACGAACCATCCTTGCCGCGCGTGACCACGATCACATCCACGTGCTGGAGTATGTGCGCCAGGTCAAGCCCGGTCTTGTTGGAAATCAATTCGAACTCGTAATCGTTGACAAACAGGAAATGTGCGCCTTCCATGTCGCGCGCCAGTTCCGGCCCTTCCAGTCGCAGGATCTGCTGGCTGGGGTCATACAGGTATGGCAGCTTCAATTCACGGCATTCCGCGGCGAACTTGGCCATGGCATCCGGGGCATTAGGCGAAACCACCACCAGGTTGGGACGGTCCTTTACATCGTGCAGACTCTGTTGTGCCGCCACTCCCATCGCGCCTGGATAGAAGCTGGCAATCTGGGAATTGGCCTGGTCGGTTGTGGCAAAGAACGAGGCCGTATACAGGCCGGGAATCACCTGCATGAGTGTCGTATCCACACCCTTGTCTTCCAGCCACTGCCGATATTCCTCGAAATCCTCACCCACCGTTGCCATGACGCGCGGCTGTTCGCCGAGCAAAGCCATGGTGTAGGCGATATTCGGCGCAATCCCGCCGCGCTGGCGCGACATGGAGTCGACCAGGAACGACAGGCTGATCTTTTCCAGCCGTTCCGGCAGGATCTGTTCCTTGAACAAGCCCGGGAAAGTCATCAGGTAATCGTAAGCAACAGAACCGGTCAATAAAATATCCATGGTATTTTCCTGTTTAAAGTACGTAGAAATTAGTTACGAGTTATGAGTTACGAATGACGAAAAATCGAACGGTGGATACGCGATCCCGTTCTCGGTAACAATGGCGGTAACCAGCCGGTTGGGCGTCACGTCAAAAGCCGGGTTGCGGGCTTTTGCCCCGGGTGGAGCGACGCGTTCCCCGTGGAACTGTATCCCTAATACTTCCTCCGGGTCGCGTTCTTCGATGGGGATCTGGCTACCATCCGCCAACGACAGATCAATCGTCGAGGTGGGGGCCACTGAATAGGCCGGGACGCCGTTATCGTGGGCAGCCAACGCAAGCATGTACGTGCCGATCTTATTCGCAACGTCGCCGTTGGCGGCTACGCGGTCCGCACCGAAAAAGACTTTCTGTGCCTGGCCGGAGCGCAGGAAATACCCGGCCATGTTGTCGCTGATGATTTCAAAAGGAATACCGTACTGCTGCAATTCCCAAGCCGTCAGGCGCGCCCCTTGTAAACGTGGGCGGGTCTCATCCACCAGAACATGAACCCGCTTGCCCTGCTCGTGCGCCGTACGGATCACGCCCAAGGCCGTGCCCCAGTCGACCCCCGCCAGCGCGCCGGTGTTGCAATGATGGATGATAGTATCGCCATCGTTAATCAAAGCCGCGCCGTGCACGCCCATGCGTTTATTAATCTCCACATCCTCATCCGCGATGCGCTGGGCTTCCAGCAACACCAAAGCCTTTAACGTCTGGAGATCTTTTCCTTCCAACGCAGCCTTTATGAAGCGCAATACTTTTCCGACTGCCCAGGCCAGGTTGACGGCGGTGGGGCGGGAGGCTTTTAGGACCGCCGCAGCCGTTTCCAAATTCGCAAAAAACTGCTCCGCGCTGGTAGCCCTGGATTCATACGCCGCCAGCGCCAGGCCGAAGGCCGCCGTCGCGCCAAGCGCGGGCGCGCCGCGCACCGTCATATTTCGGATGGCCTCACTCGCTTCCCGGCAGGTACGCAAAGAAACCACTTCCAGCGCAGCCGGCAGGCGACGCTGGTCGATCAGGCAGAGTTCGTTCTTGTCGAAATCCCAAAAAACAGTGCGCATGTCACACAAAATGACGCCCAAGTCGGGCGTCGCCAATGTGTTCAGAGTTTAACATGAGAAGATGCAATTGTCAAAGCCTCGAGATACATTGACACGCCCCCTTTTCTCAATTATAAAGCTTATATGCTCAAAAAACGATTGTTTGCCGGGCTATTGGTCCTGCTCTTGGCTGCCTGCACGGTCCATACTTCCCCGGCGCCTACGCTCACGCCCAGCCAGAGCCCCAGCCCGACCCTGCCGCCCGGCGTTACCCCATCTGCCACGCTCACGCCCACCCTGACGCCCTTGCCCACCCCTATACCGGAAGTCCGCATCCAGACCGGCGACCTGGCTTTTTTCGACGGGGATTATATTAACGCCCAGTTGGATTACCAGACCGCCATTTCCACTACCACGGATCCCGCCATGCTGGCCGCGGCGCTCTGGGGCCTGGGACAGGTGGAATACGCCGCCGGGAATAATGGGAAAGCCTTGGTGGACCTGACGAACCTTGTAAATACATACCCATCCGATACAAATGCGGCACGGGCTTATTTCTTGATGGGCGAAATTTACATGGCTTTGGAAAGGTACCCGGAAGCTGCCCAAGTATATACCACCTATCTAAAACTGCGCCCGGGTGTGATTGACAGTTTCGTCCAGGAAAGGCTCGGAGACGCATATATCTCGGCCGGGAATTTTACCCAAGCCATTTCTGCCTATAAGGCTGCACTGGAGGCTCCGCATACCGGTGATGACACTTCCCTGCAACTCGAAGTTGCTGGAGCTTATGCCAGTTCGGGCGATGCCAACTCTGCGCTTACCCTGTATGGTTCGATCGCAAAAGTCAGCGATAACGATTATGTCAAGGCCCAGATAGACCTGCTTTCCGGCCGGATCTATCTTTCGCTCGGCCAATCCAGCCAGGCTTACCAGTTTTTCCTGGATTCCGTGAACAATTACCCACTTTCAGCCGATACATATAATGCGTTGGTGGCGCTGGTAAACAATAATGTTCCGGTGGACGATCTGAAGCGCGGCCTGGTGGATTACTTTGCCGGCCAGGATGGTTACGCCGTGGATGCCTTCCAGCGTTATATCGCAGCCAATCCAAAAAATGACGGCACTGCGCTTTATTACGAAGCCCTGGCGCTCTATGGGATGGGCCAATATCAAAACGCCGTTCTGTTATGGAATGAGTTCATTCAAAACTACCCGGATAATCCACATTGGGCAGCCGCCTGGAACGGGGATGCCAACCTGCCAGGGCGTGCCTATACGCAATGGTACTGGCTCAACCAATACGACCTGGCTGCACAAACCCTGCTCAGCTTTGTCAAACAGGCCCCCACCGATCCAAACGCTCCCAGCTACCTGGAGGAAGCCGGCCGCATCCAGGAACGCGGCGGGAAGCTCGAAGAGGCGGCAAAAACATGGGAAAGTGTCGCGGATGAATATCCCGGCAGCAATCTCGTTCCAGAGGCGCTCTTTTGGGCCGGGATTGCCCGCTACCGCAACGCCACCTTTGCCCAGGCGCTGGTCACCTTTCAGCGCGACTTGCAATTCTCCACGGCAGACGACGACCAGGCACGGGCCTATTTCTGGATCGGCAAAACCCAGCAAAAGCAGGGCGATAGTGCATCTGCACAGACCGCCTGGCAGCAGGCGGCCTCGCTGGATCCGACCAATTATTACAGCCTGCGTTCCCAGGATATGCTGCTTAAACAGCCGGCCTTCACCCCACCGCCAGCCATAAATTATACGGTGGATCTGACAGCGGAACGCGCTCAGGCTGAAACCTGGTTGCGCGTTACCTTCAATCTGTCACCAGATACCGATCTGAGCGCCCCAGGCGACCTCCTGACAGACCCGCGTCTGGTGCGTGGCACTGAACTTTGGGAGCTCGGTTTGAAGGATAATGCCCGCCTAGAATTTGAGGCTTTGCGGGCTGCCGTCAAGGAGAACCCGGCCGAAAGTTACCGGCTGGCAAATTATATGCTTAATCTGGGCCTGTATCGTCCGGCAATTAACGCCATGCGCCAAGTGCTTACCCTGGCCGGAATGACCACCCAATCTCAGACGCTGGCCGCGCCGGCCTATTTTAACCATGTCATTTACGGGTTGTACTATCAAAACATTATCGTTCCGGCCGCTCAACAAGCCGGATTCGACCCACTCTTCTTGTTTTCCGTTATATGGCAGGAAAGCCAGTTTGAAGGCTTTGTCCAATCAACCGCCGGAGCGCGCGGCCTGTTGCAAATTATCCCCTCCACCGGACAGGATATTGCCAACAACCTGAGCTGGCCCGCCAACTACACATCTGACGATCTGTACCGGCCGATCATTAGTGTTACCCTGGGCGCAAGTTATCTGGAGCAACAACGAGCGCGTTTCAATGGCGATCTTCCTACTACACTGGCAGCCTACAACGCCGGCCCTGAAGCTGCCGAGATTTGGAGTGGCCTTTCCGGTTCAGACTCCGACCTGTTCCTGGAAGTCATCCGGCTGGATGAAACCAGTAACTATGTCCGCAGTATTTATGAAAATTACAGTATGTATCGTACTTTATACGGTACAGTCCCCTGATATTAACTGATGTGTTCGACAATTTTTTTGTGAAGAACGGCTGCATCCATATCGGTTACGGCCACAAGCTTATCCCGTCCGCCCGCCCCAGCCACAATATCCAGGTGCGAGATCGGCACGTCCAGAATATCGGCCAGGAATTTGAGCAGGGCTTCGTTGGCATGTCCTTCCGCCGGAGCCGCAGTCAGGTGTACTTTCACGGTCCCGTCGCTCAGAACCTCCACGATCTCATTTTTACTGGAGCGCGGCGTCACGCGTAACGCCATGGCCGCCCCTTTCTTGCCATCATGCAGACGGAAGTCTCGGGAACTCATGCTTCACCTCAGTGTATTGCATATAATAAGTTGATCAGGACACCGGAAAGGATTTCAACCAGGATAATCAATACCAGCGGGCTGAGATCCAACATCCCGATCAATGGTATGACCCGCCGGATGGGTGCAAGGAACGGGTTAATAATCCGGCCTATTATCAGGCGGGCAGGGTGGTAAGGACTCAGGAAAAATGAAAGCACCGCGTCCGCAATTACCAGCACTATAAATAAATTGGCAATAAAATTAATGATATTCGCCAGCACAATAAACATACAGCCTCTACTTGACGCGCGGCCCTAAAATCGCCTGCCCGACCCGCACGAAGGTGGCCCCTTCTTGGACCGCCGCAACAAAATCCATGCTGGTACCCATGGAAAGTTCCTGCCAGTGCGCCTGTGGAACCTGTCTTGCAAGGAATTCCTGCAACCGGCGTAAGCGTTGGAAGTATGGACGCGTGCGCTCCGGGTCATCGAAGAAGGGCGGCATGGTCATCAACCCGCGCACATCCAAGTGTGGCAATGCCAGGATTTGTTCGATCTCAGGCAACATATCCGGCCAGCGCGGTTCCTCCCAAGCCGGAAAGCCAAATTTGCTTTCCTCGCCGCTGACGTTGCATTCCAACAACACCGGCAGCCTGCGATCCAATGCGGCGCAGAAACGGTCCAGCCGCCCGGCCAGCTTCAGACCGTCCAGGGAATGCAGCATGGTAAAGTGCGCGGCCATCATGTCGGCCTTGCGGCTTTGCACATGGCCAATCATGTGCCATTCTACCGCAGTTTCCCGCAAGGCGGCAATCTTCTCAACCGCCTCCTCGGCATAATTTTCGCCAAAACAGGTGATCCCAGCCGCCAGTGCAGCCCGAATGGTCTCCAGCGGCTGGGATTTGCTGACGACCACCAGACGAACTGCTGTGGGTGCACGCCCCACCCCGGCGGCCGCATCGGCAATCTGGGCAAGCGTACG
Organism: uncultured Chloroflexia bacterium; assembly: GCA_963837875.1. Classification (GTDB taxonomy): domain Bacteria; phylum Chloroflexota; class Anaerolineae; order Anaerolineales; family Villigracilaceae; genus UBA877. The sequence continues at coordinate 1,998,145 of CAWIOV010000001.1, forward strand.
CTGGTAACGGTCACGGATGGAAGAAGTCAGGGATTCGTTCATATTATTCCACCAGTCACGAAATCAGGCAGTTAATGCAATCAGCGCACCGAACCGTCCGGTGCGGCCATGTTCAGCGCGGTGCGAATACCAATCATCGGTATGGCAGGCCGTGCATAAACCGGCCAACTCAATCTCCTTCACGCCGGCCTGCTCCAAAATCAGGCGGTTGGCTGCCCACAAATCAAAATACGTGGACCCTTTCCGTTCCTTCAACAAGCGGTAGGCGTTCTGCCCAAAAGCCTGGCGTACCTTTATTACCACATCAGGACCGACCTCATAGTGATCCGGCCCGATGGAAGGGCCAATCCCCGCCCGAATATCGGCAGGGCTGGAACCAAAGCGGGCTTGCATGGTTTCCACAGCCACGCGAACAGTGGTGCACACACTCCCCTTCCAACCGGCATGGACGATCCCTATCACCTTACGGACAGGATCATGCAACAAAACCGGGACACAATCAGCAAATCGCATTAGCAAGGTAATCCCCGGCGTATTCGTCAGAATGGCATCCGCTTGCAGTTGGGGCTGCTCGCGTCTACGGGCAGCCTCTGTTATTACCACATTGACACCATGCACCTGCCAGACATCATAGACAGATTCCGAATCACGCTCCAGCGCCGCCAGGGCGCGCTGGCGATTTGCGCGCACCCGCTCCGGGTCATCGCCGACTGACCCGCCCAGGTTTAATGCCGCCCACGGTTCCGGGCTTAGGCCGCCCCGGCGGGTAAAAACGGCTTGGCTGAGGCCATCGCCCAGGTGTTCAAACTGATAATAGCGAATTCCGACGTTGAATTGGAACGACATATGTTACTGCGGTTTAAGGGAGGCAAATTTCTTGGAAAGCATCCGCCGCGTATCCACCATGGTCTCTTCGATCATAGGGAACATAAACCAGGCTGTTGTAAAACCGAACAGAACACCAGTCACAATGCGATCGAGGGGTGTGCTTTCGCGATAGGGCAAAAAGCTTTGAATAAAAGTACTGGGGATCTGGCTGAACAATTGCGAGAAACCATCCAGCCCAATGGGAAACACCCCAACCACTATCCAGATAATCCAGTGCAGCTTGGGAAAACGCCGGCCCGTGACAGCAAAGAGCAGGCCAAACAAAGCCATTGCACCCCACAAGGCGACACAGCGTTCGCACAGGGCAACTTTATAGCCCAGGGTCGGGTTGCCTTCGAAGAGGCGCGCCTGCATCCGGGTGGGATCGTTCGAATCTGTAATACCGCTGACCTGCTCAAAAGTCAATACGCCGGCCATCTTGGCCGCGGCATGTGGATAATAAGCTTGTTCTCCGAACAAAAAGAAGGAGCGGAAGGCCCACTGGTGGCATAAGGGGCTATAGACTTTATAAATCACCTCGGCCGGGCCATTCCATTCTATCTTCTTAAAAACCGGAGCCACGAAAGGAAGACCTACATACAATACCAACAGAAGATTGAAAATGGCTAGGTAATGTTTCGATAACCAGTACGAGAAACGGTCCGAGCGGCTGATGGCCTGACTGCCGGAAGTGTTCATCTGGAAAGCCTTATCGTTAATCCGTTCCAACTGGGCGCGCCGGTCCGCAGCCGCGCCAATGGTCATTTGTAATTCCTGGCGGGTGAATGGCGCTTTTAATTTGAACGGCCCAACCTCAACCACCGGGATTTCCAAGGCGTAGGTGGCGCGGAAGGAAGGTTCAGAGTCAATGTCAATCACCGTTAATTTATGCGGAATAATTTCCTGGATCGCTTTTAAATCTGCTTCAGCTTCATCACACAATTTACATCCGGCGCGCGTATAAAGGGTCACATTGATCATCAGAAAACTCCTTCCGGTATGCTATTCCCATATCGCTAAAAACCAAAATCGTAAAAAGGGAGATAACTTGCTAAAATATTGATAGAACCCATAATGAGTAAGATACCTGCAATCACCAGGATGATTCCCATGACGACCTCTGCTATACGCATGACTTTACTGTAGCGGCGCAGGACAACGGCTACCCAGCCGATGCCCAAGGCCGCCAACAGAAACGGGATCGCCATTCCAGCGGAATAGGCAGATCCCAGCAGGACTCCTTTGAGAATGGAACCGCCATTCGCTGCGAAAGTCATGATGGAGCCAAGGACTGGCCCTACACAAGGCGCCCAGCCGGCAGAAAAAAAGACGCCCATCAATAATGACGAAAGATAGCCCCAGCGTGGATCCACCTGGGAATGAATGCGCACATCATATTCCAAGAACGGGATGCGAAACACGCCAATCATGTGCAAGCCAAAGATGATCACGATCACTCCCCCAATTTTGGCCAGCCAAGTGCGCACGCCAAAAAGCGCCCCACCAAAAGCTGCTGCCAGGATGTTGAATAGGATAAAAATCAGGCTGAACCCAAGGACAAATGCCAAGCCGTGCGTGAATGTTACCCAACGGTTATGGCTGTTGGATTTCTCACCGGCTGCACATCCGGCAAGATAGCAGACATAGATTGGCACCAACGATAATACGCAGGGGAGAAAAAAAGATGCCAGGCCTGCCACAAATGCCAAGCCTATTGTTATGTTAATACTGCTCATTCCACATCGCTACCGCTAAAAGGTATCCACTACAAAAACGTGTGTGCTGCCGGTCTCTCCTTGGTGAGTAATGTCGCCCGGTTCAAGTGGAACATTTGGCAGCGACCAGCGAAAGATCCATTTGGCATCTTCCGGGTGGCAATTGACACAACCATGCGATTCCACCGCCCCGAAATTGTTGTGGGAAGTAGCTGCGTGGATAGCCACTCCGTCACCATCAAAAAAGGTTGCCCAGGACATGCCGGGCAGGTCATAACTGGCCCCAGATACTGCGGAAGTCATGCGCACAGAGATCAACTTCCGCCAGACCGCGTGTTCCCCAACCGGCGTCGAGCCAGCCTCTACACCCGTTGAAACGCGGCAAAAATACACCTCGTTCTGGCCTTCCATGCAAGACAAGGTCTGGTAGTTCAAATTTACTACCACCTTCTTGGTAGCCGGGTCCACGTCCGGGTTGATCGGTGAAATGTCATCGCCGGTTAACGGGCGGAAGGCCGCCCCGTCTGCCCAGAAAAGATCGCCTGGATTCCCATAGCGGTCGTATACATGACACTGGATCGTCCCGGAATCCGAAGTGCGCACCTGGTCGACCCACATGACCTGTGAATAGTATAGTCGCGGCTGCAAATTATAGGCGGTGAGGTCACGCATCCACCCTGAGGCTGGAGCGGGATTATCCATAGTGAGGTCAACATAAGGAACGGTCACCTCGGCCCAGAAACCTTGCGTGCCGGCCGGAAGCGCGGTCAGCGTTGTATTGGGCAAGTTGCGACAGGGTTGCAGGTTAGGGGACCAGATATAGCCTTCCGGAGTTTCCACCCAACGCTGATTGGGGTTGTTGTAGTCAACCGTCTCTGCGCTGACCTCGCGCAGCCAGGCAAATACCTCGTCACGTTGTACATCACGTACCTTGGAACTGGTATCGTCTGGGCGCGTCATCATCTGGATTATGCCTCGCCCTCTTAAATTGGTGTCGGCCGTGCAGTTACGCCCGAGGTTGTCAGTCTTGGGAAAATTCGCCAATTCCAGATTCCGGGCAGCGTCAGGAATATTCCAGCGCGAATTTAAGGGCATCAGCGCCAGCGCTCCCGCGCCAAAGCCAGCCAATTTAAGGAAGTCCCGCCGGGAAAGAGAGTGTTTTGGTACAGTCATGTCGCTAAGGATACCCGTAAAGTGGGAGGAAGTCAACCAGCACCTTATAAGGGCATTAAAACTTACCCAGGAATATTTCCAATTCTTTCAAACATTCTCCGCCCACTTTATGGCCTGTGTCCGATTCACAATAGGTGACTTGCGCTCCGGCCTTCCTTAACATCACCACTGCCTGGCGGGCATGTTCCACCGGGATGGTATCATCCTGCCGCCCGTGAGTAACAAAGATCGCTTTCCCCCAAAAACCGGTCTGGGTGAACAAAGTCTCCCCACCTTCAGGGATAAACCCTGCCAGGGCAGCCAGCCGCCGGACACGCTGCGGATACAGCAAAGCCAGTGCATACGCCATCGCTGCGCCCTGGCTGAAGCCCATCAAATCAAATTGGCCCGTTTCCAACCCGGCCGAAGCTGACCAATCTTCTATAAACGCGACCAAAGTCTGCGCCGAGGAACGCAAATCTTCAAGAGAGGAGCTCCCCCATGTGCCAGGACTGACAACACGCCAGGAATAGCCGCCTTCAGGCAATGCAAAGGGAGCACGCGGCGCCAAGATAACATAATTAGGTGAAAGGTTCCGGGCAAGCACCCACATCGAATTCTCGTCCCCCATCCATCCATGCAGGAGAATGATCAAGCCTTTCGCATCCGCCTGGGAGGGACGCATGCGAAAGGTCCAATTTCCAAATGTCAGCAGGCGGGGATCAATTACGGTCGGCACGTTTCTGAATCCAATCGAAGAGAAGCAGAACCAGTATAGTCAGCACCACCGGAACCATCCCAGCCAATATACATAAGATTCCCATCACTGCCGCGCTGCCCCCGTAAAACAAATAAATCAGGCCATCCCCAACCACAAAAAGCGCCAACAATGCCCCGGCGATCAGGCGGACATTCGTTTGACGGGCATATTTGCGCAGGTCACGAGACATTTTTACTTCCTATCCGAGTATACCAAAACAAGTTATTGTGAGTCAGCGGCGTGTGAACACCCTGCGCTGTAAGCGCTTCGGCCATGCGACTGCACGATGCAAATCCGGAATGACAAACTCGGTTGCCTTTTCACCCTTACGGACAACCGAATGAATATCCACTTTGTCCAATATGCCTATCCCGCATACATCCGGACGAATAACTATATCCGGGTTATCTGTCAAAAGGCGCAATTCAGACAGGCTGCGGCTGCTTACATCCACCGATTGTAAGAAAATATTGAACGCCTGAGCCACGCGCGTACGCGTGAGACGTTCGACAATGGGCGCCGGAACCGGAACTGGCAATGGAAGGTTATTAAAACTACTCGGTGATCCATCTACGTCCAGGATAACCGCCACCACAGGAAGCGAGGGTGCCAGCAAACGGGCAACCGAGACTGGCACCGGGTTCAGGACGGCGCCATCCACCAGTTGCAAATCTCCAAGCTGTTTAGGCGGAAAGACGCCTGGCACCGCTGCTGTTGCCAGGATCGCATCCACCACCCAGCCTTGATCTAAGGTGATCTCCCGGCCGACTTTGAGATCCACAGCGACCACAGCACATGGGATACGCAAATCGGCAAACGTCCGCTTGCCAAAGAGTTCTTCAAAAAGTTTGGCTGCCCCAGAAAATCCCAGGATTCCAGGGCCTTCGTTTGGAGAACGTGCAAACAATTTGGATTGGTCCACTTTGGAAAATATGGCTTCCATTTCATCGGGCGTGTAACCGGACGCGTACGCTATGGCAACAATTCCGCCGGCGCTCGTCCCGGCGACTGCTCGAATACGAAAGCCTTCATTTTCTAGGCACCGCAATACCCCAATGTGAGCGTACCCGCGCGAGCCGCCGCCGCCCAGAGCTAGGGAAATATCCATCATGGTTACCTCAATCCATTTTCTTCCGGAGGCTTAAGGCTACGGAAGGATCTGTATAAGAATAAATCATACACGAGTTTCAAACCACCAGCAAGAAAGAACGGGGCGCTGAACAAGATGGGAACCGCCATCAATAAACCAGCCACCGAAGGCGAAAGGGCCGCACCCACTGAACGGGCAATTGTCGTCACCCCGGATGCCGCAGAGCGCTCATCCGGTGCCACCACTGCCATGGTATATGACTGGCGGGTGGGTACATCCATTTGTGAAATACTGAAACGCGCCAGCAACATGGCTATCGCCAACGGCAAGTTCGGCATGAGAGGTACAAGGATCAGAAAAATATTCGATGGCACATGCGTGAATACCATCGTATTAATCAACCCAAAACGTTTGGCAATACGTGCTGCAAACAACGCGGATAGGCCTGCCAGGATATTTGCTCCAAAGAATATGCTGCCCAGCACACCAGTGTCCACTCCATATTTGACATGGAACCAATATGCCAAAAGACTCTGGACAAGCAACGCCCCGGCAAAAGCATCCACGGCGAACAGGCCGCTCAGTCGCATCACCACAGACTTTGAACGATGCAATCCTAAGAAGAGGCTTTGCCCAGGCTTTTCCACAGCCTTTAGCTCCACAGCCTTAGACAAAGAAAGGAATAACCCTATCATGATTAATCCGCCCAAAGCATAACCTGCCAGCACAATCCGATAAGCGTTGAAAGCAGAAAAACCGGTTTGCTGCAGGCCTTGAGCCAGCCAGCCACCTGCCAGCGCCCCGGTCGCCGTGGCCAAAGAACCCGCCAGCGCATACCAGGCAAATGTCTGGGTACGCTTTTCGTCGGGTAGTAACTGTGTCAGGGCAGCCTGCTCCACTGACAGGAAAGGTCCAATCTCGTTTCCGCTCGGGCTGATAACGCCAATGATGGCAGCAATTGCCAACGCGATCGGGTTGCGTGTGAAGATAAATACCACGCCTGCTCCAATCATCAACAGTGAACCTGCGATGAGGGTTCGCTTACGGCCAAACCGGTCGGCGCTGGTTGTCAGCCAGAGACTGACCCCAGCATCACCTGCTAGTGTCAGCGTGAAAATCAGGCCAACTGTTTTTTCATTCAACCCGGCCTGAATAAGGTAGAGCGCCAGTACTACTGAGAGGAATCCGTAACAGAACAAACGGATGATACGTGTGGAAAAAAGAGTGACAATATCACGATTGGTTTTCGTTTCCATTTACTATTCTTTCGCCACTTGCAACCGGCACCAGGTGTACAGCGAGTCGTAAACTTCAAGCTGGGCGGCAAGGTTTTCCTCGTCTTCAGGGAAGCGCAGGCGGAAACCACTTGCAATCGCCTCCAAACCACGCGCGATTGGATCTTTGTCAATATCCTCCGAAATATCCGCGGAATGGACAATCCTGGCCAAGCGCAGCAAGCCGGGCTCTTTTAGGCCATATTTTAGCATGATGGACTCAAATGAACAGCGCCCGTCTTTATAATGGGAACGAGTAATCCAAAGCATAGTACCCTCATTTCAGAATTTGGTATAAAATGATTATACTCGTGAAAAGATGAATTTGGCCTCCTTCGGTTTCACTGACAATTTTTCTCCCGTCAAACAAGGTAAGAGGTAGCATGACAGACGAAGTATTGCTCCAGGCAGCCATGACCGCAGCCAGGGCGGGGGATTTGGAAACAGCCGCTGTGCTTTTCGCGCGGCTGGTCAAAGAAGATCCGGTCTCCGAACAAGGCTGGCTGGGGCTGGGATTTTGTTTTTCTGACAATAACCGGCGCGAATACTGTTTCCGGCGAGTCCTGACAATCAACCCGGACAATTCACAGGCCAAACAGGCATTGGGACTCCTGGAAAGCTCTGTTCCCAGCGCTCTCCCAGCAACCAGGTTGCAATCCCATCCCCAAACAGCCACCGAAATCCCCAAGCCTGCACCTAAGCCGACCCAAGCTTCGCCATTTTTCTCTGAAAATGTGCCGGCAGCTGAAAAGGAACAACCGGCTTTTATGCAAGCCATGCAAGCAAATGCTGTTACTCCAAAACCGCTCGCTGAAGGTAAGCCTAACGATAAAGCGGAAGCGCCGGTTTCAGTTTCTCCGCAACCGGCTTCTCAAGGAACCGCGCCGACCGGCCCCCTTCCAGAACCCAAGAGGAAGGTTAAGCCCCTGGTGGTTGTATTATTACTCGCGATTATTCCGCTGCTTATTTGTGTGGCGGGAATTGGATATCTCCTCTTAACTGGCAGGGCCGCCGCCATGCTCCAAGCGAACCCTGTCCCACTCCCGACGCTTGCGCCATCTTCCACACCAACCGCTACCTACACCCCCACGATCACCCCGTCCGCCACCCCTAGCCCAACGCCTGCCCCCCCAACTCCCACCTCTAGCCCGACCATCCAACCAACGCTGGTTTATACGCCGGTCTTCGCAAAGGTGGCCTGTAGATTCGCGCCACCGAAGGGCGTGGTTGTCACTTGCGGATTCGTAAGCGTGCCTGAGGATCGCACGAACCAGCATTCAAATACAATTCAATTGGCAGTGGCGATCTTTCACAGTACCAGCCCCAACCCCGACCCCGATCCGGTCATTTTTCTGCAAGGCGGACCGGGCGGCCAGGCTGTCATGCTGAGTGCAGATGATTTTCCTGTGTTGGTCCGACCGTTCCTTTCGAAGCGCGATTACATCGCCTTCGACCAGCGCGGCACGGGTCTTTCCGTACCCGCCCTCGATTGCGATGAGCTGGAAAATGTTTACAAACAGGATATTGGCGGACAGATTCCCGCCTCCAGCCGGGATTATATCTATACCAATGCGTTCCGTTCCTGTCACGATGCTATGACGGTTACCGGCATCGAACTCAACTCCTACACCACCCTGGCCAGCTCTGACGATCTAAAGGACATTGTTACGGCGCTTGGTTATAAGCAGGTTAACTTATATAGCGCATCCTACGGTACACGACTTGCGTTGGTCACCATGCGCAACCACCCCGAGATTGTCAGGAGCGTAGTGCTTGATTCGGTTGTTCCCGTGGAAACAAAATTGTTTAATGAGGATCCAGTTCGCTATGGTTCTGCCCTACAGGCCCTATTTGACGGTTGCGCGGCCAATTCGCACTGCAATGCGGCCTATCCCGACCTGAAAACAGTCTTTTGGAACCTGGTCGACCAACTGGATACCAAGCCTGCCACGGTTAATACGCCTCTCTCCGCCGAATCGAATACCGAGAGTTTTGATGGTGGCTACCTGATCAACGTAATTCTCGGGCTCCTGAAATCAACCGAGGGGATTGCCTACGCACCCCAAACCATTTATTCGATCAAATCCGGCGATTATTCCACCTTCGTTGACACACAATCCTCCCTACCCTACGAATTCGAAGATATCAACCTTGGGTTGTATATTTCCATGACATGCCATGAGCAAGTACTTGCAACCACCCCCCAGGATCTGCAGGCATCCAGGAATTCCCAAGACGACCAGAGCGTGTATTATCCCCTGCCATTTTTTAATGATGCCCAGACGCTCTTCAACGCCTGTAAAATGTGGGGCTCTGTCCCGCCAGCGCCAGGCGAGAATGACGCCGTAGTAAGTGCCATACCGGCTTTGATCATCGAGGGGAAATACGATCCGGCCACACCACCCATTTTTGGGAAGCAGGTTGCCGCCAATTTAAGTCATAGTTATTATATGGAATTTCCAAACCAGGGCCATACTCCCACCGCCACCGATACATCCAGCTGCGCATCTAGTACAATGCTGGCATTTTTCGACAACCCACAGCTAGCTCCGGATATGACTTGCTTATTATCCATAAAAGGGGTTGACTTTATCACCCCTTAAATTCGAGTATAATTTCCATCCCGCCCCCGTAGCTCAATGGATAGAGTAATGGACTTCGAATCCAGCGGTTGGGAGTTCGAGCCTCCCCGGGGGCGCCTGACTATACGCACAAGCCACTTTATGTGTTCTTTTGCATTATCCATTCCCAAAAGCAACCCACCAGACCAGGTCACTTTTGATTCTATCTGCACCCCCATAACCATGGTATCCTGATTTCAACCAGCTTTCAGAAACCCAGCCTCTTCGTCCTCTGGAGGCGATTCTAGCCTTACATCCGCAGTACCACCGCTTTTCATAAGCCATATAGCCATCAATTTCAACATTCGATGCGCGCTGGCAATGTAGGTTATAATCTCAATAGATGAGGCGGTAAGTTCATAGTTATGAGCCAATCGTCAGCAGCTTCCCAGCCAGGCAAATGGTTTGTTAGATTACCCATCGTCTTGGTAAGACTTGAAATCCTTTGACACCATCTGATCGTCGCACAATATCCAGTGTCCAGCCAAATTGTTGCGTACCTTTTGGATGGTCTAAGCATGCGTGTCATCCGCCCGGATCAAATTCAACCGGCACCAGCAGTTAACTAAAATATTATGAAAATAACTCCATTATGGAAACATTTTTTGATACTTGCCCTGATTTGTATCGTTGAGGGAGTTATTACTTTAATTGCACTGGTGATTATTCCTGCCGACCCAAAGAATAGCGTATTCCTTGGCTATTCACTGGAACGGCTGGTTTTGATGGGAGGCGTTTTAGGCTCAGAAGGGTTGATCCTTCTTTTTATACTAGGAGCGAGTAACAGGTATTGGAGCGAGAGGGTGGACCGACTGCTGAGGTCAAGGGGCGTGGCAATACTATTCCTTTTGAGTTTATATATGGTTCTCGGACTTATTGGGGTCTATCAAGGGAATACCGCCCGTTTTCTCCGGGTGGGTCCGGTGCTTGTTTATGCCGGCCTGGTAAGTTTTCAGGTGATTGTATATCAATTGACCGTGTTTCAAGATATTGAGCAATTCGGTGAAAAAATAGTAAGTTGGTTCGTCAGGAAGAATATTTTTTTATGGCTGACTTTGCTTGCAGCCTTTCCCTTATTGTTTGCTAGCGCAATCAGGCAGAAATTTCCACTTGGTTTTGCGGGGCTATATACGTTGATGGCAGAACGGATCGCAGCGGCGAATTTTTACCTGCCCCAGGGCGTACCTTATTATGGGCCGGGCGGGATTCCGTTCGCTTATCCTCCGCTGGGTTTATACCTTATGGCGGTGTTTCTCAAACTGGGTATATCGGCATGGACCTATTTACGGTATGCGCCGCCGGTGTTTTGTTGGTTGGCGCTGGTGCCATTATTTTTGCTGGCACGGCGGGTTACGAAGTCAAATTTGGGTGGCATGGTGGCTGCGGTGCTAACGGCAGGATCGTTTTATCTATTTTATTCCCAAGCGGAATCAGGTGGAATAGTAAGAGGGTTGGCCTTCGGACTGGGGTTGCTGGCAGTATTTTATTTCGATCAAATGGTTGAAACTTTCCGATGGCGTGATGCGATCCTTTCGGGTGTGTTTTTTGGGCTGACGACGCTAACCCATCTTGGATATGCGTACTATTTTGCTTTGTGGTTTGGGGTTTGGGTGATAACACAGCCCAAACGGAAGAACTGGATCGGAGCTGTCGTGGCGGGGGCGGTGAGCCTGGTGATCACGCTACCCTGGATCATCGTCATGCTGGTGCGGTACGGGGCGCCAGTCTTTTCAAATGCATTCCTGTCGCATGACAATGTTAAATTCCTGTCTTTGATTCAAAACCTGGTCAGTATTTTAGCTTTATTTCGGAACAATCTACAGAGTTTATTTGAGACACCATGGTTGCTTGTGTTGGTTGCGGCTGGCCTGGTTACCTTGCTGGCGAGGAAGAAGTTCAGCCTGCCTGTATTGTTCCTACTGGTTTCGATCGTTTTTTATGAAGATCCTCGTTTTATTTTGACAGTGTCCTATATCGTAGCTGGCTATACCATTTCCTCCTTATATCGCTTTATCACCTCGGGGAAATACATTAAAAACAGGCCGTTGGAAAAGCTGATTTCTTCCGTCGTCGTGGTGGGACTATTCATCCCGATCTACATTCACTCATTTGATCAGTTGAGCCGGCAATATCCACTGGTCAATCAAGAGATGCTGGATGCGGCCGCTTTTATGAGGAACAATACGCCTCCCCAAGCGCGCTACCTGGATCTGTTAAATAGTGATACTCAAGAAGACGAATGGCTCCCTTATCTTACACGGAGGGAGCCGGTCCTGGCAGGGTGGGGCAGCGAATGGACAGGAACTTATACAATTCAGGGCGTAGAGGCAGTGGAGTTGGGCAAGTGCACCAGTTCGCAGAGTTTAAGATGCCTGGAGGAATGGTTCACTACAACAAACAAACAACCTGGTTATATTATCATGAGCACCGGCTCGGGGAAATTGGCGGTGTCGCTCGAACAAAGCCTGCAGTGGAAGGACGTGTATTCGAACTCACGATATTTAATTGTGGAACACAGGTAGGCGATGAATGAAGGTTCTCTCTCCTTTATGGGCCGAAGTTTCATAAACCGATAAATGCTCGATCATCGGGATATAATTGCCCTTACCAATTTTGAAACCAGATAAGGATTGGCATGGATATTAGTAAAAAGCAAAATGAAATCACCCCGATCGTTATTACCCCTCCCTCTTCGCTGGAACTGCCCAATTTCCGCGAACTCTGGGAATATAGGGGCTTACTCTTCTTCCTGGTTCGTCGTGACATAAAGTTGCGGTTTCAACAAACATTCATCGGGGTTTTCTGGGTCGTGCTTCAACCGTTGATCCAGATGATGATATTTTATGTGATCATGGGCATATTGATACAAGTTCCGACAAATGGCGTTCCATATCCACTGTTCTTCTTATCTGCTTTCTTAGCCTGGCAGTTCTTTTCCCAGGTTGTCAATATGAGCGCATTCAGCCTGCTAGGAAACCTGGGCGTGATCCTTAAGTCCTATTTTCCCAGACTGGCACTTCCCATCGCATCCGTTGTAAATGCATTGGTGGATTTTGTAGTTTGTTTTCTGGTCTTAATGGTTTTCCTGCTTCTGAACGGGCATTATCCGGTCACATTCCGGTATTTGCTCCTGCCGGTGCTATTAGTGATCACCATCATCTTTTCATCCGGCGTTGGCTTGCTATTTGGTGCATTGATGGTGGTATTCAGAGACACAAAAAATCTTATAAACTTTATTTTGATGATTTGGATGTATGTTACACCCATAATGTATCCCATAACTATTGCTCCGATAAAATATCAAATACTTTTCTATTTAAATCCACTCACCAGCCTGGTGGAGGCATATCGATGGGTGTTTTTGAGTCAGGGCGACCTGCCCAAGATCAGTTACCTGTTAATTTCAACCGTAGTTGCAATAATAATCTGGTTCTGTGGCGCAATTGCCTTTCGCGCAATGGAAAATAGAATAGCGGATGTCATGTAACTATGAGCCAAATCGTCATTAAAGCCGAAAGCGTCTGGAAAGAATATCATATCCGCCACGACTTTCAAGGGCCGCAAATTTCCTTGAAGACCGTTCTGAATGCACCCTTTAGCCGTCTGGCCAGAAGGTCTGAAAGGGATCTGCATTTCCAAAAATCGGAAGTTTTTTTTGCCTTAAAAGATGTTTCGTTCGAGGTGGAGCATGGGGAATCGATCGGGTTGATCGGGCGCAACGGATCCGGCAAAAGCACCCTGCTCAAGATCCTGTCGCGCATCACTCGTCCATCCAAGGGGAAAATTACGCTATACAAACGTGTCAACTCTTTGCTGGAAATTGGCACGGGGTTTAACCCCGAACTCTCCGGGCGGGAAAATATTTATCTGAATGGCAGTTTCCTGGGAATGCGAACCTCCGAGATCAGACGAAAGTTCGATGAGATCGTGGCGTTCTCAGAAGTCGAACAGTTCATAGATACGCCGGTAAAATATTATTCCAGCGGCATGTTCGTGCGTCTGGCATTTTCGGTGGCTGTCCATCTGACACCGGAAATATTGTTATTGGATGAAGTCCTTTCTGTCGGGGATGCCGGTTTTCAACACAAGTCCATGGCAAAGATGAAGGAATTGCTCGGGAGCGGCGCTACGATCATTTTGGTTTCGCACAACGCCCAGGCCATCCGGGATATTTGCAAACGCGCCATCTGGTTGGATAAAGGCATGCTCCAGGAGGATGGTCCTGCAGCCAGCGTGACCGGGAATTATAGCAAGTTTCTGGAGGGGCCGGCATCGTAATTCTCTTTACAACATGGTTACTTTATTCGTGAATGGTTTAATGCCGGAGGAGCAGACGATGAATAGTAATTATTGCGTATATACTGTCTTGATCGGGGATTACGAGCAATTAAACGAGCAACCCATCCAAAAGGATTCCAGGATCGATTTTTTTTGTTTTACCGATAACAGAAGCCTTGTCAGCGAAACTTGGAAAATTATTTATATTGACCCCATATTTCCCATGGATTCTGTGAGAAGCTCCCGGTTGGTAAAAATATGTCCTCACCGCTTCTTAAAGGCGTATGATGAGTCTTTATATATTGATAATAGCATGGTATTAAAACAAACGCCGGAAGAAATATACAGCGAGTTGATGCAAGATGGGAATACTGATCTGGTAGTCCTCAACCATAATTATAGGGAAACCGTGCTGGATGAGTTCGCTGCGGTGATCCAGTTACAGTATGATAATCTGAATACGATCCTGGAACAACTCAACGCATACAGTCTGATTTGCCCGGATGTGCTTGCTGAAAAACCCATTCAAAGCGGCTTTCTATTTCGCAAACATAATGATGCGAATGTTATTGAAACCATGGAGAATTGGCTGGCGCAGGTATTTCGCTATTCGAGGCGGGATCAGCTCTCCGTGAATTACAGTTTAAGGAAGAGCAATCTTAGGGTGCGCAAAATAGAGTGTGACGTCTTTAACTCAAAATATTTTCAATATCCTGTCGGAATTGGGCGCGATCCGGAAAGAATCAAAAGAATGGGGGCATTATCTACGATCTCATCCTATCTAATTGGTACGCAACAGATGGCTGAGATCGAAAGATTGAGATCCAAACTGAAAGAGCATCTCGATCTGGAGCAGGCGATGCAAGTTCTCTTGGCCCAGGTGACGGAGGAGGATCATCCCGTGAAGGCGCTCACTACAAAGATGGCTGAGGATGAGCAATCTTTGCAATTGCTCGCTGCGAAGGTGGCAGAATTAGCAAACAGCAAAGCATGGAAGACCGCATTATTTTTTCGCCGAATCCTTGTCCGGATCGCTCCGCCAAATAGTCGTCGTGCCCGTGGATTACAGAAATTGTATAGGGTATTCGTTTTTCCGATAATAAATATCATTCAAAACAAAAAATTAGAGATAGATATGGTTTTGGTTAGGGAATCCGGCCTATTTGACGAGAACTGGTATCTGAGCAATAACCCGGATGTTGTCGCTGCAAAGATCGACCCTGTGCGCCATTACCTGCTTTTTGGTGGTTTCGAGGGCCGTGACCCTGGGCCACAATTCAGTAGCAGTTGGTATCTTGCTTCTTATGATGACGTTAGAAAAGCCGGGATCAATCCGTTACTCCATTACCTAAAATCCGGCAGGAACGAAGGACGCGCAAAACAAACAGCTATTATTGTGCATATTATCTCGAACCAGTGACCGAAGAAAGAGCAGCCTGTGTACATTCAACAAAAGCAAGCCAAAATAACCGTAAAATACAAGCTATTTCTTATTCTGCTTAGTCTGATCGGGGCTGTTATTATTCTATTGTCAACAAGTCATTTTGGAGTAGGGATTTCACCCGATTTTGTTATTTATATTTCTGTTGCGAGGAATATTATCAAGGGGGTTGGTTTCGTGGACTTTCATGGTTCCCCCTTAATAACATATCCTCCATTGTACCCAACCATATTGGCATCCATTAGTCTTATTGTTGGGAAAGATCCTGTTTCAACGGATCGAATATTAAATGTAATTCTATTTGGGATTATCATATATCTATCGGGATTATTGTTTGCAAAGTATTTGGTACGGTCTCCTTTTCTTGCACTTCTTGGAACGATCTCTGTCCTGGTTTCAGTTCCGATCATTCCAGTGGTTTTAATGGCCTGGTCTGAGCCGCCTTTTATATGCTTTGTATTGTTATACCTTTTATTTCTTGAATCATATTTAAGCGAAAAGACCTTTTTTTCACTACTTCTATTATCCATATCGGTATCGTTAGCTTGCCTCACCAGATACGTAGGGATCATTATTATTCCAACAGCGTTGGTGAGCATATTTATTTTCAGTAAGAACAACCTGAAAGTAAAGCTATGGCATTTGCTCTTTTTTATCTTGATCTCGGCTTTGCCGATCAGTGTATGGTTGATCAGGAATTATTTCCTTTCAGGTACCTTATTTGGTCCTCGTGAAATATCCATCTATTCCTATTATCAAAATATAGCAGCTGTATTTAATAACATGCTGGAATGGTATCTCCCAGAAAAAATTGCTCTTAGCCGTCCGTTACTTATGTTGATTTGTGCGATAGTGGCTTTCATCGTAGGATTGGAATTTAGGGTTGTTTGGGAAAAGCTAAGAAAATATCTATCGACATACGGACCATTAATGACCTATATTTTAATCTATACTGGTTTCCTGGTAATATCATCACGAACTGCATTTTGGCAAATTATTGATAACAGGTATTTGTCACCCATTTTTATACCTGTCACTATATTATTATTCCTTTTCGCTGAAGCGATATTTAGCTCATTACCCACGCAGTATTTATCCCAAAGAATACTAAATATCTTTTTGGGAGCTATTATTGCGATCAGTTTGATTTATCCAGCAGTAACATCATTTTCATTTATCGAAGATCAATTTCCCGTAGGGATGGGATATTCCAGTAAAAATTGGGAAGACAGCAAGACTATTCAATATATCCTTAAACATCCAACACTGGGATCAGCTTGTGCTATATATAGTAATGGTCCAGATGCTTTATATCTATTCGCTAATTTGAATGCAAAATCTACTCCTGAAAAAAGTGAAGGCGCTACTGTGGTTGCCAAGGTATCGGCATTGAAGGGATTATGGCCACAAGAAGACAAAGCCTGTATAGTACAATTTGACGCAATAAATTGGAGAGATTACCTTTTTTCACCCAGTGAACTTATGACTGTCTCGAATCTGGAACGGGTAATAAAATTCGATGATGGGGCAATATACTTTGTTTCGAGAAAATAAATAACCCCGGATTTTTATACCGTCTGAGGGCTTTTACGCCTACCTTCTTTGTTCCCATATCTCAGATAATGCACCAGCGGATTTTCCCTGGCATCCTTAACGTCAGGATTGTTTTCCAAATACCAGCGGCTGTTAAATAATGGACCCGGGTCACGTTCTTCAAGGCCTCCATGGCGCAGAAAGTGAAGAGCTGGATCCACCTTTGCCTGGGCAACATCAGGATACTTGGCAAGGTACCAGGTTTCATCAAATAATCCAGATGACTTGATCAACGCCACATCTTCCTTAGTTGTCCGATCTCTTCCAATTATCTTAAATGGAGAAATAATACCGTGAAAGAATAATACGATCTTCCATGACTTGCTGTTAATGATCTGATCAAGTTGGATATCTTTCTGCGCCAAATGGGCCTTGAGTGCCCGCACTGATTGCTCCTTCTCCGTCAATTGGACAGTCAAGTTTTGGACTGCCTTATCCCGCTCTCCTAATTGGGAGGTCAAGGTTGGTTTCTCTACATTATCATTTTTAATAATGCCTATCCCTGAAAGTCGCTCTATTAAATAATCAGAATAAAAGTCAGCATCAAAAGGGATCATTCCTTTACGATTTTTCAGAAAACTAGTAGTAGAAGTAATGGAATCATAATGATTATGCCAACCCAGTTGTATTTCAGGAGTGTTCCAACGGGGTCGCCTCTCTTTGAGCACCTTTTTCTCGCCATGTTCTTGTGAACGGATCGGATAATGCTTTAAGAGAAATTTGTAAGGGAATACTTTTTTGGTTACGAATTCAGCATTGTGACCAGCCCAACTTAACAAATCCACAGGTCCACTTTTCTTCCATGCCTTAACTTGCATAAAATGAGCTGGATGGTCACTAAAACTGAAGTATTTAAAATGGTCACTCAAAATTTGAACCGGAACGGTAAGTATTATCGACTGGATGAAACTCAAGAACAGTAAAATCGATCGCATTGAAGCCCTGTGCATCTACATAATAAATAGAATCGCGAAGATTAATTTCGCTCCAGGGTGATTCTCGAATCTCGTCAGCATCACTGTGAATAAACCAATCAGCATCAAGTTCGTTGCATAGGTCTTCTTTTCTTTTTAGTATGCCCATCAAATTATAAGTATCCGAAGGCCCTGAGGGTGGCCACCTTTCAAATCCAATAACGCCCTGATTGATCATTCGCTGAGTTTTTTCAAATGTTCCATCTGTTGACCAATTATCGATAACATAAACGTCAATAGCATTTTGGCTCAGGTGCTTGATAACCGGCTCAATAACATCAATCTCATTGTACGTGGCTATCAAAGCAATTACCCGGAAATCATCCGGCACAGGCTCAAATTTTCTCGGAAATGATCTTGATAATATAGTTACATACTTTATTTTTCCATTCTTATCTTTGTTGTAACCCAAAAATTCCACCGGTAGCAAGGATTCTTTAATTATTTTTTTTATTTGAGATATATCCAGAAAGGAATCAATGTCATCTACAAGAATTATTTTTTGTTCTTTTTTAACATCTCAACAAGGGGGTCAGCAAACTGAAAAAACTCAGATAAAGTTTTTATACCATCTGGAATAATAATAATGGAATCGGTCGGATATGTTAAATTTGAGCCCAAAGAACTTAAATTATCAATGATCGCTACTTTAGAACAAGTTCGCTCAGCCAAAAACTCCGCGAAGTGGATAACATTGGCATCGTTAATCATTGGAGAGAGTTTCGCATTTAAGATCACGAATATTTATTTCATTCGTTAGTGAAACCGTTTCTTTTGTCTATAGCTTCTTTCAGGATATTCCCAACGCTAATTCTAAAATTCTCCGGATTATATTCTTCACGAATACGCTCCAAAGCATTTTGACGGAGCGAGTTAAACATTTCCTGATTTGAGTAAATCTCAACCACTTTTTGGGCGAAATCTTTGGGATCATGCCCAATAAGAATATCGAAGTTTTCTCTCCAACCAAGCTGTTCCCCTATCAAAGGAGTAACAACAGCCGGCAATCCGTATGCTGCTGCCTCAATCATTTTAAGCGGGATCCCGGCAGAATAACGGGTTGGTACCACAAACAACCGGCACCGATTATAGTAAGGTGTAAGATCTTCCACCATGCCCGTCACATGAACGGAACTTGATTCCATGTTCCAAATATCTTTTACATTATTCGTGCCAACAATATAAAAGTCACATTCAATGGATTGTCGGACCAAAGGAAAGATTTGGTTCACAAAATAATGTACCGCATCTTCATTAGGAGATGGATATCCTAAAATGCCTCCTACGAAGAGAATGTCCTTCCGTTCTTCAAAAGAAGCAGGGGTCGGCTTCGGTTCAAAAAAATATCCTAAGACATGCACTAAATCCGCACCATATTTTATAAATACATCTTTTTCACTTTCATTGACTGTGGTCACAATGGTAGCATCTTTAGTCAAAGATACTTCGTTTTGGATCAGCCTTTCTTTATCAGAATCATTCAAGTGGTTTCCGTTCAAATCATTATATTTTATTTCCCTTAAAGAAAAGATTGCTTCGGCATCATAGATGACACTTATTTTTTTCGCATAAGTGATCAAATGCTTCATTGCTTCTCGTATATTATGCGGTCGGCTTATAAAGGCTATATCGTAATAGTTTGGTCTCGATCTTAAGAGAGCCTTCAAATCTATTTTCTGCGTATCTTGAGAATATAAAATCTCGGCACCTCTTAATTGAAGCAGATGGCTTATTTCAGGAATATTGGCAGGTTTTTGCAAAGGCAGGAAAGTCAATCGATAGCCGGCTTCTGCCAATATTTGGATAATTTGATACGATCTGGGATAGCCTGAACCTATGCGACAATCCGGAATCTGATCATCAATGAATAATATTCGTTTCGCACTGGATTTATGTTCACGGGATGGAAAAACGTTGGCAGGTATTGGAAGATTAAAGTCTTTCAAATTATCATGCCATTTCATAATGAACTTATCCTGATTTTTTTTCTGGAGAGCGATTGCACTTGCCATGCCTGAACTGCCAAATTCATAATGAATGCCGACTGCAAAAGGTTGGAAGACAACCCGAAAACCTTTATTCCACAAATGCAGGCAATAATCGACATCTTCATAATAAGCTGGTGCATATCGAGCGTCAAACTTGCCTAAGGAAAGAAAAATAAGTCGGGGTGTCAAAAGTAATGCACCCGAACAAAAATCCACTTCTTTCACATAGGAGAATTCCGGTTTGAATGGATCATCGTATCGCCCATATCCTGCGCAACTGCCGTCACGCCAAATGATCCCTCCAGCTTCCTGCAACCTGCCATCTGGAAAAATGAGTTTACCTCCGACAGCACCGATATTCGTTCCATTATCAATGGTATCAACCATGATTTTGATTGAATTCGATAACAGCTCAACATCGTTATTCAAGAAAAGCAGATATTTCCCAATCGCTAGATCAACCGCTTGATTACATCCACCTCCAAACCCAAGGTTTGCAGGATTCCGAATAATCTTGGCATTTTTAACCCTTGCAAGCAATTCGGATGTCTCATCTGTGGATGCATTATCAACTATCACAACTTCAAAAGGAATGGAACCGGCTCCCAAAGCCAATGTTTCCAGGCACTGTAGCGACATCGCGGCACGATTATAGAATAAGAGGATGATCGACACCACAGGTTCGGTATAAATTGGTAACTCCAATGAAGCATTGGAACTTAAAAAGACCTGTAATTTTGCGTTAATCTTGTTTTCGTCCACTTTTTTTGGCGAAGAGCTTCTCGGTTTCGGTTTTGTGTTAGTTATGGATTGGATGCCATTGTTATCTCCTCCTGAAGGTAATACTTTCAGTTTTTTTTCTATTTCTTTTAACAAAGAACGTAATCCATGGTTTTTCAAAATAGATAATGCTTTATTCCTTGACGATTTATGAAGGACGCCACCGAAAACGTGCACTAAATTCCTTATATTAAATGATGGCTTTTCTGTTCGGCTTTCTCTAGAAGAATAGACTTCATCCACTGGGGGAAGGCTAAGAGAAAGTACTTTTGCATCCTGCCTTGCATCAATATTGTTTACAAGAGATTGTTTTTTATCTTGGGTTGGTAGTGGTTCGCGTTTTTCTGATCTGCCGTATTTCAGAAAATGAACAAGCGGGTTAATGCTGGCTTTTTTAACATCTTCATATGCTTCCAAATACCAGGCACTGGAAAATGATGAGCTCGGGTCGCGGCCTTCAAAGCCACCATGCTGTATAAAGTGGATCAAGGGATTCACACCAGCTTGAGCAACATCTGGGTTATGAGCCAGATACCAATCCGGGTCGAACAATCCGGAGGCGCGGACCAACCTTGTTTCCTGATTCCTTAGCTGTTTCTGCCGAAGGCCGAAAGGAAAAAGCAGGGTCTGGCGCATTTTCCTCGCCAGACGCAGTCGCAAACTCCCCGGTGGAAGCAGGCGTACCCGCAGGCGGCGCGCCAGTAATGCCACTCGCCAGGCCTTGCTGGAAGCGATTTCGTGATATTGCCCGGCTAATATGCTTAACTGCTGCTCCCTCTCCGTTGCCTCTGCCGTCAGCGCCCGCACAGCCTGTTCCTTCTCAGCAACCCGGGCCGTCAGCGCTTGTACCGCTTGCTCTTTCTCAAGATGTGCATTTAAGCGACAACCTAGTTGGTAAAAAAATTCACGGAATATTATAGCTTCCTTCTCTTGCATCCCCAGCAATGCATCCAGGGTCTTTGGGTATTCTTTGCCAACCGCCAACACACCTAACCCATGCCCGTGTATAAAAGAAAAAGATGGGTACTTTGCAGATATTTCCTCCCAAAATTTCCAGACACCAAAATCAAGCTCTCTAACATTAATATCATGAAAAAGTACCACACCTTGCATACTCATTTTGGGAATCCAGGTTTCGAAGTCATGCTTAACCGCATCATAAGTATGCAAACCATCAATATGCAGGAGATCAATGGAGCCATCGGAGAAATACTCAACCGCATCATCAAATGTGCTGCGTAAAAAACTCGAAAATTCACTATAAAGTGGGTCGTGATATGCACGTAAATTAGCCAGTACATCCTCGTCATAAAAACCAGCATGTATATCCCCCTTCCAGGTATCCACCGCATAACATTTGGTATCAATATTTAAGTCTTTTACAGCCTGGCAGAATGCACAATAGGAATTTCCAGTATGAGTGCCTAACTCGACAAATATTCTTGGTCGTAATACGCTTACCAGATACATGGCAAATGGTATATGACCAGCCCACGACCCAGGTTCGACCAATCTATCTGGAAATGAAAAAATGAGGGGGAATTTCAAAGGATTAAAAATAGGGTCGCTCATATCATCATTCTTTTTTATCATAAATCTATACGCCACCTTCTCGTGTAATAACCAATTGATTCAGATTATTTGGGTTAGAAAATGTTTTCCATGGCATAGGTAAGTGCTCTCATCCAATGCGGCAATTGCAGGCCAAAAGTATCCTGGAAATGGCTGCAATCCAGCGCCGAAAAGAGCAGGCGCTGAGCAGGGTCGGGAAATCGGAGGTCAGGGTCGGCAACAAATCTTTGACCTGCTGTTCTCTCTTCTTTGGATCGAACTTTAGGATGAATTTCGCCGAACCATACCGGCTAACAAAGCCACATCCAGCCAAGTGTTAAAGTCCGGTTTGTTCACGGATATGCTGGACGCCACCTGCCAGAACCTGCTCAGTTACCTCGGCCAGCATCCGGCGCCAGGTGGAATTGCCGGCCTTGCCTGTGACCATGCACAGTATCTCATGCTGGCGTGCCCATTCTAACACCTTGTTGACAAGGCCGCCATCTAGTCGCAGGCTTTAGATCCAGCTGGTGCGCAGAATAAGAAAGGTTGCGCCGGTTTCTTTCACCAGGCGCGCACCTTCCAGGATGCTGTGCCCATAGAAATTGAGCCTATTGGGCATATCTTTTTAAGCGTAAGGCGCGCCCTTCTTGCCATCAAAACATAGGCCATTATGTAATGAACAAGGATTGCGTGTGACTGCCATGCTTCTTCGGCCAGGATCCCGGGCTTGAGGGCATTGACCTTCCAATGCATCTCTTACTGCTATGGCGCTCCAGATCCTGGTCACTGCCGAAGAGAAATTAAGAAATCGTCTAAACGCTTTTTGTAATTTTTCCGCTACCCACGTTATGGCCATTAACTTTTTCCGTAATTTCGCTATGATAGAATAAACAAATAATGAGAGATGGCGAAAGGTGATCATATGATTTCTTCAAAATTAAAAGCAGCCTTGAAGAAGGTGCTTGTCCCTTCTAAAACTATGGCTGTTGATACCCAAAATGTTGACCAGGAAAACACTGAACAATCCCTCGTATCCGAAGAGATAGAAGCAGGTCATGTGGTTAAGGATGTCAGTTCTTTATATTCAGATTATAAAGACGTCCTATTAAAAGCTATCGAATTAGGACGTGCAGGAAAACTTGTTGTTTCACCAGAAAATTTAAGCCTGGCAGCTACAATTAATTGCAATATACGCTGTATCATGTGCTTCTCGGAAAAAACGGATACGTATATTACTGCGCAAGAAGTTAATCAATTATTATCTGCCAAAGAAAACAAGGGAGTTTCATTCGGCCAGGTCAAAGCTATTGATTTGACATCTGGGGAATCTCTTCTTAATCCTGATATCCATCTTATTGTAAAACAACTTAAGAAAACATATCCGAACGCTGAAATCAGTATTATTACAAATGGGACTCTCAAGGTTCAAAAAAATATAGAAGAAGCCTTAAAATATATTGATCGCATAGGAATATCAGTAGATGGCGCGAGTCAGGAAACGTTTGAGTTCATTAGGCATGGAGCCAATTTCTTTAGGGTTATAAGGAATATTCAAGACATAGTGAAGCTAAAAGAGCATAACAAGGAGGGGCTATGCCTTTTATTTGTCGCAATGACGATAAACATACATGAATTGCCGATGTGGGTGAGACTTGCTTATTATTTGGATATCAAATATTTATTTGTTCAAAAAATGGAAGTAAGGACGGGGATAGAATATAAGGGCATAGAGAAATTTGCTTTATCTAATATGCCGAAAGAAGAAATACAAAAAATAATAGAAGAAACCAAGAACGAAGTTGACAAATTAGGAAGATACCTGACATTGACTGAGTTGGTTCAATCAGACATGCAAGCACAAGATCAGTCTGATGATGAAAGCCAAATGAGGATGTGTAAAACCCTTTGGAAATGGTCGCCTTGGTTGTACAAAGGCGAAATAGGTCTATCTCTAGGAGCAGCTTGTTGCCATATGCCCAATAGCCAGTATGGAACTCTGGCCTATGAAAGCCATCTCCGGAACGTGAGCTTAATCGAAATATTTAATTCCAATAAATATTGGGACTTGCGATCAGGCATGTTATCTGGAGAGTTGGCCAAAACAGCTTGTGCTGGATGCCAATATTATAGAATGTATACTTGGACTGAAGATGAATTACTGGAGCTTGCAAGTGTTATCAAAGAATTATAATTAGTAATCGTTAGATAAATAATCGAATCAAAATAAACAATCCACCATATAGAAGGAAATACCTTCATAATCATTTTTATTCAGTTATTAAATGTCCGCCAGAATAATATTTCCCCATACAATTTATTCCCTTGGCGTCAATTTCATTTAGGAGTTATATCGCCATAAACTGTTCCATCTCCAAATCTCCGTAAAATTGATAACTTGCAGCTTGATGCCAATTCCTGTTGGCTTGGGTAATAACTCTCAGAATATTGATTAAAGTACACCAATAATGCTTTTTTTTCTATGATGGCTTTACACATTAAATAAATCTCTTGATTATAAAGAGTATTTGATTCTGCATTAACTGTATTATATTTGAATGGGATAGAAATTGATTTGTTTTCTGCCAGAAATAAAAAAATATATGGGTCATTTGAGTATATTATTTTATCATCGGGAAACAACTTAACATACGCCACACTCTTTGAGTTTTGCCATTGCCGGGACGTATACCCTAAGCCATTATTTTGAATTTTAATGGAGGACTTGATTGCATCCGGTGTTTTCAAAAGAACAGAAATAACAATTAAGCAGATGAAACACGACCACATGATGGGTTGTTTATTTGTTTGTGATAAAGCCCGGATAGTTGAAAAAACTCCAACAATAAAAATTACTAGAATTGGTGACAAGATACGTGTATCTATTGGGGTGGCAGCATCAAAAAATGAGATTGATATGTAGAGGAATAGCAAGTAAAAGAAGGAAAACATTAGGCAGGATATTGGTATCAAGGTATCCATCGAACGCCAATTAATCTCTCTAGAATGTCGCTTGAAGAGAATTATGATCTGCACAATTAGATAAGTTGCAATCAACCCAATAACAATTAAGTTAGCTACTGCTGGAAGGGAAATTGGTACAACAAAAGTAAATATTATTTTACATATTTGCATTATGTATTGCAACAAAGGCAATGGATGCATCCCAAAATTGCGTGAAGTAGTCGTCCCAACCAGGATCATGTTTCTTATCATAAATATTACGAGGGGGGCGCAAGTTAGCAGAAGGCATATTAAGGAATCCCAAAGCCTTCGGACAAAATGGTTATCACAGCCTATAAGAAAAACAATGAACAATATTGCAGGAATGAAGGCCATGCCAATGTATCGAGTCACAAGTGCAAATCCCAGGGATAGGGATGAAATGATAAGGAATAGGTAAGTTCGTCTATTAATATACAAACAAAGAAATAAGATACTGGCAAGGGATAAAGAAATAAAAAGAGGCTCCGACCATGCCCAAGCATGAAGCTCAATTAGTGGAGATGAAGATAAGCAGAAAAATACCGCGATTATGGTTGTAAAAAAGGTGCGACCTACCGCCAGATAAACCAACAATGCGATCAGCCCTATATTTATGCCGAAGAGAATGGCATTTAATATACGCGCTGCCAGAACAAGATTATTTGTTAAGAGATCTGTTGCAGCCAGGAATATCGAATAGAATGGGGGCCAATAAGTAATTGGGCTGCCATTTATGGAGAATCCCTTCCATAATAATATGTTTTTCGCGCCTGCAAGGTAATAAATCGAGTCGGGGCTTACACCTGATCCGTAAGGTGTAATTAAATACATCAATACAAAAGCTGCTATTCCAAAAAATCCGAGAAATAAAGCAACAGAAAAAATCTCATTTTTTGGATGCATTTTCCTAAAAATCTTCCAAAACCTAGGTACATCGGAGCCAAATTTAATTTCATTGGTTTTTCTTTCCAGATAAAAGTCTTAAACCGCCCGGTTAAAAAAATGGATTACACTAACCTCGAGAGAAATATTCCTGAATTGTATCTGCTACATAAGCAGCCTCATCCATACTTAGATGGGGTCCCATGGGCAAACTCAATTCCGAAGAAGCGAATGCTTCGGTAATAGGAAAAGCGCCTTTCTGCAGGCCCAGTTCCGCATATGCTTTCGATAGGTGAGGCGGCACCGGGTAATGGATCAGTGTGCCCACCCCCTTATTTTTTAAGAATTGCTGAAGCTCATTACGATGTTGAGTTTGTACCGCAAATATATGCCAGACGGGGGAGGCCCAATCTGGATAAAAGGGCAATACCAGGTCGGGCAGATCGGCCAGATGTTCAAGATAATAGCCAGCGATTTTATTGCGCCGTCTGTTCCACTCATCCAGGTGGTTTAGTTTCGCCCGCAGGAAAGCCGCCTGCATCTCATCCAGCCGGGAATTGAACCCCTTGAAATCGTGATAATATTTTATTTTGGAACCATAATTTCGGAGCATCCGCACTTGTTCTGCCAGAGTGTCATCATTGGTAACTATGGCGCCGGCATCACCTAATGCCCCAAGATTTTTCCCCGGGTAAAAACTAAACCCGGCCGCTTGACCCAGACTACCACTCATCAATCCCCGGTATCGCGCCCCGTGGGCTTGCGCCAAATCTTCGATAACTTTTAAGTCCTTTTTATTTGCGAATTGCAGGATTGGATCCATATCTGCGGGTTGGCCGTAAAGATGCACAGGGATGATGGCTCTTGTCTTTGGAGTGATCGCCTCCTCCACGCGTACCGGGTCCAGATTATAGGTTTGCGGATCAGGTTCCACTGGCACAGGTTTGGCTCCCGAATAAGACACTGCCAGCCAGGTGGCAATGTACGTGTTGGCTGGCACGATCACCTCGTCGCGGTCCCCGATCCCATAAGCGCGCAAAATCAAGTGCAACGCTTCCAGTCCATTTCCAACCCCAATACAGTGCTTTACACCGCAATAAGTCGCAAACTCATGCTCAAAAGCTTCGACTTCCGCACCCATTATGAACCAACCGGATTCCATGACGCGTTGATAGGCTGCATCCAGATCGGCTTTCAATTCCTGATAAGGAGCGATAAGATCAAGAAAAGGAACATTCATTGTTTTGGTTCTCCTATCGTTTGAAGAAATTCATCATAATTTCTTATATAATCACTTTCGTTATAGAAATCTGAGACAATGGACAAACACACTGCGCCGGAGGAGAAATCATCGATCACACGCCAGGTCAAAGGGAAGATATACAAGCCACAATAGGAACGGTTCAAATGATAGCATTTTTTTTCTTTACCGTCATCCAGCAAGACATCGAAACTTCCTGCGATTGCAATTAGAACCTGCTGGAGTGTTTTGTGGGCATGCCCAGCCCGGGTTGCTCCACCTGGGACATCGTACAAATAGTAAACCCGTTTAATATCAAAAGGGACATGCCGTTGCTGCTCGATAAAGGTTAAGTTCCCCCGAGGATCGGTAATTTTGGGTAGCTCAATTTGGTGGCAGTTCGCAAGTGACATAGGCTTCTTTCATTACGTTGATGAAAAAAATTACCACAAAACAAACTTCACAACACAGGTCTATATATTCGGGCTTGATTATAAATATCTTAATTGACATCAATTTTGGGGGCTTTGCCATGAGAGACAGCGGGATTTCCATACCACAGCTCCTCATCCGGAACATTTTTTGTAACAACGCTTCCTGCCCCGATCATGGCATATTTTCCTATTGTTACCCCGCCGAGAATGGTAGCATTTGCCCCAATGGATGCCCCTTTCTTTATGATTATTCTTTTCAACTCATAGGAATAATCTTTGGCCCTGGGATATTTATCATTCGTAAATGCAGCAGATGGGCCTATTTGTACATTATCTTCTACTGTAATGCCGTCCCATAAATATACTCCGCATTTTACTGTAACATTGTTACCTATTACAACGTCATTTTCTATGAAGCAAAGCGCGTTTATATTGCAGTTTGAACCAATTTTTGCTCCTTCCAGAACAATTGAGTATTGCCAAATCTTTGTCCCTTCGCCTATCATCTTGGTTTGTACTTCAGCTTTTTCATGAATAAATGGTTTCTTCATGTTTGGCATATCGTATTCCTATTAAAGATAACTAAACGGGGTTTATTCCTGAACCCTGCAAATCTTTTCTGGTCGAATTTTCCTATTAAGTAATATACGGTTTTTGATTCACGGCAAACCCATTACTAACTGCTTTTTTTGCGGAAGCCATTTCTTCTATTTTTAGATCCCTTTTGCACGATTCCTTCACGATTTCGCCAATATTCTTCCCAAGATTAACCAATTCATCCTTTGTTACTTTCATTCTTTCCGCCTTGATATCATCTCTGCCCTCCATAACCATTTTTATAAATTCGTCTATTTCAGTCCAAGTGGTCGCTTTGTAATATGCAGATAATAACGCTTTATTCACCAGAAAATAGGTGTTCTCTCTGCACGTATACAGGATTGGCCTATTAGTCAGAAGGAATTCCAATAGCAGCGAGGAGGCATCTGATATCATTGCATTCGCTACAGACATAGAATAACGATAATCGGCTAAAGTATCAAGGATGATATTATCACTAATCTCTATTTCATTTTTGAGCTCTTCTATTTCTTTTGCAGTCATAATGCCGTTATTTATTATGGCTCCAAAAAACATGGGATGTGGGCGCCATAACAAAGTGGCATCTTTATGTAGTCTGAAATAAGAAAGAATATTCTGACCAAATAATTCGAAAGTTGCCCAATCATTGTTTTCCTTACCTGCTCCGCTCATGGGCGAATGTGTATTCCACATAAATACTATTTTACCGGTGATCTTTTTCCCCCAGCTAGAAGGTATGGCACCTTTGATTAACGTCATCTTACGGATACTATCAAATCTTGGATGACCTATCATTTCAGCGTTGTCTCCATTTCGAGAGCCATAACGAACATGAAAATCGCGAACATAATTGGGAGCATCAAAGATTTTCCAAGCCTTACTATGCAATGGCAATCGAAAGTGATAATCTATTAGAAAATCGATATTCTGAATAGCCATCCAATTTACAAAATATGGTATATATATCGATCTCCTTACAATTCTATGAACTTCGTCAATGTAGAACTGCTTAGGAATGCTATCGTAAGGTTTAACAAAAAATACCAAATCAGGGGACTCTACCGATAGATCATAATCCTGATAACGGATCATCGGCAGGCCTTTGTCCTCGTATTCCGCAAACCAATCCCGGTTCTTATCACTGTTCACATGCTCAAAGGGTAGATAAACGAGTTGTGCATCACAGGCTGGATCAGCGGCAAAAGCTTCATAAACCGACTCGAATGATGGCCATGTAAATGCTTCTTGCACCAAAAACACTGCTTTTACCTTTGAGTTGTGTTCAGTATCTGCACTGGAAAGTATCTGCTCGAGACGAATAATTAACATGCGCCATTCTTTTTGGCCTACTGACGTATTACGAAGCGCTTCCTCGATAGCTGCCAAAGTATTGTTCAGGTACTCAATAAAAATCATATCCCCTGTAGTAACTGGCCAAAATCCTCCCTCTTGTTCTGAATATATCTTTTGTATCTGAAAGTGGATTTCATATTCAATGGATTCTAGAAAATGACGCAATCCTTGGTCTTCGCCTGAAGACACCTTTACAATAGAATGTAAGAATAGGGACAGACGTTTCCACCAAGTGGATGCCATCCTATCTCCCCATTCAGAACACCTAGCGATAATAGATTCGACAAATGTTGTAAAGTAAATATAACGGCTATAATTCATTTTGTGCAACCTGGTTTTGATTTAACTATAGACATTAAGATAATAATTTGAAAACCGTTCAAGCACTCTGATGCTCAGCCATGCGCTTGGTATAAACGCCCATCAGGCGCTTGATCTCATCCGCTTGGGCGGCCAGGATAGTCAGAGCCTCTTCAACGGAGCGGATCAATTTGGTGAATTCTAAGAAATAGCGGTTATGAGTTGCTTTGGTCTTCACTTTCTTCCAGAGGTATTCAATTGGGTTGTAATCTGGAGAGTAGGAAGGTAATTGGTAAACAATTAAGTGGTCTTGGTGTAGTTGGAAGAACTCCTGAGTGGCCTGGCTGGTGTGATACTTGGCGCCATCCTGAATCAGGATAATGGGTTCGGAGAACTGGGCCAGCAGGTAGAGGAGAAAGGTCTGATAACTGTCGCTGTTGAAGCGATCTTCCAGGCCCTGGTAGATCAGCCGACCGCTGAAGAACTCAATGACGCCGAACGCTTTATAGCCTTTGCGTTTGCCACCGGTTTTGACCTGCGGTTGGTGGCCGATGGGTGCCCAAGTGTAGGACAGGGAACCCCACAAGGTAAAACTGGCTTCGTCGCTAAAGAAGATGGGTGCCCCGATTTTCCTGGCCTGGGCAAGGATTTCAGGCCACATTTCCTTCATCCAGCGATGACGGGCTTCTTCGTCCAGATCGTCAGAGACAAAGCGAGCCTTCTGGCGAGAAAAGTCCAGTTGATGCAGTAGCTCACACACGTAGAAGCGATTGTACAGCACATGAAATTTCTGGTAGATCAAATCCTGGATCAACACACTCGTCCAATAGCCGGTCGGATAGCCACGTTTTTCCGGTCCTGCTTTGAGCCAACTTTTCAGTTGGCGCTTTTGCGTTTTGCTGAAGCAAGATGGACGGCTGGACATTTTCCCGTACGTCAAACTCTTCCAGCTTTCCAGCACAAAGGCTTTCAACCAGTGGTAAACCGTCGACACGGAAACATCCCAGCTCGACCGAATGGTTTCCATGTCTCTCCTTTCACCGATCATGATCAGAACCAACAGTTGCCGTATACTGCGCAGATCGCCTCAGTTGTATGCTTCCCGCAATTCGTCTTTCAACCGCTTGACAGTCTGGTTGGAAAAGGTTACCTTAAACATGGGATGCCTCCTTATACTGAAGTTGATCGCTCCAGCTAAGGATAAGGCATCCCCCTCATTTTTCAAAGTGCAAAATTCCAATTATTTATCTTAAGGTCTATAATACCTCTGTGAAAACTTATCATTCGGGTGAGGTCTTCTCTCCAAATTAAGAGTATTTTGCTTGTTTGTTTGATTCATCGGTTTATTTATAATTAAGATTTGGAATGTAGTAAGAAAACACAGTCTCAATTTTTGAAATTTGTTCGGAATTAAGTGAGTTCTTATATTTGCCAATAGGATCTAATGTGATGGCTCTACCATAATTCTCTGAATAAAAGGATGATGTTTCATCGAGTTTACCTTTTATGTTTTCGTAACTCCCTATTAAATTGATCTCGAATCCCAAGAAGCTTTCTAGATTCTGGATAGTTTCATTATTACCCATAACGATAAATTCGTATTTTACAAAAATGATTTTATCTATGTCGATATGATCTATCGCGTTGTCTATATTATACTTCTTTTGATAAAATGGAAAAATAATATTTATGGCTTTATCAAATAAAGTATTGTCATCCATTTCGCTTTCTTGTTTTTTCAACACCTTGAACATGGATGAAACAACATCTCTTGGATCCCTGACACAAAAAACAATCTTATAGAAAGGATCGAAAAATAGTTGGATGTATTCCAAGTAAAGAGTAAGCACCGGATCTTTATAAATGAACCGTTTTTTCGAATTTCCCCCGACTTTTGATGTTGCAGTATATAAGAAATCATAAATGGGTTTTTTGAAAATCTCGGTCATATTTGAAAGATTATGCCCATAAAAATTAAATCTTTCATCATCACTAAATTTATATATCTCGTCAAATACTTTTATCAAAGTACTGACAAAAGTGCATTCTGGGAGAAATAAATCATTTGCTATCATACGGTAAACAAGCGTAGTGCCACTACGCGGCGGTCCTACGACAAATATTTTTGTACCGTTTTTAATTGTATCTGGTATTGTTTGTTCTACAATTATGTTAGAATTTTTTTTTCTTTCTAATAATTTGCTGTTTAGCGAGTTATTATTCATTGTTTCTTCTTTTGCTTATGGAATTATCCCATTTGTGAAAGTGTAAACCAAAGTATTCCATTACTTAAGATTTTAATCTCATCGAGCAGGATGTTGGTATTAATAGTATAGTCATCGTGTACTGACCAGTAATTTGTCAGGTTGAAAAGTCTTTCGCCAGCAATAATTTTTACATCAAGCTTGGCAATATTGCCCAAGTTTGACCAAAAATAATAGTTTGTAGTCTCATGATTGGACATTAAAATAATAACTTTAGTCCCTGGTTGACAAAATAACATATTGGTAAGAGCGGCTCCCGTTGGCGCAACTATTACAGCTACCTCGGAAAAGAGCTCAATTTGAAAATCCAAGGATACATTGTCTAATTCAATGATCTCAAAGTTATGCTCTAATAGGATTTGCTCAATTTCTTCTTGGTTCCCGACGGACCGCAGACCTCTTCTTCTTGCCAAATAAATCTTACGCCAGGGTTTCTTTTTATTTTGCGCATCATCCCTTAGAAGGTTTGCGATCCTTGAAACCCATTTTTGAGACAGAACTATATCAGTATCAAAAACAGGATTTCCTTTATATCTATCTACAACCCGTGAAAGAGCAGATGGAAAGATTAAATGTTCCACATAATAAGCCACGCCAAAATCTAAGTTTATTATCGGATGATCATTAATATTGATTCGAGCTAATGCCGCCAATAAGTTCTCGTGCAGCCCAGCGGGTAATAATAGAGGAACATCCTTGAACTGTTTCAGGTCATCAATCAATAGAAGTTTTGGCAGGCATTCTACAACCCAATGGAAATAATTATTATCATGGTCACAGGAAAGGAGTATGCCTTCTTTGATACGTGTATTAGGTTTTTTCCTATAGGTTAGGATGACTTTGTCCTTGGTTCGAAAACTGATATATGGGGATTTAATTCCAAAGTCTTCAGTGGGGAAATCCAGCATTTCATCACTGAGAAGGTTTCTGTTCTGAGAAATAACTAAACTCGAGCCCCCGGTGATAATGGCTCGATTAACTTCCGAAACATATACCCGAGGCGAAATAGCTTCTCCTTCGTTTAGGGTGCCTTTAATCGGACCAAGGACTTTTGGCCTTCGTAAATATAAATGCTCTGGAGATTCTTCAAAGACGATGCACTTTGTTTGTTTGCAGTAATCATACATACGATTTAATGTGTATACGCCTTCCAAAACCTGTGGGGGTGCCGGTGTTAAATAGGTCGTTCTTATGTTTACTAGTGGAGTACGTATTGTTATAAATAAATTATGAAGTAATTTGAGAATAATTTTATTTATTTTCTTAAGTACTTTGTAAAGTGTAGCAAATATCGTAGGTCCAGGAGGAAACCTTTGATACCCATGAGCTACCATGATCGCTCGTTTATCATCTCCTTGTTCCATATAGTACTTGATGTGCTGTTTAACTTGAGTTTCGGTCCATCGAGGTCCTTCGGAAATGCTGAATCGCAAATAGCGTTCCAGAAAATCTCGAATAAATATAAATTCCTTTTTGACCCTAGCTACATTATTGATTTCGCTGACGTTGGTCGAGTTCGTAAGTTGAAAGAATCTCGATGTGCCCAGTTCTCTTTCAGCTCGCAATTTTTCATAGATCTCATTATCCTCGAGTTGCATGATGATACGTTCAAAACCTATTAATTTAACTGCCGGAATGGAATGCTCTAAGAAAAGAAAGGATTTGTCGATCTCAATGTCAGAGCAATCATCAAATGCACCCAAGGTGATTTTTTCGCCAAATGACTTGTGCAGGAGGTCTAATGACGCATCTTTAAAAAAGTGCCTGTAGATAGCCGAAGTTTCTACTACAACTCTATTCATATTGCTCTTATCGGATAGATTTTTACCGTATAAATAACGGTATTGAATTAGAGGTTCCTTAAACAGATTAATCACGAGGTCTTTTTTGCAAGCTCTTATCCAATATTCGAAATCCTGGAGCTGAATCAAACCCCGTTTAAACTGCCCCACTTTTTCAATTGCTGATCGGCGGCAGAAACATGATGAAGCACATAAAAAATTACCATAATAAAATAGCTGGCGATATAAATCTGCAATGCTATTAAAATCTCTGAGGAAGAACCAAGGACAGATATTATTGTCTAATATATTCGAATCCGGGCCAATTATTTGGGGAAGACAGAATATCATGTCCGCCTTCAACGACTCAATTTGACCGATTTGAGTCGCCAGACGATTTGGAAAGGATACATCATCACCGCTCATTAAGGCGATAAATTGTCCACGGCTTTTATTGATGCCAGTATTTATGGCAATGCTTGGGCCAGAATTTTCTTGTTCTACAACAATAATTCGCGAATCTTTAAATTCCTGAATAATTTTCGGCGTATTATCACTTGATCCATCATCTACGATGATTAGTTCAAAATCGGAATATTCTTGCGATAAAATACTATTTATCGCTTCGCCTATATACCTTTCATGGTTATAGCAAATCATAACCACACTAATCTTGGGGGTGGAATTCATTCGCTCCTCTAGGGGGATATTTCATATTATTGGTAACAAGTTCTGGCATGTTCATTGCTAAGCGTAAAGAAGCCTCCCAAGGCGGAATATATAAACCGAAGGCTGTTATAAATTTTTGGCAATTCAAGGCAGTGTTTTTGGGGCGCTGTGCCGGCGTTGGAAAGTCGGAAGTTAAGGCAGTTATTATCTCTTTGACCTTCTGTTCGCTTTTCATTGGATCAATCTCCAGGATAAATTTTGCCCAATCATAGCGGCTGGCAAAGCCTCCGCCGGCCAAGTGGTATAGGCCCGAATGTTCACAAATTTGCTCAATACCGCGTGCCAAAAGTTGGGCAGTTACTTCGGCCAACATCCGGCACCAGGTTGGATTGGCGATCTGGTCACTGACCATTCGCAGAGTCTCCTGTTGGCGCGACCATCGAAGCACCTTGCTGACAAACCCGCTTTGTTGTCGCAAGCTGTACACCCAACTCGTGCGAAAGATAAAATACGATCCTCCAACAGCCTCCACCGCTTGCTCGCCTTCGAGTTTTGTCTTGCCATAAACATTCAAAGGATTAGGCATATCCTTCTCCACGTAAGGGGAGCCTTTTTTACCATCAAACACATAATCGGTGGAATAGTGGACAAAAGTAGCCTCCAGGCGCTTTGCTTCTTCTGCTATCACACCAGGTGCTAAGGTATTAATAGCCATTGCAAGTTCAGGTTCACTTTCTGCTTTATCCACATCCGTATAAGCCGCCGCATTGATGATTAGCTCTGGCGAGACCCTTCGAATTACTTCACGAACATTACTTTGTTTTGAAAGATCAATTTCAGGATGATCATAAGCGATAACTTCACCCAATGTTGCCAGTGTGCGGTTCAGTTCCCAACCTAACTGTCCATTTTTTCCGATCAGGAGAATGCGGATCATTCCAATTGCTCCACGAGGTTCAACAAATAAGCCCCATAGCTGTTGTTTTTCATTCTGACCGCCAAACCGTGCACCTGGGCGCGGTCAATATAGCCCATTTCGTACGCGATCTCTTCCGGGCAGGCGATCATCAAGCCCTGGCGTTCTTCCACGGCCTGGACAAAATTGGCTGCTTGTAAGAGCGATTCATGCGTCCCGGCGTCCAGCCAGGCCACTCCCCGCCCAAGCGGGATGACGCGTAGTTCGCCTCTTTCCAGATACAGGCGGTTCAGATCCGTGATCTCTAATTCGCCCCTTTGGGATGGGCTGAGCGCTTCAGTGAGCTTGACAACCCGTTCATCATAAAAATAAAGGCCGGGTACAGCAAAATTCGAACGGGGCTGTTGCGGTTTCTCTTCCAGGCTAATGGCGCGCCCTTCCGCATTAAATTCCACTACTCCGTAGCGCTGGGGATCGCGCACCTGGTAAGCAAATACCTGCGCGCCACTTTTCAGTGTTGCCGCCGCTCGCAATTGATCTCCCAGCCCTTGCCCGAAGAAGATATTATCTCCCAGGATCAAGCTGACCGGACTCCCGGCAATGAACTCGCGACCGACCAGAAATGCATCCGCCAAGCCGCGTGGTTCTGTCTGTTCGACATAATCGAAATGCAACCCCCACTGCGAACCATCCTCCAGCAGCCGCCGGAAGGCCGGCAGATCGCCCGGGGTGCTGATGATCAAAATATCGCGTATCCCTGCCAGCATCAACATCGAAAGCGGATAATAGATCATCGGCTTATCATACACCGGCAGCAACTGCTTGCTTATGGCGAGTGTCAATGGGTTGAGGCGTGTACCTTTGCCTCCGGCCAGAATAATCCCTTTCATCAGAAAATCCTCCACTTTCATCGGCGCGTATAACCCGCTCCGCCGGTGATCAGCACATTTTGCATTCTGTTTTTTCTAACCAAATACTTCCGCTTCCGATAATAGCTTGCCGTGCTTATCTTTTTCCGAAAGAACCGGTGGCTTCCCATTTATTAGCGGCCATTGAATCCCCAGAGCGGGATCATTCCACAACAGCGAGCGTTCCCACTCGGAAGCATAATAATCCGTGACTTTGTAAACCACTTCAGCCCAATCCGATATTACATAAAAACCATGTGCAAATCCCGGCGGAATCCAGATTTGTTTTTTGTCGTTCGCAGAAAGCACCTCTCCCACCCAGTGGCCAAAAGTTACCGCGCTGCGCCGCAGGTCCACGGCCACGTCAAAGATCTCTCCTGCAATGACGCGTACAAGTTTTCCCTGCGTTTGACGTACCTGGTAGTGCAGGCCGCGCAGGATACCTTGCTGGGAACCGGAATGGTTATCCTGAACAAATTTGGACGTTATGCCAAATTCGCTAAACAAATCCTCACGAAATGTTTCGAGGAAAAAACCCCGAGCATCTCCGAAAACTTTTGGTGAAATGATTACAATATCAGGTATCTTTGTTCTGACAAAGTCCATTACAGACTCCCGCGATGTTCTTTGAGCTGATCACTTCGCTAACATTAGTCGAGTCGATACTTGAGCCCGAGGTGAGATTTTATCATATAATAGCAATGTTCATTTCCCTGCCTAATTATATTAAGTACTCAGGTTAACTGTCCTTTCGCTAGGAAAAACTTGGCAATTCTCAATAGGTCTTTTGAGCCACACCAATCCAGGCTTTTTGCCGGATTACAGACACAAA
This sequence comes from uncultured Chloroflexia bacterium, assembly GCA_963837875.1. Taxonomy (GTDB): domain Bacteria; phylum Chloroflexota; class Anaerolineae; order Anaerolineales; family Villigracilaceae; genus UBA877. Next base: position 2,035,372 of record CAWIOV010000001.1, read on the forward strand.
ACCCGTTGTTTAGCCTTAAAGATTTGTCCGGATTTCCATTGACATATTAGAATTTATGTTCTAAAATAGGATCATGGCTACGATATTTGCACCACGTACCTTGCTTATTCACATAACATCCCCGGATCTATTCACATGCCCCCCATATGGGGTGGCGCCGGAATATTCGTTTTACGCCGCAGCCAAAAATCCCATGCTTCACTCTGGTCTTCCTCCATTATAAACTCGTATGTTTGCCGGAGGAATATTCGTTCTTTTTTCGTTACGCGGAACGAATACGGTATCTGTGGAGTAGGATCGGTAAGCTATCCCCCCTTCATGATATACTCGCATTTTCGTCCCTGGTTATAAATACGCCATTCACAGTCTTATTCATATTGAGAATTACTAGGAAATACCCTTCGAATATGAATTATCCGCCTCAGCATAGGGCCATTTTTGATAGACTTTGCATTCGGCTGGCAGGCTTATCAAAAGGTCGTGAGCACTAACGGTTATAGGAGAAATCATATGAATTTCAAAGGGGTGATTAAATCGATTGTATGGTCGATCTTTCCACCCGGAAGCAAGATGGAAAGAATTTTAAGAACTCAATTTCACTACCTGACTTCTAATAGAATTTACACCTATTGGAAAATCAAACAATCAGAGAATTCATACAAGAAATGGTTCCGTTTTCAAGAAAATGAATGCCTTTCCGAAAAGAGATCATTTGAATTTGAACCTTGCATTTCTTTCTTCTTGGTAATTGAGCATTTCAACTATGATCTGGCCATGATGACCATAAATTCGGTTCAGGCCCAATTGTCCAAGAACTGGGAGTTGATTATTCTAAGTTCTGACCAACTTCCTCCGGAGCTAAAACTATATCGCGCAAACATGGAAAATGGAAAAATTAAACATTACGTAATAAAAGAGAAAACCTTACAATTCTTTATGGAAAAATCAAAGGGCAGTTATTTTCTGTGCTGCAATCCGGGAGATACATTTGATAGTTATTTTATGAATGAGGTTTACAAAGTTATTAATTTATATCCTGGTGCTGAAATCATCTATTCGGATATTGAAGAGCACACGAATAACAAGTCAAAACCAATTCCTTTTTTCAAACCAGATATATATTCCCCTGAGCTTCACCTTTCTACCAATTTTCTTTCAAGAGCGCTTATTAAGAAAAGTGTAGCAGAAACCAAGATCAGCGATATCGATCCAGAATTTGAACTTTTTAACCAGGAGTGGGAGCTATCATTTCTTCTGACCGAGGAAGGTGCCGTAATTAAACATGTCCCATGGGTATTGGTACATCAAACTCGATCAGAATACAGAAACACAGAACAAGAATGCCAGGTTATTGAAAGACATTTAATGAGGATTGGTATTAAATCCAACATTACTGTGACGCGTGACCAAGAAACTCGAATCAGATGGGAATTTGAACAACCCTCAGTTTCGATCATTATTCCCACAAAAAATAAATTCAATTTATTGAAAAACCTGATCAATTCTTTATTCAAGCTGACAGAATATAAGCGGTTTGAGGTTATCCTGGTGGACAATGGTAGCGACGAAGAGGATTTGAAATCATATTATTCAAAAATCATAAAAGAATATCCGCTCCGGATTATTAATTACCATGAGAAATTCAATTATTCGAGAGCCAATAATCTTGGAGCTTCATTACCCAATTCAGATTTGCTCTTATTTATGAATAATGATATGGAAATTATTCATTCAGATTGGTTGACTGAATTATGTCAATGGGCGATGCTTCCAAACATCGGTGTTGTTGGCGCGAAACTGCTCTATGATGACAATTCCATTCAACATGCTGGAATAATTCTGGGGTTGCAGGGTTTCGTTGGTCACTTATATCGTAATGCGCCTGAACATTATCATGGACTGGCCGGTTCGGTGGATTGGTATCATAATTTTTATGCCGTAACCGGGGCATGTCAAATGATTCGGAAAAGTTTGTTCGATGAAATAGGGGGATATGATGAAGGTTTTCAATTGGTATTCAGTGATGTCGAATTATGCCTGAGGGTTATTAATAAAGGGTACCGGATACTATTTACTCCAAATGCAGAGTTGAAACACCTGGAAGGGAAATCCAGGGGTAATGAAACTCCCAAAAATGATAATTTACTTGGCTACAAAGTCCTTAAGGAATGGATTATTAAAGATGACCCTTTTTTCTCTCAAAATTTAACCTATACAACAATACCAAAATGTAAAATCGGGGGAGAAGATATTTCTCAAAGAATGCAACAAATGAATGAGAGAGAAAGATAAATTTACATAACTGATGTTACGCCACGGAGGCCATACTTTCGGAAATGGCAGATTACAAGACTGTCAGGTCGTTGGCTTTTTTTATGATCTCAAGCCGTTTTTAAGTATAGCTTTAAGGAGTAATTTTGCTGCAGAATTCCAGGTGTACTGTTTCACCAATGAAAAACCCATTTTTCGATGATATTCCCGCAGTGTGGAACTCTCCATAAATTCCTTGATTTTATTATAAATATCTTCCTGGCTGGTTGGGTCAAAATAGAGCGCAGCTTGACTGTATATTTCTGGTAAGGAGGCTCTGTTGGATGACAATACCGGGCATCCACAAGCCATTGCTTCCAAGGGTGGCAGGCCAAAACCTTCATATAGGGATGGAAAGATTAAAAAAAGCGCATGCTCGTATAATGCTCTCAATTCAGAATCATTCACATACCCAAGTCGAATGATATGCTTTGTTTCTGTCTCTTCCACCGGTTTGAACACCTTTGCGTAATCTCCACCTGCAATAACAAGATCTATAACGTTCTCATTTAATTTTTGAATTACTCTGATTACGGCATTGATATTTTTATGCGGGCTTGCACTTCCGATTACCAGGATAAATGGTTTTTGGCTTAAACCATTCCTTTCCATAATGGAATGATCGGGTGTAAATTTCAGAATATGTTCACAGCCTTCGGGTATCAATAAAAAATTATTGCTATTAATTTTTAAGTATTTCGCGAGTTCCATTCTTGAAAATTCTGAAACAGTAATTATCTGCCGGGCCGTCCGCGCTAATACCCACATGATCGAACGATATTTTACTTTAAACGGGAAGGTATATGCTTCAGGTACGGCAAAGACAGACGCATCATGGAAAATAACGATTTGATTGAAATGAAGAACGGGACCGATATTGCACAAACTTACCAACAAACCTTTACGGGCAAAAAAAGGCAACTCAATTTGTTCCCAAAGATTCCCACTCAATCGCCCTTTTCGTTCTATAGCTATATTCTTCCAATTTGGGAATGATCTGGTCTGGCTACTGGCAGGTACCAGGCAAATGAATTGATATCCTTGCAACAGATCCAAATGTTCTGATAAGGTATCATCCAGCGCGTGAAGCAACTCCAGGGCAAATCTTTGAACCCCTGTTACCGGCTGAGTTAAAAATCTTCCATTGATATAGACCAACATCCAGCTAATTTCCGTTCCTGAGGAAAAACATGACCGCAAATGTTTTGATGATGATAAAAAAATCCAACCATAACGACCAGTTGGACACGTAATACAATTCCAAATGGATCCGTTCCTGGAAGGAAAGATCGTTGCGCCCCATCACTTGCCACCAGCCAGTAACCCCCGGGCTGACATGCAGCACGATCTGGGCTGCATCTCCCATTTTCTCAATTTCGTCTGGTAAGTATGGGCGTGGGCCAACCAGGCTCATTTCACCACGCAAAATATTGATCGCCTGGGGCAACTCATCCAGGCTCAATTGCCGCAACCAGCGGCCTGCCCGAGTGATGCGTTTGTCACCTTTCAGCTTATGATAATGCTCCCATTCTGTCCGCACATTCGGATCTTCAAGCATTTTAGCCATGACTTCATCCGCATTTTGAACCATCGTGCGGAATTTGTAAACTAAAAATATTTTTTTCCCGCGTCCCACCCTCGGTTGGATATAGAAAATCGGGCCGGGGGAATCGAGCATGATCCAGACAGCCAGGATACTTCCAATTATCAGGATTGGGAGAAGAAGGATGATTATGATCAAGATATCGGTCAAGCGCTTCAGCAGCAAGTTCGTCTGCGCGAACAAAGACCTTTCAGATAGTATGGCCGGCGTTCCGGCAATATCCAGCGGCTGGGACAGCATGAAACTATAAATATCATCATTGAGGATAAATACAGTTTCTTTAAAACCCAGCTCAATGTTTCTGAAGATTTTTGGGTGATCCATATGTAAATCGGAGGAAGGGATGGTCAGAACGATCGTCTGGATACCCGCGCTTTGCACCTGCTCCAAGAGTTCTTGTGACCATGGCAGGATCGGTATGGGGGTTTTGTTTTTGGCGAGGCTACCATCCACTGTCAATCCAACTGCCGGCCTGAGACCAAGCCTGGGAGAATTTGCCAGGCGCTCCGCGATCTTCCGGACGCTTTCTTTCGGCCCAACCACAACAACCGGCTCCCCCCACCAGGGGAATCGGGAAATGAATTTCCGGACAATGAATCTGCCAATAGGAATGGTAAAAATGGTAAAAAACCAGCTGAGAATAAAAACTGACCGAGAAAAGTCAATCTTATTATCTTGAATAAAGCTAATTAAACTGGTTATAACATATGCCAGGGTGATCATTTCAACGATTTGTTTAAGTTCCACAACGGATGAACGCTTCCATCCCGGATAAAGCCCCCTGAAGGCTAACAGAGGCAATAAGAACAGGAGCAAAATCAGCAGCGTCCGAACACCCGGCTTATCAAAAACGAGAGCGAAAGGAATGCGAAATAAATAATGCCGGGCAACGGCTACCAACCCAATCGCCACCCCGAAACCCACCAGATCGTTCGCCAGTAAGAACAAGTTTTCCAACCAGCGCTTCCTTGGAACAATTTGTAATCCATCCATCAAAGGGTCCTCTTTTTCATTATATCAAAGAGTCCTCTTCTTCATTACTAATTTGCACGCGCTTATACAAATTTTCCACACATGCGAGAATTTTTCCTGCAAAAACTGCCTGGTCGAAGCGCATCACGTTCTCCCTGATTAATTCAGGAGTGAACTTCATTTTCTCAAATTCGACGATGGCATCACATAAGGATTCGACACTCTGGTCGTCGAAAAAAACGCCAGTCAGGTTTTCCCGCACCGTTTCGAGTGCACCTCCCGAGCGATAAGCAATCACCGGTCGCCCGGAAGCCTGCGCCTCCACGGGGACCATTCCAAAATCCTCATCATTCGGAAAAAGCAAAGCTTTGCAATTTGAGTATAACCCCTTTAACCGTTCATCCGATATCCATCCAACAAACTCCACGGTTTCTCCGGCCAGCTCCTCCAACGCTGCCCGCTCCAGGCCATCGCCCGCGATGATAAGCCTGCGCTTGAGCCGGTTGCAGGCCTGTATGGCCAAGTCGGCCCGTTTGTGGGATATCAGCCTGCCCACGTAAAGATAATAATCTCCAACTGTTCCAGAGATGGAAAACTGATCAACGGCGACCGGAGGGTAAGCCAGGTCGGGCTCAATACCATAAATCTTCCGGATCTGGTCCACCATGTTCTGGCTGTTTGCGATCACGTGACTGATTCGTCGCGTTTTTATAATGTCCACCTTTCTTGCAAGCGGTAACATTATCTTAATGGCTGCCATGCCGATAGATCCATAAGGAGAACTCTGCCGGCTATAATCGGATGGCTTCCATAGAAATCGGGTGGGATTCTGCAAGCAACAAATATGGGGAACGCCTTTGGGTGGATTGATAAATTTGGCCAGGTAACTTGAAGAGGAAACGATAATATCGAAACCTCTGAGATCGAGAAAAGAAAAGTTGAGGTACCACCAGGGAAATAATCTCTTGAACTGGCGCTCGTTTTTCACACTTGAAGCGAACGGCATCGTAATGATCTTCCTGCCTGCAAATTCCGGGCATGTGTTTTCTGGCAAGTAGACAGAAGTAAAGATTGGAGCTTCAGGAAAAATATTACTGAGAAAGCAGGTTACTCTTTCAGCACCGCCTGCTACTACCAGAGCGTCACCGATAACAGCAATTTTTTTCCCAGACACCGTCGGCGAAACTATTTTATTGGGCAAGCTCTTCTCCAAACAGAAAACCGACTTTTTCACGGATAATTTTACCTTAATTGCATTTTGCTGAACTATGGTTGGAGACTCCAAATGAGCACAGGCTGCTCATTCTGATACATGTAAATCTTTTCAATTTGCGGATTCTCTTTTAAATCTTTGCTCAAGTCAATAAAGGCATTTTCTCCGCTAATCAGCTTTAGTTTCGAGTCCTGGGGGACATCTATCTCATAGCTCGTATCCCCTGCGGGAGTAATAAAATCGAATGTCAGCTTGTCATGAACATAATATGGATACAGTATTTCTCCATAGACGATGTTCGTGCCGGGCATCGCCTGCGCGGATAGGTTCTTTTGAGCCGCCAGTACGTCTGGCCGGTTTCTGGCTGAGACGGTGACTAGGGGCATAACTAAATTCGCCATCGGGATCAGGCTTGCCAGAAATATAATTCCTACCAGTGAAAAGACAAATTTACGCCGATCAGGGATACCCCGTTTCGAATCAAAATCTAGGTGAACTGTCTGCTGGCTTTGATCCTCTCTCGCCAGGACTTTATTGATGAATTCAACGATCACAATGATTGCCAATCCATAATAGAAATAAAGCACCCAGTCCATCGTGACAATATATCGCCCGCCTGAATTCATTGCAGAGGCCAGTGATATGGAATAGGCCAAGAATATGGTCATTGGGATCATGCCAGCCCATCGATAATGTACCCAACTATATCCCAGGCCAATCGCGATCAGGACAAGATTCAAAAAGATCAACACGGTTTGGATTGGGGGCAAGTTCCCTTGCCATCTCGGTCCGTCATTCCAGTATACGGTCCGGGTTAGATGGTTCAGATCATCAATTCTCAACGAATTTGGCAAGGACATGACCGAAGTAAAGAAGTTATGGAGAAGGTGATCCAGAAAGCGCTCGACAGTTCCCTCTGAAGCATTATCGACCATCATAGATACGCTGGGCGTGTTCTGTGAAAATGTGGCTTCGGCAAAATCAATGGCTGCCAAATCCTGTAAGCGGCTGGGCTGGAGGGTCGTAACTGCACTTTTCCCAAAATTTATTGCTGCCATTTCAATTCCGGGCAGGCCAGGATCCACTTGACTATGGAGGGAGGAATCTACATTTCCATAACGGTGTTGAATAACATATTGCAATTTAATAAGGAACCATGATGTTCCCTGTGGGTTGACGCCAATGATAAGCCAAGGGATTATGAGGATCAGGAAAGCCAGGGTATAAGCAGATAAATGCCTAAACAAAAATTTCTTGCCCATTTTCCAAAACGTTGGCACGATCAAGCAGGCTATCGCGGGAAACAAGAAAAGGGGATTTAATCGAATAAGTGAAGTAGCACCGATGCATCCACCACAAAGGACTGCCAACCAGATTTTCGGGTCCCGCATCCACAGGAAAACCAGGTATGCGAAGAGAGCAATCCCCAGCAAGGTCATTCCTTCAGTCAAAAAAAGCTTTGGATTCGTTGAGGAAACCGTGGTGGAGAGGACAATGGAATTCCTCTGCCGAAAGATGAGAACAAGGGACAGAAAAATGCCAAAAATGGTGCTGTGGAACCTCTTCCCAAGGAGAAAAAGGATAACCGGAATAAAGGCAAGAACAAGGATTTGCAACCAGGTCATGAGCGTGTAATTAAAGCCGGCAAAGAAATGCAGGATCGCCATGAAAACCAAGTAGAGTGGCTTATCGGTGAGACTATAAAAATAGATCCCATATCCTCGTAGGATGGAAATTCCCCCCAGATCATTGGTTCGGGCATCTGAAAATGGGAAAGGTTGATAGCTGGGTGGTGCCGGTTGCAGGGAGAAAAAATGCCATAACATCGGAGTGAGCCCCCATACCAGGAAGGCTGTAAGAAAAATAAGGATTGGGAGGAGCCGGTATTTTTTTACAATCTTTAATAAGGGCTGATCAGATTCCTGATCGGGTGCGAGCCAGATCCAGACACCGACCAGTAGAAGGATGAAACACCATTGCAGGCCAGCCAGCGGGATTCCTGGGACGTGCGCATCTGTCAGGTGTACAAGTAGGCCAAATTTTGTGGAAGCGATGAAAACTCCCAAACCGATCATGATAACTGCAAAAAGCAGAATTGGTTTGTAATATTTTTTCAAAGCAGGCATTCCGATGATACGAAAACGGGGCCACCCTCTAGCAAACAAAAAGAACAACCAGGATTGGGCCATCGATAATCCCAAAGCGACGGAAAAGGGCTGTATCCGCATAAAGATGGACCCCAATCTTCCAAACATATAAGCCGGGCAAAATAGCGCTAACCACCCCAAAACGATAAAGGCAAAAGAGATGGCATAAACGGCTCTCCGAAGATTCCTGCTCTTGTTTACCAACCAGGCCGAATCCAGTGATAATTCATTCTTGCGTGCTATAACGCCGGCTACAAGAACGATAATCGCCAGGATCCAGATCACTACGACTTGTACCAGCCTTAAAGCAGAGAAACCGAATATCACGGCATTTTTAGGATCGGGAGTAATAAACAGTGTAACCACCCCCGAAATGAACAATTCAAGAAACGCGAACAAGGATAGCAGGAACAGAAATTGCGGCTCTTTGGCTGGCGCGATCTTGTAATTCATGATTTCTCCTGGATAAAACTTCCCGTTAGAGGAATAATAATGTTGCAATATTAATACCAAAGCCCCGGTTCGGAAAGCCATCAAGCTGACAGCTTAACTTCTGTGGGTGACCTGAAACACAAGGTTTTAGCCATCGCCATCTACGCCCAAGTACACTTGGGTTTTAAATGGCGTAACATTTATATCATGAAATCAGTTCGGGTGTAACTCCTAACATGCTCCCATACATATTAAGCTGCATATGCAGCGTGACCCGGGCCGACAATTCGGGTATCGCCAAGGCAGAGAAACAGCAGACCGCTTAGCTGTTCTCCTCTGGTTGTTTAACCGGAAGCCAGACAGTAAATATCGCGCCATGGCCAGTCGCACCATTTTTAACTTCAATCCGGCCATGGTGATGGTCCACAACCTGCTTCACAATCGCCAGACCAAGGCCTGTCCCGGGTGCACCAGACTGGCGCCCGGCCCCGCCCCGATAGAAACGTTCAAACAAATGGGGCAAATCCTCAGCACTAATCCCCAAACCTGTATCTTCCACACTGAAACCTACCCGGGACTCGCCTTCCTCCTGAATATTTACAGTTTTAATGAGAACCTGCCCTCCAGAGGGGGTATAGTTCAAGGCATTGGTTAACAAATTCGAAACGGCCTGCACCATGGTCGGTTCATCCAGGCTAATGAGTTCAAGATCAGGTTGAAGCTCTGTTCGTAAGATCAGGCCACGTTCCCCGGCAAGTGCCTGGCGGTCATTCACGAGAGTTTGTATCAAAACATTCAGATCGCACAAGACCGGGCGAAAAGTTACGTGTCCAAGATCAAGGCGGGAGAGGTTAAGAGATCCTCAATCAAATTCCGCAAACGTTGGAGTTCCCGCCCAATAACATCCAAACGTTCCTCTGTCTTGATGGTGGGTTGAGCACGTAGCATCTGATAATACAAAACAAGGTTGGTTAATGGTGTGCGCAACTCATGGTTAATATTGGCAATAAACTCCGACTTCACCCGGTCAGCGGCCTGTGCCTTTTGCAGCGCTGTCTGAAGTTCGGCTGTCCGTTCTTTCACGCGCGTTTCAAGTTCGGCAGCATGCTGCATAAGTTTCTCGTTCAAGCGCATCCGATAAATCGTATTCCCTGCTATCTCAGTCAACGTAATCAACAAACGCGCATCCTCACCGGTAAACTCGCGCGGCAATGGAGTCGAAACCATGAAGACCCCAATCACCTCCAACTCGTTACGAATGGGAACACATACCGCACTCCAATTGGCTGGAGCCAACTCGCGCAGCGCCGGCGCGGCGTTCGAATCCATTGCCACATCGCTAGAGAAGTAAACATCTTCTGACGTTAGAACGTTACCAAGGATGCTCTCTCCACGCTCCAATTCCAACCACGCCGCGTTTAAGCACCAGCCGCGCCCAATCGCTTGACGCAATTTTCGTTGATCAGGCTCAAAGAGCCAGACACCTCCGGTGTCGGTATCCAGTGCTCGTAAAGTCTCATCCACCAATTGTGGAAGCATTTCGTGCAACGATTGCGCCAGACGCAAAGCTGTGGAAACTTTATTAACAGCCTCCATTTCTTTAAGGCGGTTGGCCGTTTCTTCAAAAAGCCTGGCCCGCTCCGCAGCCAAACCGACCTCTCGTCCAATTGCTTCCACCAAAGCAGTTTCATCCGTAAGCCAACCATGGAAATCAGAGGAACAAACCGCCATTCCGCCAATTCGTCTATCTTCCGAGAGCAACGGAACCATGCAAGTTGAGTGCACACCCATAGATAAAAACAACTCGGAAAACGGGTGTTTTATATTATGCCAGTCATTCACTACCAAAGTACGTGAAAAACTCACACTTCCACCAACAGATGTACTGGCCATCAATGTGTTAATGGTCGAAGGAATACCTTTCGACACCACTCGCTGTATGCTCCGGGAGGACCAGGATAACCAGATTGCTCCCATATCAAGACCCAGAGCTTTCAGAGTCTGTTCCAAGGCAGTATCTAGTATTTCATCCAGGCCCGTTCCAGTCCGCGCTGAAGCGCGGATAATCGCATTTAGAGCCACTTGGCGGCTGGCACGCCGGCGCGTTTCCTCAAACAAGCGGGCATTCTCGATCGCTACCGCAGCTTGGTTAGCCAGCGTGGTCAGCAAACGTTCATCATGTTCGCCAAAGGCATCCACAGATGCACTCTCAACGTTGATACAACCTATGGTCTTGCCCCCCACCTTAAGGGGGACACACAGCTCCGAGTTGATTCCATCCTGTACAGGGATGTAGTATGAGTTATCTTTTACATTACCGGTGCGGAGTGCCCTTCCGCTCTTGCTAACCCAGCCCACGATCCCATCGTCCAAAGAAGTTATCAATCCAGCAGTCCGGTCAAACATATCTTTAAATGCCCGGCCCGTCAATCCCATGGTACTAACTGCCAGCAGTACCAAGCGTTGGTCCTCCGTAAGCCAGATGGAGCCGCTCCAGTTTAACAAATGCTCTAGCGTATCGACAATCCGTTGTGCCACTGCGTGCGAGCTGTGGATTTGCGCGGCAGAAAGACTGGCCTGGTAAAGTAGTTCCAATTCTACCAATCGCTGCCTTGTCTCTTCAAACAGGCGGGCATTATGGACGGCACTTGCGGCAGCCCTGGCAAAAAACGTGAGTTGCTCCATTTCAGGATTGGTGTACTTTCGAACAGGTGCGTCATCCCCCATGTCCAACTCATTTACTGAAAGTACACCAACGAGCTCTCCGCTATATATCATTGGGGCAGACATCACCACCGTAAGCGGAACGGCATCAAATTTAGGGGAACGTTTTTCCCATACACGGTAATCATCCACAACCGCGGGCTGAAGTGTTTGCATAACTTCCCCGCCTAACCCTTCTCCCGGCCGGATTTTTGTTCCGACAAATCCCTGATATCCATACGCGACTTTCAATTCTAATTCGTCGTGTTCACCATCCCGCAAATAAATGGAGCCTCCGGCTGCATTTAAGAGTGAGGCCGCCCGGTCAACAATGGTTTGCAGCAGAGTTTTTATATCCCGTTGGGTGGTAATCTCACGCGTGATTTCATAAAGAGCCGATAACTCTTCGGCCCGGCGGCGGAAGCGGGTTTCACTTTCCCGCAAAGCATCCTCAACTTGCTTTCGCTCGGTCACATCGTGAAAGACGACTTGTGTAGCCGGCTTGTCCTCATACATTATCGGGATGGCTGTGACTTCCACATTAATGGCTTTGCCGTCCAGCCGCAGGAACTTCTCATAAATAACCGTTGCAACCTTCGCATCCTCCTGGGTTTGCTTGATCCTCTCCTGGACAATTGCTGTATAGTCAGGGTGCACAAAATCCATGACCGGCTTTCCAAGGATTTCTTCCACATTATTCGCGCCGAGCAGGGAGACTCCAGCCTGGTTAATATAGACAATCTTTCCTTCACAATGTACGGCGACCACATCTGGTCCCAACTCAACCAACCGGCGATATCGCTCGGCCGACTCGCGCAGGGCATCTTCCGACTGTTTGCGCCGGATGGCCATTGCCACCTGTGAAGATACAAATTCGAGCATTTGCTTTTCCCTGACCCCATAGGCGTTTGCAACTTCATAATCCTGGACAACCATAACGCCAATAACAACGTTATCAATTATGAGCGGTACCCCCAGCCAAATGGGGGCAAAGTGGCCTACTAATGCTATTTCACCTTGTTCTTCCAACGCCTTTTGAAGGCCGGAATCGCAGAGCAGGGTTTTTCCTGTTCGCAAAACATATTCAGTCAAACCTCTTTCGGGCTTTACGACCTTGTCTGGGTGATCATATTCATCAGCATAGTAAGGATAAGATATTAATTCTTCCTTATGGTTATAAAGAGCAATGTAAAAATTTTTGGCAGGCATTACTTCTGCAATAATCGCATGAACTGCCTTGTACAGGTCATCCAAATTCCCGGATCCATCAGCCGCCTTCGCAATGCGAGAAACAACATCTTGCAGGATATCTTCCCGCTGGCAAACATTAAGTTCAAACGCCGTTCCGAGCGCAGCAGGTTTGCCTTCATACTCGATTGCAGCGGTCGTGAGATCAATGCAGCGCTCTTCGCCACTCTTGGTTACAATAGTAAACTCACCATGCGGGGAATGATTCTCGCCAAGCTCCACCAGCATCCCCCAGTCGCGCATGAATTTTTTTCTGCCGGCCGAAAACAGGTCGTAGAAATTGCTATTCAAGAGTTCATGCTTTGCATAGCCAGTCAGACGCTCGGCGGCAGAATTAACAAATTGGATGCGCGTCCCTTGGAAAATGAAAACCGCCGAAGGAGCCATTTCTGCAAGAACACGAAATTTTTTTTCGCTTTCATGCAACGCAGATTCTGTTTCTTGTTGGCTGGAGGTATGTACCGGGGTTTTAGTCATATATCATTATCAAATAGCAAGATGCCACAAGTATAGCATGAGAAAGCGATAGCAACAAAATTTTTATCGGACCAATCCTAACGCGAGAAAACGCTTATAATGGGTTCAAATCCAAATAATATTCGTATCTTCTCAAAGAGAAAGGGAAATTTGTGGCGGCGGCGTCTGAACACATCCCAACCCATCAAGTTATTGAGACGATGCCAATATTCCGATGTTTCCGTTCAAGAAAGAAAAACTATGCCAGATGAACAGCTCTCTTCAAGACACAAGATCGCCATCCTGATCGACGGTGACAATGCACAGGCCAACCTCCTACCACAAACTTTGGTGGAGGCCGGGAAGTATGGCCTGGTCACTGTTCGCCGCATCTATGGCGACTGGACCACTTCCAGCATGAATTCCTGGAAAGATGTGCTTAATTTCCACGCAGTGCAGCCGGTCCAGCAATTCCGTTATACCGTCGGCAAGAACGCCACCGACAGCGCCATGATCATTGACGCCATGGACCTGCTCCACTCGGATGTAGTGGATGGCTTCTGCCTGGTCTCCAGCGACAGCGATTACACCCGTCTGGCTACGCGCATTCGCGAATCAGGTGTCTTTGTGATGGGCATCGGCGAGAAAAAGACCCCCAAACCCTTCGTCAATGCTTGCGATGTGTTCGTTTACACTTCTAACCTGGTTGTCGAGCACAAGCTCGTTCGCCCCACACCCCAAAAACAGACCCGGCGCGACAAAAAACCAACCCCGGTTTCTGCTCCGGTTTCTACCTCCCCTGTCGTCCCCGTCCCTGCCGCGCTGGGCGTGGCAACTGCCCCTGCGACAACTCCCATCCCAGAGCCGGAAAACGAGAACGACCCAATGCCGCTCATCCGCCAGGCCTACGAGATTGCCCAGCAGGAAGACGGCTGGGCGCGCCTGGATCACATGGGCAATGCGCTCTACCAGCTTGATCCAGGTTTCGATCCGCGCACCTATGGCCACCGCCAGCTCTCGCGCCTGATCGCCAGCTATAAGGACCTCTTCCAAATGCGCACACAGGAGATTGATGGCTCTACCTTGTTTTCGATAAAGATGAAAGAATAAAGTTTATAAATTGTGGATAATGTAACCGTAGTTCAAGCTTTCGAAGTGGCCATTGCAGCGGAGCGGGCTGCTGAAAAGTTGTTTCAGGGATTGGAGGCCAAATTTGCCCACTACGCGGAGGTGGCAACGTTTTGGAAGCAATATGCCCTCGATGAAACGAAACATGCCGAATGGCTGGAAGGCTTGAAAGCCAGGCTGACCCCGGAACAACTATCCAGGCCGGTGGACGCACATACCGTGGAGCTTTTGCAAGCGGTCACCGGATTCTCCGTGGAAAAAGCACTGCTCGGCGTGAAGAATCTGGAAGATGCCTATCAACTGGTCAACGAAGTTGAAAATGGGGAAACCAATGCCATTTTCCAGTTCCTTTTGAACAACTTCGAGGCGGATACCCAAATGCGGGATTTCCTACGGGCGCAGTTGGATAAGCACATTGCCAGGTTGTCCATTGACCTGCCAACCCAGTATAAAGGCATACTGGCCCGCCAGGCCATCCAGACACTTGAGTGATGCAACGAAAGCGAGCAATTATTATGAACCAAATCTTGGGCCGTTCCAGCACTGAAGCCAGCGCTCTCGGTATGGGCTGCTGGGCGATTGGCAGGCTTTTCTGCTCCTGCGAAGCAATCCTTCTGGATAGTGCATAACCTCTACCATGGCTGCACCGATCTACCTGGTGGCAGGCGCTCGCCCGAATTTCATCAAGCTGGCCCCTCTGGTGTGGGTGCTAAATTCCCGGGGAGACGTGCCCTTCCATATCGTGCACACCGGCCAGCATTACGACCATGCCATGTCGCAATCGTTCTTCGATGTGCTGAACATCCCCGAGCCGGAGATCAACCTGGAAGTCGGCTCGGGGACGCAAAGCCTCCAGACGGCTCGCATCCTGGAACGCTTCGACGGATTGTTGCAGGAAAAGCCGCCCAGTGCAGTGGTGGTCTTCGGCGACGTGAACAGCACGCTGGCCTGCTCGCTGGCGGCTGCCAAGCGGCTGATCCCGGTGGTGCACGTGGAGGCCGGGCTGCGCAGTTTCGACCGCTCCATGCCGGAGGAGATCAACCGCCTGGTGACGGATGCGCTATCGGACCTCTTGCTTGTTTCGGAAAATTCGGGGCTCGTTCACCTAAAACGGGAAGGCATAGCCGACGACAAGGTACGGCTGGTGGGAAATATCATGATTGACTCGCTCGTCCGGATGCTGCCGAAAGCACTCAAGCGACAGACCGCCACCCGTCTGGGGGTTGAGCCGGGGCAGTATGCCTTGCTGACACTGCACCGTCCCTCCAACGTGGACGATCCGGCGACGTTTGTACGACTGCTCAACCTGTTTTCGGATTTATCCCGGAAGATCCCCATTATCTTTCCCGTCCATCCCCGCACGCAGAATCAAATCGGTTCCCTCGGTTATACGGCTCCGGCGAGTTTCCGGCTGGTGGAACCGGTCGATTACCTGGATTCGCTTTGCCTGCAGAAGCAGGCCAAACTGGTTCTGACCGACTCGGGCGGCATCCAGGAAGAGACCAGTTGCCTGAGTATCCCCTGCCTGACACTGCGACAAAATACCGAACGCCCCGTTACCGTGGAGTTGGGCACCTCCACGATCGTGGGTAATAACGAGAGCCTCATCCGGGAGACTTTCGAGCTTGTGTTGGCGGGACGATACAAGCCTGGCCGGCCGATCCCGCTTTGGGATGGCCATACCGCCGAACGGGTGGCGGATAGTTTACAGGTTTTTCTTGGAGTTCATTAAGCCTTTATAACATCATCATAGACTGCCATGATCCTGGTTGCGATTTTCTCCCAGGCATAGTTCCGGGCATATTCCGCCGCGTTCCGGCCGAGGCTCCGCCGGAGCGACGCATCCCCCAATAAAGCCGTCAATTTTTCGCATAGGGCTTCATCATCGCCCTCCGGCACATGGTAGCCGGTCAGCCCATCCTGCACCAGGTACGCCAGCCCGCCCACCTGTGAAGCGATCACGGGCGTCCCGCAAGCCATCGCTTCCAGCGCCACCATCCCAAAGGATTCATAGCGGGATGGCATCACCAACACTTCCGCAGCAGAGTAGTAATATGGCAGGGTATCCTGGCCGCGTTTCCCTAGGAATACCACCATCTTACCGACTGTCAGTTCATCACATATTTTCTGGATTCTGGTCATTTCGGCGGACATGTCTTCCGGAGCAGCCTCCGGATCGCCGCCGATAATGGCCAGGTGCACCGGTTCAGCCAGATCCTGGACGCGTAAACATGCCACGGCTTTGATAAGGGTATCCAGGCCCTTGAGCGGCTCGATCCTCCCAACAAACAGGATCATGCGGGATTCCGGAGCCAGGCCGATGAACTGGCGGGCTTCGTCCACCGGGATGGGATAGAAGTGGCCCACATCCACGCCGGGCGGGATGATAACCACCTTGCGCGGATCAACCTTATAAAGCCATTCGAGCTGCGCCTGTTCCGCCGGGGTGGCCGCGATGATGCGGTCAACCCGCGCCAGCACATGCCGCTCGCCATCCAGCCGGTACGCGCCTTCCCTTTCTGCTGCGCTGCGAGCGACCCGGTTTTTCATCTCACCCAGCGTATGGAACATCTGGACGATCGGTATTCCACCCCAGGCATCCGAAAGCGCTTCGGCAGCCAGACCTGACATCCAATAATGGCTATGGATCAGATCATAATGGAGCCCTTTTTCTTCGGCAAATTTCTTTATGCCCTCCACAAACTGCGGGATATGTCCGGCCAGTTCCTGCTTGGGCAAAGGCGTCTCAAGACCGGCCCGCACATGCACGACCCGGTTGCCGAACCCCAGGTCATGCAGCACGTGCGGAACGTGCTCGTCCTGCGAGCGCGTAAAAACATCCACGTGGAAGCCCCGGCGGCCCAATTCCAACGTCAGATCGCGCACATAAACATTCATCCCGCCGGTATCTTTACCGCCCAAGGTGGCAAGCGGACAGGTATGATAGGAAAGCATGGCTATATTCATGGGGATGAGTATAATCGCAAAGCGCAAAACTTGCCTGATAATAAAAAATACTGGTATAATCCCGCCGCCCGCAAATTGCCACCATAGCTCAGTCGGTAGAGCAGGCGTTTCGTAAACGTCAGGTCAAGAGTTCAAATCTCTTTGGTGGCTCACACCCCAACAGACATTGCAGCTTGCAATGTCTGTTTTTTATTCATGGCATTACAGAAAACCAGCCCGCTCGCTTTGCAGTGAACGGGTATAATCATTCCATGTCCGAACGTTTACCCCCTCTCGTCATCGGCATCGCCGGCGGTTCCGGGTCTGGCAAGACCACCGTCGCCCAGACCATCTTGCAACGCGTCGGACCGGACCGGATATCCTTCCTCCAGCACGATGCCTATTACAAGGACCTGAGCGGCCTGCCCCCGGCCCAGCGTGCCGAAGTCAACTTTGACCATCCCAACTCGCTCGAAAACGACTTGCTTATCCGGCATATACAACAGCTCAAAGCGGGCCAGGCAGCCGAAATTCCCGTCTATGATTTTTCCAACCACACGCGTACCAACCGGACGTTTACAATCCAGCCGCGCAGTGTGATCCTGGTGGAAGGCATCTTGATCTTTGCAGAACCGGAGTTGCGGGCATTTTTCGATGTCAAGATATTTGTGGATACCGACTCAGACCTGCGCTTCATCCGCCGCCTGCAGCGCGACATCGCGGAACGCGGCCGTACCACGGAAATGGTTATCAAACAATATCTGGCCACCGTCCGCCCGATGCACATGGATTTTGTCGAACCATCCAAACGGTACGCTGACGTGATCATTCCTGAAGGCGGCTTTAATATCCCCGCGCTGGATATGGTGGTGGCGCGCATTGAAGAAATGGTATCGTAGGTATTAACCTAACCCATCCCTGAAAGGAAAATACATGAGCAAACAATGGAAGAATCCACCCGAAATGGTAATTGACCCCAAAAAGAAATACACCGCCACGTTAAGCACCGACAAGGGTGACATCGTGATGGAACTTTTTGCCGA
Organism: uncultured Chloroflexia bacterium; assembly: GCA_963837875.1. Classification (GTDB taxonomy): domain Bacteria; phylum Chloroflexota; class Anaerolineae; order Anaerolineales; family Villigracilaceae; genus UBA877. The sequence continues at coordinate 2,053,573 of CAWIOV010000001.1, forward strand.
CAAGACTCCGCGCACGGTCAATAATTTTGTCTTTCTATCCCGGGAAGGCTTTTACGATGGCACCATCTTCCACCGCGTCATCGCCGACTTCATGGCCCAGGGCGGCGACCCTCTCGGCACCGGTACGGGTGGTCCCGGTTACCGCTTTGGTGACGAATTCCACCCCTCCCTGAAACACAACAAGCCCGGCATCTTTTCGATGGCAAATGCTGGCCCGGGCACGAACGGCAGCCAGTTCTTCATCACCCATGTTCCCACTCCCTGGCTGGACGGGAAACATACCATCTTTGGGCAGGTCATCTCCGGCATGGAGGTGTTGATGTCCATCCCGCCACGTGACCCGCTGAAAACAGCCTCTCCATCAGTGAAACTGAACAAAGTCACCATCCAGGAAACTTGAGGGGTAAGCGCCACATTATTATTCAAGACGGAATACTCGCGTTTGAAACGCCTGCCCGCCCTGTATCAGCGCCTCTTCTTATCCGCTCGCCGGTCATGGTGATCGTAGATATTTAGTACAATGATAAACCAGCCTTAGCGGCTGGTTTCTTTTTTTCGTGGAGCAGGTTTTGGCTCCGGCGCTGGGGCGGGCTTTTGCAGCGCGGCCACTTCCTGCGTGGTCAGATAACGCCATTCCTTCGGCTTGAGGCTTCCGAGGCGCAATTCACCGATCCGCACGCGTACAATTCGCGCCACCGGCAGACCGGTTTGGATACCCATCTCGCGGATTTGGCGTTTGTGCCCTTCTTTCAGGGTAACATCCAGCCAGGCCCCTTTTCCGTGCTTGGAAACCACATACACACTCGCCGGCCCGGTGCGGAAACCATCTTCCAATACCACACCGCGCCGCCAAAGACTCAATTGCTCCGGATCCGGTTGCCTGGCCACCAGGACGCGATACTCTTTCTCGTGCTCGTAGCGTGGGTGGGTCAGTCTATTCGCCAGGTCGCCATCGTTGGTCATCAGGACCAGGCCTTCAGAATCGAAATCAAGCCGTCCCACCGGGTAAAGTGTCCCCGGCACAGGCACCAGGTCGCGTACGGCCGTCCGCAGTTCCGGATCGGAAACAGTGGAAATTACCCCGCGCGGCTTGTATAAGGCCACATAAACCAGCGCCTCGGCCGGCTTGACCGGCCGCCCATCCACCAGGATTTTATCTTTGGCCGCGTCGGCTTTATCGCCCAGCCCAATCGCCTGGCCGTTGACGCGCACCCGCCCAGCCGAGATCAGTTCTTCACAGCTCCGGCGGGAACCGTACCCGGCGCGTGCCAGAATTTTTTGCAGACGTTCTTCCATCTCAACCTTTCAACAATTCGTCATGGCCGTTCGCGTTATCACCAACGGTTTCCGGCAGGGCCAGCGCCGGAAGCTCGGTCAGGGAATTCAGGCCGAAATGCTGGAGGAAATCCGGGGCAGTGCCATACAGGATCGGGCGGCCCGGACCTTCGGCACGCCCGACCTCCTGGACCAGCCCCTTGGCGAGCAGGGACTTCATCACGCCATCGCTGCTGACGCCGCGCACCCCTTCAATATACGGGCGCGTGACCGGCTGCTGGTAAGCCACAATTGCCAGGGTTTCCAATGCCGCCCGACTTAAACGGCTGGTGGCTTCCAGGCCGAGGAAACGTTCCACCTTCTCCGCCATCTCGGGAGCAGTGGTCAATTGCAAGCGCCCACCGTGACGCTGGAGGCGTAAACCGCGCGTTTGGAGCTCTCCATCCAGTTGCTCCAAGCCTTGTTCCACCGCAGAAACGGATAGTTCCAGGGCAGCCGCCAGTTGCGCAGCCGGTACTGGTTCGGCTGAAACGAACAAAAGGGCTTCCAGGGCAGCCGGTATATCCAATGCCCTGGGATTTTCAGATTCGCTCATGCTATAATAACTCCGATAATGAGAAATGCCATGAATATTCGCAATCGATCACTCCTGGCCGGTTTATCCGTTTTGATGCTGGCGGTACTGGCATGTACCATAAACGTCGGCGGGCCAGCCTACCCGGATCAACGTATCCCGGTCTCGACCGAGGCAGCCGGCGCGCTCCAGTCCAATGCGGAGACTGCCGTAGCCGCCGGGGCAGATTCTGGACAGGTAACGCTGGTTATCACCGAAGCGCAGTTGACTTCGTATGTGGCCGCCTGGCTCCAAACTCAGGCCCAGCCACTCTTTACGAATCCACAAGTTTACCTGCAAAATAGCCAGATGCAGGTCTACGGGACGGCCAATCAGGGCAACCTCCAGGCAAATATCGAGATCATTGTGACAGCCGGCGTGGATGCCCAGGGCCAGCTCGACATTGAACTGACTTCCGCGGATTTCGGCCCGCTGCCCGTCCCGCCTGGCTTGAAGGATACCGTCACAGCCGCCATCCAGGAAGCCTACACGGGGGCAGTCGGTCCGGCTGCCACTGGTTTCCGTCTGGAAAGCATCACCATCGCAGGTGGTACCATGACGATTGTCGGACGGATAAAATAGCATTTGGATTATACCAGCATCCCCATGAGCGCAATTTCCACACAGCCCACCCTCCCGAGCAAAGTGTCTCTGTCAAACAGCCTCCTAAAGGCCTTATTGACCTTCATCTGCCTGGCTTTTCTCACGGCCTGCGCCCCGCAAGTGCAGCAGTCGGCCGACCTCACCGTCAGTGTGACCGCCGATGGTGCCAGTAAGTCCATCGTTCTACCTCCCGGCAGCACGGTCCAGCAGGCCCTGGATGCTGCCAAAGTGAGCCTCGCCTCGACTGACCGTGTGGACCCGCCTGGCTATACCTTTCTGACGGATGGGATGGCAATTGTGGTCACGCGCGTACATGAAGAGTTTGACACAAAACAGGTGGTTCTCCCCTTCGAGCGCCAGGAACTGCGCAACGAATCGCTCACTTCCGGGGAGACCCGCCTTATCCAGGCCGGGCAAAATGGACTGGAAGAAGTTACCACCCGGCACGTTTTCGAAAATAACGTTGAGACCGACAATTCGGTTGTCTCTGAAACCGTTCTCCAGGCGTCAGTGCCGGAAATCGTCATGGTTGGCGTGCAATCGCCGTTTGCACCCATCACTATTCCCGGCAAATTGGTATACCGGACAACCGATGGCAATGCATGGATCATGGATGGCTCCACTTCCACCCGCCAGCCGCTCGTTACCACCGGTGACGTTGATGGTTATATCTTTTCCCTCTCGCCAGACGGCGCTTGGCTGCTATTCACCCGAAAATCAACCCTCCCGCCAGACCAGGAGATCAATACATTGTGGGCCGTCAGCACCTCCGGCCAACCGGCAGCGCCGGTCAACCTGGGTGTTTCCAATATTGTTCATTTTGCAGACTGGCAGCCGGGGGAAACGTACCAGATCGCCTACTCCACCGTTCATCCACAAGCCGCTGCTCCCGGCTGGAACGCCAATAATGATCTGCACATCCTGCCCTTTCAAAATGGAAAACCGGGCAAAATAAAAGATATTCTGGATACCAATTACGGCGGCGTGTACCCCTGGTGGGGCAGCTCATTTTCCTGGTCACCGGATGGCCATCGCCTGGCGTATTCCCGTCCGGATGGCGTTGGGTTGGCAGACACCGGCGGGGCCGGCCTGACCACACTGCTGAACATCACCTCATTCAACACCCAGGGCGATTGGGCCTGGACTCCCGGACTGGCCTGGGGCGCTGATAACCAGACCTTGTACCTGGTCACGCACGCACCGCCGTCCGGCCTGGTTGCTCCCGAAGATTCGCCCAACTTCGATCTGGATGCCCTATCCCTATCCAATAACACCAGCACCACGCTCGTACCCGGAACAGGCATGTTCGCTTACCCGGCAGTTTCCTCCCTGCGGAACGACAAATCCGGCAATCCCACCTATCTGGTGGCTTACCTGCAAGCCGTATTCCCAACAGCCTCTGCCACCAGCCGCTACAACCTGATGATAATAAACAAGGACGGGAGTGCGCCGCGCACCCTCTTCCCGGCCGAAGGGCAGCCTGGCCTTGCGTCACCGCAACCTCCTGTCTGGGCGCCGAGCATTTTGAATACAGGCAGCGATTTTATCGCCATCATTTATGAACACAATCTCTGGATCGTTGATGCCGCCAGCGGCCAATCCCAACAGGTCACCGGTGATGGATTAACCAGTAATATTGATTGGAAATAAGTTTTTTTTGGAGTAAATCATGCGTATTCTTCTTACCGGGGCCGCCGGCTTTCTCGGCTCCCACCTCTGCGACCGCCTCCTGGCGGAAGGCCACGAAGTGGTCGGGTTGGACAATTTCATCACCGGCAATCCCGAAAATATCGCCCACCTGGCTGGAAATGAACGCTTCAAATTTATAAAAAAAGATGTCTCAGAATACATCTTCGTGCCTGGGAAGCTGGATGCCGTGTTGCACTTCGCCTCGCCGGCCAGCCCCAATCCGGATTCTCCGTATGGGTATTCCAACTTGCCCATCCAGACCATGAAAGCCGGGGCGCTCGGCACGCATAATTGCCTGGGCCTGTGCCGCGCCCAGGATGCTCGCTTTTTGTTGGCATCTACCTCCGAAATTTATGGCGACCCGCTCGAGCATCCTCAGACAGAAGCCTATTGGGGCCATGTTGACCCGGTTGGGCCACGCTCGATGTACGATGAGGCCAAGCGTTTTGCGGAAGCCATGACCATGGCCTATCATCAAATGCATAATATAGATACACGCATCGTGCGTATCTTCAACACCTATGGTCCGCGCATGCGGCTGGATGATGGGCGTGTCGTCCCCAACCTGGTCCAACAGGCCCTGCGCGGTGAACCCCTCACTATCTACGGTGATGGGAGCCAGACGCGCTCGTTCTGTTATGTTGATGATCTGGTTGACGGGCTTTACCGCCTGTTGCTCTCCGATGAACACATGCCGGTTAATATCGGAAACCCCACCGAAACTTCCATTTTGGAATTTGCCCGGATCATCAATTCCTTGGCCGCGAACAACGCCGGTCTTGACTACCAGCCTGAAAAACGATATGGCAGCGACCCGCAGCGCCGCCGCCCGGATATCACCCGTGCCCGCACCCTGCTCGGCTGGGAGCCAAAAGTGGACCTGCTGGAAGGGCTGACGCGTACGCTAAAATACTTCAAAGAAAAGTTGGGCAACCTATGAACTCTATCATTACAAACCGCCAGGAACGCACGCGCTTCTTGAAATTCATGGTCGTGGGCATTATCGGTGCGGTGGTGGATTTTGGGATCATGAACCTGTTTTCGAAATTGTTCGGAATGGCCCTGATCTACGCCGGGACGATTTCCTTCATCTGCGCCATTTTAAGCAATTTCTTTTGGAATCGCTACTGGACGTATCCCGATTCGCGTACGCGTCCGCTTTCCCGTCAGTTGATCATGTTCGCCGTTGTCAATGTTGCCGGCCTGGCTATCCGTCTGCCCATCCTGAACTATCTCGAGCCGCCCATGCGCGGCCTGTTCGAACGCCTGTCGCTGCCATCCTTCACGCCTAAATTTTTATCGCCTGAATTTCTGGGGAAGAACTTCACCCTGGCAGTCGCCGTCGGCGTGGTCATGTTGTGGAATTTCTTCGTTAATCGCTATTGGACGTATAATGATGTGGACAAGATAGATAATGTAAAAAATGTAGATAAGGTGAAGCCATGAGTCCTGAACCCCAACGTGCCATTATTCCCGTTTACACCTCGCGCGGCGACGCCGAGGCCTTCCTCGTCTATCCCTACCTGCACAACCGCTTGGGCGAGTGGATTGGCTGGGTCACTGCCGACCGCCAGGTCTATTCGGTGCTCGGTTTTTACGTCGGTGATTTAACCGCCGAACCGCGCATCATCCGCAAGCGCATCACCGCCTCACTCAAGCCGCGCAAAACCCCGCCTACGCCTCCGGAGCGTCTCAGACTGCCTGCCACCATCCCGCTACCTCCCATGATGGCCGACCTACGCTTTGGCGTGACAGACATCTTGCTGGATGAACCGGAACGCTTGCATACCCTGGACGGCGGAGACCTGCGCCAGGATATAGATTGATGGAAAAATCCCACGCGCCCAAACCCATGCGGCTATCACGCATCCAGTTGGCCCAGTTGATGCAGCCGGAACATGCCAACAGCCAGGGCAACGTACACGGCGGCTGGATCATGAAACTGGTGGATGAAGCCGGCGCGCTCGCTTCCACCCGACACGCCGCCCACCGCGTGGTTACCGTGGCAATTGACCAGATGGTCTTCCGGCAGCCCATCCATATCGGCGACTTGGTGCTTTTCAACGCCCAGGTAACCTATGCCGGGCACTCCTCGATGGAGGTGGAAGTGGATGTCATCGCCGAGAACCCCATCACTGGCGAGCAGACCCATACCAATGCCGCTTATCTGGTTTATGTGGCGATTGACGAGAACGGCAAACCCACCCGCATCCCGCCCCTCCTGGCGGAAACGCCCGCAGAACAGGCCTGCATGGAGGCCGCCAGGCAGCGCCAGCAAAGACGCCTGGCTCAAAAAGCCACCACGGATACAAAGCCTTGTTAAAATAATATCCTGCCATGAGCACACCCGACCTGCCTCACGAAGAAAGTGAACCGAAGGAACGCGTTGCCCATCCTTTCCGCACCCTGCGCGAACTGGTGGACCACGTCTCTGGCAAGAGCCTGCCATCCGCCGGCGTTGAAGAAGCCGGGCTCGCCGAGGCGCTGCCTTTCCCCTTCCTGGCCATCGTCGGCCAGCGCGAGATGAAGCTGGCGCTCCTGCTCGGGCTGGTCAACCCTTCCGTGGGTGGGATCCTGCTGGTCGGCCCGCGCGGCACCGCCAAGACCACCGCCGTGCGCGCCTTGTTGGATATCCTCCCCAAGGTCGAACGCTCGCTCTGCTTTTACGGCTGCCTGCCCGAAGATATCGAAGCCGGCGGGATCGACGCGGTCTGCCCGGACTGCGCCAAAAAGTACGCCGAAGGCCAGCTGCTGGTTGCCCCTGACCGGGTCCGCTTGGTCGAGCTCCCGCTCAATTCCCGCCTGGAGGACGTGGTCGGCGGGATCGACGAGCACGCCGCCGCCCACGAGCGTCAGCGAGTCCGCCGAGGCATTTTGGCCCAGGCCGACCGCAACCTGCTTTATATTGATGAGATCAACCTGCTTTCGGACGACATCGTGGACGCCATCCTGGACGCGGCCGCCCAGGGCAGTTACACCGTCCGGCGCGGCCCCGTCTCCGCCACCTACCGCGCCCGCTTCGTCCTGATAGGCTCGATGAACCCCGAGGAAGGCCGCCTGCGCCCGCAGATCCTGGACCGCTTCGGGCTGCGCGTGATCGTGCGCGGCCTGGACGATCCGGCGGAGCGACTGGAAGCCTACCGGCGCGTCCAGGCCTACCTGTCCAACCCGCACGCCATGGTCTCCGCCTATGGCGAGGAAATGCGCACCGCCGCCTCAGAGATCCAATCTGCCCGCGGGCAATTGCCCAAAGTGCTCCTGCCCGATACGGTTGCCCAACCAGCCATCCACCTGGTGCAAAAAATGGGCATAGACAGCCTGCGCGCCGAGATCACCTGGTTCGAAGCCGCTCGCGCCTACGCCGCTGCAGATGGACGCGACAAAGTCACACCCGAGGACTTGCAGGCGGTCGCCCCCATGGCCCTGCGCCTGCGCCGCTCGCAGTTCATGGCGGAATACTTCAGCAGCCAGGCCGGTGAGGAAGAAGAAATGCTAGGATTGTTGGAAGGGTTGGGAAAGATTGGATAATTTAGATATGGTAATTCCCATATTATTGCTGCTTCAGGGCATCGCAGCAACTGGAGAGCATCAGCCTAAAGGCACGCTGATCATCTAGGGTCAGGTGCATTAACATTTGTGCTTCAATCCGCCTGACTACTTCATCCCCGGCAGCTAATTTTTTCACGCCGGCAGGAGTTAATTGTGTCGTGATCACACGCTTATTATAGGGATGGGGCTGCCGCTTGACATATCCGGCCTGCTCCAGCCCTTGCAGGATCTTGATCATGGTTTGAGGGGTTACAAAACTGCCACGGGCCAGATCCGCATTGGATGCATTCGGTTTTTCTTCAAGGGTTCTTAACGCACCGAATTGCGCCATGGTAAGGGAATACTCAGCCAGTTCTTTGTCCAGGCGAAGATGCAAGGCATGTTGCACTTTCTTTAATAAATATCCCATTTCTTCTTCCATTAAATCTTCTCCTCATCTTGACATATTCTCAGCGAACTTATATAATATCAGCACGCTGATATTAATACAACTTATGATGTTATCAAATAAGAGAGCAACCGTCAAATGGTTATATCTTATTTTAAGAACCCACTACCAACCCATGTAATGGGATATTAATCCTTTAATCACACGCGGAGGCTGTAAATGGACAAAAACGGACATTATTCCAAAATCCTAGATGGAAAAAGGACGCTTGCCCCGTATCCCATGGAGCGCGTCAGGCACACTGACAAAATTACCACATCCATCGTTGGTGAGATCAAGCGGTTGGATGCGCGCGATCAGGGATTTTCGCAGGCAATGGCAGGCCGCCTTGGCCCGGTTACCCAGCGCGAATTTGGCCGGTTCGGCACCAAGTCGCCGCTTAACGCGGCCATGATGTTTGATTTCGGTAAAAACTTTGCACCGTTGCGGGATGGTCCGGTATTTCCTGCCAAGGCTCCCGTCCCGGACGACCCTGCTGTTACAAGCAACCATATCAAGGCATTGGGTTATTATCTCAAAGCGCAAGGGGTTGGGATTTGCGAATTACCGCAATGGGCAATTTACAGCCTTGATCAGGATGGAAAACCGATCAACCTCAAGCACAAATATGCAATTGTTTTGCTGTCTGAGTGGGATTATGAGACCATGGCCGGATCAACCGGTCACGATTGGATTTCCAATTGCGAGAGTTTTCTGACCTATAATGCCTCTGCACATATGGCCAATACCATGGCTGCCTATATCCGGCGGTTGGGTTTTCCTGCACGCGCCAACTTCCAAAGCGGGCCGATCCCTGCCTACGACATGATTCTCACACCCCTGATCATACTGGCGGGACTGGGCGAATTAAGCCGGGCCGGCTGGGCTTTAAACCCCTATCTGGGCGGGCGCTTCAAGGCCTCCGTGGTTACCACCGACCTGCCGCTCCTGCCTGACCAACCGATCGATATCGGCCTGCAAGCATTTTGCCGTATCTGCAAGAAATGCGCCCAGGCCTGCCCATCCAAGGCAATCTCATCGGCAGATGACAAAGTGGAGCACAACGGCTATATGTCCTGGCCGCTGGAAATGGAGCGTTGCACGAAGTATCGCGTCTGTAACCAGAACGGCGCGGGCTGTGGCATGTGCGTGAAATCCTGTCCCTGGAACAAGCCGCAAGGCTGGTTCCACGATCTGACCCGATGGACCATTCGCACCATCCCGTTCATGGACCCCTGGCTGGTCAAGCTGGATACCTTTTTCGGATATGGCCGGCAGGACCGGGAATGGAAGTGGTGGTTCGATTTCGAATCGGGCGATAAGGAAACCCACATGGCAGGCTCCCGGGAAAATAATGTCTGGCAGAAATAGCGCCCTGAATGACAATGTGCTTGGGCAAATAGGAAGCGCAAAAGACCGGGTTTTGCGGTAAGATGGTAATTGGCAAAGCAATGAGCTGCGCGACAAATTTGTTTACCTTGCCCCAATCAGAGGTTAAAAGCCATGGATGCCTATGAGCGAATTGATAGTGCGATCAGGTTGAAGCCCCTACCCACCGGAGACGTGCCGGTGGCGCCCCTCATCATTACTTATACTGCCCGTCTGGCTGGGATGACCCAAGCTCAAATCTTTTCGGATGTGAAATACTGGCGGAAAGCAGTGAGCTTGGCAACCGACCGTATCGGCGCGTCCGATATGGGTTTCGCCCTTTGGCCGCGGGATGTGCCATTCTCCGAAGGAATGCGCTTCAAGCTGCCCGGGCGCGAGCTGGGCGAGGACGATCTCTTCCAGATCAATGAACAAGAAGTCATGCAACGCGAAGACTATGAGCAGATTCTCAAGCAGGGCTACAACCGGTGGTTCTTGGACTACAATCTGCGGCTGCAGGAAGATTTGCCCAAGGGCTGGCGCGGCCGGACGATAATCACTTATCAATTCATTCGCATGGGGCTGCGAATTCGAGGAAACGCGGCCCAACTGGACCAGGTCGGTATTCTTCCGGCCTTCTATGGCGGCGGTTATCCCCCTTTTGATTTCTTCTCACTGGCCAGATCCGTCACCAAGTTCATTCCTGATCTGTACGCTTGTCCCGACTTGGTGGAAAAGGCTTGTGAGGCCAGCCTGGACCCCATCGTGGCCACCATGATGCAGCCGCTTCAGGTAACCAATGGCAAACGCGTTTGCATCTACCCGATGCGCAGCAGCGCCACGTTCATTTCCCCGAAGATGTTTGAAAAGTCAGCGCTGCCGCAATTGAAACGGATAGTGGCGTTCTTTGTCCGGAAGGGTATTACACCCATCCTGCACTGCGATGCCAACTGGAACCCCATGCTACCGTATTTCCGCGAATTCCCCCAGGCGAGCTGTATTTTGGAGCTGGACGGTGATACCGATATCTTCAAGGCTAAGCAGATCCTGGGTGACTGGATGTGCCTGAAAGGCAATGTTCCGGCCCCGCTTCTTGCGTTTGGCGAGACCGGTGAAGTGGAAGCTTACTGCGAAAAGTTAATCAGGGAAATCGGCAATGGGGGAGGCTTTATCTTGAGTTCCGGCTGCGAAGTGCCGCTCAATGCCAAAGTAGAAAATGTTCAAACCATGATCCGGGTTGCACGGGGCTGGAGAAGCGACCGGGCAAACTATCATTAGGATAAGAATTAATTGAGAGCGTTCGGTAATTCGCTCCGCGGCCTTTGTCAGTGGATAAATCTGCCCGGTTGGGGCTCTGAAAACCGCATGCCTGCACCCGAAGGGCGAAGCCGGTTTTCAGCCCGCGCCAGCAGGCTTTGTATTCTTATCCGAGGGCTTCAACCCCCTGCGAATATGGCAACGAGTTATCGAATGCTTTCTTAATTATCGTATCATCTATAATTCATTTTTATAAAGATATTGGAGACTGCTATGGCTCTCAAACGCTGGTTGTACCGCGATAACCGCCCGCACGCCCTGGCGAAGGCCTTGAATGCCGGCTGGGAACTGGTGCATTCGTCCGGCATATTCCCTGCCTGGGTGACCCTGGAAGTGGTGGGCCGGCGCTCGGGCAAGCCGATCCGCTTCCCGCTCGCCATGGCAACCCTGCATGGGCAGCGCTACCTGGTCTCCATGCTAGGGAAGGACGCCAACTGGGTGCGCAACCTGCAGGCGGCCGGTGGCCGTGCCATCCTGCGCCACGGCAAGGTCGAGAATGTGCTCCTGGAGGAAGTGGCGCTGTCGCAGCGTCCAGAGATCCTGCGGGCCTACTTGCAGGTCGCGCCAGGAGCCCGTCCGCACATCCCGGTGGATAAGGACGCCCCTCTTGCAGAGTTCGAAGCCATCGCCGCGCAGTTCCCGGTCTTCCATGTCGTGGATGCGCCGGGTGCAACAAAACCGGTCTGAACTGCAATTCGTTCCTTTTTGGTTACACGCAAATCTCAAAACGGCACCGTATTGCTCACAAATGCCAGCCGCCTGCCATCCGGCGACCAGGCTGGCACATTCATCGTCCCCTGCCCGCCGTACAGATAAGCCACTACTTTGGGCGTCCCGCCATCCAGCGGCATCAACCGCAGATAGACCCGCTTGGCGGCCGGATGGTCGCCCGGCTCAACCTCGCCTACCAGGTAGGTTATAAAAACCACCCACTTGCCGTCCGGCGAGATGTGCGGGAACCAGTTGTTGTATGCATCCTCCGTCATTTGCTCCGGTTGGCTGCCGTCCGGCTGCATCCGCCAGATCTGCATGTTCCCGCTTCGGACGGAATTGAAGAAGATATACCGGCCATCCGGGGTATATTCCGGCCCATCGTCCAACCCGGGCGTGTTCGTCAGTTGCACTTCCTCTCCCCCCTCCACCGGGATGCGGTAAATGTCGAACTGTCCCTTGCGCTGCCCGGTGTAGACCAGGAACTTGCCATCCGGCGACCAGCCGTGCAGGTAGGAAGGTCCCAGGGAGGTTACCAGCTTGGGCTGTCCGCCTTGCACCGGGACGGTATATACGCGTGAATGGCTATCCGCCTGGCTGTGGCTGCTGATGGCAAGCATATTCCCATCGAACGAAAGCACGTGGTCATTGTTGTTCCGGGTCACTTCGCCGGTGTCGATCAGGCTCGGCATTCCCGTTGCCAGGTCAAATCGCACCAGCCGCCCGTCCCGGTTGTAGATCAGCGCCTTGCCATCCCGTGTCCAGTTCGGGGCCTCGAAGACCGATTCCGAACTGGTAATGATCCGCCGGTGGCCGCTCTCAATATCCAATATCTCCAAATGGCTCCCGAACGGATCCCGCTCGCGCAGGAAGCCCGCCTGCGCCGGTTTCACGATGCGCACATCCTGGAACGTGGCCCGTTCTACAACATCATCCTCATGCGAGCAGATGAATAGTCCCACGTAAATGTCCTCGCCCAGCTCGATCCCGCCATCCAGGACAACCGTGAAGGGTTCGCCGTAACAGGCCACCGACATGCTGTAGGTACTGCCGGTTCGCTCCAGTTGGATCACGTCCGCATTGGTTAACTCCGCCCGCGCTTCACTGGTCGGGCCGCCCGCTGTTCGCCGGAATTGCAGGTCCGCCAGCCCATCCCCGTGAAGTGCAGCGCTGACGTGCGGCGAACCGGGTTCGAGGCTGGCGCGCGCCATCCAGCCCAGCTTGCGGTGGGGGTTAGCACCAGCCCCATCGAACTCCGCCCGCATCGTCAGGATGAAATTTCCGCGCATGCGCTTCCACACGAAATGGAAAGCATCCTGCTCTCCCCAGATATTGGCGCCCGCGCCTTTGATGGTATAGGCCTGTTGCCTGGCCTCGTATTCACACATGCCCTGGTGCTGGACCGCTCCGATATCGGTTTGGTCTTCGAACAGGCCGAGAGATTGTTTGGTCATGATTGATTCTCCCGTGCAGGTTGTTGCAAGACCCAGCCATTCCCGTCTGGATCGCTGAAGGTCGCTTCCTGTCCATAGGGACGTTGATCAATTTCGGAAACGGCCAGGCCGCGTTTCATAAGCTCTGCCCGAGTTTTCGCAATATCATCGGTGATCAGGACAAGCCCTTGAACGCATCCCGGGGGCATTTGCGGGAACCAGGTCACCAGAACAATGCGTGTTTCCACCCCCGGGAATTCCAGTCTGAGCCACGTGGCCCCGGGTCCCAACGGCATCTCTTCCAGGACCTTGCAGCCCAGGACTTCCGTGTAGAAAGTTTTTGCCACGCTCTGGTCTTTTACCGGGATGGATACGATCGCAATTTTACTGAACATATTCTCTGCTCCATTAGGGTAAGTGTAATATGGGATGATTCCGGCAATCACACCTTCATTCCAAGGTTGCCAAAACCGTCCCGAATTTGATTAAGGCAATTGTACCTCCCCTCGCCAACCTTCGGGACGCTAACATATTCACGGGTGATTTTTCTTGAGGCGTCTATTCCATATGGATTTCATCAGGGCATCCCTGTCCTGGCAATCCACCGGTTGCTGTAACCGGTTCTTTGCCCGAGCACAAGATGCAGTTGTGCAGCATGTTCCTGTACATGCCGCATGTTGTCCAGCAGTAACTCCGCGAAGCTGACTCCGCCCCATGGGAACGAGCAATTTTGACCGGCTTTCTCTTCGGTTAAAGATTCTATTGTGGTCTTGCATTTCCGGCGGCAATGATCGAGATATAGGCCAAGTTCTTCTTTGGAGTATTGTCTTTCGGGCATCAGCCCGGCCGGGTCCAATTCATCCAGTGTGAAAGGAGCCGGTGGCGAAAATACTTCCACCGATCCGGATAGGTACAGGTCAAGCCAGAAAAGCGTGTGATACGTCACGTACCAGAATTCAGATGACCCCGCCGGAGCCGCTGGTTCGTTCCATAAGCGCATGTTCCACAGTTCCTCCGGGCAGGCTCGCAGGGCGTTTTCGAGCATGTCAATCGCCGCTCCAAACTGTTGCCAGAGGATCGCCCTCCAGTTAATTTCCATATTCCGCCTTCACCGGCTTTCCAATAATTGACCAAATCGCCTGAGCTGGTCTCCAAGGGTGGATGTAGCTATATTCTCTATCTTTTCCTGCATCGGGTACCAGACAACGATATCACCACTTGCATACTGATAATCTCTTCGGATTTGCCCTCCCAATTTCTGATGCAATTGCATGATCGGAGGATATTGGGGATCGCACAATGTTGTCAAACCGAGAGGTGGGATTTGGTAAAGTCGCGCAATATCCTGGATGGCTTTGAAGGAGCGTTGGACAAACCCAAGGGCCAGGCCGGAGCGGCGGAACGGCTCCAGCACACCCAACAGGTCAATGTCGCCCAGGAGTCCACCTTGCCACTCCCGGTAAAACAACTGCATCAAGCCGGCAACCTGGTTCCCGGCTAAACCAATGAAGATTTGGATTTGGTCTTTGCCATCCGGGTGACGTAGTTTGGAGAGCAGCTTGTCAAACCTTGCCGGGCAATATTCCGGGAAGATCCTCCCCAGCCAGGCGTTCATCCCGGGCAAATATTGGGATTGCGGGCTGGTTACTTCTTCTATTGTGAAAGGATAATTCTGATCCTTTGTCATGTCACATGACCTGAGACTTTCAGATGGACACAGATTTCGGCAGCCTCAATTTGGTTTATGCGCTTTGACGATGAACGTGGTTGGTATCAACTGCGCTCGCGGAACGCTATACCACTTTTCTGGTGCATAATCTTTTTCCCGCGCCAGGCTGAGATTAGGTTTGCTTTCTATCATTTTATCCAGCACCAACCCGGATTCAATGACAGTATTTATATACGTGGCTAGTGTTCGAGGAAATAACACGATTTTCACGCCCTTCCAGGAGGAATCTATTTCCGGCCCTTCCTTTTGATAGGAACGCGTGAAAACAAAGCCGCCAACATCATCTCGATAATCCAGGCATTGGTAGACGGGATGTTCCCAACTGAAAATGAACGTCCCCCCTGGTTTCAAGTAAGAATATACCAGCGAAAGTGTCCTGGCCAGATCGGGTGTCCATCCGAGAGAGTAAATAGATACTACCAGATCGAAATTAGCTTCTGGTATCCCGGGGTTTTCATCCATGGAAGCGAGCAACAATTGCGCATTTACATTCTCTTTGTCGAGATATTCCCGCGTATAGCGGATTTGTTCCTGCGATAAGTCTATTCCCCACAACTCTTCAGCCTCTTTTACCTTTGCAAGATAGCCAATGGTATGGCCGCTACCACAGCCCAATTCCAACACGGTTTTCCCCTGGAGGTTACCGATCAGGTGCAAGTCGTCTTCGGTTTGGGCGAGTGGGCCATATTTTGGCAAAGCGGTTCCACCGTAGAATTGAGGGGCAACTTCATTCCAGCCTTTTTGGTTGATGATCAAAGTCTCCGTTCTTCCAATGTTTGACATGTCGCCTCCGTTGGGGTTTGGCTTTTTATAGAGTCGCAACCTATTATAGCCATGATTTTATGCCATCATTTTATTGCTTCCCTGATCCAGTCAACTTGAGTTGCATTACATAAACCGTTTGGATCTTTTTGCCGAATGGGCGCGGCTCTGTCTGGTGCACCAACTCGAACCCCAGTTTCTCCCAAAAATGATAGGCTGCCTGGTTTTCTTCCACAACCCCCAGCATAATGGTTATGCCTTGTTCCGAGCGCACATATTCCGAAAAGCTCTCTATTATCTTTCGGCCAAGGCCATTTCCCCGGACTTTTGGAGCCAGCATCAGTAATCCGATCCACCATGTTGCCCCATTGGGGTAATCCCGTATTCCTTCCAGCACGCCGACAATACCACCTTTCCGATCCAGAAGCCCGTACAGGAACTTATCGTTGAGCGACTTGCCTTCAGGCACTGACCGGTAAATTTCTTGCGCTGCGGTAGGGGATACACATTCACCATCTACAACCATCGCATAATCGGCGCACTGATCGAAAAGCCTTTAGAGGGTCTCAGTCTGGTCGGGCTGGAGCGCGCATATATAATAATCGGGATCATTTATGGAAAAAAAGGAGAGCATATTAAATTCTCCCGCTCATTGCCATTTCCCATTCAATTGGGAATTTCTCTCTTATAAAAAGGGCATACTCGTCTTTCTTTTCGAGAAGATGTTCATCTGTGATTGCTTTCAATATCGTTCTTGTTTTGGCGATATGGTCTTTTTCGGAATAATCCTCATATCTCTTGATAGCCATCAAACCCTGTTTTTCCAATTTCATGATTTCCTGGAATACGTCTTTAATCTCTTCTTCTCTCGCCGGTGCAACTGGTCGTCTCGAAACGTATGCACAATAAATATTGGTCGGATTTTCGAGAATATCATCCCCCTCGTATTCATAAATATAACCCGTCTTACCTTTTGTATATGTCACCTAAACCGTTTGGATAATACTCGGTATATTCCACCATCCGGTTCTCCCCAACAAAGCCATACGGATACCAGTTTTTTCTCCTGACCGTGTAGAGCAGGGCAACACTCCTGTTTGATGAAAAGTACACAAATGCGTCTTCATGGTTTGACACATTTGGCAGTAACGTCTTTATTCCTCCAGTCGGACTTCCATGAAAATAGATCATTTCAGCCTAGTATAAGTTTTTTCCCAAAGTTGGTCAACAACCATCCGGCACTTCGGCTCCCCAACCCCGCTTAACAAACTAGAACATTTGTTTTATCATCCTTGCATGGAAAGATGCCTCTCTGAGAATCCCGGCCGTGCTCGCCGTATCCCTGGCAGGTTGGGCAGGCTGCAATGATTTGTTCCTCTTTCGTTCCGCGCTTCAAATCCCCATCGGGGCGATGGCTGTTCGCCATCCAACCGGACCCCACAGTGCATACCCCTGCGGAGCATTTCCCGCAGAGTATTCGTTTCTTATTCGTTTTTTTCGCGGAACGAACATCGTACCCGAAGGGTATACCGCGCTTATTTTCAGCCAGCTTTCACCCCTACCAATCCATTATTCGTTCCACGGAAATCTTTAAAGAGGTAGTTTAATTCCTCCTACCCCTTCTCTCGCATTTCTCATTTCTCATTCATCATTCAGCACTCATCCTTCCTCATTTTCTGGTATAATCCTTTCCGCATTGACTGGTCCCACCCGCGGCCAACCCTGCTGGTGCGGAGACCTGCTCAAAATTTGATTTAGAAGGAATTGCAAACGTCATGCCACTTAATAAGGAAGTAAAAACCAAGGTCATCACCGACTACCACCGCCACGAAACCGACACCGGTTCCCCGGAAGTGCAGGTAGCCATCCTGACCACCCGCGTTCTCCAGTTAACCGACCACCTGCGCACTCACAAGCACGATGAGGCCAGCCGCCGGGGTCTGCTCCAGATGGTCGGCCAGCGCCGCAGATTGCTGGCGTACCTGCGCAAGCACGATTATCAACGCTACCTGGCGCTGACAGAACAACTGAAGCTGCGCCGAAAATAGAAACTGGTTCGCCCGGGTAGATGGGCCAATGCCCATCTACCTTTTTTATTCATAGTGGGTTGAGAGACACGGGTGTCTTTCCCCACCATCGGCCCGTCCGTCAGGAATTGAAAAATCCTGGCAACGCCCAGCGAAAGTCCGTTGATCCCCGTTGACAGCATCTTTCAGTCCCTGACCAGGCGGGAAAAGGAGAAAATTTATGAAACCCGAAGTAAAACGCTACACCACCATGGTGGGCAGCCGGGATATTGCCATTGAAACTGGCAAACTGGCCGCACAAGCCGGTGGAGCCGTCACGGTCCACCTGAACGATTCAATTGTATTTGCCGCCGCAACCATGGGCGGCCTGCGCGAGGGCATTGACTTCTTCCCCCTCAGCGTGGATTACGAAGAACGCATGTACGCCGGCGGCAAGATCCCCGGCTCGTTCTTCCGGCGCGAAGGCCGTCCCTCCACCGAGGCCATCCTGACCGCCCGCCTGACCGACCGGCCGCTGCGCCCGCTCTTCCCAGAAGGCATGCGCAACGAAGTCCAGATCATCATGTACTCGCTCTCTGCGGATGCCGATAATCCGCTCGATATCCTCGCCATCAACGCCGCCTCCGCCGCCCTCATGATTTCCGACATCCCCTGGAATGGCCCGGTCGCTGCAGTGCGCGTCGGGCGAGTGGAGGGCAAGTTCATTGCCGACCCCACCTTCGCCGAAATGGATAAATCCGACCTCGACTTACGCATCGCCGGCACGCGTGATGCCATCTTAATGGTGGAAGCCGGTGCAGATGAGATCCCCGAAGACGTCATGGTGGCTGCGCTGGAATTCGGCCATAAGTCCATCCAGCCGTTGATTGACCTGCAGCTCAAAATGCAGGCCGAGATCGGCAAGCCCAAGCGCGTCGTTGCTTTTGCCCTGCCGGATCAAGCCCTGCAGGAAAAAGTATACGCGCGGGTCAGTGGCCCGATGGGCGAACTGCTCGACAAACCGCTCATGAAAGCCGAATTCTACGCCGGCATGGATGCCCTCCTGCAGAACCTGGTCTCCGAACTCATCCCCTCCGCTGGAACAAAAGTAACTGTCTCGGACGAAGAAGACGTGGAAGAGATCCCCGAAGTAAGCATGCCCGGGGTGCCCAGCCTGGCAAATATCAAGGAAGCCTTTGCTGAGGCCGAGAAGAAGGTCGTGCGCGACCGCATCCTCAACCAGGGCAAACGTCCGGATGGCCGCACCCCCACCGAGATCCGCCCGATTTGGTGCGAGGTTGGGTTCAGCCCGCGTGCGCATGGCTCCGGCCTGTTCACACGTGGCGAAACCCAGGTATTGACCCTGGCAACGCTCGGCACGCTACGCGAAGCCCAGGAACTGGACACGCTTACCCCGGTCAACTCCAAGCGCTACATGCACCACTATAATTTCCCGCCCTTTTCCACCGGCGAGGTCAAAATGGTGCGCGGCCAGAGCCGGCGCGAGATCGGGCACGGTGCGCTGGCCGAACGCGCCCTCGAACCGGTTATCCCATCCGAGGAGACCTTCCCTTACGCCCTGCGCCTGGTTTCCGAGGTGATGGCCTCCAACGGCTCGTCCTCGATGGCCTCCGTCTGCGGCTCGACCTTGGCGCTGATGGATACCGGCGTGCCGATCAAGGCTCCAGTGGCCGGTGTGGCCATGGGCCTGGTCATGGAAGGCAGCCGCTACCAGATTCTCACCGACATCCAGGGCACCGAGGATCACCTGGGCGATATGGATTTCAAGGTCGCCGGGACGGAACAGGGCATTACCGCCTTGCAAATGGATATCAAGATCTCCGGCTTGAGCACTGAGATCATGAAACAGGCGCTCGAGCAGGCCCGCCAGGCGCGCATTTTCATCCTGGGCAAAATCCTGGAAGCCATTCCAGCCCCACGCCCGGAACTGAAGCCGCACACCCCGCGCATTACCACCGTCAAGATCCCCTCCGACAAGATTGGCGCCATCATCGGCCCCGGCGGAAAGAACATCCGCGCCCTGCAGGAAGAGACCGGCACCAAGATTGACATCGAAGAAGACGGTACGATTTACATTGCATCCACCAACGGCGAAGGTGCACAGATGGCGCGTGAGCGCATCGAAGCCATCACCGAAACAGCCCAACTGGGGCGCATCTACACCGGCAAGGTTGTCCGCATCGCCGACTTCGGTGCATTCGTTGAGATTCTGCCCGGCACGGATGGCATGGTACACATCTCCCAACTCGACAGCGAACGCGTCGAGAAGGTTGAAGATATCTGCAAGCTCGGTGACGAATTGACCGTCATGGTCACCGGCATAGATCCGATGGGCAAGATCCGCCTTTCCCGCCAAGCCGTGCTCGAAGGCTGGACAATCGAAGAAGCCCAGGAACGCGACTCCAGGAAGAGCGGCAGTGCGCGTCCCGGCGGGAACAGTCGCCCAGGCAACGACCGGCGACCCTCTGGCCGTGGCGATGATCGCCGTGGTCCCCGGCGATAAAGTGATACCCACAGGGGCGGCACAGACGTGCCGCCCCTGTCTATTTAAGAGTATACCGTGAAAAAAAACACCTCCATTCTCCCCATCCTCCTGGCGGTAATACTGGTACTGTGCTGCTGCCTGGCGATCATCCTGGGCAGCGTTTATTACTCATTCACAAAAAACGTAAAAGCGTTCCAAACCTTCACACCGCAGCCGTTCAGCCTCTCGAGCGGCCCAACCTCCACTCCCTTCGCTATCACCCGCCAGCCAGCCGGCCAAATCCCCACCGACACCCTCACAGAGTTGGAAGGGATCGTCGTTCCCGAAACTGACCTGACAAGTCTGGCCTGCCGGTTCAAGAATGTCTGCAACATTCCGCCAACTCTGCCGCCCCCGCCCGAGCCATACAGCATCGGTGCGCAACAAACTTTTTGGGTCAGCGACGAGGATACCAATTCCTATTTTCAAGCCCACGCCACGCTGCGCTACATCACGCCGCATTCCTATTTCTGGGTCGAGAACAGCGTAACATACAGCCAACAGGAAATTAATAACCTGATGGATGCATTCGAAAACAAGATCTATCCCACCGACCGCCAGTACTTTGGCTCGGAATGGACTCCCGGTGTGGATGATGACCCGCATATCTATATACTCTACACCAGCGGGCTCGGGGCAGATGTGGGCGGGTATTTCTACTCACCCGACGAATATCCCCCGCAGGTTCGCGAGTACTCCAATGCCCACGAGATGTTTTACATCAGTTCCTCCGAGTCACTCTCGAGCGGTTACACCTACGGCACCCTGGCACACGAATTTCAGCACATGATCCGCTGGTACCAGAACCGCAACGAAACGACATTCCTGAACGAAGGCTTCTCCGAACTGGCTACGTTCCTCAACCACTATAATAATGGCAACTTCGACCAGGTCTACCTGTCCAACCCCGACCTCAACCTGACCGACTGGCTTAGCAGCACCGGCAACAATTCCGCCCATTATGGCGCCAGTTTCCTGTTCTTAACCTATTTCCTAGACCGCTTCGGCGAGAACACCACCCGGGCCTTGGGACGCGACCAGCATTACGGCTTGGGCGCCCTTGACAGCACACTGGCCCGAAATGCCATCACGGACCCTTTGACCGGCAAGGTCATCACTGCCGACGATTTCTTTTTGGACTGGGCTGTCACCAACTTCGTCCAGGATAGCTCGGTGGGTGATGGGCGTTACGTTTACCATAACTATCCGGATGCCCCCAAGGCCCACCCTACCGAGACAGTCTCCACATGCCCGGCGGGTCCGGACGACCGCACCGTCAATCAATATGGCGTGGATTATATCCAGATCACTTGCCCGGGAAGCTATATCTTGCACTTCGATGGCGCTACCACCACCCGTCTCCTACCGACCGATCCCCATTCCGGTTCCTTTGCTTTCTGGTCGAACAAAGGCGACAATTCGGACATGACCCTGACGCATACATTCGATCTGAGCAGTGTGTCTGGTCCGGTTAGCCTGAAATATTGGACCTGGTATGATATCGAAAAGGATTACGATTATGTTTACGTGGAGGCCTCCAGCGACAATCAGCATTGGACCATCCTGACCACTCCTTCCGGTACGGGCACCAACCCGAATGGAGCGTCTTATGGCTGGGCATACACCGGTTCCAGCAAGGGTTGGATCCAGGAATCGGTCGACCTCTCACAGTATGCCGGTAAAAAAGTATCCGTACGCTTTGAATATCTCACCGACCCGTCCGTGAATGGCGCGGGCTTTCTCCTGGATGATGTGAGCGTCCCGGCAATTAACTATTCCAGCAGTTTTGAGACGGATGATAGCAGCTGGCAGGCAAACGGTTTTGCCCGCATCGAAAACGCCATTCCTCAAACCTTCCGCCTGGCGCTCATCACGCACGCTGCCAGTGTGACGACGGTGCAGATCATCCCTATATCATCCGACCAGTCAGCCGACATCCCGTTGACCATCGGTCGGAATGGCATCCAGGATGTTGTTCTGGTTGTCACCGGCACGACGCGTTTCACCCGTGAACTGGCTCCCTATCAATTTTCGATTGGTCAGTAGATGCGGACCGCTCTTCCGTCTGATGAGGTCAGCATCTGCCCAATACTATCTCTATCCGCCCAAATTGGAGATACTCATGTCTACCGCACCCAAATCCGAAATCCTTTGCATTTCCGCTCTGGCCGCCTACCAGACCGGCGCGGTCGTCTCACGCCAAGTCACCAAAGCCGAAGGCGGCAACGTCACCCTGTTTGCCTTTGACGCGGGCCAGGAACTCAGCGACCACACCGCTCCGTACGATGCTCTTGTTCATGTGCTGGACGGGGAAGCGGAGATTTCCATCTCCGGCAAACCCTATCTATTGAAGACCGGCGAAGGCATTATTATGCCTGCCAATACACCGCACGCTGTGCTGGCAAAAAAAAGATTCAAGATGCTTCTAACAATGATTAGAGCCAACCACTAAATGTGAATCCCCATTCCCTCCGCCACATGCGCTGCTTCCATTAAAGACTCTGACAGGGTCGGGTGGGCGTGTACGTTGCGGGCAATCTCGGCCGGCGTCAGTTCCATCATGTGCGCCAGAGTCAATTCGGGAAGTAGCTCGGTCACTTCCGGGCCGACCATGCTGGCGCCCAACAGTTCGCCGTACTTCTCGTCCACGATCAACTTGACCCAACCAGCATAGTCCGCCAGGCCTAGCGCCTTGCCATTGGCCTGGAAAGGGAAGCGCGCCACCTTGACGGTGTAGCCGCGTTGCATCGCCTGCGCCTCGGTTATCCCAAAGGCAGCCACTTGCGGGGAGCAGTACATAGCGCGCGGCATCATTTCGTAATCGAGAATGACGGTCTCGACCCCACCGATATTCTCTGCGCAGACGATCCCTTGCGCCGTCCCAACGTGCGCCAGCATCAGCTTCCCCGTCAGATCGCCGATGGCCCAGATGCCAGGCACATTGGTGGCCATTTTCTCGTTGATCTCAACAAAGCCGCGCTCCGAGAGCTTGACACCCACTTCTTCCAATCCCAAGCCCTTCGAGTTGGGACGGAAACCGATCGCCACCAGAGCCTGTTCGGCCTCCAGGACTTTGGTCTGCCCTTCAGAAGATACAGTTACCCTCACTCCAGTCTCGGTTGTTTCAACCAACTCGACCTTGTGTCCGGCCAGCAACTTGACGCCACGCTTTGTGAACGCCTTGGCCACCTCTGAAGCAGCCTCTTCATCCTCCAGCGGAAGGACGTGCGGTAGCATCTCCACCACGCTTACATCAACGCCGTAACCGTTCCATACTGTGGCGAATTCCATTCCAATGGCGCCCGCCCCAATGATGACAACGGACTTCGGCAACTTTTCCTGGAGGATGGCCTCCAGGTAGGTAAGCACCTTTTGGCCGTCCATTTTCCAGGCCGGCGGGACAGTCGCACTGGCACCCGTGGCCAGAATAATGTTCCGGGCCTTTAGCTCGGTGACTTTGCCATCCTTACCGGTCACTTCCACGCTATCCTGCGCAGTTAATTTGGCCGTCCCCAGGTGAACCGTGATGTTATTCTTCTTCATCAAGAATGCCACGCCCTTGGTCAGGCGGTCGGAAACATGGCGCGAGCGTTTGACTGCCACCGAATAATCCAACTTGAGGTTTTCGAACGAGAAGCCGAATTCCCTGCCGCGCTCCCGCAGGGTATAGGCGACTTCCGCATTCTTGAGCAGGGACTTGGATGGGATGCAACCAACATTCAAACATACTCCGCCCAGCCATTGCTTATCCACAATGGCTGTTTTCTGCCCAAGCTGGGCTGCGCGGATGGCTGCTACGTAACCCGCCGGGCCTGCGCCGATAACAACGACATCATAAGTGTCAGACATAGCTAACTCCGTTGTGTACGTTAAAATTGTAAATAAACAATCCTATTTTACTACGACTGCGTTCTCTTCCACCCGCAACCATTTGGGTACATTTAGAATCGCCGGGAAATAAAGGAAGAATGAGGCTGCTGGGCAGGTGAAGTCCGCCCAGCAGCCTCCATTTCTCCCGCCACTACGGCGACTTCCTGAGAGCCACCATTTGCAAGCCGCCTCCAAGTTGGAAAATATCTGGAAATTTCCACCACAATTAATTACCTGGGAAAAAATACTTAAATAGTATTGCAGAATTTAAAGGCCTCCGGAACAACGAACTATCTCCGGAAGCCTTTTTGTTCGCTTAATATCGGTGCGTGGACTATAAAAAACAGACTGCCAAGCACGCCGAAATTGCAGGTTTCACCTTTTTTCGCAGTCTATTAGAGTAGATGCAAATCCATAACCTGGCGGAAATGGTATCCGTAAATGGTAAACGTGACTGCCAGTGCAAAGAGTTCCGGGCGGCGGAAGAGCGTCCAGATAATCAATTTCCAATAATGGACACGTTCCTTGCCGATTATTCCCAGACGGAGAATGGAACGGAAAAACGCCCGGATATACTCTCCGTTCAATGGGATGGTGATCTTGGGGGCTTTGTATTCTTTCAGGAAAGTTTTGACACGAGCATAATAATTCTTAGGGGAATAAAGGGTTCTAACGACAGCCCGGTAGCCTTTCTGAAGTACTTCAATATTCATTTCCTTTGGGATGATATTCGTAGCGCCATCCACATTATCGCCCGAGAACGACCCGATCAGCCGTCCATCCTGCTCCATGCGTTTATACAGCCGGGTCCCAACAGGAGCCTGCAACAGGCCAACCATGGCAGTCACGATGCCACTTTTTTGGATGAAATCAATCTGGCGCTGGAATGTGGACGGGGTATCGCTGTCAAATCCAATAATGAAACCGCCTTGAACCTGCAGTCCGGCCCGCTGAATACGCTTGATATCCGCCACAAGGTCGCGATGTAGGTTCTGCTTCTTATTGCACTCGGCCAGGCTGTCATCATCCGGGGTCTCAACGCCAATAAAGACGGTATCAAAGCCGGCCTGGGTCATCATGTTCATCAAGGGTTCATCGTCAGCAATATTAATGGAAATCTCGGTATTAAACGGCATGCCCTTCTTGCCCTTACGCCATTCGATCAGCGCCGGAAGCAGATCATCACGCAGATGTTTTTTATTGCCAATTAAATTATCATCCACAAAAAAGACCGGCTCACGCCAGCCAAGCTGGTACAGCCCGTCCAACTCGCGCAGTATTTGTACAGATGTTTTGACACGTGGAAGGTGTCCAAATAGGGTGGTGATATTACAAAACTCACAATCAAACGGACAACCACGCGAATACTGGATCGACATGGTAGCATAATGCTTGCGATCTACCAATTCCCACAATGGCGCAGGCGTTTGTTGGATATCAGGGAATTCATCGGAGGTGTAGACGCGTTTTGCCTGACCCTGTTCCAAATCCCGCAGGAACGGTGCAAGAGTCATCTCAGCCTCATTCAATACAAAATGATCGACATCCGGGAACTGCTCATATTCAGCCGTGAAGAGCGGTCCCCCTGCAACTACTTTCAGTCCGGCAGCTTTACATCGGGCAATAACTTGGTGGGTAAATTCCCGTTGAACAACCATGGCGCTGACGAAAGCATAATCGGCCCAGGCCAGATCTTTATCTTTAAGCGCCGTTACATTCAAATCCACCAAGCGTTTTTCCCATTCTGGGGGCAACATGGCAGCTACAGTTATCAGGCCAAGTGGCTGGGTGGAAGCCTTCTTGCGAATAAATTTCAGAGCATGTTTGAAACTCCAAAACGTATCCGGAAATTCTGGGTAAACTAATAAAATCTTCATCGTAACCTCCAAACAGGAATATCTAAAAGATTCTATTCTGCAGAAGTTTCCAAAACTGTCTGAGAACAGATGTTTCTAATTGAACGATAAAGCTGATCGGCGAATTAGATCCACCAAGCCATTGTTGACGAACGTTTTTAAGCTTCCCCCTGCTACCGGTTTCCTACAGAGTGTCTGAGGAAAAAGGCACTTCGTTCTAGCGAGTTTCGTCAAATCTTATCAGACTTATCCGCATTATACACCAAAATATTAAAGAGCTTTCCTTTGATAGAGAATGGATGGGTATTTGATAGCTAAAACCCTCATCTGGGAAAAAGGGTTCTTAGGGGAAACTATTTGCACTGTTATTATGGGGTTGGGGTTTCTGTTGGGGTCTTAATTGGAGTTGTGGATGGAGTTATACCGCTGATGGTATTGACGTAATCAATCGCACCCTGACAAGCCGGCGTTAGGTGAGAAGACAAATGTTCCCAATCCAATGGCTCGCCCAGACTGCTTGTTTCATCCACTGCAAGGCCCAGGCAACCCGGTCCAGCATTATAGTTTACCAATGTGAAACGCCACAAATCCTCGTAGCTGGCTACATCCCCCGGCGTGGAGCTACCGTAATTAATATCAATAACCATGCCAGCCTGCTTGCAATTGGCAAGCAGGGTCTGGGCAAAAACGCCGACACTAAAATTGGCTTTATCCAGGTCAATTCCCATGGAACAGTCCTGGCAAGCTGCATCCACGCTATGAACAAGTGCATTGCGCACAATGGAACGCTCAGCCTCGCTCAACCCTAGTCCCTGCCAGCCATCTTGAGGCTGAGGGTAAATTTTTGTTTTGCAGATAGATGGATCTAGGACGGATGGACAGAACTGCTCGTAGAAGGATGGATTCCAGCTTAAAACGGCATCCGCGCCTCCATCGGTCATTTGTCCCAACCCAATCTCTGGGTGGTCAGCCAGCCTGCCCGGCCAGAATTGACTCTCGCGAGCAAAAATACTTTTAAGCAATTGGGCCGGGACACCGGTCTGTTGGGCCGCCAAAAATATAAAATTATCAAACCGATTTTGCCAATCATCAACTGCCGAACGCGCTGCGTCCAGCCCACAGGTATTGGCCAGGCCATTCGCGAGCAAGCCACCTCCGTCACAAGACGAAGCGTCCACAGTGCCATGTTTTATCAAGTTGGCCGCCAAATACTCATAAGAGACATGCGTAGCCAAGTCTTCAGGTCGCTGCGGGGTAGAAAGCCAGTCTGGAACTCCGCCTATCGGCGGAAATTTATTCCAAACTTGCGAACAACCTGCCAGGGTATCTCCACGCCACTGAGAGCTTAACACATCCACATACCAGGCGTTATCAGACGGATCTCCAGATCTGGCTACCCGCACACGTGCCTGGTATTTTTCACTGCTATCACCATAACTGGAGTATGCCCAGAATTCCAGGGTTGTGCCAGCGTCATTCGTCGGCACAAGATCCACCTGGCAGACCGGATTACAGGTAAAGGGTTTGCCATTCACATTTCCGGCCAAGCCGGTGATATGCTCACTATGCAACGGTTCTTCACCAGTCAATACCAGAGTGGGTAAATCTTCGCAGCGAAAAGTTGATTTATATGGGACACAACCATCTAGCGTCACCCAAACTACCGGCGGTGGTTGTGTCACTACGACTTCGCGCTGTGCCTGTTCGGACTTTACGAACTGCAAGTAGTCGCCTTTGCAGGGCTCGTCCGGCGGACAGGGTTTGGTAATTTTCCATTCGTTATATATATCCTGACCACAAAGGGTATATATATCCCCACCGGTAGGTAAGCCCACGTGATCAATACTAAGAGAACAGGCAACCTGGTTATCCATTCTTCCAGCCAACCACCAATCGTAAGAGATATATTTCTGCACAATAATAGCAAAGCGGTTGGGACCTGGAGGCTGATTGTCCATAGCAAATACGCCTCGTGTTACATCTGGAACCATCAAAGCCAGCAAAAGCACGAGTGCAACAGTTGCCCATCCCGCCCGTAAACGAGTCCCCATATCTCCAGAAAAAGCCTCCGCTTACATTATAGCGAATTATGGGCAGTTTATGTTTACCAATCAAAATCGGATTGCTCGCAAAAATATTATATCAACCTGCTATTGCTGTTTTTCCAAATCCTTAAGAGCTTGCAAATCCTCTTTGAGTCTTTTCCAGCGAAAAAACAAACTGGTAAGATATGCCACCAGGATGATAAAAATTGCGGCATATCCAGCAAGCATATACTTAATTGAAATGGCATAAGCAATCATTGAGAGCCTCTATTGCATCATCTTAAACTTAATTTGATCAACCTGATCAGCCAGCTGACCGAGCCTGATGCGGTACCAAAGCAGAGTGACGAAAATAATTGAGAAAGTAACCAGACAGAAGAACATTGTAATGAGCATCGGCGGTGTCATACCAAAGCTACCCTGTGCGCCAGCACTCCCTACCCCAATAATGGCCGGGTGGATGGTCTGCCAGATGCGGATTGAAAGGAACGTCACTGGCACGCTGACTGCTCCGATCAGAGTATAAACTGCGCTGAAACGAGCACGCCGCTCTATATCTTCTATGCCCTGACGGAGTAGGAGAGAAGCCACATAGATCATCTCCAAGATGGCAGCCGTGGTAAGACGGGCATCCCACGTCCAAAAAGTACCCCAAGCAGGCTTCGCCCAAATGGAGCCGCTTACGATCGCAATCAGGAAAAAGACCAGGCTGATTTCCACAGCCGCCAACTCTACAATATCCCATTTTGGGTCTTTTGTAACCAGGTAAACAATGCCACTGACAGCCGCGACGATGAAGCCAAGCATACCGACCCAGGCAGTTGAAATGTGGAAATAAAAGATCTTTTGAACATAGTTCATCACAGCTTCCAGTGGGACGTATAAAAAGACCATGCCAAGTGCACCTAGAAAAAGCATTGCGGAAAGGATAGTCAGGAAAGATAAAGCTCTCGGTTGCGGTTTCATGAAAACTCCCAGACCGGATGATGAAGATGGAAGCCTTTAATCATTATGCGTTCCCGTCATTCTTCGACGACATAATCAAAAACCATAAAGGCAACCGCTATAAAGATCACATCATAGGCGATCAGTATATTTAGCCAGGGCCCTATCGTGTTCATAGGGAGATTTTGCAGAAACCCGCCACTGGCTTCTACTGCTGCCAGTAAAACCGGGACGATGACCGGGAAAAGCAGAACAGGCAATAGAACGTCCCGGGTGCGAGTTTGAACTGCCATAGTGGAGAGCAAAGTTCCAACGGCAACATAACCCGTTGAACCAAGAAAAATAACCAACAACAGGCCCGCGTTGAGTAAATTAATATTATAAAGTACGCTGTAAACTGGCAAAACAATCAGTGCAACAATCAGCATAAAAGCAAGATTGCTCAAAGCTTTCCCAAAGTAAATTGCCGACCGGTCCACCGGGATAAGCAGGAGACCGTCAAGGCAGCCGCGGTCTTTTTCAACAGCCATAGAGCGGTTCAAACCAAGTGTTCCAGCAAATGCGAAGGTGACCCATAATACGCCTGGTGTAATGGTTAAACGCAGATTGGGTTGCAGATCAATCGCAAAATTAAAAATAAGGATGACCAGCAAGGCAAAAACCAGCATTGCGGCGAGCAATTCACGTGAACGCAGTTCAGCCGTTAAGTCTTTCCAGACGATTGCGCCAATGGCTTTTACGTAAGCAGCCAAAGGATGGTTAAGCGTTGGCAACTTTTGCATGCTCAGCCTGCCAACGATTGCCGGTAAAAATCCAGCAAATTAGTTCTGCCCAAATCCTCCCGCCCAGTTGAGGCTGCGATAACGCCATGCGAGAGAACATCAAAACGAGTGGCCAAAGCTTCGACGCGCGCCAAGTCATGGGATGTTATAACTACTGTCCGGCCGCGCGCCGCCACATCCAGCAAAAGGCGATCAAGCATATTACAGGCATCCTGGTCAAGGCCGGTATGCGGTTCATCAAAAAGCACTACTTCCGGGTCGTGCAGGATAGCGCGACCGATGGCAAGTCGCTGCTGCATTCCGCGTGAAAACGTGCGTACCAAGTCACGACGCCGGGGAGCAAGACCAATCAAACCAAGTACTTCAGTGATACGTAAATTTAATTCTTTTACATTATACATTCGTCCATAGAAACGTAAGTTTTCCTCCGCAGTCAAGTCCCCATAAAGAAGTGGCAAGTGTGTGACCACCCCCAGCCGAGCGCGGACAGCCGCGGCCTGCGCCGGGAGGATATAACCAGCCACATTCACAGCGCCTAATGTCGGATGCGAAAGTGAGGCCAGAATACGCAGGAAAGTTGTTTTCCCCGCGCCGTTCGGTCCAAGCAATGCCACAAACTCTCCCTGATGCGCCTCAAAATCGAGGCCGCGCAGAACAGTCTTGGCTCCAAAGCGTTTAACGAGTTTGTGTACTTTTATCATAACCGATCACGTTGTTGGAAATAGATCTCGAAAGGCCATAAATGAGCCTTGAAATTAGAGGATTCCTTTCAAGCGCTCTTTTAACTCCAAACGGCGCTTTTCATATGCTTCCTTGGGAATTCCACCAGCAGTATATTGATCATCCAGGGCAATCATGGCATCCATAATATTATTACGGTCTTTGCCAAGAGCATCTTCTTCAATCGGTCCCTCACTCTCTCCAATTTCTTGCTGATGTAGCCGGGCACGATCCCGTTGGTACAAGGTTATCCCCACCCCGATCAAAAGAATTCCACTCAAGCCAACGCCTATCAATATAACTGTTCTCCTATCAGAATTGGAACCGCCCAAGTTCGCCGGTTGGCCGAATAAAGTCAAGGATAGTATACTGCCTGAGGCCAGGCTGTTGGCCTGGTACATTTGGTAAGATTGACCTTGAATCTCCTGCGAGCCTGTAGCGATTAATTGTTCACCTTGCAAATACATTCCTTGGGGAATAAAAACGATCATAGAAGAAACCGGCAGAGAGAAAGGCTGATCAAACTTCAGACTGTTGCCATAGGGCATGGTGAAACTGGCAATAAACCCATATTGTTCATCTACGCCCGGAAGCAATGCAAAACCGCCTGTAGCGTTCATTAACTGGGCACTACCTTGAGATAATTGATATTGAACACTGCCGGCAGCTGTGGGAATCTGGATAAAAGGAATTTTTTTCCCGTCACTGGGAAAAAATACCGCCCGCCTGCCGTGATTGGAAATTATCATTAATTCGGTTACTTGCACAACATTTTGCGATAATAAAGCGAAATTGAGATGGACTTGATCTATTGTCAGAGCATTAAGATCATCCGTTTTATCGTAAATGGCTATCGGAAGGGAGAAATTGGTTGTTGCATCCTTAATATAAACAGGGATGGATGGATATTCCACGCCTTGCCAGCTCGTAATAATGAGAAAAGCACGATTGCGTGGGATTTCCACACCTGTAAAGCCATAAGAACCATCCGGGTTGATTGGCGCTTCCAATTGCAGCGTTTTTTGGTAGGTTCCCGATTGATCCTGGTCAAATCCCACCAACGTAACCCTTTGCCCAACCGGAATACTGCCGCCTGATCTATTAATCATCTTGCCACCGAAATTGCCAAGCGCTACCGGCATTCCAGGAACAGGTAAAGACGGCGTGACGGATCGTGTGCCGGTGAGTGTGGATTCGGACATGATAGTGGTAGGTTCCGTTGTCCAAGTAGGTTGCGGGGTTTGAGTCGCCGGTCCGAGGGTCGGCGCAAGCGTTCGATATTGGTAACCAGGCGGAGGGGTAATATCATCGGCAAGGGAACAGGCAGCAAGAGCCAAGCCAAGAAAGAAGATGAGGGCCATTAAATGAAATTTCATTACTGTTTCCTATGCGTTAGGGCTGGGACTGCTCTGGATTTACAGCCCGGCCGCAAAATGGACAGAATTGGTCAAATTGCATAATTGGCTTGCCACATTTGGGACAGAATCCGGCGGTTTTTTGTTTGCGAGCGGCACGCCGTTTAGCAACCAAGTCTTCCAATTCATCATCCGAGAGTATTTTAACCGGTTGCTCAAAAACTGCCGGTGCGACAGGCTCTACAATAAGGGAAGGTTGTGTTCCCTGGATTTCGTCCAGCCGGCGTAATGCATCTGCACCTTTCTGGAGTAAGCCGGCACGCTGGACAGAGTATTCCTCCGCAGGAACCTTGCCAAGGCCATAATCGAAATCAAGCTCTCGCAAGGCACTCAAAGCACGTTCGCTTTCGGCCAACAGTCTTGATACATCCTGTCCGCTCTGCGCTTTGACATGCCAGTGTTCGGCAAATGGCTCAGCCACAAACAGAACAACAATGACAAGAACTCCCAGAAGCAAAATAATGGTGCCTAATTCCATACATTATCTCCCAACCAGTAATGGATCAATGGAAGAGCGGACTTCCGCCAGAGACTGGAACGGGCCAATTTGCTCGTTCTGCAAAATACCCTGCTGGTCAATAATGTATGTCTCCGGCATAGCAATATTGCGATTAAATAAAGGGGCAATATGTGTTCCCAGGTCCGGGCCATTTGGATAGGTAATGGCAAATTTAGACAGGAATTCGAGTGCCTTCGAGTCCACATCTGTATAATCCACGCCTAAGAACACTACCTGGTCTTTGGGCTGATAATAATTCCAGGCCGCTTCCATGACCGGGGATTCATCCGCACAGGTTACACACCACGAGGCCCAAAAGTTAATCACCACCACCTTGCCACGCAGGGAAGCCAAGCTAACCTGGCTTGCGCCCTGATATGGATAGCCGTCAAACAATTCCAACGTAAAGTCAGGCACTTTCGAACCAATGGATTTAATCGGGTGCTGTACCCGAATCAATGTCAGCCCTAGCAGGGCGAGCAAGGCCAGCAATCCAGTCCAGACCAGAGCCTGTACCCAGAGGGGCATACCACGGCGAGGCACAGCCGGAGGATTGTTTACATTTTGTGCCATAGCTCTTTCCTATTTTCTTTTACGAAGTTCTTCTTCAAAACGGATGACATATTCATCTTTTGCGGTGGGTTCCGACTCAGATATGGCTTCTTCGATCGATCTTTTTGGGGACCGCATCCAGGTATGGAATGCTTGGAAAAGCAGGAAAATCCCGATCAGAAAAGCTACTGGTGGCACAATATACACCAACCAATTAAACCCCGTCCGGGGCGGCTCAGCCAACACGCGGGCCCCATAATGATCAACAAAGTATTGTTTGATCTCATCTGAAGTCTTGCCCTCAGCCAGCATTTGGCGGATGAGTTCGCGCCAATCGTGGCAAGCCTGGGTTGGGCAGACGTCCAGTGGC
This sequence comes from uncultured Chloroflexia bacterium, assembly GCA_963837875.1. GTDB lineage: Bacteria > Chloroflexota > Anaerolineae > Anaerolineales > Villigracilaceae > UBA877. The sequence continues at coordinate 2,086,654 of CAWIOV010000001.1, forward strand.
GTATTCTGACACAACGGGCAATACAACTGGCTGGCAATGGCATTGACTTCATCATCAGAAGGAGTCAGTTGCTGGGCAGAGACCACTATGGCCGGAACAATGGCGAGTGCAATAATCAGAGAGGAAAAAGCGAATTGAAAAAATATCTTTGTTCTCATTTTTTCTTCTTATTTCTAACTTCTCACTTTTCACTCCCCATTTCTTCCTTCGCCGGCCACGCGGCTACGAGAAAGCCCAGAACCAAAATACAACTACCAATCCACAGCCAGTTGATCAATGGGTTCTGATAGACCTTAAACGGAGCCTGTTCGACTGATATGTTTTCCCAATTGACCAGCACTACATATAGATCCCCAGCCAGGGTGCTGTGGATGGCCGGGATTGTCATGGTCACGCCATCCGGATAAAGATCGTAACGCGGGTGGAGTTCACCGAGCGATTTCCCATCCTTGAACACACTTAGAACAGCACGTGTCACCTGCCGGCCATCCACGTAAGGGAATTGGGCAAGCGAGTCGTAGCGTAGGGTATAGCCTGAAAATTGCATCGCCTGTCCTACCGCCAGTGTCTGCTGTGTCTGAGCCTGGAAAAAAGTCATGCCAAGAATACCAATGGCCATTACCACCACGCCAATATGGATGATATAGCCACCGTAACGCCGGCGGTTACGAGCCGTCAGCCGGGCAAGCGCAGCAAAAAAACTCTCTCCTTGCGCTATTTGGCGTGCACGTACGCCTCGCCAGTATTCGTAAATAGTAATGAATATAACAAAAGCTACCAGCGTAAAACCAAGCAGCGCAACCCAGATACGAACATTCAGAACAAATAACACCACCGGAATGAGAAGCGCTGGGATGGATGGCTTCCACATTGCGCGGCCAATGGTCCGGAGCGTAGAATATCCCCAGGCAGATAACGGGGCAACCCCCATCAACACCAGCAAGGCTCCCCACAACGGTCCAGTAGCCTGTTGGTAAAATGGCGGGCCAACGGTTGATTGCTGACCTGTTACCAGTTCGGAAATCAGCGGAAAGACAACTCCCCAGAAGCAGATAATCAGGATGCCAAAGAAAAGCAGATTATTGAGCAGAAACAGGGCCTCACGCGAGAGCAGCGATTTCATCTCACCTTCCGCCCGCAAGTCACCCCAACGATAAATCAGCAAGGCAATCGAAATAATGAATGTCAAACCGATAAATGCGTAGAACATCGGGTTAATGGAACTCTCGGTAAAAGCATGGATCGAGGAAAGCACTCCGGAACGGGTCAAAAACGTTCCGAAAATAACCAAGGAGTAAGTCAGGATGATGAGAAGCATGTTCCACTGTTTCAATGTGCCACGTTTCTCCTGGATCATAATCGAATGAAGGAAAGGCGTTCCAGTCAGCCAAGGCATCAAGGCAGCGGTTTCCACAGGGTCCCAGCTCCAGTAGCCTCCCCAACCAAGCACGTCATAGGACCAGCGCATCCCCAGCACCAACCCAATGGAAAGGAATAGCCAGGCCGTCAGTGTCCAGCGCCGGGTAATGCGAACCCAGTGGTCATCGGTCCGGCCAGTGATGAGTGCAGCAATAGCAAATGCATACGGAATGACAAAACCAACAAAACCCAAATAGAGCATAGGTGGGTGCAATATCATACCCGGGTTACGCAAGAATTCATTCAAACCCTGGCCATTTGATGGCATAAAAAGAGTTGCTCCAGCTGGCGCAAACATATGCGGTGTCACATCCCCACCGATAACTTGCCACAAACGCATAAAGGGGTTCTCGAAAAAAATGCTCAACGAAATAAAAAATGCCAGCGTAAACGCCGTCACCGCTGCCACCCAAGGCAGGAATTCGCGGTCACGTTCCCATTTACGCAGCGTCACCGCCATGGCAAAAGCCGACATCAACCATGACCAGAGGATCAGCGAACCAGCCTGTCCACCCCACAATGCCGTTACTTTGAGATAGAACGGCATTTCAAGGCTGGTTACTGAATAGACATATTCCACTTCAAAATGGCCGCTAACCAGCAGGTAAATAAGGGTCAGTGAAGCCAGACTAATAAGAGGAAAAATTATCTGCAAGGCACGCCGGGAACTTTCCACCCAGCGATCAGATTTCGAGAAATAGCCAAAAATTGCGGCGCCCACACTAAAGAGCGCCAGCAAAAAGGTCACCACCAAAACGCCAAAACCGAACTGAGCCAGCATGAAATCTCCCTAAAAGCTCACCCAAATCTATGAAGAAATTCTTCCATCAGCTTCCACTAACCTGTGAAGGCACAGCTTCTTGATATTTGGTTGGGCATTTTAGCAGGAGTTCATCAGCATAAAAGACTCCATCCGCACCTAAATGGCCGGTAATGATCGCCTGGGCCTCATCCCGCATCAAGTCGGGTTTTACACCGTTGTAAACAACACGCAAGCGTCGGCGTGTCGGGTCTATGACCGCATCATGTAATACTTTGGCCAATCCACCCTGGGCTGCAACGGTCGCATTATCACCAGGAACATTGGCAATTTCAAATGTCAAATTGTTGGTATCCGGATTGAATTGAATGGTACTGCCAATCACCGCCCCAGATATGCGCAGACTGCTCCCCACCACACTATTGCCTTTCGCATGCAATTCATCCACAGTCATAAAGTATTCGGCATTCGCCTTGGTAGCCGAAAAAACCAAATAAACCACTGCCGCCAAGATTAATAGACCTCCCACGATAAACTTAGCACGGCCTCTTATACCAATATTGAGAGAAGGCTGCATCAGGTACCTCCGGAATAAATCACATCTTCATTTTTACATATTTAGATTAATCTACGCTGAGAACTCCAATTCATTAATCTGTTGCTACTTTCTTCAAACGCGTACCGCAGGTGCGGCAAAACACATCCCCGGACTGGGCGCGCTTGCCACATTGGTGACAGTAAATATATCCACTTTCACTCCCTTTGCGATGGGGAATATACTGTCTATCTACCGCCGACCCTTGACCGCCTCGCTGCCAGATATTAATTCCAACAATACCAAATAGAATCAACAATACTCCAATTCCTCCTAATACCCAGGGATAAATATTGGTCATTGAGAGGCGTCCCGGGGTATCTGGCCCTGGCGTAGAGGCAGCCTGGATCGGCAATCCCGAAATGGACAAATCATCCGTTTGGCGTTGATAATCTATCGACAGAGAAAAAGGTTTACCAAATGCAAGATTAGTTGCCTGAACACGATAATTCGTTAACCCTTCCTGGCCAGAATTGATATACACGGGAGCAAAGCTGATGTTCACATTCTCTGCACCGAAAGGGCAAAGAAAATTTGTCTCCAGGTTATCTACTTCATAATCACCAAGCCAATTAAAAACAATGTGCCGCACTGGCCCACTCTTGACCAGGGGAACGTAGTACTCAATTTGCACCTGCAGCGAGTTGGTGGTAATTTTGAGCGCCAGCCATTGTCCCTGCACAGCTATGCTATATGGAGTATTGATCTCTTCCCCGTCCATATCCACTACTGCCACCGCATTAACCTGCGCATCCAATGGTATACGTACCATCAAACTCACAGGCAAGGCCGTACCGGAAACCAATGTAATATGGTAAATCATCAATACGGCTGGTTGATCATATTCCGGCCAAATATCCACGCTCATAGAACTGAACCGAAGATCATCCTGGGCTTGCACCGAGATGGGAACAAGCAGAACAATCATTAGCGGCAGTATCAAGATCAATCGGCGCATTATACATCTCCAATTGGATGAAAGGGATTATATCTTAGAATGTAATGGAAGAGCCTTCACCAGCGACCAGACCACCCGGTTGGCTGGTGTTGAGACACCTTTTTGCTCTCCGGCGTGGACAACTGCACCGTTGATGGCATCCACTTCAGTTGGCCCGCCACGCAGAACGTCCTGGAGCATCGAAGAAATGTTGCCAGCTGTGCGCAGTGCAACTCCTTCAACAAAGCGATTCGGAGCCAAAAATGGTAATGCCACCCCAAGCGCTTCAGCCACTGAGGCAGCTTCGCAGGCAAGTTCTCCCATCAACGCGCATGCCGACGGATTGGCAAGGATTTCCCCATTCTTTACACGCAGCAACGCTGTTAGTGGATTAATGGCGGCATTGACCATCAGCTTGCCCCATACAGCCGGCTCCACATCTTCGATAATATTTACATTAAATTTAGCTACACGCAGCATTTCCTCCAACCTGGAAAGATTGGAACGCGCCTCAAGGGTAATATCTCCTCCACCGCCTGAACGGACAAGGCCGGGAGCCAGCAAGGTCGCACCGAGAGTGGTCACACCGCGCAAAACATGCCGCCGGCCAAGAATCTTAGAGAGAAACACATCATTTCCTAGACCATTTTGAAGCGTCACAGCCAGACCGTCCCCTGCCAGGCAGTTAGCCAATTGGTGCGCTGCGCGTTCCGTTTGCCAAGACTTGACCAATACCAGGGCAAACTTCACTCCCCGGCAATCGGCCGGGTCACTTATGGCTCGTACAGACAAGCTCTCCTCGCCATCCAAACACACTCCCCTTTCACGCAATGCTGCCAGGCCTTCCGGCCAGGTAGCGAGCATACATACGTCCAAGCCAGCCATCGCAAGCCGGGCAGCAAAGAGTGTTGCAAGCGCGCCACTCCCAACAATCAATATATCTGCGCTCATTTAGGTTTATCAGTAGCTATATCATCCAATAGCGACTGCCATTCCTCATCAGGCATATCCACCATATGCTCCAGTGCGGGATAGCGGCGCTCGGCCACATCGGCAATATATTCGCCAAAAGCACGCTGCATTTCGCCCTGCAAATCAGCGTATTTTTTAACAAATTTTGGGGTGAAACGGTCAAAAAGTCCCAACAAGTCATGCACCACCAGCACCTGTCCATCACAACCCACCCCGGCCCCAATCCCAATGGTCGGAATGGAGATACGCTTCGAAATTAGTTCCGCCAGCCGGGCCGGAACCAATTCCAGCACGAGGCTGAAACAACCGGCTTCTTCAAGGGAAAGGGCATCCTCCAATATGCGCCTGGCTGCCGCAGTCGTACGTCCCTGCGGATGAAAACCACCCAACGCATGGATTGATTGCGGTGTCAGGCCGAGGTGCCCCATGACCGGGATTCCCGCTCTAACAATGGCACGAATGGCATCGAGGCGTTCTCGGCCCCCTTCAAGCTTGACAGCTTCCATGCCGCCCTCTTTGAGAAAACGCCCGGCGTTGCGAACCGCTTCTTCCACGGAAACATGGTAGGACATGAAAGGCATGTCTCCGATGAGTAATGCCGACCTTGCTCCGCGCGCTACAGCGCGACAGTGGTGAAGCATTTCATCCATCGTGATTGGCAATGTATTCTCATAACCCAGAACTACCATTCCAAGCGAGTCGCCGACCAGGATAGCGTCAATGCCAGCACGATCAAGCGCCACGGCAGTGGGATAATCATAGCCTGTAAGCATTGTGATTGGTTGACCGACCTCTTTTTTTTTGCGAAAGGTCTGTATGGTCACTTTTTTAGGAACTGTGGGTAAATTGGAGAGTGAAGCAATCATTGACATGATATCATCCATTGGGAAAAGCCGGGGATTAAAATTATCACACAAAAATAGTACTATGGCAATCTGGCAGAGCACTCAATTCTGCTCTATAATAGAGAAAATAATTACCGTCTTTCACAGGAGGCTCCCATGCGACGGGTTTTAAGTTTCTTAATTGGTGCAACTATCGGCGGCTTGGCAGGTGCGACTTTGGCTCTGTTGTTCGCTCCCACCTCTGGCGAGGTGGTACGCGCACAAATCAGTGACCGCACCCAGGCTTTTGCTGCCGATATCCAGCAAGCAGCTAACACTAAACGGATCGAATTGCAGGAACGCTTGGAAATTCTGCGCGCGCCCAAGGCGTAATAATAAATAAGGATAGAACAAAGAACAAAATTTACGTTTTTAGGTTTACGCTTTTATAAAGTTCCTCCACACGTTCCATATTGGCTTCATAATCAGCCCGTTCTGCCAGTTGGGCCGCGTTAAGCTTGGCCGCCTCTGTCCGCAGGGCGGGCTGGTTAATTGCTCGTACAATCGCATCAGCAATCGAATATGCGTCAGTAGCATCTACTAACATACCATTTACACCCGCCTGCACCCATTCGCGCATCAACTCGATGTTTCCCACCACCGGAAAACAACCGCAGGCCATTGTCTCCAGAAGCGAATTAGGGGTCCCATCATGAAGGCTAGGCGAGACAAATACTTGTGCCTTTTTGAATAACGACCATAACTGTGCCTGGCTCAAGCGAGGCCACAATTTTGTGTTCGCCCTAACCCCCAACACATCCACCAAATGCTCTGATTCAACATCCCATCTAAGGGAAGGGCAAACAAAAACCGCCTGCGGAATTTTAGCCAGCACCAACGGGATAGCTCGAAAGAAGATATCTTGACGCAAACTACCAGGACGCTGCCCGCGCGGATTGACGATAATCGGTACATCAGGCAATTCCTCCGGGAGTTTTTCAAGCCCTAAATCTGCCTCGATTTCATTTAGCCGGATACCGCCCGATCCCGGTACAACCAAAGCGGGTTTACCCGATTCGAAGCCCCACTCGCGCCCCAGACGGATATCCCGCCGTGTGTCGGCTATAAGGCCATCAGCACGATTTAATATTTGGCGCGTCAGTCGGGCCATAATGAACGATCCGCGCGCATGCAGGGTTATATCATTACCCCAGATGGATACTACCAGAGGAATCCCAAGGGGCGTGGCAGCAGACAGCATTCCTTCGAAGGGAATACGTAGAGCATGCACCAGTTCCGGACGGATCTCGGCGATCATGGCACGAAAACGCGCTTGGTAGAAAGGTAGACTAAGGGGGCCAAGATAATAACGCAGCAGGCGCAAACAACCTCGGAGGGTGCTCACCAACCCTGGTCTGTGCAGCGTTCCAGTTGAGTTACTCACCTGTCTTCCAGCCATCCTGCTGAACGCCACCGGTAATACATGAAACGAAACCAACCCTTCAGGCGGGTTGCAGGGAAACGTCGAGATAAGATGAACAGCATGACCCGTGTCCGTCCAGTGGCGTAACCAACTAAGTGCGGTGGGAGAACGCCCATCTGCCACGAAAAGAATATGCATCATATGAAATATACCATAAACTTGCAATGAAATAGTATTTGACGAAACGCCCCAGTTTGTGTATAGTTTACTTAAGGAGCAATCATGGCGAAAAGTCGCGTTCTGCTAGTGGAAGATAATGAAGATAATTTTGAATTAGTGCGTTTCTTGCTTGAACGTACCGACTGCGAAGTGTTGGCTGGGCATAACGGTCAGGAAGCGCTGAACATGGCCCAGCAGGAGTTGCCAGACCTAATCCTGATGGACCTCTCCCTGCCCGGGATGGACGGCTGGACCGCCGCTCGGGAACTTAAAGCGAACTATAACACGTCCCATATTCCGTTACTGGCTCTCACAGCCCATACTCTTCCAGGAGACCGTAAACGCGCCATGGAATCGGGTTTTGATGGCTACATTTCAAAACCTATCGATGTTGCCCACTTCGGAGAAACAATCACCAAAACTCTCCAAAGCAAAAAGGGAAAAAATCCATAAATGACCAACCTTTTCCTGAGTAAGATCGTCAAATAAGTATAGCCAGATTTCTTGATTTATCACAAATCTTCCAAAAATTGTCATTCACGAAGGCAGAAAAATGTCCAAAAGGCATGTTCTGCCTTTGCGTTTTTCTGGTATATTAAAGCGGCATTTATCCGAACTTCATAGGAGGCAGGATGAAACAAATCTGTGTCATTGGTATTGGGTATGTTGGCTTGGTTACGGCTGCTTGTTTCGCTGATCTGGGGAATCGTGTCATTGCATTGGATGTCAACGAAAAGCGCATTGAAAACCTAAAAAAGCGCATCATGCCTATCTACGAACCTGGGCTGGAAGAACTGGTTGAGCGCAACGTTCGGGCTAACCGCATAACCTTTACCACTTCCTATTCTGAGGCACTGGAAGGGACAGAGTTTGCCTTCATTGCCGTAGCTACACCTTCGGGGGGTGATGGCGAAGCGGATCTGCAATTTGTGGCGGCCGCTGCGCAAACAATTGCCAAGACAATGACAGCACCCCTGATCATCATTAACAAGTCCACTGTCCCGGTGGGAACCGGTGATTGGGTGGCAAACATTATAAAAAGCAATCAGCCCGAACCGATCCCATTTGCAGTTGTCTCGTGTCCCGAATTTCTACGTGAAGGGACGGCCATTGGCGATTTCATGCAACCTCACCGCACTGTACTTGGCTCCTTCGACCGCGAAGCCGCCGCAAAAGTGGCCCAATTACACTTGCCGCTGCGTGCCCCCATCGTCATCACCGATCTGCGTACCGCTGAGATGATCAAATACGCTTCCAATGCCTTCCTGGCTACCAAGATTTCATTTATCAACGAAATCGCTGATATCTGCGAGGCCCTCGGCGCAGACGTTAAAGAAGTGGCTGTCGGCATGGGCTACGATAAGCGCATCGGGCCTTCAATGCTGGATGCCGGTCTGGGTTGGGGCGGTTCCTGCTTTCCCAAGGATGTTAAAGCGCTCGCCTACATGGCAGAAGAAAAACAAGTCGACCCAAAAATTCTGAACACAGTCACCCATGCTAATTACGAGCGTCGTCGAATAGTTGTCAAGCGATTGGAAGAAATGGTCGGAAATCTTCAAAATAAAACCATTGGCTTTCTTGGATTGGCCTTCAAGCCTAACACCGATGATATGCGCGAAGCCCCTTCCATAGATATTGCCCAAATATTGGTCACCGCTGGTGCAAAAGTCCGCGCTTACGATCCGGTGGCAGTTGACAATGCCCGCGGTATTTTGCCGGCTGTCACGATGTTCAGCGATCCTTATGATATGGCCAAGGATAGCGATGCAATCATCGTCATTACTGAATGGAATGAATTCAAACAGTTAGATCTCGAACGCATCCGCGCTGTCATGAAAACCCCCATCCTTTTCGATGGACGGAATATATACGATCCGGACGAAGCACGTACCTTGGGATTTAAATATCGGGGAATTGGGCGGGGTATTAACGGGAAATAAGATGCCTGACAAACAAAGACCGCCCGTCTGTGATTACGAAGGTTCTGATTATCAGACGCGCTTCTGGAAAAAAGGCGGGCGAGAATACGAAGACCTCTGTGAAGCCATTGCCATCCAGCGCCTACTGCCGAAGAACGGCAAGCTTTTGCTTGAACTGGGTGCTGGAGCCGGCCGTAACACACAGCGCTATGCCGGTTTCGAACACATTATCCTGCTGGATTATTCCCGCACGCAATTAAAACAGGCCCAGGAACTTTTGGGAAATACCGGGCGTTATATTTACGTTGCAGCTGACATCTACAGGCTACCTTTCGTAGATGGGCTATTCGATGCTGCGACCATGATCCGCGTCCTGCACCATATGGTTGACGCCCCCGCTGCACTGCGTCAGGTACACAACGTTTTGCAACCAGGCGCTAGCTTTATCCTGGAATTTGCGAACAAACGCAATCTAAAATCGATCTTGCGCTACGCGCTGCGGTTACAAACCTGGAATCCATTTGCGCCAGAACCGGTTGAATTTGCCCCCTTGAACTTTGACTTCGACCCGCACACACTGCGCGGATGCCTGACGAACCTGGGCTTTCAGATCGAAAGAACGCTAACAGTTTCTCATTTCCGGGTTGGCCTGCTCAAGCGCGCCATCCCAGCCAGTTTCCTGGCGAGCCTGGATTCCATTTTTCAATGGACTGGGGCAGTATGGCAATTTACGCCCAGCGTTTTTCTGCGTGCCAGGGTCAATGGGAAAAGCTCCCCGCCAGCCGAACCAAAAGAGTTTTCATCTTATTTCAAATGCCCTGAATGTGGACATTCACCATTGATGATCACAGGTAATACGATAATCTGTCCTACGTGTAAGCTCGAATGGAATATTACAGGGGGAATTTACGATTTTCGAGGCGACACTCCATGAAGCAACGAGTCCTATATGCTTTTCTTATAGTTTTAAATATCCTCGTTATTGTTCTATTTATCGTTCAATATACGAATGCCACCTATCCGCTGGTTGGGCATGATTATCAATTCTTTATTCCACGTATGATTGACTCTCATCTTTACTATAAAGTGAACGGGCTCAGCATCGAGTGGTATACACCCAACTTTGGAGGCGGCCTGCCTGCTTATCCCAATCCACAACAGATTCAATTTTCACTGCCTCAATTGATCACTTGGTTTATAAATCCCTATGCGGCGGTTTTTGTATCCACGGCGATTTATATTGCGATTGGATTTTTAGTAACTTACCTATTCCTATATAAAATACTTGAACTAAAACCACTTTCGGCGATCCTTGGAGCAGATTTCTTTCTTATCAATGGATTTTTAATTGAGCGTGTGGTGGTTGGTCACGTTAATTTTCTGACTTTTCCCCTCATTATTATTCCAGCGTTTGCTATATTAAACCCAAACCTCCCGAAGTGGATTGCCGGCGTTCTGATTTCAATTACTGGCGCTGTGTTGGTATATTCTGGCGGGGTATATATTGCAGTTATCTGTCTTTATTCCGTTATTATTATTGTTCCATTGGTTTATTTCCTGAAGCCTGGTTTGTTATCCTGGCGAAAAATATGGCCTGTTTTAATCTGGGGTGGGATTCTAACCGCCCTCTTATGCGGCTCCAAGCTCTATGCCACCGCAGAATATATGCGTTTTTTCCCCCGGACAGAACACGATCGATATCCTGTAAATTGGATCGGGAGCTTGACGGGCATGGTTTTCCAATTGGTTGGAACGCTGAATTTTTACCCCATTCTCGCCCTGATACATAAGAGCAGCGCTACGTATGCTATCCGGTTGCTTACATTGACTAAAACGCCATACGGCTTTTGGGAATTGGATTCATCCATCGCTCCCGGCCTGCTCTTCTTGATCGTTTTTGGTGTTTTAAAAGTGTTATTCCATAAGCCAAAAATCGAAAAAAAGAATATCACCATTAAAAAAGGGATTGCCGGAATATGTCTTCTTTTTGCCATCCTCCTGGCGACTGAATTTACGATTGCAAAGGGCCTCCTCTACGATCAACTAAGCAAGCTGCCTGTTCTGGAGTCATTGCATGCCAATCCACGTTTTGCAGCTTCATTCATTTTGCCACTTGCAATCCTTGCTGCCAAAGTCTTCGACGGGTGGACTAGAAAATGGAAGTCTAGCCTAAAGCAATTCGCCGTCTTTGCTATACTTGGAGGAGCTTCTCTCGCCAGCATGTGGTCTTATTACCTGATGCCTATGGATATGCAGCAACGCTTTTTCGATATCACATCTATGATCAAAACCTACCAGCGTAGCTCCGCCGGGGAAACCTTCCCGGTATCTAGGATCGTTCCAGCCATGAACGATTATGAGGTTTTCATATACCATTCGAGTAACATAACGCACCATTATGATCCATTATTCGGAGACAACGATGAATTATTAACCCCCCTGGTACACGCAGGATCGGTTTTCGATGTGCAGGATGGTTATTACAATATGACCAACCCCTCGAGCCTAGTCTTCCCCGAAGTGAATGGAACAAAACTATTTGAACGTATTCCCGTCTCGGATAACAGGAAGTTAGTGGATTTTGTCGACCACCGTCGATCGGATTGGAAGCTACCGCTGGCACAGATCATGCTCGACTGGCTGGCAGGCATCACGATCGTTCTGGAAACCTGCGCCATTTTAATTTACCTTACAAGCCAGTGGGTCACATTCCCGAAATCGTTTCGCATCCCTGCATTCCTACGCTAAAGTCGTCCCGAAAGCTTTATCCCTAATTAGATCGCATTATCCTATAAAATCCTTGCACGTTTTTGGCTTGTATGCTAAAATAGTGCTCGTTGTTGTATTACCTATACCGAACGCATCGAAAAGTGGGCAACCCCCACTTTTCTGCGTGTAATAGAGATTTCGGGGAGCAGGTTGATTATGAAGAACGAATTTGCGTTAGCTTTCAACGAAGTGTTGGAAGAAAAGCAACTGCCCAGGGATATTATCCTTTCGGCTATTGAATCTGCCATGGTATCTGCGTACCGGCGGGCAGTGAATGCTTCCAATGCCCAGCAGGTAGAAGCCAAAATTGATCCAGATACCGGACAAGTAGCCATCTTCGTTGAAAAAGAAGTCGTTGAAGATGTACAAGATGAGCGCACCGAGGTGTTGCTTGAAGATGCCCTTCGGGTGAATCCGGAGGTAAAACTGGGTGATATGGCAATCGTCGAATCCACTCCCAAGGATTTCGGGCGTGTTGCTGCACAGACCGCCCGCCAGGTCATCCAACAGCGCATCCGCGAAGCAGAACGCCAGATGCAATCTGATTACTACGAAAAGCAGGTCGGCGAAATTGTCAGTGGCGTAGTACAGGCTATCAATATGACTCAGGGAGCGACGGTGGGCCTGGATATGAAAGCCGAGGGGATCATGCCACAGAACCAGAAGATTCCAGGTGAGCGGTTCAAAGTGCATGACCGGGTGCGGGCTATCATCCTGGAAGTCAAGGAAAGCCCGCGCGGCCCGCAAATCATCCTTTCGCGCTCACATCGCAACTTCCTGCGCCGCCTGTTGGAGAATGAAGTTCCTGAAATTTATCATGGCATCGTCGAAATCCGAGCAATCTCACGCGAACCAGGCCAACGTGCCAAAGTGGCTGTTTCGGCCACCCAGCCGAATGTGGACCCGGTGGGAGCATGTGTAGGAATCCGGGGCGTGCGGATCCAGGCCATTGTCAAGGAATTGCACGATGAAAAGATTGATATCATCGAGTGGAATTCTGACCCGGTGATATATCTCTCCAAAGCCATCAGTCCGGCAAAGGTTTCCGGGGTTTATCTCAATGAAGCTGAAAAGACCGCCACAGTTGTCGTTCAAGAAGATCAGTTGAGCCTGGCCATCGGTCGCGATGGGCAGAACGCCCGCTTGGCCGCCAAGCTGACTGGCTGGCGTATTGATATCAAGTCTCTTACCGAAGCTGCGGGAGATGCAATTGTTAAAGTACAAACCGATCCGGCCCTGGCAACCATTGCTGAGGCAGAGCACGATCACATCCCCGTTATCGAAGAAATTTTGTCCAAGAAGAGCGCCGGACGTCCGCTGACACCGGAAGAATTTCTGTCGCTTATCCAGTTCGTGGATCGCGTGGAACGACGCACAGTGGAACGGAAGAAAGCGGAAGCCGCAGCCGAGAAAGTGCTCGAGACCGCAGCTCGCGCGGATGTTCCGGATGCCGCGTTTGAAGCAGACATTTCCACTCTTGGCCTGCCCGATCACGTTTACACTATCCTGACCGAGGCCGAGCATCGCACAGTTGGTAATTTGATGATGGCGATGAAACTCAACCCTGATAGTGTCTTGAGTCTGGCCGGAATTGGCCCCAAGGCCATGCAAGCCATCCAAACAGCACTGGCGAACATTTCATACCCTGAACCAGAGAAACCGGTTGAACCACAAGAGGTCAGGACTGAAGTTCCGGTGGCAGAGGAGGTTGAGGTTTCCACTGCCGAGATCCTACCGGTTGCTGCCGTTGAGCAAGAATCGGCTGCGCAAGAAGCCGCGCCGGTCATTGAAGAAAAAGCCGAGACGATTGCGCCTAACGAAGAGATCAAAGAAGAAGAAAAAGAGTTTGACAAAATCTTCTCTCTGCAAAACGTTCTAGCGGCTCCCCCGCCGGCTGAAGAAGAGAGCGAAGAGGAGCGAAACAAGAAAAAAGAAAAGAAAGCCAAAAAAGGCCGCGAGTTGGAATTTGATGAAAAACGCGGCGAGGTCGTGGCCCACAAGAAGCACAAGCGCGGCGACGATGATAGTGTACTGGAAGAATGGGAATAGACGCATCGGAGTGCAGGCGTCTGCCTACCACGTGGATTGAATAAAGTGTCTGGCAAACCTGCAAAACGGCCCAAACATATTCCCCAGCGTACTTGCGTAGGTTGTCGGATGGTATTGCCAAAACGAGCCTTGCTTCGCTTGGTACGCAGGCCGGAAGGTGTGCAAGTGGACCTAACCGGAAAACTGGCAGGGCGAGGTGCATATTTACATAATGTACGCGACTGCTGGGAAAAGGGCCTGAGAGGGCCGCTGGCGCATGCCCTAAAAGTGAATCTGACGCCTGACGATTTGGAGCGTCTCCACCAATTCATGCAAACCCTGCAGGAGGAGGCTGAGGCAGCCAGTGATTAAGAATAGAGTCCCTATGGGCTGACGATAAACCAATCGCTCAGCCGGCAGACCTGATGTTCAGGCTGTGGCGGACATACAGCTTGAGGTGTCCGAACATGCGCAGCCCGCTTGTATGGACAAATGGTTTTATTCACAGGCATTTTTATATGGAAAGAGGTGCCGTATGAGCAATTCAAAGAACAAAAAGATTGAACTCCCCGCGAATATCACCATCCGTGATTTCGCTCAAATCATCGAAGTTAGCCCAATCCAGATCATTAAAAAATTAATGAGCAACGGAGTTATGGCCAGCATCAATCAGGCGATTGACTACGATACTGCCGCAATTCTGGCTGAAGAAATGGGCTTCGAAGCCACACTGGAAAGTCAGAACGCCCCCCAAGAAAAAGAGACCGGAGAAGTGCCGTTGTGGCGAAAGGCCATTGCCGGCGAAGATCAGAAAAAACTGACTCCGCGCCCGCCAGTTGTGACCATCCTGGGTCACGTGGATCATGGGAAAACCTCCCTATTGGACGCAATTCGTCATTCAAACGTCGCCGAAGGAGAAGCTGGCGGAATTACGCAGCATATTGGGGCTTATCAGGTGGAACTAAAAGGCCGACAGATCACTTTCCTGGATACGCCCGGTCATGCAGCGTTTACTGCTATGCGGGCACGCGGTGCCCAAGGCGCAGATATTGTTATCCTGGTGGTCGCTGCCGATGACGGCGTTATGCCGCAAACCAAAGAAGCTATTGCACATGCCAAGGCAGCCCGTGTACCCATCATTGTGGCGCTCAACAAAGTTGACAAACCCAATTCCAATCAGGAACTAGTTAAAAAACAACTCAGCGAAAATGATCTCACTCCAGATGAGTGGGGTGGCAATACCATGGTCATTCCTGTTTCGGCCAAACAGAAACAAGGCATAGAAGATCTGTTGGAGGCCGTGCTGCTGGTAGCCGATAACACTGACATCCGCGCCAATTCCAAAGGCACTGTCATCGGCACCGTTATCGAAGCAGAATTGGACAAATCGAAGGGTCCTGTTGCTACACTCCTGGTCCAGAATGGGACCTTGGAGACGGGCAATATTGTCGTGGCAGGCAACGCTTTTGGGCATCTGCGTGCCATGTTCGATTTCCGTGGTAATAAACTTGAGAAAGCAGGGCCTTCTATCCCGGTCTCGGTCATGGGTCTCAGCGGCATGCCATCTGCTGGTGATATGTTCCAGACTGTTGCTACAGAAAAAGAAGCCCGGCAAATCATCCTGGAGCGCACCGAGGCAT
Organism: uncultured Chloroflexia bacterium; assembly: GCA_963837875.1. GTDB lineage: Bacteria > Chloroflexota > Anaerolineae > Anaerolineales > Villigracilaceae > UBA877. The sequence goes on from CAWIOV010000001.1 coordinate 2,102,159, forward strand.
CCAAAAAACAAGCTACCCCACAAAAGAAAATGACCCTGGAAGAGTTGTTCTCCAAAGTGGAATCAGGCGAGGCGAAGGAACTGAACCTGATTTTGAAGGTCGATGTACAGGGTTCGCTTGAACCAATCGTTAACGAAATTAACAACCTGGGCAAAGGCGAAATTGCCATCAACATCCTATACGCCGAAACCGGCAATATCAGCGAGAATGACGTATTGCTGGCATCTTCATCCCAAGCCATTGTCTTCGGTTTCAGCGTCCAGGCAGATATAGCTGCACGCCGCCTGGCAGAAAAAGAAGGTGTGGATATCCGCCTTTATGACATCATCTATCGCCTGATCGAAGATGTGGAAAAAGCCCTCAAAGGCATGCTGGCTCCCGAGTTCACCGAAAAGCCGGTTGGAAAGGCAGTGGTATTACAAGTTTTCAGCCTATCAAAGGGCACCAATATTGCTGGTTGCCGGGTTACCGAAGGCGAGATCCGCCGAAATGGGAAAATACGTGTTACACGTGGCAAAGATATCGTTTATGAAGGCGAAGTTGCCTCGCTCAAACACGAGAAAGATGATGTACGCGAAATGCGCCAAGGTTTTGAATGCGGCATCGGCTTGAAAAACTTCAACAACATTCAGGTTGCTGACGTCATAGAATGTTTCACTTTAGAGAAGACTGAATCCGAATAAGTTCAAATTATCGATCAATTTTCGATAATTAACAGGCCAATCATGCCATCTAGCGTCAGACTCCAGCGTATTGCGGACCGCATCCGACAGGATCTTTCGGAATTGCTTATCAGAGAGATCAGCGACCCGCGCCTGCATCAAGTTTTCATCACGGATGCCAAAGTGGATCGCGAACTGGCCTTCGCCGATATCTACGTCTCAGCGGTGGAAGGTACTATCCGCAGCGCTGAAATCCTGGAAGGTCTGGAGCACGCCAACGGATTCCTGCGACATGCCTTGGCTGCCCGGATCGAATTGCGCACCTTTCCACGCCTGCGATTCCACTGGGATCCCACACCCGAACATGCCGACTACATAGAGCATTTACTGTCAGAAATAAGGAAGAATGAACGATCTACAAATAAAGATTAAGGAACAGATCCAGTCTGCACAACGAATTCTGATCACATCCCATATCCGCCCAGATGGCGATGCCATTGGTTCCAGCCTGGCACTCGGCTTGGCCTTGTTGGATGCTGGTAAACAGGTCCAAGTGGTACTTTCGGATGGGGTGCCCGCCTCGTTCAAGCACCTGCCTGGCAGTGAAATCATCACAACCTGGGCGAAAGGTGAGTTCAACCTGATCATCTGTGTAGACTGTTCGGATTTGAAGCGCGTCGGCCAAGCGCTTGATGGATACCACTCCCCAGATATCGTCATTGACCACCACAGTACCACCAAAGCTTTCGGTACCTTAAATCTGGTTGACTCGCAAGCCGCCGCGACCGCCTCGGTGTTAACCCGTTTCATGCCCGCTTGGGGACTCACCATCACTGCTCCCATCGCTGCCAACCTGCTCACTGGAATCGTCACCGACACGCTTGGTTTCCGAACATCGAACACTACTCCCGCAATATTACGACAGGCTGCCGATCTGATTGAATTGGGAGCGGATATGGGCACGCTCTACTTCCGCAGTCTAATATCGCGCACTTTTCCATCTGCCAAATACTGGGGTGCGGGTCTCTCCAACCTGGAAAGTGCCGGTGGAATCGTCTGGACCGCATTGACGCTGGCCGACCGCAAAATCTCCGGCTACACTGGTAATGACGATGCCGACCTCATTTCATATCTTTCATCCATTGAAGAGGCCGATGTTGCCATTATCTTCGTGGAACAAGACAAAATGAATACCAAAGTTTCCTGGCGTGCATTGAAACCCGATCTGGATGTTGCCCAAATCGCCAGCCGATTCGGCGGCGGAGGCCATAAAGCAGCCGCCGGTGCAGATATGTCCGGCAGCCTAGATGAGGTACGGGATACGCGTTCTGGAAACCACACGCAAGGCATTACAATTGCCTATATAATATAGTAAAATATGCTTAATCATGTAACTCGGAAGTGGGACGGGTTAATATTACTAGGAGGAATAAACATGGAAAGTCAAGAGATCAAGAATGCCATTTCAGGCATCCTCGTGGTGGACAAACCGGTTGGTTTGACCTCCCACGACGTGGTAGATATTATCCGTCGCGGTACCAACATACGCCGTGCTGGCCATACTGGCACACTCGACCCGCGAGCTTCCGGTGTGCTGGTGGTGCTCATTGGTCCGGCAGTGCGTCTGAGCGAGTTTGTTTCGGCTTCGGATAAACGCTACCAAGCCATCCTGCGCCTGGGCAGCTCCACAGACACGTACGACGCCGAAGGACGCTTCACCCAGCAGGCCACTACCCCAGTGAATGTGACTGAAGAACAATTTAACGAAGTTCTTCAGCGTTTTATCGGAGAAATCGAGCAAACCCCTCCGGCCTACTCGGCGGTCAAGCTGCACGGGCGCAAAGCCTACGAGATGGCGCGCGAAGGGGAAGAAGTGGAAATCGCTCCCCGTAAGATCAACGTCTATCATCTTGAAGTTTTGGAATGGGCACCGCCAGAAGTGGTTATTGACGTGCACTGCTCATCTGGAACATACGTACGCTCCCTGGCCAACGATGTTGGTACAGCCCTCGGCTGCGGAGCCTATCTGGTCGGCCTGCGCCGCACTAAATCCGGTCGCTTTACCCTGCGGGATGCCACACCACTGCGAAAACTGCAGGAAACCTTTACAGCCGGCAACTGGTACCAGTACCTGATCCCCGCTGCCGAAGCTCTGGCCGAATGGTCCGCCGTGGAACTAAATCCCGATGAGGTTGAGGAAGTTAAACATGGTCACCGCGTCAAGGCCGCTGCAGATACACAGCCGGGCTTAGTGCGCGGCGTTAGCATGGCTGGTGAACTTATCGCCATCATGGATCTCGTTACTGGCGAAGGTGGCTCTCTAGAGTGGCAGCCAAAGAAAGTCTTCTACTCGTAACGCAACTCTAAAACGGGACGCGGACTGGCGCGGAGGAAGGCGGAAAAGAATCCGCGCATACCGCGTAATTTCACGTTCCATTTCACCCATCCTTTCAACGTGTCCCGCCATAATTCTCTCGACCATCTCACCCTTCAAAATGCCTGGCTGACCATCGGCATCTTCGATGGCGTTCATCGCGGCCACCAGGAAATCCTGTACCCGCTCGTCGCTGCTGCGCACGCGGCTAGAGAGCCGGCCGTTGTTTTAACCTTTACCCCCCACCCTGCAATTGTCTTGGGTGGTAAAACTGATTTCAAATGCCTGACTACGCCCGGAGAACGCATTGCGCTCTTGGAATCCTTGGGCGTGGATGAAGTGATCACCCTAACATTTGACCAGGCCTTGGCACACCAGACCGCCAAGGAATTCATGCTCCTGCTCTCACACGCTCTCGGCCTGCGCGCCCTTTTCATTGGCTACGATACCGCCCTGGGGCGCGGACGAGAGGGCAACGCAACCCGGCTGGCAGAGATAGGGAAGGAACTTGGCTACACCGTCCAAGGTTTTCCCCCGCTGGCAGATGACGAAGGCATAATTTCATCCACGCGTATCCGCCAGAAAATAACTGCTGGCGAGGTCTCCAGCGCTGCCGCAGACTTGGGACATCCATTTTCAATCACCGGCCCAATTATCCACGGGGATGGGCGCGGACACACAATTAAAATCCCTACAGCTAACATTCAAATCCCAGCCGGCAAGATACTACCTGCTTATGGCATCTACGCCTGCCGGGCCTGGGTCAGCGGACAAAGTCACCCTGCCGCAACCAGCATCGGCGTTCGCCCAACTTTCTATCGCACTGAACCCGCCCCTACCATCGAAGCCCATCTACTCGATTTCAATGCTGACCTGTATGGACAGGCAGTCTGCCTTGAATTTTTAGAGTATCTGCGCCCCGAAGAGAAATACGACTCCGTGGAGGCCTTGCTGGAACAAATCAGCCACGATATTGAAAGAACCAGGGAAGTTCTCAAGAATTCCCGATAGCGAATTACCCATGCCGCCTCGCCAGATCTACCTGCTTTCCCCAAAAGAACTCTCGCCCGAGACCATCGCAGTGGCCTTCGCCAAAACATCCCGATCGCCAAAATCTTTCCGGGAAATCGCCGCCGGACTGAGCGACGAGAAATCCGCCCGCTTCCATGAAAAATGGGTGGTTGGCTACGGGCATGCCTCGGTGGCTGAACATACCGTCCTGCACATTGCCATCGAAAACGTTTCCCGTCTGGCAGTGGAATGCATCGAGTCCAACCGGCTGGCTTCGTATACAGAAAAATCCACCCGCTACCAAAAATGGGATACAGGCGCTTACTACGTCCCGCCCGAACTAGATGGGCACCCTCTGCTTGACACCTATATAAAGACCTGCAACCTGCTCTTCCAAACTTATCAGGACTCGCTCCAACCCATGCGTACTCTGGTCGAACGCCAGTCAATTCGCCAACAGCAGGAAACTGACGAGGCTTACGACCGACGCATCCGCTCACAATACGTGGATTCGTGCCGCTTCCTGCTCCCGGCTGCATCGCTTGCCAACCTGGGCATGACTGCCAACGCGCGCACGCTTGAACACGCCATCTGCAAAATGCTCTCACATCCCTTGACTGAAGTACGCCAGATTGGTGGAGAAATCAAATGCGTGGCCCAGACCGAAGCGCCGACGCTGGTCAAATATGCAGAGGCAGCTCCATATTTAGTGGAAACAAGGAACAATTTTCAAGATAAAGTGCACAAAGAACAAGCCGGAAAAGACAAAGATTGGTGCAAGCTGATCGATTTTGATCCTGCTGGAGAGAGAAAGGTGCTGGCAGCGGCATTATTTCATTTTGGAGATATATCATTCTCCGAAGCCCTAGATATAGTGCGTTCCGCCCCCGCGGCCGAGCTTCTCCGCCTGGCTGATTCCCTGCTGGGAAAATTGGGCGGGCACGATACGCCCTTACGCGAATTGGAATATACATCCTATATATTCGACCTGCTGATCGACCAGGGCGGATATGCCGAGTTCAAGCGTCACCGCATGATGACCCAGGCGCCTCAAATGCTGACGGCCCGGCTCGGCTATGCCATCCCACGCCGGATTACGGAAGCCGGGTTCGAGCCGCGCTACCGCTCCGCCATGGAAACAGTCTCACAGGCCTATGAAAAACTGGCGGAATGGAATCCACAGGTGGCATCCTACGTTGTTCCCAACGGCTTTAACCGGCGGGTCCTGTTCAGCCTAAATTTGCGGGAAGCCTTTGCTTTTTGCCAGTTACGTGCAGCCCCCAATGCCCATTTCTCGATGCGGCGAGTGGCCTCGCGAGTGACCGAGGAGATCTGCCGCGTCCATCCCCTGCTGGCAAAATACATGTTCCTACCGGAAGAGACCTGGCAGGCGATAGAGAGTGAATATTTTACCCAGGTTTAAATCAACCGCCCCGGCATAGAACCGAGATATTTTTTTATTCGCATCCGAGTTACAACTCATGGAATTCTTCCACCTGATATATCAGCACTTCCAAATGCTTGCGCTTCCAGGTGTCCGGCGCAGCCCCCATCTTGTAACAAAGATTTGCCAGGAAATCTGCCGTATCTGGGATTTTTTCCCACACCTGAGGCAGGAAGGTCGCCCGGCGGGAACCATCCCGTAGGATCACACCATCCACGCCGGGACGCAGCTTGGCAAGCAAATCTTGTGCGTCTGTGTAATTCACCGGTACGGGGACGGTCAAGCGGGAAACTTCGATTTCTATACCCGCCAGTTCGCTTTCCTGCACCTGTGGGAATCGGTAATCTTCCAACGCAGCCGCCACGGCGTGCTCGCGCACATCCTCGGCAAGCGATTGGTATGGTTGCAGGGCGCCAATACAGCCGCGTAATTCACCCTGCTCTGTCAGCGTGACGAAAGAAGCCCCTGCAGCCCGCAATGTCGGGGTCAACGCGTCCGGCTCCAAGGAAGGTAGCGCCACGCCACGAACCCCGGCTTCGAGCGACTGGCGCGCCAGTTTCAAAAGAATCTGTTTCTCTTCAGGAGTAAGGGTATCATTCATTGAGTCCATCATGATCCCATCATACAATTCTCCTAAGATGGAGTCAAGGGAGATTATCAAGGAAAAAAGCCCCGGAAGGTTGTAAATAACCTTCCGGGGTCGCTTAGTCAATCGCCGCGTTTGCCGAGTTGGTGATCAAGCATCAACACAGCTGTACCGTGGGCATCGATCAGTTCCAGTTGTTGGACTATCTCCGCCGCATTCTTTTCCTCCTCCACCTGTTCGTTAATGTACCACTGGAGCAGAACCTGTGCGGGATAATCCTTCTCTTGGAGTGCCAGTTCATACAGAGAGTTGATGGAGGCTGTCACCGCGGCTTCGTGCGCCTGCACTTCCTTAAAGACCTCCAGATTGGACCTCCACTCGGTTGCCGGGGCAGCAATCGCCTTGAGCATCACGCGCCCACCCCGATCCACCAAGTGTCGGTAGAATTTCATGCCATGCTCGCGCTCTTCGTCGGCCTGTACATGCAGCCATCTGGCAAACCCAGGCAGGTTTTTACCTTCAAAGAACGCCGCCATGGAGAGATAGAGATAGGATGAGTAAAGTTCCTTGTTGATTTGTTCGTTGATAGCTTCTTGCATCGTCTTGGAAATCATATTAGCCTCCATAATCAGGATATTTTTTGTCTAATTATAATCATATTTTAAGAGGCAGGCCATATGTGTTTTATTAGTTTTATGGCATCATTCCCCATTATCCCCACCCTCATCCTCATCCGTTACCGCAGGTTGATCCAGCCGGACAATTTCACCATGCACATTAATTACAACTTTGAAACCCGACATGCCCATAAAAGCGCGGCTTTCTTCGGGGATACCCATCTCGAGAATGGCATCGAATTGCTTACCGATGTTCTTTAATTGGTTTTCAAGCATGGCCTTCGAGAAAATATCGTCTGTACCGAGCATCTTGGCAGCCTGTTCGCTCAACACGCCTTCATTTCCGCTGATTTGCTGACGCATTATTTCCAGCACCTTGCGATCCACTTGCTCGGATGGGATGTGACGCAGGAACCCGCTGTCATTCACCACGTAGCAAGGTTCATCCCCTACATAGGCAGTGCCGGCCGGGTGGTTATTCTCATCCACGATGAGACCGGTAAAAAGGGGTTGGCGAGACATAGTTAATCCGCACCCATCTGCGCACAGGATCTATTGTCGGAAAACCCCTTACGCTTGACAAAATAATCGTTAGCCGTAAACGACAGGTGCATATTGGTCTCCTTTTCTAAATATTGAGATATATTTTACCTGATGTTACGTGCTCCCCAGATAGTTTTTTCCACGTTCTTGAAGATATCCTCAGCTTTGGGTTATTCGCACACGAGTCCCACTGCCAGGTTGGAGTACGAGCCGTTCACCCGCCGGTACGGTTGGCAGGGTCCAGCGAAAAATCCATTTAGCATCCTGCAGGGCCATATTGATGCAACCATGACTGTGCGGGGTACCGAAATCGTTATGCCAGTATGTTCCATGGAGTGCGGCTCCGCTATCAGTAAAATATGAATCCCACGGAACGCCCGGAAGGTCAAAAATGGAGAACTCGTCTGCACCCCCGAACATATGGTATGTGGGACGCTTGTGAAAAGTATGGAACCAGCCGGTTGGGCTCTCGTAGTTCTTCCGGCCAGTGGCGACCCGCGCCGCATAGACAAGCACGTTCCATTCGTAGGCCATTAGTAACTGGCGATCCAGATAGATTTCGATATGCTTTTCGTTCTCGGGCACCTGCGGCGAAAGTGGAGAAAGTTCCTCCGGCGGGACAAGGCGCACCCATTGCGGACGAATATAGTAATAAGCGTTTGTGGCAGCATCATAGGCTTGGTACCAAAGGCTGCTGTCGCGTTTATCCACTACTATCGCCGTAATCCAATGCGTGGTGGCATAGTACAAACGCGGACCTGCAGATGGGCTGATGTTGATTCCATAGGATGAATCTGCATATGGGATGGTGATTTCCCCAAGCACGCCGGTCGTAGGGATTTCCATGACAACCGGGTTAAGCGCGGTTTTTACTGCTTGAACGTAGCCGGAATATGCGTAACCTTGGTTGGCAAGGCGATACCACAGGCGATTGTAATCACCCGGTGAACCGCCAAACACCTCGCCAGCAATATCCAAAATGTCATCACGCTGCACCGTAGTAAGTTTCTCAGCGCTGAAAGATGGGGTAGCGCGTATAAAAAGGCTGGTAGCCTGCACCCTTCCCTGTGTAATAACCGGGGCAGCCTGAGCAGTATCAAAGTGCAGTTCCGAAAACAAAACACCGAGCAGTGCAGTGCTGCCCAGTTTCAGAAAATCGCGCCGGGAAAGGCCACCATTAAACACTTCTGTTCTGGAGATGGTTTATACTCCGATTCCATAAAAAATCATGTCAGTCTGTAATCATTAATAATGGATATTCACCAGCGTTCCAATCGAGGCCCAATAGTACATCCATTCCGCGTCCGGCGTGTACATGTTCACACAGCCATGGCTCATGGGGTGGCCAAAGTTATGATGCCAGTATGTACCGTGAATGCCATAGCCCTTATAGAAATACATCGTATACGGCACATTCGGCAGGTAATAATTATCCCCCTGCATTAGAGTGTAAAGGTATTTTACATAAATGTGGTATTGCCCGGTTACTGTTGGGAATGCAGGTACACCCGTGGAAACCAGGAAACTGGCTACAACGGTGTTCCCCTCATAAGCGTATAACATTTGTTTCGACAGGTTTACATCAATCCATCGTACGCCGCCAGTGCTAAGAGTGGCCCGAGGCTTAAGTGTGCTCGTCGGCCAGACAATTCCTGTACTGGTCGGCCAGGGTGTTTTTGTAGGTAGTACCGTTTCCGTTGGTGTGGGAGGTTTAGTAGATGTTATTGTTGGCACGGATAACGGCGTTAGTGTAGGAATCATAGCAAGTGCGGCTGGTATGACAGGTGCACTTGGCGCCGCTAATGTAGTGGAAATTGCCGTAGGCGTGAATGAAAGTGTAGCGCTCGGTATAGCAGTGGGGGTGTCCATGCTCGCTAAAATGCCCGAAATGGCCGGCAAGGAACGCGGGACATGCAAAAAGGCCAGCACGGGGTCCGCGTTTCCCGGCCAGAATGCCCAGACCGCGGTAATACAGACGGCCACCAGGAAAAGGGCCAGGAACGACCAGCGCACCCTGGCAAGGGATTTAGCCGAATGCCGGTTGGCAGAGGCGGCCGAACGGGCCTCATCCGGCGGAGGAGTTTTTTGGGCGTGTGGCTGAATATCGGGTTCGGCTAACGAATTTAGTCCTGAAACAGGCTGTGAGGTATTGTATCTTTCCTGATTTTCCGGCTGTGTATGCCGCAGGCGTTCCACTGCCCAGTGCATGCCTTTACGTGCGCGCTGGCTGTGCGGGTTAATTTTTAGCGCCTGTTCAAGATACCGCACGCTGTCGCGCGGCTCGGAAATTGCCGCAAGGATAAGCCATGGTTCTTCGGCCTCCGGGCCCAACAAGGCCGCCTTCTCAGCCCAATCATGCGCAGCCAGGCGGTCGCCGCGTTGTATGGCTTGCTGGGAATTCAGAAGAGCCCTGCGAAAGATGTCCGGATCCGGTTTCATGGGATTATCGATTTCCATATTAGAACAATAGTACCCCAATTCGACAAATAAATACAAGGGTAATAGGGGTGAAAAGGATGAAACTGACCATAAAAAGGCTTTTCCAGTACCTATATTTGTATAATTTTACTGGTATAAAGCTATAATATCAGCGTAATGCTTTTTTCCGGAGATGCCATCATGCTCTTGATAATCAGTGACTAACCATGCGCGAATACATTTACCTCATCCACCCCTTCCGCGACGGTTTCTTCGAACAACCCACACCGGAAGAAGATGCTATCATGGAAGAGCACTTCCAATATTTGAAACAGGCCACCGAAGCCGGGGTTATCTTGCTTGCCGGGCCATGCCTTGATCATACTTTTGGGATAGTTGTCTTTCACGCCGAAAATGACCAGGCCGCGCACGCATTTATGTTCAAAGATCCGTCCATCCAGAAAAATGTTATGATGGCGGAACTTCATCCCCTGCAAATATCCATGCTAAGCCAATGACAACGTATCCGATCACTGCATTGCGTACCGTTGCTCTACAGGCCCAGGGGCTGGCCAAAGCTGGAAATTCCACCCCGACACGCTCTGCTATCTATGAAACTATTGACCAGATTGGCTGTGTTCAGATAGATACATTGCAAATGGTTCAGCGCAGCCAATATCTTGTTCTTTGGAGCCGGCTGGGAAATTATAATTCCACCGAGTTTGACGCCCTGACATCCTCCGCCGACCGGCATCTCTTCGAAGGCTGGCAACATGCAGCCTCGATCATCCCGCTGACGGAATACCGCTACCAGTTACCTCGCCAGCGTAAATTGCGTGAAAATCCATCGGAATGGTACAACCGCTGGCTGAATGCGGCCGTCCAAAAGGAATTTGTTCCGCAAGTGCTGGAACAACTCCGTCGAGAAGGCGCTCTCAAGGTAAGCGACTTCGAATCTGATGGTCATCCGGGCGGTACATGGTGGAACTGGCGTCCGGCCAAGGCTGCATTGGAAATGCTATATGCGCACGGCGAATTGATGATCACTGACCGGATTAAATTCCAGCGTCTGTATGACCTGACCGAACGCGTCCTGCCGAAAGAAATAGATACGACTGAGCCAACCGTTGAAGAGCGCGACCGCTTCTGGGTGGAACGCGGGGCCAGAGGGCTGGGTGTTTGCCTGCCCCGCCAGACCGGTGATTACACCTGGATGAAGGTCACCCGCTCAAAACCAATTGTTGAAGGTTTAATCAAAGCTGGCATTCTGGTCCAAATCACGGGAACACTGGACCACGGCGACACGGCAGAACTCCTGATCCACCGCGACAATCTTTCTCTTCTGGAACAGGCCGCTGATGGAATTCTCAAAGCCGGAAGGACAACTTTTCTCAGCCCATTCGACAATCTTTGGTGGGCCAGCCGACGCGATGAGCAATTCTGGGGGTTTCACCAAACTCTGGAAGCTTACCTGCCTGCGCCCAAACGCGTTTATGGATATTTCTGCCTGCCCATCCTGCATAAAGACCGGCTGGTGGGCCGATTCGACCCAAAACTGGAACGAAAAACCGGCACTTTGCATTTGAAAGCTCTTTACCTGGAGCCAGGCGTGAAACCAGACGAAGAATTGGTCAGCGACATGGCGACCTGCATGCGCGATTTCATGGCCTTTCACACAGCCAAAGAACTTGTTATCGAACGCAGTGAACCGGCAAGTTTTGCGGATAAACTTATCAAGAAAATATAGGAATTTAAATCATGCCTACCCACCCTTTGCTTGCCATGGCCCGCACCCTCGGCAATCCTGTTTTCGAAGGAGAAGTTGCCACACTTATCTGGCAAGGGACAAGCGCCCCGAACCTGATTGACGACCTCCACAACTGGGATGAAGCTCCTCAGAAAATGCTGCGCGCAGGTTCAGAATTATGGTCATTTTCCATTCCCCTCCCTGCCGACGCGTACGTGGAATACGCATTCATTGATCCGCAGACCAATGACCGCATCCCCGACCCGCTTAACCCCAACCGGGTCAATAACGGTGTTAATGGTTACAACCAATACTTCTATATGCCACAGGGAAAACCAAGCCCGCTCATTCATCCGGTAGAAGGGGTTCCACAGGGAAAAGTAACCAAGTACACATTACCCACCCGCGACTTCGCTGCCAGCGCCAACCGGAGTGTGTATCTATATCAACCACCAGTTACGTCTCCTGTCCCACTGCTTTTTGTCTACGATGGCTCCGATTATCTGCGGCGGGCCAAGTTAAATAATATAGTAGATAATCTGATTGCCGAAAAGTGCATCCAGCCGTTCGCTATGGCATTGGTACCGAACGGCGGCGCTGCACGCACAGTTGAGTATTCCTGTAGCGAGTCAACCATCGGGCTGCTGATGGAATGCGTCCTACCTGTAGCGAAGGAACACCTGAACCTGGAACCAATTAAGAATGGCAGATATGGCGTGATGGGCTCTTCACTGGGCGGTTCGATGGCACTTTTCACTGCCTTACGCCTGCCTCAGATTTTCTGTAAAGTGATCAGCCAATCTGGTGCTTTCATCGCCCCCGATTATCAATGTGTGGTCGTTGATATTGTGAAATATGCCCCGCCTCCCACAATTGACATTTGGATGGATTCCGGGCGGCTGGAATGGTTGCTGGAAGGCAATCGGCAGATGTACTCGCTACTTAAAGAAAAGCGCTACCGGGTGAAATATCGCGAGTTTTCCGGCGGCCACAACTTCACTGCGTGGCGGGACGATATTTGGCACGGGCTGGAAGCACTATATGGTAAATAGGCTAAATAATGGCTCGCCAAACTTTTTTCCCGCTCCTAAGGCATCGGATTGGAGTTGGCCCAGTCGGCGCCAACGGCAAGCACAATGTCTGCCGGGGCGCTTGGGTTAAAATCCACCACAATCTGGTTGGTGTTGCTAATTTTCATCAAGGCGATCAAGTATTTCATCGCATAAAGGTCGCCTGCATGGACAATCAACATGCTCTTGCCAGGCAGCGGAGGATGGTAATATTTATCGGGGTAATCAGCCATATTTCCGGAGCCGACTACATTCATACCCTGGGCTTTCAGGTAAGCGGCTGTTTTCGTAGCAATCCCGTTTACACCCGACCCATTGATCACCAGGATGCGTGCACCTTCCTGCTGCATCAACTGGGTCGCGGTGCCGGTGGCTTGCGGCGTCAATAAACCACCGCCGAAAATCTGGTTCACTAGTTTGCGGATCTGGTCCGGATACGGCCGCAAAATATCCACTTTTTGGCCATCCACCATGGTCGTCCCATCCTGCATCATCGTGTAATCAAACACTTTCTGTTGGATGGAAGAGACAGGAATATCTTTTGCAAGCATCGCAAGTCTTAAAATATCGTCCAGGGTTAAGTTTGTATGGACACCCGCAGAGAGTTGGTTATAAAGCGGGATGGCTTTGGCCACCAACGTTGGCAAATTGGAAAGTACTTTCTCCCGGACGGCCATAATAACCAACTGCTGGTCTTGGGAGCGCTGTACATCTCCCCCTGTAACGCCTTGTTCTATATCCCGGGTACGTGCATATCCCAAAGCCACTTTACCGCTCAGGCATTGGTAACCTGCTTTTACAGTGGTTGTCCCGGGTTCATCCAGTACGCCAACTTTAAACTTTAACGGGTACATTGAAGCAAATCCCCCCAATATCATCAATCATATTCGCAAAAGCGTCAAAACCAATCTCCGCGTAATACTGGATTGGTATACCCAGAAAATTTTCGACTGTTTGTATTGCCAGCCCCGGCCCTCCACCCGGGAGTTTGTATTCATCTCCCAAAGTATAAGCAGAATTGATCTTGCCATACTTGAAACCAGGGATATTGACCCACATATCGCGCGGAACAGAAAGCATCCCGGCGGTCTTGCTGACCGGGTCAATTGTCAGAACTATCATCGTATCGGTGCATAGCGGACAACCTGGCTCCGATGGATCGCCGCCGCCACGCAATCCAAAGATAAGCACGTTCACCCGGCTGGCTCCATCCCACGCCGGCGGTAATTGTACCTGCGGCGCGCTTAAGGTTGGTGTGGCTGTTTGGGCTAGAGGCGTTTGTCCGGGGGTGGTGACAGACACAGGTGCACTCACGCTGGCTCCGGGACAGTTCGGCGGGGGCATACCAGGCAGCGAAGTCAGCCGCCAACAGGATACAAAACCGCTCAAGAAGATCCATACTGCAACAGACAGAACCAACCCCGCCCCCATTACAATTAATTGGAAGGTGGATGGGCGGTTGAAAGAGCGCAATTTTCGAACCAGATCAAATTTATTTTCAGCCATCTTAATGGATGGGAGGGGGCGGCACTGGCAAATCGCTTTCAGCCACCTTTACCCATTTCTCTCCTTCTTCGCTGAGCATTACCGGAATATCTTCTAAGATCGGATACTTGCGTCCACAGTCCTGGCAAACCAGCCAGGATTCACGCTGGAGCTTCAGCAAGCCATCTTTCTCGTGCACACACACCGGACAACGCAGGATTTCAAGCAATGCTTGGTTGATCATTTTATTCTCCAATTTCGGGAACCAACAGACGGCAATTTTACCACGCCTATTGCTGGCAAAGGCCTTGCTGTGCCGCCACAGCCTGTGGATCATCCGTGCCTGGGCCATACTGGCAAGTTAACGGATGTGGATCATAATGCGTTTGTGTAGTGTCAGAAATAATTACCTGCCCATTACGGGTGACAACGCGCGTCACGGTAATGTCGGCCCCATCCTCATACCACCAATCATCCTGCGAGATTTCGCCGGCCGCCAGGCCCGGGTTTTCCTCAAAAACCGGATCCGGCGATGTGACTACGTTCTGCAAACCAAGGTTTTTCACGTCAACAGTCCGTCCATCATCGGTCGAATAGAAGTTCCAGGTAAGCGAGGAATCATCCGAATTATAGTAGGTCTCCATCAGCAGCCAATATGGCCGATCATTCGTAAACTTCAAATCCACCAGCGGGAAATAAACAGTGGCATCCAGACCTGCCAGCGAATTATCATAACCCGTGGCAGTCTGTTCATAATAGCGAACGCGATAGGCATGTTCGTGGCGTTCAACAATGGGATAACCGCCAAAATATGCGGTACGGAAGAGTGTGGTACTCACCTGGCATACACCCCCGCCGACGCCAAGGATGGTCTGCCCGTTATAGATGATCAGCGCTTCGGCATATCCATTATCGAGGCTGATGTCGCCCATTGCAGCCCCCATCGAAAAAGTAGTATTGGGAGGAATGAGTAAACCGTCGAAACGGGCCGCCGCCGTCTTGATGTTCTGCATGCGTGCCTGGCTTGAAAAACGAAAATAACTCGTGTTCGATGAAACCAAACCGGTTATTCCAAGGGATGCTGCCGTAGCATTATCGGGAACAGCCGGTTGCGCTATTGGTATAACGAGTGGAATGGCATGCGCCCCTTGCAATAGCTTTTGGACGATCGCGGCCCGACTGGCAGCTACATCCAGGGTCCGGCCTGTCTGGGAAGGGTAGGCTGGAATAGGTACCAACTGGCCTGAGTTAAAATGGAAACGGGCGTTCTGGGAGCTTTGATTTATCTTCGGTGCAATTTGTCCCAGGAACTGCTCAATGGCTTGCGTATCAACTGAGATCTGGTATTGCCAGCCGGAATCGGTCTCTACGCGCCCAACCGCCAACATGCCCGCCAGAACAGATGGATCAATCGTCCAGGGGCCCGGATCGCCTGGTTGTGCATTCGCAACTTTCAGCACCAATGGAGCGCTCAAAGCCTGGCGTAGAGTCCCAGCCTGTGACGAGGCATCCAGGATTGCCGGGGCCTGCTCTTCAACAACCAAGGCAATTTCCCCATCCTGGAAAGTCTTCAACTGTGCCAAAAGTGCTGTCAGAGTCTTATCCACATCAAGCGTGCGGCCGATTTGACCCGGCCTGTAAAACACCTGCGTGCCATCCAAATGCAAGTCGGCCTCTATCATAGGCCGGTCTATTTGAGCAGCAATACTCTGCAGATAATCATGTGCCACGCGCGCGTCGTAAATAATTACCGGAGTAAGGTATAGACCGCCTTGCCAGGCATCCAATTGGTTTGACAGGTTGTCAAACGCTCCATCCTGGCGGCCTACCCCGTAAGCCCGCTGCACACTGGTCCCGGCATCGAAAACCATGCCCAGTTGGGCCGGCGTTGCCACCCATGCAGTATCGCCATCGTGAAAAACAATCCGCCCGTTTATCGGATACGTCATTCGCTGGTTCAAGGCCGTCGAGGCTTGTTCGGGCGTCAAGCTGGAAAGGTCCACGCCTGCCATCGAGATACCGGGTAAGACCCGGCCTGAAAAGAGCAGTTGGTACCCGCTGCTGATTGCGCTGGCAGCCACCCAAAACAACACTAAGCCACCAAAAAAAGCCGCCAGGATCTGAAACAGCACAGGCGAACGTTGGGAACGCGGTTGAGGGCGAGGAGCACTGATGAATGACATTTCGGAAATTATACACCGAACAGGCGTCTAAAGAGATTTCTTCTTCTTCGCAAAAGGGATTAGCATTGGTGTTACAGCCGCGTAATCGCTATATTCCTTACCAAACTCAAGCAGCAGTTTACGCTCTTCAAAAGACGCACCGATAAGAATATAGATGGTCAGGGAAATGTTAATCACCAGCACATTAAAGGTCATGTGCGGTAACAGCCAGATAAAAACCAACCCGGCTGCATAAAGCGGGTGTCTGACATAACGGTAAACGCCGCTGGTTATCAATTGGGGCGGTTTGTCGCTCTCTCTCAGTTGGCGCAGACCAAGAAACTCCCAAATGTCTGTTTGGAGAAACCCGATCACCAAACCCGCAACCGCCAGGGCTTCTCCAAAAGCCATCAGCCCGGACCATGGGAGTGGCACATAATACAATGTCTTATTAGGGGTCAGTGTGGCCACACCCATAATCAGTATAAAACTAAAAGCCGCAAAGAGATTGTATACCAAGCGGTAATAACGCACCACCCTGGCGCCAAACCAGCGTCTGGCCAGATCTTTGGCTTTCAATGAAGCCATGAGGGAATGAAATACTCCCCAGAGCAGAACCGATAAAATTAACCAGAACACAGCATCATCCTGTCAGGCAAACTCCGATTCGCTCTACCTCATGCAAACGCTGAAATTTCAACGTTTTGTTCAGCTGACTTGACCAGGTAGTAAGGCATCCACGCCACGCCAAATAGATTCACGTAAATATCCGTCTTCTTCGGCAGGATGAGTATCTCAGTGACATTGTTCACGGCATTGCCCCACTTAGCCCCGGCTTCATTCAGTGCTTGCTGGCGGGCCTGCTCAAGTTGGGCCAGTTGTTGCTTGAACTCCGCAATCGCATCTGCAGAATTGTCCAATTCAGCCTTGGTTTGTTCAGTCATGCGATGTTTGCTCATCGTCGTAGATATCTTCCGGCTGCGTTTTCCGCCTAAAATACTGAAGACCGTTTCGGCATCCGACACCAACTCTTCGCGTTTGCGCTCATCCAACTGAGTTTGGTTCTCCTGCAAAATGTGCTCCTCGTGATTTAATTTTTCCTGGATCGCAGCAATCTGGCGGTCAAGCGTTGCCGAAGCCTTGGCCAAGTCGGCATCCCGGGCTTCGCGCGCCGCGTCCGCACAAGCTCTCATGAAATCAGCCTGAGGAACCTCCGGCGTTGCAAATACACCCAATACGGCATTCGCCCGGACAGTGACTTTGCTTTTCCGGTAAACCCAGTCAACAAAATCCTTTTGCAAGGCATTTAGCAAGTGGGCATCCGAAAGCGGGCCATCCAGAGAAGCAAAGTGTGCTTGCGGGTCGGGGCCTGGATCCATTTCTTTTTCATCCGGCACTGACCGCACAAAATCATCCCATCGGATAACCCCTTGTTTATCCAATTTGACTACCAGGGCCGACTTAACCTGCTGCATATCCAGGCTGTACCGGCGGTCCAGAAAACGCACCTGGGCCGAGGCTAGGATTACGGCCCGATACAGTACGCCGTTTAGCATGGCTTCATCCGGTAAGGCATTTCCCGATGAAGCCAGCGCCTTGGTAAAACTCAGGTTCATTGGCAGGAAAAATTCAGGAAAACCGGAAGGAACCGGAGGGCGGGTAACACTGCCGGTTGCCGGTGGGTTGCTGATTTCGGATGCTTGAGGGGCAGGCGCAGGAATAGGCCCGCGCACTGCCACCGGGATGGTAGTGGGTTGCGTTTCTGGTGGTAATTGGGCTGCCGTAACTACTGGCGTCAAACTGCTGATTGCTGGTTGCTGCCCACTAATGATCGCCGGCTGGCCACCGCCGGCGGGCTGCTGATCGCTAACCAATGGCACCTGACTGCTAACCGTTGGCGGCTGACCGCTGGTCATCGCTTGCTGATTGCCGGCCACTGGTTGCTGGCTAGCGGCTACCGGCGGCTGGCTGGAGGTTGCCGGCTGCTGCCCGCTGACTCCAACCAGCTTGTTGATCGCTGGGATTTGCGCACGGGTCATCGGACCAGCCAGGAAATTCATCGTCCATCGCGTCTGGAAAACGATTGGCAATTTCTCGTGAACATTCTGCATGATAAAAACACGCTTGCCCAGGCCAGATATCAATTTATCCATGGCATTCCGGTCAAGTGCACCCGCAGCCGCACTTTCCAATCCATCCAGCAAGCGCTGCTTATCCTGCTCAGTCTGGAGTTTTCCGATAAACCAGGTTCCGGCATTGGATAAAGCTTTGTAATCCACATCCACCGGGTTTTGTGTGGCCAGAACCAGGCCCAGGCCAAATGCACGGGCCTGTTTCAACATGCGCAGGAGCGGCTGCTTGGAGGGCGGGTTGGATGTTGGCGGGAGATAACCGAAGATTTCATCCATATAAAGCAGGGCCCGCAATGCTGTTGCGCCGGGCTGGGTACGCATCCAGGTTTCAACTGCTGTGAATAGGATCGTCACGAAGAACATACGCTCCGAGTCACTCAAATGCGCCAGGTAAAAGACGCTATGACGGGGCCGTCCGTCCGCCGCAAAAAGCAGCCCAGCCACATCCAGATTCTGCCCTGAGCGCCAAGTATCGAAAGTTGGGGCTGCCAGGATATTGTTGATCTGCAATGCGAGCGCCATGCGATCCTTGGCCGGGAAGAAGGTATTCACTGGGAAGGCCCCCAGCTTGTCGAAAGGTGGGGTCTGGATCTGTAAAATAAGTTCGGTCAGATCCAGCGATTTGTTCTGGCTCCAAGCTGTTTGGAAAATATTGGAAAGAAGGATATGTTCGCGCGAACGGATCGGATCCACGTTATCAAAGCCAACCAGCCCTAATATGGCCGTGACCGTACTGGAAATGCGTTCGCCCAGGATCTCGCGATTGGCAGTCCAGTCTAGGCCGGGCGCAGCCAGCGATGACAACACGCTGACGGGAACTCCTGAATCCGAGCCAGGGGTATAAATGGCAAATTCCGCTGCATTCTTGAGCGCCAACATGCGCTCATGGCTGATGCCCCACTCGACCACACCATTGCGCCAGGCCAGGGCCGTATCATTGGCAGCTTGTTCAAGCGATTCTCCGGAACGCCGGGCAAGGTCGGGGTCCAACCAGGGTTGGAAATCCTGCGGGGCCAGTTCAGGGAAATGCAGCAGCAGGTTGGTCAGGTCACCTTTGGGATCGATCAAAATAGCCGGGATGCCCTGCAAGGCAGCTTCCTCCATCAAGGCAATACACAGGCCGGTTTTGCCGGATCCGGTCATGCCAGTCACCAGGGCATGGGTCGTCAAGTCAGCCGGATCGTACTGTAGAGACTGATCAGTGACTTTGCCCTGAGCAGAGTCAAATAGTTTGCCAAGGTAGAATTTATCGGTCATGGAAGCGCTCCTGGATACGGAATCGTGAGGCTGATAAGGTACATGGGGATACTATAGCTTACTGAATTTACTCCATCTCGAATAAAAAGGCAACGGTAAGAAATTAATCGTCAATGGATTATAATCCCCGCTCATGGATGAGACCAAAAATAGCGCAAACCAAAAAATCGCCCGCGCTGCCAGCACCGTCATGGCTGCATTCGCGCTCAGCCAGGTTGCCGGGCTGGTCCGGCAGATCCTGGTCACCCGTGCGTTCGGCACCGGCAGCGCCCTGGATGCTTATAATTCGGCCAACATTTTCCCGAATTTACTCTTCAATCTCCTGGCAGGCGGTGCGCTGGCCTCGGCCTTCGTGCCTACTTTTACCGCCTTTCTTGTTAAAGATGATCACCCTTCCGCCTGGAGGCTGGCATCCGCTATTGTCAACTTGGTTGTCCTGGCCCTGGCTTCGCTCAGTTTCATTTCTTCGCTCTTTGCCCTTCAAATCGCCCGGCTGCTCGGGCCCGCCTATCCACCCGCCCAACAACTCCTGACGGCGCAACTGCTCAAGATCCTACTGATCACAGCCACGATCTTTGGCGCTAGTGGTCTCCTTTCGGGGATTCTCAATGCCCATCAGCGCTTCTGGCTGCCATCTCTCGCCTCGGCCATCTACTGGGTTGGGCTTATTCTCGGATTACTGTTCTTTGTCCCTTCCATGGGGATCTTCGGACTGGCCTGGGGGGCCGTGCTGGGCGCTTGCCTGCACTTGTGTATCCAGTTGCCCGATCTGTTCCGCCTGCCAAAGCGGCACTACGCGCCCACCTTGGGGATCGGTAACCCCTCCGTGAGGGAAGTAATCGTGATGATGGGTCCGCGTTTGATTAGTGTGGCAACCCTGCAAGTGAATGCAGTTGTCACATCCATCATCGCCAGCGGATTGCCAACCGGCTCGCTCTCGGCCATCAATTTCGCCTTCCCCATCATGACCATGCCGCTTGTCGTTATTGGGTCAGGGATTGGAACCGCCACACTGCCAACCTTCTCAGCCCAAGTTGCTCGCGGCGAAATAAACGAATTGCGGAATTCATTAACGGCCGCGTTGCGAGGCGTGTTATTCTTGGCAATTCCAGCCACCCTTGGCCTGATCCTGTTACGTCAGCCTTTAATCGCCTTCCTGTTCCAACGTGGCCAATTCACAACACTTTCAACCGAAATGACTGCCTGGGCATTACTCTGGTATACCGTTGGGTTGGTTTTCCATAGCACCCTGGAAATATTGGTCCGGGCCTTCTTTTCGTTACATGACACGAAAACACCCGCGTTGGTCAGCGCCGGGGCCATGGGATTGAATGTAGCCTTCTGCTTTGTTTTCACCGCCTGGTTCAAACAGATTGGCTGGATGCCGCTGGGCGGACTGGCTCTTTCGATTTCCTTATCTACCGCAATTGAAACATCCAGCCTCTTTCTCCTACTACGCAAACGTCTGAAGGGAATTCAGGGCATGGAATTGCTCAAAGGCACCGGCGCAGCCGCTCTCGGGACTCTGGGCATGTCCGCGGCGATCCTCCTTTGGTTGCATGCAATGCAGAACTACCCGGCGGCCTTTATTACCCTGGGCGGCGTGGCTCTTGGCAGTGTACTCTACGGGCTGGTATTATTCCTGTTGCGCGTTCCAGAGCTTAAATCGCTGTTGCTATTCGCAAAACGGATTGTTCACCGGTAATCAAAATATCCTGCGTTTCCCCATTATTGGATCATCTTATGCGCCTGCTTAACCTCCGATAGGCGTTTTTCTGCCAGCTTAAGCGCCTCCCTTAAAGATTGTCCAGGCCCGGCTGTTGCCATTCCCATCGATAGGTTTAATGGTAGTTTTTTATTGGACTGGTTATTATTATTAATATGAATCCTTACCCGGGCCAGTATCGCATCCGTGGAAACATCGCCTGTTTTGGGTAAAATGAGCCCGAACTCGTTCCCACCAATACGGGCGATCACATCCTCGGAACGAAAAGCCTGGTGAAAAACCTGGGCACTGCGCCGCAGCAGTTCATCCCCAGACGTATGGCCGTTTTTTTCATTCTCGGTTCTCAGATCATCTACATCTGCCAAAAGGATACTTAGCGGGAAATACCGGCTATTTTCCATCCGCTCGATCTCTGCTTCAAAATAAGCGCGGTTATACAAACCGGTCAATTGGTCATGCGTGCTCACAAACCAGACTTTCTCCTCGGCTGCCTTATGCGCGCTGACATCTTCTGCAACTCCCAGGATGGTACGAATACTTCCATCTGATGATGATGTTAGAGGGGTATCCCGCACGGAAAGCCAGTGCCAGTCCCCATACACATGTTTGGCGCGGTACTCGATTTCAAGAAAATCCCCCTTGTTTGACTGCTTGCATTGAAGGTGATGCTCCGCAAACCGTTGCACATCTTCCGGGTGAACTAGCCGGGCAGTGACCGAATTGCCCATCGAGCAGACCTCCTCAGCCGTATAACCCAGCACGGCAGTTGTATCCCCGCCGACAAAGATATAACACATATCATTTAGATCATAAACATATAGGAGGTTTGGCATCACACGCAACAAACAATCCAGGATATTGGGCTCCAAATCTTTACCAGCCTCCCCCAGGCTATTTCGTAGATCGGCAAGGTTCATCGTTTCTCCTTACTAAAGTAAAGAAATCTCAGCGCCACAATAACCACAAGCCAAGCGCCACCGCCAGGCCAAGGAACACACCGCCCATCGCTTCCAGAGGGGTATGGCCTAATACCTCCCGCAAATGTTCCTCTGAGATTGGATGGCCTTTCAAGAGTTCTTCCACCAAAATATTGATCTTCTGTGCCTGCATCCCGGCCTGCCGGCGGATACCGGTGGCATCATAAACAACAATCATTGCCAACGCTGTTGCCACTCCGAAAACCGGGCTATCGAAGCCATAATGTAATCCAACCGCCATTGCGGTGGAAGTTACCAGTGCAGAATGGGAACTGGGCATTCCCCCTGCTCCAAAAAAAATGGCCCAATTCCAATGGTGCGATTGAAAATATTGCATGGGTATTTTAAGCATCTGTGCCAGGAACCAGCCCGCCAACGCCGTCAATAGTACATGGTTTTGGAGAATGCTGGCGAAATTCATTCCCCCTCCTGAAAAGGTTCCAAGGTTTCACCGGAAAGGCTGCGGATCCTGAGTTCCGCTTTATCCAATAGTTCTGCACAATGTTTTGTCAGCCCCTGGCCACGCTCAAAAAGCGCCAACGCATCTTCCAAGGATTGTTCACCAAATTCAAGCGCAGCGACAACACTCTCAAGTTCAGCGTAGGCCTCCTCGTAGGTTAATTTTTCGATGGGTTTGGTTTCCGTCTTTGGCATATTCACCTATCCACTGCCCGTAACGCGGGCATTAAACTCACCATCCTGGAGGTGCACATGTAACGCATCCTCTAGCCCTACTTGTGACACACTGGTAAGCACTTTCCCATTTTTTGTGATAACCGCATAGCCGCGTCCCAACACTGCCAGTGGGCTGAGCGCCAAGAGTTGCATTTCCATTCCCCTGCATTTCTCCACAGCAATTTCCAGACGATGGGCCGGTGCAGCATTCCAGCGGCGGTCAATTTCATCCAGGCGCTGGCGTTCGGTCTGCAAACGTCGTGCCGGGGAGAAAAGCCGCAGGCGGCCATCCAACCAGGCAGCCGATTCGCGTCGCTGTTGGAGCAACGCGGCACTCCCGTTGACAAGGATTCGCCCAATATCTGCCAAGGTTGCCTTCAATTCCATCACTGTCACGGGCGTAGCCAATTCTGCCGCCGCGGTCGGCGTGGGAGCGCGCAAATCCGCTGCAAAATCCACCAGTGTGAAATCCGTTTCATGACCTACCCCGGTAATGACCGGCGCAGTCAATTCGGCAACTGCCCGGACAACGCCTTCATCGTTGAATGCCCACAAATCTTCAATGGAACCGCCGCCGCGTGCCAGCAGTATCACATCCGGTGCAGCTACACGGTTCAAATTTCGTAGCGCGGCCACAATTGCAGGCGGAGCCTCGGCGCCTTGCACGGGAGTCGTGGCAAGGATCACTTCCACCAACGGGAGTCGTCGTCGCAGAGTAATGAGCATATCCCGCAGGGCCGCGCCGGTGGCAGAGGTCACGATCCCGATACAACGCGGGGAATCTGGAATGGGTCGCTTACGGGCCGCATCGAATAGACCTTCGGCTTCGAGCACGGCTTTCAAACGCAGGAATTCCTGGTAAAGCGCACCCTCTCCCCGCGGGCGGACGCTGTCCGCATAGAGCTGGTATTGCCCGCCGTTCTCATAAAGACTGATGCTCCCATGCACCTCAACCGCCTGGCCATCTTGCAAGGCAAAGCGCAGGCGGGCCGCCTCGCTGCGCCAAAGAACACAGCGCAGGGAGGCGCCGGAATCTTTCAGAGTGAAGTAGATGTGGCCGGAGGCTGGCCGCGCCAGGTTGGAAATTTCCCCTTGCACCCAAACACCTTGCAGGCTGGCATCCTCTTCCAGCAACTGGCGCAGATGGCGCGTCAAGGTAGTGACCGTCCAGCGGGGCGATGCGTCGAACAGAGCCATTTGCTGCATAGCTTGAAGAATACTCGTATTCAATGGGGCTGTCAACTGTTCAAATATGGAGAAGAAAAAACATCCATTCCGTTGCAAGGATTTATTTGCTACAATACAACCATGAAACGGCTTTGGGCACCCTGGCGGATGAAATTTGTAGATTCCCAAGGAACAGGCAGCGGCTGTGTTTTCTGCCAGGTACAGGCGCAGACCAGCGACGCAGAAAACCTGATCGTTTTTCGCGGACGACACGGATTTGTCATCCTAAATCGCTACCCCTATACCAGTGGGCATTTGATGGTGGTGACGAATGCCCATCTACCGACTCTCGAAGCTTTGGACGCAGAAACGCGCCTTGAAATGATGGAATTGGCGACACAAGGGATGGGTATTCTGCGTACTGTTTACCGGCCGGACGGATTCAATTTCGGCGCAAATATCGGCGCGGCCGCCGGAGCCGGGATCGCTGGGCATGTGCATCTGCACGTGGTGCCGCGCTGGGGCGGGGATACAAATTTTATGTCGGCGCTGGCCGATACGCGCATCCTGCCGGAGGAACTGGGCGAAACCTATCGTCGTGTTTTTGCTGCTTGGAATAAGTTTTGATAATTATGCCTGAACCATTAATTTGATAATGGCACGTTTTTGAATTAAAAAAATTCGCTTCCTCGTCAGGGAACTCTGGCGAGGAAGCGGTGTTTTTATAACCAGCATCCCATTCCAAAGGAGTAAATGTGGAGCAAAAAGTATACGATTATGTGATCATCGGTTCCGGCTTCGGCGCTTCCGTCTCGGCTATGCGCCTGACAGAAAAGGGTTATTCTATCCTTATCATCGAAAAAGGCAAACGCTACCGCGACCAGGATTTTGCCAAAACCAACCTGGCCTTCTGGAAATACTTGTGGCTCCCAGCATTGCGGTCATTCGGCATCCTGCAAATCAGCCTTCTGAAAGGGATGATGGTCCTGCATGGCACCGGTGTGGGAGGCGGCAGCCTGGGTTACGCGAATGTGCTCGAAATCCCCACTGCAGAAACCTTTGCCACCCCGGCTTGGCAGGAACCATTGCCATGGGGTGAACTCCTGCGCCCTCATTACGCCACCGCTCGTAAGATGCTGGGAGCAGTGCAGAACCAAATGCTCTTGTCAGCCGATGAGACTCTCAAAGAAATAGCGGCCGAACTTGGCGAAGGCGCCACCTTCCGCCCGATTGAGGTGGGCGTGTACTTTGGAAAGGAAAATGAAACCGCTCCCGACCCGTTCTTCGGTGGCGCCGGCCCACCACGCACCGGCTGCAAACTCTGCGGGGGTTGCATGGTCGGCTGCCGGTATAACGCCAAGAATACCCTGCCCAAGAATTATCTCTACTTTGCTGAAAAACAGGGTGCGCAGGTATTGGCTGAAATGGAAGTTACCGAGATCAGCCCCCTCGAGCAGTCTGCCCTGGATGGGGTGCGTTTTGAAGTCACCTGCCGCCGATCCACCGCATTGGTTGCCGGGCGCAGGCGCACCATCCGGGCGCGCAATGTGATCGTGGCCGCGGGTGTGCTGGGGACGCTCAGGCTACTCCTGCACTGCCGTGATCAGTCCGGCACGCTGCCGCGTCTCTCGTCCCGCCTGGGTGAGCGCGTCCGCACCAATTCGGAAGCTCTGCTGGGAAGTGTAGCACGTGGCCATCAAGTCAACTACTCCAAAGGCATCACCATTACATCCATCTTCAATGCCGACTCGGTGACACGCGTCGAGCCGGTTCGTTACCCGGAAGGCTCGGATCTGATGCGCATCCTGGCCGCGCCGCTCATTTCCAGCGGGCACGCCATCCCTCTACGCATGCTAAAATCCATCGGCTGGGTTCTACGACACCCGCTCGATTTTCTGCGCTCGCAGGTGCTACCCGGCTGGGCACACAGGGTAACCATCCTACTCGTAATGCAAAACGTGGATAACCGCCTGAATATTCGCCTGGGACGAAGCCTTTTGACCTTCTTCCGCAAA
Source organism: uncultured Chloroflexia bacterium (assembly GCA_963837875.1). Lineage (GTDB taxonomy): Bacteria > Chloroflexota > Anaerolineae > Anaerolineales > Villigracilaceae > UBA877. The sequence goes on from CAWIOV010000001.1 coordinate 2,128,227, forward strand.
GGACTGGTGGCCATGCCGGAGCCTGGACACGAGATCAATGCGCGCGTGGATGCTGGTCACACGGTGACGCGTAGCTTCGCCAAAAAGACGGATGGCATCCCGATGGGTTCCCTGGCCGAGAATCTATTGAACTATCCCACCACGGCTCACATCCTGGGTGGCTGCCCAGTTGGGAAGACTGCCCAAGCCGGTGTGGTGGATGAGGCCTTCCAGATCCACAATTATCCCGGCCTTTATGTGATCGACGGCTCGGTCATGCCGGCCAATCCGGGTGTAAACCCCAGCCTGACCATCACCGCTCTGGCGGAATATGCAATGAGCAAGATACCCGGGAAGGATGGAACGAGGTGTGAGGTATTAGTACCGAATAATAAGGAAGAAGAAAACAGATAATAAGACGGGGCTATCCAGGTTCTCATCCTGTTCACTCAAATTAATATGGCAACAGCAGAGTATTTGTGGTAAATTTTATTTATGGACTTCAAAACCTCCCACTCCTTTGCAGAAAGCCTGGATAGCCAGGATCCCCTCGCCCGCTTGCGCGAGCGCTTCGTTATTGCCGACCCCGGCATGGTCTACCTGGATGGCAACTCGCTCGGACGCCTGGCGCACGCCAGCCAGGAACGGCTCGAACAGCTCGTCGAGCAGGAATGGGGGCGTGGCTTGATCCGCGGCTGGAACGATAATTGGTGGGAAGCGCCCGTGCGAGTCGGTGAGAAGATTGCCCATTTGGTCGGAGCCGCTGCAGGCCAGGTGGTGGTCTGCGATACCGTCTCTGTCAACCTGTTCAAATTAGCCGCGGCTGCCCTGGCCTTGCGCCCCTCCCGCACCCGCATCATAACCGATACGCTCAACTTTCCTTCCGACTTATACATCCTGCAGGGCCTTATTCATCTTCTGGCCTCATTCTCATCACAAGAGGATCGCCGGGGCGGGCATCAGCATACCATCCTGCGCATCGGTTCTCGGGATGGCGACATTACCCCCGACCTGGAAGGTCTTGCAGCCGCCTTGGACGATACCACCGCCCTGTTGACGCTTTCGCATGTCACATTCAAGAGTGGCTATCTCTACGATATGGCCGCAGTCACCGAACTGGCCCACCGCCACGGCGCTCTAGTACTATGGGACCTGAGCCATTCCGCCGGGGCAGTCCCGGTGGTGCTGGATGCCTGCAACGCCGATTTTGCCATCGGTTGCACCTACAAATATCTGAACGGTGGCCCTGGTTCGCCGGCCTTTCTTTACGTCTGTAAAAACTTGCAAGAGCAGGTTCTTTCGCCTATCTGGGGCTGGTGGGGACAAAACGCTCCCTTCGCCTTTGGCCTTGATTACCAGCCCGCCGCTGGGGTGGCGCGTTTCCTGAGCGGTTCCCAGCCGATCCTGTCCCTGCTGGCCATGGAAGCCGCCTTGGACCCACTCCTGGAAGCTGGGATGGAGGCCTTGCGGGCCAAGTCCCTGCTCTTGAGCGAATATCTGCTCTATTTGAGCGATACCGTGCTCGCTCCGCTCGGATTCCGGATTGGTTCGCCCCGCAATCCGGAGTGGCGCGGCTCGCATGTCAGCCTGCGCCATCCGGAAGGCTACCGCATCAACCGGGCTTTGATAGAAGAGATGAACGTTTTACCCGATTTTCGCGAACCGGATAACCTGCGCCTCGGCCTGACCCCACTCTACACCACCTTCGGCGAGGTCTGGGAGGGCGTGGAACGCATCCGCCAGGTTGTGCAGGAAAAACGCTACGAAAAATATCCAGTCCAGCGCCTGACGGTGACGTAATAGCGGTTAGCGGGTCTTCAACTGGCAAGTTTGGGGCAAATTCGAACTCAGTGAAACCACTGCTGTGTGAGTTAACATGGCAACCCACTAGTCATTACTCATTTCTCTTTCCTTCCTCCTACGCACTTGTAACTCATAATTCGTTGCTTATTATCTGTTCTTCGTTACTTCATCCTTCCCACATACACCCCCACCGCTTCGCGCATAAACTCCGCCAACCTCGCATCCACCTTGTCAAAGTTCGTCTTAAAGCGTGAGTCGGAAGCATACGTCTCCGCCAGCCCGAGCAACTGCGACAAGGTCGGCGTCCAGAAATAATCCAGATGCCTGCGCCAGCGTTCAATGATGGCCTGCACTGCCGGCGAGTCCGCCCCCGTCGGCATGGCCGCCAGCAAATCGGCATAGACTTGGTTACCTTCATCTAAAATGCGCCGCTGCTCGGCTGCGCTGTAGGATTTCCATTTGCGGTTGGAGGCCTTCACAACCGCCGGGTCATACTTCTGTTCTGCTTCCCGGCCATATTCCACCTGCTCTTCTTCCGAGAAGGCCGCAAAAAGCTGTTTTTGGCTCATTTTTTTTAATCCTTTCATGTATGAGACGGTATCGTCCACCATTTGGGTGAGACGCTCCAGCCGCTTGGCGCGCCCCTGCAGGGACAGGCGCTGCGCTTCAAGCGCCGCGATGGCATCGAAGTCCGGGCGAGTCAGGATGGCTTTGATGTCCTCCAGGCTGAGATCTAGTTCCCGGTAGAACCGGATCTGCTGGAGCTTTAGCACCGCCGCGTCGCCGTACTCCCGGTAGCCGTTTGGCCGGATGGCATCCGGCTTTAACAATCCGATTTCATCATAGTAGTGCAGCGTGCGCACGCTGACACCCGCCAGGTTTGCAAGACTTTTGACCGTGTACGTCATGCCCCCAATGATAAACCATGACGTTACGTTAATGTCAAGGGTAAAGTACAATAGAGGCATGGATATTCTCCACGCCGATCCCGATGTTCTCGTCGTGAACAAACCCACTGGCCTTGCCACTGTCCCCGGCGAGTGGGAGGAGGGCCCCGCTTCGCTGGTTAAAGCCCTGGAAGTGGATTTTGGTCATCTCTGGGTGGTCCACCGACTGGACAAGGTCACCAGTGGCCTGGTAGTCTTTGCCCGCAACGCCGCAGCGCACCGTACTCTCAGCATGCAGTTCGAACACCACGAGACACATAAAATCTATCATGCAATCGCCGCTGGCGCGCCAGCCTGGGACGAACACACTGCCCGCCATCCCCTGCGCATCAACGTGGGCCACAGCCACCGCACCGTGGTGGATCATGCCAAAGGGAAACCCTCCGAGACAACGTTCCATGTGCTGGAGCGATTCAATGGCTATACGCTACTCGCGGCCATGCCAGCCACTGGGCGCACCCACCAAGTGCGCGTTCATGCTTATGCACTCGGGATACCCCTTCTCGGCGATAGCCTGTACAGCTCCCCCGCCACCAACCTGATCGCTCGCCCGGCCCTGCACGCCTGGTCGCTCGAATTCAACTATTCTGGAAAGCCATTCAATTTTAAAGCCCCCTACCCTGAGGATTTCGCACAGGCATTGGAAACGCTTAGAAAGCATTTTAATATAACCAGAGACACCCTTCAGGGTTGATGGTAACAGGATAAAGGGTTTTCGCTATATTAAACGAAAGAGCCCTGCCGGGTGGCAGGGCTCTTTCGTGTTTCTTCCCCTTCGTGCTTCTTCGTGTTGTTCGGTTGATAAGAAGCTTAAACGATTTTGCGCGCTTCCATGTAAAAGCGCTTCTCCTTCGCCTCCCCCATCGAGAAGGTCTTGCGCGGCAAAGCCCCATCCAGGATGACCGTCTTGAATAGGTCGGATTTGTCCATTCCCGGTACGTAGAATCCGGCGTTGCCCGATTGGGCACCCAGCCGGCAGACCACCTCTTCGCCGTGCACGTAGTCAATCTTATCCGCGCCACCCGCTTTCAGGAAAATATCCAGAAACGCCTGCAAAGTACCAACCGGCAGGTTGGAACTCGGATTGGCAATTTCTACCACGCCGAAGCCTTTTCCACCCACCACCAAGCCGATGGTCTGCCGATGTCCATTTTCTTCATCCACCCGCTTTACCATCTCTTCTGCACCGGAGACCGGCTGATAGGCGAAATCTTGCCCAAAATAATCGTTCAACTTGGCAAATATGGATTGCTTCAAGCCAAAAAGGACACGATGGATCGGCTCGAACTCCAGCCCATCATCGTGAACATTTTCGATCTCGACCAGCGCATAGCGCGCCGCATGTTCCGGCCCCACTTGCGGCTTCATCTTTTCCCAGACGGCTTTGGCCGTGGCAAGCGAGTGGTTGCCATCGCCCATGGCAAACAGCAGGACCGGATTATCCTGGCTGACCCCATATTTGGCAGCAAACACATCCGGCTTCGCCAGCTTGCGCAGGCCGGCAACCACCTGTTCCTCCAGGGTTGCACTGACGCTGTAGCCGCTTAAATGCCCGCTTCCAAGCATCAACTCGAAGTCATACAGGCTTTCCAGGCCGGGTTTCGCCTCCGTCAGCGGCTCGATCACCGTACGCAAGGGATCGTCAATCAATACCAGGATATGCGGGAGTTCCAACGCAGCGCCCTGGCGTATCTTCATGCGTGGGGGCAGCCGTTCGATGATCGTCCCTTCCGTAGCCCGGATCAGGCTGGTTGAGCCTTTTGTGTAATCATAACGTTCCAGGTCCAGGCAGAGCACGATGCCTTTATGCGTCTTGCCTGCCACCCTGCGTTCCACATAGATCAGGCCAGTGTGCGGCTGCAGGATGCCATCCTGTAAATACGCCCACATGTTGGATTGGATGCGCTGGATGCGTTCCGCCTCGCCAGGCTTTTCGAGAAAGACCTCTGGCAGAATCAGGTTAAGGGTCGATGGTGCTCCGCCCACCAATTCTTCAGCCTGCTGCCAGTAATCCGGCTGGGAGGTGAACTGGTCACAGGCGATGACGGCCCACTTGGTCAGATCCGTGCCTGCTTTGGGTAAATAAACCTGTGGGATTTGAATGCCGATGTCGTAGTATGTTTTCATAATAAAGACCATGCAGGAGCAACCCTTGCGGTTGCCCCTACCATTTTTATATCCGGACTTATTTCTTAGCGAACTCGATCAACTTGTCCGCCACTTCGGCCGCAACACGCCCCTGGGCCTCTTTGGTCTGCGCACCAATATGTGGTGAGCAGATGACGTTATCCAGCTTGGCCAGTTTCCAGTTCGTGGGCGGTTCCTCGGCATATACATCCAGGGCCGCTCCTGCCACCTTGCCTCTGGTCAGAGCATCATAAAGGGCATCTTCGTTGACGATGCCACCGCGCGCGCAGTTGATGAATCGCACACCGGTTTTCATCTTCTCAAATTGGGCCTTGTCAAGCATGTTCTGCGATTCTTTGGTCTTGGGCAAGTGCAGGCTGATGTAATCTGCTTGCGCCAGCAATTCATCCAGAGAGACGAGCTTGACATCTGCGGCTTCCTTGACGTACGGGTCATAGGCCAGGACTGCCATGCCCAGCGCGACCGCGCGCTTGGCAACTTCCTTACCGATATTGCCAATGCCGATCAGGCCAAGCGTCTTTCCGCCGATTTCATCGCCTTCGAAAACTTTCTTCTCCCATTTCTCAGCCTTCATGGTAGCCGAGGCCTTATACAAAGAGCGCGCCAGCATGAACATGTAGCCGATGACAAGCTCTGCCACTGAAGCTGAACTGGCCTTGGGAGTATTCATCACATTGATGCCCTTGGAGCGGGCATACTCGGCGTCAATCGTATCGAGACCTACGCCGCCGCGCACGATGACTTTCAGGTTGGGACAAGCATCGATCAATGGCTGGCGCACCTTGGTGCGGCTGCGTACCACCATCCCTTCATATGCCGGCAAAACGGCTGTCAATTCCTCGGGGGTGATCTCAAAGTTTGTGTCCACAGTCAAACCGGCCACGCGCATCCGTTCGATCGCCTCTGTTTCGGTTTTGTCACACACTAATATTTTCATAGTTTTCTCCTTCGGAATGGGATATTGGAATAGTCATATTTTACACTCACGATTATAATCCGTATTAGTGGCAACCCTGCCAGGCAATCATAGGAAATCCGGACAGGCTAAAGCTTTCCACTTAACCCAATTCCTATAGGAGAAAAAATGTCACCCAAACGCGTTTTCAACTTCAACCCCGGACCCGCTGCCTTGCCGCTGGAAGTGCTCCAGCAAGCCCAGGCCGAAATGCTTGATTACAAAGGTACCGGCATGTCGGTAATGGAGATCAGCCATCGCTCCAAGGAATTCGAAGCCATTGTAGCCGATACGCAAAATGATCTGCGGGACCTCATGAAGATCCCGGCTGATTATAAGATCCTGTTCCTGCAGGGCGGTGCCAGCCTGCAATTTGCCATGGTCCCAATGAACTTCCGTCCGGCCGGGGCGAGCGCTGATTACATTGTTACCGGCACCTGGAGCAAGAAAGGTTTCAAGGAATCTCAGAAACTGGGCACCGCCAAGGCCGCCGCGAATCTGGAAGCCGACAATTTCAACCATCTGCCTGCGCAGTCTGACCTCAAGCTGGACCCACAAGCCGCTTACTTGCATTTCACATCCAATGAGACCATCCATGGGGTGGAATACTTTACCGAGCCTGTCCCGCCCGCGGGTGTTCCTCTCATCTGCGATGCCTCTTCTGATTTCATCAGCCACCCGGTGGATGTTTCCAAATATGCCATGATCTACGCAGGCGCCCAGAAAAATGCCGGGCCAGCCGGAGTGGTCATTTGCATCATCCGGGAGGATCTGCTGGAGAAGGTTCCAGCCAACCTGCCCAACCTTCTGGATTACAAGGCGTTGGCGGAAGAGAATTCCCTGCTCAACACACCCCCTTGCTGGTCCATATATATAGTTGGGCTGGTAATGAAATGGGCAAAGGGATTGGGCGGCCTACCGGCCATCGAGAAGCGCAACCAGTCCAAGGCCGATCTGGTTTACCAAGCCATTGATGAATCGGGTGGCTTCTATAAGGGTCATGCTAAATCGGATCGTTCCCGCATGAATATCACCTTCCGCCTCCCCAACGAGCCGTTGGAGGATCAGTTCGCCGGTGAAGCCAAGAAACGCGACCTGATCGGCCTCAAGGGCCACCGCTCGGTCGGTGGGATGCGTGCATCCCTTTACAATGCGCTACCGGTCGAGGCTTCCGAAGCCCTGGTGCAGTTCATGAAGGAATTCCAGCAAAAGAACGGCTAGATTCTCTTACCCGTTTCCATGCACATGGTATAATGTCGCCGCCTTCCTTGGGAGACGGCGACATTTATGTTAAGCGTTTCTGACGCCCGCACACGCATCCTGGCAAATTTCGAGCCGGTGGAAGCAACCCGCCTGCCGATTGCCCGCGCCGCCGGTCACTACTTGGCGGAGGATATCACTGCCCAAGTAGACCTGCCCCCCTTCGACAATACCTCCGTGGATGGCTTTGCCTTGCGAAGCTCTGACGTGGCGGCCGCCAGCCTTGCATCTCCCCACACCCTCAAGGTGGTTGCCGATATCCGCGCCGGCACTTGGTCTGCCACACCCCTGCAACCAGGCGAAAGCGCACGAATCATGACCGGCGCGCCCCTGCCACCCGGGGCTGATGCAGTTGTCATGGTTGAAGACACCGATTTCAATTTGCGTCTCCCCGGCGTACCCGCCCCGCAGACAGTAACGGTTTACAAATCCCTTTCACCCGGCGAAAACCTGCGCCGGCGCGGCGACGATCTGCATGCCGGCGATAAAGTCCTTGCCACCGGTAGCTGCCTGCGCGCCCAGGAAATAGGTCTGCTGGCGATGCTTGGCGTAGCACAGGTGCCGGTCTACCGTACGCCGAAGGTGGCGCTGCTCTCCAGTGGGGACGAACTCGTGCCCGTGGAGGCGACTCTCACACCCGGAAAGATTCACGATGCCAACTCGTATATCCTGGCTGTCCTGGCTGAAAGCGCCGGCGTGGAACTTATCCACCTGGGCGTGGCTTCGGATAGCGAAGCTGACGTTCGATCCCGGCTGGAGCGGGCTGTGGTAGAGAAAGCGGATGTCATAATCTCTTCGGCCGGTGTCAGCGTTGGCGCGTTTGATTACGTCAGGTCTGTCGTCGAGTCTGGCGGGGAATTGGATTTCTGGAAAGTGGATATGCGCCCCGGAAAGCCCTTGGCGTTTGGCAAATATCAAGCTATTCCTTTCTTCGGGTTGCCTGGGAATCCCGTCTCCGCATTCGTTGGTTTCGAGGTTTTTGTGCGTCCGGCATTGGAGAAGTTATCTGGGCAGATTTCAAAGCCTCGTTTAACTGAGAAAGCCCGGCTGGCCGAGCCGGTGGAATCGGATGGACGCGAGTCCTACCTGCGTGCCATCGTTAAACAAGAGCAGGGCCACCTTACAGCCCGTCTCACCGGCCACCAGGGCTCCGGGAACATATTCTCATTAGTCCAGGCAAACGCTTTACTGATTGTCCCCTCTGGTGTAAAATCGCTGCCTGCAAGCTCGGAAGTGGAGATATGGCGAATCGAATAAAAACCAAACTCCCAGACGAAACCGCTCCGGCTCTCTTCTGGGGCACCATGGTACTGACCCTTTTAGGCGCTGTAGATGCCATCTACCTGCTCATTTTTAAATTAACCGGCAATAGTCATATGTGCCTGGGTAATGGTGGCTGTCACAATGTTAATTTCAGCCCTTATTCGGAAATCGACGGCATCCCGGTATCGCTTTTCGGATTGGCCGCTTATCTTGCCATCGTCTGTATCCTGGTTTTGGAGGGGCGTCTCAAAATTGCAAAAGAGAACGGTCCGCTGGCCATCTTTGGTATAGGCTTGGGCGGCGTGGCCTTCTCGGCCTATCTCACTTATCTCGAGGTCTACATTATCCATGCTATTTGCCCGTTTTGTGTGGCTTCGGCCATTATCATAACCTTGATATTCATTCTGGCCATTATCCGGCTGGTCAAACAAACTGTAAATTAGGAGGAATTCATGCCCCGTATCCGCTGCCATTACACTGACTGTGTGTTCGTAGACGACGGTTACTGCGGTGCCGCGGCGGTCGAACTTGACCCCGACACTGGTTGCGCCACTTATTCGCCCAATGAGGAAGCCGCGGCTGCCAAAGGCGACGATTGGGAGGAGGAGGAATTGGAAGAATGGGAGGAAGAGGAATTGGATGAAGAGGAAGACGATAATTGGGAAGAAGACGAAGACGATATCTAACTAAGCATCGCATCCGTTTTTACATCCCCAAGGGGCGCAGGCTTGCGCCCCTATTTTTATTGATGCTGGGGGCTGTCCCGGAGGCTCCATGGCTTGGCTGGGTTGATTAAATCAGTCCTTCGGAACGTTTTACGTGCCTATTCGATCATTGTGTATAACAAAATCCCGGCAGCCACCGCCAGGTTCAGCGAACTTACCCGTCCATTCATTGGCATGGATACATTTGCGTCGCAGGCTGCCATCTGCTCTGGCGATAGCCCTTTCTGCTCGCTTCCAAACAATAAGATCGTCCGCCGCCCATCCCACGGAAAAGCCCGGTAATCCACTTTGGCATGCGCCGAGGAGCCAACCAGTTGGTAACCATGCCGCCGCGCCCACTTGATGAAATCGTCGAACGAACTCTGCACCACCGGCTTCCAGAAAATCGTGCCCATGCTCGCCCGCACGGAGGATGGATGATACGGGTCTACGCCGCCCTCCAGCAGGAATAATCCATCCGCGCCGGCCGCGTCCAGGCTGCGCAGGATCGTCCCGACATTGCCGGGGTCCTGCGGGGAGACCAGCGCCGCGCCGAAGTGGAAATGTTCCGGGAGTATATCCTCTGGTGCCAGGCGCCGCTGGCGCAGGATGGCTAGCAGGCCCTGGGGGTTGTCCTTTTCCGCGATAGCAGCGAACAAATCCGAGGGCAAGGCCGCACACCGGACACCACACCGGGATTGTTCATCCACCAGGCGGCGTGCAAAATCACTGGTCAACTGTTCGGGGGCATAGACGAGCGTTTCGATGCCCCAACCGGCTGCAACAGCTTCGCCTACGTGATGAATGCCTTCCGCCAGGAATAGGCCGGTTTCCTGGCGTCCTTTGTGTTGCCGTAAGGCCCGGATCTGTTTGATGAGCGGGTTGCTGGAACTGGAGATTAGTTCGGGCATGCCTTGATTTTACTCTAATCGACTATAATTCCGGCATGGCAAATTCAAAAATCGATCTGGATCGTTATTACCGCTATGCACTCTGGTTGGGCTGGTTCACCATTATTTATAACCTGCTGGAGGGGTTGGTCTCCGTTTTCTACGGCGCCAAAGGCGAAACGCTGACACTCTTTGGCTTCGGCGTGGATTCGTTCATTGAGGTTATCTCCGGCATCGGCATTGTCGCCATGCTTCTCCACATCCGCCGGAATCCAGGTGTGCCCCGCACTACCTTTGAGCAAACTGCCCTGCAAGTGACCGGAATGAGTTTCTATCTGCTTTGCGCCGGGCTGTTGATCACCGCAATTTATAATATCACCACCGGCCACAAACCCGAAACGACCCTGCCCGGTGTGATCATTTCTCTTATTTCAATGGCGGTGATGGCCGCGCTGGTGGCAGGGAAACGCAAGGCCGGCTCTGCCTTACATTCCGCACCCATCCTGGCGGATGCCGATTGCTCGATGGTGTGCATCTACATGTCACTCGTCCTCCTGGCAGCCAGTTTGATCTACCGGTTGACCGGGTTTGGCCTGGTCAATTCCATTGGCGCGTTCGGGTTGATCTACTTTGCCTTCCACGAAGGCCGCGAATCTTTCGAGAAAGCCAAATATATGGGATAACCCTATTAGCATGGAGACTTGTATGACTCAGTTAATTTACCAGGTGGATGCATTCACAGAACAGCCATTTACCGGCAACCCAGCCGGCGTCTGCCTGTTGCCAGAACCCGCGCAGGCTGACTGGATGCAGAATATAGCGCGTGAGATGAATCTCTCCGAGACGGCCTTTCTTATCCGCCAGGCGGATGGATTTGACCTGCGCTGGTTCACCCCGGCCGCGGAGGTGCGCTTATGCGGGCACGCCACCCTGGCCAGCGCCCACATTCTCTGGCAAACCGGCGTCCTGAGACCGGCCGAACAGGCCCGCTTTCACACTCTCAGCGGTCTGCTGACCGCCAGTCAGCGCAGTGCATGGATCGAGATGGATTTCCCAGCCCGTCCCGCAAGGCCAGTCCAACCACCCGCCGGGCTGATCGAGGCGCTGGGAGTGGCCGCGAAATTCGTTGGCCGGGATGCGGATGATTACCTGGTTGAAGTGGAAAGCGAAGCCATTGTCCGCTCCTTGAAACCCAATATTTCCGCCCTCGCAAAGCTGGAAGTGCGCGGTACCATCGTCACCGCTCGCGCCAGCGATCCCAAATTCGACTTTGTCTCGCGTTTCTTTGCCCCAGCCGTTGGCGTCAACGAAGACCCGGTCACCGGCTCGTCCCATTGCTGCCTGACCCCATACTGGGCGGACAAGCTGGGGAAAAACGAAATGACCGCCTACCAGGCCTCCGCCCGCGGTGGCAGCTTGCGTGTTCGCCTGACAGGTGCGCGCGTCCTGCTTTCCGGTCAGGCCGTCACAACGATGAAATGCGAGTTACTCAGTTGAGAAGGAATAATGGAATGATAAAAAAGCCGGACCTTCAGGAAGAAATGTTCTCACAAACCCAGATCAGGGATCTTTTCGAGCAGGCCAAATCTCACGCCTTTGCCTACATGGAAGATATTTTTACTCGGAATGTATTTCCAACCGAAGATGCGCTAAAAAATCTGCGCATTTTCGATGAACCCTTGCCATCCAAACTAGGCGATCCTGCCGAGATCCTGCGCATGTTACATGAAAATGGAAGCCCTGCAACTGTTGCGCAAACCGGCGGCAGATACTTCGGCTTTGTATGCGGAGGCGCACTCCCGGCTGCTCAAGCCGCAAAATGGTTGTCAGATGTATGGGATCAAAATGCGGCATTATATGTACTATCTCCCATTATTTCCCAGTTGGAAGCCACATGCGAAAAATGGCTCTTGGACCTGTTTGGATTGCCGGCTGGAACAGCCGCCGGCTTTGTGAGCGGTAGTTCCACGGCCACTTTTTGCGGATTGGCAGCCGGACGCAACGAACTGCTAAAACGCCAGGGCTGGGATGTTAACGCAGACGGTTTGTTTGGCGCACCTGCCCTGCGTGTGGTGGTTGGTGAACAGGCCCATGCCACTGTGTTTAAAGCATTGGCGCTCTTGGGACTTGGCAGGACCCGCGTCGAACTGGTGCCCACCGACGATCAAGGCCGCATGCTCGCAGACAAGTTGCCCATGTTGGATGAACATTGCCTGGTGATTGCTCAGGCAGGCAATGTCAACTCGGGTGCCTTTGACCCATTCGATCAGATCTGCGAACGTGCCCAACATGCCGGTGCCTGGGTACACATTGACGGGGCCTTCGGCCTGTGGGCTGCCGGGTCACGCACCCGGGAATTTCTCACACGTGGCATCGAAAAAGCCAACTCGTGGTCTGTGGATGCCCATAAAACGCTAAATACTCCTTATGATTGCGGGATTATCCTTTGCAAACAACCTGAAGCGCTCGTTAATGCTATGCAAGCCAGCGCATCCTATATCCTCTACAGTGATAAGCGGGATGGCATGCTCTACACGCCTGAAATGTCACGCCGCGCCCGGGTCGTTGAGCTGTGGGCCACGCTAAAATTCCTTGGAAAAGATGGGGTGGAGCAATTGGTGGATCGTCTGTGTGACCACGCCAGGCGGTTTTCAGTGGATTTGCACGCCCAGGGATTTCATATTTTAAATGACGTGGTTTTTAATCAAGTACTGGTGGCCTGTGACACGCCCGAGCAAACCCGGGCCACTCTTGAAAACATCCAGAAGTCGGGCGAATGTTGGTGCGGCGGAGCCGTCTGGAACGGCGAGCCGGTCATTCGGATTAGCATTTGTTCCTGGGCGACAACAGATACGGATGTGGAGCGTTCCATTGCTGCTTTTGTTAATGCCCGTTCTCCATTGTAAACGCGTTTCCTTTACTAGGAAATAAATATGAGGTGTTGGGAAGGTGAAGCCTTACCCAACACCTCATATCTTCCCCCATTTCCCGGCTATCCCTAATAAACCTGCGCATTTTTGACCGGTAAATCAAGTAGAATTACCGTCATGAAGAAATTCATATGGCTGTTCCCGCTGCTCCTGATCCTTCTTTCCGGCTGCCAGGAGAGCGGAACATCCGTTACGATTCTCGCCGATGGGCAAACTACCAGCCTGACCACCCATGCACGTACCCCCGCACAGATGCTTTCCGCGGCCAAAGTAACACTTGGGCCAAATGACCGCTTGCTCTATCTCGGCTCGGCTGTACCGCTCAATACCACCCTGCCAGCGGCCAATTCCTACAGCTTAACCGTCCGGCGCGCCGTGGCGCTCACCCTGGTAACACCGGATGGGCAAAAAGTTCTCCAGTCCTCCGCCTTGACCGTCGGTCAGGCGCTGGCGGAAGACGGCTACACGCTATACGCAGCCGACCAGCTCGATCCGCCTGCAGAAACGCCTATCGAAGGAGCGTTGACCGTTACCTACCAACCCTCCCAAAGCCTGCTCGTCACGGTGGATGGGACGCAGGTACAGATACGCTCGGCTGCCCCCACGGTCGGTCAGGCCCTGGCGGAAGCCGGGTTGCCGCTGGTCGGACTGGATTTCAGCACCCCAGCCGAAAATGCCCCGCTCCCGGCAGATGGCAAGATCCACATAACCCGAGTGGCCGAGTCCGTTGCCTTGACCCAGAAATCCATCCCTTACGCCACCCTCACCGAGCCTTCCGCCAGCCTCGAACTCGACCAGCAGGCGCTCGTGCAGGCCGGTGAGGCAGGCTTGGCCTTTACGCGTGTGCGCACCCGCAGCGAGGATGGCGTGCAGGTTTCGCAAAAGGCCGAGGCCGAGAGCATCGTGCGCCCGCCACAGGACCGCATCCTGGGCTACGGTACGAAAGTGGTCATCCGCACGGCCACACTGGGCGGCGTCACTTTCCAATACTACCGTGTCCTGACCCTGCTGGCCACCTCCTACTCACCCTGCCGTTCGGGCCTCCCGGCCGGAAAATGCTCATATGGCACCGCCAGCGGGCTGCCTGTGCAGCGCGGCACGGTTGCAATGGTCTACTCCTGGTACCTGGCATTCGGATTCAACCGGCTATATATTCCCGGCTATGGCTACGCCACGGTCGGCGACGTGGGCGGCGGTCCCGCCGGTAGTCACTATTGGGTTGACCTGGCCTTCACGGATGCCGACTACCAGCCCGTCTATGGTATGACCACCGTCTACTTTCTCACGCCTGTCCCCAAAAATCTCGTTTACGTGCTGCCATGAACGGAATTAGCCTCCCCCCCCTGCACATCCCCGCGCTGCTGAAACAGTTTGGCCTGCGCCCCAACAAAGGCCTGGGACAAAATTTCCTGCAGGACAACCATGCCCTGCAGGAGATCGTCGCCAGGGCAGAGATCAAGCCAACTGAGGATGTTCTTGAAATCGGCCCCGGCCTGGGTAATCTCACCCGCTATCTGGCGTTGAGTGCCCACGCGGTCACTGCGGTTGAGTTGGATAAAAACCTTTTCCCGGCACTGGAAAGTATTGTTGCACCCTACAAGAACGTCCGCCTGGTGCAGGGTGATATTCTCAGGTTAAACCCCGCCGATTTAATGAAAACGCTGGATTACCTGGTGGTTGCCAACATCCCCTACTACATCACCTCCGCCCTTCTGCGCCACCTGCTGGAAAGCGGAAGCCACCCGCGCCGTCTGGTGCTGACGGTTCAGGAGCAGGTGGCCGAACGGATTTGCACCTTGCCTGGAAAAATGAGCCTGCTGGCGTTAAGTGTGCAGGTCTATGGGAAGCCGGAGATCGCAGGGTATATCCCGGCGGAAGCCTTTTATCCCGCCCCCAAAGTGGATTCGGCGGTGCTGCGGGTGGATATCTTTCCGGAGCCACTTATCCCAGCGCACCTATTGGATACGTTCTTTACCCTGATAAAAGCCGGGTTCTCGCAAAGGCGCAAGACCCTGCGTAATTCGCTCTCGGGCGGCCTTGGGATCGCGCCGGTTGGCGCAGAAAAAATACTCTCCGCAGCCGGGATAGACCCCATGCGGCGGGCAGAAACCTTGTCTTTGGAAGAGTGGGGGCAGCTTTGTAATGCGGCTTTCAGAATGCGAAATGCGGAATAAAGGGAACAGCTTTCAGCTTTCAGCTTTTTGCTTTCTCCCTTTTCCCCTCCTTAAATCCCGATAATTCCACAGCACGCCCCAGACTCTCAAGGCCGCCTCAGCCTGGATCTTGAACGACATTTTCGATTTACCCCAGCGCCGGTCCGCAAAGTAGATGGGGGTTTCGCAAATGGTATATCCGAGGCAATCCGCCAAGTAGGCCATCTCTACCGTAAAAATATACCCATTGGATTTAACCCGTTCCAGCGGCATGGCCTTGAGTGTTTCCTTCCGCCACATGCGGTATCCACCGGTCACATCCCGGGTAACCAGGCCGAGGATACTGCGAGCGTAGAAATTGCCCCAGGCCGAAAGGGCCTTGCGCCAGAGCGGCCAGCGCACGTCCGTACTGCCGCCGGGTATGTAACGCGAACCGAAGACCACATCGCAAGTTTCGATGCACTTCGCCATCTCAACCAGTACAGCCGGGTCATGGGAAAAATCGCAATCCATATGGGCGATGGCATCCACGCTGCTATTATCAATCAGACCACGGAACGCCTGCAGGTATGCTGTAGCCAGTCCCAGTTTTCCCGTCCGGTGGATGATATTCATCCGTCCAGGATGGGCCGCGGCCAGGTTGTCGGCAATCCGTCCGGTGCCATCCGGGCTGGCATCATCCACAATCAGCACATCCAAATCTAATGGAAGCGCAAACAAAGCGGAGACCATTTTGGGCAGGTTCTCCGCTTCATCATAAGTCGGAATAATGACGACAATATGCAAGAAAAACTCCTAGCGCTTCTTCCGCAGCAGCGATGACTTTAAGGTCGTCCATGGATGTAAAATCGCGTTCCCCAGCCTGCAGCACGCCAATTTTAACCACCAGGCGTGTTTTGTGGGTTCCGGGTTTTTCACGATCCTTGATTGGGTAGAAATAATCCAGCGATTGCTCCAGGCGGGTGCGGATGCGTTCCTGGAGGTTTTCCGCCTGCTCCGGCCCGGTGATCAGTACAAAATCAGTCGGAGTTAAATGCCCCAGGAAATCCTCCGGACTGCCGAGCTCTTTCACCGCATTATGGATCATCAGGGATACTGCCCGTAAAACATCATCAGAAGCCACAAACCCATAGGCCTCGCGAAAAATATCCAGGTTCTCCAACGAAACGATCAGCATGACCCAGCTTAGCTTATTAACGTATGTAGAAATGTGTTCATCCACCAGCGTACCATCTGGCAAGCCAGTGATCGGGTTCGTCAGAGTATCCTGCTGGGCCCGGCGCAGTGCATTGCGGATGCGCAGCCGCAGTTCCTGTACGTCAAATGGTTTTGTAATGTAATCGTCGGCACCCAGCTCGAGACCCTGCAAACGATCCGAACGGTCACGTTTTTCGGTTAGGAAGATGATTGGAATATTGGAGGTGCGGCGGTTGCTGCGCAGACGGCGGGCCACTTCGTAGCCATCAATATCGGGAAGGCGGATATCCAGGATAACAATATCAGGTCGCGAAGTTTGGCACGCCCGCACGCCATCTTCGCCCCAGTTAACAGTAAAAATCTCATATCCCTGGACACGGAAATAGGCATTGAGCATATCAGCCACATCGAGGTCATCTTCAACGATGAGAATTTTTTGTTTTGCCTCGGCCATTGGAGTTTCCTCGTATGAATTATATGGGTTCTTTTTGGATGACGAATTCGCAGACCGTATCACCTGTTGCGCAGCACTTGGACTCATTTACCCGAAATTCCAAGCCGCCGGAAACCCAGGTCAACATGGCTTGTAGCAAACCGGTTGAGATATAACAGACTGGTTTATCCGCGCCCTTGCGAGTCCAACAGATCGGACAACGATGGATGGTCCAAATAAAAGCATCCTCTGTTTCATCCACGGTGGACAACTGGTCGGTTACCTGTGAAAAGATTTTAGCCGAAGCCGGCAAGCCAATGCGTATCTTGGCCTGGAGCGGCAGCACCTTAAAAGCCAGATCGCCAACGCCCGCCAGCGCACCGAAATTCTTGAGTGCATCGTTGAAAGTGGCGCGTCCGGCCCGCAGGGCCAGCCCACGACCGCCACGCGGACCGTACATCTCCTCCAGTCCAACATGGATCGCAGTGAAGTCGGCAAAATCGAACTGGCGCTCCAGGTTATCGGGAGGATAGTTGTCGATCAGGTTGCTCAAGCCTGCAAGGTTGAGGATGGCGTTGAGACCATTTTTCCCCATTACCTCTTCATAGGCTTCCAAGGTAATCCGGGTGAACTTATTGGCATAAATTAGTTTACACAATGACAGTTTTATGAACTTCTGTAGCCAGGGCATTGATAATGTTCAATGGCATGTTGCTCACATAGTATCAGAACTTATTTCTTTACAGAGGGCTATTTTGAGTTTGATAGCAGTAACTTCCTCTCTAGATCGGACATTAACACTATGCTAGCAGTGACTTCTTCAAGCTAGGTTAATAGTAATGCATACGTGATTTTGCTGCACTGTACTCTTTTGTTTTATGTTCTGTTTTTGTACTTCTTGTACGAATAAACATATTATTATTATTATTTGTCAGGGACGGCTGCCTTGGCATCTATGCTACTTTTCCAATAAGAGTTACACATGGCTCAGTGCAGTGACAGGTTTGTTTGTTCCCAGTATTAATATGATTTCATCGTTCTCGATCGATCTTCGCTAGGCCTAGTGTCAGACGGAAGCCGCCGACAACGGCATGCGATGCGGCCGAAGTTTCGGACATTGAATGAATCCCGCCAGCCTAGGTTTGTTAGTGTATTCATACTACACAGTCGGTCGTGTGGTTTCATACCCGCCGCACGAGCTGGCTCGTCGGTTTCACCTGCTCAGTTCTGCACGAATATTTGCACTCAATCCCCGCTCTGCTTTTATTTCGCTCATCTCCGCCGAGGCTGCTCGCCGCGCGTTGCCATGGTAACGCAACGCGCGTCAAGTTTAGCTTCCGCCGCCGGCGTGACGTCACCCTGTCGTGTAATTGCGAGAGAGAAGGTCACAAGGTGCGACCCTGGATTCTGAGTCTGCCGAACTGTCTTGATGTCGTTCGTGCCACTTCAATGATTATCAACTACTCAATTAGCTCAGCATCCTGTATAGGTTAACTCCGCCGTTCAGCCTTTTGAGGCCGGTCGACAAATATGTACGTGTGGGCTAGTCTGTGCAACTTCTGCGGATGAAAATCAACAGTTGCAGAAGGATGGCGACTATAGGATGATGGTTAGTACATTCGCCTGCGAAAATTCGACCCTGTTAGCATGGTAAAATGTAAGGCCTATAGCCTGCCAGCTAGCCCACACACATCGGACATAATAATATCGT
This sequence comes from uncultured Chloroflexia bacterium, assembly GCA_963837875.1. Lineage (GTDB taxonomy): Bacteria > Chloroflexota > Anaerolineae > Anaerolineales > Villigracilaceae > UBA877. Next base: position 2,146,600 of record CAWIOV010000001.1, read on the forward strand.
GTCAAACATTGGCTCTTCACTGGATTTCCCGCGGGTTAAGCCTAAATGCCTGTATGCTCTATGCTGTTAACCTCGCTGAATGGAACTTCTCTATGCCCGACGGTTATTGTTACAGTTCTATGGCGTTATTATTCGACCGGAAGTGCCATCAGCTACTGTCACATCGCGTTGTTCTCCGCTGCCTCGAGTGCGCAGCTAACATTGATTCCAGAGTCACTAGCCGTCACTCGTCGCCTCCTATACTCATCACCCGAACGTCATCAACCGCCACAATTCCAGTTTCCACCAGAACTCCCGCCATCCCGCCAATCCCCCCTCGCCACCGCCCCCCCCCCCCCATCGCCACCCCGTGCCCTCTCCCATTGCCGATGGTGAAATAATGCCTACCCCAACACCAACTGCCTCCATGCAGTTGTCTCGCTCCCTGCTATAGACGATTTCCTGTCAAATCGCTTTCACCTCTCGAATCCTCCAATATTTTCTCTCGCACCTCCTACTGCTCCTCCTGCTCTACTCATTGGAAGGCGTTTGCTAGACCACCACCACCACCACCACCACACCAGCAGCAGTAGCAGCCTCGGATGGCGCTACGATTGGCCGTCGAGTGGTGGTCGAGTGCCGAATAGATTGCTACGTTTGTTGGACGCCGAATATTGTATTAGACAAGCAAAAGCCCGCGCGCGCGTGCGTCCCTCTGTCCACCCGCTGAGCTCTCTCGTTCGCTCGTTGTCCGCTAGGGGATCAGGACTTTATTACACGCCCTTGTATACACAGAATCCAATTCGTAGTATTGCTGCTACTGCCGGTGCTACTGCTGCTGCTGCGGCGGCGGCGGCAAACTCGCCAGAGGGAACCATTGCAGTCATTACCACCGCGCCGCGTCGCAGCCGCGTCGCAGTCACTCGCACTAGCAATCATTGAAAGTTCGATTTGCAGTGAGATAATGCCGCGAAAACGTCTTCTGTCTGGTCTGCAGTCGGTTCGTGAATATAATGGAGCGTCACTGAACATTAAAAAAATGCCTGCAATTTTATGAAATGCAAACGTATTCGCAACATGCATTCTGTCCTGTTCTTCTTGTCAATACTCTATTGCGGCAATTTACGTTACCGAGCGACAAAACGGCAACTCGGAAATTTAATTTCTTTACCATAGTATAGCCAGATCGAACTAGATCAGAAATATGCACTCGTAGAAGCCATTGGTGACGGCCACGGAGCCAGACCGCCACGACACCCATCAACGACGACGAGTCATTATTAGGCTACTCTTCTAAACTGTTTCCGCCGAGCGCAAGCCAAGTCGAGCCAGCGACAAACGATTGGGGCATGGGGGACAGATTATCAGCGACCTTCGCTGAAGCCATAGCTGGTGGCGCTCAAAGATGTAGCCCATGGCATACGATAACAGCAACAACAACAAAATGTTGTTGCTTTCTAGCACGCTGTGTCACAGGCAATCAGGCATCCATCCTCGTACAGCCGCTGAGTCGCCGAGCGGCGTTCTCCCGTCGAGCGGCAGAGCAGTGCGCGACAAAACTGATTTCTGCTCAGTCGCCGGTCGTCGCGCCGACTTAACGCTTGACGGGCCGACTAATGAAGACCGAGAACCAGCCGGCGGACGCGCGGCGGTGGCGTTATAAGACGCGATGAAGAACGGCGGTGGCCGGCTACCAGCTTTGACTGACTGACTGCAGCATAGCAGTAGCCAGGCACCAGCCGCCGCCGCAGCAAACAAACATTATTGATTCCAAGTAAGTAACTGAAAAAAGTCTGTTCCCACAGACGACACTTTTTACCAAACACGTACCATACATGTATTGCATGTTGCAGCTGCAGTGTGGTGTAAAAAAATAACGATAATGGTAACGATGACCTTATTGATTGGGCGAGAAATCCTTCATAAGTCATTCATAAGTATATCGCAAGTCTCCGCAGTCGAGTCTTGTTGGCTCTGGTACCGGCTGATGCTTGCTTTATTGCCAGCGAATTGGATGTAGGTGAGCGAATGCCTGACTACCCGTTATTATTTTATTTAGGCGGCTTCAACGGGATATTCCTTAATATGCGAGCTGCCAGACCGCAGAGTGTGATGAATTGATAGCCCATAAAGCGGTCGCGTTTGCAAATGCACCTGCCCAGTGTCAAAAGTTATATTCTTCAGACGCTGAGTTCACTCGTGGTATTCGAGGTGGATAGCGAGTGAGAAATTGCGACAGAGTTTCCCCAGATGTGCATTAGACAACACCGTTCCATAATTGAATCGTTTTACGATAGGCTATCCCTGTCAAAAATTCAGGAGGGAATATTATTATTGACGAGCTGCGAAGCCGTCGAGAAGTATTAACTCCAGCGAAAACAGGACCGCTTCGCTAGGACTTGGAGAGGAGCCTCTTCGTCAACTCTGCGAGCTCGCTTTGCTTGACACCGACAGCGCCGTTTGGCATCGGACCGGTATGTGCGATCTTCAACGCGTCAGTCCGCGAAGGCTTCGTTCCCGCCCGGTGGAAGGAAGCCAACGTCATACCGGTCCCCAAAGTGCAGCCGCCCAGATCGATCGAGTCGGACCTGCGACCCATCTCGCTCACTGCGACACTCGGGAAGCTGCTGGAGTCGTTCGTCGGCTCGTGGATCCTCGAGCGGATCAAGGACCAACTCGACGGCCGCCAGTATGGAGCGCTTAAACGTCGGTCGACAACTCACGCCTTGGTGGACATGTTGCATCACTGGCACAGTGCAACTGACCGGGGTCAGTCCGTCCGCACTGTGTTCATAGACTTCGCCAAGGCGTTCGACCATGTCGACCACAACATACTGGTGGCCAAGCTGCTGGCCTTCGGGTTGCCGGACACCATCATCCGATGGATGTGCGACTTCCTTAGAGGCCGGCGGCAGCGGGTGAAGATCGGCGAGTTTTACTCGGAGTGGTTGGAGATGGTCGCCGGGATGCCGCAGGGGTCCTTCCTCGGGCCGCTGACGTTCATCATCCTGATTGACAGTCTGCGAGCGGCCTGCTTGACCCACAAGTTCGTTGACGACACGACACTGACCGAGATCCTCGCCAGAGGATCTACGAGTAACATGCAAGCCATCGTCGACGACTTGGTCCAGCAGGCCGCGCAGGATGCCATGAACGTCAACGGCCGAAAGACGAAAGAGCTGTTGATGGGACCGATCTCCCGGGACCCGCCGCCGCCGCTAACTGTCGCTGGGGCAGTCGTGGAGCGGGTGGAGTCTTTCAAATTGCTCGGAGTCCACGTGTCCACTGATCTGAAGTGGGCACAGCACGTCGACGCGATCTATTCCAAGGTCGCATCGAGACTGTATTTTCTGAAGCAACTCGCGCGCTCTGGTGCATCACGAGAGGACCTGCTGTGCTTTTATAAGACAGTCGTGCGGCCGGTCCTCGAGTACGCCTGTCCAGTCTGGCACTCGAGCCTGACGGATGGCCAGACGGAGTCGCTCGAGTCGCTTCAGAGACGAGCAATGCGAATAATCCACCCGCAGATCGACTGCCGGTCGGCGATGATCCTGGACGACATCGACTCACTGCAAGACCGCCGCGAGCACCTGACTCAAATTTTTTTTACCCATAACGTTTTGGACTCAGATTCCTGCCTCCACTACCTTCTCCCGGAACCACGAAATCCAGAAATCATCAGCAGACTCCGTTATCCCAGGACTTATGAAATTCCTCTCACAAGAACTGAACATTTTCTAAATTCATTTATACCTTATTGTCTGACAAATTACCAGTGACAGCAAAACGAACTGCGAACAAACATTGAACATTGAACAACACTTTTTCTAGGCCATTATCTGTATTACTACTTCTGTCTTTCTGTCTGTTATTATCTGTCATCTGTTGAATCCAGCCATTGCGCTGCATATATGAAATAAACCATTATTATTATTATTATCCCTACTTTCTCATTGTATTCCGTCAGAATTCGTCTCACAAGCGATCGTCACATTGTGCATTCTTCAAATAAATAAATAAATGCGTCTTGACCCACATCTTCGCTCTGAGAATACTGTTTCCTCGTGCCAAAATATTGTGAAACCTATCGGAGAACATCGGATATAGAACACAAGCCATGCAGCATCAGATGCTGTTCAATTTTAAAGGGCACGCTGAATAATCCGAACCTAAACTAGTCAACAGCGAAAGGCTTCGGGCTGCTGACAATTACGGCGGAGAATAAGATGATGCTGCGGCTTCAGATGAAGAAAGATTCCTTGCGACAGCTGCCGCTGGTCCTCAGCCTTCCGTCAAGACATAGCGCGGCTTGTCACGCGACGACTGGATCGACCGAGTGCCAGCTGCGGAAGACACCGCTGGTAATTAACAGGACCACGGTGCATGCGCACTGTGTCCGACTCCCCAATGCAGTCGCTGCAGCTGCTTAGATGCAGCCTAGCAGTGATATTTTCGTGAACGAGAACTAAAACATGAACGAAAATTAAAGTGCCTTAGTTCACGAGAACTGGAACGAGAACTAAAAATGATTTGAAGAACGAGAACTGAATAAGAACGAATATTTTTGTCGAGAACGAATAGAAATAAAGCACTGTGGAACGAAAATTATCACATGAATCCGAATTAGTAAATTTATGGCTTCCCATGCGATTTTGAATGCGAATGTTGACGTATGTTCATGGAGGGCAAGATCCCATTCATATTCTTTGCTGCGGCATAACATCTGGCAAAAGAGCAGCAGCCACAAATGCTGCAGCAGCAGCAGCTTCGCCCACGATTCCTCGGTCACCCCCGACGGACATATGGCGCGTCACCAGCTGTCTACTTACTTACTTACTGGGAGCCTGAGAGCCACGGCATGGCTCTCTACTATAACATTGTGTGTAGTGTAGGGGGCTCAGGGACGGATTAACCATAGAGCCAGTGAAGCCATTGGCGGGGGCCCCCCGTCGGCAGGGGGCCCTCCGTGGCAGAAAAGTTTGTAATTTTTATCGTGCTAATTCAAGTGCCTTTCAAAAGCGGCGCCGCTTCGCGGCGACAGTTATCATAATAGTTTGAGTTATTAACAGAAAAGTGTCACGTGGAAAGAGTCGGATCGAAGACTGTAATGGCTCGAAGTCAAACGAAGAAATTGTTGGTAGCTTGCAGTATCCAGCCAGCAAAAGCCATGCGTAGTGTACAGCATAATATGCTTATTAGCCGACATGCGACTGGGCTTGTGCCTCGCCGGCCACCAACCCCTGTAGGCTAATCTTCTACCGACAAAAATGTATGTCATGTGCCGTCCGCCCGTCCGGTACAGCCTAAAACATACGAGCCATACTGCCATAGGCCTACCGGTATAATACCAATCATGCGTCAAACGGACTGCTGTTCAGTGGTTCCAGGAAATCACCACGGTTGCAGTTACGTCGTTTAAGAATGCACCCAATAGAAGCTTAGGCCTAGCCAACAGTAATGCTACAGGGGTCCTGGTCCTGCAGGCAGCTATTGTCTAAACCATATAGTGCTGCACAAACACTGATACGCAGATAAGCCTGATGCAGGTGTTGTATGTATCACTAATAGGCACAAGCCTAATACTGTCGCAAAAATGATGAGTTGCCATCAAAAACAAAACAGATGGTTCTATAATATTTTAATAGAGGCCTGTGATACTGCATGCATTTTGTATTTTGGGAAGCATAGGCTATGCCATTCTTTATGTGAACAGCTGTACCAGACATGCGACTTAACATCCCCCGGATACCCCCCCCCCCACAAAAGCCCCTGGAATGAAGACCATTTTATTTGACCAGATATGCTGTAAAACTCGCATACGGCCAACTGATATCTCAAAAAAATTCCGGGAAGAATTCCCCGGGCCCCATTCCAAAGGGAGGCCGCGTCTAACGCGGCAGCGCAGGGTGAATAAAAATAGGCCTACATTGTACCTCTACGTCATTAAATCACTTTCACAGTTTATTTACTAATTACCGGTAGCTAACATCAATCATTACAATTACTAATATACATCACAAGGCCATAAAAAATGTTGAAAGGGGCCCCCCGTTGTCACTTGGCATAGGGCCCCCCGAAGGGTTAATCCGGCCCTGAGTAACGCAGTTACCCATCACTCCTGGATATTAAGTCATCCCAATGGTGATCAGTTTGGCCGCCTGCCAAGATCGATTTATTTATTCGAAAGCACGTGTTAATTATGTTGACATCATCGCGGAACGTATGAAGCATTGGATACAAGCGACGCACGATGAATATAATTATTATTTAGTCTAAACTATGAGTCGCAAAGACTGTGTAGTCTCAGCCTACCTACAGTATGACATTGACGTCACCTGTCCTGGATGATCGATCGTTACTTCATTAGTCGCAAATGATATAGGGACTTCCAGGCCAACCGATCACGATCAAGATCGGTTGCAAGAGCTTGTGCACCCCGAGATCCTCTAATTCCAGCTGGTGAAACGACGAGGTCTACCTGGTGGACTCCTGGAGGACCACAGCTGGGGTGGGGCGGGGGGGGGGTGGGAAAGTGGGGGTGTGGATCACGCTAAATTAGCGACGATATGCATACTGGCGCGTGCGGCTATTGTCAAACAATGAATGGCAAGAGTCGTAAAAAACGTAAATTATCTTTAATTCCTACAGAGAGTCGAGTCAATAAGTCTCGGCTTGTCGTTGGTTGCTCGCTGGTGGCTTTGTTTGTGACAAAAAGTAACTGGCGCCCCGTGGAACGTATACATCGACTTGCAACAAACTTCGGATAGAATGCAGTGGATATTCGACGTCTTTGATGATCACAACGAACACTTGATTTTATTATTTTTCGTTCCGTCACATTCGGCGGTCACATCAATTGCGCCACTAACTGCCAACAACCACTACTACTACTATAATATTATTTATTATTAGAATGTAAAATGAGAAACGCTTTAAACGAATTAAGTTTATACGTAGCATGTATAAAGAATTGATTAAAATCGACCGCGAAAAATATTATAAACCAGACCAGAAACAATCGCAAGCTATATGAACCCTCAACTCGCCGTTGAAAAAAAACAATAATATAACAATAATAACAGGCTACGACAACAGCAATAATAATAATAATAATAATAATAACAATAATAATAATAATAATATCAATAGTACAAGCAGTAGCAATACAGTGAGTAGTACGAATAAGTGAAAGTAGAAAATATGATGCGAATTCACGCGTAAATTTTCTACACACAAGTGAAGGATTACTATCAAGGTTTTATAGTGACAACAATACTTTGAACAATATTCAGCTGAGCAAGTTTGAAGTAGAAAGTATAATTATGACTATAATCAAACAGCACGTGAATAGAACTCTGGTTCTCCATAACCAGTAACTCTTAAGTTTACCAGCGCTTCTCGGATTCGTGTCAGTACAAAATATTTGCTGCACTTTATGGCTACCGTGTGCGTACGATGGCCATGCACATGACATATTTCTCTATCCGTCTGAAATTAATAATCCAGCCCTCCATCATTTTGCGGGGTCCGTCGGTTCCGAGGAGTTACGTTTTGCACCATATGAATGATAACAATTTATGAAACGTCATAAATATTTAAATTTATATTCATATTTATATATATTTTAAATGTATATATACTGATTGTCGGTCGGTCGATTGATAAAATGCAACTCAGTTCAAAAACGTTAACTCGATTTGCCGACAAAATGAAGAAAAATTCATCAAAATTGATTTTCCTTCAAAGTATTAACTAGTCACCCTCCACCAATACATTTTGCGGGACCTTGAATTTTTGGCAAAAGTGGTATAATGAAAAGTAGATGAGCGACAAGCACCTAAATTCGTGATGGCACATACACACGCGCGCACGCGCGCGCACACACACACACGCCCAGTTATACGTCCCATCCTAGATCCAGGGAGGGAGGTCATACTTGTCACAGGTCTCTGAGTCAAACAGAAAGCCTACAGTAACTGAGCATGAGAAGTAAAGCTGCGCAATGGAGGTTCCAGCGACTCCGCCCACAATTTTTTCAACCAATAACGTTATGTAGCTGCGTTCATGAATAGTTCAGTAATGCATATAACATGAGGCAGCCACAGTGACGATATTGCCATTGAACAATTTATGGGCGGAGTTGGCTGGATACCTCCATTGAAGCAGTAAAAACTGTATGTACCCGCGAGAAATGCAGTACATGCTATAACTTGCACATAGTGAAAATCTTCATTAACGATATTAGAATCGGCAGAATAATCACGAAAAATAATTGATGCGGAGTCTACAATTGTTTACTGGGACGAAATGCCCATTGATCAACTACTCCGTGCGATTTCGTGATTATAAAAATACTCTCTCCGTAATTTTTAATTTTCACAGCCTCAACACAGCTAAATCATATAGAACAGGCCTATAATTATTGGCTCGCAATAAAGTATTTTTTTTACAAAATACGCAAAATTCCAGTTTAACGAATGGTCGATTTTGGCTGGGTTTGGTGAAATTAGTCATTTGAAAAACTTATGAGAGAAAAATACCAAAAGCGAAAAATAATCCGATTTTCGGGGGATTGTGCTAGGACGAGGAGAGGCGGGATGGGGCGGTCTGAAGTCCGATCCCACTGATTTCCGAAATTTAGCTAAATCTATTGATTTCTGTCTCAAAATGTCCCAAGGGAGAAATCATGTAATTGAGATACAAGTTTGATTGGATCTCCATAACAAGATCACTTCGCGAAGGCTCAGTGCGAAGGTCCTTCGTCTTAGCGGCGCGATCTTGGTTTGCCACTCAGCAGGGTCCAGATAACTTTATATTGAGCAGACGCCACTGCACAGGGCTGCATGACACTAGCAATACCGCGTCGCGACATAGTTCAGCGCAGTGGCCTCTGCATCCCAAACAGTTGCTGGACCCTATGCTTCACTCCGAGAATAAATTAGTTTAAATGCAGTCATATACGAGTATTCATCGATTTCTACAAATCTAACGAAGAAAAATATTTAAAAATTACGGTTACATATCGAAATGTTATGTATACAAAAGTTTGAAAAAGTAGTAAAAACTACAGCTTTATAGAAGAAGAAGAAGAAGAAGAAGAAGATACTAGGTCAGTGAATGTGGCAAGAGACAGACAAGCGTTCAACTTCTCAGATTCCTGCAAAGTCCGGCATTATACAAATGACAATGTTTCAGTTCTAGTAGGCCCATTGTAAAAGTCAGATAACAAGTAAGTAGACAGCTGGTAACGCACCATATATGTCCATCGAGTGACCGAGGAATCAAGATAACAAGATAACAAGATAAGAAAAAAATCACACGGAGCAATTCCTGAATCTGCAACATTAACTGAATGCAATGCATATTTTGACTTATGAATCTTGGTTTCAAGCCATGTGATTTTATGATGACCATACTTCGCAATTCACATCAAATATGCAACCCCCCCCCTCTCTCACCGCCCCCTAGACATACATTATTTTCACTTCCAAATAGTCAGCATAAGATCTTTGTTATCCCCACGAGTATACCAAAACACTGTTAAAACATGCACACACGTTCATCTAACTATAATCTAGGCCTAGTTTAGGACCTAGTACTAAATTCGACGTGAGCAATTTTGAGCAACGAAATAAATACACACATTCAGCTGCTGCCGTGCGACTTGCAAATAATGGGATTGCCGATTGCTCCTCATTTTACTGAACACCAAAAAGATGCTGAACAATGTATTGTCAGCCCACCCACTCAGCGCTGTATTCGCGCGCTCGAACAACACACAGGGCATCAAGTCCATTCCATTTAGGCCATTATACAGTCGTATTGTACTCTCAGCTTGGCTATGTCGTTTGCACGAGTTTATAGGGGCCGTCCATAAAGTACGCACGCAAAAATCAGCCGTTGGACTTGGACCCGCCCCCTCCCGTTTGCACGTTTTAAGCATTGGGCCTACGCGGGACCCCCCGTGCTTAGATACTTTATGGTTGACCCCTTAAATATTCTCATCGTCTGTGATGCTAAACGGTATAGCACCACATTTTGTCATCCCTACGAACTTTGTGCAGTGAACGTTTCATACAACATGTTTCTCTTTTAAATTTCAAACCAAATCTACTCTACACGGTAGGTATTACAGCTCAAGACTGTATGAAACAGCACTGTGTTTGGTAGATAGCTCATCGTGTAGACATCATCATTAGTAAGCCTACCCAATCGGGTCCAGAAAACGCATTGTGTGGCTACGCGGCGCCACAATCGTAATAATAAAAGTACAATAATTATACAGACAGTTGAAAAGCTGAAGAAAACAATACTGAGCGATCAAGCGAGCGAAGATAACAAGTAAAAGTCACAACACAATAGTGTTTTGTCGTGCGTGCCCGTCCGTGCCGTGAAGATGGCGACGACACGACGGCATGACAACCGAGAGAAATGACTAGATCAGATCCGTTGGAGGGACGTTCATCGCTGCGTGTATAATCTGCAAGTCGAAGGTGAGGCGGAGCAACTAGATTGGTCTCGGAGGACGACGATTAGAGCGCCTCACTAGCGACCGAACATGTTCGCCCACAGCTGCATGAATTCCGTCTTGTCCAGGCTGCCGTCCGGCTGTCCGACACGTCTCAGGACGTCGTTCTTTCATGTTCCACGTTCCGCGGACTCGCGAAACGGTCTGTCTGTTTCCCGTGCGATTTCAGTTCGGCAGAAGCCGCGTAACGGGCGGTGGAACGGTGGAACAGCTGCTGTATTTCAGGTGTTCCAGGTGTCCCAGTCCAGGCTGCCGTCCTTGTTCTGGTCGAACATCTGCATGAGCGCCACCGCACACTGCTCATCAACACCCATCATGTCGCGAAACAACCCCGTCAACACCCCCTTCCCCCGCCCCTCACCTCTCTTCTACTCCTATACGCCAACAGACATCATGTCGCGGATGACGTTGATGACTTCCTGTGGACTGAGCACACCATTTTTGTCCTTGTCCAACTCTTCGAAACGTTTCGTGATTTCGTCGTTACTGCGCGACAACACACCAGGAGTCGTCAACGTTCGCAAATGTTGGCAACAACATCGCTTAACGCGACAGCCAGCAAATCGATCTTGCCGCCAGCTTCGCAAGCTCGGCACGCGGCCCAAATAAAAGCCCAATCCCCACATGGTGGTCTTTGTTGTGTTAGCCAGTTATCCTTTGGACTAAAATACATCCCTCATATAGAAAAGCCTCTGTCCTGTTGGCATTTGTTTTATATACTTCTCGATCGCCGGCAGTACCATAATCATGTTGTGTAATAACGTTTGTGGAGTCTCCCTGTCGGTACGACAATAAAGCAAACCATGCAACTTCATACCGTGCACCTATACTGCGCCAGGCGACCTCCGCTCCTGGCACAGCGAAAATTATTCTCGGACCGACACCGACAGGGCAGACTCCAGCGAGCTTTATTGACCAACGCTCGGGAAGCAGGAGCAAAGTAAAGTGGTGCCGTCCGTGTGAGTTCGCCTGGTGAACAGCGTATGGCAAGCCGATGGGCAAAATAACTAACGCAACGTAACGTAGCACAACGTAATACGTATAAGGCATCTCCAATGGTGATCAGCTTGGCCGCCTGCCGAGCTTGCGAGGCTGGCGGCAAGATCGATTTGCTGGCTGTCGGGTCGAAACGAAGTGATCTTGTTATTCACCAAAGCAAAACGAGCGTATAACAGGAAATCGTGACACAAGACGTTATTGAGGCGCGAGTGCGCCACCGTTGGTTACTCACCGCGCTCTGATGGCAGTATAGGCCTAGTGAATGTGCCGTGGTCAAATGATTTCATCCGTACGTCAAGCACATCAACAGTCGCACAGCAATAATTTTCACGATGTTTTTCTGATTTAATGACGTTATTGTCTCACGACGTTAGTCGTAGACTCCTTAAAAACTTATTGAATAGTGATGACGATAGGCGATGACATTGAAATCGCCGATAACATCGCGACTGGTGGCGCCGCCTAGCGAATACAAACGAAGCAAGCGCGGCTGCCAATGAATGCGCGCTGCATTGGACGTGCCCAAGACCGCTTTGCAGGGGTGTCTCAGTCTTGTAGTGCGCACGGGCGCCGTACATCATGCATAATAGTAAACAAAACTAGACGATGGCAAGCCATGGCTTGCCGAGAACGTCGCCGCCGCCGGCCGCCATGTTGAAATTTTTGATGACGTCATTTTTCCAACCTGGGAGGTGGCCGGACATCATGGGAACCTAGTACAACCTACCCTGAAAATTTCGTGAAGATCAGACCAATGGTTGCGTTTCTACAGCGTCAGCGATATAGTCGGTGTACGGCTATTGTATACTGCGAAGGCGCAGGCAGCAACTATGTGAACAGTTGGTGAAATTTCCCAACCTGGCACCCCTCGTAAAAATGGACTCGCCCTACTCTCACTACTTTCCAACCTGCTACCCCTCAGCTATGATGGACTCAGCCACACTTCGCGCACATTTCGAAAAAATTACCAACCTGACACCCCTCGAAAAAATGGACTTGCCTAACTTCCCTACCTGCCACCCCTCAACTAATGGACTCGGCCGCACTCCGCGCACATTTCGAAGAAATTTCCCAACCTGACACCCCTCGTAAAAATGGACTCGCCCTACTCTCACTACTTTCCAACCTGCCACCCCTCAGCTATAATGGACTCAGCCACACTGAGCGCTGACGCCCTGAGCGTGGCTGTCATTGATATGCAAATTGCCTCATGAATATGCATTTCTTCCGATTCATCGGAAAATGTCCGATTTTCCGGAATTTTGTTCTCAGCAACCGCTGAAGATTTTTCGAAAATTCTTGAACAGGATTGTAGCCTAGACATCCAATCTATACGCTATTATTTTTGATTCCTTAAAAAATGCCCAGTTTTTGAGCGAAATGCGATATAGTGACCCCACCCACCGAAAAGTGGGCATTTTTTCGCACATTTTCTCGCGCCCCCCACCAGGGGCCGACACTTGAGAAATTTTGTTGGCGAATTATAAGGGTCGGCCTATGCCCTTTCATTATTTGTACAATTGGTTATTACCCTTGGCGCGGTTTAGGAAATCACGACCTCACGGAAAAAGATGAAAAAAGAGAAAGTATACATTAGCAAAACATACGTCGCACGCCTACTCGGCGGCGACGAATCAAGCGCAGCAGAATGTTCGGATGCGAACTGCTTATCGCATCATTGCACGTCATAGCAAGAAACATTATGGCATCTCTACACCTACAGTCGCGCTGTCTGCAAATCGTACACAACGCCAGATGCAGTTGCTGAAAGTAACAGAAGCAGGCATTAGCTATCACCCCTTTGATGATACTAAGCACTAGCTTTGGTTGACCAAACAAAATTATGATCTATCATAGAGTGCACAGTAGTGCACTCTATTGTAAGAATGACCCAAGCCTATATAGGGGTATTGAGAAAAGTGGGGTACCGTGCTCCGCAACCGAAGAGTCCGATCGGCATCCGGAGTGGCATCAGCGACTACGTTGGCCCCGGTAGTACCCCGGAAAAATTTTAGCTCCACCGGATTACTCTGCTCTTCCCTGGCGATACCCAACATGTACGGGTTGTGTCCCTTTTTAGTTTATTTTTATTTTTATTTTTTGTGGTTCTTGCTCTTCCGCACAGGTCGGACCGCTAGACCGATTTTCACCGTTCATGGGTCAAAAGATGCGTTTTGGTGTAAGGAAGTGCCTTTTGGGGGTTAGAATTGTAAAAAAATATTTCTACCCCAAATTTTTGGGGAAAAACATGAAAATTAGGGTAAAATCCCTATTCCGCCCATTGTAAGCGTTGTCACGACACAAAATTAGCCGTAAACGGGTCAAAATGACGTTTTGGGGGCAAAATTTCTCTACATATAGGTTTTTGGGCATGCCGGTTCCGAATCCGAGGTCCATTTTGAAACCGGAAGTAGTATTCTGGGCGTTTCTGCGCATGCGCAGTGAAAAAATCACGAAAAACGCCCTTAGAATGCCGTTTTGGGGCTAAATTTCCCTATATATAGGTTTTCGGGACATGCCGGTTCCGAATCCGAGGTCCATTTTGAAACCGGAAGTAGTATTCTGGGCGTTTCTGCGCATGCGCAGTGAAAAAATCACGAAAAACGCCCTTAGAATGCCGTTTTGGGGCTAAATTTCCCTATATATAGGTTTTCGGGCATGCCGGTTCCGAATCCGAGGTCCATTTTGAAACCGGAAGTAGTATTCTGGGCGTTTCTGCGCATGCGCAGTGAAAAAATCACGAAAAACGCCCTTAGAATGCCGTTTTGGGGCTAAATTTCCCTATATATAGGTTTTCGGGACATGCCGGTTCCGAATCCGAGGTCCATTTTGAAACCGGAAGTAAAATAGCATGGTCTAAAATGCCGTTTTCTACAAAATACGACACCCGTGTCTAGCTGAGTTTAGTTTATAAAAACGGGAAAAGTTAGGGCTTTGTGTGGTACGCATTGTGAAATACACGTCAGGTCAATTACATTGTATTCCATGCCGAAATTATGATAATATCATAATTACAAGAGTAAAACAGCAAATATTAACGTAAAAAACACAGTTTATTTAAACTGTAAGAATGACACATTTAAAACTGCAAATATGTTTTAAGGGGAAAAATTTTCCTAGGGCAATGCTGTGCATTGCTTTGCACGTAGTGCATGCGACTAATCGCTAGACTTATGTGGCTAGCAGTCGCACAAGCAATGCGCATTGCCCTCGGAAAATTTTCCCCCTAAAACATATTTGCAGTTTTAAATGTGTCATTCTTACAGTTTAAATAAACTGTGTTTTTTACGTTAATATCTCATAACTATAACTAGTGACATGCGAACGGTTTTGTGCTGGAGCGACACAAATATCAAATTGTTGTACCGGAAACAAAATTTAATGGGTAATGCGTATGGCTTTTCGACTGCCATCCACATAAGTCTAGCGTAGTCTGCACTCTATTCGGCGATTTAGAATGTCTCTGTTTCAGTATCGGAGTGTTACTTCTCGGTACAGTTTCGTGTCCTTCAGCCCGCACTGTCTCGTCGCGCGATGCAGCGGGCTCAACGTATTTGGCGACGAAACACGCGACTCATCAGACGAATTAACACGCAAAATACTTGATGATGAAATAGGGCGACGAATCTGGCGACCAAGCCGACTGACCTGATCCGCCAGGCATCAGCATTGAGGTTCAACGGCGTACTGGACTGCTCGGCGGCGTGGAATACATTGTTAACTCTGCCCCGTCCATCTGAAGCTCGGCAGCGAGGTTATGACGCAACGAGTGTCCACTGTCCGCAGCAGGCGTACTGTAGCGTTCCAATACCTTCGTCTCCTCGGACTCGACAGTGTTGCTACGACTCCGAGTGGATGTGGCTTCGCTCCTCTTCGACGAATCCATTTCGGAGCCCCACGTTCGGGCGCCAGATATTGCGTTCTCGCCCGTGGGAGGAGTCGGCGAGGTGCAATATGGTATCTCGGGTGACCGTTCAAGGTTAGGAGCCAACTCAGGTTCCGTATCCGATTCAGCAGCCGGCTCCGCAACGGTATTTCCCATGAACTGTCTACTGTCGGGGGTTCGTTTCGTAGCTTATGGTGAATGGAAGACGAAGTCTCATGTGTGAATTATAATGTAGCGCAGCGGTTTAATGTAGCAAGATTCGTAGCAGGTTATGTACAGCAGGTTAAGTAGCAGGTATGGCAACACAACAATTCCAACACATTGACATCAGCATGTAAATCCAGTCTGTAGTGTCCTGAAATAGCCAGTTCCGTAGCTTCTCAGCAAGCAACATTAACTGCTAATCACACTTTACACTACATACTCTACATTACATTACTGCATGTCTAGTTTCGTATCCGGCAACTAAACTCAATACGCGCTCAACACTCAACTTCTAATTACACACTGTCTGTTACTCGATTACGTTAAAGCGAATCACAAGCATGCAACGGTTCTATAGGCTGCCGGAGATTATTTTCAGCGTCATTGGGGCCAGAATCTATAGCTAGACCGAGTTGAGTGTACGTCTGACCACAGGAGACGAGACAGAGTGATACAAGCTGGCGGCCTACTTCACGGTCCACGTGCACAGGTAACTCAGGCGAATCGACAGTGGTCAGACGTACAGTCGGCGAGGGCGTGTTAGATTCTGGGCACCATAGGGGCCGTTCAAATATTACGTAACGCCCCGGGGGGGGGGGGGGTCGGTCCGGTGTGACAGCCTGTGACAGGGGGGGGGGGGGTTGGGCCGAGCGTTACGTAATGCTGCCTCTTTTTAGTTCATCCTGTATTATACTAAATATTACCTTTAAACCGTACCGGTAATACCGACGATTTACCGCAATCAACTATTTTTTTGCACAACACTTTCTATTTCAGTTCTAAACTCTTACTCCGGATTGATTTTCGATTCAACCCAGTAGTACAGCAGCGCCTAAGCAGCATGGCGGTTACTCAAACATGTCTATTAGGCCTAAATACAAGCTGTCCTATGTTAACTTTGACAGTTGGGGTAAGCGTTACGTTACGGGGGGGGGGGGGGTCGGTCCGGTGTGACAGCCTGTGACAGGGGGGGGGGTCAAAGTTGGCCAAAAAAGCGTTACGTAATATTTGAATGGCCCCAACGACGCTGAAAATAACTCCGGCAGCCTATAGAACCGTTGCACGCGTGGGCATTGGCTAACTTAATTTTGTCCTCTCCAAAACGATCGTCATTCAATTTTAGTGGGAAGCCTCTATTTGCCCGCAAGCCGGGGCCGAGCGGCAGCCGCGCTCCCTTGGTTTCGTGCTAGAGGGTAGGGTGCAGTAGGCTCGCACTACACTAGGCCTACCCAGTGGTGTGCGATGTGCGTGGCACGGTTTGATTTCATTCACTCGACAACACGCGCAACTGATGCATGCTGGAATTTATTTCGTGCGCTGGCTTTTGGAATATTCGACAACGGGTAAGCTGTATTGTATTTCCAGTGCATTGACCTGACTCGCTACGCTGTTGCAAATTTAGCCCGTATTTGACTTGGTTGTGCTAAAATATTTTGGGAATCAAATCCAGTTTTCGTTAACGCCAAGGCGCGGTTTCACCATTGGCCATCTTGAGTAGTGTTTTGGGTTAATCGTCAATTAGATGATGCGTTGTATTGGGGCGGTATTGGTGAAACGGACGTTAATCTGCATCATGTGAGGTGCGCGTAATGAGTGTCACTTATGGTCGAGTTTCGAGTTTGAGTAGAAGTCGAGTTTCTAGTTGCACTAAAAATTTCCAGTTGCAGTGAAAAGTTGGAACTTTCCTTGTAACTCGAACTTTTCCTTGCAACTAGGAACTCGACTTTTCTTTTCAAAACCGAGACTCGATGATAAGAAACTCTCGCGCGGAATAGCTGGGGACTTTTATTGGCTAAATTTGCAACAGCGTAGTTTCAAATGCCAGCTTTCCGGGTCAGCATTAAGGAGCTATTCAATGGGCCTGTGACGAAAAACAAAATTAACATCAAGAGAAGATGAGAGAAGAGAAAGAGAACTTTGGCGGGAAACGGCGGGACGCGACCTGGGGTGGGAGATTTAGGCCGCTGAGCCCTGATTGGCTGGCGGGGCTGAGGCCTCTGTTCTAGAACATCCCGGATGTCAACAACATATCATAGCTAGAAGGTGGTTTCGTGGCTGGGTTCCGTTGCTGCTACAGGCAACCCAACCCAAAATCGCAATATACCCTTGACTTGCTACCAGTCACTTTTGAAATTTTTCTGATATCACTATCGGTGAACGAGATACGTCACATTTTTGCGATGCAGTGGTTCCGGTGCGATCTGTCCATGACCTCGGATCCACCTCGATTCAGACCTCTCCATGCGTACTCACGTGTCGAGGACAGTCTCCAGCTGTTTTGGTGCACTGCGGCAAATCCGCAGCATCCGGCGGACAGTCACCAAACCAGTCTTGCAGTCGCTTGTTGTCGCGTTGGTTCTGACGAAACTGGACTACGGTTGCGCCACTCTGGCTGTCTAGCTATCTGACGTTCAACTCGACAGACTACAGGCAGTGCAGAATACCGCTGCTCGTCTGATCTTCTTGGCACAAAAGTTCGACCATGTGTCGCCATTGCTGCGAGAACTGCATTGGCTGTGTGTGCCAGAGCGCATTGCTTTCCGACTGGCAACTCTTGCCTATCTATTGGAATGCGCTGTCTGCATGCAACGGCGCCGCGCTATTTTGCGATTAGGGTTGCCAAACCCGGGTTTTCGGGTACCCGGGTACCCGGGTAACCCGGACTTTTTCAACCCCGTAAACCCGGGTTTAGACATGGCTGAAAACCCGGGTTTGACGGGTTTGATTTCGGTCATTTTGGGGTTATATTTAGACAACTAAACGGCCTAATAACATAACATTTCGCACGGAATGTAGCCGGCAATAATATACGACACAATGTGCGGTATATTTGGAGGATTTTGGATGCTTATTCAGTATTCACGCGTTCGGTGTTGAGCGATAAACCAGCAGTTTCGCTACACCATACGGTCTAGCTAAAACCCGATCGCACGGCTGCTGGCCGTGCGGTCTATATAACTACCGGTATGACGCGAGGCGCAACTCAAACATGCCTGAGTAGTTTATCGGAGGCTGTAGTCTTACAGTTATTACAATGCGGTCATGCTGGAGTAGGCCTATGCATTGCGGGTTTGATTTCGGCCATTTTGAGGCATATCTGTAGTTCATTTTACACAACTGAACGGCCTTGTAACATAACATTTCTGACATAATGTAGCCGAACAAAATGTGCGGTGTATTTGGATGATTGTTGACGCTTATTTCAGTATTTCACGCGTTCGGGTGTCGATCAACAAACTAGCAGTTTTGCTACTCAAGTGCTACAGCCTACAAGTACAACTGCAAGCTTGCATTAGTTGCACACTGCGCACTTACTCATCTGTCCGATATTGTTACTCGTCAAATACTCTCAGAGAACACGAACACTTCAGTAAAACTAACACCGGAAATCGACATCACTTTGGCGCCTATAGGCCCCATACTGGGCCATAGGCTACCCGCGACCGCGGACTGCAGACGTCCGGGGGATGGGGCATAGGGGGATCTGACATAGTGGGACAGTTACGGACGTTTGGGCGCAAAATGTGGATGTTCTTTATGGGCAACCCCAGGCGTCGGACGTCGGTGTTTGTATAGGCGACAAGTCAACCACACACACGCCCTAAGACGCCGGCGTTTAATAGGCCTTGATAGCCTACACGTTAAAGAATAAAGACGCTACGCGCCCATAGGCCTTCTTGAGCGTTGGCTAGGCGTCCATGCGTCCTATGACTCCTATCAGCCTGTATGCGCTGTACCAGCGTCATTTACGTGACTATCTACGTCACGTTTACGTCAAACCCGGGTACCCGGGTTTGGCGGCGCCCAAACCCGTAAACCCGGGTTTGGAAAAAACGGTCCGGGTTTGGCAACCCTACTTGCGATCGAGCAGGTTGCTCGAGGACAGTCTGCAGGTTGCAGTGGTGTAGTGGTCGATAGCCGCGCCTTGTGCGATGAGAACCCAGGTTCGAATCGCGCTCGGCGCGATATATCTGGCCGCGAAGCTGCTGCATAACAGTGCCTGGGCATGCGCTGTGAACCTTGCACCGGCCTCAGTCAACTCAGCTGACTACCCTGAGGGGAGGGTGAATGAGTAGCGGCCTTAACCGGCTGCGGTAAGTCAAATCCAGTGGTCTATTGGAATGCGCAGCCATACCAGGCGGGTTCGTAGGTCATACTGTAAAAGGTGTGCCTATAGGACCGGCGGCCGCCCGGCGCGCGGACCTGTAGATCGCCAGCTGGGACCGCACCTAAACGGCGGGATATCAAGTAACCGCCCCTGCAGTAGTACTAAAGCGGCGAGATAGAAATTCATGGTTACTTACTTACTTACTTACGAGCTACGACGTGTCGCTGACATTGAGGCGAGACAGCAACTGTGATCCGCATCGACAGACAGTCTGTACATCCGGGCCACCAGACGCTCCACCATCAGTGACCGAGCCTTCGGCATCGCGCATCTGGAACAATTTGCCACCTGCTGTACAGTCGTCTGCATCGCTAGCAGCATTCCAACAGAGTTTGAAGACACAGCTGTTCTCCAAATCCCATGCCGCCGCTGCTTCATAATTATTGCTGAACCACAGTGCGACACACAGTGCGATGAATCTAATTGTGCCTGACGTAAAAGTTGCAGCGCTTGCCTGCTGGACGGCCTTTAGTATGGCACAGCCTTATGCCAGGTTTCACCATCCAGTAGGCAGTTGATGTTTTATCAGTGCAATGTATGGATAGTGAATTCAGTCATCATTGTATAATACCCTATTTAATAGTATTCATGTGAACAGTTCAGTTTCAATGGAAGCATTTAATGCAAAATAGTGTCACATAACAAGTAAAATACATGGCTATTGATGCATGTACAAGTTAACCACAAGCAGATTGAACAATCAGTTTCAACAATATTTGTAATATTCACATTTTTCCTTTAGTTTTCAATCCATTAGTTCCTTTAGGCGGTGTTGTTGGACGACCACCTTGCTGCAGCCCTCCATACTGAAGTTTCTTCTTATCGGCAGGTTTCAATATCTGCAACGCAAAGCAATCTCCAGTTGAATAATTCAGGGACATTCAATCACAGAGTGCATGGTCGTGCACTACTGGTGTAAGAATGACCCAAGCCTACCGTATGTAGGGACATTGACAAAAATGGGTCAAGTTCGGTGAGTTTTACTTGGAGTGGCTGGAGATGGTCGCCGGGATGCCACAGGGGTCCTTCCTCATCCTGATTGAGAGTCTGCGAGCAGCCTGCATCTCGACCCACAAATTCGTTGACGACACAGACCGAGATCCTTGCCAAAAAGAGTAACATGCAATGATGCAAGCCATCCCACAACGTTTTGGACTCAGATTCCTGCCTCCACTACGAACTTCTGTAACCACGCGGTCCAGAAATCATCAGCAGATTCTGTTATCCCAGGACTTATTAAATTCCTCTTACAAGAAGACAAGAACTGAACATTTTCTAAATTCATTTATACCTTACTGTCTGACAAATTACCAGTGACAGCAAAAACAAACAGTTAAAAAATATTGAACATTGAACAGCACTTTCTTTTTTCTAGGCCATCATGTGTTCCCGCTGTAGTGGGAACAGCTGCAGTAAGCCCCATGGGCCTTGTCTATGGCAGGGACTCAACTTGGGTGTCACGACACACCAAAACCAGTTAACCGGTGTGGACCAACAACGGTCAGAGCAATTACGTACCCGACAAGACCCACCATGCCAAGTTTCATAACATTTGCATAAGGGGTCACCGGCAGACACACAACATATACATCCTCGATGGCATTTTTCACCTTTTTTGGGTTCTTGAACCAGGGTGCAGCCGACACCCCTTATCGGAGAGTTTCATGAAATACACCGGTAGATGTATTTTCAGATAAGGAAGTGCCTTTTGGGGGTCAAAAACGCTAAATTCAAGGTTAACACCCCAAAAATCGGGAAAATTTTCAAAAAATGACCCCCCAAAACGTGGGACTTCTAAAATTTGCCATCAAAAACAGGCTTTAGCATTGTCAGCTCTAGGGGTGAACCCATTAAAAGTTGAGATATCAAAATTCCGACCACTACTTCAAATAGGTTCATAAATCTGAAAAACCAAAATATCACATCTATTTTTATCTATGGTGTACGGTTGAGTCAAATTTCCCTTTTGGTTGGAAATTCCCATGCAAAATTGGCGCACGACACGTTTTGAAGCAACAACTCGGGTGGTCACGTGATCAATGATCTCGGGTGGTGAGTAAGTAAGTAATGGTTTAATCACACAACAGTCAAAATGCTGTTATACTAGTTAGGCCTAACAATTGCAAAACAATTAAGAAGTCCAAAATGTAAATACATGGATGCAGAAAATAATAAGATAAAACAAGCAAAGGAAAGTACTGGATAAGAATAGTTCTAAGTTTCAGTTGTCAGTCCGCAAGCTGTAGTCGCTGTAACCGAGGTCCTTATATAGCATTCTAGTGAGAAAATTATTGTCATTTAGAGATGATGTCCTGGGGGGAAGCTGAAAATTGTGTGAACGATCACGAGTATTGTAATGTTCATCACGTTTGGGAGGGAGGAGGGGGTACAGGAGGTGGCGAGAATTGCAGGAAATGTGGCTGAACAGTTTGTCATCGGCCTCGGCTATGATGCTGGCGAGCGTCGGAGACAAGGCAGCCCGGTAGCCGAACCGAGTGGAGCGGCGGAGGAACGCTTCCAGTCGGCCCCGATCAGCTGCACTGGCGAAACCCCACCAGGCCGGCGAAGCATAACAGAGCTTCGAGACGACTGTGGCCTGGTACACTGCATGGAGAGCATTTGTCGGGAGGCCATGGTGTCGTAGGGTTCTCATGGCGAACAGGATCACATGATCTTCTTTCTGGAAACTAGGTACAGCACAAAAATGTGGCATTTCTCGTTCACCGATGAAGATATCAAAAAAATACCAAATTGTATATCTGACCTATCTGATGCTTGGAAATTCCTAGGTTATATTTCAGGTGGTTCCTGCAAAAACTATGCTATTGTTAATCCAAAAATATCACACAGCAAATACTAATGCAAAAACTTTTTCGAAGTTCAAAGCCAAGTTGTAGTAAGTTTCTTCATCATACTTCTAAAACCAACACCAGGTAATTCCAGAGTGCAGTCCTGTTGACAGAGTCGAAGGCCGCCTTGAGGTCTACATTCACGACACGCAGATATTTGCGGCATTTGCGATGGATCTCTGACAGGAGGCGGTGGGCAAGGATTGCGTCGAGGGTCGATCTGCTGTGAGTAAATCGTGACTGATCGAGGCTGACGAACTCTCTGTAGCAGTGGCTGTAGTCGGGCAAGGAGAACGTGTGCAAAGACTTTGCCAGGGACCGACAATAGGGTGATCAGCCGGTAGCTCTTACACTCGTTACATGGTCCTTTACCCTTTTTACAGGAGAAGATCGATCCTTCCATGCTGCTGGCATCAGGCCTGTTGTCCAGACCTTCTGGATACGGGTTCGATGGCACACTTCAGCAGTTCGGGTGCAAAAGGGATCAGCGTTCACGTCATGCCTCCTGACAGTATTTGATTCCAGCCTCCAACCGGACCTGAATTACTGCAGTGATCCCACCAGCCGAGCCGAATTCCACCCAACAAACGACGAATCCCGGCTCACATCCCAACGACAGCCCTGTCGACCCGCCGGACCATGGCTTTCAAGTCGTCGGACCGGCGCTGCGCATCCTGCAGCTCAACGTCGAGGGCATGTCTGCCGCAAAGTGCGACCTCATCAGCAACATTGCAGACAAAGAGAAAATTGACATCTATGTCTGCAGGAGACACATGTCAAGGATGACAAAGCTAATTGTTTCGACATCAAAGGTTTTGACCTTGTGTGTTACATCCTCCACCTAAACCATCATACGTCCGCAGTGACATACTGAGGCATCTCGCATTGCGTCCACCCCACACTGTGATGTCGTTCGAATTGGCGGGGACCATGTCGCCAATATACAAGCCCCCAAGTGAAAGATGGACAGACAACTCCTTTTCCAGTGCTTCCCCATCCCTATGTCTTGGTTGGAGACTTCAATAGCCACCACCCCGATTGGGGATACCAAGAAACTGATCTGGATGGTGACCAGTTGCAAACCTGGGCATCACGCAACGGTTTCCACCTCATCCACGACTCCAAACAGCGAGGCACCTTCCATTCGGCATGGTGGCACCGTGATTACTCTCCTGACCTGTGCTGGATCTCAACAGTATATGGTCATCTCCAACCAGCCTCGTGTACAGTCC